>CANNCO010000002.1 GCA_947503175.1 uncultured Paracoccaceae bacterium
CTAAGTCCACCCGAGAGGCCGCACACACCCAACGGCCCAAAAACAAAGACCCCCGAAAAAACCGGGGGTCTTTTTGATTCCAGTCCGGACGTTTTCGTCAGCTAGCGGCCAGTTGCGCGTTGACCTCTGCCATCAGCGCGCCGACCTCGTCGGTCCATGCGCCCCGTCCCCGTTCCAGCACGCCGCGCCCCTGACCCAACGTCTCGGCATAAGCCACACGGTTGCCCAACACCGTTTTTGCCTGAACCGCATCAAGCTCGTTCAGGGCCGCCGTCACCTCCGCCAGTACCCGCGTGCCCGACTTGGCCCGGTTCAGCACGACCATCGCCACGCGCCGTTCCCGCCGGGCAAGGTCCAGAACGCTTTCCGTGGCCCAGACATCCACCTGACTGGCCGCGACAGGAACAAGGACCAGATCGCTTTCGCGCAAGGCGGGCCGCAGGTCCGCATCGACCTTGGGCGGGGTATCCACGATCACATAGTCAAACGATTTCCGCAGCTTGTCACACTCATAGGACACACCCCAAGCCGAAGCTGTCGACAGTTCGAGATCCTCTTTACCAGCCCCGCGGCGCGCCATGAACCATCGGCCCAGCGACCCCTGTGGATCGGTATCGAGCAGCGCCACGGTCTTGCCCGCCCTCGCAAATCCAACCGCCAGATTGATCGCAATCGTCGTCTTTCCAGACCCACCCTTCTGCTGTGCAACGGTGATGACCTGGCCCATGGCGGCGCCCTCCGGCAAAAGTAGATTCGTCAGAAAATGCTGCATCGCAGCAAAGCACGGATCAAATGGCATTGCAATGCGCGCTAGGGCGCGGTCCAATCCACATCCGTGGCCTCTGACACCTCCAGAAGCCCGTCTTCGGCGGTCCGCATCAGGATCGAAGCCGCAGCTTCGTCATCGCCCAGCCAGACGGAAACATCCTCCGGCGCCAGCAGAACCCCCATCCGGTCGTGGATATCCACCACGTCACCCGATGGCGGACAGGTCACCGTCGCAACCTGCCAGACCTCTGCGCCCCCCGGCCCTTGCCACAGATCGCAGATCGCAGCGAACCACAGCACCGACCGGTCGCGTGCCTGAATGGCCCATGCGGTCTTGCGCCGTTTCTCGCCGGTCCACTCGTACCAGCCATCGACCGGCACCACGCAGCGCCCGACACCGGCGAATGCGGACTTCTCGAACACCGTTTCGGAGCGGGCATTGACGATCGTTTCCATAACCGGGCGCCCACGCGCATTAACCCGGCCCACCGGCACCATCCCCCAGCGCATGACCTTCAGTTTCGGACCGGCGATCAAGGTGATAACCTGTTGTCCCGGCTGGATGTTCCGGCGCGGCGGCTGATCCGGGACGTCCCCCTCCTCGGCACCAATGGCCGTCGAAATCTCTGTCAAAGGCCGTGTCAGAAAAAACCGCCCCGGCATCACCTAACCCCTTGCGAAAGCGACGATGTCACCGGCCAGCACATCAAGTGCATCAAGCCATGATCCGGGTTCCAGCCCACCGGTGACCAGCGACAATTCGGTACAGGCGATAACCAGCCGATCCACGGCCCCAACCGCATCGGCCAGCGCGCGCAGTTCCGCTGCCGCCGCCAGAGTTGCATCCCCAGCTTTGATCGCGCGGATCAGGTCCAGCATCCGTTCGGGATCGGCGGTCCGCGCCGAGATCCCGCGGTCTCCGAATGCAGCATCGAAAACGCCAACCGTCTGTGTCGCTGGCGAGGCCAGAAGGCCTACAACCGCCCCTTCCGGCAACGCCTGCGCCGTGGCAGCCACCATATCCAGAAACGGCAGGTCCGTCGCCGTGCGAATATCATCGGCATAGGCATGGGCGGTATTGCAGGGCATCGCCAGCGCCAGCGCCCCCGCCGCTTCCAGCCCCCGCGCCATCCCCGCCAGCACCGGTGCAGGGTTTTCACCAGTGCCGTCGATCAGCGCGGCAATCCGGCTCGGCACTTGCGGGTTCTGATGCACGATCAGCGGCACATGATCGGCGTCATCCCTTGCATCCACCCGCTTCAGAACCTTCTGCATCAGAAGGATCGTGGCCTCTGGCCCCATTCCGCCCAGAATGCCCACGGGTCTCACGCCGGTACTCACACCCGATCCACCGGAACCGCCGCCACAATCTCGACCTCGACCTTGAACTCTGGCCGCGTGAAGCCCGAGACGATCACAAGGGTCGATGCGGGCAGCCGTGTCACACCCGCCAGCCACCGGTCGCGGGCCGCCATATACCCCGCCATATGCGCCCGGTCGGTAACATAGGCATTGATCCGCACCGTATCCGAAGCGGTTCCGCCACCTGCCCGCAAGATCGAATCGAGATTGGAGAAGCAGATTTCCGCCTGCGCCTTTGCCTGCTCCGGTACGGTCCCGTCGGCGGCCAACCCAAGCTGCCCGGAGGCAAAGATCAGCCTGTGCCCCTCCGGCACCTCCACCCCGTGAGCATAGCGCGCAAAGGGTGGCGCGATCTCATCGGGTGCAAGTTCTTTGATCATCATGCCTCCTTTTGCGCCGCGCGAGGGCCCCGAAACCAGATGGCGCAGGCCATTCGTCCTTCAAAACATCATCGATCCGGCAGATGCACAAGCAATAGGCATTCCCCGCCGCTCCGGCTAAAATTCAAGCGACGGCCAAAGAATCGGGCGCGGGGCATCGGGGGGTACCTTTCCTTCCTGCGGATCGGGGCACAGGTCGAAAACAATAAAAGACTTACCGGAGGTATCCATGTCTGCATCTCGCTCCCTCACGACCGCTGCCGCGCTTGCCCTCGTCGCATCCGCGGCCAGCGCCGAAAACGTCCCCGTCACCTTTGGCACCAACTGGGTTGCCCAGGCCGAACATGGCGGGTTTTATCAGTCGGTGGCCGACGGCACCTATGCCGAATGCGGTCTCGACGTCACGATCCTGCCCGGCGGCCCGCAGGTCAACAACCGCGCGCTGATGCTGGCGGGCCGGATGGACTTCCACATGGGTGGCGATCTGCTTCAGGCCTTCAGCGCCGCGCAGGAAGGCATCCCCGTCGTCAACCTCGCCGCCGTGTTTCAGAAGCACCCGCAAGTGATCGTCGCCCATCCGGGCGAGGCCGAAAGCTGGGAGGAACTCAAGGATCTGACCCTTCTGATCGGCGATAACGGGTTTCAGTCCTACTATCAGTGGATGATCGCCGCCCACGGCTTCACCGCCGAACAGCGCGAGCCCTACACCTTTAACCCCGCGCCATTTCTGGCCGACAAGCGTAAGGGCATGCAGGGCTATCTGTCCTCCGAACCCTACCTGATCTCAAAGGAAGCCGGGTTCGAACCCAACGTGTTCCTGATCGCAGATGCCGGGTATTCATCCTACGCCACCACGATTGAAACCATGGCAGACACGATTGCAGAGCGCCGCGAAGTGGTGGAATGCTTCATCGATGGCTCGATCAAGGGCTGGTATAATTACCTTTACAACGACAACGCTGCGGCAAATGAGCTTATCAAGGCCGCGAACCCCGAGATGACGCAGGACAAGATCGACTTCGCCATCTCGAAGATGAAGGAATGGGGCATTGTCGACTCGGGCGATGCGGAAACCATGGGCATCGGCGTGATCACCGACGAAAAGGTCGAAGACTTCTACAATAAGATGGTCGAAGCGGGCGTTGTGGATGCCGGCATCGACTGGAAGGCGACCTATACCACTGATTTCGTGGGCAAAGGCGTGGGCCTCGACCTGAAGCCCTAAGCACGACGCCTTAAGCAAGCTGGCGGCGGGGCCACCCACGGCCCCGCCACATCACGGAGATCGCCATGCCCCCCCAAGACCTTCCACTGGGCCAGCGCCCCCGGCTTCTGGACGTGTCCCACGTGGAAAAGACCTTCAACGGCGATGTGGTCGCGTTGAAGGATCTGTCGCTTGAGGTAAACGAGGGCGATTTCATCTCGCTTCTGGGACCGTCGGGATGTGGAAAGTCGACGGCGCTTCGTCTGATTTCCGGCCTCATGCATCCCACCTCGGGCCGCATCAACTGGTCGGGCGGTCAGGGGGCCGACGATCTGGGCATCGTGTTCCAGGAACCCACGCTGATGCCGTGGGCCACGGTGGCGGAAAACGTCTGGCTGCCTTTCCGTCTTCGCGGGCAAAGCTATGTCAGCGTCCGCGACGAAATCCTCGAAGCGCTGAAACTGGTGGGTCTCGACAAGTTCCAGAATGCCTATCCCCGCGAACTTTCGGGCGGTATGAAAATGCGCGTTGCCATTGCGCGGGCCATGGTCACGCACCCGCGCCTGATCCTCATGGATGAGCCCTTTGCAGCGCTTGACGAGATCACCCGTTTCAAGCTGAACAATGACCTGCTAGAGTTGAAGGCCAAGATCGGTTGTACCGTGATCTTCGTCACCCACTCTGTCTTTGAAAGCGTGTTTCTATCCGACCGGATCATCGTCATGGCCGCCCGTCCGGGCCGGGTGATCCGTGAATTGCATGTGGACGCACCCTATCCTCGGCACGAGGATTTCCGCACTTCGGCCGAATACGCGGCCTTCACCCGG
Source organism: uncultured Paracoccaceae bacterium (assembly GCA_947503175.1). GTDB lineage: Bacteria > Pseudomonadota > Alphaproteobacteria > Rhodobacterales > Rhodobacteraceae > Ovoidimarina. The sequence continues at coordinate 4,542 of CANNCO010000002.1, forward strand.
CAGGCATCCGAGGCCCTGCACGACGCGATGGGAGAAGCCGCATGAGCATCGCCGAAGAGGCGCCCGTGACCATCGCCGGCGTCGACGTTGAGGAACAGGCCCGCGCCCGCCGTGACCGCATCCACCGGATCGCGAAATGGACGCTGCCATCGCTTGTCATGGTCCTGTCGATCCTCGCATGGCATCTCTATGTGACCATTGGAGAAATCCCCCATTACATCCTTCCCGGCCCGGTCCGCGTGGCCCAAAGCCTGGTCGAAGACTGGGCGCTCCTCTGGCCCGCGATGATGATCACGTCGCGACTCACGATCCTCGCCCTTCTGATGGCAATCGTCGGCGGCGTGGTCCTTGCCGTGGCATTCACCCAGTCGAAATGGGCCGAGATGTCGTTCTTCCCATACGCCGTGATCCTTCAGGTCACCCCGGTTATCGCCATCGCGCCGCTTCTTCAGATCTATGTCGAAAGCGCCTTTGTCGCCGCGCTTCTCTGCGCATGGATCGTGGCCTTCTTCCCGATCCTGTCCAATACAACCATCGGCCTTAAATCCGCCGACCATAACCTTCAGGACCTGTTCACGATCTACGGCGCCACGCGTTGGCAACGGCTGCGTTATCTGGCGGCACCGTCGGCCCTCCCGTTCTTCCTCGGCGGCCTGAAAATAGCAGGCGGCCTTGCCCTGATCGGCGCGGTCGTGGCTGAGTTCGTGATCGGTCGTGCGGGCACCGGCCTTGGTCTTGCTTCGACGCTTCTCGAAGCCTCCTACCGGTTCAACTTCGGACGCCTTTACGCCGCGCTGATCCTGATCTCGCTCATGGGGGTCGTGATCTTTGCGATCATGTCCCTGATCTCGCATCTGGCACTCCGGTCCTGGCACGAAAGCGCCCTGAAGCGTGAGGGCCAATGACGCTTCCAACCCTACCCGAAGGCCCTGTCACACTTACAGATGCCACCATCCCCGCCTGCCTTCTGGGGCAATCGGGCGATCTGGTCCGAACCGACCTGTCGATTGCCGACGGTCAGATCACAGCCGAGCGCCAAACCGAGATACCCATGGGCGGCGCGATGGTGTTTCCGGCTTTCATCGACATGCATACCCATCTGGACAAGGGCCATATCTGGGGCCGCGCGCCTAATCCCGATGGCACCTTCATGGGCGCGTTGACCAATGTGGCCGACGACCGCGCCGCCAACTGGAACGCCGATGACGTGCACACCCGCATGGAGTTCTCGCTCCGCTGTGCCTATGCCCACGGCACCCGCGCGATCCGCACCCATCTGGATTCGATCCCACCGCAGGACATGATCTCGTGGCCGGTCTTCGCGGAACTCCGCGAGGCATGGAAAGGCCGGATCGAGTTACAGGCCGCAAGCCTTGTCGGCTGCGACAGTTTCGAAAACCTCTCGACCTACCGCGCCACGGCGCAGATCGTGGCCGACAGGGGCGGCGTTCTTGGCATGGTCACCTACCCGGTGTCTGACCTGAAATCCCGCCTGCTGGAATTCTTCGACATGGCGGGTGATCACGGGCTTTCGGCGGATTTCCATGTGGACGAGACCATGGATGCCACCTCCGAAACCCTGCGCATGATCGCCGAAACCGTGCTGGAGACGGGATATGACGCCCCGGTCGTCGTGGGCCATTGCTGTTCGCTCTCGACCCAAGGCGAGGCCCGCGCGCTCGAAACGCTCGACCTTGTGGCAAAGGCCGGCCTCCACGCCGTCTCGCTGCCCATGTGCAACCTCTACCTTCAGGATCGCCACGCAAACCGCACCCCGCGCGGTCGCGGCATCACGCTTGTGCACGAGATGAAGGCTCGCGGCATCCCGATCTCATTTGCCTCCGACAACACCCGCGATCCGTTCTATGCCTATGGCGATATGGACATGATCGAGGTTATGCGGCAGGCCACCCGCATCGGCCATCTGGACCATAACGGCACCGACTGGCCTCATGCCTTTACCACCACGCCCGCCGCCTCCTGCGGCTTCGATGCACCGTCCCTTGCGCCTGGCGCGCCCGCCGATCTCGTGATCTGCAACGCCCGCGAATGGACCGAACTCTTTGCCCGCCCGCAATCCGACCGTATCGTGATCCGGGGCGGCGCGCCCATCGACACCTCGCTGCCCGACTATTCCGAACTCGACCACCTGATGAGGCCCTGAATGACACCCAACGTCGCTGCCGCCAAAGAAGCGCTCTCCCATCTCGATATCGAAACCTCGGATACTGCGATCCGCGCGGGCAGCCGCGATTTCTTCTGGTACTCGCCGGTGCTGAAGGACCGGCTGGATCACGTGACAGCCGATTTCGTGATCCGCCCAAGGAACGAGGCCGAGGTGATCGAGATCCTGCGTACCTGTTACACTCATGACTGCCCTGTCACCACACGCGGCGCGGGCACGGGCAACTATGGTCAGGCGATGCCATTGGCGGGCGGATGTGTCATGCACCTCCGCCACATGGACAAGGTGAAAGAAATCCACCCGGGCCGCGTGATCACCGAACCCGGCGTCCTTCTGAAAGACCTCGACGCCGCGACCCGCGAACACTCCGCTCAGGAACTTCGCATGTTCTCGAGTACATGGGCCACGGCCACGATCGGCGGCTTCATCGCGGGCGGGTCGGGCGGCGTCGGCTCCTGCACATGGGGCAGCTTGCGCGATCTGGGCAATATCATCCGCCTGCGCGTCGTGACGATGGAGGAAGAGCCCCGCATCCTCGAATTCCGAGGTGAGGAACTGGCCCGCGTCTCCCACGCCTATGGCACGAACGGCATCATCACGGAAATCGAGATGCCGCTGGCCCCCGCCTATGACTGGGTCGAGATGTTCGTGGCTTTCGAGGAGTTCACCCCGGCGATGGAATTTGCCGAAGACCTCGCCAATCAGGACGGCATCCTGATGAAGCTGGGCACGGTGTTCGAGGCGCCCATCGCCCACGATTACTTCCAGCGTGTGAAACCCCATGTGGAACCGGGCACCCATATGGTCGGTCTGATGATCGCGCCCCAATCCATGGACGGTTTCCTGACTTTCCTCGGACGCCGACCCGAGGCATCGCTGATCTACCGTTCGGACGACAATGACTGGGCGAAAGGCCCCGGTCCGGTGTTCGAATATGGCTGGAACCACACAACGCTGCGCGCGCTGAAGGTCGATCCCTCGATCACCTACCTGCAGGTCCGCTACGGCTATCCGCAGCATCGTGATTTGATCGCGAAGATGCGCGAGGCGTTCTCACCCGAGGTTCTGCAACACCTGGAAGTGCTACGTGAAAGCGGTAAGGTCATGTTCGCCGGGCTGAGCCTTGTGAAGTTCACCACCGAAGAACGCCTAGACGAGATCATCCGCATCCACGAGGAGGCGGGCGCGATGATCTTCAACCCGCACCGCTACACGCTGGAAGAAGGCGGACGGCAGACGGTTGATGACCGGCAGTTGAATTTCAAGCAAGAGGCCGATCCCAAGGGCCTTCTGAACCCCGGCAAAATGATCGCATGGGACGACCCGAACTGGGGCTACGATCGGATGTACGCCTATCCGAAACTTCAGGCTGCGGAATGAGCTGCCCAGCAGCACATTCCGCAGTCCCGGACTTGATCCGGGACCTGCACGCCGGCCGCGAGGCCACGGATCGAGTCCGGGTCACGCCCGCACCATGACCCGCGCGCTTGTCCTCTTTGCCCATCCCTGCCCTGAAAGCTTTTCGGCGGCGCTTCATACGACTGTGGTCGACACCCTGACCGAACGCGGCTGGGACGTGGACGATTGCGACCTGAACGCCGAAGGTTTCACTCCAGTCCTGACCGAGGCCGAACGCCGCGGCTACCATGACGAACCGGAAAACATCGGCCCGGTCTCGGATTACGTCGAACGTGTCCGTACAGCAGATGCCCTGATCATGGTCTTCCCTGTCTGGAACTTCGGCTACCCTGCTATTCTCAAAGGGTTTCTTGACCGCGTCTTTCTGCCCGGCGTGTCCTTCCGGCTCGAGGAAGGTAAGGTCAAACCGAACCTCACCCACATCAAACGCCTGGCCGCCGTCACGACTTATGGCGGCACCCGGACCCGCGCCTTTCTGGTCGGCGATCCGCCCCGAAAATGCGTGACCCGTGCCGTCTGGCACGTTTGCCGCCCGCAAAAGATGCGCTACCTCGCGCTCTACGATATGAACCGGGCGTCTGACACGAAACGCGGCGGTTTTCTGGCTAGCGTCGGTCGCGAAATGCGGGAATTCTGAATGCGCGCCCTCGTGATCTATTGCCACCCCCGGCCGAAAAGCTTTACCGCCGCCGTGCGGGACCGCGTGATCGAACGCCTCGAAAGCGCGGGATCCGAGGTGCGTTTGCGCGACCTTTGTGCCGAAGGGTTCGACCCAAGGCTGACCGCCAAGGAGTTGGAAGACTACGAAGACACCGCAATCAATACCTTGTCAATTGCCCGGGATGTCGAAGACATCCGCTGGTGCGATACGCTGATCTTCGTCTATCCCACGTGGTGGTACGGGTTGCCCGCGGTTCTGAAGGGCTGGCTTGACCGGGTCCTTGTGCCCGGAGTTGCCTTCCACATGCCGGACGAGAACGGCGACATCAAACCGGCGTTGACCCGGATCACCCGCCTTGCCGTTTTTACCACTTGCGGCGCAAGCTGGTGGCTGACCCGCCTGGTCGGTGCACCGGGCCGGCGCACGATCCTGCGCGGCCTGCGCATTCTTTGCGCACCACGCTGCCGCACGGCCTTTGCAGCACATTACCTTATGGACAGTTCCACCGATGCCAGCCGCGCCAAACATCTGGCCCGCGTTAGCCGCAAGACCGGCAAGCTGATCGGACGCGGTCCCCGGCCCGAAAAGGTGCCCGCATGATCCCCGTTCTCGACTGGTCCCGTTTTGCCTCCGACACCGATCCCGCCGGGTTGGTCGCCGATCTGGGCCGCGCCACACGCGAAACCGGGTTCTTCCTTCTTAACGGCCATGGCGTTCCCGTCGATCTGATCGACGCGACATTCGCCGCCGCCGATGCCTTTTTCTCGCAACCGACGGAGGCCAAGGTACCGCTGGATATACGCAAGAGCGGCATGAATCGGGGCTGGACCGCCGAAGGAACCGAAAATCTTGATGACACGTCTGACCAGATAGACCGGAAAGAGGCGTTCAATATCGGCCTAGATCTTGCCCCCGACGACCCGCGCATTCTGGCGGGGGAGCCGTTTCGCGGCGTGAACCTCTGGCCCGAACTACCCGGTTTCCGTGACACGACCTTGGCCTATTTCAATGCGGTTCACCGCCTTGGCGTCGATCTGCACCACGCCATCGCCACCGATCTGGGCCTCGCACCCGACTATTTCGAAGACAAACTCGACGCCCCGCTCGCGACCCTGCGCCTCCTTCATTATCCCGGCGGCATGGGCCCGGGTATCGGCGCGGGCGCGCATACAGATTATGGCTCTGTCACGCTTCTGATGACAGATGGCGAAGCCGGACTTCAGGTCCGGCCCCGGGACGGCGATTGGACCGACGTGCCCCATGTACCGGGCGCGTTTGTCGTTAACATCGGCGACTGCCTGATGCGTTGGACCAACGACATCTACGTCTCTACCCCCCACCGGGTACGGGTTCCGAAACGCCAGCGCCGCTCGATCGCCTTCTTCCTCGACCCGAACCCCGAGACCATCATCTCTGCCCTGCCCGGCACGGGCGCGCCGAAATACCCGCCTGTCACAAGCGCCGATTACCTTCGCTCACGCCTCGACGCCACATACACACCGGAGCCTGCAAAATGACCCGCCGCCTCGACTGGGCCGATTATCGCACCACCGAGTACCGCGACATCGACCCCATGCGCACCATCGCGATCCTGCCCACGGCCGCCATCGAACAGCACGGACCGCACCTGCCGACGGGCACGGACACGATGATCGCCCAAGGGATGCTCGACGAGCTCCGCGCCACCTGCCCCGACGACCTCGACATCCGCATCCTGCCGATCCAGGCCGTGGGGAAGTCGAACGAACATATCCACGCACCTGGCACACTGACGCTCTCAGCCCACACAGCGCTTGCCGCGTGGCAGGAAATCGGACTGTCCGTCGCCCGCGCAGGCGTCCGCAAAGTCGTGATCGTCAATTCCCATGGTGGCAATCTCGACCTGATCTCAATCCTGTCACGAGAGTTACGCGTCCGCGCCGGAATGCTGGCCGTCAAATGCCAATGGGGCGCATTCGGCACGCCCGACGGCATGTATACCGATCATGAGAAAAGCTTTGGCATCCATGGCGGCGACGTCGAAACCTCGCTCATCTTGAGTTTCCGACCGGAAACCGTTGATATGTCTCAAGCATTGATGAACCGCTCCACCGCCGAACAGGCTCCGATCTCGCCCATAGGACCCATTTCCTATGGCTGGGTCTCAAGCGATCTGAATCCAAGCGGCACGGTGGGCGACGCCTCCATCGCCACGGCTGACAAGGGCGCCGCCACCTGCGCCCATCAGGTCGCGGGGTTCATCGAACTTCTGCATGCTGTGGCCGATGCTCCGCTGGACGGCCTCGAACCGACGATGCCCGCAATCTGAAACGGGGTTTTCTTGTACCGCCCATTGGGGCATCCTGTAATTGGGGGGCCGGTTCGGAGCAGCCAATGGCCAAGACCATCGTCATCCTTCTCGACGGAACCTCTAACGAGATTTCTGCAAACCGCACCAATGTCCTGCGGCTTTACGGTACGCTGAAAAAGGACGCGACCCAGCTGGTCTATTACGACCCGGGCGTTGGCACATTCGGTGCCGAACATGCTTTTCTTGGTTTCTGGCGCAAGTCGGCCGAGGTTCTGGGCCTCGTCACCGGCTGGGGTCTCGATCAGAATGTGCTCGAGGCCTATCGCTTTCTGGTCGAGAACTATCAGGCCCGCAAGGGCGGCACCACACGCGACCGCATCTGCCTGATCGGCTTCTCACGCGGTGCCTACACCGCACGGGTTCTGGCAGGGTTCATCCATGCTGTGGGCCTGATGCGTCGCGACCAGCTCAACCTTCTGCCCTACGCCTACCGCGCCTATAAGCGCATTGGCGATGGCATCTCGAACCATGAAGACGATACCTTTGCCGAGGTCCGCCTGTTCGAACGCATTCTGCAGACCGACCGCCCTCCGATCATGGCCCTCGGTCTGTTCGATACAGTGTCTTCCCTCATCGAATGGGGCCGCTACCTGCCACGCCTGCGTAAACACGCCTTCACTCAAACGAACCCAAGCGTTGCGGCGGTCCGCCACGCCATTGCGCTGCATGAGGCGCGCGTGATGTTTCGGCCTCAACACTGGCACGAAGATCAGCAGTACTGGGGCAATCCCTTCACCCGCGACAAAGCTGTCCCGCAGAACGTTAAAGAGGTCTGGTTTCGTGGCGTTCACGGCGATGTGGGGGGAGGGTATCCGGAAGCCGAAAGTGCACTGGCGAAACTACCCTTGACCTGGATGATCCACGAACTGGACGGGCTGGGGCTGACGTTCAAACCCCAGACTGTAAAAACCCTTGTTTATGGCGATGATAAAAAAGGGAAATATGCAAAGCCAGATCCCAACGCAAAGGCCCACAACTCGATGACTATCTGGTGGAAACCGCTCGAAATCCTGCCAGCCCGTACCGCTCCGACTTATCGCGAAGGCCGCCTTTCGCTCGGCCCGGTTTCGATACCACTTTGCCGCCCCCGTGTTGTTCCCGAAGGGGCGCGCATCCACGAAAGCGTCGCCGATAATGCCGCCGAGCGCGGTATCTCCTTGCCCGGCAATATCCCCGAAAACCACCGGATGGAGCGGGTGCCAATTTTCCCCGAGGTGGAATAAGTCTGCGTCACTCGTGGCGTTTGATACCGATCGACCTATCCGGGGAAAGCCTACACGAGGACAGCTGTGACCGTTTCTGCGAAACGACTGCCGTTTGGTCCTGTTGCTTGAAAGCCGGACATCTCCCCAACGGAAAGTACTGGTGGAGCCGATCGGGATCGAACCGACGACCTCGTCATTGCGAATGACAAGAAACGCCTAAGTGAATCCAAGCACTTACGCTGAATCCCCTATTTTTCCTGTATTTTGAGTCACTTGGAGATTGATCTGAATTGACCGTGTCGGGTATTCATTCTTGTAATCTACTTGTAATGGAGCCCGGCATGCCCAAGCAGCACCTGACTGACACGTGGATCAAGAACGCCCCGTTCTGCGATAAGGCCACTTGGTTCACCGACCCCCGCTACCCCGGCCTGCGCCTGCAGATCACCCGGTCCACGAAGACCTTCCACGCGTCGAAATGGGACGCGGCGGAAGGCAAGGCCCGCACGAAGAAGTTGGGCGCATTCACGCCGAAGCAGAACCTGAAGTGGGCCGCGCGGCAGGTGACCGCGTTCGCGCAGGAAGTCGAAGAGGGCAGCGCCGTCACCACGCGCGAGGAAAAGCGAGAAGCTGAACTGGAAGCCGCCCGCAACCGGCCACCCACCCTGATCGAATGCGTGGACCAGTTCCTTGAATTCCGTTCGGTGGACCGCAAGCGGAAGGCTATGAAAGAAGCGACCCGCCGCAAATACCGTCAGGCCGTCGAAAACCATCTGGCCCCATGGGTGGACACGCACATCGACGAACTGCCCGCGCTAGCCATCCGCGAACACCTGAATGGGATGCAGATCAAGCAGCCCCAAGGGGCGATGTATGTGCACAACGCGTTAGGGACGGCACTGCGCTGGTTCAACAAGCAGCACATGGCGTCGATCACGGTGCCAGGGCTCACCGAAGCGACGCCGACAGGGACCGCCGACGTGGACCACGACATCGCGATCTACCCGCAGCGCTGGGCGGAAATCGAAGCGCTGGGCGACCCGGTAGAGGCCGCGCTGTGGAAGGTCCGGTGGCTGACCGGTCTGCGGATCACGGTCCTGCTGCCTATGACGTGGGACCAGTTCAATGCCGAATTCGGGACGCTGTCCATCGGACAGGACAAGCAGCACCCGCCGCGCACCATCGCGCTGGCAGACGCCGTCGTCGAAATAATCAGCACGCTTCCGCGCCGTTCCGATTTCATCTTCGCGCGGCCAAGCGGTGCGAAGCGCTGGCAGATGCGGTCCATAGGCTTGAACGTGTCGCAGGACATGCGGCACCTGTGGTCCGACGCATCGACCGCCTGCTACGTCCACGACATCGTCCACGGCCACCTGTGCGGGCAGACCGAAGGCAAGAAGAAGGTGCGCGGGCACTACACGGACCCGCCGCTGGAAACCCAGCGCGACGCGGCCAACAAGATCGCCGGGTGGATTCTGGCCCGCGCGCAACCGCAGGACGGCAAGGTTATTGATCTGAAGGGGGCTACAGCCTAAGTTGCCCGCACATTGCCTTCGGGGCGGGGTGTAATGACCCGCCCGCCCCGGTAGGTCGGACGCGCAGACGGTCACTGACCATGGAACGGGTAGCGCGCCGGTCACAGGCTCCAACACCGGAGTCCCATGATGACCGATCTATCGCCCGTACTTGCACGCATTGATGAACTGGAAAGCCGCCTGCTGCGCAGTGACCCACCCATGGTCATGTCCAGCAAGGAATGTGCTGCCTTCCTAGGATACACCGAAGAACACCTGTGCCGTCTGCGGAAGGACGGGCAGGGCCCGAAGTGTTCGAAGCCGGGAAAGCACGTCAAATACTTGCGCGACGATGCCATCGACTGGCTGCGGGAGCACCAGTGACGGTGGCTGTGCGGTCTAGATTTCAAGTCCCATTACGCCGATTACACCCCACGTCATGCAGCCAGTTGGGGCTTCGTCTTCGTAGTCACAGAATTCGATGCCTTCGAACTGCTCGGGTTCAACTTCAGGCAGTTCTACTCGGAACTCTGTTTCGTCTAGAGGGTCGATCCAGATCGGCGTTTCGATGATGTGTTCCTGCTCAATGCCATCCGCGTCGTAGATGCTGACAGAAATCTCTACCCAAGTGGTCACATGGTCGGGTGTCTTGTTCTCAAGGACGCCACCCCAATCTACCGACCGTTGGCCTACACGTGGTCCTGCGCGGCCAGTCGCATAGTCGTTGGAGTAGAGGCGCTTCTGAAAAGCTTGAACGCACGTGGCTTTGATCGCATCGCCGGAAACAAGTTCGCTTCCTGTGTAGTCCATACATGTTTCGACCCCCCTCAAGGTGCCGCGGTTCATTGCCTCGTTTATCACTCGTTGGACCGGTTCGATGCCGACAATCAAGGCTGCTACGAGGCATAGCAAACCTATGATCAAATAGTTCTTCACCTGCTGATCTCCCTCACACTTTGCTGTCTTTTTATACCACCTGTCGGATGGCCAAAATGCGGCGCTTCGGCGGTCCGAACTGCCGGGAAGCAGTGGGCATGGTCGGTTGCTGCGCGCCGAAACTGTCAGGGAACAGGCTCACTAGCAACGCCTTTCCTGAAATAACTATCACGAAACCGTGATTCAATTGGCGGGGCACCAGATTTGGCGCCCCATTCGATATTTGCTCCTATCACATATAAGCGACTTATAATCGAGATATTTAAACGCATAAATGGCTTGTATTTAATTGAGTGTTTAAACACTTGAATAGGTCAACCGTTTAAACACCTAAGCAATTTCAATAAGTTATGACTCGACTCCCGCAATCAGTTCTGCAATGCTTTGGGCAGTTTCATTTGCCAAAACATGAGGCCCAAAATGCCCAATCTCGGCGAACAAATAGCAGAAGCGCACGCGAAAAACCGTGCCCGAGAATTGCCGACAGTTGAAAAGCTGTTGCGCCCTTTCCCCGAAATCATGGCCACCAAACAGGTTGCCGCAGCCTATGGCTGTTCGGTCAGCCATGTGAAGCGCTGGCGTCAGAAGACCTTGGAAACCGGCGTCCAGCACGGCCCGCCGTGGTTCAAGGACGGTGACCGGGTCTTCTACCTGAAGGCCGACGTCATCGACCATATGCTGTCGATCCGCGTAGGGGCGGAACCATGATGGAAGTGAAAACCCTTCCAGTCGAAGCGGCCCAGTGGTCACTGAGCGGTGCGTTCCTGTATCTGGACTGCGCACGCATCACACTGATCATTCCCGAATACGACGCGCCAGCAGATGCCAACACACTGGTTGGTCATCAGGTGAAGGCCGAATTCGAAGCGCGGAAGAATTCTGCAGGGAACTGGATCGGAATCGTCCATCGCCTGAAACCGGTGGGGGCCTGATGTTTGATGTCGCACGGACTGATCGACGTCACAGTTGGCGTCAACCACGGCGGGGTGCAGCAGAAGAAGTACCGCGACGGGAAGGAAGTGAAGGACCACTTCAATCCGGGGCTGTACTGGGACGTCAGTCACCGCAGCAGCCCTGACAGCCTGCACCGCCTTGCCATGTTGATCGACGGCGTGAACCACGCGCCAGATCGGCATCAGCGGGCGCTGCACTTCGGACACTGCACCCCGACCGGGAACTGCAACTATACCGGCCAGAAGAATGACCGGCACAGCACCCGCAAGCGGAACGAAGACTACCACATGAACCCCACGGCGGTGTTGGTTCTGGAAGTGGACAGCTTGCCGATCCCGGTGGACCTGCGCGAAGACCCGGAAGGCGCGGCGCGCGCTGCCGTCGATGCCATCTTCAGCTTCCACGACTTCGACTGGTTCGTGAACCTGTCATCCAGCGCGGGATTGAAACCCCATTTCCGTGGCCACCTGTTCGTGGAACTGGATGCCCACTACCTGCACGACATGCTGAAGGACTGGCTGCGCGATTTAAACGCGGCCCTGCGCGAAATCCACGGCGCGGACCACGACATCATCGACTACAACGTGTTCAAGCCTGGTGGGCAGGTGATCATCGCCCGACCGGACATTGACGACGACCCGTTCCCCGGCAGGAAGCGGTTGATCTGCCATTACAACACGGGCTACGCCATCGCCCCGCCCATCGACAGCGCTGAAGGCATGGTGCCCCTGACAGTGGCCCGTAACCACGGCAAGACCCCGCACACCTACCAACTGGACGCTGGGCCCATGATGGCCGCGGAAGGTGGTGTGTCGGGCGAAGTGTGGAACTACATGCTGTCGTGCAAGCGCGCCGGGATGACGCTGGAAGAAGCCTTGGCCGCGCTGGAAGCCGACCTGAAGGAAATGGGCGTGCCGAAGGCCACGTGGGACCGGCTGCGCGACGAAGGCAAGAAGCGACATCTGGAACTTGCCATCCGCATCTGGGGCGACCTGCGCGCCGGGGAAGCCGAACAGAAGACCTACGGGGCCCCAGCGTTCGACACGGCAGCCATGGACCTGACCGAAGGCACCCAGCAGCTTCAGCACGTGATCGACTTCGAAGCCGAACAGGTGACTGTCACCGACGAAGACAAGGTGCAGCAGTATCGCAACGCGCTGTTCTGGATCACCACGGGGCTGGGCAAGACCGAAGCCTATATCGACTTCCTGCTGCAGCGTCGGTTCACTGAAAAGATCGTCGTGTGCGTGCCTGACCACGACATGGCGAAGGAGCTGGCGCGGCGCATACAGGAACGGCTGGACGAACCGATCAACTTCCGGCTGGACGACCCGCAAATCCACATCTGGCAGGGGCGCATGCGGTGCTGCGAGAAGATGGAGCGCGCCGACGATCTGGCCATCGTCATGAAGGCCAAGCAGGACGTCCAGAAGTTCTGCAAGGGCTGCCGGTTCTACGAATTCGAATGCCCCTACTACCGGCAGTTCGCGAAGGGCATCTGGATCACGACCACGGCCACGCTGGCATCAGGGTCGCCGGTCTTTGATGGGGCCGATCTGGTGATCGTGGACGAAAGTTTCGCGCACGTGCTGCTGGGTGAAACGCGGATCAAGAATCTGGAACTGCTGAAGACCAATCGCGGCGACCGGCTGACCAAGCTGGGCCTGAAGGCGTTCCAGTGGAAGGTCGAAGGTGGCCCGGAAATGACGCCGGAAGAAGTCGAAGAAGCGCTGACGTTGGAGAAGGCGCGCAAGCCCAAGCTGGAACTGACCGGCGACATGGACAACGAAACGCTGCTGAATGCGGTCAGGCCGATGGAAGACTACTACCCGCAACTGGTGTCCTTCTGGAAAGGGCTGCGGGACGAACTGAACGGCTGCGCCAACGTTCTGCACTTCTACGATCACGACGTGATGGTGGAAAACGTCCAGACGACCCTGCACGCCTGTCGCGTTTCGTGGCGGAAGGACATCACGTCCAGCATCAAGTGCCCGATCTGGTGCTTCGACGCGACGCCGCACTTGGATGGGGTGAAGAGGGTGCTGGGGGACGATGTGGCGGTGCACAAGGTCGATGTGGTCCAGCACGCGCGTGTCACGCAGGTGTGGGACATGAAGGGCAAGTCCACGGAGTTCCTGCCGCGCGTGAAGGAAGGCGAACCCGGATATGCGGAAGACGCGGCGCGGGCGAAGGCAGAACGGGACTGGTTCGTGCAGTGTGTGAAGGCGCAACCGGGTAGGACGCTGGTGTGCACGCGGAAGGAACTGGCGCTGCTGCTGAAGGAAGAAGGGCTTACCGTGGCTTGGTATGGCAAGCTGCAGGGCCGGGATCGCTGGCTGACGGAAGACGGCGTCGAACTGCACGGTGTGAACATCGACAACATCGAAGTGGTCGGCAGGCAAGCACCGATGCCCTACCAGATCGAAGCACTGGCGCGGCAGATGTTCTACGACGACCCGAAACCTGTGAAGGTCATGAAGCCGAAGAAGGGGAAGCTGGCGTGGTACAAGTCACGGAAGCGGGAACTGGCTGATGGGCGGTCAGGGGTCGAACTGCGGCATGACGACTGGCGGGCGCAGGGGATGCTGGATCAGGTGATGCTTGCGGCGCTGATACAGGCCGTTGGGCGTGGCAGGGCTGTGCGGCGGGAAGGCAGACCGTTGCGGCTACGTATCTGGCACAATGTGCCGATCCCCGGCCTGAAGGTGGATCAGGTGATCGGGACCGGTGGAGCCAAGTGCAAGGTGGGTGATGTGGTGCTGCTGTCGCGGGCACATGTGGCGGATGTGATCGGGTATGAATCGGACAGGGTGTTCCAGCAGGACAAGACCGTGGTGCCGACGCACAAGTATTGGGTCGAAGGCGGTGGGCCCAAGGGATACCGGTGCATGGTGGCGGCAGATGTTGATGCGGAAGCTGCGCTGCGGGAAGCGGGGATCATGTCCACGAAAGTGGTGGCGGTCGAGTAATGGCAAACTCTTATATAGACACATACTGTATATAGAGTTTGCCATTACTCCTGCTGCCCTGCTTACCTGTGAAGGATCGCACCGACCCTAAGTCGCCCTGCTGCCGTCCCGTCAGTTGAGAATTATTCTCAACTAGAAGGGCTTACGTCACCTACAACGACGCGCTTTTCTGATGGTCCACTGCCAGATGCCCTTGTTTCATTGGGCATCGTGCGCACTGATCGTGACCATCGGTCAGCGTTACAAGCCATTTACAAGACCGGCCAGCGGTCGGACGGTCAGGGGTTCGATACCCCCCTTTGAACTGAACGCCAGGTCGCGCCCCACAGTCAGCGACAGATCTTTGATTCTACAAAACCCGCTGACCCCGGCAGCCCCCATCAGACCCCATCCGCCACCACGACAGAACCACCACCCCCTGCGACACGTGCAAGGGCACGTGATGGAGTCTCACACTCGACTGCCGTGGTTCGCGTGCGGGCTTCGCATCCCCTTTCTGGCCACGGCAGTCACAACCACTGGAAGGGAACATCCCATGCCCCGCTTTGTCGGCATCTACGAATTCACCGGATCGACGATCCGCCACATGGTCAACGACAACCTGCGCACCGTGATCGAAACCGGCGTGCCCGATCCCGCTGCCCTGATCCTTGACGCTGTCCGCGTCGGTCAGGCTGGCCCGTTCGCGGTCACCCAACGTGGCAACGACCACATCATGCTGGTCAACGGCGACCCGCTGGACCTGTTCGAACTGATCCGCGCCGCACTGCTGGCCACTGCTGAATGACCGCACCCATGTACGACACCGACAGCCGGTTCACCGAACATCTGAAGGAACAACGCCGGGTGGTCCGTGACGCCCTGGCTGGCGATCTGGCCGTCCAAGCACGCGGGCGGGATTATCTGGGCATCCCCAGCGAACTGAAGGCCGACGACTTCTTCCGCTACCTGAGGCGGGGCAAGTTCTACCCGGTGCCGCGCAACACCCTGTCCACGCTGGTGGGCACCGCGATGTCGAAGCCGCCCGAAATCGAACTGCCTGCACGGCTGGAACCGATGCGCCGCACCTGCGGGGTCGAAGGTGCACCGATGGTCAACGTGCTGGAAGAAGCCCTGTCTGAAGCCCTGTCGATGGGCCAGATCGGACTCTTGCTTCTCAGGCCACCCGGTGGCGCGAATACCCGCTGCAGGATCGCGACCTATGCGGTGGAATCCATCGTGGAAGAACCCACGATGGAATGGCGGGACGGCGTGCTGGTGCTGACCAAGGTGAAACTGCGCGACGGCCAGAAGCAGGTGGACGACGGCGTCCGCGACATCGACCTGACCTTGTACCTGAGCGACGAAGACGAAGGCCGGTGCTGGATCAAGCGCAGCTACTGGGACAAGGACACCCAGTCGGAACGGTTCGTCTCCGACCAACGCTACGACGTGGGCGCGTTCCCGTTGAAGTTCATCCCGTTCATCTTCGCATCCTACGACGGTGTGACGCCCCGGCTGGTGTCGCCGCCGTTCTACCAGATTTCCCGACTGGCCATTCAGGCGTTCGGCACGTCCTGCGAAAAGAACAACCTGCTGTTCGTCGCGGGCTGGCCGCAATACTGGGTCAGCGGTCCGATTTCGGACGATCAGGCCCCGCAATCCACGGGCCCCGGTCAAATCTGGGTGCTGCCCCCTGACACGACGGTGGGCCGCGAACAGGCCGACGCCGGTGCCGCGCGGGTGATGCAGGAAGAAATCGACGTGACCGTCCTGCAGATGCTGCAGATGGCGTCCAGCTTCATGTCCGCTGGCAGCAAGGACGGCGCGTCGGCATCTACAAACAGGGACGTGGCGACGATGAAGCTGCGCGGCCAGCTTTCGCTTCTTCACCAGACCGTGGCCAATGTCGAAGAAGCATTTAAACGCCTGCTGGAATGGGCTGTGATGTTCGACTACGGCACGACGATGGGCGGGCTGGCCGATGGCGGGCAGCAGGCCATGGATGCGATCAAGTTCCGCATCAACCGCGAATGGCTGGACACCGGCGTGCAGCCTGCGCTGCTGAAAACCCTGCTGGACACGGTCGCGATGGGCCACTTGAGCCCGCGCGCGCTCTATGCCGTACTGGAACGGTCGGGCCTGACCCTTCCCGGAGTCGATTTCGACGAAGATCAATCTGAAGTCGAAAGCGACAATTCCCTACTTCGCCCCCCGACCGATCCCCCGACCATTGGTGAATAGATGAAGAAAAGTCCCCGACAGGACGGTCAGAGCCCGACATCTGACCGTCTCGCAGTTCACGTTATTCATCAGGCCGCCCGCGATCTGGACCTGACGCCGACGTCCGCTGACGAAGAACAATCCGTATATGAGGCGCGGCTGTTCTGGTTGAAGGACGACGGCGGCTGGAAGGCCAGCCGTGACACATGGCTGACGCTGGCCGGGTTCGATCCCCAGAATGCCACCGCTGCGATCCGCAAGAAGCTGGCTGCAAACGGCGTGACGCTGGATGAACCGTTCCGACTGCGCGAACGGAAGCCGCCCTTCGTCTTCGACATGGAAGAACGGCGGGCCCTGCGCGATCTGCCGAAGGGTGAAGCGTTCCACATCAGCGAATTTCCCGGCCTGACGCATAAGCGACTTGGTCGCCTGATGGACAAGGGCGCGGTCACCCCGATCACCGGTGGCTTCTTCATCGTGCCGCGCGACCTGAAAATCGAACAGCGCGAACTGGCTGCCCCCGCCTGACCCCACCTGCCCCCAAAGGGTCAATAGTCGCTTATGACCCGGTGTGATTGATTACCCCCACAGGTGCTGTGGATGGCCTCTTGTTCCAAATGAAGCTGGGACGGTCGGGGTCTGAAAAGGCACCGACCGTTTCATTTTGGAGTAAGAGACATGACGACGAACGACGACAAAGCCCAGGCCTTGATCGACGGCCTTGTGCCGAAGCTGCTGGAAAGCCTGAAGGAAGGCGTCAGCGAAATGGTGCAGAAGGAAATCGACCCCCTTCTGAAGAACCATTCCCGAATGCAGGACGAATTCAAGCAGCGTCAGCGCGACACCGAACTGGTGACCAAGCTGGCCGAACAAGTCGAAGGGCTGACCGGCAACCCGGTTGAGAAGCCCGCACGGAAACCACTTGAATTCGACACCGCCCGCGCCAACCCGACGCAGTGGGCACACCTGAAGGAACGGGCGACCGAACTGGGCGTGCCGATCCTGCAGCGTGGAACCGACAAGGTGATTTTCCAGCCGGACGCGGGGTGATGCCATGTGTGCACATACCGCCGAATGGCAGGTGGCCGACCGCTTCCTAGCGGCGTCGGGCATCACCCGCTACAGCGAAGACTGGGCCGACCGTGTCTACTTTCTGGCAGGGATGGCGCAGGCGCTGCGGGGCAACCCCACCGATCTGAACCACTGGCGCGAAGGCTTCCTGACCGATGAAGCCATGCTGCGCAACATGCGCCGTTATTCCCGCGAAACCATCCTGCGGATCGCGCAGGAAGCTGAAGTGGCCGAATGGCTGGAAAGCGACGAAGTGCAGGCATTCGCCCTGCGCGCCAACGGGTGGCTGCATTGACTGCCGTGATCAAAAGCGGGCGACCGCCGAAGTCCGAAATTCTGAAGCAGGTGGACGAACTGATGCCCGAAGCAGCGGGGCGTGGGGCGTCCATCCGCAGTCGGAAGGATGCACCCAAGATCGCCACCGAAATCGTCTTGCAGACCCGGCCACAGCGCGACATCGCGCGGTCCTATGACATCAAGTTCGAAACCCTGCGCGCCTTCAGAAAGCAGTACGTGACCCCTGCTGTGCGCGACTTCGTCCTGTCTTCGCTGGAAGGATTGGCCGAAGAAGCTGCCGACGGCACCACCGAAGTTCAGTCGCTGGTGCAGGACAGCCTGATCGGGCTGACGCAGGAATTGCGCGATCTGTACGCCCACGCGAAGAAGATTCTGGACAGTCACGAAGGCGACGAATGGCTGGCGCGGCTGGGCCCGCTGGTCCGGCTGCTGTCGGAACAGGGGAAGCAGTTGGACCGCCTGACCAACGCTGTCTACCGCAGCAAGCAGGATGCAGCCGTGGTCGATCTTGGAAGCCACCCGCAGGCCGTCATCCTGCTGGAAATCCTGCGCACCCTGTTCATCACGCACCCTGAAGCCCGAAACGAATTCTTCAAGCTGCTGCAGGAACGCAAGCTGATCTTGGATGTGAAGTGATGGACGGGCTGCGCGACTTCGTCGAAGCGCTGGGCCAGTCTCTGGAACCGTGGCGCATCCTCGCCAGCTATCTGGGCAAGGACGGCACCCCAGCCGACTGGCAGAAGGAAATGTCCCGCGAAGGATCGAAGGACGGCGCGGTGGTCTTCGCCCTGTGCAGCCGTCGCGCGGGCAAGTCCGTCATGACCAGTGCGCTGGCAGCCGCTGAACTGATCCTGCCGAAGCGCCGGGTGATCATCGTGGCCCCCACGTTGCCGCAGGCGCGACTCCTGCGGCTGACGGTGGAAGAAATGGTCCGCGATCACGTCCCGATGCAGATCGGCTACGACGCGACACAGGAAGAACTGCGGATGCACAACGGGTCGATGCTGCGCGTGGTGGCAGCCGGGACCGAAGGCGCGTCCGTCCGTGGTGAAGGCATCAGGGACGGCATGCTGATCTTGGAAGAATGCGCCTACCTGCCCGCCGCTGTCTGGGACGCTGCGATCCCATTGGTAGAGTCGCGCGGTAATTTGTGCTGCATCACAACTCCGACGGCGAAGGACGAAAACAACCGTGCCTTCCAGATTTGGACGAACAAGGACAACGCGTTCCCCGGCGTGCATCGCATCCGGGTGAACGCCTACGACCAGCCCTACCTACAGGAAAAACTGGGCCGCGCGTTGAAGCTGATGCCCCCCGAAATGGTCGAAAGGGAGTACGGCACCGCGTGGATCGCCAAGGAAGGGGTGGGCCTGATTCATCCCGATCTGCTGGCCCGCGCCGATATTGACCGGAAAGGATGGGACTTTGGACCACTCACCTGAAATCATCGAACGACCCGACGGCAAGCTGGTGCTACACGACGACGGCGACCCGGCCATCCAGCGGGTTATAGGGGCGCGTCATGTCACCGTAGGCTTGGACCTTGCGATGGCGAAGGACCGCACGGCCTATTGCGTGGTGGAACTGGTCCGCAGGCCACGCTGGGTCCACCCGCACCTGCAGGAACTGGAAGACGCCGAAATGACAGTGATGGCGGGCGACTTCGTCGAAGCCGCGAACTACCACGAATTGGTCCCGCTCATTATGAACCTGTTCAAGCGTTCGCAGTTGGCGCGGGCCCGCCTGATCATGGACATTTCAGGGCCAGGACGGGCCGTCGCGGACGCCTACGCGAACCACCCCTACTACCCGCAGGTGCGCAATCTGGTGCGTGTGAATATCACGGGCGGAGAAGCCGAAAAGCGCGCCGGGGCCCAGTGGAACGTGTCCCGCAACGTGCTGCTGGAAGGGTGCGGCAACGCGATCCAGAACGGTGAACTTCGCTTCGCCGATTTCCAGATGAAGGACACGCTGAAGGCGGAACTGGAAAGTTTCACCATGACCCTAAGCGAAACCGGCAGGAAGAGGATCGCAGGCGGCAGCACGAAGCGCGGCGTTTCACATGCCGACCTTGCGCTTGCATGTGCGTTGGGGGTCTGGGGCCTGTCCCGGCCCGAACTGACGACCACCTACGGCCCACGCCCGCTGGGGGGCCTGTACTGATGCGTCGAAAGCGGCGGGCAGTCAGGCAAAGATCGAAGGTCGCGTCGTCCCGTCGCACAACGACTTGGCGCTGGCTGCAGCGCTGGCCACGTTCGGCATCTATGAGCCCGGTGTCACCGCGACCGTCGGCACGCACAAGCTAGTTGGCGCTTGGTGAAGGCTTCGGCGACCAGAAAGCATGAGGCTTTCTTTCAGATGGGTAGCTTGCCAAGCGAGTCCAAATTGCTGGAAATTTCAGGATTTGAACCGATAGTCTATGATACCGCCATCGTTGGCGGCAAACAGAAGGAGACCGTAGAACACATGCGATCCCCGACTACTGGGGGCGTCTGCGAGTAAATGGAATGGCTCGGGATCGTAGGCTCACTTGCCTCGATCCTGTCACTAACAGCGACAACCGTCGACTACTACTGGCGGTTGGCTCTATCCAATCTAAGCAGAATTTACCGCAACGTCTCAACGAGATCGCGACGCAAGACTAAAGTGCGCGAGAACTCGTTTAGCTTTCGCTTCAATCTGGTGTTTGTTCAAACCGAATACAGATCCAGACGCTACGAGGAGCGAGTTGAGGAAACTGTAGCAAAGGAGGAAATGCCAACAGCGTCCGAAGGGCAAGAAAGGCCCATCGGATTCGGATCAGAAAACCCGTTTCAGCTTCAGTCGAAGTCGTTACGCAGGCTAGAAATAGCACCTGATCCGCGATTAACTTTCCGCTCGACAAGGGCGGAAAATTGCATTGGATCAAACCTACCGGATGTCTAGAGAAAGGAGGACTGTCAATACTCCAAGGGTTGTCCCGCCAGAGCAACGAACGACTCAAGCTGTAAGTCTGCTAAGATCGGTGGTCGAACTCGTGGCGAAGTCACATGTAGTCTTGCTCAGAACACATGATGTCCATACGAAATGAATGTCGAATAACGCACATAGCGTTATATGATCGAACGAAGTATGCTAATAAGCTGCGCTGCAGCTAATTGAATGTTCACGGATCACAGGGATCCCCGTGGTCCAAGGATGAGAAAACATCCTTACTGCTTTGTCTAATGGGTCTAGCCCAGCCGAATGGGCCAATACATCGATGTATCGCCCAATTGCGGCCCGGGGCAAAGAATAGGGGCCGCTTTTCCCTTTGCGGAACTCAAAAAGATCAAGACTACACATGACACGGGTTCGACCAGCGTGCATCGGCTGGCCTTGTGCTAGAGAGATACAACGACGAAAACTTAAGTGGGCATTGCCAGATCGGTGCGACCAGACTTCCAAACCTCGACGCTGTTTGCTTCGGGAAAACCTTCATCCCAACCAATCAGACCTTGAACTATGAAAACTGGCGGCAGATCACAGTCTTCCAATTTGTCGATCTTCTTCCACGTCTCAGCAACCTCATCTGGACTGACAAAGCCGACTTCAAACGCATTTGTTATTACGCTACCTTTGATCTCGTCCTTAAATCCAGAAATCTTCGTGATTGGCATTTGCCCGAAATACAGTTCTTGCTTCACAGTTAGATTGATCGATGGCTCAACAGGAACAATTACTCCATGTCCGTTTTCCATGTATGGCTG
Source organism: uncultured Paracoccaceae bacterium (assembly GCA_947503175.1). Classification (GTDB taxonomy): domain Bacteria; phylum Pseudomonadota; class Alphaproteobacteria; order Rhodobacterales; family Rhodobacteraceae; genus Ovoidimarina. Next base: position 26,033 of record CANNCO010000002.1, read on the forward strand.
TTCACCAAAGATTAGCAGATTCTCATGCTCACCTGGGTCCATAGGGAGTTTTCCGGAATTCCACTTTTCAATTGCAATTCCAAACATACTTCCCAACCCAACGCCGTCCGCGTCGGTGATCTGTTTTGAGAATTGAAAGTCTTGGGGGATTGTAAACGGTAGTGGCGCTGACATTGAAAGTGCAACGCCAATCGCAGCAGAGCGAAAATCAACCATTGTAGGGACTAAAGGGTTCACCGTCCATTTGTGGAGATCGGTATCCACTGGGCTGTATAGTGCTATCTGAAGACCTTCGGCGCGTGTCTTCGCTGCTGCTGAATACCCGGATGGGCACACTAAGACGCCCTTCTGTGCTCCAACATCGTCCAACAAGCCAGAGAATTCCTCAACGGACTTAACGTCCGCCGGTTTCTTGTAATCCTTGCAGTCTATGACGATTTGTATCTCGTATTGACCAACCCTGTCCGTGACCAGCACATCAATCTGCCGGGTTCGCCCCGATTTGCGCCCAAGAAGCTTTTGATTGTGAAGAACGTCTGCCGTAGGCGCGAGGTCTCTCTGGATTTTTGCCACCAGAAGTTCGAGTTCTTCAAAATCTTTCAAGAACGCCTCCATCTCTTGCGCAGTTTCGGGAGAACAACCGACATGATTTCAAGACTCTATCGCTTGCGCGAAAGGTCGTCTCTCAATTTCTCGTGCTTATCTGAAGTTTAGTAGGGCTTACGCGTTTATATTCTCAACGGCGGGAATCAAGCAGGCTGGCCACTCCCTCAACCGTTATCTCTGGTCCTTGCGTCAGCTTGTTCATCGACTGGATGATCGCTGCGATAGTCGAAGTGCGGGCTTCGGCATCCAGCGCGTTTGCATTGACCGTTAGGTCTACCAGCTTGGTGTCTTGATGAGCCTCATAGTCAAGGCTGTAGTATACGGCAGCATTGGGCGAATCCAGTTTCCTGCCCCGGAGACCGGAGAAAAGCACGCGAATTCGGATCGAACCATTGTAGTCAAACTGATCTGCGATGTGCTTGACCATCGCCAAGAAGTTATCGCAGTAGGCGACCTGTTGCTTGATCCAGATCGCCTTGCCTCGCTCCCAAGTTCGGGACGACTTTTCTTCAACAGCGCCCTTGATCCACGCGGTGTCTTCCCAATAGGAAATCACTTCGGCCCCGGATAGCGCCTCGCTCATTCGCCATGCGGAGCGCAGGTCAAAGTCACCTGTTGTTGCACGCACCTCAACGCCAGCGACATCGGCCACCTCAATCACGATTGGTCTGTAGGGAGAATTGTACTCAGCGTCGAAGAACATGTGTTCGCTACGGAGGGCACCCGGTCGAAACCTGAGGCTCTCCCTGATCCTGTCAGTCGTAGTGGTTTCAGCGTCCACCAAGTGGAAGCCGTAGCAGACAAAGTTATTTCTTAGATCGACATCGTAGGGGTGCCGCGACGCCTCATCCTTCCAGACTTCTATTATATGTTCGAAGTCGGCGTCCAACACGCTGCCGTCTTCGTCTTCCGGGTTGGATACGGGCTGCTGCAGCATCGTCGTCAGGGCTGCAAGCAGGGTGGTCTTGTCGCTCAACACGCAGCGCCTGATTACTGTCTGCCATTCGTCGGGGGACTCGATTGGAGCCGATACAGGGCCCGCCCTGCGGATGTAGTGGATGCCCTTTCTGATTCCGACGGTCCCACCATTCTCCCCGTTGGGCCCGTTCTTGGAACCGCAAACGGGTGAGACACCCAGCGGCGAAACCCAGATGACCAGCACATCGAACGTGCCGCCCTTAGGCGTCATCCATCGGACAGAGCAATGCGGGGCCGGTTGCAGATAGGCGGAGGCAATCTGATTGATCGTATCCTGATCTGCGCCAGCCAATTCTTCCGGCAGCGTGTCGGGGTACGAACCGTCATCTTCCCGCCCAAGCACGATCCACCCGCCACCATGGTTCGCCAATGCGCATATCTCTTTCGCCAGCTTGGCCTTACCCGAGTTCTCGCCCAGCGGAAGCGACCGCTTGAATTCGACATCTAAATCCTCTGAATCGAAATCCAGTGGCACCGAGAAATCGAGTGAGACTGCGTCGGACATCCCGCTCAGAAAACGACGCCGAATTGTTGCGGCTGCATGTGACGGTCGCGGCTTTCCTGCCGTTCGTGTACTTCGTCGATCAGCGCTTCCCTGTCACCATGGAACGGCACGTCCCAACCGGCCAGCGCATTGCGCAGGGCGATCAGGGTGTCGGTGGGTAGCCGTTCCAGGTCCATTACAAGACCATACACCATCCCCGGCCCCCTTCCCACGCATTGTTCTTGTAACCCCATTGTAATCAGTGGGTCAGAAAAGCGGTAGAAATCATATAAGTTATTGATTTTATTGGTGGAGCCGATCGGGATCGAACCGACGACCTCGTCATTGCGAACGACGCGCTCTCCCAACTGAGCTACGGCCCCAGTGATCCGAGGTTCTGCAGATCGCTCGGCTTTCTGTCAACTGGTCCAACTTCCAAAACGTCAGCATATACACTGCCGCCGATCTCGCTATCTTCGGCCCTGCCCTGCAAGGAATGCCAGATGCCGCTGCCCGTGTTGACAAAACCGATCTACAAGCTGCGCCAGTTCAGCCGCCGCCTTTGGGTCCGCATGACACTTATTGCAATACTTGCCCTCGTGGCGGCGGCCAGTTCCACATGGCTCGGTCGCTTTGTCCCGGAAGAATTCGCTGATCGCCTCGAAGACGAAGCCGTGCTCCGCATTCTCGAGATACTGGCCTCTTCAATGCTTGCCGTAACCACGTTTTCCCTGTCGGTCATGGTCGCCGCCCGCCAGTGGGCCTCGTCCCAATCCACACCCCGCGCCCACCATCTGGTGCTGGAGGACAACGTCACCCAAAACGTACTCGCAACCTTTCTGGGAGCGTTTATCTTTGCTCTCACCGCTTTCATCCTCGTCTCGACAGGTGTTCAAACCGGGCGCGATCTGGTGGTCATCCTTGGCTTCACGGCTCTGGTAATCGCCCTTGTCGTCATCGCGATCCTGCGCTGGATCGACCATCTGACCAATCTGGGTGGCGTGTCCGAGACGGCTGAACAGATCGAAGACGCCGCCCGCGATGCGCTGCAGCTTTTCGCGGCCCATCCTTGCCTTGGTGCAAACCCCCTGACCGATGAAACCCCGCGGGATGGCCTCGAACCGGTCAGATCGGCGGAAACGGGGTATGTCCTGCATCTAGACCCCGCCGAACTTGACTGCTGCGCAGAAACCGCAGGGACGCGCATTCTTGTCACCGCGATGGTGGGCGATTTCGTCACCGAAGGCGACACGCTCGTCCTCGCCGGAAAGGCGTCACCGGCAGAAGCCATTCGCGGGGCATTCGTCATTGGCCGGACCCGGACCTTCGATCAGGACCCGGCCTTCGGGATCACAGCCCTGTCCGAGATCGCTCAGCGCGCGCTGTCGCCCGGCACGAACGACCCCGGCACTGCAATCGAAGTGATCGGGCGCCTCCTTCGGCTTCTTCTGCAGATTTCCGAAAAGTCGGAGGAAGACCCGGCCGTCGACTATCCAAACCTGTTCGTTCCGCGCCTGTCCCTGGGTGCACTCTGCAACGAAGCGTTTTCCGCTATCGCCCGCGACGGTGCAGACAAAATTGAGGTGCACGTAACTCTGCAAAAAGCGCTGTCCCGCCTCGCGGCAGCAGATCACCCCGATCTGGCCGGTGCTGCAAAAGCCTGTTCCGCCCGGGCGCTTGCGCTTGCCGAAACCGCCCAACCGTTGGACAGCGACATGGCCCGGCTCCGCGACGCAGCGCCATAGGCGTCAGAAAAGCTCAACGGTTTGAAGCGCACATGATCACAGACTAGCATCTGCACCATCGCACTACTCAGCCGCCTCCAGATACTCCTCCAGCGGCGGACAGGTGCACACCAAATGCCGGTCGCCATAGACGTTGTCGACCCGGTTCACCGGAGGCCAGTATTTGTCGACACGGAACGCCCCTGCAGGATAACATCCCTCCTCGCGGCTATAGGGCCGGTCCCAGTCACCTACCAGATCCTCGACCGTATGGGGCGCGTTCTTCAGAGGGTTGTTTTCCGCATCGATCCGACCCTCCTCGATCGCCCGGATCTCCTCGCGGATCGCCAGCATCGCATCGCAGAACCGGTCGAGCTCAGCCTTGGTCTCGCTCTCCGTGGGCTCCACCATGAGTGTGCCCGCCACCGGCCAACTCATTGTCGGCGCGTGAAACCCGTTATCCACAAGACGCTTGGCGATATCGTCCACAGTCACCCCAGCACTTTCTGCAAAGGGCCGGGTGTCGACGATGCATTCATGCGCGCACCAACCATGCGCGCCCATGAACAGGATTTCATAGGCCCCTTCCAGCCGCTTCGCGATGTAATTGGCGTTCAGGATCGCCACCCGCGTTGCCTGGGTCAGACCCTTGCCACCCATCATCAGGATATAGGCCCAGGAAATCGGCAGAATCGACGCCGACCCGAACGGCGCGGCACTCACCGGGCCTTCTCGGCCTCCCGTAGCCTCGTAAGCCGATTGCCCGCCCGTCTCCGGATGCCCCGGCAGGAACGGCTTCAGATGCGCCTTCACACCAATGGGTCCCATGCCCGGCCCGCCGCCGCCATGGGGAATGCAGAATGTCTTGTGCAGGTTCAGGTGGCTCACATCCGACCCGATCTCACCGGGTTTCACCAGCCCCACCAGCGCATTCAGGTTCGCCCCGTCCATATAGACCTGACCCCCATGTTCATGGGTGATGTCACACACCTCGCGCACCGTCTCTTCGAACACCCCATGGGTCGAGGGATAGGTGATCATGCAGGCGGCCAGCGTATCGCCCGCGGCTTGCGCCTTGGTCCGGAAATCCTCCAGATCGATATCGCCGTTCTCAGCGGAGGCAACCACGACCACATCCATCCCCGCCATATGCGCAGAAGCCGGGTTGGTGCCATGGGCCGAGACCGGGATCAGACAGACCCGTCGCTGCGTATCGCCCCGCGCCCGGTGATAGGCGGCAATCGTCAGAAGCCCCGCATACTCCCCCTGCGCGCCCGAATTGGGCTGCATCGACATCGCATCGTAACCGGTTATCACACATAGCTTTTCCGACAGGTCAGAGATCATCTCGTGATACCCCTGTACCTGCTCCGCGGGCGCGAACGGATGGATGTTCGAAAAATCGGGCCAGGTGATAGCCATCATCTCGGCCGCAGAATTCAGCTTCATCGTGCAGGATCCAAGCGGGATCATCGCGCGGTCCAGCGCCAGATCCCGATCCGCCAGACGCCGCATATAGCGCATCATCTCGGTTTCGGCCCGGTTGTGATGGAATGTCGGGTGGGTCAGGTACTCGGTCTCGCGCACCAGAGCCTCGGGCACCCGGTGATAGTCGGCGGAAAAGTCGTCGCGCTGGAAATCAAGGCCAAAAGCCCGCCAGACGCCCTCCAGCACTGCAGGCCGCACCGTCTCATCCACCGTGATCCCGATCTTTGTCTCGCCCACCTTGCGGAAATTGATCCGCTCCCGCAGGCCTGCAGCAAGGATAACCCCCTGCAACGCCCCGACCTCTACCGTCAGCGTATCAAAGAAGTACTCGGGCTCAACGGCGAACCCCCCGGCCTCAAGCCCGCGCGCCAGCCGGTCGGTCTTGCGATGCACCCGCTGCGCAATGGCCTTCAGCCCCTTCGGCCCGTGGAAAACCGCATAGAAGCTCGCCATCACCGCCAACAAAGCCTGCGCGGTACAGACGTTCGACGTGGCCTTCTCCCGCCGGATATGCTGCTCCCGCGTCTGCAGGGACAGGCGGAACGCCTTGTTCCCGCGCGCATCGATCGACACGCCCACCAGCCGCCCCGGCAGGGCGCGCTTATAGGCATCGGCGCAGGCCATATAAGCCGCATGCGGCCCCCCGAACCCAAGGGGCACGCCAAACCGCTGGGTCGACCCCACTGCGATATCCGCCCCCATCGCGCCCGGTTCTTTCAACAGCGTCAGCATCAGTGGATCGGCGATCACGATCCCGATCGCCTTCGCCCCGTGCAGCTTCTCCATATGTGGCGTGAAATCGGTGAGGTGGCCATAGGTCCCGGGATACTGAAACACCGCACCGAACACGGCATCCGGGTCCATGTCATCGGGATTGCCCACGATCACCTCGATCCCCAAGGGCGCAGCCCGCGTCTCGATCACAGCGATGTTCTGCGGATGGCAGTTCTCATCCACGAAAAACGCCGTGGCCTTCGACTTCGCCACCCGCTGCGCCATGGTCATCGCTTCTGCCGCCGCAGTGGCCTCATCCAGAAGCGACGCATTGGCCACCGGAAGACCGGTCAGATCACTGACCATCGTCTGATAGTTCAACAACGCCTCAAGCCGCCCCTGGCTGATCTCCGGCTGATAGGGTGTATAGGCGGTGTACCACGCCGGATTTTCCAGAATGTTTCGCTGGATCGCGGGCGGCGTGACCGTGCCGTGATAGCCCTGCCCGATCATCGTGGTGAAGATCTTGTTCTTCTGCGCGATCTGCCGCATGTGCCACAACAGTTCCCGCTCCGACTTGGGCTTGCCGAAATCCAGCGGCTCCGCCTGCCGGATACTGGCAGGAACCGTCTCGTCGATCAGTTCATCCAGGCCTTCGACCCCCAGAACCTCGAACATCTCGGCCATCTCCTCGGAGGATGGGCCAATATGGCGGCGATTGGCAAAATCATATGGCAGATAGTCTGTGGGCTCGAACGCCATGACAGGTCTCCTCCTTGAAAACGCGAACGATCTGATGCCGCCCATCGCTTCATTGTTACCAAAATACTCTCGCCGAAGGCGTCCGCCCACGGCCACCGGGCCTAGCCGATCATGTCCTTGTACTTGGCCTCATCCATGTACTCATCCATCTGCGAAAGGTCCTCGGCCTTCATCTTGAAGAACCACGCCTCGCCCATCGCGTCCTCGTTCACGAGGCCCGGATTGTCGGTCAGCGCCTCGTTCACCTCGACGATCTCCCCGTCCAGAGGGGCCAGAATATCCGACGCCGCCTTGACGCTTTCGATCACGACGATCTCGTCATCTTTCGACACCACCGTGCCTTCATCGGGCAGTTCCACGAACACCACGTCCCCCAACTGCTCGGATGCGTGCTCGGTGATCCCCACCACAACCACATCCCCCTGGACGCGCAGCCATTCATGCTCTTCGGTAAACTTCATGTCCGTCCCTTCTCACCGTTTGAAATTCGCAGGTACAAAGGGCAGATCGACAACTTCTACCGGAAGCCGCTTGCCCCTCACCTCGCCCGTCAGGCGCGTTCCCGTGGCCGCAGACCCGGCCGCCACATAACCCATCGACATCGGCGCCCCGAGCGTCGGCCCGAAGGCCCCCGAGGTCACCTCACCCACCTTCTCGTCACCGTCAAAGATCTCGGTCCCCGCGCGCATCGGCGCGCGGCCTTCGGGCGCGAGACCCACACGTTTCCGCGCCGGCCCATCCTCCAACTCGCCCAGAATCCGTGTAGCACCCGGAAATCCTCCGGCCCGCGCGCCACCCTTGCGCCGCGCCTTCCGGATTGCCCATGTCAGGCCCGCCTCGACCGGGCTTGTCGTCTCGTCGATATCGCTTCCGTAAAGGCACAGGCCCGCCTCCAGCCGCAGGCTGTCACGTGCCCCCAGCCCGATCGGCGCGACCTCTTCCATCGCCAGAAGCGCCCTGGCAAACCCCTCGGCCTCGTCCTCGGGCACGGAAATCTCGAACCCGTCCTCGCCTGTATAGCCAGAGCGCGAGACCCAGACGTCGCCGCCCGACACCGGTAATACCGCCACATCCATGAACCGCATCTCGGCCACTTCAGGCACGATCCGCTCCAGCGCGGCCTGCGCCTCCGGCCCCTGCAACGCCAGAAGTGCCCGGTCCGAGATCAACTCGACCGTCACGCCTTCGCCCAACCGACCCCGCATCATCGCCACGTCATGGCCGACACGCGCGGCGTTCACGACCAGAAACAGATGATCGCCCCGGTTGGCCACCATCAGATCGTCGAGTATCCCACCATCCTCGTTGGTAAACATCGCATAGCGCTGCCGCCCCTCGCCCAGACCGATCACGTCCACCGGCACCAGCGCCTCCAACGCGCGCGCGGCATCGGCAACCGTGCCACCCTTGGGCGGGCGCAGAATCACCTGGCCCATATGGCTGACATCGAACAGACCGGCATGGGCGCGGGTATGCTGATGCTCGCCCATCACCCCCATCGGGTATTGCACGGGCATTTCCCAACCCGCGAAGGGCACCATCTTGCCCCCCAGTTCCAGATGCAGATCGAATAGCCCCGTGCGTCTCAGATCGGCCATTGGCCCTCCGCCTGTCTCCGGGGTACGTGCGCGCAAGTCACCCGGCATCCATTCCGACCCGCATCTCTCGCGAGCCTTCAGATGCCCCCTCTGTCCTTTCGCCTGAGATCGTTATCCCTTCGGCGCCCCGGGAGCCGGGGTCTCTCCAGAGTGTCCTTGCCCGCGACGGTCCCTTTTGCCTGAGAGTTTACCGGGGCGGTTGCTCCTTCGGCACCGGGAACGCCACCTGGCGGCCCGGATTCTCCCGTCGCTGACGCCCTAGCGTTACTCCTGATCCGCGCGTCCGGCAAGCACTTGTATGCGGCAGCAAGCGAAGGCAGGAATAAGGACATGACCACACCCTATTTCTTCGGCTATGGCAGCCTCGTGAACCGAGCAACGCATGACCACCCGGATGCGCAGCCCGCCGCGGTCACCGGATGGCGGCGGGTCTGGCGGCATACGGCCCTGAGGCCCGTGGCCTTTCTGACCGTGATCCCCGACCCCAGTGCCACCATTGACGGCATGGTCGCAGCGGTGCCGAAAGGCGACTGGCTGGCGCTTGATGAACGAGAACACGCCTATGATCGGGTGCGGACCGCGCAGATCGCGCATCGGCTGGCACCACGAACCGACATCCATCTCTATACGATCCCGGATGGCAAACACGGGGCACCAGACCGTACCCATCCCGTTTTGCTCAGCTATCTAGACACCGTCGTACAGGGCTACCTGAACGAATTCGGGAGGGACGGCGTCGCCAGCTTCTTTAAAACGACAACGGGCTGGGACGCTCCGATCGCCGACGACCGCGACCGCCCGCTTTATGCTCGGCACCAGACGTTGACCCGGAAAGAACGCGCCATCACCGACGACTACCTTAGCCGCTTTGGCGCGCGGCTCGTCGAACCGCCTGTGTTGTAGCAGAAACACGGTCTGCAGTGATGCAACCGGTTCATGGTCAGATACGAAGTATTGCAAGACGATGTTCCTTACCGCCTCACCATCCGAACAGTCCAGGGCTCACCAGGCGAAAGAAATCTGCCTACAAGGTTGATTGCAAAGCTTTGAATCAGCGCGTTCAGTCCGGCTTGCGGGTTGAAGTAAGCAATGACCCTGCCCACGGATCAGACTATCCGCCTTCAGCATGCCGTGAGCGACCGATCACCGCACCAGCCGTTGCTGTCATGTGCTGAGGCCATAGAACTCGACCGCAGTTTCACCGAAAATGCGCGCTCTTGCATCTATGTCCAGATGGGCTGTCAGCTCTTCCGCCGCCCGTCGCCAGCCTGAATACTCCGTGCTCAGTCGGCAGACCGGCCAGTCCGAGCCCCACATGGTCCGGTCCGGACCGAAGACCGAGAAGACATGATCGGAATAGGGGCGCAGTCGTTCAATCGTCCATGCGTCGATGTCCTCGGTCACCAATGCAGAATACTTACACACGGTGCCCGAGCGTTCAGCTAAGCGCGCAATGCCATCCGCCCAGAACCGAAAATGATGTTCGGATTGCTCGTGTATCTGTGGCTTCATGCAGTGGTCGATGACAACCATCATCTCCGGAAAGCGGTTTAGAAGGGTATGGAAGTTCGCAAGATGTTTGGGAAAGCCCAGCGCATCAAATGTCAAACCCAGATCGCAGAGCGCCTTGAACCCCCATTGTACATCGTCGCGAAGCATCCAGTCGGGATCGGGGATGTCCTGAATCATCGGACGAACGCCCAGAAACTTGGGGTGTTTGGCAAGGCGGCGCAAATGGCCAAAGTGCGAGGATTGTTCGAAATCCACCCAGCCGACGACGCCCGCAATCCATGGCGTCGCATCGGCCAGACCCAGCATGTATTCGGTTTCTTCCACGGTGGCGGCAGCCTGGACCAGAACTGTCGCATCGATCCCATGCTCCGTCAGATGCGGGGCAAGATCGGCAGGCGCATAGGGGCGGGCAAGGGTTGGGTTGTCCTTCGGCATCCAGTCGTAATCGCCGCGGGCAGGGTTCCAGAAGTGTTGATGCGCGTCGATCTGAACCATCTGATCAAGCGGTCGGAGCGTCGTCGCGCATCAGGCCCTCGGCCTTCAGGCCCGACCAGAGTTCAGGTGGAATCTTTGCCTTAGACGCTTCGAGGTTCGAGGCCATCTCAGCAGCACCTTGTCCGCCGGGGATGACGGAGACGACAGCCGGATGCTGGAGCGGGAACTGAAACGCGGCGTCGAGCATACGGGTGTCGTGTCGGTCACAGACGGCCTGAATGCGCCCGACCTTGTCGAGAATGTCCTGCGGTGCAGGGTCGTAATTGTAGAACGCGCCGGGTTTGGGGCCCGTGGCCAGAATGCCCGAATTGTAAGGTCCTCCAATCACGATGCCGATCCCGCGCTCATCGCAAAGCGGCAGCATGGAATCGAGCGCCTCCTGTTCCAGAAGCGTGTAGCGGCCTGCCAGAAGGAACAGATCGAAATCCCCACGTTCCGCCATCCACTGGCAAGATTGCCATTCGTTGACCCCTGCCCCGAATGCGCGGATCACGCCTTGGTCTCGAAGCTCCATCAGGGCCTTGTAACCACCGGCCATCAACTCGTTCAGCTTGGGTTCCAGAGCCTCCCATGAGCCATGGTTGAAGATGTCGAGATCGTGGGCGTAGAGGATATCGACCCGGTCGATGCCGAGGCGTTCGAACGAAAATTCGTGCGACCGCATCACACCGTCATATGTGTAGTCATAAACTTCTTTCCGGGCGGGCACATCGAACCATTTGCCGAAACCGTCGCGCTTGTCCGGGGTCGTCGCCTTCAGGAGCCGCCCGATCTTGGTGGACAGGACGTATTCATCGCGGGGTTTGCCGCGCAGGAAGTGGTTCAGCCGCGTCTCCGACAGACCAAGGCCATAGAGCGGTGCCGTATCATAGTATCGCACGCCCGCATCCCATGCGGCTTGGAGAACGGTCTGTGCATCGCCTTCGGATATCGCGCGATAGAGATTGCCCAGCGGGGCCGTCCCAAATCCCAGCTCAGTAAGGGTCAGCCCCCCGTTTCCGAGCCTGTCCCAGTGGCGTGTCGGCAGTGTCATGGCAGTCCTCCCCTCACCGACTGACATGCTAGAATGAATCACCTAGTCGGCCAAGGTGTTCTCCGTTAGTCTTCGATGCGGAGATCTGTCGGGGAAGCGTCATGGATAGATTTGCGGGCATCTTTGGCACGGCCAAACCGGTGATCGGCATGGTGGATCTAGGTGCCTTACCCGGCGCGCCTCTGTATCACCAGGAGGCCGGGATTTTCGGTCTGGTGGAATGGACACGACCCGATTTGCGCGCACTTCAGTCGGCGGGCTTCGACGCCGTGATGTTAGGCGATGAGAATGACCGACTTCATGAACTAGGTATAGATCGCGCCACCGACTTCATGGCGCGCAAGCTGGCTACCCGATGACGATGCGGGACCGATTGGGAGAGATCGCGCGTGAATTGATGATGATCCCGGGACTATCGGGACATGAGGATCGGGTACGGCGTGCCATCGCGGCGCGGCTGGATGCACTTGGCTTGGACAGCCAGTCAGATGTGCTTGGAAACCTGTGCGGGACGCTTCATGGCGAGGGCCCGTCTGTGATGGTGTTTGCACATATGGACCAATTGGGGTTCGTGGTGCGCAAAGTCGAAAACGATGGGCTGATCCGGCTGGAAAGGCTGGGTGGCGTGCCCGAACGCGCGCTCGCGGCGCAGGCTGTCCTGATCTGCGTCGGTGAAGACCGGGATGTTCCGGGGATCATCGCCAACAAAAGCCACCATGCGACAGCGCCGGATGAGAAGTACCGGGTGGTGCCTTATGGAGAGGTCTTTGTCGATGCAGGTTTTGCCAGCAAGGCGGAGGCAGAAGCAGCGGGGGTTCGGATTGGCGCTCCGGTGGTCTATCGGCCCGATGCGCATATGCTGGGCGCAGACCGGCTGGCGGGAACATCGGTTGATGACCGGGCGGGCTGCGCAGCATTGATCGTTTTGGCAGGTGCGCTCGCCGCGATGAAAGAGCGGCCGACGGTTCATGTGTGTTTCACCGTGCAGGAAGAGTTCAATCTGCGCGGCGCGCAGGCATTGGCGCAGCGGTTGCAGCCCGATATCGCGATCCAGATCGACCTGATGCTGGCCACGGATACGCCTGATATGGCCCATTGCGGCGATATGGTTCTGGGCGGCGGGCCTGGGATGAGCCTGTATTCGTTCCACGGGCGCGGGACGCTGAACGGTGTGATCCCGCATCCAGCGCTGGTGTCGTTGTTCGAGGGTGTGGCGGATAATCACAAGATTTCGCTGCAGCGAAGTGCCCAGACCGGGATACTTACCGATCTGTCCTATGTGCAACTTGTGGGGCACGGGGTCGCGGCAATCGATCTGGGCTTTCCCATGCGGTATTCCCATTCGGCGCAGGAGGTCTGTGACCTGCGCGATCTGGAGAGACTGGTGCAGTTGCTCAGTGCCGGGATTAGGCAGATCGGACCAGGGTTTTCGCTGGAGCGGGATGGATGAAATACACGCTTGGCGTCGATATCGGGACGTATCAGAGCAAGGGCGTTCTGGTGGACGAGACCGGCGCGATTGCGGCCCAGGCCGTGCGGGATCACAGGATGATCGTGCCGCAACCCGGTTGGGCCGAGCATCGACCGGAAGAGGACTGGTGGGGCGACTTCGTGCATGTGACGCGCGAGGTTCTGGCGGCCTCTGGTGTTTCGCCGGGCGACATCGCTGCGGTAGCCTGTTCTGCAATTGGACCCTGCATGTCGCCGGTGGATGCGGATGGTGCGCCGTTGATGAACGGCGTGCTTTATGGGGTGGACACGCGGGCGGCGCAGGAGATCGACGACCTTACCCGTGAATTCGGTGCGGAGGCGATCCACGAGCGGTTCGGGAATGCGCTGACCTCGCAATCGGTGGGTCCGAAGGTTCTGTGGTTGCGCCGGAACCATCCGGAGCTGTGGGAGAAAACCGCGAAAATCCTGACCTCGACCAGTTTCATCGTGCATCGGCTGACCGGCGAATACGTGATCGACCACTACACGGCGGGGAGTTTTGCCCCCCTCTATGACGTGGGCACGCAGAACTGGGCGGCGGATATGAGGGATGCGGTCTGTCCCGTTGAGATGCTTCCACGTCTGATGTGGTCGTCGGAGATCGCGGGATCGGTGACTGCCGAAGCCTCCCGACAGACCGGGCTGGCCGAAGGGACGCCCGTAACCTGCGGTACGATCGATGCGGCTGCCGAGGCCGTCAGTGTGGGTGTGCGCCACACAGGCGATATGATGATGATGTATGGCTCAAGCATGTTCTTCATCCAGGTGACGGATGAACGCGTGCGCGATGCGCGGCTGGACTATGCGCCATGGTTATCGCCCGGAACGCACGCGGCCATGGCCGGGATGGTCACCGGGGGAACCGTTACGCATTGGTTCCGGGATCAGTTCGCGCGCGAGTTGGACAAGGAGACGGCATTTCCGGTGCTAACCGAGGAGGCGCAGGTGTCGCCACCAGGTGCACGCGGGTTGCTGATGCTGCCATACTTCTCGGGCGAGCGGACACCGATCCACGATCCAAAGGCGAAGGGCGCGTTTTTCGGGCTGAACGTGACCCATAGCCGGGGGGACATGTACCGCGCGCTTTGCGAGGGGATTGCCTGTGGCACGGCCCATGTGACCGAGACCTTCGCCGATGCCGGGGCGGCGCCTGCGCGCATTCTGGCTGTCGGTGGTGGGACAAACAACGCGATCTGGTTGCAGGCGACGTCAGATATCAGCGGGATCCGTCAGACCCTTTGCGAAAAGATCATCGGCGCATCCTATGGCGATGCGTTTATGGCCGCCTGTACTTTAGGCATGGCGGAGCCAGAGGACATCGACCGCTGGAACCCAGTGGCGCGTGAGGTCGAGCCGGTCGAGAGCGTGGATTACGCACAGCAGTTCGCGCTGTTCAAATGGCTCTATCAGCAGACCAAAGATCTTGCGCACGCGTTGAGCTAGCGGCCTACTTCGGCGGTACGTCATCCACGCCCATGCCGCCCCAGGGATGGCAGCGCAAGATGCGGCGGACGGCCAGCCAGCCGCCTTTCAGGCCGCCATGGACCTTGAGTGCCTCAAGTGCATATGCGGAGCAGGTCGGGTCATAGCGGCAGTTGAAGCCCACCCACGGGCTGAAGACTGCGCGATAGAAGCGGACCGGTAGCGAGAGGAGCCATGCGAGTGGGGTCATTTCCGAACCCCGTGTATTTTGGCGAGCGCACGGATCAGGTTCTCGGTCAGTTGATCGAAGGGCAATTCCGCTGTTGCCCCTGCGCGCCCGATCAGGACGTAATCCCAACCCGGTCGCGCCTCGTGCGGCATTACCGCCTGCGCCGCAGCCCTTAACCGCCGCTTTGCGCGATTACGCGCGACCGCATTGCCCACTTTCTTGGAGCAGGTGAAGCCCACATGAACCACCGGATCGTCGTCGCCCCTGTCGCGTGACTGGACGACAAGCCCCGGCATCGCCTGACGCGCGCCCTTTGCTGTTGCCAGAAACTGGGGCCGGGTCTTCATGACCTCCAGACAAACGGAAACCGCCGGGGGCGTTTCAGGGTGCCCGGCCATTCTGCCTGTCCCCGTCGCCCCCGGCGGTATCATGTTCGATTCCCGTCGCTGGGATCAGGCCGAAAGTTTCTTGCGGCCCTGCGCACGACGCGCATTGATGATCTTGCGGCCGGCTTTGGTGGCCATACGCGCACGAAAACCGTGGCGCCGCTTGCGCACAAGGTTCGAAGGCTGAAAGGTGCGTTTCATCGCGCTACTCCGTCGGTCAGGCCCGCATCCCGGCTGGATTCGAGCGCTTAATCTATCAGAAGCCCGCCGTTTAGAGCCAAGGTGGAACCAAGTCAACGCATCCCGGCCACGTTTTGCAACAAATCCCGCGCGCTGCGGGCGTGGAATGTTACAGGCAGCATCTGAAACCCCGAAAAACCCGCAACATCCATCACCACCCATCAAGCGGGCGTGATGTGGCTTTGCGGCTGTCGGCGCGGGCCCGATGTTGTGACACAACGGAGCCATGAAAAGGAAAGATCCCGTGACTGATATGAGCCAACCCCGGGCAGAAGGCGGACTTCTTCGTAAACTCCCGCTGTTCGCCATCCTCGCTGTCGCCGCCGTTGGTGCATTCACCCTGCGCGATTACCTTACCTTTGATGCGCTGGCGCAGAACCGCGAGGCGCTGATCGCGTTTCGGGATGCGAATTTTCTGCTGACCGTGCTGGCGTTCATCGCGGCTTACGTTGTGATCGTCGCCTTCTCACTTCCGGGTGCCACCATCGCAACCCTGACGGGCGGGTTCCTTTTTGCGACCTTTCCGGGCGCTCTCTTCAACATCATCGCCGCGACCATCGGAGCCACAGTCATCTTCCTTGCCGCCCGTTGGGGTCTTGGTGAGAAGCTTTCGGCCAAGATGGACGGGTCCGACGGCGCGGTGAAGAAGATCAAGACGGCGATTGATGATAACCAGTGGGAGGCGCTTTTCCTGATCCGTTTGGTTCCGGCTGTCCCATTCTTTGTGGCGAACCTTGTGCCTGCGCTGGTGGGTGTTCCCCTATTCCGCTTTGTCGTGACGACCTTCCTAGGGATCATTCCGGGCGCGGTTGTCTATACCTCGGTCGGTGCCGGGCTGGGTGAAGTCTTTGCCCGCGGTGAGACACCGAATCTTGGCATCATCTTTGAGATGCATATCCTGTTGCCGATCCTTGGCCTCTGTGTTCTTGCCGCCCTTCCCATTCTGATCAAGGCCGTGCGCGGCAAGAAAGGCATCTGAGCCATGAACCGGATCAAGACAGATATCTGCGTGATCGGCGCAGGCTCGGGCGGATTGTCGGTTGCGGCGGGCGCGGTGCAGATGGGGGCGAAGGTCGTCCTGCTGGAAGGCCACAAGATGGGGGGCGACTGCCTGAACTATGGCTGCGTGCCGTCAAAGGCGCTGTTGGCCGCGGGCAAACAGGCTCATGCGATGCAGACAGGCAAGCCTTTTGGCGTGACGCCGGTGGTGCCCAAGGTCAGCTATGCCGCAGCCAAGGACCATGTGCATGATGTGATCGAGACGATTGCGCCCGTCGACAGCCAGGAACGATTTGAAGGACTTGGCGTCCATGTGATCCGCGAGTTCGGCCGATTCATCTCGAAGACCGAGGTGCAGGCCGGCGATACGGTTATCGAAGCGCGCCGCTTTGTGATCGCCACGGGCTCTGGTCCCTTTGTCCCGCCGATACCGGGGATCGAGGATGTCGAGGTTCACACAAACGAGACGATTTTCGATCTGCGCGAGAAGCCCGACCATCTGTTGATTGTCGGCGGCGGCCCGATCGGGATGGAAATGGCGCAGGCGCATATCCGGCTCGGGTCGAAAGTGACGGTGATCGAAGGCATGAAAGCGATGGGCAATGACGACCCAGAGCTTTCGGCCATCGTCTTGGACAGGCTCCGCGACGAAGGCGTCGAGATCGTCGAGGGTGCCCAAGCCACCAAGATCACCGGTGGCAAGGGGCTCGTCACGGTCGAGACCGAGAACGGCAGCTATACCGGCAGTCACATCCTTATGGCGGTGGGCCGAAAGGTGAACCTCGACAAGCTGGATCTGGATCGGGGCGGCGTGGCCCATGACCGGGCGGTGAAGGTCGATGCAAGTCTGCGGTCGGTGACGAACAAAAAGGTTTATGCGGTGGGCGATGCCGCTGGTGGTCTGCAATTCACCCA
This sequence comes from uncultured Paracoccaceae bacterium, assembly GCA_947503175.1. GTDB lineage: Bacteria > Pseudomonadota > Alphaproteobacteria > Rhodobacterales > Rhodobacteraceae > Ovoidimarina. Next base: position 43,109 of record CANNCO010000002.1, read on the forward strand.
TGTTGCGGGCTATCATGCGGGTGTCGTCATTCGCTCAGCCCTGTTCGGTTTGCCGTCGAAGGCCCGTACCGACCACATCCCCTGGGTGACTTATACAGACCCTGAACTGGCACAGGTCGGTCTGACGGAAGAGGAAGCCAACAAGAAATTCGGTTCTTTTCAAGTCGAGGTTGTACGGTTTGAGTACAGTGAAAACGACCGGGCTATTGCCGAGGGCAAGACCACAGGTCTGATTAAGGTTATGGTTGTAAAGGGTCGTCCTGTGGGCGCATCTATCGTGGGCGCACATGCAGGTGAATTGATCGGAGTCTGGGTGCTTTCCATCGCGAACAAGATGAAGATGAGCCAGATCGCGGCGATGGTCGCGCCCTACCCCACCTTGGGGGAAATCAACAAGCGGGCAGCCGGGGCCTATTTCTCGCCCCGTCTGTTTGATAATCCTAGGGTCAAGCAAGTGGTTGGCTTCGTCCAGCGCTGGCTGCCCTGAACGTTCAAAGGCGGTTGATCGGGAATGTTCCTGAACTCACTTTCTGGCCGGTTCCTGATGCTGACGATCATCTTCGTGATGATCGCGGAAGTGCTGATCTTTGTGCCGTCGATTGCGCGGTTCCGCGAAGATTACCTGCTGAACCGGCTGGAGCGGGCGCAGATCGCATCGCTGTCAGTCGAGGCGAACGATATGATTACCTCAGATCTTGAGGCCGAACTGTTGGCCAATGCGGGCGTCTATAACGTAGTGCTGCGGCGCGATGAGATGCGCCAGCTTGTGCTGTCTTCGCCCATCCCGCAGCCAGTGATGGCGACTTTCGATCTGCGCGATCCGACAGCGATGGAGTTGATCGTTGATGCGCTGACGCAGCTAGTGGACCCACGCGAAGAGGTGATCCGGATCATTGGCAACCCGGTGCAGGATGCAGGCCTTCTGATTGAGATTACCCTGCCGACCGAGCCATTGCGCATGGCGCTGATCGATTATGGCATCCGGATCCTAATCCTGTCCGCTGTGATTTCGATTTTCACCGCGGCGCTTTTGTTCTTTGCAGTGCGCCGGCTGCTGGTCAAACCGATCCGGGGTGTGGTCGATGCGATGATGAGCTACTCCGAAGCCCCGGAAGACAGCCGCCGGATCATCAAACCAAGCGCGGGTGTACGCGAATTGCATGAGGCCGAGACCGCGCTTCAGTCGCTGCAGACAGACCTTACGGCATCGCTGCGCCAAAAGGAACGTCTGGCCCAGCTTGGCGGCGCTGTGGCGAAGATCAGCCATGATCTGCGGAACATCCTGACGGTGGCCCAGCTTTTTGCAGACCGAATTGACGGCAGCGCCGATCCGACCGTGAACCGGATGGCACCGAAGCTTCTGGGGTCGATCAGCCGGGCCGTGCACCTGTGCGAATCCACGCTGGCCTTCGGACGGGCCGAGGAGTTACCGCCGATGCTGGACCGGGTCGCACTGAACGGTATCGTTGACGACGTCATCGCCGGTGAAAGCCTTGCCGCCGGTGACGAGGTCGAGATCGTGGCTGACGTGGTGCCTGGGATGAGCGTTCGGGCGGATACGGAGCAGCTTTACCGGGTACTTTCGAACCTTGTGCGAAATGCCCGCCAGGCCATCGCTTCAACCGGAAAGCCGGGTCAGGTCGTCGTCGCGGGCCGCGAGGATGAGGATACATGGAAGATCACGGTGACCGATACCGGACCGGGACTGCCGGAAAAGGCGCGCGAGAACCTGTTCCGCGCGTTTCAGGGTGGCACGCGCAAAGGCGGAACTGGTCTCGGCCTTGCCATCGCGGCGGAGCTGGTGCGCGGGCATGGCGGGCGGTTGGAGCTTGCCCGCAGCGATGAGACCGGTACCGAATTCGCGATCACGCTACCCAAAACGCTCGCGGCGCTGGAGGCGGCGGCGGAGTGAATTGGGGCCTTGCATTGGCCCGCACACGCCGTTACATCCCGCCTGTCCGCGCGCTGGTAGCTCAGTTGGATAGAGTACTTGACTACGAATCAAGGGGTCGGGGGTTCGAATCCTCCCCAGCGCGCCACTTAACCTCTTAAAAATTAATGATAATATAGGCGATGCGTTTGCAATGCGGTCGTCATTTGCAACGTATTTGCAACGTGCGACTGGCTGCGGCTCATTCCGAACATTGGATCGTCCTCATTAGCCTCCGGTCGGCGTTTAAACGCCCCAAGATACTGATTTCACTCTGCTTTGTACCAAAAATAGTTCTTGACTACAGGTAGGTGGCTTCTTACCTGTTGGTTGGGTTTTTAAGGAGTGGACCGATGCACCTCTAGCGCGTCCCATCGGGCGCGGGTCGGCAAGAGCCGATCCAACCTCATAGGGAGTGTCGTTATGACCAACCCTTCGCTGGCATCTTACTGCCAAATAATCGAGCGTGCACTGCACGTAGCAATGGCACAGAGACAAGACCTTTTCGAAATCGACGAGATGGGTCTGATCTTCAGTGGCATTCGAGTTCCAAATGAAATGTTGCCTGCGCTCAAAAAAAGCATGGATTGGGACGAGATGGTCGGAAGGCTGCAAGGCGATCTGGCTAAGAAACGCGCCTATCTCGAAGACAAAGAGCGCGCTCTTGCAGACCTCGTAGGTGCGTCATGAACCCGGCTGTACGCGAGCGCCTCCGCCTTATCAGCCAGGGCCTCGACGATTACAGCTATGTGCGCTTCAAGCATTGTGGCCGCCTTTACATCTTCATGGAAGGGCGTTGGTGGACCGCGCCCGACCTCTGGCGCAAATGACAACGGGCGGCATTGCGCCGCCCGCCTTGCACCATCGATCTGGGCGGCTCTTGGGCCGCCCTTTTCTATGCCTTCTCAAAGTCCTTCGGCGTGATCAGCCACAGCGATCCGACCCTGCGCTCGACGCCAAGGCCCATCGGGCGGATATCCGTGTAGATCGCGGATTGCGCCGTCGCCTTGGTCCATCCAAGGCGTGCGGCGAGATCATCAACCGTAACGCCATCAGCGAGGGCCTGCACAATCAAGGCGCGCTTTGTCCCGGCGCGCGGCAGCTTAAGGTCTTCTGATCGCTTCACAGGCTTGAAGAAAATGCGATCTGCACTGCGGCCACTGAGCGCCCGCCTGCGCCCCACCATCGCGCGCAGGGTCGCCGCTGTGACCTTGCGAAGCTGTGCGACGGAATAGCGCTCGGCTTCGGGCAACAGGGCGTTTAGGTCGGCTTTTGTCATCTTCTCGATTGGGTTGGTCATTTTCGTCTCCGTTAATACTTCAGGACTTCTGACCTGTATTCATCTGGACGGAATGACTCGGGGACGTCAACCGATGCGCTCAAATCGCTTCAGAGACCGACTTTTTTCGCCGTCGGGCACGATGGTACCAAGAATACCCTTATCCCCAGCGAGCGGGCAAAAATCGAGGGGTAGCGCGTGTGTCTCGTCGAGTTTGTCGGGCAACGACACGGGCGACGGCGGCGAGGACGAGAGAACGATGGCGGAATAACCGGAAGACGCCGAGTCAGCTACGGCGTCATTTCGCGGCTATCGCGTCGAATGCGGAAAACGGGCCTTCGCTGCCGCTGCGTATTCTGAGCGAGATCATACGAAAGCAGCCATTAGTTCTCAGGATCACCGGTCTTTATCTCAGCTTGATGTCCCTCTTCCCGGTAATTTCGACGACTGTGCATCTTACTCGGATACCTCGACAACAAGCCGCCGTTGAAGAGAAACACTGGGTGGTGCCAAGTATGGTCGGGACACACATCGATCAAAACGACTGCGATCAACGCCACAGTGTTGTGGCCAAATCAACTGCGGCTGGCCGATCAGACGTGAAAGCTGGAGGATTGCACTGCTGAAGCGGACCAACTCACTTCGGAGATGATTTTTTGAGAAACTTCTCTACCAACGCAAACGTTGGAACGCCTTGCCGAACCGAAGTGGTAAAGTCGAAGTACTGTGCGCTTATGTCTGCCGAAAGCCACTGATTTTCAAGATACTCCCTAAATACTAGGGCTTTCCTAAACCTATCAGCGATATTGAAAGAACCCGCAAGGCCTACGATTCTGTCACGATGCGAGACATCAAAAACTGGTGTATCGATTGATACCGCGTCTAAAAACGAAAACGAACAGAACCACTTTCTGATGTGGTAAAGGCCGACTGAGGTTACTCGGTAGTGAAAGGTTTCTGGTTGCTCAGAATCCGACACTATGGTTTCACGATAGTGCAATACCGGCGTTTCTATGAGGCGGTTGCGCGCAAGCTTTCTTAGCGAGTTTTGCGTTTGCTCAATGGTAAATCCAAATTTTTGCATCTCCGTAACAATTGCTTCCCCAGAGACATAGCCATCACGGTTCTTTATGCCTGAATTGGAGTATAGAAACGACACAAGAAGAGGTTTCAAAAAATGCTCTCGCGGATCCGAAGTAGATACGTCGAAGACATTACAAGCATACAGTGACGATTGAGGGTTATAGTACGAATACTCTCCCAACAAGGCGTGCTTGGTAAGCTCGTGGAGCGGAACAATGTAATTTCCAGTTTCCTCTTCGATTCTAATTATTTTTTCTGCCTCGACGTTGGGGCTTCCAAAAAAGCTCGAAACAAGCTCAACTACGGACCGAACATTCCCTCCAGTAATGTTGCTCAAAAATTCTCTGATTTCTTCATTGGATCGAATAGATCGCAAGGTTGCACGCAAAAATAGCACAATACCACCAAGCCGAAATTTTATGGAGTTCAAAGCTTCAAGGCGTTGTTCGCCTTCAGCAACTCGAATTGCAAACTGCAAGCGTCTCTGTATGACCTCATCAGCAGGAGGTGGTGTTATCGAAAAGACTTTGTTTTGGTACCCCGACAACGCGCCTCGTTTCTTCGACTCGTAGAAAGTGCTAGGCCGTAGTGCGATAAAGACCAAAGCAGAACCACCTGCAGCGAGCTCTTGAGCGACCAAGAACGCGTTTTGCTGCGTTTCATAGTCACGTTGATCCGCATTGTCGAGGACCACTATAAGCTGCCGTCCTTGACCGAAGCACAAGTGACCTAGAGATGCTTGCAGATGGCTTGATCGGTCTGCAACTAAACTGTTCAGAAAATCGGCTCTGCGAACTGCATATTCTGCCGGGTTTGTGTCTTTGAGGCTTTCATTTGGCCCAGTTTCAAAGACGGCAATTTCTTCGTGGTGCGCAGTCTTAATGAAGTTCTCTGAGTCAATGTTGATTGAATAGTTTTGCCTAAGCAAGTTTTTGATTTCTTGAACAATAAATACTCGTAGATCTAAGGTAAGTGCGCCTTGGTTCCCTAGATTGATATGGAGAAACACCGTGTCGTCACGCATCTGCTCCTCTAGTTGAAAGTACAAGTTTTCAAAGAAAGAGGTTTTGCCAACGCCAACGTCACCAAGAACGACAAATGGACTAGATGATAATCCCTTCTCAAAGCTGGGATCTTTGTAGATCATCCCATCTTTTGCTCTTGGGTCAATTCGACCTCTGAGAGCTTTGGGGGCAGAAGACGATGCCACCACTCGTTTGTATCTGTTTGAAATGATTTGCTTGCTGAGCATTGTGTGGCGGCTGTTGGCTTCTATCGAAACGTAACAATCGTCATAGAATGACCTCCGCACTTCGCTGTTTTCCTCTATTTCTTCCAGTAAAAGAGTCGATAGCGTCCGAATATTCTCCTGAAAGTCGCTACGGTACCTGTGTCTTAGTGGGTCAGGAATGGACTCTGATGCCTTTTGAGGTAGCCTGGGTGATCGGTGTATAGCTATGTCTCTGTAGGCTCGGTTCTCTCTTACGCCCTCTGGTGACAACAGTTTCCAGAGCAAGTCAAAGTTCTTTAAGTATGAGTCGAAACCATCAAAAAAATAGCACTCGCCTCCTGATGGTGGGCCTGATTGGACGACCGCCTGGAAGATCATGAGTTGTGGACCGTTGCAGACTATGCCCAATCTCGCGCCTTTCAGAGCACAGTAAGTTAGACACTGCGTAAACGCTTCTTTCAGTTCTTTTGAGGCCTCAAGGAGCGGCTCGATCTTGCGCACTTTTGATGGAGTGCCGCTAGGCAAGTCCCCGAAACGCCGACTTTCCCGCTTCGCTTCGAGGATCGCTCGAATGGGATTGCCGAGTTCATAATCCGTCCTGCCACCAGCTTCGTCATATTGCTCAACTTTGATGTCTGGTGTTTGCCAGCCCAAACATTCCACAAGCAGGCGATCTACAAATTGAAACCGATTGGTAGCCTCATTCCATTCTGCACTATCAGCTGGTCGGTCGTTTAGAATTTCTTTTAGCTTCCGTCGCCCGACTGTCATCTCATGCTTGGATTGCAATGTTGGCCTCCGGCTAATGCCCCATTCGAGTTGGATTCCGTGTGCGGACTCGCAGCTTATCAGCTTAACATCGAGTGGCAACGTGAGACGTGGAAATGCATGTTTGGATCCAAACCCAAGCCTTTGTTACGACTTCCGGCAACTAGAGTTGAGAGCGCAAACAGAGATGAACGGTACTGATGCCTGCAACCAGCCAAGCAAGCAAACAGCCGCTTCTTCCCGGTTGCAGCGAACGTCCGGTTTGATGAGCTGCACTGCAGTACTGCCGGCATTGCCCGAAAGGCAAGTTTGGGCCGTTCTTGCCAGCTTGCTGGGACGTGACTAAGACCCGCCGAGCCTGATCAGTACAGCCCCGCGACTGTGCTTACCGAAAACCCACCGCCTTGCAGGTCGGTGGTTTCGAGATAGGCGAGTGCAAGGGCGATACCGGCGTCCGCGTGGTGGCCTTTGCCGCCGCCCGCAAGTACGAGATTGCCAGCGGACGTCGTCTTCTGCTCGAACGATGCGATCTCCTTCATGAGTTGATCGCGTGTCGGCAGGTCAGCCTCAATTGTCAGGTCGCCTGTTTCGAACCCAGACGCCATGTTCTCGATCAGGGTGTTCTTAGCGACCCAGACCATGTGCCCTTTCTTAGTCACGGCAGACCCCGCCGTGATGATCGCGGCCCAGTGGTCAACGCCTTCTTGCAGAAGGATGTCCGAGAACGGCTTGCCGAGGCCTGACGCGTCAATGATCAGCGACCAGTTCGGGATTTGCTCGAGCTTGCGGATTGTCCAATGGGCGAGGTCTGTGAAGTCATCGAGTTGGACGGTCTCCATGAAGACGACTGTCCGTTTACGCTTCCCAAGACGCTGCTGCCAACCGTTGCCCGTCAGTTCAGGCAAGCAGCGGTCACGCAGCACGACGAGCGCAGATGGGTCGTGACGCCCGAGATCGAGGCCGACGCTGTGCTTGTCCCAGCCGACGACCGTCTGACCGATGGCTGCAGGATCGCCTTTCGTGTCGATGCGGACCGTGCCGTCGGGGCGATAGACTAAGTCAGACATAGTGCACCTATCTCGTTGCTCATCGCGCGCTCGAGAACGTCATGTCCGATCACAGGGATTCCGGCCCCGAGGAATTCACAAAGGTGTTCCTGACGGAAGCGCAGGTCGGACATGAACCGGCGGTCGAACTCTACCTTCTTCGCGAGGCGCGGGATGTTGACGGACAAGGCGTGGACCTTGCTTCCGTGGCCTTGTGTCCATTGCTGATGGAAGAATCCCTCCCTGCCTGCGGGCGTTGAAATCGCCAACACGCGACCATCCGCCTTCCGCATGGGTAGAATTGCCGTGATGCTGTCGTCGTCCATGAACGCGCATTCGTCCAAGATGAGGGTGTCAAATGTGCCGCCTCGGCTTTTGTCGGTGGCTGGTAGCGATACGATCCTGCCCGGACCATCCAGTCTTTCAATTTCGGTTTTGAGCGGGTTCGTCTTCGGTGCAAACGGGTCTCGTTCCAGAAACTCCCGAACACGCCTCAGCAGTTCGATGCTCTGACGCTGTGACGGGGCGAACAGGGCAACGTCCTTGCCACGTGTCAGATCATCCCACGCCAAGGCCGCGATGGAGGTTGACTTGCCGACCTGCCGCGATGCGAGGCACGTCACGAAAGCATCATCCTCGTTTAAACGCGGGTTGGTGCGGAGCAGTTCGATCTGGTACTCGTCTGGTTGCCCGATGGTCATGCGGAACCGCTCGACCGGATCGAGTGACGCCGCGACACCGCGTAGGAAATCGACTGCTGCGTTGTGCATCATGACTGGCCAATGAGTTTCATTTGGTGCAGTTCAGCCAAGAAGTCGGCTTTGGCTTGTGGGTGGTTTTCGAGGACGCGCAGTGTGACCATTTTTAGGTCGTGGAAAGCAGGACTGTTTTTCACGTCCACGTCGATCTCGATGCGCTTCGACAGCTTGCCTTGGATTTCGGCGAGGGCCATGAGGCTTTGTCTTGTCTCCTTAAGGGAAACGAGGACCATATAGTTGTCGTCGTCTTCCTCGGCCTGTTCGATCAGAGCTTTGAGCTTGCCGAGAACCCACCTCATGTCGGTTGCCACATCCTCGCCGAAGAGGGTAATCGTCTCGCGTGCAGCTTCTGCTTCTGCTTTCTGCCGCCCTTCCATCCACTTCGCGATCAGCATCGTCTGCTCGGCTTCCGAATAAGAGTCGACGAGGCGCTTAACCGACGCGTCGGACGTGCGGTACTGGCGCGCAATGGCATTCTTTGCGACCTCACCGACGAGGACGCGGGTGACAATCGCCTCCCGCGTTGCTTTCGGCAGACCACGAAGTTTAGACGCTGGCATTCATTCTCTCCAAGGCTGCACCCGTTAGAACAAGGATGCCGTCTCCACCGACCTGTTTCAGGAACTTGCGCGTTGCGCGCCAATGCGTCGGGTGGCGATAGGCAACATCCAGAAAGTCAGCATCCGTTTCTGCGGGCGCGATCATTTGCAGAACGGTGCAGCGCGCGATTGCTGTGTCTTCAACGTTTGGGTTGTCGATGAAGTGCCACAGGAGATCATGAACAGCGGCGTCCGCCGCGTCACGCGGGCGCATTACGACCGGCGATCAGCAGGCGCACGCCCGCTTTCTCGGCCTCTGCTTTTGCGGCTTGGTAGCGGCGAGGATCGCACGCGTCGTCACGGTCGAGGATGATATCCTTCGTCTGCGTCCCGCTGTCTTTCAGCACCGCAGCCAGTTGGTCGGACGTTTCCTTTTGACCGCGAAGTTCGGTCAGCAGTTCGTCGTTCTTCTGGACGAGGGCTTCCGTGGATTTCGTGACCTGTTCGTGCACAACATCGCGCATGAGTTCGGACAACTTGTCGGTCGTGCCGAGCTTCGCTGCAACCTTTTCAACGAGGCCGTCGAACAGTTCTTCTTGGGTTTTGGCGTCTGCCATTTCTTGCTCCTTCAAATCAAACGAGGCGGCCCTGCGACCACCTCGCTCGTTCGATTTTGAGCAAGGCAATCTCAGACTACCATAGGTTGCATTGTCATTCTGCTGCGTGCTGCTGCAACTCAAGTTTAAGGTAGAAGCCGTTCGCCATTTGGCGCAGGTGGCCGGTCTCAACGAGGCGCGTCAAATGACCTCGTACCGTCGAGTCAGAGAGTTCGGGGCGCTTTGCGTGGATGTCTGCGGCGTTGAAAACGTCATACTCAGGCACAACCGCGAGGGTTTCTAATACCTGAGGCTGGACGGGCAAGAATTTGCGTTGGCGGTCGGGTCTCGGGATTGGATCGATTTGGCGGATTGGCGCGGGTTTGGTTTCCGGTTTTGGCTTGGGCGGGCGATACCGATGCAGCCTGTGACCTTGCAGCCAAGGCTCAAGAGCTTCGAAAACCGCGACTTCGTCAAGGCCTACCGTCGTGAACCAGAAGTGCCGCCATACCGCCCAATCACCACCCGCTGTGAAGAAGCTAATGGCATTTGATTGCACGCGCGATTTGTTTTTGTCCCCGCCGTAGGGGTCGGAGGGGTTTTTTAGATCGGCCAAGGCTTGCGCGATCACAGCCACCGCAAGTGAGATTTCTGGTCGCGTCTCTGCACCTATGCCGCGATAAATGCCATCGCTCTTAGGCATCAAGCATCAGACCCGCGCCGTCTTCCTCGATCATGTCCTTCTCGTCTTCCGCCGAGCGGTCGCGCGGGATCAACTCGGCGGCTTGCAGGTTTTCGAAGAAGGTCGCGTATGAGATTTGACCGGCCATCAGCGTCTTCGAGAGTTCGGACAGCGTTCTGGGATCGATGCTGACGGACAGAAGGTCTTTGCTCAGTTCAAAGCGGACTTCTTCCACGGGAGATTGGGTCCACTCCGCGGCCCAACGAAGGAGGCGACGAATAGCGATTTCTGTGCTTCGGATTGATCCGCGCAACAGGGACAACTCGCCTGAGGTGCGGAGGCGGGCGGTCTCGGGTTGTTCGTTGCGGTTCATTCCATCGTTAAGGAAGCGAGCGGCGATGGCCGCCATTGCCTGTTCCTTCTTCTCCATGTGCTCACGCAGATGCGAAATGCCGCCGCCTTTCGGCTCGAGAAAACCTGCATCACCATCCGCACCAAGGTGCCACATCGCGCCAGCCCCAATGGTGTTCGGCTTGTTCTTCTCGTTCAGCGCACCTTTCGTGTAGGGCGTTGGGCTGGCCGTCAGAAACAGAATGTGCTCGAGATCGGCTGAGTTTTGGTAGTGGGAGATGCTGAGATCGCACAGGTCCGCAAAAGGCGGTTTTTCGGGCGTCGGGTCGATGTTCGCGGGCGATGGGAAGACGCAGGGAATGTACGTCAAAGGTGCGCCGTTGATCTGCGGAATGACCGCATCGACTTCCACGAAGCCGTCCGGGGCTTTTGTGCGCTCAAGCACTTGGACCGTGTAAATCGGGTCTGCTTCCAGAACGAGATGCCGTTCCGGGGCATCTTCTTGGGCGAAATCGTCCACGCCTTCTTGCAAGCGCAAATAGACCAACTTGCGCACGCCGTCGCGGATTTCGACGCGGTAATCCAAGACTTCTTCTGCCCGATATGTCGAGACGTGCGGCAGGGAGAGGCTGGTGTTTCCGTCGCGCGGGAAGTCGAGCAACAGGGCGCTGTAGCCGACTGATAGCGTTTCGCGCAGCACCCACTCGGTCAGCATGTCCAAGGAATTGCCTTCGATGGTGGTCCGCTCGATCAGCGGGGTCATGCGCTCCGGCAATTCGACAACCGGGTCTCGGCGCAAGGCGATGCCTGTCAGCCCAGAGAGCGCGCGCTCTGCGACGCCGAGATACAGGGCGCGCTGGCGGTATGCATCGTACTGTTGGGCGGTGAGTCCTGTCGGGCGCGGCAGGTAAATCTGACCTTGCTGCTTCACCGCTTTTTGACCGCGCAGGCAGTCACGGACGCGCGCAACTTCTTCGCGGAATTCGTCGTAGAACCGGTTGTGGGTGCGCATGTGCGACGTCCTTTAGGCGACCAAGAAACGGGCGAGGTCACGCCACTTGATGATGGCGTTCATTCGCTGTGGGCGACGTGCATCCCATTGCGTGATCTGGACCCCGGTCGATGATGCGCTGAGTTCAAGCTGGCGCGCGGGCAATTCAAAGGCGAGGAAGTCTCGGTCGCTTTCGAGGAATTGCTGCAACGCGGCTTTGAACGCCGTCATCTCGATATCGAAGTCTGCGGTCGAGGCGACGTTGCCTGCGGACAGGCTTTGAACCTGCAACTTGCCGTCGTTTTCCGTGATGATGTTTTCCACATTGCTCTCCTTGTGAGGCGACGGCGCTGGCCATTTAACAACGCCGCCGCCTCTTTGGCAGTGCCTGTGTACGGTCAGGCAATGACACGATACGTGGCGCGCGGGTGCTGCTGAAAGATGGGGATTTAGGTGGAGGAGGGGAGAGTTAGGTAGCGAGTCGATGCTTCGACCAAACGAAGGTTCGGCACGTGGGCAGGGCGGTGAACGTCAGGTCAGCGGACAGAGCTGCCTTTCGCTGCGGTTGCGCCAAAGTCCGCTTTCCGACCGGCACGGTTGTTTCGGTCGGAAGCGAAACTAATCGGAACAACCTATCCCTGATGGTCGTCCCAGAAACATTCGCGTGGCACTTGGGTAAAAGTCTATTATCCATTTTCAGTGGTTTGTTAGCCACCTTTCAGTTGCGCCGAAGTGAACTCGTCTCATAGAGTTACCCAATATGATTAAGTGAATAAGCCAAAGGAATTTCAAGTGTTCGAATCTGTGGGATTTATCATCCGTCTGCCTGTCGCTTTGTTGCGGTATGCCTTCCTTTTTCTTGTTCAAGTACCTTTCATGTACGGATTCCTTGGATTGATTGCGCTCGTCGTCACACCGCTGCTTCCAATCGTGTTTGTGTTTACCGCGCTCTCAAACGACAAAAAGGCTTGGAACGACTGGTTGGGATATTCGTTCTTTTCTTGGTCATCCACCAAGTCCGGCATCCCTGAGATGAAAAAAGAGATTGATGATTGGCTGCTCGGCAAGCCAAGCCGCTGGGATTAAGTGCCCAAAAGCCGCTCGAGTAGAAGCTTTGGTAAAACGCAGTTTGAATTAGTCACGGTTTTAGCCCTTCGACAGCACCAGGCATTCATGTAACGCGCAGCATCCGTGGCTTCGGGCTCACAGCGGCCATTCGCTTCGGTGGGGATTTTTGAAGAAATAGGCTCTGCAATCTGACCGTGGGTCCGGGGTGCGCGTTTCCGCAGGAGGGGGTCCCGCGTTGATCGTGCAGAAATGCGCAGATCGAAAAGGTGGAGGTCGTGGAAGTGGGCGTTGGACCGAAAGACATTGCAAATACGTTGCAAGCGCCAAAGCAGATTGCTTGCTGCTCAAGAGGTTGGCGGGAAGAACAGTTGATTATTTATCAAGACGCAGACTTTGAGATGCGCGTCTCTGCACAGAAATGTCGGAATTTCGCGCGGAGTGTGGATCGCTGTCAAAACGCGTTGCGACCACCATAGCGCCACCATAACCAGCATAGCAATTCTATGGTGGGCGCGAAAACCGCTTTGCGATCAATGACCTGCCACCATAACCACCATAACCACCATAGTTGTAGTGTGTGCTTAGACAGTGATGTGCGAACGCGTGCACGCCTCCCAGAGCACACAACGTCGCGAAACTACCCTGTCTATGGTGGTTATGCTGGTGACATATTGAAAACAAAGCACAAATCACAACCAGCATAGAATCACCATGCTGGTCGCGACCGCTATGGTGGTTAGAAAGGTGCGTCCTGCTTGACGACTCCACCTTGCTCACGGACGTAAGCCTCAACGTCCTCAGGATCAGCTTCAGTCTCATCCGTCCAATCAGGATCAGGAACCGAATACGCCTCCCATTCACCACCCATTGGATATTGCTCGTTCGTCAGCCTCGCGACACGCTCACGGAAGACAGACAGAGCCGGCATCTGAATGCCCGTTCGATCCGACCGCTTCGTGACGACGCGTGTCACCACACCGTCTGCATTGACGCGCGTCTCAACCTTCTCGATGTGGACGCAGCGTGTCGTTGATACAGCGCCGAACTTATCACGAACCTGATTTGCGAACCGCCTCGGTGGATCGAGACGACTACCGCCGCGATCACGCACTTCTTCAGCAAGCGCCTTCGTTGAAATCTTCCCTTCACCAAAGACGTCATGCGGACATACGCCCATGAGCGCGATCTCGTGCATCAACTCGAGCAAGGGATCTGACGACCGTGCATCGTCGTCTTTCGCGCGCGTATGATAAGGAAAGCCGATGCGCTCGCGATCCACCTCATAGTCGAGCAAATACTTCAACACGACACCGGGCCTTTCACGGACGAGTTCATAATACGGTTCCCACCACTTACGCGACGCCATAGAGCGCGGCTCATGTGGGCATGTGCGCGGGACATTCAGAATTGTCCACCGCCTATCTGTCGCGTCGATATGGACCGCCTGATCCTCATTCGTTGTCGCAATCACGCGGTGGACATTCTTGCCTTCAAATGATGGCAATTGCTTCTGTTCGTACTCCCACACTGGCGACTCGACGAATGTTTTGAGAAGCGCCGCTAGTTTTCGATCACCCGCGAAGAATGACTCTTCACCCAAGACCAACGTCTTGCCATAGAGGCGGCGATTGAATTGCTTCTTGAACTGATCTGTTCCGCCAAACTCGTGGACGTGGTTTGCGCCCAAGATATGTCGCATCGCGCGACCGAGGAACGATTTGCCTGTACCGGGATCGCCGCGGAGAGCGAGGGCTGTACCGGGATGAACCGACCACGGTCGTTGCACGGCGTCGGCAAGGTACATCGTGACCCAGTGCGCCGCATCCATATCGCCGCCGCAGATATCAAGGATGTATTTTTCCCAGAGCGAAGAGTCACCTTCCTCAGGCTCGACTGACCATCCATTGAACAGATTGTAGCCAGGGCCATCGTAGTCGAGCGGTTCGAGAACGAAGTCGCGATAGACGCGCCGCTGTGAACTTCTTTCCCACTTCGCACGGATGAGTTCACAGGGCTGCGTCAGGGCGATGAAGCTCGAGTAGTTGGACGAAAACTTGGTCTTGAGGTTCAAATACTCAACGCGGCCCTCGACCGACATGATCGCCCATTCTTCATTGAACGCGGCAATGTCCGCCTCAGTCACACCCTTCTTCTTGCCGGGCCACGGACCGTCATATCCGTTCCTTGTCGCGATCCGCCAAAACGACAATGGTGAATACTTCTTCGGTTTGAGACCCGTCCAATGGTCTTCACCATCAGCCGCCGCGTCATGCTTCGCCGACGTTGCACCCCATTCAATCCACTTGTCGCGCGCCCAATCGTCTCCAAACGCTGCTTTCAATGCGAGGCCCGCAGCGCCCCAAGAGTCGCGGTCGTCCACATCATACTTTTGGATGAAGCGGGCGAATGCCGCCTCGCGATTGTCCCCGATCTCTTCAGGCGGGACCTGTTTCGATGCGACGGGAACAAACTCGATTGCGAGATCATCGAGCGAGCATTCAACAAGTTCGGACACACTGCCGTTCTGAACCACACGCACTGGTTTCGACTCGCGGCCACAGGGCAGGGCAACATTCTGAAAGCCACCGCCCTTCGGGAAAACCTCAATCTGGTGCTCTACGCCCGTTTTGTCGCCCTTCGCATTCGTCTTCGTAATGTTCAGGCGCGAGGAACCTGCGGCGACGTACTTGGTCTTCGGTTCGTCGATAGAGTCGAAGATGTCTTTGGCGAGATTTTGAAACGCTTGCCAAGAATGCGCGCTCTCGAAGAACAGCCAAACGTGAAAACCGCACCCGCCACCTGATCGAAAGATGAGATGTGGAATGCCGAGGCGCGTCAGTGTTGCGCTGACCGTGAGTGTCGGAGACGTCGCGACGCCTTCACCTTTCTTGTCGTCGAAGTCGAGAACCATAACGCGGGATCGCGTCTGTTCCTCATCCACGTTGCAATACAAACCCCACGCCGCTGTGCCGTCGAGATGTTGCGTGACCTGTGCGTCGGTTAGTCGGCCATCATGCTTTGTGTAGCCGGCCTTTTTGTCACCGCGAGCGGGAAACCACTTTGAGTGGTGCCGCGCGTCCATAAGTTCGATGATTTCTTGCAGTTCCATTCGTCTACTCTCTTTCAATGAGAGCGACATCCAGATCCTCGATCTCCGGTTGAGCGTGCACCAGCGACCCAATATGTTGAGCCTGTCTTGCGTAGTGCATTTTCTTCTTCGGAGAGGGCGGCCTAGACGGTCGCCCTTTTCAATTCACAAGGTTCTCTTCGGCCCACGCATCAACATCCGCACGGCGATACCGCACGAAGCGCGACGACGACTGAATGAACTTCGGCCCGCGACGCTCATTTCGCCATTCCTGCAAAGCGTCCAAGGACACGTCGAGGTATTCGGCGGTCTGTTTGGGGGTCATGTACTCGACCGGCTCAACAAGACGCGTCATCGCGTCCCGCATTGCGGCCATATCTTCGCGCAAGGCGCGCATTTCTGAACTGAGTTCCGACAACGGACTACTCCTGTCTCTTCCAGAAACAGTCGTGCCCTACGATCCGTTGTCTATCGTGGGTTTCGGGCTCTCACGTCCACCGACCTCTCCCACGCGGGTCACTGTGGCTCGATATGCTGGCGCCCCCAACACGGGCACGGCGTCTCACGACGCGGCATTGACGCATCATCGAACTTAGGTGCCGCTTTGGATCAATTCAAGTGCGGAATCAGGTGTAGTCCCGTACTGGTCCACGAGCGTGGATGTCACCTGTTCAACGATCTCACCATCTGCAACGTCGCCCATGTAGTGCGCGACCATCTGATGTGCGTCGGCATTGATCTTGTCGCCTCTCAGAAACGCGATGATGTAGGACGGTAGCTGCCGCTTTCCGCAGGCCGTTGTGTAATGGTGCCTCGTGTCATGTACGCGAGACGACGGCAATGAACGCAGGCGATGGATTGGCACGCCCACTCTGACTTCTGATGGAAAGACGTTGATGGGGTCTTTGCCTTTCTGTGCCGTCAGAGCCGCGACAACGAGACTAGAGATTGGAATGTCGCGTGAGAGGCGGTTCTTCATCCGCGGCAGATGTATAACTCGCTTGTTCAGTTCGACGTGCCCACGTTCGCCTTTCGGGTCACGCGTCCAGCGCAGTTGGGCGACGGCAGAATTTCGAATGCCCGTCAGCATCACGACAATCCATGCCATCCGTTCCGTGTGAGACGGCAACTGCTCCATATCCTTCCAGATCGCAGACAGGTCGCCCTTGGTGATCGGCTCACGCTTCGTCGCAGCCTTGAGTTCGATGCCCTCGGCTGGGTTGTTGAGGTCGGGGCGGTGTTTGCGGGCCTGCCGATATGATGCACCGATGACTGCGCGGCAGAGACGTGCTGTGGGCGGGCTGAGTGACGACAGAAGGCGCTGCAACTCCATGTGAGAGATGGACTCAAGCTTTCTGTCCATGATCGCATCGACGTTCTTCATAGCAGAGCGGTAGTCGCGGACGGTCGAGGCTTTGATTTTGTCGGCGCTGAGTTTGGTTGAGACATGATACTCGAACGCGTGACGAAGGGTGTCCATCTTCTCCGCCGACGCCACCGTGCCGTTGTGGATTTCAGCCGCGCGCTTCTTGGACTCGTTCGCCGCAAGTTCGAGTGAGACGGCGGGATACCGACCGAGGTTCACGGTCATCGTCTTGCCGGTCATCGGATTGCGCTTCTTGAGATACCAAGTCTTCGATGACTGGCCAACGGCAAGGTGCAGCCCTGGGTAGGCGTCGCCTGCGTGTGTGTACCAAGTCGTCTTCGGCTGCTGTCTGAGACCCCGAACCTGCGCCTCTGTGAATGTTATCTGCGGCATGATCTGATCCTGTCATTTGCAACGTATTTGCAACGTCTAAGGCCAGTTTGATACAGCCTAAGCGTGTGACGTGCAATTTATTTTCGTTGCAAACGTAGGTAAATCAATGGTTTGACGTTTGTAATCCTGTGTAGTCAACCAAAGCAAAATTAACTACGAATCAAGGGGTCGGGGGTTCGAATCCTCCCCAGCGCGCCAAATTTTCAGTGTCGAACGTCAGATGACTTTGACCTTTGCGTCATAAACTGACCCAATCACCCGTTTCTGCCCGCTTGGCTTTGTGCGTTTGATCCTGATCCCCATTCGGAAAATCAGGGGCTATTTGAAGGTCAGACGGCGAAGCAGCCTGACTCTGAAAATCTGCCAGATGGCGAACGCGGGAGGGCGCGAAGCAACGCGGTTCGGCGGGGTTGGTGCGGCCCCGCAGGCGCAGCCGAGGACACGGCCCTGTCTGGTTGGGTTGCCCCAGCGGGAGGGCCGCACCCTCTGTCATTTCCATTGAGACCGTCTGGACCTGTGCAGAAACATGAATGGCAACGAGTTTCGCTCATGGTTCAACTGGACCTCGCGTTTGCTACCACGTCGCTTAACTGTCTTCCCGGCTGCCTATCGACGAACCCGCTCGGAAATCTCTGGCGCTGAGCAGTGAGAAAACCTGAAATGGCTAGAGGAAACACGTCACTACCGAATGCCCTTACAGTGCTTGCCGCTTCGACCGATGCCGGAACCCTCGGTCGCCACGAAATCTGATCTCTGATGCACGAACACATTAACTGAGGCATTCGGGAACTGAGGCATTCGGGCCGAACCGGTCACCGATGCCTTCGGGACACAGGCCGTCGTAAGGCCGCCATAGCCTTCCCCCGTATGACTTTTCTGTCAGTTCTCCTTCGCCCTTCCTGAGCGAGATGACGACGCCAAAGTGTCAACACCACGCAATTGACACCATTGGTCTATTGGTCTACTAGCCCGACCAATGGGCCAAAAGATTGCTTACTGGTGCCATATGAGGAAACGGATGAGCAAAGCGTTGTTACTGGCATCGGAAAGTGCGGGTCTTGCGAAGATTCCACATCACTCGGTCAAGGATGCAGTCGCCGAGCGCTTTGCGACCCTGATCGCGTCGGGTGCACTGTCTGTCGGTGATAGCTTGCCGAGCGAGCGAGAGCTTGCCTCGGCCATGGGCGTCAGCCGGGAAACCGTTCGCGGCGCGCTTCTGATCCTCTCTACGCGAGGCATCGTGTCGATCCTGCAGGGCGCACGCACCAAGGTGATTTCCGCAGATGTGGGTGATCTTGGCATGTCGGCTTTGGCACATGGCCGGGTCCGGGACTACACGCTCGAAGATGTCCATGAATCCCGTCTCATGGTCGAAGCCCGCGTGGCGGAAATCGTGGCTGACAGGATTGATGCGGCAACGCTTGATCGGCTGGCAGATCTCATCAAGACGCAAGAAACCACGCTGGACGATCCGGTCAGATACCTCATCGCCGACAGGGAGTTTCACACTGTGATCTACAAGGCTTGCGGAAATGCAGTTTTGTCTGATCTAGCCGCAACGCTCTACTCGTATCTCCTAGATCACAGACGCCGGGTCGTTGGCGAGCCGGGGGCCATTGCGCGCAGCATAGGCGATCACCGCGTCATTCTGGCAGCATTGCGATCCGGCGACGCAGAGGCATTGATCGAAGCGTTTGGAGTGCACGAACGGCGTATCTACGACACCACCCGGGCTCTGATGAGGCAAGCAACGGGAAAGACTGACCAATGAAGGTTCTGATTATCGGTGCCGCGGGTATGATTGGCCGCAAACTGGCCGAGAAAATCGCTCTGACAGGCCAGATCGGCAATAAGAACGTTGATGCCCTCACCTTGGTTGATGTGTTGGTACCTGACATGGCAGAGGGTTTTGCAGGTCAGCGCACTGCCTTTGCCACTGATCTGTCCGCACCCGGCGCTGCCTCAAAGATGATCGCGGAGCGGCCTGACGTGATCGTCCACCTTGCAGCCGTTGTCTCTGCGGAGGCAGAGGCGGATTTCGAAAAAGGCTACCGGGTCAACCTCGACGGGGTCCGCGCGTTGTTTGAAGCCATCGCATCAATCGATGACTATCAACCGCGTTTCATCTATGCTTCATCGCTTGCCGTATTCGGCGCGCCCTTTCCCACAAAGATTCCGGACGATTATCACCTCACCCCGCTGACCAGCTATGGAACGCAAAAGGCGATTGGGGAGATGCTTCTGAACGACTTTTCCCGCCGTGGCTTTCTGGATGGAGTCGGGATCCGATTTCCGACCATCTGCATCCGGCCCGGAAAACCGAACAAGGCGGCTTCCGGCTTCTATTCCGGCATCTTGCGTGAGCCGCTGAAAGGACAGGAAGCGATCCTGCCGGTCGGAAGGGACCTGCGCCACTGGTTTGCCAGCCCACGCGCCGCCGTCGGCTATATCGAACATGCGGCAACAATGGATACGGCGGCGCTTGGGGCGCAACGATGCATAACCATGCCCGGTGTCTCGGCCACGGTGCAGGAACAGATCGATGCCCTGTGCGACGTTGCCGGGGAAGCCGTCATCGCACTCATCCGCGAGGAGCGGGATACCGAGGTTGAGCGCATCGTCGAAGGGTGGCCACGCGATTTCGAAACCAAGCGGGCCCACGATCTGGGGTTTCGTGCCGAAAAAAGCTTCAAGGAAATCATCGAGATTTACCTTGAGGACGAGACGGGCTCACCAGCCTTCCGTGGTGCCGCCGAGTAAGCACTACACACACTGGCCAGACAGGCCAAATCAAACCACTTTGAGGAGGAACAAGAGTGAAACATACCCTATTTGCGCTTTCGGGCGCCGTTGCGCTGATGGCCAGTACACAAGTTCAGGCCGAACAGTCCATTGTCGTCGGACACACATTGTCCCCGGACTCGCATTACAGCGTTGGTGCCGAGGCATTCATTGCGAAGCTTGAGGAACTGTCTGGCGGCGAGTTCACCGGATCCGAGGCGCCAGCCGGCCAGTTGGGCGGTGAAAGGGACATGATCGAAGGCCTTCAGATCGGCTCGCTCGATGTTGTCATCACATCAACTGGACCTCTTGGGAACTTTGTTCCTGAAGTCTATGCGCTCGACCTGCCATTTCTTTTCCGCGATTACGACCACGCGCGCGCCGTCCTTGATGGCGATATCGGCGACGAACTGCTGGCGAAAATCAACGAAAACCAACTGGTTGGCCTTGCCTGGTCCGAAAACGGCTTTCGCCATGTGACGAACTCGCAGCGCCCGGTGCGCACACCGGCTGACCTGGATGGTCTGAAACTGCGGACGATGGAAAACCGCGTCCATATGGAAGCCTTCTCCGAAATGGGTGCGGCCCCGACACCGATGGCCTTCCCGGAGCTGTTCACAGCACTTCAGCAAGGTGTGGTCGACGGTCAGGAGAACCCCGTCACCGTGATCACCGCCTCGAAGTTCTGGGAAGTGCAAGGGCACGTTTCGCTGACCGGGCATGTGTACTCACCTGCTGTGATCCTTGCCGCGCCAAGCCTTATCGAAGGGCTCACCGAAGAACAGCGTAGCTGGTTTTATGAGGCCGCAGCCGCCTCTGCTACTGCCACGCGGGCCGAAGTGAACCGTCTCGAAGAAGAAGGTGTGGCCCTGCTGCGTGAAAACGGAATGGAAGTGATCACCGACATCGACAAGGCGCCATTTGCCGCGCTCGCCGAGCCTGCATATGCGGTCTATACCGACCAGTACGGCTCCGAGCTGATCACCCGAATTCAGGCTGTCGAGTAAGGCATACCAGGCAGGTGGGGTGAATGCCCCGCCTGCCGTCTTAAAAGACACCACGAATTGAGCAAGACGATTTCATGCGCTTTTTCCTACGTCTTGAAGACTTTTCGACCGGGCTGGCCCTACGACTGGCGATTGGTTTTCTGGTCATCGCGGCAAGTCTGGCCATCTATCAGGTCGTGACACGCTTCGTCTTCGGGGCACCATCGACATGGTCCGAGGTCATTACGCGATCTGCCATGATCTGGTCCGTCTTTCTGGGCGTGGCTGTCGCCTTCAAGCACGGCGCCATGATCTCGGTCGATGTGATTCAGAACGCGCTTCCACCGCGACTTGGCCTCGGGCTGTTCGTCATAGCCAACGCCGGATCCCTGATCTTTTTTTCGGTTCTCTTGTGGCAAGGCATTCTCATGACCGAACGTGTCATACCGCAAAAGCTGGCGGCGCTCGAAGTCTCGATCTCTTGGGTCTATGTGGCGCTGCCGGTCGGGTCTGCTTTCATCATAATTGCCATTCTGGCCTCGGTTGTAAGAGCGTTGCAGGGCGGCTGGATGGCCGCACGCAACGCGGATGACGCGACATGAACACCGCTCTTGGTCTTTCACTTGCGATTCTGTTCATTCTCGGCGTGCCGATCGCGGTCGCCATCGGGCTTGCCTCGATCATCGGGATCGAGGTGCAGGGGCGACTGCCGCTCCTGCTGGTCGCACAACGGATGTTCACTGGGATCGACAGCTTCCCTTTGATGGCGATCCCGCTTTTCATCCTCGCGGGCAACCTCATGTCAGCTGGTGGGATTTCACACAGGCTTGTGGAGCTGGCCAAGTCGCTGGTCGGTGGTGTGCAAGGCGGACTTGCGTGCACATGCGTGCTGACCTGCATGCTGTTTGCCTCGGTATCCGGCTCATCGGTGGCAACGACCTTCGCCATTGGCGCGATCCTTATCCCGGCAATGGTGAAGCACCACTATCCGAAACCACTGGCCGCCTCCATTCAGGCATCCTCGGCGGAACTGGGTGTTCTCATACCGCCGTCCATCCCATTGATCCTGTACGGTGTTTCCACGGATACCTCGATTGGCCAGCTGTTTGTCGCCGGTCTTGGACCGGGTGTGGTGGTCGCCGGCGCGCTCATGATCCTAGTTCTTGTGATCTGCCGGGCGCGCGGCATTGGCAAGGAAGATGGCCGGGACCGGGTCAGCCCCGGTACCGCGTTTCTCGCAGCCCTGCCTGCCCTGATGGTTCCGGTTGTCATTCTGGGCGGAATCTACTCGGGCATCTTCACCCCGACCGAAGCAAGCGCCGTCGCGGTTGCAGCCGCCTTGATAGTGGGCACTTTGATCTACCGCGAACTGAAATTGAGCGATTTGCCGGATATCCTGAAAAAGACCGTGATTTCGACATCTGCGATCATGATCATCATCTCGGCCGCGGCCCTGTTCTCGTTTCTCATCGCCCGATCCGGCCTGCCCAATGAGATTGCAGTATGGTTCCGCGAAATCTTTGAAACTCGGATCGCTTTCCTTCTGGCGGTGAACATCCTGCTGCTTGTCGTGGGGATGTTCATTGAGACATCTGCGGCCATCCTCGTTCTCGCGCCTATTCTCGCACCAATCGCCATCAGCTATGGCGTGGACCCTGTCCATTTCGGTCTGATCATTGTCGTCAACCTCGCACTCGGTATGATCACGCCGCCACTTGGCGTGAACCTGTTTGCCGCCTGTGCCGTGGCAAATCTGCGGATTGATCAGATTATCCCGCAGCTGATCTGGTTTGTTCTTACGGTCTTCGCAGCACTTATGGTCATCACCTATGTTCCGGAAATCACGATGTGGCCGGTACAATGGGTCTTTGGAGGCTGACTTATGTTGATTGACTTTGCAGGTCTTGGCTCGATGGGGCTCGGAATGGCAACAAACCTCATCGCCAACGGCCACGAAGTCCGGGGCCATGATCCTGATGTGACCCGTGTCGACATGCTGCGCGCAGCAGGGGGGCATGACGGAGATGGTCGTGCCGACGCTATCGTCAGTGCTGTCCTGAACGCCGATCAAACCCGCACCGTGCTCTTCGGTGAGGCAGGTCACGTGTCACGCCTCCGTCACGGTGGTGTCATCATCTCCTGCGCAACGGTCGCGCCCCGCTTCGCAACCGAAATGGAGGCACAGGCAAAGTCCCAAGGTGTTCTCTACCTCGATGCACCGATCTCCGGCGGTGCGCTCAAAGCGGCTGACGGTCGCCTCTCGATCATGGCGTCGGGAACGCCTGCCGCCTTTGCCAGCGCGCAGCCGGTGCTGGAGGCCATGGCCGAAACGGTCCATAAGCTGGGCGATCACGCCGGTCCGGGCTCTGCCATGAAGGCGGTCAACCAACTATTGGCGGGCGTTCATATCGCTGCAATGGGGGAGGCACTGGCATTTGGCGCATCCCAAGGGCTTGATCCGGCGCAGATCGTTGATGTCATCTCTGTCTCGGCGGGGACATCCTGGATGTTCGAGAACCGCGCGCCTCATGTTGTTGCCGGCGATTACACGCCGCATTCCAAGGTCGACATCTGGACCAAGGATCTGGGTATCGTGACCGACATCGCCGTATCCGCCGGGCTTCCCCTGCCGGTCTGCACAAATGCACTTGATCAGTTCAAGGCCGCCTCGGCTGCCGGGTTGGGACAGGAAGACGACGCCGCAATCGCCAAGTACTTCGCCCGAAAGGGCAGCGTCATTCTGCCGGGGGATGAATGAATGCTGCTCGGCTGCATCGGTGACGATTTCACAGGCTCAAGCGATCTGGCCAATACACTTGCCAAGGCCGGCATGCGCACGGTGCAGTACCCTGGCGTGCCAAGACAACCTGCGGCAGCCGATGTTCAGGCCGGGGTTGTCGCACTGAAATCACGCTCCATCCCCGCCGCCGATGCAGTACGCCAGTCGTTAGATGCGCTGGAGTGGCTGCAGGCACAGGGCTGCAAGCAGTTATTTTTCAAGTATTGTTCCACCTTCGACAGCACGGACGCCGGTAATATCGGCCCCGTCGCCGATGCCTTGGCCGAAGCTCTTGATGCGCAGCAGGTGATTGTGTGCCCCGCCTTTCCCGGTGCGGGGCGGTCTGTCTATCAGGGATACCTTTTCGTCAAAGACAAGCCGCTTAACGAAAGCGGGATGGAAAATCATCCACTGACACCGATGCGAGACGCGAACCTGCGCCGTCTGATGGCCCGGCAAAGCATCCATTCGGTCGGCCATGTCCCCGCCGAAACCGTGTTTCGAGGACGCGACGCCATCGCGGCAAGACTGCGCGATGAACAGGCGTCAGGACATCGGATGCTGATCGTGGACGCTTTGCGCGATGCTGATCTGGTCGAGATTGGTGCAGCCGCCAAGGGCTTGCCGCTTGTGACCGGTGGGTCTGGCGTGGCGTTGGGTCTGCCGGCCAATTTCGGACTCGCGCCCGCCGAGTTGCCTTGGCAACCGCAAGCGGGCAAGGCGGCCATCCTATCGGGCTCCTGTTCCAATGCGACGCGCGACCAGATCGCCCATCACCTGCGAAAGCATCCCGGCATCAAGGTCGATCCTGATCAGGTGATCAGCGGGGAACAAACCCCGGAAAGCGTGGCGCGGTGGCTGATGCAGGCCAATGGTTTACCTATCGCCTACAGTTCCGCCGATCCGGCGGAGGTTCAGGCCATCCAGGCCCGTCTTGGGAAAGAGACAACGGCCCATGCGCTCGAGGCATTCTTCGGTGCAACAGCCGCCCGGCTGGTTGATCTGGGGCTAGCCCGCATCCTCACCGCCGGCGGAGAAACCTCCGGCGCAGTGGTCGAGGCCTTGAACCTTGATACCTTGGAAATCGGTCCGGAAATCGACGCCGGCGTTCCCGCCTTGCGCGCCAAAGACAATCTTGTCATCGCGCTTAAATCGGGAAACTTCGGTACTGTCGATTACTTCGAGAAAGCCGACCGGATCCTTGGGGGCGGCGATGCGTGATACCGCCCTGCGCGAGCAGCTCTGCCTGCTGGCCAAATCCATGTTTGAACGCGGCTTGACCGGGGGAAGCACGGGAAACATCTCGGCCCGCACCCAAGATGGCGGGCTTCTGGTGTCCCCGACAGGCAGCAGTTTTGGCCGCCTGGATCCTGCTCGCTTGTCGTATTTCGACGCCAGCGGCGTGCTGATTGACGGAGACGAACCGACCAAGGAAATGCCGTTGCACACAGCGTTCTACGAAACCCGCAGCACAGCGGGCGCCGTAGTTCATCTGCACAGTTGCCATTCGGTGGCGTTGTCGATGCTTCCCGATGCGAAAGAGGATGATTTCCTCCCAACGCTGACGCCTTATGCCATCATGAAACTTGGCAAGGTGAAGCTGCTGCCGTTCTTCCTGCCCGGCGATCCCGCCATGGGCCAGGCTGTGCGCGGGCTGGCTGGCAAACGCAGTGCCGTCATGCTTGCCAATCACGGTCCCGTAGTAGCCGGCAAAGACGCGGAGGCCGCGTGCAATGCAATCGAAGAGCTTGAGGACACAGCCAAGCTTGCGATGATGGTGCGCGGCATGAACGCACGCAGCTTGTCGAACGATCAGGTCCGTGCCGTGGTCACGAAGTTCAATATAGCGTGGGATGACTGATGCGGTTTTCGGCAAATCTGGGGTTTCTCTACACCGAACTGCCACTGACAGATGCGGTACATGCAGCCAAGACCGATGGCTTTGACGCGCTGGAATGCCATTTTCCCTATGATACGTCACCTGAAGCCCTGAACGCCGCTTTGCACGATGCGAATCTCCGGATGCTCGCGCTGAACACGTGGCCGGGAGACCGCGACGCCGGCGATTTCGGCCTCGCAGCGTTGCCTGACCGGAAGCATGAGGCGCGGGACGCAATTGCGCGTGCGGTCGACTACGCAGCCGCCACCACGACAAAAGCGGTGCATGTCATGGCAGGTCGAACCGATGGTGGAACGAATGCCGAGGACTGCTTCCGCGAGAACCTCGGTTACGCTTGTGAGCTGGCAGTCGCGCATGATCTCGAGGTTCTGATCGAACCGATAAACACATATGATGTGCCCCACTATCACCTTTCGGTGACGGATCACGCAGAGCGCATTCTTGACGATCTCGGGCGGTCCGAACTGAAGATCATGTTTGATTGCTACCATGTGCAGATCATGCAGGGGAACCTGGCCACGACGCTGACCCGGCTTTTGCCGAAGATCGGCCATGTGCAAATCGCCGCTGTCCCGGACCGCGGCGAACCGGACAGTGGCGAGGTCAACTATCCCTGGCTGATATCGCATCTGGAATCTCTATCCTATGACGGCTATATCGGGGCAGAGTATCGCCCGCGTGCGGGAACACGGGATGGGCTCGGCTGGATCAGCCAGATGCGGCTTCGTCATTCCTGACATGAAACGCCTAAGCCCAATCCCTGTACCAATCCGATTGTGGCCAGCCTTGGTCACTTTCACCAGGCAGCACCCATCGCATCGGAGTTTTGCAGGTCCGGGCGATTGATCACTTGTCCGGATTTACTTCTGTCGAGTTCACGCGAGTTCCCATCAGATGTACCGTCGTCGGTATTCACTGACCAGCTGTCGACGCAGTTCGGCGACATCTGTCAGCCCTTCACTCCGACAATCGATCCTTTTCCGCCATTTCCGCCGCTCTCGACGGCCCGACGGGCAGCTGCCCTAATGAAGGGCAACTCCGATGGGGTGACTCGCCAAAACACGCGCCATCTGAAAGACGGCGCCAAGGCGCAGAAACCAACTTGGGCCGAAGATGGATAAGGTCAGTCGGCCTGGATCTCAAAGACGTCGGCAAACCGTTCGCGCAACTGGTTCTTCAGAACCTTGCCCATCGCATTGCGCGGCAATTCTTCCAGAACCTCGATGTGACGCGGTTGCTTGAACCCCGCCAGATCGGTTCTGACAGCATCCTGAATCGCGGGAATGTCCAACTCGCGCCCGGCTTCGGGTACAAGTGCAGCGACAACGCTTTCGCCAAAATCCGGATGCGGAGCACCTACGACGGCACTTTCGAGAACCCCGTCGAGACTATCCAGGAAGAGTTCGATCTCCTTGGGGTAGATATTGTAGCCACCTGAAATGATGAGGTCTTTACCCCGTCCGACGATGTGAACATAACCGTCGCCGTCGATCTTCGCGAGATCACCCGTGATGAAGAATCCGTTTTCGCGCAGTTCTTCTTTCGTCTTCTCCGGCATTCTCCAATAGCCCTTGAAGACATTTGGCCCGCGCACTTCCAGCACGCCGACTTCTCCCTGCGTCAGTTCCTTTCCTGTTTCAGCGTCGCAGACCCTGACTTCAACATCCGGCAGCGGAAATCCCACGGTCCCCGCACGCCGGTCGCCATCGTAAGGGTTGGAGGTGTTCATGCTGGTCTCGGTCATTCCGTAGCGTTCAAGGATCCGGTGGCCGGTGCGGGCCTCGAAGCGTTCGTGAGTCTCGGCAAGAAGTGGCGCGGATCCCGAGATGAAGAGCCGCATATGTGCTGTCGCCTGCTTAGTGAAACGCGGATCATCCAAAAGGCGCGTGTAGAACGTTGGCACTCCCATCATCGACGTCGCCCGGGGAAGCCAGGACAATACATCTTCGACTGTGAATCTCGGTAAGAAGATCATCGACCCGCCGGAAAGCAGCATGACATTCGAGGCAACAAACAATCCATGGCTGTGAAAGATCGGGAGCGCGTGCAAAAGCGTATCGTTCTGGGAAAAACGCCAACACTCGAGAAGGGAACGCGCATTCGAGAGCAGATTGCGATGGGTCAGCATCGCTCCTTTCGAACGACCGGTGGTACCCGATGTATAAAGAAGCGCGGCAAGATCATCCTCGACCCTTGTAGCGACCTGAGCTTTCTCGGGCTGAGATGCGGCAAGCTCGAACAAAGACCCTGAACCGTCACCGGACAAGGTATGCAGAATGCATCCGGCCGATGCGGTAATATCGCGAAGGGTACCAACATCTCCAGGGTCACAGACAAACAGCGCGGCACCACTGTCGCCGATGAAGTACTCTAGCTCGGAAGCGGTGTAGGCCGTGTTCAGGGGCAGAAAGACAGCGCCCGTCTGAACACATCCTGCATAAAGGGCGAGAGCGTCGGAAGATTTCTGGATATGTACGGCCACACGATCGCCCGGTTGCAGACCCAGCACGTTCAGGGCGTTCGCGTACTGTGCCGCCCTTCCCAGAAAATCCGCATGATTGAGAGTTGTGCCGTCGGCCAAATGAAGGAAAGGCGTCTTGCAGCCCTCATGTGCAGCAAAAAAAGCATCGTACAGTGGATTGCCCATCACCAATCACCCCTCAATTCGGCGTTTAAAGCAGTCTTCTGCGACCTGTTCAGTCCGGCGCTTTGTGCTCCAAATCCAACAGGTGCATGTAACGGGCAAAACCCGACGTGATATGATTATGCGCAGCAGCGCGTGCGGCTTCGGAGTCGCCATCGATCACAGCGTCATATATGGCACCATGCTCGTCCAGAGACTGCGCGATGTTCGTGGCAACTGACAGTCCACGCCTGCGGAACAGGTGCATTTCCTTGACGAGATTGTCGTAGACGGTCTTGGCCTTGGGGTTGTTTGCGGCTTCCAACAGCATGTCATGAAACTCGATGTTCAGGCCGTAGTAGCTGTCATTGTCTTGGTCTTCCTGAGCGCGTTCCATTTTTCTGATGTTCTTCTTCAGGCTTTTAGGTAATCCCGGTTCGGCTCCTTCACTTACCCTGCGCGCCGCCGCCGCACACGCCATTGCAAAGATGGCGCCCCGTAGCTCATAGAGATTGCGCACCTCGGGCAAGGTAGTCTCGTGCACAAAGGCCCCGCGGTTTGCGATCAGATCGATCAGGCCGGAGTCTGCCAGTGATCGAATGGCTTCACGCACCGTACCGCGGCTGACGCCCATTGCGCTGGACAAAGCCAATTCATTCATCTTCTCGCCTGCACCAAGTTCACCATCCTCAATCATGCGCTCGATTTCAGAACGCACTTCGCTAGCGAGGGTCGCGCGTTGTGTTCCAATCAGTCTTGCACTCATCGTCATCGCCCATTCTCATCCTGCCGAGATATTTTTGTCAACAATTAACATTTTGATTGTCATCTATCGTCATTGCACCTAAGTCTATAGCAGCACATCTTCGATGATGGGAGCCAGCATGGCAGAGCACGCGAGCCAACAATCACGGGATCAAAACGTTTCTGACCCCGATACCCTCGCCCCAATGGCCAGTTCCGCATTAAGCGGCCTGCGAGTACTTGATCTCACCCGCGTGCGTTCCGGCCCCACATGTGTTCGTCAGCTCGCCGACTGGGGCGCCGATGTCATCAAGATCGAGGCGCCCGTCGATACGGCGCAGTTCGGCGGCCCCCGCTCTGGCCCTGACTTCCAAAACCTTCATCGTAACAAACGCAGCCTGACGCTGGACCTGAAGTCGGAGGCTGGTTTGGACGCGTTTCTGAAGCTGGCTGAAACCACCGATATCATTGTCGAAAACTTCCGCCCCGGCGTGAAGAAACGCCTTGGCATTGATTATGAAACCCTTGCTTCAAAGAATCACGGCCTGATCTACGCGTCCATTTCAGGGTTCGGGCAGGATGGCCCGCTCGCAGATCGGCCCGGTTTCGACCAGATCGCGCAAGGAATGGGCGGGTTGATGTCGATTACCGGAGAGAAAGGGGCGGGACCGATGCGCGTGGGCATTCCGGTTGCCGATTTGTGCGCCGGCATTTTTGCGGCACAAGGGATCCTGATCGCGCTTTTTGAACGCGCCAAGTCCGGCAAAGGTCAATGGGTCCAGACATCGCTTCTGCAAGCACAGGTCTTCATGCTCGATTTTCAGGCCGCGCGCTTCCTTATGGATGGCGAAGTACCGAAACAGGCTGGTAACAACCATCCGACATCGATCCCAACCGGTGTCTTCAAGACATCCGACGGCCACATCAATATCGCTGTCACCGGCAACAACATTTGGGCCAAGTTCGCGCAATTGATGGAGCGTACAGACTGGCTTGATGACGAACGTTTTGCAACGCCGCCTGCACGCTCGGCCAACCGCGACGCTCTTGGTGACGAAATTGAAGAGATTACCAGTACCCGGCCTACCTCAGATTGGATCGAACTGTTCACAGCCGCGGGTGTGCCAGCGGGCGAAATCAACGACATAGGACAGGTCTTCTCAAATCCTCAAGTGCGCCACCTTGGGCTCGCCCAATCTGTTGTCAGCCAGGAACGCGGGGAAACCGAACTGGTCGGCCAACCGATTATCATGAGCCGTACGCCAAGCCGTATCGCCAGCCCGCCACCGACAGCCGGGCAGCACAGCGCAGAGATTCTTTCTGAGATCGGCCTGAGCGATGCTGAAATCGCAGAGATGAAAGCATCGGGTGCAACCTGAAACTCGAAAAACAGCGGATAGAACAATGACAGACAAGATCATAACAGAGCAGTCGGGCGATATCGCTCGGATCATTTTCAATCAGCCCGAAAAGCGTAATGCCGTTTCGCTTGAAATGTGGGAGGCGATGGAAGAAGCCGCAACACGCTTTGCCAATGACGATACAGTGCGGATATTGATCCTCTCCGGTGCGGGCGGCAAAGCGTTCGTTTCGGGCGCGGACGTGTCAAAGTTCGAAACCGAGCGCGCGAGTGCAGATGCGGTCGCCCATTACAACGCCACGACGCAGCGCGTCTATGACCTGCTCGAAGACTTTCCGAAACCAACGATTGCCCAGATAGACGGCTACTGCATTGGCGGCGGCGTCGCTCTTTCGCTAAGCTGTGACTTGCGTATTTGCGGTGAGAGTTCGCAGTTCGCGGTTCCGGCAGCGAAACTCGGACTCGGTTATGGCTTCCATGGGATCAAGCGGCTGGTCGATATCGTAGGCCCGTCCTTCGCTAAAGAGATATTCTTCACCGCACGCCGCTTCACGTCCGAAGAAGCCCGCGTGATGGGGCTGGTGAACCGCGTCGTCCCTGATGATCAGGTCGCCAGAAGCGCCGAGGAGACCGCCCGTATGATCGCTGACAACGCGCCAATGACAGTGGCATCGGTCAAATATATCGTAAGCCAGACGGTGGCCCCGGAGAGCGAGCGTGACCTTGCCGAATGCGACGCCCGCGTTACCGCATGCTTCGAAAGCGCCGACTATATCGAAGGCCGCCGGGCTTTCCTTGAAAAACGCAAAGCCAATTTCGTAGGCGCCTGATGGATGAGGCATCGGTGGTCCGCATCGACGAAGCTGCGGCACGCGCACATTTTGAGAAGGCCCTCGACGGGCACGCTCAGGCATTCGAGACGTTTTTCTTCGCGCGCTTTCTCGGGCTTTCCTTCGACTACCTGCCCCATGATGCCCCCGACGATGAAAAAGACACTTGTCGCCTGACTTTCGATGTTACCGATCTTGTCAAAAACCCACAGGGTTCGCTTCATGGTGGGGCAATGGCGTCGGTAATGGACATATCGATGGGTCATTTGGTCAAGAAGGTTTCAGGCCCCGGTGCAACGATCGAGATGAAAGTGCAGTTCATGCGCCCCGTCACCGAGGGAACGGTGATCTGCGAGGGCCGCTTTACCAAACGAGGACGTTCTTTGTCATTCATGGAAAGCCGCTTGACCGGTCCGGAAGGCAAGCTCGCGGCCCTTGCAACCGCGACATGGAAAATGCCCTGAGCCGAGAAATTCTGGAGTTCCGAAAAGATGACTTTTACGCCCAATCTGATGGACAAGGTCCGCGCACGCTTCGCCCATGTGTCCGAATGCCCTTTCGAAGGGTCACGGGTGTTTTTTGAGAATGCAGGCGGTGCGCTCACTCTCAACTCAGCGGTTGAGACATCCGCGCGTATGGCCGCCATTCCTGACAATCAGGGCCGCGACAATCCTGCGGCTCACGCACTGGTCGCGATGATCGACAAATCAAAGGCGGATATGCGTGTTCTGTTCAACGCTCCCGAAGGCCAGTTCTTTGTTGGTGAAAGCGGTACTGAACTGCTCTTTCGGCTCATCCGAACCGCATGCCTCGGCACGCCCGGAGGCCGTGTGCTCGGCAGCACTGTAGAGCACCCCGCGACACGCAGTGCGGCACGTAAGTGGTCCGAAACAGCCGGCAAGATCCATCTGCTGATCAAGCATGACGACGCGATCGGTGCGGTCGATGCCACGGACTACGAGGCTCACATCACCCCCGATACCCAGGTTGCCACGATCCTGCACACGTCTCCCGTTACCGGCATGGGAATGGACGTTGCGGCGATATCGAAGGCGATCCGTGCTGCCGCACCGGACTGTTTCATCATTGTCGACGGCATCCAGCACGCCGCCCATGGTCAGCTGGACATCGAAAGCTACGGCATCGATGGTTATGTTGTCTCTCCCTACAAGGTCTTTTCGCGCCACGGCTATGGCGTGGCTTGGATATCGGACCGAATGTCCGCCTTGCCCCACGACCATCTTCTTGATGCACCCGGCGAACCTTGGGAACTTGGAACGCGCGACACGGGCGCCTATGCGACCTTCTCCGACGTCGTGGAATACTTTGAGTGGCTGGGTGGTGAGGTCAGTGACGAAACCGAGCGGCGCGCCCGCATTGTTGCGGCAGGCAAAGCGATCCATGCACATGAAAAGGCTCTGACGGATGCCATGATTCACGGTACCGGGAACCTCAAGGGTCTGGCGGAAATGCCCCGGGTCACGATTATCGGCGGTGTCGACAATCCGCGGCGCGAGGGGCTGGTTTCAATTGCCGTCGACGGGCAGGATGCACCGGATGTTGTCACCAAGCTGCGCGAGAGGGGTATTAGAACCCACACCCGCAAGGCCGATCACTATTCCGGAAACATTCTTGACCCTCTGGGAATGCCGTCTGCCATACGGGTCTCCATGTGCCACTACAACACCGAAGGTGAAGTCGCACAGTTCTTGCAGGCGATGCGCGAGATCACGGAAGAATAAGTCTAAAGACCAGGGGTTCTGCCGGCTCCTCCAACGAGGCCGGGGACAATACAAGCCCCACCGTCCTTGCCTATGGCAGCGCGATCTTAGATCGTTTGCCGAGCATTCGGACCGCGACCGACGGGACGCTCGGAACACTGTCTGGAGTGAACTGTAGTGCAGCCTGCATGCGGTCTGAAACCTTGTCTGGTAACGCGATACACTTGGAGCCTGACACTGCACCGGTGCCTCGCTGGCCGGCACGTCGTCAGGTTCCGGCCTTCTCTGCGTCTCCGGCGCTCTTGCCAAACCGGTTCAGAAGCGGCAGCAGAACCACAAGCGCGATCGTGACACCAATGATCGAAAGCGATGCCGGGCGATCGATGAAGATACCAAACGAACCGCGTGAAATTGTGAGCGTTTGACGCAAAGCCTCTTCTGCCAGAGGGCCGAGTACCAGAGCCAGTACCAGAGCCGCCGGAGAAAACCCGTAGAGCCTCATGAAGAAGCCAGCGATCCCCGCCCCAAACATCAGATAGGTTTCCACGAACGAGGCGTTCACGCTGAACGTTCCAAGCGTGCAGATCACCAGAACAGTCGGTCCGAGGATCCGGTAGGGTACTTTGATCAGTTTAACAAACAGCGGGATCGCAAATATACTGATCGTCAGCAGGGCCATGTTTCCCAGATACATCGACGCGATAAGACCCCATGCCAGTTCGGGATTCTGCTCCATAAAAAGAGGGCCGGGCCGAAGACCCCAGAGAAGAAACGCTGCCAGCAGAACAGCGGTCGACGCCGAGCCCGGGATGCCAAGTGTCAGAAGTGGGATCATGGCCCCCGACGACGCGGCATTGTTCGCTGTTTCGGGTGCCACCAGCCCGGCCATTTCGCCCTTGCCGAACTTCTCGGGGTTCTTCGAAATCGATCGTTCAGTCGAATAGGCCATGAGTGATGCAATCGTGGCGCCCGCGCCAGGAATGACACCGACAACAAAACCCAGCACCGAATGGCGGGCCATCGTCATCCGTGTCGATATCCAGTCTTGCGCCGTTGGCCAGAACCTCTCTTCCTTATCGTATTGAACGATGGAACCCGTTCCGGTTTTGTGCAGCCCCTGATAGAACGCATAGAAAAGCTCGCCCAGACCGAAAAGGCCGATGGCAATCGGTATGAAATAGATCCCACCGATCAGCTCAGCGGACCCGAACGTGTAGCGGCCCTGTCCTGTCTCCAGATCGACGCCGACGGTGCCAAGCGCAAAACCGATGAGCGCCGATAGCAGGCCAAGCTTCCAGTTCGAGCCGATCATGACGATAAGCGTCAACATCCCCATCATCGCGAGCAAGAAGTACTCGGGCGGCCCGAAACTGCGTGACACCTGGGCGAACAGGGGTGCCAAGACGGTGATCAGGATGACGCCAACCGTACCGCCGACAAAGGAGGCGACCGCCTGCATAACCAATGCAGGACCGGCACGGCCCTTTTTTGCCAGCGGAAATCCGTCAAATGTACTGGCGACTGTCGCGCTTTCTCCGGGAGTGTTGAGCAGGATCGACGTGATCGTCCCGCCATACATGGCACCATAGTAAATCGCCGCAAGCATCATGATCGCACCGATCGGATCCATTCCGAAGGTGATCGGCAACAGAATGGCCAGACCCGCGGACGGGCCAAATCCGGGTATGACGCCGACAATCATGCCAACCATGGCACCGACTAGAAGGTAGACCATGTTGATAGGTGTGATAGCGACGGAAAGCCCCATCATCAGATCACTGAATATGTCCATCGGCGTCACTCCTGTCGGCGGCCTTACGTCCGTGCAGTGTTATAGAAAGGGCAGTTCAAACAGGGCCGGCGGCATATTGGCGTTCAGCATCCTGTCAAAAAGAAGGTAGACTGCGCTTGGAATTGCAACGACCATCACCGCGTTTTGCGCATGCTTTCCACGGTTGAGAATGCTCAGCGCCAAGGCAAGATACACGACTGTGGCGGGGAACCCTCCAAAGAGCCGTAAGAGAACCGCGTAGCCAACCGCCAGCCCCATCAGTATGAACGCATCACGCCAACCGCTTGTATCGGCATTGACGTCACGCTGTTTGCCAATTGCTTCGACAAGAGCCCATATCGTGAACGCGATCATGGCGACGCCTACAATACGCGGAAAGAAACCCGGCCCCAGCCGACCGGTACGGGTCAGAAAGGCCAGGTCCACAAAGGCCACGTAGGTGTAACAAACCGCCCCCGCCAACACGACGAGCAGGAATCCAATTCGCATCAGTCTTGCCCTGCAAAAAGAAGACCGGTCGCACCCATGTGCGACCGGCAGTTTTCTTCGGACCGGTCAGTCAATCGCACCAACGGAACGGAGTACCTCCGAAAAGCCACTCTTTGTGGAGGCAAGGAACTCGCGGAACTCTTCACCGTAAAGCACCGTCGGCGTGAGCGTGTTCTTCTCGATATACTCGTCCCACTCCGGTGTTTCGACGACCTGTTGCATCGTGGCGATCCACCACTCTTGTGCCTCTTTCGGCGCGCCTGGCGTCAGGATCAGACCGCGTGGCATAGACACCCCGATGTCATAGCCGAGGTCTCCCATCGTCGGAACACCTTCCAACGCGGCCGGCGTCGACTGACCCGAGAACACGAGAGGACGCAGTTCACCTGAATCGATCAGTCCCAGGATTTCGCCCGGGTTTCCGACCATTGCGTCCAGCGCGTCCGAAAGAAGCGCCGTCGTCTGATCAGCCATCGAGTTAAAGGAAACGTAGTCGAATTCAAACCCGGCACGCTGGGCAAAAAGTGTCGGAACGATGAAGTCAACATTGACGGTTCCGGTACCACCGATGTTCACCGGGCTTTCTTTTGCCATCGCTATGAACTCTTCGATGTTTTGAATCTCTGACGATCCGTTTACCACCAATACAAGGTCGTCTGTCGCCAAAAGTGCTACGGGTGTAAAGTCCTCCGGTTGCCACGGAGTATCCGCCTGAAGCGGCGTCGTCACAAAACTGCCCGAGGTCGTCGAAATTCCATAAGCGTTACCTGCCTGTCCGAACAGGTATCCCCAACCTACCGCGCCCGAGCCTCCGGCCCGGTTTTCTGCCGAGATATCACCGGGGTAAAGATCGTACTTGTTGAGAATATCGATGATCGTCCGGGCCATGATATCGTTGCCGCCGCCGGGACCAAACGCGATCGTCCAGTCGAGCGTTTCATCCGGTGAAGGATAGTCTTCAGCAACGGCCGACCCCGCGAGAAGTGCAGGCACAGAAAGCACCGTGGCAAAAGCTGCAGCACGTAGCCACGCGCCATCTAGTTTCATCGAGATTGTCATGAGTTCCTCCCTCATTGGTTCGATAAGCCAAAGTCTAGATCGTCCTTGCCGCTCGACTGCTTGGGCCGTGAACACCGTCGTCATGGCGCATTGAGTTACAGCGTTTCCAGTAGCCTCTTTTTTCCGTTCATATGGTGTTGCGCGCCCTCCGACCGCGCGGTTTCTACATCCCCGAGTTCAATCGCGGTTACGATTCGATCATGCTCGGCGTTGGATGCCTGCAATGCCTCCGGACCAGTCAATACGCGAAGCCGCATCAGCCGTACTTCCTTACCTAGCGAGGTATAAAGCGCTGCCGCACGTTCAGCGCCTGACGCCGCAGCAATGCGGTCATGGAACGCAAGGTTCAGTTCGAAGTAAGTGTCTTCATCCCCTTTGCGCAACGCATCTGCCAACCGCTCCACAAAACTGCGCAGTTCGGACTTCTGCTGCGCGGTACCGGTCGCAGCCACCCGTGAACAGAGATATCCAGCCATCATCGCGCGAAGGTCATAAAGCTCAAGCGCGGCTTCGACCGAAAGGTCGCGCACGAACACACCCTCGTTCGCGACCGCCCTGACCAGGCCTTCACGCTCCAGCGATCTGGCGGCCTCCCGCACCGGGCTGCGACTGACACCCAGCTGGCGGGCCAGATCGATCTCATTCAGCCGCTCTCCAGCCTGCAACTCGCCTTCAAGGATCATGCGTTCGATCTCATCTCGCACCTCCCCAACAAGCGATCGCTGTCGGAGGCGCTGAAACGAAGCACGGATGTCACTTGCCATTTCCATCTGTTTTAGAAGAAGTGAAAATTACAGAATGTCAACATTATTCTGCCAATTGACAATCGCTGTCATGCCATGAATGGTTGTAACGATCATTGATAGCCAGACGTCTCGACGGGTCTGCAGAGCGATATGCCACCCGCAAGCGATTGGCAGAAAACCAGATAATAAAGGCGTATCTCTATGACGGAACGGACACTGTTGGGGAAAACCGCTTTCGTATCGGGATCCGGTCAGAATATCGGACGAGCCGTTGCAGTGAGCTTAGCTCAACTCGGATGCAATGTTGTCGTCAACGGCGCAGCCAATAAGGGTGCCGCGGCAGAAACCGCCGATCTCGTCGAAGCCGCGGGAGGCAAGTCGCTTGTCGCAATGGGTGATGTCGGTCAGCCAGATGACGTTGCCAGGATATCGGATCTCGCCCTATCCCGCTTCGGCACGGTCGATATTCTGGTCAACAATGCAGCCCGCCGCCCGCACAAAGCGTTCCTCGAAATGTCGGACCAGGATTGGCACGGCGTCGTCGATGTCGCGCTCACAGCCGTCTTTCACACCAGTCGCGCTTTCCTTCCGGGAATGGTCGACAAAGGCTGGGGGCGGATCATCAATTTTGCCGGGATGAAGGCCATCAAAGGCTACTTTGAAGGCGCTCCGATCTCCGCCGCAAAACACGGCGTATGGGGATTGACCAAAGCACTGTCGACCGAGTTCGCTTCAAAGGGAGTAACCGTCAACGCGATCTCACCCGGACAAATTCGCAAGGAGACAGCCACCGAAGACGATCCGGGCCGTGCCGCAAGGATACCCGCAGGATTCATGGGCCAACCCGGCGATGTCGCGGCAGTCGCCAGCTTCCTCGCCTCACCCGCATCCCGGTTCGTGACAGGGCAAATGATCGCGGTCAACGGCGGCGAAACGACCTAACGGTCGATGCGCAGGAACCATGCCGCAGTCAGGATACGAGTATGTTCGGCGTTTGGGGGAAGTGGATCAGACGTAAGGCCAGCCGCCAGCGCGGACTGACGTTCGCTCTGGCAGCGGCCGGAACTGTTGCGTTCTGGGCCGTCGAGTTCCCCCTGCCCTTCCTCTTTGGGCCCCTGTTTGCATGTGTTGTGGGTGCTCTTGCCGGTATGCCATTGAAAGGCGCAGGTCGTGTCGGCCAGTGGATGCGAACGATACTTGGTGTCGCAATCGGTGCCTCGCTGACCCCGGATGTTGTCGGTCAACTATCGCAAATGGCAAGCTCTGTCCTTTTGGTGCCCGTCTACGTCACTTGTATCGCTTTGATCGGCGTTCCGTTCTTTCGTCGCGTTTACAAGTTCGACTGGGCAACATCGTGGTATGCCGCAATGCCCGGGGGGCTGCAGGACATGGTGCTTTTCGGCAAGGAAGCCGGAGGCGACGTGCGCGCGCTTTCCCTGATCCATGCAACCCGCATGATGATTATCATTGCGATTGCACCGATTATCCTCACTCAGGGCTTTGGCGCGAGTTTGGACAACCCGATAGGCGCACCCGCCGTCACGATCCCGGTTCATGAACTGATCATCATGCTCGCTGCTGCAATAGTCGGCTGGAAAGTTGCCGAACGCATCGGCCTCTTCGGAGCGCCGATGATCGGCCCCATGATACTTGCCGGAATACTGTCTCTCACGGACGTCATCCATTACCGCCCACCTGCCGAGGCAATTCTTGCTGCACAATTCTTTATCGGTATCGCCCTAGGCGCCGGATATGTGGGTGTGACAATGCTTGAAATTCGGCGCGACGTGGTTGCCGGTTTCTTCTTTGTAATGCTTCTGTCGGTCTTGACAGTCATCTTCACCGAAATCACCATCGCGCTTGGGATCGCAACGCCAGTTGACGCATTTTTAGCCTTCGCTCCCGCCGGTCAAGCTGAGATGACCGTGCTGGCGATCGTGGTTGGAGCCGACCTCGGATATGTCGTTATTCACCACCTGACCCGCGTTTTCCTGGTGATCACAGGTGCACCGATCGCGGCCCGGATTTTCAGGGTCGGAGATGAACGGGATAAGGATTCGCCTTGAGATCAGCGGACAATGCAGTGGGCCAGCCGATCCTCGTCGGGAGCAATGCCCAAGCCGGGTCTGTCCGATACCGCGAGTTGCCCCTTGGAAATCTCAACGCCATCGGGTTGAAGAAGCCGCGCGATACGCGCCTGGGCGCGATGCAGTTCGACGGCACCCGACGCCATCGCCCCGCACATCCACTGAAGATTGACAAGGTCCCAGCCTCCCGCCGGGGATACGTCATGCCCCGCAGCCGTTGCAGTTCTCGCTGCAGCTACGGCCGCGGTAAACCCACCGGCGAAAACCGCGTTTGGCTGAACCACCTTCACACCCGCGTCCGAAAGCAAGGTGAAGCGATCCCTGCTTTGCTCCATCTGCCCAGCCCCTATGGGAACGATGTCAAGCTGCGCCAGTTCAGCGAGCGCATGTCGATCATTGGCATGGACGGGTTCTTCAAACCAGGCCAGGTTCAGACCCGCAACCGCTCTGGCCATTTCCTTGGCAGCTTCCAGGTCCATCCCGCAATTTGCGTCTGCGATCAAATCTGCGGGCTCGCCAATCGCGGCTCTGACGGCCCGCAATCGCTCTACATCCTGCGCAACAGTTCGGCCCTTTGCTGCGACCAGCACCTTCACACCGCGGGCACCTGCAGCAATCTCGCGTGAACAAGCGTCGACAAGTGCGTCTGTGTCCAATGCAGGGAAGCCACATGTGACGTGCACCGGTGCCGAGTTGCGGAGCCCACCGAGCAGTTTTGAGACGCTCTGACCCTCGCGCTGGGCACGAAGATCTGTCAGGGCAATCTCCAAAGCGGAGAAGGCCGAGACGACCACACCCGTCATCGCTCTGGGATTGTATCGGCGCATGAGGTCCGGGATCGGATCACCGACGACCTCGTTCAGTGCGTCGGCAACATCCGAGTTGAGAAAACATGCAACTTGCGGGGCTAGGAAACGCCCAGTGAATCCATGTCCGACGAGGCCATCGGAGTCGCGCACCTGGACCCAAACAAACGTAAAGCTGTCTGGTCCGGCGTAAGGGACCGGATCGCCCGGCAGCGCTTCGGGTCTGTGCACGCTCGCCGAAATCGTCAGTGATCCATTGAACGTATGGATGCTCGGTTTATCGATAGAGGAACGAACAGCAGGTATTTCTTCCGTTTTATCGGGCATATCGGTCAGCCTCGGAGTGATTGATTTCTCGCGCAGCGGGTCTGCGATCCCGGGAGTCTCTTTTGCATTTCGCCGGTTCAACAGTCTTGGGATTTGGCATTTCGTCCTACTAAAAGGATATCCGCCGGAAACGGAAGCCTGGGCACCCCGGGAGCGGTCGAACATGCAATGGCAGCGTCATCTATTAGAAAGCACTGATCCAAATTAAGGCCCAACTCCGATTTAGTCGTCAAACCGGAGCGACGACATTGCGGACCGATAGGTACCGCCAGATCAAAGCTCCAACAGCTCTTTGCCAAGTGAAAACGAAGGCGCGCCCGGTTCAGTTGCCAAGAATCGTCGGAAGCCGAAGCCCCTGCTCGCGCGCGCAAGCCACCGCATCGTCATACCCCGCATCGGCATGGCGCCAGACGCCGGACGCGGGGTCATTCCAAAGAACCCGTTTCAGACGCATTGCGGCCTCATCCGACCCGTCGGCGCAGATCACCATGCCCGCATGCTGACTGAAGCCCATGCCAACACCGCCGCCGTGATGGATCGATACCCAGGTCGCGCCAGAAGCCGTGTTGATCAATGCATTCAGTAAAGGCCAGTCGGAGACCGCATCCGATCCGTCCTTCATCGCTTCGGTTTCGCGATTTGGGGATGCAACCGAACCACTGTCCAAGTGGTCCCGACCGATCACGACCGGGGCGGATAACTCGCCGGTCCGGACCATCTCGTTGAACGCAAGCCCAAGCTTGTGCCGCACACCCAGCCCGACCCAGCAGATCCGCGCGGGCAGCCCCTGAAAGCTGATCCGTTCGCGCGCCATATCCAGCCATTTGTGAAGGTGCGGATCATCGATCAGTTCCCGCACCTTTGCATCGGTCTTGTAGATATCCTCGGGATCACCTGAAAGCGCAGCCCAGCGGAACGGCCCGATCCCCCGGCAGAACAATGGCCGGATATAGGCGGGCACGAAACCCGGAAAGGCAAAGGCGTTCTCCAGCCCCTCTTCCAGCGCTACCTGACGGATGTTGTTGCCGTAATCCAGCGTCGGCACATCCGCGTTCCAGAAATCCACCATCGCGGCA
The DNA here is from genome assembly GCA_947503175.1 of uncultured Paracoccaceae bacterium. Taxonomy (GTDB): domain Bacteria; phylum Pseudomonadota; class Alphaproteobacteria; order Rhodobacterales; family Rhodobacteraceae; genus Ovoidimarina. The sequence continues at coordinate 84,384 of CANNCO010000002.1, forward strand.
ACATGAACCTTCATGCTCGCCCGTGCGGCTTTCTCGACGGATTTGGGATCGCTTTCTCGCTTCGCCCGCCATTGGGCCATCGTCCAGCCCAGCGGCAGATAGCCGTTGATCGGATCATGGGCCGAGGTCTGGTCGGTCACAATGTCCGGGCGCACGCCACGGCGAACCAGTTCGGGAAAGACATCCGCCGCGTTCCCGAGCAAACCGACCGATTTCGCCTCGCCGGACTTGGTCCAGCGATCTATCATCTCAAGCGCCTGATCCAGCGTTTCCGCGCGCTCATCGACATATCCGGTCCGCAGCCGAAAATCGATTGAATCCGGGTTGCACTCTACCGCCAGGCAACACGCTCCCGCCATCACAGCCGCCAGCGGCTGTGCGCCACCCATTCCTCCAAGACCAGCCGTGAGTATCCACCTGCCCTTCAGGTTGCCGTCATAGTGCTGACGTCCGGCCTCTGCGAAAGTCTCATATGTGCCTTGAACGATGCCCTGACTGCCGATGTAAATCCATGATCCGGCGGTCATCTGGCCATACATCGCCAGGCCCTTCTTATCGAGCTCGTTGAAATGATCCCAGGTCGCCCAATGCGGTACGAGGTTCGAGTTTGCAATCAGGACGCGCGGCGCGTCCGAATGGGTCTTGATCACCGCAACAGGGCGTCCGGATTGCACGATCATCGTCTCGTCCGCCTCAAGATCCTTCAGCGTCACGACCATCGTATCGAAATCCGACCAACTGCGTGCAGCCCGGCCAATGCCGCCATAGACAACAAGCTCATGCGGGTTCTCGGCAACATCCGGATGCAGGTTGTTCATCAGCATGCGCAGCGGGGCTTCCGTAAGCCAGCTTTTGGCGGTCAGCTCCGGCCCCGTGGGCGGATACACGTCGCGCGTGTTCTTGCGGTCGAGCATGTCAGGTTCCTTCCAACGTAATCGCCCCGCTGCGGGCAAGACGATCCAAAGAGTTCAGTATGTCGGCCAGTACCGGCCGCACATTTTCAGCCCGGTCCTCACGATACGCCCAAGGAGGCTCTTCGTTCATGTAGACGCGTTGCGCCAGTTCCATCTGAACCGCATGTATGCCTTCGTCCGGTCGCCCGTAATGCCGGGTCGTCCAACCGCCCTTGAACCGACCGTTCAGCACGACGCTTTCCGGCCGTTCGGCGCGGCAACGGTCATAGACTTCCTGCTCGATCACGGCCGAACAGGTCTCGCCGTCATTTGTACCGATGTTGAAAACAGGCAACCGGCCTTTGAAAAGAAACGGAATCTCCGACCGGATCGAATGACAGTCATAGAGGATTGCGATGCCGTGGATCTCCTGGACGCGGTTCAACTCCGCAGTCAGAGCAGCATGGAAGGGCGCGTGATAGGTTTCGCGGCGCGCCTCGATCTCGTCTTCCCCCGGGGACTGTCCCGGCAGCCAGATATCGGCACCATCAAAATCGGTGACCGGGCAAAGCCCGGTGGTGTTCTGTCCGGGATAAAGCGAAATGCCAGCAGGATCGCGATTTGCGTCGATAACGTATCGGTGCACATTTGACCGAACGATTGTAGCGCCCGGGAGAAGCCCGTCATGGAGCCGTGCGATATGCCAGTCCGTGTCCGAGAGCGCCCTGCCCCGCGCATTCATGCGTGCCATCAACTTGTCGGAAACGAAGGTACCGCCATGGGGCTGGCCAAGCACGAGCGGACCGTCGCCACGGATCACATCAACGGCATTCATAGCCCCAGTTCCGGCAAAGAAACATCTACGACATCGGTCAGTTGCCGCGATGCGACCAGTTCAGAGGCCGTCTGAATATCCGGCGCAAGAAAGCGGTCCTCCTTCAGGCTCGGGACACCCTCACGCAGTCTCGCGATCACCCGCTCCAGAGGCGCGCTTGTCTTTAAGGGCGCGCGGAACTCGATACCCTGAGCCGCGCAGAGCAGTTCGACGCCCAGTATACCGTGCAGGTTCGCTAGGATTCTCTGGAGCCGGTACGCCCCATGGGCAGCCATGGAAACGTGATCTTCCTGGTTGGCCGAAGTCGGCGTGGAATCGATCACACAGGGCGTCGCAAGAAACTTGTTCTCTGACATCAGCGCAGCAGCGGTCACCTCGGCAATCATGTAGCCGGAGTTGAGGCCGGGGTTCGGAGTCAGGAATGGCGGCAGGTCGAAAGAGAGCGCCGGGTCCACCATGAGAGCGACACGGCGCTGTGCGATCGATCCAATCTCGGAAAGCGCGAGCGCAATCATGTCGGCAGCAAAACCAACCGGTTCGGCATGGAAGTTTCCTCCGGAGACGATCATGCCGGGATTGGACAAAACAAGCGGGTTGTCGGTGGCCGCATTGGCCTCGATCCGTAAAGTCGCCGCTGCTTGACGCAGGACGTCAATGGCCGCGCCCGTGACCTGAGGCTGACACCGGATGCAATAGGGGTCCTGCACCCGCGTATCACCGTCACGGTGGCTTTCACGAATCTCGGACCCCTCCAGAAGCGCGCGCATGGATTCCGCTGCCTCGATCTGACCACGATGGCCGCGCAAGGCGTGAATCTCCGGCTGCAGAGGTGCTGTCGACCCCATAATCGCATCGGTCGACAACGACGAAGTGACCAGCGATGATTGCGCGATCTCCCAAGCCGAAAAAAGACCGGAAAGCGCAAAGGCCGTGGAAAACTGCGTGCCGTTGATAAAGGCCAGCCCCTCTTTCGGTCCAAGGGCGATCGGAACCAGCCCAGCCTTCTCCAATGCCGCAAGACCCGGCATTGTCGTGCCCTCGTATTCTGCCTCGCCTTCGCCAATGATGACAGCCGTCATATGGGCAAGCGGTGCCAGATCGCCGGACGCCCCAACCGACCCTTGCGACGGAATGACCGGTGTGACGCCACGTGCCAACATATCCTGGAGCAATTCGATCAGCGACCAGCGCACACCGGATGCACCGCGGCCCAGAGACATCAGCTTGAGGGTCATCAAGAGCCGTGAATGCGCTCGTGAAACAGGCTCGCCGACGCCACAGCAATGCGACAAGATCAGGTTCCGCTGAAGCTTTGCCGTGTCATCCGGGGCGATCTTCATGCTGGCCAGCTTGCCGAACCCGGTATTGACGCCGTAAACGGGTGCATCGCCGCACGCCGCTGCCGCAACCCGGCCAGCTGCAGCCTCGACTGCATCATGGCAAGAAGGGTCAAGCACGACCGGAACCTCGTCCCGAAAAACACGAGCAAGCTCCGCAAGCGTGACGGTGCCCGGGGTGAGTGTCATCGTAGTCACAATTCACCTCCGACAATCCTCGTAAAAAGCGGATTGTACCCCATCCGATATACAAGCTCTGCTGGCTCTTCGACATCCCAGACAGCCAGATCTGCCCGCAGGCCCGGCGCGATCACGCCGCGATCCGAAAGCCCGAGCGCACGAGCGGCATTCCGCGTCGTACCAGCAAGCGCCTCTTCTGGCGTCAGCCGAAAAAGCGTCGACGCCATGTTCATCGTGAGTAGGAGCGATGTCAGCGGCGACGAGCCCGGGTTCGCATCCGTTGCCACCGCCATGGGCACACCGTTTTCGCGCAACAGATCGATTGGCGGCACCTGCGTTTCCCGCAATGTGTAGAATGCACCAGGAAGGATCACAGCGGTCGTCCCGGCTTTCGCCAATGCTACAACCCCGGCCTCGCCCAAATACTCCAGGTGGTCAGCGGACAACGCACCGTAGGCCGCGGCCATCGCGGCGCCTCCAAGATCGGATAACTGCTCGGCATGGATCTTGACCGGCAGATTGAGTTCCCGGGCGACGTCAAAAACCCGCGCAACCTCGACCGGAGAAAAGGCGATCCCCTCGCAAAATGCATCAACCGCATCCACCAAGCCTTCGGCCTGCGCGACCCGTAAGGCCGGAATGCACTCATCGTCGATATACGCATCGTTGCGCCCCGAGAATTCGGGTGGCACTGCGTGGGCCCCAAGGAAGCTGGTCTGGACGGCAACCGGTCGAAGTTCGGCAAGCCTCCGCGCGGCGCGCAGCATTCGCAACTCCGTCTCGGTATCAAGACCGTATCCCGACTTGATCTCCACTGTTGCGACGCCCTCTGCCAGCAATGTGTCCAGCCGCGGCAAAGCACTGTCGACAAGGTCATCCTCGGTCGCCGCCCGCGTCGCTGCGACAGTCGAAACGATACCGCCCCCGGCCCGCGCGATATCTTCATAGGATGCACCGTTCAGACGCATCTCGAACTCTTTTGCGCGGTTGCCGCCGTGAACCAGATGCGTATGACAATCTATCAGCGCCGGTGTCACAAGGCGTCCTTCCAGATCCAGAACACTCGCCGTTCTGTGACCGTCGGGCAGTTCCGAAAGGGATCCCATCCAGGCAATTGCCACATCATCGAGCACGACAGTGTCGTGGCCGGACAACCCATAGGCAGGGCCATCGGCAGCCATTGAAGCAATACGGCAGTTTCTCAGGATCGTGCGGGCCAACTTCCGTGTTCCGGATCGAATATAGCTTGTCCTCAAGATTGTATGGTCTTAAAGCTGTTATGTCCATTCATAATGGGATGAGTGAACGATGATTTTCGCCAAACGCGCCTATCTGGACAAGGGCTGGACACCAAACGTCCGACTGGCAGTCCACGACGGCGTCATCGCCGAGATTCTCGAAAACGCAGAGCCAGATAAGAACGATCTCCGCGTCGACACCCTTCTTCCGGCGCTCTCCAACCTCCACAGCCATAGCTTCCAGCGCGCAATGGCGGGGATGACTGAATTTCGCGCAAAGGGTCGCGAAAGCTTCTGGACGTGGCGCGATCTGATGTACCGTTTCCTCGACCGGCTGACCCCCGATCATATCCGCGCGATTGCCGGGCTTGCCTTCATGGAGATGCAGGAGGCAGGGTTTGCCGCTGTCGGAGAGTTTCACTATGTGCACCACTCCCCGGACGGCAAGACCTACGACAATCCTGCGGAACTGTCGCTGCAAATCATGGAAGCGGCACGGGAAACGGGAATAGGCCTGACCCACCTGCCGGTACTCTATACCCGCGGCGGTGTTGATGGTGAACCTCTCGCCGGCGGACAATTGCGCTTCGGAAACACCGTTGCCGAGTTCAGTGAACTGGTCACGCGATGCCGTATGGCTGCAAACGACCTTCCTTTAGATACACGGATCGGTGTTGCGCCCCATTCGCTTCGGGCGGTGACCCCCGATGATCTTTCGCATGTGCTTGCACAACACCCGACCGGTCCGATTCACATCCATATAGCCGAGCAGGTGAAGGAGGTGGCAGAGGTCCAATCCCGACTCGGAGCGCGGCCCGTTCAGTGGCTTTTGGACTCGGTCGACATCGACGACCGCTGGTGCCTGATCCATGCCACCCACATGACCGATGCTGAAACATCTAACATGGCCAGAAGCGGCGCGATTGCCGGACTCTGCCCTATCACCGAGGCCAATCTCGGCGACGGCATCTTCAATGGTGCCGGTTTAATTGCAGCACATGGTGGGTTCGGGATCGGTACCGACTCGAACATCAACATCACTCTGACAGAAGAATTGCGAAGCCTCGAATACGCGCAACGCCTGCACCGCAGGGAACGCAACGTCATGGTCGCAAATGAAGGCTCCGTCGGTGAAACGCTCTATGTCGGCGCGGCAAAGGGCGGCGCGCAGGCCCTGAACCGGGATGCGGGCGCAATTGCCGTCGGAAAACTGGCGGACCTTGTGGCGATAGACAGCAATGACCCAGCGCTCGCCGTCTTGGGAGACAGCCAGATCCTAGACGGCTATGTGTTTGCGGCGAATGACAGGGTCGTGACCGACCTATGGTCTGCCGGACGGCATCAGGTGCGGGCCGGGCGACATGTGGCAAGGGAACAGATCGTTGCATCCTATCGCCGGGCAATGACGAACCTGACTTCGGCTCTGGACCAAAACTGACACGCTCACAACGAATACCGAAGACAATCCTCACCAAAGCGGTGGCCCAACGAGGGAGTACGAAGCTCCTTTCCGGTATCCTTGCAGCATCCAGTCAAAAATGCGTATAAATACAGACATAACCAGACAAATAGAACATCATCGTGCGGACCAGCTATCACGATATCAAGTCAGAGATCCTGAACCGGATCCGCTCGAACATCTGGCCACCCGGGGCAAGTGTTCCGGGCGAGATTGAACTGGCGGAAGAGTTCGGATGTGCCCGCGCGACCGTCAATAGGGCGATGCGCGAACTTGTGGACGAAGGTATTCTCGACCGTCGGCGGAAGGCGGGGACAAAGGTCAAATCCTCTCCTACCCGCAGGGCCCACTTCTCGATCCCGCTTATCCGCGAAGAAATTGCCGAAACCGGTGCGCAATATCGCTATGCGCTTGTCGATCGAACGGTCATCGCGGCACCTGGGTGGCTACGGGCGCAGATCAAGATACCGAAAGACGCACGGATCCTGCACCTGCGGTGCATGCATTTTGCGGACAACCAGCCTTATCAGTTCGAGGATCGCTGGATCAATCTCGCCGCCGTGCCGGATGCAGAGCATTACGATTTCGAAGGAACCGGACCAAATGACTGGCTGGTCAGGGAAGTGCCCTTTACCGACGGAGAACTCGTCTTTTCTGCGACGAATGCAAGCCGCGAGATCGCGGATTTCCTTGGCATGTCCGAAAGAGATGCCGTGTTCACTGTCGAACGAACCACATGGCTCAACGGGACGAGTATAACCTTTGCACGTCTCTATCTTTCAAGGGATTACAAGATGACAACCCGGCTCTGAGCGGCCGCGCAGAACACCAATCAGTCACTGGCTGTCCTGCATGGATCGGGGGCTTTCAAAGACCTGCAACAGCCCCCTCCATCCTCTTGATGGCTTCGCCCAGAACCGGCAGCAAAGCGTCACACCGGTCATCGGTCATCTCGACAGCCGGCAACGCCAGCGCAATCGACCCCGCCGGGTCGGGCCCATCCCCTCGAAACGGAAGGGCCAGACCAGCGACAAAGGGCACGAACGTATCGCTTGTTCGGGCATGGCCTTGGGCACGGTAACGCCGGATCGCCGCCCAAAGGTCGGCCTTGGACGTCAATGTATTCTCCGTGATCTTCTCGCGCTTCAAGGACAGAAGGCGGCCAACGGTCTCGTCAGTCGAGCCAGCGAGGTAGGCGAGCCCCGCCGCCGATGCATGATAATAAAGAAGCTGCGCCGGGACGATACGGATCACATGGCCCCGGTTCGGCAAACGATGCGCGATCGTTGTCATCCCCTGCGGGCCTGGTACGCAGATATGAACCGTCTCATTCGCCGTCTCGACCAGCCAGTCCGCCACATCCTGCGCGGCCTTGCGGACCGGCACCGTGGCTTCGCGGATCCGCGCCAACCGTAGAAAACCATGTCCCAATCGGTACTTCCGCGTCTCCTGTGATTGCTCGATAAACCCGTGCTTTGACAATGCTACAAGCAACCGTCGGGTCGCTGCCTTGTCGAGCCCTGCCATACGGGCAAGCTCACTCAGTCCGATCTCGGTTTTTTCGGCCGAGAACTGATCCAGAACGCCCATGGCCTTGTCGACAGTTTTCATGGCTGAACGCGCCTCCCGGTGCGGATTAGCCTTGCAGTTCGGCCCACATTTCCAGATCGCGCTTGTCAGTCCAGATTCGCGGCGTGTCGATACCGCGCGCCTCGTCATAGGCGCGGGAAACGTTGAACGGCAGACAGTGCTCGTAGATCGCGTAGTCGGCGAACTTCGGGTCGCAGGCCGCCCGCACGGCATCCCACGCTTCCTTCAGGCTTCCACCCCGCGCCACGACCCTGGCCGCCGGCCGATAGGTACTGTCGACGAAGTCACGCGTGTTTTCGATCGCCTTGTCCACCATCTCGCGTCCAATCAGCGCATCTCCGCGCCCTGGAGCGATGGCGTCGACATCATAAGCCTTGATCGCATCAAGCGTCGCACCCCAGTCCCCGAAATGACCGTCCCCGCAATAGCAGGCCGAGTGATATTCGACGATATCCCCGGTGAACATCACGTTCTGGTCCGGAACGTGTATCACCGCATCCCCGGCAGTATGCGCGCGCCCCAGATGCCTGATGTCGACCCGGCGATTGCCCAGATAAACGGTCATTGCATCGCTGAAAGTTGTCGTCGGCCATGTCAGACCGGGGATGCTTTCATGCCCCTCGAACAGGCGGGGGAACCGCTGGAACTCACTGTCCCAGTCCTCCTGCCCCCGTTCAGCCACCATTGCGCGGGCGGCGTCCGACATGATGACCTGATCAGCGCCATAGGCCGAAGCACCCAGAACCCGTACTGCATGATAGTGGGTCAGAACGAGGTGGCTGATCGGCTTGTCCGTCACCTCCCGCACCTTCTCGATCACCTTACCCGCAAGCCGCGGGGTCGCCTGAGCTTCAACGATCATCACGCTGTCATCGCCGATGATGACGCCCGAATTGGGATCACCCTCTGCGGTGAAGGCCCAAAGCCCCTCTCCAACTTCAGTGAAGCTGATCGTTTTCTCGGTCATGTCGCTGGCAGAGGCGAAAGCTTTGGTCATGGTCAGTCCCACTTTTTGACATGTTGGTCGATGGTGCCGAATATGTTCTTGCCCCGGTCATCTTCCATCCAGATACGAACGTGGTCGCCCTCTTGAAGGAACTCAGTGGTTGCGGCACCGGTCAGGATGGTCTCAACCATCCGCTGTTCGGCGATGCAGGAATATCCACGCCCGCCGGCCGCGACGGGGCGGCCCGGGCCGCCATTGATGTCACGGTTCGATACCGTGCCCGAGCCTATAATCGTGCCCGGTCCGAGATGTCGGGTTTTCGCAGCATGGGCGATCAGCTCCGCAAAGTCGAATGTCATGTCCTCGCCGGCATCGGCCCGACCGAAGGGCTGACCATTAAGATCGACATTGAGAACGCCATGCAGTTTGCGCCCGTCCCAACCCGGGCACGCATCGGGCGTAACGACGACGGGAGCCATCGCGCAGGCAGGCTTTGACTGGATAAAGCCAAATCCCTTCGACAACTCATCGGGGATCAGGTTTCGAAGCGAGATGTCATTGAGGATCGTGACAAGCCTGATGCAATCCGCCGCCTCATCAACTGAAACCCCCAACTCCACATGCCCCGTGATCACCGCAACTTCCGCCTCAAAGTCGATACCCCAGGCAGGATCGCCAGCTATCGGGTCGGTGGGGCCAAGAAACATATCAGAGCCGCCCTGATACATCAGCGGATCGGACCAGAACCGTTTCGGCATCGACGCCCCCCGCGCGCGCCGGACAAGATCGACATGGTTCACATAAGCCGAGCCATCGAGGAACTGATAGGCCCGCGGTAAGGGCGCAGCGAACTCGTACTCTTCGAACGCATCGGAGTGATTGCTTTTGAGACCTCCAAAGCCGTGATCAAGCGCGGCCTGGAGCGTTTGACGTTTCTCGCGACCAATCACACCAAGACTGTCGGACACCTGAACAAGCGCGCCGTCGGGAAAGGGTGTCTTCCAGGTCGGCTGTCCGGGGATGCGGATTGTGCCGTATTTCATTTCCTGCCCGGCGTTCCGTCGAATTTCTTCTCAAGGCTCTCCCAGCAATCGATATAGTCGTCCTGCAAAGGCGCCTCTTTACCCGCAAATTCGGTAAGGTGCTGCGGGAATCGGGTCTCGAACATAAACGACATCGTGTTGTCGAGCTTCTCTGCCTGAAGATCGGCATTCGACGCGCCCTCGAACGCGTTCTTGTCCGGCCCGTGCGGCAGCATCATGTTGTGGAGACTCATGCCACCGGGAACAAAGCCCTGAGGCTTGGCATCGTACTGGCCATAGATATTGCCCATCAGTTCGGACATCACGTTCTTGTGGTACCATGGCGGGCGGAACGTATCCTCTGCTACCATCCAGCGTTCCCGGAACAGAACGAAGTCGATATTGGCCGTGCCCGGCTGCCCCGATGGCGCCGTGAGCACAGTAAAGATCGACGGGTCGGGATGGTCGAACAGGATCGCTCCAACTGGGCAATAGGTGCGCAGGTCGTATTTCACGGGCGCATAGTTCCCGTGCCATGCCACCACGTCCAGCGGTGAATGCCCGATCCTCGTCTCGTGGAACTGTCCGCACCACTTGATCGTGACCGTCGACAGAACCTCCCGGTCCTCAAATGCCGCAACGGGAGCTTTGAAATCACGCCGGTTCGCCATACAGTTGGCTCCGATCGGGCCGCGTCCAGGCAGTTCGAATTTCTGTCCGTAGTTCTCGCACACAAAGCCACGCGCCGGTCCCTCGATGACCTCAACACGATACAAAAGCCCGCGTGGAAGGATCGCGATCTCCTTGGGTTCAAGGTCGATGATCCCCAGTTCTGTACAGAACCGTAGCCGCCCCTCTTGCGGCACCACCAAAAGCTCGCTGTCGGCCGAATAGAAATAGCTGTCGGCCATGCTTTCGGTGACGAGATAGATATGGCTGGCCATGCCGACCTGGGTGTTCACATCCCCCGCCGTCGTCATCGTGCGCATGCCGGTCAGCCATGTCAGCGGTTCGGCACCGTGCGGTACAGGATCCCAGCGGTACTGGCCAAGACTGATCACGTCCTCGACAACATGTGGCGCAGATTTCCAGTAGGGCAGATCGATCCTTTCGTAACGATGCGAATGCTTCACCGAAGGTCTGATCCGATAGCACCAAGTCCGTTCGTTCTGATGGCTGGGTGCCGTAAATGCCGTCCCGCTAAGCTGCTCGCCGTAAAGGCCATAGTTGCATTTCTGCGGGCTGTTCATCCCTTGCGGCAACGCACCCGGAAGGGCCTCGGTCTCAAAATCATTGCCAAAACCAGGCATGTATCCTTCGTGCGGTCCGGGCAAGGGCGGGGCCTGAACCATATGCTTCGGCTTGGATTGCTTGTTCATTCCTAACTCCATCGAGAAGGGCGAGGGAAAGTTAGCACCAGATCGCCGGGCACTCAATCATCTATTGAACCGATGGTGTGAATAATGAACCCCACTCCAGTTCACTTTATAATGCCCTTATATGTGTGATCCAGGGACAGTCTTTGGAACACCGTGCTTTCTGGTACTTTCCGGCATCGAATTGCATCTACTGGCGACCGGGATCGAGCTTCGGCTTTGCTTCCCACGCGCTTCCGGTATTCTTGGGCGAACTCAACAGCCAAGCGGGCAGATCGTGCAGCTTCTCATTACCGGGGCCTCGGGAAACGTCGGCCAGGCTTTGGTGCCTTTACTTTGCGAACGCGGACTAACCCCCATCCTCGTAGGCCGTGACCCGAAGAAGCTAAAACAACAATTTCCCATATTGGAGGCAATCTCCTACGCGGATCTGTCCAGCAACTATTTGGACCGAGCGACCGTGGTGCACCTTGCAGCGATTAACAACAACTCGAAGGCGACCGAGGCTGAGATGCGTTCTTGCAACGTTGACCTCCTGATCCACACGGCGCGCACAGCAGCGGCGGGAGGCGCGGAGTACTTTATTAACGTATCATCCATCCATGGCCTCGATCCCAACAATCACTCCCCTTATGCACGGACGAAGAGAGAAGGCGCCCAGCAACTGAAGGACATTGGGGATCTAAACGTGATCACTCTTTATCTGGCATCCGTACATGGCGGGAAATTCTCCGGCCGACTTTCGGCGCTAAACAGATTTCCTGCACCCATCGCTCGAGCCGCATTCGCTGTGCTATCGGCTCTAAAGCCAACGATCCATGTTACGCGGATTGCGGAATTCATTGTTGCGCCCTCTTCAGCGAAAGCCCAATCAGAAATCATTCTAACCGATGACATGGACCTGAATCCCGTTTACCGCGCAGGCACGCGCTTCATCGATCTCCTAGCCGCAGCCGGAATTCTGATCGGATTGTCCTGGCTCCTTCTGGGACTTTGGGTCGCCGTGCGGACCACATCGCCCGGCCCCGGCCTCTTCGCCCAAACCCGCATCGGTCGGTACGGGCAACCGTTCACCTGCTACAAGTTCCGGACGATGGCCGACGGCACCGCACAAGTCGGCACTCACGATGCCCCAGCGACCGCCGTGACTCCGCTTGGAATAACTCTTCGCAGGCTGAAACTGGACGAACTCCCACAGGCCTGGAACCTTCTTCGAAACGAAATGTCTTTGATCGGACCACGTCCCTGTCTTCCCGTACAGAGCGATCTGATCGCGGCTCGCAGAGTGATGGAAGTACTCGATATGAAACCCGGTATCAGCGGTTTGGCGCAAGTCAACAACGTTGACATGAGCGACCCAGAGCGACTTGCGCGATGGGACGCGCGCTATGGGGCGCTGCGTTGCTTGGCTCTGGATTTCAAGCTCATGTGGCAGACTCTTGGCGGCAGCGGACGCGGCGACAGAGTAGCATCAGTCGATTAGCTCCTCGCATATACATCCTGATATCTGACGATGTCATCCTCGCCCAGATAGCTGCCGGTCTGTACCTCGATCAGGATCATCGGCACTTTATCCTGGTTTTCCATCCGGTGGATGGCACCCCGGGGGATATAGACCGACTGGTTCTCGGCCACATCCATCACCTTGTCACCGATCGTCACGCGCGCGGTCCCCGCGACAACGATCCAATGCTCGGCGCGATGTTCATGGCTTTGCAGGCTCAGCGCCGCACCCGGGTTGACAACGATCCGTTTCACCTGGAACCGCTCGCCCAGCGCAAGACTTTCGAACCACCCCCATGGTCTGTGATCACGGGCCGATTGCACGGCCTGCGGAGCGTCCTTGGCCTTCAGCGCCAAGACCGCCTCTTTCACCCGTTGATCGTCCGACTTGCGCGCAACAAGCACCGCGTCCGGCATGGCGACGGCCACGATATCGTCAAGGCCGATCCCGACAAGTTCCAGCCCATCGGCCTCGGATCGCAACAGCGAGTTCACACAACCGATGGCCGAGGCATTGCCCGCAGTGACATTGCCGTCTGCATCGGGTCCGTGCTCCTGCCAGACGGCCTGCCAGCCGCCAAGGTCCGACCAGCCGCCGGAGTAGGGAACCGCTATCAGACCATTCGCCTTTTCCATGATCGCGTAATCAATCGAAATGTCTTCGACCGCCGACCAGGCCTCGGACTCAAGCCGCGTGAAGCCAAGATCCGACTTGGCCCCTGCGACCGCCGCCCGTACCGGCCCGATCATCTCGGGGGCGTGCTCGCGGAATGACGAAAGGATCGTTTTGACGCTGAACATGAAAAGACCTGCGTTCCACAGGCAATTGCCCGAGGCCAGCATTCGCTCCGCACCCTCCAGATCGGGCTTTTCGATGAACCGGTGCAGCGGCTGCGGCTGGCCCGGCTGCGGCACCGAACCATGGGCGAGCTCAAGATATCCATAGCCTGTTTCTGGGCGCGACGGAGTAATCCCGAACAGGACGGGGTGCCCGGCCGCAGCCGTGTCCGCCGCCGACAGAACCGTCTCGCGAAACCCGACCGCATCCGCCATGACATGATCGGAAGGTGCCACAATCATGATGGCTTCCGGGTCATGTGCGTCAAGCCAGAGCGCCGCCGACAGAATCGCCGGAGCAGTGTTCTTCCCTTCCGGTTCGATCAGAATCGCAAGCGGCGCAACCTCCATCGCCGCCATCTGTTCTGTCACGATGAAACGAAACGGGTCGCCTGTGATCACGATCGGGGGCTGAAAACCTTCACCCTTGAATCGCGATATCGATGACTGGAACAGACTGACCTCGCCGGTAATCTCTGTGAACTGCTTTGGGTAACTCCGGCGCGACAGCGGCCAGAGCCGGGTTCCCGAACCACCGCACAAAAGAATGGGATAGATGTTGGGACGCTCAGACATAGCGCAGGTCCCCGGCATTCGCGACATACCACGCATAGGTCGATGCAATCCCTTCGGCCAATGGGATGCTGTGCGACCACCCCATCGCGCTGAGGCGCGACACGTCCATCAGTTTGCGCGGGGTCCCATCGGGTTTTGAGGTGTCAAACTCAATGGCCCCGTCAAAACCCGTGACCTCCGCCACCATGCCCGCCAGCTCCGTGATGCTCACATCCTTGCCTGTGCCCACGTTGATATGGCTGAGCATCGGTTCGGTATTCGCCGTGTAGATCCTGCGATCAAGGTTCAGAACGTAGAGCGACGCCTCGGCCATATCATCCACGTGCAGGAATTCGCGCCGGGGCGCGCCCGTTCCCCAGATCGTCACGGTGCTGGCCCCATCTCGTTTCGCTTCGTGGAACCGGCGCATTAACGCCGGCAAAACGTGGCTGTTTTCAGGATGATAGTTATCGCCGGGTCCATAAAGATTGGTCGGCATCACGCTCCGGTAATCCCGCCCATATTGGCGATTATAGCTTTCACACAGCTTGATCCCGGCGATCTTGGCAATCGCATAGGGTTCGTTCGTGGCCTCCAGCACCCCGGTCAGAAGCGCGTGCTCCGACATCGGCTGGGCCACGTCACGCGGGTAGATGCAGGATGATCCGAGAAACAACAGCCGGTCGACTCCCGCCAGATGGGCCGCATGGATCACATTCGCCTCGATCATCAGGTTCTCGTACAGAAACTCCGCCGGATAGGTGTTATTCGCATGAATCCCACCGACTTTCGCGGCGGCAAGGATGATGGCCTCGGGTCGTTCCGCCGTCAGAAATTCCCGCACCGCTTTCTGATCCGACAGGTCCAGTTCACCACGGCTGCGTGTGATCACCCTTTCCCGCCGGGCCTGCAATTGCCGCAGGATGGCGCTTCCGACCATGCCCCGGTGCCCGGCAACAAAGGTTCCGCCCGGCACGCCCTAATCCTCCTGCGCCACGGGGCTGTGATAGCCATGTTCCTTCAACAGCGCATGGCGACGCGCATTATCAAGGTCGGCCGCCACCATCTCGGCGCACATTTCGCGCGCCGTGATCTCGGGCTCCCAGCCAAGCGCCTCGCGCGCCCGGGTCGCATCGCCAAGAAGCGTTTCAACCTCAGCGGGTCGAAAATAGCGCTGGTCGATCCGTAGGACAGTCTGGCCGGGGCTGACCGCCGGTGCGGCGTCCGACGTGACACGTTCGACCACCGCGACCTCATCCACGCCCGATCCTTGGAAGCGTAGTTGTATTCCCAGTTCTTCCGCCGACCACTTGATGAAATCGCGGACCGAATACTGCTGCCCCGTCGCGATCACGTAATCCTCGGGATTGTCTTGCTGAAGCATCATCCACTGCATCCGGACATAGTCCTTTGCATGGCCCCAGTCGCGCAGCGCATCGATGTTGCCCATATGCAGGCAGTCTTCCAGACCCTGCGCGATATTCGCCATGCCCCGCGTGATCTTGCGCGTCACGAACGTCTCGCCGCGTCGGGGGCTCTCGTGGTTGAAAAGAATACCGTTGCAAGCGTACATCCCGTAAGCCTCGCGGTAGTTCACCGTGATCCAATAACTGTAGAGTTTTGCCACGGCATAGGGTGAGCGAGGATAGAACGGCGTCGTCTCGCGCTGCGGAGTTTCGCGGACAAGACCGTAAAGCTCTGACGTCGACGCCTGATAGAAGCGTGTTTTCGTCTCAAGGCCCAGAAACCGGATCGCCTCGAGCAGACGCAGCGTCCCGATACCGTCCACATCTGCGGTGTATTCCGGGGCTTCAAAGCTGACCGCCACATGGCTCTGCGCGCCAAGGTTATAAACCTCGTCGGGCTGCACCTCAGAAATGATGCGGGTCAGGTTCGACGTATCGGTCAGATCACCGTAATGCAGCTTCAGCTTTGGCGTCGGCGCATGGGGATCCTGATAAATATGGTCGATCCGCTGGGTGTTGAAGGAAGACGCGCGGCGTTTGATACCGTGCACCTCATAGCCCTTTTCCAGCAGAAGCTCTGCCAGATAAGAGCCGTCCTGACCCGTGATTCCGGTGATCAGCGCCTTTTTCATGTGTTTTCTGCCCGACTGGTCCGCCCGGCTTCTGTGCTGCCATCTTTGGCCGCGCCGTGCAATCCCCGTGGCCTAGCGAACCGCCCCAATGCGCGCCATCAGAACCTGATCAAGCTTGCGCAATGGGCCATAAAGCATAGCCAGATCGACCGGACCAGAGCCAAGCCGGGTCTGCCGGGCCCGCGATGTCTCACGGGCATTCCGGATATTGGCGCCGATCCCCCGCGTACTGACGCCGCCAAGCGCCATATCCACCAGCACCGCGTCGATCGTTGCGTAGCGGACACGCTCGATCTCAAGCGCCCTCAAGAGCCAGTCGTAATCGCCGGCGGCTGCATAGGTCGCGTCGAACATCCCGACCTTCTCGAAAACATCGCGCATTGCATAGGTGACCGGGTGCGCAGGCGCCCAGCCCCGCCGAAAACCGCCCGGTTTGAACGTCGATGCGCGCCAAACCCGTGCGGGGGGTGACCCGTCATGGGCAGAAACGAAGTGCAGGTGCCCACTGACCATATCGGCACCGGCCAAGCCTTCGGCGATACGCGAAAGTGCGGTGCTGTCGTGATAGCGGTCATCGGCATTCAGGAACCCGAACGCATCGCCGGAAAATCGCGCAAGGCCCTTGTTCATGGCGTCATAGATGCCCTTGTCCAGCTCGCTGAGAACCGAGATTTCCGGAGACTTGTAACCTTCGAGAACAGCCACAGTTCGATCGGTCGACGCGCCGTCGACCACGACCAGTTCCTTGTCGGGATGGTCCTGCGCCAGAAAGGACTCCACCGCACCGCCGATGGTTTCCATCGCATTTCTGCACACCATGATCGTGGAAATCTTCATATGCGTGACGTTCGATTGCCCGGTAAACAGTCTGTGTTCTACAAGGAGATTGTGGCGTATCCATGGCCAAGGCCAATGATATTTCTGATTGCGACGCTATCTCCCGACTGTAACTCGGGCTAATTTGCAACTAGTTGGCTCAGGTCACTCAGGCAAATCGCGGTTTGGAGCAGTAATGGCGGCTATCGGCACATTTCGCAGGGGCATAGCGTCTCTGATCATTCTGTCTTTGGCGGTGTTATCCGTTGGTCTGGGCCATGCACAGCAGCGCCCGGCTGGCGTTGCGGTATCGGAAGTAAAAATGCGCGATATTGCCGAAACCGTGCCGGTCTTTGCAGAGGTCGTCACGGCCCGGGACGGGATCGTCGCCGCTCGGGTCAGTGGGACCGTCGCGGAAGTCCATGTTCTGGTAGGAGTTTCCGTCGCCGAAGGGGGGCTTCTGGTCACGCTGGATACCGACCTCGCGCAGATCGAACTGCGACAAGCCGAAGCACGGCTTGCCGAGGCGCGGGCGGGAGTGACGACAGCGGCGGCCCGGCTCAATCGCCTGCTGGCTGCGCTGGAACGGGTTGAACGTCTGCGTGGCACGACGTCCTTCTCGCAAGGCCGTTTTGAAGAGGCCGAGGGTGAAGTCTTCACCGCCGAAGGTCAGATGGCCGAGGCTGAAGCCCGCGTAACGACGGCCGAGGCGTCGATTGCCGAAGTCGCTTACCGGATCGAGCAGGCACAGGTGAAAGCGCCGTTTCCCGGAACCGTTCTGGGGGTAGAAACCAATCCCGGTGAGTTCATCGGCTCGGGCGCGCCAATTGTCCGGCTGCTCGACACCCGCTCGCTTGAAGTCGAGGCATTGGTGCCTTCACGCTTTATCTCGGGTCTCAGCGAAGGAACCGAGGTGATCGGGGTCACCGAGACGGGATCGGAAATGCCTCTTATCGTCCGCGCGGTTCTGCCGCTGGAGGATGTCTCGACCCGCACCCGACCGGTTCGTTTCGTGCCCCGTTCGGCGGACGGCCTGAACGGGGCAGCCGTCGGCCAGTCGGTCACGGTCGATGTACCCGCGGCACCGCCACGCACCGTGCTGGCGGTACCAAAGGACGCCCTTGTCCAGGCGCGCGGCGGCTGGACCGTTTTCGTCGACGAAGATGCGACAGCGCAGCCACGAAACATCGAGGTTGGTGCCCCCATGGGCGAGTGGTTCGAGGTACTGTCCGGTCTGGCAGAAGGCGACCAGGTCGTTGTGCGTGGCAATGAACGCCTGCAACCGGGCCAGCCCATCGCGGCCAGTCCGGCAGCCGGTCAATAGGAGGCAAAAGGCATGAATCCCATCCGGTTCGCCATCGAACGTCCCGTCGCAATCATGGCGGTGGTCATCATGGCTGTCCTGTTCGGGATCATCGCCGTCACCCGCATCCCGATCCAGCTTGCCCCCGATGTACGCAAGCCGGTGGTGGTGATCTCCACCAACTGGCCCGGCGCCGCGCCGATCGAGGTCGAACGCGAGATCATCAACCCGCAGGAAGAGGCCATGCGCGGCCTCGACGGCCTCGAAATCATGACCTCGCGCGCCCAGACCGGTCAGGCAGAGGTGACACTTGAGTTCGCCGTCGGTACCGATATGAGCCAGTCACTGCTTCTGGTCTCAAACCGTCTGGACCGAGTGGGCAGTTACCCCGATGAGGCGGGCGAGCCATCGCTTGACACCTCCGGCGCCGATGACAGCGCCATCGCATGGGTCCTGATTACCGCGGCAGAGGGCAATACGCGCGCCCTGCCCACCTATGGCGACTTCGTCGAGGACGTCATAAAGGAGCAGATCGAGCGGATCGAAGGCGTATCGGCTGTGAACGTCTTCGGCGGCGTCACACGAGAGCTTCAGATCGTCGTCGAACCGCGCGACCTATCCCGCTACGGCTTGACGGTCCCACAGATCGTTCGCGCACTCCGTAGCGAAAACATCTCCCTTTCCGCAGGTGACGTAGAGGAGGGCAAACGCCGCTATGTCGTCCGCGCCGAGGGCAATCTGAACACGGTTGCCGCAATTGAAAGCGTGGTCCTGCGCTCTGATGCAGCCGGCGGTTCGTCAGGCCGGTTGCGGGTGGGTGACGTTGCCTCGGTCGCCTTTGCCTATCAGGAACCGCAGGCGCGGCTGCGGTTCAAGGGCGAACCCGGCCTTGCCTTCAACATCGTCCGCGATCCCGGTGCGAACGTCATTGAAACGATGGAAGAGGTGCGGGCAACCCTCGCTGAACTAGCGGCAGGCCCGGTCGCCAATCAGGGCCTGCTGATGCAACAGGTCTATGACGAAACGATCTACATCGAAGGCGCGATTGATCTTGTCACACAGAACATTCTGATCGGCGGCGGGCTCGCCGCGCTGGTGCTTCTACTGTTCCTGCGCAGCCCGCGCGCGACGCTGGTTGTTTCGCTCGCAATCCCCGTCTCGATCGTCGCGACCTTCGTTGCCATGGCGGTGACGGGCCGCACTCTCAACGTGATCTCGCTGGCGGGTATCGCCTTTGCCGTCGGTATGATCGTCGATGCAGCCATTGTGGTATTGGAGAATATCTACCGACTGCGGGAACGGGGCAGATCCCGCCGCGAAGCGGCTTATCACGGTGCGCGCCAGGTCTGGGGCGCCATTCTTGTGTCGGCGCTGACAACGGTTCTGGTTTTCGTGCCAATTCTGGTGATGCAGCTCGAGGCAGGACAGCTCTTTCGTGACATCGCCGTGGCGATCTCTGTCTCGGTCCTTCTCAGCCTTGTGGTCGCCGTCACTGTGATCCCCGCCCTTGCAAGCCGCATCCTGAAGTCCGGCACCCAGAAGACGCTTCCGCTTCCCGGGATCGACCATCTGGCGCGCGCCTTTCACCGTCTTGTCATGGCCTATACACGTCTGGTGGTGCGCGTCCGGACCGTGGGCGTCCTGATGGTGGCCATCATCGCGGGCGGCGCAGCGGTCGCGACCTGGGCTTTTCTGCCACGGCTGGAATACCTGCCCGAAGGCAACCGGAACCTTGTCTTCGGCCTGATCATTCCGCCGCCGGGATACAACCTCGCGACGACTGAAACCATCGCCCAACGGATCGAAACGGTGGCCCAACCCTTGTGGGAAGCCGCCCCCGCACCGATGACCGAAGACGGCACGCCCACGATCGAAAACTTCTTTTTCGTCGCAACCTCGGGCAACAGCTTTGTCGGAGCAGCCGCCGTCGACGAAACGCAGGCGGGCGCGCTGATCCCCGTCCTGTCCCGTCCGATCTTCGCAGAACCAGGAACGTTCGGCTTCATGACACAGCCGTCGCTTTTCGGGCGCGGTGTCGGCGGCGGACGGACCATCGAACTGAACATCTCGGGCCAGGATCTGGAAGAAATCCTTGCCGTCGCCGGTCAGGCCGCAGGCATGGTCGCGGGTCTTCTGCCCCGCTCCGAAGGACACCAGTTCCGCCCGATCCCCGGCCTGGAACTCGGCGCGCCCGAAGTACGGTTGGTGCCTGACCGCCTGCGACTAGCCGATGCCGGACTTGACAGCTCTGCCCTTGCACAGACAGTGGATGCGTTCAACGACGGCCTGCGCGTAGCCGAGATCACGGTCGGTGCAGAGCGGCTGAACCTCGTGCTCAAAGGCGACCCTGCGCTGCAGGACGCCCAGCGCACACAGGATGTGGGACGCTATCCGGTGGTCACCCCGTCTGGTCAGATCCTGCCTGTTTCGGCCCTCGCCGACGTCATCGTCACAGCAGGCCCGACGGAAATCCGCCACCGCGACCGCCTGCGCACCGTCACGCTCGAGGTTCGTCCCTCTGACAGCCTGCCGCTTGAAGCTGCGGTGGACTTGCTTGAGACGGAAGTCGTCTCGGCGCTGGAAGCACAGGGGCTGCCCGAGGGTATTCGCCTGTCGGTTTCAGGCACTGCCGACCAACTCAGCCAGACCTGGGACGCCATACAGATCAACCTTCTGGTCGCGATGGTGATCGTGTTTCTTGTCATGGCGATCCTTTTCGAAAGCTTCGTCCTGCCGCTTGTGATCATGATTTCGGTCCCCGTGGCGGCAGCGGGGGGCGTTGGCGGGCTCGCGCTGCTGAACACCTTTCAGACGCAGCCGCTTGATATGCTGACGCTTCTTGGTTTCGTCATTCTCATAGGCATCGTGGTCAACAACGCGATCCTCATTGTGCACCAGACGCTCTACCATCTTCGGGAAGAAGGAATGGCCCCGGTTGCCGCAATCGAAGAGGCCACGCGCAACCGCGTCCGCCCGATCTTCATGTCGACGCTGACAAGCGTGATGGGCATGCTTCCCCTGGTCATGGTCTCGGGCGAAGGCTCGGAGCTCTATCGGGGTCTCGGCGCCGTGGTCGTCGGCGGCCTGTCCATGTCGGCCTTTCTGACCCTGCTGACGGTGCCGCCGCTTCTGCGCCTCGCCCTCAGCGGTCAGAAAGCGCCCGATGCGGTGCCCTCCCCGGCAGAATAGGCGCCCTCAGAACATCCGCAATGCGATCCCCTGGGCCTCAAGGCCCTTGCGGACGGCGGCCGATATTTCAATCGCTTCCGGGGTGTCGCCATGACAACAGATCGTGTCGATACGGCAGGAGATACGTTTCCCGCTTTCGGTGATGATCGCAGCCTCTTGAACCATCGACACCATGCGTTTCGCGGCGACATCGGGATCGCGGATCATCGCCCCCGGTAGCCGCCGATCCACGAGGGTCGCATCGTCGTTATAGGCGCGGTCGGCAAAGATCTCGGCAGCAAAGGCACAACCCAGAGCCTCGACCGCGCGCTGCTGCGCGGTTTGTGCCAGCACCATGACGATGATCTCGGGCGCAACCGACAGGGCCGCCTCATAGCAGAGACGCGCCATCGCCTCGTCCTCGGACGTCATATTGCCAAGCGCCCCGTGCAGCTTCAGATGCCGCACCTCTCCCCCCGCGGCGCGGGCCATGGCCTGTGCCGCGCCGACCTGATACCGGACGATATTGCCCAGCGTTTCGTCGCGCATATAGCGCCGGTCGCGCCCGAACCCCTGCAGATCCGGAAACCCGGGATGTGCTCCGATGCCCACGCCTTTTTCAACCGCCAGCGCCATGGTCCGCGCCATCACATCCGGGTCGCCCGCATGAAAACCGCAGGCCACGTTCGCGCTGGTCACGATGTCCAGAAGAGCCGCGTCATTGCCCATGACCCACGGACCGAAGCTCTCTCCCATATCTGCATTCAGATCGACAGTTGCCGTCATCGCGTATCTCCTTCTTCATCGTGACACTGGCCTGCCGTGACGCCGCTGATCAACTCGAAAGACAAAAGATCCGCCATTTCGCGCGGATCGCGCACGAGCGGGCGTACCTGCGCGGCGATTGCCCTGAACGACGTGGTCTCGTCCTCATACAAAGCGCGCGCCTCATCCAGTGAAAGGAAACTGAACCGAAGGGGCGCGCCCGGCGCGGCCTGCGCGACAATCGGCAGGTCCTGCGGCAGGACCGACCCGATCCGGGGATACCCGCCTGTTGTCTGGCATTCCGGCAGAAGCACGAAGGGGGCCCCCTCCCCGGTCATCTGAATGTCGCCCGGTACGATCATCTCCGACAGGACCATGCGCAACCCGTCCGCCCCGAAAGGCGGGCCATCGAAATCAAACCGCACGCCTTGCCTGTTCCCACGCGGGCTGCGGGTGAAATCCGTCTCTGCCAGCCGCGCACGGTCTTCGACAGAGAAAAGCCCGGTCTGCGCCCCCGGCACCACCCGCACCGTACCGCCTTTGAACCTGTCCTCGACATCAAGGGTCTTTGCACCCCGCGCCGGATCGGGATCAGGCCCGATGGGAAGTGCATCCCCCTGCCCGATTCGAGTACCAATCCGCGCCATCAGATGCGCCGCCCGGCTTCCCATGATGACTGGCGTATCAAAGCCGCCCGCCACGGACA
Source organism: uncultured Paracoccaceae bacterium (assembly GCA_947503175.1). Lineage (GTDB taxonomy): Bacteria > Pseudomonadota > Alphaproteobacteria > Rhodobacterales > Rhodobacteraceae > Ovoidimarina. The sequence goes on from CANNCO010000002.1 coordinate 107,011, forward strand.
GATAGCCATAACTTCCGGACAGAGCGGGACCGATGCCAAGCCGCTCACCGGGTTCAAGAGTGTGGCTTGCATTCCACATCAGATCGCGTCCGTCGATCCGCGCCCGCATCGGTGCACCGGTAAGCGCAAATCGGATCGGCTCGGTCCCTTCGAACTCGCCGCCGGACCCGGCCATTTCAAGCGCGGCACAATCGAAAGGCTGGCCGAGAAGGGCCGCGCCCTCAGCAATAGCCAGCCTGTCCGCCGCCCCGCCCCGTGACAGCCCAACAGACAGAAACCCCGGTCGACCCAGATCCTGAACCGTCATCTGGGGCCCAGCGCGCAAAACCTTTATCGCGCGGGTCATGGCAGCATCTCAAACGTTGCACCGCCGCCAAGCGGATCGCTTTCCCGCAACTCCTCGAAATCCTCCGGCGCAATCGCCTTGAACTGTACCTCGTCTCCTGGGGCGAGCGGAATGGATCGGATGTCCTCGGGCCGGAAGCAGCGAAATGCGGTTTGTCCCACATGAGCCCAGCCCGTAGGACTGTCATTGGCAAACAGCACCAGTTGCCGGATTGCGGCGGCGATCGCCCCTTCCGGCACGTCGATAAGCTCCTTCAGACGCGGGAAGTCCCAGGTCTCGGGCAATTCGCCCAGATAAGGCTGACCGGGTGCGAAGCCCAGTGCCAGAACGCGCAACCGGCTGGAGGTCAGATCATGGATCGCCTGTTTTCTGGTGATCCCCGCACGATCTGCCGCGTCATCGAGGTTCGGCCCATAGACACCGCCAAAGACCGCCGGAATCCGCCAGAGACGCCGGTCGGGTGGGAGTTGTGCCGCGTAGAAGTCGGTTTGCTGCAGAAGCCCGCGCAGCGTTTGCACCACATCATCATAGGGCACCAGTACCGGATCAAACCGCACCAGAACCGACCCAAGGGCACTGTCACACTCCTCGATTCCCGGCAGATCCGCTGCCTCCACAGCATCGCGAAAAGCAAGCGTCGCACGGTTCCCGGCCTCGCTCAGACGGTCTGAGAACCGGACGACGACCCCGTTAACGCCTTGCGCCACGATATGCGGAAAATCAGTTGGCATCCTGCCCTTTCACCCGGTTTGAAGAGGTCATGTGAGCGAGGAACTTCGTGAAACACCGATATTCTGTCAATGTCTCTCGTCAGAGGGATGTGAGCGCGCGGCTTGCCCGGCCGTGGCGACCCGGTACCCGGCACAGGACCGCGGCCACCAGACCGGAACTCAGGCGATCCTGTTCTCGGTCTTGGGGTCGAACGGGATGGCTTTTTCCATGTTGATGGCAAGGTCCACGGTCTGACCGGCCCGCACATCCGCATCGGCCCGCATCCGCGCGATGCAGTCCTTTCCACCAAGTGTGGTCGTCACGAACGTGTCGGACCCCGCGGGCTCCGTCACATCGATCCTTGCCTGAATGGTCTCGATATGTTGCGAATGCCGGTCGGCCCCGTCCGGGTCGGTGATCGATTCTGGACGAATGCCCAGTGTAATCGTCTGTCCGTCATAGGTTTTCAGCCTGGGTCCGGCATTCGTCATTGCCAAGGACACGGTCCCTTCGCCTTGTGTGATATCGGCCATCGCCCTATCCCCCTCGACACGGATCTTCGCACTCAGAAGATTCATCGACGGCGACCCCATGAAAGACGCCACAAAGATGTTGGCGGGCGTGTCATAGATCTCCTTTGGCGTCCCCAACTGCTGAACATAGCCGCCGTTCATTACCGCAATCCGGGTCGAAAGCGTCATCGCCTCGATCTGGTCGTGCGTCACATAGACGATCGTGGTCCCGAGGTTCTGATGCAGCTTCTTGATCTCCGTCCGCATATCGACGCGCAGTTTCGCATCGAGGTTCGACAGGGGTTCGTCGAACAGGAACACATCCGGGTTCCTGACCAGCGCCCGGCCCATCGCCACACGCTGACGCTGACCGCCCGAAAGCTGGCCGGGCTTGCGGTTCAGAAGCTGCGTGATCTGCAGCATTTCCGCGACCTCGTTCATCGCACGGTCCCGCTCGGCCTTGGGCGTGCCATGCATCTCAAGGCCGAAGGTGATGTTCTGCCCAACGGTCATGTTCGGGTAAAGCGCGTAGGACTGAAACACCATCGCGATATTGCGCTTCGACGGGTGCACCCCGTTCATGGTTTCGCCCTTGATCGCAATCTCGCCCGTGGTGATCTCTTCCAGCCCCGCGATCATGTTCAGGAGGGTGGACTTACCGCAACCAGATGGTCCGACGAGGACAAGAAACTCGCCCTCCTCGACCGAGATATCGACCTTATGCAGAACCTCGACCGATCCGTAGGCCTTGGTCGCGTTGTTGATGTCAAGAAATCCCATCGGCTTATCCTTTCACGGAGCCAGCCATCAGACCGCGCACGAAGTAGCGGCCCGCGACGATGTAGACGAGCAATGTGGGCAAAGCGGCAAGGATCGCCCCGGCGAAGTGAACGTTGTACTCCTTCACGCCAGTCGAGCTTTGCACAAGGTTGTTCAGCGCCACCGTCATCGGCTGGCTGTCGAAATCGGCAAACGACGCTCCGAACAGGAAGTCGTTCCAGATATTGGTGAACTGCCAGATTACGCAGACGACGATGATCGGGCCCGAAGATGGCAACATGATCCGCCAGAAGATGCGAAAGAAGCCGGCCCCGTCGATCTGCGCGGCCCGGACCAGTTCGGTTGGAAACGCCGCATAGTAGTTGCGGAAGTAGAGCGTCGAGAACCCGATGCCGTAAACCACATGGACCAGGATCAGACCCGGCGTCGATCCCGCCAGACCGGTCACGCCAAGGACACGCGCCATGGGGATCAGGACCATCTGGAACGGGATGAAGCAGGCAAACAGCATCAGACCATAGAGGATCTTGTCACCCCGAAAGCTCCACTTCGTCAGAACATAGCCGTTGAGCGCGCCAAGGATGGTCGAGATCGCCACGGCAGGCACGACCATCTTGATCGAGTTCCAGAAATACGGCCGCAGCCCCGTCGGCTCGACACCGATCTGGGCCGTAGACCAAGCTGCAAGCCACGGTTCGATCGTCCAGACCTGCGGCAGGGCCATCATGTTGCCGCCTGTGATCTCGGACAGTGGCTTCAGCGAGTTCACCACCATCACGAAGAGGGGCAGCAGATAGAACAGCGCGAAGAGCAGAAGGAAAAGATAGATCAGCGTTCTGGTAAAACGCGACATGCGAACGGCGGAATCAGAGGATGCGACGGACATTACTTGCGCTCCTTCAGTTCGGCATAGAGGTAAGGCACCATGATCGCCGCGATGGTCATCAGCATGATCACGGCTGACGAGGCACCGATCCCCATCTGGTTTCGCGTGAACGTGTAGGAATACATGAACGTCGCGGGCAGTTCAGTCGCCCGGCCCGGACCACCGCCGGTCAATGCGATCACAAGGTCATAGGACTTGATCGCAAGGTGCGACAGGATCACGAAGGCCGACAGGAACGCAGGCCTGAGTTGCGGGATGATGATACGCCGGTAAAGCTGCCAGTTCGAGGCGCCGTCCATCTGCGCGGCTTTCAGGATCTCGTTATCGATCCCCCGCAGCCCTGCCAGAAACATCGCCATGGTGAACCCGGAGGACTGCCAGACGGCGGCCAGAACGACGGTGTAAATCGCGTAATCCCGGTTCTTAATCCAGTCGAACTGAAAACTGGTCCAGCCCCAGAGATGCATCGTGTTTTCGAGGCCGATGCCGGGGTCCAGCAGCCATTTCCACGCCGTCCCGGTCACGATGAAGGACAGCGCCATGGGATAGAGGTAGATCGGTCGGATAAAGCCCTCGCCCTTGATCTTCTGATCCAGAAAGATCGCGAGGAACAGCCCGACCAGAGTGCAGATCACGATGTAGAGTGACGCGAATATCGCAAGGTTCGTGACCGAAATGGTCCAGTGCGATAGCCGGAACAGCTTGTCGTAGTTCTCGAACCCGACCCAGCCATAGGAAGGCAGGATGCGGCTGTCGGTGAAGGACAGATAAAGGGTGAACAGAATGAAGCCGTAGACAAAGACGAAAATCAGGGCGACCGAAGGGGACAAAACCAGCTTCGGGATCCATTCCTGCAATCGTGTCCGGAAATCGGGCCTTGGCCCTTGGGCGCGTGCCACCGGCGCCTGCGACGTCGCAGTCATCTTACCCCTCCCCTGAAGTCGTCCCTCGACATGAACCGGCGCCGATTGGGCGCCGGTCCGAAAGGCTTATGCCTTACTGTGCGATCTCAACTGCAGTCACCAGCTCGTCGACGGCTGTTTCGCTGTCATACTCACCGTTGAAATGCGCGGTCACGACGTCGTAAATGGCGTTCTTGACCGAGGCCGGTGCGGCGTGGCCATGGGCCATAGAACCGAACAGGTTCCCGGAAGAGGCTGCCGCAGCCAGATCGGCCATGCCCTTCTTGCCGCAATCGTCGAACGCCTCGTCCGACACGTCGGTCCGTGCGGGGACCGACCCCTTGACCACGTTGAACGCCGACTGGAAGGACGGCGACAGGATCGCGCTGGCCAGTGCGGCCTGTTCGGCACCCACCGCGTCACCCTGCTTGAACAGGGCGAACTGGTCGGCGTTGAATGTCACCTGCTCCTGTGTGCCCGGGAAACGGAAGCACAGGAAGTCCTCGCCCGGCACTTTACCGGCGTTCAGGAATTCACCCTTGGCCCAGTCGCCCATCATCTGGAAACCGGCCTCGCCATTGATGACCATGGCCGTGGCGAGGTTCCAGTCACGGCCCGAGAAGTTGTCATCCACATTGGCGCGGATAAAGGCCATGCGATCAAAGGCCTCCTTCATCGTGTCCGATCCAAGCGCTTCGGCATCGAGGTCGATGAAGGCCGACTTGTAGAAGTCGGGCCCGCCCGTGGACATCACGACCGCATCGAAGATCGTCGCGTCCTGCCATGCCTGACCGCCATGGGCGATCGGCGTAAGACCCGCCGCGCTCAGCGCCTCGACTGCGGCAACGAAGTCTTCCCATGTCTCGGGAGCGGCAATTCCGTTAGCATCCAGAACCGCCTTGTTCGCCCAAACCCAGTTGGTCGAGTGAACGTTTACCGGGGCCGAAACCCACTTGCCGTCGACCTTTGCGAATGCCTTGAGGGCATCCGGAACGACGTCGTCCCAGCCCTCCTTGGCGGCTGTTTCGTTCAGGTCGGCAAGCGCGTCCTGATCGGCCCAGTCAAGGATGTCGAAGCCGAGCATCTGCACGGCGGTCGGCGCGTTGCCAGCCGTGACGCGGGCCCGGAGCACGGTCATCGCAGCCTCTCCGCCGCCACCGGCAACCGGCATGTCCTGCCAACCGATACCCTGACCTTCGAGATCGCCCTTCAGAACGTTCAGGGCAGCCGCTTCGCCACCCGATGTCCACCAATGCAGCACTTCCACATCGGCGGCCTGTGCCGCACCGGTACTGATCGCGAGCGCGGCAACGCTGGCCTTGAGATACTTGTTCAGTTTCATTTGGATATTCCCTCCCATTGGAATCCGCCTGTGCGGAACTGGCTTATTGTAACGTTGCAAACACCGCGTCTGTCAATAGAAATTCTGTCCCAGTTCAAATTCGACAGGGGCCGCTAGTTGTTCCTTATTTTTATTAACTATTTCGGAGCGACCGGGTGTTCATCTCAAAAATCTCGCTTGCGGGCCCACAAATTATAACGTTATAAATACGATGAGGTGAAACCGAGCTGGGGGGATCATGGACACGGGAACATCGGCAGGGACCTCGGCGACAGCGCGCAATCGCTCCGGGAAGCCGACCTTGCGTACTGTCGCGGAACGCACCGGCTTTGCCGTCACGACCGTCTCGCGCGCGCTGGCCGATGATCCCAGAATCTCGGAAAAGACCCGTGCCCTTGTCGCGAAAGCTGCGCAGGAACTGGGCTATGTACCCGACCGCGCGGCCCAGCGCCTGCGCACCGGGCGCACCAAGGTGATCAGCCTTCTGATCAACCCGGAACATGAATTTCTGGGGTTCACCGACGAACTTCTGGCAGGCATCGTGGGCACGCTGCGCGGCACGGGGTATTCCGTCAACATCATCCCCGATTTCGTCGAAGGCGACCGCACCGCGCCGATCCGCAACATCCTGCGCAACAACCTTGCCGATGGCCTCATCTTCTCGCGGACCGAGTGTTTCGACGAAAGAGTCCGGCTGCTGCTTGAGGAAGATTTTCCCTTCGTCAGCCACGGTCGCACCGAGTTCTCGATGCCCCACCCCTTTGTCGATTACGACAACGAGGCATTTGCGCGGGCTGCGGTGAACCGCCTCGTCGCCAAGGGCCGCACGCATCTGTCGATCATTCTTCCCGAGGCGCGGTTCACCTTTGCAGGCCATCTGCGCTATGGCTTCATGTCGGCCGCCCGCGAGGCGGGGGTGCGCTATGACATCCCCGAAAACGTGACCCTGAGCCTGGCGCCCGAGGCGCTGACGAAGCATTTGACGGGACAGATGGAACATCCCGACGGACCGGACGGCTATGTCTGTGTGGGCGAAGTGTCGGCGCTGGCGACGCTGGCAGCACTCTCGGATTCCGGCAAGGTTCTGGGGCACGACATCGATGTCATGGCCAAGCGCGCCTCGCCCGTGTTCGACCTTCTGCGTCCCCGTCTGGAAACGGTCTATGAGGACGTGCGTGCGACGGGCGAGACGATTGCAGATCTCCTGATGAAGCGCATTGAAGGCACGCCGCCCCGCGAACTGCAGATCGTCAAGGCGCCCATCGGCGATTTCGGTACTTAATCCGGCCATCAGCACACCGTCCTGAAGCGTTCGACCATCGCGTCGAGCACATCGTCCGGATCGCGTCTCCACCAGTTCCCGACCGAGAAAATCTCGACCTCGCAAGGCCCCCCATAACCCGCCCCTTCGACCGCCGTGCGGATCGCGCGAATATCGGCTACGCCATCGCCCATCATCCCACGATCCAGCAGGACGTCTTTCGTCTCCGCGAGCCAATCGCACAGATGAAACCCAAGTATCCGGTCCCCGGCGGCAGCACACGCTGCGGCAAGATCACTGTCCCACCAGACGTGATAGACGTCGACCGCAACACCCACATTAGGGGCGTCCACCATGTCGCAGACACGCAGGGCGTCTCGCAGGGTCATGATACAGGTGCGGTTACCCGCATAGACCGGGTTCAGGGGCTCAAGAGCCAGGTTCACACCGCGGTCTGTCGCATACGGCGCGGCTCGCGCGACCCGGTCAGCCACAAGTCGCTGACTTTCCCCGTGGCCTTTCGTGCCCGGTTCAACACCGCCAGTGACGATGGTCAGAACCCGTGTTCCAAGGGCGGCTGCCATGTCGATGGAAGCATGAAAATCATCCATGATCCCCTGCGGCGTGGGCGGTGCCAGCGGGCCAACCAGGAATGGCGTCCGGCAGAGTCCCACGACATCCATCCCCGCCGCACGGACGCGCTCACCGATCTCGACCGCCCTTGTTCCGATCTCGCGCCGCCAGAACACGATGCCCGCAAGGCCGCGTGCCGCACAAGCGTCGATCACCTGTTCCGGCGACCACCCCGCCCCGTATCCATCGAGGTTGTGACCGAGCGTCGCCGTGTTCAGCGCCAGTGCCGAATGGTCGGAGGTAAAGTCGCGCATCAGACCCCGTACATCTTCAGCATCGACTGCATACGGCTGACTGCCAGCTCGGGGTCGCGGAACAGCCCATTCCGGTCGGCCAGTCGGAACACCTCGGTGAAGTAAGGCAATGGCCGCATCGCCTGGTGCCCGTTCAGCATGACGAAATGGTCCTGAAACCCGTTGAGCCATGCAAGAAAGACGACGCCGGTCTTGTAGAACTGCGTGGGTGTGCGAAAGATCGTGCGGGCCAGTGGCACGGTCGGATCCATAACATTCCGGAATCCCGCAGTATCGCCCTGCCCCAAAAGCGTTACTGCACGCGCGGCCGCCGGGGCGAGCGGATCGAAGATGCCCAGCAGAGCATGGGAATAGCCTTCGGCATCGCCCTCGATCAGTTCGGGATAGTTGAAATCGTCGCCCGTATACATCCTGACGCCATCGGGCAGGCGGCGGCGCATAATGATCTCTTTGTCCTTGTCCAGAAGCGAGATCTTGATGCCATCGACCTTGGACACATTGTCGGAGATGACCTGAAGCGCGGTTTCCAGCGCGTCGTCGAACCTGTCCGCGCCCCAATAGCCTGCAAGGGCGGGATCGAACATCTCACCCAGCCAATGCAGGATGACGGGTTTGTCGCAGGCTGCCAGAACATCGGCATAGATTGTCAGGTAGTCATCAGGCGATATGGCCAGTTTCGCCAGTGCGCGCGAAGCCATAAGGATAATGCGACCGTCCACCTTCTGGATCGCCGCGACCTGATCGAGATAGGCGCGGCGGACGTCATCGAGGCCCCTCGCCTCCTTCGGATCAAGCTGATCCGCGCCGCAGCCATTGAAGACAAGCGCATCGGGAAGTTCCGCGCGGGTTCGCGTGATCAGTTCCAACGCATCCGGCCAGTCGAGGCCCATGCCGCGTTGTGCAGTATCCATCGCCTCGGCTATGCCAAGACCCAGACCGTCGAGATAGCGGCGGAACGCCATCGTCTTGTCCCAATCCACGATAGCCGACGTCGAGGGATCGTTTGCGGTGAAAGAATCGGCCACGACATGGGCGGCTGAGAACACGACGCGATTTGCCTCACTGGTCATTGGCGCGGCGGCAATGGGCGTGCCGATCAACGTGTAGTCGTGCAGTTTGCCATCCGTATCTGGCAAGGCGATTTTCATCAGTGCGGTCCTTTTCAGAAACGCGGGACAAGCAACCCGGCATCGGCCGAGATCACCTGTCCGGTGGTATAGGGCAGCTTACCGCTGGCCAGCGTTGCGATGATCGCGCCGATCTCTTCGGGCTGTCCGACGCGGGGCAGAAGCGTCAGACCGTCCTTGGCGCGCTCCTCATATAGGGTAATCACGGGGGCGGTCATATCCGTCGCAATCAGCCCGGGCTGAACGTCATAGACGGCGATGTTTTCGGGGCCAAGCCGCACGGCCCATGTCTTCGACACCATCGCGGCGGCGGCCTTGGAGGCGCAGTATTCGGATCTTGGGACTGCAACCGCATTCGCGTTGGACGATGTTACGTTTACGATCGAATGAAATACTTCAGGATCCCTGTTGCGGGCCAGAAGGCGGCGGGCGAAGGCCTGGGTCAGAAAGAACATCGAGCGTGTGTTCACGGTCATACAGCGGTCCCAACTTTCGGGCTGCACGTCCAACGGATCACCCCGGTTCATCACCCCGACGCCTGCGTTGTTCACGAGGGTCGTCAGCGGCCCCAGCGCCTCTTCGACCCTGTCCAATGCGGCCTCATGGGCGGAAAGGTCCGACACATCCAGCGCGATACCCGTTGCCTGCGCTCCATCAGCTTCCACAAGGGTGACGGCCTCTGCCAGTTCCGCGTCATCGGCAGGACCGTTGACCGCAACTGCAAAGCCTTCGCGTGCCAAGGCGCGGGCGGCGGCCAGACCGATCCCGCGGCTCGACCCCGTGACGAGTGCGACGCCGCTCATGCCGCTGCGCCGTGTCTCAAGAGTTCCCGCGCGATGATCATGCGCTGGATCTGGTTCGTGCCCTCATAGATCTGCGTGATCTTCGCATCGCGATAAAGACGTTCCACTTCGAATCCCCTGATGTAACCGGAGCCCCCGAAAACCTGCACCGCATCGGCGGTGCGCGCCACTGCCATATCGCCCGCAAAGCATTTCGCCATCGAACAGGCCTTGGTCGGATTATCGCCCGTATCGATCTTGTGGGCGGCTGAATGGACCAGAAGGCGGGCAGCCTCGATATCCTTGGCCATGTCGGCCAGAAGCCACTGAACCCCCTGAAATTCCGAGATCGGTTTCTTGAACTGTTTGCGCTGCTGGGCATAGTCCACCGCCGCCTCAAGCCCGGCCTGCGCGATGCCGACGGCCAGCGAGGCGATGCCTACACGGCCCTTGTCGAGAACGCTCATCATCATGTGAAACCCGCGCCCCTCAACTCCCAGAAGCGCGTCTGCGGGCAGTCGGACATCGTTGAATGTCAGCGCACCGACTTGGCTCGCGCGTTGTCCCATCTTGTGTTCTTTCGGCCCGCGCTCCACGCCATCGGCATGCAGGTCGACTACAAAGATCGACATGCCGCGATTGCCCGCTTCGCGATCCGTTCGGGCAAGGACGAAGCCCAGATCGGCGACGGGCGCGTTGTGGATCCAGATCTTGCCGCCGTTCAGGATCCAGCCATCGCCGTCGCGCACGGCCCCCGTCCGGATACCCGAGACGTCGGTGCCCGCCTCGGGTTCGGTGATGCAATAGGCGACGCGCGTTTTGGCGGCGATCACATCGGCCAGCCATTTGTCCCTTTGCGACTCGGTTCCATGACGGACAAGCAGGGTCGAGATCAGCTCGACCAGCCCGCATTGATCGGCGACGGACGCATAGCCGCGCGAAAGCTCTTCCATAACCAGAGCATAGGTGACGGTATCGAACCCCGGACCGCCCATCTCCTCGGGAATGCAGATGCCGAACAGACCCAGTTCGCCCATCTGCTGATAGATGTCGGCGGGAAAGCTTTCGTCGCGGTCAAGTTGTTCGGCGGCCGGGCGGATCACACCATTGGCGAAATCGCGTGCCATGTCGCGGACATGGAAATGGGTTTCGGTCAGGTACATTACGACTCTCTAGTAACCATTTAGTTACATTTGGCAGATACCGGGCACGCAGTCAAGCGGGGTGCCTGCGAGAAACACCTTGCCGAGCGCGGCCTTCTCAGCCTATATAACTAATTAGTTACTTGCGGAGGAACAGCGATGCAGCCCGACACAAAGCTGAAATTCGGACGAACCGATCTCGAGGTGACGGCCTTCGGGTTTGGGACCGCACCCATCGGAAACATCTTTCGCGAGATCGACGAAGAGACGTCCGACGCCATGATCCAGACCGCTTGGGATGCGGGCATTCGCTATTTCGATACGGCGCCAATGTACGGTCATGGCCTTTCCGAATTACGAACGGGGCAATCGCTGCGGTGGAAGAACCGGGACGACTTTGTCCTGTCGTCGAAAGTGGGCCGGATTCTGAAGCCTGCCAAACGGTCCGAGATCGACTTTGCACCGTGGACCAATGCAGCCCCCTTCACCTCGCATTTCGACTACTCCTATGACGGAACGATGCGCGCCTTCGAGGACAGCCTGCAACGCATGGCGCTGGAGCGGATGGATATCTGCTTCATCCACGACATCGACGTGTTCACCCGCGGTGCGGATCAGCCCAAGGTGTTCGCCGAGGCGATGGATGGCGCGTGGCGGGCCCTATCGAGCCTGAAGGATCAGAGCATGGTCAAGGCCATCGGCGTGGGCGTGAACGAGTGGGAGGTCTGCCACGCGGCGCTTCAGACCCATGACTTCGACTGCTTCCTGCTGGCGGGGCGCTATACCCTGCTTGAACAGGAATCCCTGAACGACTTCCTGCCCTTGTGCGAAGAGCGCGGGGCGGCGGTTGTCGTGGGCGGCGGCTTCAACTCCGGCATTCTGGCCACGGGCGCGAAAGAGGGTGCGAAATACAATTACGCCCCTGCCCCGGAAGACATCATGGATCGGGTGCGGCAGACCGAGCAGGTCTGTGCCGACCACAAGGTACCGCTGCCCGCAGCCGCCCTGCAATTCGTGGTGGCCCATCCGGCGATCCCCTGTTTCATGGCGGGAACGCGGACCGTGGCGCAGCTGGAGCAGAACCTGAAATGGTTCAGCCATGAGATCCCTGCGGATTTCTGGGCGGAACTGAAATCGAAAGGATTGCTGCGCGAGGATGCGCCTGTTCCTGCATGAGCGGGCGCGCCCTGCCTGCCGGACGTTATGGCACCGGCGATTTGCGCCCCGGCGACTGGTGGAAAACGGACACGCGCGAGATCACTGCAGAGATGATCGACCGGTTCGCCGAGCTAAGCGGCGACCAGTTTTCCATTCACATGGATGACGCGGCCGCACGCGCCCACGGGTTTCCGGGGCGCGTCGCCCACGGCCTGCTGGTCCTGTCGGTGATCGACGGGCTGAAGAATGCAGCGACGGTTCAGATTGCCGCCATCGCCTCACTGGGCTGGGACTGGCGCTTTCAGAGCCCTGTCTTCATCGGTGACGTGCTGTCGGCGCGTATCACCGTCGCTGGTGTGCGCGAAACGCGCGACCCGGAACGCGGGATCGTGACATTGGGGTTTGCCGTCAACCGGGCGGACGGGACGCTGGTTCAGGACGGGCAGAACCAGCTCATGGCCTTTCGTCAGACGGTATAGTCGAAGACAAACACCCCATCTGCCCCACCTTCGAGGTTCTCGACGATGCGCGCGCCGATGCCCTGATGCACGGGATCGTCCAGATAGGTGTCCCGCACCTTCAGGTCCCTGAAATCGAACCAGAACACATCGCGAAAGCCGCGGACAAGCGGGTCTTCGACGCTGATGTTCGGGCGGGCCTGAAAGTCGATGATGCCGTCGATATGGCCGGACAGTCCCGCCAGGTCATTCATCAGCCCCTGTTTCACCGCGTCGGGGGTTTCGTCCTTGTAGCGCAGCGCCACGAGATGTCTGATCATTCGTCTTGTCCTTCGTTCCGGAAGTTCGGGAGCCGCTTGTCGCGGAAGGCGGCGAGACCTTCGGCCAGTTCGTCCGATGCGGCGGCGATTGTGCCCGCAAGAGCTTCGATCACGCGGTCACGCTCTTCCCCTTCGGCGGCGTTCACCATCATCTTGGCCAGTTCCGTGGCGCGGGGGCCGCGGCTCAGGATGTGGGCCGCGATCTCCTTGGCCCGGTACATGGCGTCGCCCGTTGGAACCACGTGATCGACGATACCAAGATGGCGGGCCTGATCGGCCGTGAACACTTCGCCCGCCAGCACCATGCGGCGGACGACCTGCGACCCGAACCGGCGCACTGCCCGTTGGGTACCCGACCAGCCGGGGATGATGCCCAAACCCGTTTCCGGCTGTCCGATCTTGATGTGCTCTTCGGCCACGCGGATGTCGGCACAGGCGGCCAGTTCCAGCCCGCCACCCAACGCATGACCGTCAAGCACCGCAATCACCGGCTGGCGCAACCGGGCCAGCGCATCGAAGGCCGCATGACCGTCGCGCAGCCAGTGGCGACCGAAGGTTTCGGGGCTTTCTTCCGCCCAGGCGTCGATATCGCCGCCGGCGCAAAACGCCTTGCCCTCGCCCGACAGGATCACGACGCCGATGCTCTCGTCATGCTCGATCTCGGCGCAGCGGGTGGCGAGGCGGGCGACCATATCCTGATCCAGGGCGTTGCGTTTCGCGGGCCGGTTCAGGCGCAGATGGGCGACAGGCCCGTCGCGGTCAAGATCGATATCCGCGTGGGATGTCACAGGGTTAACCCAATGTTTTCAGGCCGGAAAAGAGCGGCATCCATGGGTTTTAGATCGGGACTGACCAGAAGCGGCGTGGCCGCCTGATCGAGCACGTCGCGCTGCAGATCGAGGCCGGGTGCTAGCTCTGTCACCGTCAAACCCTTATCGGTGAGCTTCACGACGCAGCGTTCGGTCACATAGGAGATATCCTGACCCTGGCGGATCGCGTTCTTTCCCGAGAAGCTGACCTGATCGACCTTGTCCACGAATTTCGCGATCTTGCCCTCGCGATCGATGATCAGCTTGCCGTCTTCAAGCCGCATCTTCGCGCCCGCGTTGAAATTGCCGGAGAAGACGATGCGTTTCGCACGCGTGGTGATGTCGACAAAGCCCCCGGCCCCGGCGGTTCGGTGCGGGGTCGCGGCAAGGCGCGAGACATTGACCGAGCCGTCCTTGTCGATCTCAAGGAAAGACAGAAGCGAGGCGTCGAAACCGCCGGCCTGGAAGTACGCGAACTGGTGGGGAGAGGCGACGAAAGCCTCGGCATTGGCGGCGCAGCCGAACTTGAAATCGAGAAGGGGAATGCCGCCCACGGCGCCCTGTTCGATCACCCATGTGACGGCACCGTGCTGGCCCTCTTCCAGCAGAATGCGCGGGACGTTGGCAGAAATGCCGAAGCCGATATTGACCGCCCAGCCCGACTGCATTTCCTGCGCGACGCGGCGTGCGATAACCTTTCCCACATTGAATTCAACGGGGTGAAAGCTGTCGAGCGGGCGGATCAGCTCGCCCGAAATTGCCGGATCATAGGGTGTTGCTGTCGTCTGGAGCATATCTGGGGCCTCGACGACCATATCGACAAGGATGCCAGGCACATGGACGTCATGGGGCCGGATCGAGCCGTTTTGGGCAACGCGCCGGACCTGCGCGATGACCTTGCCCCCGCGATTGTGGGCCGCCAGCGCCATCTCCATCGCGCCCAGATATGCGCCCTCGGATTCGAAGCTGAGATTGCCCTTCTGATCGCCAGTGCTCGCCCGGATGATCGCGACATCGGGGACGACCGCCGGGAAGTACAGCCAGTCGTCGCCGTCGAAGCTTTCGTGCCGGACGATGGGATCGGCACGGGCGGCGTCGTTCATGGCGCAGCCGTCCTGATCGGGATCGACGAAGGTGCCCATGCCGACCTTTGTCAGCACACCTGGGCGAAGGGCCGCGGCCTCGCGCAGCATGTCGAAGACGATGCCCGAGGGAACGTTGTAGGCCTTGACCTCGTTGGCCGTGATGCGCTGCCAGATCAGGGGCGGTTCGGCACTGGATGGACCGGAGGGATAGGAACCACCGATGATTTTTGCGATGCAGCCCGGCTTGGCGATGTGATCGACGCCTTTCGTGCCGAAGAAGTCGCCCGCCGCGATGGGATGGACCATCGTCAGGTTCCGGGGTGCGCCGGTCGCATCGAACCTGTCACCCAGCGCCGCCAGCACCGCATCGGGGCAGCAGAGGCCCGACGAGGAGTTGACTGCGACGGTGTCGCCGTCTTGGATGACCGCAACAGCCTCTGCGGCCGAAATCTGTTTCGATGCGGGCATCATGGGTGGCTCCGGCAACAAGTAACTATTCAGTTATCACACTATGCACCGTTATCTGTCGTGGATCAAGGATCGATTTTCGGATGCCTTCAAGGCATTTTGTTTCTATGCTTTTCATAAAGTAACTATTAAGTTACATACAGCCAGATACGGGAGAAACCGATGAACATCTATTTTCAGAAGAACCACCAACGCGCCTTTGGCACCTACCCCCTGACCGGAGAGGTTGCGCATAACGCGATCCTTGCCGCTGCCGAAGCGGGCTATCGCGCGTTCGATACCGCTCAGATGTATGGCAACGAAGCGGAAACCGGCGCGGCACTGAAGGCCGCCGGGGTCGCGCGCGAGGATATCTGCATCACGACAAAGGTTCACCCCGACAATTTCGGCGCGGACAAGTTCATTCCTTCGGTCGAGCAAAGCCTGAAAGACTTGCAGATTGATTACGTGGACGTTCTGCTTTTGCATTGGCCGCCCGAGGGCGGGGATGTGGCACCTTCTCTGAGGCTTCTGGAACAGGCGCAAAATCAGGGGCTTGCAAGGAATGTGGGCGTGTCGAACTACACCATCGCGATGATGAAAACAGCGGTTGCAACGGTCGATGTGCCGATCGTCACGAACCAGGTCGAGTTTCATCCCCTGCTCAATCAGGACAGGCTTCTGGCGGGTGCGAGCGAGGTTGGTATTCCCTTGTCCTCCTATTCCTCTGTTGCCCGGGGCGAGGTGTTCAAGCATCCGGAATTTGCAGATATTGGAAAGGGTTACGGCAAGTCGGCGGCACAGGTCGTGCTGCGCTGGATCCTGCAAAAGGGCGTCAGCATCAACACGATGTCAACGAAGCCGGAGAATATCCGGGCCAATTACGACCTGATGGATTTCACGCTAAGCCATGTGGATATGGCCCGGATCGAGAAGCTGACCCATACCGGTTACAGGATCGTCACCGAGGATCTGGTGCCATGGGCACCGACCTGGGACTAAGGCGTTTCGGGCGAAAACGGCAATGCGGAAGTCATGCGGATATCATGTGTATTCCATGCGCATGAATTGAACGGGCGTTGAATTCGGGCGCCCGTTCCGCTTACCGGTTGCCGCGCACCATGTCAGAGGCTTTTTCGGCGATCATGATCGTCGGCGCATTGGTGTTCGATCCGATCAAGGACGGCATCACCGACGAGTCGCAGATGCGGATACCGTCTAGCCCGTGAACCCGAAGTTGCGGATCGACCACCGACATCTCGTCCTTGCCCATCTTGCAGGTGCAGGTCGGGTGGTACGAGGTGCGGCCATATTGGCGGGCGTAGTTCTGGTAATCCTCGGGCGTCTTCACGTCGTCCCCCGGCAGAACGATCCGGCGGATGTATTTCTGCAGCGAGGGCTGGCTGAAGATCTCCTTTGAGATGCGCACGCCCTCGGCCGATGTTTTCAGATCATAGGGATCGGCCAGAAAGTTCGGATCGACCACAGGCAGGTCCGAGGGATCGGACGACCGCAGGCGGACCGTGCCGCGTGATCGGGGCCGCAGGGTGTAGCTGTTCAGCGTGATGCCGGACGATCCGGCAGAGACGCCCGGCACGCCCTCTTCCGCGCCGGCGCCGGCGAGGAAGTGGAACTGAAGATCGGGGCTGGGGGCGGTGTCGTCGGCATACCAGAACGCGCCGCCTTCGACGACGTTCGAGGCGACGGGGCCCGAGCGGAACAGCACGTATTGCAGGCCCGCCCATGCCGCCCAATGGGGCTTGTTGTATTTGTCGAGGCTGTCATGGCCTTTCAGTTCGGCGACGATATCGACGCCGAAATGGTCGTTCAGGTTCTCGCCCACGCCCGGCAGTTCGTGGACCATATCGACCCCGTGTTCGCGAAGGTGATCGGCCGGACCGATGCCCGAGAGCATCATGATCTTCGGCGTGCCGATGGCGCCGGAAGTGACAAGGACTTCGCTGTCGGCGGTCACGGTGTTCCGCTCCGAGCCGTTGAAATACTCGACGCCCGTCGCGCGGGTCCCCTGAAACGTGATGCGTTTGACAAGGCAGCCGGTTTCGACGGTCAGGTTGCCGCGTCTCAGGGCCGGGCGCAGATAGCCGACGGCGGCAGAGCAGCGGCGCCCGTTTTTGGTCGTAGTCTGATAGACCCCTGCCCCGTCCTGAGTTTTCCCATTGAAATCAGGATTATAGGGCATCCCCAGTTCCTGACAGGACTGGACGAAGGCCGATGTAACATTGGTCGGGTTCAGGTTCGACACGCCCAAAGGCCCGTCCGTCCCGTGCCAGTCGCCCGACAGGATCGTGTTGCCTTCGGAGCGGAGATAATACTGCTGGATGTCCTTGAAGGTCCAGCCTTCGGCCCCCTCTTCCTTGGCCCAGCGGTCGTAGTCGCTTGGGTGGCCGCGAGTGAAGACCTCGGCATTGATCGAGCTTCCGCCACCGATCACGCGGGCCTGGGCATAGGGGATTTCACGGTTGTTTGCGTGTTTTTGCGGCGCGGTCTTGAAGCCCCATGTGTGCGGGCCGCCGGTCATCTTGGCAAAGCCCACGGGCATGTGGATCAAGGGGTGGCGGTCCTTGCCGCCAGCTTCCAGCAGCAGAACGCGGGCCGCCGGATCTTCGGTCAGCCGGGCGGCCATGACGCAACCCGCGGACCCGCCGCCGACGATGATGTAGTCGTAGCCCTTGGCCATCACTCGACCCAGGGGTCGCGCTTGCCCAGTTCGATATGGACCGATTTGATCTGGGTGTATTCCTCGACCCCGTAAACCCCGGCCTCGCGGCCCCAGCCCGATTGCTTGAACCCGCCGATAGGCAGTTCCGGACCGCCCGAGAGTGTCGTGTTGACCCAGAACCGGCCCGCGCGGACGCGGCGGGTGACGGTGAGCGCCTTGTCGATATTCTTTGTCCAGACCGAGGCGGCAAGGCCATAGATGGTGTCGTTCGCGATGGTGATGGCCTCGTCCAAGGTCTCGAACGGCATGACGGTGAGAACGGGGCCGAAGATCTCGTCGCGCGCGATGGCCATGTCGGGGGTGACGTTCGAAAAGACCGTCGGGGCGATGTACTGGCCCTGGCCTATGTCGAGCGCCGCGCCACCGGTGACGACTTTTGCGCCCTCTTCCCGACCCTTGGCGATGTAGCCCAAGATCGTATCGTTCTGGGCGTCGGTGGTGATCGCGCCGATCTGTGTGGCCTCATCCAGCGGATCGCCCACGCGGGCATTTTTGAGCTTGGCGGCGACCATTTCCGAGAACGTGTCGGCAATGGAGGCCTCGACGATCAGTCGTGCGCCGGAAACGCAGCACTGGCCGGTGTTGAACCCGATGCCGAAGGCCACGCCGTCGGCGGCATCTTCGAGATCGGAATCGGCGAAGACGATCTGCGGGTTCTTGCCGCCCAGTTCGAGGCCCAGTTTCTTGAAGTTCGACCCCGCGGCCTGAAGGCAGGACCGGCCCACGGCGGTGGACCCTGTGAAGGACAGCATGTCCACATCCATATGCTCGGTCAGCGCCTGACCGATGGTACTGCCCGAGCCGGTGACGACGTTGTAGCATCCGTCGGGCAGGCCCGCTTCTTTCAGGATTTCGCCGAGTATCAGGGTCGTGGCGGAGGTCACCTCGGAGGGTTTCGTGACCATTGTGCAGCCGGATGCGAGGATGAATGGCACGCGTTCGCAGAGTATCAGGAACGGGAAGTTCCAGGGTGTGATCAGGCCCACGACGCCGATGGGTTCGCGCGTGACCAGCCCGAACATCTTGTCGCCGAGGTTGTTGAAGCTGTCGCCGTGGAGCGTGCGGGCGACACCGGCGGCGTAACGGAAGATCGAGACGCAGCCGCCCACCTCGCCCCGCGATTGCGAGATGGGTTTGCCGTTCTCCAGCGTTTCCCAATAGGCGATTTCGTCGGTGCGGGCCTCAAGTATGTCAGCGGTTTTCAGAAGAACGGCGGCGCGGTCGGCACCTGAGAGGCCCGACCAGCGGCGATCCTCGAAGGCGGCGCGGGCGGCGGCGACGGTGGCGTCCAGATCCTCGGTGGTGCATTTAGGGATGCGGGTGACGGGGGTGCCGTGGCCGGGGGAGTTGCGGAGAAACACCTCGCGGTCGCCCGCCGGAACGTAGGCACCGTCGAGGAAGAATCCGAAGTCGCGCGGGGTTTCGGGCGGCAAAAGCCGGGTCGATGACTGGTCCATGGTGATTCCTCCCGGAACGCAGGCTAGCAGGGTTTTGCGCGAGTATAAGTAACCACATGGTTACGTCAAGGCGCACACGCTGATCTGGACCGCTTTCTTTCCTACCCGGAAGCGTCGAGTCCGTCGCGAAAATCGTTCCAGCCGCCATCGACCGAGGATGGGGCGTCGTGCCACTGATGCAGCGGCGCGCCGGTGGCCGGATCTTTCGGCGGGATCGGCAGCATCATGATGCGCTTGGCGGCGGCGCGGAAATCGGCATCGCTCAGATATGCCTCCTGGATATTGTCCCAGTCGCGACCGTCCGGATAGCCGCCCACCATCATGATATCGTCGGATCGGGCCACCATTTCGTGGCTCACGCCAGCTGGCATGACGATGACGTCGCCTGCCTCGATCCGGACCTTGGTCCAGCCTTCGACGGACAGCGAGAACTCCATCCAGCCTGCCGCGCAGCCAAGGCATTCGTGTGTGGTGGAATGGAAATGCGCGTATTCGTAGACACCGGGATATTCCCAGTTGTTCTGCCAGCCGTTTTCGCGGAACCGCGCCTTGACGGCACCCGTCCCGCCGCCGGGGATGGCGCCGCGATGGATGAGCAGGGGGAACCGGCTGTTGGGAATGCGCCCTTCAGGTTTGGAGGTGTAGGTTTCTGTTTTCATTGCGATCTCTCCCATCTGCGTGTCATGTCATGACGATCTGGGTTTTGAGATCGCCCGGACGGTCGGCATAGCTGTCAAATGCGGTCTGGATGTCTTCGAGCGGGAAATACGCGCCGAGGAAGGGCGCGGTGTCGATGCGGCCATGGGTCAGCAGCGTCAACGCGTCATACATGTCGGGGCCGGACCCGGCGACAGAGCCCGCGACAGAGTTCTCTTCGAGGATCGTTTGCAGGATGTTCAGCGGCAGTTCCGCGTCGGGGCCGGTCAGGCCGAAGGCGGCGAGGTGGCCACCCTTGCGCAGAAGTGTCTGGGATTGCTGATAAAGCGCCGGGTGGCCGACGCTTTCGATGACAAGATCTGCACCCCGCCCGCCGGTCAGATCCATCACCGTGTCATGGAGCTTTGCGGGGTCGGAAACGCCCGCGTCGGCACCGGCCTCCAGCGCCTTCTGCACCCGGTCGGGCGAAAGGTCGGCGACAATGATCGGGGCCGCGCCGATCGTGCGCAGAAGCTGGACGTGAAGGTTGCCGATGGGACCCGCGCCGATCACCACGGCGGACTGACCGAAGCTGACACCCGCCTTGCGGGCCGCGCGGACGGTGCAGGCCAGTGGCTCGGTTAGCGTCAGAACCTCGCTTGGCGTTTCCGGTGAGGCCGGGATCACCAGGCGGGACGGGACCGCAATGTAATCGGCGAAAGCACCGTCGATGGTGATGCCCATCTGGCGCATCTCGGGGCAGTTCAGGATCTCGTTCCGGCGGCACCAGTAACAGCGGGTGCAGCCGATATTCATATCGACCACGACCGGCATGCCCTCGGTCAGTCCCGGCACCGGGCCACCAAGCGCCGCGATATGGCCGGTGAATTCGTGGCCCGGAATCAGCGGCAGCTTGTCGGCGGCGTAATGCCCGTTGAAGATATGCAGGTCGGTGCCGCATATCCCCGTCCGCGCGACGCGGATCAGCGCCTGATCGGGGCCGGGATCGGGGCGCGGCACGTCCCGGACATCGAATTTTCCGGGTTCGACAAGGACGGCAGCGCGCATTGCCGTCATTTCACCACCCTCAGTTTCGAACGGTCGATGGTGGCCGCGATGGCGACGATCAGGATGATGCCAAACACCATCTGCTGTCGTGTCGCGTCGATCTCGAAATAGAGCATGGACGAGCGGATGACGGCCACGATCAGCGTGCCGATCATGGTGTTGATCACACCGCCCACGCCGCCCGTCAGCGGGGTGCCGCCCACCAGTACCGCAACGATGGCCGGGAGGAGGAAACCGTTGGCAATGGTGGGCGACCCGCCCGAGAGCTTCACCGCGAAGAGAAGCCCGGCGATGGCGGCCAGACCGCCCGAAAGGGCGAAGGCCATGATCTTGATCCGGGTGACATTGATGCCGGAGGCGGCGGCGGCGGGTTCGCCCGCGCCGATGGCCTTGAGCGCGCGCCCGAATGTGGTGCGGGTTTGCAGGAACCAGCCTGCGAGAACCAAAACGGTGCCGATGAAGATCTCATGCGGGATGCCTGCAGTGTTGCCGACCATCCAGCCGAACGCATTGTCGCGCAGCGTCGCATCCATGTAGAGCGCCCGCTGGCCCGAAAGCCACTGGCCGATGGAAAAGACGACACCGCCGATGGCGAGGGTCGAGACGAAGGACGGGACCAGAAGCTTGGTCGTTACAAAGCCAGAGATTGCGCCCATAATCGCGCCGATGGCGATACAGATCAGGGCCGCGCCGATGCCGAAACTGGCCAGTGCCACCGTGGCAATGACGGTTGTCATGTTCGCCATGGACTGTGCCGACAGGTCGATCCCGCCGATATAGATGACGAAGGTCATCCCCATCGCCATGATGAAAAGCGGCACGATATCGGCGGCCATGCTGATCAGGTTCTGGGGCCTGAGAAAGTTCGTGTCAGAGATGCCGACAAGCGCCACAAGCGCCAGAAGCGTAATCCAGGGCAGGTGCGGTTTGATGCGTTCAAAATCCATATCCCAGCCTCAGATCATGTGATGGACAAGGTCGTAGAGGGACGGTTTGTCCCCCGGCGTCCCGTCGAAGCGTTTCTGCATCTCGCCGTCCTTCAGGACGAGGATGCTGTGGGACAGGCCGATCGCCTCTTCGAGCGTGTCGGCCACTAGGATGATGCCGACGCCGTCGTCGCACATCTCGCGCACCATGTCGTAGACGTCTTCCTTGGCGCCGATATCGAGGCCGCGCGTGGGGTGATCGAGCAGGATGATGTCGGACCCGCCCGAGCGCCATTTGGCAAGGACGACCTTTTGCTGATTGCCGCCCGAGAGCCCGCCGCAATCCTTGTAGACATTGGGCGTCTTGATCCCCAGACGGTCGATCCAGGACCGGGCCATATCCTTTTCCTCGCTGATCCGCAGGACGCCGCCCGAGGCGTAATTGCCCATCTGCGAAAGCGTCATGTTTTCATAGACGTTCATGCCCGCCACGATCCCCTCGACCTTGCGTTCGCGGGGAACGTAGCCGATGCCGCGTTCGACCCCGCCGCGGGCGTGGAAGCGGGTTACCGGTTCGCCCTTGATCGTCACGGTGCCGGTATCGGGTTTGTCGAGGCCAAAGACGGTGCGCAGGATCGCCTCGCGCCCCGATCCTTCGGTGCCGACAAGGCAGAGGACCTCGCCCCGGTGGAGGTCGAACGAGATATCCTTGTAGCGACCGTTCAGCGAGACGTTGCCGAAACTGACGAGCACCTCGTCGCCGTAAGGCTTCTGCCATTGCTCGCGGTAGTATTCCTTGTCGATGTCGCGCCCCACCATCTTGTGCTGTATCGCGTCGATGTTTGCCGCATCTCGGGTGACGACATCGACGACGGCGCCGTCCTTCATCACATAGACCCGGTCGGAGAGTTCCAGCACCTCGTCCATCCGGTGCGAGACGAAGATGAAGGAGGCCCGGTTGGTGAGTTCGCGGACGAGTTTGAAGAGGAGTTCCACCTCTTCCTTCGCCAGGACCGAGGTCGGTTCGTCGAGGAGGATCACCAGATCGCCGTCGATCCGTTCTTCGAGCGTCAGGACCTTGGCAAGCTCCACCAGCTGACGCTGGGCGAAAGACAGGTTCGCGGTGATCGTGGCCGGGTCGATATCGAGTTTCACCTTGGCGAGTTGGGCCTTGGCGGCTGCGGCCATGGTTTTCCAGTTGATGACGCCGAACTTCACGAATTGCTGTTCGAAGCCCAGAAAGATGTTCTCCATCACCGTCAGGTTGGTGATCAGGGATTGTTCCTGAAACACCATGCCGATGCCGTGATCCATCGCCTGACGCGGGTTCTGGAACCGCACCGCGGTGCCGTCGATTGTGACGGTGCCGCCGTCGGGTTTGTAGGCGCCGTAGATGACTTTCATCAGGGTGGATTTGCCGGCGCCGTTTTCGCCCACAAGCCCCACGATCTCGCCCCGCCCGATCTTGAAATCGACCGCTTTCAGCGCGTGGACGCCTGGGAATTTCTTGTCGATTGCTTTGAGTTCATACATGCGCCGGCCCCTATTTCACGAAGCTGACGGATTTACGGTCGGTCGACAGGACCACCGCGATGATGACGAGCGCACCCAGAACCCCGTCCTGCACGTAGCCGGGCAGCCCGATCACGACCATGCCGTTGTTGATGACATTGACGATCAGAACGCCGATCAGCGTGTTCCACACGCCGCCGATCCCGCCCCAAAGCGCCGTGCCGCCAACGACGACCGAGGTGATGGCGACGAACATGAAATTGTTGCCAGTGGCGGTTTCCGCGATGCCGATCCGGCCCACGGCCAGAAGCGCGCCTACCGCATAGAAGATACCCGCCAGCATGAACCCCAGAACACGCACGCGGTTGACGTTGAGGCCCGAGGCATGGGCCAGTTCCTCGCCCCCGCCGACGGCATAGAAGTTGCGGCCAAGGGTTGTGCGCGACTGGATGAACCACGCGATGAAGGTGAAGAGAAGCGCCACGTAGACCATGATCGGGAAGTTGAACCAGCGGGTCGTCAGGAGTGCGCGAAATGCCTCGTCCTCGATCCGGATGCGGTCGCCGCCGGTCAGGAGCAGGGCGAACCCGGTGCCGACAAAGCCCATGGCGAGCGAGGCCATGAAGCTGGGGATTTTCAGCCTGATATGGATCAGTCCGTTGATCAGGCCGATCACCGCACCGACCAGCAGCGCCAGCGGCAGCGCGAGCCAGGCGATGCTGGCCAGCGTCCCGCCCATGGCGAGAAAGGCAAAGGCGAAGAGCACGGCACAGACCGACACCGTACCTTCCATCGACAGGTCGATGGAGCCCATGATGATGATAAATGTCACACCGATGGCGACCATCAGGGCCGGGGCGGAGGAGATACCGATGCGGGCGAAATTCCGGACCGAAAAGAACCGCGGCTCCATTGCCGCGAAGAACACGATGAGGACCAGTAGCACCAGAAGCGGCGCCCATTTCACAAGAATATCCCGTGTCAGGAAGCTATTCACGCGCCCCTCCCAAAAGCGTTGGTGAATCAGTTCGAAACGCGCGCCTGCGCGTCAGTCGGGAAGGCCGGACCCCCGAAGAAGCCCGGCCAAAGGGGTCAGTTGTACATGATCTGACCGTTCGACGGACCCCAGAAATCGGTCCAGTCATAGGTCGGCACGTTGTCGATGTAGTCTGCCTTGAACCGGGTGGCATCTTCGGGCGTGATAAAGATCGTCGGCCCGTAGAATTCGCGATGCTCGTTCGGTTCTTCCGACGGTTTGAAGTGGCCTGTCGCTGCGTGATAGGCGAGCGAGGCCGTGATGCCGCCGCCCCAATGGGGGTTGGTGAAGACGGTCGCCAGAATATCGCCCTTGGCCACCAGATCGACGGCCTGCGGATTGCCGTCATAGGAGA
This sequence comes from uncultured Paracoccaceae bacterium, assembly GCA_947503175.1. GTDB lineage: Bacteria > Pseudomonadota > Alphaproteobacteria > Rhodobacterales > Rhodobacteraceae > Ovoidimarina. The sequence continues at coordinate 131,696 of CANNCO010000002.1, forward strand.
CGACCGGCATACCTTCGATCCCTTCGGCCCGAAGCGCTTCGAGCACACCGTAGGCGATGGTGTCGTTGGCGCAGTGGACGCCCGTGATCTCGTCGCCGTAGCGGGTGAGGAAGGCCGACATGACCTGATTGGCCTTCTGGGTGTCCCAGTCGGCGGGTTCTGCCGCCAGAAGCTCCACATCCGGGTAATCCTTGAGCGCGTTATTCAGACCGTTCAGGCGCTCGATCGCCGGGTTGTTCGATGCGATGCCGCCCAGATGGACGACGCCGCCCTTGCCGCCCATGGCATCGAGCAGGATGCGGGCGGTTTGTTCGGCGGGGCCTTCGTCGGACCAACTCATATGGCTGACATAGTTGTCGCCGAAGTCCCATGGATGCAGATCGTCGGTCTTGTTCCAAAGCGTCGAGACATAGGCGCCCGCTTCGACACACGCCTCGACCACCGGGCGCGCATTGGGCGCGTCATTGGTGTCGATGGCCAGGGCCAGATCGCCGTTGGTTTTCGACAAAAGCGCCTTGACGTCGGCCAGCGATTTCTCGGACGAGCCCTCGTTGATCAGGTGCGTCAGGAAATCCTTTTCCTTCCCAAGGCTTTCCACGAATGCCTCGCCGCCCGAGACGATTTCATTCCAGTAGGGGTTGGTGCGGTTCCGGTAGCTCCAGGCAACGGTCGGGTCAGTGATGGCCGCCCGCGCCATGCCGGGGCCGAACATGCCCGCGGCGGCAAAGCTGCCCATTCCGGCGGCGGATGCGAACAGGAAATTCCGACGATTGATCGTCTCCTGTTCAATGAATTTCTTGATGAACGACATGGGTTCCTCCCTTTCTCCACATGGCCAAAGTCGTGGGTTTCGGGCCGGTGTGGGATTCGATCTCGCTTAGTAACGCACTAGTTAGTTACTTCGTGTTTGCCAAAGCTGTCAAGTGGCTTATAAGGGGTGCAACGGACCCGAACGGCATGGCCTCGCGCCTTGCAACCGGGCAAAAGATGCGACAGCGCCGCGAGGCCCCGATGGCAGAGACAAAGACCCGTATCCGCGATGCGGAAGCCACCAAGGCGCGCATCCTTGCCGCAGCCAAGGCGGAGTTTGCCGAGAACGGGCTGGGCGGTGGCCGGGTCGATGAGATCGCCGCGCGGGCCGAAGCCAACAAACGGATGATCTATCACTATTTCGGGTCGAAGAAGGGGCTGTTTCAGGCGGTTCTGGAAGAGGCGTATCTGGATATCCGCGAAGCCGAACAGGCGCTTGCGCTGGATCATCTGTCGCCCAAGGCGGCGCTGGAAAAGCTGGTGCGGTTCACATGGACCTATTACCTTGAGAACCCCGAGTTCCTGACGCTGGTGAACAGCGAAAACCTGCACCGCGCCCGGCATCTGGAACAGTCGGAGCGGGTCAAGGTCGTCAGCCGCCGGTTCGTGGACATGGTGCAGACGCTTCTGGACCGGGGCGTGGCCGATGGCGTGTTTCGCCCAGGTATCGATGCGGTTCAGCTGAACATCACCATTGCGGCGATCGGGTATTACTACCTGACGAACCGGTTCACCGCGAAGATCGTGTTCGAGCGGGACATGATGACGCCCGAGGCGCTGGAAGCCCGGCTGGCCTTCAACGTCGAAACGGTCATGCGGATGGTCAGCGTCCAGACGGTCAGAACGCCTTGAACGTCATCGTCGTCAGGGTCCGTTCGATCCCTTCGATCCCCTGAATGTTCTCGTTCACGAACTTGCCGATATCGGCGTCTTCGGGCGGATAGATCTTGAGCAGCAGGTCGTAATCCCCGGAGGTCGAATAAAGCTCGGAATGGATCTCGCGCAGGGCAATCTGGTCGGCCACCTTGTAGGTGGTTCCGGGGTGACAGCGGATCTGGACAAAGAGGGGCGTCATATCAGGCATTCCTTCCGGGCGGACGGGTTATTGCTAGGCCAGCGGCGGCGGTGATGCAATCCGCCGCGTTCGGCGAGACAGATTGCATTTGCGACCTTTCGCGTCGGCTTTGGGCCAGCTTGGGCCCTGTGAGCGCCGGAAGGTCGTCAACGCCAGAGGGACGAAAAGGACACCCACCATGCGCACCCATGCCCAGGCCGTTGTGATCGGAGGCGGCGTTATCGGCTGTTCGATCCTCTATCACCTGACGAAACTGGGCTGGACCGATGTGGTGCTTCTGGAGCGGTCGGAACTGACCTCGGGCAGCACGTGGCACGCGGCGGCGAATATCCACGGGCTGCACGATTCCACGAATATCAGCCGTCTGCAGCACTATACGATGAACCTTTACAAGGAGTTGGAGGCCGAGACCGGGCAAAGCTGCGGCGTGTTCCAGCCCGGAAGCCTCTATCTCGCGCAGACCGAAGAGCGCGAGCACCAGCTGCGGCTGCAGGAAGCGAAGGCGCGGCGCTACGCGATGAACTTTCACGAGGTCAGCCGGGACGAGGCGGAACGGCTGCACCCTTTGGTCAACTTCGACGGCATCCGCTGCATCATGTTCGAACCTGACGGTGGAAACGTCGATCCGTCGGGCGTGACGAATGCCTATGCCGTGGGCGCACGGCAGCGGGGGGCGGAGATCCACAGGTTCACCCCTGTGACGGGGACCGAGGCGCAGGCCGATGGGACATGGATCGTGCGGACCGAGCACGGCGATATCCGCACGCCTTGGGTGGTGAATGCCGCGGGGCTCTGGGGGCGGGAAGTGGCGGCGATGGCGGGGCTGGACCTGCCGCTTCTGCCGACCGAGCACCAGTACTTCGTCACCGAAACCATTGCCGAGATCGACGCGCTGGACCGCCGGTTGCCGTCTGTCGCGGACCGGGATGGGGAGTACTACCTGCGGCAGGAGGGCAAGGGCCTTTTGGTCGGGGCCTATGAGCGCGACATGCGGTTCTGGGCCGAGAATGGCACGCCGCAGGGCTTTGGTCACGAGCTGTTCGCCGACGATCTTGAGCGGATCGAAGAGAACATGATGCGCGCCATCGACCGGGTGCCCGCGGTGGGCGAGGCGGGGATCAAGCGGGTGATCAACGGGCCGATGATCTGGTCGCCGGATGCGAATGTTCTGTTCGGGCCGGTACCCGAGATGACGGGCTATTTCTGCTGTAACGGCATCATCCCCGGCTTCAGCCAGAACGGCGGCATGGGCAAGCTTGCCGCAGAGTGGATGATCGAGGGCGAACCGACGCTGGACATGTTCCCGTGGGACATGGCGCGGTTCGGGGCGTGGGCCGGGAAGGCGTTTACGAAGGCGCGGGTGGGCGACCAGTATGCGCATCGGTTCAAGATCCATTTCCCGAATGAAGAGCGGGCAGCGGGACGCCCCGTGCGGACCCGCCCCGTCTATGAGATGCAAAAGGAGATGGGCGCGCATTTCGGGCTGAACTTTGGCTGGGAGCATCCGTTGTGGTTCGCCGCCGAGGGGGAACCCGACGAAGAGACCTATGGCTTTACCCGCCAGAACTGGTGGGAGCCGGTGGGGCGCGAGGCGCGCATGCTGCGCGAGATGGCCGGGATCATCGATATCTCGAACTTCGCGAAGTATTCGGTGAAAGGGCCGGGTGCCGAAGACTGGCTGAACGCGCTATTCGCCAACCGGATGCCGAAAGCCGTTGGCCGGTCCTGCCTGACGCCGCTGATCGGCAAGCGGGGCGGCATCGCGGGTGACTTTACCGTCACGCGGCTGGGCGGCGAGGAATTCCTGGTGATCGGCTCCGGCATGGCCGAGCGGTTTCATCAGCGGTTCTTCCGAGCGGTTCCCCTGCCCGGGGGAACGACGTTCGAGAGCCGGACCGAGGCGATGTGCGGCTTCAACGTGGCGGGGCCTGCATCGCGCGACCTGTTGCAGCGGCTGACGAATGCACCGCTGGACGCCGAGCATTTCCCGTTCATGCGGTCGCAGCGGATCACCGTGGGCGGGGTCGCCACCGTGGCGTTGCGGGTGTCGTTTACCGGCGATCTGGGGTGGGAGTTGCATTGCGACACCGGTGATCAGGTCACGCTTTACGAGGCGCTGATCGAGGCGTGTCGCGAGGTGGGTGCAGGACCTGTGGGCAGTCGCGCGCTGATGAGTCTGCGGGTCGAAAAGGGGTACGGGTCTTGGAGCCGGGAATACAGCCCGGAATGGTGGCCGCAGGAGTCGGGCATGGCCGGGCTGATCAAGATGGACAAGGACTTCCTGAACAAGGAGGCTTATGCAGCACTGGCCAAGAAGCCACCCCGGGAAACGCTTTCTATTCTGGAAGTTACGGCGAACGGCGCGGATGCGACCGGGGGCGAGCCGATCTTTCTGAGGGACGGTACACCAGTGGGTCAGGTGACATCGGGGGCCTATGGCTATTCGGTCGGAAAGTCGCTGGCGCTGGGATATCTGAAGGCCGGGGCCGCAGGTCCGGGGGATACGGTCGAGGTCGCCATTCTGGGGCAACCGCACAAGGCGATCGTGCTGGAGAAGCCGCCCTTCGATCCTGAAGGTGTGAAGCTGCGGGCATAGGTCAGCCCGGTATGTAATCCGTGCTTTGACGGAAGGTCTGACCGGGGCGCAGGATGATCGACGGGAAGTCCGGATTGCTCGGAGCGTCGGGCCAGAGTTGCGGTTCAAGCGCGATGCCCTCGGCCCCGCCCGCGTAGGCCTGAAGGCCGGGCACACCGGAGTGGATCGTCAGGGTCCGACCGGAGGGGCCGGTCAGGGTGGCGCGATCTCCGGGGGTGTCGAAACAGTAGTTGTGATCGAGCGTTCGGTCGGGATCGCGCGCCGTTCTGTGATCGTAGGGCGTGCCTGCCACGGGGGCGATCGCGCCGGTGGGCCGCGTGTCAGGCCCCGTGGGCAGATAGGTGTCCGCCGGAATGGTCAGTTGATGCCCGGTCCAGTCCCGCGTGCCTTCCAGATTCCAGACCCCGTGAAAGGCCGGGTTCATCAGCGTCGGCGTGTCGGTGGCGGCGGTCAGCGTGACACGAAGTGCCGTTTCCGTCAGCGCATAGGTCGCGGTGATCTGGCGGTTGCCGGGGAAGCCGCCCTGCCCGGTCGGCATGTGGTGGGTCAGCGTGACGGCGGCGTCAGACTGGTCGGTCACATTCCAGATCGCGAACTGCGCACCCACCCGACCGGAATGGAGCGTGTTGCCGCCCCTATTTGCCTCGAACCGGTACCGGGTGCCGTCGATCAGGGCCGAAGCGCCGCCGATCCGGTTCACGACGGGGGCCACGACAGGACAGGCGAAGGCAAGCGGTCCTTCGTAGTCGGCAAGTGTTTCGCTGCCGACGCAGAGGCTGGGACCGTCGGGCACCCTGAAGGATTGCAGTCGCGCGCCATGGGTCAGGATGCGGGCGGTGAGAGGACCGTTCTGAATGGTGATGGCCTCGACCCTGCGCCCGTCCGTAAGCGTTCCGAAGGGCGTCAGAGATCCCACCACATCACTCCCGCCGGTGGAATGTCGGTGTCCCGGTAGCGGCGGGGTTCGGGCGCATAGTTGAACGCGAAAAGATGCGTGGCGGTCCTGCGCAGGCGCAGGCCATCGGGGAGGGTTTCGCGTGACAGCCCGGCAACGTCGCAAAGCGCGGCCACGATCCTGTCCCACAGATCCTCGTCCGGCCAGCCGGACAGGTAGCGGATTTTGCCCGTGCCAGAGAGGACCGGAAGGCCATCGTCGGTTTTGAACGCAGCAGGCGCGTCGCCTTCGATCACTTCGAACCAGTGGCGCACGGTCCCGCCCCCTTCGACGGGCAGATGTTCTGAGGGTGGCAGGCTTTCGGCCCGCGCAACGGTCACGTCCAGCCCGGGAAGGTTGGGCGGCAGAGGCACGGGGATCATCATCTCGGCCGTCTTTGCGTTGGTGCGCGGCCCTGCAAGGATGGTCGCGCCGCTGGTGGCGAACCGGTTTATCTGCGCATCGGTCATTGTCGCCATTCCGGGGACCAGGATCAGGGCATAGCCCGATGGATCGGCCCCGTCGGGCGGCAGGATATCGACCGACAGCGCGGCGCGGCGCAGCGCCCGGTAGGCGCTGAAGACCAGCCGGAAATAGCTGAAATCCGCGCCCTGTGGCTGCACGTCCCAGGCCCATGCGGATGCATAGTCGAAAACAATTGCCACCTGTGCGCGGGCCGGTGCGATGTCCGGCATGGCGGCGATTTCATCGGCCACCTGCCGCGCTTCGTCCAGCGCGGGCGCATCGGCGCTGTCGGGGCGCAAGAGGCCCGCATGCATCTGTTCCTGCGCGAACGGCACCTGCCGCCAGCGGAAGTAGCATACCGCCTCGGCCCCGTGGGCGAAGGCCTCCCACGACCAGAGGCGGACCATGCCGGGCAAGGGTTCGGGGTTCCACTTTGCCCAGTTCACAGGGCCCGGTTGCTGTTCCATCACCCACCAGCGGCCCTGCCCGACAGCGCGGTAGAGATCATGGTGGAAGGCCTGAAAATCCGGGTCGCCCTGGCGCAGATAGGCCGTTTTGTGATCGGCCTCCGCATCAACGCGGTCCATGAGAAAGCCGAGGGGATAGCTGTCCCATGACGCGATATCGAGATCGGCGCCGACCGCGAAGTGATCGAACTCAAGGACCCGGCCCATGTAGTTGTGGAGGAGCGGCGCGTCGGTATGGCGGCGCAGGATTTCGGCCTGCGCGCGGTTGAAGCGGACGACCTGATCGGACGAGAACCGGCGAAAGGCCAGCGCGTGGGCCGGGTTCGGTTCGGTGACGGTCATGTTGGGCAGCTCGATCTCGTCGAAGCTTTGATATTCCATCGACCAGAACACGTTGCCCCACGCCGCATTCAGGGCATCGGTCGACTGGTACCGTTGGGCAAGCCAGTCGCGAAACGCGTCGCGGGCGGCATCGGAGTAGCTGACGACGGTATCGTGGCAGCCGTATTCGTTGTCTATCTGCCACGCCTGTACATGGGGGTTCCTGCCATAGCGCCGGGCCAGTTCGGTGACGATCCGGCGGCAGTCGTCGATATAGCCCGGAATGCTGAAGCAGTAGTGACGGCGCGAGCCGAAGCCGCGCGACCGCCCCTCGGCATCGGCGGCCAGCATGTCGGGGTGTTTCGTGAGGATCCAGCGGGGTGGCGTGGCGGTGGGCGTGCCGAGGACGACCTTGAGCCCCGCCTGCCCGAGCGTGTCGATGGCGCGATCGAGCCAGTCGAACTCGTAGACACCGGGGCGGGGTTCGAGGCGGGACCACGCGAACTCTCCGATCCGGACCCATGTGAGGCCCGCCTCGGCCATGCGGGCGGCGTCATCGGCCCAGATCTCTTCCGGCCAGTGTTCGGGATAATAGCAGGTGCCAAGCGTCCGGGTCACAGGATCACCTTTGGTTCGGGGCGGCCTTTGCCGGCGTCCGCTGCCGCGAAGGTCATCCCGTTCTCGGGTTCGGCGGCGAGGGTTTCGGCGCTGAGCCCCTGCCGTGCGGTGGTGCAGTATAGGGTCGCGAGGTCCGGACCGCCGAAGGCCGGGCAGGATGTGTGCCGGGCGGGAAACGGGACGGTCTGAAGGTGCTGGCGGTCGGGCGCATAGCAGGCCACGCCGGACGCGCCCCACATGGCGATCCAGAGGTTCCCCTGTGGATCGGTGACGGCACCGTCAGGGTTCAGGCCCTCGGCGGCGAGGTCGAGGAAGGTTTCAGGTGGTGCGGAAGGCCATCCATCGGCATCAAGGCTTTGGCTCCAAACGGTTTTCCGGGCGGTATCGGCGAAATAGGCGGTTTTGCCATCGGGTGCAAAGCAGATCGCGTTGGGGATCGTGATACCCGGATGGAGCGCGCGCAACTCGCCCCGATACCAGCGATAGATCGTGCCTGCACCGGGTTCGGCCGCCTTGCCCATCGTGCCGAACCAGAAGCCCCCCTGCGGGTCGGCGCGACCGTCGTTGGAGCGGGTCTTGGGGTTGTCGGCTTCGCAATCTGCGACGGGCGCGCGGCCCTCATCGTCGAGATCGAAAACGAAAAGGCCGGTTTCCGAAGCGATCAGAAGGCGCGTGTCATCGATCCAACCGGCGGCGGAGACATGTTCGTCGAACTGCCATGTGCGGGTCTTGCCCGTCTCGCGTGTGTGCAGGCGGTAGCGGATGATATCGAACCAGAACAACTGGTTGCGGAGCGGGTGCCAGAGCGGCCCCTCGCCCAGCGCGCAAGGCGTCTCATCCCAGAGCTGCGCCGCCATCAGGGCACCGCGTCCCATGCCGCAACAAAATCGCGGGCGCGCGCGCCGACATCCGCGGCGGTCATACCCGGGGTGTAGATGCCCGTTCCGATCCCGAAACCGGACGCTCCGGCGGCGGCCCAGTCGGCAAAGCTATCGGCGCCGACACCGCCCACCATGAAGACCCTGGTCTCGTATGGCAGGACGGCGCGGATCGCCTTGAGCCCGTCGAGACCCATGAGAAAGGCCGGAAAGACCTTGAGGCCATCCGCCCCGGCGGCCAGCGCGGCGAAGCATTCGGTCGGAGTCAGGACGCCGGGAAAGCTTTGCATATCCAGGGACTTGGTGCGTTCGATCACCTCTGTATTGCAGTTGGGCGAGACGATCATCCGGCCGCCTGCATTATGCACCTGTTCCACCGCATCGGAGGTCAGGACCGTGCCCGCGCCGATCAGGGCGTTGTGCCCATGGGCCTTGGCCATGGCGGCGATGCTGGCGAGGGGATCGGGCGAGTTCAGCGGAACCTCGATCCGGTCGATCCCGGCACCGATCAGGGCACCGGCGACGGGGACGGCCTCGTCCGGGGTGATGCCGCGGAGGATCGCGATCAGGGGGCAGCTCATGCGGTGGCTTTCTGGTTCTGATAGGCGGCAAAGAGACCGGCAAGGGTCATCGCGTCGCCATCGGTATGGATCGGTGTAAGCCCTTGTTCCATAAGTGCGGTTTCATACTGTTTGGCGGGCGCTTCAGAACCGATGACGGCGACCTGCTGGCCCAGCCAATAGGGCCTCGCGGCGGCGAGTTCCATGCCGATCAGCAGGCCCGACAGACGCGCGCGGGCGGTTGCAGGGGCCAGGTCGGAGAGAAGGCTTTCGGCACGGAGCGCGAACAGACGATGGGCCACGCTTTCGGGCCTGCTGATCGCCTCGGACAGGGCCGTCCGGAAAGCCTCGTCGTCCCATCCCTTGCCCATGCTGTGGCGAAGGACGGAGTTTTTCGAGAGGAGGCCAAAGAGTTCACCTGTCATGAAAGTCCGGAAACTGACGATCTCGCCGGCGGAGACCTGTGCCCATTTGGAATGGGTGCCGGGGAGGCAGAGGACGCCGTCGAAGGCGGGGTTTTTATGGAGAAACCCGGCGATCTGCGTTTCCTCGCCGCGCATGACATCGGCTGGTTTGTTCTGGCGGACACCGCCGATCACGGTGACGGTCAGGCGCGGATCGGCAAAGGGGGCCGGGACGGTGGTCAGGGAGTCAGGGCGGCACGGGACGGCGGTATAGGGCGCTTCGACCCAGCCCTGACGGGAACCGGCCATGCCGCAGACCATGGCGCGCAGGGGGCGGTCGGACAGCCACGGGCCGACAAGGTCGAGCAATGCCTGCGGGTAGTCGTCGCGGGTGAGCGTGCCCATGCCGCGATCGGAGCGGGCGTGGGCCAGATGGCTGCCATTCGCCGTCATCGCCCAGGCGCGGCAATGGGAGGTGCCCCAATCGACGGCGATCCAGTCGGGTCGTATGGCGGCCTCAATGGTCATCCGGTCACCACGACGCCGCCGTCGACGACAAGGGACTGGCCGGTCATGGCGGCGCTGGATATGGAAGCGAGGAACAGGCAAGGATCCACTATATCTTGCGGTTTCAGGTGTTCTTTAAGGCACATTTTGTTCATATGAGCCTTCAGATCTTCCTCGCTTGCCCACATCTCCAACTGTTTTTCGGTCAGGACCCAGCCCGGGGCAAGGGCGTTGACGCGGATGCCGTCGGCACCGAACTCGCGGGCGAGCGAGCGGGTCATGCCGTTCAGGCCGGAATTGGCGGTTGTGTAGGAGACGTAGCCCGCGTTGCCCATCATGTAGCTGATCGATGTGAAATTGATGATCGCGCCGCCGCCCATGGATTTCATGCCGGGGATCACCGCCTGACAGGCGAAGAAATAGGCCTTGAGGTTGATCGCCTGCGACCAGTCCCAGAAATCCTCGGTCACGTCCAGTGCGGCATGGCGTTTGTCGTTCGCGGCGTTGTTGACGAGGACAGAAATGGGGCCGTTTGCCTTGGAAGCCTTTGATATCACTGACTTGAGCGCGTCCACATTGGTGATGTCACAGGGCAGGAACATCGGCCGGCAGCCGTGCTTTTCCTCCATCTCATCACAGAACCCGGTCGCGTCGGAGCGTTGGACGAAGGCGACGCGGGCGCCCTGTTCGAGAAAGCCCTCGGTCAGATGCGCGCCGATGCCGGAGCCGCCGCCGGTGATGAAAACGGATGCGCCGTCGAGGTCGGGGAAGCGGGCGGAACTCATGAACAGGGGCCTTTCGGGCGATGTGTATGCCATGCGCATATCATGCGGATGTGATGCGCAGGACCGTATGTCGGATATTGCGTATTTTTGACAAGACGAAGGGTCATGCGGCGCGCCTTTGACGGGCCCAGGCCGGGATGATGTCGCCATGGGCGGCCAGAAGATCGGTGACGAGCGACCGGATCTGGCGCAGGTCCAGTTCGGCGGCGGTGTGCGGATCCATCATCGCGGCGTGGTAGAGGTAGTCGACATTCTCCTCGACCAGCGCGCGGACGGTGAGTTCCTGCACGTTGATCTGGCTGCGCATGAGGGCGATCAGTTGCGGCGGGATGCCGGTGACGACGGAAGGCTGGACGCCGTTTGCATCCACGAGGCAAGGCGTTTCGACCACGGCGCCCGCGGGAAGCTGCGGGATCTGGCCGGTATTGGGGAGGTTGCCATAGGCCAGATAGGGCGCATCGGTGACAATGGCGTTCATGATCTCGGCTGCGAATTCGTGGCTTTTCGTCACCTCGATGGACGCATCGGTGCGGAACGCCTCGGCCTGCGATCCCCAGTCGGCCATCTGTTCGACGCAGCGGCGCGGGTATTCGTCGAGCGGGATGCCGAACTGCGCGATCAGGTCGTCGCGCCCGTCCTTGATGAACCACGGCACGTATTCGGCCAGATGTTCGGAGCTTTCGGTGCAGAAGTAGCCAAGGTGATCCATCACCTCGTAGCGGACGTGGTTGGGACAGCGGGCGTGGTGAAGGGGCGGTTTCGGCAGACGGCCCGCCCGGTAGCCCTCGCGCAGCGCGGGGTAGAGAGAGCGGCCCCGGTGTTCGAGTTTCAGGAAGAAGGCCACATGGTTGATGCCCGCGACCTGATAGCGGATCTCGTCCTGCGGAATGTCGAGATCATGGGCCATTTCCTCAAGCGTGTTCTGGACCGAATGGCAAAGCCCCACGGTTTTCACTTGGGGAAAGCGTTCGGCCAAGGCCCATGTATTGATCGCCATCGGGTTCACGTATTGCAACATGGTAGCGTTCGGACAGACCTGCGCCATGTCTTCGGCCACGGCCCAGAGATGGGGGACGGTGCGCAGGCCGCGCATGATGCCGCCCACGCCCAGCGTGTCGGCGATGGTCTGGCTCAGGCCGTAAGCCTTGGGAATGTCGAAATCGATCACGGTCGAGGGTTCGTAGCCGCCGGTCTGGAAGGCCGTGACGACGAAATCGGCCCCGTCGAGCGCCCGGCGGCGATCGGTGGTGGCCGTGACCATCCCGGGGGCATCCATGGCGGCGACGAGCTTGTTCGCCACAAGCTCGGACTCCGCCAGCCGCGTCCGGTCGATATCCATCAATGCGATCTGCGCATCGCGGAGTGCGTCGAAATGCAGGGCATCGCCCACGATATTCTTCATGAAAATCGTGGAACCCGCGCCGATGAAAGCGATCTTGGTCATTGTCTTCGTCGTCCGGTGGTTACTTGACGGCACCGAGGGTCAGGCCCGCGATGAAGTGTTTCTGCATCAGAAAGAACATGGCGACGGGCGGGAGGGCGGCGACGATGCTGCCCGCGCTCATCAGGTGGTAGGCCGCGCGGTACTGCGCGTTGAAGGACGTGATCCCGGCAGTCACCGGCTGGCTTTCGGCGCCCTGGGTCAGAACCACGGCCCAGAAATAGTCGTTCCAGATGAAAGTGAAGATCAGGACCGACATGGCGGCCATGGCGGGTTTCATCAGCGGCAGGACCACGAACCAGAAGATCCGCCATTCCGAGACACCCTCGACCCGCGCGGCCTCGATCAGCGGATAAGGCAGCGCGCGGATGAAGTTGCGCATGAAGAGCGTGCAGAACCCAGTCTGGAACGCGATGTGGAACAGGACGAGGCCGGTCTTCGTGTTGTAGAGGCCAAGATCGAGGGTCAGGTCGCGCACCGGCACCATGAGGATCTGGAACGGCACGAAGTTGCCCGCGACGAACATAAAGAAGATCCAGATGTTCGACTTGAACTTGTAGATGCCCAGCGCGAAGCCCGTCATCGACGACAGCACCACGCAGCCGATCACGGTGGGGATGGTGATCAGGACCGAGTTCATCAGGTAACGCGGCATGTCGCTGTCGAAGAAGACGCGGCCGTAGTTTTCGAAGCCTGCAAAGTAGCTGGGGATCGACCAGTAGCCGCCGCCCACGAAATCGGCCTCGGGTTTGACCGAGAAGAGGGCCACGGCCAGAAGCGGCAAGAGCCACATCAGAAGCGCCAGGGGCAGAAGCGACTGATAGGTCAGTTGCCAGGCGCGCGGTGTCTTTTCGATCGGTGTCGGAAACATCAGCGCGCCCTTTCTTCCTGGAACATCGACCATAGGAAGTAGGCGATGAAGACCAGCATGATGAGGAACAGGACAACGGCGATGGCGGCGCCGTATCCCATGCGGAAGCCGTATTCGGACAGCGCCTTTTCGAACATGTAGAAGGACAGGACGCGGGACGAGCCGAACGGGCCGCCATTGGTCATGATCGAAATGAGGTCGAAGGACCGCAGCGCGCCGATGATCGTCACCACGAAGGCGATGAAAGTGGCGGGCTTGAGCTGCGGGATGATGATGTACCACAGCATCCGCCAGCCTTTCGCGCCGTCAAGCCGCCCGGCCTCGATCTGTTCGGGGTCGACGGCGTTGAGGCCGGTGAGATAGAGGATCATGCAATAGGCGGTTTGCGGCCAGAGGCCCGCGGCGATGATGCCATAGGTCACGAGCGTCGGGTCACCCAAAACGTTGATCGGGCCGAGGCCGATCCAGCCCAGCATGACGTTCAGAAGGCCGAAGGTCGGGTCGTAGAACCATGTGAAGACGAGGCCGACGACGATCTGCGAGATCACGAAGGGGAAGAAGAACAGAGATTTGTAGAGCCGGATGCCGGTGACGGTCTGGTTCAGGAAAAGCGCGATGAATAGGCCTGCGGGGATCGCCAGAAGGTAGAGGACGAGCCATTTGAGGTTGTTCCAGAGCGAGGTTTCGAACGCCCGGTCGGTGGAGAGTTCCTGATAGTTGGCCAAGCCCACATAACGCGCCTCACCCAGCCCGTCCCACGCGTAGAGCGAGAGGTTGAAGGACTGGAAGATCGGAAAAATCACGTAGAACAGGAAGAAGAGGACGCCCGGCGCAAGGAACAGCCAGGGGGTGACCGCGATCTCGTTGCGTTTGTACCACGAGCGTGCTGGCACGATTTCCGTGGTCGGCATGGCGGTTATGGACATGGGGCCCCCGGTTCAAGTGGCGCTGCGCATGTGGCGGGCCTGAATGCGGGTCAGGGCCGGCAGATGGGCGGCGGGTGCGGGTGGGCGCGAACGCCCACCCGAAGTCGGTTCAGTAGATCCGGGCGCGGGCCTGTTCGAGCCGCGCGAGGATGTCGTCGAGATTGTCCGGGAAGACCATGAATTCCTGGAACCCCTCCATGGCGATCGAGGCCATTTCGGCCGGTGCGTCACGGTCAAAGAACTGCGCGACACCGCCGGGCGAGTTCGAGGACAGCATTGCAAAGCCTTCCTTCAGGAACTTGTCGTCATCGACGCCAGAGTTCTTGTTCACCGGAAGCTGGCCAAGGTTTTCACCGTTGTTGATCAGCGTCTGGTTGTCGGCGGAGACGACGAATTCAAGGAATGCACGGGCGGCCTCCTTGTTCGATGCGCCAGACGGGATGTGGAACGTGTCTGTCGGCGCGTCCTCGGCCAGTTCGACATCCGGGTTGATCGCCGGGAACTGGTAGAAGTCCAGCTTGCTGTCATCCAGGCCGCCATCGCGCATCGGCGCCACGGCGAAGTTGCCCATCAGATAAGACGCGGCCTCGCCGTTGATCATGAACGGAAGCGCCTCCTGCCAGCTATAGGACTGGTGGTTGTCGATGAAAGCGCCCATGTCGATCAGTTCGCGCCAGTTGGCGAAGGTCGCCTTCACGCGGTCGTCGGTCCACGGGATTTCGCCGCCGGTCAGGGCTGCGTGAAAGTCGTAACCGTTGGTGCGCATGTTCAGGTAGTCGAACCAGCCGCCGGCGGTCCACAGGAACTTTGTCCCGATGGTGTAGCACTTCACGCCATTGTCCAGCAGCGTCTGACAGTTTGCCTTTTCCTCGTCCCATGTCTTGGGTTCGGCCAGACCGTACTGGTCGAAGATGTCTTTGCGGTAATAGACGCCCCACTGGTAGTAAGTATAGGGAACGCCCCACTGCTTTCCGTCCAGCGTCATCGCGCCCTTCGTCGAGGCCAGTTCTTCACCGATCGGGCCTTCCCACAGGTCCGAGATATCTTCGAAGAGGCCCGCTTCCACATAGGGCTTCATCCGGTTGGCGGCGTACCAGTTGGCCACATCGGGCGGGTTGGCTGTCAGGAAGTTGCGGATCTGGGTCTTGTAGGCTTCGCGGTCGATCACGGTCAGTTCGATGTTCAGATCGGGGTGCATGGCACCGAAGCGTTCGACCATGCCTTCCATCACCGCGCGCGGCGCGGGGTTGGACATATCCGAGAAAATCACAAGATCGCCCGAGAGCTTTTCGCCGTGGCTGCCGGCAAGCGCGGCACTGGCCGAGATCGCCAGCGCGCCAAGCGCCGCCACGGACGCTTTGAGCATGGAATGCATGGTGTCCTCCCTAGATGCTTCCACTATGGTCAAGTTCCATTATTTGAAACTTGGTTTTGTATATTGAAATCATAAACAGACTGTGGCAGGTCTTGTCAACAGTCGTGGCAGGGCGAAGACCCGAATGCCGCGCAAGGGAGGAGATATGTCCGGCGGACCGCAGGGCGACGGCACGGTTGGCAAGGCGCTGGCGGTTCTGGACCGCGTGGCGGCGTTCGGCCGTCCTGTCCGATTTGGTGAATTGCTGGAGGAAAGCCCGTTTCCCAAGGCGACGCTCTACCGGTTCGTGCAGACGCTGACGAGCCAGGGGATGCTGAGCTTCGATCCCGAACGGCAGACCTATGCGCCGGGATTACGGCTGGTCCGGCTGGCCCATGCGGCGTGGGATCAGTCGTCGCTGGCCCCGGTGGCCCGGCCCCATCTGGATGCGCTGTCGCGTGAAATCGGCGAAACCGTGCATCTGGCGCAACTGGACGGTGGTTCAGTCCTTTACGTGGACAAGCGGAACGCGCGCGAGCCCATCGAGATGTTCAGCCAGGCCGGAAAGGTCGGGCCGGCCTATTGCACCGGCGTGGGCAAGGCGATGCTGGCATGGGTCGAACCCGAGGCGCTGGACAGGGTCCTGTCGCAGCAATCCTATCACCGGTTCACCGATCACACCCTGACCAGCGCGCGTGCGCTTCGGGCGGAACTGGCGCGCATCCGCGCGCGCGGCCATGCCTTTGACGATCAGGAACACGAGCCGGGGATCATCTGTATCGCCGTGCCGATCCTGACGCAGCAGCACCGGATGCTGGGTGCCGTGTCGGTGACCACTTCGACCGATCGCGGCGACCTTTCCGGGCTGGCCGGGCTTGCGCCCCAGTTGCGCGCGACGGCCGACGAGATTGCCCGTGAGGCGCAGAACTGGCGCTTTCCGGACCAGACCAGACAAGACCTGAAGCGGGGGGAACAACCATGTCGGGCGTAACACTCAATGACGTGATCAAGCGCTATGGCGAAACGCAGGTGATCCACGGGGTCGACCTGACGATCGAGGATGGCGAGTTCTGCGTGTTCGTCGGGCCATCTGGCTGTGGCAAGTCAACGCTTCTGCGAATGGTCGCCGGGCTGGAAGAAACCACGAGCGGGCAGATCAACATCGGCACCCGTGATGTGACCCGGGCCGACCCGTCGGAACGCGGGGTGGCGATGGTGTTTCAGACCTACGCGCTTTATCCGCATATGACGGTGGGCGAAAACATGGGGTTCGGCCTGAAGATGACCGGACATCCGAAGGCGGAGATCGCCACGAAAGTGGCCGAGGCCAGCCGGATCCTGAAGCTGGACGAGTACCTGAAGCGCAAACCCGCAGCCCTGTCGGGCGGCCAGCGTCAGCGGGTGGCCATTGGCCGGGCGATTGTGCGGGGACCGGAAGTGTTCCTGTTCGATGAACCCCTGTCGAACCTCGATGCCGAGTTGCGGGTCGAGATGCGGGTCGAGATTGCGCGGCTCCACAAGGAAATCGGCGCGACCATGATCTATGTGACCCATGACCAGGTCGAGGCGATGACGCTGGCCGACAAGATCGTCGTGCTGCGTGCGGGCTACATCGAACAGGTCGGCGCGCCGCTGGAGTTGTACCGTGATCCGGACAACCGGTTCGTCGCGGGATTTATCGGGTCGCCCGCGATGAACTTTCTCGATGCGACCGCCAAGGGCGGGTCGGTCGAGGTGCCGTCGCTGAAATCAAGCGTAGAGGTGCCGGTTCAGGTGCCTGCGGATGGAACGAAGGTGACGCTGGGGCTCAGGCCCGAGCATCTTGAGATCGACCCGTCGGGCGATGTGTTCCGGGTGGAACTTACCGAGGCATTAGGCGGTGTGTCCTTTGCCTATCTGGCCTCCGATACCGGCGAGCGGCTGATCGTCGAGGAACGCGGCGACGAGCGGTCGGTTGAAGGTTCTCGCGTGGGGCTTCGGTTCGATCCGGCTCGCGCGATGCTGTTCGATGCGCAGAGTGAGGCGCGCATCCGCTAGAGCGGGGCGGTGCCGTCGGCGGTGCTTGCGTATTTCGGCAGGTCATCGTCGATTTTGAGCCATGCCAGGCGTTCCGCCCAATGGAAATGCGCAGCGGGTTTCACCCGTTCGGGGTCGGTGAGGTTGGCCGTGTAGAGATGGCTTTCACCGGGCCAGCGGTCGGCGTGATAGGTGAGTTGTGTGCCGCAATCGGGGCAGAACAGGCGCTGGACCCTTCCTTCCGACGAGGTGCTGACCTTTGGGTCGCCCGCCCATGTGACGCTGTCGCGGGGGACACCGAAGAAGGCCGTGCAAGGGGAGGCGGTGGCGCGTCGGCAGCTTTCACAATGGCAGATGCCGGACCAGAGAACCGGGCCGGGCGTCGAGAAGGTTACTTTGCGGCAGCGGCAGTGTCCGGTGATCTGTGGCATGGTCGCAGCCCTCCCATTGGTGCGATCCTGCGCTGGTGGGGGCGTTTGGCGCAAGTCGGGAGGTGGAAGGGCGAGTGGCTGGAACTCCGCTTTGCGGACAATGCGGACTTTCGCTGCGTTTGCGCCAACGACGGCTTGCAAAAAACGGCAACTGTTTGACAAGCGCGATTTTCCGACGCCTCCTGCATCCATGAAACCTTTATCGGAAAAAATTGCTCTGATTACAGGCGCGTCTGCCCCGAACGGCATTGGCCAGGCTATCGCGCGTAGGCTGGTCGAGGACGGCGCGAACGTTATTGTAACAGATCGCCAAGGCGAAATCACAGTCGGTGGTTCGCCTCGATCAACCACGGAGCTACTCAGAGAACTTGTCGAAACACTGAACACCATTTCAGCGAAAGCACACGCTTTGTCGTTGGACGTAACCGACCCTGAACAAGTCACTTCAGTTGTTCAACACTGTTTGGCGGAGTTTGGTAGCGTAGACATTCTAGTGAACAATGCCGGGTCTTTGGCAGGATCGGCAGACTTCTTAACGACGACTCAGGCAGAATGGGAAATGAGCTATCGCGTCAACGTTCAGGGGCCAATGCTTCTGGCGCAGGCCGTCATTCCACATATGAAAACAAATGGTGGCGGACGGATTATCAATATCGGATCAACCGGAAGCCTAGGCGCAGAGCCCGGGTTTGGCGCGTACACTGCCATGAAACACGCACTTGTTGGTCTCACCAAAACGCTTGCTGCCGAGTTCGGACCAGATGGCATCCTTTGCAATACCGTCTGTCCTGGCTTTATCGCCACCGACATGCATGAAGCTGCAAACGCGCGACTTGCAAATGAAGCGGGCGAAAGCCTCGAAGCAACACGAAAACGCCGCTACGCAAACGTCGCCCTTCGGTCCGCGGGTATGCCTGAAGACGTCGCAGATGCTGTGGCTTATCTCGCCGGTCCAACAGGCCGCTACGTAACCGGCATTAGCCTGCCGGTTGCAGGCGGAGTGCCAATGGGGATTTGAAAGCTGACATTGGTGCTCCACGCAGCATCAAGTAGGTCTGGGCTCGAAGCGGACCTTAGCGGGTGTCAGACAGATATCTCTGCCGACGCATCACGATAGGCAGCCAGCGCATTCCGGTCGATCTCGATGCCCAGACCCGGGGCGTCGGGGATGGCGACACTGCCATTCGTATGCTCGATGGGCTGGGTCAAGACCGCCTGCCGGAACGGGTTCTCGGTGCGGTCGAATTCAAGGATCGGCGGACGCGGCTCGGGGCGGACCGGGTCGGGAAGCTGGGCGGCCATCCATTGCAGGCTGGCGGCGATCTGAACGCCCGTGCCCCAGACATGGGGAACAAGCCGCACGCCCGCGAGCGTGGCCTGATCGGCGACACGGCGCATTTCGGTAAAGCCCCCTACCCCGCAGATATCGGGCTGCAGGATGTCGACGGCTTGCGCGTCCAAGGCCTGCGCCATCGCCCAGCGCCCGTGCCATGTTTCGCCGCCTGCGACCGGGATCGGCTGGCGGGTGCGAACCTGCCCGTAGGCGGCGAGGTTTTCGGGAATCACCGGCTCTTCGAACCACGCGATATCCAGATGCGCGGCGCGGTTACCCAACTCGATCGCCTCGCCCGTATCATAGCCGTGATTGGCGTCGATCATCAGGGCCATGTCGGGGCCGATGGCGTCACGGACGGCGGTGAGGACGGCGAGGTCTTCGGCCACGTCGAAGCCGATCTTGACCTTGACCGCATCGAAGCCTTCGGCGCGGTAGCCCGCGACTTCCGACGCGATATCGGTGACGCGGTCCACGCCGTCGCGGCGGAACGAGCCGGTGGCGTAGGCGCGCAGGTTTTCGCGGACACGGCCACCCAGAAGCGTGGCGACAGAAGTACCGAAATGCTTGCCCTTGATGTCCCAGAGCGCGATGTCGATGCCGGAAAGCGCCGTGACGGCCAGACCGCGCATGCCCTGATCGCGCAGGAAGTTATAGGCTTCGGCCCAGAGGATTTCAGTATCCAGCGGGTTCCGGCCGATGAACCGGGGGGCATAGGCCGCGATCACGGCGGCGTTCAGGTGTGACGGGCCCAGCGCCTCGCCCCACCCGGTCGTGCCATCCTCGCAAATCACCTCGACCAGGCAATGACGGCGATGGTCGAACCGGGCCGATGCGCTTTCGAACGCGGTGTCGAGCTTGTGGGCCAGAAGATGGGTGCGGATTTCGGCGATTTTCATGGGCGGGCCTTCGGAACTGACCGGGCTTTGGTAGCGCGGGCGGGCACGAAAGGGAACGGGCGGGTTGCATGGCCGCGCGGGCCGTGATGGATCAGGGGAAACGGGAGAGCAAGATGAAGCGATTGCTGATTACGGGGGCCGCCGGGTCTTTGGGCCGCGTGGCGCGGGCGGGGCTGGCGGGTGCCGCAGAGGTTTTGCGGGTGTCGGATGTGGACGCGATGGACCCTGCGGCAGATCATGAAGAGGTCGTCGCGTGCGACTTGGGCGATGCGGACGGTGTGATGCGCCTTGTCGAAGGTTGCGATGCGATTGTGCATTTCGGCGGCGTGTCGACCGAGAGGGCTTTCGACCCGATCAACCGGGCGAATATCGCGGGGGTTTTCAACCTCTACGAAGCCGCGCGGGCGCATGGGACCCGTCGCATCTTCTTTGCCAGTTCGAACCATGCGACCGGGTTCTACCGGCGCGATCAGGTGATCGACGGGTCGTTGCCACCGATCTGTGACGGGCTTTACGGGGCGTCCAAGGTCTACGGCGAACAGCTTGCCCTGCTCTACTGGCACAAGTTCGGGATCGAGACGGCGCGGGTGCGGATCGGGTCGTGCTTTCCGAAGCCGAGGAACCGGCGGATGCTGGATACGTGGATGAGTCCGGGGGATCTGTTGCGGCTGACCCGACGGGTTCTGGAGGTCGAGACATTGGGATGTCCGGTGATCTATGGCGTGTCCGCCAATCGGGATGTGTGGTGG
Source organism: uncultured Paracoccaceae bacterium (assembly GCA_947503175.1). Taxonomy (GTDB): domain Bacteria; phylum Pseudomonadota; class Alphaproteobacteria; order Rhodobacterales; family Rhodobacteraceae; genus Ovoidimarina. The sequence continues at coordinate 152,136 of CANNCO010000002.1, forward strand.
GACAACTCCGCCGTCGCGTGGCTGGGGTGGGAGCCGCAGGACAGCTCGGAGCCGTGGCGGGCCGAGTTGGAGGCGAAGGAACCCGAGATCGGGTCGGCGCCGGAGGATGTCTATCAGGGCGGCGGGTTTGTGGCCGAGCCGATCTATCGCGAATAGCGAGGTGGCTTGCCGTCGAACCACGGTTGCGCGTCTTCAAGTTGCGCGGCCAGTGACATGAGCATCTCGTCCCTGCCCGAGGCCGCGCCGATCTGGACGCCGATGGGCAGTCCGTCGGTGTTCCAGTACAGGGGCACGGACATGGCGGGCTGGCCCGAGGCGTTATAGGCGGCGGTGAAGGGGGAGTATTCGAAGACGCCACCCGGCCCCAACCGGTAGGCCGCGAAATCGGCGAATTCCGGGCGGGAATGGGCGAAACGACCGATTTCGGCAGGCGGTTCGGCGAGGACCGGGGTGACGAAGACATCGTAGCTTTGAAAGAACGCGGCCATCTGACGCCCGAAATCGTGCACGGTGTTCAGCGCATCGAGGTAGTCGGCCCCGCTGATCCGGTCGGCCAGCGCGCATGCGCCCTGCGCGACGGTTTCAAGCTGATCGCGCAAGGGTTCACCGCGCTTGTGTTCGACCGCGCGGACGGCGGAGGCGGTGCCGCAAGCGACGATCCAGGTCCAGGCCTGCATCATCGGCATGAGGTCGACATGGGGACGCGTCTCTTCCACATGGTGGCCGAGATCGGCGAGGAGCGTAGCGGCCTGCATTGTGGCGGCGGCGCAATCGGGGTGCACCTTTTCGCCCGCGATCGTCGTCGTGCAGAGGGCGATGCGCAGGGATTTGGGCCGTTGCCCGGTCGCCTGAAGGAAGGTGCCCCGCATCGGCGGCGGGTAATAGGGCGCGCCCAGATCGGGGCCGCCGGTGGCATCGAGAAGGGCGGCGGTATCGCGAACCGAGCGGGTCAGGAAACCGTCCATGGCCATGCCACCCCAGCCCTCGCCCGCATAGGGGCCGTCGGGGATCAGGGCGCGGCTGGCCTTGAACCCGAAGAGGCCGCAGCAGGAGGCCGGGATGCGGATCGAGCCACCCCCGTCGGAGCCGTGCGCGCCGGGAACGATCCCGGCGGCAACGGCGGCGCCCGAGCCGCCGGAGGATCCGCCGGGTGTTCGGTCGAGGTTCCACGGGTTGCGGGTGGGTCCGCCGTAAGCGGCAGCCTCGGTGACCGAACCGATGGCGAATTCCGGTATGGTGGTGCGGGCGAACGGGACGAGCCCCGCCGCCCGGAGACGTGCGTAGATCGAGGAATGCTCCGGGTAGCGCGTGCCGGGCGTGATGCGGGAGCCGTTGGAAACCGGAAAATCGGGGGTTTCGCAGCCTATGTCCTTGATGAGGAAGGGGACGCCGGGAAACGAACCCTCGGGAAGGCCGTCATCGATCATTTGGCGGGCTACGTCTTCGTCCTGATGAACAAGGGCGTTGATCGCAGGGTTGCGGTCGGCGGCCCGGGCGAGCGCCGCGTCGAGCAGGTCATGGGGCGTGACATCGCCCGCGCGCACGAGCGCGGCGAGGCCCGTCATGTCATGGTCGTCGTAATCCCTCACCTTGCCGCCCCGTCGAAGCCCTGCAACAGGTTCACCGTGTTCAGGCCAAGGGCGGATACCGCATAGCCGCCCTCCATCACGATGACGGTGGGCCGGTCTGCGGTCGCAAGCCTCTCACCCATTCGGGTGAAATCGTCGGAGGTAAGTTTGAAGAACGAAATCGGGTCGGCTGTGAACGTGTCCGCGCCGAAGGAGACAACCAGCGCCTCGGCCCCGAAGGCGGCAATCCGGTCGAGCGCGGTTTGCAGAGCGCCCGACCAAACGTCCCACGGCGTGCCGGGTGGCATCGGGAGGTTCAGATTGGCCCCCTCGCCCGCGCCTGTCCCGGTTTCATCCGCATAGCCCAGAAAATGCGGAAACGCGTCCTCGGGCGCGCCGTGGAGCGAGATGAACAGAACGTCGCCCCGGTGATAGAAGATGTCCTGCGTGCCGTTGCCATGGTGGAAATCCACATCGAGGATGGCGACGCGGGACGCGCCCTGATCGATAAAGGCCTGTGCGGTGACGGCGGCATTGTTGATGAAGCAGTAACCGCCGAACATGTCGCGGGCGGCGTGGTGCCCGGGCGGGCGGCAGAGGGCGAAGGCGGCGCGCGCGCCATCGGCAACGTGCGCTTGTGCGGTCAGCGCCACATTCATACTGATCTGCGCTGCTTCCCACGTTCCGGCAGAAATCGAGGTTTCGGCGGCCATCGCGTAATAGCCCATACGCCCGTCGATATCGCGGGGGACGCGCTGCTGCATCCGGCGGGCGGGCCAGCTTGAGGCGATGGCTTCGCCCTTGAAACCTGCGGCCTGCCAGTCGGTCCATGCGGTCGCGAGAAAATCCAGATAGTCGGCGTCATGGACGCGCAGGGCCGGGTCCAACCCGAACTCCCGCGGTGGCTGGATGCCCATCATCCCGACCTCGGCCAGCCGCGCCATGATCTGATCCATGCGTTCGGGGCATTCGAAAGGGGAAACGAGCTCGCCGCCGCTGAGTTCGGTCGCCGCCGACCGCAGACGGTGTTCAGGGGAATAGGTGATCTTCATTCCGGGCACTTCCTGGCCACGACGATTTCGGGACGTTCTGCCACCGCTGAAAGCAACCCGCCGCAGCGTCCGCGCACCCTAGGCCGCGATCCGCACTGGAGACAAGATGCACAATCGCCCTCGCCACGCGGATGGAAACAAACCGTCGCAGGGGCGGCATTCTTCCCACTCCGGCAACGCAGTGGCCCCGTGCTGCAGATGGCGCTGGAAACGCATTATGCTTTGCCTTAGCTGCAGAAATCGGCAAAAGGATTTTCTGCCGGACAATAAGAGGGCGATACCTTGACTGATCCCAGCACATCCATTCGGAAGGACTATCACGCCCTTACCCGTTCCGATGTCTTTCCCGTGGTTCCGGTGGAGGGCGGCACGCTTCTGGATGTGGGCGGCGGCATTGGGGCGACGGCGGCGGCGCTGAAATCGCTTGGCCGGGTCGACAGGGCCGGTGTCATCGACATCGTGAAGCCGGAAGCGACGGCCGAGGGGCTGGACTTTCACTATTCCGCCAACCTCGAAGCGCCGGACAGTCTTGACGAGATCATCGCGGCGGAAGGCCCGTTCAGCGTGATCCTCTGCCTCGACGTGCTCGAACATCTGAGCGACCCGTGGGAGATCGTCGCCCGGTTGCACAAGGCGCTTGTGCCCGGCGGCGTGATCATCGCCAGCATTCCGAACATCCGCAACTACAAGGCCAGCTTTCCACTGTTTTTCCAAGGGAAATGGGAGCTTGAGGAAAGCGGCATCCGTGACCGCACGCATCTGCGGTGGTTCGTGCGAAAGACGGCGATCGAGTTGATGACAAGCTCGGGTCTGAGGCTTGAAGAGGTGCTTGCCACGCCAAGCGGCGGACGGAAGATCAAGCTGATCCGGCTTGTGACACTGGGCATTCTTTCAAGCTTCACGGACCTGCAATACGTTGTTCGGGTGCGCAATACCGCGTCCTGATGGCGGTTCCTCTAGGCAGGTGCCAACGCAACCGGCGCGCAACCTCGGACGACCGTCACGACCCGGCCGCGCGCCGCCGGCGAAAGGCAAGATGATGGGAGTCGGGGGCGATCCGCGCCTTCACATCCCGAGGCGCGGGGAGCATATGGATGCCCCGAAATGCCGCCGCCGCCTCTGCGAAACCACCCTGAAGCGTGAATTTCACGATCTGAAGGCCGGCATAGACATAGGCCACCGGCAGACCGATCGGGTTGAACCGGGCAACGAACAGAATTCGGTTACGGTACAGGAAGTACATCGCAAAGGGTGACGGCAGGCGGCTTACCGTGCCCGAGCCGATGGCGGTACCGCCGTGATGCCGGACCAGTGCATTCTCGCAGACCTGCAGCGGCAGGTCGCCCCGGTGCATCGCCCAGTCGACTTCTTCGTAATACAGAAAGTAGTCCTCGCACATGCCGCCGGTCTGTTCGATGAACTCGCGCGACGCAACCATGTTGGCGCCGGAGATGAAATTCAGGCTTTCGGCGGGCGGCATCCTGACGGTATCCGGCGCAACACCGCGATGCACGATACGGCAGACACCGGTCCAGAGGCTGACCCGGCCGCCATCGGCCTGAATCACGCCGCCCTCGCCGTGGTAAACCGTCCGGCCACCCATGATCGAAAACGGTCCGACCTCGCGCGCGCGGTCTGCATAGGCCCGGGCGGCATCCGGGTCGGCCTCGCTATCGGGGTTCAGGATCCAGAACAGCGCGACATCCGGGGCGCACATAAGGCATTCGATGCCACGATTGACCGCAGCGGCGAACCCTGCGTTCACGGGGCAGCGCAAGAGCGTGATGCTGTTCGGACCGGGCCTGTGCGCGGCGTCATCCGGGACGGTTTCGGTGAACGAGAAGCCCAGTTTCCGGCCGCATTCGCGAACCAGCGCCACCGTGTCATCGGGCGAAGCATTGTCGCTGACAACGATCCGGAGGTCGGGATAGCCTGTGTCGGCAAGGCTTTGCAGGCATGCCTCGATGACATCGCCGGACGCGTAGCTGACGATCACGACCCCGATTGCGGTTGCGGTTTTCACTGGTACTCTCTGCCTCGCTACTTAGACGGCCCTTAAAGCACTTGTGGCGCACCGGCAGCAACAGACCAATGGATGCTGACAGGCGCCAGACCCGTCGCCGGGGTTCTAACGCAGTTCATAGGCTCCGGGATCGGGCGCCGCGCCCTGGACCCTCGGACGTCCCGCAAGGTCGGTTTGCGGCGTGGCCCGTGTGACGACGCCGCGGTCGACGAGGTTACTGCCCGGTTTCAGGGCGAACTCTCCGACCGCCGGGGCCAGAAGCTCGGCATCCGCCCGCACAAGCGTTATGTTACCGGCCCGCGGATCGATCGGGGCGGTCGGGGAGCTTGACTGGATCAGCGGTGCGATGTTGTTCGACACCTCCAGATCCAGAGACACACGGGTTTCGGAGGCATCGAACACGCCGATCCAGGGTGCGCGGTCGTTGGGCGCGATGGAATGGACCACCGTGTTGTGGACGATCGCCGAATTCTGGGCGCCGTAGACCGCGATGCCATGCCAGGCAGAGACGGAAACGACGTTGTTGCTGATCAGAAGGTTCGTGTAGATGCCGCCGAACAGGCCGATGCCCTGAAGCTGACACCGCATGGGTTCGGGAATGAAACCCAGTGTTTCGAGCACCTTGTTACGCTCGATCACCACATCGCGCAGAATGCCCTCGGAGGGCACGCCCGCATCCGATACCGAATAGGCCTGAATCCCGTCGTCATGATTGCCGCCGATCTTGACGCAGTCCGCGATGAAGTTCCCGATGACCTGCGTCCCGTTGCCGGTGCTTTGAACGCCATCGGCACTGAACCCCTGAATCAGGTTGTTTCTGATCACGACATCCTCGCCGGTGGTCAGCACCGCGAAGCTGAGACCGAGAAGACGACTGTCCTCAAGGCGGGTTTTGCTTCCGTTGATCCGGACGCCGATCACCCGTCTTTCTATCCACTCATCGACAGACCAGCTTGCATATTCGCGCGCATCTTCGCGGCTTCGGATTTCGAGGTTGCGCAATACGATCTGACTTGCCCCCGACGCGATCCATATCAGCGAGGGGCGGGTCGATGTTGGGCCGGAGGGCCAGACGGACAGGCCGTCGACCACAATTCTGCTGCTGTTCTCGAACTCTATCCAATCGACGCGAACCAGCCCCAATGGTGAGGCTTTAAGGACAACCGGAGTTTCGAATCGATGGTTCCAGATCTTGATATGGCCGTGGCTTCCCGGCAGCAGCACCACCTCGTCCCCTCCCGTCAGCTTACCCGACTGGAACGCCTGTGCGACGGTGCCCCAGGGCGCGTCCATCGTCCCGTCACCGTTGCCCTGCACGTCCGGATCGACATACCAGACCGCGGCACTCAGCGGGGTGCCGAACAGAAGGCAAAGCCCCATGACTACAGCGATCCGACGAAGCCAATTCATGACAAACTCTCCAAAAGTGAACCCGTGTCGTGATATGGTGCAGATTGACCTGGCCCATTGGTGATGAAACTGTGCCGGAACGCCCCCTGATCCGCAAGACTTGGGGCATTGGCCATGACCAGCCCGGAACGCGAGCACTGCCACGATGACTGTGTCCGAACTGAACCTGCCCGCCGGAGGCGGTCTGCGTGACCGGACGGCCGCGGCGCCCGGGCGCGGCTACTGGGTCGTCGCCCTGTTTCTGTTCGCGATGCTGCTGCCGGTTTATATCAATCTGGGGACGTACCGGCTTTCGGGCTACCGCATCGTTCTTCTGGTGGCCTTCATCCCGCTGGTCGTCGGCTGGCTGACCGGAAAGTGCGGCCGCATTCATTTCATCGACATCGCGCTTATCCTGTACTGCATCTGGGCGGCCATCGCATTGTTCGTGAACCAGGGGTCGTCGCAGATCGAATTCGTCGGGATCTTCTTTGTCGAGAACATCAGCCCCTATCTGCTGGCACGGAGGTACATCCGAAGTTCCGACGATCTGACGCGGGTCGCAAAGACGCTGTTCTGGATACTGATGATCCTCTGGCCGGCGGCGGCCTATGAAAGCCTGACCGGCACCCGGATCTATTCGGAACTCGCCGCGCCCCTGGGCACTGTAATCCCGCAGGGCAGCACCGAGATCAGGTTCGGGCTGATCCGCGCACAGTCGGTATTCGCGCACGCTATCCTTTTCGGCATCTTTGCCGCATCCGCCCTTCCGCTTCTGTATTACAGCCGCCGCAAGGGCGGGACAAAGCGCGCAGGCCTCCGGCGGGCCTGGGTTTCACCTGCCGCGGCGTTCTTTTCGCTGTCTTCGGCAGGGTATCTGGGTGTCGCTCTCAGCATCGGGTTCATCGTCTGGAACTGGATTCTGGGGCGTCTTTCTTGGCGCTGGTGGCTTTTGCTGGGCTTGTTCGGCGCGGCGATCCTTGTGCTGGAAATCGCCACCAACCGCGGGGCGCTGTCGATCATCGCGACATCGCTGGCCCTGAACACCGGCACGGCCTATTACCGCATGGCGATCATCGAGTTCGGGCTTCAGAACGTCTGGGCGAACCCGATTCTGGGTCTCGGGATGGGTGACTGGGTTCGCCCGTCATGGATGCTGACGGCATCGGTCGACAATTTCTGGCTGCTGACGGCAATGCGATACGGCATTCCCGGCTTTATCCTGTTTCTCGGGATCTACGCTTGCGCGATCACCCAGTGCCTCAGGGTCAAGGTATCGCGCCAAGAGGACAAGGACATGCGGCTTGGGCTGCTGCTGTCGCTTGTGTCCATGGCGGTGGTGATATTCACCGTCCATATCTGGGATACCGTCTATGTCTATGTTCTCTTCCTGCTGGGCGCCACTTTCTTTCTGAGGGACAGCAACGAGCGGACCCCGGGGGACACCGCCAAGGAAGAGCCGGACGAAACCGCCCTGCCTGCGGACACGCAGCCCGTGTCACGCTACAGCCGCTTTCCGGCGAAGCCCGGCAACACGAATGCGGCGGTAAACCGGACCACGGCCCGAACGTCCTAGCCGGTCGAGCCAGCGGATCTGCGAAACAGGGACATCACAGTCGTATCGTAGTCGGTCGTCCGAAAGATCACGGTCAACAGGACAAAGTGCAGGCACAGAAAGACAATCGCGGACACAACCGCGATACCATTCACGCCATAGGTCCCGACGACAAGGCTGTTCAGAACGATCTTGGCCAGAACGGCAAAGACAGTGACCCAAAGCACCGTTCTGTCGCGCCGCAGCATGATCAGAAGGATTGCATCCGCACCGGCGAGGATCACGATGGCCTGACCGACCAGCAGAATCCGAAGCGTGTCCGACACCTCGGTGAATTCCGGGCCGAACAGCGACAGGTATTGCGGCGCGAACAGCCCCAGGACGACGCAGAGGCCCAGCCCCATGAGAAACGCGACAAGCGCCGCCTGACGCAGCAAGCTCTGTACCCCGTCATGATCGCGCTCTGCCAACGCGCGCGAGATCATCGGCGCCAGAAGTTGCAGGACCACGATATTCGCCAGAGTGACCAGCATTGCGCCGCGTGACGCGGCGCGAAACAGCCCGACTTCGTAATCGCCAAGAAAGCCGCCGACGATCAGGATATCGATTTCCGTCAGCAGGATGTTGGCAACCGACGTGATCAGAAGCGGCATCGCACCGCGATACCACGCAACCGTGTGAAACACCGGCGCGGCGCTATCGGTTATCTTTCTGGAGTATTCGCGGGTCAGCACCGTGATCATCAGAAGGATCGCAGTCATTCCGATCGCGGCGTGGAACGTGAAAAGCCATGAGGGCGACAGCGCGAAACCGAAATAGATCGATACCGCCACGACCGAGACATAGGCGACCTGCCGGAAGAGCGTCTCGATCGATTGCGATGTGAGCATGCGCTGAAACGCGTTCAGCAGGTTGGACAGCGCAAGCACGGCCCCATGCAGCGCCGCGACAAGCGCGACCAGCAACCAGCCGGGCGCAAGATCGAAGACCCCGGTACGCTCCAGCATGAAACAGACAACCGCCGCGATCGCCCCCATGACGCCAAGCGTGCACAGAATGACGATCAGAAGACCGTTCAACTCGGAGATATTGTTGTTTTGCAGGTAGCTGGGGATTTCCCTGACGCTCAGATCACCAAGACCCACCCCAAGAAGGACGCCGATCAGAAGCGCCCATGAAAACGCATATGTGAATGCGCCAAACCCCTCGGCCCCAAGGGCCCGGGCGACAAGGATCGATGCAACAAACTGGATCGCCAGACCGCCGAAGCGGATTACGAAGGAGATTCCGGCTTTTCTCTGGAACTCGGATAGCCCCTGGAAGAGAGCAAGCATTCGCGCGCGCAAATCGACCTCCACACAAACGCCCCGTTGGCTGTCTGGACGTGAGGCGCGCCCGGGACGAACCGTCGCGATATCGCATGCTTCTCCCCGAAATACGACCGTAAATTTGCTGCGGACCCGAAGTCGGGCCCGCCCCGGTTACACAACCGATCCGTTCATCGTGAAGCCACCGCCCGAGCCGAAATTGGTTCCGGCATTCCAGTCCGCCGCGGCGCCGAAGAAATCCACGATGGCGGAGACCGAGTTCACGCTGTTGTTGGTGTGGTCCGCCATCGCCGAACGATCGCTGGCGCTCTCGACATCAAAACCGGCAAGGGAGGGTGGCAGCCAAAGCGCGAAACGCTCGATGCTTCCGTCCCATTTCTGCGTTCCCGAAGCAAGCGCGCCCAGTGCCCAGTTGCTTTGGGTGCAATCTATGATGCCGGTATTCATCGTCGACCATGCTGCGGCATCGTTTGCACCGCCATCTATGCTGAGGCTGGCAACTCCGAGGGCCGCGTCATAGGTGAACCAGAACTCGCGGACCACGCCATCTTCGAGACCGGTCGAATTGCTCGAAACCGCCGCCACGGTCGCACCGGCCGGATCCCTGAAGTTGAAGGCAAAGCGGCTGGTATTGTAGCGGATCCTTGTCCGGGCCGGACCGTCGGAAAAGATCTCGCTTCCCCCGGTCAACGTGCTCCCCTTGAAGTAGCCCGCGACGAACTGCCCGTCGGCCGCACCGGTCAGGCCTCCTCCCCGCGTCAGGTAGTCGTCCGTGCCGTCGAATGTCACAAGGGCTGGTGTGGGCAGCGAGGGTGCCGGGGCGCTGTTCACCTCATAGGCGCCGTCGGTCGACCAGCCCGCCGGGCTCCTTGGGTCACCGAAGGCCGCATAACCCGATCCGATAGCCCCGGCATCATAGAGCGACGGCGCGCCAGATGCGTCGATATCGGCGGGACCGTTCGCCCGCATGGCCAGTTGGGCCAGCACGTCCGAGAAATCGTCGGGCGTGAAATCCGAACTGTCGAACACTGTGGCATAAGCCAGCACCGCGCCTTTTCGGCCGAGGGTCACGTTGTTGTTGTCGATGATCGTGCCCGAGCCGGACCCTTCGCCAAGCGCGAAAGCGTCGGCGATATTGCCCTGCACAAGAACGTTTCCTGCCTTGCTCGACCCCCCGATCGCAATCGGGCTCGAGAAGACGGACCCGCCATCGGCAGGGTCCTGTGTCGAAGTATTGTTGACGATGACCCCGCCGTCGATATCGGGGATCGTGATCCCGTGGGACGCGTCCTTGAAGTGCATGACGTTGCCCGCGATCAATGGGTCTTTCAGCACCATGTAGTCGGATCCCGTGCGGAACGTCGTAATGCCCTGACAGCCCCGCCCGCGGTCGCCCCGTCGCTGGAACATCACATTCTGAACGATCGCGACGTTTTCCAGGATGCGCTGGCCCGTGCCCGGAACGTTGGTGAAGCTGATGAAATCGGTATGCGGATCGCTGTTGTCCCCTGCGCCTGTGACCGGATAGTTGGCGGGAATGCCTGCCGCACCGGTCATGATGTTCCGCCGGATGCTTTTCTGCGACGTCAGACCGCCGCCCGAGAAACTCAGTTCGATCGGGTCCAGCCAGCTGCCGGTGAATTCGTTGTCTTCAATCGCGATCTGACCTGTCACAAGGCCCGAAATGCCACGCCAGAAGTCATTGAACCGGCTCCGGCGGATCGTGATGTCCGACCCGCCGTTTATGCCGTCGATCTGCACGGCCGTGGCGGTCTGGGGCGGGGTGATCTCGTAATCCGCAAGGTGATCGATCGTCCCGCCCTGAAAAACGCAATCCTGAATGATGATGTTTGAACACGCATTCTCCAGACGAAGCATCGCCACGGTGCTCCCCGAAGTCCGGGTGAAGCCCAGAGTCTCGATCACCACGTTCGAACAGTTCTGGAACCAGACACCGCCGGAAACGACCGCGCCCGGTTCGCCCGCGACCGTAAGCGGCGAGGAGAACGAAAGACCATTTGCGAAGCGGATAGAGGCATCCGGCCCCGCGAAACCTGCCGCTCTGACGCGGACGGTCTTGCCACCGGCGCTGCCGGTATCCGATATTGCGGCATTCATCTCGCTTGCGGACGCGACCGAGTATTCGTCGGCGGCCGCCGTGACGATCCATTCGGTGCCGTCATCGAAGACGACCGTGCCGCTGGCCGGGCCACCACCGGTATCCGGCACGACGGACTGCCCGGACAGGACAAGGTTGGTGCCGCCCGCATTGGCGATCGACGTTGCGGCGGCAGGCTTGGCCAGACCACCCGCCCCCGCCTGTGTCAAAGCGCCGAAGGTCACGGCGATTGTGGGCGGCGGCAAGGCACCGCCGGAAATCGGGGTGTTGCAGGTCGTGAGCGAGAGTCCGGCTTTCATCGGTGTCCCCTGAGCTGGATACGGAATCGCGCCCACAACACCGTCGGACGGTGCGATGCGCGGCTGGAGACAACCTCTGCATGATCCTCTTAGGAGTGGTGATCTGACCGAACGCAGGTGACGGGCAGAAGGCGGGTTACCGAAGCTTCAGCCCGGCCACCTGCCGCATCACCCAATAGAACCGCGTTGCGCGCAGGCGGGCCAGCGTCGCGATGGCGCGTGCCCGCTCGCGCCCGGAGGCAAGATCCGGGCTGGCCAGAACGGTGACGGCCGAGAACGGAACAGAGCCAAGAACGGCGACCCCGCGCAGCGCCCACGTTCCCCGACCCTTGCCACGGTCCAACCAAAGCAGAAAGGACTCCTCGGTCATGCGCAGCCATTTGCGGCGCAGATCATCCCAGTTCTGACGGGTCGGGTGACTGACGCGCAGCTCCGGATCATAGATCAGACGCGCACCGCACTCGACCGCCCGCCTGCTCCATTCCACATCCTCGGACAGTTCCGCCCGGAACGGGCCGGTGACGTCGAACACCCGGCGAGAAGTCAGCATGTTACCGGCGCCGGTGAAGCCCTTTTTTTCGATGTAGCTCTTGAAATCAAAGGCGAATACCGCCTCGAACGCTTCGGCACCGCTGCGCGGAGGCGGCGTTTCGTCGAATGTCCCCACATAACCGCCGACAACGCTGCGACCCAGTTCCGGGTCCTCCGGCGGCGCGAATTCCAGCGCCCGCGTGACCCAGCGCGGCCCGGCCACGCAATCTGCGTCGATAAAGGCGATCCGCGGCGCCGTGGAAGATGCGACGCCTGCATTCCGGGCCGGACCGGCCCCACGCTCCGGCTGGTCGAGAAACCGTACACTGGGAAACTCGGCGCGCAGGCCATCGAGCGATTGGGCCGATCCGTTGTCGACGACGATCACCTCGCACCGTTCCTTAACATCATCGGGATTGGCGAAAAGCGCGGCAAGACAGCGACGCAGCCGGTCCACGTCATTGTAGTGGGGAATGACAATCGCAAGTTCGCAACGTTCGGGGGGCGTATCGGAAACCATCTGCCTGCTTACTTCGAAATCCTCAGACTTTCACATCAACGACTGCGGGCCGATGACCCTACGCCATCCCCGGAACCCGTGCACTGCCTTAACAATCGAATGCGGTTCCCGGAACCCGTTGCGAAACAATTCCGCCGCGATACCGGGATTTCGCCGGAATACGGGGCGAATGCCCCCTTGACGTCCATATGATCCGAACTGCGTTGTCGGATGCCCCTGAAGTGTCTAGTTTCGGCGGATAATTACACCTGATCTGACTGTTTCCAGATGGATGGCACGACATTGAAGCGCCTTGGTACGATTTCAAAAGACCGGGATAACAACCTGAACCTGATCCGGGCCCTGGCTGCCACGATGGTGCTGGTATCCCACGCGCATCCGTTGGCGCACGGCCCCGGGGCAATCGAGCCCTTGCAAGCCGAACTGGGCCATACCCTTGGAACCCTTTCGGTTTTTGCATTCTTCGTGATCTCGGGTTTCCTGATCCCCCGCAGCTTCGACAATTCAAGCTCGCATGTGTCGTTTCTGGTTGCCCGCGCCCTTCGCCTGTTCCCGGCACTTCTCGTGTCACTCGTGCTCGTTGCGCTTGTCATGGGGCCGATTGCGACGGAACTGTCTCTCACGGCCTATCTGACGCATCCCAAGACCCTGACATTCGTGCCGCTGAACACCACCCTGGTGAACCTTCAGTACACTCTGCCCGGTGTGTTCGAGACCAATCCATATCCGACCGTAACCGGCTCGATCTGGACCCTGTATTACGAGGTTCTGTGCTATATGGGGCTCTTCCTGGCCGGGGTGATCGGGATGATGCGCCGAAAGTGGCTTATGGGGCTGGCCATCTTTTGCCTGCTCGTGGCGTGGACGGCGATTGTCTGGCTTGAGCCCCCGATCCACAACAGGATTTACCTGACCATCAAGCTGGCCGTTCCCTTCGCGGTCGGCACGGCGTTCTACCTCTGGCGCGACCGCCTGCCGATAAGCTCTGTGATCGTGGCCGCACTCGTGGCGCTTACCTGGATCTTGAGGGATACGCCCATTTACGACGTCGCGCTGATCGTGACGATCGGGTACGGCATCTTCTGGCTGGCCTATGTACCAGGCGGTATGATTCGCAGCTATAACCGCCTTGGCGACTATTCCTACGGCATCTACATCTATGCCTTCCCAATTCAGGGGTTTGCCGCTTGGGCCTACGGGCCGATGACACCGGCAATGAATGTTCTGCTGGCGCTACCGGCAACCGTGGCGATCTCTGTTCTGTCATGGCACATGATCGAAGAGCCGTCCTTGCGGTCGCGCAGATGGCTGTCTGCGCGCCTGACCGGTCAGCGACAGGCAAAGACCGGGCGCGTCTGAAAGGCCCGTCCGGGGGTCAGCACAGCGAGATGATGCCCGTCGCCGTCGTTCCGGTCGACCAGATCCGGGTTGCGCGGATCGGAAAGGCCACACCCGCCGCGATGTAAAGCGTAACCACATCCCCCGAAAGCGTCGTGACGGCCACCGTCCCGGTTTCCGCGACGTTTATCGCACGAGACGTGAACGCAAGATCGTTCGCGTCGCTGGGCACGACCGTCTCGGCCTGCGTGGGCGGGCTTTCAAGACCCGGATTATAGCCTTCGAAGAGATCGGTCATGGGCGTGTTTCCTTCATGTACGCTGATCGCGGCCATTGCCCTGTCCGCAGGCGACGGCGTTGCAAGAGCAAACTGCCCGGTCTTTGTTCACACCGGCCTAACCCAGCGCACGGTGAACGCCGCCGGCACCGGAGGATACCGTCAGATCTTGCGCGCGAGGTAGAGATACATGAACTCCAGATACGACACGTTCCGCAGGATACGCTGTGGCTGCCGGATCGTGCGATACGCCCATTCAAGGCCGATGGACTGCATCCATTTGGGCGCCCGTGCGACACGGCCCACGAACACATCGTATGATCCGCCCACACCCATGAAAAACGTGTTCGGGCAGGCGTCATGGGCACGCGCCATGAATGCCTCCTGCTTTGGCGAACCGAGGGCGACCGAAACGATGTCGGGGGAAAACTTCTGAATCTCCCGGATCACCGCATCCGGGTCGTCGAAATACCCGTTCCGCCGCTTGAGGTTGCGAAGGCCGAACTCTGCCTCGAGCTTTTCGGCAGTCGCTCGGTTCACCTCTTCGGACGCACCCAGAAGATAGACCCGCCTGTCCCCGGCATTGCGCATCAGTTCTTCCCAAAGCTCGACACCCGGCACCCGCGCGCTCGACACGCCGTGACGGCGCAGCAGCCAGCGGACGGGCATCCCGTCGGCATAGAAGAAAGCCTTTGTTTTCAGCGGGGCGAGCACTTCGGGATCACGGCGCACGGTCACGAGCTTTTCCGCATTCAGCGCGACCGCAACCCCACGGTCCGCCGGTTCGTCCAGAATCCACCGGGCGGCGGCGGCAACACCCGGGAAAGACAGGACCGGCAGCCCCTGAATATGAACAACGCTGGCTCTTGGATCTGTCATAACTACTTACCTTCCGGTCTGGACTGCGCGCCAGCACATACTGGTAACACCCCGGTTCTATGCCGCAATAGACGCAGGCTTGTTAACGATTCTTTCCTTTTTGCCGTCATCTTCCCCAATAGATTGCCAATCAAAGAACACTTTGCTTTTAGTATTGCATCGGCAAACGATGCATCGCACGTCGTGGCGAGTTTGAAAGGTAATTGGTTGACACGTGATTCAGTAATTCCGGCAGGGGACAGCCCACCGGCTCGCCGGGTCATGATCGTTTTCGGCACACGTCCCGAAGCGATCAAGATGGCGCCCGTCGTTCTATCATTGCAGGATCAGCATGGGATCGACGCCCGCACCTGCGTGACCGCCCAACATCGTGAGATGCTGGATCAGGTGCTCGATCTGTTCGGAATTGTGCCGGATTTCGATCTTGATCTGATGAAGGCGGGACAAAGCCTTGCGGATATCACCAGTCGTATTCTGACCGGCATGACCCGGACGTTCGAACTCTGGCGGCCGGATATCGTCCTTGTCCATGGCGACACGGCCACGACACTTGCCACCAGCATTGCCGCTTTCTATGCGGGCATTCCCGTGGGCCATATCGAAGCGGGGCTGCGGACCGGCAACATCCACTCTCCCTGGCCGGAAGAGTTCAACCGCAAGACAGCGGGAATGATCTCGGACATCCATTTCGCACCGACGGATGTGACCCGCCAGAACCTTCTGAACGAAGGTATTCCGGAGGCCACGATCCACGTCACCGGCAATACTGTCATCGACGCCTTGTTCGGCGTCCGGGACCGGCTTGCGACCGATACGATGTTTCAGAACCAGATGGCCGAGGCATTTCCGTTTCTGCAGGACGACCGCAAACTGATCCTCGTGACCGGGCACCGGCGCGAAAATCTTGGTTCAGGCTTTGAGTCCATCTGCCGCGCGCTCGGAAAAATCGCCCAGCGGGAGGATGTGCAGATCGTGTATCCGGTTCACCTGAACCCGAATGTGCAGGAACCGGTCAACCGCGTGCTGGGCGACAAGCCGCGGGTTCATCTGATCCCGCCGCAGGACTATCTGCCGTTCGTCTATCTGATGAACAAGGCGACGATCCTTCTGACGGATTCCGGCGGCATTCAGGAAGAGGCGCCATCCCTTGGAAAGCCCGTCCTGCTTATGCGGGATACGACAGAGCGGCCCGAGGCGGTCAGCGCGGGCACCGTCCGCCTCGTGGGTACCGACACCGACAATATCTGCCGCGAAGTGGACCGATTGCTCGATGACCCTGCAGAATACGAGAAAATGTCCAAGGCGGCGAACCCTTATGGCGACGGCACGGCAGCCCGCAAGATCGCCAAGATCCTGAGCGTAACAGAATGACAAAGCCATTTGAAACCGTTTGCGTGGTCGGCCTGGGATATATCGGCCTGCCGACCGCCGCCATGCTCGCCTCGCGCAAGCTCAAGGTGATCGGTGTCGACGTGAACCCCCGTGCGGTCAATGCGATCAACAACGGCGAAATTCACATCGTGGAACCCGACCTCGACATGATCGTCGATGCCGCGGTGAACCAGGGCTATCTGCGCGCGACCTTCGCGCCGGAAGAGGCCGACGCATTCATCATCGCGGTCCCGACCCCGTTCAAGGATGATCACATACCCGATCTGTCCTATATCGAAGAGGCGGCGCGCGGCATCGCCAAGGTTCTGAAGCCGGGAAACCTCGTCATCCTCGAATCCACCTCGCCGGTTACGACCACGGAGTTCGTGGCTGATCTGTTCGTCAAAGAGCGCCCGGATCTCACCTTTCCCCATCAGGATGGCGATGCGCCCGACATCAACATCGCCTATTGCCCCGAGCGAGTGCTGCCCGGGCGCATTCTGCTGGAACTGATCGAGAACGATCGTGTTGTCGGCGGGATGAGCCCGCGGTGTTCAAAGCGCGCCGTCAGTCTGTACGAGACCTTTGTCGAGGGGACCTGTGTCGAGACCACCGCGCGAACGGCGGAGATGTGCAAACTCGTCGAGAACGCCTATCGCGACGTCAACATCGCCTTCGCAAACGAGATATCGATGATCTGCGACGAGCTTTCGGTGAACGTCTGGGACGTCATCAAACACGCCAACCGGCATCCAAGGGTGAATATCCTCCAGCCCGGGCCCGGCGTGGGCGGTCATTGCATCGCGGTCGACCCGTGGTTCATCGTGTGGCGCACGCCGGAACTGACACCCCTGATCCGCACCGCGCGCGAAGTGAACGATGCCAAACCCGAATGGGTCGTCGCCTCGATCCTGTCGCGTCTCAAGGAACTGGAGTCCCAGGGCGTCAAGGCACCGACAATCGCGTGTTTCGGCCTTGCTTTCAAACCCGACATCGACGATCTGCGCGAGTCGCCGTCCCTTAACATCGCAGAGACGATTTCGCAGATATCGACTGCAAGTCTTCTTGCCGTCGAACCCAATATATCGGAACTGCCCGCCTCTCTTGCAGACAAATGCGAACTCGTGGACCAGTCCGATGCTTTGGCGCGCGCTGATATCGCGGTTCTTCTGGTGGATCACACCGAGTTCAAAGCTATTGATACAAGCTCATTCCCCGGTGTGATCGTAGATTGCAGAGGTATCTGGGCGCGAACCGCCTAGGCCACGAACAGGTTCTCCTGCGTGTCCTCCTCGTCTTCCGGCGGCTCGTCCTTCTGCTCGAAGGTCGGGACAACCTCGGACAACGTGACCTCGGTGTTCAGTGTCTTCAGCCACATCTGAGGCCGTCCGCCGGTCGTGTTCTCGGCGACGGTCTGTTCCTCTTCGGCCGTATCCTCCGATGCTTCGGCCACGTCATCCTCAACGACGGCCGCTTTCTGCGTTCTCCACTGTCCGAACATCTTCCATCCGGATCTTGGCGCGGCGGCTTCCTCGGTATCGTCGTCGCGGTCTTTCCCGCGCACCAGGGATTCCAAGGCTGCTTTGAGCTCCTGCACCTTGTCGATGAACCATGCCTTGAATGACCGGAAAGCCGGAGCCGGCTCGGCCACTTCTTCGGGCTCCTCGACGACGCTGGGTTCGTCGTCAGCCTTCTCCGCGACGTCCTCATCAACCTTGACGTCTTCAGGTTCTTCGACCGGCGTCTCATCGACGATGTCTTCGTATGTGGGTTCTTCTTCCGGCTCTTCCACAACGACCACGGGCGGTTCGGTTTCCGGAACATCGGGAGTATCGTCGTCTTCGACCGGCGGATCTTCCTCCACCCCGTCCCGTCCGACGACTTCTTCGTCGGGTTCTTCGACTTCCTCTTCGGGTTGTTCAACCGGGGTCTCGCTAACGATATCTTCATCCGCCGGTTCTTCTTCCGGCTCGTCCACGACGACCACGGGCGGTTCGGTTTCCGGGACATCGGGCGTCTCGTCATCTTCGACCGGCGGATCTTCCTCGACCCCGTCCCGTCCCACGACTTCATCGTCGGGTTCTTCGACTTCCTCTTCGGGTTGTTCGACCGGCGTCTCGTTAACGATGTCTTCATCCGCCGGTTCTTCTTCCGGCTCGTCCACGACAACCACGGGCGGTTCGGTCTCCGGGACATCGGGCGTCTCGTCGTCTTCGACTGGCGGGTTCTCCGCGGTGTCGTCCTGATCGTCCGAGTTCGTGAGACTGGACCCGAACCCCCCATAGAAGGGACTGTCAGGCCGGATCGAGAGATCGTCGAGATCGACCATCCCGCCATCGTAATTGACGATGTGATCCGGCGCGTATGTATCGGAATTCGGGTCGGTGTAGGACAGGATCAGGTTCCCGTCCGGGGATTTCACCTTATCGATAAAGACATCGTCCGCGATGTTTCCCGAAACAATCGGATCAGGCGAGTCGCCCACCCAGATCCACGGCTTATAGTTCACCTCGTCCGCCCAGGCATCCATCTTGGTCCAGTTGTCTGGGTTCCACAGGACGGTATTGTCCTGAATCTCAAGACCGTCGACACCGGCAACGTAGATGCCATGCGGCGATCCGGTATAGATGACATTGTCGTGGATCGAAATGTCCTGGAAATTCTCGGAGCCGGCGCCGCCAATCAGGATGCCCTGATAAGATGGTGCGCCTGCAGTGCTCATCAGATTGCCGCTGATCTCGATGTTCGAATTCAGAAGCGTCGCACCCTGACCGAAAATCTGGATGAAGTCCGAGTGGTTCTCGCTCTGGTCGGACCCGTAAAAGCCTTCCATCGTATTGTCGGCAATAACGACGTTCTGAACACCAGCACCCGAGAAGGCATCCGCCTGAAGTCCGGTGATGTGGTTGCCGGAATACTCGATGTCCGTGCTGTCCAGGAAATTGAAGGCGAAAAAGTAATTCGAGATATCGTTTCCGGCGATGGTCACGTCCGAACTGTCTCTTACCAGCCCGCCATTCTCGGCCTGCGTCGCATTGGTGGTCGAACTCAAATACCCGTCGGCCTCGCCGGTCATGGTGTTTCCGACAATCTGGATATGTTCAGACTGCGTGACGCGCACATCGAAAAGATCGCCGCTGGACCCGGCTCCCGAGCTGTCGATAACGGTCCCGGTGATCGCGATATGCGACGAGTCGAAGATCGACACGTTATGCAGCGTCGGCGGATTGGAATCGTCCAGCGACTTGATCAGGATCGGGCTGTCCGATCCTCCGATGCCATGGGCGCGGACGGTGAACGGGCCGCCATCGCCATCAAGCAGGATGGTACCGCCGGAACCCTGGTCGAGTTGGGCGAGAGCCGATTGCAGTTCTTGGTTGTTCGTTACGATAATTGAGTCACTGGCATGTCCGGAATAATCGGTCAGATATGAAGTATCGGACATTTTGTCTCCCTTGGGCAGCGAAAGGACTGTTCGCGAAGCGTGATCAACTAGACGGTATCTCGCGCTCTGTTAACTCTGTTTGCCAACTGCGTTTCAATTTGGGCAAAACAATGCCCAAGGAGTGTCCAAGTATGGGCGGAACAAAGCGCAGCGAAGTTTGCGATTGGCCGAAAAATCACGCCAGATTGGCAAGATTGAAATTCGTAAGATACTAATTAATAAAGATAATTGCCAATGTAACTGGGCATTTCGCCAACGACCTCGGCTATAAATGAAACTGCCGATAAGCGGATCTCCACCGATACAAAGACGGCGGTGAACAGGCTTTGTATGCGGCAGAGCTACAGAATCCCGGGCATTTCGGAGTTCCGGAATGGGACCCGAAACGGGTTCCTTTAATCGCGTAATTAGGGGTGTGTGGCGTCTTGGCCGTCGCTCTTTCACATCCTCTGAAAATGCTGTGCCCGATGGGACAACGCCGAGCTGTGATGGCAAGCGTACGATCCGAATGCGGATGCGCGACAGTCCTTTAGTGGTCAATCCTCTAGTGATCAGTCAGGGCCACACAAGGCGCAGGATTGTTTGTCTCCGCCAGAAATCGCTTGAAGAACGAGATGCACTTGCCGCACCAAAGACTGAACACTCACCTGGGGATCAGGCTACGTTCGTATCGAAGACGCAATTGCCCGCCGTGCCGGTTCCGGCTCTCTGAAAATCAGGGCCAGTTCCGGTCGCGAGGGTCAACCGGAGGTTTCGAAGACCGCACTCCAGCGACAGACCACATGAGCCGCACGGGTCGGACATACCGCTATAGGGAAACCAAGGCAAAAGACTCCATGACAAAAACAGCCCTTGATCACACGCCTGACGACGACGCGGCTGCGCTTGTCGTTGACCTGACGTCGATTGCCGGGGTCATGGGCTCGAGTCTCGAAACCTTTCTGGGGGGCCTTCACTCGCACCCCAGGGATCTGCTGCGGGCCTTGCTGGGGGGACCTTCGCGTATCCGGGACCGGGTCAGGGAGTTGGAGCCGCTTCTTGCGCCCGAGTTGCGACTGCCACAGGTCGTCCTGCGAAAGATACACGCGGCAAAGGACGCCGGGAACCGGCGTATCCTGATCGTGCCCGCCGGTGCCTTTGACCGGCAGATCGCGGGCGAAAGCTCCGACCTGTTTGATGAGGTTGTCGAAGGGACATCCAGCGCATCGGGTATCTCCGAACGACTTGACGGCAGCGCATACGATCTGATCGGCGGCACGCCGGGGACCGACCCCATATGGACGAACGCCCGCATAGCCATGACGGTCGACCCCGATTATGCGGGTCCGGCCCGCCCCGACGGCAACGGCGAAATCCGGCGTCTTGCGAGCGATCCCCCCGGCGCGCCCAGATGGGCGGCTTATCTCCGGGCGCTCAGGCCGCACCAGTGGTCAAAGAACATGCTGGTCTTTGTACCGGCGTTGGCCGCGCATGACAGTGCCGCACTGGGCCTTGCGCTGTTCGCGTTCATATCGTTCTCGCTGATCGCCTCGGCCGGGTACATCCTGAACGACATACTCGATCTTCATGCCGACAGGGCGCATCCCCGAAAGCGAAACCGGCCCTTTGCGTCGGGTGCGGTTCCCCTAAGCCACGGGATTTTCATGATCGCCCTGCTGTTTGCGCTGGGGATAACGATCGCGGCGCTTCTGACGACGCTTGGATGTCTCGCCGTCGTCATCACCTACTTCGTGATGACGTTCCTCTACTCGACCTGGCTGAAGCGAAAGCCAATCCTCGACATACTGACGCTTGCCGGTCTTTATACCCTCAGGATCATCGCGGGTGCGGCGGCGACCGGCATCATCCTGTCCCCATGGATGCTGGGCTTCTCGACCTTTCTTTTTCTCGCGCTCGCCGCCGTCAAAAGACAAGCCGAACTGCGCGAGGTCGCGGAACGGGCCGACAGCGCCGTCATCGGGCGCGGTTACATCGCCGAGGATCTTCCTGTTATCCGCAGTATCGGCATCTCTGCGGCGAATGCAGCGGTTCTTGTTCTCGCACTGTATATCTCAAGCAGCGATGTGCAGGATCTCTATTCTGCGCCGGCCCTGCTCTGGTTGATCTGCCCGATCCTGCTCTACTGGACACTCAGAATGGTCATGAAGGCCCATCGCGGCGACATGACCGACGACCCGATCGTCTTTGCCGCGCGCGACTGGATAAGCCGGATCACGGTTCTTCTGGTCGCTGTCTTCGTTCTGGCCGCGGCGAACCTCTAGCGTCACAGCGGAACAAATCGCGGAAGACGCGGCAGGACCCGTTCCATCTTATCCATAAGACGGCGGTCCGCATCCGCATCCGTCTCGTCGACGCCAATGGGCGTCGTGAAGCGCACAAGGGCTCCGTCGGTACGGCCCATCAAAAGCCCATCGGCGATCACGGTTGTCTTGGCGATCACATCGTTCGTTATCCGCTTGCCGCGCTGCTCGAACCAGTAATAGACAAGCTGCCTGCTCTGCCCCTTCTGGATAACCGCGCGGTTAAGTTCGAAGTCGCCATATGCGGTTTCGGGGAATGAGACCGCGTGCTCGCTCAACTGAAATATCTCCCATCCGCCATTCGGCAGACAGACCTCGGGTGAGTGAATGCCGTCCCCATCGGTCTGATTGTGGTAGAACGCCGTGAAGAAATTCACCGGCATCTCGCCCACCAGCTGATAGGTGATGTTGGCATAATCATCGGCAGCGAGAACTTCCTCGACCTCCGGATCGAGCCGTTCACGGAACCCCTGCCAGTCATCCAGCCTCGTGGGGAACAGAATGAATGGATCACGTTCGATCTGGGTGGTTGTCCCCGACGTGACGAACGATGCCCCGACCGACGCACCCGCGGTCAGGCACACCGCGACCGCCATCGCCAATGACGCCCGGATACCCGTGATCTTCATCGCGATGTGACCCAGCCGGTCGGTATCCAGATCGATCGCCTCTGACAGCGGGAGCGGGTCGCTCTGCAGCCTCTGAAGGCCGATCGCCATCAGGAAAAGAATGCTGATGCAGGCGATGAAAATGATCCAGCCTTCAAAGAAGTGGAAAAACCCCTCGGCATGGGAAATCCCGAAATAGTTCACCAGAACGCCGATCATCCCGATGCGGAACGAGTTCATGAAAACCGTCAGTGGCGCGGCGGCAAGCAGCAATACGGCCTTGTGCCAGATCGGCCCGCGATAAAGGATCGCGAACAGGTAAGAGAAGCTGAGAATGGGGAACAGATAGCGCAATCCCGAACACGCCTCGGCCACATGCAGCTTGTAGACACCAAGGTCGATAATATTTCCGTCAAGAAACACCGGGACGCCCGCCAGAGAAACAAACCAGACGCCAAGCTCGGATGAGACACCCTGAAGAAACATTGACATCTTCCAGTACAGTATCTGCGGCAGCGGCAACATGAAGATCAGGTGCAGCACCGGTAACTGATGCCGCTTCCCCTTGTCCCAGCCAAAGCAGACCAGAACGACACCTGCGACCCAGATGATCATCGAATAGGTCACGATGTCCGCGACCCTGGCCAGGTTGCCGATCATCGCAAGGACAAGTGCAAACCCGATCACGGCGATGCCGGGCCACCGGTTGACCGATTTGGCACGATCGACCGGGTCCCGACGCAGCTCACGCAGGAAAAGGTATAAGGAAATCAACGGAATAAGGGGGCCGTGGCTGTATTCGGGCGTACTCCAGGCCGCAGCCAGCGACTCCAGCCCAAGCCAGAAGACCGGAATCGAGACGGCGACGAGAACGCCGAACAAAAGCAGACCGGTCGGGTTGACGGATGAAGAGGCACTCACACCGGGGTCGTTGGGCACTGTTACTGACATTGCTCTCATCTATCTGAAAGTTAACTCGCGGATCGGGGAAAACTATCCGTTTGGCCCTTATCCGACAAGAGTTTAATCCGGTTCGAACAGGTCGCGCAGCCGCCGCAGAGGCCTGTTTCGTTCACGTTTTGAAGACCTGAAACGCAACAGGGCGCGGCAGTCGCCCCATCACCCGGCGCGTTTTCGGGCCATCACATGATGGCCCGCCGGGCGAAACGGTGACGCCGCTTACTTCAGCCCCAGAAGATAGGCCCCATAGGCGTTCTTTCCGAACCGTCCGGCCTGCAACTCAAGCATGCTGTCGTCGATCCAGCCCGCATCATGGGCAATCTCTTCGGGGCTCCCGGTCTGCAGGCCCTGCCGCTCCTGCAGGGTGCGCACAAAGTTACCGGCATCCAGAAGCGACGCATGGGTGCCCGTGTCGAGCCACGCATAGCCGCGCCCCATCCGTTCGACGGTCAGCGTGCCTTCGGCAAGGTACATCTCCAGCAGCGACACGATCTCCAGCTCGCCCCGGTCGGACGGGGTGATCTCCGCCGCGCGGTCGGGAGCCGAGCCATCAAGGAAGTAAAGTCCCGTCACCGCATAGTTCGAGGGCGGCACGTCCGGCTTTTCGATGATCGACTTCACATGCGCCCCGTCATAGTCGACCACCCCGTAACGTTCCGGGTCCGACACGCGGTAACCGAATACCGTTCCGCCGGTGGTCTTGGCGTCAGCCGCCGCCAGTATCTTGGGAAGACCATGACCGAAAAAGATGTTGTCTCCCAGCACCATGGCCGAGGGCGCCCCGGCCAGGAAATCCTTCGCCAGAAGATAGGCCTGCGCCAGCCCGTCGGGCGACGGCTGTACGATCCATGTCAGCGAAATCCCCCACTGGCTGCCATCGCCCATGAGCCGCTGAAACTGGCTCTGGTCCTCGGGCGTGGTTATCACCGCGATCTCGCGGATCCCCGCCAGCATCAGAACCGACAGCGGGTAATAGATCATCGGCTTGTCGTAGATCGGCAGAAGCTGTTTCGACACACCCATGGTGATCGGGTAAAGTCGCGTCCCCGACCCGCCTGCCAGAATGATGCCTTTGCGTTTCATGGGGTTACTCCAAGCTCGGTCAGGACGCTGTCCAATCCGCGCGCCCAGTCGGGTTTCGCTATCCCGAATGTCTGTTCAAGGGATGTGCAGTCAAGGCGCGAGTTTCGGGGGCGCTCGGCGGGGGTCGGATAGTCCTCGGTTGCGATATCGTTGACCTGCACCGCGCGGCCGGCCTTTGCAAAGATGCAGCGGGCGAAATCGGCCCAGCTGACATCGGGTGCCCCGGCAAGGTGATAGATGCCGCTTTTCCCGGGTGCGCCGGTCAATGCTGCCGCAATTTGCAGACAGGCGCTTGCGATATCAGCGGCGGGTGTCGGCCCGCCGACCTGATCGGCGACGATGCCAAGGGTGTCGCGCGTCTCCGACAGGCGCAGCATGGTCTTCACGAAATTCGCGCCATGGGCCGAGAACACCCAGGATGTCCGCAGGATCGCATGGGTGCCGCCCGCAGCGATGACGGCCTCTTCGCCCGCACGTTTGGATACGCCATAGACGCCCAACGGCGCCACAGGGTCCGACGGCTTGCGCGGCACATCGCCCGACCCGTCAAAGACGTAATCGGTCGAGATTTGCACCAAAGGCACTGAAAGCGCGGCGGCAACCTCGGCGATTCGCCCCGGCGTCTCGGCATTGACCACGAACGCCTCGGCCCGGTTGTCTTCCGCCGCATCCACCGCCGTCCATGCCGCCGCGATGATGATCGCGGTCGGGCTTGCGTCGCGCACGACCACCGCACAGGCATCGGGATCCGTGAAATCGGCCTCATCCCGCCCCATGAACCGCGCCCCGGGCGCAAGACGGCCAAGCTCTGTCGCGACCTGCCCCGTCCGGCCTAGGACTAAAACAGTCATGCGCGGCCCAGTCTTTCGCCCACCCCGTCACGGTCCTGCAGCGCCCGCCACCAGCCCTCGTTCGCCAAAAACCAGTCGACAGTACGTTCCAGACCCTCGTCCAGTGTCATCGCGGGTCGCCAGCCCAGTTCGCTCTGAATGCGTGTCGCATCAATGGCATAGCGAAGGTCATGGCCGGGCCGGTCGATAACGAAACTGATCAGATCGGCATGGGGCGCTCCTTCGGGCCGCCTGTTATCGAGGATCGCACAGATCCTGCGCACCAGATCGATATTCGTGGCCTCGTTGTCCCCGCCGATATTATAGGTCCGCCCCACCTCCCCCTTGTCGATCACCGTCAAAAGCGCATCCGCATGATCCTCGACAAACAGCCAGTCGCGCACATTCTCGCCCGTCCCGTAAACCGGGATCGGTTTTCCGGCCAACGCGTTCAGGATCACCACGGGGATCAGCTTTTCAGGGAAGTGGAAGGGCCCGTAATTGTTCGAACAATTCGTAAGCAGCACAGGCAGGCCATAGGTTTCGCCCCAGGCCCGCACCAGATGGTCCGACGCGGCCTTGGACGACGAATAGGGGCTGCGCGGATCGTAGGCCGTGGTCTCGGTGAACTTCCCCTCGGGGCCCAGCGACCCATAGACCTCATCGGTCGAAACATGGTGGAACCGGAACCCGTCGGGCCGCCCCCTGCCCTCCCAATGGGCCAGAGCGGCCTGCAACAGTGTATAGGTGCCCACCACATTGGTCTGGATGAACGCCCCCGGCCCGTCAATCGACCGATCCACATGGCTTTCGGCGGCGAGGTGCATCACCAGATCGGGCTGGTGGGTCTCGAAGATGCGGGTCAGTGCGCCGGCATCGCAAATATCCGCCTTCTCAAAGCTATAGGTGTCATGGTCGGCAACCGACGCCACATTGTCCAGACAGGCCGCATAGGTCAGCGCATCAAGATTTATCACGCGGTAGCCCCGCGCAATCGCAAGCCGCACCACTGCCGATCCGACAAATCCCGCACCGCCCGTGACAAGCAATGTCTTCATGGCGCGGTCCACTCGAAAGGGCTGTCCCAGCCATCAAAAGCAAGCGCGGCTGCATCCTTGTCGGAGACAAGCGGTGTCGCGCCGTCCAGCTTCCAGTCGATACCCAGCGCCGGGCTGTCGAACCGCACCGCGCCATCCGCCGCGGGGGAATAGAAATCGCTGCATTTGTACAGAAGCTCGGCCTCGTCGGTCAGGGTCGAAAACCCGTGCAGAAAGCCCGCCGGGATGAACAGTTGCCGCCCGTTTTCAGCCGACAATTCCACCCCGATCCATGCGCCAAAGGTCGTGCTGCCCTTCCGCACATCGACGGCCACATCCCACACCGCACCGCGACCGCACCGAACCAGTTTCGCCTGCGCATGGGGCGGCGCCTGATAGTGCAGCCCTCGAACCGTGCCCTTCTGCAGGCTAAGCGACTGATTGTCCTGCACGAAATCCACATCGACCCCGACCGTTCGCGCGCGATCCCGGTTCCAGACCTCGGAAAAGAACCCGCGCGGGTCCCTGTGCCGTGCAGGCTCAAGAATGACAACGCCATCCAGCTTGGTCGTCTCTGACTTCAAAAATCGGCACTCCTTACCACGTCACGACATGCTCCGGGGTTTCCCCCGTGGCGGGGCCCCGGTCAAGACGCGAGCGCGCAAGTGAAACAACACATGGCCAGGAATGTTTACTACATCTGGTATTTGCCATTGATATCTCCCCGGTTTGATAACAATCAACGGTATCTTCGAGGTGAACGTGCAGTCGAGAAACAAAACCCCAAGGGCGCTGGTGACCGGTTCTTCCGGTTTCATCGGTTTTCACCTTGTCCAACGGCTGCTTGCCGACGGTTGGGAGGTGACGGGAATTGATGCGCAAACCGCCAGCTATCAACAGGATCTCAAAAATGCCCGCCGCGACCTGATCAAGGACCGTCCCGGTTTTACCCATGTGCAGGAACGGCTGGAAACGCCGGGTGTCGTAGCCGGTATCATGCAGTCGTTTCAACCCGACATCGTGATCCACCTTGCCGCGGAGGCCGGTGTACGCCAGTCCATCGAAGCGCCCCGCGACTACCTGAACTCGAACGTCATCGGCACGTTCGAGGTTCTGGAAGCCGCCCGTCAGCATCCGCCGCAACACCTTCTGATGGCCTCAACCTCGTCGGCCTATGGCGCGAATACCGAGATGCCCTATGCCGAGACGATGAAGGCGGACTGGCCGGTTTCCTTCTACGCCGCGACAAAGAAGGCGACCGAGACAATGGCCCATTCGCACAGCCATATCTATGGCCTGCCGATCACCATGTTCCGGTTTTTCACCGTTTACGGGCCATGGGGTCGGCCCGACATGGCCTATTACCTGTTCACCGATGCAATCATGAACGGACGCCCGATCAACGTGTTCAACCATGGCAACATGCGGCGTGATTTCGTGTTCATCGACGATCTGATCGAGGCGATCCTGCGCCTGTCAAAGACCCCGCCGGTCCGCCCGCAAAGCCGCGAAGACATCGCACCGGGCGACTCTCTCAGCCCCGTTGCCGCGTTCCGCGTGGTCAATATCGGAAAATCCGCGCCCGACACGCTGGGCGCGTTTATCGAGGCGATCGAGGATGCAATCGGCATCCCTGCGCAAAAGAACATGATGGATATGCAACTGGGCGACGTTCCGGCCACATGGGCCGACGCAAGCCTGCTGAAATCGCTGACGGGCTATCTGCCCGACACGCCGCTATCGGTGGGCATTCCGCAATTCGTGAACTGGTACCGCCGCTATCACGGCAACTCCTGACGGAAAGACGCCGCGCGAAGACTGACCCCGCGCGGCGCAGCTTGGTTCAGGCGAAGGACCAGCGCTCCATCCAGCGGTGGCCGTCCTTGTCCCAGTGGGACGAGAAGTCGTCGCCATTGGTGTTGATGTCCGGACCGGTCGCAAACACGTAATTCGCGAACATCGGGATGACCGAACCGCCCTCTTCGTTCAGGATCAGCTGCATGTCCCAATACATGTCGCGGCGTTTGTCTTCATCGAGTTCAGAGCGCGCCATGACCAGAAGCTCGTTGAACCGCGCGTTCTCCCAGAATGACTCGTTCCATGCCGCGCCCGCCGAATAGGCCGTTGCGAACATCGCGTCTTCCGTCGGACGTCCGCCCCAGTAGGATCCGGACCAAGGATGCTGCATCCAGACATCGGACCAATAGCCATCGTTCGGTACGCGATTGACCTTGATGTTGATCCCTGCGGCTGCCGCCGAGTTCTGATACAGAACACCCGCATCCACGGCGCCGGCGAAGGCCGCATCGGCCACCGAAAGCTCCACGTCGAGGCTGTCGAGACCGGCCTCTTTCAGATAGAACTTCGCCTTGTCCGCATCATATTCGGTCTGCGGCAGCTCTGAATGGTAGAACCGCTGGCCCTGACCGATCGGGTGGTCGTTGCCCAGCGAGCCGTAGCCGAACAGGATCTTGTCCACCAGTTCCTGACGGTTGATCGCGTATTTCAGCGCGCGGCGGATGTTGTTGTCGTCGAACGGCGCCACACCGCTGTTCATCGGGAAGGTGTAGTGCTGGTTGCCCGCAACCGAATGCACCGTGATGCCCGGGTTGCGCGCCATAAGACCCACGGTCTTGAGGTCCAGCCTATCGATCATGTTCACGTCGCCTGATACAAGCGCCGTGGTCCGGGCGTTCGTATCGACAACGGCCAGAACTTCCGCCTCATCAAAGAAGCCGCGGTTCGAGTCCCAGTCGTTTTCGTTCTTCACGAAACGGGCACGCACGCCGGCCTCGAACTCGGCCAACCGGTAGGGGCCGCAGCCGTCGCCATCACGCCAGTTCACGCCCCGGTCGTCGCCCGACGGCATAACCGGCAGGTGATAATCGGTGAAGGTGAACGGGAAGTCGGCATTGCCGCCATTGAGCGTGAAGACAACCGTATCGCCATCGGCGGTGATGTCGGTGATCCCCTCAAGCAGCGGCTTGGCTGCCGAGGTCGACTCTTCACCCATGTGGAAGAAAATCGAAGCAATGACGTTTTCTGCGGTAACAGGTGCACCTGAATGGAAAGTGACGCCCGGGCGCAGCTTGAACCGCCACGTGGCGGCATCGGCGCTGGCTTCCCAGCTTTCGGCGACCTGGGGTTCAAGCGAACCGTCGCGGGCCACACCGGTCAGGTAGCCACAGAAACCATAGGCCATAGTAATCGTGAAATCGTTTTCCCACGTACCGGGGTTCAGCGTATCGGTGGTCTGACCGTGACCGATGGCAACGCGAATGTTGCCGCCGCGAGACTGCGCCCGGGCGCGCGCCGGTATCAGTCCGGTCGAAAGACCTGCAGCCGCCGCTCCGGCGGCCGCTGTTGTCGAAAGAAAGCGCCGCCGCGAAATCGGGCGCGCGGGAATTGGTTTGATGAGTTTGGACATGTCTACTCCCAGTTGGTGCCGTTTTTCACACCATGTTTCTTTATTTAGGGCGCCTATTGTAACGCCCATTCGTGATTATCGGTCCAGTCCAACAAAAAAACCACTGTGGCGCAAGCCCGCCTATGTCCAGACAAAGGGCGGCCATGACGCCAAATCGTGCGGCGAGCCACAGGCAGCCGCAGCCCCGAAACAACGGCGCTTCAGTCATTGACCCGTTCAGAACCGCACCCGCGCCGGACTATACTTACACCGGTGCCTGTATTGTATATAGATACGGGGGGCGCTTCGACAGCGCATGGGACCCGGGTCGATGCCCGGCAAGACAGACCGCGGACCAAGAAACCTGCCAGTCAGGCGGATTACGGCCCGCGAAGCGTCAACAGGGGAGATGACATGACACGACTGATCAGAACCATACCGGCAAGGCCGATCACGCGGCGCCGCTTTCTTTCGACAACGGCGGCCGTCGGGGCGGCGGCAGCCGGCGCGTCCGCCGGGCTGATGCCCGGGCGGGCGCGGGCCGAGCGCAAACGCGGCGGCAACTTCCGGATGGCAAAGGGCCACGGCCAGACGACCGACACCCTGAATCCGGGCACTTACGAGAACGGCTTCATGACCGCGCTGGCCCATGGCACGCACGGGTTCCTGACGGCGGTCGGCACCGACGGATCGCTCGAACCGGATGTCGCCGAAAGCTGGGAGGCCAGCGCAGACGCGAAGTCATGGCGCTTCAAGATCCGCAGCGACGTCGAGTTTCATTCGGGCAGATCGGTCACCGCGGAAGACGTGATCGCCTCGATCCGCTTCCACATGGGCGACGATTCAACCTCGGCCGCCAAGCCTCTGCTGGATGCGATCACCGATATCAGCGCCGATGGCGATACGGTGATCTTCGACCTCGTCGACGGCAATGCCGACTTTCCGTTCACCTTCACCGATTACCACCTGACGATCTGCCCATCCAGTGACGGCGCGATTGACTGGCGGTCCGGCGATGGCTGCGGCCCCTACCGGCTGGTGGACTTCAAACCCGGCGTCAGCGCGACCTTCGCCCGCCATGAAAACGACTGGAACAGCAACCGCGGCTTCTTCGATACGGTCGAGATGTTGTCGGTCATCGACCTGAACGCCCGCACCACCTCTCTGATTTCGGGCGATGTCCATTCCATCGACAAGCTGGATCTCAAGACCGTCGGCCTGATGGCCCGCAACCCCGGCATCAACATCCACTCGGTCTCGGGCAACCAGCACTACACATTCGCCATGTCGGCGAACAAGGCGCCCTTCACAGACCCCAATGTTCGGCTCGCCATGAAGCACGCGATCAACCGCGAGGAACTGGTCGAAAAGATCCTGTTCGGCTACGGCACGGTCGGCAATGACGTACCAATCGGGCGCGGACAGCGGTTCTTCAACGACGAGATGCCGCAGACGGCCTATGATCCGGACAAGGCGAAGTTCTATCTGAAAGAGGCCGGACTCGACAGCCTCGACGTGGAACTGGCCGCCTCCGATGCGGCCTTCCCCGGTGCCGTGGATGCAGCGGTGCTGTTTCAGAACTCCGCAAGCGCAGCCGGGATCAACCTCGACGTCGCGCGCGTGCCCAATGACGGCTACTGGTCCGATGTCTGGATGCAGCACCCGTTCTCGGCGGTCTACTGGAGCGGCCGGGTCGTCGAAGACGCAATGTTTACGACGGCCTATTCGTCCGGCGCGGCCTGGAACGATACGTTCTGGGACAACGCGCGGTTCAACGAGCTGCTGGTCGCCGCCCGTGCCGAACTGGACGAGGCCAAGCGTCGCGAGATGTACTTCGAAATGCAGCTGATCCTGAATCAGGACGGCGGCGCGATCATCCCGATGTTTGCGAACTACGTCTTCGCCACCGGCCCCGACGTCGTTCCAAGCGAAGAGTTCGGTTCGAACTGGGATGTGGATGGCGAACGCTGGATGGAACGCTGGTCCTTCGCATAAACCAGAAACCGCCGCGCCGGGCAGCACCGGCGCGGCGGTTTTCGGGGGTTTCCGCAACCTTAGATTGGGCGATTCGCGACCGGGACCGCTCCTATCTGTCGTTTTTGACCCTTGCCGCCAGATCAGGACCCCGGCGTCAGACGCAGTTTACGCAGGGTTGCGGACCCAGAATTCACAAGGATTTGAAAGAAATTGGTTTCCCGGGGTAGATGCCGCGGTTTCTTCGTGTTTTGCTTACCGCATGTCGCTTTTGAGCATTCCGAACGTCGGTCCATGCGCGACGGTCATTTTCATTGCCGCGCCACGCGGCCACAACAAAGAAAAAACGCCTAGGGAGTCATTATGAAAAAGTCGAACGATCAGATGATGCTTGATCGCCTTGCAGATGCAGCCCGCCAGGGTCGGATCTCGCGCCGGTCATTCATGAACTACTCGATGGCCGCGGGTATGACCGCGACCACCGCAACCGGTCTCTGGACCAAATCCGCAGCGGCGCAACCGAAATCGGGCGGCACGTTCCGCATCGGCGCGCATGACGGCAACACATCCGACACGCACGATCCGGGCACCTACGTGACCTTTTCGACCATTATTCTGGCGCATACCTACCGGTCCTACCTGACCTTGATCGAGCCCGATCAGTCGCTCGGGCCGGACGTCGCGACCGAATGGAGCGCGACACCGGATGCGACAGAATGGACGTTCCAGTTGAATGACCGCGCCACGTTCCACAACGGCAACAAGGTCACCGCCGATGATGTCATCGCCTCGATGAACCACCACCGCGGCGACGACTCGACCTCCGCCGCAAAGGCACTTCTTGCCGACGTGACCGACATCGTGAAAAGCGGCGAGTCCGCCGTGACCTTCAAGCTGGCTGCCGGCAATGCCGACCTGCCATGGCTGATGACCGACTATCACCTGGCGATCTGCCCGGCCAATGACGACGGCACGATCGACTGGCAGTCGGGCCTTGGTTGCGGTCCCTACAAGATCACGTCGGGCGAATTCGGCGTGGGCTTCGAACTGGAGCGTCATGAAGACTGGCACCTGGAAGGCGCCTATTTCGATGCGGTCTCGATTACCATCCTCAACGACCCGAATGCGCGTCAGACGGCGCTTGTCACGGGCGATGTGGACGCGGTCACGCAGCTTGAGCTGAAAACCCTTGCCCTTCTGCAGCGCGACCCCAGCATCAACATCCTGAACGTGCCCTCGGGCTCGGCGATCACCATGCCGATGCATTGCGACACGGCACCGTTCGATGACGTTCGGGTGCGCAAGGCGATGAAGCTGGCGATCGACCGTGACGAGATCATCGAGAAGATCGCGTTCGGTACGGCGACGAAGGCAAACGACTTCCACCATTCGCCCGCGATGCCATATTGGCCGGACGACATCCCGCAGCACGATTACGATCCTGATCAGGCACGCGCGCTGCTTGCCGAAGCGGGCGCCGAAGGCATCTCGGTCAATCTGAGCGTGGCCGACAGCGTGTTCTCGGGCGCGGTCGATATGTGCGTTCTCTACTCCGAACAGGCCAAGGCCGCCGGGATCGACATCAACGTCGTGCGCGAACCGAACGACGGCTACTACTCGGACGTCTGGCTGAAAAAACCGTGGTGCGTGGTTCAGTGGGGCGCGCGTCCGACGCCGGACGTGATGTATTCGCTGGCGTACAAGGACGATGCGGCCTGGAACGAAGCCCGCTGGCAGAACGAGCGGTTCAATGAACTGCTGCTGCAGGCCAAGGCCGAGCTCAACGACGACGCGCGGGCCGGCATGTATCGCGAAATGGCGATGATCGCCCATGAAGATGGCGGCACTGTTCTGCCGATGTTCCCGAACTTCGTCTATGCGACGAAGGGCAACGTAGCGCATAACGAACAGCTCGCGGCCAGCTGGCAGCTGGACGGGGGCCGAGGCGCAAGCCGCTGGTGGTTCGCTTAAGCAAATGAACGGGCCGGTCGCACAAACGACCGGCCCGATCTTCATTTGATCGGCGGCATTTTCTAAGACATGCTACCGGCAAGGACTCGGGCCAAACACCGGGATAAAGCCACGTCAAAACATCGCGGGGCAAAAAAACAGGAGGGACACATGGGGGATATCCTTGGGCTGGTCGCAAAACGGCTGGGTCTGGGACTGCTTACGCTACTTGTCGTATCAGTCTTGATCTTCTTCGCCGTCGAATTGCTGCCAGGGGACATCGCCGAGGCCGTACTGGGCCAAGCGGCAACCGAAGAGACCGTCGCAGCCTTGCGTGAACAGATGGGCCTCGACCGCCCCGCACCGGTCCGATATCTCGAATGGCTTGCGGGCGCCGTAACGGGCGATTTCGGCGTTTCGCTGATCTCGGGCGACCGGGTGACCGAGGCGATTTCGGGCCGGTTCGTCAACACCCTGTTCCTTGCGGCTTACGCGGCAGTTATTGCCGTGCCCTTCGCGATCATCCTCGGGATCATCGTCGCGCTTCTGCGGAACTCGATCTTCGACCGGGTGGCCAACGTCCTGACGCTGACCTCGATCTCAAGCCCCGAATTTTTTCTGGGCTACATCCTGATCCTGTACCTTGCGGTCAAGACCAGCATGTTCCCCGCGATCGCAAGCCTGTCGACCGACATGACCTTCGCCGAGCTTCTGCACCGGACCTTCCTTCCGGCACTGACGCTGGTTCTGGTCGTTACCGCGCACATGATGCGGATGACGCGGGCCGCGATCATCAACCTTCTCGCGTCGCCCTATATCGAGATGGCGCGGCTCAAGGGCACGCCGCCCTGGAAGGTGATCGTCAGGCACGCCCTGCCCAACGCATGGGCGCCGATCATCAACGTGGTCGCACTGAACCTTGCCTATCTCATCACCGGCGTGGTGCTGGTCGAGGTGGTGTTCGTCTATCCCGGCATCGGCCAGCTTCTGGTGGACGCCGTGGCCAAGCGCGACTTCCCGATCGTTCAGGCCTGTTGTCTGATCTTCGCCGCCACATTCATCCTGCTCAATCTCGCAGCGGATGTCGGCTCGATTCTCACCAATCCGCGTCTGCGGCATCCGAAATAGGGAGGGCGTATCATGAGCTTTTTTGTCATCGGTTACTACGCGCTCCTGATCGGAGCGTCGTGCCTTGCGGCCTACTACAAGCAGCGCTCGGTCTTCATGCTGCTGTTCTCGCTGACGCTGGTGTCTTTCGTCGTGGGCATCGTCGGCGGTGTGGGCGCACTTCGGTTCATCACCACCGCAGCGGGTGCGCTGGCGCTGGCGGCGGGTACGTCCTACGCCTTCCGTGAATTCCTGATCGCGATCACCTCGGGTGGCGTCGCCAAGGAGTTGCGGACCGCACCCCTGACCGCGGCCTTCGGGATGTTCGTGATCTTCACCTACGCCATCGCCGGGATCTTTGCCCCGTGGATCGCGCCCTTCGGGGAAAGCGAGGTGATCTCCTCGGCCTTCGCGCCAGCGGACGAGAACATGCTTCTGGGAGCCGATCAGCTGGGCCGCGATATGTTCAGCCGGATCATCTACGGCGCACGGAACACGGTGGGCCTTGCGCTGGTCGCAACCATGCTGGCCTTCCTCGCCGGTGCGCTTGCGGGTCTGCTGGCCGCCGTCAAAGGCGGTTGGTTCGATCAGCTGATGGGCCGGGTTGCGGACGTGATCATGTCGGTTCCGTCCCTGATCTTCGCGCTGCTGATCCTGTCGATCTTCGGTACGAACCTGACCACCATCGTGATCGTGGTCGCGGTGATCTACAGCCCGCGGGTCTTCCGTCTGACGCGCGCCGTTGCCGGCAACGTCGTGGTGATGGACTATATCGAGGCCGCAAAGCTGCGCGGTGAAGGCGACTGGTACCTGATCCGCAAGGAAATCCTGCCGAACTCGACCGCGCCGCTTGTGGCCGAATTCGGGTTGGAATTCTGCTTTGTGTTCCTGCTGATTGCAGGTCTGTCGTTCCTTGGCCTCGGCATCCAGCCGCCCACCGCGGACTGGGGGTCGATGGTGCGTGAGAACGCGACCCTGATCTCGTTCGGGGATATCACTCCGCTGATCCCCGCCGCCGCGATCGCCCTATTGACGGTCGCGGTCAACTTCGTCGTCGACTGGATGTTGTTCCGGTCCTCCGGCCTGAAGGAGCAGTAATCATGCAAAAGAAGAAAGAAGTCCTTCTCAAGATCCGGGACCTCCGGATTCAGGGCTATTCCGACGAAACCTGGGTCGACATCATCAAGGGTGTCGACCTGACCCTTCACCGTGGCGAGGTGATGGGTTTGATCGGCGAATCCGGTGCGGGCAAGTCCACCATCGGCGCTGCCGCGATGGGCTATGCCCGGGACGGCACGCGCATCTCGGGTGGATCGATCGAGTTTGACGGGATGGAACTGACCACAGCCACGGAAACCGAACGGCGGGCGCTGCGCGGGTCGCGCATCGCCTATGTGGCGCAGTCCGCGGCGGCCTCGTTCAACCCGGCGCACAAGATCATCGACCAGCATACCGAGGCTCCGGTGCATTACCGCATCCAGAAGCGACTGGAAGCGCAGGAAGACGCGATGGAGCTTTACGAACGCCTTCGCCTTCCGAACCCGAACGAGATCGGGTTCCGCTACCCTCACCAGGTCTCGGGCGGTCAGCTACAGCGGGCGATGACCGCGATGGCCATGTCCTGCCGCCCCGACCTTATCATCTTCGATGAGCCGACGACGGCGCTTGACGTGACCACGCAGATCGAGGTTCTGGCCGCGATCAGGGATATCGTCAGCCAGTTCAACACGGCGGCGCTCTACATCACCCACGACCTCGCAGTCGTGGCGCAGATGGCCGACACGATCAAAGTGCTTCTGAAGGGCAACGAAGTCGAAGAAGCCTCGACCGAAGAGATGCTGGCGAACCCGAGGGAAGACTACACGAAAAGCCTTTGGGCCGTCCGCGAATTCGCCAGCCCGCAAAAAGAGCGGCCGACAGATGGCCAGCCGCCCGTGGTTTCGGTCAAGGGCGTCGACGCATCCTATACCGGCGGCGCGAAAGTGCTCGATGACGTTTCCTTCGACGTCTATGCGGGAATGACCGTCGCCGTCGTGGGGGAATCGGGATCGGGCAAGTCCACCACCGCGCGGGTGATCACCGGCCTTCTGCCGCCCTCCAAGGGCGAGGTTCAGTTCAAGGGCGAGGTTCTGCCCCCGAAATACACCGACCGGACCCGGGACCAGCTGCGGCAGGCGCAGATGATCTATCAGATGGCCGATACCGCCCTGAACCCCAAGGTCCAGATCAGCGAAATCATCGGCAGACCGGCGCAGTTCTATTCCGGTCTCACGGGCTCGGCCCTGAAACAGCGGGTGGACGAACTTCTCGACCTGATCGAGCTTGAGCCGTCTCAGTACTACAACCGCTATCCGCCCGAGCTTTCAGGCGGTCAGAAACAGCGGATCGGTATTGCACGGGCGCTGGCAGCGGAACCCACGTTCATCATTTGTGACGAGGTCACCTCGGCGCTCGATCAGCTTGTGGCCGAGGGCATCCTGCGCCTTCTGGACAGGCTGCAGAAAGAGCTGAACCTCGCCTACATGTTCATCACCCACGATCTGGCGACGGTGCGCTCGATCGCCGACGAGGTTGTGGTGATGCAATACGGCAAGGTGGTGGAACAGGGGCCGAAGGACGAAATGTTCCAGCCACCGCACCACCCCTATACCGACCTTCTGTTGTCATCGGTGCCCGAAATGGACCCGAACTGGCTGACGACGCTCCTGGAGGAACGTGGCGTCGACAATGTGGGCGAGTCCGCAAGCGTCTGACCCCACTGCACAGCAGGACAAAAAACGCCGCGAGGGTGCTCGCGGCGTTTGCTGTTCTGGGGTTTGTTGCGATGCGACCCTACGGACCCATCGCCGAAAATCACGCTGGTTTAAACGATGGCGGTCGCAGTCCATGCAAGCGTCCCGACAAGGATGCCATAGACCAGCACCAAAGCAGGCCAAGAGGCGCCGCGTGCACGGTATTCGCGTATCAGATCATCGCGTGTGATCATATGTCGTCCTCCTAAGTTAGCCCGGCGAAATTGCCACCCGTGTTGTCGTCCAATCGCACGTAGTCGAGTCGGGTTAACATTTCAAAGAAAAACGGCATCAAAACCATGTTTTTTTGGCATGCCAGCTATGCGCACGCTGCAGAACGAAAATATGCCCCAACGTCACCTTGTTCGCCAGCCGGTCGGAAACATCTCGCATCGTTGATTAATTTATATATTGCAAATACTTATCCGGAAGCACGCAAAAGTATGAACGCCGCAAATCTTGGGCATGAAAACACAAAGAAACGGTACACGCCGCCGTAACGACACGATAATGTTGCATAAATCTAACGTCACTCAGAGGGCGAGCGGGAGGATAAAGTGATTTCAGAGAACTCGGGCACCCGCCCGTGGCATTCCACCTACGGCACCGACATCTCTCCAGTCCTGGACCCGTCCCCCCATCAAAGCCTCGCGCATCTGGTGGCACGGGCCTCGCACAAGCACGCCGAAAAGACCGCCTTCACCTGTGTCGTGCCGAACGGCATGAACGGCTCGCTGACCTATGCACAGGTTGACGAATTGTCCGATGCCTTCGCGGCTTACCTGATCCATAACTGCGGTCTTGCCCCCGGTGCGCGCGTCGCCGTGCAACTGCCCAACGGCCTGCCCTATCCGGTGGTGGCCTTCGGGGTGCTCAAGGCCGGTTGCGTTCTGGTCAACACCAATCCGCTCTATACCGCGGGCGAGATGGCGCATCAGTTCAACGATGCGGGCGTCGAGGTGCTGATCATCATCGACATGTCCGCCGACAAGCTGGCCCGTGTCGTTCCCGATACCGGCATCCGCGTCGTCATCCTTGCCGGCGTCTCGGACATGTTTCCCGCAATCCCCAACGCCGTCGTCCGGACGATCCAGAAGGTCTGGTCGAAGACGCTCCCCCCCATTCCAAAGCTGGACATCCCGGTCCTGCGCCTGTCCGACGCCATCGCCAGCGGACGCGCCGGGCCCGACCACCACCCGACCCGGTGGGAAGGTCTGGGGCACGACGATCTCGCACTCCTGCAATACACCGGCGGGACCACGGGCGTGGCCAAGGGCGCGATGCTGACCCATGGCAATCTCCTCGCCAATATCGCCCAGACACAGATCATGGGACGCAGCCATCTGGGCGAGGACGAATGCGTCCTGACGGCCCTGCCGCTTTATCACATCTTCGCCTTCACCGTGAACCTGATGGCGTTCTACGAAGAGGGCGCGCGCAACATTCTGGTGCCCAGCCCGCGCCCCGTCCAGAACCTGCAACGCGCCATCGAAAACTATCCGGTAAGCTGGATCACCGGCGTGAATACGCTCTTCAACGGCCTCTTGAACGAAGAATGGTTCACCGCATACCCGCCGAAGACGCTCGTCGCGTCGATCGCGGGCGGCACGTCGCTCCATCAATCCGTGGCAAGCCGCTGGAAGGTCACGACGGGAACACCCATTGCCGAAGGGTATGGGCTGACCGAGACATCGCCGCTGGTCAGCGTGACGCCGTTTACCGGCGCCACCCGACCCGGAAGCATCGGAGTTCCCGTGCCCGGAACCGACGTGGTTCTGGTCGACGACGACGGCAAGCCTGTGCCCCCCGGCGAGCCGGGCGAGTTGGCCGTCAAGGGCCCCCAGACGATGCGCGGCTACTGGCAGCGGCAAGAGGAAACCGATCAGATCCTGCAGTCGGGATGGCTGTTCACCGGCGACGTGGCGGTGATGGACGAAGACGGCTTCATGAAGATCGTCGACCGCAAGAAAGACATGGTCGTCGTGTCGGGCTTCAACGTTTATCCGAATGAGATCGAAGACGCCCTGTCCAAGATGGATGCGGTGCTGGAGGCCGCCGTGGTCGGCATCCCCGACCCGAAAACCGGCGAAGCGCCACGGGCCTATGTCGTCCAGAATCCGGACGTCAAGGAAGAGCTGACCCAGAAGGACATTATCGCCCACTGCAAGACACTTCTGGCCGCCTACAAGGTGCCCCGCTCCGTCGTGATCCGCGACGAGCTTCCCAAATCGCCGGTGGGCAAGATCCTCCGAAAGGATCTGAAAGCCGAAGTGCGCGAGGAGTTTGCCGGAAAATGACAAGAGCAACCCCAGTTCAGGCCCGGAGCGCGCAATGCTGACCCCCACCGAAACAACGCTTCTGGGCGTGATGATGATGGTGATCATGCTCGGCATGGGCGCCAGCATGACCTTCCGCGATTTTCGCATCGCGTTCCGCAAGCCCAAGGGCATCCTCGTGGGCCTGCTCAGCCAGTTCGCGATCATGCCGTTCGTGGGCTACACGCTCGCCGTGCTTCTGAACCTGCCGCCCCCGATGATCGTCGGGCTGATCCTGATCGCCTGTATGCCGGGCGGAACGACCTCGAACATCTTCGCCTATTTCAGCAAGGGCGTTCTGGCACTGTCGATCATGATGACGACGGTCTCGACCATCGTCGCGGTCGTCATGGTCCCGCTGCTCTTGTCCTTCTATAGCGACCTTGCGGGCGTCTCGGGCGACTACGTGATCCCGGCCTCCAGCGTCGCCCCGATCCTTGTCGTCCTCCTGGTCCCCACGGCACTGGGCATGTTCCTGCGCAAGCTCAACCCGAATATCGGCGCAACCATCGAACTCGTCGGCTCGATCATCGGCGTTCTGGTGATCCTGTTCCTGATCGTCACATGGATTCCGCGCAACTATCAGATGCTGCTCGATACCGGCCCGACGGTCTATGCCGCCAGCATCTCGATCGGTCTGACGGGAATGCTTCTGGGTTACTGGCTGGCGCGTGGTCTGCGGCAGGACACCAATCGGTCCCGCACGATCAGCCTTGAAACAGGCATCCAGAATGGCCCCTTGGCCGCGCTTGTCGTCACCCTGTCCTTCACCGGCATCCAGCAGCAGGAGGTTCTGTTCATCCCGATCCTCTACAGCCTGTTCATCGTGATCACATCGTCGCTGATCACCATGTGGTACAGGCGGACGG
Organism: uncultured Paracoccaceae bacterium; assembly: GCA_947503175.1. GTDB lineage: Bacteria > Pseudomonadota > Alphaproteobacteria > Rhodobacterales > Rhodobacteraceae > Ovoidimarina. The sequence goes on from CANNCO010000002.1 coordinate 193,061, forward strand.
CCACGCGCGAAGCACTGGCCCGCGACGCGGCCAAGGTGCAGCCCGCCTGATCAGGCGGGCTGACTGTTCACGGTAGAGGCTAGCCGAGCCCTTCGGCTTCCAACAGGTCCGCAACCTCGGCTGCAGACTTCACAGGTCCCGTCAGCTTGCCCGATTGCAGCAACAGCGCCACAAGACCCGCCCCGATAGACGACGCTGCCGATGTACCGCCGAACAAAGTGTAAATCGCCCCGCGATCTATACCGTCGTCATAGTCCGGCGCATCGGCCTCGTTCGACGCGGCATAGCCATAGGCCCCCCGCACATCCAAAGTCAGCGGGGCCCAGGGAGAGAACTCGCTTTCCGCCCCCGGAGGGAAATGCGGCGAGAAATCAAAGTCCGATCCATCCGCCGATGTGGGATCGATCCCATAGGCGTCGGCATCCACACTAATCGCATCGTCGCTGACAACCGACAAAAGCCGGTCGCCCAGATCCACCCCGTTCGAATAGGACGCATGGCGTCCGTCCGACGTCTCGGCCCCCACAATGATCACCTCGGGCACACCAACCAGCTTCGAGGCCGGATAGCCGACCCGATCCGAAAGACCCTCATTCCCGGCGGCCAGCACCACATAGCGCTGGCGCGCAATCGCGGTCAGAACCTGTTCCAGAAGGGCCGCATCGTCCTTCAATCGCGCGAAATTCGCCTGATCTTCGGGTACGGTCACTGTCGGATCGTCGTGATCGATCCGCGTATTGCGCGACCGGCTGGCGGCAAGCGCACCCCGCGCCACGATATCGGGCAGGCCACGCGGCATCAGGATCACCTCCGCGCCCGACAGATAGGCCGCAACCAGCGCGTTCAGCACCGGACGGATCTCATGGCTGAAGGGCGTGGCATAGGACACGATCCGGCAATAGGGGTTCACCCCGTAATAAGGCAGCGCGGTGAAGAACACCGGTGCCGCCGGGCCGGGCTCTGCGGGACGACCGCCCACCAGACCTGCACATGCCGTGCCATGCGCTCCGAAGTAACGCGACGGGTCCTGCAACTCGATCGGCTCTGGTCCTCCCGCAAGGCTCTTGGCGACATCTTCGACCGCCGTCGTATCGCTGGCACCAAGGCCAAGCGCCGCAACCGCAGTCTGATCCGCCGCGCTAAGCGCCGCGGGACCGCCGGGCGGTGCGGCGACACTCGCAGGGGTCCGCAAAGCGTCCAGCAGCGTCTGACAGGCTACCACAAGCGCGTCCAGGTCGGCACTGGCCTCGGCAGCCTGAACAAGCGCCTTCAACTCTGCCAGGTCCAGACCGACGGATGCCGCATGACCCTCGATATCCGCCGTTGCGCCCGCCACAGCCTCGCGCAGGGCCGTCTCGGACGGTGCGTCAAACTCCAGAGCACGCCGGATCGCGTTGATCGTCTCACCGTAGGGGACGAATACCGCACCCTGCATCCGCGGCCCGAAATCCACCTGGGGCGCCTCAATCGCTCCACCCAGATTGGGATGGCCCACATCGATCCCGCTGTCGATCAGCGCAACGGTAACTGGTTTTGCCTCCTTCGCGAGATCCCAGTGCGGGGTCAGAAATCCCGCGTCCTGACGGCGCAGAACGCCCACATGCTCAAGATGCCAAAGATAAAATGCGTCACGTGAAAACTTCATGGCTCAGCTCCATTCCTGAAGCGCGTCACGCATCAGGTGACGGCAAGAGTAAACAAGATACGGTGAAAACATCCGCGCCAGCTCGCGGCCAACATAGCTGTCGGACGCATAGTGGATCCCCGCCATCTCACGGTTCTCACCCACCCGCTGCGCCACATAAAACAGCTCTGTCGTTCCGGGCAGCTCCGGCAAAAGCCGCGTCATGACCTCGGCAACCGAAAACATCTGAAAGCTATGGTTTGACGGATAAGACAAATGCGCCGGGTTCCCTAGGAATGGGCGTAGCCAGGGGGCCACCTGATTGGGCCTCAACCGTGAAAACTTGCGTTTATAGACATAGCCCACGCGCTCGGTGATATCGACAACAGTCTGGATCAGGTTCATGGTTCGGGGCGCCTCAGAGGGATCCGATATGCCCAGCGGACGAAGAACTTCTGTGATCTGCGCCGACGACACCTGATCGAGTATTTCCGCCCGCCGCAGGGGATCGCTATAAAGCGCGTCCTCCTTGGTCAGAAGATCCTTCAGCTCCTGCTCCGTGTGAAGCGCGCCGGGCGGCGCCGGAACCGGCAGGTTTTCCCACGGCAAGGCTGTTTTGCGATCCAACGGAAAGCGCGTCAGCGTCAGTTCGCGCAACTCGTGCCACACGGCATTCGACAGAGTCATTCCGCCATCGCTCCCGAGAGCCTGAATCGATGTGCGCGACCTTGACCGTGAACGTGATCTTGAGCGCGATCGTGACCTCGAACGAGAGCGCGACTGCGCGTTCCCGGAACTCACTCGAAGAACCGGTGGTCCGGCCATTCGTCCATCCTGAAGGTCCGATGCCAGTTGGCTTTCGATCTGCCCGGCAATGGTGTCAGCCGCTTCGGGACCCGCCTCTTCCGACAATCCCGGCCTGAGACGCGAAACAATATCGCGCGATATCTCCTCTGCCGTATTTCCTAAAAAAATGTCCCCATTCTGCGTAATTCGAAAATTCGGAAGAAATAAAACGTCAGACATTCAGTCTTTCCAATCCTTGCTTAATGGTATTCAAAACTTCAATGTTCGGGAATGGCGCATCATCAGCGGATGCCAGCGTATCCAACGCACTCTTCCCTATCTGACGTTCCAGCAATTCAATCGCGAAACGCCCCTTCTCAGGCTGCCCGTTAAACGCATAGGCCGCAGCCAGAGTCCGCAGTGTGGGCTCATACCGGTGCCCGTTTCTCAACGGATGCTGGGCAAGCGCGCTGCGCGCCGATCCGACTGCCCCTTCGTAATCCCCCATCATCAGCTTGCTCATGGCCACCGAGGTCGAGAATGCATAGCGGAACGGGTTCCAGCGACCCAGCTCGGCTGCGATCTCGGCATGTTTCTTCGCCTCGGCATAGTCGCCCTTGTAGAACTTCACGAGACCATAGGTATCGGCGAGCATCACGTTCTGGCTCGTCATGTTGCGTACCGGCTCCAGAAGCTCTGCTGCCGTGTCCAGATCGCGCAAAACGAAACTCTGAACATGGGCCACAAGCGCCCGTGTCAGAGGATTTGTGGGATCGATTTCAAGCGCCTTTGCCGCAAGATAGTCAGCCTTGTCCAGCACCTCGGGCGAATTGGCCCGGCCCTTCTTTTCCACCTGAAACGCCGCCAGATAAGCATACCAGGCATAAAGCGACGATGATCCCAGCGCCTCCGTCACCTCGCGCAGAGTCACCTCGGCCGAGTCCAGATCCTGGTTCGAAATACAGAACATCTGGCTGATCGCCTGCAGGGCCGCGCGCGCCAGAACATGCCGTTCCCCGAAAACACCTTCGGCACTGCGCACCCGCTCGGCGATCTGATCCGCCATCGTGGCCGCCCGAGCATTCAGTTTCACCGGGGTCAGCGACCCCAGTTCCATCACATCGCTGACTGACCAGATCAGTTGGCGTCCATCGGCGCTGGCAAGGCTCAGATCAACCATCACCTCGTCGGGAAAACTCACCGCGCTCAACCTCAGCCACATGTCGATGCCGGATCGGTCGGCATTGGGCGCTGCCCGGCGAAAATCTATGATTTCAAAAACCCCGGTGGACAAAAGCGCCCGCCGCAACCCGGCGAGCAGAACATCGACCAAATGTCCGCTTGCCGAGGTCGACCCGCCCCCCAACGCCTCGTCCAGACCGATCCGCAGAAACGGCCTGCCGCCGCCCATGGCATCCGCTGCCCCCGGCAAAAGGACCTTGCCCGACTGATGCCGCCACTCAAGCCGCTTGCGAACACTGCTCAGCCATTTGTCAAAGTTCCGCTCGCGCAGACCCAGACCATCAAGAAGCTTCGGCTGATACAGGCCGCTTTGATCGGGTGACGGCGCCTGAAGCACATCCACCGCGATCTCCGACAGGTCCAGACGCACCGGTCCGCCATCGGTCTGAAGCGGACTGACTTTTGCATCCTTGAAGGACTTTCGTATATCGCCCAGTGCTTTCTTGAGGCTGTCGCGACCCTGATCGGGCATCCGGTCCTGCCACAACAAATTCTGGAGCTTTTCGCGCGACACGGGCTGTTCGCCCGCAAGCGCGAGGAAGGCCAGCAAAGCCTGCGCCTTCCGCAATCGCGGCGTGACGTCATCACCGGACGGCGCGACAAGTCGCGGCGTGCCAAAAAGCGTCAGTTGATAGCCATCGGATGCCATCGCCGCCTCGTCCGTTTCAGAACCCCCAAAAGACCTTAACACACTGGTTTACGCTACGTAAAAGCAAACGTCGGCGTTCCCGCCAAATTCCCACTCAATTCACTCACACACCCGCCGCTGTTTTCCTAACGTTAACTCATGTTAACGCGACGTCATTCCGCTAGGTCACCCTTGGCGTCGTTCCTGAACATTTAAGCATGAGGAACATTCAGGATGAGCCTTTTGATGCAATCACATGGCGGCGATTCACGCACCGCCGCGCCGCGCTCACGGCAGGAGGCAATGACGGAATCGGTGATACCGGCCGGCGCCGACATTTCGGTCGATGAGGCCGCGGATTTTGGGTACTTCATGCCGCCCAGCGGCAACCCATCCGACTATCTGCCCGACGACTGCGTCTCCGAACTCGACGCTTTGGGCAACCATATGGTGCCGTCGGAAGCATCACCTCCCGACATTGACGCGACACCTGACGGCAGCCTGCCAGCGATCATGACCTATTGGGGTCAGTTTCTGGACCACGAACTGACGGCACGGACCGACCGGGAAACCGTTATTTCACAGATCGATCCGGGTTCGCCGGTCTTTTCCGCCGCCGACATCGAGACGATGCTGAAAAACGCCCGCACGCCGCGCTTCGATCTCGACAGCGTATATGGCGGCGTCGCCGTGGGCGCGGGGGTTGCCGAAGGGTTGGAGGCCGAGGTTGCAACCGTGATCTCGGGGATGCGCCACCCCATCCTGACCGACAAGATGCGTGTCGGGACGGCCGGCCCCGACGGACCGTTGCCCGATGACCTTGATCCCCATCGCGACCTGCCCCGCTTCGGACAGGTCGAGAAATCCGTGCGCGACGCCTACCTCAAGATCGCACAACAGCGCCTGTCTGCAGCGGATTTCGCCGAGTTCAGGACCAAGCTCGACAAGCGCGCCATCATCGGCGACATGCGCAATGACGAAAACCTGATCGTCGCGCAGTTTCATCTCAGCTTTCTTCGGTTCCACAATCGCGTCGTCGACTTTCTCACCGAGAACCACACAGGCTGGATCGCCGACTTCAACTCAGCCAAGACGCTGACAACGCTTCATTATCAATGGCTTGCCATCCAAGGCTATCTAAAAACGGTTTGTGATCCCACAATCGTCGACGGGATCCTGGCCAACCGCGCCAAGCACTTCTTCGACTTCCGCGACGCCTATAACGACCGGGTCGGCAACCGGACACTGGGCGATGTGATCCCGCTTGAATTCTCGGTTGCGGCCTTCCGGTTCGGCCACACAATGGTCCGCAACATATACGACTATAACAAGAGTTTCGGGCGTCCCGGCGGAATCATCCCGAATGCACCGTTCAACCTGCTCTTCGCCTTCACCGGCGGCGGCGGTCTGGGCGCTGATGCGGGGATAGTCTCCGATCGTCTGCCGGAAAACTGGGTGATCGACTGGTCGCGGTTCGTGACCACCGACACATCCTTCAGTGATGGCGGGCCACAGCGCGCGGCGCGGTCGCTGGATACGCTTCTGGCACCGCCCCTTGGCGACATGCTCAACGAAGGCAGTGAGTTCGACGAGACCGACCCTGCTGAGGCGCGGCTGAAAGGTCTGTTCCGGCATCTTGCACGTCGTAACCTGCGCCGCGGACTCAGCCTCCGGCTGCCAACGGGTCAGGCGCTTCACGCGCATCTGAAATCCATCGGCGCGCTCAGCAGCGATCCCGTGGCCGACGTGGCCACCCTGCTCGATGGCAAACCTGATATGGCCGCGTTCCTGCGCAACAGCGACGCAAAGCTCCACGAGCGGACACCGCTCTGGTTCTATTGTCTCGCCGAAGCGGAGGCGGCAGGCGGCGATCGTCTGGGGGATGTGGGCAGCTGGATCGTCGCCAGCACATTCATCGCCGTCATGCTCGACGATCCGGACTCGGCCCTGTCGACCAGCTTCACGCCCGAGATGAGCCCGCTTCGGGCCCCGGACGGTACGCCGATCGACACGATCGAGAAGTGGTTGAAATTCGCGTTGGTTCTCGAGTGATCCGTTAAAGGCCGATCCCAAGTGTGTGTTGGGTTCCGGGATCGGCCCATACCGTCCGAGTGTTGTTTCGGGCGGTGGGGAGGTTGGGTCTAATTTGCATGCGTTCTTGCTCCCGTGACGAGTGCATCACCCCAACCTCCCCGACTATTCCGCCCGGCGCCGGTTGCGCTGGGTGAGGAGCATAATGAAGAGGGGAAAACGGACATGACCGGCAATCGCACAGAACGTGCCAGGCGTTACCTTGGCGACGTGGCCCAAAGCGGCAGCTTGGACGAGCTTGTCGAAGCGATACCGGAGAACGCCGGACCGGGCGGAACCTCGGAACTGGAACGCCCCATTCTTGAAAAACTGGCGCTTGGTCATGGACTTGCCCCGCGCGAGGAATTCGCGCTTGAGGCGATCATCATTCCCGACAAACGGCCCGCAATCGACATCGTCGACGGCACCTATACCGCCGCCCATGCCAGTTGGCTGCATCTGAACGAACCCGCGACACTGGCCCGGCTCGAAACGACCTTTCCCAGTATCGGCCGGGTCGAGATTCCCGGCCATCCGACCGCCCCTTACGGCGGCACCGCCTTTGTCGTGGGCGAGGGTCTTCTGATGACCAACCGCCATGTGGCCGAGCTTTTTGCCGGAGGTCTGGGAACCCGCGGCTTGCACTTCATTCCGGGCCGTGGGGGCGCCGTCGATTTCCACCGGGAACGCGGCGACACGGCGCATGAGCCGATCTCGGCCACGCGCCTTCTGATGGTCCACCCTTTCTGGGACATGGCGCTTTTCGAGATCGACGGCCTGCCCGCGGGACACAGGCCCCTGACGCTTGAGATAACCGATCCCGAAGAGTTCGTGGGCCGCGACATTGCGGTCGTGGGTTATCCCGCCTTCGATGTCCGCAATCCCCATGATGTTCAGCACAGCGTCTTTGGCGGCGCTTACGGTATCAAACGTCTGCAACCGGGCAAGATGCGGGGCCGCGCCAGGATCAACAGCTACGACCGGATCGTTTCTGCACCGACCCATGACAGTTCCACGCTGGGCGGCAATTCCGGGTCGTGCGTGATCGACATCGCATCGGGCCGGGTCATCGCGCTGCATTTCGGCGGCCGTTATCTCCAAGCGAACTATGCCGTCGCGGCGGGTGATCTTGCCCTCGATGGCCGGGTGATCGATGCGGGCGTCCGATTCTCGGCCGTCCCCGAACCCGGTCCCGCTCCGTGGGAGGCGGCATGGCGTGAGATCGCAGCCCCCGAGATCGGCGAACAGGAGGCCGAACAGCCGGTCCGGGCCATGGCCCGGGGCGGGACCGAACTGACCATCCCGCTGGAGATATCGATCCGCTTGGGCCAGGATCAGACGCAGGTTTCGATTGCCCGGCCCGGCAGTGTGGAAACCGCGCTCGCCCACGATCCCGATTACAGCACCCGGCGCGGATACGACCCGTACTTTCTGGGCGCGAAAACCGGTTTGCCGGTCCCGCGCGAGCCGGAGAAGCTGGTTCAGGCCCTCGATGGCGAACGGATCCTGCATTACCATCACTTCTCGGTCTTCATGCATGCCGACCGCCGCCTTGCCGCGATGACAGCGGCCAATGTCGATCTGGGAACCTACCGCGACAGGGGCCTGACGGCGGCCCAGGCGCGCCGCTGGATGTGCGACCCGCGGATTGATCCTTCGGCGCAATTGCCCGAAAGCCCGTTCCGCGGCGACCCCGCACCGATCGTTTCAGGGCATTTCGTGCGCTGCGAAGACGTCGCGTGGGGCGACGGAGAACTCGAACTTCAATATGCCGTAAGTGATTGCTATCACGTCACGAACCGAGCACCCAAGATTGCCGCCACCCGCCCCATCCGCGACGGGTGGGGCGATCTCGAAACCCATGTCGCGGGTCAGAATGACGGCACGCAGCTGTCGGTTTTCTCAGGCCCGGTGCTCGAGCCCGACGACCCGGAGGTCGGTGCCGCCGGTGCCGATGTGCTGCAGATCCCGCGCGCCTACTGGAAGCTGATCGTCGCCCGCAAGGGCAACGATCTGCGCGCCTATGGATTTCTGCTCCGGCAGGACCTTCTGGCTATGCCGCGCGAGTTTGACCTGCCGGAAAGCGCTGTTCGTTTCATGCAGCCGGTCACGGCACTCGAAAAGCTGTCGGGCTTCGACTTCGACGCGGCGATCCGAAAGGCGGATATGTACGGAAGCCCCGATGGCGTGAGACTGGCCGCCGCAGCGGAGATCGGCGCATCCGATCCCGGTCGGGCGGCGCCCGATCAGGCGGTTTCAGACGCGCTGGCCGATATCGAGGAAATACTCGAATTCTGGCGCGAAAGTCAGTCCGGCGACGACGACACCGATCCGGCGCGCTTCGTCCTTGAACTGGGCCAGCCCGTTCCGGACGGCACGCTGCAGCAGCAGCTTTCAGATGAACTCGGCATCGACCTCGCGGTCGGGCCGCTCTTCGACGGCGAGGTCGAGGGGGACGGGGAACTCGACCGTTACAGGCTGGTCGAGATCCCCGGCATCGGTGAAGCGGACAGGGCCGACCTGTTCGACGTGGCGCGTACCCTGCGCGCCCTCACCGATGCCATCGCCGTCGAACCGGATCTTGGCACCCGCTACTACGACAGCGATCCGCTCTCGCCACCCGACGGAACGGCGGAAGGCGGTAACATCGCCTTCTGGTGCTGGGCGGACGAGGACAAGGCGCCAGCGGATGCCGATTGGGCGATCAAGCGGCTGAAATTGCCAGACGCGTGGAACAGATCCGACGCCGCGGGCCGTCCGGCCCGCGGGGCGGGCAGCGTGATCTTCCAGCCCGACACGGGCGTCGTCCGCAACCACCCCGATATCCCCTCCGGTCTGGCCGACGATCCCCGGGCAGCAAACTTCGTCGAACGGGGCACACCTCCGGTCGATCCGATGAGCGGTTCGGGCAATCTGGGTCATGGCACCGCCACCGGCAGCGTCGCGGCAAGCCCCGCTTCGCACCGGGTAACGGGGGCGGCCCCCAAGGCAGACCTCGTGCCGCTGCGCGCGCTTCGCAGCGTCGTGCGGTTCGAACAAAGCCGCGTCGCCGCAGCGGTGAACCATGCCCGCCTGAACGGGGCCCATGTCATTACCATGAGCCTCGGCGGCGTCCCCAGCAGCGCGCTCCGCGCCGCCATTCGCAAGGCCGTGGCCCAGAACATCATCGTCCTGGCAGCGGCGGGGAACTGCGTGGGCTCCGTCGTCTGGCCCGCCCGGTACCGTGAAGTTGTCGCGGTCGGTGGCGTGAACGCGAAAGACCGGCCATGGCAGGGGTCCAGCCGGGGGCGCAGCGTTGATATCTCTGCCCCGGCAGAGTTCGTCCTGCGCGCCGACGCCCGCGATCCGGGCGATCCGGCAAGGGTGTCGGGCGGTCAGGGCACGTCCTTTGCCACGGCGATGCTGGCCGGTGTCGCTGCCTGCTGGCTGTCCCATCACGGACGCGATGCGCTGATCTCCGCGCTGTCACGGGGCGAAACGCTGCAGGACCTGTTCCGCAGGCTTCTGCGCGCTACCGTGCGCGTGCCGCCCGGGTTCGACACCGACCGCTACGGGGCCGGTATCGTCGATGCCGATGCGTTCATCGCGACCGACCCTGCCGCGGCCGGTGCTCCTGAAACAGCCGCACCGGATATCCAAAGCGTCGAACGCGAAATACTCGAAATCTTCCGCGAGGCCGGTGCGCCCGGTCGCGCCGAAGCCGCCGCGCAAGCCGTGGGCGATCCGCAATCGGTGCTGGAGCTGGCTTGCGTCGCCCTCGATATGGCCCGCTACCGCAATATCCGCCACCGCAACCTCGAAGCGCAGCCGCCCGTCGGCCTGTCGCGCGGTCTCAAGGCCCGGATGGGCGGTCCTTCGGCAACGGGTCTTTTGCGGGAGGCGGTCTGATGCCCGCGGACTGGATCGACCGGAGGGGCATCACCGGGCGCGTCCAGCGGTTCTTCTCGGGCGTGCCGGGCAGCGAAAGCGTGCACGAGACAACCGGGGCGATCACCGGTCCGCCGGGCGCCTCTGACATAGGTCGGATCGCCGCGCGCCTGCGTGTCTCCATGGGTGACGGCCGCACGATCGGAGATCTCGAGATCGACGGGATCGCCCGCGGCATCGTCGCCCGTGCGACGCGCAGCCTCGAAAAACTGGATGGCGCAGGACCCGGCGCACTTGCCATGGAAGAAGCCGCAGCACTCGAAGCCGTCGTGCATACGCGCGGCCGCCCCGCCGCCCGCGTCATCGGCACAAATCTCGAAGACATGCGGATCTATCCGAATGCCGATCGCTGGATCATGCTGTTCAACGATCATCGCAAACGGGTGATGGAAGCGACCAACGCCGCAGCGGCCCTCCGGGTCCGCGACGGTCTCCTGCCGCGGTTCGAGTGGGTGCAGGGCACCGCCGTGATGATCTCGGATCGGCTGGCCCTGACCAACCGGCACGTTCTTCTGCCCACAAATGGCGGTGTGCGACTGGTCCGGCGTCGCCCCGGCACGACCGCGGCGCGTCTGAAACGCAGCTATGACATCGAACTGGATTTCGCTTTCGACGATGGGCCGGAGCGCGAGATCCGCTACCGCGTCACAGGCGTGCCCTTCGTCGCGGCCGATACCGATCCGGTCGACGCCGCACTGATCGAGATCGCACCCGCCGATGGCGGTGCCCCGGCGCCGACGCCGCTCTCGGTCTCGTCCGGCGATGTATTCGACATCGACCGCCTCTATGTCGTGGGTCATCCTGGCAAACTCCCCGTCGTGCCCGATGATATCCGCCTGGTGTTCGGCGATCCCGACGAACGCAAACGCGTCAGCTTCGGGATGCTGATGGATCCGGTCGTCCCCGGGCAGGTCCACGTGGTCCACGACGCCTCGACCATCGGCGGGTTTTCGGGCGGAGCGGTCCATGGGTTCGCCACCACGGAAATCGCCGCCCTGCACTACTGGGGCGACGGCATTCACGGCAACCGCGCCATCTCGGCCTCGGCCCTGCGCGGGCACGATACGCTTGGCCCATTGCTCGCCGCGAGCCGCCAATGAAACTGACCGCACAGGAAATCTCGGCAGTCGCAGAAGCCTGTGCCGCGTTCCATGTGCCACTCAAGCTGATACGTTTCGGCGCTGAACTGCTGCTCGATGACGATGAGGTTCACCGCCTAAGCAAGCTGGCCCAGGCGGGCACCGGGGATCCGGTACGCGAGGTCACCCAGATACTTCTGGAACGCATCAACGGGGTCAGCGACAAGGCCGGCTACGACTTCGTGCGCCGCCTCGTGAACCGGGTCGATTATGAGCAGGGTTTTCAGGATGAACTGACCGGCATCCTCGGCGCGGTGGAGGAACGGACACCGAACCACGAAGGCCTGTTCTCGTCGCGCGACAACTTCTTTTCGGGACCCGACCTGCAAAGGATGACCAATGTGGACGGTCCGCGCACCTGCTGCCTCGTGGGCGACTATCGCGGCGGGCGCAAATTTGGCACGGGCTTTCTGATCGGTCCTGACCTGATCCTGACCAATATGCACGTCTTCGACGACCTGATCAGCCTGATGGGACAGAACGAAGTGCCGAAACGCTTTCAGGCTGTCTTCGACTATGAACAGGGACACCTGCCCAAGGGTTTCGAGGCGCTCCGGAACGCCGCCGGCTACAAGGTGGTCGGCTTTGCCGATCCCGATTGGCTGCACGGTTCTAGCCCGGCCTATGACCGCGACGGCAAGATCGACGTTCCGACCGACGCCGAAGTCCTTGAACTGCGCCAGAGACTTGATTACGCGGTGGTGCGCCTGACCGAGCCCGTAGGCGAACAAAGCATTCCGGGCCGGGGCACGCAGGCGCGCGGCTGGTTCAGGATCGGCAATCTGACCGATGCGAACTACGATCCCGACATCCGAATAGCGGTGCCGCAGCATCCGCAGGGGTTCGAGATGAAGTTCTCCTTCGGACGGATCACCGAGGCCTCGCGGTGCAAGACCCGCGTCCGCTACCGCGAAGCATCGACAAGCCAGGGATCGTCCGGCGCGCCGTGTATCGTACCCGATACGGGCATCATCGCCCTGCACAACGCCGCGGTGAAACCCAACGGCGTGTTCAAGGCCAATCAGGCGATCCGCCTGGACCGGATTCCCGGCAACATCCTGCCCACTGCCGGAGATACACCGTTGCCGGGCCGGATCCGGCCCTGGAAGGTGGACGAGGCCGACGGGACGCTCGTGCCGATCATCGGGCGCGATCGGCTGATCAGTTGGATGATGTTCGCGTTGCAGCGAGACAGCCCGGTCTTGCAGCGCCGCGACCGTATCTTTGTCGCCTATCCCGTCGGCGACGATGCCACCGGCCTCTCCTTCACCCTCGAAATTGTGGAAACGATGCTCTCGGGCGAGGAACGCAACCGGATCGTTCCGCTTGGCGGCGACAGCCTCCTTCTGCCGTCACGGCCCGAAGAGCTGGCGCTGGTGATCGGTACCTCCCTCGGCATCCCCGAGGCAGAGTTACGCAACCCGCCCCGGCGTCCTGCCGCCACCCTCCCCGACGGCGCCGATGACGGCGACAAGATCGACCGCTGGAGCTCTCATAAGATGCCGCAATGGTTCATGACGCTTGTGGCCCGGCACCGCGACGACCACTGGCGGACCTGCTGGGTGGTCCTCGACGATCTGGCCGACATGCCGATGTCGCGGGAGGTGGCGAACTTCGTCTCGGGCCTGGTTGGCGCGGATACCGACGAATCCATGGTGGATCCGACGATCAGACGCTTTCGCTGGTTGTTCCTCGGACGCGCACCGACCTTCCTGACCGATTCCGAGATGACCATCGAACAGCTCGACCCGCATGTTCTGTCCGAGGACGCGTTGTTCAGCACGCTTGAGGCCGCCGCCCGCGAACGCGGCCAAGACCGGTCCGAGGCAGATCTGCGGGAACGCGCGCAATACCTGCTGGCCGCCTCCAAAACCCTTTCGGACAGCCAGTCGATCCCGGTACTCCCGGTGGCGCAGCAATTCGTCGCGATGGAAATCAGCAACATGTCAGAAGGGGCCGCGTTATGAAACGGCGCGCCGGCTTTGACCTGTCGAAGGCCCTGTCGGACCCGGAGTTCCGGAACACGCTGACAAGGGCGGCAGGCGAAAAAGCGCTCGATCACATCGCCAAACTTGGCGAACGGGCCGTTCAGGGGGTGCTTCAGGGATATGCGGCGTCAACGGCAAGCATGCCCGAACCGACGCCGGAACTGGCGGATCTTGCCCTGCGCAACTCGTTTGGCCGTGGCGAGATCGAGGCAATCGGCGAGGGCAGAGCCTGGGTTCTGGCCCGTGCCGCACTGGTGATCATCGAAAAGCGGCGCTGCCTGACGCTGTCTCAATCGGCCCGTGCGGCAATCCTCGACGCGGCCCATGCGAACGGATCGCTTCAGACCGTGCTCGATCAGTACGCCGCCGAGGATGAAAGCTACCTGACCGATCCCGGCTCCGATCTCGACGCGCTAATCGGTTCGCATATGCGGATGCTGATGCGCGGCACCAAACTGCACCCGACCAACCTGCCCTCCGTCGCCCGCCGCGCGCTGGTCGCCGCCCGCGAAGCCCTCGACAAGGTGACCACGCTTCCCGAAACAGCGCCTTCCCTGGCTGAATGCCGCCGGAAATCGGCCCTTGCCGAACTCCTCGACCCCCTGGGCCTGATGATCGGCCTTGCGGACCCGCTGACCGCCGGTCAGGACGGCAGCAGCCGGCCAAAAGACCGTTTCGTCGGGCGCCGCGCCGCACTTCGGACGCTTCGCGAGCTTGTGGATGTTCTCGATGCCGAAAGCACCGGCGAGAGCCTCACCCGGATCGGCAACCGGACCATGACCACGCTGAAAGGCTATGTGGCCACGGTGCGTCCGCAGATGATGATCCTGTCGGCCGATGGCGGCATGGGCAAATCGACCCTGATCGCGAAATTCGTCCTGCAACACGCCTTCTCCCCGCAATACAGGTTTCCCTTCGCCATTCTCGATTTCGACCGTGCGGCCCTGCAGCCGCGCAATCCAGCCAGCCTGATCGCCGAGATTGCCCGCCAGATCGCGCTGCAGTTTCCCGACCACCAAACCGCGCTTGACGAGTTCCGGACCGGGATTGAACGCGACCTTGCGACGGGCCGGGTGATCGACCTTGCCCGCCTCTGCGACCGGCTCTGGACCACGCTGACGGATATCCTCTCGGCAGGCCCCGTGAACCGTATCCTGCTGACGCTCGACACGTTCGAACTGGTCCAGTGCGACACGCTGGCAATGACCGGCGTGGCCGACATGCTGCGCGCGCTGGCCATAGTCGCCGGCGATCAGCTTTGCGTCGTGATCGCCGGCCGCACCGGTGCGGCCGATATCGTCCCGCACATGGAGAACGCGTTCGAGGTTCAGAAAATGCGTCTCGATCCGTTCAGTCTCGACGAAGCGCGCGAACTGGTGGCGCGCCTTGGCCGACAGTTCATGGCAGGGGAGTGGAACGACGACTGGACCGATCCGATTGCCGGCGATCGCTCGGACCCGCCCCTGCGGCGCGAACCCCTGACCCTGCGGCTTGCCGTCGAACTGGTGCGGGATGCCGAGCCGGAACGGCGCGCGGCGCTGGTGCGGGAAATCGCGGCGCATGGCTCTGGTGCACAGGCGTCCTTCCTTGGCACGCTCTACCGCCACCGCATCCTCGATCATCTCAAGGACGACCGAGCGCGGCAGCTCGCATGGCCGGGTCTGGTCGCCCGCACCGTCACCCGCACCCTCGCACGCGAGGTTCTGGCGCCGCTCTGCGATCTCACCCCCGACGAGGCCGAGATCGGTTTTGACAGGCTGGGCGCGCAGGGCTGGATCGTCGAACATGTGGGCGATGCGCTGCGTCACCGGCGCGACCTGCGCGCCCGGACCCTGCCGCTCATGCGCGCAACCGACCGCGACAGGTTTGAAACCGTGATCCGCGCCCTGATCAATTTCTACGACACCGGTCCCGAGGCTGACCCGGTCGAAGCCGACTACTACCGGCTGCTTCTGGGCGGGTCCGACCTTCTCGCCCGCGACTGGCAGCAGGCGAACCTCACCGAACTGGCCAATGCGGCCGATGACTTCGAACCCGGTTCGCCCGCACGCAAACTGATCGCGCTGGCCACCGCGACCCATCCGGTTTCCGTCGACATGCTCCGCGGCCTGCCGCCCGTTCTGGTCTGGCGGCATGCAGCCCGCGCCTGCATCAGCCTGCGCACCTTCGATGATGAACGCACCGACCCGCGCCTGCTGCACATGATGGATGTGCCGGCACCCGATACCCGGCACGCGACTGCACCCAGCCTTGCAAACGCCTGGCAGCACACGCAGATCAAGACCGGCCGGTGGGACGGTGTCGATCTGGACGCGCTCCAGATGCCACTGACTGAAATCGACACCACCCTGTTCGCCTTCTACGCCGCGCGGATGACCGGGGCCGGACTCGCCGCCCCCGAGTTTTGGGGCGACCGCCACCCGGAACTGATCCAGCGCCTCGGCGCGCCGCGCGTGGGCAAGAACTGGCGCGCGGCGGCGGAAAGCCTGTCCATCGCCCGCTCCTACGACCCTGACCTCTGGAATCGGATCGACCGGTCGCTGGCCGACGCGCCGCCGCGGGGCAGCCACTGGGCCCGGTCCGCCGAAATCGGCCTGCGCGCGATCCTGATAAACGGCCGGGCGAGCCGCATGGCCGCCTTCCGTCCGTGGTGCCAGATGGAGGCCGTGCGGGTCCGTCAGGGCGTTTCCAAAGCGGAGGCCGCCCGTTTCCTCGACCTGCGCAAGACCCTTGAACTGACCCGCCTCTGTCCCGCGCTTGAACGCGCCGTCAGGGGCCGCGACCGCGCCCCGCCGCTGCTGGCCGACAAAGAGGCACTGCAAGAGCTTTCGATGGGGTTCGAAGAAATGTCGGACGGCTCGCTTCCTGACATGGACGCGCCCTTCTGGACGCAGGTCAAAGACTACGTCTCCGTCCGGTCGCCGGAATGGATCGTGCCGTTTGCCTATCTTCTGACCCATGCCCGGACCCAAAGCGGCACCGCAACAGAAACCAAAGGCGGCTTCTTCAGCATGTTTTCCCGCCAGGACAACGCCCGGACCGAGGATATGGTCCATTACCTGACCAACGCCGACCGCGTGGCGCGACTTTCTCAGGAACTACACGAGCTGATCAAGCAGTACGCCTTGCATGACAGGCTGATCGTTCGCGTCTGGCACGCGGGGCGCCACGTCTGACCCGGCAGGATGCTCCCGCTCCCGGGCCCACGAACCAACCGAAGACGCCAGAGGGCGGTTTGTAACCCGTTGCAGACACGCTCAAGCGCGGCGCCGCGCGGGCGCGGGACAGGCAACGAGGCCGCCCTCATGACCGAATCGCCCTCGATCAGATTGCCGAGAGACCCGTCAATCGCCCATTTTCACGGCGCAGTGCAGTTTGGGCGCAGAAATCATGGGCAGGCCGTGCCCGAATCCGGCCCTGAACATTAAGGAGTTGACAACGCGACGGCTTGTCGGAAAAACTGATATTGCCTCAACGGCGAGGCTTTGCACCAGAACACCCTACAGAAGACCCATCAGGGTCAGGCACCGGCGCCCTTTCGCAACCACCGTTGCGACGGGGCTTTTCTTGTTTGGAGCACACATGTCAGGCGACACGGTCAAGGTCGGAATTATGTTTTCCCTCACAGGCTCATACGCAGCCATCGGGGCCGCCATGCGTGCGGGCGCGGACCTCGCCATCGCCGAATTGAATGCCCGGCCCGACAGCAACTTGCGGCTTGAATCCGTGTTCGCCGACCCAAAGGGCGATGCCGCGGCCTATGCGGATGTCGCCCGCCGCCTCCTGACCGATAGAGGTCTGACCCACGTCATCGGTTGCTACACCTCGTCCAGCCGGAAAGAGGTCCTGCCAGTGTTCGAGAAGCATGACGCGCTCCTCTGGTATCCTTCCCACTACGAGGGTTTCGAGAGCAGCGAAAACGTCGTCTATACCGGCGCCGCCCCCAATCAGCATGTCTTGCCGCTGGCTTCGTATCTGCTGCACAATCACGGAGGGCGGGGCTGGTTCGTCGGTTCGAACTACGTCTGGGCATGGGAAAACAATCGTATCCTGCGCGAAACCATGCTGGCCGAAGGGGGCGAGGTGTTGGGCGAGCGGTACTTCCCCGTCGGCGATACCGACCTGGAGGATGTGGTCCGCCAGATCGTGGAAGACCGGCCCGATTTCATCTTCACGACCCTGATCGGCGAATCCGGCTATCAGTTCTGCCGCCTGCTGCGCGCCGAGGCGGAGCGCATGGGCATCGATCAGGCGGCCCGGATGCCCGTTGCAAGTTGCAGCCTGTCGGAGGCCGAGTTGCCGCATCTGGGTGCAGCGGCTGACGGGCATCTTTCCTCGTCGGTCTATTTCTCGACCATCGAAACTGCCGAGAATGCCCGGTTCTCCGCCCTCTGGCGGGAGAGATACGCACATCTCGGCAATCCCTGTGCCGATGCCGAGGCGACCTATATCGCCGTCCGACTTCTGGCGGGCGCGATCGAGCGGGCCGGAGATACCAGCTTTCACGCCGTGCGCGAGGCGGTGCGCGGGTTGAAGCTGGACGCGCCGCAAGGGCCGGTGACGGTCGATGCCGACAACCTGCACTGCGCCATGCGCCCACGGATCGGCAGGTCGCGGCAGGACGGAACGTTCGACGTGGTGTTCGCGGCACAGAGCGTTGCCGCGCCGGACCCCTACCTCGTCTGGAGCGGTGCCGAGGCTCCGGACGCCCAATCGACACCCCATCATCTGAAGGTGATCAGATGACCCGGATCAAGACGAATTTCCGCGGGCTGCGCGCGCTGGTCCTGCATGGCGAGGGCGCCACGACCGACCGTCTGGCGGGCATCCTGCAGCGGCTCGGCCTGATCGTCCTCTTCCATGACCCGGCCGAGACCGAAGCGGCCGCCCTGCCGGAATGCGATCTCGTGCTGTTCGACGCCGACGAGGAGATCGAGGCAAGCGTCCTGGACAGGCTTGCCGCGACCCTTCCGATGATCGCTCTGATCGGAAACGAGGCGCCCAGCAGGCTCGCCCGCGTGGTTCGCTTTCGCTGCAACAGCCACATCCTCAAACCGATCCGCAGCATGGGGGTCTATTCGGCCCTGCTGCTGGCCACCAACGGGCACGAACAGCACCTTCAGACCTGCCGCGAAATCGAGTCCTTCCGCCAGAGGCTGGCCGGGCGGCGCACCGTCACGAAAGCCGTGCTGAAGCAGATGACCCTGTGCGGGATCGACGAGGATACCGCCTACGAAGAACTGCGCCGCCGTGCGATGGAACTGCGCGTGCCGATCGAGACCGCAGCGCGCATGACGCTCGACCCGTCCGACACCGAATCACTGCCGTCGCCTTGCCGACGGCCCCGCAAGGCGTGACCGCGCCTCAATAACCAACCAGCAGGAGATGAACATGAGAAACACATGGAGAAGAGGCATTTCGGCCGCCGCTCTGGCAGGCGCTGCGGCGCTTGTGGCGGCTGGCCCGGGCTTCGCTCAGGACGCGATCAAGATCGGCGTGCTGGAGGACCAGTCCGGCGACTTCGCTGCGGCCACCAATGTCAAGGTGCATGCCATCGAACTGGCCGCGGAAGAGATCAACGCCGCCGGCGGGATCGACGGCCGTCCGGTGGAGCTGGTGATCTACGACACCCAGTCCGACAACCGCCGCTACCAGGAATTCATGCGCCGCGTGCTGCAACAGGATCAGGTGGACGTGGTGTTCGCCGGCTTCTCCTCGGCCTCGCGTGAGGCCTATCGCCCGATCGTGAACCAGTTCGACGGGCTGGCGTTCTACAACAACCAGTACGAAGGCGGCGTGTGCGACGCGAACATGATCGTCACCGGCGCCGTGCCCGAGCAGCAGTTCTCGACCCTTATCCCCTGGATGATGGAGACCTACGGGAACAACGTCTACACCATCGCGGCGGATTACAATTTCGGTCAGATCTCGGCCGAGTGGGTGCGCCAGATCGTCGACGAGAACGGCGGCTCTATGGTAGGCGAGGAATTCATCCCCCTCGGCGTCTCGCAGTTCAGCCAGACGATCCAGAACATCCAGGCATCCGAGGCCGATTTCGTGGTCACCCTGCTCGTGGGCGCCGCCCAGGCATCTTATTACGAACAGGCGGCCTCCGCCGATGTGGGCTTGCCCATGGCCTCCTCGGTCAATGTCGGCCAGGGCTATGAGCACAAGCGGTTCACGCCGCCCAGCCTGTCGCAGATGTACGTGACAACGAACTACATCGAGGAAATCGACACGCCCGAAAGCCAGGCCTTCCTCGAAAAGTTCCGCGCGAAGTTTCCCGAAGAGCCCTACATCAACCAGGAAGCCGCGAATTCCTACATCGCGATGAACCTCTACAAGCAACTGGTGGAACGCGCCGGCACGACCGAGCGTGAGGCCCTGCGCGAGGTCATCGCCGAAGGCGATGTCTGCTTCGACGGGCCGTCTGGCACCGTCTGCCTCGACCCCAAGAGCCAGCACATGTCGCACACGATCTTTCTGGCCAAGGTGGAGGAGGACCATTCGATCAGCTTCCCAAGGGTTTGGGAAAACATCGCACCCTACTGGCTGGGCGATGCGGGCTGCGACCTGACGCAGAACGACCCCTCCGCACAGTACACGCCGTCCAACCCGCCCCCGGCCAACTAACCGCAGGGGCGTGGCGGCTGACGCCGCCCGAGGACGACGATATCAAGGGGCGGCCCTGCCCGGGGCTGCCCTCTACCCCGGCTGATCTGAAATAAGGGACACGCGCATGGAATTCTTCGCAGCAGCCTTTGCGATGGCCTACCAGTTCGGCGACGCGTTCGCGTTCCTCGTGATCTCCTGCGCCGGGCTGGCCATCATCTTCGGGATGATGGGCATCATCAATCTGGCCCATGGCGAGTTCATCATGTGCGGGGCCTACGTCACCGCATCGACGGCGCGCATGGGGCTTCCGCTACCGCTTGCCATCCTGTGCGGCGCGCTTGTGGCGGGCATTGTCGGGATGCTCGTGGAACGCATCGTGATCCGGCATCTCTATCAACGCCCGCTTGATTCCATCATCGCGACATGGGGGATCAGCCTGATCGCAACGCAGGGCGTACTGATCGTTCTGGGCTCGACCATGCAGGGCATCGGCACACCCCTGGGCAGTATCGAGGTGGGCGACCGCTCGTACTCCGCCTACCGGCTGGTGCTGATGGCCGCGGCGGTTGCCCTGCTGATCGGGCTCTACTTTCTGTTCTATCACACGCGCTTCGGTGTGATCGCCCGCGCCACGATCCAGCGGCCGCAGATGGCGCAGGCCCTCGGCGTCGACACGCGGCGGGTCTATGGGCTGACCTTCGGCCTCGGCGCCGCGCTCGCGGGTCTTGCGGGCGGGCTTTACGCCCCGACCATGACAATGGTGCCGACCATGGGCGCGACCTTCATCGTCGAAAGCTTCGTGACAGTCGTGGTCGGCGGCGCGGACATCTTCGTGGGCGCCGCCCCGGCGGCGGTCATCCTCGCAGCGATCCGCGCCTCACTGACCGCCTGGTACGGCCAGCTTTTCGGCCAGATCGGCCTGCTGATCGCTGTGATCGTGGTGATCCGGGTTATGCCCGGCGGTCTTTCGGCGTGGATCAAGGGAACGAGACAGTAACATGGACAGACCCGACACGCCCCACACCGACGAGCCGCTTGTCGCCGAGACCCAGATGGAACGCCGATCGGCCCTGGCGATCTGGATCTCTCGGCTGGAAGGCCCGCAGACGATGGGACGCGGCCCGGTCTTCTGGGCGACAGCGGCGCTGGTCGTTCTGGCGGCCATCCTCTACCCGTTGTTCAGCAATCCTTTCGCTGTCGGCAACTCCGCCTATTTCATGGTCTGGACCTTCATGGCCATGGGGCTGGGCGTGGTTTGGGGTTACACCGGCGCGCTCAGCTTCGGACAGACGGCGTTTTTCGGCCTGGCGGGCTACGCTTACGGCGTGCTGACGATCAATTTCGGCGCGGCTTACGGTTTCACCTGGATCGCGCTCGCGATCTCCGTCGCCTTGGGCGGGCTGTTCGCCATGCTGATCGGCTATTTCATGTTCTACGGTCGCATCAAGGGCGTGTTTGTCGGGATCGTCACCCTGTCTGTCACGCTGGTGCTGGAGACGTTCATGGCCCAGACTGCGGGCCCGCAATGGCGGATCGGCGAGGCGCGGCTGAACGGCTTCAACGGCATGTCGGGCATGCCGCCCCTGACCATTCCGTGGCCCGGCGACGCTATCGTTCTGTATCCCGGCGTGGGCCTTTACTATGTGCTGCTGGCGATGGTCGTGCTGTGCTATCTGGGGCTGCGGATGCTGCTGAACGCGCCCTTCGGCAACGTGCTGGTCGCAATCCGGGAAAACCCTGAACGGGCCGAAATGCTGGGCTACGACACCCGTGCCTATCAGATGCTGTCCTTCGCCCTCGGAGGCGCGCTCGCGGGGCTTTCGGGCGCACTCTACACCGCGTGGGGGCAGTATATAACGCCCTCCAGCATGGGGCTGACGGCGGCGGCCCTGCCCATTGTCTGGGTCGCGGTCGGCGGGCGGCGCGACATCACGGCGACGCTGCTCGGCACGCTGGCGGTGCTGTTCGCGTTCCAGTCGCTCACGGTCTACGGCAGCCAATATGCCCTGATCGTCATGGGGGCGCTTTTGCTCTTCACCGTCCTTCTGACGCCCGACGGCCTGATCGCGACGGCCATGCGTTGGCTCGGCCGCACCTTCGGGGGAGCCAAGCGATGACCGAGATCCTGAGCGTCTCCAAGCTGAACAAGAAGTTCGGCGGCGTGACCGTCGCAAACGATATCGACTTCACGCTGCATGCCGGAACCATGCATTGCCTGATCGGGCCGAACGGGGCGGGCAAATCGACCTTCTTCCGGCTGATCCTTGGCGAGCACGCCCCCGACAGCGGCACGATCTTGTTTCGCGGCGCGGACATCACGCGCCTGCGTTCGTTCGAGCGGATCCGGCGCGGGATCAGCGTCAAGTTTCAGGTGCCGGGCATCTTCAAGGCGCTCAGCGTCCGGCAGAACCTCGACGTCGCGTTCCAGCATCACCTGCACGGCCACAACCTGTCGTCCACCGTAAAGCGCGTGGTGGAGTTCACCAATCTCGAGGCCGAGGTCGAAACACCCGCGGGCGCGCTGTCGCACGGACAGCAGCAATGGCTGGAAATCGGCATGGCCGTGGGCGTGGAACCCACGCTCCTGCTGCTTGACGAGCCCACCGCCGGCATGTCGCCCGACGAGACTCGCAAGACCGGCGAGATGCTGCACGATCTAAACCAGC
Source organism: uncultured Paracoccaceae bacterium (assembly GCA_947503175.1). Classification (GTDB taxonomy): domain Bacteria; phylum Pseudomonadota; class Alphaproteobacteria; order Rhodobacterales; family Rhodobacteraceae; genus Ovoidimarina. Next base: position 215,746 of record CANNCO010000002.1, read on the forward strand.
GCGGGATCACGATCCTGGCCGTGGAACACGACATGGCCTTCGTCGAACAGATCGCCACGCAAGTCACCGTGCTGCATTTCGGACGGATCTTCGCCGAAGGGACAATCGCGGAAATCATCGACCATCCCGGCGTCCAGGAAATCTATCTCGGGGGCAGCGATGAGTAACGAGACACTGCTCGACCTGAAGGGCTTGCGCAGCGGTTACGGCGCCGAAACCGTCCTGCAAGGCGTCGACATGGAAATCAGACCGGGCGAGATCGTCGCCGTGATCGGCCGCAACGGCGTGGGCAAGACGACGCTCATGCGCACGCTGTCGGGCCTTCTGAAACCAAGCGCCGGGACGATCCACCTGAAAGGCCGCGACGTGACCGGGGACAGCGCCGATCTGCGCGCCCGCGCTGGCATCGGCTATATCCCTCAGGGCCGCGACGTCTTTCCGGAACTGACCGTGCGGGAAAACCTTCTTGTGGGCGAGGTGGCCGGCACCGGCCGGGCCAAGCCCGATTACGATCTGGTCTATCAGTTCTTCCCGATCCTGCGGGAGCGCGCACGCCAGCGCGCCGGCACCCTGTCGGGTGGGCAGCAGCAGCAGCTTGCCATCGGCCGCGCCATGATGGGCAACCCGTCGCTCATGCTGCTCGACGAACCGTCCGAGGGCATCCAGCCTTCCATCATCAAGGACATCGCCCGCAACGTCCGGACGTTGAACGCAGAGACCGACATGGCAGTGCTGCTGGTCGAACAGAACCTGGATCTGATCGTCTCTCTCGCAGAACGCGGCTATGTCATGGAAAAGGGCCGCATCGTCGCGCGCCTTAGCCGGGACGAGATCACCTCGCGCGAAGAAGTCCGCAAACATCTGACCATCTAAACCAACAGGGAGAGACCTATGAGCTGGTTCGAGTCGTCCATCATGGCAACCAAGGGCGTCGCCCGGGGAAAGGCAGGCGAAAGCCACAGCATCACGATCGAGGATCAGGGGACCTTTCACTATGTCTACGGCCCCTATGCCGATCCGGTTCTGGAGGTAAAGCCCGGCGCCGTCGTCACCGTCGAGACGCACGATGCGTTCGAAGGCAAGATCACCTCCGAAACCGATAAACCAACCGAGATCCTCAATTTTCCATACCTCAACCCCCAAACCGGCCCGATCCACGTGGAAGGCGCGGAAAAGGGCGATGCGCTCGCCGTTCGGATCATCTCGATCAAGCCGCGCGGCCCGCAGCCTGTCGGCACAACCTGCCTGATCCCGGAATTCGGCGGCCTTGTCGGCACCGGTGACACCGCGATGCTGAACCCGCCGCTGCCGGAAAAGGTCAAGAAGCTGCATGTGACCGAAGAGGGCGTGAAATGGTCCGACACGCTGACCCTGCCCTACGAGCCCTTCATCGGCACCATCGGCACTGCGCCCGAGATCGAGGCGATCTCGTCGCTCCAGCCCGACTATTACGGTGGCAACATGGACCTGCCTGACATGGCGCCGGGCGCGATCGTCTACCTGCCGGTGAACAAGGAAGGCGGCTACCTTTACCTCGGCGATTGCCACGCGATCCAGGGCGACGGAGAGTTGTGCGGCGTCGCCCTGGAAATGCCTGCCACCGTGGAAATCCAGATCGACCTGATCAAGGGCCACGGCAATGGCTGGCCGCAGCTGGAAAACGAGCATTCGATGGGGTTCATCGGTTCCGCCCGCCCGATGGAGGATGCCGCGCGCATCGCCTACCGTGAACTGGTCCGCTGGGTCGCCGCCGAAACGGGCCAAAGCGAGGAAGAGGCCTACATGCTGCTGACGATGTGCGGAAAGGTCCGTGTCGGCAACATGGTCGATCCGAAATACAGCCTCGGCGCGTCGATAGCGAAGCGTTTCGTGAAATAGGAAAAGACAGATGGATCTTGGATTGAAAGGCCTGCGCGCCATTATAACGGGCGGCAGCAAGGGCATTGGCCGCCGCTGCGCCGAAATTCTCGTGGCCGAGGGCGCGCATGTCTCGATCTGCGCGCGCACCGCCGCCGATGTGGAGACGACGCTGGAGGCGCTTCGCCCCGGCGGCACCACCGTGCATGGCACCGCCGTCGACGTCTCCGACAAAGCGGCGCTGGAGGGTTGGGTGTACGACGCGGCCCGCGCGATGGGCGGGATCGATGTCGTTATCGGAAATGTCTCTGCACTGGCCGTGGGCGACGACGAAGAGGCATGGCAGGCGGGCTTCGCCACCGACATGATGCATTGCGTCCGTATCGTGAACGCGGCAATGCCCTCGCTGGAGGCGTCCGACGCTGCCTCCATTACGCTCGTCTCCTCCGTCTCGGGGCGCGAGATCGACTTCACCGGCCCGTCCTACGGCGCCTTCAAGGCGGCTATCGTGCACTACGCCAGCGGACTAGCATACAAGCTTGCTCCGAAAGGGATCCGGGCGAACGCGGTCTCTCCGGGCAACACATATTTCGATGGCGGCATCTGGCAGCAGATTGAAACCGGTAACCCCGAGCTTTTTGCAGAAGCGATGGCTTTGAACCCGATGGGCCGCATGGCTGAACCAGAGGAGATTGCGCGCGGGATCGTGTTTCTCGCCAGCCCCGCCTCCAGCTTCACGAGCGGTACGAACCTTGTGATCGACGGTGCGCTGACGCGGGGGGTGCAGCTCTGACCGAAGGACACCGGGGGCCAAAGTCTCAACCGACGAGCCTCTGGTTCAATGTCGTGTGAAACACCGGTCGCGGGGCGCGACGGCGAGGGGCTTGCATGACTTGTTCAGGTAAGCTCCTCGACGGGCTCCAATAGCCTCGCAGCTGTGGCGTCGGGTGGCTCCGTGCCGCAAACCGGCCCACCAACCGTAACCGATCAAGCGTTCTGAATCGATCCGATCCGCGCCAGAACCGCGCCTGTCACCGCCCGCGTTCCCATATCGCCGCCAAACTCCATCGGGCGCAGCGCATTCGCCTCGAACCCCGCCTGCACCGCGTCTTCGATCAGCGCAGCCGCATCGGAAAACCGCTCGTCGCCCGACCGTTCGGCCAGATAATCCAGCATCAACGCCCCGCTCAGGATCGCCGCCAGCGGGTTTGCCTTGTCCTGCCCCATGATATCGGGCGCGCTGCCATGGGCGGGCTGAAACAGCCCCGTCTCGTCGCCGATTTCGGCGCAGGCCGCCATGCCCATACCGCCCACCAGACCGCCCGCCAGATCCGACAGGATATCGCCGAACATGTTCTCCATGACCATCACGTCATAGTCCCAGGGGCTTCGGATCAGGTTCAGCGCCTGCGCATCCACATAAGCGTAATCGGTTGTGATTTCGGGATACTCTGCCGCCACCTCGTCGAAGATCTTCCGAAAGAACGCCATCGAAGCAAAGACATTGGCCTTGTCCACACAGGTCAGCCGCCCGGGCCGCCCCCGCGCCTTCCGCCGCTCCGCGAGTTTGAACCCGAAATGATGCAGCTTCTCGGTCGTCGCCCGCGTGATCCGAAGCGTGTCACGCACCTCGCTGTCGCCGATGATCTGGCTGCGCCCGTGCGCGGCTGCGGAATAGAACAAACCTTCGGTCGATTCCCGCAGGATGATCATGTCGATACCCGCCGCACGCGGGTCGGCCAGACGCTGCGGCGCGTTCGGATAGGCTTTCACCGGGCGGACGCCTGCATAAAGTCCGAACCTGTCCCGCAACCGCAGATGCGGTGAAATCTCGGTCCCGTCCGGGTGCCGGATCGATGGCAGGCCGATCGCCCCCAGAAAGATCGCATCCGCAGCACCGCACCGGTCCTCGCCATCCGGCTCGATATCGCGGCCCGTCTCGGCAAAGTAACCCGCGCCGGCGTGGATCTCGTCATAGACCAAAAGTGCCCCGCCACAGCGCGCCAGCGCCGCATCGACCACCGCGACCGTCGCCTCGCTCACATCCACCCCGATGCCGTCGCCCTTGATCAGCGCGATCTTCATGTTCTCAGTCCTTCCGGTCGCCCGCCCGAAATAAAACGGGCGTTCAGTTCATGCGCATGGTTTCCGCATGGAATACACATGGTATCCGCATTGCCTTAAACGGTGTAATTCAGGCCCAGTCGCCCACCGTCCACATAGATCGTCTCACCGGTGATGTAGCTGGCTTTCTTCGACGCAAGAAACGCGACCACATCCCCGATTTCCCGTGCAGTTCCAACACGTTGCAACGGCGTGCGCGACATCACCCGGGCCAGCGCCTCGGGGTTGGCATTCACCCCCGCCATCATCTCGGTATCGATCGACCCGGGCCCCACCGCGTTCACCCGGATATTATGCGGCGCCAAAGCCAAAGCCGCCACTTTCGTGATCTGCATCACCCCACCTTTCGACGCGCAATAGGCGGGGATCGCAGGGATCGCGACCTGTGCGTTTATCGACGACATATTAACGATCGCGCCTTCGATCCCCTTGGCCACCATGGTCCGTGCCGCACGCTGCGTGGCCACGAACACACCCGTCAGGTTGATGTCCATAACCCTTTGAAATGTTTCCAGTTCATAGTCCAGGAAATCGCCCGGCATGGCCACGCCCGCGTTGTTGACCAGCACCGAAACCGGCCCGTAGTCACCCTCGACCGTATCGAACAAGGCACCGATCTGATCCGGATCGCCCATGTCGCAAACAAGACCAACCGTGTCACCACCCAACCGTTTTGCCGCCTCATCGACCCCGGCCTTGTTGATGTCCACAAGGATCAGCCTGTGACCCTCTTCCGCCAGGGCCTCGGCGCAGGCATAGCCGATCCCCTGCGCACCGCCTGTCACCAGTGCAATCGCCTTTTCCGTCATGGTCTTACGTCCTCTGATCCTCAGGTTCAAAACGCATGGCCGCCCCGACAAGGGACGGCCATTTCAGCAATTCGTAACACTTCGGTGGTCAGTTCATCGACGCGATGAAGGCATCGACCTCTTCCAGCGAAACGTAACGCTTTTCTTCGATGCCATCCTCCGTAAAGCCCCAGATCACCGCCGGGGCCGAAACGTCGCCATTGGCGTCGAACCGGACATTGCCGGTCGCGCCCTGATACTGAACGGTCCCTCCGGCCTTCAGCACATCGACCGCAGCGGCAAAGCCCGCACCATCGGCGGTGATCGGTGTGCCGTTCGGATCGGTCACGCGCGGAATGGCGGCGGCGATTTCGTCGCCGGTCGCATCCGCGCCCGCCGCTTCCATCGCCAGAAGCGCGATCATCGTGGCATCATAGCTGTTGGCCAGACCGGGGCCGTTCGGCGCGCCGCCGAACCGGTCGGTATACTGCGTAACGAACGCATCGGCCGAGGCAACGCGCGGCGAGGCCGTATCGGTGCCCAGCGTATCGCCGAGAAACTGCAGACCCACGCTGTCGCGGAACTCATCCGACTTCAGCGCGTTCGCCACGATCATCTTCTGCGTTCCGCCAAGCGAGATCCACTCGCGGACCGCCGCGATCCCCTCTTTCGGGTAGAGTGCCAGATACAGCGCCTCGGGCTGGCCCCGCAGAGCCTCGGTCACCTCCGCCCGGTAGGACGGCGCACCGTCGTTCAGCGCGACCGACCCGGTGACGGTGATGCCCAGCGCCGCGAAATCCTCGGCAATGATCCGGCCGATATCCTGACCCCAATCGTCGTTCTTGTACATGATCGCGATGGATGTGATGCCCTGTTCCTTGGCCACCATGGCACCCGTCGCGGCCTGCACGCCGCTTGTGGCAAAGGTACGGAACCAGAGACCGTCGGTCTTGCCTTCCTCGGACAGCGTCGTAAAGGCGCTCGACGACGAACAGCACGACATCTGCATCACGCCCGCAGGCACGGTGACCGAGGTCAGGATCGGCATCGACACGCCGCTGGAGACAGCCCCCAGAAGCACCTTCACACCATCAAGATCGACCAGCGCCTTGGCCGCATCGACGCCGACCTTGGGATCGACCTGACTGTCGCGCAGAACCATCTCGATCTGGCACCCGGCGACACCGCCGACTTCGTTCACCTGATCCACCACGTACTGAGCGGTCTCGGCAATCGGGCGCCCCCAGTCGACGGATGTCGGCAGAACCGCCCCGATCTTGGTCGTGCAGTCCTGCGCCATCGCGGCGTTGCCAAGCGTCATCAGCCCGGCGGCCAGCCCGGCGGCAAACCCCGCGCGCTTCATTGAGTTTCCGTTCATCTTCGACTCCCTGTTTTATGTTTGTTTTCGGGCTTTCCCGATTGAGATACGACAAGTCTTTCCGGCAACAGCCCCTGCGGCCGCCACATCAGCATTCCGACAATGATCATCCCGATCAGAATAAATTGCACGGTCCCAGTGTAAAGCTGCGCCTCGATTGGCGCGAAACGCGACAACGCCCAGCCGCTGGCGGTCCAGCCGCCCCAGATGATGAAGGTTCCCAGAACAGCGCCCGCGTTGTTGCCCGCACCACCCACGATCAGCATCGCCCAGATCTGAAACGTCAGGATCGGCAGGACGTCCTGGGGGCTGATGAAAGCATAGAATGTGGCATAGAGTCCCCCGGCCAGCCCCATGATGACCGAGCCGGTGACGAAGGCCGTCAGGCGTACCCGCGACGGCGACTTGCCCAGCGATTTCGCCGCGACCTCATCCTCGCGGATGGCGCGCAGCATCCGGCCAAAGGGCGAGCGGATCAGGCGGCCCAGAAAGACATAGACCACAATCAGAAGGGTCAGGACAAAGGCAAGGAATACAAGGTTGTAGGTGAACCCGTCCCCCAGTGCCTCGCGCAGTGGGCGTTCGAACCCGCGCAGGCCCTTGGCCCCGCCCGCCAGACCTTCGGCGTTCCGCATCAACGTCTCGAACGCCACCGCGACACCGAAGGTCGCAATCGCCAGATAGTCATGGCGCAATCGCAGGGTCAGAACGCCAACGAGCCATGCCAGCAGCCCCGCGGCCAACATCCCGCCCAGAAGCGCCAGCGGATAGAACAGCTCGAACCCGCCCAGATGATCGGCCTGGGGCGTCCCCCCAAGGATCAGGGTCGCATAGGCCCCTGCCCCGAAAAACGCCACGACGCCTCCGTTGAAGAGGCCCGTGTTTCCCCATTGCAGGTTCAGCCCCAGAACCGCGATGGCAAGGATCGACGCCACGGTGGTGAAGAACACCAGATAAGAGATCACCCCGATCATTCGCGCGCCTCGCCGAAAAGGCCGTTAGGTCGGATCAGAAGTACGGCTAGGATGATCAGGAACGGCACGGCGGGGCTATAGCCCGAAGGCAGGATCACCAGCGCGAGGTTCGAGGCGATACCCACCAGAAACCCGCCCAGAACCGCGCCATAGATGCTACCGATCCCACCTACGATTGTTGCGGCGAATATCGGCAGGACAAGGTCGCGCCCGATCACCGGGCTGATCTGATTTGTCAGCCCGTAAAACACGCCCGCAACAGCCGCCAGTCCGCCACCGATGATCCAGATCAGCGCGATCATCCTGCTGAGCCTGATGCCGGAGACCTGCGCCAGTGTCGGGTTTTCAGCGACGGCGCGCAAGCTGTAGCCAAGGGTCGTGCGTGACAGGACGAGATGCAGGATCAGCATGATCACGAGGGCCGCGACGAGGGCAAAGACCTGATCGGGTTTGACCAGCAACAGGGGATCGGCACTGATAACGACAGCGAAAACAATGTCCTGCGAATAAAGCTGAGTCTTGAGGCCAAAGATCAGGCTGATCAGGTTACGCAGGACAAGCGCCACGCCGAAGGACGCGAACACCATCGACAACTCGCCTCCGATGGCCCGGACGCGTGCAAAGACAAACCGGTCCACTAAGATGGCGGACCCAGCCGTGACCGCCATGGAGATAATGATGGCCAGTGACAGCGCCCATGTCAGGCTGAGGGGCGCAATCGCCGCAGCCAGGGGCGGGAAAAGCGCCGAGAAGAGCCCGTCAAACACCAATGCGGCATAGGCTCCGATCGACAACAGTTCGGCATGGGCGAAATTGGCGAAGCGCAGCATGTGCATCGCCATCGTCAGGCCAATCGCACCCAGAGACAGGATCGAACCCACCAGAATTCCGTCAAGAAGGCTCTGGATCATGCCGTGCCCATCCGCTTTCCGCCCAGATAGATCTGGCCAACGACGGGATCGTCGAGAAGCTCTGCGGCCGGTCCGTTAATCTGATTTCGACCGTCGGCGAGGATATAGGCATGATCGGACAACCGCAGCGCCTGTTTCACGTTCTGCTCGACCAGAAGGATCGTCACGCCCCCATCGGCCAATACGCGGGCGTGTTCCAGAACCTCCTGCGACGCACGGGGCGAGAGGCCCGCCGAGGGCTCGTCCATCAGGATCACCCGGGGTTTCACGGCCAGCGCCATGGCGACCGCCAGAAACTGACGCTGGCCACCCGACAGCGTACCGGCCTTGTCGCGCTGTTTCTCGGCAAGGTCGGGGAACTGCTGCATCAGCTCGTCCCGCCGCGCTGTTGCATCCGACCCGGCATGGCGAAGGACGAGATCCAGATTCTGACGGATCGTCAGGCTGCGAAAGATGTTGTCGGACTGCGGGACATAGGCGATCCCCATCCGGCCCAGCGTATCGGGCCGTGGGTTGGTGATGTCCTGTCCCGCCAGTCTGACCTGGCCGCTGCTCACCGGGACAAGTCCGGCTATAGCCTTGATTAAAGTAGATTTTCCCGCACCGTTCGGTCCGATGATCACGGTGATCGCGGCCTCGCGCGCCGTTACCGAGACATCGCTGAGGATCGGTAGACCCTTGATGTATCCCGCCACGATACCTCGTGCCTCTAGCGCCGCCTCAGTCATCGACCTGCGCCCCCAGATAGGCGTCCAGAAGCACGGGGTTCGCCTGCGCCTCCTCCGCCGTGCCCTGAAAGACGATCTTGCCCTGCGCCAGTGCAATCACCGGGTCGCAATGCTGCATCACGAAATCCATGTCGTGTTCGATGATCACGAACGTCTTGCCACCCCGGTTCAGCTCTTCGATCTTGTCGATCAGGACCCGGGTAAGCGTCGGGTTCACGCCTGCTGCGGGTTCATCCAGCAGGATCACCGAGGGATCACCCATCAGAACCCGCGCCAGTTCCAGAAGCTTGCGCTGACCGCCCGAGATTTCCGCCGCGGCCTGATCGGCCAGCCCATCGAGGGTCACGAATTCAAGAACCTCCAGCGCGCGCTCCCGGATCGCCGCTTCCTCCGCCCGCATCCGCGCGGGTTGCAGGATCGGCCCCCAAAGGCGCTCGCCCAACTGGTTCATGGGCGCGAGCATCACATTCTCCAGAACGCTCATCCGGCCAAAGGGCCGCGGGATCTGGAATGTCCGGCCCAGCCCCTGCGCAAAAAGCCTGTCCGATTGCTGACCGGTGACATCCCGCCCTTGCAAGAAAACCTGTCCGGCAGTGGGCGCCAGCATTCCTGTCAGCACATTGAAAAGCGTTGATTTTCCTGCCCCGTTTGGCCCGATCAGGCCTGTGATCGACCCATCCAGAATTTCGAGGTCGACACCGTCAACAGCCCGGAACGGGCCGAAATCGCGGGTCAGGTTTCGGGTCGACAGGATCGGTTCGGTCATTGGCCAGGCGCCGCCCCGTGGACCTGATCATCCGGCTTGGTGTTCAGATTGTATTTCATGATCCGGCCGTGGCGCCCGTTCCGGTCGCGCTCCAGCGCGAACACATCGCCGGTCGGCCCGTCAGCCTGCGCAATTACCTCGTCGAGCATTTTTTGGTCTTCTTCATCCAGCTTGCAGTCAAAAACACCCAGCGTATCGGGCAGATGCCGCGCGTAACGTGCGCCCACGATGGCGGCGGCTACCTGCGGCTGATCAAGCACCCAGCGGGTTGCAACAGCACTGAGCGAGACGGCGTGTTTGTCACCGATGGACTTCAGAACGCCCAGGAGTTCCTGAAACAGAGGCCATGGTCCGAACTCGTCGATGATCAGCCGGTACTTGACCAGCGACCGGTTCTCGAACGCGAACCCCGGGTCGGGTCTGCCCAGCCAGTTCTCCGCCAGAAATCCACCCGCCAGCGTGCCGTAGCACAGAAGCTGCATGTCCCGGTCGCGCGCCCAACCGGCCAGCCCCAGCGCGGCCCGCCGGTCTAGGATCGAGTATTGCACCTGGTTCGAAACGATATCGAAACCCGCCTCCAGAAACGGGGCAACCTCGCCCCGGTCCCAGTTCGTGACACCGAGATTGCGGATTTTTCCCTGCTGTTTCAGGTCTTTCAGCACGTCCAGCGCCCTGACTGCATTGCCAAGGTTCAAATCCCACCAGAAGAACTGCACCAGATCGAGCCGCTCGACCCGAAGCCGTTTCAGCGACCGGTCGATGATCGCGGTCACCTCGTCCGGTCGAAGATCGCCCAGCCGCGCCAGGTCGGGAACGAGTTTCGTATGGACGCAGACCCGGTTCGCAACATCCGCGCCGCGCCGGGCGCGCAGATCGGCGATGAATTCTCCGATCATCTCTTCGACACCGGTATAGATATCGGCGCAATCGAAGGTCGTGATGCCCGCGTCGAGAAACGCCTCCATGTCGCGCACCGCCGTCGTGCGTTCGACCGAACCGTGATCACCGGCAAGCTGCCAGCCGCCCTTGATCACCCGCGAAATCTCGTGACCTTCGCGCAGCACCGCCGTCTCGACCAAGGTCATTCACCACCTCCGTCGGCCCGCCAGTATGGTTGGGTCCGTGCATCGGGCAGGCCGGTGGTCTCACCGTGGCTGAACCGGCGCTTGCCCAACCGGGTGATCCGAAATCGCCCGCCGCAATGCGGGTCGGGACAGGCGACCTCGGTGTCGGTCGACATCCAGTCGCTGTCGTCCGTCACGCGCTGTTTTGCGGGCAGGAGCGGCAGGAGGGCGGCGAGCGCGTACATCGACACTCTCTGACCGGCGTCGAAGACGAGCGTTTCGCCCTCCACGCGGAAGGTCTCGCCCTCCACATGGCGGCACACGACATGGCGGTCGCCCACCACCGTCTCGACCTTCAGATCATAAAGCCAGAACTCACCCCGGCCCGCATCCCCGGACATCGCGCCCCCTTTCGCCGACACCCATGGGTGCGGGGTTAACGCTCTGGAGTCAATGCGATAGCACGCCGATGCAATGGACATTTGCCTTCACCGCGCCCTAGAGAGATGGTGAAATAGGACAGGAAGGAATGCCCCCAATGGCAACCAACGGCCCGGAACGCATCCGGCTTGGACAGTCGCTTGAGATTTCACGGGTTCTGACCGGGTTATGGCAGGTGGCCGATATTGAAAAGGACGGCGACCAGATGGACCCGGAGACCGGGGCGGACGCGCTTCAAGCCTATGCAGAGGCCGGGTTCAGCACGTTCGATATGGCCGATCACTATGGCAGTGCGGAGATCATCGCGGGGCGCCTATTGAAGCGGTATGGGGACAACGCGGAAAAGCCGATAATCTGCACGAAATGGTGCCCGCAGCCGGGACCGATGACGCCGGATGTGGTGCGCGCTGGCGTGACGGAACGGCTGGAGCGGCTGGGGACAGATAAGGTTGATCTGTTGCAGTTCCACTGGTGGAGTTTCGAGCATCCGGCATGGCTCGACGCCCTGCACGAGATGGCGAAGTTGCGTGACGAAGGGCTGATCGGCGAAATAGGTGTGACGAATTTCGACGCGGCGCACCTGCATCTGGCGCTGGCCGATGGCGTACCGCTGGTCAGCAACCAGATTCCGTTTTCGCTTCTCGACCGGCGCGCGAGCGGCCCGTTGGCGGACGTGTGTGAGCATTGGGGTATCCGGCTTCTGGGCTATGGCACCTTGGCCGGTGGGTTCCTGTCGGAACGATGGCTCGACAAACCCGACCCGGAGGACATCACCGACTGGAGCAAGATGAAGTACCGCCGGTTCATCGACGCCGCCGGAGGATGGGACGCGTATCAGGACATTCTTCGCGCCGCCGCCGAGGTCGCCCGGAAGCACGGGGTCACGGTTGCCAATGTCGCGACGCGGTGGGTTCTGGAACAGAAGGGCGTGGCCGGTGTGATTATCGGCGCGCGCCTGGGCGAGACGAACCACAGCGCACAGAATGCAAGCCTGTTTTCCTTCTCTTTGGATCAAGATGACCATGCAGCTTTGGATGCGGCCTTTAGGGCGACCACACCGTTGTCCGGCGATTGTGGTGATGAGTATCGCAAGCCGCCTTTCCTGACCGCTTCGGGGGATCTGAGCCACCACCTCGACACCATGCCGTTGGCGATGGAAGCGCAAGACGTTGATCATCGCCCCGGGGGCACGCGGGTCCTGTCGGGCAGCGAATGGGAGGATGTGGCCGGCTATTGCCGTGCACAGAGGATTGGTGATCGGATTCTTGTTTCCGGGACCACAGCGACGGCTGGCGTAGATCGGGCCGTAGCGCCAGAAGATGCCGCAGCGCAGACGACGTTTATCCTGGACAAGATCGCGGCCAGCTTGTCGGCGCTGGGCGCGTCGATTGACGATGTCGTGCGCACCCGCGTCTATCTGGTCGATGGGGCGGATGCGCTTGCCGTCTCACGCGCCCACGGGCGGGTATTCGTGCCGTTGAAACCGGCGAACACGCTGGTCGTTATCGCGGGTCTGATCGGTGATTATCGTGTGGAAATCGAAGCCGAGGCGATTGTCCGGCCGAGATCCGCTTAAGCATAAAGGCGTAAGAAAACGGCGCCCCAGAACACTTGGGACGCCGCTATTTCATTGGTCGTTCGTGCCGGTTATGCCAGATCGAACCGGTCGGCGTTCATCACCTTGGTCCATGCCGCAACAAAGTCGTTCAAGAACTTTTCTTCCGCATCGTCCGAGCCGTAGACCTCGACGAATGCCCTGAGTTGCGAGTTCGAGCCAAAGACCAGATCAACCTCGGTTGCCGTCCATTTGACCGTGCCGGTGGCCCGGTCGCGTCCTTCGAAGACACCATCACCGGCAGGCGCCCAAGCGAGGTTCATATCGAGGATCGACGCAAAGAAGTCGCGGCTCAGAACACCCGGACGATCGGTCATCACACCATGCGCAGGGCCACCGCATTCAAGCGCGCGAAGTCCGCCCATCAGCGCCGTCATCTCGGGCCCGCTTAGGTCCAGAAGCTGCGCCCTGTCGATCAGGATCTCGGCAGGGGAACGCGTGTCGTAGCGATCCGCCTTCACATAGTTGCGGAAACCGTCGGCCTGCGGTTCCAACCAGCCGATCGAGTCCACATCGGTCTGTTCCTGACTTGCGTCGCCGCGGCCCGGTGCGAAGGGCACTGTAATGTCATGGCCCCCAGCTTTCGCAGCCATCTCGACCCCGACGCCGCCTGCCAGAACGATCGTGTCGGCCATGGACGTCTCGCCCCGAAGACCGTCCAGCACATCCAGAACCTTGGACAGTTCGGCCGGGTTGTTGGCCTCCCAATCCTTCATCGGGGCCAGACGGATGCGTGCACCGTTCGCGCCGCCCCGCATGTCGGAGCCACGATAGGTCGAGGCAGAGGCCCATGCGACCGAGACCAGTTCTTTGACCGATAGACCCGACGCAGCGATTTTCTCTTTCAGAGCGGATACTTCCGCATCCGAAGGTACGTGCGCCGGTGCCGGAACCGGATCCTGCCAGATCAGTTCTTCGGAAGGAACCATGGAGCCGACGTAACGTTCTTTCGGGCCCATATCGCGGTGGGTCAGCTTGTACCATGCGCGCGCAAAGGCATCCGCGAACTTTTCGGGGTTCGCGTGATAGTCCCGGCTGATCTTTTCGTAGGTCGGGTCCATGCGCATCGCCATGTCGGCGGTGGTCATCATGATATGGGTTTTGCCCGCGCCATCGGCGGTGGGGGCCATATCGTCTTCCTTCAGGTCCTTCGGCTGCCACTGGTTGGCACCGGCCGGGCTTTTGGTCAGTTCCCATTCATAGCCGAACAGCACGTCGAAATAGGACATGTCCCACTGGGTCGGTGTCGGCGTCCATGCGCCTTCGATCCCGCTGGTGATGGTGTCGACGCCCTTGCCCGACTTGTGCGTGCTGAGCCATCCCAGACCCAAAGCTTCGATTGCTGCGCCTTCAGGCTCGGGTCCGACATGGGCCGCATCGCCCGCGCCATGGGCCTTGCCGAAGGTGTGACCGCCTGCGACAAGCGCCACGGTTTCGGCGTCGTCCATCGCCATCCGGCCAAACGTATCGCGGATGTCAAAGGCCGACTTCAGCGGGTCCGGATTGCCGTTTGGACCCTCGGGGTTCACATAGATCAGACCCATCTGTACGGCGGCCAGCGGGTTTTCCAACTCGCGCTCGCCTTCATAGCGTTCGTCACCCAGCCAGGTGTTTTCGGGGCCCCAATAGATATCTTCTTCGGGTTCCCAGACGTCTTCTCGGCCACCGGCAAATCCGAATGTCTTGAAGCCCATGGACTCAAGCGCGGCATTGCCGGCAAGGATCATCAGGTCGGCCCAGGACAGCTTGCGCCCATACTTCTGCTTGATCGGCCACAGAAGCCGGCGGGCCTTGTCGAGGTTGCCGTTATCGGGCCACGAGTTGAGCGGCGCGAAACGCTGTGTGCCCGTACCAGCCCCGCCCCGGCCGTCCTGCACGCGGTAGGTTCCGGCACTGTGCCACGCCATCCGGATCATGAACGGACCATAATGACCGTAGTCGGCGGGCCACCAGTCCTGACTGTCCGTCATCAGCGCCTTCAGCTCTTCCATGACCGTATCGAGATCAAGGGTCTTGAACTCTTCCGCATAATTGAAGTTTTCGCCCATCGGGTCCGGCGAATGCGGCGCCTGGTGGAGCATTTTCAGGTTGATCTGGTTCGGCCACCAACGCTGGTTTGCGACTGTGCCTGTGTGCATGATCGGGCATTTGCCCTCAAAAGCGCCGTCCATCTTTTCCTCCAAATATGCGGTTAAACCTATTGTTGCGACGTAACGTGTTACGTCACTCTGGAATGGTTCTAACAAAGCCAGCTGATCAGTTGAAGTTGAATTTTCTGATTATCCCCATAAGATTGCCTTATGACAAACCTCACCCTAAAACAGCTTCGCTATGTCGATGCGCTCGCCCGGCACGGCCACTTCGGACGGGCGGCCGCGGCCTCCGCAATCTCGCAACCCGCATTGTCGATGCAGATCAAGGAATTGGAAGACAGCCTTGGCATGGCACTGTTTGAACGGGGCGCGCGCGAGGTCAGGTTGACGACCTTTGGCGAAGAGTTCGTCGGGCGTGGACGCGAGATTGTCCGGCTGACGGATGAGCTTGGGGACCTCGCCCGCGCATCGCGCGATCAGCTTGTGGGGCGGCTGAGGGTCGGGGTGATTCCCACCATCGCACCCTATTTCCTGCCGACCATCATCGAGACATTGGCCCAGACCCACGACGGTCTGGATATTCATGTGCGCGAGACCGTCACGCCACGCCTCATTCAGGAACTGGCGGAGGGGCGGCTGGATACGGCCATTCTGGCGCTGCCGATCTCCGAACCATCGCTTACCGAAATCGCATTGTTTTCAGAGGATTTCCTGCTGGTCCGGCCCTACAAGGATGCGGAGATGCCGGTGCCGAGCGGGGAAACGCTGTGCGAGATGAGACTTCTTCTGCTGGAGGAAGGTCATTGCTTTCGCGATCAGGCCCTGTCGTTCTGCAACGCGGGTACAAACCTGCCGCGCGAGGGGCTTGATGGCAGTTCATTGTCCACGCTGGTCCAGATGGTCGGCGCAGGTATCGGGGTGACGCTGATCCCCGAGATGGCGCGGGAGGTCGAGACACGTTCCGCCCGGGTTGCAGTCTCGGAATTCGGTAGTCCGCGCCCGTCGCGAACCATCGGAATGGTCTGGCGCAAGACCAGCCCTATTGGCACCCAACTGGCTCGCATCTCGGACGTCGTCCGGAGTGCCGGCCTTGCCCTGAGAGAGCGTCAGGCTGCGATGTAAGATACCCCAAAATGGCTTTCGCGACCTATGAGGCGCACCCTACGCGCCCGGTCGCCGTCCATCCTTCGTAACTGCTGCCCGGGCCGCGCGCCAAGGGCGTTCGCCGCTTGGAACAGAAGCCAGAAGTTGGCGGGTGTAGGGTTGCTTCGGCGCGGACAAGAGCGCGGCGGTCGGGCCGGCTTCCACCTCGACACCATGGCGCATGACGACCGTTCGATCCGCAATGCGCTGAACCACGCCAAGGTCGTGGCTTATGAACAAAAGCCCAAGGCCGTCGCGGATTCGCAATCGGTCGAGAAGCTCGAGAACCTGCGCACGGATCGACACGTCGAGCGAGGCCACGGCCTCGTCACAAACCAGAAAGCGGGGACCGGCGGCGAGCGCGCGTGCGATGGCGGCGCGTTGCAACTGACCGCCTGAAAGCTGATGGGGCTGTCGGTCACCCAATGCCGGATCCAACCCGACATCTTCAAGAAGTCCGTAAGCCGCTTTCCGGATCGCAGCGCGCTTCAGACCGCGCAGACAGCGGAGCGGGTGGCCAATCGCGCCGAGAACCGTCTGGCGCGGATTGAAACAGGCGAGCGGATCCTGAAAGACCATCTGGATCGCCTGCCTGTCGCGCTCGAAATCCAACGGAGAAAAACCGATCGACACACGACCCAGATCCGCCTGTTCCAGTCCCACCGCGATGCGACCGAGCGTCGTCTTGCCCGACCCGGACTCTCCGATCAGCCCAACGATCTCTCCGGGATTGACCCGCAGGGAGACGCCGCCAACGGCCTGAACCCGGCCCCCGCCGCGCGCGGCAAAGCTCCGATGGATATTGTCGAGGATCAACGCATCGCTGTCTGACGCTGACTGCATCTGATCATGCCCCGCACCGGCCTCTTTCGTGAACGGCAGGGATGCCGCCACGAGACGGGCGGTATAGGCCGCACTGGGCGATTTGATGATCTGCTGCGCCCTGCCCTCTTCCTGCGCCGTCCCGTCCTTCAGCACGACGATCCGGTCTCCGATGGATGCGGCGACGGCGAGATCGTGGGTGACAAAGATGATCGCGATCCCGCGCTCGTCCACCAGCCGTAACAAGAGATCGAGGATCTGGGCCTGAACCGTCGCGTCTAGGGCAGTCGTGGGTTCATCGGCCAGAAGCAGCGCCGGATCACCGACGAGAGCTGCGGCAATGGCGATCCTTTGCTTCTGACCGCCCGAAAGCTGGTGGGGATAGGCGCGCGACCAGTCCTTGGCCTGCGGTCCAGTGCGCGGCAATCCGACCGCATCGAGCAACTCTTCGGTCACTGCGCGCGCCTCTGTGCGCGATACGGCGCGGTGGGCACGAACGACCTCATCAAGCTGCGCGCCGATGGTCAGGACCGGGTTCAGGCTGGCGCCGGGGTTTTGAAAGATCATTGCGATTTGGCGCCCTGCAACCCCTTGCCGGTCCATGTCGGGCGCAAAAAGGTTGCCGTCGCGCCCGGCAAGGCGCATGTCGCCCGAAACCTTGGCCTCGGGCGGAAGGAGGCCGGCGATGGCGTGCAAGGTCGTGCTTTTGCCAGAGCCGCTTTCGCCGATCAGCGACAGAACCTCGCCCGGCGCGACCGTCAGCGACAGATCGGCAACCGCCGGTTCGGACCCGGGAAAGCGCACCGAAAGGCCATCGAGTGTGAGTACCGGCTCCGTCATCGCCGCCCAAGAATGCCAAGGCGACGCGCAAGCCCGTCGCCCGAAAGCGTGACCGCCAATACCGCCACAGCGATGGCGATGCCGGGCAAAACAACGAGATACGGGGCTGTTCGAAGAAGGGCGCGCCCGTTGGCCACCATGCCACCCCAACTGATAAGGTTCGGATCGGACAACCCCAGAAACGCCAGCGCGCTTTCCACCAAAATGGCCTCTCCCACCGTGATCCCGATGAGGGCGACCACGGGTTGAAGCGCGCCGGGCAACACTTCGAGAAACGCAATGGCGAGCGGCGCGCGTCCCGCCAATCGCGCGGCATCCACATAATCCGCGCCCTTCAGCCGCAACACTTCGGCCCGGACAAGCCGCGCGGTCGGGGGCCAGGACGAGATGCCGATCGCGATCACGACATTCGCCGCAGATGCGCCCAGGACAGAGACCAGCGCAAGGGCCAGAAGAAATGTGGGAACCGTCTGGAACGCCTCGGTGATCCGCATCAGCGCGTCGTCGATAATCCGCCCGGAAAATCCGGCGAGTGTTCCCACCAGAATGCCAACGCTGATCGCGGCGGCTGCGGCGGCGGCACCGACCGTCATCGACACGCGGGCTCCATGGACCAGCCCGGCCAGTATATTGCGCCCGAGGTGATCGGTTCCCAGTGGAAAGCGCGGATCGGTGAAGGGGGGCGTCAGGGGCCGCGCCACCATGTTCAACGGATCGCCCGGCGCGATGAGATGCGCGCAAAGCGCGATCAGTGCGATGACCAGAAGCACAAGGCCCCCGATCAGACCTCCGTGGCAGCGCATCCACTTCATGCGATCTCTCCGGCACCAAGCCGGACGCGGGGGTCAAGCAGCCCGTAAGCCAGATCGACGATGATGTTCACGAAGACGACCAGAAGCGTTCCGGCCAGAAGGATCCCCGCCAGAAGCTGAAGGTCACGCTGACTGACCGCCTCGAATGCGAGCGCGCCGAGTCCGGGGATGGAGAAGACCGTTTCGATCACCACGGACCCGCCCAGAAGCGTGCCGGATTGCAACCCGATCATCGTGACGACGGGTAGGAGCGCGGGCCGACCGATGTGGCGTAAGACCACCTGACGCTCTGGCACGCCGCGGGCGCGCGCGGCCAACACCCAGCCGCTTTCGCCGACCTCGATCATCGCGCCGCGCATCAGCCGGACGTAGAGCGCCAGATAGGTCAGCGCGAGGGTGAAAACCGGCAGGACCAAGTGCCGGGCCACATCAAGCGTGGCGCGCACGGGGCCGTAATCGGCATCGAGTGTCGACAGACCACCGATGGGCAACCAGCGAAGCTTGACGGCAAAGAGGATGATGCCGAGTAGCCCCAGCCAGAAGCCCGGCGTTGCATTGAGGATCAGGGCGCCGAAAGTGATGCCCGCGTCGAGCGGCCCGCCCTTGCGCATCGCCGCGATCCCGCCGAGGATCACACCTATCGATGCCGAAAGCAGGATCGCCGAGATCATCATCAGAAGGGTGTTCGGCAAACGCTCCAGGATCACCGTGCTGACATCGCGCGAGAAGGCAATCGAGTAGCCCAGATCGAACTGAACCAGCCGGGTCGAATAGGTCAGAAACCGGGACCCCAGCCCGTCGCCAAGGCCGTAACGGTCGCGCAGTTCGGCGGCTAACCCTGCATCCCCTGCTCCGATCCCCGCGAGATAGGCATCGACCGCATCACCCTCGGCCAGTTCGAGCAACCCGAACACACCGATGGCCACAAGGATCAGGACCGGGATGGCCTGAACGACCCGCTGAAACAGAAAAACCGCAAAGCGCGCCGCCCTGGAGGGCGACACTTTGCTTTTGGCCTCGGGCATATCAGGCCCGGGGGTCGTCACTGGTCTGCGGCGATCCAGGTATCGGCCCAACCTGACGTGGCCCAGCGCGGGTTGTTCGCAACGTTCCGAACCTCATCCCGCGCCACCGTGATGAAGGTGAAATGGGTCAGAAACACGATGGGCAGATCTTCCTGCGCAAGCCGCTGAAAGTCCTTGTAGACTTCGGTGCGCGCCGCCGTATCAAGCGTCGAGATACCCTGCGCGATGATATCGTTCATCTCTGGGCTGTCATAGCCCCACTGGTTGGCGAAGGGTACGCCGGCATCGAGACCGCCCTGATAGAGAATGGTCGTTGAGATCGCCGGATCGTTCCGCCAGACGGGAGAGCCGATTGCAAGGTCGTAGTCATGGTCGGTGTAGACCGCCGCGATGTGACCACCGGGATCGGCGGTCACAATCTCGACCTCGATACCGACAGCCGCCAGTGCCTGACGCACATAGTCGCCGGTATCCCGCGTCTGCTGGAACCATGGCGCCGGGCGCAGCCTCAGACTGAACCGGGTGCCGTCCGCGCCGCGCGGATACCCCGCCTCGTCCAGCAACTCTTCGGCACGGGCCGTATCGAACGGATACTTGGCCGTATCATCAGTATAGAAGTCCTCGGCCGTTGGCGGCACCGGACCCGTGGCCGGGGTCGCGTAGCCAAGAAACACCACGTCCACGAGGAAATCCTGATCGATGGCGTGGGCGATGGCCTGCCGGACCAGCGGATTGCCAAGCTCTTCGCGCCGGTGGTTGAAGTCCAGCGTGATGTTATAAGTGATCCCCTCGTAGCCGCCCGGGATAACGCTGACTCCCTCGATGGCATCGAGACGCGCCATATCGGTCAGCGGCACGGCGGAGAATGCCGTGACGTGGATATCGCCGGTCTCCAAGGCCGCCGCCTTCGCGCCCGGATCGGGCAGGACGCGATAGACGATCTGGTCGAGATAGGGCTGACCGTTCTGCCAGTAGTTTTCGTTCCGAGTCAGGCGATAAAGCTCCCCGGGTTTGTGTTCGGCAAAGACGAACGGTCCGGTTCCGACGGGTGCCGCATTGTAGGACGTCTCGTCCAGATTTTCGCCTTCAAGCAGATGCGCGGGCAGTACCGCGGTGACAGCAGGCAGGGCATTCTCGATAAGCTGACCCGGGGTAGGTTCGGAGAACCGCAGGATGGCCGTTGTGTCGTCCGGGGTCTCGACCGCGTCGAGATTGCGGAAGATCTGGCGGCCGATGTTCTGCTTTTCCTTCCAGACCTGCATTGCGGAAAAGGCCACATCCGCCGAGGTGAACGGCGCTCCATCGGACCATGTGACGCCTTCGCGCAGGTTCAGCGTGAAGGACAGCCCGTCATCCGATGCCTCCCAGCTTTCGGCCAGAAGGGGCCGCAGCCCTGTGTCATAATCCATTTCCGCCAGCGGTTCGACGATCTTCGACGAGATATAGAACACGCCGTTCGACGCCACGATGGCGGGGTTCAGGTTGCGCGGTTCCGTGTCGTTGGCGACAACCAGCGTACCGCCTGAAACGGGCGTGTCCTGCGCAAAGACGGGCGTTGAAATGAGCGCTGACGCCATGAATACAGCGGGCAATCCGCGGAGGAATTCCTTAGGCAGATAAGTCATCTGAGTCTCTCCTGTTCAGGGGGACGGTGAAGGACGGGACGTGCGCATCACCAGCGCACCATTCCCGCATCGACGTTGACGGTCTGTCCGGTCATCCACCCCGCATCCTCGGAACACAGGAACGACACGACAGACGCAATCTGCTCGGGTTGCCCTTTGCCGGGCATGGCCTGAAGCATCTCGACAAAGCCGAACGCTTCGTTATGGGGGCTTGCCTTGACCCCGTCGCTTTCGGTCAGGCCGGGTGAGACGGCGTTCACATTGATCCCGTCTTTGCCCACTTCCGTGGCGAGAGACCGTGTGAACCCGATGACCCCGCCCTTTGCGGCGACATAGGCTGCCATGTTGGGCGTGCCGGCAAAGAACGTGTTCGAGGCGATGTTGACGACCGTGCCCTTGCGGCCTGCCGCACGCATCATATCGGTCGCTTTCCGGCAGGTCAGAAAGACGCTGGTCAGGTTGACGTCGATGATCTTGCGCCAGTGATCGAGGTCGACATCGTCCCATGCGATGAACGGGACGATCGCGGCGTTGTTTACAAGAATATCGGGCGCGCCACCGCGGGCCGCACCCTCGATCATGGCATCGACCGCAGCCGGATCGGACACGTCACATGCCACGCCGACCGCCCCATGGCCGATATCGGCAGCCGCCGCCTTGGCGCCGTCCTCGTTGATGTCAGCAATCACCACGCTGGCGCCATCTTCGGCCAGCCGCTTTGCAATGGCCTTGCCGATCCCCTGCGCCGCACCGGTGACGATGGCGGATTTCCCGTCGAGCTTTCCTGACATGTGATCTGTCTCCCCTTTTTGTCTTTCGTTGTTGTTCAGTGTTCAGCATCCAAACGGGCCTGCACCGCCGCAAGACCCGCGCCGATTTCGACCTTGGTCCCGTTGGCCGCCAAAGCACCGCCGAGAGCAGCAACGGCCACATGCGCAAACATCGGTTGCGCCGTCGGGCCCATATGGCCGATGCGGATGAGCTTGCCCAAGGTTTCGCCCCGGCCCGCCGACAGGCTAACGCCATAACGCGCGCGGGCTTCGGCGATAATGGGACCAGCGTCGATCCCGTCCGGCATCTTCACCGCCGTGCAGGTGGGCGAGGCGATCTCTTCCCGCGCCGGCCATATGTCGATTCCCATCGCCCGCACACCGTCACGCGTCGCCGCAGCCGTCAGGGCATGGCGCGCCCATACGCTCTCGGGCCCTTCATCAAGGAACCGGTCCAGCGCCGCGCCCAGCCCGTTGATTTCGGCCACCGAGGGGGTGAACGGAAAGGGTTCGGTCGCCTTCCAAGCGTTCTTCCAGTCGGTGAAGGACAGCATCGAGGCAAAAGGCGCGTCCTTGTTCGCCTCCATCTTGGCCCAGGCGGCATCGGACACTGCGGCAAGCGTCAGCCCCGGCGGGCAGCCGAGGCATTTGTTCGGGCCTGTCACGTAGATCCCGGCGAGACAGGCATCGGGCGATGTTTGCATCCCACCCCATGACGATACCGCATCGACGATCAGAAGCGCACCGGCCTGCGCCACCACTGCGCCGATCGCGTTGATGTCGTTCAGCGTGCCCGAGGGCGTGTCGTGATGGCAGACGGCAACCACCTTGGTTTCGGGATGCGCCTTCAGATGCGCACGCACGGCCTCTGGATCAATGCAATCATCGTAAGCGACTTCGATCTCGTCCACGCGCGCGGCATAGCGCGCGGCCCAATAGCCAAAGCCCTTGCCGTAGACGCCCGAGGCGAGGTTCAGCACAACGTCGTCTTTCGCGATAAGTGACGCAGCGGCGGCCTCAAGGCCCAGCACAGGTTCGCCTTGCAGGATCACCGGCGGACTGTCGGTTTCCATCGCCTTTTGCGCCTTTCGGGCCACGGCCTCGTAATAGGCCTGAAACGCCGGATCGTAGTCATAAAGAACCGTCGTCCCCATGGCGCGAAGCACTTCCGGGTAGGCATCCACCGGCCCGGCGGTCAGCGTGAAAGCAGGTGGTCGTGTCTCGGGGTAACGCATGGCAGCCTCCCTTAGCTATAGGCGTTCACGCCTGTTCGGTAATTCTGGAAACTCTCCATATCGTGCGAGAACAGCACTTCCGCGCCCGTCTCTTCCTCGATCTTCTTGAGCTTCTTCATGCTTTCGACACCGGCAATCGGGTCGATATGGAAGCCAGCGTTGATGTGGTCTTCGTAGCTTCTGCGCGTATAGGCCGCGTCGAGTGTGAAGAGCATCGGTTTGCGGTTCGCCAGTTCCAAATACAGGGAATAGTGACCGATCGCATGGCCGGGAGTGAAGATCAGCTTGACACCCTTGGCCAGTTCCACGTCGCCATCGACAAATTCGTACTTCGTATTCTCCGAGGATTGCCCAGCTGTGAGTTGGTCCGACATACCTCGCGCCTCGGCGGCTTCGGCGTTGAATGTCATGTCGGAGTATCCAAGTACCTCGAACGGCTGCGGCGTTGCCGACTGGGCCAGTTCGTCCTTGTGGCAGATCTTTTTTGCATGCGGGAAGAACTTGTTCCCGCCCACATGGTCGAAATGGAAGTGGCTGTTGAAGACCACGCCGATGTCCTTGGGCTCCATCCCCAGAAGCTTGAGCGCGCCGGGGATCGTCTGTTGCTCGGTCTGCTGTGGTTTCTCGAATGGCAGCACCTTCTGGACGTGGTCAAAATCATAACCGGTGTCGATCAGGAAATTGCCTTCGGCATGTTCGATCAGAACCGAATAGACGGGAAAGCGGACCTCGCCCCCCGGCCCCTTGTTCCACCAGATGTGGAACCCATCGAGGACAAGCGATCCTCCGTCGAGCAGGTAAACCTTGGTGTCGGTCATGATCTTTCTCCCTGTCTTTCGGGGCGTCAGCGCGCCCCGCGTTCGTATGATAACCCAAGTGCCGCAGGCAGGCGTGCCTTGCGGCCCCAGATAACAAGCACCAGCATGACGGCGGCGAAAGGCAGCATCTGGATCACGTCCGTTGGAACGTTCGAGCCTGCAACCTGAAGGGCCGTGGTCAGCGATAAGGCCGCGCCAAAGATCAGCGCGCCGATCAGGACCCAGACCGGGCGACCCCGGGCCAGCATCGCCAGAACGATGCCGATGAACCCCGCCCCGCCGGTCATGAACGGGATGAACAAACCTGCTGCAACGTTGGCCATATATGCCCCGCCGAGGCCCGCCATCGCGCCAGTGAACAGAACCGCAGCCGTGCGGATCAGAACCACATGACCGCCAGCCACATCCAAAGCGGCCGGTTTCTCGCCCGCTGCGCGCAGTGTCAGGCCAAGGTTCGTGCGCCGGTAGGCCCATGCGAGGATGATCACACCGATGAGCGCCAGATAGACCATGGGATGTCGCCCGAACAAGGACGGGCCGATCACCGGCAGATCGGTGAGGATCGGCAGATCAAGCCGCAAGGGTGCAGGCAGGCGCGGGTAGGTTCGCGAGAACTGGAAGTGGTGCAGAAGCGATGTCAGCCCCTCGGCCCCTAGTGTCAGGCCGATACCGATAACGATCTGGTTCAGTCCCAGACGTACGCACAAAAGCGCCATGAGCGCCGCGACGATCATACCGCCCGCCATGCCGCCCAGAAAGCCCAGCCAGATGCTTTCGGTGCTCCATGCCGTGAGAAAGCCCAGATAGGCGCCGAAGATCATCATCCCTTCGATACCGATATTCAGAACACCGGCCTTTTCGGACATTTGTTCACCGAGGCCCGCCAGCAGAAGCGGGATGCCGGCAACGATTGCACCGGTCAGAAGCGAGGACAGAAAGGCCGCTGTCAGCAGAGCTTCCATGGCTTATCCCCCTCCCTTACGGCGGCGGTGATCGAGCCATTCGGCGAGGCCAAGAAAGATCAGCAGCGTCGCCACCAGAACCAGCGTGAAATCCTGCGGAACGCCCACGCGCCGCGCCGCACTCTCCGAACCGATCAAAAGCGCGGAGTAAAAGAAGATCAGGATGATGGACCCGACCCCGTGGAACCGCGCGAGAAAGACAAGCGGGATCACCATCAGCCCGTAGGCCGGGTTCCAATCGGCGCGTACGTTGCCGTTCACGCCCAGAATTTCAGATGCGCCCGCAAGACCCGCAAAGGCCGCTGAGATCGCAAAGACTGCAACCGTCAGGCGTGGGACCGACAGCCCTGCATGCGCAGCGGCATGGGGGTTGGCTCCGACGGTACGCAGCTTGAGACCGAACGCCGTACGCGTCATCACCACATGGACCAGCAGCACAGCGGCAACGGCCCAGACAAGGCCCGACGAAATCGTGCTGTCGAACAGGCGGGGCAGCCGGTCCGGCACCGGGATCGTGCGTGTTTGCGGAACTGTCGTTTTCGGGTCGAGGAAAACGAGCTTCACCAGTACATTGGCGAGAGAGACGCCGAGAAATGTCATCATCAGCGTCGTGATGATCTCGTTCACGCCCTGATAAGCGCGCAAGAGGGCTGGAAGAACCGACCAGACAGCGCCGACCAGCCCGGCCAGCACGAAGCCCATCAACAGGACGATCCAACCCGGTAACACGCCGAGTAAAGCCGGGGCCAAAGCCGCCGAGGCCACGGCCCCAAGAAGGAACTGACCATCCACCCCAAGGTTCCAGATCCCCGCCCGAAACGCGACGATCAGACCAGCGGCCAGAAACAGAAGTGGCG
Source organism: uncultured Paracoccaceae bacterium (assembly GCA_947503175.1). Lineage (GTDB taxonomy): Bacteria > Pseudomonadota > Alphaproteobacteria > Rhodobacterales > Rhodobacteraceae > Ovoidimarina. The sequence continues at coordinate 241,394 of CANNCO010000002.1, forward strand.
CCATGCGCGTCAGCGTCTGTTCCAGCCCGAGGCCGGAAAACAGACCGCGTTCGATCACGAACGTATAATAGGTAATCGGGTTGATCCCGAACACGACAAGGATCAGCCCGGAGGCTATGACGGCGGCGGCAATAGGCCCCAACGTCATCACCGCGAAACGGGCAAGCCGCGCCTCTCTTTGAACCTCGACCGGTCCATTGGATGGTGTTGTAGCGGTCTGGGTGTCGCTTGCTGTCATGCATCCACCTCGGCGGGTGCCTCGCCCACCATCAGGCGGCCTATGGCGGTTCGCATCTCGGCCGGTTGGGTGGCGTCATTGTCGAGAACACCGCAAATGCGCCCGCGATCCATCACCGCGATCCTGTCGGCCAGTTCGAGCAACTCGTCAAGATCGGTCGAAATCAGGAGGACAGCCATGCCGCCCTCGGCAATATCACGAATGCGCTGACGCGAGGCGGCGATGTTCTGCATATCCAGTCCGTAGGTGGGCTTATTGAACACCACAACTTTCGCCGCACCGGACAGCTCGCGGCCCAGAAGAACCTTCTGGATGTTACCGCCAGAGAGGTGCCCGATAGGTGTTGCTTCACCCGGTGTCCGAACGGAGAACCGCTGGATCAGGTCGCGTGCATGTGCGGCAATCCGGGCGGGCTTTTCAAACCCGTAGCTCCAGAACGGAGGCGCGCCGATTTCCTTCAAAACCGTGTTTTCGGAGACCGCGAAAAGGCCCACGGAACCTTCCATCAGGCGGTCATCGGTCAGATATCTCAGCCCCAGTTCGCGCCGTTTCCCGACACTTTCCTGGGTGACATTGCGGCTCTCAAGCTCGACCGTGCCCGCAGTCACCGGGCGTTGACCGGCGATTGCCTCGGCCATCTGTTTCTGGCCGTTTCCATCGATCCCGGCCACGCCAAGGATTTCGCCCGCGAAAACCTCCAGCGAGATATCCGAAAGCGCCATTTCTTCGACACCGCCTTGGGTCGAGAGACCGGAAACCTTCAGGCTGCATGCCCCGCGCGGACGGCTTTGACGTGCGGCGGACGCCAGGCCCGTATCGCTGGACCCGAACATAAGCTGTACCATTTCGTCCACGGCGTCTTTCTCTGCCATTGCCGCAAGGGCATCGGGCCCAATCTCGCCGGCAAACCTGCCCTGCTTCAGAACACTGATCCGATCACCGAACCTGTAGGCTTCACTGAGTTTGTGGGTAATGAACACCACCGCCAGTCCGCGTTCTGCCAGACGCCGCATCCGTTCGCCCAACTCGTCGGCGCCTTGTGGCGTCAGCATCGAAGTCGCCTCATCCAGGATCAGGACATGGCTTTCGCGCAAAAGCGCGCGCGCAATCTCGATCTGCTGCTGTTCCCCGAGTGACAGATCGCCCGTGATCGCATCAAGAGGCACCCGCAGGCCGAAATCGCGCTGAAGCTCTGCGATACGCGCCTCGATCAGGGCGCGCGGCGGCCGGTGCCACCACGCATCGCCAAGGACGAGATTTTCGAAAACCGTAAGGGTCGGCACCAGCATGACATGCTGGAACACCGTGTTGATACCTGCCGCTAGGCTTTCGACGGGTGAAGCGAGCCGTACGGGCACGCCGTTCACCGTCAGATGCCCCTCGTCGGGCAGTTGAAGACCGGCAAGCATTCCCACGATGGTCGACTTGCCGGCCCCGTTCTCTCCCAGAAGTACATGCACTTCGCCCGACCGGATACCCAGTGAGACATCGTCAACCGCCACGACACCGGGAAAGCGTTTGGTGACGCTGACAAGCCCGACTGCCTCCACTCCCTTTGCAGGGAGTGGAACAAGGGATGTCCGGGCGAGATCGCGCATCGCCGGTTTACTCGGCCAGCGTCACAAGGGCGCGTACCTCTTCGGCGTCAAAGATCGGATCCATGCTCATGCTGCCCGACACAATCTCGTCGCGCAGAGCCATGATTTCGGTCCACACATCATCGGGAACCTGCGGCGTTTTCAGAAGCTTGACCGAGTCGCCTGCAAGGCTGATCGCGTAGCTTTTGCTGCCGAAGGTTCCGGCTTTCAGATCGGCGATCATTTCCGAGTAGACCGGGGTCATGTCCCAGACAACCGAGGTCAGAAGGTGGCCGGTATCAAGCGAGGATTTGTCGCCGATCACGTCGATGAACATCACATCCGAACCATCGGTCGCCGCGTTGGTTTCGACCGCCTGAATCATCCCGAAGGACGATCCATTGCCCTGGCCAAAGATGATGTCGGCTCCCGCCGCGATCACCGAGGTTGTCACCCGGTTGCCGCCCGCCGCGTCGGAATAGGCTGCCGGTCCGATGACCGCATATAGCACGTTCACATCGGCATTCTCCGCCCGCACGCCTTGCGCGAACCCGGCGGATTGAGAGTTCCACGAGGGCGGCTCGCCCGAAACGACGATACCGACAGTGCCGGTTGTGGTCATCTTCGCTGCCATCCGGCCCGCGAGATAGGCCCCTTCGTGACCAGACAGCGTATAGTCGGCGATCAGGCCTTCCTTCAGCGCATCGGGGCTGTCGACGATGGCCACGGGCACACCGGTTTCCTCGGCAATCTCCGGACCGGCGGTGTTGTAGCCCGAAGCATGAGCAATCATCAGGTCGACACCTTCGGCGGCAAGTTCCCGCATCGGCGCACGGACGTCACCATAGCCAAGCCCGTCGGCCACCACGATTTCAAGCCCCATGGCTTCAGCGGCGGCACGTGCCGCGTCGACACCCTGCTGGTTCCACCCGAAATCGGTTCCTGCTTCTGGGGTCAGAACCGCTATGGTATCGATGTCCTGGGCCACGGCGCCCGATGCGGCGACAATCGCCGCAAGAGATATGGAGCGAAGTAGATGTTTCATTGGTCAGGTCTCTCTCTGTTGGGTTTTATACGCCGCCTCAGGGCGGTTCTTTTGGGTCTTCTCTGCTCTTTGGCCGGCGCGATGGCACTGGCCGAAGGAAATATCTACGAGCCCTATTCGGGCATCATCAAAGGCACCGCGGGTGCAGATCCGGTGCAACTTTCGGTATCGAACGAGACCACCGGCGCGATGGCCTGCACCGCGGCACTTGCGCATTGGTATTCCGAGGATCTGGGTCAAGCGGACCCCGGCGCATCGCTCGACATGACGTTGTGGCACGATCCCGAAACGGGCGTGATCAACCTTATGAACGCGACCAACGACCGGATGCCGATCGAAGCGATCTGGTGTGGCACCGCGGGCGATCTGACTGCCACACGCGCACGCATCGCACTGCCGTTTGCCACCGGCCCCGCGCCCGCACAGGTCATGCGGAACTGCAAGGCCGGTTCCGACGGGCGTTTCGCATGTGGAGAGGCCGAGGGCTGACATCGGATCACATGCCCCGATGCGCTTTAAGGACTTCGAGAACGCGCTCGTACTCGGCAACGACATCAGGCTGATCGGCAATGGCGGCCGCACCGACAGCCGCGAAACGGGCCATCATATCGGTCTGCTCTTCCTCGCTGAACCTGTGAATCTTACCGCCGTTGTCGAGCCATGCGCCATTAGCGCGCTCGACATTCGCAACACCCCAATCGAACACCGCTTCTTCGGCGGCACGCCCTGCCGCGCGGATGGCCTCCTGCACCTCGGCGCTCTGGCTCTGAAACCACATCTCATTGACCAGTGTCATCGACACCAGATGCGAAAAGTTCAGATCGGTCACGTGCTGCGCCGTGTCGTAGAACTTGAATGCGGTCAGGATCGGCATGCCCGCGAGCATCCCGTCGATCCCGCCCGACTGAAGTTGCGGGGTGACCTCGGACAGCGCCAAGGGTGTTGGGATCGCGCCGATTTCCTTCATTGGCTCCATCTGCAGGGGTGATGCGAAGGTGCGGACCTTCAGCCCGCTGACACCGGCCAGCTCGGTCACCGGTTCGCGCGTCAGCATCAGCATGGGCGAGTTGTAGATTGCGCCGATCACCCGAATGCCCTTGTCGAGATAGAGCGTCTCAAGGTGGTCCCGAAACTCCGGGTTATGGATCACGGCGGCCACTTCCTCGGGCGACTGGAACAAGCCAGGAACATCGAACGCCTGAAAGCGCGGGTCGACGCCGGTTACGAACGAGGATGGCGTGGTGAAGGCTTCGATAGTCCCCAGCAGCACACCCTCGGTCATGCGCGGGATCGCCCCGAGTTGCGATGCCGGATAGATTTCGACGGTGACCGCATCGCCCGCGCGTTCGGCCATCTCGGCGGCGAAAACCTTCTGCCACTCATGCTGCACATCATTGATTGTGGCACTAGCCAGTTTCATCGTGCTTTGAGCGGAAGCGAGAGAAGGCGCACATGCCAGCGCTGAGGCAATAACTGCCCCAAGCGCGGCACGGCGGGAGAAACTGGAAAAAATTGTCATGGTTTGGTCCTCCTAAGACAGGATGAAGGGATCAGGACATTGTCTCGACAAGCCAAAGGGACAGCGCGGGCACGAGCGTGATGATCGCCAGCGCCACGACCTGTACCGCAACAAACGGCAGGACCCCGCGATAGATGTCGCCCGCTGAGACGCCCAGAACCGATTGCGCGACAAAGATGTTGAGCCCGAAGGGCGGTGTGAACATCCCGATGGCAAGGTTCACTGTCATGATGACGCCGAAATGGATGGGATCGATCCCCAGTGAGATAGCGATGGGCACCAGAAGCGGCGCGAGAACCAGGATGGCGGAGGTCGGATCGAGAAAGCATCCGATAGCCAGCAAAAGCGCATTGACCGTTAGCAGGAAGCCGAACGGTGAAAGGCCAGCCTCTGCCGCCTCCGAAATCAATGCCTGCGGAACGCCCTCGACGGTAAACATCCAAGCGATGACGCTTGCGGCGGCGACCACGATCATGATCTGCGCCGTGGTCATCGCGGCGCGCGTTGCGGCCTGAAGAATACTGGTAAGTGTCAGGCTTCGATAGATGAACAGCCCCAACAGGATCGCATAGGCGCAGGCGAAGCCGCCCGCCTCGGTTGGTGAAAACGCGCCCGTGTAGATCCCCGTCAGCACGAAGATCGGCATCGACAAAGCCGCAAGCGCACGACGGAAGGCAAGCGCAGCCTCGCGGGCCTCGAACCGGTCTTCGGTCGGAAGGTCTGCTATCCATGCCGATATGCTGATGTAGAGACCCATGAGTGTAGCAATCACGAGCCCTGGAACGACGCCTGCAATGAAGAGCTTGGGGATGCTCTGCTCTGCCGCCGCGCCATAAAGGATCATGGCAATGGAAGGCGGGATCACGATGTCGATGGCACCCGCTGATGTGATCAGCCCCGCACCCCGCCTTACTCCGTAGCCGCCCTGCAAAAGCCGGGGATACATGTTTCTCCCCACTGCCGCGACGGCGGCTGCAGATGACCCGCAGATCGTTCCGATCAAGGTCGATCCGCCAAGGGCGGCAATCCCCAGCGATCCCGGCACCCGACCGAACAGCGCACGGACAAGCGCGATCAGCCGGTCCGCAATGCCGCTTGCCGCCATCAGCTCTCCAGCGAATACGAAAAACGGAACTGCAAGAAGTGCGTAGGCATCGAGACCGCCGAAGATCGTCTGCTGCAGCGCCAGAAGCGGTGGACCTGGAAAGAACAAGAGGCCGACGGCCGCCCCTGACAAAAGCGCCACAAAGATCGGTGCACCAAGTGCCGTCAGGATCACGATTGTAAGCGCAAGCGCCCATATCATTCCCCGCTCCCGGCAAGAATGGTGCGCAGGTCGACAACGGCAAGGATTGCCGCAACCACCGCGATACCCGCAAACCCCGTGAATACGGCGAGATGCGGGATGGCCATTGGAATACCCAGCCCCATGCTCGTCTGACCGATGGCCCCGATCCGCTCGACGAATGCGAGGCTGTGAAACGCGATAAAAGCGCAGACGGCTGCCGTCACCAATCCTGTCACTGCCGTCAGGGCCAGCCCCGAACGGGGTGCAAGGCGCTGGGGGAACAGATCAATGCACAGATGCGTGCGATCCCGCGTGGCGAGTATTGCGCCAACCATAACGATCCAGATCATCGAGAAGACCAGCAGTTCGTCCGCCCCCGTCAATGTCGGAAGGCCGCCATAGCGACCGACCGCATTGGCGACGTTGATCAGCACCATTGCAACCAGGCCGAGCCCCAGAAGGCTGCGCAGCGCCGCAATCGCCGCTGCCTCGATCCGGATGAGGGACGCGGTCACGCCTTGCCCTCCAGCACACGGCGCACCGCGACCAGTTTGGCGCCCCGCTCGCGAGGCAAACTCGCCAGGTCTTCGGGCGAATAGCCGAACAGACCGTTCCCGGTCTTCATGCCCAGCTTCCCCTGATCGGTCGCAGCCGTCACAATCGGCGAAACATCCGCCCGGTTGCACAGCTCGGCGTTCAGGAAGGAGGCCACAGATTGGTAAACATCGAGACCGGCCATATCCAGAAGCCGCATCGGCCCTACGACAGAGAGCTTGTAGCCGATCCCCCATGTCACGCAGGTATCCAGATCCTCGGAATCGATTACGCCCTGCTCCACAAGATCCACACATTCGCGCAGCAAGGCATAGAGCACCCGGTTTTCGACGAAACCCGGCACGTCGCGCTTGAGGGTCACGGGCAACAGGCCAAGCGACCGGATCAGATCCTGTATCGTCGCCACTGTGGCAGATGCCGTCTGTTCGCCCGCAATCACCTCGATCATCGGGATGATGTGCGGCGGGTTCGACCAGTGCATGCCCACGAACCGTTCGGGCTGCGAGATATGGGCCTGCAATTTAGTAATCGGTATGCCCGATGTATCGCTGGCAACCAATACATCCGCCGCGATCAGGGCATCGAGTGCGCGATAAAGCTCGGCCTTGATTTCGACACTCTCGGGAACGTTCTCGATCACCAGATTGGCTCCGGCGACGGCCTCTTGCAGCGTCGCAGAGAATCTCAGCTTCCCAGCCTGATCGACAATGCCCAACCCGTCGAGCGCATTCTCGATCATGGGCAACATCGCCTTCGCGCGCTCGGTCGCAGCAGTGGCGACATCATACGCACGCACCCGGTGCCCGCCACGCGCCAGCCTGGCGGCCATACCGGGCCCCATCGACCCCATCCCTATGATCGCGATCTTCATGGGTCAGCCCGTTGCCACCTTGAACGCCGCCCGCCGCGAGATACGGTCGAACCAATGCTCAAGCCCTGGCATCGACGAACGCTCATAAGGGAAGTTCAGGCATCGGCCCATGATCGGTGCTAGGGCACAATCGGCGATTGTCAGTTTTCCGAGCGCAACAAAGCCCTTGCCCTCCAGATGCGCGCTGACGATCTGCATTTGTGCGTGCAGGTCGGCGATCTGTGCGTCGAACCCGGCGGGTCGGTCTGCGGGGTCCTGCTTCGCCCCCTTGAAACCCGCCATGTAGCCTGGGTTCACCGCGGCCAGAACGAAATCCATCCACCGCTCGACCTCGGTCCGTTCGGCTGGTGTGGCACCGGTCAGGCCATGTGCCCGTGTGTCCGCAAGATAACGCAGGATCGTGTTACTTTCCCAGATCACCGCATCTCCGTCCACGAGGGTCGGCACCTTGGCCGTCGGGTTCATTGCAAGGTATTCGGGGGTCTTGGTGTTCTCGAACAACCGACCATAGTCTTCGCGCTCGTATTCCGCGCCTATCTCCTCCAGCGCGAACAATACCTTCTGGACATTTCCTGACGTTTTCCGCCCCAGCAGCTTCAGCATTCTTCTTTCCCTTCTGCCGCTCAGGGTTCGAGCGGTTTGTAGACGATGGCTTCCATCTCGACCCGCACACAGATCGCGGCTTTTGCCTCGACCGTCGTGCGTGCGATAACGCAGCCCTCGAAATATTTTTTGAAAACAGCGTTGTAGCGGCCAAAGTCACGCGTATCTTCAAGATAGGTGGTGACGCGGACGACATCTTTGAGCGTCGCGCCCTCTTCTGCGATGATGCGTTGAATCGCTTCGATCGTGCCCGCCGTCTCTTCCTCGATCGAGCCGACCATCATGTTGCCGTTCTCGTCTTTCGAGACCTGGCCAGAGACATAGATGTAATCCCCCGCCCGCACGGCGGGATGGAAGGGCAGGTTCGGGTTCTTTTTCCCGATAGCGTAGTGCTGGTCCGAAATCCTGGCCATGGAGGCTCCTCAGAATGCGGTTGTTTCGATGATGTCGACACCATGAAACCGGTCGATAAGATAGATGATGCCACGATCGTCGATCGTCACATCGTTCGATGACGGGCGGCTGCCGCCCTTGGGGGCGTCAGGAGTGTAGTGACCCACCTCACGCGGGTTATAGGGATCGGCAATATCCACAAGCCGCAGGCCTTGCGCGAACCACGCGAAGGGAATGATTGTCCCCGCTGGGCGCTCTGAGGGCTGGTGACAGCCCATCATCGGTTCCTGCGGGCTGCCATCGCCGTGCAACCCCTCAACCTGCCATGTGGCAATCGGCGTCGGATGAGTTTCGACAGTAATGTCATAGATCCATGTGAATGCAGGTGCAGCCGGGTAAAGCTTAGCCACATCTTCATCTGCCACGACCATGATGTCCCGCCCGGCAATCGGCTGCGCCATGGGCAGGCAGGTATGGGTCGGGTGCGGATAGACCGGGCTTGTGTTCACGCCCGAAATCGCCTTGGGCTTCGACATATCCGAGATATCGAGTATGTAAAGCCCATGGTGCCAATAGCTTACGTAAAGCCTGTCGCCCCTCCGGATCGGGTGGTGGCAGCGTGGCGCGACCCAGTTGTCCCATGGGTACTCCTCGCCACCCGCCTGCCACTGGCCCGGTATCCACCAACGACCCACCTCGATCGGGTTCACCGGATCCTGAAGGTCGAGGATCATGACGAAATTGCCGATATAGCCATCTGCCGTCGGTGAGATGTAGGCGTAACGCCCATCGAAGTCATAGCGATGAACACCGCGGCCACCCGTCCGCCATTTCGAGATCAGCTTTGGTTCGGCCGGTTTCGATACATCATAGATGCCCATACCGCCGCCAAATTCCTGATCGCCATCCTGACCGATCTTTTCGTGGTTCACGATCATGATGTCACCGGACGCGCGCACCTTGTGCGAGTGCCAGCCGTCGGGAACATCGATGCGCGCGAGGATCTTTGGCGCACGCGGGTCCGCGACATCAACAATCGTCGTCCCGGAGGGGTTTCGCATATGTCCAATGTAAAGAGTCGTCCCCTCGACCCAGACCTGACCGCCACCGGGGCAATCGATATGCGACAACAGCTTGGTGTTCAGTGCATTTGGCATCCTACGTCCCCCAATCCAACTCAGGCACGACGGACCACATCACCGCCCTCGGTCTGCCCCCATGACTTGAAGAGTGACAATTTCTTTAGTGTCGGTTCATCAGATGCGACGAATAGATAGACCGGTTCGGTCTCGGACCCGTTGTGATGCTCGCACCATGCGCCGCCGGGAACGGCAAGCGTATCGAACTCATTCCAGTCGAAACGCTGCCCATCGACGATGGAATATCCGCTGCCCTGGAAGGGAGCGACAAGGAGGCTGGCCGTCTGACGCAGTGGCAGGGTCTTTTCGCCGGGACGGAGCATCTGCGCAAAGAACGTGATGGTCTTGAACACCGGTTCGCCGCGCGTCGGGTCGGTGTACTCGACCATAAGCGCCTCGTGAGGATCGCCCTCTTCGTCGCGGAAGCGGTGGAAAATCTCCATCATTGCATCCCAACGATAGACATACATCGGCGAGGACAGACCACCGCCACGGTGGTGGTCCACCCAGCGCGGCGTCATTCCCCCCGTCCCATAGATCGCGCGGGAATAATCCGTCGGGTATTGTGCCGTTTGCTGCTTGCGCCGCACCTCTTTACCGTTCTCGATCTCTGTATAGTTGTGGTCGAAATGGATCGCGTTCAGCGTTTCGACCAGAGGAAGATCCAGAACCGACAGATTGACCGCTTCCTGATCACCCATCGTTCCGTGATTGTGCCAAGTGTCGTTCGGCGTCAGGACCATATCTCCCGGTCCGAACGTGATGTCTTCGCCCGCGACACCGGTGAAGTTGCCCTTGCCGGTCAGACCAAAGCGGATCGCCGAGGGCGAGTGTTTGTGCGGCGGCATGATCTCGTTCGGATCGTTCAGACGATAGGCGGTGTACATCGTCGACACAGTCGCGCGCTTAGGAGCGAGGCCCGGGTTGACCAGCACCAGACTGCGCCGCTCGCTGTCATCCATGGTGATCAGATCCGCCGACATCCTCAGAAGCGGCTCGATGTCGTCCTTGTAGGTCCAAAGGTGAGGAACTGCGTGCTTTGTCGCCATCAGTTGGCGCACTTCATCATTGGTTACATCGTCTGAGGTCGCCCAGAAGGGAAACATGCTTTTTTCGGCAATTGCATCGTACATTTTTGCAAGAGCGGTATCGCGGTTTGACAGGGCGTTGGCAGAGGTGTCCGACATGGATAGCGGTCCTTCTTGATCAGTCTCTTTTCGGTCAACTTGGACGAAGCCTATCGGTCAGACTGAACCAAATCAACCAATCTATACAGATTAATGGTTGCATGTTTCCACGTTGATCGTAGAAATCCAAACGAGTGCCGCGGAGCTATTTATTTTCAAATCATTGTTTTAAATGAAAATATTCACTCACTAAGTTAGTATTCTAACCATTTACGTAATAAATGGTTCACATCTTGATCAGAACCAGGTCAGTCACCACATGATTGCGCGGCGGCAATCTCGCCCTAATGGGAACCGGAAAGAATCATATCTGACGCCTTCTCGGCGATCATCAGAACGGCCGCATTGATGTTACCGTTGGGCAGATCCGGCATCACCGAAGCGTCGACGACGCGAAGTCCCTCGACCCCGTGCACCCGCAGATCGGGGCCGACAACGCTGCGGGAATCCTCTGCTGCGCCCATCCTGCATGTTCCTGCCGGGTGGTGCACAGTGATCAGACTCTTGCGGATATAGGCATCGATCGCATCACGGTCGGTACAGTCAGGCCCCGGCACGATTTCGGCCTTGACGAAAGGACGCATCTCGGCGCTGGCAGCCAGCTCCCGAGCAATCCCGAACCCTTCGCGCAGAACGGTCCAATCATGATCTGCGGCCAGAAAATTCTGCCGGATCAGAGGCGCCCGTGCCGGATCAGCGGAGGCCAGCGAGATCTTTCCACGCGCCTCGGGCTGCGTCAAAACAAGCCGCGTCGCAAAGCCGTCTGCGAAAGGCGCCTTGAACGGCGACAGGTAAGGCCAAGCCGCCAGGGGCGCTGCGGTGAACAAGAACTGGATGTCGGGAACGTCTGCGGCAAGGCTCGACCGCAGGAAGGCCGTAATGCCACCCGGAACATCCCCCGTAAAACCCTCACCGCCCAGATAGGTTCGAGCCAGATCGGGAACGATGCGGTCATACCGCATCATCCGATGGAACGGCCCTTGCGGCAAAGACCGGTGGTACATCGCTATGATCGATGGATGGTCCGACAGGTTCTGGCCGACGCCTGGCAGGTCAACACGAACCGCGATGTCATGACTTTTAAGGTGCTGGGCGGGGCCAACCCCAGAAATCATCAACAATTGCGGTGAGTTAACGACGCCTCCGGACAACACGACCTCTTGTGTGGCGCGCGCTTCGCGCATCCCACCCCTGTCGCGCCAACGAAGGCCGGTTACCCTGTCTCCCTGAAAGGTCAGGGCCTCGACGAAAGCGCCGGTCCTGACCGTCAGCGACTGGCGGTAGAGGACCGGGCGCAGATAGGCATTCGACGCGCTGTCCCGTCGTCCTCGCCGGATCGACATTTGCAGACGCGCGAACCCCTCCTGTTCGGCGCCATTGTAGTCGTCGGTCCAGCCGAAAGCGTTGCGTCCCGCAGCACCGAATGCCTCGACAAGCGGATCTTCGAACTTGCAGTACTGGGTATTGACCGGGCCGCTCTCGCCACGCCAGTCGCTTGGGCTTTCGGTCCAATGTTCCTGTCTCTTGAAATAGGGCAGCGTCTCATCGGGACCCCAATCCGCAAGCTCCGGCTCCGACGCCCAGCGCCGGTAGGTTCTCCGGTCGCCCCGTACATAGGCCATCGCATTGGTCGACGAACAGCCGCCGACGACCTTGCCGCGTGCGAACTCGACCTCGCGGCCGTCCACGTTATCTTCCGCGATGCAGTCATAGCCCCAGTCATGCCGACGCTCGACAAACATCTTGCCCCAGGTCAACGGAATATCGATCAGGGGATCACGATCCCACGAACCTGCCTCAAGCAAAAGAACCCGATTGATGCCGCCTGCGCTCAGGCGATTGGCAAGAACGCAACCTGCCGATCCTGCACCCACAACGATGTAGTCATATTCCTCGATTTTCATGGGCCCCAAGCGTGGTCGGAGAAAGAGCGAGAGCGGCTCCCGCAACAGAACCAGAGCGAACCATTTATGAACCGTTAATGTCAATGGTCTTGTCCAAGCATCACGTTTCCGCTATAAGATCGCAGGCGTCGATGCCATTCAGGGGCGTGGCATCCGATCTTCTGCCGACTTCGGCACGCCATTTCGTAGACCGACCAGAGGACGTGTATTGACGCAGACATCTTCGCAAACAGTATCGCGCAGCGGCGGCCCAACGCCCGCCCATCTTCGGGCCGTTCTGGCAGAGCTTGCCGCTGGCGGCACCACGCTCCCTCCGGAGCGTGAACTGGTGGAACAACTGGGTGTTCCGCGCTCCCGTTTGCGCAGGGTTCTGGCGGAAATGCGTGAAGCCGGGCACCTGCCACCGGCACAGGTCGGACGCCGGACGACCCGGGAAGGCAGCATGCAGACCGACACACTCGCACGCCTCGCCAATCCGACCGATGTCATCGAATTGCGTCTCATCCTGGAACCGCAGTTTGCGCGGCTTGCGGCCGTCCGCGCGTCGGCGCTTGAAATTGCCCGAATCACCAAAGCCGCGGCAAGCGGGCCGGACGAGGATTACGGCGCGCCAGACCTGACATTCCATCTCGAGATTGCGAGCGCCTCCCGCAACGCACTGGGCCGCGAGCTTTACAACATCCTGCGACAGGTCGGAGCGGATGCGCGTGTGCGCCTGCCGGCGCGAAGACCGCTTTGCCCGAAACGCCGCGAAGCGCGCGATGCCGAACACATGCGTATTGCCCGCGCCATCTCGGAACGTGATCCGGAACGCGCCGAAGACTGTATGCGTGCACATCTTTCAAGCGTCCAGGCTCTTGTCATGAAAAGAATTTCTCCCGAGATCGCAGATACATCCAAGACAGCCACCACCGATGCTGCACACGCAACGTGACCCGCTGCTGCTACTTTTGACATGACTGACACCGCCGATGTGATCGTCGTCGGTGCAGGTACGGCGGGGTCTGTTCTTGCAAGCAGGTTGAGCGAAGATCGATCCGTTCGCATCCTTCTTGTCGAAGCGGGCGGTGAAGCCCTTGACCCCCGGATTGCCGACCCGGCCGCATGGCCGAACTTGCAGGGCACGCCGATCGACTGGAACTACATGACAGCGCCGCAGAAGCATATGGCTGGGCGGGTGCATCCTTGGCCGCGCGGCAAGGTCATCGGCGGGTCAAGCGCGATCCATGCGATGGGTCATATGCGCGGCCACCCGGTGGATTTCGATGCCTGGGTCAACGACGGGGCGCCCGGATGGGGCTGGCAGGACTTGCTGCCGTACTTCATGAAGTCCGAAACCTCGCCCTTTGCCGATGGTCGCCACTACGGCGGGTCCGGGCCTATTCATCTTGAGCAGCCCCGAAAACCGCATCCTTTGACCGAAGCCCATCGTGCTGCAGGCGCGTCGCTCGGTCTGGCACCATTACGTGACCATAACGGACCGGATGGGATGTCTGGACCGACACTCAACACGATGACCATTCAGAACGGTCTCAGACAAAGCACCGCCGATGCGTATCTGACCGAATCCGTTCGTGCACGGCCCAATCTTGAGCTGCGCACAGGACTGCTGGTCGACCGCCTTACCTTTGAGGGCGACCGTATCGCGGGTCTGATCGCCGAAGAAAACGGCCGCATCGTCAATCTGACAGCCGCACGCGGGGTACTGCTTTGTGCCGGGGCTATTGCGACGCCGCTCATCCTGATGCGATCCGGCCTTGGGCCTGCAGCGGACCTGCGCAACGCAGGCATCGAAACTCTGCGCGACATACCCGCGATCGGAGACAACCTTCAGGATCATCTTCTGTCTGCTGGCAACGTCTACCGCGCCCGGCGGCCCGTTCCACCGACCAGCACGCAGCATTCGGAATCTCTGACCTATATCCACGCGAAAGGTCAGGATGCCAGCGACGCCCCCGAACTCGTCGTGGGCTGCGTTACCGTTCCGATCGTCTCCGAGGCGCTGACTGACGAGGTCGATGCCCCGGGGGCCGGCGCGGGATACACGCTGATGTTCGGCATCACACATCCGAGAAGCCGGGGGCGTCTGCGTATAGCCTCGGCAAGTCCGGATGCCAGACCAGTGATTGACCCGGCCTATCTTTCGGATCAGACTGATCGCGATCATTTCCTTGAAGCACTGGACTGGGCCCGCGCACTGGGCGCATCTGAACCCTATTCCGGCTGGCGGCAGGATGAGGTTCTGCCACGCGCAGACCACCTTGCCAATATGGCGGCGAAGCTTGACTTCATCGAGAAGGCGGCATTCACGCACCACCACCCGATCGGCACATGCCGCATGGGAGATGGCGTGAACGCCGTTATCGGCAGCGACTTGAAGTTAAAAGGTTTTTCAGGAGTTTGGGTGTGTGATGGCTCGATCCTGCCGACGCTCACGACAGGTCCGGTGAATGCGGCCATCGTTGCGGTCGCGGAGCGCGCAGCCGACCTGCTGCGGGCACAACTGCGCCAAGGCATCTGACTCCTGATCGAATCAGAACCATCCCCGGGGGGCATGGGTCCGGAAGGCTGCAGTGCGGTTTCGAAGAAAGCACTCCAGATACAATGCATTTCCGGCACTGTGACTTGTCGACTTTCCGTGCCTTCCGTGAACCTCGGATAAGCATCCAAAATAGTTTCGACTAATGGGCGATAACTCAACAAGACAAGACCAAACCTCTGGATTTTCACCTCCCATATGATAAACTGGCATCTTATTAGACTATTTATTTTAATTATCAGTACTCGCGTCTGATCAGACTCTGGGGGGTGTGAAGCGCAATGAAGAATGGTTCGATTGCCACGATTATGTTGCTTCCGATTATGGGATGCACAATAGCAGGTCAGGACTACAAAGAACCGCAAGTTGTTGTTCCTGAAAGATTTGTAAATGCTCCATCCGACACGCTTAGCCAGGCTGCAACGATAGCTTGGTGGAGAATGCTGCGAGATCCACTTCTTGACGAATTCGTTTCGGTCGGACTGAAGCAGAACCTTGATATTCGAAGCGCGGTGGAGCGAATATCGGCCGCCGCAGCCGGTGCACGCAGAACCGGAATCAATTCTCAAATCGATGGAAGTATTTCCGGAGATCTAAGGCGATCCCGCGATGATGATGGCATTGTTTCCAACGAGGAAATAGGTGTCGTAAATGCTTCATTCGTATTCGACCTTTTTGGTGGGATAAGACGGGGCCGCGAAGAGAGCCTTGCCAGAGTTGACGTCGCGAAACTGGATGTCGGCACCGTTCGGCTTGCATATCTTGCCGATCTTGTCGGCAGTTACATCACTGCCCGCTATTATCAGAACGCGGCGTGGATCACGCGCCAGTCGATCGAAAGTCGGCGGCAGGCTTTGGATTTCGTTGAACGCCGTTTTGAGGCGCGGGAAGCGACAAGCCTCGAAAGAGCTCAGGCCCGGTCGCTTCTTGCGACAGCTCAAGCATCGCTGCCCATCTTGGAAGCCAATTACCAGGTCAGCGCATTTCGGATTGCAACTCTGATCAACCAGCCAGCGGGAGCCGTGTTAAGCCGGATGAACCGGGGCCGTGCCCAACCGCGCCCCCAGGGCGGCCTGCGAACGGGCGTGCCGGCGGATCTTTTGCGCAACCGTCCCGACGTTCGGGCCGCCGAGCGCGAATTCGCGGCCTCGATTGCCGCGATCGGCGTCGCCGAAGCGCAGCTTTACCCTTCGCTCCAACTCCTCGGAAATGTGACCGCGGGCAACGGGCGCACCTGGGCATTTGGACCATCAATCACAGTTCCCCTTCTGAACCTTCCCATCCGCGCGGCCAACCGCGACATTGCCCGGTCCCGCGCCCGCGAGGCTGAACTGATCTACCGGCAACAGGTTTTGCGCGCGATCGAAGAAACCCAATCCGCTTTGGTTCTGACGAGATTCCAAAGACGTCAAACCGGATCATACGGGGCTGCAACAGCAGCGGCACGCGAAGTCGTGGAGCTTTCACGCGAAAGCTACGAAAATGGTGCCGTGACGATCATCGAGATCCTGGATGCCGAAAGAACTCTGCTGAGTAACCGACTGGAACTCGCCCGCTCGACCCGCGACTGGACGTCAAGCTGGGTGCAGCTTCAGGTTTCGGTCGGAAAAGGATGGCTTGCGGGGGTCAAATCGGTACGGGTCGCGTCTCGCTAGAACGCGGCCCCGCTTCCTACTGCTCCCGAAATGCGCGCGACATGCTGTCCGAGATCGGCTTTGTCAGGTATTGCGCGAATGTCCGCGTCGCTGTCTGGATCATGATCTCGGCTGGCATCCCCGGCGTCGGAACGAACCCCCGAACGCGGGCCAGTTGCTCGGGGCTGAGATTCACGCGCGCCACGTAAACCTCGCGTCGTGTTCCATCGGTGTTGTCCGTGATCGCATCGGCCGAGATATAGATGACCTCGCCCTCAAGCACGGGCGTTGTTCTCTGGTTCAGCGCCGAAAGCCGGACAACGGCCGTCTGTCCCTGCTGAATATCATCGATATCGGTCCGCGAAATCAGCACCTCAATGATCAGAGGCGCATCCGAGGGAAGGATTTCGGCAATCGGTTTACCGGTTTCAATGACGCCGCCCGGGGTGTGATAGTGCATCCGGACAACCGTTCCCGAAACCGGGGCTTTCACATCTGAACGGCGCAGAATGCTCTGGGCCTTTCGCGATTTTTCACGAATGCTCTCAAGCTCGGCCTGTATCCCCTGAAGATCATCAAGAGCCGCCTGCCGATACTGAGATAACGCCTTTTGAATCTGCGTCTCGTATTTGATCCGGATCTCTTCTATTTCACTGATCTCCGCTTTAAGACGACCGATCTGACCTTCAGTCTCGATCACTGCACGTTTCAGAACGTTCAGTTCCGATTGGCGGATCAGACCCTGATCCAGAAGCCTTGATTTATCCTCGAGTTCCTCGGCCAGCAGAGCAAGTTGATCTTCATGCGATGCAAGCTGGACGGAATAGCCTTCGCCTCGAAATGCCAATGCGCTGATATTGCTTCCCAAAAGCGAGATATCGTTTTCGCGCGACGTCTTGGCCACGCGAAACGCCAGTTCCTGTCCGTGCAATATCGCCGCGATCTCGTGATCATCGCGCGCTGCTTCGATATGCGCCGGGAACGTAACATCATCAAGCGCCTGATACTGGGCAAAAAGCCGGGCGGATGTTGCCTCTAACCGGGCCTGACGGATGAACAGCTCTCGCCCATTGGCTTCGGCTGCGGTTTCATCAAGGCTCAAGATTACGTCGCCGGCCTCGATGCGGTCGCCCTCGGCTACCCGGATTTCTTCAATGATTCCTCCTTCCAGATGCTGAACGATCTTGTTCTGACCGGTTGCCACGAAGCTACCCTGCGCGATGATTGCCGCAGCAAGCGGCGCGCGGAACGCCCAGGCTCCGAAACCGCCAAATGCGACGACCAGCAGCGTGATACCGATGATGGCGTGTTTCCTGATCGAGCGCGGCACCTCGTGGTGCCACTCATAGGGGACCGGAAGGTTCGTGATGTTACTCATCGCTGCTCTCGCTGATCGGTTTCCGGGGCGCATTAACCTGGCCGTTCTTGCCTGCGGCAAGGCGCTGCATCACCTGTTCCCGTGCGCCAAACAGCGCGACGGAACCGCCGGCAAGCAACATGATCTTGTCAACGCAGCTTAGAAGCGCGGGTTTTTGCGTGATAACGACGACCGTGATCTTGTTGCGTTTCGCGTGTTCTACGGCACGGGCCAACGCCTTGTCGCCCGTGGTATCGAGGTTCGAGTTCGGTTCGTCCAGAACGACAAGCCGTGGACTGCCGAAGAACGCGCGCGCAAGGGCAATGCGTTGCTTCTGTCCTCCGGACAGGGGTGACCCATCCGCCGCAACGACCGTCTCGTAACCATGTGGCAGGCTGGCAATCATCTCGTGGACATCCGCAAGCATCGCCGCTTCATGGATCTGGCTGTCGGTCGCGTCCTGACGCATCCGGCCGATATTGTCTTTGATCGTTCCGGGGAAAAGCTGAACGTCCTGTGGTAGGTAGCCGATGCTTTCCCCGAACTGGCGCGGATCCCAGTTCCGAAGGTCCATGAGATCGAGACGCACATTGCCGGATGTGGGAAGGATCGACCCCACAAGCATCTTTCCTAGCGTCGTTTTGCCGGCGCCCGAATTGCCGATAATCGCCAGTGTCTCACCGGGGTTCAGCGAAAAACTGACGCCGTTCAGGATGACTTGCTTGGTACCTGGCGGAACGAAGAGCAGCCGCTCCACATCAAGCCGGCCTTCCGGTTGCGGCAAGCGTAACCGCTCGAACTGAAGCTTCGAACCATTCAGCAGGCTCACGATCCGTCCATAGGAGCCGCGTGACAAGAGAAAAGAGTTCCAACCCTCGATCGAGCCCTCGATCGGCGCAAGGGCACGCCCGGCGATGATCGATGCTGCGATGACCATGCCGCCGGTGATCTGACCGTCAATCGCGAGATAGGCACCCCATCCCAACATACCGATTTGCGTCAGCAAACGAGCAGCGCGTGAAAAGGCGGCCGAGACGATATTGCGATCCTGAGCGCGAACCTGCGCCGTCAGGGACTGGGCCGTATCCCGACCCCAGATTGTCACCGCCTCCGGGATCATCGCCAGAGCATTGATGATCTGGCTGTTTCGCGACATCGAGTCGAGATGCATGTTGGCCTTCGACTGTGCAAGGTTGGCCTCGGCGAAGGGTTTCGACGTGGCACGCTGATTGATCAACGCGATGACCAGAAGGATCAGCGACGTAACCACGACGATAGATCCGAGATGCGGGTGCACAAGGAAGATCGCAAAAATGAAAAGCGGCGCGAACGGGACATCCAGGAACGAAATGAGCGTGCCGGAGGTGATGAAACCCCGCAACTGCTGAAGATCACCCAATGTCTGGTATTCGCGCCCGGTTCCATGCAATGACGCATGCGCCGCGGCGCTCAGAATGGGCGCGCCAAGCCGTGCAGCCACCTCAACGGCTGTCCGCATCAGCATGAAACGCCGGATTGCATCGAACACCGCCTGAAGAATGACAGCCCCTGCGATGACGATCGTCAGCATGATCAGTGTATCGATCGACCGGCTTGTCAGCACCCTGTCGGAGATCTGAAAAAGATAGATCGGGATGGCAAGGATGAGCAGGTTCGTCGCGCAGGTCAGGATCATCACGAAGAACATGTTCCTGCGAACGGCTGCCTTGCCGATCCGCAGGGCATTCGCAAAATCCTCGGGCCCTGTCCTCTCGTGAAAGCGCGGCGTTCCGCCGCCACCCCCGCCCGCTCCGGAGTTCGACGGCGTGGGTTTGTCCGAACGGGGAATGGGCTCTCCAGCCTTGCCTTCTATCGTTACGCCGACACCGCTTGCCTTGGCCGATGGCTGATCAGAACCGGGTTCGTTGACGCGCTGCTCGGGACTGAGACGCAGCTTGTCGGCCGCAGACCGGGCGAAGTCCTCAGCCTCCTTATTCGGCGCACGTGGAAATTCGTCCTGCTCAGGCGACGAGTAAGTGTGATCTTTCAATTTCAATCCCCCCCGGGGTGAAAGTACTTGTTACGCGGTCATTGATTGCATTACGTCAGCCGTCTGCGAACCAGCATCGGACGCAGTTCCGCCATAGCCGTTTTCGCCATCTCCGGATGCTCCCGGATACTCAGGCAAGAGCATGTCATCGGCGAGAAATGCGACTGCCTCGTTCGCAAGGGCCGACAGTTCGACACCCAATGGTGACGCATCGGTATCGACCAGTTCCGCTTGATAAAGCAGCGCGTCGTCATAGGTGTCGCCCCCCACCATGACCGTCGAGTCAAAGCCAAGATCGACAATGTTCACTGAGTTGATCAGGCTGTTCGAACCGGTGATGACCTCGACTGCGTCTTCGGTATCGTCCACGAAGTCGTCAAGTGCTTCACTCACCTGATCCTGATCGCCAAAGATGTTCGTCTGGGCAATCGACGTGACCTTAATCAGATTGCCGGCGACGTAGAGAACGCTCAGCGCGTCCAGACCGTTAAACAGCGGGTTCTGCGCAACGTCACTTGCGATGTCCTCGGCTCCGTCGGCCAGGTCATCCAGTGCATCTGCGAAACTGTCCTGCATGTCCTCGAACGCATCGGTGCCATGCTTTTCAATCGATACATGGTTCAGCAGAAGGTTATCGTGACCCGAGATGCTCGAGTTCATCGACACTGTTGTGTCGTCATCATCCAGCAAGACATTGGTCTGGGAGATGACGGTCGCATTCATCATGTCCCCGCCGACGATGATCAGATCGTAACCAAAGCCGATCTGAAGCGCCTGACCATAGTTGAACAGCAGGTTCTCTCCTGTCCCGATAAAGGTCGCACTTGCCGAAATCGAGTAGTCGACCACATCGGCATCCATCGCAAAGCTGAACTGGGAGAAACTGTTCAACAGAACGACATCGGACTCGATCCGTTCGATATTCCAGACCGATGGAAGGGCAAAAGATGCGGGGATCGCCGCCTCGCCTTCCACATCCGGGTTGCTGGACGGTGTCAGGAACTGGGCAACATTCATCGTCGTCGATGGTGCGTCGATGTTGAAACCCGAGCCGGTATCGTTGTCGCTCAACACATTGACCTGACTGATCATCGTGGCGTTTGTCATGTCGCCGCCGACGACAATGACGCCGGCATCGATCCAGCTGGTTGTCAGGTTCACTTCGTTCGTCGCTTCGTTCGCTCCGGTGACGACCTGATGACCTGCAGCAACGGTATAGGGGTTTGGCGTGTCGTCCTCATGCTTGGCGGCAAGAGTGCCGTCCTCGGCCTCCTTCGCCTCTGCTTCCGCTTCCGCCTCGGCTCTTTTTTCCGCCAGATATGCAGGAAGCAGGTCTTCAATCTCTACCGGTTCGCTCAGAACCTCACCACCCGATATCACGAGCGGGCCATCGGCATCGGCTGCCGCTTCGTCAAGTTCTTCCTTATCGAGCACTGCGACGGTTGCACCTTCGATCTCCGGCAGTTCAAATCCGTCAACTGTCGCCTTCAGAACCTCCGCAAAGTCAGGATGCAGGGCGAGGATGGGGTCAACCAATCCCGAGCCATATCCTCCAAGCGCTGCCGCGACTGCTGCTGCACCTGTCAGGTCCAGGTAAAGCTGTTCGAGATCGACGACTGAACTGTCGTCCGAAAAACCGATCACGTCATTGTCGAACAGGGTAATGCTTTGAAGCGTTACCGTTACAAGCGACGACGGGATCGGAACAAAGGGCAAAAGAATCATGCCCGAACTTGAAAAGGATCCCAGCCACCCGCCGACATCCTCGACAAGGGGTACGCCGAAAAAGGGGGCCGCGGTTTGTGTGGCTGGGATCGACGCATCTGCAACCGCCTGGGACTCAAGTAAGGGATCGGTTACGGGTGCGTATTTCACTCCGGGTTCAAATGGTTTCAGATCATGACCGTTTTTGACCTTAACCTGAGTAATTTCATGGGTTCTGGCCGCGTCCTGGGCTGCTTTCTCGGCCTTGAACACCTCGTATTGATCCCGGAGTCGCATTTCTTCGGCGGTAAGATGAAAGACGCCGATGAAATGACTGATGGTTTCCGTCGTCTGATCTAATGGCATTTTGGCTATCCTGCTGCGTTACATCCGCGATCCGTTGTTATGCCGCGGCTTGATGTGGGGCCGAGAGCGCCGATGGCGCTCTCGGTACTTGTAAGAACCGATCAGGTGTCGTCTTCACCGATCCATGTGGATGTCATCGCACCACCAACAACGGTCATGTCGACCGTGTTGCCGAGGACGTTGGCACCCATCACGATGTTCTGGTTGAACGCCGTATTTTCGATGGCAGCCGCAGCCGAGGCATAGGATTCGCCAGTGACATATCCGTCGTCACCGTTGTTCGAACCCCAGGAGCCAAGGTTCCCGCCAGCACCACCGGCGCCGTTGGTTGCGGTACCGCCCATGCCACCCATGACGTCGCCGCCATTGGCCGGGCCGACACTTGCCATACCGCCCATCGCATCGCCGGTCGAACCACCGGTTGCGGTGACTGTGCCACCCATACCGGTATCGCCGCTCTGCGCATCGGACTCACCGGTTCCACTGGCTTCGGTCGAAGCATCGTCATCCGACTTTCCGGCACCGCCGTAACCGGCAATGGCTTCCGCCATGCTTTCGGCAGATCCGTCGAGATCATCTTCGGACCACAGCTTGGAGATGGCATCGGAGGAGCTTGATGCATCCGCATCGCCGTCCCCGTCACCCGAAGCGTCGGCTTGCGACGACACATCGTTGGTACCGCCGGCACCGCCAGCTGAATCGGCCGAACCTTTGCCCGTACCCGTCGCGGCAGAATCCGCGGCCGAGTCGTTGGATCCGCCTTCACCGCCGGTCGAGGTACCAGTCGCCTCGCCGGTCGACGTCTGCGTGGCATCGCCGGAATCGGCTTTGCCGTTTCCACCGTCTCCGCCATCGGCATCGGCGTCACCGTCGTTCTTGGCCTTGGCTGTCGTATCCTCCGACTCTGCTTCACTACCTTCGGAGCCAAAGCCGAGGAACGGAATACCGCCACCGTTTACGGTTGCCGTGGAATCGGCATCTGCTTTTGCACCACCAAGGTTGATCGCGCCGGCATCGCCGCCATCGCCACCGTCACCGTCAGCATCCGACGATGAGTCGCCATCCACATCAGACTTGGCCTTCGACTTGGCGTCACCACCTTCGGCACCTTCAGCATAGGATGCAGCGCCGGAAAGCGCGCCACCCAACCCGGCACCGAGTGCACCGGAATCGCCACCGTTGGCATCGTCGGCTTCGGCTCCCGATCCGGCAAGCCCGGCACCGACACCAACGCCGATTGCTCCGGTATCGCCGATATCGCCACCGTCGGCATCCGCGTCATTATCGGTTTCAGCATTTCCTTCGGTCTTGGCCTTGACCTTGGCGTCACCGCCATCGCCGCCTTCGCTATCGGAGTCGGTCGAAGACGACCCAACGCCCAAACCGACACCAAGCGAGAATGCCGAACCGCTGTCGCCGCCATTGCCACCTTCGGCCTCGACGTCGTCATTGCTTCCGCTTTCGCCGCCCTTGGCCATGGCCACGCCGCCATAGGTCTTGCCGCCGTGAGCATCGCCACCATAGGCGTCCGCACCACTGCCGCCGGAGCCGCCTTCGGACTCGGCATTGATGCCTTCTTCCGCATAGGCATGGCCACCTGTCGCGTTACCCGACTGCTTGAACTCACCGTCGTTAACGACGCGGGCGTCACCAAGGTGATCGTTGTCCGTCAGGTTCGCGGACTGCGCATTGACGATACCGGTATCGTTTCCTTCGCCATTCAGGGCATCGCCCAGAATGTCATCGAGGTTCAGATCATGGCCGGGGTCATAATCGATATCACCCTTCGCCGCAAAAACATCGTCGATGGATGACCCATTGTCCTGATCGATGTCGATCATGTCATCATCGCGCGGGATCCACTCGCCACCACCGAAGTCGATATGCACCGAGTTCGAGTTGTCGTTGGAATCGTCGCCGCCGTTCTTGTTCTTGACGGTGGTGTCCTGATCGTTCTGCTGCTGCTGCTGCTGTTTTTGCTTCTGCTGCTGCTGCTGATCGGACTCCGACGACGTCTTCTGCTGCTGTTGCACCTTGTTGTGGTTGTCGTTGTCGCTGGTGTTATCGACATCCGTCTTCTGCTTCTGTGCCTGAAGATCGGCTTCGATGTTTGCCTCTTTCACAAACGCAGTCGTGTGAAAATCAGCGTCGATATTGTCGACCTTAATGTCGTCGAAAACCACCTGGTTGTTGGTTTGATGTCTCTTTCCAGACATTGGAAATCTCCTTGAAGATCCCTGCAACGCCGCGCGTCATCTACAAAGCGGCCAATCGCTTGGGATTAGGTTTAGGTCTGATAGATTGATTGGATGGCGGTCGACGCGATCGCTATCTCCCACCTTCCCACTGGACAGAGTCCGAATGGTCTGTGTCTTGCGATCCCCTCTGTTAGTGTCGCAGAACCAGCGTCTTCCCGAAGGCGACATGCCCGCCAGAATCTGCGGAGCACCGGGAGCGACTTGTTAAAATCAAGCGCCAATAATGTTTCGGCAAGGGAATGGTGCGCTGGCAAAACGCGGCGCGCTAGCCGCCCAATCGGCTAGTCCGTGTTAAGCGATTGCCAAACCAGCGCATTCGGTCTCGCAACGTTTCAACCGCACTTGATTCGGGAAACATCGCGCAAAATACACAACCTTAAGATGCATCAAATTCCGGGAAACAAACCATTGGCCGAGTACGGTAGAGCGAACGTACTAACCCAACCTATCTGTTTATACAGGAGAACCCAAAAAACTCTGCTCGTCCGGACAGTATGATTTGAATGAAACGCCTCGATGGGTAATATTGAAGCATTAACCACGAGTTCCGCATTTCTGCGTTTTCAAGCCTCGGCGGTCCCACGGAGCCAGTATTTCTGGCGGTGTTTCTTGCGAATTGCTTCCGCTTTACTGGAAGTGTGTGGGTGAGTTGAGAGGTTCATTAGTACCCGGGGGGGTTTATTATGGGATACAGTTCCACTTCGGAATGGGCGAGTCAGTTACCTCAAGTCCATGTTTCAAACAACAAGCGAGCGGTTATCGCTTTCGTCGGAACAAGCTTTGATTTTTCAGATCGAACAATTCAATTCTTAAGTGAAGAGCTTGATAATATTGATGTAATCAGGCTCGAAAGACTTTCGGAAGTCACGCGAGTGGCGAAACATGAGGCCTATGATTTAAGGCTCATTATCGTTGCGCAATCCAGATCAGATGACCTGCTCTCGCGCACAGCGACCTATCGCGAAGCCGCTGGCAACGGATGTCTCGTTCTGGCGTATGACGACACCAGCGCCGCAAAGCGATTTCGAAAGGCATTTATCAACGCACCGGACACACCTTGCCTGAGGTTCCTGCCTCTGCGCAGCTCGATCGATGGTCTGGTCTCGTATGTTCGTGTTCTTCTGATGCGCGAGTGGGTTGTTCCGGAAGAGCTTATTGACCACGACTGGAACCCGATGACACAAAACCGACCCTGCGAAAGCAAGCCTGGATCAGAGGTCATCGAGAAAGATCCTGTGCCGTCACCACGTCTGACGGTGCGCGAGTGCGAAGTGTTGGTCCGTGTTTCCGAAGGGCACCGGAACAAGACAATCGCGCATCAGTTGGGTTTGTCGGAACACACCGTCAAACTGCACCTGCATAACATTTTCGGAAAGCTGGGCGTGGATAACCGATCCCGGGCAACCGCGTGGTATCTCGCCAATGCCGACCAGATTGCCGAGCAACGGATGCTCCCGAAATGACCACGGGGTCATCGGCCACATCTTTCGATGACTTCCTGCTGTTACTCGGGCGGCTCAACTATACCTGGACGAACACCGAGAGCCTTTTGATCCATCTGATCGCAGGGCTTTCGGGAACACGCAAAGACGTCGCCGTCATCATCTTCCTGACCCTCAACACGACAAGGGCCAGGATCGATCTGGTTGAGCGTCTGGCAAAACACCCGGACGTCTCGGATGTGGATCGCGACGAAATCCTCGAACTCACCGGTTCGTTCCAGAGGCTTTCAGGGACGCGAAACCGCTACAATCACTGTATCTACTCGTTTGATGTCGAGAGCGGCAGCACAAGCACGATCCTGATGCGGATCGCGGATCGGCGAAAGAAGATCAAGGTCGGCGAAGTCAGCCTTCTGGACAAGGAAGCGTTCGAGGGCGTCGAGACGGCCATTGCCTCTCTTTCTAAGCTCAACCAACAGGTATGGGGCCTGATCCGGGCGAAGGGATACCCGGTCTAGTCCTACTGTTCAGCATGGCCGTCCGGATCCGGTCGGACTTCTACCTCCACTGGTCTGTATCGATGGCGCCGGAAATGACGCAAAGTCCGATTGCATGTCGTAGCGGGACATCGAAGTACGGCCTGATCCCGGGCATCGGCCTGGTATTCCCGTTTGTCCTGCTTGTTTCTGTTCCAGACGATCTCTCGCCACGCCGACAAGGGGCCATCGGGGCTTCCGGCACTTCTGCCCGACGCGCCGCACGCCCCGCGATTCCCCGACCGATCTCGACAATCGATCCGTCACGAACTCTGATGCTTTGGCCATATCGCCCGACGGACAGCCGCGCTCCGACCTGTTCGTAAAGACACTGAGAGACGTGCCAAAGGCAAAAAGCACCGGCACTGCCGAGATTCCTTGTGACGGTACCTCTTCGCGGAGTAAGCTAGCACCGCCTGTTCCATCAGCGTCGCTGGCCGGTTGCGCTTTCAGCTTCGCGCGCCTTCCGGTGTTCTTCATGCGCTTTCGCCCTGTTCACCACGGGCCAGATGTATCATGTTCCGGCGCGAAAACCGCTATGTAGGAAAGGCAAAAGACACATGGTCGAGACGACACCCCCAGATATCATCTACACTAAGGTTGATGAGGCACCGCAAATCGCCTCCGCTTCGCTTCTCCCGATCATCCGGTCTTTTGCAGGTGCTGCAAACATCTCTGTAGACACCAAGGACATTTCACTGGCCGGGCGGATCATCGCCGCGTTCCCGGAGCGTCTCACGGCGACGCAGCGGCAGGAGGATGATCTGGCGGCGCTGGGCGAACTCGTGAAACAGCCCGGTGCCAACGTGATCAAGCTGCCCAATATCTCTGCTTCGGTCCCCCAGTTGACCGCGGCGGTGGAGGAGCTTCAGTCACAGGGATACGATATCCCGGACTATCCCGAAGCGCCGGCGACAGATGAAGAGCGCGACATTCGGGCCCGGTTTGATGCCATCAAGGGCTCGGCCGTGAACCCGGTTCTGCGCGAAGGCAACTCCGACAGGCGTGCCGCCAATGCGGTCAAGAACTATGCCAAGGCCAATCCCCATTCGATGGGCACGTGGGTCTCTGACAGCAAAACCCGCGTCTCGACCATGTCCGCCGGAGATTTTCGGTCGAATGAAACATCGGTCACCCTATCGGCAGCACAGGCTGGCCCGGCAAAGATCGAACTCTTGGGCAGTGATGGGTCTGTCACTGTACTTAAAGAAAGCCTCAAGTTGCCCGCAGGTACAGTCGTGGATGCTACCTTTATGTCCGCCAGTGCACTGGATGCCTTTCTGTCCGAACAGATCGACGCCACGGCCAGCGACGGCATCCTCTTCTCACTGCACCTCAAGGCAACGATGATGAAGGTCTCGGACCCGATCCTGTTCGGACATGCCGTGACGCAGTATCTCAAACCTGTCTTTGACCGGCACGGCGAGGCGCTGGCCAACGCTGGCGTGAACCCCAACTCGGGCCTCGGTGCGATGCTGGACCGGGTCGCGGAGATGCCCGATGGCGATACCGTTCTGGCAGAGATCAACGATTTGATGAACGAGCGCCCGCCGCTTTACATGGTGAACTCGGACAAGGGGATCACCAACCTGCACGTCCCGTCCGACGTGATCATCGACGCTTCGATGCCGGCACTGATCCGTGCGGGTGGCAAGGGCTGGGGGCCCGATGGCAAGGAAGCTGATACCAACTGTGTGATCCCCGACAGCTCCTATGCTGCGGTCTACGACGAGGCGATCGCCTATTTCAGGCAGAACGGTGCACTCGACCCGTCGACGGCAGGAACGGTGCAGAACATCGGCCTGATGGCCCAGAAGGCCGAGGAGTACGGTTCGCACCCCACAACCTTTGAGATGCCGGCAGCCGGGACGGTCAGAATGACCGCCGCCAATGGCGACGTCCTCCACGAGCACAAAGTCGAGGCAGGCGACATCTGGCGTTCTGCATCCACACGGCAGGCCCCGATCGAGGATTGGGTCAGGCTGACTATCGACCGCCAGAAGGCCGAGGGATGCCAGGCGATTTTCTGGCTCGACGCGAGCCGCGCCCACGATGCCGAACTGATCAGATACGTCACCCCGATCCTCGAGGATGCGGGCGTGCAGGACAAGTTCCTGATCCTCGCCCCGCGCGAAGCGACCCGGGTGACCCTCGAGACGATCACAAAGGGCGAAAACTCAATCGCGATCACGGGCAACGTTCTGCGCGACTACCTGACCGATCTGTTTCCAATCCTCGAACTCGGTACCTCGGCCAAGATGCTGTCGATTGTGAAACTGATGAACGGAGGCGGCCTGTTCGAAACGGGCGCTGGCGGCTCGGCCCCGAAGCACGTCCAGCAGATGATGGAGGAAAATCACCTGCGTTGGGACTCCTTGGGAGAGTTCTGCGCTCTTGGTGAGAGCCTTAAGTTCCTCGCCGACTCAAACGGGAATGATGCGGCTCGCGTTCTGGGCAAGGCGGCCGAAGCAGCGACGCAGGGCATACTCGATCACAACAAATCACCCGGGCGCAAAGTCGGACAGCCCGACAACCGCGACAGCCATTTCTACTTCGCACTCTACTGGGCCAAGGCCCTTGCCGCGCAAACCGACGACGCGGCACTGGCCACCCATTTCGAGCCGATCGCCCGGGCCCTTGCCGAGAATGAGGCAACCATCGTGGCAGAGCTGTCAGAGACCCGTGGGCAACCCGCAGACCTTGGCGGGTACTATCACACCGACCCGGCAAAGACAGAGTCTGCGATGCGCCCGTCGGAAACGCTCAATCAGATCATTGGCTAGGGTCTAGATACTCAAGGGCCCGCCGCGGGATTATTGCGGCGGGCCGACCTTTCCAAGAACGACCTGCCCTTACACATGACCACACGCAGCCTTCGGACCTGCTGCGGGATCGGTCTCGTTCCATAACCCACGAAATTGGAAAATGCTGTTGACGGGCCTCGCAGCATGCGAATTTCTGTTAGCCAAGGTAATCCCAAAGGGGAACAGATGCGATTTGCCATATTCGCCGGAACCGTCGTTCTGGCCCTTTTGTCTCTGATCGGCCTGTTCTGGAGTTCGTGGTTTCTTCTGGGCCTCCTCGTCTTCGGAAGCCTTGCGCTTTTAGGTCTTTATGACGTCATCCAGTCCAGCCATGCGATCCTGCGCAACTATCCCGTTATCGGTCATATGCGGTTTCTGTTCGAAGGGATCCGCCCCGAAATCCGCCAGTACCTTATCGAAAGCGATCAGGACGAAGAGCCGTTTTCCCGCGACAAGCGTTCGATCATCTATCAACGCGCCAAGGGCGTCGAGGATAAGCGCCCGTTCGGGACGCGGCAACGGGTCTACGATTCCGGCTATGAATGGCTGACACACTCCGTCACGCCGAAACACCTTGCTGATCACGATTTCCGCATCAAGATCGGCGGACCCGACTGCAGGCAACCCTACAACGCCTCTATCTACAACATTTCGGCGATGTCCTTCGGATCGCTTTCGGCGAACGCGATCCTCGCACTGAACACAGGTGCCAAGAAGGGCGGCTTTGCACATGACACGGGCGAGGGCGGCATCAGCAGATATCACCGCGAGGGGGGCGGCGACATCATCTATGAGATCGGTTCGGGCTATTTCGGATGCCGGACGCCCGAGGGCCGGTTCGATGTCGACAAGTTCCGGGAACAGGCCGCGGACCCGCAGGTCAAACTTGTGGAGCTGAAGCTGAGCCAGGGTGCAAAACCGGGTCATGGCGGCGTGCTGCCAGCATCAAAGATCTCACCCGAGATTGCCGAGGCACGGGGTGTCCCGATGGGCGAGGACTGCATTTCGCCGTCGGCTCACCCAGAATTCACGACGCCGCTCGAGATGATGAAGTTCATCAAAACCTTGCGCGACAACGCGTCGGGAAAACCCGTAGGATTCAAACTGTGTATCGGACACCGGCGCGAATTCATGTGCATGGTCAAGGCAATGGTCGAAACTGACATAGTGCCGGATTTCATCGTGATCGATGGCAAGGAGGGCGGCACCGGCGCAGCACCTCTGGAGTTCGCAAATCACATGGGCATGCCACTGGTTGAGGGCCTGACTTTCGCCCACAACACCTTGCTCGGCGCCGGGCTCCGGGACCGCCTCAAGATCGGCGCGTCCGGCAAGCTTGTGACATCTTTTGACATCGCCAAGGCCCTTGCCCTCGGGGCAGACTGGGCCAACTCTGCCCGGGGCTTCATGTTCTCCATCGGCTGCATTCAGGCGCAGACCTGCCATACGAACCACTGTCCCGTCGGCGTTGCGACACAGGATCCGTTGCGCCAGCGTGCGCTGAAAGTATCAGAAAAGTCCGAACGCGTTTACCGTTTTCACCGGAACACGCTCAAGGCGCTTGGCGAAATGACGGGTGCCGCGGGCTTGAGCCATCCGGGCGACTTTCGGCCCCATCACCTTCTGATGCGGGAAAGCGACCGGGACATGGTCACTGGTCAGGATGTCTATCCCTATCTGCCCGATGGATTCCTGTTACGCGCGGAAGAAGACCAGTTCGGCTATCTGACTCGCTGGAACAGGGCGCGCTCTGACAGTTTTGAGCCAGTCGACGCCTAGTATCGCGTGCCGGTCTGAGGATCAAAAAGATGAATGTCCTCTGACGCGACCTTCAGTTTTAGCATCTGATGACTGCCAATTGACGTCCGGTGGACGCCGGGAAGACTGGCCGTAAAAGGCTCTTCGCTCCCGCGCAGTCGTCCGTGCAAAAGCGTATTGGCCCCAAGGGGTTCTGAAAGCTGAACCTCCATGTCGATCGGTCCAGACGGATCGGGTTTCAGATGCTCCGGTCGGATCCCAAGCTTGACCTTTCCGTCAGCAGCGTCCGTCGGCGCGATTTTGACACCGCCCAACCTTACAGAGCCATCCTTGATCTCAGCATCCAGAACGTTCATCGCCGGGCTGCCGATGAACTGCGCGGCAAACAAGGTTCGCGGGCTTTCATAGACTTCCAGCGGCGTGCCGATCTGCTCGGCCACCCCGCCATTCATCACGATCATCCGGTCAGCCATGGTCATTGCCTCGACCTGATCATGGGTCACATAAAGCGCGGTGACCCCGAGTTTCGACTGAAGTTCCTTGATCTCAAGCCGCATCTGCACCCGCAGCTTCGCATCCAGGTTCGACAAGGGTTCGTCGAACAGGAACACCGAAGGCTCGCGCACGATCGCCCGTCCCATGGCAACACGCTGACGCTGACCGCCCGAAAGCTGACGGGGTTTACGATCCAGAAGAGCTTCCAGTTGCAGAAGCCGCGCCGCCTCACCGACCTTCGCGTCAATCTGATCCTTGGGAAGCCCTGCGATCTTCAGGCCATAGCCCATGTTCTGCGCAACGGACATATGCGGATAGAGCGCGTAGTTCTGAAACACCATCGCGATGTCGCGATCCATGGGTTCCTTATCGTTCGCCCGGTCGTCACCGATATGAATGTCCCCTGCTGTGACGGTCTCAAGGCCCGCAACCATGCGCAAAAGCGTCGACTTACCGCAGCCGGACGGCCCGACAATGACGATGAACTCTCCATCCGCGATCTCGACGTCGATCCCGTGAATGACATCGGTCGGCCCAAAGCTCTTCTTGACGTTCTTCAGTGTTACTGTCGCCATCTTCTATTTCTCGCTGTCCACAAGGCCGCGGATAAAGAGTTTCTGCATCGAGATGACCACGATCACCGGTGGGATCATGGCAAGGATCGACGTCGCCATGATCACCGGCCAATCAGCCACATCATCTCCCGAGGGAAACATCTGCCGGATGCCCATGACGATGGTATTCATTTCCGGATCGGTCGTGATCAGAAGGGGCCAAAGATACTGGTTCCAACCATAGATGAACAGGATCACGAAAAGCGCAGCAACATTCGTGCGGCTCATCGGAACCACGATGTCGATGAAGAAGCGCATCGGACGCGCTCCGTCGACCCGGGCCGCTTCCGCCAGTTCGTCGGGTATCGTTAGGAAGAACTGCCGAAACAGGAATGTTGCCGTGGCCGATGCGATTAACGGAAAGATCAGGCCAGAGTAGGAGTTGAGCATGCCGAAACCAGCCACGACTTCATAAGTCGGCACGATCCGCACCTCGACCGGCAACATCAGCGTAAGGAAGATCAGCCAGAAGAAGATGTTCCGGCCCGGAAACCGGAAATAGACGATGGCAAAAGCCGAAAGGAGTGAGATGATGATCTTTCCCACGGCGATCCCAACCGCCATCACAAGTGAGTTGAACAGCATCGTCGCCACTGGCACGTTCACGCCCGAAAACAGCGCGGCCTTGTAATTTTCCAGAAACTGGTCACCCGGCCAGATCGGCATCGGAGGTCGCACGATCTCGGGCTGGCTGACCGTCGAGGCCACGAAGGCAAGCCAGATCGGGAAAAAGATTACCAGAACGCCGATGATCATCAGGACATGGGTCAGCCATAGTCCCATGCCGCGTTTTTCGACCATGCCGTGGACTTCGCGCGCCATCAGTAGTGCACCCGTCGCTCTATGTATTTGAACTGAACCACCGTCAAAAGTCCGACCACGATCAGGAGGATTACCGATTGAGCAGAGGATGATCCCAGATCCTGCCCGACAAACCCGTCAGAGAACACCTTGTAGACAAGGATCGTCGTCGACTGCTGCGGCCCGCCAGAGGTGATCGTGTGGATGACGCCAAAGGTTTCAAAGAAGGAATAGACGACGTTGACGACCAGAAGAAAGAACGTCGTGGGCGACAAGAGTGGCAGGACGATTGTAAAGAACCGACGCCAGAACCGTGCCCCGTCGATTGCCGCCGCTTCGATCACTGATTTCGGCACCGACTGAAGAGCCGCGAAGAAAAACAGGAAGTTATAGCTGATCCGCCCCCAGGCCGACGCGACAACGACCAGCCCCATCGCCTCGCCGCCATTCAGAACGTGGTTCCAGTCGTAACCAAGTTGCCCCAGATACCACGAGACGACGCCAACGCGCGTGTTGAACATGAACAGCCAGAGAACGCCGGCCACTGCGGGGGCAACAGCATAGGGCCAGATCAGAAGCGTCCGGTACACGCCCGCACCCTTGATCAAACGATCTGCCAGAACGGCGAGGAACAGCGCCGGAATCATCGAAACGAGCGTCACGAGGACAGAGAAGATCGCGGTTGTCAGGAATGATGCCCTATAGAACCGGTCTGTCAGAAGAAACTCGAAATTCCCAAGCCCCACGAACTGCTTTGACAGGCCAAAAGGATCGGGAATGAACAGCGACTGCCAAACGGCCTGCGCGGCCGGGTAAAAGAAGAAGACGGCAGAAATGAAAACCTGCGGTGCAATCAGGCAAACAGGCAGAAGCCAACCTTTGAAGGTGACGCGCTTTTCCATAAGACCTCCCGACAATGCGTCGGGCGAACACCAAGGGCCCGCCCGACCAGCAAGAAGCCACTTTAGCCGTTTGCTTGTTCAAAACGGCGCAGGAGCTGGTTCCCCCGTTCAGCCGCACTGTCCAGAGCTTCCTGTGCGGTCTTGTCACCGGACCAGACACCTTCAAGTTCTTCGTCGATAATGCCACGAATCTGGTCGAACGAACCAAGACGCAGGCCCTTCGAGTTCGCTGTGGGCTGCTTCGCTGTCATCTGGATTACGGCGATATCTGTGCCGGGGTTATCCTCATAGAATCCCGCGGCTCGGGTTGCATCACCCGCCGCTGCGGTGATCGGCAGATAGCCGGTATTCTGGTGCCATTCGGCCTGAACCGGAGTCGAGGACAGGAAGGCCAGGAACTCGCCAACGCCCTTGTATTCCTCAGCCTCGTGGCCCTCCATCACCCAAAGCGACGCGCCGCCAATGATTGTGTTCTGCGGCGCATTGCCGACACCCTCCCAATAGGGAAGCGGACGCACATCGAAATCGAACTCCGCCTCTGCGCTGATCCCAGCATACCCGGCGGAGCTTTCGGTGAAGAGCGCGCATTCGCCGGCGCGGAAATTCGCGCCGCCTTCGTTGCGGCGCCCCGTATATATGAACTTTCCGTCCTGCGCCCACTGGCCCATCGCCGAGATATGAGCGACCTGTGCTTCGCCATTCAGCGCAAGTTCGGTGTCGAGACCCGCAAAACCGTTATCCTGCGTGGCAAACGACACATCGTGATAGGCTGAGAAGTTTTCGAGATGAATCCAGCTTTGCCATGCGGTGACAAGCGGGCATTCATGACCCGCGGCCTTCAGATCATCAAGAACCGCGCCCACCTGCTGCCATGTCGAAAGATCGATATCGGGGTCGATACCGGCACCCTCAAGCGCATCGCGATT
Source organism: uncultured Paracoccaceae bacterium (assembly GCA_947503175.1). Lineage (GTDB taxonomy): Bacteria > Pseudomonadota > Alphaproteobacteria > Rhodobacterales > Rhodobacteraceae > Ovoidimarina. Next base: position 275,878 of record CANNCO010000002.1, read on the forward strand.
GACCCAGAGAACCGGCGTTGAAGAGTTATACGGAAGCGACAGCATCTCGCCATCCGTTGTCGTATAATAGCCCTTCACCGATCCGATATAGGCATCGGGGTCAAACTCTGCCCCGCTTTCAGCCATAACTTCGTAGACCGGCTTGATCGCCCCCTGTGCGCCCATCATCGTCGCCGTCCCGACCTCGAACACCATGAGGATATGGGGCTGCTCACCGGCGCGGAATGCCGCGATCCCCGCATTCAGGGTTTCGGAGTAGTTGCCCTTGTGGCTCGCGACGACGGTGTATTCGTCCTGGCTGCCGTTGAACTCTTCGACCTGGGCAGCGACAAGCTCACCCAGACGTCCGGTGAAAGCATGCCAGAACTGCACCTCGATCTGTGCGCTTGCCGCAATTGGGGAAAACGCGGTGGTTCCGGCTGCGATTGCGCCGAGCATCAGATTCTTCATCTTTTCTCCCTTCCACACGTTGGCTGTGTGAATTTTTGATTGTCCGGCGCACACGATCCAAGCCGCGCGGCCAGTCGACCCGCTCAGATTTGCACCGGCGTCCGACAGAGGCAAGTGAAGTTTCCGTGGCAGTTTTTGTCCGCCCCGTCCCCCATCGCTCAGCCAAAGAAGTTGTCTGACGACGCAAACCGTCGTTCGCAATCTCAAACACCGGCAGATCAAGGCCGATCCGGGGCAACACTGTCTGACAGGGCTGATCTCAAGGCTTTGGTACTGACAGCGACTCTCTCATCTTCAAGACAGTCTTCAATTCGACCGTGCTGCCTGGACTGTCGTTCTCGATCATATCGATCAACTCCCGCGCCGCGATGCGCCCCATTTCGCGATGCGGAACCCCGACGGTCGTCAATGCGGGCGTGACGATCCGCGCCAATTCCATGTCGTCGAACCCGGTAATCGAGACATCGCCAGGGACATCCAGTCCCCGTTCCCGCGCCCGCCGCAATGCGCCGACGGCCAGCACGTCATTGCCACAGATCAGGACAGTGGGACGGGGTTCCGCCCGCATCAGCAGATCAAACGCCTCGGCCCCGTTTTCGATACCGTATGCCGTCTCGGTTATGGCGAGTGTGTCCGGATCGAAACCATTGGCCTGCATTGCATCCCTGATCCCCTCGATCCGCTGTCTGACGCGGTCGTTCCCCGTTGAAATCGCCGAGATAACACCCACGCGCTTGTGGCCCAGTTTCAGAACCTCATCGGTCATTGCCCGCATCGCCGCGCGGTTGTCGAACCCGACCGAGGGCTGCGGGGTATCGGCGGAAACGGTCCATGCAACAAGCGCGGGCACGTTCTGGCGACGCAGGTACTCACGAAGCGATGGGTCCCGGTCATGCCCGATCAACAACAGCCCATCGGCCCCGCGAGCGACGAGCGCGCGTATCTGCTCCTCTTCAATCTCCGGCCGGTAGGCAGAACTGGCGACAAGAAGTGTGTAGTTCCGGCTGTGAAGCTCTTCCTGAAAGGCCTGCAAGCCACGCGCAAAAATCGCGTTCTCCATCGTGGGGATGATTGCACCAACCGTAAAGGTGCGCTTCGCGGCCATGACCCGCGCGCCGAAATTGGGCGTATACCCCAGTTCTTCAACAGCCCGCATCACGCGCAGGCGCGTGCTTTCGACAACCTGACCCGGCGAGTTCAGGCAACGCGAAACGGTCGCCGTCGACACGCCTGCCGACTTTGCCACATCGTCCAGCGTGGGGACGGACCGGATGCTCGACATGATCAGCCCTTTTCAATCGGTTCCAAGACCATTGGCAGCATATGAGCCATGATTTGAGAGTTTATTCAAATGTAAGCTCTTGCATTTTGCATATGTAAGCGCTTACATCTGCCGACAAATCGACTCAGTCAAGAGCAAACCATGCATCGTTCAGCTTCAGGATCGCGACACGGGCTATCTCGCATCCATCGCACCGATCTTGATGGGGCTCGTTTCGTCTATGCCAGCCACTCAGGCCCCCTGCTCCCCGAAAACCAGAATTAGGACGACCTTCATGCCTCGTGAATACCTGAAAAAGGCCAGCCTGACCCCGAAATCCGATGCCACCGAAGTTCATGAGACGGTCAAGACCATCCTTGCGGATATCGAGGCGGGCGGAGATGCGACGGCATTGGAATATGCCGCAAAATTCGATCGTTATGACGGCAACGTCCTTCTGATGCAGGACGAGATCGATGCGGCCTGTGCGCTCGTGCCGGAAAAGCTCAAACAGGATATCCGGTTCGCCCATGACAATGTGAAGCGTTTTGCCGAGATGCAGAAAGGCACCGTTTCAGATGTCGAGATGGAGATCGTGCCCGGTATGATCGCCGGTCAGAAAGTGATCCCGGTCGATGCAGCGGGCTGCTATGTGCCGGGTGGCAGGTATAGCCACATCGCTAGCGCGATCATGACGGTCACAACGGCCAAGGTTGCCGGATGCCACCACATAACGGCTTGTTCGCCGCCGCGCCCGGAGTCAGGCGTTGCACCCGCCATCGTCTATGCGGCGCATATTTGCGGTGCGGACAAGATCATGGCGATGGGCGGCGTTCAGGGCGTGGCGGCAATGTCCTTTGGCCTGTTCGGACTGCCCAAGGCCAATATCCTCGTCGGCCCAGGCAACCAGTTTGTCGCCGAAGCAAAGCGTATCCTTTATGGCCGCGTGGGCATCGACATGATCGCCGGACCGACCGACAGCCTGATCCTTGCCGACAGCGGCGCGGATGCGCATATCGTCGCCACCGACCTCGTCAGTCAGGCCGAACATGGCTACAACTCGCCGGTCTGGCTCGTCACCGACAACCGTCCGCTCGCCGAACAGGTCATGGAGGAAGTTCCGAAACTGATCGAAGATCTGCCGGAACTGAACCGCGAAAATGCGAAAGCCGCGTGGCGCGACTATGCCGAGGTGATCCTTTGCAATGACCGCGAGGAGATGGCGGCAACGTCGGACGATTACGCACCAGAGCATCTGACGGTACAGGCCGATGATCTTGACTGGTGGCTGAAGCGGCTCACCTGCTATGGCTCTCTGTTTCTGGGCGAAGAAACCACTGTCTCCTACGGCGACAAGGCCACGGGCACGAACCACGTTTTGCCAACCTCAGGCGCAGCGAGCTACACAGGCGGCCTGAGCGTGCACAAGTACATGAAGATCGTCACCTGGCAGCGCGCGACCAGAGAAGGTGCAAAGCCGGTCGCAGAGGCAACAGCGCGCATCTCACGTCTGGAGGGGATGGAAGGCCATGCCCGCGCCGCGGATGTACGGCTTGCCAAGTATTTTCCCGGCGAAAACTTCGACCTCTCGGCAGATGGGTGATCCCCGCAGCCTCTTTGACCTGACCGGCCGTGTCGCCTGCGTAACCGGGGCAAGTTCGGGCCTTGGCCGTCGCGCAGCCACGATTCTGGCAGGCGCGGGCGCCCAAGTCGTCGGCGTTGCCCGGCGCGAGGAGGCGCTCAAGGCATGGCAGGTCGAGACCGGGCCCAATGCGGAGATCGTGGTCGCCGATGTTGCCAACCGCGACGCGGTCGGCGCACTCCGCGATGCGGTTTCCGCACCTTTCGGGTCTCCGGACATTCTCGTTCATGCGGCTGGTGTGAACACGCGCGAAGCGGCAGATGAGGTAACGCCAGAAGGATGGGATCGAACGATCGCGCTTAATCTGACGGCACCGTTCTTTGTCAGCCAGGCGCTTGTGCCTGGGATGCGCGCGAAAGGCTGGGGCCGGATCGTCAACTTCGCCTCGCTCCAGACATATCGCGCCTTTCCCGGCGGCATCTCCTATGGCGCGACCAAAGCCGGCATCGGTCAGTTGACCCGCGCGATGGCCGAAGCCTGGTCGCGCGACGGCATTACCGCCAATGCAATTGGCCCGGGCTTCTTTCCAACAGAACTCACCGAAGCGGTCTTTGCCGACCCCGAGCGGTCAGCACGGAATGCCTCCCAGACCTGCCTTCTGCGGAATGGACGCCTCGACGATCTAGACGGCCCGCTTCTGTTTCTGTGTTCGGACGCTTCCGCCTATGTCACCGGACAGGTCATCATGGTCGATGGAGGGTTCACCGCAAAATGAAAGCCCTTGTCTATGACGGCGTCGAAACGCTCTCCTACCGCGATGTACCAGACCCCCGCCCCGCACCGGGTGAGCACCTGATCAAAGTCGAAGCTGTCGGCATCTGCGGATCGGACATGCATGCCTACCTCGGCCACGATGCGCGCCGCCCTGCCCCGCTGATCCTCGGCCACGAAGCTGCGGGAACAATCGAAGGCGGTCCGAAAAACGGAAACCGTGTCACAGTCAACCCACTGGTCACCTGCGGGACCTGTCCGGCTTGTATAAACGAACGCGAAAATCTTTGTCCGAGCCGCGAGATCATTTCGATGCAGCCGCGCGAAGGTGCATTCGCACAATTTCTCGCAATTCCGGAAAGCAATCTGGTCGATGTCCCGGACGATCTGTCCCTGTCCAAGGCAGCGCTTGCCGAACCGCTCGCGGTGAGTTGGCATGCCGCACGGCTTGCGCTGGCCGCACTGCATCCGCAGGCCGAACGACGGGCTCTTGTCATCGGGGGCGGGGCGATCGGGCTGGCGGCAGCCTTGGCGCTCCGCGCGATGGACGTGGCCGAAGTGACCATTGTCGAGCCCAGCGCGAAGCGTCGTACGGTACTGGCAGACGCCTTCGGACCGGATGTTGTGTCAGAGGAAAAAGGCCAGTTTCCGATAGTGATCGACGCAGTTGGGTACGCGGCAACACGCGCCGTTGCCTCTGCAAGCGCCGAACCTGGCGGAGTAATCGCCCATGTGGGGTTGGGCGAAGACACCGGTGGCCTTGATGTGCGCCGGATGACCTTGCAGGAGATTACCTTTATCGGGACCTATACCTACACCGCCCGCGATTTTCGCGACACGGCTCAGGCCATTTTCGATGGCCGGCTGGGCACCCTCGACTGGTTTGAAACTCACTGCCTGAGCGATGGTGGTCAGGCGTTCAAAGACTTGCAGAACGGCGTCGTGGCAGCACCCAAGATCATACTGGATCCCTGGGGCTAAGCGAACAATACAAACGATGGAGATAGAAGATGTATAGCAAAATCCTTGTCCCGATGGCTCTGGACCACGACATTTCTCCAAAGACGTTGGAGATCGCCAAGGCCCTCGGTACGTCCGATTGCGAAATCATCGCCCTTCATGTCTACGAGGCCCCGCCAAGCTCGGTCGGCGCCTTTCTTGACGACAATGCAGTCAAGGCCGGGTTCGAGAAGGCTGGCGAGAAGCTCAACGAAAAGCTGGCAGGTATCCCTGACGTCAAGCGCAAGATCATGACAGGTCATTCTGCCCGGACGATCATCGACTTCGCCGCAGACAACGGCATCGATTGCATCGTCATCGGCTCGCACAAGCCCGGACTGAGCGACTACTTCCTTGGCTCGACCGCCGCGCGTGTGGTCCGCCATGCGGGATGTGCCGTGCATGTCCATCGCGACGGCTGAACCCGCTAACCGGCCTCTGGCCCAACCGCCAAATCACGAAAGGCAATCCAGAATGGATATCAACAAGAAGATCACGGACGATCTTGTTGCGAACGATATCTCCTTTGTCACGACAGTGCCCTGCAAACAGCTGGCCGGCGTGATCGACGAGATCGACAATTGCGACGAAATCTACCACATCCCCTCGAACAAGGAAGATGAGGGGATGGGGCTGTGCGCCGGAGCATTCATGGGCGGCAAACGGCCCGCCATCATCATGCAGAACACCGCGATCGGCGTGACGATCAATACACTGGCCACACTGATCCAGTACTACCGGATGCCCCTGCCCATGCTGATCTCATACCGGGGCGAATTGCGCGAGCCCGTGGCCTGTCAAGTTGAAATGGCGGTCCACACCAAGGCGCTGCTGGCCCAGATGAACATCCCGACCTACCACTTCCATCATCAGAAGGATGTGGAAGAGCTGGATATGATCCTGAAATATACCTTCATGTGCAACAAGCCGGTCGCGATCCTGACCGATGCCAACTTCTGGGGAGGCTATGGCGACCAATGATCCGTTCCGAGATTCTAAAAGAAATCGCACCGATCCTCCGGGACCAACTGGTGGTCTGCAATATCGGCATTCCGAGCCAGGAGTTGCACGCCATCGATGACCAGCCGACGAACTTCTACATGCTGGGCACCATGGGGCTGGCCTCGTCCATCGGTCTGGGGCTTGCACTGGTACAACCCAAGCCGGTAATTGCCATCGACGGCGACGGTTCGGTTCTGACCAACCTCGGCACCCTGCCGACCATTGCCAACAACACGGCAAACAACTTCATCCTGCTCATTATCGACAATGGCAGCTACGGCTCGACCGGCGACCAGCCGACCTATGCCGGGCAAAAGACGTCTCTGGCTGCTGTGGCCACGGCGTGCGGTTGCGATCATGTGGTCGAGTGTCAAGCTGAAGACACCGGCAAGGTCCTGCAAGAGGCGCTCGACAGCAGTGAGATGACGGTGATTGTCTGCAAATGCGAAAGCGGCAACGCCAAGAACCCGGTCATCACTATGGACCCGGTGGTGATCCGCGACCGGTTCATGAAGGCCGTCCAAGCCTGACCAATGGGGGCCGCCGCGCAAATCCAATCGGCCGAGGATGCGCGACGGCTTGCCCGTCGCCGCCTGCCCTGGATGGTATTCGATTACATTGATGGTGCGGCTGGCGCGGAACAGGGTGCCGCGCGCAACAGGGCAGCGCTTGATGCAATGACGCTGAAACCGCGCATTCTGCGGGATGTCAGCGAACGGTCGCTGACCAAAAGTCTCTTTGGCAGGACCCCCACTCGCCCCTTCGGCATCGCGCCCATGGGGATGTGCAACCTGTCCGAACCGGGCGCCGATCTGATGCTCGCCCGCCTCGCCGCGCGCCATTCTGTTCCCGTAGGCGTCTCGACCGTCGCGTCGACCCCGATGGAGCGGATGATCGAGGTTGCGGACGGCAACGCTTGGTTTCAACTTTACTTCAGCGGCGATGGGACCGGGTCATTCAAACTGATCGAACGGGCAAAGAACGCCGGATACGAAACGCTGATCCTGACTGTCGACGTGCCGGAGGTCGGGCGCAGACCGCGCGAATTGCGACATGGGTTCAAGATGCCCTTCCGTATCGGACCGCGCCAGTTCGTGGATTTCGCTCTGCACCCCCGCTGGTCCCTGTTCACCCTGCTCAACGGCAGGCCCGAAATGGCCAATTTCCAGATGGAGGGCTACGAATTCGACCGGACAGAAAGCCGGGCGAAGGCCGATTGGTCGACCCTCGCCCGCATTCGCGATGCCTGGCCCGGTCATCTCGTGGTCAAAGGTGTCCTCAATGCCGAAGATGCTCTCCGTCTGCAAAACGCAGGCGTAGACGCCATTCAGGTCTCGAGCCACGGTGCGCGCCAGCTGGAAAGCGCCCCGGCCCCGTTCGAGGTCCTCCCCGAGATCCGCGCCGCTCTGGGCAATGACTATCCCCTTTTCTATGACAGTGGCCTTCGCTCCGGCGAAGACGCTCTCAAGGCCCTAACGTCCGGGGCGGATTTCGTGTTCTTCGGACGCGTGTTCCAGTTCGCCATCGCCGCTGGCGGCGAGGACGGATTGTCCCGCATCTGGGAGGTACTCAGCGAAGAGCTAAGCATTGCAATGGCGCAAACCGGGCTCATCGACCTGAATTTCAGCGCATGAACCAAGCTTTGAAAGTCTGCTGAACGGTTTTTTACAATTGGGAACGCGATAAGGCCGCCGGCTTCGAAACGGTCCGGCATTGCACAAAAACCTGTACGCTCCTATCTCCTATCCATGAACTACATCCTCGCGATCCTTCTGCCCCCAGTCTCGATCCTTCTGACCGGGCGGCCGATACTGGCTCTGATCGTCTTCATCATCTGGGTCCCGGCCCTGTTCCTGTCGGGCGGGCTGACGCACCCGATGTTCATCCTTCTGGCGTGGTTCCTGATCTTTCAGGCACGCGAAGACCGGCGCGAACGACGGATGGACCGTTAGGCTTCGTCATCCGTGCCGATCATCCACTTGATCCCGAACCGGTCGGTCAGTGTCCCGAACCCAGAACTCCAGAACGTCGCTTCAAAAGGCATCTCGGTTTCACCACCCTCGGCCAACCGGTCGAAGGCCGCCTTCGCCGCATCGCGGGAGGGCAGGCTGATGATGACCGAACATCCGGCCATGGCTCCGGCCTCTCCCGTCACATCGTCCGAGGCCATCAGCACTCCATCGCCGATCTGAACCGCAGCATGCATGATCCAGTCTTTCCGATCCTCAGGCACCGTGTATTCCGGCGGCATGTCAGAGGCAGGCATGGTCATAACGATCTTCCCGCCAAAGATATCGGCATAGGCGTCGATCGCCTCTGCGCAGTTTCCGTTGAAGAAGACATAAGGTGAGGGTTGCATCGTCTGTCCTTTCTTTTCTGCCACGACACCAAGTATAGCACAGCTTGCGTCAGGGCCGGTGGAGGGATAGATGCCCCCTGCCATTGGCCGAAAGGATCGAGCATGGGTTTCAAGACCGGGATCGTTGGACTGCCGAATGTGGGTAAGTCGACCTTGTTCAACGCGCTGACGCGGACCGCCGCCGCTCAGGCCGCTAATTTCCCGTTCTGCACAATCGAACCCAATGTCGGCGAAGTCTCGGTCCCCGATCCGCGCCTCGCGAAGCTGGCCGAGATTGCAAAGTCGAAACAGGTGATCCCCACACGGATGACCTTTGTCGACATTGCCGGTCTGGTGAAGGGAGCATCCAAGGGGGAGGGCTTGGGCAACCAGTTCCTTGCCAACATCCGCGAGGTGGATGCCATCGCCCATGTCCTGCGCTGTTTCGAGGACGGTGACGTGACCCATGTGGAAGGCCGCGTGAACCCCATTGAGGATGCCGAGACGATTGAGACGGAACTGATGCTCGCCGATCTCGAAAGCATCGAGAAGCGCCTTCAGGGGCTCGTCCGCAAGATACGCGGCGGCGAGAAGGAAGCGGTCGAACAGGAACGGCTTCTGAAACTGGCGCGGGCCGCGCTCGAAGACGGTAGACCCGCACGCACGGTCGAGATCTCAGACGACGATCTGAAGGCCTGGACGGGGCTCCAGCTTCTAACGTCGAAACCCGTGCTCTATGTCTGCAACGTGGACGAAGCCGAAGCGGGGACAGGCAACGCCCATTCTGCCCGCGTGGCCGAAATGGCGGCCCGCGAGGGTGCCGCCTCCGTTGTGATCTCCGCAAAGATCGAAGAAGAGATCAGCCAGCTTGAGCCGGAAGAAGCGGTCATGTTCCTCGAGGAACTGGGGCTGGAAGAGGCCGGCCTCGACCGGATGATCCGCGCGGGCTACGATCTCCTGCACCTTCAGACCTACTTCACCGCAGGCCCCAAGGAAGCCCGCGCCTGGACGATCCCCGAAGGCACGTCCGCGCCAAAGGCAGCAGGCGTGATCCACGGCGATTTCGAACGTGGCTTCATCCGGGCCGAAACCATCTCCTATGACGACTACGTCGCTCTGGGTGGCGAACAGCCCGCCAAAGACGCCGGCAAGATGCGTGCCGAAGGCAAAGGATATGTGGTCAAGGACGGCGACGTTCTGCATTTCCTGTTCAACACCTGAGACTGAAGCGACGCAATCATCGGAATAATTGAGGTTGTGCCGGGGTTTCCCTGTCGCTAAACCGGCCAGCGGAGACGTGGCCGAGTGGTCGAAGGCGCTCCCCTGCTAAGGGAGTAGGCGGGAAACCGTCTCGAGGGTTCGAATCCCTTCGTCTCCGCCATATACATCCTTTCAGTTTATGCTTTTCCTGTGTTTTGAGGGCTGCATGTTCGGTATTCTCTCGTCAGCTACCGCGCCGGGTGCCGAGTGCCGAGTGCCGAGTGCCGAGTGCCGAGTGCCGAGTGAAGCCACCCATCATATGATAGATTGCAAGCTCTGTGCAGCAACCAACAGGCGCAAAGTTTTTACCTGACTGTTTTGCTTAGATGTCTCAGGAGAGCCCGAAGGAGACGTGTCAAATCCTACGCTGTGCGCGTACGCAACGCGAAAGATGCCATACGCGCACAACACGCAGCGCTGCTGCGCCGCGGACCGACCGGTCGTTTACGCTAAACCCTGCAACCATCTTAAGCCTCAACAACTAAGTCGTGTGACCAAGCATTCCCCGCTCCGCCAACCAGAGCAAGTGTCGCATTCTCTATATAGCGGGAGCCTCGATCAAGTCAGCCAGTTTCAGGCGTTGGATTTTTCCAGACGGCCCCTTTGGCAACTCATCAAGGAAATGAATCACGTCCGGCGTCTTGAAGGCGCCCAGTCTCTCCTGACAGATGCCGATAAGATCGGGCCCGGTGATTGGTGAACCGCTCTTCACCCGTACTGCGGCTTCGACCGTTTCGCCGTAGCGGTCGGACTTTCTCGCGAAAGCCGCCGCCTCGATGACGTCTGGATGGGCATAGAGCGCTTCATCAACCTCGCGGGGCGCTATGTTTTCTCCGCCCTTGATAATCAGTTCCTTAAGTCTGCCGGTCACGAAGATATACCCGTCCTCGTCCATGCGGGCGAGATCCCCGGTGCGGAGCCAACCTTTGCGGAAGGTGGCCTTTGTGGCCTTGGGGTTGTTCAGGTATCCCAGCATAACGTTCGGGCCACGCACGACGATTTCACCTTCGCGACCGTCGTCGACCCGGGTGCCATCTGGCCCTTGTATTTCGACATCGCATCCATATCCGAACCCCGGGGAACCGATCTTACGGATACCCGGCGGAAGAGGATTGGACAGGATCTGGGCTGCCGTCTCGGTCAGGCCCATCGTTTCCACGATTGGCACGGAAAACCGATGCTCAAATGCGGACTGTGTCTCCACGGCCAGCGCCGATGAGGCGGACCTGCCAAACCGCAGCCGGTCACGGCAGGCGTCATCAGGCTCGGCTTCCCCGTGGAGGAGATGGGAAATGATTGTCGGTACTGCGGAAAACCAAGTGACCTCGCTTCGTGAAGCCTGCTCCCAGAAGCGTGACGCGGAAAACCGCGACACGACCGCCAAAGACCCGCCCGAAACGAGCGCCCCCATGACGGTCACGCACAGACCGTTGATGTGATAGATCGGGAGTATACAGAAGCCGCGATCTTCTTCGCCAAGTTCGTGCGCTGTGGCTGTTGTCCATCCACCGGCGAGGAGGCTTGCATGGGAATGCAGGACACCCTTAGGGCGGCCTGTCGTCCCTGACGTGTACATAAGCAGCGCGTGATCGTCCGGCGCGATTTCATGCAGTTCGACACCAGCGACATCCGCTGGGCTGATCCGGGTAACGCTTGTCGCATTCGCAGCGTCAAAAAGATCGCTGCAGTCCGGGTGCACGAAGGCAAATCGCGCGCCAGAGTGATCGAGCGCGTAAGAGATCGCGTCACGGCCAGCGGCCAGATTGATTACCGTGGCCCGGAATCCGCCCACCAGTGTGCCATATAGCGCGACTAAACCGTCACGACTGTTGGGCGACAAAATCGCGACACTCTCGCCTTTCTCAACGCCAAGATGGGTAAGGTTCCTGGCGAGAGAACTCGCTTCGGCCTGAAGGGTCGGCCAGTCCATTTCGGTCCCTATTTCGGGAAAGACGAAGGCAATACCGCCAAGATCGGCGCGCTTCGCCAGCCAGTCCCGGACCGTACCCTCGGGCGGCCTGTCGGGAGACACCATCATTTCCCAGCCGTCTCCCAGTAGTCGGAAAAGATGTCATCGAGGCTCGGTTCGCGTGGCGGGATCTCCCGCACGATCTTGGTCGATTGCAGAAAATGCTTCCAGTGCACATTCTCGTCGATGGCATTATCCCCCCAGCTTCCGCATCCCATGGACAGCGAGAACGGCATTCCGTTGGTGAAAGAGCCGCCGGTTGCGAAGGTGTGCGCCTGATTGACGATCACCCGGCTGGTCGGGATCGCTCGCGCGAGCATCATCGGGCGTGAGGGGTCAGTTGAGTGCAGGCCGACGGAATGGCCCGCACCCTGGTGCAACTGAATGTCGCGTGCGATCCGCACCGCATCCTCGAAGTCGGTAGCGCCATAGAGCGCGAGAACGCGGCTCAGCTTTTCGCCCGACAGAGGGTGCTCGGGACCGATCCCGCTGGTCGGGACCGCGATATACTCCGTGCCCTCCGGCACCTGGCCCTCAAGTCCTAACGCCGAAAGCATCTTGTCCGCATCCTGTGCGATGACATGGCGGTTCAGATGGCCGTCGGGCCAGAGCGATGCCACGACGGAGGCCTCGTCGTCCACAAGCGCGCCGCCCGCTTTTTCCATGGCTTCGATGAACGCCTCGCGCAGGACGTCTACGACCACCACCGCGTTTTCTGACGAGCACGACGTCGCGTTGTCGAAGGTCTTGGAGGCACGGATTTTCTCGGCCGCCGCCGCTAGATCGGCGGTTTCGTCGACGATGACGGTAACATTGCCGGTCCCTACCGCCACAGCGGGCGTTCCCGCCGTCTGTGCCCGATGCACGTTGTTCTGACTGCCCGTGGCGACAATCATGTCGCAGGTTTCCATCAGCCGTTGGGTCTTCTCTTTCGAACCCGGGGCAGGCACCATCTGGACGAGTTCGGGGTCTTCGCCGATCTTGGCGAACTCGGCATGAATGAATTCAAGCAACAGTTCGCAGCAGGCCACGCCTTTCGGTGACGGCGCAACCACGATCGAGTTTCCGCATTTCAGCGCATTGATGATGTTGTTCGCCGGCGTCGCTGCGGGGTTGGTGGACGGTACGACAGCCCCCACGACGCCTTTGGGCCGCGCAACCTCTGTAATTCCGGTTTCGGGGTCATCGCGGATGACGCCGCAGGTCACGACGCCCTGAATGTCACGAAGCAGTCCCAGTGTCTTGCGATAGTTCTTGATTATCTTGTCGGGGACGTTTCCGAGCCCCGTTGTCTCGACCGCCAGTTCCGCCAGGGCGCGATTTCGTCCCGGTTCCATGATCGCCCAGCCGATGGCCTGGGCGGCACGGTCATAGCGCTCTTGACTGCCTTCGGCCTCATACTTCGCCTGAGCATCACGGGACCGTGCAACTACGGCATCGAGTTCGGAAATGGGATCGGCGGCGTTCATGGTTTTGCCTTTTGAATAGGTGGCGCGTGCCGCCTGGGCACGCGCCAACAAGTGTGGTCAGAGACCGGCCAGAAGCTCTCTCAGAGTCTCTTCGCGCGCCTTCCACATTTCGATAACCTCGTCACGGGTCATGATGTGCATCGGGCTGCCGCCGGCCTTCATCCTTCCGGCCACGCGGCCGTTCTCGAACATCGTCGGTACGGTTTCGGCCAGCTTGTCGATGATCGGCTGCGGCGTTCCCTTGGGCACCATTACACCGCGGAAGTTTACACTGGCGTTGTCGATGTCGAATCCCTGCTCCTTCATGGTGGGTACATCCGGCAGGAACTCGTTTCGCTCATTGTCGAATACGCCAAGGATCTTGACGTTGCCCGCGTCGCGCGCGCGAAATGCATCGGAAAGGTTGTTGACCCCTCCAAGGACTTCACCCGCGATCACCGCTTTCATTGCCCCGGCGCCACCGGCGTTGTTGGGGATGTAGGCGAGTTTCACGCCTGCGGCCTTCTCAAGCTGAAGCGCGGCGATGTGATGCCCCACGAAGAGCCCCGCGCCCGAGAACGTCAGCCCACCGGGGTTTGCCATTGCGTAATCCACAACGTCCTGCATCGAATTGAACTCGCTGTCGGCGGCTACGACGAAGACCGCCGGATCTGCGCCCCAGTTTGCAATGGGCTCGAAACTGTCGGCGCCGTACTCGACACCGCCTTCTATGGACTGTGCGATGAAATGGGGAATGTTGTATGCGCCAAGCGTGTACCCATCCGCTTCGGCCTGCGTCGCAAACCAGTTCCAGCCCACGCGCCCACCGGCACCTGGTTTGTTGATGATCGCGATCGGCATGCCAAGGGCATCCTCGTTCCCTGCCGTCATCGTCACGATGCGCGCCTGAAAGTCGGTGGCGCCTCCCGCTCCATAGCTGACCATCAGCATGATGGGGCGCTCGGGAAAGTTTTCATGGCCATCGGCCGAGACTGCACCTGTCAGCCCCATCAGGGCGATAGAGGCGGCTGCAATTAGGTTCTTCATGGTTTTCCTCCCTTGGAAGTGTGATCTGCCGCTGTTGCGGTTCAGAAGAAAATCTCTCGTGGTGTGAAGACGTTCAGAAGCATCCCGAAAAGTCCGTACATGACGGCAAGATATCCCGCCGTGATGATCAGGCGTTTGACCCAGGTCTTGACCTTGCCGTGCGGCGCGGGATCGTAGAGGGACAACAGTATGAAAAAGGTGATCGTGGACGCGGTGTAAAAGCCCAGTGCTTCGGCCGCCCAAAACACAAAGATCAGCGCCACGATCAATCCGGGCGCAATGTTCTTCATCGCCTCTGCCGTTAGGCCGTTTCCGACTGTGGTGCGCCCTAACAGGGCCTTTCCGAAAGTCCAGAGCGCAAGCAACACGAAGACGGTCGAGATGATGCGCGGGAACAGGAACGCCGCGGCAGGTTCAGCGGTGTAGGAAACATAAGCAACCCATACGCCCACTGCAGCTACGATTCCGCTTGCCAGGATGTGCTGGTTTCGCGGCAGATCGGTCATGACAGCGCCTCCTCCTTGGCCACGGCGTCATCTTTCGTGATGTAGCGACGGCTGCGCAGCTCCATCCAGATCGAATAACCGACCGAAGCGACGACAATTGCGATCAGCAGCAAGTTTAGCGTGCCCGTAAAGAAATAGGAGCCGATGCTGGAGGTGGCGTTCGCGATCATCGACCCCTGTACGAAGTTCGCCTCGGCAATAGGGCCAAGGATGAGGCCAAGAACCAGCGGGGCAGCCGACAAGCCGAAGCGCTCAAGAAAATACATTCCCGTGCCAAGCGCCGCCATGATGTACACATCGCCCATCGAGTTCTGCACCGAGTAACTTCCGAAGACGGCCAGCCCCAGCACGACAGCCGCCATCACCGCGTTCGGCACCTGCGCAACGCGAGCGGCAAGACCGGCAATGTAGAGACCGAAGACGCACATCAGGATCTGCCCGATGAGCATCGAGTTGATGAACGTCCAGGCGACATCCGGATGGTTGTCGAAAAGGTCGCTGCCCGGAAAGATGCCATGGATCAGCAAACCGCCAAGCAGCACCGCCGCCGTTGGCGAACCGGGAATGGAAAGCGTCAAGAGCGGCACAAGCGACGGCCCAACCATCGCGTTGTTCGCGCTTTCGGCGGCAATCACTCCTTCGCTATGACCGGTGCCGAACTTGTCCCGTTCAGGGCTCATCTTTCTTGACTGGTCGTAGGCCACAAGCCCCGCGATCTGCCCCCCGACGCCGGGGATCAGTCCAATGATCGAACCGGTGATCGTCCCGATCGTGAGCGCACGAACTCGGCTGAACACTTCTTTGAAGGCTTTGGAAATCGGATGCCTCTCGACCGACAGCACCTCGGCATCGAACGGCGTCCGCCCTTTTGCAAACATCGTGATCACTTGCGGAATGGCGAACAGGCCGATCAGCGCGGGGATGATGTTGATCCCTCCCGACACGCTCGAATGGAAGATAAAGCGCTGTGCCCCCATGATGTCATCGAATCCGATGGTGGCCAGCCAAAGCCCGATGCAGCCCGACAGAAGCCCCTTCACCACCGAACTAGAATCGAGCGAGCCAATGATCGTTACGCCAAGGATCGCCAGCCAGAAAAGATGCGACGGACCAAACGCCAGCGCCCATTTCGCCAAAAGCGGCGTCAGGAAGATCAGGAGCAGAACGCCGAAGATGCCGCCGACTGCCGAAGCCAGGAACGAAAGCTGAAGCGCCTGAGCGCCTTTGCCCTTCTGCGCCATCGTGTGCCCATCAAGCGTCGTGGCAATGTTTGCGGGTGCGCCGGGGATTTTCAGCAAGATGGCACTGACCGCACCACCGGCGACAGTTGAGGTATAGGCCGCCCCAAGGAGAATAAGACCTTGAGTCGGTTCCAACTGGAACGTGAACGGGATTAGCAATGCGACGGCCATGGTCGGTGACAAGCCGGGCGTCGCACCCAGTATCAGCCCTCCAACCGTGCCGATCAAGAGCAGCATGAAGTTGAAAGGCGTAAAGACGTCGCCGAAGTAGAGCAGAAACTCCAAGCCGTATCCTCCCAGCAGGCTTGTCGCGATTGACCTATCAGCGTAGGCAATGAAAATAGTTTTGCAAATGTTTTCATTTTTGCCGGGGATGAAGCATTCAAATGCCTAAAAAGCAAATAAAAAAAAGCGGATATCATTGCTGTGGCAAGGGCGGCGCGTGTCTCGCCGTCCACTGTCTCGCGCAGCTTCAACCACCCCGATCTGGTAAAGCCTGCGACCCGCAAAAAAATCGATGCTGCTGTGCGCCGGCTTGGCTATATCCGCAACCGGGCAGCGCAAACCATCCACGGGATCCGAAGTGGAACCATCGGTCTCATCGTGCCGACCGTGGATCAGGCGATTTTCGCCGAGTTGATCCAGAGTTTCTCGGAGGCAGTGGAGGAGATGGGCTTCACGATCCTATTGGCGTCCCATGGCTACAGTCTCGAACGAGAGTACGCTTTGACCCGAAAGATGCTGGAACACCGCGTCGACGGAATTGGCCTGATCGGGATCGAGCACTCCGATGACACCTACGAACTCCTGGCGCAACAGAACATCCCGGCACTCCTGCTCTGGAACTACTCCAAGGACGCGCCTCTGCCATGCGTCGGTTCCGACAATTACCGCGCCGGGTATCTTATCGGAAAGCACGTTGCACAACTCGGCCATGAGAAGATTGCGGCTGTCTTTCCGCCGCTTGTGGGGAATGATCGAGCGCTGCTCAGAATGAAGGGCGTCGCCGAGGCGCTAATGAAAGACGGCCGCAGCATCCACGAGAGCTGGCGACTGGAAACGCCCTACAGCATCACAGCCGCGAAACTGGCGGTTGCTTCTCTGATCGACGCTGCCGATCGACCAACGGCAATCATCTGTGGCAATGACGTTCTGGCGTGGGGCGCGCTGCATGCTCTGGCGCGCGGAGGTTTCGACGTGCCGGGCGAAGTAACGGTAACGGGCATCGGCGACTTCAGCGGATCAAGGGATTTCGAGCCCTCCCTGACAACGGTCCGCATTCCCGCGCGCGCAATTGGCGAGAAGGCCGCAGATGCGATCGTTCAATTGATAACGACGGAAGCTCAGCAGAAAGTCGGTGCCCTGGTGATGCCTGAACTCTTGGTGCGTCAGACCAGCGGCATGCGCTGACGGCGTGGCGAGCAGACGCGAAGGCGGCACAGAACTTCTGAATCTCAGTCGAAATGGCACCCGCCAAGCTTGATACAGCGTTGTTGAGTCCGCGCGTTCCCGCCGTCGCAAAAACCGATCTCGATCCCGATGCCCCTGCGATCCGGCTTCGGTGACCTGCGTCCGCCACGAGTCCGCACACGAAGGTTGCTCCGTTCGGGGAACTCGGCATTCTCAAGGCATCACCGGCCACTGAAACGGACATACGACTTCCATATAGTCCATGCGTCATCCAGCTTCCGGGAACAGGCCGGTCTTCGGCGAAGATGTGGTCTTGGCGACTGCGAATTCACTGTGGCGCTGCGGCCTAGAACCTAACGTCAACGACCGGATCACGCCGCCGCGGCACTGGATCGTTGCCCATCTTGGGGATTGCTCTTCCGCAACACAAGCGGAGCACCAGTGATCGTGCGCCGGACGCGGGTCGAGGTCACCACGAGGGCAGCGGTCCCGCATTTTTCGAAATGGTCGAGCAGGAGAGACAGGTCATCCCCATCAAGCCCGATCTCGTCGGCATCGACCAATGAAAGCGCGGGACGCGCGATCAGGCCACGGGCAAGGTAAAGACCCGTGCGCTCGGACGAGGTCAGATTGCGGCCACCTTCAGCCACCTGACCGCCAAGCCCGCCAAGGCGCGCGGCCATGTCAGACAATCCCGACAGGCCAAGCACGGCTTCGAGCTCCTCGTCCTGCGGGGTCCGGCCCGTCCCAAGCGTCAAGGTGCGGCGCAGCGAACCTCTCAGCATCGGCGCATGGGGTCCCAGATAAAGTATGCGTCCACTTGTGAGAGCGGCCGGGGTACTTCCCAGAGTTTCCAGTGTCCCCTCGCGCGGCGAAGCTTCGAACCCGGCAAGCGTCAGCAACAGACGGCTCTTGCCGCTGCTTGCAGGGCCGGTCAGGCGCCGAACCGCGCCACGCTCCAATGTAAGGTCGATCGGCTGCACCCCCGGAAGGCACAGGCGGTCCAGCCGGATCGCAGGGGCATCGGGATCAAGATCGGCTTTTGCGATGGAGGGAATGCGTGGACTCGACAGTGCTGAGTCAAGCTTGGCACGTGCCACACTGAACGCCTTTTGACGGTCTCGCACATCCGCGAGGTGGCGCAGCGGCCAGACGATCAGCGCAAGCGCCGTAAGTGCTGCAACGGCATCGGCGACACCCAGGCCAAGCGTCAGGCAGACCCAAAGACAAAGTGCTCCGGCCGCACCCGCCGCGGCGTCGGGCATGGCGCGAACGGTTTCGGCCAGCCAGGCGCGCCGTACCGCCGCGCGCACGATGTCGCGCGATTTCGTATCAAGCGCCCGCAATTCGGTCTGGACCCGCCCTGACCGGCGCAGGGCAATTCCTTGCGGCAGACGCTCGGCCATGGCGGCGGCCAGCCGCGCGCGTTTGCTGCGCAGGTCTGCATGGGCCTCGCCCAGTGGTCGGCCAAGCCATAGAATGGCCACCATCACCAGGCCGATGGGTCCGGCTGCCACGAGCGCAAGTCGCGGATCGAGCAGATATAGGATCAGGAAGGCCGCGGGGATCGTGGCGGACGCGGAAATGAGGCGCGCCAACCCGCGCGCCACCCAGCCCTTGAACGCCGTCAGATCGCCCACGAAGCGGAGCGCAACGGCACCGGCGCGGCGTTCGGCCATTGCACTGAGCGGCATCTTGGTCATGTGCAGAAACAGCACCCGCCGGATCGCAGCGGCGTAGCTTTGGCCAGTGCGCTCGCCCAACGCGCCCTCGGCCGAGCGGAGTGTGAATATGGCCAGCCCCGAGACTGCGATGGCGATAAGCGCCTGCACCGGTATGGTGTCGCCGCCGTCGCGCAGCGCCCCGATGACGTCGCGGGTGGCGAAGGCGGTCACCACCATGGTGCCCGCCTGTCCCAGGGCCAGGCAGACAAGCGCCAGAAGTCCGATCCAGCGCTTGTCGCCCGTGACCTTCGGCCTCCGGCTCATGCCGCGCCCACCCGCGAACCATGCGACAGGATCCCGTTCAGACACGAGGCGGTGGCCGGGTCGGACAGGTCCTCGCGCGAGAAGACCGGTAAACCGAGCGTTTCGGCCTCGGCCACCGCAAGTGGCGCCTGCGTCATCAAACCCGTCAGCGCGACAGGCGCGATCTGCGCCTCTGCCGACAGCCAGTCAAGGGCGCCCCGCGCCGCCAGCGCGCCAGGAGCGGCCAGAAGGAACGCATCGAACAAGGCGCGATAATTCTGGCAACGCAACAGCTCGGCGGTTTCGACCTGGCTGATACCATCGGCAAGCTCCACGATAGCGATGTCGCAGTCTGCCGCCGCCGACAGAAGCGTCCGCGTCACGCCTTCGAGGCGATCCACTGACTGCCGGTAGGTCGAGGCCAGCCCCACATCGGTGAAATCCAGAACTTCCGCTGCGCCTGCCGCTTCGTAGTGCTGAACATCCCCGAAGGATCCCGTGCCCGTAGCTTTGATCGCCGCGACCCGAGCACCGAAACGAGCGAAGCCGTTGACGAGGCCCGCGGCAGCGGCGGTCTTCCCGGCATTCATGCCCGTACCCAGAACTCCGACGACGCGAGCCGGCCGCGACCCTGGCAAGGCCTCGAGCGCATAGTCGGCCACATTCGCGACGCAGCCATTACCGTCCGCCAGCCGCCCGATCACCGACAGACGCGTGGGGCGTTTGACCTTGCCATTGCGCGATCGCATTTGTCCTACGACACCGCCGCCAGCCAGCAGGTCGGCGCCCTCTCCTGACAACACGGCAACGCCTTCGAACTGGTCTTCGGCGAAACGGTCGGCACAGGCTAACACCACGCGGTCCTTGGGAAAGAGCGCCGAGAACCGGCCATCGCTCAATTGCAATCGCTTGTGGCTGCCAAGCTCCTGAACCTCGGCGAGCACTAGATCGCCGGATCGCGCCGAGGCCAGATCGCCGTCGAGCAACCGGATCTCCCCACGCCGCACCCGGCGCGTGACGAAGCTCCACTTGGCACCTGCAAGAAGCGGGGAAGCCGCTGAATTCATGTCGACAAGATGCATCATGCTACCTCCACAAGCTGGTCGTGCCGCCGCATGGGCAACGTTTTGGTTTCCATGGTCGCTTCCGGGACGAATGCGCGGTCGAGCGACCCATTCGCCACACAATCCGCGAAGCTGTGTGCGCTGTTGTCCATCAGCCGAAAGCCGATCCGCGGACGAAGCCCGGCCTTTCGCGCCGCGCGTAGTGCGGCGGCGGTCCAGTTGCGGGCGCGTATGACCCTGTTCGCACCTTGCTGCGCCATCACATCAGGCTCCTGGCGCAGGTTATCGTCCTGCGCCACGTCGAGCGCGCCGACCATCACCTGGATTTCGCGATCGAGGAACCGTGCAAGGTTCGCACGCAGGCGAAAGGCCGCAACACCCTCGCCCGGCCCGTCCAAGCCAACTCCCAAAGGATAGGCCCCGCGCACGTCGGGGAAGGTCCACCATCCCGGCGCCACCAGGCACAGCCGCGCCACGCGGTCGGGATAGAGCCAGGCGAAACGATGCGCGAATTGCGCGCCGCCCGAAAAACCCGACAGGTCCGGCACGCCCGCGCCGATCCGGCCTTCTTCTCGCAGGACTCGCAACAGATCGAGCAAAGCCCAGTCGGACCGCTGTGCACAAGCCGCCCGCTGAAAGCGCAGCCAGGAGGTGCGGGCGAAGATCGGCAGGACGATAGTGCGCCCGGTCGCGTCCGCCCGCGGGGCCAGCAGATCGGCCATTACCCCGGCTTCACGGTTCAAGCCATGGATCGCGACCACGGGCGGCGCAGCATCGGCCACCTCTGGCCGGATCAGCCATGTCGACGGCAATACGCCCGGGACGCCGCGTCGAAAGAAAATCTGTGCCATTGTCATGCCGCCTTTTCGAAAGTCGCGCGGGCCTTTTCGGTCGAGGCGGCGGCGCGGGCGCGCATCTTGGCCGGGAGCAGGTCGAAGATGATGTGAATGCGGTCCTCATCGCCGTCGTTGAAAGCTTCGTGCATCTGGTCGTTGTCGAACCACCACAATTCGCCTTCCTTCATGCGGATTTCCTCGTCGGCAGCCTTGAGCCACGACCCCGCCGAAGACTTCAGAACGAAGTGGTAGCGCCCGCGGAGGCGGTAGTACTCGCCGCGATCGACATGCGGATAGACCTTCCGGCCAGCAGGAAGGCACACGATCTTGGCACGGCTCAGGTCCGCGTCCAGTTCGGCCGCGACATCCTCCAGAAAGGCGCGGGCGACGGGGAACTTGACCGATCCGGTGGTCCAGCGGCTTTCATGCACGTCCCGCCGGGCGCGCCCCAGGATCATCGACTTGCGCAAGCCCCTGAGCGGGATCGCCAGCGCCTCGCGCTGGACTGCGATCTTTTCCTGGCGGCCCGTGGCATCGGCCCAAGCATCATCGACACCGACGATCTCGGCCAAGAACGGTTCGACCGGAACGTTGCTGCGGATCCTCTTGAAATACTTCATGCCTTTCTCCTCGCTGTTATGCACCGTCCACCGCGGAAGGTGCTTAGAAAAATCGAAGTCTCGTTCCCCACAAACAGAGCTAGGTCCGAAGCTGACGGCGGGCTGACAGCCTTGACCCGAGCAGGCGAACCGGCAGTGTTTTGCCATCCGGCAAGGTTGGTTGGGGTCGGTCGAGCGGGTCATCGGCTCGGTCCCCCATCCTGTTCGGCGATGGTCAGGCGCCATCCGACGCTGCGCACCGCGGTAATGCGGGCCGGGCATGCAGCAGATTCGAGGGAGCGTCGCAACCGCGACAGCAGCGCCTCGGTGGCATTGCGGCTGGGGGGTCGCTCGGGCCCATAGACAGCCGCCTCCAGCATCGCGCGCGGTACCGGGTGGGCCAGATGGCGGACAAGGATCGCAAGCGCGGCACGTTCTCGCATCGACAGGGCAAGTGGCACACCGGCGAAGGATGCCTGTCGGGCATCGCGGCTGACGATCAGCGCACCGGCACGATAGGTCCTGGTTCCACCATGGCGCGCGCGGTCGAGAACGGCCCGGATGCGGGCCATCAACTCGGGCATCGCCACGGGCTTCAACACCCAGTCATCCGCGCGGTGCAGCAGACCGGCCCCGCAGCCCGCCAGCGCCGTTTTGGGGACGAGCGCGATCATTGGGATATGCCCGCCGGCGTTCCGCTCGGCCAGAAGCGCCTTCGCCCCGTGGTTCGGCGGCGAAAGATCGATGAGCGCGAGATCATGGCGCAAGAGCGCCATGATGCCCTTCGCCTCAGACGGGCAGCGCGCGAAATCGAGCCGCAGGCCCGCAGCTAAAAGCTGTTTCGCAAGTGGCGTCTGCTCGGAAGCAACTCTTTCGATCAAGAGCAGTTGCATGGTCTTCTGGCCCCGTGATTACATGAAGGCGTAACGCCCCGTCTGGTCGCAATCAGACTGACCAACAGCCTGTGCAAATCCATACGCTGGAGGTTGAAGCGGCAATCGCAGAGGCGATCTATACCTGCGGTTTAGACGCTCTATCCGTCACCTTTACAGCGACAATCCCTTACAAATATCGGCGTTTCTGTCGTTTGCTTTCGAGGCGCTCAAAGCTCGGCTTTTTTCCATGAAACACGAACAACACCTTCGATGTCCGGCGTCGATCGGCCGGGCACATACCATCGGTTTATGCGCAGAAGCGCCGGACGGGCGGGAATCGGCTCCGCATCAACTCTTTTGTGCTCTGCAGTACGGCGGATCCGGCCGCGCGCATCCCTGATCCGGGGCGTACACGACGCCGCATCGCGCGCTGCCCGTCTGAGGCCAAGGGCATCATGGCGCTCCTGCGCCATGATCTCGCGCTCATCGATCTTTCGCCGCCGAACCAGCGAGGCTCGTCGCTTACACCCGGTTTCAGCTTCAAGATGATTGCGGAGATGGAACCAAACCGGACCGGCTCGAACGCGAAGACGGCTGAACGGCCAAGCACCCTACTGGATCTTCGGCCGGAACAGCAACTTTACGTATGAGCGCAGGAGCAGAACCTGTTTCGAGGTGATCTCGGGCTGGCCCGTGGCGCGGGAAATGATGATCCCGCCCTCCACGACACCGCTCACCATATCTGCCAGGTGATCCAGGTCGATCTGGTCGTTTGGGGGATAAAGCGTTGCTATATCGTCGAACACGGCGCGGAACCGTTTCCGCCAGCCAAGGACGGCACGCCGGTTCGCATCCCGGACATCCTTGTTGAACAACCGGTCCTGATAGGCCGCGGTTGCGACAACACATCCCGGGTGACCACCCGGCATATCCTCGATCAGTTCGGCCAACAGCTTCAGCGCGATCAGAGCCACCTGTAGCGGGTCTTCCGAAAGCTCGTTTGCGCGGCCGAGCAGATCATCGAACAAGGTGTCCTCGACAAGGATGTACCGGTCAATCAGCGCCCTCGCCAACGCGTTCTTATCCTTGAAGTGGTAGAAGAAACCGCTTTTCGTGATTTCGGCATTCGCCACGATCTCGTCGATCGAAGTCGCCTCAAATCCCTTCGCGAGGATCGAATCCTGCGCGACATCGAGAATCCTTGTGCGTGTCTCGCTGCCTCGCGCCATTACCGGCAATCCATGAAGCTGTACCGCAAGTACAGTACCTACGGTGCGGTAATCCTACGCAAATCTGCCGGTCTCGAAAAGACCGGAATGTAATATACTGAAGAATATACATATTATGTCGTCTTCTTTCAGCACCACGAGTCGTCTGTAACCCTTGCGGCACTATCGGGCATCCCGGCGGGACCGAAAACAAACCCCCGGGAGACAGACAATGACTCAGATCGAAACCCTGCTTTCCGCCGAAAAGCCCTTTCTGACCGATGGCGGTCTGGAAACGTCGCTTTTCTTCCTGGAAGGCTTCGAGGCACCCGAATTTGCCGCTATCGTCCTGCTTGACGATCCCAAGGCCTGCACAGCAATGCGGCGCTACTTCGAGCGTTTCCTTGCCACGGCGGAACAGGCAGGCACCGGCTTCGTACTCGATACCAACACTTGGCGCGGCTGCGTCGAATGGGCCCCTGAACTCGGCCTAAGCGCCAACGAACTGCTCCAGCTCTCGCGTGACGCCGTGGGTTTTGTCAGGACGATACGCGACCAGTGGAAGGACAGAGTGTCGCCGATCCTCATAAACGGGGTCGTCGGACCTGCTGGTGACGGCTACACGCCGGAAACGGCACATGATGCGCAGACAGCACAGAGCCTTCACAGCCCTCAGATCGCGTCTTTCGCAGCGGAAGGTGTCGACTTGATCTCGGCCATCACGATGACCCATGTGGATGAGGCCGTGGGCATCGCACGCGCCGCCACCGCGGCCGGACTGCCGGTCGTGGTATCGTTCACCGTCGAAACAGACGGATGCCTGCCCACGGGCGAAACGATCGGCGATGCCATCAGGGCCACCGATGCCGCCACCAGGAACGCGCCGCTTTACTACATGGTGAACTGCGCTCACCCTGATCACTTCCGCAGCGCCTTCGAGGCGCAGGAGGACTGGGTTTGGCGGATCGGCGGGCTGCGCGCGAATGCATCGCGCCTGTCCCATGCCGAACTCGACATCGCAGAGGAACTGGACGACGGCGATCCGACCGAATTCGGACAGCTCCATGCCGACATGGCCCGACTGGTGCCGAACCTGCGCGTTGTCGGTGGGTGCTGTGGAACCGACCACCGCCACGTGGGCTGCGTTTCGCAGCATCTGCACGCTGGCATCAAGCCTTGACCGGGCCTTCAAGTCCCATCACTCAAGAGGATATGGAAATGAAACACTTTGCTTTCGGACCCGATGCATTCGAGGTGGCCGGGTGATGCCCGCCGCGGCCGCAAACCTGCAACTGCGGGACGGTGTTCGTGAAGACGCCGTCCCGCTCACGCAGGTCGTCCATCTCGCAAGCGAGGGACTGGCACTGGCGATGTGGACGGACATCGCCGGGCCGGAAGGCGATCCCTGGCAGATCGGGCGCGATCGCGCTCTTCGGGATGAAGGCGCATTTTCCTGGCGAAACGCACGTGTCTGCGAAAGAAACGGTGTCTTTGCCGGAGCCCTGATCGGGTATCACGTAGGACCCACGCCCGAGCCGATCGACCAGGATACGCCGGCCGTGTTCGAGCCATTGATCGATTTGGAAAACCAGGTGCCCGGTTCGTTCTACGTCAACGTTCTCGCGACCCTTGACGGACATCGGGAACACGGTGTCGCGCGATGCCTGATAGAGGATGCCGTGCAGCGCGCCGACGGGTCCGACCTCAGCCTTGTCGTCGCGAGCGGCAATACCGCGGCGCGCGCAGTCTATGCCGCGCTGAATTTCATAGAGGTCGCGGCCGCGCCCGCCAACGACGGCTTCGGCTGGACACCCGACTTTACCGAATGGATCCTGATGCGGCGAAACGCATGAGCCAACCGGATGCCGCGTTGACCAGCCCCCACGGGGATCAACCGCTGTTCCAAGAGCATGAAGGAACAGTTCAGCAGGACCGGAGGAGCCCCTTTTCTGTAACTCACCCCACGGCCGAGCGTGAATCGAGTACATCTTCTAGGTCGGCCTGCATGCGATCAACCGCGCTCTGCAGATCGGCGATGAACGCGCGGCCCACCAGCGACTGCGTGATGTATCCCGGAGTGAGGATCGAGACGCTGTTCGATATCCTTGGCCGGAATCGCCGGATCGCGAGTTTCGAGCCGTCAGGGGCCTGAAGCAGGTGGCTATATGCGGTGATCATGTCGCAGACCATCGCGCAGGCACCCGCTGCAACGAACTGCAAGCCGGGAAGAAAGGTTCGCAATTCCAGCCGTTTGTTGAAACTGCGGCCCGCAGCCCGAAATGCGGCTTCGGTCTGTATGGCGGTTGCATGCTCATCGAACAGGGCGGCCAAGGGACGCCCATGCAAATCGGCAGGCGTGATGACCTCTGCCGTTGCCAGAGGATCATCGGCTGGCAGCACGCAAACGCACTCCAGATCGTAGTCGGTCTGCTGGAGTGACGCACGCGGTTCGGGGGTTTCAGAAAAGCCGACATCGAACTGCTGCGAAGCGATCAGATCCTCGATCACGTCGGATGATCGCATGATCAGGGACACGTCGAGATCATCACGTTTTTCAAGGAAGCGAGTCATCAACTGCGGCAGGAAAACGCTGGAGGCGGCCGGATGGCAGGCAACCTGCAGCTTACCCGACTGCAGTGTGCTGATCCGTTCGAGCGTGCGTTCGGTGCGCTCGACGCGTTCCAGGATTTCCTCGCATTCCTCAAGGAAGAAACGTGCTTCGGGCGTCGGTGTTAGCTTGCCGTGGGTCCGCATGAACAGGGCAAAGCCCAGTTGATCTTCAAGCGTGCGCATCATCGTTGAGACTGCGGGTTGCGTACGGCCCACCGTCCGTGCCGCCTGGCTGATTGAACCCGAGCGCATCACCTCCCGAAAAGTCGCAAGCTGTCTGAGCGAAAGGTGCATGTCTTTATATAACTTTTATTTATGAAGTCAGAAATATAATGAAATTGATTTTATGGACGATGTCCAGTGTGATCGCCGAAGTCTGACGCGAAAAGCGCGAAGACTTTGGGGGATCATGGACATATTTTCCAAATACCTGCTGACCGCGCTGATCTGTATCGTTGCGCTTGGTCAGTTCGTTCAGGTCATCACGCGTTACGTCCTTCAAGTGCCTGTGATGGGCCTGGAAGAGACGATGCTCTACCCGACCTTGTGGCTTTACATCCTCGGATCGGTCAACGCATCGCGCGAGAACACCCATATCCGCGCAAACGTGCTGGAAATCTTCATCCAGACGGATCGGGGCCACAAGATCCTCGCCATAATCGGAGAGATCATCAGCCTTGTCGTGGGTCTATGGCTGCTGTCCTGGGCGTGGGACTACACCCGCTATGCATGGCGCGTCTGGCGCGAGAGTCCGACACTCTACATCCCGACATTTTATTCCGACATTGCACTTCTGACGGGCCTGACGCTGATGATGATCTTCACCGCATGGCATTTACTGCGCCACATCCTGTCGCTGCGCACAGGAGACCCTCTATGATTGAAATCGCGCTAATCGCCATCGCTGTCCTGGTGATTGCGCTGACGCTTGGCGTACCGCTGCCTTACTGTTTTGGCGCGGCACTCATGGTGATGTATTTCATCGGTGACGTCACCATGAGGGGCATGATGCTCTGGGGGTTTCAGCAGCTTGGCAACCCGGTGTTGCTGGCGATCCCGCTCTTTGTCCTTGCAGGAACCGTCATGTCTCAAAGCGGCATAGCCGCGGCACTCTTGCGCTTTGTAAATGCCTTCATCGGCCATGTGCGTGGGGGCCTTGGAGTCGTCGCCGCCGTCTCCTGCGCTGTGATCGGAGCGATTTCGGGCTCGGGTCTGACCGGCATTGCCGCCATCGGGCCGCTGCTCATTCCCGAAATGGAAAAGCGCGGTTATCCGCGGGAATATGCAACGGCGCTGATCGCGAACTCGTCCATTCTTGGCCTGCTGATCCCACCCTCGGTCACGATGATCGTCTATGGCTGGGTGACCGACACCTCGATCTTGGCCTGTTTCCTCGCAACGCTCGGCCCCGGCCTGCTGATCATGGTGGCGTTCTCCGTCATCAACCTCTTCATGTCCCGCAAGTTCTCGCTGGTTCTCGATGACAAGCCGTCCTTTTCCGAACTGTCGAGCGAGGTCGCGAAGCGGGGCGTTCATGCCTTCCCCGCCCTTCTCATGCCGGTGATCATACTGGGTGGCATCTATGGCGGTGTCATGACTCCCACAGAGGCTGCCGCCGTCGCGGTGATCTACGCCATCCCGGTTGGTTTCCTGATCTACAAGGGGCTGAAGTGGCAAAACTTCCTGTATGCCGGCAAAGAGGCCGCGACCTCTGTGGGCGCGATCATGATGATGATCCTGTTCTCCATGATCCTCAGCCAGATGTTCGTCTTTGAGAGCATTCCGCAGCGGCTGGTTGAAAGCATCTTTGCTATCACCGAGAACAAGATTCTGCTGCTGATCATGATCAACATCCTGTTGTTCCTCGTGGGCATGGTCGTCAACGATGTCACCGCGATTATCCTGATTGCGCCGCTGCTTCTGCCCCTGATGGAGGCCATCGGCGTCAGCCCGGTGCAGTTCGCCGCGATCATGGGTGTGAACACCGCCATGGGCGGGGTGACACCGCCCTATGCCTCGATCCTCTATCTCGGCGCGCGGATCGGCAATGTGAAGGTGACCAAGGTCATCCCACCCGCCATGAAACTTATCCTCTTCGGCTATGTGCCCGTAGTCTTTCTGACCTCGCTCTGGCCGGATCTGTCGCTCTTCCTGCCGCGTTTCTTCGGATACGACGTGACGCCTTAACCACCCCGAACTCATCAACAAGACAACGAGGACGCTCTAATGAAACACGCTTTCCTGACAACTGCTGCCGCCGCGCTGATGGCACTTGGTTCTTTCGCGCAGGCGCAAGACCTCAAGATGAGCCATGTGCGCCCGCAGGACGCAACCATCGACGTCGAACTGCGCGCCTTCTCGGCGGCGGTGGCCGAAGCCACGGGCGGATCGTTGAACGTCAATCTCTTCCCGGCCTCCGCACTGGGCGATTACACCACGGTGCAGGAGCGCGTCAGCGTCGGCGCCGTAGACATGGCGACCCAGCCTGCGGCCACCGCAGCCGACCGGCGCATGCAGATCAGCTCGTTCCCCTATCTTGCCGGGAACTGGGAACAGGCCCGCGCCGTGTACGGTCCCGGCGGTGTCGTCCGCGAAGTCATGGCCGAGCTCTACAGTGAGCAGGACATCACAATGCTTGCGGCCTATCCGGTCTATTTTGGCGGCATTGCGCTGAACGTCGCGAACCCGAACGCCGGGTCTGTCGAGCCCAATGGCATCAAGGTGCGCGTGCCCGGCATCAAAAGCTTCCAGATGACCGGCGAAGCGCTTGGCTATATCCCGTCGCCGATCCCGTTCTCTGAGGCCTTCACCGCCGTGCAGACCGGCGTCGTCGACGGTGTGATCGGCTCCGGGGCGGAAGGCTACTACGCATCGTTCCGCGATGTGACAAAAACCTACATCCCGGCCAACACCCATTTCGAAGTCTGGTACATGATCATATCGAACGAGAGCCTTGCCGGGTTGTCGGACGAGGATCAGGCCGTTTTGAGAGACAAGGCAGCCGTCTTTGAGGCGACACGCTGGGAAGTCGCGGAGGCCGATCAGGCCAGTAACGAACAGAAACTTGTGGATGAACTGGGCGCCACACTTGTTGAACTGAGCGCGGAAGAGCTCGAGGCAATGGCTGCGAAAACCCGCAGCGAAGTCTGGCCTGCCGTTCTGGAAGACGTGGGTGTCGAATGGGGTCAGGCGATCCTCGACAAGGTTGCCGCTAGCGGCAACTGAACCAAGAAGGACAGGGCGCATCGCCGCCCTGTCCATTCGTCTCTCCAACAGGACGAAACGATGGAAACCGACTATGCCATCATCGGCGGCGGCGTTGTTGGCCTCTCGGTCGCCTGGGGCTTGCTTTCGCGCGGACGGACGGTCACCGTCATTGATGGCGACGACGGATCGTTCCGTGCCAGCCGTGGCAATTTCGGCCTTGTCTGGGTTCAGTCCAAAGGCATGAACCAGCCGCAATATGCACGTTGGTCACAGCAATCCTCCTCTATCTGGGCAGAATTCGCAGCCGAGTTGGAAGCCAACTCCGGGCTATCGGTGCCGCTGGAGCAGAAGGGTGGTTATGACCTGCACTTCTCCGAAGACACTCTGCAAGCGACCGTGGACAAGTACGAAGTGCTGAAGGAGAAGCTGGACGGCGATTACCCCTTCGAAGTGCTTGGACACAATGCGCTGCGAAAGGAAGAGCCGCATATCGGCCCCAAGGTCGTGGGGGCGATCCTGCATCACCAGGATGGTCATGCGAACCCGCTTAGACTGCTTTTGGCGATGGCTGCGGATGTGCGCCGCATGGGCGGCCGCGTGCTCGACGGCAAGACGGTCACCGGCGTCTCCAAACCGGACGGTTTCCATATCGACTGCAGTGATGGCACCACCGTCCGCGCGGCCAAGGTTGTTCTGTCTGCCGGGCTTGGTGCTGCGAAGCTTGGCCCGCAATTGGGGTTCAGGGCTCCGGTCCGCCCCCAGCGCGGGCAAGTACTGATTACCGAAAAACTCCCGAAGATGATCAACCGCCCCTCTCTCATTGCGCGGCAGGTGGACGAAGGCGGCATTCAGATAGGGGCCACGAATGAAGAGGTCGGCCTTGATGATCGTGTCACGCAACCGGGGATTTCAAAGCTCGCCGCCGAGGCCGTTGCGGCCTATCCTGCACTCGCCAAAGCACAGCTTGTCCGCAGTTGGGGGGCCTTGCGCGTGCTCTCGCCGGACGGCCTGCCGATTTATCAGGAAAGCACGGACATGCCCGGCGCCTACCTCGTGACCTGTCACAGCGGCATTACTCTGGCTGCTGCACATGCGCGGTTTCTGCCCGACTGGATCGAAGGCACCAACGCGGCCCCTGACTTGGAGGTGTTCAGTGAATCCCGCTTCGCCGTTTCTTGAGATGGACGACGTACCGCGCGTGCAGGTGTCCTTTGACGGCGCTCGGCTCAGCCTGCCGGAGGGCGCGAACCTGGCGGCTGCGCTTCTGGCGGCGGGGGTCGACGTGTTTCGAAACACACCCGTCTCCGGCGCACCGCGAGGTCCGTTCTGCATGATGGGGGCTTGTTTCGACTGCCTTGTCGAGATCGACGGTGTGATCCGGCAGGCCTGCATGATCGAAGCCACCGAAGGCTTGCAGATTGTAAAGCCGCATGAAGCCAAGGCCGGCAATGACCCGGCGTGATCTCGTTGTCATCGGCGCTGGCCCGGCAGGCATGGCGGCCGCGGCCACGGCGGCTGAGCTTGGACTGAGCGTCACGATCCTGGACGAACAACCCCGCGCGGGTGGTCAGATCTATCGCGACGTCGACCGTGTCGCCATGCTGCGAGGGGACATTCTGGGTACGGATTACACCGACGGCGCAAGGCTGACGGCAGGCTTGCGCCGCGATGGGGTCGAGCACATCTCCGGTGCTGTCGTCTGGGCCGTCGAAGAGGGCTTTCGCGTGTCATACAGCCGTAACGGGCGCGGCGCGCAGATTACTGCAGACCGTATTCTGCTGGCAACGGGCGCGCTGGAACGCCCGATGCCGTTGCCCGGCTGGACGCTTCCGGGTGTGATGGCAGCGGGGGCCGGACAGATTCTGCTCAAGCAATCGGGTGTCCTCGCCCGTAACGCGGTTCTGGCGGGATCCGGCCCGCTGCTCTATCTGATTGCGGCCCAGATGGTGCGGGCAGGCACGCCTCCCGCCGCGATGGTCGAAACCCAGACACGAGCGGACATGATCCGTGCGATACGACATGCAGGTGGCGCGCTGCGCGGCTGGCGCTACCTGCTCAAAGGTCTGAAAATGCTAGCGGAAATCACGCGCGCGCGGGTGCCGCGTTTCACCGGTGCCACCAATATCGCCATAGAAGGCGCGCAGCGGGCAGAGGCGGTGACCTTCACAAGCCATGGCCGATCCCGCCGCATCCCCTGTCAAACCGTGTTCCTGCATCATGGCGTCGTGCCAAACGCCCAGGCTGCACGCTCTCTCGGTGTCAGCTACGCATGGAACACGGCACAGGCCTGCTTTGTCCCAACTGTCGATCCTTGGGGTGAAAGCGATGTTCCGGATGTCTTCATTGCCGGAGATGGCACCGGAGTTGCCGGGGCGAAAGCCGCGGCACTTGCCGGGCGTCTCGCGGCGCTCAGGATCGCCGAAGCGGCTGATCGTCTATCGGCTCCGGAGCGCGACCGCCAGGCTGCAAAGCTCCGTGCCGCGATGTCCACCGAACTGGCCGCCCGCCCGTTTCTCGATGCGGCCTACCCGCCCTGCGCGGAGGCTATCGCACCTGCGGACGACACGGTGATCTGCCGGTGCGAAGAAGTCACCGCCGGAGACATTCGCCGTTACGCGAAACTGGGGTGTGTCGGGCCAAACCAGACCAAGGCTTTCGGTCGCCCCGGCATGGGCCCCTGCCAGGGCCGCTACTGCGGGCTGACTGTGACCGCGCTTCTTGCAGACACCAATGCAAGGACTCCGGATGAGATCGGGTACTATCGCATCAGGCCCCCGCTGAAACCGGTGACACTTGGCGAACTGGCAGCTTTGGACGATAGCACGCTGAATTCAGCGAAATAGGAGCAAGACATGATCGAACGTATCGACACCGGGCAGCGCATGAGCAAGATCGTCAAGCACAACGGCGTGGCTTATCTCTGCGGACAGGTGGGCGATGGTGCCAGCGTGGCAGAGCAAACCCGAGAGTGCCTTTCCCGTGTCGAGGCGCTTCTGGAAAAGGCCGGATCGTCGCCCGAAAGGATGCTGCAGGCCGTGATCTGGCTGGCGGATATGAGCGACTTCGCAGAGATGAACGCGGTCTGGGATGCCTGGGTGCCCGAGGGCCACGCCCCGGCCCGGGCGTGCGGTGAGGCGAAACTGGCGCGTCCCGAGTTGAAGGTCGAGATCATCGTCATCGCTGCTTGCTAAGCCGGCACCGCCAGTAGAGTTGTCGATCCGATGGTGATTGCCGCTCTCACAGCGGCACCCATGATGCTGTCTTCGCCCCCCCCAAACCGCGACGGGCTTGAACCGGGATGTTTGTCGGTCGTCCGTCCTAAAACTCCACGCTCACTTCGCGTCACCGCGCTCGGGCGGCGGAACATAGCTGCCGAATTCCAGAAGCCGGCTTTCGAAATCCGCAATCCGCTCCGCCGACCGGCCGCTTTGGGTTATCATCTTGGCGATGATGGCTTCGACCAGAGAAAACCCCGCCGCCTGCGAAGGCAACGGCTGGGGTCCATCCATCGGCAGGCAGAAAACCATTTCGGCCCCGCGCGCGATGGGCGAGGTGTAGCTGTCGGTGATCGCGATGACCTTGGCGGATCGGGAAAGGGCCGCGGCATGGGCCCGGACGACTTCGGCGGAATAGAGCGAAAAGGTGATGAGGATCACTGCATCTTCCGACCCCGTCTCGGTCAAGACGTCCGAGATGCTGCCCGGTTCGGACAAGGGACGCGCGAAGTTCGGAAACGCCATCCTGCCGGAATAGGAAAAGTAATGGGCCAGCGAAAAGCAGCTTCGCACACCGATGCAATAGATCCGGCGCGCATCGCCCAAAAGGGCCGCCACCTCTCTGATTCGGTTGATATTCTGCTCCGAGAACAGCGCATCTAGGTTGTTGTGGCCGGACTCCCGGACCTTTTCGATGATCTCCAGACCGTCATCGGAACTGAGTTTTGCAGCACGGGGGCCGTACATACCGCCCTGCTCACGAAGCGCGGATTGAAACGCCTTCCGGCACGGCTCGTAGCCGGCAAACCCCAGCGCCAGCGATAACCTGTACACGGTATTCACATTGACTTCGGCGCGCCGTGCAAGGGCTCTGACCGAGTGAAAGGCCATTTCCTGTGGGTGTTCAAGCGCCCATGCCGCAAAGTCCGAAATCGCCGGCGATGCATTGTAAACCAGCTCTGCCAATGCGTGACTAAGATCGTCCAGCGTCTGATATGCGGGGTGCGTTTCCGAAACCATGTGAAACAAATGCCCCCAATGCTTGACTAGTTTCAACGATTTGTTTCATCGTCACCCGGTCCGTCTTTCAAACGGTTCAACAGGGAGAAACAGTATGAACAAGCTTTTGGTTGGCGCGCTTGTCGCGGCCACGACATCTTTTGGTGCGGGTGCCGCCACGGCCCAGGACCAGACTTTTATCGCGATCGGAACGGGTGGCGTAACAGGGGTGTATTACCCGACAGGCGGCGCAATCTGCCGTCTGGTGAACCGCGACCGCGCCGAGCACGGCATCCGCTGCGGCGTGGAATCCACGGGCGGGTCGGTGTTCAACATCAACGCCATCCGCGGTGGCGAGCTTGAGTTCGGCGTCGCGCAGTCGGACTGGCAGTATCACGCATTCAACGGGACCTCGCGCTTCGAGGAAACCGGCGCGTTCGAAGGTCTGCGGGCTGTGTTCTCGGTGCACCCCGAACCGTTTACGGTCGTGGCGCGCGCAGATGCCGGCATCTCGACCTTCGAAGACCTCAAGGGCAAGCGCGTGAATGTGGGCAACCCCGGTTCCGGTCAGCGTGGCACGATGGAGGTGCTGATGGACGCGATGGGCTGGACCATGGATGACTTCGCGGTCGCCTCCGAACTTCAGGCAGCCGAGCAAAGCCAGGCACTGTGCGACAACAACATCGACGCAATGATCTATACCGTCGGACACCCGTCTGGTTCGATCCAGGAGGCGACGACAGCCTGCGACAGCGTGCTGGTCACGGTCGAGAACGACGCGACAGCGCAGCTTGTCGCCGATAACCCGTTCTACCGGACGGCCACGATCCCCGGCGGCATGTATCGCGGCAATGACAGCGACACGACGACCTTCGGTGTTGGCGCAACCTTCGTGACCTCGGCCGATGTGCCCGAAGAGGTTGTCTATGTCGTCGTGAAAGCGGTGTTCGAGAATATCGATCAGTTCCGTGGCCTGCACCCGGCATTCGCCAATCTCGACCCGGCTGAAATGGCCAATGACGGTCTGTCGGCGCCTCTGCATCCGGGTGCCGAGCGGTACTTCCGCGAGGCTGGCCTGATCCAGTGATCGGATCCGGATCGATGCCATAACTACTGATCCCGGGCGCGGAACGGCTCGCGCCCGGGATCCAAATAGCCCGAACGAGGCTTGAAAAAGGGGACGGCCCGATGACGGATCAGGACGGGCGCGAAGGGCGCCAATTTACCGACGACGAGCTACAGGATCTGGTTGCCAGCACCGATAGCGGTGCACGGTCACCTACGAACCGCGCCGTTGCCGCGCTGATCACCGGACTGGCGCTTGCATGGTCGCTGTTCCAGCTTTGGATCGCCCAGCCACAGCTTTGGTTTGCAGAATACCTGCCGGTCATGAACTCGTCCCAGACCCGGCCCTTGCACCTGACATTCGCGATCATTCTGGCGTTTCTCGCCTATCCGGCGTTCAAGAATTCTCCGCGCGACCGCGTACCGATCATGGACTGGATCCTGATGGCGGGCGCAGGTTTCTGTGCCTTCTACATCTTCTGGTTCTCCGACGTGCTCGCGCTCACGGCCCGTTCGGGCCTGCCAACCGAGACGCAGGTTATCATCGGCGCGGTCGGCCTTTTCCTGTTGCTCGAGGCCAGCCGTCGCGCGCTTGGTCCGGCGCTGACCGTCGTCGGTTCGATCTTTCTGCTTTATGCCTATATGGGGCAGGGCTGGCTGATCCCCGATCTGATCGAACATGAGGGCCTGTCCTTCACCGCCCTGATCAATGCCCAGTGGCTGGATACCGGCGGTGTTTTCGGCATCCCGCTGGGTGTGTCGACGGCCTTTGTCTTCCTTTTCGTCCTGTTCGGCTCGCTTCTCGATAAGGCAGGCGCGGGCAACTACTTCATCAAACTCGCTTTTGCCGGTCTGGGTCACCTGCGCGGCGGACCCGCAAAGGCCGCGGTCGTCGGCTCTGCAATGACCGGCCTGATCTCTGGTTCGTCGATTGCCAACGTGGTGACCACCGGCACTTTCACCATTCCCCTGATGAAGCGCGTGGGCTTCACCAGCGAACAGGCCGGTTCGGTCGAGGTTGCCTCGTCCGTGAACGGTCAGATCATGCCACCGGTGATGGGGGCTGCGGCCTTCCTGATGGTCGAGTTCATCGGTATTTCCTATGTCGAGGTGATCAAGCACGCCTTCATCCCGGCGGTGATTTCCTACATCGCGCTGGTCTACATCGTGCATCTGGAAGCGCTGAAGAAAGAAATGCCCGCTCTCGGCGAAGCGAAAAGCTTTACCGGCATGATCGTGAAATTCTTCGTGGGCTTCGCCGTTGCGGGGGCGGGCTTCACCGCGCTGATCTATGGCGTCGGCGCGCTGCGGGCGGCCGTTCCCGACCTGACCGCCCCGATCATGATGGCGCTTCTGGCCGCCGTCTATATCTGGCTTGTTGCGATTGCCTCGCGCAGCCCGGATCTCGAAGTGGACGACCCCAACGCGACCGAAATCAAACTACCGACGGTGAAAGAGATCTACGCAACCGGCCTGCACTATGTGCTGCCGATCGTGGTTCTGGTGTGGTTCCTGATGGTGGAACGGCAAAGCCCGGCACGCTCGGCCTTTTTCGCCACGGCGTTGATGATCGGCATCATCGTTACGCAACGCCCGCTCAAGGCGCTGTTCCGGGGCGAAGGCGCGCGGCTGATGGAGGAGTTCAGGAACGGCTTCGCCGACCTGATCGAAGGCCTGATCGCCGGTGCGCGCAACATGATCGGGATCGGCGTGGCAACCGCCGCCGCCGGCATCATCGTGGCGACCGTCACCCGGACACCGATCGGAACCGAACTTGCCGGGCTGGTCGAACAGCTCTCGGGCGGGATCCTGTTCGTGATGCTGGTGCTGATCGGAGTCTTCTCCCTGATCCTGGGAATGGGTCTGCCGACGACGGCGAACTACATCGTGGTTTCGTCGCTGATGGCCTCGGTCGTGGTGTCGCTCGGCGCTCAGGAGGGGCTGATCGTACCCCTGATCGCCGCCCACCTCTTCGTGTTTTATTTCGGGATCATGGCGGATGTGACGCCCCCTGTGGGGCTGGCCAGTTTCGCGGCGGCCGCCGTGTCGGGCGGCGATCCGATCAAGACCGGGTTCACGGCATTCTTCTACAGCCTCCGGACGGTCGCACTGCCCTTCCTCTTCATCTTCAACCCGACGCTGATCCTGTATGGCGTCGATCTGGGCACTTGGGAGGGCATAGGACAGGCGGTGTTCGTCTTCATTGTCGCGACCTTCGCGATGCTGCTGTTTGCGGCGGCGACGCAGGGCTATTTCCTTGCCCGGTCCCGGATCTACGAAAGCGCCGCGCTGCTTCTGGTGGCCTTCACGCTGTTTGTGCCGAATGTCTGGCTGAACATGGTGCAGGATCCGTTCCGCGAGGTGCCTCCGGCACAGTTCGAAACCGCCGTCGGTGAGGCTGCGGAAGGCGAGCAATTACGGCTCTTGATCCAGGGGCCGGACTTCAACACTGGGGACCTCGCCGAGACGACGCTTGTCCTTCATGCCGAAGGGGCCAGCGCAGCGGAACGCATCGCCAATTCCGGTCTGCTTCTGCTGACCGAAGGCGATGTTGTCCGGCTGGATGAACCGATGTTCGGAACCGAAACGGCAGAAGCGCTGATCGACTTCGACTTCTATGCCGACACACCGGTGCAGCTGGCCGCCGTTCAGGTGGCGCAGGATCGGATGCCGGAGCAGATATTCTATCTGCCCGCCCTGCTGCTGCTTGGCGTGGTCGTGCTTCTGCAACGCCGGCGTCAAACCCAACCGGCCTTCTGAGAGGAGTACACGACATGTTCAAAACGATCCTCCTTCCCATCGATCTGTCCACCGAAGACAGCTGGTCGAAGGCCCTGCCCGCTGCGCTGAAGCTCTACGACTCGGATGGCGGTTCCCTGCATGTGGTAACGGTCCTACCCGATTTCGGAATGTCCGTCGTCGGCAGCTATTTCGAACAGGGCTTTGAAGAGAAAGCCCTGCACGAGGTTGGCGAGGCGCTGAAGGCATGGGTCGCGGAAAACATCCCAGGCGATGTCGATGTCCACCCCCATGTGCTCCATGGCCGGGTCTACGATCAGATCATCTCCGCCGCGGACCGTCTGAACGTCGACGCGATCGTGATGGGGTCGCACACGCCGGCGCTGAGCGACTACCTGCTTGGTCCGAACGCCGCGCGCGTCGTACGCCACGCCCGCCAATCGGTATTCGTCGTCCGTGGCGAGGCCTGACCCGGTGACCCATGTCTTTGGCCGGAGCAAAGCCCGTCTGGCCACGGCCATCCGTGGTGAGGGCTGTTACATCCATGATGCAGACGGCCGGACGTATCTCGATGGCTCGGGCGGGGCCGCCGTGTCCTGCCTTGGTCATTCCGACCCGGACGTGCGCGCTGCAATCCATGCGCAACTGGATCAGCTTGCCTTTGCCCATACCGGGTTCTTCACATCCGAACCCGCCGAACGTCTCGCCGGTCTTCTGATCGAACAGGCGCCGGAGGGGATCGAAAAGGTCTATCTTCTGTCGGGCGGGTCAGAAGCCGTCGAGGCCGCGCTAAAGCTCGCGCGCCAGTATTACGTGGAGATTGGCGAAACCGGGCGGCACCGCGTCATCGCCCGGCGGCAGAGCTATCACGGCAACACCCTCGGTGCTCTGGCGGCAGGGGGTAACGCATGGCGGCGCGAGAAATACGCGCCGCTTCTGGTGGAGACCAGCCACATCGTACCCTGTTTCGAGTATCGAGCGCGCGCCGATGGCGAGAGCCCCTATGACTACGGTCAACGCGCCGCCAATGAATTACAGGCCGAGATCGAACACCTTGGCCCCGAGACGGTCATGGCCTTCATCGCCGAACCGGTGGTTGGTGCTACCGCCGGGGCAGTACCCGCCGTCGACGGCTATTTCGCCCGTATCCGCGAAATCTGCGACCACTACGGGGTGCTTCTGATCCTCGACGAAGTGATGTGCGGGATGGGTCGCGCTGGCACCTTTTTCGCCTGCGAGCATGACGGGGTGGCCCCCGATATCGTGACGATCGCCAAGGGGCTTGGCGCGGGCTATGCGCCGATTGGCGCAATGCTGTGCACCGGCACGATTTACGATGCCATCGCTGACGGATCGGGCAGTTTCCAGCATGGCCATACCTATAACGGTCACCCGCTTGCCGCCGCCGCCGGTCATGCGGTTGTCAGCGCCATTCTCGACCGTGGCCTGATCGAACGGGTCCAGACACAGGGCGCGCGGCTCGAAGCCGTGCTGCACGACGCCTTTGGTCAGCATGCCCATGTGGGCGACCTGCGGGGGCGCGGCCTGTTCCGGGGGATTGAACTTGTCGAAGACCGCGCCACGAAAGAACCCTTCGATCCGGCGCGCAAACTGCACACAAAGATCAAATCTGCAGCGATGGACGAGGGGCTGATCTGCTATCCTGCCGGCGGCACCGTCGACGGGCAGCGAGGCGATCACATCCTCCTGGCCCCGCCATTCATTATCGAAGACACCCAGATCGACGAGTTGGTGGGGAAACTGTCACGCGCCCTGGACCGCGCCATCGCCATATGACCCCCAAGTGGGCGCAAAGCTGAATAACCACCACCTGAGAGAACCAGATACGATTCCTTCGTGAAACCGGCACCAACGCTCCAGGCGACCGGCTCAGGCCCTGTTTCCGGCATAGTACTCGACACGCTCTTCAAGGCGGTTGATCAACTCCGCCAGCCCAAGCGCAAATGCGAAGAGGATCAGGATCAACGCCCAGAAATGCGCCATCAGGAAGTTCTGCGAATAAAGCGAAAACAACGCCCCGACACCGATGATCGACACCAGCAACTGTCCGATAACGACACCCTTGACGCCACGGACTACGCCCAACCGGATACCGGCTAGGATCTCGGGCAATGCCGACAGAAGGATCAGCTTCAGCTGTTGCGTGCGGGACGCTCCGAACGAGGTCCCCATCTCAAGCAGAGATTGCGATGTGTGAACGACCCCGGCCCGCGTATCGAGCGCGATGATCCAGACGGCGAACATGAACACCGTGGCAATGACCGTCGGCATACCCATGCCGAACAGGATCATGATCACGGGTACCAGCGCCGACAAGGGCGCGGACAGGAAGATATTGACCCACATGTTCAGGATCTGGTCGGCCCGCCGGACGAGCCCCATCAAAAGCCCCAAGGCGATGCCCACCACCACGGCGAGCCCCAGCCCGCCAAGATAGCTCAACAACGTGATCCGCGCGGCTTCAAGAAAACTTGGCGTGCCAATCACCTCCGGAAGGGCCATGACGACCTCGGAAAACGGCGGGAACAGCAGGAGAAGCTCGAACCGCCCGACGAACTCCCACAACGCGATCCACACCAGAAGTGCCGCCGACTTGGGAACTTTCACGCCATAAAGCTCCATCGCCCTACTCCACGTAGTCGCGCAGACCGGCCCAGATATCGTCGATCAGGTCGAGATATTCCGGGTTCCGGCGGATCGCCTCGGGGTCGCCGTGACGGTCGATATTCGGCGTCACGATCTGGCTGACCCGCCCGGGGCGCGGCGACAGAAGCACGATCCGGTCCGACAGATAAACCGCCTCTTCGATGGAATGGGTCACAAGGATGAACGTCTTCTGTTCGATCTCCCGCAGGCGGATCAGGTCTTCCTGAAACTTGCGGCGAGTCTGTTCGTCCACGGCGGAGAACGGCTCGTCCATCATCAGCACGTCGGCGTTTACCGCAAGCGCGCGTGCAAGCCCCACACGCTGACGCATACCGCCCGAAAGCTCGTGGGGATACTTGTCCTCGAACCCCGCCAACCCGACCTCGGCCACGTAGTGCCGGGCGCGATCCTCGCGCTCCCTCTTGCCGACACCCTGCAATTCCAGCCCATAGGACGCGTTCCGCAGAACCGTCGCCCATGGCATCAGGGCGAAATCCTGAAACACAAAGGCCCGCTCGGGGCCCGGCCCCGTCACGGGCTTGCCATTCACGCGAACCTCGCCCGACGTGGGCTTCAGGAGACCCGCGAGGATTTTCAGAAGGGTGGTCTTTCCGCAGCCGGACGGTCCCAGAAGACTGGTCAATTCGCCCCTGTTGAACTCAAGGTGGATGTTTTCCAGCGCCGTGACCGCGCCGTTATAGATCTTGTGAATGCCTTCGACCTCGATGATGGCCGAAGCGACCGGTGCGGCATCTTCCGGATCTGGTATAGGGTGGGTCATGGTCATCAGGCGCCTCTCTTTTCGGGGCGGAACAGGGTGACCTCAAGCCGGTGCAAAAGCGACACCGTGATCACCGCCAGCGCGACGATCGAAAAGATCGCGGCGTACATATGTGGGAACTTGGCGATCGAGCGATTGAACGTAATCAGATCGCCGATGCCTGTGGGAGTGATAAGAAGTTCGGCCAGTACGACACCGGAAAACCCCTCGGCGATACCCAGCCGAATGCCCGCGAACATCATCGGGCTGGCCGCCGGAAGGATCACTGTCAGGATCTGCTGGCGGCGCGATCCCATGAAGGAATGGCACATATGAACCAGCGACTGCGGCACGTTGCGCACCGCCTTGTAGCTGTTGATCGCGATGACCGGCATCGACAGCATAACGACCGCCAGCACCTTCGACGTCAGTCCGATCCCGTAGACGAACGTGATCAACGGGATCAGCGCCGCCATCGGTGCGGCCTGCATTGTGATGAAGATCGGCAGGGTCAGCCATTCCGCATCCTTGCGCAGACCCATTGCGACACCTGCACTGACACCGATGACCAGCGAAATGACAAGACCGATTACAAGCGGTTCAAGGGTGCGCAGGTACGCCGCGCCCATCGAACCGTCTGCAATCATCTCCCAAAGCGCCGCCATGGTTTCCAGAAAGGTCGGGAACGCCCAGTTGAAATTGGTGCGGCCCCCGATTTCCCAGGCCGCGAAAAGTATCGCGAGTGACAGGATTTTCCAGATGGCCGGAACGTCCGAGACCGCAGAGATCCAGCGGCTGGTGACCCCCGCAACCGGGCTATGTGCAGTCTGATCGGCCGGCATTGCGCCTATCCTGTCGGGTTTGAAAAGGCCCCGCCCGGTAAAAAGTCACCGGACGGCGCGTATTGCGTCTGGCGGCCTAGTTCGCGGCCTTCGCGGCTTCAAGGACGCTGAAATCCCAGTAGTCGGCCGGATCAACCTCGTCGGGGTTGCCGCTGACCTGACCTGCCGCCGACAGGAAAGCGATATCGTCCCGGGCATCCTGTGGCGCGCCGCCATCAAGCGGATAGATACCGTTCTCATCCGCCTCGGTGTAGTAAGGCACAGCCTCGGCCACGAGATCCGCGGGAAGATCGGGCAGCAGGTTGTACTGCTCCCTCAACTCACCGACGATCGCCGGGTTCTCGGCAATATCGTTCCAGGTACGCAACAACTCCTCGACGAACACCTGCATGTCCTCGCTTCGTTCCGTCAGGACATTCTGGTTCGCATACAAGGCTTCGTCGGTTGCGTTCACGCCATCCAGCGGCAGCCGCATGAACTTGCCGCCACCCTGTTCCTGCAGCAGCCGGAAGTTTGCGGCATCAACGATCGACGCGTTGATCGTTCCCTGAAGCATCGCGCCGGCGCGAACCTCCGAACCCGGCACATAGGAAATGTTCGCATACTCGATATCGTGGACCTGCTCCATCAGCCGCATCAGCGCCTCGGTGCCGGAACCCCGCGAGTGAACGGTGATTTCCTGACCGTCAAGATCGGCCCAGTCCGAGTAAACCTCAGAGTTCACGACAGGAAAGAACAGAAGCGTCGACATGCGATAGAACATCCGGATCGGCGCCTCGGAGTTCTGGATAAAGGCATAGGGCGCGCCGACGCCGATATGCGCCTCACCCGACAAGACTGCCTGCACGGCCACATCTTCAGAGTTGAAGAACGTCATTTCCATCGGAACGCCGCGTTCGCCCGCGCGTTCCATCGCGATCAGAAGGTTCAGGCTTTCGACACTCGCAATATCCCCCAGCGCGACCTTGAGCGGTTCGTCCTGGGCGACGGCCATCGTGCCCGAAATTGCCATCGTCGCCGCCATGGCCGCACCGGCAAGCCGCATCATGCCTCGTCTTTCGATCTTCATGGTCTTTCCTCCCTTTTTTCGGATTGCGTTCTGTCGCAACCGATCAGTTTGCTGACCGGAACTCGTCGGCGCCTCCTCGCGCACTCACGAATTGGTCAGAATTGGGCTGTCTTTGCGCCGGGCCTCCCTTTCTATTCCACGGTCACGCGCAGCGTATCCAGCCCGTCCACAGTCAGCTCCATGATATCCCCAGGCGATACCGGACCAACGCCGGCAGGAGTGCCGGAAAGGATCACGTCGCCAGCAGCAAGTTCAAAATATTCGGACAGGTACGAAATCATTTCAGGCACCTTCCAGATCATCTGGTTCAGGTCGCCTTCCTGCTTGGTCACACCATTGACCTTCAGGGTGATGCTGCCTTCGGCGAGATGTCCAACCGCGGCGACCGGATGGACCGGGCCGGCAGGGGCCGAGCGTTCGAATGCCTTGCCGATCTCCCATGGGCGACCCATCTTCTTCATCTCGCCCTGAAGATCGCGCCGCGTCATATCCAGCGAAAGCCCATAACCATAAACATGGTCAAGCGCCTCATCGAGCGGAATGTTTGTGCCGCCGGACTTCAGATACACGGCCAGCTCGGCCTCGTGATGAACATCCGACGTATGCGGCGGGTATGGAAACACACCCGATGTATCAAGATTGTTGGGATTCTTCTGAAAGAAAAACGGCGGCTCTCGGTCGGGATCATGCCCCATCTCGACGGCATGGGCGGCATAGTTGCGTCCGATGCAGTAAACGCGGCGAACAGGAAACGCACCATTCTCGTTGGCGACGGGCAGCGCCGTCACGGGTGGTGTTTCGATCACATAGTCCGGCATTCCAAGCTCCCTAACGACTCGCTATTTTCTTTTGTGATAAACGTTAACGAATGAAAAATCAATCTTGATCAATTCTTATAGCTGATGACATGCTTGTACCAATCGGCTAAACAGACCAGACTTGAGTGCTCAATCGGAGGACGACGGCCTTGCTCACGCGTGCTGACCAGCCAGAACGGGATGAACACGCCGAACGCCTGCGGGCGTTCATCGTCGAGGGCGAATACGCGCCCGGAGACAGGATACCTCCGGAACGTCAGTTGATCGAAATGCTGGGGGTAAGCCGCGCCGCGCTTCGTCGGGCCCTGGACTTTCTGGAACGCGACGGTGTGATCTGGCGGCATGTCGGCAAAGGCACTTTCGTATCCTATGGTGCGACCGAAGGGGCCAGCGAAGACGCTTTCGCCGGCCTCGGCCATCATCTCACACCGTATCGGATGATGCGCGCCCGGATCTGCATCGAGCCTGCAATCGCCCGCGAGGCCGTGATGAATGCCTCGCGCGAGGCACTCACCAAAATCTCCGCCGCCGCCGAACGGGCCCGCAAGGCCTCAAGCTGGCTGCAATACGAACGTCACGACGACCAGTTCCATCGGGCAATCGCCGAAGCGGCGGACAACGCACTTCTTCTCGCCCTGTTCGACAGCCTCAATCGGGTTCGCCGAGAGGTGGCCTGGGGGTCGGTAACCCGGTCCGACACTCGTCCGCCCCGTCAGCACCCCAGCTTCACCGAGCACGATGCCATCTGCGCAGCGATCGAAGCACACGACGCCGACGCCGCCTTCCGCGCAATGCGCAACCATCTTCAATCCGTGGCGTCACGCCTGTTCGAAGAACACTGAGATATCATCGGCAAAACCTCACCCGCCCAGATAGTCGCACAACTCGGACAAGAGCGTCTCGAGTTCGAACATCTTGCGCTGACCCAAGGCGTCCCGAATGATGTCATCGACCGCCACCCAAG
Organism: uncultured Paracoccaceae bacterium; assembly: GCA_947503175.1. GTDB lineage: Bacteria > Pseudomonadota > Alphaproteobacteria > Rhodobacterales > Rhodobacteraceae > Ovoidimarina. The sequence goes on from CANNCO010000002.1 coordinate 320,666, forward strand.
CGTCATCAATATCTGACAGCAGGTCTTGCCCCTTCTCCGACAGACGAAGGATACTTCCGCGATGGTCATTCGGATCGGCCATCCGCGAGATATAGCCAGCCGAAACCAGCCGGGCCGTCATCGTACTCATGCTGGCCTTGCTCACATCGAACTCGCGCGCAAGCCGGACCTGCGAACTCTCCCCGATGCGGTGCAACGCGCTGAGTATCCTGGCCTGACGAGGGTGAACGCCCAGCGGTGCAAGCTTGAGACGCAGACGTTCCTCTACCAAGTCGGAAGAATGCAGCAGATGGTGGAACAGGGTTGGATTCTGGGACACCGGAATTTGGACAACATCCTAACTATTATCGGGGCTAATCCGAATTCACGGTTATAGAATATACTGATCCGTTGTCGAGAAAAACGACACCGTGGCACAACCTACGGGTTTCTGATCCGCAAAGTATCGCCGACGCCGTCGGGAAACTGACTGAGTTTTAGGCAACGCAAAGGGCTGGTCCCCGCCCAAACAGATCGCCCCGGATAGCGGCGCCGGTCCCGACAGCAACCACGTTGAAACCGCCTGTCAGACGATTGCCATAAGCTCGATGTCGAATATCAGATCCTTGCCCGCCAGCGGGTGATTGGCGTCCAGTGTCACCTCGGTCTCGGTCACTTCGACGATCGTCACCGGCACTGTGCGCCCGTCCGGCGTCTGCATCTGCAACTGCGTACCCGGATCGGTCGGGATATCCTCGGGAATCTGTTCGCGTGGAACCGCCTGGCGCGCATCCGGGTTCACCGGTCCGTAGGCTTCAATATGCGGGATCTCGACCTTCTTCATGTCGCCCACGACCATACCCGGAATCGCCTTGTCGAGACCCGGAATGATCTGCCCCGATCCCACGGTAAACTCCAGCGGCGCACGGCCCATGGAACTGTCGAAGGTGGTCCCGTCTGTCAGCGTTCCGGTATAGTGAATGCGGACGGTATCGCCCGTTTTGACGTCTGCCATGAAAAGTCTCTCTTTCGGGATTTGGCTACGAGGTCGCGCTTTGCGCGGTATGCTCTCAGTTTCGTCCGTAAATCTAAAGGTCTTACTCCCGCTGTAAACCCCCGACCGTTTTGTGCGGCGATGGCCCGCCCTTTTCTCCCCGCAGTCCCTGTGCCAATGTCCCGGCGAACGAAGGACGACCCCCATGCCGATCCAGACCTGCGTCTTCGATGCCTATGGCACACTCTTCGATGTCTCTGCCGCGGCGCGTCAGGCGGCTGATGAACCGGGGCGTGACGCCCTTGCAGCAAACTGGCAGGCCCTATCGGCCCATTGGCGCACAAAACAGCTTCAATACACATGGCTGCGCGCCGTCACCGGTGACCATACCGATTTCTGGAAGGTCACCTGCGACGGGCTTGACTGGGCGATGGAGTCTGTCGGGCTCGACGATCCCGAACTGCGCGAACGTCTCCTCGCCCTCTACTGGGAACTCGCGCCCTACCGCGAAGTCCCGCGAATGCTGGCCGAACTCAAGGCCGCCGGATATGCCACCGCTATCCTGTCCAACGGATCGCCCGATATGCTCGACGGTGCCGTGACATCAGCCGCGATCGGAGACTATCTCGATGCGGTCCTGTCGGTCGAGGACGTGGGCGTCTTCAAACCCGACGCGCGCGTCTATGACATGGTCGGAACCCGGTTCGATTGCACGCCGAACGAGGTTCTGTTCGTCTCGTCAAACGGCTGGGATGCGGCGGCCGCGGCGGCCTACGGCTTTCACACTGCATGGGTCAACCGGGCGGGCGAACCGATGGACCGCCTGCCGGGCCGCCCCGAAACCACGTTGCCGGACCTCACGACGATCCCCACCTTGGCGGCCAAACACTGATGCCGGATTTCAACGCGCCAGACGGCACCCGCCTGCACTATACCGACGAAGGCGCGGGCACACCGATCCTTTGCCTTGCTGGTCTGACACGAAACAGCACCGATTTCGATTATGTCGCACCCCACCTGTCGGATAACAGGCTGATCCGGCTCGATTATCGCGGTCGCGGCAAATCCGAATGGGCGGACCCGGCAACCTACACGATCCCGGTCGAAGCGCAGGACGCGCTGGCGCTTCTCGACCACCTGAACCTCGCATCCGCCGCGATCCTCGGCACCTCGCGCGGCGGCCTGATTGCCATGCTGCTCGCCGCCACGGCCAAGAACAGGCTGACCGGCATCGCGCTCAACGATATCGGCCCCGAACTCTCAACCGCCGGCCTCGACGTCATCCGCAACTACATCGGCCGCAACCCGGCGCAAAAGACTTATGCTGAAGCCGCAGATATGCGCGCAACGCTCCTTGCGGGGTTCAGGAACGTCCTCCAATCACGCTGGGATGAGGAAGTGCGCAAGCACTACACCGAAACGCCCGAAGGTCTGGTCATTAACTACGATCCCCGCCTGCGCGAGGCCGTCGAAGCCGCCGGGGCTGAGCCCGTCCCCGATCTCTGGCCACTCTTCGATGCGACAGAAGGACTCCCCCTCGCGGCGATCCGGGGTGCGAACTCGGATCTGTTCAGCGCCGAAACTCTCGCCCGCATGCAGGCCCGCCGCCCCGACATGATCGTCGCCGAAGTTCCCGACCGCGGCCACGTCCCGTTCCTTGACGAACCCGAGGCACTTGCCGCCCTCAACACATGGATCACGAAACTCCCATGAATATCGACATGATCCGCGCCGCCGCCGACCGCAACGCAGGCCACGTGCGCCGCACGCCCTTCCTGACCTCGCCCTTTCTTGACGAGATCGCCGGGCGGCAGGTCTTCGTGAAACCCGAATGCCTGCAACACACCGGCTCGTTCAAATTCCGCGGCGGTCGCTCCGCCATCTCGGCCCTTGTCGAGGCAGGCAACACCGGCGGCGTCATCGCCTTCTCCAGCGGCAATCACGCGCAAGGCGTCGCCATGGCCGCCCGTCAGTTCGGCCTGCCCGCCGTGATCATCATGCCCTCCGACGCCCCCCGCCAGAAGATCGAAAACACCCGCGCCCTCGGTGCCGAAACCGTGCTCTACGACCGCGCCACCGAAGACCGCGACGCCATCGGCGACAGGCTGGCCGCCGAACGCGGGTTGACATTGATCAAACCCTTCGACAACCCACAGGTTATTGCAGGACAGGGTACAACCGGCCTTGAGATCGCCGAACAGGCCGCGGAGGCTGGCATCACTGACGCCGATGTGCTCGTCTGCTGCGGCGGTGGAGGTCTGACCGCAGGCATCGCTCTCGCGCTCGAGGCCGAAGCCCCCGGTCTGCGCGCTCGTCCGGTGGAGCCGGAAGGCTTCGATGACGTGGCCCGATCTCTGATCTCAGGAAAGATCGAGCGGAACGAAAAAACCTCCGGCAATATCTGCGATGCGATCCTGACCCCGTCCCCCGGCGAACTGACCTTCCCGATCATCCAGAAGCTCTGCGGCCCCGGCATCGCCGTCCCCGAACAAGACTGTCTGCGCGCGATGTCAGCCGCCTTCGCGCGGCTCAAGGTCGTGGCCGAGCCCGGCGGTGCCGTTGCCCTGGCCGCCGCCCTGTATCAGCCCCAAACGATCACAGGCGACGCCGTAATCGTCCTCATCTCCGGCGGCAACGTCGATCCATCGGTATTCAGCCACGCGCTGACCACCTCTCCCGAAGGCTGATCCGTGACTTCAGTCGATAACGCCCCTCTCTCCCCTGCCCCCGTCGCCCATCGGACGGGTGACATTTCCGCGACCGGCCTTTGTTCTGATCGGGCTCCTGCGGCGCTCCGGCAGGCCATACGCTTTTCACGGTGGATGGCAACCGATGCGCCGCTTCCGCAACCAAAGCCCGTGGATCCGACGCCGGCGGCCCGCCGAAAAGGACGCTTTCAGAACGCAACGCACGGGCAAGGCCGTACCGGCCCGTAACCACATGGGATTACCCTCTTGAACATCGCAAATCTCTCCGGAACCCTGACCCATTACCGCGAAGACGGCGATCCAAACGGCCCGCCGGTGGTCTTCGCCAACTCCCTCGGCACCGATCTGCGGCTCTGGGATCCGATCCTGCCGCATCTGCCAAAGGGTCTTCGGATCATCCGCTACGACAAGCGCGGCCACGGGCTCTCGGCCTGTCCCCCGCCACCCTATTCCATGGGCGCGCTCGTCACCGATGCCGAAGGGCTGCTGGACCATCTCGGGATCCGCGACTGCGTCTTCGTGGGCCTGTCGATCGGCGGCATGATCGCCCAGGGCCTCGCCGTCAAGCGGCTCGATCAGGTCCGGGCCCTCGTTCTGTCCAACACAGCTGCCAAGATCGGCACGCCCGCCATGTGGACCGATCGCATCGACGCTGTGCGACAGGGCGGCATCGCCGCTCTTTCCGACACGATCCTCGAACGCTGGTTCTCCCGCAGCTTCCGCGCCACCCCGGAACTTGCGCTCTGGCGGCACATGCTCGAACGCCAGCCCGCCGACGGGTACATCGGCTGTTCCACCGCGATCTCCGGCACGGATTTCTACACCCCGACCTCCGGTCTCAAGCTTCCGACCCTCGCCATCGCGGGAAGCGAAGACGGCTCCACCCCGCCCGATCTTGTCCGCGAGACCGCCGAATTGATCAAAGGATCACAATTCGAACTGATCCGTGGCGCAGGCCACCTGCCTTGCATCGAAAAACCAAAGGAATACGCGACCCTCCTCACGGATTTCCTGACCGGGATCGGCCATGCCTGACCTCCCCTTCGTCTTGTCACAAATACGCATGCGACGCCTGCCGCGGGCGGTCCCGCCGAACGAACGCGCCGCCATGACCGACCGCCCCCTCATCTCCGATCCGGATACACGCCGCTTCGAAATTCACCGTCAGGGCCTGCGTGAAACGGTGTTCTTCACCATCCAACCGCGCTAGGATCGCGCCATGACAAATCCATGCATCATCTGCGTCGCCATCACCGGTTCGGTGCCCCGTAAATCCGACAATCCCGCTGTCCCGATCACGATCAGCGAACAGATCGAATCGACGCATGAGGCGTTCGAGGCCGGAGCCTCCATCGCCCATTGCCACGTCCGGCTCGAGGACGGCACGCCCAGCTCGGACCCGGAGCGTTTCGCCCGACTGATGGAAGGTCTGAAAAAACACTGTCCCGGCCTGATCATCCAGTTCTCCACCGGCGGTCGCTCCGGGGCCGGATCGGAACGCGGCGGGATGCTTCCGCTCAAACCCGACATGGCCTCGCTCACCGTCGGGTCGAACAACTTCCCCACCCGCGTCTACGAGAATCCGCCCGATCTGGTCGATTGGCTCGCAAGCCAGATGCTGGCCCATGACATCAAACCCGAGATCGAGGCATTCGATCTTTCCCACATCTTTCAGGCAGCAAAGATGGCGGGCGACGGGCGACTGAGAGGCCCGCTCTACGTCCAGTTCGTAATGGGCGTCAAGAACGCGATGCCCGTGGACCGCCCGAGTTTCGACTTCTACGTCGAAACGCTCGCCCGTCTGGCCCCCGACGCCCTGTGGTGCGCCGCGGGTGTCGGCCCGAACCAGATCGTCCTGAACGAATGGTGCATCTCCAGAGGCGGGCACTGCCGGACCGGGCTCGAAGACAACATCCGCCTCGATCGCGAAACCCTCGCGCCTTCCAATGCGGCGCTCGTCCGACGAACCGTCGAACTCTGCGAGAAATACGAACGCCCCGTCGCCACATGGGCCGAAGCCCGCGACATTCTCGAGCTGCGCGCCGCCTGATGCCCGCAACACCTCTCGACAGCGCGCTCTACCGCGATCTTCTGGGTGACCCGGAAATCGCACAACTCTTCACCGATAGTGCCGAGGTTCGCGCGATGCTCCTCGTGCTCGGATCGCTCGCGCGCGCGCAAGCGACCCATGGCCTGATCCCCGAAACCGCCGCCGCCGCAATCCATCGCGCCAGCCTTGAGGTTCAGATCGACCCGACTGCGCTTGCCGCCGAAACCGGCACGAACGCGGTCCCCGTTCCCGCCCTCGTCACAGCCTTCCGGGCCGGGATGAACGCCCCCGAACACGCCCAATATGTCCATTGGGGCGCGACCAGTCAGGACATCATGGAAACTGCGCTGATGCTGCGGCTCTCCCGCATCCGCGCGGTGTTCGAAACCCGCCTTGCCGAAAGTCTCGCGACCCTCGCAACGCTTGCCGAAACCCATGCCGATCTGCCCATGGCCGCGCGCACCTATGGTCAGGCGGCGGTGCCCACCTCCTTCGGTGCCGTGACGGCAAACTGGGGCCGTCCGCTTCTGGCCCAACACGCCGCCCTGTCCGCCCTCACCCTGCCCGTCTCGCTCTCGGGCGCCGCCGGTACGCTCTCGGCCATGGGAGAGAACGGCCCGGCCATCCGCGCAAGCCTCGCCGAAACTCTCGACCTCGCCGATCCGGGCCATAGCTGGCACAGCGACCGCACCCCGGTCATAGGCCTTGCCGCCACGCTGACCGCGCTCAACGGCGCCCTTGGCAAGATGGGCGAAGACCTGATCCTTCTGACCCAGACCGGCATCGACGAGGTTACGCTTGGCGCAACTGGCGCGTCTTCGACAATGCCGCAAAAGACCAATCCCGTCGCGCCCAGTATCCTCGCCGCGCTGGCCCGCACGGCGGTGGCGCTCAACACGGCAGTCCAGGGTGCGGCCCTCCACCGCCGGGAACGCGACGGCGCAGCCTGGATCACCGAATGGCTCACCCTGCCGCAGCTTGTCATGCTGACGGGACGTGCGCTGGCCACCGCCGCCGATCTTGTCAGCAGGATCGCGCCCAACCCCGACGCTATGGCCCGCAACCTCTCGTTCAATCACGGCCTGATCCATGCCGAGGCGCTGACCTTCGCGCTGGCCGCCACGATGCCGCGCCCCGAAGCACAGGCAGAGTCAAAACGCCTCTGCACCAACGCGCGCGAGACCGGCAGATCCCTTGCGGACGTGGCCCTTGCCGCCCATCCCGATCTTTCACACGACACTTTCGATCCCTCCCGGGGCCTCGGTCAGGCCCCGGAAGAGGCACGTGCCTTCGCGACCACCGTGCGCGACGGTGGATAGATGGACAGGAAACAGACCCGCCTGCCCCTGACCTTCATCCTGATCACTCTGATGATCGATTCCATGGGCGTCGGCCTGATCATCCCCGTCATGCCCTCGCTGATACAAGAGGTCGATGGCGGCAACCTCGCCCAGGCAGCGATCTGGGGCGGCGTTCTGACCACCGTCTTCGCGATGATGCAATTCGTGTTCGGCCCGATCCTCGGCAGCCTGTCAGACCGCTACGGGCGCAGGCCGGTCCTTCTGACATCGCTCGGGATCATGGCGCTCGACTATCTGGTCATGGCGCTGGCGGGCACGATCTGGCTCCTGCTTATCGGCCGGATCGTTGGCGGGATGACCGCCGCGACACAGGCCGTCGCCTATGCCTTCGTCGCCGACATCTCGAAACCCGAAGAGAAAGCCGCGCGCTTCGGCCTGATCGGCGCCGCCTTCGGTGTGGGCTTCGTCATCGGCCCGCTGGTCGGCGGGCTTCTGGCCGAATACGGCACCCGCGCGCCCTTCTACGCCGCAGCCGCATTGGCCGCCCTCAACTTCGTCTTCGGCTGGTTCGTCCTGCCCGAAACGGTGACCGACCGCATCCGCCGCCCGTTCCAGTGGACCCGCGCCAACCCCTTCGGCGCGTTCAGGGCCCTGTCGAACCTGCCCGGCATCTCACATCTCGTGGGCATGTTCTTTCTCTATCAGGTGGCCTTCATGGTCTATCCGGCGATCTGGGCCTTCTTCACCGAGGCCCGCTTTGGCTGGGACCCGGCGATGATCGGCTTTTCGCTCGCGGCCTTCGGCATCGCGATGGCAATCGTGCAAGGCGGCCTGATCGGCTGGATCGTCAAACGACTGGGAGAGGTCGGCACACTGAAGTTCGGCCTTGCCTTCAACGCCATCGCGTTTCTCTCGCTCGCGCTCATCCAAAGCGGCACCGTCGCCCTGATCCTGATGCCAATCACCGCCCTCGGCGCGGTGGTGACACCCTCACTGCAAGGCATCATGTCCCGCACCGTCTCGGACGATTCCCAGGGCGAGCTTCAGGGCGTTTTGACCTCTGCCGGATCGCTCGCGATGATCGTCTCACCGATGATCATGACGTCCGTGTTCTACGCGTTCACCACGCCCACAGCCCCGATCTTTCTGCCCGGAGCACCGTTCCTTCTGTCCATGGCGCTCATGGGCGCCTGCGTTATCGTTCTGACCCGCGCCAGCCTCGCCCGGGCGTCCTAATCGACCCGAGCTGGGTCGTTTTCCGGCAAGCGCACCGCCCTCCATAGCCGCAGGTTGCCCGAAACATCGGGAGAGCCTGCCATGGCCCAGATCAAAGCCGCCATCTGCCGTGAATTCGGCGGGCCACTATCCATCGAGACCGTCACCCTGCGCCCGCCCGAGGGCCGCGAGGTCGAGGTCACACTCGATGCCGTCGCCATCTGCCATTCCGATATCTCCTATGCTGATGGAATCTGGGGCGGAACTCTCCCGGCCATATACGGGCACGAGGCTGCGGGGCGCATTACCGCCATGGGCACCGGCGTTCGGGGGCTGAAACTGGGCGACACCGTCATCGCAACGCTGATCCTCTCCTGCGGCACCTGCGGAAGCTGCGCTTCGGGCCGCCCGGTCGCCTGCGAGACGCCCAAACCCGAAGATAGTCCTCTGACCGACGCAGACGGCACGCCCCTTCCGCAGCCGATGCAGATCGGTGGCTTTGCGGAACGCGTCGTCGTCGATCAAAGCCAGATCGCCCGCGTCCCGGAAGACCTCGACCCGGCATCCGCCGCGCTTCTTGCCTGCGGTGTGATCACAGGCGTGGGTGCAGCCGTTAACGCCGCCCACCTGCGCGCGGGCGAGGATGTCGTCGTGATCGGCGCGGGCGGCGTCGGCCTGAACGCCATTCAGGGCGCGCGGATCGCGGGCGCCCGCCGGATCGTCGCCGTGGACATGACCGACGAGAAACTCGACACCGCCCGCGATTTCGGCGCAACCGACGGCGTTCTCGCCACCGGAAACCCGGTGACCGAAGCCCGTGCCATCCTCGGACGCGGGGCAGATGTCGTGCTCGTCACCGTGGGCGCGATCCGTGCCTTTCAGGACGCCCCCGATTACCTCGCCCCGGGCGGTCGCGTTGTGATGGTCGGTATGCCGCCCGTAGGCGCTGCGGCAACCTACGAGCCAGTAAACCTCGCCAGTGCCGGGCAGTCCCTCATAGGCTCCAAGATGGGCGATACGGTCCTGTCCCGCGACATCCCGTGGCTGGTTGACCTCCATGCGCAAGGCCGCCTGAAACTCGACGAACTGGTCTCGAAACGCTGGACCCTCGATCAGATCAACGACGCGTTCGACGACACCCGTTCCGGTGGCGCGCGGCGAAACGTCATCGTCTTCTGAACGACCGGACTAAGACTCATTCCAATCATACATCACGATCCCGCCGGTCTCCCGTGCACCCAAACACCGGTACAGCCCCCGCGCCGGGTCATTCTCCGCCTCCGTCGCCAGCCAGAAACCGTCACATCCCCGATCCCGCGCCGCATCGATCAACCGCCGCACCATCCGCCGCGCCACACCCCGGCGCCGAAACGGCTCGGCGACGCTCACCTCGTTGATGAAAAGCTGCGGGGCCTTGTCGGGATGCATCAACACCGTCCCGCTTGCGAACCCCACGACCTCGCCGACCCTAAGCGCCACGGCAAGCGAATTCACCCCCGTCTGAAGAAACGCCCATGCCAGGGCCGGATCGATCGGATTGTCAAACGCATCCGGATGCACCCGGTCCAACACCGCCGCATCGTCTGGACCCAGCAGACGAATGGTGATTGGGTCGTCCATGGAACGGCTCCGGATGAAAAGGCCACGCCCCATGAAACTCGCCGATCTTGATGTGATTGTCACCGCCCCGCCTGCACCCGGCTGGGGCGGGCGCTACTGGATTCTGGTCAGGCTGACCACCGATGACGGCATCACCGGCTGGGGCGAATGCTATGCCAGCACGGTGGGGCCGGATGCCATGCGCACGGTCATCGAAGACGTCTTTGCCCGGCACATGGAAGGCGAGAACCCCGAAAACATCGAACTGATGTTCCGCCGCACCTATTCCTCGGGCTTCACCCAGCGCCCCGACCTAACCGTGATGGGCGCGTTTTCGGGGCTGGAGATCGCCTGTTGGGACATTCTCGGCAAAGCGCACGACCGCCCGGTCTGGGCGCTTCTGGGCGGTCGGATGAACGACCGCGTGCGCGCCTATACCTATCTCTATCCCCTGCCGCATCACCCGACGCCCGACTTCTGGATCGACGCCGGCATGGCCGCCGAGGCTGCCGCCGATTGCGTCGCCCGCGGCTATACGGCTGTGAAGTTCGACCCCGCCGGCCCCTATACGATCAGGGGCGGGCACCAGCCCGCGATGGGCGACCTCAACCGCTCCGAACGGTTCTGCGCCAAGATCCGCGAGGCTGTGGGTAACCGCGCCGATCTCCTCTTTGGCACCCATGGCCAGTTCACGCCCGCCGGTGCGATCCGCATGGGCCACGCCATCGCACCCCATCAGCCCTTGTGGTTCGAAGAGCCCGTCCCCCCCGATGACGCAGCCGCGCTGGCCCGCGTCGCCCAAGGGCAACCCGTGCCCGTAGCAACCGGCGAACGGCTCACGACACTCACCGAGTTCAACGCGGCACTTCAGGCTGGTGCGGCGATCCTGCAACCGGCCCTCGGGCGCGCCGGCGGCCTGAACGAGGCCCGAAAAATCGCGACCTTGGCACAGGCCCACGGCGCGCTCATGGCCCCGCATCTCTATGCCGGTCCGGTGGAATGGGCCGCGAACATCCACCTCGCCACCGCGATCCCGAACATCCTGATGGCCGAAACCATCGAAACCCCGTTTCACGACGCCCTGATCAAGGGCGCAATCAAGGTCGAAGAAGGATACATGTCAGCCCCCGAAGCCCCGGGTCTTGGCATCGACGTCGACGAAGACCTCGCCCGCGCCCACCCCTATACAGACACGGGCCTTCACCTAGAGATGCAGGAAGCGCCCTGCGACTACACCTCCGAAAACATCTTCGAAGGCGGCGCTCCAGCGAAATCAGATTGAGTTATCGCTGCGGCTGGAAATCCTTGCTGGCCAGCAGTCCCGCCGCAGCAATCATCAGACCGCCACAGACCTTGTTGACCAAGCCTCTCGAATAGCGCCGCAATACCGCCGCCGTGCGCAGACCCAGCCATCCCCACAAAAGCAGCGTCAGCCCGTCGACAACCAGATAGGTCACCCCAAGGATCAGAAGTTGCGGCACGATCGGCGCAGCCGGATCGATAAACTGTGGAAACAGCGCGCCGAAGAAGACAACGGCAAACGGATTGGCCATCGACGTGAAAAACCCTTGCCGGAACAACTGCCCGGGCCGACCGGATGACGCCGCCTCCGCCCCCTCTGCCCTCTCGGACGACAGGATCAGCCGCAGCCCGATCCACGCCAGATAGGCCACGCCGATCCACTTGATCCAGACAAACGCCGTGGCCGATGTCGCGATGATCGCCGCCAGACCAAACGCCGCCGCCGTCATCTGAATGCAGTTCGCGCTTAGATCCCCCGCAATCGTCGCCAGACTGCGCCGCATCCCGTGCCGGATACTGTTCGAGATGATCAGAAGCTGGCTCGTGTCGGGCGGCGTGGCAAAGAACACGGCAACCGCCGCCAGATAGATCAAATAGGTCTCAAGTGGCATCGGCAGGTCCTTTCCTTTGACCCAACCCTAGGGGCGGATCCCGGTCAGGGACAGGCTCAATCCACCGATGTCTTCAAATGATAGGTCAAAGCACGGCTGATCAGCATCCGCACCTTCTCGGGCTGAATCGCATCCGCATCCCGAAAATGCACGGCCCGGTTGCCCTCGTATTCGAAGTGATCCCGGAAAATCCCCCGGAAGTCCGAAATCAGCGAGGTCTGACAATGGGTATAGATCGCAAAGCCACCTGTCTTCGGCAGCCCCAGCCGGATCGTTGACCCGGATTTGGTATCCGGTGTCAGATAGGCCGGCTGCCCCCATTTCAGGGTCTCTTCGAGCCGCCCGACCTCTGGCAATTCGCGCGCGACCTGAAAGATCAGCCGTCTTAGCCGCAGCAAGCCCGTTCGCGCAGGTTCGGGGAGCGCCTCGAACCGCGCTTTCACATGCAGATCTTGAAACGGCGGGTCGTGATCCATCATCCGACCCTACACGCCTGCCCGCTAGCCGGAAACCTGCAGCTTCCCCGAAAGCTGCGCGCCCTTTACAGATGTCATGTATTTCGTCGTGATGTTCGACTTGACCCGCGCCGTCTCGTGCAGCGAAATCTCGGAACAGCTCACATTCCCGGTCAGCGTTCCGTGAACAGCGACTTCTTCCGCCGAAACGGTACCCGTCACACGCCCGTTTTCCTGAACCTCGACCGCCTGTGCGGTCAGATCGCCGGTGATCAGCCCCATCACCTCGACCCGGCTTTCCTTGGCGATCACATCGCCCTCAATCGTCAGATCTTCCCCGATCACCGCATTGCGCATGAGCCCACTCCCATCGTTTGACCCTTCGTAAACCCGGACGGGCGGGGTTGCTATCGGGCGCTGCACGTTCGGCAATCATCCGCCTAAAGTCGCAGCAAACAGAACATCAAGAGAAGCCATTGAAGAAGCCCGAAAGTCCGCTTTGCGGACGAAGCGGACTTTCGCTGCGGTCGCTCCAAAGTCCACTCTTCGCCTTTGGGCAGAAGCGTGCGAAAAACATAATCCGGACTATCTCTGAAGCCAGCCCTAGAATGCTCAGACCCGCCCCCGAATTCCGAGCGCCTCATGACTGAAAGAGCAGAGTTCATCTTTCTTCGCCATGCCGAAAGCATGGCCAATGCCCAAGCATCGACGCAGATTGCAGACCCGATCTTGACACCACGAGGGCTGCAAGAAGCTGCTTCGCTACCGGACTGGATTGCGCCGCGCAACGTGAAGGCAATCTACACAAGCAACACAAGCAGAGCGCGGGCGACTACGAGTCCATTGGAAGAGGCGTACGGAGTTAAAACCGTTGAAGTGTCCGATATCGACGAGTGGAACCTTGGAATGAATGGCAAAGTCGATCAGTGGAAATTTCAGGAAATGCTCCAAAGCTGGTGCCAAGGCAATCTTGACGTCAATTTAGAAGGTGCGCCCAATTCTGAAACACTCCGCGATTTGATCGCACGGGTCGTGCCTGCATACCAAGCCATACTCAAAGAGCACCGTGATGATGGCGGCGCTGTCATCGTAGTGGGCCACGGTGGAGCGATAAGCTGGACGATGCCGAGCCTGCGGCCGGCCGGATGCCACCTGTTTCGTAGACCGCTGCCAATGGGCGCAACGAGGTGAGAGGAAGATCTTTCATGGTCAATTTAATAGACCGAATTTGGTGTGTTTGAGAACAGACAAGCTTTCTATCTTTGACTATTTTTTTGAGCGCGAACGAGGATCAAAGAATGGGCATGCTTATAGATGGCATATGGTGCGAGGAAGACGGCATCATTGAGAAGGGCAACTATCGACGCCCTGCAAGCACCATTCGGGTGCAGGACAGGCCATGCCTTGCGCGCATGATTGGTGATGAGCCAGACAGATTTTGGCTGATCGCGTCCAAAAGCTGCCCTTGGTCGCACAGGACAGTACTTGTCCGCGGCCTGAAAGGCTTGTCGCTGTCGGTGCATTACGCATTCGGCCCTCGGGTCCAGGGATATGTCTTGAACGGTGGCAAAGGCTGGTCGATCCCGGGAACCAAAATCACTGCGCGCCATCTGCACGCGATTTATAGTTTTCATGATACAGAATTCACCGGGCGCGCGACGGTGCCCCTGCTATGGGATAGCGCCGCGCAACAGATCGTCTCCAATGAGTCTGCTGATATTCTCGCAGTGCTGGACCAGGTCGTTCCATCCGGATCGAAGCGCCACAAGGCTCCCTGCCCGGGTTCGGTGTTGATCGCGAGCGACCCAATCCACAGCCTTCCCAAGGCATCGCATTTCCCGTCATTGAAACGGTTTCCCGGCCGGTCGGCTTCGGGAGTCGCGAGGATCCTGACAGCACCATCAGCCTCAAGTGCGAGAATGCCCGTTTCCGACGCACAGATGTAACCACCGCTTGCCTTTGGAATGGCGACGCCCACCAGTTCCGGCATGGCATGGGTGATGCGCCTCGATCGTTCGGGCATGCTGCTCACGACCGAGGGCGCAAGGATATCTACCCAATGCACGGTTTCGGTTTTCCCGTCCCAGAACGGGCCCTCACCCAGAAAATCCGTGCCCGGGAAGGCGACATCCAGATCGTCCCGAACAACCCCGAGGGGCCGCGGGTTGGCGGCGATCGACATGGCCAGTTCCCCAACATTGCCCGCGATGCGGCGCGCGGCCTCAATCACATCGCGCCCCAGGGCATGAAGTTGCTCCGAGGTCAGCCGACATGCGGGCGCGACAATGCCGACCGCGCCAATGGGCCGGGCACGATGGTCAAGTATGGGCGCCGCAACCGCGTTTACATCGTCGTGCTGTTCACCCTCACCTGATCGCATAGCCCCGCGCCTTGATGATGTTCAGTTGCTGGTCCAGATCCCCGGGCGTGACAATGGTGTGATCGGTAAAGGCGGTCAGATCCGAGTCAGAGACCAGGCGCCGACGCTCTTCCGTGCCCAGATGTGCGGCCATTGCCTTGCCCAGTGCGGTTGCGTGCACCGCTGCCCGTGACCCCACGCCATTTGTGAGCTGGACCTGATGGGGCGTGTCGCGCTGATCGATGTAAAGAACCTTGTCTCCGTCGAGCACGCCCAGGCGTGCAACCTCCCGCGATAACTCGGACAAACGGATAAGCTCCGGCTCGGCCGCAGCCTTGAGATCGACTTGGTCCCAGACCCGGTGCGCCAGCTGAAAGGGTCGCGCGCCCAGCGAATAGCTTTGATCCCGCTCGGAAAGCCGCACATACCGCTCATCGATGAGAGTCTGCAGAATGCCGGTGCAACGTGCCCTTTGGCAAGCCGGACCCTTCGAGAAGCGACGTGAAACGCAGGGGTCCGCGCGCCCCGGCAATGAGATCCAATATGCGCAAGCCACCAACCAGAGACTGCATGCCCGATTGACTGCCTTGGCTCTCGGTTTGCACCTCTGGTTTCGGATCTGGAACTGGCGGCATCGAACTCTCCTCTTGGCAGGGAAACTAAATTGGAACTAAATTTCAAGTCAACTCGGACGGCGACGCCATGCGAATAAAGAAAGTCGCTCATTGCCTGGTTCGCGTTCCGTTCAGTGAAACGATCCATTGGGGGTCCGGCGCGCGGGCCGGAACCACGAGGCCCCACTGCCGCATCGAAACCGAAGGAGGCATAGAGGGCTGGGGAGAAACGCAATGCCTGATCGATAGCGTGCCCGCAGCATTTCGTGCTGTAACCGATATTGTAGAGGGCTACCCGGTCTGCGATGTCGAACGCCTGCACCGGCATGTGCTCGGCGCTGGCTACTACCACCGCAAGCGGGCCGCCGTTATGGCGACCGCGGCGTTGGAAATGGCAATGTGGGATGCATTCGGCAAGATAACCAAGCAACCGCTTTGGGCGCTTTGGGGCGGCGCCTGGCGACACGAGGTGCGCGCGGCAGCCTACACATTCACTCGGGATCCAACGGACCTGGCGAAACGACTGGGGCAACTCATCGATGCCGGACATTCCAGCTTCAAGGTCAAGATCGGCTTCGATGCCGCATCCGATATCGCCTTGGCCGAAGCCGCAAGAACCGCAATCGGCAATACCGAGTTGCGCCTCGGCGTGAATGGCGCATGGGCACCAGGAACGGCAAAGCGGCAGCCAAGCAAACTTGCGGCCTTCGATCCGGCCTATGTCGAGCAGCCGCTCGAGCTCTCCGACCTATCGGGCACCGCACTTCTACGGTCGGCGCAATCCGTGCCGATCGCGCTCGATGAAAGCGCGTATACGCTTCAGGATGTCAGCCAGATTCTACAGGCACAGGCCGCAGACTTTATCTTGCTCGACCCACACCAGGCCGGCGGTCTTTGGCAGGTCATCAAGGCGGCTGCGCTTTGCGAAGCCCAAGGCATTCCGGTGGGCCTGCATTCGGCGGGGGAACTGGCTGTCAGCCAAGCCGCATACATCCACCTTGCATCGGCGATCCCCAACCTGTCGCTCGCGATCGATACCGAACGCGCCTATCTCGGCGGAGACATCGCCCATGACATACCGGCGCTGCGGAATGGTGCCTTTGATACGCTTGACCGGCCCGGACTGGGCGTCTCTGTCGAAACAGAGATGGTGAACCAGTTCCGCGTCGATGCGATTACATGTGCCTATCTTGATGCGGATCGACCCGATTGGTTCCCGATCAAGCCGGCGTACTAGGTGTATTCCGGCAAATGCACGCCTCAGACACCATCGCCTTCAAAACGTTTCAATCGCGAAGGTAACTCCAAGGCCACATGGTCCACGAAAAGGCGCACGATCGATCGCATCAATCGGCGAGAGGTGTGTACGATCGAAACATCCGTGTCATGCGCGGAATAATTCGGCAATTCGCGCCGCAACCGTCCGGAAATCACAGCCGGATATGCAACCATGCGAGGCAATACCACAACGAGATCGGTTTCGAGCGCTGTCTGCAAGAGCACTTGCGCATTCAGACTGACGATACGCGACCGTGCAGTGATAAAATCACGATCGCCGTTTCTATCGAAAACCGCGACCCGATCCTCGGGCTTGCCCGCCCGCCGCAGCAAACCGAAGGGCAAACCCGCCAAGTCATCTGGCGTTTCGGAGATCGGCGCTTTGCTGCGTGTGCTTCGGTAAAGGGCGGCACCCGCTTGCCCGACTTTCCGCCCGATAAGGTCCCCGTCGGTCAATGCGCCAGTCCGGATCGCAACGTCGAAGCCTTCGGCCACCAAATCAATCGCGTCGCTCGAGAGGTCCAGAAACACGTTGGCGTCCGGGTGCCGGTCGATAAACGAGGCAATGATCGGCCCCATGAGTGCCTCGCCCAACATCACGGGAGCAGTGACACGGATCCAGCCGTTTGGGACATCGCGAAGAGTTTCCATCGACATGACTGCGCGGTCTGCCTCGTCTAAAAGATGCTGTGCGTGCCCCATCAATGCCTGTCCTGCCGCGGTTGCCCGAACAGCACGGGAGGTCCGGTCAAACAGGCGCAGGCCCGCCCGTTTCTCTAGCGTTGCAATACGGCGTGTGACCGTCGCGGCCGGCATGCCTATGGCACGCCCGGCTTGCGCAAAGCTCGGCGCCTCGGACAAAGCAACCAGCAAACGAGCTTCGACTAGATCCTCAAATACCATTTTATATTCGTCAACATATCATTCCAAAATTGGCTATTCCGGAATGATGAGCCGCTCCCATCTATCTGGCAACAAGAAAGGAGTTCTAAAATGATGGAGATTTCACACTTCCCCGCCTTCCCTGCCCTGTTTTTTGTCTTTGGCCTCTTTTTTCTGGCCTTCCCTATGATGGTTGCGGCTTCCTGGTTTGCGTTTTCCCGGGGTTGCTTTCCAATAGGCCCCACGCCTTGGACGATGATGTCGGGGCCGTTTCACCGATACGAGCATAGGTTCGGCGACGAACCAGATGCTAAAGGCTCGGGCAGCCGGGCGTTTGACGTCTACAGGGCTGAAACCCTGGCTCGTTTGGACGAAGAAGAAAAAGCCTTCGCCGCGTTTCGGGAGAGGCTACGGGCAGCACGCGACCGCGCTGAATTTGACAGCTATCTGAGCGAGGGCGCGACGTCTGCCTCTACTGCGTTCGAAACCAGAAAGACGGAGACAGACACGTGAAAGTTCTTGTGGTCGGCGCGACCGGCAATATCGGGCGGAAGACCGTAGACGAAACCCTTAAAGCGGGCCACGAAGTCACCGCCTTCTCCCGGTCCTCCCGCGGCTTCGCGCCGACCCCAGGCCTCATGCTACACAAAGGTGATGTCCGAAACACCGACGATCTTTATGCCGCGATGCCCGGGCATGACGCTGTGATCCTGACCTTTGGTGCGCCACTCAATCGAGACACAATCCTGAAGCCTACCGATATCTGCGAGGTCGGAACCCGGAATGTCGTGGCCGCAATGCGGGACGACGGCGTAACGCGCCTGATTGCCATGACCAGCATTGGCGCAGGTTTTTCCAAGGGCCGCGGCCGTTGGCCATTCCGCAACATCATCGCCCGTTCTCTGCTGCGCAACATTCTCGCAGATCGCACAGCGCAAGAACAGGTCGTGACCGCTTCGGGCCTGCCGGAGTGGGTCATCGTGCAGCCCGCCGAACTTACCGACGGCCCCCGGTCCACCGACCTCCGCCATATGACCGGGTTCGACGGTCAACCGCAGCCTGCCACCGTCTCTCGCGCCAGCGTCGCAGCTTTCCTTGCTTTCATGGCCACCGACAAGACTTATGATAGCGGTAGTGTCCTGATCTCGGACTAGATCAATACACGTGTCTTAGGAGGGATGAACGGTGAAAACACTGCTGGAAGACGGACCTCTCATCGCCCGCGTTCATGCAATGGAGCGGGCTGTCGGCTTGGGCCAATGGGCAGACGGTGCCGAATTCTTCACCACAGAGGCCATGTATCACGTCGGCCGTCGTGGGCTCTATCGGGGCATCGAGGGCATCCGCACATACATGGAATGGCAGCGCCGCTTCGTCGAATGGCGCGGGCACGACCCCAAGATGATGATCACCTATGGCGATACCGTCATCATTGAGGTCGTCTCCTTATTTCATCGCCTCAGCGATGCAGTCGATCTCTCCATTCCCTGCACAGACATCTATCGCTTCGATGGCGACCGTATCCGAGACTGGGGTGTATATGCCGACACATCCACATTCTTTGGGCCAAAGGAGGCAGAACAGTCTGCACCCAACGAGGCAATGGCCGAGTAAGCTCGGTTGTTTCGGTCGCATTGAGAAATGACGGCGTAGAGGTTCGGAGCGTTGGCCTCCCATTGTCGCTACTAGAGTGGACAGCCCTCGCAGACCTCCGGCTGGGGTCTTCGATGCCGCGTTGCGGTTCGTAGATCTGGCCGACCGCTACAAGCGCAAGTTCTCTCCTCAGAGGAGCGTCCGAACCACGGGATTATCTATTTTTGTGTTCCGCGCTCCAGGGGTCGTAAGTGCCGAAATTCCAGAGTTGACCTTCCGGATCGCGGCAGCTGAAAAAGCGTCCGCCGTAGTCCTCGTCTTTCGGCTTCATCGTGATCTCGGCACCGGCGGCGCGCGCCTTTTCGCAGATCGCATCGACCTCATCGACGATAATGTACGGGCTTTGCGAGATACCTCCCACCGCACGGGCCGTGGATTGCAGTGTGCCAAAGTCGTCGTCGCGGGCGCTCCCGAGCATGATCATTGCGTTGCCGAACGTGAGTTGCGCATGGGCAATCCCGCCGGCACCGTCATCGACGACCATGTGTCTGACGAACCCGAACGTGTCGCACAGCCATTCGATCATCCTGGGCGCGTTTTCATATCGTAGTGTGGGGATAATGCAGGACCCTTTCATGGACTCTCTCCTCGCTTGCCATTGGTCAGAAACTAAACGATGCCTTCCTGCCTGACTTGAAGATTTCGGAACTGATCAGATGTGCAGGCGCGGCTCCGAGGGCCGCTCGCTCTGTGCCCAGGCTGTCGGCGTTGTCCCGGCGACGTCCTTGAACTCCCGGATCAGGTGGGCCTAATCTGAGCACCCAGCATCTGCCGCAATTCCCGCCCAGGTCACGAAACCAGATCCAAGTGCAAGGGCACGCGCCCGCTGAAACCGAAGCATCCGGGCCGCCGTGACCGGGCGAATACCGGTCTCCAAGCGAAACCGGGCGCTGAGATGGCGCGTGCTCCACCCGATGGCGCTGGCGGTCTCAAGAACCGAATGTCCATGCGCCAGCATCGTCCACGCATGCTCAACCTCTCCGGATGCCGCTCTGGTGAACCTCGGCGAAAGAAACCGCTCGACGAGATCGAAGCGCGCCTGCCAGCTTGACGTATTGCAGAGCTGATCCGGGATGGGCCTGCAGTCGCCCATGCGCCCATCGATAGAGTCGAGGTCCACGATCTGCGATGCGAGATCGGCGGCGGCCTCTCCAAGCAACCGCACTGCACCCAGCGGGGTCAGGTCGACCTGCACCAGTTCGGCGCCAGCATTGCATGAGACGTCCACAGCGCCAGGGAAAAGGCCGGCCGTGACGCTGGAGGTTCGCGTTACGGGCCCGCCGCGCCCAAGACGGATGTCCCAAGGTCGTCCGAGATTGAACACGAGCGGGAAGACAAGCCCGACCGTTTCCAGAAAGCGGCTCGGCGCCTTCGGGGAGGCATATCCCGAAATGCGCGACCAACCCCGCCAGCGGCGGTGACGGGCTCTTCGTCAGGAACGTGAGATCCGCCATGCTAGCGGTTCACCGTCATGGGAAGGATCAAGCCCCAAGGGGACTCTTGAGGTGGACCAGCCCTCGAGAAGCCCGCCTTTTCACAGGCCGCGATCGCTCGGGCGTTATCCGGATGCGGATCCGTCGCGACCACAGGAGCGCCTTTGTCGAACAGCCTTCTTACGTGCTGAGCAATGAATGTGGACCCGTGCCCCTTCCCGATCATGTCCGGCTCACCAATGAATTGGTCGATGCCTCGAGAGCCCTTCGGAAGGTGGAAGAAGTGATGATCGTCCCAACCATGTACGGTGTAGTCTTGGATGAACGCGAAGGGTCGGCCCTCCAGTTTGACGATCCATTTCGCGACACGCGTATCATCGAAGGCTTCGAACTCATCCCGCTCCAGCGCATCCCACCACTCGAGAACGTGCGAACGGGATCGCCAGGACCGAAGCAGATCGAAATCGGCGGCGTTCGCCGCGCGGAACTCATATCGGTCGTAAAGGGTCATTGGGGCAGAATAGTACAGAGTATCACCTGGCGTTCGCCCATTTTTGGGTGTCATGACCTAGACCTCATTACCGATGACAGCCAGAGCGCGACAGCATCTGTTCCCATATTGGACTCGGGAGCCAACAAGATGAATGTGCGGGAGCTCAAGCGTTACGACTTCCAGAGGGGATCTATTCTTCAGGTCAATGGAGTTGGCCACCGTCAGTGCGGGAAGCGTCCTTCCCGTCTTGCTTGGATTTCGAATCCAAGCAGTCTTTCAACGCACGCGCTGTTCCGGCTCTATCGGCATGATCCATTCGAATACACCTTTGTTCATACTTCGATATCCATGCCACTGATCGGCTGGCAATCGTCGATGTAGAGCAGCCCCTCCGGCTGCAAGGCCGCCTTCAGCTGCTGCATTGCACGCTTCCCGACGACCGGCTGGCGGCCATCGAGCGCGCCCACCCGCATGGCGAATACGAGATCGAACGGGTCTTCATCAGGACCGAGTTTGAAACCTTCGACGGCGACGAGCCAAAATACCAGACGGCCTCAGCCAAGTTCCGACACGGACCCTTTCTTCGCGAGGTCAATCGCCTTTGCGGATCGGTCGATCGCAATGATGGTACCATTGCCTATTCTTCGAGACACTTCCCGCGCCGCGACACCGGGTCCGCAGCCGATCTCCAGGACCCGCATGCCGGCCCGCAATGGAAGTGCGTCCACATAGCTGGCGATCCGTGGCGAGATGGCCTTGCCCATCCTGCGTCAATCCTCTTCCTCAGAACCACATGTCCCTGACCGTGCGACCATCCTCAGGGAGGTCATCGAAACTGTCATGACCGTCAAAGTGATCGATCGGAAGTTCGGCGATGGGACCAGGCTCCGTGAGACGCAGGTTGACGGCCGTCCATCGGCGTCCCTGATCATCCGGTTTCGTCGCAACATAGGGTGTGACGCAGCCGCAGTTCGGGCAGAAATGAAAATCGATGGCACCGCCATCGGACAGTCGATATGCAGCTGTCTCGCCAGACGTGTGGATATCGTGTTCGATGTGCCCGTAGGCCCAGAGAACACCGTAGCGCCGACAAACAGTGTAATTGCAGGCGGTGACGGACTCCGGATCTGTGTCCAGCTTCCATGCGGCCTGACCGCAGTGGCATTTCCCTTTCAACATGGCTTCAGCTCCCGTCTATCGCGCGGTTCAGTTCCTTGTGAACCAACCAGCGGTGTTTCGCGATCTTGCAATACTTTCGGAAGCCGAGGCGCTCGAACATCGAGAGCGATCCATTGTGCAGAAAGGAACTCGGCACACGGCGATCGAGGATCTCTTCCGGAAAGCTTTCGACGCGCCGTCCCCCGAGAGACCCCATCTGTTCAAGGGCCCCCATCAATGCAGCCTCTGCGACACCTACTTTCCGCCGCGCCTTGTCGACGAAAAAGCACGTGATCCGCCAATCCGCCTCAGGTGGATTGGCATCCTCATAAGCCCATCGGCCCTTGATCCGCGGCAACTCGGCCGGGGAGCCGTATCGGCACCATCCGATGCAGTCCGCGCCGTCGAACACCAAGGCCGAACGGGTCGCGCTATCGCGGTCAAGGCTTTCCTTCTGGCGTCGATGATCCAGCGTTTTGCCAGGTGCACACCCGGCCCCGGATGTGTGAAACGCCATGCACCAACAGCCGCCCCAGACGCCATTGTGGCGCTCGACGAAGGCGGCGAACGGATCCCAGGTCGCCGGAGACAGTGGCTTGGTCGTGAATGCCGACACTGTGTCGCATCTCTCTCGCTCACCGTTGCGGCCCAATGCCAAACATGAACAAACAATGAACAAAGTCAATCTTTCGGAAGAAGCGAACTGTCTCTCGGCAAAGCTGCGCCTCCGGACTCACCGCTCCAGCGCACCTTTTCCGGCAAGGATCTTGTCGCGGAACTTTGCGATGCGTCTCACCCGCGTTTCCGAATGCTTGGCACCGTTCAGATTGATCACGTAGCTTTTGCGGCGCCCCGGCGTCAGCGCATGAAACGCCTCAGCGAGCTCGGGGGCGGCGTCCAGCGCTTCCGTCAACTCGTCGGGCAAATCCGGTTCGCTGTCGTCTTTCGGTGGCCTCAGCCCCGCCTCGGCATATCCCTTGGCCTCGTCAAGATAGGCCAGAATGATCGGCTCCAACTCCCTTGGCTGCGCATTCGACGTGAACCGGATCATGTCCGCGTGTTTCGTATTCGGCCCCTGGCGCTCGAGGATACCTTCCGGGTCTTTCATGAGGGCCGCATTGAAGAAGCTTAGGCGGAAGTTGTCGCGAAAAGCCCCGAAGATGGCGATGTTCCGGCCTGCATGCATGTAGCAGGGGTGCGCCCATTTGAGCGTCTCTTCGAGGTCCGCGCTGAGACAAATGTCTCGCAGGTCTTTGAGGCCCACGTCCCAGACCTTAGTCGAACAGTCCGGCGCGTCGAAGCGCGGACAGCGCCCGCATCCCTTCACGAAGTAGTCTTCGATCTCCGTAATCACCGGCGTCTCCAGGCAAGGAACGGCCGGGCGAAAAGATAAAGGCCGCTCGCCAGCATGAGCGCCAGGGCCGGAAGCGGCAGGTAGTCGACCCAGGCCGGTTTGCCCTGCATCGTGTTCGCGATGAAAACAAGGATCACCAATCCGGTGAAGACGATGGACATCCATCGGTGGAAGGAACGCACTTTCGCGCTGAAGGACCTCATTGGCTTCCTCCTTCTTCCCCAAGCGTGCGCTCCAGGTTGTCGAGGAACCGCCGCCATCCGCCTGTCGCCCCGCCGACCGCCTGCTTTTGATCCGTGCTGAATCCGGATTGTTCCATACACAGATGCGTCCCCTTCTCCGTTGGGGTCAGCGTCCAGGTCACGACGGTGTCGACGTCGAACGCCGACCAGGAATACGACAGCCGCCGCATCGGCTCGACAACGGTCACGCGGCAATCCACCTCGCCCCACTCCGCCGAGAAATTGAAGGCGTGTCCGACGTCCAGGCGGAAATCGTTCGGCATGAGCCAATCATGGATCAGCTCGGGCCGCGTCAAGGCCGCCCAGACCTGGGCGAGGGGAAACGCAAACTCCCGCTCGACAACCACGGATCGCGTGTTGGACGTAGCCATTACTGCTGCATCCGTTTGAGGAGGGCTTCGAGCCGGTCGAACCGGCCCTCCCAGAACCGGGTCATTTCCTCCGCCCAGTCCACCAGCGGCAAAAGGGCCTCGAGTCGTGCGACGTAGTAAGTCTGTCGGCCATCCTGCCGACCCGCGATCAATCCGGCCTTCTTGAGGATCGACAGATGCTTCGATACGGCAGGTTGCGATATGCCGGCACGATCGGTCAACGACCGCACGGTCTGCTCCCCTTCCAGACATAGATGCTCGAACAGGCCGCGTCTGGTCGGGTCACCTAGGGATTTGAAGAGATCGTCGTGGTGCTGCACTAAGCTTATCCATAGCTGAAAGGTTATCTATATTCATAGCCGGACAGTTATGATAGAGTCAACGGCGTTATCCGGTGCGGGCCTTCGGCAATCTTCAAACGCTCCCCTGGCAGAGGTAGGCGGGACGTGATGGTATCGGAACGAAATGGCGAACTGACGATCTGCCAAAGATCGATCTGAACGACGTCGAGGTGCATGTTGGAACGGGGTATCCGCAAGTCTTCAATGCGCCCTGTGCGTCTCGGAGACGGCAGCGGATCGGCGAGGCCGGTGGGCTAAGAGACTGCGGCGTGAACCCGATTTCACTGCCGCCCGGGTGCTGGTCCAGCCAGCGCCATTGGCACTCCCATGAGGATGAGTTCGTGTACATCATCTCGGGCGAGGTTGTGCTCGTCGAAGACGATGGCGGCACCGTTCTGAAAGCCGGGGAGTGCGCGGCCTTTACCAAGGGCACCGGGAATGGGCATCACCTCATCAACAGATCGAATGGACCCGCCACCTACCTTGAAATCAGATCGCGGCATCCGAATGACATGACCACCTGCTCGGATGCGGACATGAAGAGTGCCAACTCCGATGGCCGATTTGTGGATAAAGATGGCACACCGTATACGGGTCAATAATCCATCGTCTATCACCTGATACTGTCCCCGCAGCGCTGCTCAAACCGGAATATAGGTGAGCCGCAGCGCATCCTCCCCTATTCCCTCGCTTGCGACGAACTGAAGTTTGGGACGCGCCGCCTTGAAAAACGGCTTGCCTTTTCCCTGCACCACGGGGCGGAGGTAGATCTGGTACGCGTCGATGAGACCGAGTTCGCCCAAAGAGTGCGCAAGCTCGGGACCGGCGATTCGTATCTCGCCCGCCACATCCTTCTTCAGGTGTTGCGCAAAGCTCGCGAGGTCGTCCTTCACAAGTGTCGCGTTCGGTCCGACGGATGTCAGCGTGCGCGAGACGACCCATTTCGGCTGGGCGCGCCATGCTTCGGCAAAGTCACGACGGTCTGCATTCCAGGTCGGTTCGTCCTTGTCCCGATACCTCATCACCTCGTACATGCGGCGTCCGTAGATGCTGCCGCTGACCGCGCGCACCTGTTCGATGTAGTGGCGAAACAACTCAACGCCCGGCTCGAAAGCTTCATGATCGACATAGCCGTCCAGCGACTGCTTCATCCCGAACACGAACTTCGCCATGGGTCGCTCCCTTCAATTGCGCCGGCAGACTCTCTGCCCCATCGAACCTCAAAGCCGACACTATGAAACCATGTTCTGATTGCATTTTGCAACTGGTTTGAGGTATTTGGGAATAGGTGCAACGAAAGGCGATGACATGAGACGGCTGGTGACATGGGACCTGATGACACTCGACGGCTGCTTCGAAGGACCCACGCCCTGGTCGCTCGATTTCCACACGGCGGTCTGGGGCGATGAGCTCGAGGCCTTCTCGCTCGAACAACTCGAGGAAGTCGGCACGCTTCTCTTCGGTCGGCGCACCTTTGAAGGGATGGCGGACTATTGGTCCAATGAGACCAGTGCGATTGCGGATCGGATGAACGCCGCGGAGAAAATCGCCGCGACGCGGAACGGGACGGCGAAAACCTGGACCAACGCCCGCGTGTTGGAAGGCGACATCGCGGATCACATCGAAGACCTCAAGGCGACAGACGGAAAAGACATCTTCGTCTTCGGCAGCGCGGATTTGATGGCGACCCTCTTGACGAATGGATTGGTGGACGAAATCCGGCTCTGTCTCGTTCCGATCGTCCTCGGAGGCGGCAACCCGCTTTTCAAAGCGGACGGGGTTCGGACCGACTTCAACCTGATCGAGTCGCGCCCCTTCTCATCCGGTGGCGTTCTCTTACGCTATGAAAAGCGCACTGGCTGAGACCCCGGCGGCGTCACGTTCGGCAGTCTGCGACGCGGTAGAGCCGCACCGGGCTTCCGGGCGCGCGGGCGATCACCCCCTTGGCCTCGAGATCGAGGTGCACGGCCTTCAACCACCAGCCCGCTTTCGCGCCATCCGGAAACAGGTCCTGATCGAGATGCGGCAGCAACGCGGCCTTGGCCTCGGCAACCTTCAGCCCGGGCGCCTCGATCGGAAGAACCGGCAGCAGCGCCTCCCTCATGGCCTCGAACTTGGCCCGGTCCAACCGTTCCGTGCGGCCCGGCGTGTTGATGTTCTCGACTTCGATCTTGTCGTCACGCATTGATCGTTCTCCTCACATCGGCAACCGGCGGGTTGCGAAAGCCCATCCGGACCCAGGCCCAGAACAGACGGCCCATGAACCCCACGGACTGCGTGCGTGCATTCGGAATGTCGTCAGGCAAGTCGGTTCCAGGCGGCCCATCTCGTACCATCGTACGCAACTCTGGCGCTGGCGCCGTCCCCTCTGGCCAACGGGCTGCATAAACGCTGATCCAATGACCACCCTTGAACTCCAACCACATCGGGCTGCCGCAACAGGTCGCGACGATCCGTTGAGTCGGCGCATCGGGTTTGAGGCGGAAGCTCGCAAGGTGATCCGCGCCACTCAGAATCTCGGCTCGATCCTTGCGCTGCAGGACGAATCGCGTGCCGCTGTTCTCTTCCGTTACAGCGGCACCAAGCCGTTCCGCCGCCGCGCGGCAACTCCTGCAGTGGCATTCGGCGGCGAGGATCGGCGGACCATCGAGCCGCAAGCACACCTCGCCACATGCGCAACTGAGATCGGTCATGTTCCACGCTCCTCCTTTGCGCGCTCCCTGTCCGCCGCCTCGAAATGCGCGATCTGGTCGGCATAAGCCTTCTTGAACGCGGGCCGCGCCGTCGCGCGCGCCAGGTAGCCCCGGCAGGCCGGGCGGTCCTCGAAAAGCCCGTAGGTCTCCAGCTGACGCAGGACGTCCGACATCGCGATATCGGCGACGGAAAACGCCCCGGCCAGCCACTCTCGCTTGGCCAGCACCGCCTCCAGCCGGTCGAGGCGACCCATCAGGAAACGGTCGAGATGCGCGCGGCCGGGCGACTGCGTCTCGTCATCCGCCCACTTGTAGAGCGACCAGGGCACCGCCGGCATCTCCACGGAGTTGAGCGCAGCGAAGGTCCATTCGAGCACTTTCGCGCGCCCTGCGGAATCTCTTGGCATGAGGGCCGTGCTCTTTTCGCCGAGATAAAGCAGGATGGCACCCGTCTCGAAGAGCGTGATATCGCCATCCGTCAGCCACGGCACCTGCGCGAAGGGTTGAAACGGCAAGCGGGCCTCGGCATCGCCGACGGGTGTCGTCGCCACCGTATAGGGCAGAGACGCTTCCTCCAGTGCCCACCGCACCCGCAGGTCGCGGACAAAGCCACGCGGGAACTCCGGCACCCAATCGAGCGTGGTCAGGACCAGCCCGGTCATACGACCGGATCCGCCTCGGCCGCCGCCTCCAGCGCAGCGATGTCAATTTTCTTCATTTGCATCATAGCGGCCCGCGCACGACCCGCCGCCGCCCGGTCGGGGCCGGAAAGCATGTGCGTCAGCGCGGTCGGCACGATCTGCCAATGCACGCCGAAACGGTCGCAGAGCCATCCGCATTGACCTTCGGATCCGCCCTCGGTGAGGGCATCCCAGAGCCGGTCGGTCTCGGCCTGGTCGAGCGTGGCGACCGAGATCGAGTGGTCGTGCTTCGGCGCAAAGGCATCGTTGCCGTCCATCAGCATGTACCTGGTGCCGAGGCAGGTCCAGAGGACCATCGCCATGCCCGGCCCGATGGGCTGGACGTGATCGACGGTGGTTTCGGGCAAGGTCGCTGCATAAAACCGCGCGGCCTCTTCGGCATTCTCCTTAAGGAAGATACAAAGGCGGGAATTCGGGCGCTCGGACATGGATCGTTCTCCTGTTGGGCGTTTTCGGGTGAGATTCGACAAAGGTCAGGGTGTCTCCTGGTACGCATCGTTCAATCGCCACCATGCGTAGGGCGCGCCCTGCGGTGTCCCGGCAGGCGAATCTTCCCAGTTTTCCTGGCGGCCGTAGGGCGTCAGGTCGAGCAGCGCCCAAGGCGTTCCGAGCGTTTCGACCCCGCGTCCAGTCGTGAAATATGTCCGGTAGATCGACCCGTCTTCCTGCAGGAAGACGTTCAGGCCGAAACCGGTCGTGACGCCGAAATCGCGATTGAACGCCTCGCCGGTCGACACGAACGGAAAGTGCCAGCCCAAGCGCGCCTTGAGCGCAACAATTTCGTCAATCGACGCGCGCGCCACGAAGACGAGCGACGTGTCGCGAGCGTGCAGGTGTGCGAGGTGCGGGATCTGGTCTCCAACCATGCAGCACCCCGAGCAGGGATCGCGGTCATCGGGTTTCAGCATGTGGTGATAAACGATGAGCTGGCTGCGCCCCTCGAACAGGTCGCGCAAACCCACGCGGCCCTTGGCCGTGTCGAAGTTGTAGTCGCGGTCGACACGCTCCCGCGGAAGGCGGCGTCGCTCCGCGGCAAGCGCGTCGAGCTGAGCGGTCACCGCCTTTTCCTTGTTGCGAAGCGCCTCGAGGGCGGTCAGCCATTCTTCGCGCGAGATAGTTGCGGGGCTCTTTGTGTCGAGTGTCATATCATTCTCCCCTCAGGATTTGGCGCCAGTGAAATTCAGCATCCAGGGCGTGCCGAACCTGTCGGTGAACATGGTGAAGCGCTCGGCCCAGAAGGTTTCGCCCGCTGGCATGTCGACGGCTTGGGCGTCATTTCCGAGAGCATGGTTGAGACGTTCGAACTCGTCTGAGCTTTTGCATTCCAACTGCAGCCGGAAGCCTTGCGGAGCTTTGTGCCACTCCTCGGGCGCGTCGGAGCCAAAGAGCATGCCGCCGTCCGTCTTGACACCCATGTTCTTGACCGCATCGTCAGGCCCCGGCATCCGATCCTCGGGACTGGCCGCATCGGAATTGCGTGTGACCGAGACGATCTCGCCGCCGAGGACATCGGCATAGTGGTTCATCGCATCAAAGCAATTGCCAGGAAAGAAGAGATAGAGATTGGGCCGCATGGAAACCTCCTGCGATCAATCAGCCGGGACGAGATCGACGGCGGCGCGCAATGAGCCGTCCATGTAGAAAGGTGTCGACGAATGATCGTGTGCGATGCGCCAGCCGTCGGCCCCTTTTTGCATGCACATGGTTGTGCGGAACCACAGATCCTCCTCCGTTCCGTCGGTCTTCGTTCCGCGCATCCTGTTGATCGCCGTCGACCAGGCGAGACCGTCGCCCACCGTCAACGTGTGATCGGCGGCGTCGATACGGATCGGGCCGTCCCAGGTGTCGAGCCATGCCGCAATCCCCTCTCGGTCGATGTCGTCGCGAAGAGGCGGCGCCAATCCGTAAATCACCGCGCCGGGCGCATAGCATGATACGATGGCATCGGCGTCCTTTTCGAAATGGGCTCGCCCCAGGCCCTGCAATAGCGCTTCGATCTCGGCTCTCTCATCGGTCATGTTGTTTCTCCCTTCGATGGTTCCAGCCCAAACAGCAACCGCACATAGCGGTCGAGGTGATCGACGGCGTCTCGCGCAAGGTCCGGATCGTTCCCGGCCTTGGCAAGGATGAAGCCGCCCTGAAGGACGGTCTGAAAATGGCGGGCAAGCGATGCGGCGGACCAGCTGTCTGGCGTGATCTCGCGCGCCTTTATCGCAGCCTCGATGTCGGCCTCCAGCGTTTCGGAATGGCCGAAGATGCTTGCCCCGGCGGCATCCCGAATCTCGGGTGCGGTCGCGTGGACCTCTTGCGCCAGCGTACCGACAAGGCATGTGAAGGCCGGGATGTCGTCGGAGATGATTTCGCGGCGGAACGCGATGTAGGCCAGCACCCTATCAAGGGGGTCGTCTGGAAGGTGATACGGCGCCCCTTCGAAGAATTGGCTGGTCGTCTCAGCCCAGAACTCCGCTGCCGCCACACCAAGCGCGTCCTTGCTCTTGAAGTGATGGAAGAAGGCCCCCTTCGTAACACCGGCCGCCTTGCAGAGGTCATCAACGGTGGTCGCCGCGAAGCCCTTGGTGCGGATCACGTCGCGCGCCGCCTCCAGAAGGCGGCTGCGGGCGTCGCCGCGTTCGGGCTGTGATTTGGTTGGTCTCGGCATGGCTCAACAATACCGACTGGTTGGTATTATGTCAATCTGAAGTGTATGATCAGCGCGGCGGGCCGCCTCTTCCCCTCCCTTCACTCAGAGAATTGGCTCGGCCAGCGTGACCGTATTTCCATCCGGATCTGCAAGCTGAATGAAGGACGAGAAATCGCCGACCGTCAGGGGTCCGACCTTCATTCCGACCCCAACGAGTCTTTCCACTTCGCTGGAAATGTCGCTGACGATCAGCGTCATAGCGCCTGACCCCGCACCTTCCGAATTGGCGAAAAGCTGGATACCTGCCGCATCACCGTGATGCCACTCCATCAGCCCTGCCATCGGGTCGGTATCGGGCCCGCGCCCGAAGAGCCTGCTGTGCCAGTCGACGCTCGCGTCGACATCGGAGCAGCTGAGGTGCGCGTAGATCCTCTCGAGTGCCATAGACGAGCCTCCCATCAGGCGTTCTCGGTCTCGCCCTTCGTCATGGACTCTAGATTCTCGAGCGCCTGGCTGTATCCCTCCCTGTGGCCTTCGATAGCATCCGGGCCGACGAGCGACGTGACCTGATCGGTGAGCAAGAGCTTCGTTCCGCCATCGGCGATCTCTTCGAAGTCAAACGTGATCAGGGCGATCGTCAGGATCTGCGCCCCCTCCTTGAGGACTTCAGTGAAAATGATGTGCCGATCTGCCTCTACGCTGAGATAGGAAACTTCCGTGGTCCAGCGCAGATCGCCCTTCGTACCGCAGCGACCGCGCTCGGTTCCGCCGGTCCGCACCTCCGCGGCGTCGATCCGGACCTCGGCAGTCGGCGACGGCGTGGACCAGGCTTCCCGTAGGGATGGGTCGACGTAGGCCGCGAAGAGCTGCGCCGGTGAGACGGCGAACTCCCGCTCGATTGTGATCGTGTCATGATGAACTTGCATGAATAGACTCCCCTCTAACCGGTTGCAAGTCGCAATCAGATTACATAGATACGCACTGATTGCAACTTGCAATCGGCACAGGGTAGTCTTCGTACATGACCCAAAGATCAGGATGCCCCATCAATCTCGCAACGGAAGCGCTCGGCGACCGCTGGAGCATTGTGCTCCTCCGGGACATCATGTTCGGCGATAAACGCACGTTCCGGGATCTCCTGACCAACTCTCTCGAAGGCATCGCGACCAACATCCTGGCAAGCCGTCTGAAATCGCTTGAGGCGGCGGGTTTTCTGACGTCCGCACCCGATCCGAACCACAAGCAGCGAACGATCTACAGCCTGACCGAAATGGCCATCGCCCTCCTGCCCGCAATGATCGCACTCGGCGCCTGGGGCCGGCAGTTCCTGCCCACCGCACCGGAGCTCGCGATCCGCAACAAGGTTCTGGAGGACGGCGGACCGGAACTGCAAGCCGCATTCATGGACGAATTGCGCGCACGCCATCTGGGTACTCCCGACATCTGGGACGGACCACCCGTATCGGAGCGGTTGCAGGCCGCCTACGAGGCCGAGGTCGCAATGCAATCCTCAAATGAGAATTGAAGGGAAAATCAGATGCCGCAGTTTCTGACAATCGGTTATGGCGACAGTGTCGGATATGATCGTACATCTCCCGAAGTGCGGGACGCCGCCCATGAACAAGACGCCAGGCTCGTCGCCGAAGGTGCGATCATCGGCATCGCCGGAAATCCGGTTCTCGTCCGAAACCCGGATGCCGATGGCGTATCGACCGAAACAGGCCCGTTCATGTCCGCCGATCTTCCCATTGCAGGGTTCGCGCTGATTGAAGCGGACGATCTGGAGGAAGCGATTAGTAAGGTATCCAATGTTCCCTGCGCGGTGGCGCACGGCGTGGTTGAGGTTTGGCCGCTTGAATAAGCCCAACTCAAACGGATTGCCGAGCTGCGCCGAGCGGTTCGCCTGCTTTGAAAGAAGCTATTCCCACGACTCTGATTCGGCATCTACGAGGTGAATGATTGATGCCGGGCTCGAGACCCAGTAGCCATCAAAGTTCTCGCCAAGGTCTTCGATCTCGTCGCAGCGCGCAACGCCTGCTTCTTTCAGGAGCTTCGCCGCCTCTTTCGTGTCGTCGGTCACAATCTCAAGCCACAACTCAGCTTGGCTCATGGCCGTCACTTTGTCGATCCACAGGTTGTTTGCTCCAAACTTGAAGCCCACCGCATCGCCTGATGGCCCTCCTATCTCCTCAAGGCCAAGAGTGTCTTTGTAAAATGCGACAGTCTGATCGAACTGATGCGGCGGAACCTTCATCGCGATGTTTTTTCCACCCTCAAATCTCGGGGCCATGACCTGCCTCCTTTCTAGATTATTCGGGCTACTCATCATTTACCATGAAGCTATGGCAGGCAGTAAAGAAATGCGGTGGAGGACAATCGACTCACCAGTGTCGATATCCGGATTGTGGGTCCCATTATTTTGACCGTCCGGCCTGTCCGACGTTCGCGCATCTCGGAGTAACTCTATATCCGAGAGTTGTTGTGACCGCCTCAGCGCTCAACCGACTAAGTTATTCCGAATAATACCCGAAAACCTCATTCCCGATATTCGCTGTGCGGAAAACCGACGGCTTGTTTGACAACACCCGAGATTTTTCGTGAACCCGGTTGCGGAAGCAGTAGTTTCACGGCGCGTCCCAACCCGATTGGAAGAGTCACTTGTCCTTGAGCACTCGAACGCTAGCGCAAGAACAAATCTATTGACGCTTCGATGTTCGACCGCGTCTCTGGAGTCGCGACACGACGTTGATACACCTCTTCAGTCGTAACGATTGCTGTGCCCGCTGTCAGCGAAACGATGTGAAGAAACAAGACATTGGGATCAACGTTGCTGCGCCAGCCGGTATCCTGGGCCGCCTTGATCTCCTCCCGCCACCGTTCTGAAAAACCCGCAATCAAGGTCGTCAGATCCTCTGACGCGTGACGCATCACGTCGGGATTTCTCAGGATGTGGTGGAGTTCACTATGATCTTTGGCCCAGTCGATGTAAGCCAGCATCATCGCGCGCAGGCGAGCCGGTCCTGGTGGGTCGGCATCCGCGGCTTCTGACGCGGCGAAGAGACTGCCCACACCTTCCACGGCAATCGCATTCAGCAGATCCGACTTCGTCGCAAAATGGCGGAGTGGTGCCGCATGGCTGACACCGAGGTCGCGCGCCAACCCTCGCAGGCTCAGGCCTTCCACCCCCTTTTCACCCAAGGTTTCAATCGCGCGATCTAGCAAGGCCTGGCGCAGATTTCCGTGATGATAAGGCGCGTTCACTTTATCTTCTCTCATAATGTTGACAACGCCTACATGTCACTCTATGTAGACGACGACAACATGATCGGTTCCATAGCCTTTGTCAACGAGGCCGATCGAACAAACCCAAGAAAGGAAGCGCAATGCCCGATGTCTTGATGTCACTCCTCACTGGCCTGCTCGGCCTCGGCACCGGTATTTTCGTAGTGCTGTCGTTGATCGAAAAACCGGTCTGGCGGTTGATGTGGGCGCCGCATTCGGCGCAGGTCGGCGATGACGAGGCGCGTAAGGTGCATACCATTCTAAAGCGGGTGATCCACCTGCTGCCGCCGACCATGATGACGACGATGGGCACCGCGACGCTTCTAGTAATCGTCCTGCTGGTGCAGACCGGATTCTCGACAGCCAGCATCGCCTTGGCGACGCTGTTTTTTGTGCAGCTGGGCCTGATCGTTGCCCGCCTTTTCAAGGATATCCGCGGCGTCGATACCGTGCCCTCTGACGGGGACGTGGTCGCCGTGCGCGACGGTCTCGGCGCGCTGGCGCTGCTCCATCACCGCGGACTGTTGATGACGCTGAGCACGCTTGTGGCCGTGCTGGCCCTGCAAGCCCTCGCCTAAGCCCTACCACCCCAAAACAGGAGAAGTCCGATGACCAACACACAATCGAACACCTATGGCTACCGTCGGTTCACCCCCGAAGAGTACGACTTTACCGTCGATGATGGCTTGAAGGCCGGCGACACGTTCAAGGATGCCAAACTGCGCAAGCTGGACGGTCAAACTGTCCACCTGTCCGACTATCTCAACGAAAAGCCACTCGTTCTCGAGACCGGCAGCATGACCTGTCCGATGTACGCGCAAAGTGTCCCGCCAATGATGAAGCTGATGGAGAAGTATCCGGAACTCGACCATGTATTGCTGTATGTGCGCGAAGCCCATCCAGGCGAGCTTCAGCCGCAACACCGGACAGAGGCCGAAAAGATCGACGCCGCCAAAAAGACCAAGCGACGCTATGGCGACGCGCGCACCATCCTTGTCGATGATGTGAACGGGACCGCCCACCGGCGTTACGGGACCATGCCGAACTCGATTTTCGTGATCGCGCCAGACGGAAAGATCCTGTTCCGCAGCATCTGGAACAACGCAGACGACATGGACGCAATCCTCGGTGCTGTCGCGAAGGGCCAGCAAGTTCGGTCCCGCGAACTCAAGGCCGTTCCGCCGTTTTCTTTCCGGGCCGCCAGGACGCTTTTCATGGGCGGGATTGTCGCGATCTGGGACTTCGTTCGCGGCCTCCACCGGCTCGTGGCGAACCACAAGAAGGTCGGCAACATGTAAGCGGCGCTCGCTGACGGAGCCGTCCCCAGCATGCCGCACTTCGCGGCGCGACCATCACCCCATCACTCAGGAAGGAAAGCTTCCAATGGCATACTTAAGAGTTCCAGCTCTGTTTCTCTCGGCCCTCATTCTTGCGGGGTGTTGGGAAGAAGAAGCCACCGCACCTTCGTGGATGTTGAGGTCAAATGCGAGGCTCACCCCTTTTTCGCCATCTTCTTCCCAATGCACAAACCGTTCAGACAGGCTGATGGCATCGGGTTTTGCGGCTACAAGCCAAAGGCCGCGCAGAGCCAGACCTGCAATGGGTTCACAGATACTCCATGACACCGTTCCAATCAGGTACGCCGCCGCGAGTTTTGCGTCGCCGCCCGGTTCATTGAGAATTGCGTCCGCAATCAGGCGGCGGGCGCAGTCGTCTGTCACGTCCGATAGTGACAGGCTGGCCGCAGACGAATTGTCCAGCCTGAGGACAGGAGAGAACGCGCCCTCCAGCGGCGTGAGATCTGCCAATAGATCGTGGAGGACGCGCGGCATCTGGCTCATTCGACAACGAGATCGCGATTGATGCCATCCTGTCCGATCACATTGGCGAAGGCACGCGCCGCATCCAGAACGGACCCCCAAGAGGTGCCGTAGACGGATTTGCTATCGACGGCAAAAACCTGACCCGCCTTTGCCACTTCGGTCGCTTGCACCACAGGATTGGCCATGAATTCAGCGACGGCGGGATCCATTGACCCAATCTGATCATCTGCATTGGCGATCAGGATCATGACGTCAGATGGGTTGTTCCCCAATATCTCGACCGACAGAGGGACCCAGTCGTCAATCGTTTGCTCATAAGGTGTTCGGACAATATCCAAAGCAGGTATGGCAAGGCTGAGAGACTGCTTGTTGGGAACACCTGAGATTGTGTTGTCCCAATATTGGACGAAAGAGACGGTCGTTTGAGGCAGGACATCGTCAATCTCTTGCCGGATTGTCGCGATTTCTGCTTCGAATTGGGCCTGAAGGGCCTCGGCCTCGTCCATACGGCCCACCGCGTCAGCAAATTGCAGCAGGGTTGCGTCCATCGGCTGACTGAACATGTCGATAATGATGGTTGGCGCGATGCGGCTGTAGGTTTCATAGGCGCCCTGGGGCCACGGGGTTGCGATGATCAGGTCAGGGGCAAGGGCGGCAACGGCTTCGGCATCAGGTTCCCGGTATGATCCGATGAAAGCGATGTCCGTCGCATCAAAGCCACGCAACCTGCGGAACACGGGGCCGTCGTCGGTGATATGGCCCGCGCTGCCAACGGGTGTGACATTCAGTTCCAACAGCGGCAAAAGCCCGTTCTGGTCTTGGAGTGTGACGATGCGTTCTGGGTTTGCAGGAATGCAGTCTTCGCCAGCGGCATGGGCGAACGCACGAAAGCCGTCCGCGCAATCAAGTGCAGCGGCGGGGGTTGCGGTGAGTAAGATAAAGGCGGTGATCTTGATGAGGGGTTTCATCGTGTCATCCTTTCGGTGTGAAAATGGTGGATTATTCTGGAACGTCTGTGGCCGTACCGCCGTCGATTGCCGCGTTGATCTTTGGCTCCAGCTGCTCAAGCGCAAAAGGCAGGCTGAGGATTGACCCGTGGCTGAACGCCGCCGTTAGAACACTGTCCGTGAACACTTCTCGCCCCTCTTGGAACGCCATGAGTGCCGGACGCAGGGCAAGGCCTTCGATCTTATTCCGTTGGTCTTGGCTGCCATTCGTGACCCAAATCAGAACGTCGGCATCAATGATCTCCAATTCTTCCTCTGAGAACGAGAGGGCAAACTCCCCGCTTGGCGTGGCTTCGGTGACTTGGTCAGGGACACGAAACCCAAGGTTGGATAGCAATAAGGGCCGAACATCGTTGCCCGCGTAGACGCCCAGCGTGTCGTTCCAATAATATGCGACAGCGGCAGTAAGACCTTGCCATTCGGGGTTGCGCGCCGCCATCGCGGCAATATCTGCGCGCAGGTCTGCGACCAGCTTTTCAGCCTCTTCCAACTTGCCCGTTGCTTCGCCAGCGATCAGCGCAAGCTGATCCCATGGCAAAGCATAATCGCCCACGCCTTTCGGCACGGCAACAACAGGTGCGATCTTGGACAGTTGGTCATACTCATCCGGGGTGATGCCCGACCAGATGGCCAGGATGACATCAGGTTCGGATGCCGCGATCTGCTCAAAGTTCAGATCGCCCCGCAGGACTTCCGGATCGGATGACAGCAACGATTGTGCCCAAGGCCATAGCCCATTTTCAGTATCGCCATACCAGTACCGGATCGCCACGGGCTGAATACCAAGGGCCAGCAGGTTGTCAGCACCGTTATAGTCCACACTGGCCAAACGCGTCGGCGCCGTTTCGATGATTGTCGTGCCGAACTTATGTTCGATTGTCAGAGGGTATTCCTGCGCAAAAGCAGGAGATACCGTTATCACTAGCGTCGCCAAAACTAACTTGAGATGTTTGAAAGCGCGTCCTTTCGCATCGGTGCATGATGCTGGCCCGCCCCCGGTCGAGGCTGGCTTGCACTTTTGATCAGTTGTAATTCAGTGGGTTTCCCATTGTGCCGATCAGCATCATCGTCGTGGCAAAGAATGCGTCAGGCGACCAGCTTGCGGCCTCGACAACGGGGACTGGGATGACCCGTCCTTCTTGACAGGCAGTGAGTGCCGCGCACCAAGATGGTAGCAATGCATCCATATTGGCAATGGCGTCTGCAGGCGTTTCGCCGTTCTGGTTGGCGTAAGAAAGAAACACCCAGTCCGCATCGAATTGCTCCAACACTTCGGCCGAAAAAGTGTCGGACTGACCTTCCGGGATGTCGTTGATGATATCCGGCGCATCAATACCCGCATCGCGCAGGATTTGGCCAAGCCCAGGCCAAGTGTGAAACGCATAGAGCTCCCCGTCACCGGGGATCAAAATGGATGCGGTTGTCCCTTCGGGCACCAAGCTGCGCAATGTCTCGATCTGATAGGTGTAGCGCGCCTTGACCTCTGCCAGTTCCGCTTGGGTCCCGGTGATATCGGCAAGGTAGTCGTGGGTGGCAAAGCCCGTGCGTTCTTCGATGTTAATACTGATTGTGGGCGCAACCAGCGACAGTTTCTCAATATCCCCATTGAACCAATCACCCCAATGCCCGACGATAATCAAATCAGGGTTCAACGCGGCAATTGTCTCGTAATCGATGAATTCGTAGTCACCGATAAAGGCGACGTTATCGGCGGAATCAAAATCGACCCCGACGTTGTTCATGCCGCCGCGAATGAAATGCGAGCCGTCGGGCAAAGTGGACCCGGTAGTGCCTATCGGAACAACCCCCAGCTCATAAAGCGGAACGAAAATCGCCTCGTCCACTGTCGTGACAATCCGTTGCGGGTCGGAGGGGATGCAAACGCTGACGTCGCGGTCATCGACAAAAGCGCGCTGATCATCATTGCAGTCTGCTAATGCTTGCGTGGCCAAAGCGGCGAGTGCCGCGCCGGTGTTGAGTACATGTTTCATAAGCCAAAGTTCCGTGAGGTTTTTGGAACGGCTGGGTGGCGCGATAGCTGCCTGACCGCATGGTTGATGTTCTCGTGGCGGCTTAGCCTTGCGGTGCCGCACTTGTGGCCACGTTGGTGGTGATCATCTGCAACAGCATGTTCAACTGGGTGAAGGAAAATCCTGTTGCATACTCGCGTGGCAGCACGATGTAACGGCCTTCGCTGCAGGCCGTCAGGAAGTCACACCATCCCGGCACCGCGTCATTCAGGCGTAAAGCGGGGTCTGCCAGCGTGTCACCGTAGGCGATTGTGTACGTGTCAAACAGGTAGTCCGCCTCAAGTTCGGGCAGGATTTCCGCGCTGACCTCTTCGCCCCAAACCACACCACGATCTGCCATTTCCTGACCAGCAGTTCCACGCTCAAAACCCAGATCGGCCAGCACTTTGGTCAACCCACCATAACCGGCGTAGACTTCGAGTTTACCCTCCCACCCCTGTATTTTGGAGTAAGTGGCCCCTTGCACCTGCGGTAAAGCAAATCTTGCACGTTCAAGGTTTGCTTCATAGATCGCAAGCTGTGCTTCATAGGTATCGCTGACGCCTGCCGCATCGGCAATTCCGCGCGGAAAGGCCATTGGGTCCGCCGGTGTATCGGCGATGAAAACTGTAGGCGCGATGGCTTCATATTTATCGTGTGCATCCATGTCGTTTTCGCGACCAATGATCAGATCAGGTGTCATCGCCGCCATCGCTTCGAAATCCATCTGATCCCAAGTGCCGGCAAAGCCGATCTGGCCGCTGTCGAAATCAAGACCAAAGAGAAGATCAACCGAACGCATGTAGAGTTGTTCGTCGTCATCCACGCGGCCATGGCTGCCGATAACAGGAGCGCCCAATTCAACAAGGGTCAGCGTGACGGATTGATCGTGCAGACCGATGATGCGTTGCGGCTGTTCAGGAATGCAGGTTTCACCGCCTGCATGGATAAAGGCGCTTTGGCCGTCAGCACAATCCAGCGCCAAAGCGGGCGACACCAAACAGATAGATAGGCATGATGCGGCAAGTTTCGTGTTCATGGTGTTTCCTTCGTTTGCAGTGTCCGCTGGGTTGCGCGAAGGATGCGCTGCCTTGCTATGTTCTGGGAAAGGGGCCTTAGAGATCGCCCAGCGGCGCATCGTCATAGCGACCCACAAAGATCGGGTCAGCCGCATATTCCGGGACGAGCTCCAGCGAGACTTGAGCGTAGCCGTCGTCGTGATCATATCCGAATGCGGTCCGGGTCGCGGTGTTCATCGCGTCGGATTCCTTCAGGCCAAGGTCCTGCATCACCGCGTGATAGGAATAGGTGTAATACTTCACCCCGTCATACATATGCGGAATGAAATCATCGCCGGTATCAAGGAACGTCCATTCCAGGTCGGGCAGGACATCAGCGTGGCGCGCTGTGACGTCAGCTAGCAGCGCCTCATATGTGCCGATTTGCTCGTCCAGGGCATCCTCCAACCCGACGAGGCCCGCAATGACGCGTTGCTTTGCATAACGCTCACCGCCCGCCGCTGCATCTAGTCCGAAGGTATTGAAGCGCGGGTTGAAACAGACCGTCGGCGCGATTTGCGGCAACTTGTCGAGTTTTCCGTCCTGCCAGCACCAATCAAGGATCAGATCAGGCCCGAGGGCTGCGATAGCCTCATAGTCAAGGTCGCCGGTTTCTCCCACGATGGCCATCTCGCTCAGGTCACCAACGTCGCCGCCGATCCCCTCCATCGTCTGTCTGACATCGGACTGATATCCCCAAGCCATCCCCGCAGGGACATAGCCGATTGAGGTCAGCATGGCGACCAACTCCTCGCCGCCGGTGATGACAACGGTTTGCGGGTTGGACGGGATTTCGACAGTCCGGTCCATATCGTCCTTTATCGTGGTCAGGTCTTGCCCGAAGGCCGGCGCAGAAAAGGCAAGAAGTGCGATAACGCTTGTGTGCAGCGGCGGCTTCATAGATCAGGTTCCTTCTGATTTTGGAACGGCTGGGTGGCGGCGATGCTGCCTGACCGGTCTTTCGATGGTGTGTTCTTTAGAGTTGTGATCGTGCCTGTGTTCTGAGGATCAAGGCGACAAAGACGGGCACGCCGATAATCGCGGTGACCAGTCCGGCGGGGATCTGAATCGGGGCAAAGGCGGCGCGCCCTGCGAAATCAGCCAGACCGACCAGCAAAGCACCGGTCAATCCGGTCAGCACCAGATGCATACCGACACCAGAGTGCGCCAGACGGCGGGCCAGATGCGGCGCAATCAGGCCAACGAACCCCAAGGGACCTACGGCAGCAACGGCCGTTGCGGCCAGTGCCACGGCCAGGATAATCAAGCCCCAACGCGCCATGCGCACCCGGATGCCAAGACCCGTGGCCACGTCTTCGCCGAACCGGATCGCGGAAAGGGGGCGTGCGGCTGCCATGAACGCAGGAACGACAAAGATCGCTGTCACCGTGAGCCAGCGGACTTCGTCCCAGCCAACCGAATGCACGGACCCGGCAAGCCAGCCCAGTGCTGACATCGCGCGGTCGATATCACCGTAAGTGAGCAGGGCTGATGTAATGGATGAAATCAGCGCCGCGACCCCGATCCCCATCAGAATGAAGCGCAGCGTTTCGCCCCCGCGCTGCGATGATGATGCCAGCAGGATCAATGCCGCGACGACCAGTGATCCACCAAAGGCCAGAATTGGCCGCAGGTAATATCCCATGCCCGGGGCCAGAATTGTGACCGAGACGACAACCAAAGCTGCACCTTGGCTGACCCCCACAAGACTGGGATCTGCAAGGGGATTGCGCGCGACGTATTGCAGTGCTGCCCCTGAAAAGGCCAGAAACGCGCCAACGATAAAAGCGACCAAGGTGCGCGGAAACCGAAATTCCCAGACGACGGTAGATGCCGTGTCGGATGGTGGGTCGCCAAACAATGTTGCCCAGACTTGCGCGCCATCAAGCGGGTAAGACCCCGTCATCAGGCTCCATGTCAGCACGCCGATGATCGCGACCGTCAGACATAAGCTGACAAGCACGGCGCGGTATGGCACACGCAGGGCGAGCCGCCCGCCAAAGCCTTCTAACGTTGTCGTGCTCATAGCTTGGCCCTCACCAACCAGATGAACATTGGCGCGCCCAGCATCGTGGTGACGATCCCGGTCGAGATTTCGACGGGCGCCAGCACAACACGGGCTGCGATATCAACCAGCGTGACATAGCCCGCCCCGACAATCGCCGAGAACGGCACAATCAGGCGGTAGTCCGATCCCACGAACAGGCGCACCACATGCGGGATGACCAGTCCGACAAATCCAAGTGGCCCTGCGACAGAAACCGCCGCCGCTGTCAGAACAACGACCGCCCCTAACGCGATAACCTTGATCCGGAACGTATCGACGCCAAGTCCTGCTGCCGTTTCCTCGCCCATGGCCAGTGCTGTGACCTGACGGGCGATCACCAATGCAGCGATCAAACCGGCGATGAACCACGGCAGCGCCCAAAGATAGGTTGCCATATCACGCCTGGCCAGTGAGCCGGACAACCAGACCCGGAAATTGCGAAATGTGTCCTCGTTCAGCAGGATCGCAGCACTTTCAATCGCATAGAGAAATCCACCCACCGCAGCCCCTGAAAGGATCAGCGTCAGCGGTGTCGCACCCCCCGGTGCCGCACTTGCGATGGTCCAGACCAACACGGCGCCGATCAAGGCGCCGATGGCCGCGAACAACGGCACATACGCCGTACCGGCAAGCCCGAACCATCCAATCCCGATGATCACCGCAAAGGTCGCCCCCGCCATCAGGCCCAGAATACCCGGCTCCGCCAGCGGGTTCCGCGTCACCCCTTGCATCAAAGCGCCAGCAACCGACAGCGCCGCACCCACACTGATCGCAAAGATCGCACGGGGCATCCGCAGATCTCGGACGACCACATGGTCAAACACCCCATCTTGCGGGGCTGTGATGGCCTGCCAAACAATCCCCAGCGGGATTGCCTTTGCGCCGACCGAGATGTGCCACAAGAACGCCAGCACGACCCCTCCGAGGCATAGCCAAAACCCGGTAGCGGCAAATATGGTGCGTTTCGCGCTCATTCCGCGGCTGCCGCCAGTGCACGCATGGGCACATGATCCGGCGTGCGTGGCAAACACACCGGGCGGCCCGTTTCAGGATCCGCGATCACATCAGACCGCAGATCAAAAACCGCGCGCAGTTGGTCGGGGCAGATGACCTCTGCGCCGGTGCCTTCCGCGACAATCTCTCCTTCGCGCATCATCACGATGCGATCGGCAAAAGCGGCGGCAAGGTTCAACTCGTGCAGGACAAGAACCATGGTGCGCCCGTCCTCGTGCACAATGCGCGAGAGCAGCGCCATCAGATCCACCTGCACTTTGAGGTCGAGGAAGGTCGTTGGTTCATCGAGCAACAGAAGCGGCGTATCCTGCGCCAACACCATCGCCAGCCAACAGCGCTGGCGCTGCCCGCCAGACAGGCTGTGGACGGGACGGTCGGCGAACTCTGTCAAATCCGTCATGTCCATGGCCCGCTCTACCACCTCGCGGTCACCGGGAGACCACTGGCGAAACAGAGTCTGGTGCGGGAACCGACCTTGGGCCACCAATTCGGTCACGGTCAAACCTTCGGGGGCAACGGGCCCTTGTGGCAAGATCGCCAAGCGGGTCGCCACCTCGCGTGTGGGATAAGACGTGATCGGCTTGCCTTGCAGCGTCACATGGCCGGTCTTGGGCTTCAGGATCCGCGCAAAGGCCTTGAGCAAGGTCGATTTCCCGCACCCGTTCGGACCCACAAGCGCCGTGATCTGGCCTGCCGCGATCTCCAGATCAATGTTTTTGACGATGGTTGCGTCGCTATAACCGACCGAGAGTCCGCTTGCTGTCAAAGGTGAATTGGTTGTCATGCAGCAGTCTCCTGTGCTTGCAAAAGCCGCGCATAGGCACCGGTTTGCTCTGCAATTTCATCATGGGGTCCAAGTTGCATCAGCCGTCCGTTTTCCAGCACGGCGATCCTGTCGGCCCGTCGGATCGTGGACAGGCGGTGAGCAATCACAATTGCGGTACATCCGGTCAGCAAGACATTCAGATTGTCCTGAATGGCGGCTTCGGTTTCGGTATCAATCGCGCTGGTTGCTTCGTCCAAAATCAAGAGCGGGGCTTTCTTGAGAAGTGCACGCGCGATGGAGATACGCTGTTTCTGCCCACCCGACAGCCGTATGCCGCGTTCGCCAACAATCGTCTGATAGCCCTTCGGCAAAGCACTGATGAAGTCATGCGCACCAGCGGCCCTTGCGGCGGCGATCACCGCATCCTCGTCGGCCATTTGATCGCCAAACCGGATGTTGTCACGGATCGACCCGTTGAACAGGAACACATCCTGCAACACCATCGCCGTGTTGCGCCGCAGGTCCGCAAGTGGGATATCGCGCAAGTCGATACCGTCCAGTGTAATCTTGCCCGAAGTCACGTCGTAGAACCGCGCAATCAGATGGGCGAGTGTCGATTTGCCCGCCCCCGTCGGGCCAATCACCGCCAAGGTTTCGCCGGGCTGAATGGTAAGGGTCAGGTCCTGCAAGACGGGTCCATCGTCACGATACCGAAAACTGACACCCTCGAGCGCAATCTCACCACGTAAAGGGGACGGCAGGCTACGCGGTGTCACAGGGTTCGCGACCTCTGGCTGCGTATCCAGCAGGTCATTGACGCGCTTGAGGCTGGACAGGCCGCGCTGCACCGCTTCTGTGGCCTCAACAACCGTGAACAACGGCTGATAAAGCGTCACGATGTACAGGATGAACGCCACCAGATCAGCAACGGCGAGGTCACCTGCCAAGGCCATGCGCCCGCCGACAAGCACGACCAAAGCAGTGGACACCCCAATCGCGCCTTCAACCGCAGGATCAAACGGTGCAATCAGCGTCCGAGACCGGATTTGCCGCCGCGCCAGAAAGTCGGATTTGCGCATGAACCTGCGCAGCGTCGCGGCCTCTTGATTGAAGATCTGGATCTCGCGAATACCGCTGACATGGTCCTGCACCAATGCTGCCAGATCGCCCTCTCGGTCGGCCTCGTTGTCAAACGATGGGATCGCCTTGCTGCCTACAGAGAACATGATGAACAACGCAACCGGCAAAGGGATCAGTGCGAGCAGCGTCAAGACCGGCGATAGGTTGAACAGGATGATCAGAATGCCAAGCGACAGGATGATTGACACCACGAACCCGTAGACCGCATCTGCGATCACAGGCTCCAGTTTGAGCGTATCATCAATCACCCGCTTGGTGATGTCGCCCGATTTGCGCGCGGCAAACCAGCTCGGCGACAGCCGTTGCAGGTGGGCGTAAACCGCATCGCGCAAATCTCGGC
The DNA here is from genome assembly GCA_947503175.1 of uncultured Paracoccaceae bacterium. GTDB lineage: Bacteria > Pseudomonadota > Alphaproteobacteria > Rhodobacterales > Rhodobacteraceae > Ovoidimarina. Next base: position 365,579 of record CANNCO010000002.1, read on the forward strand.
AGGTCTTGAAGGCGACAACATGAGAATAGTGAAACACGGCTGCTTCAGCTGTGCTGCGCCCGACATAGATCATGACAAGGGCTGCAGCGATCAACGTCAGGCGTGCGGCCGCATCTTGCGCGCCCATCTCAATGGTCAATACGATCTCGCGTATCATCCAAGGCGCCAGCAAACCTGTTGCCGTTACGGCGAGGATCGCCAACACGACGACGATCATCGTCCCCCTGTAGGGCAACATGTAAGTCACAAGCCTGTTCATGTTTGCAAAAGCCACGTGCCCATGGAAAGGGATACGTTTCCTTTTTCTGGTCATGTCACTCTGGCTTGGGCGCGCAAAAGCGCGGTCGCGGAACTTTCCTGGCTATATCTGATTTTTATTGTCAGGAAATGCCGGAAGCAACCGAAATGTTTGTCGCAGTAAGCGGGTCGCTACCGACAAATCACCGCTCCAAGCAATGGAAGCTACAGAACGACTGGCGGGAATAACGGTGGGTTTAGACAGTACCAAGCCGATAATCCACCAAAGCGCAGCATCGGTAGATATTGAGCTTGGAGCGGAGCTCGAAGCGCACGCAGCATCTGGTTCAGGGGCCCATGCTGTGCGGATGAAGACGGCCGATGCTGTTGAAAAACTCTGTGTTGCAGTGAGGCAAGTCGTTTGATTCACTTAATTTATCAAGATCGGGAGGATTGAGCGATGATGGGCACTCAAAGGGTTGAAGCGCAGCTGTTTTATGAGTTCGACCTGGACGCTCATGTGCCGCCCAATCACGTTCTGAAGGAGATCGACCGTTTCCTCAACATGGGGGACATGCGGGAGAAGCTGAAGCCTTTCACCCATTTTGCAACATGTCGTATGTGACGAGGAGTCTACCTTCGCTGACTTGAGTCGCTGCATGGCGTTCTGCTGCCGCGAGAACTAAGTGAAAGATGTTGCTTATTGCATCAGCGTATTGGTCGTCTGTGGACAGATTTGCTCTGTGGAAGTTGTCAACTGCGTCGAGGTCGATGACACAAACAAATTCCTCCCCGGCATATCGCATCCTGATAGCGGCGTTGTTGTCAAAACGATTGATCCGCACGTTTCCCACATATTCGAGCTTTCGTTCGCGGAAGCGGACACCAACACCCTTGCTGCCTTCTTCCGGTACGAATTCGACCCCAGCAGCGAACATACTGTCTGCGATGGACCGCATGTTGTTTTTCATCGGTTTCCTAGCGTTGGACTCGAAGTCAGCGATCGTGGCACGTGACACAGCGGCGTTGGTGGCAAGCTGATCTTGGCTCCAGTTCAACAGGCTGCGCCCCGCGCGGCATTGGTCAGATGTGATTTGCGTCTCGAGCTCCCATACATCAATCAATATGCGTTACCTGATGCATATTATATCAGGTCAAGCATTTTGTATGGTCTAATACTTGAGGCGGCGACGATCCGGCTACAGACATTCGGCCAGTCTGCTGCAGACTTCAGTTTGGCCTCAAACCTGCCCTTCTCAGCCAACAAAAAGGGCGCCCGCAGGCGCCCTTTCCCTAAGCTCGAAGCCCCGGATCAGGTCCGGGACGGGCATTACATCATGCCGCCCATGCCGCCCATGTCGGGCATGCCGCCACCGGCGGCGCCAGCGCCTTCTTTGGCGGGCTTGTCGGCAACCATGGCTTCCGTCGTGATCAGGAGCGAGGCAACCGAAGCTGCATCTTCCAGAGCGGTCCGGACAACCTTGGCCGGGTCGATGACGCCGAACTTGAACAGGTCGCCATACTCTTCGGTCTGTGCGTTGAAACCAAAGGTCGCATCGTCCGACTCGCGGATCTTGCCGGCCACGACCGATCCATCCACGCCCGAGTTCTGGGCGATCTGGCGCAGCGGCGATTCCAGAGCCTTGCGCACGATGGCGATACCGGCATCCTGATCGCTGTTTTCGCCCTTAAGGCCTTCCAGCGACTTCGCACCCTGAACCAGAGCGACGCCACCGCCAACAACGATGCCTTCCTGAACGGCGGCACGGGTCGCGTTCAGCGCGTCGTCGACACGGTCCTTGCGCTCTTTCACTTCAACCTCGGTCATGCCGCCGACGCGGATGACGGCAACGCCGCCAGCCAGCTTGGCCACACGTTCCTGAAGCTTCTCACGGTCATAGTCCGACGTGGTTTCTTCGATCTGCTGACGGATCTGGCTAACGCGTGCCTCGATCTCGGCCTTCTCGCCCTGACCGTCGACGATGGTCGTTTCGTCCTTGGTGATCGAAACCCGCTTGGCGGTGCCCAGCATGTCGATCGTGACCGACTCCAGCTTCATACCCAGGTCCTCCGAGATCACCTGACCACCGGTCAGGATCGCGATGTCCTGCAGCATGGCCTTGCGGCGGTCGCCAAAGCCCGGTGCCTTGACGGCAGCGATCTTCAGGCCACCACGCAGCTTGTTGACGACCAGCGTGGCCAAAGCCTCGCCTTCCACGTCTTCCGCGATGATCAGAAGCGGCTTCGACGACTGGATCACGCTCTCAAGCAGCGGAACCATCGGCTGCAGCGACGAAAGCTTCTTTTCGTGCAGCAGGATGACCGCGTCTTCCAGCTCGGTCGTCATCTTGTCGGGGTTGGTCACGAAGTAGGGGCTCAGGTAACCGCGGTCGAACTGCATGCCTTCGACGACTTCGGTTTCCGTTTCCAGACCCTTGTTTTCTTCAACGGTGATCACACCGTCATTACCGACCTTCTGCATCGCGTCTGCGATCTGGCGACCGATTTCAGCTTCGCCGTTGGCCGAGATGGTGCCGACCTGAGCGACTTCATCGGAATCCTTCACCTCACGGGACGCGGCCTTGATGTGTTCGATCACTTTCGAAACGGCCGTGTCGATCCCGCGCTTCAGATCCATCGGGTTCATGCCGGCAGCAACCGACTTCATGCCTTCGCGCACGATGGCCTGGGCCAGAACCGTTGCAGTGGTGGTGCCGTCGCCGGCTTCGTCATTGGTGCGGCTGGCGACTTCTTTCACCATCTGCGCGCCCATGTTCTCGAACTTGTCCTCAAGCTCGATTTCCTTGGCAACCGTTACACCGTCTTTGGTGATGCGCGGTGCGCCAAAGGATTTCTCGATCACGACATTACGACCCTTGGGGCCCAGCGTGACTTTCACCGCATCGGCAAGGATGTTCACACCCTTGAGCATCCGGTTGCGGGCATCGGTGTCAAATTTGACGTCCTTAGCAGCCATATTGGCGTCTCCTATCCGTCTAGATTGGGTTCAGATGTGGTCAGCGGCTCAGCCGATAAGGCCAAGAATGTCGCTTTCCTTCATGATCAAAAGCTCTTCGCCGTCCAGCGTGATCTCGGTGCCGGACCACTTGCCGAACAGGATCTTGTCGCCAGCCTTGACGTCCATTGCGATCCGGTCGCCATCGTCGTCCCGGGCGCCTGCGCCAACGGATACTACTTCGCCCTCGGCGGGCTTTTCCTTGGCGCTGTCAGGAATGATCAGACCACCGGCGGTTTTCTCGTCGCTTTCCACACGGCGAACGAGCACGCGGTCATGCAGCGGAGTGAATGCCATCTTTGAACTCCCATGGTTCATGTTTCTCCCTTGTTAGCACTCGCGTCAGATGAGTGCTAACGGGCGGGAAATAGGAAAGTCACGCCGGTGAGTCAACAGGTTCAGGGGGAAAAATTCGCCCCGGGATCGAAAGCGTAGACGGGTCCGGTACGGCGTAGGGAGTTTTTAATATGCCAGCCCTAAACATTCTGGTTCAACGTCATGGAAAATGTGCGGGCCATGCCCAAGATCTCCGAACCCGATTTCTATGAACGCATGGTCGCCCGTCATTCCGGCGACAGTATCGTGGTAACCGGTCCCGACGGGCTGACGGAATGGGTAAACGACGCCTTTATCCGAATGTCGGGCTATGAGATGGACGAACTGATCGGTGTAAAGCCGGGGGTACTGCTGCAAGGCCCCGAAACCGACCCGGCCACGGTGCGCGCGATATCGGAGGCCCTGCACGACCGGCGCCCGATCCGCACCGAGATTCTGAATTATGACAAGTCCCGCAGATCCTATTGGCTCGAAATCCTGATCACGCCGATCTTCGACGAGGACGGCAGGCATACGCATTTCATGTCTATCGAGCGCGACATCACCGAGCGCAAGAACCTCGAAGCGGCAAGCAACGCAGTTCTGACCCGCGAAAAGCACCGCGAGGCCGAGCGGGTGCTTGTGGGCCAGATCAGCGAATGGCTCTATTCGGCGAAATCGCTCGATGAGCTTCTGAAGGTCGTCCAGCGGGGTATGGAAACCCTGATCCCCGAGGCCGAAGGGGCGCTCTATATCTACGCAAGTTCGCGCGACACGCTGGATGAAGTCGCGACATGGGGTGACGCCGATGTGCCCAACCGGGTGAAACCGGATCAGTGCTGGGCGCTTCGGCGGGGGCGCGCATATTCCTTCGGAACCCGCCCGATCGAGTTCACCTGCGAACACATCCCGACCGAGGATTACCCCTATTTCTGCCTGCCGATCGTTGCCCATGGCGAAACCATCGGGCTTCTCCATATCAAGTTCACAAGCCTCGATATGACCGCCGATCGCCGCGCGAAGATCGAGACCTTCATCCATCAGCGGTGGCAACTTGCACTGCTTTGCGCCGAGCAGATCAGCCTTGCGGTGGCGAATGTCCAGTTGCGCCAGGAACTGATCGACCAGTCCGTGCGCGATCCCCTGACCGGTCTCTGGAACCGCCGCTGGCTCGTGGACACGATGTACAAGGTGCAGAACCGCGCCCGTCAAAGCGGCTTGCCCTATTCCCTGATCTCGCTCGATGTGGACCGCTTCAAACAGTTCAACGATCACTACGGTCACGATGCGGGCGACACCGTGCTGCGCGAGACCGCCAAGGTGATCGAGGATATTGCGGGTGCGCGCGGCCATGTCTGCCGTATCGGCGGCGAAGAGTTCGTCGTGCTCTGCCCCGATATCGATCACGATCCGGCCTGCCTGCTGGCCGACGAGGTTCGCGCGAACCTCGCCACGCGCGAGGTGACCTATGCCGGCGACCGCCTTCCCGCGATCACCGTGTCCTGCGGCGTCGCCACATACCCCGACGACGGGGCCACGGTTGTCGACCTGATGCGCGTCGCCGACCTCGCCCTCTACGCGGCGAAAGGATCCGGGCGCGACTGCGTCCTGTCCTGCCGCGAAATCCCGCCCCCCAAGCGCGGCAAGGCAAGCTGACCGGGTCACGCACGGTAAATATGTGACAGATTGCGCGCCGGTGGCCAAAAAACGGTGGCCAAGCACCGCGCACACGCCTATGACACCCGCATCGCACGTCAACTGCGAGGAGAACAGACATGTATCGACCACTCAGGACCCGCGCATAAACCAGCGCCCCGCCGATCCCACCCGGATCGGGAACGATATGTTCTTCCCTACAGTCTGCGAGACCTCCAATGTTACGCCTGCCATTCAATGCACCCCTCTGGGTGCTCGCCGTCTTTCGGCCGCACCACGGTTCCGACGTCAAATCCTCTGCGCCGCCCGTGTCAGAACCTTTTGTCGAGCATGATCCGCGAAAGTTGATCCACGACCCGGCCCGCAACGTCACGCCGGTCCACCTGCTCGCCGCCGGTGGCCGCGGAGAGGTCTTCCGCATCCGGCGCTGATGCCGCCCGATGCAACCTGCACCCGTCCGGTTCCGCACCGGACGGGGCCGAATGACCGCACCCCCTTAACAACCCTGCGCGCCGCTCCTATAAGGCGCGCAACTTCAAAAATCGCGGAAACCTCTCCAATGACCACCCTCGTCTTCGGCCACAAATCCCCCGACACGGACTCCACCGGATCGCCCATCATCTGGGCCTGGTATCTGAACGAAACCGGCGGCGATGCCGAAGCCGTCCTGTTGGGCGAACCCAATACCGAGGCCGCGTGGCTTCTGTCTCGCTGGGATCTGCCGAAACCCCGGATCATCTCGGATGTGGACGAAGGCCAACCGGTCGTCATCGTCGACACCAACAACCCCGCCGAACTGCCCGCGGGCATCAACAGCGCCGACATCCGGACGATCATCGACCACCACAAACTGGTGGGCGGGCTCGAAACCAAGGGACCGATCGACATCACCATCCGTCCGCTGGCCTGCACCGCCACCATCCTGCACGACCTGATGGATGGCGCGGATATGCCCGACTGGGTCAAAGGCACGATGCTGACCTGCATCCTGTCGGACACGCTGGAATTCCGCTCGCCCACGACAACGCCCCATGACCGCGCCGTTGCCGAAAAACTGGCTGGCGACCTGGGCATCGCCATCCCCGATTACGCGGCCGAGATGTTTGCCGCGAAATCCGACGTCTCTGCCTTTTCCGAGGCTGAACTTCTGCGCATGGACTCCAAGGAATACGAGGTCGGCGGCAAACAGTTCCGCGTGTCGGTTCTGGAAACCACCGCCCCCGGCGCGGTTCTGTCGCGCAAGGACGCGCTGATGGGCGCCATGGGTCCGGTCGCCGACGAAGACGGCGCCGATCAGGTCCTTCTCTTCGTCGTCGACATCCTGAACGAAGAGGCGACCCTTCTGGTCCCGAACGATCTGGTGAAATCCGTGGCCGAGAAAAGCTTTGGCGCGACCGTCTCGGGCGATACCGTGGTTCTGCCCGGGATCATGAGCCGCAAGAAACAGATCATTCCGAACCTCGCCGTCTGATCTTCAGCCCCGCTCCCGGGTTCCGCTCTTCCGCAAATCATGCGCATGGTATGCGCATAGTTTGCGCATGGTTTCCGCATAGCCCGAAAAGGCCGCTTGATGACCCAGATCGTCTCTTCGCTCACCGACATCTCAGACCGCTATGACGCCTTGTTTTGCGACCTCTGGGGCTGCCTCCACGACGGCATCCGGCCCTTCCCCGAGGCCGTCGCGGCACTCCGCGCCTTCCGTGAAAAGGGGGGCAAGGTCGTCCTCCTCACCAACGCCCCCCGTCCCCGCCACAGCGTCGAAACCCAGATCACCGACATGGGCGTGCCGCGTGATTGCTGGGACACGATCGCCACGTCGGGCGACAGCGCGCGGCTTGCAATGTTTCAGGGGATCGTCGGCACAAAGGTCTACTTCATTGGCGAAGACCGCGATATCGGCTTTTTCGAACCGATCCACCTGCTTGAGAATTGCCCTGAAATTCAAAAGGTTCCGCTGATGCAGGCAGAGGGTATCGTCTGCACCGGTCCGTTCGACGCCAAGGCCGATCCTGACGTGATGCGTTCCGATTTCCTTTTGGCCAAGACCCGGGGGCTAAAGCTTCTTTGCGCCAATCCCGATATCGTCGTGGACCGCGGCGAGACGCGCGAATGGTGTGCGGGCGCGCTGGCCAAGCTTTATACCGAGATGGGGGGCGAAAGCCTCTATTTCGGCAAACCCCATCCCCCGGTCTACGACCTCGCGCGCCGGCGGCTCGCCGAGTTAGGAACCGATATACCCGATGGCCGTATTCTTGCGGTCGGCGACGGCATCCTGACCGACATCAAGGGCGCTTTGGGCGAAGACATCGATTCCCTCTTCATCACCGGCGGCCTCGCAGCGGCGGAAACAAAAACTGCGCACGATCCGGATCCCGATGCTCTAAGCGATTATGTTAAAAAGGAAATGATCGAACCAACCTATGCGATAGGGAAGCTGCGCTGACCTAGAATTCGCTGGACTTTCTGCGCCCGCGAAGTAATAAAGTTACAAATTCATGGCCATCAGGCTCTGATTATTGCGAAGCGGAGTGAAAGATGTTGGACAACATGCCACGCGGCACCATCGTCATCGAAGACCTGGAGATCGGGATGACCCGCGATCTTCTCAAAGAGGTCACCGACCGCGATATCGAACTTTTTGCCGAGGTCTCGACCGACCGGAACCCGGTCCATCTCGACGACGCCTATGCGATGGACACGATCTTTGGCGGTCGCATCGCTCACGGAATGTTAACCGCTGGCCTGATCTCTGCGGTCATCGGCGAACAGCTCCCCGGCCACGGCACCGTCTATATGGGCCAAAGCCTGAAATTCCTGGCCCCCGTCCGCCCCGGCGACATGGTGCGCGCGGTCGTCACGGTCACCGACATAGACTATGCCAAGCGCCGCGTGACGCTCGCCACCCATTGCGAGGTGGACGGCAAGCCGGTGCTGAAAGGTGAAGCAACCGTTCTTGCACCGTCCGGCAAGTTCGACTGATCTTGCACCCCCGCGCGGCCCCCGGTATCGGGGTGAAATGCGGATCATCCGGGATCATCAATTCGTCGCCGCCAAAGATCGCGGCGCGTCTGCCGCCATCGGCAATTTCGACGGAATCCATCTGGGCCACCAGACGGTCATCTCGCTTGCGGCAAAACACGCCGCACGGCTGAAATGCCCGACCGGCGTCGTAACCTTCGAACCGCATCCGCGCGAGTTCTTTGCCCCCGATACCCAGCCCTTTCGGCTGATGAATGCCGAGGCCAAAGCCAACCGGCTGGCAAAACTCGGGGTGGCCCGGCTCTATGAGTTGAACTTCAACGCAGCCCTATCCGGCCTGAAACCCCGGGAGTTTGCAAAAAACGTTCTGTCCGAAGGGCTTGGCCTCTCGCATGTCGTGATCGGCAAGGACTTCTGCTTTGGCAAGGGGCGCGCCGGAACCGCCGCAGACCTGCAGGAATTCGGCCGCGAAATGGGCTTTGGCGTTACCATCGCACCCTTGCTGTCCACCGGCGGGATCGAGGTTTCCTCCACCCGCATCCGCGAGGCGCTGACCGACGGTCGCCCGCAGGATGCCGCCCGGATGCTGGGCCATATGCACCGGATCGAAGGCGAGGTGATCCGCGGCGACCAGCGTGGCCGCGACCTGGGGTACCCGACGACGAACATGTCCATCGCGGGCCTGCACCCCCCGCGTTTCGGCGTCTATGCCACGCGGATCGACGTTCTGACCGGCCCGCACAAGGGGCATTACAACGGCGTCTCCTCCATGGGCGTGCGCCCGATGTTCGGAGAGAACACGCCAAATCTCGAAACCTTTCTGTTTGATTTCCAGGGCGATCTCTATGGCGAGCACCTGTCCGTGGCCCTCGTCGAATACCTCCGCCCCGAAGAAAAGTTCGAAAGCGTCGACGCTCTCGTCACCCAGATGAACGCCGACAGCGCTCGCGCACGCGAGATCCTGTCGTGACGGACCCAATCAATCGCGACGGCCTGCGCGACCGCTACTGGGAACGCGTGCCGCTCAAAAACATGGTCCCGCGGGAGTGGGAGGCGCTGTGCGACGGTTGCGGCAAATGCTGTCTGAACAAGTTGGAAGACGAAGAGACGGGCGAGGTCGCCCTGACCCGCGTTGCATGCCGGTTGCTGGATAGCCAATCCTGCCGCTGCGGGCAGTACGACATCCGGAAAACCCTTGTCCCCGAATGCATCGTCCTGACGCCCCAGACGATTGCCGATGTGGCTTACTGGCTGCCGGAAACCTGCGCCTACAAGCTCCTCCATGAGGGACAACCACTTTTCGACTGGCATCCCCTGATCTCGGGCAACCCCGATACGGTGCACCACGCCGGCGTATCGGTGCGCGGCTGGACGGTGCCGGAGTTCGAGGTGGATGAAGACGACTGGGAAGACCACATCATCGAGGAACCGGGCATATGAATTTCGGCTCTGACAATATGGGTCCGGCCCATCCAAAAGTGATGGAAGCGGTCGTCCGAGCTAATGACGGATACGCGATTCCCTATGGCTACGATGCGCTTATGGAAAAGGCGCGCGAGCATCTGCGCACGGTGTTCGAGGCACCCGAGGCCGAAGTGTTTCTTGTCGCCACGGGGACGGCGGCGAACTCGCTTGCCCTGTCGACGCTGGTCGAACCATGGCAAGCCGTTTTCTGTTCCGCAGTGGCCCATATCCACAGCGACGAATGCGGCGCGCCAGAACTGTTCACCGGGGGATCGAAACTGATCCTCGTGCCGGAACAGGATGCCCGGATCGACGCGGTCGGTCTGACACGGACCATCGAGGAGGGCCTGCCACGCGGTCTGCACTATGTCCAGCCGGGGGCGCTGTCCGTGACGCAGGTCACCGAGCGCGGCACGGTCTATTCGATTGATACGCTGACGGCACTCGGCCAGATCGCGAAGTCCTACAACATGCCCGTGCATCTCGACGGCGCGCGCTTTGCCAATGCCCTTGTTTCGCTGGGCTGCACACCGGCCGAAATGACGTGGAAGGCCAGCATTGACGCCGTAAGTTTCGGTGCCACAAAGAACGGCTGTCTTGGTGTCGAGGCAGTGATCCTGTTCGATCCCGACCGGGCTGCCGAGTTCGCGTTCCGCAGAAAGCGCGGCGCGCACCTGTTCTCCAAGCACCGCTACCTGTCGGCCCAGATGGCGGCCTATCTGACGGACGATCTGTGGTTGGACCTGGCGCGCGCCTCGAACGCGGCCATGGCGCGACTGGCCGACGGGCTGCGCGCCCTGCCCGACGCAACGCTGCTGCATCCGGTCGAGGCAAACATGGCCTATGTCACCCTGCCCCGCGCCGCCCATCGCCGGGCCGTTGCAGCCGGTGCGGAATACTTCATGACACTGGCAGATCTGGAAGGCGGCAAGGACGACGACCCGGTCCCCGCCCGGCTGGTCACGAACTGGTCGACCACCGACGCCGAGATCGACGAGTTTCTTTCCCTCGTTTCAGGCTAGCGACCTATAGCTTGCCCGACAGGTGCAGGTCCAGATCATCAAGCCGGTCCTGCCCCCAGAACCACTCATCCGTATCGGTAATATAGAACGGCGCGCCGAACGCCCCGCGCGTCACTGCTTCTTCCAGATTGGCCACATATTCCTCAGCCCCTGCCAGAAGGCCGCTATCGGCCAATGCGGGATCGAACCCGGCCTCGGTCAGGCAGGCCCGGATCACCGCATCGTCGGCAATGTCCCTGTCATCGGCCCAGCAGGACCGTCCATAGGCGTGCTGCAACGCGCCCAGATCACCGCCACCCGCTTTCTGCGCCGCGATCAGCGCATAGGCGGCGGGCGCCGGGTTCGTCGGCCAATGGGCAGGCTTGATGTTGAACGGCAGACCGGCCTTCGCCGCCTGGCGTCTCAACTCCTGCGCCCGGTATTCCTGCCGCGAAGGATGCCGTTCGGCGGGCGGTGTGCCGCCCGTCCGCGCGAACAGCGCGATGATGTCGAGCGGCTTATAGGTCACCGTACAGCCATGGCGCGCCGCAATCTCTTCAAGCCGGGTTCCTGCAAGGTAGGTGTAGGGAGAAATCGTCGCGAAAAAGTAATCTATGTGCGGCATTTGTCGCCCCCTTGCCCGGTCAGTTGTTTCCGCGACCTTAGGTGCGTGCTAAGCGGTGTCAACGTCACGAATCCGTCATATAAGACGGCTGCCCGAGGGACCGCTGCCAATGCCGCAACAGATCGAACCCAAGCTTATCTCCGGAAACTCAAACAAACCGCTGGCCGACGGCGTCGCTCGCCGCATGTCGATGCATCGCGGGGTTAATGTGGGCCTTGTAGAGGCACGGGTCGAGCGGTTCAACGATGCGGAAATCTTTGTCGAGGTGTTCGAGAACGTGCGCGGCGAGGACATGTTCATCATCCAGTCCACTTCGAACCCGGCGAACGACAACCTGATGGAACTTCTGATCATGACCGACGCGCTGCGCCGGTCGTCCGCCAGCCGGATCACCGCCGTAATTCCCTATTTCGGCTATGCCCGCCAGGACCGCCGTACCAAGGCCCGGACACCGATCACCGCCAAGATGGTGGCTAACATGATGGTCAGCGCGGGGATCGAGCGGGTCCTGACGATGGATCTGCACGCGGCGCAGATCCAGGGTTTTTTCGATATCCCTGTGGATAACCTTTATGCCTCGCCCGTCTTTGCGCTGGATATTCGCAACCAGTTCAAGGACTTGTCGAAGGTCACTGTCGTTTCACCCGACGTGGGCGGCGTGGCCCGGGCCCGCGAACTGGCGCAACGGATCGGCTGCGCCCTGGCGATCGTCGACAAGCGCCGGGAGAAAGCGGGCGAAGTGGCCGAGATGACCGTGATCGGCGACGTAAAAGGCCAGACCTGTATCATCGTGGACGATATCTGCGACACGGCGGGTACGCTGGTCAAAGCCTGCGATGTCCTTCTCGAGGCCGGAGCGAAAGAGGTACACTCCTATATCACGCATGGCGTCCTCTCAGGACCGGCGGTCGAACGGATTACGGGGTCCAAGATGAAAAGTCTCGTGATAACCGACTCGATCGAACCGACGGATCCGGTAAAGAGTGCACGCAACATTCGCATCGTGCCCACTGCTCCGATGTTCGCCCAGGCGATCCTGAACATCTGGAATGGCACTTCGGTGTCGTCGCTGTTCGATCCGGCGACGCTGGAGCCGATCTACGAAGGCATGTATTCGCGTCCCTGACGGGTCAGATCGCGCCTGCCACAATCACCAGCATCGCGACCAGAACGATGGCCAGCGCCATGACGTAATCGACCGGTGCGCCCCGGTGGCGACCCGCCAGGAACTCCCATGCCTTGTCCCGACCCTTCCGGGTCTCTCTGTCGTCATCCATTCCGCCCCCACAGATGGTTTCTTGTACCTTAGCCTTGCCGGGCGACATGATCAGTATCGGTGCAGGAAACACTCCGTTTACCTTTGCCACCCGCCCGGACTAGGCTTCCGGCAGCAAAGGAGCATCCAATGACCCCAGCCAAAGTCGCCGATCTGGCCACACTCCCCGACCGCAAACCGCAATACGCCCTTGTGGGCGAGGTCGATCTTGTGGTCGTCCGTTTCGACGACGAGGTGTCGGTCTTCTACGGGCGTTGCCTGCATCGGGGTGCGCTCATGTCGGACGGGTTCGTGCGTGGCAAGGATCTGATCTGCGGGGTGCATAACTGGGACTACCGGTTGGACAGCGGCGTGTCCGCCTATGCCAATGACGAAGCGCTGCCAAAGTTCAAGTCATGGGTCGAGAACGATGCGGTTCTGGTCGATGCGGACGAGATCGCCGCATGGGCGCTCGACAACCCTCAGCCCTATAACCGGAACGCCTATCTGGGGCTTTACGCCGATCCGTCCCACAACGGCACCGAAGAACCCTATACCGGGCTGATCCAGCAATATGCGCGCGACGGCCTGTCCAAGACCGGCCACCATGGCAAGGTGGAATCCATGGGCGTGCCCCGTGCGGAGTTGCCCGATTGGGACGACATTCAACTCCTGACCGCCCAGCTTCACAGGATGCCGCTCTTGGATGAAGATCCGGTCGGGACCGAGGTCGTCATTGGACCAAACGCGCAAAAGCCCCTGCGCCTCGACATCCCGCTCTTCGTCTCGGACATGTCGTTCGGGGCCCTGTCGGAGCCGGCAAAGGTGGCGCTTGCCCGCGGGGCCGAGCTTGCCGGCACAGGCATCTGTTCAGGCGAGGGCGGGATGCTTCCCGAAGAGCAACAGGCCAACTCCCGTTACTTCTACGAACTCGCCAGCGCCCGGTTTGGCTTCTCATGGGACAAGCTCGAAGGTGTTCAGGCCTTCCACTTCAAGGGCGGCCAGGGCGCAAAGACCGGCACCGGCGGGCATCTGCCGGGCAAGAAGGTCAAAGGCAAAATCGCCGAGGTGCGCGAACTCGACGAAGGGCAGGACGCCATTTCGCCCCCGCGTTTTCCGGACTGGACCGAGGTCAGCCAGATCCGCGACTTCGCCGACGAGGTGCGCAGCCGCACGGGCGGCATTCCCATTGGCTACAAGCTTTCGGCCCAGCATATCGAAAAGGATATCGATGCCGCACTGGAGGTAGGGGTCGACTACATCATCCTGGACGGGCGCGGAGGGGGCACCGGGGCTGCGCCCATCATCTTCCGCGACAATATCTCGGTTCCGACCATCCCCGCATTGGCACGGGCCCGAAGGCATCTCGACAAGACCGCGCCGGACGTGTCGCTGGTCATCACCGGAGGCCTCCGGAAACCTGCCGACTTCATCAAGGCGATGGCCATGGGTGCCGATGCCATCGCGGTCTCGAACGCCGCGATGCAGGCCATAGGATGTCTGGCGATGCGCGCCTGCCACACGAATAACTGCCCGGTGGGCATCGCCACGCAGAAACCGCATCTGGTCAGCCGGATCGTCGTCGACAAATCGGCGCAGCAACTTGCCAACTTCTTTCAGGCCAGCATCGAACTGATGCAGGTGATGGCCCGCGCCTGCGGCCATGATCACCTGTCGAAGTTTGGGAATGGCGACCTGACCACATGGGACCGGAACATGGCCGATCTCTCAGGCGTGGCCCATGGCGGCCTCACCTGATCCGCTTTCGTCTTGTCCGAAATACGCCGGGGGGTTTGGGGGGCTGGCCCCCCAAACGGTCGCCGCCCGCCAGGGCGGCGAAACAAGGATCAATTGACGGTAATGCCCATCTGACTGCCTGCTGCCAGCATGTCCGCCACCAGCTTGGCCGAAGCATCCGTCATCTCGGGCTTAGCATTCGCTTGCGCCTCGCGGGCACGGGCCACCAGATCGTTCAGGTAATCCTGCGTGACTTCTGCCTTCGGCATCGCGGCCTCGGCCAGCACCGTCGTTCCCTCAGCGCCGATCTCGGCAAATCCGCCGGTGACCAGATACTCTTCCGACCCTGACGCCGTCTCGACCGTCAGGATGCCGGGCCGCAGGGTCGTGATCGTCGGCGCATGGTCCGGCATTGCCGTCATATCGCCCTCGGCACCGGGAATGCGGACGGCCTTCGCCTCAAGCGAGGCCAGCCGCCGCTCCGGGCTGACAAGATCGAATTGCATCGTCTCTGCCATATCGGCTCCTTACGCGGCCTCTGCCGCAAGTCTCTCGGCCTTGGCCTTCACGTCATCGATGCCGCCAACCATATAGAAGGCCGCTTCGGGCAGGTGGTCGTATTCACCAGCAACAACCGCCTTGAAAGACGAGATGGTCTCTTCCAGCGGCACCTGAACACCGTCCACGCCGGTAAACACCTTGGCCACGTCGAACGGTTGGGACAGGAAACGCTGGATTTTCCGGGCACGTGCCACGGTCAGCTTGTCCTCTTCCGACAATTCGTCCATGCCCAGAATGGCGATGATGTCTTGCAGCGATTTATAGCGCTGAAGCACACCCTGAACGTCACGGGCCACCTGATAGTGCTCCTCTCCCACGACCTGCGGGTCGAGGATACGGCTGGTGGAGTCGAGCGGGTCAACCGCCGGGTAGATGCCAAGTTCGGAAATCGCACGGCTCAGAACCGTCGTCGCATCGAGGTGCGCGAACGAGGTCGCTGGCGCAGGGTCGGTCAGGTCGTCCGCAGGCACATAGATCGCCTGCACCGAGGTGATCGAACCGGCCTTGGTGGAGGTGATGCGCTCCTGCATCTGGCCCATATCGGTCGCCAGCGTCGGCTGATAGCCCACGGCCGAAGGAATACGGCCCAGAAGCGCCGACACCTCGGAACCGGCCTGTGTGAAGCGAAAGATGTTGTCGACGAAGAACAGAACGTCGGTGCCGGAGGCATCGCGGAACTGCTCTGCCAGTGTCAGACCGGTCAGGGCCACACGCATCCGTGCTCCCGGCGGCTCGTTCATCTGGCCATAGACCAGCGCCACCTTGGACTCTTCAAGGTTCTCGGGGTTGATAACGCCGCCTTCGATCATCTCGTAGAACAGGTCGTTGCCTTCCCGGGTCCGTTCGCCCACGCCCGCGAAGACCGAGAAACCGGCATGCACCTTGGCGATGTTGTTGATCAGTTCCTGAATAAGAACCGTCTTGCCCACACCGGCACCGCCGAAGAGACCGATCTTGCCACCCTTCGAATAGGGTGCCAGAAGGTCCACAACCTTGATGCCCGTCACCAGAATGGCCGCTTCCGTCGACTGTTCCGCGAATTCGGGGGCTGGCTGGTGAATGCTGCGGGTCTCCTCGGCCTCGACAGGGCCTTTTTCATCCACAGGCTCGCCGATCACGTTCAGGATGCGGCCCAGCGTTGCGGGACCCACGGGCACCGAAATCGGGCCATCCGTGTCGGTTACCTCCTGACCGCGGACAAGGCCCTCGGTCGCGTCCATCGCGATGGCGCGGACGGTGTTCTCGCCCAGATGCTGCGCCACTTCCAGCACCAGCCGGTTGCCGTTGTTGTCCGTTTCCAGAGCGTTCAGAATCTCGGGCAGGTGATCGCCGAACTGTACGTCGACGACAGCCCCGATGACCTGCGTGATTTTGCCTTTTGCGTTTGCCATTCTCGTTGGTCTCCCGGGTTTCTCAGAGCGCCTCGGCGCCCGAAATAATCTCGATCAGTTCGTTGGTGATGACCGCCTGACGCGAGCGGTTGAATTGGATCGTCAGCTTGTCGATCATCTCGCCGGCGTTGCGGGTTGCGTTGTCCATTGCTGACATCCGCGCGCCCTGTTCCGACGCCGCGTTTTCCAACAGGGCGGTAAAGACCTGCGTGGCCACACCGCGCGGCAGAAGATCGGCCAGAATGGCCTCTTCGTCCGGCTCGTAGTCATAGAGCGTCGCGGCACCGGCATCTTCTTCCGCCTCGAACGTCGCCGGGATGATCTGCTGCGCCGTGGGCACCTGGCTGATCACCGACTGGAACCGGTTAAAAAAGATCGTCGCCACATCGAATTCGTCGGCATCGAACCGGCCCAGAAGGTCGCGCGAGATATCGGCGGCGTTCTCGTATCCGATCCGCTTGACCTCGGTCAGGTCCACATGGGCCATCAACAGGTCGCCATATTCACGGCGCAACTGTTCGCGGCCCTTCTTCCCCACAGTCATGACCTTGATGGTCTTGCCCTGACCCTTGAGCTTTTCGATATGGGCCTTGGCCAGCTTCACGATGGATGAGTTGAAGCCACCGCACAGCCCGCGTTCGGATGTCATGACGACCAGCAGATGCACATCGCTCTTGCCGGTTCCGGCCAGAAGACGGGGCGCGCTGTCGCTTTCACCGACCGACGCGGCAAGCCCCGACAGAACGGCGTTGAACCGCTCTGCATAAGGGCGCGCGGCTTCGGCAGCATCCTGTGCGCGGCGCAGTTTCGCCGCGGCAACCATCTGCATGGCCTTGGTGATCTTCCGCGTCGACTTGACGCTTTCGATCCGGTTTTTAAGGTCCTTCAGGCTAGGCATCTATCCTGTCCCTTCGCGGTTTTCAGGAAAAGCCTTCGGCGTATTCGTCAAGCGCGGCCTTGATCTTGTCCGCGGCCTCGCCCTTGATCTTGGGGTCTTCCGTGGTCAGCCAGTCCAGAAGATCCGCATGCTTCGACCGCAGGTGGGTCAGCATACCCTTTTCAAACCGGCTCACGTCACCCACCGCGATCTTGTCGAGGTAACCGTTCGTGCCGGCAAAAATCACGCAGACAATCTCGGCATTGGTCAGCGGCGAATACTGCGGCTGCTTCATCAGCTCGGTCAAACGCGCGCCGCGGTTGAGCAGTCGCTGGGTCGCGGCATCAAGGTCGGAGCCGAACTGCGCGAAGGCCGCCATTTCGCGGTACTGCGCCAGTTCCAGTTTTACCGGACCGGCAACCGACTTCATCGAGTCGGTCTGGGCGGCTGATCCCACGCGCGACACCGAAAGACCGGTGTTCACGGCCGGGCGGATGCCCTGATAGAAGAGCTCGGTTTCAAGGAAGATCTGACCATCGGTGATCGAGATCACGTTGGTCGGAATAAATGCCGACACGTCGCCGCCTTGCGTTTCGATGATCGGCAGCGCCGTCAGCGAGCCTGCACCGTTGTCTTCGTTCAGCTTCGCCGAACGCTCCAGAAGGCGCGAGTGGAGATAGAAAACGTCACCCGGATAGGCTTCACGTCCCGGCGGACGGCGCAGAAGAAGCGACATCTGACGATAGGACACGGCCTGTTTCGACAGGTCATCATAGATGATCAGCGCGTGACGGCCATTGTCGCGGAAGTGCTCTGCCATCGCGGTTGCGGAATATGGCGCGAGGAACTGCATCGGTGCTGGATCGGATGCGGTCGCGGCGACCACGATCGAATAGTCGATGGCACCGGATTCTTCGAGACGCTTCACAAGCTGGGCCACGGTGGACCGCTTCTGACCGACGGCCACATAAACGCAGTAAAGCTTCTTCGACTCGTCGTCGCCCGCTTCGTCGTTATAAGACTTCTGGTTCAGGATCGTGTCGAGCGCCACGGCGGTCTTACCCGTCTGACGGTCGCCAATGATCAGTTCCCGCTGGCCACGACCGATCGGGATCATCGCGTCGATGGCCTTCAGGCCCGTCGCCATCGGTTCGTGCACCGACTTACGCGGGATAATCCCCGGGGCCTTCACGTCCGCCACACGGGTGGTTTCGGTCTTGATCGGACCTTTTCCGTCAAGCGGATTGCCCAGAGCGTCGACAACACGGCCCAGAAGCGCATCACCGGCCGGAACCGACACGATCGAATTCGTGCGCTTTACCGTGTCGCCTTCCTTGATGTCGCGGTCGGAGCCGAAGATAACGATGCCGACATTGTCGCTTTCAAGGTTCAGCGCCATTCCCCGGACACCGCCCGGGAACTCGACCATTTCACCAGCCTGAACACTGTCCAGACCGTAAACACGCGCAATACCGTCACCCACCGACAGCACGCGACCAACCTCGGCGACTTCAGCCTCCTGGCCAAAGTTCTTGATCTGCTCTTTCAGGATCGCAGAAATTTCGGCTGCCTGGATTCCCATTATCCGACCTCTTTCATGGTGTTCTGGAGCGCGGCAAGCTTGGACCGGATCGATGTATCGATCATCTGCGAGCCGACTTTTACGACGAGACCGCCGATGAGTGTTTCATCGACGCTCATGTTGATTTTCACGTCCTTGCCGACCCGCTCTTTCAGCGTCTTGGCAAGCTTGTCCTGTTGTGCATCCGACAGTGCGGAGGCCGCTGTTACATCGGCGGTGACTTCGCCTTTCTCTTCGGCCAGAAGGCGCGAAAGTTCAGCGACAAGCGCGGGCAGCACAAACAGCCTCCGCTTCGACGCCATCAGGCTGAGCGTGTTCTTGAGGATGTCCGACAGACCCATCTTTTCAGCAATGGCCCCCATCGCCGCGCCTTGTGCTTCGCGGCTGTAGATCGGCGAAACGATCAGATCGCGGAATTCCGTGCTGTCTTTCAGAGCCGCGTCGAGTGCCGCGATGTCGGCCTCCAAGGCGGGCAGGCTTTTGCCCTCGCGGGCCAGTTCAAACACGGCGGTCGCATAGCGCGATGCGATGCCGGTCGAGATCGAAGCTGGTTCGGACACGTACACCCTTCCGATTTCTAGCGCGTGACAAACGCCCCGAAAGGCAGAGTCAGGCACATGGCTCTTATGCGCCCGACTGGGCACCCCGGTAAAATCGTGGTGGATGTAACAGACGCGTTCGTACCCCGCAACCGCCTAGCCTGCGAAGATGAAATCCGGTAAGTTATTTATTTTCAGTATGTTAACTCCGATGCGACGGATTGCGCACTACGTTAGCGCTAAATTTTTCCTGCCCGGGACTGACCCAGAGTGCGATTCCCGAGCGACATTGCAGGTTTCGGAACCGGCTGCGTGATCCCGTCAAGCACTTTCAGGGGCCGCCGCACCGCTTCGGTCAGGCCACGCTTTGGTGGTGCGGGAACCTGCTTGGCCACCTCCAGCATCAAAACGCCGCCCGCCATGTTGCTGGAAAGCTTTTTGCCCAGTCTTTCCCACATCCCTCCGGTCTTCATCCAAAACCGCTTGGTCGATGGGGGCTGAAACAGCGCCGCAAGGTGACGCTCTGCGACAAAACCGTGGAATTTCAACTGGCTCTCCAGCTGCGACAGGGAATAGGGCCGCCCGAAGCCAAACGGCGTGACATCCGAGCGCGACCACAGCCCGCCACGGTTCGGCACAACAAACAATGCGCGGCCTTCCGGCGCGAGGGTGCGGTAGCACTCTTCGATCAGGGCTGCCGGGTTCTCCGACGTCTCAAGCCCGTGCATGAAAACCATCCGGTTGATCGACTCGCTCTCAAGCGGCCAAAGCGTTTCCTCGCACAGGACCGAGACATTCGGCTCGCCCGACGGCCACGGCATGACACCCTGCTGACCCGGCATAAGGGCAACCACACGCTCGGCTTCGTCCAGAAAGGGGCGCAGCAGCGGCACAGCAAAGCCGAACCCCATCACTGCCATGCCCTTCGTATCCGGCCAAAGCGCGCGCACCTGATCGCGGATTGCCCTTTGGGCGGCACGGCCCAGCCCGGTACGATAATAGAAGTTCCGAAGATCAAGCACGTCGAGATGCATTGCGAAAGACGCCCGGATTCTGCCACTGTCCCGGGTGAAGCATACCCAAGCGCGAAGGAAACACCATGCCCCTGCAGATCGTTACAGTGCCCTGCCGCTCTGACAATTATGCCTTTTTGTTACATGACGATGCCTCTGGGCGGACCGCACTGATCGACGCGCCCGAAGCCGCGCCGATTACGGCGGCAGCGAAATCGCGCGGTTGGGGGATCGAAGAGATCTGGATCACCCATCATCACGGTGACCATGTGGAAGGCGTCGATGCCTTGAAGGCGGAGTTTGGAAGTCATGTCAGCGGGGCGGCCGCGGATGCGCATCGCCTGCCTGCTCTGGATCGGCATCTGCGCGACGAAGACAGCTTCGAATTCGCCGATCATGCCGTGCACGTCCTTGACGTCTCGGGTCATACTGTGGGCCATATCGCATTTCACGTCCCCGATGCGGCGGCGGCCTTCACCGCCGACAGCCTGATGGCGCTGGGATGCGGCCGGGTTTTTGAGGGCACATTCGACCAGATGTGGGCCAGTCTGTCGCGTCTCGCCAACCTGCCACTCGAAACAATCATCTGTTCCGGCCACGAATACACAGCCGCAAACGGACGTTTCGCACTGACCATTGAACCGGATAATCCCGACCTTATATCCCGTGTCTCCGCAGTTGCAGACGCCCGCGCGCGCGACGAGGCCACCGTGCCTTCGCAACTTTCCGAAGAACTGGCAACAAACCCGTTTCTCAGGGCGTCCCGACCCGAGGTTAAGGCCGCATTGGGCATGCGAAACGCAACGGATGCACAGGTTTTTGCCGAGATTCGGACGCGCAAGGACAACTTCTGAGATGCCTGATTCCAAGGCATCGAGGCTGCGGTAATTACGACACGCGACAAATTGTGACCGCGTTTGAAAAGAAAAACCTTGAAGGTTCGGGATTATCACCGAACTTTAAGACTAAGAGGCCACGGTCTGGAGGGCCCTTGCCCCCGGCCCAACGAGAGGAGCACATCACGTGCCGTCTTTTTCGAATACGCTCGAGCAAGCCATTCACTCCGCGCTGGCCCTGGCCAATGCGCGGCGCCATGAACTCGCTACGTTGGAACACCTGCTTCTGGCGCTGATCGACGAACCCGATGCTGCAAAGGTCATGCAGGCCTGTTCGGTCGACCTCGAGGCGTTGCGCAAGACTCTGCTGGAATTCATCGAGGACGACCTGTCGACGCTGGTCACCGATATCGACGGGTCCGAAGCGGTCCCGACGGCCGCCTTTCAGCGGGTGATCCAGCGGGCCGCGATCCACGTTCAGTCCTCTGGCCGGACCGAAGTGACCGGTGCAAACGTGCTGGTGGCAATCTTCGCAGAACGTGAATCGAATGCCGCCTACTTCCTGCAAGAGCAGGATATGACACGGTACGACGCGGTGAACTTCATCGCCCATGGCGTCGCCAAGAACCCGGGCTTCGGTGAAAGCCGCCCGGTCACAGGATCGACCGAGTTTGAAGAAGAGACGCAGACGACCGAGGAAGAAGGCAAGGAATCGGCGCTGGCCAAGTATTGCGTCGATTTGAACACCAAGGCCCGGAAGGGCGATGTGGATCCGCTGATCGGGCGCGAACACGAGGTCGAACGCTGCGTTCAGGTCCTGTGCCGCCGCCGCAAGAACAACCCGCTTCTGGTGGGCGATCCCGGCGTCGGCAAAACAGCCATCGCCGAGGGGCTCGCCCGCAAGATCACGCAGGGCGAAGTGCCCGATGTCCTGTCCGGTGCCACGATCTTTTCGCTGGATATGGGCGCACTCCTTGCCGGAACGCGCTATCGCGGCGATTTCGAGGAGCGCTTGAAAGCGGTCGTGACCGAGCTGGAGGCACATCCCGATGCGGTGCTGTTCATCGACGAGATTCACACGGTCATCGGTGCCGGCGCCACATCCGGCGGCGCCATGGATGCCTCGAACCTCCTGAAGCCCGCGCTTCAGGGTGGCAAGCTGCGCTGCATGGGCTCAACCACCTACAAGGAATTCCGCCAGCATTTCGAAAAAGACCGCGCGCTCAGCCGCCGGTTCCAGAAGATCGACGTGAACGAACCGACTGTTGAAGACAGCGTGAAGATCCTCAAGGGCCTGAAGCCCTATTTCGAAGAGCATCACGACATCAAATACACCGCGGACGCGATCAAGACGGCGGTGGAACTCTCGGCGCGCTATATCCATGACCGCAAACTCCCGGACAAGGCGATCGACGTGATCGACGAAGCCGGAGCGGCCCAGCACCTTGTCGCCGACTCCAAGCGGCGCAAGACAATCGGCGCCAAGGAGATCGAGGCGGTCGTCGCCAAGATCGCGCGCATCCCGCCGAAAAACGTGTCGAAAGACGATGCCGAGGTGCTCAAGGATCTGGAGAAGACGCTCAAGCGCGTGGTGTTCGGACAGAACAACGCGATCGAGGCGCTGTCCTCGTCGATCAAGCTGGCCCGCGCGGGTCTGCGCGAGCCCGAAAAACCCATCGGCAACTACCTCTTCGCCGGTCCCACGGGCGTCGGCAAAACCGAGGTGGCCAAGCAACTCGCAGCCACCCTTGGCGTCGAGATGCTGCGCTTCGACATGTCCGAATACATGGAAAAGCACGCGGTCTCGCGGCTGATCGGTGCGCCTCCGGGCTATGTCGGCTTCGACCAGGGCGGTCTGTTGACCGATGGCGTTGACCAGCACCCCCATTGCGTGCTGCTGCTCGACGAGATCGAGAAAGCACATCCGGATGTCTACAACATCCTCCTTCAGGTGATGGATCACGGCAAGCTGACCGACCATAACGGACGCCAGGTGGATTTCCGCAACGTGATCCTGATCATGACATCGAATGCCGGCGCCTCCGAACTGGCGAAAGCGGCCATTGGCTTCGGCCGCGACCGGCGCGAGGGCGAAGACACGGCGGCGATCGAGCGGACCTTCACGCCCGAATTCCGCAACCGTCTCGATGCTGTGATCAGCTTCGCCCCGCTCGGCAAGGATGTGATCCTGCAGGTGGTCGAGAAGTTCGTCCTCCAGCTCGAGGCTCAACTGATGGACCGCAATGTGACCATCGAACTGACCCGCCCTGCCGCCGAATGGCTGGCCGAAAAGGGCTATGATGACAAGATGGGCGCACGTCCCTTGGGTCGCGTGATCCAGGAGCACATCAAGAAGCCGCTGGCGGAAGAGCTCTTGTTCGGCAAACTCGCGAAAGGCGGCGTTGTCAAAGTCGGTATCAAGGACGGAGAGATCGACCTTCGCATCGAACCGCCCGAAACCCGGCGGTTGTCGTCGAAAAAACCGCCGCTGCTCACAGCGGACTGAGTTGACGGAACGGCCCCGGAAACGGGGCCGTTTCTCGTTTCAGGGCCGATCCCTTCGCCCCGGAGCCCTTGGGACTATGTCCGGAAAGCCGCCGGTCTTCATTGTTCCCGAAATACTCCCGCCGGAGGCAGCAGCCTGCCAAAGGCAGGCGCAGATAATGAAATGCGCCAACGGCGCACGATTTTCCTGACAGCAACAGCTTCAGTACTGCTAAGACTATGCCAATGCTCGACGTGCTCTCCGTCAAAGCGTTCCGAACGCTCTTTACGGCCCAGATCGTTGCCCTTCTCGGCACAGGCCTTCTGACCGTAGCGCTCGGCCTCCTCGCCTTCGATCTCGCGGGCGACCGGGCCGGGCTGGTTCTGGGAACCGTCTTTACCGTCAAGATGATCGCCTATGTCGGATTGTCTCCCTTCATGGCCGCCATCGCGACCCGCCTGCCCCGGCGCGGCTTCCTGGTGACACTCGATCTGGCGCGCGGCGCGGTGGCCCTCTGCCTGCCCTTCGTCGATCAGATCTGGCAGGTCTATCTGCTCGTCTTCATCCTGCAGGCGGCATCGGCAGGCTTCACGCCCGCCTTTCAGGCGACGATCCCCGACATTCTGCCCGATGAAGACCAATACACCCGCGCGCTGTCCCTGTCCCGCCTGGCCTATGATCTGGAAAACATCGCCAGCCCGGCCCTCGCCGCGCTCCTCCTCGTGGTCCTGCCGTTCAGCGCCCTGTTTCTCGGGACCGTCGGAGGCTTCGTGATGTCCGCCGGACTGATCTTCCGGGTCCGTTTACCGGATCGCACGGCAAAGACGACGCAAGGCTTCACCAGCCGGCTGACCAAGGGTTTGAGAATCTACCTTGCCACCCCGCGCCTGCGCGGGTTTCTCGGCCTCAACCTTGCGGCCTCTTCGGTCGGCGCGATGGTGCTGGTGAACACGGTCGTTCTGGTTCAGGGAACGCTTTCGCTGAGCGAAACCGAGGTTGCACTGACGATGGCTGCCTTTGGTGCAGGATCGATCATGGCCGCTCTGCTCCTGCCCCGGATCCTCGAACACATTCCCGACCGTCCGGTCATGCTCGCAGGCGCCTCGCTTGCAATCGCGGGTCTGACCGGTCTCGCCGTTTGGATAGAGATGTCCGGGCTCAGTTGGGCTGTCTTGCTGGCCGCGTGGCTCGTTGTCGGGCTGGGTTACTCTGCCGTACTCACACCATCGGGCCGGCTCCTGCGCCGCTCGTCTCAAGCCGAAGATCGCCCGGCCGTTTTTGCCGCACAGTTCACCCTGTCCCATGCCTGCTGGCTTCTGGCCTATCCGCTGGCGGGCTGGCTGATGACGGTCGCAGGCGCAGTGACGGCCTGCCTCGTTCTGTCAGCGGTGGCAGTCGCAGGCGCTTTGACCGCCGTATGGATGTGGCCGGCGAACGATCCGGAAATTCTTGATCACGACCACCCCGACCTGCCCTCCGACCATCCGCATCTACGGGGCCGCACACCTCACAGGCACGCCTTCACCATTGACGATTTGCACCCGGACTGGCCCCGGCAGGGTTAGCGTTCGGTCAGCTTCAACTCGATCCGGCGGTTCTGGGCACGCGCTTCCGGCGTGTCCGCCGGGTTGACCGGGCGATATTCGCCGAACCCGGCTGCCGCCAGCCGATCCGGCGGGAATCCAAGCTGTTCGGTCATGTAACGCACGACAGACAGCGCGCGCGCCTGGCTCAGTTCCCAGTTATCGGCATAGGTTCCGCCCAGGATCGGGATGTTGTCGGTATGCCCATCGACCCGAAGAATCCAGTCAAGCTCCGCCGGAATCTCCCGGGCGACCTCACGCAGAATCCCGGCAACCTCCCCGATTTGCGCGGTACCCTCTGTCGCAAGATCGGCCGAACCCAGATCGAACAGCACCTCCGACGAAAACACGAACCGGTCACCCACGATCTGCACGCCTTCGCGATTGCCCAGAAGATCGCGCAACTGACCGAAGAACTCCGACCGGTATCTTTCCAGATCCTCTGCCTCGGCTTCCAGAAGCCGCGCACGTTCCGCCTCAAGATCGGCCCGGCGCCGTTCCTCGGCTGCGACCTGCGCTAAAGCCGTGTTCAACCGCGTGCCCAGCGCATCGATCTGCACCTGCGCCGCCACATCGCGGGCCGCCGCATCATCGAGCAATGACTGAAGCGACCCAAGCTGGGTCCGAAGCGCCGCGATCTGTTCGTTGAGCAATGCGACACGGCGCAGGCTTTCCGCCGACTTCGCCTCCTCTGCCTGCAAGGCCTCGTTGGCCGATGCCAGAAGCCGCGCGTTCCGTTCCGCTTCCGTCAGCCCGTCCTCGGCAAGCGTTTCCGCCTCCACCTGAGCCGCCAGTGCGGCGGCCAGACGCGCGCGCAGCTCTTCCTCGTTTTCCATGAGGGCCGTGATTTCATCGGACTGGGTATCGCTGGCCGCCAGCGCCTCGGCCAGACGAGCCGACAGGTCTTCTTCCGCGGCCTGTGCCGCCGCCAGAAGCGTCAGCGTGTCTTCAGCCTCGCGGCGGCGTTCCTCCAGCGCAAGCGTCATGGCCGTCAGTTCCGCGTCTGAGTTTGCCAACCGCTCGCGCAATGCCTCGGCGGCGGCTGCATCGGCAAGGCGGGCCGTTTCCGCCTCACTCAATTCGGTCTCCAGACCTTCATTCTCTGCCCGAAGGTCGGCGGTCAGCGCCTCAAGCGCCTCGCGACGTGCAGCGGCCAGACGGGCCGCCTCGGACGCCGCATCAATCTCGTCGCGCGCCTGCGCCAAGGCGAGGTTCAGCGCCTCCTGTTCCCCTATCAGCCGGGTCTGCGCCTCTTCCAGATCTGCCACCTCGGCGGTCAACCGTTCACCCACCGCAAGCGCCTCGTCCCGCTGCGACAAGAGCGAGGCCACCTGCGCCTCGAATGACGTGATCCGGGCGGCGCGGTCCGCCAGTTCGTCTTCCTGGCTGGCAATCTGGCCGGTCAGCGTGGCGATCAGCGTTGTCTGTTCTACAATCTCACCCCGCGCCGCCTCCAGGCTGGTGGTCAGGGCCGCCTCGCTGTCTTCCAGATTGGCAACCCTTTGCTGTTCCAGCCCCAGCGCCTGCGCCAGCGACGTGATCTCCGACGCCAGTTCATCCAGCTCGTTCTCCTGCCCCGAAATCGTCTCCTGCAGCACGTATTGCAGGATCATGAAGATCGTCAGGACGAACATCAGAACCAGAAGAAGCGCCGTCATCGCATCCACGAAACCCGGCCAGATCGAGGCCGACATCCGCGAGGTTGTCCGGCGCATCATCGCCATGGGTCAGTGCCCGCCACGGCCCAGCGCCTCGACCGCGCGGGTCAGGTTCTGGATATCGGCACGCAGGTCGTCCAGCATTTCCTGCCGCCCGCTTGCCATTTCTTCAAGGATCCGCAGCAACTGCACGTCCATCGACCGCAGGCGCATCCGCGCCTCGGCATCCATCTCGCCATCGCCCTGCCCGCCTTGCGAGACGCGGGTCTCCAAGGCGGCCGCCAGACGTTCCTGACCCAATGCGAGTTTCTGCAACGTCGCATCGGCAGCATTCTCGCCCTCGATCCGATGAACCAGCCGTTCGACCGAGCCCGCCAGCCCCGCGATCTGACCATCAACCAGTGCCCGGCTGGCATCCGATGTCTCATAAAGCGTCTGCAGGGCGTCCATCTGCTCGGCCATATGGTCCAGCACCGTGGCCGTCACGCCTGCGTCGCCGCTCAACTCCCCGTCGCCGTCACCGCTTGAAAACCCGACACGGGTAATCGTCGACAGCCAGTCCTCAAGCTCGCGATAGAACCTGTTCTGACCGTGGCTCGCAAACAGCTCCAACAGCCCGACAACCAGCGACCCGGCCAGACCCAGAAGGGACGACGCGAAAGCCACTCCCATGCCGCCCAGCTGCGATTCGAGTCCCGAAATCAGGCGACCGAAAACATCCACACTGCCCTCGCCCTCGCTGGGAGCAAGCGACTTGATCGTATCCACAACCGCCGGGACGGTGATGGCAAGACCATAGAACGTTCCAAGAAGTCCAAGGAAAATCAATAGGTTGACGATATAGCGCGTGATGTCTCGCGCCTCGTCGATCCGCGTGGCCACAGAGTCGAGGATCGATCGGGTCGATCCCGTCCCCAACTGCATCCGCGCGCCGCGCTTGCGCAAAAGCGCGGCCAGCGACGCCAGAAGGCGCGGCGCCCGGGTAAACTGATGACCGGGCCGCTCGGCCACGAAACCTTCGATCCAGATCACCGAACTGACCAACTGCCAAAGCTGCCAGAAACAGGCCAGAACGCCGATGACAAAGACCAGTCCGATGAAGCCATTCAGCCAGGGATTCGCCAGAAACACCGGCGCCACTCTGGGATAGGCCAGCCAGGCCCCGATCCCGGTCAGGATCAGGACAAGAACCATCAGAGTGATCTGACGGACGGGTTGGGAAAACTGCGGCTCGGCCTCGCGATCCAGTCGGTCCATTTCGGCCCTGTTCTGACGCATGTTATGGTTATAACTCACATTAGTGGCAGCATTCGTCCCTGCCAACACGCAAATTCGGGCGTTAACGCTTCATCGCGGCGACACGCCGGGCAAGCCACGCCAGTTCCTCATCGGCAATCCCCAACTCGGCCAGATGCGTGGCCGTATTGTGCAGGTATTCGTCGTTGGGTCCGCGCCCTCCGGTCGAACGCGCAATGATCCGCGCCTGTTCTTCCAGCCCCATGCCGCCACAATACTGTTCATGGTCGCGGTCCACGACATAAGCCACCGAACTGACCTGCCGCCCGTCATCCAGACGTAATGTCACCGTCCGCTCCAGATAGGCCGATGAAATCAACTCGCGTTCGCGCAGATATTCCATGGTTTGATCCGATTTCTGCGGCGGCACCCGAAAGGCCAAACCTTCACAGGCCGCGCCCGGATGCCCGTCCAGCGCCAGAACAAGGCCCGGAACCTCGGGCGTGCCACGGTGATGGATCGACCACATGCAGAATGTTCGGGAATAGTCCTTAAGCCGCGCCAGACGCCGCTCGGCGTAGTCGAACCCGGGATTCCACATGAGCGAACCATAGCCGAATATCCAAAGCGCGCCCTCTGTCATGCATCTGGTCCTTCTTTCCCGCCCCCTGTAAACACCGGCTTGCATTTGGGTGAAAGGGCCGTGATGCGGAAACTCGTGGGTCTTGTGGTTCTTCTGGCCGTGGTCTGGTCCGGTCTTTGGGTCGTGGCGACCCAGGGGATCGAGCGTGGGCTGTCGGGCTGGCTTGCGGATCGCGCGGCGGAAGGCTGGCAGGCCGAAACCGCGTCCATCGCGACATCGGGCTATCCAGGCCGGATCGCGGTAAGGCTGGACGAGCTAGCACTGGCCGACCCCGATACCGGCCTCGCCTGGACAGCGCCGACTTTCAGCTTCTCCGCCCCGGCCTACGCACCCACCCGTGTCACAGCCATCTGGCCGGATGACCAGACCATCGCCTCGCCGATCGAACGGATCAACATTGCATCCGAGGTCATGGAGGCCGGTCTTGGCCTTGATGGCGGGATGTCTCTGGTCCTCGACACGTCCGACATGGTTCTGCGGGACATCCGTCTGGACAGCACCCGGGGATGGCAAGCCGCACTAGACGCCGGAACACTCACAACCCGGCGGCTCTCTGACCAACCGCTCGCCCATGATATCCGCTTCGCCGCCACCGGCGTTACCCCGTCACAGCGTGCACTTCGGCAGTTCGACCCCGCGGCCCTTTTGCCCAATACGATCACCTCGCTGGAACTGAGCAGCGTAACCGCGTTCGACGCGCCCTGGGACCGGCGCGCTGTCGAAGAGCGCCGCCCCCAGATCACCGCAATCGCACTGGAAAAACTGCGCGCTGAATGGGGCACCATGGTTCTCGAAGCAGCCGGCGACCTGAGCGTCGATCCCGAAGGCATACCGGATGGCCGGGTCGATGTCCGGGCCGTGAACTGGCGCGATATGGTCGACGTGCTGCGCGGGACAGAACTGGTCCCAGAAGGGCTTTTGCCTACAATTGAACGCGGGCTGGAGATCCTCGCAGGGCTTTCCGGAAACCCCAACACGATTGACGCACCGCTCAGCTTTCAGAACGGTTTCATGTCGCTCGGGCCTGTCCCCTTGGGTCCGGCGCCCCGGTTCGTCATCCGCTGATCAGCGGCAATAGGGTCCGCTGCGATAATCAGCGACATCGAAGTGGAAATGGTTCTGGTGGAACCGGTCCGAGGCCGGTCCAAGAACCGTTCCGAACGGTCCGCAGGCAGCGCTGTGCATCCGGCGCAGCAACCTGCGGTCCGCGGCGCTGCCACGCCAGCCCTGCGTCACCGTGACTTGCGAACCGTCCGCCATCGTGAAGGCAGACAAATCAATCGCGTTGCCCTTGGCATGTTCCGACAGGCGCGCACCCCGCTGACTGTTCCGAGTCCTGCACGCATAATGCGCGGCCACCCGCATCTCGACCAGCCCACCACCGCGGCGACCCACGGCAGGAATGGCGCCATCGCGTACCCAACGGTCCAGCGCCCGCGCGGTCCCGCACTGCATCAGCGCCGGACGGCTCAACCGGACGCCCGCCACCTGGGTCACAGCGATCGGGTTCGCGATACCGCAGGCCCCGGGCCCGTCGACCTCGGGCCGTGTTTCGGCCACCAGACCCGGAATCTGACACAGCCCCATCGCATCGCGCGACGCATCACCACCGCCCAGCACGCCACAGCCCGACACAACCGCCAGGATCAGCCCGGCCATCCCCGTCATGCGCTTCATGTCTTTGATCCTCCGCGTCCGAAATTGGGGGCATCGGTATCCTGACCGGCCTCGATAATGCCGCGCCGGATGGCACGGGTCCGAGTGAAATAGTCGTGCAGGTGGTCGCCATCCCCCGTCCGGATTGCGCGCTGCAAGGCGAACAGCTCTTCCGTGAAGCGTCCCAATATCTCCAGCGTCGCGTCCTTGTTCGTCAGAAACACATCGCGCCACATGGTCGGGTCCGAGGCCGCGATCCGGGTGAAATCCCGGAAACCGGCGGCGGAATAATTGATCACTTCGCTGTCGGTCACCCGACGCAGATCGTCGGCAACCCCCACCATCGTATAGGCGATCAGGTGCGGCGCATGGCTTGTCACTGCCAGCACAAGATCGTGGTGGTCCGGCTCCATCAGATCGACATTGGCGCCCATCGCCTCCCAAAGCGCGCGCAAACGCGCGACGGCCTCGGGCGCGGCACCTTCGGGCGGCAAGAGAATGCACCAGCGGTTCTCGAACAACTCCGCAAAACCGGAACGCGGCCCCGAATGCTCTGTCCCGGCCAGGGGATGCCCCGGAATAAACGCCACGCCCTCGGGCATATGCGGCGCCACCGCATCCACGACCGCGCGTTTGACCGACCCGACATCGGTCACTGTCGCACCGGGTGCCAGATGCGGGGCGATCTCGCGCGCAATGTCCTCCATCACACCCACAGGCGTCGCCAGAACGACAAGGTCAGCCCCCGCCACCGCCTCTGCCGCTGTCTCGTAAATCCGGTCGCAGAGGCCCAGTTCAGCCGCCACCGCGCGCGTCTCTGCCGACCGGGCCGTGCCAGTGATCTCTCCCGCCAGTCCACCCGCGCGCATCGCATGCGCCATGGACGACGCGATCAAACCCAGCCCGATCAGCGCGACGCGGTCATAGATCTGCGTCATGCCATGGCCCCGCGAAACACACCGATCACCTGCGCGACAAGGGCACAGGACTCTTCATCACCCACCGTAATGCGCAGGCAATCGGGCAGCTTATAGCCCGCAACCTTGCGCACAAGGATACCTTCCGACCGCAGCCGGGCCTCGGTCGCATCCGCCTCGGCCTGATCGGCAAACCGGGCGAGCACGAAATTCGTGTGGCTTTCGTCAGACGGCACGCCCATCGCGGCCAGATCGGCCCGCAGCATGGCCCGAAGCCGCGCATTCTCGGCCAGGCAGAACGCGACATAGTCCCGGTCCCGCATTGCAGCCTCTGCCGTCGCCAACTGCGCACCCGACAGGTTGAACGGCCCCCGCACCCGGTTCAGCACATCGATGACGTGAGATGGCCCATAGCCCCAGCCCACGCGCAGCCCACCCAGTCCGTAAAGCTTTGAAAACGTGCGCGTCATCACGACATTCTGGCGCGCCTCTATCAGCGACAAACCACCGTCATACCCTTCGGCAAACTCCGCATAAGCCCCGTCGATCACCAGCAAAACATGCTCAGGCAGATCATCGGCCAGCCGCGCGATCTCGTCCACGGGCAACAAAGTACCCGTCGGGTTGCCCGGGTTCGTCAACAAAACCATGCGCGTCCGGTCCCCCGCCGCCGCAAGGATCGCATCCACATCCACAACCCGGTTCCGCTCAGGCACTTCCACGGGCACCGCGCCCGCTGCCATGACCAGAATGCGGTATAGCGAGAACCCGTGTTCCGTATGGATCACCTCATCGCCCGGCCCCACATAGGCCTGACAAAGGAAGGTCAGAACCTCATCCGACCCCGCACCGCAGATGACCCTGTCCGGGTCCAGCCCTTCGACCTCGCCGATGGCCGCCCGCAACGCTGCGTGATCCGAGGACGGGTACCGATGTAGGTTTTCTGCCGAAGCCGCAAAGGCCGCCTTGGCAGCAGGTGACGCACCGAACGGGTTCTCGTTCGATGACAGCTTGATCACCCGGTCCATGCCCGGCACATGGCTGGCCCCGCCCTGATACAGTTTGATATCAAGGATGCCGGGCTGCGGTTTTATCAAGTCGGTCATAGGTTTGGCCTTACGAAAAGTCTGCCCGTCATAATGCCAAAGTGGCAGGCATTCCAGCACCAGTTTACCCGCCAGAGCCGCGACCCTCCCCCTCGGCACAATTCGTGCTAGTTTTAAAAACGGCCGGCGATATCCGGCCAGCCAGTAGTTTTGGCCACCAAACTTTGGGAGGAACAATCATGAAACTGCACCATATCCTTTGCGCTGCAATTCTGACGGCAGGTCTTGCGCCCGCCTACGCCCAACAGACACCGGCACCCGAAGGGGCATCGGTCTATTTCGTCGCACTCGAGGACGGCGCCACGGTCTCGTCGCCCGTCACGGTCAATTTCGGTCTGACCGGCATGGGCGTCGCCCCCGCCGGCACAGAGGTCGAAAACACCGGCCATCACCACCTGCTCGTGAACCGCGCACCGTTCGGCGAGGGAGAGTTCGGCGCCGAAGAGGTGGAACTTGCGCTGCCCAACGACGAAAACCACCGGCATTTCGGCGGCGGCCAGACCGAAGTCACGATCGACCTGCCCCCGGGCACGCATACACTGCAACTGGTCGTTGGCGACGCGGGACATGTCCCCCATGATCCACCGATCGTATCAGACGTCATTACGATCACCGTCGAATAGGCTATCACCCGCGATGCGGTACTTGCCGGACCGGCGGGTACCGTGTCAGGGTCGGGCATGCCCACAGCCGCAAGCCTGACCGACCGATACGACACCGCATCCGGCCTCTGGGCCGACAAGATGCGGGTTCTGGGCTACTACGACGGGTACCTGGGATTTCTCTCCCACTTCCCCGGACGAACACCGTCCAATGCAAGCGTAATGGATGTAGGCGCGGGCACCGGTGCAATGGCCGAAGCGTGGGTCGCTGTCCACGGCGCGCCCCGTGACCTGACTTTGCTCGATCCCTCCGCCGCCATGCTGGATCGCGCCGCTGGCGCGCTCAGACGCCGAAACATCGTGCCAAAACTCATGGCCCAAGGGTTGGAGGACGTGGACCTTCCGCCCCACGATGTCGTTCTTGCAGCCCATGTGATCGAACACTTTCCGGACCCGGCACGCGCGCTGTCGCAGATCGCTGATCTCACCGCACCCGGCGGCCAGCTTTGGCTGGTGGTCTCAAAACCCCACTGGTGCAACGCGATCATCTGGCTGCAATGGCGGCACCGGACCTACCGCCCGGCCCGGGTGACAGAGCTTCTTGAAAGCGCGGGATTCTCGCCGGAAGAAACCTATGCCTTCCCCGCAGGCCCTCCTTCACGCACGAGCTTCGGATACCTGGCCCGCAAGGTTTAGGTCGCCCAACGAAAAAGGCCGCACCAAACGGCGCGGCCCCCTGTTCCGGTCAGACCGGATCAGTTCTTGGCGTAGTATTCGACGACGAGGTTCGGTTCCATCATCACCGGGTAAGGCACATCGCCCAGCGCCGGGGTGCGCACGAAGGTCGCCGTCATCTTGGAATGATCGGCTTCGACGTAATCCGGCACGTCACGCTCGGCCAGACCCACGGCTTCCAGCACGATCGCCAGTTGCTTTGACTTGTCGCGTACTTCGATCACGTCGCCCTCTTTCACACGGTAGGACGGGATGTTGACCTTACGGCCATTCACCTTGACATGGCCGTGGTTCACGAACTGACGTGCGGCAAACATCGTGGGCACGAATTTCGCGCGATAGACGACAGCGTCCAGACGGCGCTCCAGCAGACCGATGAGGTTCTCACCGGTATCGCCTTTCACACGGGCCGCTTCCGCATAGATGCGCTTGAACTGCTTTTCCGTCAGATCGCCGTAATAGCCCTTCAGCTTCTGCTTGGCGCGAAGCTGGATACCAAAGTCGCTGAGCTTGCCCTTGCGGCGCTGGCCGTGCTGGCCGGGTCCGTATTCACGGCGGTTGACGGGGGATTTCGGACGGCCCCAGATGTTTTCGCCCATCCGGCGGTCGATTTTGTACTTGGCAGACGTGCGTTTGGTCACGGCTGATCTCCTTCTTGGAACGTTCCCAGCCGGGAACTATGAAGGGCGTTGTCCTCTGGCATGCTTTCGCATCCCGACAGGCTACCCCTTGCGGGGGCCACCAACACCAATGAACGCGCGCTTATACGCGCAGATTTGGGGCTGTCAATGCACGACGCGCACTTCGTGCTGCAGGATTGCGGCTTCGGGGCGGGTCAACTCCCGCCGCGCGGGCGGCCCGTATGCCTCCGGGTCGTTGGCCACCTGGGGCATTGCCGCCTCCAGACGGATCATCTGGTTGGGATCTATTGCACTCAGATCCGTGCTGGCCGGGTGGAAGCTCTCGGTCGCAGCACCGTTGGCCCAGACGACCTGATGACTGGGCAACATCAGATGGATGTAATCCACATGCCCCATTGCGTGATCGCGCAGAATGTAACGGTCGTCGATCAGATCCTCTGCGGCAACCAGAACTTCGTCAATTCCAAACAGGGCGCGCGCAGGGGCACCGCTTACCAGCATCCGGTGGCGCGGTGACACCAGCAAGTCCTCTTGCGGTCCGTGATCACCGAGAGCACCGCCCCGGATCCGAACCGGCCGGTGGTCAGGCATGGCGTGAAGCCGCGCGCCCGACATGTGCCGGTGACCGATCCAGACGATTTCCTGCGCGCCATTGTCCCGGGTCAGGACAGCATCGCCCTCGTGCAGGTCGTCGATCCGGCGCGGCCCTCCGGGCGTGTCCAGAAGCGTACCGGGCGTGAAACAAATGACCGCCGAGGGCGTATCGGTGATCCGGATCGGTCGACCGGAGGCACCCGCGGAGGTCACGACCTGCAGGTCCGTATCGGGCGGCGGCATCGCCCCGTGAAACACCAGAAGCGGGC
The DNA here is from genome assembly GCA_947503175.1 of uncultured Paracoccaceae bacterium. Classification (GTDB taxonomy): domain Bacteria; phylum Pseudomonadota; class Alphaproteobacteria; order Rhodobacterales; family Rhodobacteraceae; genus Ovoidimarina. Next base: position 400,788 of record CANNCO010000002.1, read on the forward strand.
GGGCCAGTTCGATCACATCGATCAGGGTCGCCGTCCAGCTCCGGACGCCATCCGAAAAGGTGGCGAGACGCGTGTGAAGCGGGTCTTCGACTTCGGACCCGAACTGAACGCGGGCCGGCGGCAAGGTGCGCCCATAGATCCGGCGAACGGCCGAGGCCGCGTGGGCGTGCAGGATGTCATGGCCAAGGGGCGCATCCAACGTCAGAAGATCACCGCACCCGTCCAGACGCTCGGCCCGGCCGCGCCAACGCCACTTTGCCCCGGCGGTCAGTGCCGCCTGCGGCGCCCCGCGCAATCCATCAAGCGCGGTCTGCGCCCATGAAATGACAAAAGTAACCCGGTCGTCCGCCCGCATCGATCTTTGCCCACCGCCCTGTCGAAAACGTTAAAAATCCGTTAACACGCGGGGAGTCACTTGTGAATCCCGAAAAATCGACACCGTCAGGATCAGGCGAAAGGAGTCCGATCAGCCACACTTCGAGTGGCCGCAACTCGCGCATGTCATACATCCTTCGATCATGCGCATGTCGAACTGGCCGCAGGCGGGACAGGCCGGGCCGCGGCCCTGGCCGAGGTTGACAACCTCGGCGCGCGGGTCGGATTTCAGTCCCATCCCCTCGCCTTCAAGAAATCCGATCGTGACCATGTGCTGTTCGATCACCCCGCCGATCGCCGCCAGAATCGACGGAATATACTTGCCGTTCATCCAGGCTCCGCCGCGCGGGTCGAACACGGCCTTCAGCTCTTCGACAACAAATGACACATCGCCGCCACGCCGGAACACCGCCGAGATCATCCGGGTCAGGGCGACCGTCCAGGCAAAATGCTCCATGTTCTTGGAGTTGATGAACACCTCGAACGGTCGGCGATGACCGCCGACGACCAGATCGTTGATCGTGATATAGATCGCGTGGTTCGAATCCGGCCATTTCAACTTGTAGGTCGCACCTTCCAGCGCCTGAGGCCGGTCGAGCGGCTCGGAGATGTAGACGATATCGCCATGGGGCGTCCGCGGTTCCGCCGCGCTGTCCGAAACGACCTCGCGGGAGGTTGATGCCGTGCCGTGCGTATTTTCGACAAGACGAAGGTCAGGACCGTCTCCTTCGCCGAACAGAAGCCAGCGCGAGGTGACCCCCAGCGCCTCGGCCACCGCGCGGGCATCGCGATTGGTGGGTTTCTTGCCCTCGTCCCATGATGCAATACGATCGGCCTTGACACCGGCCTGCGCCGCCAGAGTCGGGATATCATCGATGCCGATCGCCGCCGCGGCGGCCTCGATACGGGCCGCGATCGTTCCAGGCGCCGGCGCTGCAACTTCGGGCTTCGGCGCGTCAGAGACACTCAGGACCGACCCCGTCACCGCATTGGGCCGGTAGGTCGTGCAGCCCTTGCAGCCGGTTTCATAGGCTTGCAGATAAACATCCTTGAACGCTTCGAACGAGATGTCCTCGGGGCAGTTGATCGTCTTCGAAATCGACGAATCCACCCATTCCTGCGCCGCGGCCTGCATCCGCACGTGATCGGCAGGGGCCAGTGTCTGGGCATTGACGAAGTGATCCGGCAACGGCGCGTCGCCCTTCAGATCGCGCCACATCTGCACGGCGTAATCGACAACTTCTTCATCGGTGCGGGTCCCGTCCTTCTGCAGGACCTTGCGGGTATAGGCATAGGCAAAGACCGGCTCGATCCCAGACGACACGTTGCCGGCGTAGAGGCTGATCGTCCCGGTGGGCGCGATCGAGGTGAGAAGCGCGTTCCGTATACCCTTCTCCGCTATGGCATCGCGCACATCCTCTTCCATGTGGGTCAGGCTGCCCGACGCAAGAAATGCGTCGCGGTCATATAGCGGAAACGACCCTTTCTCTTCCGCCAGATCGGCGGATGCCAGATAGGCCGCGCGCGCCACGGCCTTGAGCCAGCGGGAGGTCTGCGCGGCAGCCTCTTCCGACCCATAGCGCAGCCCGATCATCAGCAAGGCATCCGCAAGCCCGGTCACGCCCAGCCCGATCCGCCGCTTGTTTGCCGCTTCCTCGGCCTGCTGCGGCAGGGGGAAGCGCGACGTGTCGACAACGTTGTCCATCATCCGCACGGCGGTCGCGACCAGATCGCTCAGCGCCTCTTCGTCCAGTGCAGCCGCATCGGTGAACGGGTCGGCCACCAGCCGGGCGAGGTTGATCGACCCCAAAAGACACGCTCCATAGGGCGGAAGGGGTTGTTCACCACAAGGGTTCGTCGCCGCAATCGTTTCGCAATAGGCAAGGTTGTTCATGGCATTGATGCGGTCGATGAAGATCACGCCGGGTTCGGCGTAATCGTAGGTCGCCCGCATGATCTGGTTCCACAGATCGCGCGCCTGCACCGTGCGGAAAACGCGATCCTCGAACACCAGGTCCCATGGCCCATCGGCCTTTACCGCCTCCATGAACGGATCGGTCACAAGTACCGAAACGTTGAAGTTTCTCAGCCGCGCCGGGTCGGACTTCGCCCCGATGAAATCCTCGATATCCGGGTGATCGCAGCGCATCGTCGCCATCATCGCACCACGGCGCGAGCCGGCGGACATGATCGTGCGGCACATGGCATCCCAGACATCCATGAAGGACAGCGGGCCTGATGCATCCGCCGCCACACCTTTCACGTCCGCACCCTTCGGACGGATCGTCGAGAAGTCGTAACCGATCCCCCCGCCCTGCTGCATCGTCAGCGCGGCCTCTTTCAGCATCTCGAAAATGCCGCCCATGCTGTCGGGGATCGTGCCCATGACGAAACAGTTGAACAGCGTCACCGACCGTTCTGTGCCGGCGCCCGCGATAATCCGGCCCGCGGGCAGGTATTTGAAATCCTCAAGCGCGTCGTAAAATTTCGGCTCCCAGACGTCCGGCTCCTTTTCCACGCTCGCCAGCGCCCGCGCGATCCGCCGCCAGGTGTCTTCCACCGTGCCGTCCACGACCGTGCCGTCCGCCTCTTTCAGGCGGTACTTCATATCCCAGATTTGCTCGGCGATCGGGGCGGCGAAGCGGGTCATGGCGGCACTTTCAATGGGTTATCGGGTTCGGCGCAGAGCGCCGACCATACAGATTCGTGCGGGTCTTCACAAGCCTCCGGGCACAACAGGTTGCAGCCCTGTGACATTGTACTACGATATAAGGTGTGGCTTGGGGACGACTCTGTGGATAAGTCTGTGCATCTTCTGAAGCTTTGTGTCGGCGCGGAATCCGTGGCCGACCTGATCGACTGGCAGAAACAACCGCGCGCCCACGGGCCGGACGGGCTTCCCCGCCATGTGACACGCATGTGGCCGCGCCGCGAGGCCGAGGTTCTGAACGGCGGATCGCTTTACTGGGTGATCAAGGGCGTGATCCTCGCCCGCCAGAAAATCCTGCGCTTTGCCGAGGTCGACCGTGGCGACGGGATCAAACGTTGCGGCCTGGTACTTGACCCGGAAGTGGTGCGGACCGAGGCGGTACCGCGTCGCCCGTTCCAAGGCTGGCGCTATCTGGACCCGGGCAATGCTCCGAAGGATCTGGGCAAGGGCCGTGAGAAGATTGCGCACCTGCCGCCGTCGCTGATGGCCGCGCTGGCCGATATCGGCGTGCGCTAGGAGCCGATCCAAAAAAGCTTCGGTCAATCGCTTCCGTTGGCACCGTCCCCGGCAATGCCAGTTCCAGCAGATCGTATTCGGCGCCGGCTTCAAACATTGCAACCTGCCTTGTCGCGCGTCAGACTGGCGTGAGGCCCTGCGCATGGCAAGCTGTCGCAGGCGCAAATGTGTTTCTTGGTTTTCCCTCCTCGGGAAATAGTTTAATGCTAAACAAAATTTCTCAGCCAGGGTGTTTCACCGTGACCGACAACCATTCAGACGCCCAGAAACAGGCCGCGCTTGACTATCACGCCCTGCCCCGACCAGGAAAGCTCGAGATACGGCCGACGAAACCGCTGGCCAACGGGCGCGACCTTGCCCGCGCCTATAGTCCCGGCGTCGCGGAAGCCTCGAAGGAAATCCATTCAGACCCGGCAGCAGCAAGCCGCTACACGGCCCGCGGCAATCTGGTCGCCGTGGTCACCAACGGTTCTGCGGTTCTGGGTCTGGGCAATATCGGCGCATTGGCCTCGAAACCTGTGATGGAAGGCAAGGCCGTCCTCTTCAAGAAATTCGCCAATATCGACTGCTTCGATATCGAACTGGACGAGTCCGACCCCGAGAAACTGGCCGATATCGTCTGCGCCCTCGAACCCACCTTCGGCGCGATCAACCTCGAAGACATCAAGGCCCCCGACTGCTTCATCGTCGAGAAACTGTGCCGCGAACGGATGAAGATCCCCGTGTTCCACGACGACCAGCATGGAACTGCGATCGTCGTGGGCGCCGCCGCGACCAATGCTTTACAGGTCGCGGGCAAGAAATTCGAAGATATCAAGATCGTGTCGACCGGCGGCGGCGCGGCAGGGATCGCCTGCCTGAACATGCTGCTGAAGCTGGGCGTGAAGCGCGAGAATGTCTATCTGGTGGACATTGCCGGTCTTGTCCACGAAGGCCGGACCGAAGAGATGACACCGCAAAAAGCCGAATACGCGCAACCGGGTGGGGCCCGCGGCCTCGGTGACGTGATCGACGGTGCCGACCTGTTTCTGGGGCTCTCCGGACCGGGCGTACTGAAACCCGAAATGGTCGCCAAAATGGCAGACCGCCCGATTGTCTTCGCCCTCGCGAACCCGACGCCCGAGATCATGCCTGACGAGGTGCGCAAGGTCGCGCCAGAGGCGATCATCGCAACGGGACGGTCGGATTTTCCCAATCAGGTCAACAACGTCCTGTGCTTCCCCTTCATCTTTCGCGGCGCGCTGGACGTCGGCGCGACCGAGATCAATGATGCGATGGAAATCGCCTGTATCGAAGGCATCGCCGCGCTGGCCCGCGCAACCAGCAGTGCCGAGGCCGCGGCCGCCTATTCCGGGGAAAAGATGACTTTCGGGGCAGACTACCTGATCCCGAAACCGTTCGACCCCCGCCTTATGGGTGTCGTTGCAACCGCCGTGGCCAAGGCCGCGATGGAAACCGGCGTCGCCACCCGGCCCCTGCCCGATATCGCGGCCTACAAGCAGCGTCTGGATGGTTCGGTCTTCCGCTCGACCCTGATCATGCGCCCGGTCTTCGAGGCTGCGGCAACGGCAGAGCGCAGGATCGTCTTTGCCGAGGGCGAGGACGAACGCGTGCTGCGCTGCGCAAGCGCGATTACCGAGGAAATGACCGACCGACCGATCCTGATCGGCCGGCCCGAGGTGATCGAGGCGCGCACCGAGCGGCTGGGGTTGCCCATCAAGATCGGTCGCGAATTCGATGTCGTAAACCCGGAAAACGATCCACGTTATCGCGACTACTGGACCACTTATCACGAGATCATGGCGCGGCGCGGCGTCACCCCCGATCTGGCCCGCGCCATCATGCGGACCAACACGACCGTCATCGGCGCGGTCATGGTGCACCGCGAAGAGGCCGACAGCCTGATCTGCGGCACATTCGGCCAGTACCTTTGGCACCTGAACTATATCGAGCAGCTCCTGGGTACATCCGAACTGAAACCCGCCGGCGCGCTCAGCCTGATGATCATGACCGATGGTCCGCTGTTCATCGCCGATACCCAGGTCAATCCCGAACCCTCCCCCGAGCAAATCGCGACCAGCGCGATGGCGGCGGCGCGTCATGTCCGCCGGTTCGGACTTGCACCAAAAATCGCGCTTTGCAGCCATTCGCAGTTCGGCAATCTCGATTGCGATACGGGCCGTCGGATGCGCGCGGCGCTTGAAATTCTCGACTCCGAGCCGCGCGACTTCGAATACGAGGGCGAGATGCACGCAGACGCCGCGCTCGATGTCGAACTGCGCGAGCGGATATTCCCGGGTTCACGCCTGAAAGGTGCGGCAAATGTTCTGATTTTCGCGAATTCCGACGCGGCCTCGGGCGTGCGCAACATCCTGAAAATGCGGGCGGGCGGTCTTGAGGTTGGCCCGATCCTCATGGGGATGGGCAATCGCGCCCATATCGTGACGCCATCGATCACGGCCCGCGGGCTTCTCAATATGACCGCCCTCGCCGGAACGCCCGTGGCGCATTACGGATAGGTATTCGAAAACTCGGCCCTTGTCCCCCGCGCCCTCTGCCCGTTGAATGCGGGCAATTGATGCGACCCAAAGGACTTCCCCGATGAGCGATCCGTTTTTCCATCCGGTTTCCGGCTTCGACCTGCCGCGTTTTGCCGGTGTGCCCACCTTCATGCGCCTGCCCCATGTCGATCTGCAAAGCGATCGGCTGAAAGAGGTGCAGATCGGGCTGATCGGCACGCCCTGGGACGGCGGAACGACGAACCGGCCCGGCCCGCGCCATGGGCCTCGCCAGCTTCGCGACCTGTCCACCATGATCCGGGCCCAGAACGGCGCGACCGGTATCCGCCCTTTCGAGGCGGTCAATTGCGCCGATCTCGGGGATGTGCCACCCAATCCGGCTGACCTCGAACAAAGCATGGACCGGATCACGGCATTCTATGATCAGGTCGTGGGCGCAGGGATTATGCCCCTCTCCGCCGGCGGCGATCACCTGTGCTCCCTGCCCATTCTGCGGGCGCTGGCAAAGACCGAGCCAGTCGGCATGATTCATTTCGACAGCCATACCGATCTGTTCCACAGCTATTTCGGCGGAACGATGTACACCCACGGCACGCCCTTCCGCCGCGCCATCGAAGAAAACCTGCTTGATCCCAAACGCGTCGTTCAGATTGGCATTCGCGGAACGGCTTATGACTTCGAGGATCGGGAATTTGCCAAATCCGTAGGTGTTCGGATCATCCCGATAGAAGAGTTCCACGCACGCGGGGCCGAGGATGTGATGGCCGAAGCCAAAGACATCGCGGGCAGCGATCCAACCTATGTCTCCTACGACATCGACTTCGTGGACCCGGCCTTCGCCCCCGGAACCGGCACACCGGAGGTTGGCGGCCCGAACTCCTTTCAGGCGATCCAGGTCGCCCGGATGCTGGACGGCGTCAACATCGTCGGTGCCGATCTGGTCGAAGTGTCCCCGCCCTTCGATGAAAGCGGCGCAACGGCCTTTCTGGGCGTCTCGATCATGTTCGAAATGCTCTGCAACATGTCCCTCTGCGTCACGGACGGGTAACACCAGCCAGCCCCAACGCAAAACCGCGCCGCCGGGAGGGTCCGGCGACGCGGTACAGGAACTGGCCTCCCGAAAGAAGCCGTCTGTTGGGTGCGCCCCGGAACACTGACCTGAGGGCGTGACCTTTGAGGCGCCCCGCTAATGGCGGTGCGCAAGGACTCGATACCCCGAATCCGGAACAGATCAAGCGGAAATTCGCCTGTAACGAATAAGTTGATTTGCCTCGGATCACAGCCAGAACCGGCGTTAGCGCGAACAGCGACGCCACGGCACAGGACTGCATCTTGCGTGCAGGCGGCCCCGTCCCGTATGGGATGCACGGGGAAGATGGGAGGATCAAATGGGCTATGGCAAGGTTTATGCGGCGGCAGCGGCCGATCCGGACGGGTTCTGGATGGATGCCGCCAATGCGATCGACTGGGACAAACGCCCTTCGAAGGCGCTCTTTGCGGATAAGGCGCCGCTTTACGAATGGTTCGTCGACGGCACTCTGAACGCCTGCTGGAATGCGGTTGATCGACATGTCGAGGCGGGTCACGGCGACAGGCTCGCGATCATCCACGACAGCCCGGTCACCGGAACGGTCCACAAGATCACCTATTCGGAACTGCAGGCTCGGGTCGCCTCGCTGGCGGGCGCGCTGCGCGCGCGGGGCGTCGGCAAGGGTGACCGGGTCATCATCTACATGCCCATGGTCCCCGAGGCGCTCGAAGCGATGCTTGCCTGCGCCCGGCTCGGCGCGATCCATTCCGTCGTCTTCGGCGGGTTTGCGGCGCATGAGCTTGCGGTCCGGATCGACGACGCGACACCCAAGGCGATCATCGCCGCCTCCTGCGGGATCGAGCCGGGACGGGTGGTGCATTACAAACCACTTCTCGACGGTGCCATCGAACAGGCCACGCACAAACCCGATTTCTGCGTGATCTTTCAGCGCGAACAGGAAGTGGCCAAACTGACCCCGGGCCGCGATCTGGACTGGCACGGGTTTCAGGCGGAAACGGAACCGGCAGACTGCGTGACCGTCGAGGGCAATCACCCGGCCTATATCCTCTATACGTCCGGGACGACCGGCCAGCCAAAGGGCGTCGTGCGCCCGACCGCCGGGCATCTGGTGGCGCTGAACTGGACGATGAAGAACATCTACGACATCGATCCGGGCGACGTGTTCTGGGCTGCCTCTGACGTGGGCTGGGTCGTGGGCCACAGCTATATCTGCTACGCACCGCTGGTCTATGGCGCGACGACCATCGTCTTCGAAGGCAAGCCCGTGGGCACGCCCGACGCTGGCACCTTCTGGCGCGTCATTCAGGATCACAAGGTGCGGGTCCTGTTCACCGCCCCCACGGCATTCCGCGCGATCAAGCGCGACGACCCGCGGGGCGAGTTGGTGGGCGACTACGACCTGTCAGCGCTTGATACGCTGTTTCTGGCGGGCGAACGCGCCGACCCCGACACGATCGACTGGGCGGGCGACAAGCTGAACGTGCCGGTGATCGACCATTGGTGGCAGACTGAAACCGGATATGCCATCGCCGCCAACCCGATGGGGATCGAGAAACTGCCCGTGAAGGTCGGTTCTCCCTCAGTCGCAATGCCGGGCTGGGACGTTCAGATCCTCGACGAGGCGGGCCACCCGGTCGCGCCCGGAACCCTGGGCGCCATCGCGGTGAAACTGCCGCTGCCGCCGGGGACGCTGCCCACGCTCTGGAATGCCGAAGACCGGTTCCGCAAAAGCTATCTCGACCACTTCCCGGGCTATTACGAGACAGGGGATGCAGGCTATATCGACGAAGACGGATATCTCTACATCATGGCCCGTACTGATGACGTGATCAACGTCGCCGGGCACCGCCTGTCGACCGGCGCGATGGAAGAGGTTCTGGCAAGCCATCCCGACGTCGCCGAATGCGCCGTGATCGGCGTGGCGGATACGCTCAAAGGCCAGTTGCCGATGGGATTTCTGTGCCTCTCCAAGGGCGTCGATCGCGATCACGCAGAGATCGTGAAGGAGTGTGTGGCGCTGGTCCGCGACCAGATCGGCCCGGTGGCGGCGTTCAAGCTGGGCTGCGTCGTGGACCGCCTGCCCAAGACCCGCTCAGGCAAGATCCTGCGCGGCACGATGGCCAAGATCGCCGATGGCGAAGAGTTCAAGATGCCCGCGACGATCGACGATCCGGTCATCCTCGATGAGATCCGCGACGCGCTAGAAGATCTCGGTTACCCTGCAAAGTAGTCCGCGCGGGGGCGCTGCCCCCGTCGCCCTGACGGGCGACTCCCCCGGAGTATTTCAGGAACAATGAAACAGGGCCTCCTGACCCGATCTTCATTGTTCCGCAAAATACTCCCGCCGGAGGCAAAAGACTCTTCTCCGCATCAGGCGAATTGTTCGCGCGTCAGCCGTTCCTCCAGCCCGTGCCCGGGATCGAACAGGATGCGATGGTTTACGCTCGGTTCCGACCGGATATCGACAACCGCCACATCGCGCACCGACCGCCCGTCGGCATCTGCCATGACAGGCCGCTTGGCCGGATCCATCACCTCGAACCGCACCTGCGCCGTCTTGGGCAGGATCGCGCCCCGCCAGCGCCGGGGGCGAAACGCGGCCATCGCCGTCAGCGCCAGCACTTCCGAGCCGATAGGCAGGATCGGACCGTGGGCCGAGTAGTTATAAGCTGTCGACCCCGCTGGCGTGCAGACCAGCGCACCGTCGCAGACCAGTTCCTCCATCCGCTCCTTACCATCGATGCTGATCCGAAGCTTCGCTGCCTGCGGGCCCGCGCGCAGAAGCGACACTTCGTTTATGGCCAGCGCATGGTGCGTTTTCCCGTCGACGCAGGTCGCCTCCATCGCCAGCGGATTGATCACCTCTTCCTCCGCCGCGCGCAGGCGTTCGACAAGCCCTTCTTCTGCATACTCATTCATCAGGAACCCGATCGTCCCGCAATTCATCCCATAGACCGGGGCATCGATATCCATCGTCCCGTGCAGGGTCTCCAGCATGAACCCATCGCCACCCAGCGCCACGATCACATCGGCCTTGTCCGGCGTCGTATCACCATAGATCTCGACCAGTGCCCGCCGGGCCTCCTGCGCGATCTCTGTCTCGCTCGCCTCGAACGCGATGGTTTCGATATGCCGCATGGGCGTCCCTTCCCGGTCAGGTGACCCGACATTGCCCGCTCCGCCGTGAAACGCAAGGGCGCGCCTGTACAACAACGCGTCGCTTTCCCCGCTTTTGCGCCGCGCTAATTGGCGCTATGACATGCCGCGACCCTGAAGGAGACCTGCCATGAACGCCCCGCATCGCGATACCGGCTTTTTCACCGAAACCCTGTCTTCACGCGACCCCGAGCTTTTCGGCGCGATCCGCAAGGAACTGGGCCGTCAGCAGAACGAGATCGAGCTGATTGCCTCCGAAAACATCGTCTCTGCCGCGGTGATGGAGGCCCAAGGATCGGTCATGACCAACAAATACGCCGAAGGCTATCCCGGGCGGCGCTATTACGGCGGGTGCGAATATGTCGATATAGCCGAGACGCTGGCCATCGAACGGGCCTGCAAACTCTTTGACTGCAGCTTCGCGAATGTGCAGCCGAACTCAGGCAGTCAGGCCAATCAGGGCGTGTTTCAGGCGCTTCTGCAGCCCGGCGACACGATCTTGGGGATGAGCCTCGATGCAGGCGGGCACCTGACCCACGGCGCACGGCCCAACCAGTCGGGCAAGTGGTTCAACGCGGTGCAATACGGTGTGCGTCAGGACGACCTGATGATCGACTACGATCAGATCGCCGCACTGGCCGCAGAGCACAAGCCGCAGATGATCATCGCCGGCGGATCGGCCATCCCGCGCGTGATCGATTTCGCCAGGATGCGCGAGATTGCCGACAGCGGCGGGGCATATCTTCTGGCCGATATCGCCCATTATGCGGGCCTGATCGCGGCGGGGCTTTACCCCTCGCCCTTCCCCCATGTCCATGTGGCCACCACGACGACGCATAAAACCCTGCGCGGCCCCCGTGGCGGCATGATCATGACCAATGACGAAGCTCTGGCGAAAAAGTTCAACTCCGCCATCTTCCCGGGCATTCAGGGCGGTCCGCTGATGCATGTGATCGCCGCCAAGGCCGTGGCCTTTGGCGAGGCACTGCGCCCCGAGTTCAAGACCTATCAGGGTCAGGTCATCAAGAATGCACAGGCGCTGGCCGATCAATTGATGAAGGGTGGCCTCGATATCGTTACCGGCGGCACCGACAGTCATCTGATGCTCGTCGACCTGCGCCCGAAGGGCGTGAAGGGCAACACGACCGAGACCGCACTGGGACGGGCGAACATCACCTGCAACAAGAACGGCATTCCCTTCGACACTGAAAAACCCACGATCACCTCGGGCGTCCGTCTGGGCACGCCTGCAGGCACGACGCGCGGCTTTGGCGAGGCCGAGTTCCGCCAGATCGCTGACTGGATCGTGCGGGTCACCGACGGGCTGGCCGCCAATGGCGACGACGCCAACAGTGATATCGAAGCGGCGGTTCAGGCCGAGGTGCTGGAACTGTGCGGGCGCTTCCCGATCTACCCGAACGCGTGACGCCAGAACCCGATGTGACATATTCCACGCCCACCCGCCGTCTTGAACGGCGGCTGGGCGACTGGATGCGCGCGCGACTGCCGCACGCGCTGGCGGCCTTCGTGATGTTCGTCCTGAAACAGGGATGGGCCTGCCTTTTCGGCGGTCTCCTTCTGGCCGCGATCATCGGAACCAGGCTCATATGGCAGGACGACTGGCCGTTGCATCGCTACGACGCGCTGTTCCTCTTCGCCATCGCCACCCAGATCGTCTTTCTCCGCTTCCGGCTTGAGACATGGGAGGAGGCGCGGGTGATCCTGCTCTTTCACCTCACCGGCACGGCCATGGAATGGTTCAAGGTCCATGCGGGGTCATGGGGCTACCCCGAGCCTGCGATCTTCATGGTCATGGGCGTCCCGCTGTTTTCCGGCTTCATGTACGCCGCGGTCGGCTCCTACATCGCGCGGGCGATCCGTGTCTTTGGAATGCGCTTCGCCCCCTACCCGCCATTCTGGATCACGATGGTCCTTGCCATCGCGATCTATCTGAATTTCTTCGCCCATCACTTTCTGCCCGATATCCGGCTGGCACTTTTCGCAGCCACGCTGATCCTGTTTGCCCGAACGCGCGTCTGGTTCCTGATCGACGGATCACCCTACTGGATGCCCATGCCGATCTCGGCCCTGCTGGCCGCCTTCGCCCTGTGGGTGGCCGAGAATGTGGGTACCGCCACCGGGACCTGGATCTACTCGGGTCAACTTCCGGGCCAGATGGTCAGCCTCGGCAAGCTTGGATCGTGGTACCTGCTCCTCTGGGTCGCCTTCGTCACCGTCACGGTTGTCATTCGCGGCGCACTTTCCAGACGCGCCCTGACGCGCGACGACCTCGCCGAGCCCGCAGGCTGGCCAACCGCCGAACCCCGCGGTATCTGAGCGCCATGCTGAACACCGTCATCTCGGAAACGAACCCGACCCTGCCCCCCGTCCTGATCGCCCACGGCCTTTATGGATCCGCCCGAAACTGGGGCGCCATCGCGAAACGCATGTCCGACACGTATCGCGTGACGGCAGTCGATATGCGCAACCATGGCGAAAGCCCGCGGGCCGAGACGCAAAGCTATGCCGACATGGCCGGGGATCTTGCCGACGCTATCCCCGATCGATCCCACATCGTCGGTCATTCCATGGGCGGTAAAGCTGCCATGGTGCTGGCGCTCTCGCATCCCGAAAAGATCAACCACCTGGTCGTCGCCGATATCGCCCCGGTCGCCTACAGTCACACACAGGTGCACCTGATCGACGCGATGCGCCAGATCGACTTGAGCCGGATCGAAACACGCGGCGATGCCGACCGGCAGCTAAAGCCCTTGGTGACGGATGACGGCGTACGCGCCTTCCTCCTGCAATCGCTCGACGTAAAAGGCCGCCGCTGGCGACTGAACCTTGACGTGCTGGCGCAGGAAATGGAGGACATCATCGGATTTCCCAAGGTCACCGGGCAATTCGACGGCCCCACCCTGTTTCTGTCAGGCGGTGACAGCGACTATGTGCGCCCCGAACATCGCGACCACATCAAAACCATGTTTCCCAAGGCGAAATTTGCCAAGATCCCCGGCGCGGGCCACTGGCTCCACGCCGAAAAACCGCGCGAGTTCGAGGCCGCCCTCCGCGCCTTCCTCGGATAACGCCGCCGCCTCCAATTGCGCCGCATCAAGACCCGGCTCTCATTCCATGCTATTCTCACCACGATCAGATCACCGGCGGGGAGGCGCGAATGATCAGCATGGACGACATCATGGACATGACCGATCTCGGCCATGACGAGATCGCGGCCATCGCCGAACACGAAGGCCTGCCCGACCTGAACGCAGCCGCCCTTGCCGACTACATGATGCACCACCACAAGGGTCCGCAAACCGTGAACCGGATGATCTGCGAGGATATCAGGGCCGCACTCCACCGGCACGACGCCAAACACGCGCGCGAGCTGTTCGTCGTCCTTCAGCACTTCATCGCCCAGCACCCCGAGGCAATCCGCGGCAGCGATTAGCGAAAGGCTGGCAATTCCACCCGGCATCTTTCACGCTTCTCCCGTCATAACAGGGAGAGCCGAATGAGCTGGTCAATTCATCACGTCAATCTGGAAACCCGCGATGTCCGCAAGGCCGCGGCTTTCTACAGCGCCATACTCGGCATGTCCGAAGGCCAGTGGGAGTTTCCCGAAAGCCGTGGCTACATTCCCGCCGCACCCGACCGGCTCGCGCTCTTCAAGGACGGGCGGCAAAGCCATACGGGCCTGCACCTCATCAAGCCCGATCCCGACTTTGCGAAGAACAACAACCTGACGCACAACCCGTCGGTCGGCGGCCATGTGGCAATCGAGGTGGATGATCTAAAGGCCGTCTGCGCCCGGCTGGACGCTGCGGGTATCCGGTACTCCGATGCGGGGGTGTTCGCGATCCCGGGGGTGTGGAACGTCTATGTCGAAGACCCCGAGGGCAACCTTCTGGAAATCAATCAGCGAGTTTGACGGGGTGAACTTCGGTCTCGGTTGCCTGCGGCTCCGGGCATTCAGGGGCAATCTCGTCACAAAGCTCTTCAAGACGAAGGAACGCTTCGCGGGCGGCGCAGAACATCGGCACGCCGGGATGCCCCTGATCCAGCCACGCCGCGCAGGCGGCGATTTTCCGACAGGATGCACAGGTCAGAAGCGATGCCCGCAACTCCGTCTGCATCCGAAGCGCATCCTCCTGCGACGGTCGAACGGATAGGTTGTCCATCATACGGCGACGCAACGACATACGGGTATCGAAACGGGCGGCCAGAGGCGCCAGCATGGGGCGAGACATGATAGTCTCCTTACGTTCTGAATGAACTAAGCGTCTCGCACGAACGCTTACCCCGCCTTGACGTGAGTCAAGCAGCCTTTCCGAAAAAACTTGATCTGGAGGGTGGTGGGCTAGCGCAGGTCCTCGATCTTGCGGGCAACGATCCACGAAACCGGCACGGCAAGCACCGCACCTGCAACCGCTGCTACAACGATCGGAACCCACGTGACTTGGCCCATCGTCAGAACCACGACCACGGCCGAACCGGCCAGTGTCGGCCCAATCATGGAATAGAGAATCGAGGCAAGGCGGATCATTAAAGGCGCTCCTTTCAAACTGCCGCGCCATTCTATTCGTGCACCTAGATGTGTCTTTGACATGGGCCAAATCCCAAAGGCGCCGCCACAGCCCATTAGGGGGGTGCGGCACGATACCCACAGTCCCTGACCATTTTCGGTAAATCTTGCGGAAATATCCCCGATCGCCACGACATCTTGTTGATCTGCGATTCAGATGCGTGTAGGTGTGCGCCCACAGGTGCATAGACGCGGCAGTGCATATTCTGACGGCGGGGTCCGATTGCCATTGGCGACCGGGCCCCGTTCCGTTCAGCGGCAGTTTTGAAACATGGCGTTGGGCCACAGGAAAAGGCGCCAGGTGCTCAGACGCGGTCTTCGCATTGTGCCGAAACACATCCTGACGCCTTCCTGAACTGACCGCCCTTGCGGGTGTCCGGCCCAGTGCTTCGGGCCTTGCGACCCTCCGCTGCCGGTTCCGGCCCGAAAGCCTTTCCCGACCCGCATCGTCCCTAAGACTGCTGCTTTTCCAATCCAGATCCGAAGACCCGTCCCGGTCCTGCAGCCGCCCCGAACCCATCACGTTCCGGTTCCGAATCCGAAGACCTTCCCCATCCCGCTCTGGCCTCGCGGGCCGTTGCGTCCCACTCCGGTTCAAAGAACCTTCGCAGTAACAACAACGTCACAAATTGCGCCGAGTCGCACAAGGAAAATGCACTGCAGCATTGAAATTTCTTGGGGATAACATGTTGATACCCTTGGGGAATTTCCTGTGGATAAGTACAAGTTTCAGGCCCGGATCAAAGGGTTAATCGGGGATAACCGCCCCGACCCGGCGCCACCCGCAAAAACCGCCGATTGCTGCACCCGCAAAGGCGACTTTGCCAGAATCCGCCACTGGACCCCGGCCGAACCCCGTGTCTAGAGTACAGGCAACCATCTCAGGAGACACCAGATGACCCCCAGACTGATCCTTACCTTCGCCCTTCTGGCCAGCACCTCCCTGCTGTCCGCCTGCGCGCAGCTTGCCATAGGCGCCGGGGCTGCTGTCATCGCGGATGAGGTGGTGGAGGATCAGCGCGGCGGCGACGGTCTGTTCTGACCGGGGCGGGCGACAGCACGGTTGGCCTGCACCTTGTGCTGGCGGTCGATGCATCGGCCAGTGTGAACTATGATGAATTCGACCTGATGACCTTCGGCACCGCCGCGGCCCTGCGCGACCCGGCGGTGGGCGATGCGGTGGCCCATACGCCCGGCGGCGTCGCCTTCTGTCTGGTCCAGTGGTCCAGCATCGCGCGTCAGGCCGTCACCCTGCCCTGGACGCTGGCCACCGATGCCGCCGGGACCGCGCAGGTCGGCGATCTCATCGCCCGAATGCCCCGCACCATCGACGGGGGCGGCACGATGATCCACGCGGGGCTAGACTATGCCGCCGCCCGGTTCGCCACCGCTCCGGGAGTGGCCCGGCGCCGCGTGATCGACATCTCCGGCAATGGCCGCGCCGACGACGCAACCGCACTGGCCGCCACCCGCGCCCGTCTGGCCCGCAACGGCATGGTGATCAACGGGCTGGCGGTGGAAGAGGATGACGCCCACCTCACCACCTATTTCCGCGAAGCCGTCATCGCCGGCCCCGGCGCCTTCGCCCTCCACGCCGCCGATTGGGAGACATTCGGAGCCGCCATGCGCCTGAAGCTCCTGCGCGAGATCGCGGGGACGATTGGGATGTGAGGGGGCAGGTCTGCCCGGAGCCTTGACAGAATGCTGCACTGCGGCGACGCTGGCTGCATTTGATCAAGGAGATTTCCGATGTTCCCCTTCACCTATTCCCCCACCTTCGAGTTCCCCCTCTCCGGCGACGTCCGACAGGGCATCTCGCCCGTCTTCGGATATGAGATCGAGGGCATCCCCGAAGTCGAAGCCGAGGTCGTCACCACAGTCGCCAGCTACGGTAAACAGCTCGGCAAACTGACCGAAGCCGTGCTGGCTGTCGCCGACAAGATCGGGATGGAAGGGAAGGAGGTCGAAGACCTTCGTCAAATCGCCAAAGACGTGGAAGCCGCAAAGCTCAGAGCGCGTGACGCCGCGCGGGAACGGGCAGAGAAGGTGGCGGCGCGGGCAAAAAAGCTGGCGAAACTAAGCTGACCCGGCCAATGCTATTACGACTTAGTAGGCGTGCCAAGCTTGCACACTTGCATCTCGGTCACACTTCAGCACTCTGTGACCATGCATCGCTCACTTGGAATACTCTTCTCTGGACTTCAGGCTTTGTCGGCAGTCGTGCTCATGGCGCTTGCAGTATGGGCAGCGTTTTTCACCTCACTTCCCGAAGCCCTCTTCACCCAGCTCCGTTCCGAGATCTCTGAAGCAAAAAGCGAGATTGAGGAACTGCGGAGAGTAAGACTTAGACTAGAGGACGAGAGGAGGTTCGCGGAGGAAGAAGCGAGACGCATTCAGGCAGAGGTTGCTCGACTTCGCGAGTCCGACATTGCCCTGCAGCAAAGTCTTGAGGAGAAGCGCGCAGCAGAAACCATCCTCAAAGGAGAACTGTTAGCACTTCGGTCCGTCGAAGCATCTTTGAATCAAGAAGTGCAAGAGCTACTGAGAGAACGCGAGCAACTCAGAACACAGCTAACTCTATTGGCCAATGAAAGGGCGAAGTACGGAACAGATCAGTACCGACTCACAGTAGATCAACTCACCGCGCTCGCCTGCTATCGGATTCGAAAAAATCTTTACTTCTCGAGAATCGCCTCCGGCTACCCGTTGCATCGGGCTTGGTTGAATGCCAACAGAGAGCTAGAAAGGCTTGAACCTGAATATGAGCGGTTGTCGTTTGAAGATAAGTACTCAAGTAAAAACGAGCTGGCTTCACGCTTCCGAAAGCTAAAAGAGGAAGCAATCTCGCCGCCGGACATTTGGCTCGGTGAGCCGACACCTCCACAACTTATACCCTCAGCGAGCGACCCGGTGCTCCCGGGATCAATCGGAACCCTACTTAACGCGATTGGAGCTGGGCCAGAAGGTTATAGATCGGCGCACGATCAATTGATCAATTTCTTCTTTGATAATACAGTCTTGGATAGGGGGGCTAGAGCACAGACTATCGAAACCTTCGTCTCGGCACTTGTTAATGAAACACTATTGCGTTCTCTCCTAAGTGAGGAAGCTGATTCGATCCGCTTGCTATTTGAGGGTTTCCTTTCTGAAACACAGCTTCTTCAAGAAAACCGAATAAGTATCAATTTCAATCGTGAACCTTCCGCTAACGAGATTCCAATTGGCGCTCAACAAATCGAAGAGAATTTGTTTAGCTTCCATGATTCACTTTGGAGTTTCCTTCGTGAGAACGGCTTTCCAAATATAACAGACTGTGAGCTTTAATAATCACCCATCCATCTTCAACGCATTGATAAACGCCGTCTGCGGTATCTCCACCTTCCCGAACTGGCGCATCTTCTTCTTACCGGCCTTCTGCTTCTCCAGCAGTTTCTTCTTCCGCGTCACGTCCCCGCCATAGCACTTCGCCGTCACGTCCTTCCGCAGCGCCGCCAGCGTCTCGCGCGCGATGACCTTGCCGCCGATTGCCGCCTGGATCGGGATCTTGAACATGTGGCGCGGGATCAGGTCTTTCAGCTTTTCGCACATCAGCCGCCCGCGCGCCTCGGCCCGGTCGCGATGCACCATCATCGACAGCGCATCCACCGGCTCGTCATTCACTAGGATCTGCATCTTCACCAGATTGTCCGTCCGGTACCCGATCATCTGGTAGTCGAAACTCGCATAGCCCTTGGTCACCGATTTCAGCCGGTCGTAGAAGTCGAACACCACCTCGTTCAACGGCAGGTCATAGACCACCATCGCCCGCGTGCCCGCATAGGTCAGGTCAAGCTGGATCCCCCGCCGGTCCTGACAGAGCTTTAGCACATCGCCCAGATACTCATCCGGCACAAGGATCGTGGCCTTGATCCGCGGCTCTTCCAGATGGTCCACATGGGTCAGGTCCGGCATATCGGCGGGGTTGTGCAGCTCCACCATCGAGCCATCGCGCATATAGACGTGATAGACCACGCTCGGCGCCGTGGTGATCAGGTCGATATCGTATTCGCGTTCGATCCGGTCGCGGATCACCTCAAGGTGCAAAAGCCCCAGAAACCCGCAGCGAAACCCGAAACCCAGCGCGGCCGACGTCTCCATTTCAGAGGTGAAACTCGCGTCGTTCAGCGCCAGCTTCTCGATTGCGTCACGCAGGTCCTCGAACTCGGCGGCATCCACCGGGAACAGCCCGCAGAACACCACCGGGATCGACGGTTTGAACCCCGGCAGGGGCGTGTCCGTCCCGCGTTTCTCGTGCGTGATCGTGTCACCCACACGCGTGTCGCGCACCTGTTTGATCGATGCGGTCAGAATGCCGATCTCGCCCGGGCCCAGCTCCTTGATATCCACCATCTGCGGCCTCAGCACGGCCAGCTTGTCGATCCCGTACTTGGCACCCGTCTGCATCATCTTGATCTGGTCGCCCTTGCGGATCACCCCGTCGATCACCCGGATCATCACGACAACGCCCAGGTAAGGGTCGTACCAACTGTCCACCAGCATCGCCTTCAGCGGTGCATCCCGGTCGCCCTTGGGCGCGGGCAGCCGCGTGACGATGGCCTCCAGCACTTCCGGTATCCCCAGCCCGGTCTTGGCGCTGATCTGCACCGCGTCCGAGGCATCGATCCCGATCACATCCTCGATCTGCTCCGCCACCCGGTCGACATCCGCTGCGGGCAGGTCGATCTTGTTCAGAACCGGTACGATCTCGTGGTCCGCGTCAATCGCCTGATAGACATTGGCCAGCGTCTGCGCCTCGACACCCTGGGACGCATCGACGACCAGCAGGGACCCTTCGACCGCCTGCATCGACCGCGACACCTCATAGGCGAAATCCACATGTCCCGGCGTGTCGATCAGGTTCAGGATATAGGTCTCGCCATCCTTGGCCGGATACTCGATCCGCACCGTGTTCGCCTTGATCGTGATCCCCCGCTCGCGCTCGATATCCATGCTATCCAGCATCTGCTCTTTCATATCCCGTTCCGCCACCGTCCCGGTCAACTGGATCAGCCGGTCGGCCAGCGTGGACTTCCCGTGGTCGATATGCGCCACGATCGAGAAATTGCGGATATGTGCGAGGTCGGTCATGGTGGGGATATGTAGGAGGGACGGAGGTTTGTCGAGAGGAACGATCTCCAAAAGCAAGCTCCATGTCTCGGTGAGATCTGGCGTCCGAGAAGTGCACCAAGGGCATCGCCCGAACCGAGGGGCGGGTGCGAACAGCGCCCGCCCGTGGGGGCGGTTCGGGCGCTGCCCGGCGTTACCGCCGGGCGGCACATCTCCGCACATCATGCGCATGGTTTCCGCATACTATGCGCATGACATACACATCCCTCAAAAATCCCCCCACCCGCGCCGCATCCGTGCTAGCCTCGCCGCTACCCTTGGGAGGCCCGCCGATGCTCACCACCCACACCTGCGCCATTGCCGATGTCTATGTTCCTGCCAAACGGGTCCAGTCGCTCGACCCCGAAAAGGTCGTGACACTGGCCGAGGATATCCTTCTGAACGGCCAGACCACGCCGATTCGGCTGCGCAAGGACGGCAACCGCTATGTGCTCCTCGAAGGCCTGCACCGGCTCGAGGCGTTGCGCGCGCTGGGCGAGACCACGGTCGAGGCCTATCTGACCAGTGCCCGCCTCCACTAACCCCAAGATCGTAATTGAAAATTCACCAAACCCATGGCATAGAAATCCCAACGTGGCGGACCAACCGCCCGATGGAGGCAGCAGTATGAAACATCTGATTTTCGGGGCAATGCTTGGCATCCTCGCCGTGCCCGCCCATGCCAGTACGATCAAGAACGCCTGTCTGTCGGCCGAACGCCGCGGGGATTACGGGCTTTGCGCCTGTATCCAGGCCGCCGCCGACCGCACATTGTCGAAACGCGATCAGCGGCTTGCGGCCAGCTTCTTCCGCGATCCCGACCGGGCACAGGAAATCCGCCGGTCCGACCGCCCTGCGCATGAGGTTTTCTGGGACCGCTACCGTGCCTTCGGCGAGATGGCCGAGGCATTCTGTAGCTGACCGATCAGGCCGCCCGCGGCCGCTTCAATCAGGTCCAGCGCCTCTTCGAAATCCCTTGTATAGTAAGGGTCCGGAACCTCCTCGACCGGGGCGTTAGCTGCATGGCTTAGAAACAGTGTGACCGGTGTGTCTGACCCCGCCGGCCGCATCCGTTCGATCGTCTCCTTGTTCGACCGGTCCATCGCGATGATCCGGTCGAAACGATCGAAATCCTGCGAAACGAACTGACGCGCCCGCAAACCCGTGATGTCATACCCTCGCCCTGCCGCCGCGCGGATCGCCGGGCCATAGGGCGGATCACCCACATGCCAGTCGCTGGTCCCGGCACTGTCGGCCTCGACGGGCACCCCGGCGGCCTCCGCCATCGCCGCGAACACACCCTCTGCCGTCGGCGACCGACAGATATTGCCCAGACAAACGAACAGAATCCGGCTCATAACAGTTTCATCCTCATGGCAAAGGGGTATTCCCCTGACCGCCATTCACCCTAATCTGGTGTGGCACTGCAAGGCGGGTCCGATCCATGGTCGAAAACATCGTCATCCTGACAGGCGCCGGTATCTCTGCCGAAAGCGGGCTAGGCACGTTTCGGGACGCGGACGGGCTCTGGTCGGAATATGATCTCGAAGACGTGGCCACACCCGAGGGATTTGCCCGCGATCCGGCTCTGGTCCACCGTTTCTACAACGCAAGGAGGGCGAACTGTCTGTCCGCCGCCCCGAACGCGGCCCATGAGGCCCTCGCCCGGCTGGAGACCGAATGGCTCGGCAACGTGACGATAATTACCCAGAACATCGACGATCTGCATGAACGCGCCGGATCGCGGTCGGTCATCCACATTCATGGAGAGCTTCTGCGCGCGCTCTGCGCAGCCTGCGACCACCGCTGGGACGCCCCGCCCAAGATGTCGCCGGGCCTTCTCTGCCCAGCCTGCAATATCGGAAAAACTCGCCCCGATGTCGTCTGGTTCGGAGAAATCCCGTACCATCTGGAGCGGATCGAAGCCGAGTTGCACCGGGCAGATCTGTTCGTCGCCATCGGCACCTCCGGCACAGTCTATCCCGCTGCCGGATATGTCGCGGCGGCCCAGGCTGCGGGGGCCCGCGCATTGGAGATTACGCTTGAACCCTCCGCCGTCTCGGACCTTTTCGACGAGACGTGTCACGGCCCCGCGACAACTCTCGTTCCCGCCTGGGCCGATATGCTTCTGGCCCAGACCTAGTTCGTCGTGGCGTGCCCCATGGCACCGTGATCCCCGGGACGGCGGTTCAGATCCACCGGGATATCGACGGTCATCTCGCCCGCGGTTTCGAACTCCAGCGTCACGGTAACCGTCTCACCATCGACGAAAGGCTGCGTCAGACCCATGAACATGATGTGATCGCCGCCGCGCGCCAGCATATGCGACGTGCCCGCGGCCAGGGCGATACCGTCTTCGACCTCGACCATCCGCATAACGCCGTTGGCGTCTTCCAGATGGGTGTGAATCTCCACACGCTGGGCCGCATCCGACGTGGCGCCGATCAGCCGGTCGTCGGCATCGGAGGTGTTGGTCAGCACCATGAATGCGGCACCCGACTTTGCCGTGGGCGAAGAGGCACGCGCATAGGGATCGCCAACTGTGATTGCGGCATCGCCAGCCAGTGCAGGCAGCGCAAGGGCGGCAGAGACGAGAACGGCAAAGGTGGTACGGATCATGGCAGGTCTCCTGTCAGAATTTCATGCACGTTACCTACAAACACACTGACGGATTACGAGTCGTAAAAACGACGCAGCCCCGCCAAAGGCGGGGCTGACCGGATACGACGCGAAAGGAAATCAGGCGTCAGCCAGGGCCTTTGCGATATCTTTCTTGATCTTCAGCGCACGGGCCGACAGCTCGGCATCCTTGGCTTTCGCCATGAACCCGTCCAGGCCACCACGGTGATCCACAGTGCGCAGCGCCGACGACGACACCTTAAGACGGAAGCTGCGTCCCAGAGCCTCCGACATCAGCGCGGTTTCGGTCAGGTTCGGCAGGAACCGGCGCTTGGTCCTGTTATTGGCGTGGCTGACATTGTTGCCAACCATCGGGCCTTTTCCGGTCAATTCGCAAACGCGCGACATGGGCGTATTCCTCGGCTCAACATTCGGTCTGACGGGCGGTCTGATAACCTGCCCAATACAAAGGGGCAAGGCCGGCGGCCCTGCCCGAGAATCCATGCGCGGGGTGTACTGTGACCTGCCGAAGGCGTCAAGGCCTTCGAGCGCCCGGGGCTGACAGGGGCGCTCGGCGCCGCTAGGATAAGGCAAAAGAGCAGAGAATACAGGGCATCCATGCGCGAGACCGAGCTTTACGCGCCGATCAAGACCTATCTCGAAGCGCAGGGGTATCAGGTCAAATCCGAGATCGGCGCGGCCGACATCGTGGCGCAGCGCGAGGACGAACCGCCTGTGATCGTTGAACTCAAGACCGGCTTCTCGCTGTCCCTCTTTCATCAGGCCGTCGCGCGCCAGTCCCTGACCGATGCCGTCTATGTCGCCGTCCCAAAGCCGAAGGGACCCCGCGCGCTGCGCGACAACCTTTCCCTCGCCCGACGCCTGGGTCTGGGGGTGATCTGCATCCGCCCGCGCGACGGGTTCGTCGAGGTGCTGGCCGATCCCGGCCCCTACCGTCCCCGAAAATCGCCCCGGCGCACCGCGCGGCTCTTGCGCGAATTCGCGCGCCGCGTGGGCGATCCGAATACCGGCGGCGCCACCCGCAAGGGGCTTGTCACGTCCTATCGGCAGGACGCGCTGCGCTGCCTCGCCTATCTCGCAGAGATCGACGCCGCTCGGGGGGCCGACGTCGCCAGGGCGACAGGTGTTCCGACAGCGACCCGGTTGATGGCCGACGACCACTATGGGTGGTTCGAGCGGGTCACGCGCGGTGTCTATCAGCTCACTCCCAAAGGCCGCGCCGCACTCTCCGATTACGCAACGGCGCTGGAAACCCTCTGAACACATTTCATTGTTCCCGAAATACTCCCGCCGGAGGCACAGAATCTCTACCGAACCGCGATCTCAGACGTGGTGTCGTGAGTATTTTAGGAACAATGAAACTATTCGGGTGCAATGCTCAGCGCGCGGTACAGGCTGGAGAGCCGATGGCCGTGAACGATGAAGCCGCCCCGTTGCAGGAACCTGCGACGGGGCGCAGTTTCCTTACTTACTGCGGCCCGCCAAGGATGCCAGAATCTCGGCTGCCGCCGCGGCCGGATTGCGCTCTCCGCGCGCAACGGCATCGCCCAGTTCAGCCATCGCCGCCCGGGTCACCGGATCGGCCGAAAGCCGCGCCAGAAGCCCTTGCCGGACCTCCTCCTCGAACCAGTTCCGCGCCTGCGCCGCGCGCCGCGCCTGCCAATGGCTCTGTGCCTTCCGCCAATCCGCGAGGGCGCGCATATCGTCCCACGCAGCCTCGATCCCCGTTCCGTCCAAGGCTGAAACCGTCGCTGCCTTGGGAAAACCCCCGGGATCCTGTGCACGCCGCCGCAAAAGCCGAAGCGCGCCCGCATAATCCGCGCAGGTCCGGGTTGCCGCCGCCAAAAGCTCACCATCGGCCTTGTTCACAAGGATCATATCGGCAATCTCCATGATCCCACGCTTGACCCCCTGCAATTCGTCGCCGCCGGCGGGCGACATCAGAAGCACGAAAAGGTCCGCCATTTCGGACACCATAACCTCGGACTGGCCGACCCCCACGGTTTCGATCAGAACCACCTCAAATCCGGCTGCTTCGCAAGCCGTCACGACCTCGCGCGTGCGCCGCGCAACACCGCCCAGCGTCGATTGCGCCGGCGATGGGCGGATGTAGGCGAGGGGGTCACGCGACAGCCGCTCCATCCGCGTCTTGTCACCCAGGATGGACCCGCCCGAGCGGGACGAAGACGGATCGACCGCCAGAACCGCGACACGCTGCCCCCGCCCCGTCAGCATCAGCCCGAACGCCTCGATAAACGTGGATTTCCCGACCCCGGGCGTACCGGAAAGACCGATCCGCAACGCCTGACGCCCCGCGCCTCGCAAGGCATCGACCAGTTCGAGCGCCTCGGCCCGATGGTCGGCCCGCTGGCTTTCGATCAGGGTAATGGCCCGCGCCAAAGCCCGGCGATCCCCCGCGATCACGGCCTCGGCAAGTGTGGGATCGGATGACGGACCGGGCAAGGTTTGGCCTACTTCTCATTCCGGGTTGTTGACGCGCTCCGTGCAGTCATGCCTCTTGGTCCACGCGGATGTCCAGACGCTGTTGCGAAAAGGTTGTGGTTTGATGCGGTATCTTTGGGTCTGGGTGGCCACCCTCGCGTTCGTCTCCGGTGCGGCAATGGCACAGAGCCGCGATGAGGGGCGTTTCGATATCATGCTGCTCGGTCTCAAGGCGGGCGAGTTGCGATTTGTCGGCACGGTTCAGGACGACCGTTACGTCACCTCGGGCCGTCTGGGCAGCACGGGCATTCTCGCCTTCGTGCGCGAAGTCAGCTACGTCGCATCGGCCGAAGGCCGTGTCCTGAGCGACCGCTTTGTTCCCTCCCGCTACACCGAATCGACCGACACGGGCAGCCGCGTTTCCGAGGCCGAGATGGACTATGTGAACGGCACCCCTCAGGTCAAACGCTATGCCCCTGCGCGCGACCCGCGGCCCGAAGATGTGGACCCGTCCACACAATCCGGAACCGTCGATCCGATGACGGCACTTTATGCGCTTCTCCGCGACGTGCCGCGCACCGATGCCTGTACGCTGAATGTGCGAATGTTCGACGGACGGCGGGCAAGCCGCGTTCAGATGTCTCCCGAAGCGGAGTCCGAAAACCGGATCGATTGCAACGGTGCCTATGTGCGGGTGGCGGGTTTCAGCGAGGAGGATATGGCCGAACGGCGCGTGTTTCCGTTTACGCTGCGTTATGCGCCTGCCCCGAACGGCCGCTGGCGGGTCGAACGCGTCGAACTTCGGACACTCTATGGCAGGGCCCGCCTCATTCGGCGATAAGGCTGCCTATGCGCACGACACTTCCCATCGACACGATCCTGCCCGAGCTTGTCGGCACGATGGCCGATCGCGGCTGCGCGGTGCTCGAAGCGCCCCCCGGTGCGGGCAAGACGACCCGTGCCCCCCTCGCATTGCTGGAAGCCGGTCTGACCGGGCGCCTCATCATGCTGGAACCGCGCCGGATCGCGGCTCGTGCGGCTGCCGAAAGGATGGCAGATACACTGGGCGAACCTGTGGGGCAGACAGTCGGATACCGCATCCGGGGTGAGGCCCGGACCTCGGCCGGCACACGGATCGAGGTCGTGACCGAAGGTATCCTGACCCGGATGCTGCAATCCGACCCTTCGCTTCACGGGGTCGGCACGGTGATCTTCGATGAGTTCCATGAACGCTCGCTCAATGCCGATCTGGGGCTGGCCCTCTGTCTGGAGGTGCGTGCGGCCCTGCGCGAAGACCTGAACCTTCTGGTGATGTCGGCCACGCTCGATGGTGCGGCGGTCGCGGATCTGATGGACGCGCCCGTGATCCGGTCAGAGGGGCGCGCCTATCCGGTGGAAACCCGCTGGCTCGACCGTCCTGTCCCCAAGGCGCAGCGGTTCGAGGCCGCCATGGCCAACCTGATCCTACAGGCCGCATCCCAAACGGAGGGAAGCGTTCTGGCCTTTCTGCCGGGTGAGGGCGAAATCCGCCGTGTCGAAGGAATGTTATCCGGCAAACTCCCCGACAATTGCACGCTGCGCCCGCTCTATGGCGCTCTGCCTTTTGCCGCGCAACGCAAGGCCATCGCGCCAGAACCGCAAGGACGCAAACTGGTCCTCGCGACCTCCATCGCCGAAACCTCGCTGACCATCGAGGGCGTCAGTGTTGTCGTCGATGGCGGCCTTGCCCGGCGCGCTCGCTTTGATCCCGGCTCCGGCATGTCGCGGCTTGTCACCAAACGGGTCAGCCGCGCCGAAGCGACCCAACGGCAGGGCCGTGCCGGGCGATTGTCCGAAGGCATCTGTTACCGTCTCTGGACAAAGGGCGAAGAGGGCGCACTGCCTGCCTATGCGCCCGCCGAAATCGACGTGACCGACCTCGCCGGTCTCGCGCTGGAGCTTGCCCAATGGGGCGCGCGTTCGCCCGATGATCTGGCCTTTCTGACCCCGCCCAATCCCGGCGCGTTCGCCGAAGCGCAGCGGCTTCTGATGGGTCTCGGGGCGATGGATGCAGATGGCGCGATCACCGATCACGGGCACCAGCTTGCCACGCTTCCGCTTCATCCGCGCCTCGGGCATATGCTGACCACCGCGGGTCGGGACGCAGCCCCGCTCGCAGCCCTTCTGGCAGAGCGCGATCCCATGCGCGGCGCAGGTGTGGACTTGTTGCAGCGTCTGAAAGCAATCCAAAACGGCGACCCGCGCGCGGATCGTGCCACGTTGGACCGTATCCGATCCGAAGCCAAACGGCTGTCGAAAGGCACTCCCCCCTCCAACAACCTCAGCCCCGGTCAAATGGCCTCCCTCGCCTATCCCGACCGCATCGGTCTCCGACGCCCCGGCGATGACCCGCGCTGGGTCCTGTCGGGCGGCAAGGGGGCAAGGATGGACGCCACCGACATACTTGCCGGGGCGCGCCTGATCGTCGTCACCGATACGGACGGTAACCCGCGCGAGGCGCGGATCAGGCAGGCCGTCGAGATCACAGAGGCCGAACTCCGCGAAATCCACGGGAACCGGATCGCGTGGCAGGATGTTTGCCTCTGGTCGCGGCGCAAGGGTCGGGTTCTGGCGCGGCGACAGGAGCGTTTGGGCGCGCTGGTTCTGGATGACCGCAACTGGGCCGATGCGCCGCCCGATGCTGTCGCCCGCGCCATGCTGGATGGGGTGCGCGAATTGGGTCTGGTCTGGTCGGATGCCGCCGCGAGGTTCCGCGCCCGCGTCGAACTGGTGCGCGCCACGAAACCCGCCCTGCCCGCAATGGACGATCTAAGCCTGATCGACAGCCTCGACGAATGGCTTCTGCCGCATCTCGGAACCGTGCGCACCGCCGCCGCATGGCGCAGCTTCGATATCCTGCCCGCCCTGCGCGCCATGCTCGACTGGGACCAGATGCAATTGCTCGACCGTGCGGCACCAGCGGCCTTCACCTCACCCCTTGGTCGTAAGATCGCGGTCGATTACGCAGGCGAAACGCCCGAAATCGCGGTCCGTCTGCAAGAGATGTTCGGCATCACCACCCATCCGCAGATCGCGGGCCAGCCGCTCCGGATTTCGCTTCTTTCACCGGCGGGCCGCGCGGTACAGGTCACCACCGACCTGCCGGGGTTCTGGACAAGCTCATATGCGGATGTGCGCAAGGACATGCGGGGACGTTATCCGAAACATCCATGGCCCGAGGACCCGACCGTCACCGACCCGACATTGCGGGCAAAGCGGCGGAAATCCTAGTTCCAGTCCGCGCTGAAACTGCCCTCTCGGTCAACCCGTTCAAACCCGTGGCGGCCAAAGAAATCGCGCTGCGCCTGTATCAGGTCCGTCGTCCCGCGGCCCCGGCGCATCGTGTCGTGATAGCCAAGCGCCGCCGCCAGCGCGGGAACCGGCAATCCGGCAGAAACCGCAGCCGACACGACCCGCCGCAGGGCCGGCACATGATCGCCCAGCGCCTTCGCAAAGTACGGCGCAAGGATCAGCAGCCCGTGGGGTAGACCATCGCGCACCTCCTTCGCTATATCGTCCAGAAGCGCCGACCGGATGATGCAGCCCGCCCTCCAGATCTCGGCCACCCGCGCCAGATCGAGGGACCACTCAAAATGGTCCGAAGCGGCCTGCATCAGCGAAAACCCCTGCCCATAGGCGATGATCCGTGCGGCGAGAAGCGCGCATTCCAGATCCGTATCCAGAACCGGGTGCAGGGCGTCCGCCGCACCGGGCAGAATCTCCTCTGCGGCGACGCGCACCTCCTTCATCGACGACCATGACCGCGCTGCCACAGCGGCTTCGATCGTCGTCGCCGACTGGCCCAGCTTCAGGGCCTCGATCAGGGTCCAGCGCCCGGTCCCCTTCTGACCCGCGCGATCAAGGATCACGTCCACCATCGGTTCGCCCGTGTCTGGATCGGCGGTCTGAAGCGCCCGTCCGGAAATCTCGATCAGATAGGAATGCAGCGGACCCCGGTTCCATTCCTCGAACAACTCGCCGATATGCGCCGGGGTCTGCCCCCCGGCCCGCAGGATGCCATAGGTCTCGGCGATCAACTGCATATCGGCATATTCGATGCCGTTATGGACCGTTTTGACGAAATGCCCCGCGCCATCGGGACCCAGATGCGCGGCACAGGGGCTGTCCTGATACGTGGCGGCGATGGATTCGATGATATCCCGGATCGGCTCATAGCTTTCGGCCGGTCCGCCCACCATGATCGACGGTCCGTGACGCGCGCCCTCTTCGCCGCCCGACACCCCCATGCCGATGAAGTCGACGCCCTGCACGGCCAGCGCCGCCTCGCGTCGCCGCGTTTCATTGAAATCGGCGTTGCCCGCGTCGATGATCAGGTCGCCCTTGTCCAGATGCGGCAACAGCGCCTCGATCGTCTGGTCCACAGGCGCGCCCGCAGGCACCATCAGGATCACCGCACGCGGACGGTCCAGCGCGGCGGCGAGCGCTTTGAAATCCTCCGCCGCGGTCAGCCGCTCGGCAAGCGGTCCCGCACCCTCGATGAACTCATGGGCGCGCGCCGCAGTGCGGTTATGGACCGCTACCTGATGCCCGCGATCCGCCATGTTGAGGGCAAGGGCCGCCCCCATCGTCCCCAGCCCCGTCAATCCGATCCGTGCCATGTTGCCCTGCCAGCCACCTGTTCAGGATCAACCTATCCCAGAACCCGCACCTTGCAAGCGGTTGGGCGGACACATCGCCTCAAACCCCCTGTCAGTTCTGGATTTTTCCGGCGTCTTGTCGCATGAGGGGCAAGCACGCGGTTACAAGGAGCGCAGGGCAATGAGCCAGAAGATGGAAGAGATCGCCGACTCCATGGCATTGGAGGCGCTCGACCTTGAAGAGAGGACCGGCGACGAGAACGCGATCAGGCTGATCGCCGACGCGCTGGCCTCATCCTCCCCGACGATGGAAGAGACATTTCTCACCGCCGTGCGGATCCGCAGGGCCGAGCGTCGCGGACGCAGGCTGATCGAAACCATGCTGAAAGACGCGGAAACGACGGATGCGGAAGCAATGGAAACAGAACAGGCCGAAACGGACGAACCGCCCGCATCGGAGGATTGATTTTTGACCAAACGGTCAATCTTGTAATTCACGCCCGTCCGTGCGACCCTGACCTTGCCGTTTTCCTGCAAGAGCACGCCCCGTGACCAACGCTGCCCCCCAGACCGAAACCATGCTGTCCGGTGCAACCGACGCCCAGCTTCCGCAACTCCACGAGCCGCGCAACGCGGGGACGGAGCTTGATCTGGACTGGGTTGCGCGCGTGCAGGCCAACACCTCGGCCATCGAACGGCGCGCATCGACAATCGGCGCGCGGCGCTCGGTGAAAAAAGACTATCAGGCCGCATGGCTCTGCCGTGCGATCACGCTTATCGACCTGACGACACTGGCGGGCGACGATACGGCGGGCCGTGTCCGGCGGCTATGTGCGAAGGCCGCGACCCCTGTCCGGCATGATATCCTCGAAGCGCTTGGCATGGGGCCGATCACCACCGGTGCTGTCTGCGTCTATCACGACATGATCGAAACCGCCGTGGACGCGCTGAAGGGCACCGGAATTCCCGTTGCCGCCGTTTCGACCGGATTTCCCGCGGGCCTCTCGCCCTTCCACCTGCGCGTCGCGGAAATCGGTGAAAGCGTCAAGGCAGGCGCCGCCGAGATCGATATCGTCATCTCGCGCCGCCACGTCCTGACCCAGAACTGGCAGGCGCTCTATGACGAAATGCGCGAATTTCGCGCGGCCTGCGGCGAGGCGCATGTGAAAGCGATCCTTGCCACGGGCGAGTTGGGAAGCCTGCGCAACGTCGCCCGCGCCAGCCTGATCTGCATGATGGCAGGCGCCGATTTCATCAAGACATCGACCGGCAAGGAAAGCGTGAACGCGACCCTGCCCGTGACCCTGACCATGATCCGCGCGATCCGTGACTACGAGGAACGGACCGGGTTCAAGGTAGGCTACAAACCCGCGGGCGGCATATCGAAGGCAAAGGACGCGCTGGTCTACATGGCGCTGATGAAAGACGAGTTGGGCGACCGCTGGCTCAAACCCGATCTGTTCCGCTTCGGAGCATCCTCGCTTCTAGGCGATATCGAGCGGCAGTTGGAGCATCACGTGACCGGACGGTACTCGGCCTCCTACCGTCATGCAGCCGGATAGGAGTGCGCCATGAGTATTTTGGGAACAATGAAACCATGAACGTATCCGAGATATTCGACAGCATGGATTATGGCCCGGCCCCCGAGGCCGATGGGGAAGCGCGCGCGTGGCTTGCCGCCCACAAGGCGAAGTTCGGGCTGTTCATCGACGGGCGGTGGACCAAACCCGGCAAGACGTTCGAAACACGCAACCCGGCCAACACCGAAGTTCTTGCGAAAGTCACCCAGGCGAAACGCTCGGACGTGGACGCCGCTGTTGCCGCGGCGCGCAAGGCCTTTCCGGCATGGTCGCGCAAGTCGGGGCATGACCGTGCCCGCGTGCTTTATGCCCTCGCGCGCCTGATCCAGAAGCAATCGCGCCTCTTCGCGGTGCTCGAGACACTGGATAACGGCAAGCCGATCCGCGAGAGCCGCGATATCGACATCCCCCTTGTCGCGCGCCATTTCTACTACCACGCCGGGATGGCGCAATTGCAGGACAGCGAGTTGCAGGGCCGCGCGCCACTTGGGGTCTGCGGCCAGATCATCCCCTGGAACTTCCCGCTTCTGATGCTGGCATGGAAGATCGCGCCCGCCATCGCCATGGGCAACACGGTTGTCCTGAAGCCGGCAGAGTATACCTCGCTCACCGCGCTTCTTTTTGCCGATCTCGCCCGCGAGGCGGGGGTGCCGAAGGGCGTGATCAACGTCATCACCGGCGACGGTCAGGTGGGCGAGGCCATCGTCACGCACCCCGATATCGACAAAATCGCCTTCACGGGATCGACCCCGGTGGGCCGCCACATCCGCAGGGCAACGGCAGGCACAGGCAAGTCTCTGACATTGGAGCTTGGCGGCAAATCCCCCTACATCGTCTTTGACGACGCCGATCTGGACAGCGCGGTCGAGGGCCTCGTCGACGCGATCTGGTTCAATCAGGGGCAGGTCTGCTGCGCCGGTTCGCGCCTGCTGGTGCAGGAAGGCGTGGCGGAACGGTTTTACGACAAGCTGCGCGCCCGGATGGACAAACTGCGGCTGGGCGACCCCCTGGACAAATCCATCGACGTGGGCGCGGTCGTCGATCCGACCCAATTGCGCACCATCACCGATATGGTCACGGCGTCGGCCGGGGACATCTACCACGCGCAGGTGCCCCTGCCTGAAGGCGGATGCTACTATCCGCCCACGCTGATCACCGGCCTCTCGCAATCCGACCGGCTGATGCAAGAAGAGATTTTCGGCCCGGTCCTTGTGGGCACGACGTTCCGGACACCGGCCGAAGCCGTTCAACTGGCCAACAACACGCGGTTCGGCCTTGCCGCGACCGTCTGGACCGAGAACGTGAACCTGTCGCTGGATATCGCGCCCAAGCTGGCCGCCGGTGTCGTCTGGGTCAACGCCACGAACCTGTTCGATGCGGCGGCAGGTTTCGGCGGTGTCCGCGAAAGCGGGTTCGGGCGCGAAGGCGGGTGGGAAGGGCTTCTGGCCTATACGAAACCCGTGGGAAAACCCAAGGCGCTGAAACTCGCGGAGACCTTTGCCGCGCCGAAAGACGCGCAGACCCCGTCCCTCGACCGCACCGCAAAACTCTATATCGGCGGGAAACAGGCGCGACCCGACGGCGGCTATTCCCGCGTCGTCTGGGGGCCGAAGGGCGCGCTTCTGGGCCATGCGTCTCTGGCCAACCGCAAAGACCTGCGCAACGCGGTTGAAGCCGCGCGGGGTGCGTCGGGCTGGGGCAAGAGCACCGGGCACCTGCGCGCGCAGATCCTTTATTATCTGGGCGAAAACCTTGAAGCCCGCGCCGCTGAATTTACAGACCGCCTGCGCGGTCTGACGGGCGCGACCAGGAATGCGGCCGAGGCCGAGGTCGCCGCCAGTATCGACCGGCTGTTCACATGGGCCGCATGGGCCGACAAATACGACGGGGCGGCCAAGGGCGTGCCCATTCGCGGCATCGCACTTGCCATGAACGAACCCGTGGGTGTGATCGGCGCGTTCTGTTCCGACACGGCGCCGCTTCTTGGTCTCGTCTCGGTCATCGGTCCCGCGATGGCCATGGGCAACCGGTTGGTTGCCGTGGCGTCGGAACCTTTCCCGCTGGCCGCCACGGATTTCTATCAGGTGCTTGAAACCTCCGACGTCCCCGGCGGCGTGGTCAACATCCTCACCGGGTCGCATGGCGAACTGGCGCCGCAAATGGCCGGTCATATGGATATCGATGCGGTCTGGAGCTTTTCGTCCTCGGACCTGTCGGGCGTGATCGAAGGCGAGGCAGCGGGCAACCTCAAACGCACCTGGGTCAATTACGGGCGCGATTGGGGGCCGGACGACCATGCCTTCCTGTCAGCCGCCACCGAGGTCAAAACGATCTGGGTGCCCTACGGCGAATAAGCCTCAGGCCGCCAAAGGCGCGATCAGATCAGCACCTGTCGCACGGTTCGAATTCACCTTCGGATCCACGCGCCAGAACTCCAACGCGTCGTCCGGCGCGGCTTTCATCAAAAGCGCCGCACCCTTCCCATCCTCGCCCAGCCACAGACCCCAGTCTTTCTCTGCGACGATCACCGGCATCCGGTGATGGATCGTCGACATCGCCGGGTTGGCTGCCGTCGTGACAATGGCGCAGGTGGTCAGCGGCTCATCGCCCTTGGCCCAGTCCTGCCAGACCCCCGCGAATGCCAGAAGCCCCCCGCCACGCGGCTGGATGTACCACGGCAAGCGCTTGCCATCCTTATCCCTCGTCCATTCATAAAACCCCGTCGCCGGGATAAGACAGCGCCGTTCCCGCGCCGCCATCAGAAAGGCGGGCTTGTCCGCAATCGTCTCGGACCGCGCGTTGATCAGCAAAGGACCGTCCGATGGCGTCTTGTACCAATGCGGCAGAAACCCCCATCGCATGGCCCGCAACCGCCGCCCCTCATCCGATGTCACCACATGGATCTGGTTCGTCGGACAGATGTTGAAATTCGGCGTCTCAGGCAGGTCGTTCGACGGGCTGGCGTCAAACAAACGTGCCATTTCATCTGACGGATCGATAACGATGAATCTGCCACACATGGGACAGTGTGGTAACGCGGAAAAGCGCCATCGAAAAGGGGCGTTTCAGCCCAGGTACTGCGAATAGAGCAGCATCCCCCAAGGGCAAAGCGCGGCCTCAATCCGTGCCCAGGCCACAGCTGCGCGCGCTGGCTCGACCTTGGCCCGCTTTGCGATGTCGCCAGCGCTGCGGCGCCCATCGATCAGGGCTATGAGCGGCGCGACCGCTTTAGGCAGATCAAGCACCATCTCTGCGCCGCCAAACCGCGCGCTGATCGGCCCGCCCGAAGCGACACGGGCGGCCAATGCCGCCGCTTCGGCACCTTTGAGATGCGGCACCAACTTGCGCGCTTGCGCCCATGGCTTGCCCTCGGGCATCGGGCGATCCTCGTCAGCGGGGATGGCATATCCCACATGGGTCTTGATCACACCTGAAAGCTGTTCGGCCACAGCCATCGCCTCGGCGTCGGTCATGCCTTTTGGCCGGGTCGCAAATCGCGAAACGTCGTAAAGTCCGGGCACCGTGAACCCCTGAAGTCGCCAGCCCGCTGCGGACAGGGTTTCCAGAAGCTCCGTCACGGAAAACGCACGGTCTTGACCATGCAGCAACAAGTCATAAAAGCCAGCATCGCTCTGCTGATGATCAACAAGATTCGGGTTCACGCGAAACGGGTGGCCGTCCGGCAAATCCTTCATCACAACCCGCGCCCGTTCCAGCCGCTCTGTTGCCGGAAGCCCGTCGAACAGTGCTCCGAACGCCTCTTGCAAGGGATAAACACCGCTTCGTCCATAGGGCGCATAGACCATGAACCCCATGCCCCCACCCGGGGCCAATGCCGCCCGCAACGCCGCAAATCCCGCGGCAGGATCGGGAAGGTGATGGAGAACACCGCAGCAGTCTATGTAGTCGAAAGCCCCGAAATCGGGCGCGTCCAAAAGGCTCGCCGTTTCGAACCGGATACTCGTCAGCCCACGCTTCGCCGCACGCGCCTCGGCAACTTCCCGTGCCGCCCGTGACAAATCCAGATAGGTGATTTCGGCCCCGCGCCCCGCATCGGCCAGTTGCTGCGCAAGCTGGATCAGACCGTCACCCGTCCCCCCGCCCGCAACAAGAACCCGCAACGGCCGCGACCAGTCGCGCGCGCCTTCAAACAGGAAATGATCAATCTCGCGCGGATCGGATGGCGACCCGACGATCAGCCGCC
Organism: uncultured Paracoccaceae bacterium; assembly: GCA_947503175.1. Classification (GTDB taxonomy): domain Bacteria; phylum Pseudomonadota; class Alphaproteobacteria; order Rhodobacterales; family Rhodobacteraceae; genus Ovoidimarina. The sequence continues at coordinate 436,351 of CANNCO010000002.1, forward strand.
TTGCCTCATCCTCCGGATCGCGTTCCGGATAGGGATAGGCTTCGTACTGTTCGGTGACCGTAATCATCGGTCGGTCAACCGGGCGCGCCGCAAAGGACGCGCCCGGCAGTGGTTATTCGACCTTTGAAATCCGGCCTTCGACCATCGGATTCACCGGTCCGATTTCGGCCATGTACTCGGCCAGAACATCGGCCAAGTCTGGACCGAAGTCGTAGGCATTCATGCCCTCGGTCTCGAACATCTTGTAGCCGTCGCCGCCGTTGCGAACATAGTTGTTCGTCACGACGCCATAGGTCGCCTCCGGATCAAGCGGCGCATCACCGACCATCACCTCGACAATCCGGCTTCCCGGTTCCGCGGCTGGATCCCACTTATAGGTCATGCCAGCGACCTGCGGGAAACGGCCCGCCACGTCCTCGACCTGGCTCACGCCGTTCTCAAGCGCGGCGAGAAGTGTCGATCCCTTGGCTTCAAAGGTCGACAGCGTGTTCTGGAACGGCAGCACCGTCAGAACCTCGCCCTTGGTCACGGGCCCCCCATCGATCGACGCGCGGATACCGCCGGAATTCGCAAATGCGATTTGGATGCCCTGATCCTTCACCCGCTCCAGCATCGAATCCGCCACCAGATTGCCCATCGGGCATTCCTCGACCCGGCAGACCGACCGGTCGCCTTCGATCGGCGCCGCGGCCTCGGCCACAACCTCACTGCGGATCTCTTCTAGCGGGCCGGCCAGTTCGGCGATCCGCGCCTTGATGTCCGGATCTTCCTCCACGCTGGCATCCAACAGGATCGGATTGCCCTCGGCAGAGATCAGGTTACCCTCATCGTCGAACGTCATCACAAGCTCGCCCAGATACTTGCCATAGGCATAGGCCTGAACGATCGGCACCCCGTTGGTCTCGAACGGATAGGGGCCCGTCGCGCCCTCCTCGGTATTCGAGAGAAGCGTGTTGGTATGCCCGCCCACGATCAGGTCGACACCGGTGGTGTTGACGGCAATCACATTGTCGACGCCAAAGCCCGAGTGGCTAAGCACGATGATCTTGTTGATCCCGTCCTCAGTCATCCGGTCCACTTCGGCCTGGATTGCCGGCGAGGGGTCGGTGAAGGTGATGTTCGGCCCCGGCGAGGAAAGCTCATCGTTGTTTGTCGGCGTCACTCCGATGATACCGATCCGCTCGCCCGCCTTCTCGATGACAACAGACTTCTCGATCAGGCCCGACAGCGTGCCCTCGCCCGAGAAATCGGCATTTGACATCAGAACCGGGAAGTCCACCTGCTCAACGAAACGAGCCAGACCCTCCGGGCCGTTGTTGAATTCGTGGTTGCCCACCGCCATGGCGTCATAGCCCAGCGCATTCATCAGCTCGGCCTGAACGTCGCCTCCATAGAACTGGAAGAACAGCGTGCCCTGGAACTGGTCGCCCGCATCGACAAGCAGCCAGTTGTCGTGCCGGGCCTTTGCGGCTTCGATCGCTGTCGCGACGCGCGCGGCACCCCCAAAGCACTTACCTTCCGCATTATCTTCTTCCGAACATCCCGAATCAAAACGCGAAATCGGCTCGAAACGGTCGTGAAAGTCATTCGTGTGCAGGATGGTGATCGAGTAATCGGCCATCGCCGCTCCGGCGGACAAGGCCAATACGCCTGCGCCGGTCAAAAATCTTGAGAACATCTTCGTCTCCCCGAGGTGTTTACTGGCGCAAGACTGGCGCGAAGGCGCGGGCGAGTCAAAGCGATTGCGCGCCGATCCCCGCTTGACCCGGCGTCGTGGCTGGGCGATGCCCACGATCATGGCGATTTACAAGATATTCCGCGCAGCCGAATGGCACGCGCTTCTGCATGACGGCGAAACCCCGGGTGCGCCCATCGACATCAAAGATGGCTACGTGCATTTCTCGACAGCCGCGCAGTGCTTGGAGACCGCGAACAAGCATTTCGCGGGCGAAACCGGCCTCTGTGTCCTTGCCGTTGATGAGACCCGCATGGGCGATGATCTGAAGTGGGAGCCATCAAGGGGCGGGCAACTGTTCCCGCATCTCTACCGGAACTTGCGCCTGTCCGATCTGATTTGGGCGCGACCCATGGGCACGAGTGAGGATGGCCATGCCCTGCCCGAAGGCGTCGAATGAGCCTTTCGGAAAAGTTCGGCCTTGCCGTCCTGCGGCAGCTTGATCCCGAACGGGCGCACGGTCTGGCGCTGACAGCGTTGAACTCCGGGCTTACGCCCAAACCCGGCCCGGTCACGTCACCCCGGCTTGCCACCACGCTCGTGGGGCTCGACCTTCCCAATCCCCTCGGTCTCGCCGCCGGGTTCGACAAGAATGCCACCGCGCTCTCACCCCTGATGCGCGCAGGTTTCGGGTTTCTTGAAGTTGGTGCGGCAACCCCCCGCCCCCAGCCCGGCAATCCCCGACCGCGCCTGTTCCGGCTGACCGAAGACCATGCCGCGATCAATCGGTTCGGCTTCAACAATGACGGGGCGGATGCAATCGCCACACGCCTCGCGGCCCGCCCCAAGGGCATCCCTGTCGGCCTGAACCTTGGCGCGAACAAGGACAGCACCGACCGCGCCGCAGACTTCGCGGAAGTTCTGCGTATCTGCGGACCCCATGTGGATTTCGCGACGGTCAACGTCTCGTCGCCCAACACCGAGAAGCTGCGCAACCTGCAAGGACCGGCCGCGCTCGCCGCACTTATGGACGGTGTGATGGCGGCCCGCGCCGATCTCCCGTCCCCGGTCCCTATCTTCCTCAAGATCGCCCCCGATCTGGATGATCGGGAGATTGCCGATATCGCCAGTGTTGCAGCCACCTCCGGCATCGATGCGATCATCGCCACCAACACGACCCTCGACCGGACGGGCCTCAAAAGCCGCCATGCGGGCGAGGCGGGCGGCCTGTCCGGCGCCCCGCTCTTTGAGCGGTCGACCTGCGTTCTCGCGCGGCTTGCGGGCGAAACAGGCGGAGCAATCCCGCTTGTGGGCGTCGGCGGTATAGGCAGCGCCGATCTGGCTTATGCCAAGATCCGCGCCGGGGCGACGGCCATCCAGCTTTACACCGCACTGGTCTATGGCGGCCTGTCACTGGCGACCGAAATCCTCCATGGCCTCGACAGGCTCTTGGAACGGGACGGCCATACAAACGTCGCCGCAGCAGTTGGAAAAGACAGGGAGGCATTCCTATGACCGTCACGATCTGGCACAATCCGCGCTGCTCCAAATCGCGCGACACGCTGGCGCTTCTGCGCGCCGAAGGGATCGAACCCGAGATCCGGCTTTACCTAAAAGACCCGCCCGATGCGCATGAAATCCGCATGGTTTCCGCATGGCTTGCGCATCCGGTGATCGACATGGTGCGGGAGGGCGAAACCGTGTTCCGCGAACTGGGTCTGAGCCGCTCATCCGACGACGAACTTCTGATCGCCGCCATGGCCGACCGTCCGATCCTGATCGAACGCCCCATCGTCATCGAAGGCGAAAAAGCCGTGATCGGCCGCCCGCCACGGCGCGTTCTGGATATCCTCTAACCTGCCGCAGCTTCCAGCTTCGGATAACGCAAACCCAGCGTAAGCCCCCGTATTACAAAGGAAATCAATAGCGACAACCAAAGCCCGTGATTGCCCATCAGCGGTACAAGCACCACCACGGACACTGCATATACCAGAGCCGAAATCACCATCATATTGCGCATGTCCCGTGTCTGCGTCGCCCCGATGAAAATGCCGTCGAACATCCACGCAGCAACGCCCGTCAACGGCGCGAGAACCATCCAGAACAGGTAAGTCCGGGCCTCCGCCCGCACCTCCGGCGCCGTCGTCATCAGATCGATCATCGCCTCACCCCCCAGCGCAAAAACTGCTGCCAGAACGACCACGATCCCCAGCGCCCAGATGCTCGTCATAATCGATGCACGCCGTACGGCACCCTTCGCTTTCGCCCCCATCGCCTGACCCACCAGCGCCTCGGCGGCGAAAGCGAACCCGTCCATCGCATAGGCCGTCACATGCAGGAACTGCAGCAAGATCTGATTGGCCGCCAGTGGCACGTCCCCGAAATCCGCCCCCAGAAACAGGAACGAGATAAAGATCGCCTGCAACAGGACCGACCGGATCAGGATGTCCGAATTGACCTGCGCCATCCGCCACAACCGCACCCGGTCGAACACGCGCGGCCAGTCGCGCCAGCCCGACCTCTGAAAGGCGCCGCGACACAGCCAAAGGCCCATCAGGAAGCCGCTCCATTCGGCAATGAACGTCGCCAGCGCCACACCTTCGACCCCCCAGCCCAGACCGAGCACGAACCAGAAACTCAGCAGGATGTTCAACCCGTTCATCCAGAGCTGAAGCACCAGAATGCCGCGCGTCCGCTCATCCGCGATCAGCCAGCCGGTGATCCCGTAGATCGCGATGGCCGCCGGAGCCGAGAAGATGCGGATCACCATGTAATCGCGCGCAAGGGTTTCGACCTCGGCCGATGCGGGCGCCACCATGAACGCCAGCGCGAAAAGCGGCATTTGCAACACGATCAGTCCGATCCCCGCCGCGAAGCCTATCATCAGGGCGCGCGACAAAAGCGCATCCGCTTCCGGCTGATCGTCGGCCCCCAGCGCCTGACTGGTCAGGCCCACCGTGCCCATCCGCAGGAACCCGAAGATCCAATAGAATCCCGTCAGGATAATCGCGCCGATCCCCACGGCGCCGATGGGCGCGGCCTCGCCCAACTGGCCGACAACCCCGGTATCCACCACGCCCAGGATCGGGACCGTCGCATTCGACAGCACGATCGGGACCGCGATATTCAGAACCCGCCGATGCGTCAGCGGACCCACAGGTGCCCTAGCCATCGGACCGGCGCGGCATCAGAAAATGACCGGTACCCTGCGCGAAAGGCCGCCCGCGATTGTCCTGCCAGCCTTCCACATGCACCGACGCATAGCGCCGCCCGGACCGGTTCACCCGCGCCCGCGCATAGGCATCGCGCGGCAGGCCCGTGCGCAGGTAGTCCACCGTGAAATCAATCGTCTTGGGAAGGCGTGGCAAGGTTTCGGGCGTCAATGCCGCCGCATCTATCCTGCCCGACTCGATGTCAGTCCACAGATAGGACCATGACAGTTGAATAACCGCGCAAACCTCCAGAAACGCCGCCGTCACCCCGCCATGCAAGGCAGGAAGCATCGGATTGCCGATCAGTTTTTCATCGAAGGTTAGTATTGCGGTCAGTTCGTCCCCGCGCCGGTCGAACCGGATGCCCAGGTGGTTGGAATAGGGGATGCCTTCGGCCAATGCCCGCAGGGTCGCGTCCCGGCGCTGTTTCACCATCTGCACAGGTTCGGGCCGCGCGCTCATGCCTTGGCCTTTCGCGACGCTTCGACAGTGAAAGCCCCGGTCGCCGTAGCTACGGGCCGCTCGGTGTCGTTATCCGTCGCAACCGCCCGGACAAAGGCGACCGAGCGCGTGATATGGTAACAGGTGGCCGTCGCCCGGATCGCGTGACCCGGCGTTGCCGGGCGCATATAGTCGATCCGCAAATCCAGCGTCGCCGTGACCGCCGGCGTATCCGGGTGGCACATCACCGCCGCACCGCCGGATGTATCCATCAGCGCCGAAACAGCGCCGCCATGGATCACTCCAGTCTTCGGATCGCCGACGAACCGGGTGTCATAGGGCATCTCCAGCACCGCTTCGCCCTCTCCCACGGACACGACGGACATGCCCAGATCGCGGCAATGGGGAAGCGCATCGATGAACTGCCGGGCCGCGCGTGACTTGGGATCTTCCATGACCGATCTCCTTTGCCCGCCTTATCGACCTTCGGCCAGCGGGGCCGCAACCCCGATCTTTCCCCGTCAAGTTGATTTGCCTGATCGCTATGTCAGATATAGTTTATGGAAAGGAGGCGCGATGACTCAGGACCGTCTCAGCTTCAAAGAGATGTGCGCGACGTTCGATGTGACACCGCGCACCCTGCGCTACTATGAATATATCGAGCTGCTGGAGCCGGTGCGCGAGGGTCGCTCCCGGTTCTACGGGCCGCGCGAAACCGCGCGCATGACCTTGATCCTGCGGGGCCGTCGATTCGGGTTCAGCCTCGAGGAAATCCGCCGCTGGCTGCTTCTCTATGATCCCGCCGACAATCAGGATCAGCTGCGCGAGTTTCTCAGCCTCGCCGATCGTCAGCTCGCCGCGCTCGCCGAAGAACGGGCCCAGCTCGACGCGACGATCGAAGAGCTTCAGACCCTCCGGGACAAGACCAGCGCATCGCTCAAACCCTGACCGGCGCGGGACCGCCCCCGATCCGTGACGCGCAATTTTCCAAAATTTTACCGGCCGTGCAGGCAACAGGATTTCAATCCCGGCAAATTGACGTAACGTCGTCTTTACGTAAACGTCAACCGTTATTGATTCATGCAAGAACTTGACGCATTTCAGATCAAACGAAGAAGGAATCTATCGGATGACCGACGATCTGATGACCATCCGCGAGATGTGCGACGCCTTTGAGGTGACCCCCCGCACGCTGCGGTTCTACGAATCGAAAGAGCTTCTGTTTCCCCTGCGCGAAGGCCAGAAACGGCTGTTCACCCGCCGCGATCGCGCCCGGCTCAAACTGATCCTGCGCGGCAAACGCTTTGGCTTCAGCCTCGAAGAAATCCGTCAGCTCCTCAGCCTCTACGATGCCGGCGATCAGCAACTCACACAGCTGACCCGCACCTATCAGATCGCACAGGAACGCCTTGCCGATATGATCAGCCAGCGTGACGAGCTCGATGAAGCCATCGAAGAGCTGAAAGAGCAGCTGAAATGGGGCGCAGACATGATCGCCTCGCTTCAGAATCCCCCGAAAGCCGCACAGTAACGACACCGACGCCGACCGGAGAGCAAAATGCCAAGCTACACCGCCCCGACCCGCGACACTCAGTTCATCCTCCAGGAGATGCTTGACGTCACAGCGATGGATATTCCCGGATATGACGAGTTGGACGCCGACTTCACCGCCGCCGTTCTCGAGGAATCCGGCAAGATAGCTGGTGAACTCCTGCAACCGCTCAACGGCACGGGCGACAAGCAGGGCTGCCAGCTTGAAAACGGCGTCGTGCGGACGCCCGAGGGCTTCAAGGCCGCATATGATGCGCTCCGCGAGGGCGGATGGTCCGCGCTCGACGCTGATCCGGCCTATGGCGGGCAGGGCATGCCGGCCCTTCTGAACCTCGCGACGGGAGAGTTCTTTTCTTCGGCGAACATGGCCTTCCAGATGTATTTCGGCCTGACCCATGGCGCGATCTCGGCGATCGACGCGCACGGGTCGGAGGATCAGAAGGCGACCTATCTGCCGCACATGATCGCGGGCGACTGGTCGGGCACGATGAACCTGACGGAGCCGCAATGCGGTACCGATCTGGGCCTGATCCGCACAAGGGCGGAGCCTCAGGATGACGGCACGTATCGGATTTCCGGCCAGAAGATCTGGATATCCGCCGGCGAACACGACCTGACCGATAACATCGTGCACCTCGTTCTCGCGCGTATTCCCGGCGGCCCCGAGGGCATCAAGGGCATCTCGCTCTTCATCGTGCCCAAGTTCCTTGTGAAGGACGATGGCAGCCTTGGCGACCGCAACGCCCTTTCCTGCGGCGGGCTCGAGGAAAAGATGGGCATTCACGGCAATGCCACCTGCGTCATGAACTACGACGGCGCGACCGGCTATCTGATCGGCGAGATGCACAAGGGCATGCGCGCCATGTTCACGATGATGAACGAAGCCAGGCTCTTGGTCGGAATGCAGGGCTATGCCCAGGCCACCGTCGCTTACCAGAACGCCCTTGCCTTTGCCCGCGACAGGCTCCAGGGCCGCGATGTGACCGGCGACAAGAACCCTGACGGTCCCGCCGATCCGATCATCGTGCACCCTGACGTGCGCCGGAACCTGATGGACCAGAAAAGCTTTGTCGAAGGCGCGCGGGCCTTCGCCCTCTGGGGCGCGACCCTGATCGACGCCGCCCACCGCAACAAGGATGCCGAGGCAGATGCGCTGATCTCGCTTCTGACGCCGGTGATCAAGGGCTTTCTCACCGACAAGGGTTTCGAAACCACGGTTCTTGCCCAGCAGACGCTGGGCGGCTCGGGCTTCACCCAGGAATGGGGTCTGGAACAGTTCGTCCGTGATGCCCGGATCGCGATGATCTACGAAGGCACGAACGGCGTTCAGTCGCTCGATCTCGTGGGTCGCAAGCTGGGTCTCAATGGCGGTAAGACCGTGATGGGCTTCTTCAAGATGGTGAAGTCATTCATCAAGGAAAACGAAGACAACGATACGCTGAAGGCCGACTTCCTCGATCCCCTGAAAGCCGCCTCGAAAGACCTTCAGGCGGGTGCGATGTATTTCATGTCCGAGGGCATGAAAAACCCCAATAACGCGCTGTCGGGCAGCTACGACTTCATGACCATGTTCGGCCATGTCTGCCTTGGCCTGATGTGGGCGCGCATGGCGAAGGCCGCGCAAAGCGCACTTGACGCAGGCGCCGGCGACCGCGACTTCTACACCTCCAAACTGGCGACCGGGCGCTACTACATGTCCCGGCAGCTGCCAGCGACCGCGCTGCACCTTGCCCGGATCCAGTCCGGCGCGGATCCGGTGATGACGCTGGATGCGGCCAACTTCTGAACAAGGATCACCAGATGCCCAAACGCTTCCGCCTGACCCGCCGTTTTCCCTGCGCGATGACCGAAGACGGCTACCGCCGCCTCAAACGGTTTGCGGCGGATGCGGGTCTGGACGAGGGCGAGGCCCTGTCATTCCTGTTCGAGAACTTCGACTCCGTCACCGATGCCGAAAACCTTGGCGCAAGGCTGCGGCTGTTCAACAGCGAACTCGATGCGCGGAAACGGTGACGCCGGAATGCGTGTCGTTGCAAAACACCCGAAAGAAGTCGCCCGGACCGTTCCCGGGGAATGTGCGTATTTGAGACAAGACGAAAGCAAAGGCTCAGGCCCCCGACAGCCATGCCCCAGCACAACCATCGGGGTCACCTTCGCCTTGTACGGCCATCGGCTCGCCAGCCTGTACCGCGAACGCACTCTAAACAATTCAAAGTTAACCGCAGGTTACCCAGTTCCCGCCTCAGCTTCGTCTTGTCAAAAATACGCACGTCGCCGCGGTCAAGCTGCCGCTTCGCTGCAGAAAGAGGCACGATGACCCTCAAACTCCATTGCTTCGGAGAAAGCGGAAACGCCTACAAGGCCGCGCTCACGCTCGAACTCGCCGGGGCTGACTGGGAACCCGTTTTCGTCGATTTCTTCGGCGGTGAGACGCGCAGCGAAGCCTTCCGCCGCGATATCAACCCGATGGGAGAAGTCCCGGTTCTGATCGACACCGATCACGACTACCGCCTGACCCAGTCGGGCGCGATCCAGGATTACATCATCCACCTGACAGGCAAACTTGGCGGCACCACGCCTGACGAGCGGCGCGACGTTCTGCGCTGGACGCTCTGGGACAATCACAAACTCTCCAGTCTGGCCGGAAGCACACGCTTCCTGATGAACTTCCTGCCCGAAGACAAACGCCCTGCCGAAATCATCGCCTTCCAGCAGGCACGCCTCAAGGCAAGCTACGCCATTCTGAACGACCATCTGGCGGGCCGCGACTGGATCGTCGGCAACACCCTGACCACAGCGGATATCAGCTGCTGCGGCTACCTGTTCTATCCCGAACCGTTCGGATTCGACCGCGCCGACTGGCCCCATATCGAAGCCTGGCTGACCCGCATCGCGGCAACACCCGGCTGGAAACACCCCTATGACCTGATGCCCGGCTCTCCTGCCGATCGCGCAAACTGAAGGACCACCACAATGACCGACGCATTCATTTATGACGCCATCCGCACCCCCCGCGGCAAGGGCCGCCCGGACGGCAGCCTGCACGAGGTCACGGCGGCGCACCTGTCTGCCGAGGTTCTGAACGCCGTCAAGGACCGCAACAACCTCGATACCGCCGGGATCGAGGACGTGATCTGGGGCAACGTCACCCAGATCGGCGAACAGGGCGGCTGCCTAGCGCGCACCGCCGTTCTCGCCTCCGACTTCGCCGAAAGCGTACCCGGCGTGTCGATCAACCGGTTCTGCGCCTCCGGGCTTGAGGCGGTCAACATGGCCTCGAACCAGGTTCGCGGTGGCGCAGGTCACGCCTATGTTGCGGGCGGGGTCGAGATGATGGGCCGCGTGCCCATGGGCTCCGACGGGGCCGCCATCGCCGCTGATCCTGCCATCGCGATGAAAACCTATTTCGTCCCGCAAGGCATCTCCGCCGACCTGATCGCCACCGAATACGGGATCAGCCGCGACGATGCCGATGCGCTGGCCGTCGAAAGCCAGAACCGCGCCGCCGCCGCCTGGAAGGACGGTCGCTTCGACCGCTCGGTCGTCACCGTGCGCGACGTGAACGGCCTGCCTATCCTCGAACGTGACGAATACATGCGCCCCGGCACAGACATGCAAAGCCTCGGTGCGCTCAAACCCGCCTTTCAGCAGATGGGCGAAGTTATGCCGGGCTTCGACAAGGTCGCCCTGATGAAATACCCGCATCTCGAACGGATCAACCACATCCACCACGCCGGCAACTCCAGCGGCATCGTCGATGGTGCCGCCGCCGTTCTGATCGGCAACGAACAGTTCGGCAAGGCCAATGGCCTGAAACCCCGCGCCCGCATCCGGGCCACCGCAAAAATCGGCACCGATCCCACGATCATGCTGACCGGCCCGGTGCCGGTGACCGAAAAGATCCTTGCCGACAGCGGCATGAGCATCTCGGATATCGACCTGTTCGAGGTCAACGAGGCGTTCTCCTCGGTCGTCCTGCGCTTCATGCAGGCCTTCGACATCGATCATGACCGGGTCAACGTGAATGGCGGCGCGATTGCAATGGGCCATCCCCTTGGCGCGACCGGCGCGATGATCCTCGGGACATTGCTGGACGAGCTCGAACGATCGGGAAAAGGCACCGGCCTTGCCACGCTCTGCGTCGCCTCGGGCATGGGTGCCGCGACAATCCTCGAGCGGGTCTGAGCCGATGCAGCCCGCATCCGAAGTGTGTGACGTTTGCGTAAACTACCGCAGGGGTTGCGATTTCTTGCCGTGGCCCGACACCCGCCTAACTGGTCGCAAATCATATCGAAGACTGAATTTAAGAAACTCGCAATCGTTCGGAATTGTTCACCGAGAGATCAATGGTCGACCCTCGATACATTCTCTTTTGTCAGCGCCTCGCCGACGCTTATATGTCCGACGATCTGGAGTTGACCGCCAGCTTCTATTCCCATCCGCTCGCGGTGTACTCGGGCAATTCGGTCCGGCTGGAACTCAATCGACAGGACACGATCACCGCAGTCGCCCTGCGTCAGGCCCGGGCACGGGCGGATGGCGTCACCCGGATCGTGCCGAACATCAGCTCCGTCACGCAATCGGTGGACGGGCGGGTGGTTCTGCATCTCACCTGGAGTTTCGTCAACGACCGCGACGAACGGATCTCACAGAGCATCCTCAGATACTACTGCCGCGAACCGCAACCGGGCGACCTGAAGATCGAGATGGTGGAGTTCGAGGTCATGGCCTATTCCGACGTCCCCGGAACCGGCCCGAAACGCAAGGATCACTGACCGGACCAGAGGCGTTCTGATGCCCAGGATCGACCTTTCTCGAATCCCGCTCAGAACCGGTTCGGGCTATCCGCCGCCGCATGATGCGGCGATGGCCGGACGTTCCTCTCTGCGTCTCGGGGATGCGGGCGGACTGACCCAGTTCGGTGCGAACCTGATCATCCTTGCCCCCGGCGCCCTGTCCAGCCTGCGGCATTGGCATGTGCACGAGGATGAGTTCGTGATGGTCACCCAAGGCACCGTCACGCTGATCGACGATCATGGCGAAACGCCCATGGGTGTTGGCGATTGCGCGACCTTTCCCGCAGGCGACCCCAACGGTCATCACTTCCGAAACGATACCGATACCGAGGCTAGGTTTCTCGTCGTGGGCACCCGCGCCCCTGCCGAAGAAGCCTTCTATTCCGACCTGGACATGCGCGCCGAGACGACGAACGGCGCGATCACATTCACCCGCAAGGACGGCAGCCCCCTGCCCCAAGACGAGAGCGAGACCTGATATGGCCGATTTTACCTATGACCTTGGCGACGACGGCGTCGCGATTATCACCTGGGACCTGCCCGGGAAATCCATGAATGTACTCAGCCTCGACGGCAGTGCGCTTTTAAGCGAGATGATTGACCGGGCATTATCCGATGATGCGGTCAAGGGCATCGTCCTGACCTCGGGCAAAGACAGCTTCGCCGCCGGGATGGATCTCAACGTCCTCGCCGGGCTGCGCAACAGTTCTGACAACCCGGCCCAGTCGATCTTCGACTTCACGATGAATGGCCATGCGATGATGCGCAAGATCGAGCGTGCGGGCATGGACCCCAAGACGCTCAGGGGCGGCAAACCCATCGTCGCGGCCCTGCCCGGCACGGCGCTTGGTATCGGTTTGGAAATCCCGCTGGCCTGTCACCGCATCATCGCCGCCGACGACCCCAAGGCGCGGATCGGCCTTCCCGAGATCATGGTCGGCATCTTCCCCGGTGGCGGCGGCACCACGCGGATCGTCCGCAAGGTAGGCCTGATGGCCGCCAGCCCGCATCTGCTTGAGGGCAAGACCTATGCTCCCGACAAGGCACGCGCGGCAGGCCTGATCGACGAGGTCGTGCCGGCCGATCAGCTTTTGGCCCGCGCGCGCGAATGGGTGCTGAACGCAACCGACGCCGATATCGTGAAACCCTGGGATCAGAAGGGTTACAAGATGCCCGGCGGCACGCCCTATCACCCTGCCGGTTTCATGACCTTCGTGGGTGCCGCCGCCATGGTCCACGGGCGCACGATGGGCGTCTACCCGGCCGCCAAGGCCCTTCTGTCAGCGGCCTATGAAGGCGCGCTTGTCCCCTTCGACACGGCGCTCAAGATCGAGGCTCGCTGGTTCACCAAGGTTCTCCTGAACCCGTCCTCGTCGGCCATGATCCGCTCGCTCTTTGTCAATAAGGGCGCGCTGGAAAAAGGCGCGAACCGTCCCGAAGCCCCCGATCAGAGCGTCAGGAAAGTCGGTGTCATAGGCGCGGGCATGATGGGCGCGGGCATCGCCTATGTCGCGGCAAATGCCGGGATCGATGTCGTGCTGATCGACCAGAAACAGGACGCTGCGGATCGCGGGAAATCTTACTCCGAGGGCATACTCGACAAAGGCATCCAGCGCCGCAAGGTGACCGAGGACAAGAAGGAACAGGTCCTTGGCCGGATCACCGCGACAACCGACTATGCGGCCCTTGAAGGCTGCGATCTGGTGGTCGAGGCGGTCTTTGAAGACCCCAAGATCAAGGCCGATGTGACCAGGGCCGTCGAGGCCGCGACAGGCCCCGACTGCATCTTCGCCACCAACACCTCGACCCTGCCGATCAGCGATCTGGCCAAGGCCTCTGCCCGGCCCGAACAGTTCATCGGCATCCATTTCTTCTCACCCGTCGACAAGATGATGCTGGTCGAGATCATCCGCGGAAAGGAAACCGGCGACCGGGCCGTTGCCAAGGCGCTCGACTTCGTGCGCCAGATCCGCAAGACGCCCATCGTCGTGAACGACGCGCGCTTCTTCTACGCCAACCGCTGCATCATCCCCTACATCAACGAGGGCATCCGCATGGTGGGCGAAGGTGTTGCACCCGCGCTGGTCGAAAACGCGGCGAAACTCGTGGGCCTTCCGCTGGGGCCGCTGCAACTCGTGGACGAAACCTCGATCGATCTCGGCGTCAAAATCGCAAAGGCCACCCGCGCCGCCATGGGCGATGCCTATCCCGATGGCGCGGTGGACGAGGTGTTGTTCTGGCTTGCCGATCAGGAGCGGATGGGCCGCAAGTCGAACGCGGGTTTCTATGCCTATGACGATGCGGGCAAGCGTCAGGGCCTCTGGGATGGGCTCGCGGTCCAGTATCCGACCGCAGATGAACAGCCCGAACTAAGCGAAGTGCAGCACCGCCTCCTCTTCGCGCAGGTGCTGGAGGCCGTGCGCGCACTGGAAGAGGGCGTTCTGACCGACATCCGCGAAGGCGATGTGGGTGCGATCCTCGGCTGGGGCTTTGCCCCATGGTCCGGTGGCCCGTTTTCGTGGCTCGACATTCTGGGTGCCGAACGGGCCGTCGAAATCTGCGACGACCTCGCCGCACGGCACGGCCCGCGCTTCACCGCACCGGACCTGTTGCGTGACATTGCCAGCAAAAGCGACACGTTCTATGGCCGGTTTACATCTGCCGATCAGGCCGCATAACGACAAGGCGGGCCAACAGGCCCGCCGCCCCTACCGCCCGCGGATCGCGATCACCGCGCCGGACGTGACGATTACGCCGATGCCGACCGCCGCGTAAAGGTCCAGCGTCTCGCCACGCAGGATCCACGCCCATACCGCGACGAATACCAGAAGCGAATACTCGAAACTCGCGCTGAACGACGCCTCGCCCAGTTGATAGGCCCGCACGATCAGCCACACGCCCGCGACCGACCCGAGCGCCTGAACGAAGGTCCAGAACCAGAAGGTCGCGTCAGGCGCCACCCAGCCGCGCGCCAGAAACCCTTCGGGCCCCGACACGGCGACCTGCGGAAAAACGGTCATGGCCAACAGCCCCAGACCCGCCCAAAGCCCCATGGCCAGAAAATTCCCGGCCAGAAGGCTGACCGAGCTTTCGTTCCCGCACCACCGTCGTGTCGCAATCGCACCGTTGGCATAGAGAAACCCCGCGAGCACCGGCACCAGAACGCCGGGCGACAGGGCGCCTGCATCCGGTCTCAGCACCAGAATGACGCCGACGAACCCGGCCAGCGCGGCCCCGATCCGGATCGGCCCGACGCGCTCTCCCAGAAACAGGACCGAGATGATCATCACCCAGATCGGCGAGGTGAACAGCCCCGCCACGGCCTCTTCGATGGGCATGAAGGCAAGCGACCCGAAGTAAAGCATCATCGCCGCAGACAGAAACAGGCTGCGCGCCGCAACGGCACGCCAACTGACGGGCCGCAATACGCCGACGCCGAGAAGCGCCATCGCCACCACCATCGGGATCGTCAGAACGGTACGCAGAAACTGAAATTGCCACAGCCCGTGACGCTCGGCGATCACCACGACGAAATTGTCGATGAAGCCGATTATCAGCATCGCCCCCAGCATTGCAGCTGCGGCGGCCAGGGGACGGGTCTCGGTCATGCACCTCTCCGGAAGTCGCGCGACGAAAGCATCAAATCGCCGGGTTTGGCAATGGCTCTCGGCACGGTTCAGGTCATCTGAATTTGCGCGCGCGGACGCGATTGTCGCCGCGCCGCGCCTTAGCTATCCTTGCGCCCGTGGGACGGGAAGGCTGACTTCAGAACAAATGACGGCGCTGACGCAATATGACCGGCTGGAGGCATCGGGCCTTTTCACGCCCGGAGACGGTGGCCAGCGGCGCGACGTGGTGCTGTCCATCGGCAGTGCCAGCCTGACCCTCACCGATCAACGCGACGTGGCCCTGGCCCATTGGTCCCTTGCCGCCATAGAGCGACTGAACCCCGGGCGGCGCCCGGCGATCTACGCGCCCGCACCCGACGCGCCCGAGCGGGTCGAGACGGGCGATGACGAAATGATACGCGCCATTGAAAAGGTCCGTCAGGCCGTCAGCCGCGCGCGCCCGAAACCCGGCCGGGTTCGTCTGCGCCTGACATTTGCGGCGATTATGGCCGGTCTCGCGGTCGCCGTGCTCTGGCTGCCCGGTGCGCTGACGCGCTATACCGCCTCGATCCTAC
This sequence comes from uncultured Paracoccaceae bacterium, assembly GCA_947503175.1. Classification (GTDB taxonomy): domain Bacteria; phylum Pseudomonadota; class Alphaproteobacteria; order Rhodobacterales; family Rhodobacteraceae; genus Ovoidimarina. Next base: position 452,209 of record CANNCO010000002.1, read on the forward strand.
CAGAGGCGGCCCGCATGGCGCTTGGCGAGGCCGCACTGGCTCGGATCACGCCCTATGCAGGTGCCGCCTGCGACGATCCCGCGGGCACTGCGGCACTCAGGACCCTCATCGGCAGGCTTGGCGCATCCGCCCCGGCGCAGGTCCACATCCTGCCTGCGGGCCTGCGCGAAGCCGCGCATCTGCCCGGCGATACCGTGCTCCTCAACCGTTCCGTCGTCGAAGACCACGAAAGCCCGCAGGTTGTGGCAGGCTACATTCTGGCCGAAGTCGACCGCGCCGCCCTTAACGAACCGATGCTGGGCCTGCTCGAACATGCGGGCCTGCGCGCGACGCTGACATTGATGACAACGGGGTCTTTGCCCGAAGCCTCGCTTTCCGGATACGGCGAAACGCTTCTGACAAGCACGCCCGCACCCCTGTCAGCCGATACACTCATCTCAAGGTTCGAGGCCGCGGGCATACCCGCCACACCCTATGCCTATGCGGTCGATGTCACCGGCGAGACGACCTTGCAACTGATCGAGGCAGACCCCGTTCCGGCAGACGCCGCACGCCCGCTGCTGACCGATGGCGAATGGGTGGCATTACAGGGCATCTGTGGCGGCTAGCCGGTTTGGTATCCCGGCATGAGCCTGTGTTTTGCCGATTTTGCTGGCGTTCACAGCGATACACCCATCGGTGATCGTACGTTCACAGACGTGCTCGTTCTGACTGAAATCCAAATGGATGCATCTCTCCGAAAAATCGACACAAAATGTCTTCGCGACTGAATTAGAGCGTTAAACCTCGGCACACCAAATCAACCTATCAGAGGCCCCGACATTCCTGGAGCCTCTGAATGACAATCACAATCAATGCCGTGGACTCCGAGTTCGCCGTTGCCACCGGATCGAACGTCAACGATGGCCCTGGCACCAGCACCTTCGACTACCCGCCAACCTCCTCCAGCAATCTCACGATCACATCGAATGCGGGGGACCCAAGTCCGGAACAGTTTTCACTCGGCGATACCTATGACATCACCTATGGAAACGGCGGCGGAGGGAAGGGAGGTACGTTTGACGATGCCGTGGTGATCCGTTCCGATGCGTTACCGGATGGTGGCCATGTCGTTGTTTTCGAAGGCTTCAACGAAGAGGGGAATCTCGAACAGATCGTCTGGACGCCTGACTTCGACCTTGAGGGTTGGTATTTCGGCAACTTCGATCAAGGCGCAGCCCCGGGTTTTTACACGACGGACCAAAGCGCGTCGTCGGAATACCGGTATGTGTGCTTTGCATCCGACACCGCGGTTTCAACGGCACGAGGCGAGGTGCCCGCCGGGAAGATCCGCCTCGGGGACATGGTCGAGACTTTGGATCACGGATTTCAACCCGTGATCTGGATCGGGAAACGTCGGGTCAGGATCGAACCGGGATGCGAGACATCGGCACCGATTGTCGTACAACCGAACGCCCTGAACGGCAGCCAACTGACGCGAAATGTCATCCTGTCGCCGCAGCATCGGCTGCTGCTACGAACCAGCGAAGGCGATGAGAAATTCGCGCCCGCGAAATCGTTTCTCAACCTGCCTGGCGTCCGGCGAATGCGAGGCCGCAAGCAAGTGGAATACGTTTCATTGCTATGCCCGCGACACGAGATCTTGAACGTGTCCGGGCTCGCAGCGGAGAGCTTTCTGCCAGGGCCCCAAGCACTACGGCTGCTTGGACGCGATGAAATTCTTCAATTACGGCAGGCACTTAATGCGGCGCAAAGGTCGTTTTCAATGAGGCAGATGTCACCGGCACGTTCGTGTCTAGGTGGGTCCGCGGGTCGTCGCGAGATCGAGGCTGGTGCTCGACTGGCGGCCTTCAGGTCGGACTGTTCCAGCTACGCTTCCGTTTCCGGAAGCTGACATTGAACAGCATTTCGGGCGCACAGCAAACGTTCGATCCTCCAAACCCGACCGGCAGTCAGCCGGCCCGCCTGTTTACGCGGGGGTGATCCTGGCGCCTACTTCGTCCCGAACATCCGGTCGCCCGCATCGCCCAGCCCCGGCACGATGTATCCCAGTTCGTTCAGCTTCTCGTCCAACGCCGCCGTCACAACCGGCACATCCGGATGCGCCTCTTTCATCCGCGCCACCCCTTCGGGTGCGGCCAGCAGACACAGAAACCGGATATTCTTGGCCCCCGCCTCCTTCAACAGATCGATCGCCGCCACCGAAGAGTTGCCCGTGGCCAGCATCGGATCGACCGCGATCACCAGCCGCTCGTCCAACTCGCCCGGCAGCTTGCAGTAGTATTGCACCGGCTTCAGCGTCGCCTCGTCCCGGTAAAGCCCCACGAACCCCACCCGCGCCGACGGGATCAGGTCCAGCATCCCGTCCAGAAGACCGTTCCCCGCCCGCAGGATTGACACCAGCGCCAGCTTTCGCCCGTCCAGCACCGGCGCTTCCATCTTGGTCAAGGGCGTCTCGATCTGCTTCGTCGTCATCTCCAGTTCGCGCGTCACCTCATAGGCCAACAGATGGCTGATCTCGCGCAGAAGCTGGCGGAACACGGCGGTCGACGTGTCCCTTTCGCGCATCAGCGTCAGCTTGTGCTGCACCAGCGGGTGACGGACAACGGTCAGGTGCTCGGTCATTGGGCCTCCAGTTTCTTCAGAATGCTCGCGCGCGTGGCATCGTCGCAAAACGCCGCCTCGGCGGCCATACGGTTCAGCTTGTCGAGCTCGCCCCGGTCCCAGCCGAACGTCTCGGCAAGCCGGTCGAACTCATGGGACATGGTCGTGTGAAAGAACGGCGGATCGTCGGTGGATACGGTCACTTTCACGCCTGCCCCCCGCAACTTCTCGATCGGGTGGGACTGCCAGTCAGGGTAGACCCCCAACGCCACGTTCGACCCCGGGCAGACCTCCAGCACGACACCATCTTCGGCCAGCCGCTCGACCAGCGCGGGGTCTTCGATGGCACGTACGCCATGCCCCACCCGCTCGACCCGCAAGTCGTCAACCGCGCTCTCCACGCTCTCCGGCCCCCGCCATTCGCCCGCATGGGCGGTCAGCCGCAACCCGGCCTCTCGCGCCATGTCGAAAGACCACGCGAAATCGCCCAACTCGCCGGATTTCTCATCGCCCCCGATGCCAAAACCCACGATCCAGTCACCCGCAGTTTCCGCCGCGCACAAGGCCGTCTCACGCGCCTTTTCGGGTCCGAAATGCCGGATCGGCGTCACGATCCCGCGCAGAACGATCCCATCGTCGCGCTCCGCCGCGTCTGCCGCCTCACGGATCGCATGAAGGTATTCGCGCCACGCCCCCAGATCGCGCCCACCGCAGAAATCCGGGCTCAGAAACGTCTCGGAATATATCACCCCGTGTTCGGCACTCTCGGACAGCACGGCCCGCGTCAGGCGCGCATAGTCCTCGGGGCTCTGCAGAACCGACGTCGCGGCCTCGTAAACCTTCAGGAAATCACAGAAGTCGACATAGCTATAGGCCCCGGCCTCATCGAAGATGCCCGACAGATCGACCGACTTTTCCTGCGCCAATCCCCGAATAAATGCAGGGGGCGCCGCGCCTTCTAGGTGAAGATGCAGCTCGACCTTCGGCATGCCCCTCAGGCTCACTGGAAACTCTTTCCCGGCCCCGACGCCGGAACGCCCAGATGGGTGGCGATGCTCGCCGCGACATCGGCAAAGCCCACATTGCCAATCGCATGCGTACCCAGACCCGCGCCGATGACGGGAACCCGCTCGCGCGTATGATCCGTCCCGGTCCAGCTCGGGTCATTCCCATGATCCGCGGTAAAGATCATCAGATCCCCCTTGCGCATCGCCCCCAACAGGCGCGGCACCTGCGTGTCGAACCATTCCAGCGCGCGGGCATAGCCCGCCACATCCCGCCGGTGGCCATATTGGGAATCGAACTCCACAAAATTGGCGAAGGTCAGGCTGCCATCCTCGGCGGACCCCACGAGATCCACCAGATGCTCCATCAGGTCGGCATCCGGGCCCTTCACCACATCGTCGATCCCCTGCATGGAAAAGATGTCGCCGATCTTGCCCACCGCGTGAACGGCCCGGCCCGCATCCTGGACCCAGTCGCACAGGGTCGGGCTGGGCGGCGCAATCGCATAATCATGGCGGTTCGACGTCCGCTGAAACGCGCCCGGCCTCCCGACAAACGGCCGCGCGATCACCCTGCCCACACGCATCGCATGCACCGTGGGCGCAAGATCCTGACACAGCTTCAAAAGCCGCTCCAGACCGAAAGCCTCTTCATGGGCGGCGATCTGAAACACGCTATCGGCCGAGGTATAGCAAATGGGCCAGCCTGTCTCGAGATGGCGCGCGCCTTCTTCCTCCAGCACGACCGTGCCCGACGCATGGCGATTGCCCAGAATGCCATCGGTCCCGGCCAGACGGCACACTTCCGCGACCAGATCATCGGGAAATGCCGGGTCAGCCTTCGGAAAATAGGTCCAGTCCCAGGGCACCGGAACGCCCGCAAGCTCCCAATGCCCCGATGGCGTGTCCTTGCCCTTCGAAATCTCGGTCGCGGCTCCCCAAAGCCCCGCGGGCTCGGCATCAAGCCCGGGCGTCGCATCGCCCGAGGCCAGCCGTACGGCAGCGCCCAGACCCAGCGCGTCCAGATGTGGCATCCGAAGCGGCCCCGCCCGGTCCTCATCGGCCTCTCCGGCGGCGCAGAGCTGCGCGATATGTCCCAGCGTATTGGCCCCGGTATCCGGCACCCCGTCGTTGAAGAACCCATCCGCATCCGGTGCACCGCCGCACCCCGCCGAATCGATCACAACCAGAAATGCCCGCCTCATGGCGCAATCCTTTCAAGGATCAGGGACCGCTGCGCAACCGCTTCGGCCGCAATTGTCACCGCGTCCCGCAGGGATTTCTCGGTGGCATCTGCCATCGCGTCGTCAACCGCGTGGATAACCGCAATCGGCATATCCGCCTCGACCGCCGTTCCAAGCGCCGCAACATCCGTCAGGCCGACACGCGGGTCCACCTGATCGCCGCCGCGCATCCGCCCCCCGCCCATCGCGACCACGGCAAGGCCTAGGCTGCGCCCGTCGATCTCGGTCACGAAACCCGTCTCTTTCGCCTCGACGACCCGCGTTACCGGCGCCTTTGGCAAATGCGCGTCCCAGGCTTCGACGAAATCCGCAGGCCCGCCCTGTGCCGCGACCATCCGACCGAACCGCTCTGCCGCGCGTCCGTCCTCAAGGATCGCGCGCGACACCCCGGTTCCCGCATCTGCACTCTCAACGGCTCCCGACAGCGCCAGAACCTCGCCGCACAGAGCGGCAGTCAACTCCGCCATCCGGGCCTCGCCACCCGTCAGCGCGGCCATCACCGCGCGCACCTCAACCGCATTGCCCACCGCCGTCGCCAGGGGCTGCCACATATCCGTCATCAGGGCCGAGGTCCGGCACCCGGCCCCGTTCGCCGTCTGCACCAATGACTTGGCCAGTACCCGTGCCTCTTCGATCGTCCCCATGAACGCGCCCGACCCGGCCTTCACATCCAGAACCAGCGCCTCCAGTCCCGCGGCCAGCTTCTTTGACAGGATCGACGCCGTGATCAGGTCGACGCTTTCCACCGTGCCCGTCACATCGCGCACCGCATAAAGCCGCTTGTCCGCCGGGGCCAGATCGCCCGAGGCCGAGACGATGGCACAGCCCACATCCGCGACAATCGCCCGAAACGCCGCCTCATCCTGATCCACCGTAAACCCCGGGATTGCCTCCAGCTTGTCCAGCGTCCCGCCCGTATGACCCAGACCCCGGCCCGAGATCATCGGGCAATACACACCCGCTTCGGCCAGAATGGGCGCAAGCAACAGCGACACCGTATCGCCCAAACCTCCGGTCGAATGCTTGTCCACCACGGGCGCGGGCAGATCCCACACCAACCGATCACCGGAATCGCGCATCGCCTGAGTCAGTGCCACGCGCCCCTCTTCACCCAGCCCCCGCTGGCAGACGCCCATGGCAAAGGCCCCGGCCTGCGCATCGGACACATCCCCCGACGCCAACCCATTGGCAAACCACGTGATTTCATCGCGCGACAGCACCTCGCCCATCCGCAACCGGTACAGAATTGTCCGTGCGTCCATGTCAGGTCCGCTCCATATGGCCCGCGCCAAAGGCACCGGGCAAAAGATCGGCCACCGTCACCACATGCTCAGAGCCATCCAACGTGGCCATGGTCACCTGCACATCACCACCCGCGAACTCCGCCAGCTTCTGACGGCACCCGCCACAAGGGGGCACCGGATCGGGGCTGTCGGCAATGACCGCCACCTCCGCGATCTCGTGCTCTCCGGCGGCCACCATGGCGGCAATCGCCCCCGCTTCGGCACAGGTCCCCTCGGGATAGGCGACGTTCTCGACGTTACAGCCGACGAACACTGCGCCCGAGGCCGTGCGCAACGCCGCGCCGACCTTGAACCGTGAATAGGGGGCATGGGCGTTTTCGCGCACCGCGCGCGCATCATCAATCAAAGACATGGACCCGTTCCTTTCACGCGACAGTTTGCGTTCCGTCAGGGGGGAAGTGCAAGGGTGCTAGCCCGAGCCCAGCCCGATCCGGTCCAGAAGCGCGGACAGCCGGTCACGCGCATCGCCCGACCAGTCCGCGGCCCGCGACTTATAGAGAACCGCCTGGCTTTTCAGGATCACCCCGTCGTCCAGGGGGCGCAGATGATTGGCCCGCAACGTCTCACCGGTCGAGGTGATGTCGGCAACCGCCTCCGCCGTCAGGTTGCGCACCGTCCCCTCGGTTGCCCCCTGACTGTCCACCAGCGCATAATCCGCCACGCCCTGATCGCGCAGAAACTCACGCACCAGCCGGTGATACTTCGTCGCGATCCGAAGCCTGTGGCCATGGGCCGCCCGAAACGCCGCCGCCGCCGCATCCAGATCATGCAGCGTCGACACATCTGCCCAGAAATCCGGCACCGCGATGATCAGGTCCGCATGGCCAAAGCCAAGCCGTGCCAGTTCCTTGACCTGCATATCCCAATGGGCCAACCGGTCCTGCACCACGTCCATGCCGGTGACGCCCAGATGGATGCGCCCCGCGCCCAGTTCGCGCGGAATCTCTCCGGCGGCCAGCAGAACAAGCTCCAGCCCTTCAACCCCCGCCTTCGCGACGTATTCGCGACCCGACCCTGCGGTGCGCATTTCCACGCCGCGCGCCCCGAACCAGTCGAACGTCTTTTCCATCAGCCGCCCCTTGGACGGGATGCCCAGCTTGAGCGTCATGGGGCAAGCTCCACCAGCAAACCGGGCCGCACGACACCGCCCACCGATGCCGCGTTGTCACTGCCGCCAAGCGCACGGGTCAGCGTGTCATAACGCCCGCCGGTCGCGACCGCGGGCAGATCGGGCCGGCCCGAAGCCACAAAGCCAAAGACGAACCCATCGTAATACTCCAGCGTCGTCCGTCCATAGCTCGCCTCGAACGGCACATCCGCCGCATCGATCCCGGCCGCATCAAGGGCCGCCAGACGCGCCTCGAACCCGGTCACCGCATCGCGGATCGCGGGCATATCCACCGCGATATCCCGCAGATGGGACAGGACCATCCCGCTTGCCTCTTTCAGACCCAGGATCGCATCCAGAAGCTCTGCCTCGCCCGCTGACAAGGGCGGCACACCCGCATCCGCCGCCAGCGCGGCAAGCCGCGCATCTATCTCGGCACGGCTGCGCAGGCCGATCTCCGGGCTGCCGGGGGCCCCCACGGGTTGCGGCGCAGGCCGCGCCAGACGATAGCGGTCGATCAATGCCCGGAACCGCCGGGGACGCCAGAGATGACGCAGCAAGGCGCGCTTGCGGATCTCACTGGTCCGCAGCCCCAGAACCGCCGCCCGGATCAGCCCGATATCGCCCGTCGCAGGCACAAGGCCACGCGGTGCCAAAAGCGCATGGAACGCTGCGAACACCTCGGCATCCGCCGCCGCGCGGCCCTCGCCACCGAACAGCTCGTATCCGACCTGCTCATACTCGACGGGCCGGTCCGCATCCGGTTGCTTCCGAAACACCTTGCCGGAATAGGTATAACGCGCGGTCCCGTCGCCCCCTGCCAAATGCATCTGCACCACCGGCACGGTGAAATCGGGCCGCAGCATCGCCTCGCCCCGCAGGGGATCGGCGGTCACATAGGCGCGCGCCCGGATATCTTCCCCATAAAGGTCCAGAAGCGTTTCCGCAGGCTGAAGGATATCGGCCTCGATCCGCACGGCGCCCCGCGCCTCGAAGGCCCGCAACAGGCCCGCCGCTTCATCCCGCACCGCGCGCTCGGTCATTCTCCCAGCCCGTGCTCGGCCAGTATCTCGCGGATCTTCGCGACCAGTTCACCGCGCGGCACCTCGTATTGCGAGGGCCGCGACTGCCATTCCTCAAGATCGGCATTCTCCGCGATCTTCGCACCCAGGATCAGGTCCTTGACCTGCACGACGCCCCGCGCCTTTTCGTCCGACCCTTCGATCACCGCCACAGGGCTGCCCCGCCGGTCGGCATACTTCATCTGGTTGCCGAAGTTCTTGGGATTGCCCAGATAGACCTCGGCCCGGATGCCCGCCGCCCGCAACTCACCCGCCATCGCCTGATAATCCGCCATCCGGTCGCGATCCATAACAGTCACGACCACCGGCCCGGCACTGTCACCGCCCACACGCCCCTTGGCCCGGAGCGCCGCCAAAAGCCGGTCCACCCCGATGGAAATCCCCGTCGCAGGCACGGCCTGCCCGGTGAACCGCTTGACCAGATCGTCATAGCGCCCGCCGCCCGCCACGCTGCCAAACTGGCGCGGACGGCCCTTTTCGTCGGTGATCTCGAAGGTGAGTTCGGCTTCAAAAACCGGACCGGTGTAGTAGCCGAGGCCGCGCACGACAGAGGGGTCGATTACTACTCGGTCCTCACCGAGACCTTGGCTGTCTAGAAGCTTGGCGATCCCCTCAAGCTCATCCACACCTTCCCGCCCAACTTCAGAGGATCCAACCGCTTCACGCAAAGCACTGACTGTCCGAGTGTTGGTCTCTGATAGTGCCGTAAGAAAGCGAACCACAATTTCCGCCGCTTCGGTTGTCAAGCCTACGCCATCGATGAAGGCCCCAGACTCATCTTTCCGACCAACGGTCAAGAGTTGCATCACCCCGTCCCGACCGACTTTGTCGAACTTGTCGATTTGCCGAAGAACATCTGCACGGGAAATCTGTTCGATGTTTCTACGAACCATCTCGGAATACAGCGCTTTCGAAGCCTCGCTCACGGTCATCGGACGAGGGTCTTTGAGCAGATCTTCAGACAGACCGATTTGTTCCAGCACCCCGTTCAGAACCTTCCGGTTGTTCACCCGGATAACATAGTCCCCGCGCTCGATCCCCACGGCCTCCAGCGCGTCGGCCAGCATCATGCAGATCTCGGCATCCGCCGCGACATTCGCCGTGCCCACCGTATCCGCATCGCATTGATAGAACTGCCGAAACCGCCCCGGCCCGGGTTTCTCGTTCCGCCACACCGGCCCCATCGCATAACGCCGGTACGGCGTCGGCAAATCGTTGCGGTGCTGCGCATAAACCCGCGCCAGGGGTGCTGTCAGATCGTAACGCAACGCGAGCCAGTCGCCGTCTTCCTCCCACGCGAAGACGCCCTCGTTCGGACGGTCCACATCGGGCAGGAACTTGCCCAGCGCCTCCACCGTCTCGACCGCCGAGGACTCCAGCGGATCGAACCCGTATTTCCGGTACACGCCAGCAATCGCGTCCAGCATCGCTGCGCGCTCGGTCACATCCGCGCCGAAATAGTCGCGAAATCCCTTGGGCGTTTCCGCCTTCGGGCGTGGTGTCTTGCCCGGCTTGGCCATGGCGTTCGAACCCCTGTTTGTGGTCGCGCCCGCGTCTAGCCCACGCCGCCTAAAGGGGCAAGGCGGTGGCGTATTTGATTTCCTTCAGCGAAAAGCTCGACACCACGCTGCGCACATGGGGGTTGCGTAAAAGCGCATGGGTCATGAACTGCTCATAGGCCTCCACATCCGCGACCCGGATCTTCAGGATGTAATCCGCCGTCCCCGACACCGCATGGCATTCGAGGATCTCTGGATGCGCCGCGACAATCGCCGCGAAATCGCGCACGGCCTCCTCGGAATGATCCTCCAGACTGACCGAGGCAAAGACACACAGTTTCGCCCCCGCCCGCGACGGGTCCAGAAGCACAACACGCCCCCGGATCAGCCCCGCCGCCTCGAACTCCTGCAATTTCCGCGACACGGTCGATTGCGCCATGCCCACGCGCCGCCCCAGCGCCGCCAGAGGTTGCCCCGCATCCCGCTGCATTTCCCGCAAGAGGGCGCGTTCTGGATCAGATAGCTGCAAAACATTACCTCTTAGGATGAATATCCCATGACTCTATTGCAAACTGCAAAATCTGGGAACCGTTTTCGGTGCCATTATGCGTCATTACTCACCGATCAACCCAAAAGCCCGGAAAGGATGGCACCCATGTCCACCTATGCCTCGAAAACCTCCGATGCCACCGGTCGCTATAGCTATTCATCCGAAGAAGACGCAGTCTGGGGGACGCTCTTCCACCGTCAAATGACAAATCTTCAGGGTCTTGCCGCGCCCGAATACCTCGACGGTATCGACGCTTTGGGCCTCTCACCCGACCATGTCCCGCAGATCGCCGATATCGACGCCACCCTCAACCGCCTGACCGGCGCCGGTGTCGAAGGTGTCCCCGCGATCATCCCGCCCGCGCAATTCTTCAACCTCCTGTCGCGCCGCCGGTTTCCCGTGGCCACCTTCCTGCGCCGCCGCGAACACATGGACTACATCGAAGAGCCCGACATATTTCACGAGGTCTTCGGCCATTGCCCACTCCTCACCCACCCCGCCTATTGCGATTTCATCGAACGGTTCGGGACCGCTGCGGTCAAGCTCGGCAAAGGCTATAGCTGGCGGCTCTTCCGTCTGTTCTGGTTCACCGTCGAATTCGGCATGATCCGCACGGATGACGGCCTGCGGGCCTATGGGGCAGGCATCGTCTCATCCCCGTCCGAAACAGAACATGCCTTCGGCACCACCGCCGAACACCGGGATTTCGACCTGCTCGAAATCCTCCGCACACCCTATCGCATCGATATCGTTCAGCCGGTCTATTTCGTGATCGACAGCTTCGACCAGTTGCGCGCCGCCCTCGATACCAATCTGGGTGCGGCCATCGATCAGGCCCGCGCCGCAGGCGATCTGCCCGCTCGGTTCGACAGCGCCGCCTGACCGCGCGAAACGGGGCTTCCACCCGACAAGCCCACGCGCTAGATGGGGCGCATGACCGATACTGTCACCGACCTTCAGGTCCGCATCGCGCATCTTGAGCGTGTCGCCGACGATCTGTCCGAGATCGTGGCGCGGCAAGAGGCCGAGATTGCCCACCTGACCAAACGCGTCGCCATGCTCATGGAACGCGAGGCGGGGCGCGAGATGGATATGGGCGGCACCGTGCCGCTGGCAGACCAGAAGCCACCCCATTGGTGAAAGAACCCCAGACCAGCGGCACCCACTGGCCCACGGTCTTTCTGACACTGGTCATCGGGGCGGCTGGCGGGTTTGCGGCAAAGCTCCTCGGCCTCCCCCTCCCATGGCTTCTGGGCTCGCTCATCGTGACGGGTGCCGCCGCCATCGCGAACCTTCGCCCGCTCGGCCATGTCATGGGCGCACCCACAGGCCTGCGACTGACCTTCATCCCGATCATCGGCGTCTCGATCGGTGCGGCTGTCACACCCGCCATCATCGACGATCTGTCCCGGTGGTGGCCAAGCCTCTTCGCCCTCCTCCTCTATGTCCCCATCGCCCATGCGATCGGCTTCACCCTTGCCCGCCGTATCGGCGTGTCCGACCCGGCGACGGCGTATTACGGCACCATGCCCGGCGGCTTCATCGAAGCCATTGCCTTGGGCGATCAGGCCGGTGCCGACCCCGCCCTGCTCGCGGTCACGCAGTTCCTGCGCCTTATCCTTTGCATCGTCCTGATACCCGTGGGCTTTGGCCTTCTGACCGGCGAGACTGTGGGAAGCGCCACCGGCGCGGTCATCGGCGATACCGGATACGCCCTTAGCCCGACCGACTGGGTGATCCTCGCGGCCTGCGGCGTCGTGGGTGCCCTAGGCGGGCGCTGGATCGGCCTGCCCGCCGGCATCATCACCGGGCCGATCATCGTCTCCGGTCTCGTCCACGTACTGGGCTGGGTCGAGGGCGGGCCACCCGGCTGGCTCGTCGACCTGACCCAATTGGTGATCGGCACAACGCTTGGCGCGCGCTTCGCCGGTCGCGGCCCTGCGGTCCTTTTGACCGGCCTGCGGGTCACGCTGGTCACGGTGGGCGCGACGCTTGTCCTCGCCGCGATCTTCGCCGCCACACTTGCGGGCCTCGTCGGCGAAACGTGGCAAGCCGTCTTTCTGGCGTTCGCCCCCGGCGGCCTTACGGAAATGGCGCTGATCGCGCTGTCGCTGGAACTGAGCGTGATCTATGTCACCGCACACCACGTGATCCGGATCATCCTGTCGGTCGCCTTCGCCCGTCTCGCGGCCAGCCGAGTACTTCGCTAACCCAGCTTCTGCCGCGCTGTTTCCAGCCGGGCATCGCGCAGGAACTCGGTGAACTCGGTCCCGCCGGTGCCCAGTGTCGCGGCTTCACCCGAGGGTTTGACGACATAGTCCATCGCCAGCCCCATATGCCGCCGCCGGAACTGATCCAGCCCCGCAATCACCGTGTCATAGGCCTCGCGCAGCGCCGGACGATCCGACGCGATGGCAAGCTCCCGGATTTTCGAGACCGCACCAAGATCGCGCAGAAACTGACGGTGCAGCGCGGGCATGTAGCGGCGCATATCACTCAGAAAGGCACCCGCCACGCCCGCATGGGTTACACCCATTGCCGCATCAAACGCCTGTATCAGCGCGCTCTGCCCGGCGCTCCCACCGGCCAGCGTCACCGGGTCGTCCGAGACGCCGTGATACACCGCCCCCGGCGCGGGCCACCCCGCCAGAAACGGCCGCACCCGCAGGTAAAACACGTGCGGATCGCACCAATCCCGCACCCGCTCAAGGGCTGCGTTGATCGGCTCCATCCGGTCGGCCACCGCGCCCAGATGCGCCTCTGTCGCAGCCGCATCCCCTTTGGCCGAAGCCCGGGCCGCATCCGCCAGATCACCCACCGCAGATGCCCCGGCAAGCTCCACGCCCAGCGCGCTGGTGAAAAACCACGTCTCGTCCGCCCCGCCCAGAAACCGCACCAGAAGCTCGGCATTCTCCACCGAAACAGGCGCCTGCGGGTCGATCCGCCGCCAGTTCCAAAGGCTCATCGACGCGTGCGAGACGATGGGCTGCCGCCCAAGGGTCTCCGCCAGCGTACAAACCGGGCGCGCCAGTTGCGGTGGGACATCCAGATCAGGCGTATTCCCCTGCCAGACCCACGCATTCGTCAGCACGCTCAAGGCCAGAAACAGGCGCTCCTGCATATGCTGGTCCGTGGCAAGCGCGATATCCGGCTCGGCCATCTTCCGAATGCGGTCCCGCACCCGCTCCCACCGCATCAGACCGGGCAGATCATCGGCAATCGCACCCACCTCTGCAAAGGCGTCCGGCATCGCCACCAGCGGATCGACCTCGGGAACGAACCCGGTGATGCGGCTGACCTGATAGTCGGCCAGATCGCGCAGATCTGGACTCTCAGACATCCTCGACCATCACGACCCCCGGAAGCGACTTCAGCGCGCCCTTGATCTGCGGCGTCACCGGCCACTTGCCCGGCAGTTCTATCTCGACCTCACCCGGCAGGTCCGGAGCCATCAGGCACAGATGCACGGGCCCCCGGCCCGCGCGCCCGTTCTCGCCCTTGGCCCGGTCCAGAACCGAGGCGACCGACGTCGCCGCCTCGCCCTGCTCGATGAACACCTTCAGCCCGCTATCGCCCGCGCCCGCCACAACCGCATCCACAGGCTGGGCGGAGCGTGCGAGCAGCTTCAACTGCTCGGATTCCATCGTCACCTCGACGCCGAGAACCACGTTCATCCCGGTTTCAAGGTGATCGCGGGCAGCCTCCAGCGTGTCGGAAAACACCGTGACCTCGTAAAGCCCCGTCGGGTCCGACATCTGCACGAAAGCAAACCGGTTGCCACGCGCCGACTTCCGCTCCTGCCGCCCCGACACCGCCCCCGCCATCTTGGTCACAAAGGGCGACCCGCGCGCCGCCCTTGCCTCGACCTCGGCCAGCGTCATCACGTCCATGCGCTTCAGCGGTGCCAGATAGTCGTCCAGCGGATGACCCGACAGGTAGAACCCCACCCCCAGATGTTCCTCGGTCAGCCGCTCGTTCGGCAGCCAGTCCTCCACAGGCGACAAGCGCGGTTCGGGCAGATCGTCCCCGGCCTCGCCGAACAGCGATACCTGGCTCGACGACCGCTGGTCATGGATCGCCGCCGAATAGGCAGTGATCGCATCCAGCGACCGGAACACCCGGTGCCGGTTCGGATCAAGCTGGTCGAAGGCACCCGCCCGCGCCAGCATCTCCAGGGGCCGCTTGCCCACACGCTTCAAATCCACCCGCCGTGCGAAATCAAAGAGCGTGGCAAAGGGCTTGTCCCCCCGCGCCTCGGTCACCAGCTTCATCGCCTCGACGCCCACGTTCTTCAGCGCGCCCAGCGCATAAACGACTTTGCCGTCGGACACGCCAAACATCGCCTCCGACCGGTTCACGCAAGGCGGCACGATCTCGATCTCCAGCCCCCTCCGAACCTCTTCGGCATAAACGGCCAGCTTGTCGGTCAGATGGAGATCGCAGTTCATCACCCCGGCCATGAACTCGACCGGATGGTTCGCCTTGAGCCACGCGGTTTGATAGCTGACCACGGCGTAGGCCGCCGCGTGGGATTTGTTGAACCCGTAATTCGCGAACTTATCCAGAAGGTTCCACACCTCCAGCGCCTTTTCGTCGTCGACACCATGTTCCTTGGCCCCGGCGATGAATTTCGGGCGCTCCGCATCCATTGCCTCCTGGATCTTCTTACCCATGGCCCGGCGCAACAGATCAGCACCGCCAAGGCTGTACCCCGCCATCTCCTGCGCGATCTGCATCACCTGTTCCTGATAGACGATGATGCCCTGCGTCTCGTCGAGGATATGGTCGATCGACGGGTGCAGCGTCTCGCGCTCCGACAGGTGGTTCTTCACCTCGCAGAACTTTGGAATGTTCTCCATCGGACCCGGACGGTACAGCGCCACAAGCGCGATGATATCCTCGATACAGTCCGGTTTCATGCGCCGCAGCGCATCCATCATGCCCGAGCTTTCCACCTGAAACACCGCAACCGTCCGCGCCCTGGAATAAAGCTCGTAACTCTTCGGATCATCCAGCGGGATCGCCCCGATATCGTTCTCGGCCCCCTCGGGCGGCTCATAAAGAACCGTCCCATCGGCGGCTTCGTGCAAGGGCCGCCCCTGCCCGGCGATCAGGTCCAGTGCATTCTGGATCACCGTCAGGGTTTTCAGACCCAGAAAGTCGAACTTCACAAGCCCCGCCTGCTCGACCCATTTCATGTTGAACTGGGTCGCGGGCATGTCCGAGCGCGGGTCCTGATAAAGCGGCACCAGTTCGTCCAGCGGCCGGTCGCCAATCACCACGCCCGCCGCATGGGTACTGGCATTCCGCAACAACCCCTCGACCTGCATCCCATAGGTCAGAAGCCGGTCCACCACCTCCTCCGACTTGGCCTCGGCGCGCAACCGCTCTTCCTGCGCCAGCGCCTGTTCGATGCTGACCGGCTTCACGCCCTCGACCGGGATCATCTTCGACAGCCGGTCGACCTGCCCATAGGGCATCTGCAACACCCGGCCCACATCGCGCACCGCCGCTTTCGACAGAAGCGCACCAAAGGTGATGATCTGCCCCACCTTGTCGCGGCCATAGCGATCCTGCACATAGCGGATCACCTCTTCCCGCCGGTCCATGCAAAAATCGATGTCGAAATCCGGCATCGACACACGTTCGGGGTTCAGGAATCGCTCGAACAGCAGCGAATACCGCAACGGATCAAGGTCCGTGATCGTCAGCGCATAGGCCACCAGACTGCCCGCACCCGAGCCCCGGCCGGGCCCCACGGGGATGTCCCGCTCCTTCGCCCATTTGATGAAGTCGGCCACGATCAGGAAGTAGCCGGGAAACCCCATGCCTTCGATAATACCCAGTTCGAACTCCAGCCGCGCCTGGTACTCCTCGACAGGTGCCGCATGGGGGATCACCGCCAGACGCTCTTCCAACCCGGCCTTGGCCTGCCGCCGCAACTCGTCGACCTCATCTTCGGCAAACTTGGGCAGGATCGGGTCCCGGCGGCTGACCGCAAAGGCGCAGCGTTGCGCGATTTCCACCGTGTTCTCGATCGCTTCCGGCAGGTCGGCAAACAGCGCCGTCATCTCTGCGGGCGTCTTGAAGTAATGCTGCGGCGTCAGCCGCCGCCGCGGTTCCTGCTGGTCGACATAAGCCCCTTCCGCGATGCAGATCAGCGCGTCATGCGCCTCGAACATCTTCTCTTCGGGAAAATAGACATCGTTCGTCGCGACCAGCGGCAAGTCCTTGGCATAGGCGATCTCGATATGGCCCCGCTCGGTGTTTCGCGCGGTCTCGCTGGTGCTGCCATCCTCACCCGGATGCCGCTGCAACTCGATATAAAGCCGGTTACCATAGATCCCCGCCAACCGGTCGACCAACACCTCCGCCGCCGACCGCGACCCACGTCCCAGCAACCGGCCGACCGGCCCGTCCGGCCCGCCCGTCAGACAGATCAGACCTTCGCCATGGGCCTCCAGATCTTCAAGCGTGACCTGCGGATGGTCCCCGGTCCTGGTCAGATAAAGCGCCGAGTTCAGCTTCATCAGATTGCCATAGCCGGTCTCGTTCTGCGCGAGCAGAACAATGGGCGCAGGCGCTTTCGCGCGTTGACCGGGATCGGAGGTTTCGTACGCCAGATCCACCTGACAGCCGACTATGGGCTGCACCCCCGCACCCATGGCGGAAACCGAAAACTCAAGCGCGGCAAACATGTTGTTCGTGTCGGTCACGGCCACGGCAGGCATGCCCAGATCACGGCAGAGACCGGGCAGTTTCTTCAGCCGCACCGCCCCTTCCAACAATGAATACTCGGTATGGACGCGCAGGTGAATGAATCGGGGGGATGTGTTCATGACCGGCACAGTATGAACTGCCGCGACCGGCGAAAAGCGCAAAAAGTTAGCCAGATGACTAACTTTATTGACAACACTCCGAAATCATATTACCTAGCCATATGGCTAACCATCTTGACAGTTTCTTCGCCGCCGTCTCGGACCCCACCCGCCGGGCCGTGATCGAACGCCTGACGCAAGGCCCCGCTCCCGTCAGCGAGTTACATGCCCCCCATGACATCGCCCTGCCAACTTTCCTCAAACACCTGAAGGTGCTTGAGGCTTCGGGCCTTGTCCGGTCCGAGAAAAAGGGCCGGGTCCGCACCGTCCACATCGAAGCCGCGCCCTTGGCCGAAGCCGAGAGCTGGCTGAACAGGCAGCGCCGGATCTGGGAGGCGCGACTGGATCGGCTTGGTGCGCTTGCCGAGGAAATCGAAAGGAACACGACCGATGATCAATGACTTTCAAACCTTCGACGTCACCCGCACCATCGCCGCAAGACCCGAAACCGTGTTCCAGCTGTGGACCGACAAAAAGCTCAAGGAAAAGTGGTTCTGCTGGGACGGCGACGGCTGGTCACATGACAGCTACAACGCCGACCTGCGCGAAGGCGGGTTCGAGAGGGTTCGTTTCACCAACCCCGAAATGGGCAGCTTCGGCTACGAAAGCCATCTCTTCCATATCCGCCCATCGGAACGCCTCGTCTACGGCTACACGATGCTCGGGACCTCCGGCCCTATTTCCGTCAGTCAGGCAACCGTTGCACTCTCGCCCGTGCCCGATGGCACCAAGGTCGTCTACACCGAACAGGCGGTATTTCTTGACGGTGGCGACAGTATCGAAACGCGCCTGCCCGGTTGCGAGTCCGTGGTTGACCGCATGAAAACCCATGCCGAGGCCCTGTCCCATGCCTGACCTCCTGTGTGAAACCCTCAAACTGATGCGCCAGATCGCCCCCCACAAAGAAGCGGCTGCGAATGGCTGCTCGATAACCTGGAAAAAGAGATAGAGGCTCTTGATGACGACTTTCGACCCTGAACGTGACCTGTCGATTGACAGGGTCATTCGCGCGACCCCTGAAACGATCTGGCGCTGCTGGGAGGAACCGGACCTCTTCAAACGCTGGTTCACCCCGCCGCCGGTTGAGGTCGTCGAGGTCGATAACGATCTCCGGCCCGGCGGGCGCGCCTATACCGTGATGAAACTGCCGGACGGCACACTGATGCCAAGCGAAGGCTGCTTCCTCGTGGCCGAGCGCAATCGCCGCCTTGTCTTCACCGACGCGATGACCCGGGGGTTCCGGCCCGCTCCGGCCCCGTTTTTCACGGCCAATATCAAGATATCCACTGTCGATGGCGGAACGCGCTATGCCGTTCATGTCATGCATTCCAATGCAGACTCGCGGAAAAAGCACGAAGAGATGGGTTTTCACGACGGCTGGAATACGACAATCACGCAACTTGACGATCTGGCCCAGACCCTCTAACCCACACATATTCCGCTCAAATTCTGACCATCCGCCCTATTTTCAAGCGAAACTTGAAGCTGCTTTCGTGTTTCTCCTCATCGTGAGGCTTGCTTAAATCTCCATCCCGCGCTTTCCTGATAGGCAAGGGAGAGGCACCGGCTTTACGCCGCATCGGGCAGGTGCAAATGCGGGAAACCCGCCAAACAGAAAGCGGCCTTGGGTCACATGCCGGATATTTCGTTTCTTCTGAATGGAGAATCCGTGACGGTGCGCGACGCGTCCCCCACGGCAACCCTCTTGGACTGGCTGCGCGAGACGCGCGGGCTGACCGGCACCAAGGAGGGCTGTAACGAGGGCGATTGCGGTGCTTGCACCGTGATGGTCACCGACGAAGCGGGGCCCCGCGCCCTGAATGCCTGTATCCTGTTTCTGCCGCAACTTCACGGCCGCGCGATCCGCACGGTCGAAGGCATATCGGCCCCCGATGGCACGATGCACCCCGTCCAGCAAGCCATGGTCGATCACCACGGCTCGCAATGCGGCTTCTGCACACCGGGTTTCGTCGTCTCCATGGCAGTGGGCCACGCAACCGGACGTGACGATCACGACGATGTCCTTGCAGGCAATCTCTGCCGCTGCACCGGCTACGCGCCGATCATCCGCGCCGCCGAGGCCGCCGCCGAAAATCCCGTCCCCAAATGGGTCATGGACACGGCCCCCGGGGCCGATCCGATCTCCGACGAAGACTGCTTTCTGCCGACCACCTCCGACGCGCTGGCCAAATGGTATCTCGACCATCCCGACGCGACCCTGATTGCGGGCGCCACCGATGTGGGCCTCTGGGTCACCAAGCAACTGCGTGACCTCGCCCCAGTCGCTTTCCTCGGTGGGATCGACGACCTCAAGGGCATCGATCGCAACGGCGACACCATCCGCATCGGTGCGGGCGCCACCATGGCCGCCCTCATGCCCATCCTGCGCGACTGCCACCCGTCCTATGCCGAAATGGTCCGCCGCTATGGTTCCGAACAGGTCCGGCAAGCCGCCACCATCGGCGGCAACATCGCCAACGGCTCGCCCATCGGGGACAACCCGCCCGCACTCATCGCCCTCGGCGCGACCCTGCACCTGCGCAAGGGCGACACCCGCCGCGACCTGCCCATCGGGGATTTCTTCATCGACTACGGCAAACAGGACCGCGAACCGGGTGAGTTCGTCGAGGCCGTGACGATCCCGGCCAATGCCCCCGACCTGCGCTGTTACAAACTATCGAAACGGTTCGATCAGGATATCTCGGCGGTCTGCGGCTGTTTCAACATAACCGTGACGGATGGCACCGTAACCGCCGCCGCCATAGCCTTCGGCGGCATGGCCGGCATCCCGAAACGCGCAACCCATGTGGAAGCCGCGCTGCTGAACCAACCGTGGACGCAAGCCACCATCAATGCCGCCGCAGCGGAGTTTCTCAAGGATTACACCCCGCTCACCGACATGCGCGCCTCTGCCGGCTACCGCCAGACAACGGCGCAAAACATGCTGCACCGCTACTTCGCCGAAACCCAGGGCACCGCCGTCAACGTGCTGGAGGTGCAGGTATGAGCGTCGCAAAACCCCTTCCCCATGATGCCGCGCCGCTGCACGTGACCGGGCAGGCCCGCTATGTGGATGACATCCCGACACCGGCCAACGCCCTGCATCTGGCCTTCGGCATGGCAGAAATCGCCGCCGGGTCTATCACGTCCATGAACCTCGACGCCGTGCGCGCCGCACCGGGTGTCGTCATGGTCCTGACAGCCGGCGACCTGCCGCGCCCCGCGGACACCTCGCCCTCGGCCCATGACGAACCGCTCCTCTCGACCGGAGAAATCCACTTCCTCGGCCAGCCTCTCTTTCTGGTCGCCGCAACGTCCCATCTCGCCGCCCGCAAGGCCGCACGTCTGGCCGAAGTCACTTACAATGAAACCAAACCAATCCTGACAATCGACGACGCCATCGCCGCCGATACACGGTTCGAAGAAGGCCCGCGCATCTATGGCAAGGGCGATCCCGGCACCGCCATATCCAAGGCCCCGAAGGTGATCGAAGGCCGGTTCGAAATCGGCGGACAGGAACACTTCTATCTCGAAGGTCAGGCCGCGCTCGCCCTGCCGCAGGAAGGCGGGGATATGGAGGTTCACTCCTCGTCCCAGCATCCGACCGAGATCCAACACAAGGTCGCCGACGCCATCGGCAAGCCCATGAACGCGGTGCGTAGCGTGGTGCGCCGGATGGGCGGCGGTTTCGGCGGCAAGGAAAGTCAGGGCAACGCGCTGGCCGTCGCCTGCGCCGTTGTTGCACAACTGACGGGCCGCCCCGCCAAGATGCGCTACGACCGCGACGACGACATGATGATCACCGGCAAGCGCCACGACTTCCGCATCGACTACCGGGTCGGTGTGGACGACGAGGGCCGGATCCTTGGCCTTGAGTTCGTCCAGTACTGCCGCTGCGGCTGGAGCCAGGATCTGTCCCTGCCCGTCGCCGACCGTGCGATGCTCCACGCCGACAACGCCTATCTCCTTGAAAACGTGCGGATCACCAGCCACCGATTGCGCACGAACACGCAATCGGGCACGGCATTCCGCGGCTTTGGCGGCCCGCAGGGCATGGTCGGAATCGAGCGGGTGATGGATCACATCGCCCACGACCTCGGCAAGGATCCCGCGGAGATCCGAAAGCGGAACTACTACGCGGACGCCACCGACGACACGCCGAAGAAAAGCCAGACCACACCCTACCACATGGAGGTCGAAGACTTCGTTCTGGGCGGCCTCACCGAACGTTTGCTAAAGACGTCAGACTACCACGCCCGGCGCACCGCCATCGCCGAATGGAACGCCCGCGAACCTGTCCTGAAGCGCGGTATCGCCTTCAGCCCGGTCAAGTTCGGGATCAGCTTCACGCTCACCCATCTCAACCAGGCCGGTGCGCTCGTCCACGTCTATCAGGACGGCTCGATCCACATGAACCATGGCGGCACAGAGATGGGGCAGGGCCTGTTCCAGAAGGTCGCGCAAGTCGCCGCCTCCCGCTTTGGCGTCGATCTGGATCATGTAAAGATCACCGCGACCGATACAGCGAAGGTACCTAACACGTCCGCCACAGCAGCCTCTTCCGGGTCCGACCTGAACGGCATGGCGGTGAAAGCCGCCTGCGACACGATCCGCGACCGGCTGGCTGATTTCGTGGCCGAGCGCCATCAGACCGACGTGGCCAAGGTGCGGTTCGAAGAAGGCAAGGTCCATGTGGGCGGCGACACCCTCACCTTCGAACAGGTCGTCAAAGACGCCTATATGAACCGCATCAGCCTGTCGGCCACCGGCTTCTATGCCACGCCAAAGATCGTATGGGACCGGATCAAGGGCACCGGACGACCGTTCTTCTACTTCGCCTATGGCGGCGCGGTGACCGAGGTCGTGATCGACACGCTGACCGGCGAAAACCGTATCCTGCGCACCGATATCCTGCACGACGCGGGCGCATCCCTGAACCCTTCGCTTGATATCGGGCAGATCGAGGGCGGCTATGTGCAGGGCGCGGGCTGGCTCACGACCGAGGAACTGATCTGGGACGGCAAGGGGCGGCTCCGCACCCACGCACCCTCGACATACAAGATCCCGGCCTGCTCCGACCGGCCCGACATCTTCAACGTCGCACTCTGGGAGGGTGAGAACCGCGAGGATACGATCTATCGTTCCAAGGCCGTGGGCGAACCGCCTCTGATGCTGGGCATCTCCGCCTATCTGGCGCTGTCCGACGCGATCTCGGCAACCGGCTCCAACTTCCCCGACCTCCACGCACCCGCCACCGCCGAACAGGTGCTTGCGGCCATCGCACGGGCCCGGGGCGCATGAGTTTCGACCGCAATACGCTGACGGCAGCCATTGCCGCGCACGGCCCCGTGGCGCGTGTCGTCGTCGCCGCATTGCGCGGATCGGCACCACGCGACGCGGGCGCGTCCATGCTTATCTGGGCAACCGGGCAGTCCGGCACAATCGGCGGCGGTGCACTGGAATGGGAAGCCGCGGCACGGGCCCGTAACGCGCTTCTGGCGCACACGGACCGCCTCGACAACCTGCCCCTCGGCCCGGCCCTCGGCCAATGCTGTGGCGGCCACGTCACCCTCGTCACCGAAATCTGGGACGGCGCCCGCTTGGCAAAGGCCGATGGCGACATCATTACCCGCCCGCTGCCCGGCAAGACCGCCCCCATGCCGCTCAAGCTCCACCGCCTCATCACCGATGCACGCGGTCAGGGCACCCGCCCCGCACCCGGCATCATCGACGACTGGCTGGTGGAACCCGTCACCCGTCCCGATCAGCCGATCTGGATCTATGGCGCGGGCCATGTGGGCCGCGCCATCGCCAGCGTCCTCGCCCCCCTGCCCGATCTGGACATAACCCTGATCGACACAAGCGCCGACCGTTTCCCCGATCCCCTGCCCGACCGCGTCACCCAACTGGTCGCCACCAACCCCGCCGATGTCGTGGCCCACGCGCCCGACACGGCCAAGCACCTGATCCTGACCTATTCCCATGCGCTCGATCTTGAGATCTGCCACCGGGTTCTGTCCCGCCCGTTCCGCGAGGCTGGCCTGATCGGCTCGGCCACCAAATGGGCGCGGTTCCAGCGCCGTCTTGCCGCCCTCGGCCATACACCGGCACAAATCGCCCGCATCCGGTGCCCCATCGGCCAGCCCGAACTGGGCAAACACCCCCAGGCCATCGCGCTTGGCGTCGCCTCCGACCTGCTGCGCCCCGCCCAAGCCACCCGTCTCAAAAAGGATCGCGCGATATGACCCATCCGCTTCTGTCCATTCAGGGCGTCACCAAGGCCTATCCGGGCGTCGTGGCGAACGACACCGTGTCCTTCGATATCCAACCCGGTGAAGTCCACGCGCTTCTGGGCGAAAACGGCGCCGGGAAATCCACTCTGGTCAAAATGATCTACGGGCTGGTCAAGCCCGACGCGGGCCGGATGGAGCTTCACGCCGCCCCCTATGAACCGGCCAGCCCCCATGCGGCGCGTAATTCCGGCATCGCCATGGTATTTCAGCATTTCTCACTGTTCGAGGCGCTGAACGTCGCCGAAAACGTGGCCCTCGGCATGGAAGATCCGCCCCCTATGGCGACGCTGGCCGAGCGCATCCGCGAAGTGTCCGAAACCTACGGCCTGCCGCTCGATCCGGCACGCCTTGTGGGCGATCTGTCCGCAGGCGAGCGGCAAAGGGTCGAGATCATTCGCTGTCTCCTGCAGGACCCCAACCTCCTGATCATGGACGAACCGACCAGCGTCCTGACCCCGCAAGAGGTCGATATCCTGTTCGAAACGCTCAAGAAACTGTCGGCCGAGGGCACCGCGATCCTCTATATCTCGCACAAGCTTGAAGAGATCCGCACCCTTTGCGACGCCGCCACCGTCCTGCGGTTGGGTAAGGTCGTGGGCGCCTGCAACCCGCGCGAGAAATCGGCCCGCGAACTGGCGGAAATGATGGTGGGCCAGCTTCTGCACACGCCCGACAAGGGCGCCAAGGAAACCGGCGATGTGGCACTGGCGGTCAAGGACCTGTCGGTCGCCTCGCAAAACCCCTTCGGCACCGCGCTCAAGGATATCTCGTTCGAGGTCCGGCGCGGCGAAGTGCTTGGCATCGGCGGTGTCGCCGGAAACGGGCAGGACGACCTGCTTGCCGCCCTCTCGGGCGAGATGATCACGCCCGCCGAAACCGTCCGGCTTGGTCATCAGCCGGTGGGCGCGCTCGGCCCGAACGACCGCCGCAGGCTGGGCATTCTCTGCGCCCCCGAAGAACGGCTTGGCCACGCCGCGGCGCCCGATATGAGCCTCACCGAAAACGCCCTTCTCACCGGCGCGATCCGCGAAAGCCTGTCAAAGAACGGCTTTCTCGACTGGGCCCGCACACGCGGCTTTGCCGAAACGATCATCGAGAAATTCGATGTCCGCACGCCGGGGCCAACCCATGCAGCGCGGTCTCTATCCGGCGGCAACCTCCAGAAATTCGTGATTGGGCGCGAGATACTCCAGCGCCCGGAGGTCCTCGTCGTGAACCAGCCCACTTGGGGCGTCGATGCCGCCGCAGCCGCGTCGATCCGCCAGGCTCTTCTCGATCTGGCCACCGATGGCGCGGCGATCATCGTGATCTCTCAGGATCTGGATGAGCTGATGGAGGTGGCCGACCGCTTTGCCGCCCTCAATGAAGGCCGGCTCAGCGAACCGCGCCCGACCCAGGGCCTCACGATCGACGAGATCGGCCTGATGATGGGCGGCGCGCACGGTATGGAGGTGGCGCATGTTGCCTGAACTCCAACAAGAGTCGTCGCCTCGAACCGCGGCATCTGGAAAAAGAAGAAGCAGGGGGACAGCTTCATGATCCGGCTGGAAAAACGGCCCGAGCCATCACAGAACTGGGCGCTTGCGACCCCGGTTCTGGCGGTGCTGGCCACGATGGTGGCGGGCGGCATCATGTTCGCTCTTCTGGGCAAGGACCCGGTCGAGGCGATCCGCACGATCTTTTGGGACCCGCTCTTTCACCCAGATTTCGCGGCCTTCTCGCGTCCCCAGCTTCTGGTGAAAGCCGGACCGTTGATTCTCATTGCCATCGGCCTGTCTCTGGGCTTTCGCGCCGGTGTCTGGAACATCGGGGCCGAGGGTCAGTATATCATCGGCGCCCTCTGCGGCGCAGGCGTCGGGCTGGCCTTCTACCCGCTCGAAGCCTTCTGGATCTTCCCGATGATGGTCATCGCGGGCGCACTGGGCGGTTGGGCCTGGGCGATGATCCCGGGCATCCTGAAAACCCGCTTCAACACCAACGAAATCCTTGTCTCGCTGCTTCTGGTCTACGTGGCCGAACAGTTGATGGCATCCATGGCGGTGGGCCTTCTGCGCAACCCCGAAGGGTCCGGCTTTCCCGGCAGCCGCAACCTTCAGCAATATGCCTCCGCCGCGAATAACGAACTGATCGCCGGGACGGGCATGCATTGGGGCGTCGTGGCCGCACTGATCGCGGTGATATTCGCCTATATCCTGCTGAACCGTCACATCATGGGTTTCAACATCCGCCTTGCCGGTCAGGCTCCCCGTGCCGCGAAGTTCTCGGGCGTGAAGCCTGCGCGCCTGATCCTGTTCTGCCTTGGTGTTTCCGGCGCATTGGCGGGCATGGCGGGCCTTTTCGAGGTCGCCGGTCCCGCAGGCCAGATCACCATCGATTTCAACGTGGGCTACGGCTTCACTGCGATCATCGTGGCCTTCCTCGGGCGTCTGCATCCCGTGGGCATCCTGCTGGCCGGTCTTCTGATGGCGCTCACCTATATCGGTGGCGAGCTTGCACAGTTCATGCTGGGCCTTCCGGCGGCGGCCATTCAGGCCTTCCAGGGGATGCTTCTGTTCTTCCTTCTGGCCGGTGACGTTCTCACCAATTTCAGGATCCGGCTGGGCCGGGCAGAGGTGGCATAATGGACCTGTCTTCAATCAATCCCGTCCTGCTTCTCGCCGCCCTGATGGTGGCCTCGACCCCGATCCTTCTGGCCGCCATCGGCGAACTCGTCGCGGAAAAGGCGGGTGTCTTGAACCTTGGCGTCGAGGGCATGATGATCATCGGCGCGATCTGCGGCTTTGCCGTCGCGGTCGAGACCGGCAACCCCTATCTGGGCTATATCGGCGCGGCCATCGGCGGCGCGGCCCTGTCCTTGATCTTCGCCTTCCTGACCCAGTACCTTCTGTCCAATCAGGTGGCGACGGGCCTTGCGCTCACACTCTTTGGCCTCGGCTTCTCGGCACTCATCGGCCAAAGCTATAGCGGTATCAAACCGCCCCAGATCAACGATCTGAACATCCCGCTTCTCGCGGACATCCCTTTTGTCGGCCCTGTCCTGTTCCAGCATGACATCATGGTCTATTTTGCCATCCTGCTGGTCGCGGTGGTGGCCTACATGCTGACCCGCACCCGCGCGGGCCTGATCCTGCGCGCGGTGGGCGAAAGCCACGATGCGGCCCACGCGCTGGGCTACAAGGTCGTGCTGATCCGGGTCGCCGCCATCGCCTTCGGCGGCGCCTGCGCAGGTCTCGGCGGAGCCTATCTCAGCCTCGTCCGCGTCCCCCAATGGACCGAAGGCATGACTGCAGGCGCAGGCTGGATCGCCTTGGCAATCGTCGTCTTTGCCTCATGGAAACCCTGGCGCGTTCTTCTTGGTGCCTATCTTTTCGGCGGGATCACCGTCTTGCAGCTCAACCTGCAGGCCGCGGGCGTCAAGATCCCGGTCGAGTACTTGTCCATGTCCCCCTATCTGATAACGATCCTCGTGCTCGTCATCATGTCGGCCGACCGGGGCCGGGCGTCGCTCAACGCGCCGGCTGCCCTCGGAAAGTCATTCCACGCGGCGTCCTGAGCGCCGAACAAAAAAGAAGCAACCAACGGGAGTATTACATGTTTCGCAGAACCCTTCTGGCCGCAGCGGCCCTGGCAGTCGCCAGCGCTGGCGCGGCCCTCGCACAGGATCCGATCAAGGTCGGCTTCGTCCTTGTCGGGCCCAAGAACGACGGCGGCTGGTCCCAACACCACTATGAAAGCGCCAAGAAGATGGAGGCGCATTTCGGCGACAAGGTCGAGCTTGTCGTGCAGGAAAGCGTTCCCGAAGGCGCCGATGCCGAACGGGTGATGACCCAGATGGCCCTGTCGGGCGTCGACATCGTCTTTACCACGTCCTTCGGCTACATGGACGGCACCATCAACGTGGGTGGCAAGTTCCCGGACGTGAAATTCGAACACGCGACCGGCTACAAGACCGCGCCGAACGTCTCGAACTACTCGGCCCGCTTCTACGAAGGCCGCGCCGTGATGGGCCATCTGGCCGGCAGGATGACGGAGTCGAACCAGATCGGTTACATCGCGTCCTTCCCGATCCCCGAAGTGATCCGGGGCATCAACTCCAGCTACATCCACGCCAAGAAGGCCAACCCGGACGTTGAAATGAACGTGGTCTGGATCTTCACATGGTTCGACCCGGCGAAAGAGGCCGACGCGACACAGGCCCTCCTCGATCAAGGCGTCGACGTGGTGCTCGCCCACACGGACTCGACCGCCCCCCTCGCCAAGCTGCAGGAGGCCGGTGCCCTCGGCTTTGGCCAGGCCGCAGATATGGCCGAATACGCCCCCGCCCCGCGTATCTCGTCGATCATCGACGAATGGGCCCCCTACTATATCGAGCGGGTTCAGGCCGTGATGGACGGCACATGGGAAAGCGTGTCGACCTGGCACGGCATCAAGGACGGCATGGTCGGCATCGGCGAGTTCTCCGAAGTCATCCCCGAGGATGTTCGCGCCGAGGCTCAGGCGATGGTCGATGGCATCGTCGCGGGCACCTATCACCCCTTCACCGGCCCCTTGAACAAGCAGGACGGCACGCCATGGCTTGCCGAGGGCGAAGTGGCCGATGACGGCGCGCTGGCGGGCATGGACTTCTATGTCGAGGGCATCTCGGGCGACATTCCGAACTAAGAACCCAAAATCGATCTTGTCGGCAGGATAATCCCTGCCGACAACACTCTCAGAACGGGACAGAGCGCCGCGCCCCTCCCGATCTAAGACCAGCCCTTTCCATTCCCGGCATCCCGTGCTTCCCATAGCCCATGACAGATACCCTTATCATCGGCGGCGGCGTGGCTGGGCTGACGGCGGCAGCCGCCCTTGCCCCGCACATGCAAGTCACACTGCTGGAAGCCGAAGACGCCTTCGGTCACCATGCCTCGGGCCGCTCCGCGGCACAGTTCCTCGAAGGCTACGGAAACACCACGGTTCAGGCGCTGAACACGGCTTCGCTTCCGCACCACCTGCAAAACGGCGTCCTCTCGCCGCGCCCGGTTCTGATCCTTGGTCGACCGGGTGACGACGCGGCCTTTGCCGATGAATGCGCCGAGATGGCAGCGACACCCATAACCATCCAGAAGGCTCAGGACCTCGTCCCAGTCGTCGACACCGGGGCTTTCGCGATGGCGGCCTATGCGCGCGACGCCTTCGACATCGACACGCATGAGATCCTGCAACAGGCCCGCCGTACCGCCCGCACCCATGGGGCCACGCTCAAGACTTCGGCTCCGGTCACAGAGATCACGCGCGACGGGACCGGCTGGAAAGTCACCGCCGACGAGAGCCATCGGGCGCAAGTCATTGTCAACGCTGCCGGGGCCTGGGCCGACGAGATCGCGCAACGCGCCGGGCTCGCACCGCTGGGCCTTACGCCCTACCGCCGCTCAATGGCGCGGCTCCCCGCACCCGACGGTCACGATGTCCGCGACTGGCCGCTGCTCATGGCGGCGGGTCAGACTTGGTATGCAAAACCCGATGCCGGCGCGCTGATCGTCTCACCCGGCGAGACGGACGCAACGCACCCGCACGACGCCTGGGCCGACGATATGGTGATCGCCGAAGGGCTGGCCAGCTATCAGGCATTCGTCCGGCCGGAAGTGACGCGTGTTCTCGCCACATGGGCCGGTTTGCGCACCTTCGCGCCCGACCGCACACCTGTGATCGGGTGCGACCCAAGAACCGACGGATTCTTCTGGCTGGCCGGTCAGGGGGGATACGGGTTTCAGACGGCACCCGCCGCCGCGGCCCTCGCCGCGGCACTTCTGACGGGATCGGAACCGGCGTTGGATCGGGAATGTGTCGCGCGGCTCGATCCCGCGCGGCTTATCAGCTAGCAAGGCCCAACTCGGGGGTGTCAGACAAGCTCGGGGCGGTAATCCTTGACCTTCGGCGCGGCATAGCGCGGGGCCGGAAAGGCCGGATTCTCGTCCTCCTCGGCGGCAAACAGGGCGGCGAGGTCGCATCGCACCGCCTCGTCCAGTTGCCGCAACCCGGCGCGGCTGGGAAGATAGCTTTCCACCGGCAGCCCATCGGCGCAGAACACCTGATGGGCATCGAACACCACGTTGTAATAGGTCACGTCACCGCCTGTCCGGTCGACGAATGCCACGTCCGAGGCTTCGGCGATATCGCGCGCGGCGATCAGGCAGCTTTCGGTGTCATCCATATCCGCCAGCCGCCAGCCCGGCACCAGAATGCGGTGTCCGCCCGCAAGGGCAAGGTCGCGCTGCGGCATCATCGGGCCGATTGCGCGAGGCTTCAGACGCACCGGGGCAAGCGAGGGGTCGGCGGCAATCTCGGCGGCGGTCACCGTCCGGGTCCAGACCATACGGACCGGCTGCAACCCGTTGTCGCGTGTCACGACCAGATCGCCGGGGCGCATATTCTCGACGCGGCGCGCGCCACAAGGCGTTCGCAGGCTCACCGCTCCGATCAGCCCGGTTACCTTGTTTCCGCGCGGCTTCCCCCGCGAGATCGGTGTCATCACTGTCATCTTCAGTCCACTCCCAGGACATCATCCCCAGCGTCCAGACTTCGCGCGGAATATGGCATGATTTTGGTAAACAGGTGGTCACACGCGGGCAGCCGCGCGATTCTCCCGAAACAAGCGATTCCGTATGGATTCCCATGTACTATCAAATAGTTAAACATTTACCCGCAATGGCCCAACTGTTGCGAATCCTGTCCTTTCACTCCGCATAGGATACACGAACCCACAACCTATGGGCGATCTTTTGCCGAATCGCCCGTGGCGGACAGGACAGTCGGACAATGCGCGCGCGCATTGTTTCGGCTTTTCCCGGGATTAAGGCAACGGTGTGGCCGGTCCGGTCTTCCCAGTCCGGACAATCGCGTCAGCCATCGATCCGGATCACCTTGTTCGCCGGGTCATAAGGGCTGTCCTCGACGACCCGCGCCGGCCACAGCTTGTTCTGCATCCGCACCTGCAACTCGGTGCCGACCTCGGCCATGTCCGGGCTGACATAGCCCATGCCGATCGATTGGCCGAAATGCACCGAGTACCCACCGGATGTCAGGCGGCCCACCCGCCGGTCTCCGGCGTAAAGCGCCTCGCGCCCCCACGGATCGGCATCGTCGGGGCCATCCACCAGCAGCGTCACGCATTTGAACCGCACACCGGTCTCGACCATCCGGTCCTTGCCGTAAAACTCCTTCTCAAGATCCACGAACCGGTCCAGCCCGGCCTCCAGCGGCGTCGCGTCCCGGCCCAGTTCGGTGCCGAAGGCGCGATAGGATTTCTCCTGCCGCAGCCAGTTCTGCACCCGCGCTCCAACGAGCTTCAGACCATGGGGCTCACCCGCCGCCATCAACTGGTCGAACAGGTAATTCTGCATCTCCATCGGATGGTGCAACTCCCAGCCCAACTCGCCCGTATAGGCCACGCGGATGGCCTTGACCGGGCACATGCCCAGTTCGATATCGCGCGTGCTGAGCCATGGGAAACGCTTGTTCGACAAGGCCGTCTCGGGATCAGGGTCTCGGATCAGGGTCTTGAGAACATCGCGCGATTTCGGCCCGGCGATGGCGAAGACGCCCCATTGCGCGGTCACATCCTCTTCGTTGATACGACCGAACTCGGACTCTTTGTCCTCGATCGCCTTGTAGAGGTAATCCTGATCGTACGCCTGCCATGCACCCGCCGAGACAAGATAGTAGTCGTTCTCGCCCTCGCGCACGATGGTGTATTCGGTGCGGGTCGTGCCGTGGCTCGTTAGGGCATAGGTCAGGTTGATCCGGCCGACCTTGGGCAGCCTGTTACAGGTGAACCAGTCGAGAAAGGCAGTGGCGCCGGGGCCGGTCAGCCGGTGTTTGGTAAACGCCGTCGCGTCGATCATGCCAACGCCGGTTCGGATCGCCTCGGCCTCGGCCTTGGCGTATTGCCACCAGCCGCCGCGCCGGAACGACCGGCTGTCATGGTCGAAACTCTCGGGCGCATCCAGCGGGCCGAAATAGTTGGGCCGCTCCCAGCCATTCACTTGCCCGAACTGCGCGCCACGCGCCTTCATCCGGTCATAGGACGGCGCCGTTTTAAGCGGGCGGCAAGCAAGCCGCTCCTCATCCGGGTGGTGCAGGATGTAGACGTGCGAATAACACTCTTCGTTCTTCCGGGCCGCATATTCGGTGGTCATCCAACTGCCGTAGCGCTTGGGATCAAGGCTCGCCATGTCGATCTCGGCCTCACCCCCGACCATCAACTGCGCCAGATAGTGACCGGTGCCGCCGGCCGCCGTGATCCCGAAGGAAAAGCCCTCGGCCAGCCACATGTTCCGCAAGCCCGGTGCCGGGCCCAAGAGCGGATTGCCATCGGGCGTGTAGCAGATGGGGCCGTTGTAGTCGTCCTTCAGACCCACCGTCTCGGATGACGGGATCCGGTGGATCATGCTCATGTACTCTTCTTCGATCCGCTCCAGATCGAGAGGAAACAGATCGGCCCGAAAACTCTCGGGCACCGCATATTCGAACCGCGCGGGCGCACCCTCTTCGTAAGGTCCCAGAATCCAGCCGCCCCGTTCTTCGCGCACATACCACTTGGCATCGGCATCCCGCAGAACCGGATGCTCGGGGTTCGATTTCCGCCACGCCAACAGCGCCGGGTCCGGTTCCGTCACGATATACTGGTGCTCCACCGGAATGGCCGGGATCTTCAGGCCCAGAAGCTGTGCCGTCCGCTGCGAATGGTTGCCCGTCGCGGTCACCACATGCTCGGCTTCGATCGTGATCTGCTCGTCCGATGCCAAGAGGTTGCCGCCCCGCTCGACCATCTTGGTGCACAGGACGTCCCAGTGATCGCCCATCCAGGTATAACCGTCGACCTGCCACTTGCGCTCGATCTCGACGCCATGCATCCGCGCGCCCTTCGCCATGGCCTGGGTCACATCGGCGGGGTTAATGTAACCGTCCGTCGGATGATAGATCGCGCCTTCAAGGTCCTCAGTCCGCACCAGCGGCCAACGCTCCTTGATCTGATTGGGCGTCATCCACTCATAGGGCACGCCACAGGTTTCGGCGGTCGCCGCATAAAGCATGTATTCATCCATCCGCGCCTGGGTTTGCGCCATCCGCAGATTGCCCACGACGTAGAATCCGGGGTTCAGCCCGGTCTCTTGCTCAAGCGTCTTGTAGAACTTGATCGAATAGTCGTGGATATGCGTCGTCGCGTAGGACATGTTGAAATACGGCAAAAGCCCCGCCGCATGCCACGTGCTGCCGCTGGTCAACTCGTCCCGCTCCAGAAGCATCACATCCGACCAGCCGGCCTTGGCAAGATGATAAGCAATCGACGTGCCCACGGCCCCGCCGCCGACGACCAGTGCTTTGACATGCAGTTTCATGGCTGTTCCTCCGCATCAACTCGCGCGTATACTGGCGGAAACACGCCGGACATGCGATGTCTGCCCGACCCTCCGTCGCGCGAATACGACCTGATAGCATGCACAGAAAACCATCGCCCGGTCAGTACCGTGCGGAAATGCCACGCGGATGAACTGATTTGCATTGCCAATTACCAGTCACAGGGTAGGTTGGCGCTCGGGTCAGATCCGATCCGATAGAAAGGCGCGTGACAACTTCACCAATGGATCTTGATGCTCTCATATCGGAATACTTCCTGCATGAACGCGCGCTGAGCCGGTCGATGAACGAAGACGGCTCAACCCGCGACCGGGCCCGGTTCCTGCGCCGTTGTGCGGATCTTCTCGAAAAGATCGAGCAGTACGCGCCAAAAGATGCGCGTGAGACAAAAGACAAGATCTATTTCTTCCTGAACCGGGCAATCACCCGCCCCGGCCTTACGGTCGACGGTCGCGACATCAATATCGCGCTTACACTTTGCGAAGGTGCCACATATCCGCAGACGGACGCACCGGATCGGACGGGCACTGTACCGGCAGCGCCGCCGGCGCCGAACCTTCGCGGATACGCGCTCTCCTCGGGGATTATCAATTATGTCCGGCGCGCACCCGAACGCGTGTCGCTGATCGATGCCGACTACAGGTACATCGCCACAAGCTCTGCTAATGCAGCGTATTACAACACGCAACCGGTTCGGATGATCGGGATGCATGTGGCTGACGTCATCGGCGAAGACCGGTTCCTCGCTCGGGCAAAAAAACCCATCGACGCCTGCGTGCGGGGCGAACCCCAGGAATACTATCACACTGTCGACAAGGGCCCCGAGCCTGACCGGCTGATCCGCTACCAGATGAAGCCCGTCTATGTTCCCGATCACAGCCCCGGTTATGCGGTGATCGTCTATGTCCATGATATAACAAATGTACTGAAGGGGCGGATCCGGTCGCTTTTGGTCTGAAACCACCTTGCACCGTGCGGTGCACGACCCATATGCCCAATCTCTGTTGAAAAAGGGCGACGCATGGCACTTGTTAAGACCGGAATGCTTCTGGCGGCAATGACCGCCCTGTTCGGGGCGGCCGGGTTTCTGATCGGTGGCCAGACCGGAATGCTTGTCGCACTCGTGATGGCCGCAGGCATGAATGTCTACGCATGGTGGTCGTCGGACAAGATGGTGCTGCGAATGCATAACGCGCGCATCGTCACCCGCGCGGGCGAACCGGAACTCGTCGGCATGGTGGAAAACCTTGCCCATGGCGCGGGGCTGCCGGTCCCGGCGGTCTATCTCATCGACAGCGAACAGCCGAACGCCTTTGCCACCGGCCGTAATCCCGAAAATGCCGCCGTCGCCGCGACCACGGGCCTCTTGCGGCGCCTGACACCCGAGGAAGTCTCGGGTGTCATGGCCCATGAGCTTGCGCATATCAAGAACCGCGACACGCTTCTGATGACGATCACCGCGACATTGGCGGGCGCGATCGGGATGCTTGCGAATTTCGCCTTCTTCTTCCGCGGCGGGCGCGACAATCCGCTTGGGATCATCGGGCTTCTGGCGACCCTGATCCTCGCGCCGCTTGCGGCAAGCATCGTGCAGATGGCGATCTCGCGGACCCGCGAATACGAGGCCGACCGTGTGGGCGCCGAAATCTGCGGCCAGCCGCTTTGGCTTGCATCGGCACTGGAAAAGATCGCGGGCTTCGCCGCCCGGATCGACAACAACACCGCCGAACGCAGCCCGGCGACGGCGCATATGTTCATCATCAACCCGCTCCATGCCCATGCGCATGACAAGCTGTTCTCGACCCACCCATCGACCCAGAACAGGGTTGCGAAGCTGCGCGAGATGGCGGGCGTGGCCTCGCCCGCGCGCTCGGGTCCCTGGAGCTAGATACGCCGAAGCCCCGGACAGGATCCGGGGCCTCCTCACCACCACTCAGATACAAGCTTACCTTACGTAATGCGCATGGTATGCGCATGGTTTCCGCATCACATACACATAGCCGTTTTCGCGCTAGAGCATCGCCGGCACGACCAGATCCGGCGGCCGGTGCCCATCGTCGAACGTCTTGATATTTATGATAACTTTCTCGCCCATCTCGATCCGCCCCTCGACGGTGGCCGATCCCATATGCGGCAGCAGCACCACATTGGGTAACTCCCGCAACCGAGGATTGATCTCATGCCCATGCTCGAACACGTCAAGGCCCGCGCCTGCGATCTCTCCGGCGCGCAGCATCCGGGTTAATGCATTCTCATCAATGACTTCGCCACGGGAGGTGTTCACGATGACCGCGTCGGGTTTCATCAGTTTCAGCCGCCGCGCATTCATCAGGTGAAAGGTCGAGGGCGTGTGCGGGCAGTTAACGGAAATGACATCCACCCGCCGTACCATCTGATCGAGGCTCTCCCAATAGGTGGCCTGCAACTCTTCTTCGATCTCGGGCCGCAACCGGCGACGGTTGTGATAGTGTATCTGCATGCCGAACGCGGCGGCGCGGCGCGCCGCCGCCTGACCGATCCGGCCCATGCCAAGGATACCCAGACGCCGGCCGCCGACACGACCGCCCATATGTGCCGTGGGCGCCCAACCGCCCCATGCGCCCGACTGCATTTCGGCCAGCCCCTCGGGGATGCGCCGGATCACCGCAAGGATCAGCGCAATGGTCATATCGGCCGTGTCCTCGGTCACCACGCCCGGCGTGTTCGACACGAGGAT
This sequence comes from uncultured Paracoccaceae bacterium, assembly GCA_947503175.1. Taxonomy (GTDB): domain Bacteria; phylum Pseudomonadota; class Alphaproteobacteria; order Rhodobacterales; family Rhodobacteraceae; genus Ovoidimarina. The sequence goes on from CANNCO010000002.1 coordinate 487,893, forward strand.
GCCGCGCTGACGGGCGGATTGAACGTCGATATGATCGACCCCCGCGCCGTAGTTCGCGATGAGCTTCAACCGGTCCCCGGCCTGCGCCAGAAGGGCTGCGTCGATCGTATCTGTGACGCAGGGCACGAGCACATCCGCTCCCCGCATCGCGACAGCGAGCTCGTCGCGGTTCATCTTCGTGTCGTCACCCCGCAGGCTGACGTCGAACAACTCTTTCAGCCGGGCCTCCACCGGCTCCGGCAACCGTCGCGTCACAACAACACTCAGCCGCTTGCCAGCCATTTCCTGCCTCCGACATCTTCACTTCACGCACGCCTTTGGGCAAAGTGGCAAGGAACGGGGCAAGGCACAAGCCATTGAACACATGCCCCGGCAGATAACGGCAGTGAACAACGGACGAACTCGGGAAATGCGGAACTGGGCCATAGCGCTTTCGGTGTGTCTGGCGGCATGCCTGCCGCAGTCGGTGGTGGCAGATGAGGATCGTGGATCGGTGACGAACCTGCCGATCCCGCGCTTTGTCTCTCTGAAGGCACCCGAAGGAAACGTACGCCGCGGCCCCTCCCTAAGCCACCGGATAGATTGGGTTTTTCAGCGTAGCGCAATGCCGCTGCAGATCACTGACGAGTTCGGACACTGGCGCCGTGTTCAGGATCAGGAGGGTGTGGGCGGATGGATGCATTACTCGCTGCTGTCCGGCGCCCGGACCGTGATCATCAAGGAAGACATGACCGCGCTTCTGATGAAGCCCGAAAAGGATGCGCCGGTGAACGCCCGTGCGGAGGCCGGCGTTATCGCCCGGCTAGGGTCGTGCAGCCGCGACTGGTGCCGGATCAGCGCCGATGGTCACAGGGGCTGGGCACCCAAGACCGCGCTTTGGGGTGTCATGCCCGACGAAATCAGAGAGTAGGCCGTTCGCCCATCAGATACCGGGCACCGGAGCCACTTGCTCCAGCGATATCTCCCGGATTGTAAAGCGCGCACCGTTTCAGCGACAGGCAGCCGCAGCCGATACACCCATCCAACTGTGTCTGAAGCCGTCTCAACGTATCGATCCGTGCCTCAAGGTCTTCTTTAAGACTTTTTGCGATCCTGACCCAATCGGCCTCGGTCGGTGTCCGGTTTTCAGGCAGGCGCGCCAACTCTTTGCGGATCTGTTCCAGAGTGAACCCGAACCCCTGAAGAAGCCGAATGAAGGAGATCCGGCGAATGTCGGACCGCCGAAACCGCCGCCGTCCGCCCGCATCCCGCCCGGGCCGGACCAGCCCCCGCTCTTCATAATAACGGATGGCGGATACGGCGAGGCCGGTGCGTTTCGCAATCGCACCAATTGTGATTTCCGGATCGATCATCTTAGCATCTTGCAATTATTGAATTTTATATTCTTGATCTCAAGTTAACTTGAGGGTGCAGAATTGCATGGTCAAGACTGAAAGGAACATCAAGATGACCGCTGCAGCTCTGGAACACCTGAACATCACCGTCCGCGACCCCGACATCACCGCCGCATGGATGGAGCGTCTGTTCGGTTGGCACATTCGCTGGCAAGGCGCGGCAATGCAGACGGGCCGGACCATCCACGTGGGCACGGATGACCGCTACGTGGCCCTTTACTCACCCGGCAATGCCAAGCCCGCGTCCGAGAGCAACTACACCACCATCGGCGGCTTCAATCACCTTGCGGTCGTCGTCGACGATCTGGACGCCATGGAAGAGCGTGTGAAAGCCGAAGGCTTCGTCACCGGCAATCACGGCGATTACGAACCGGGTCGGCGCTTCTACTTCCACGATCAGGACGGGATCGAGGTGGAAGTCGTCTCCTACGCCTAAGGCACCGGGTCAGGCGGGGATCAGGCCCCGGCCCTTCAGCAACGCCTCGGGGCCGGGCATCCGCCCCCGGAATGCCAGATAAAGCGCCTCGGCCTCGTCCGATCCGCCGACCGACAGGATATGATCCTCCAGCTTCCGGGCCATCTCGGTCTCAAACGGACCGCCTGCCTCTTCGAACGCCTGAAACGCATCGGCATCCATGACCTCGGACCACATGTAGCTGTAATACCCGGCGGAATAGCCGTCTCCCGAAAACACATGGGCAAAATGCGGGGTGGCGTGGCGCATCCGGATCGCTTTCGGCATCCCGATTCCGGCCAGAACTTCGGCTTGTTTCGCCATTGGATCACCGGGGGCAGGCCCATCGTGAAACGCCAGATCCACAAGGGCCGACGCCACATATTCCACCGTCTGGAAACCCATGTCATAGGTCGCCGCCGCCAGCAGCCGGTCCAGCAGATCCTTGGGCATCGGCTGGCCGGTCTCCGCATGGGTGGCAAACTCGGAAAGAACCTCGGGGACTTCCAGCCAGTGCTCGTAGAGCTGCGATGGGAGTTCGACGAAATCCCGCACGACCGACGTGCCCGAGATCGACTCATAGGTCACATCAGACAGCATCTGGTGCAGCGCGTGACCGAACTCGTGGAACAGCGTCCGCGCATCGTCATAAGACAACAGAGCGGGTGCTCCTGCGGCAGGTTTGGCGAAGTTGCAGACGTTCAGAACGATGGGTCGCGTGTCACCACCCAGCTTCTTTTGCGACCGCATGGCAGAGCACCACGCGCCTGACCGCTTTGACCCCCGCGCGAAGTAATCGCCCACGAACAGCCCCACGTGTTTGCCGTTTCGCGTCACATCCCACGCCCGGGCATCGGGGTGGTGAAGCGGTGCTTCGGCTGGTGAAAACTCCAGCCCAAACAGCCGGTTGGCGCAAGCGAACGCAGCTTCGATCATCCGGTCAAGCTGCAGGTAGGGCTTCAGTTCAGACTCATCCAGATCGTGCTCTGCCTTCCGGCGTTTCTCTGAATAGTAGCGCCAGTCCCAAGGCTCCAGCCCGTCATTGATGCCATCGGTGCGCATCATCTCTTCAAGCTTTTCCGCGTCGGCGTCAGCCGCAGCCTTAGCCGGTTCCCAGACCCGCATCAGAAGGTCGCGAACGGCATCGGGTTTGCCCGCCATCGAGGTTTCGAGTTTGAAATCCGCGAAACTGTCGTAGCCCAGAAGCCGAGCGCGTTCCTCGCGGAGAGTCAGGATCTCGGCGGCAATCGCACGGTTGTCGGTCCCGCCGCCATTCGCGCCGCGCGACGTCCACGCCTCATAGGCTTTTTCGCGCAGATCGCGGCGGGGCGAAAACTGTAGGAACGGCACGACGAGCGACCGCGAGAGCGTGATAACAGGGCTGTCGGCCCCTTTTTCCTCGCCTGCCGCACGGGCCGCATCAACAACAAAGGTCGGCAGGCCCTCAAGATCGTCTTCGGCCAGTTCCATGAACCAGTCTGCCTCATCCTTCAGCAGGTTCTGAGAAAACTCGGTGCCCAGAACCGCAAGACGCTCCTTGACCTCGGCCAGACGGTCGCGCGCTTCGCCCTCCAAGGCTGATCCCGACCGCACGAAACTCAGCCGCGTGAGATATAGAACGCGAGCCTGCTCATCCGTCAGATCAAGGGTTTCCCGCGCCTCCCACAGGGCCTCGATCCGGTCAAACAGCGCCCGGTTCTGCGATATCTCCGATCCATAGGCCGCAAGCCTTGGGGAGAACTCCCGCATGAGCGCATTGCGCGCATCATTCGTGTCCGTCCCCGCAAGCGTATAGAATGTGCCCAGCACACGACCCAGCGTCTCGTCCGCCAGTTCCAGCGCCTCGATGGTATTGGCGAAGCTCGGTGGTTCGGGATTGTCCGCTATTGCCGCAATCGCCGCCCGTGCCTCGGTCAAAGCCGCATCCAGCGCAGGCTCGAAGTCGGCATCCGTGATCCGATCGAAAGGCGCGATGCCAAAGGGCGTGGTCCAGTCCGAAAGCAGCGGGTTGGTCATGGTGGAACTCCTTTGCCCAATAGCTAAGGCGCAGGATCGCGGATTGCCAGCAGGGACCTCGCATCATGGCAAACTCAGGTATCCAACCCGGGCCTCTCGCGCATTTGGCGTTCGATCCGCCGCAGGACAAGCGAAAGCGAGATCGTCATGATCAGGTAGATCAGGGCCACAACGTTATAGGTCTCGAAGTACCGGAAATTACCCGCGGCCGTAACCTTACCCGCCTGTGTGACGTCAAAGACGCCAAGGACAGATACGAGGCTGGAATCCTTCACCATCGCGATGAAATCATTGCCCAGCGGCGGCAAGATAACCCGAAAAGCCTGTGGGAACACGATCAGTCGAAACCTCTGCCATGGCGATAGACCAAGTGCATTCGCAGCCTCGATCTGGCCTTTGTCGACGGATTGCAGACCGGCACGGAACACTTCGGCGATGAAAGCCGAATAACCGATTGTCAGCGCAAGGATCGCCCGCCAGAGCAGTGTGAAATCGCGGGTTCGGATCGGTTCAAGGCCGATACTCTCGGCAACCCAGTTCCAGAGGGCGACAAGAGCAGGCGCAAAGACGAAGGCCACGTAGAGCAATAACACGATGATCGGAATGCCGCGCACAATCTCGATGTAAAAACGCGCCGCCTGTCGCAAGACCAGAAACCGCGACAGCGACGCGACGGCCAGCATCAAACCGATCACGGATGCCGAGGCGAACCCCACCAGCGTGACGAAAATCGTGATCCAGACGCCTCGCGACAGCGTCGTCAGCACCTGACGATAGATATCGTCGGCCACCACCCGATAGACCAGATAACCGCCTATGGCGCAGGCCACGACCAGCCACCACGGGAAATCCTTGTCCTGTGGCGGCGCGGGGATCATGCGGGCATGAAACGGCCCCGGGAAAGCCCCGGGGCCGTGCACATAAGGCCCCAGACCTGATCCGGGGCAATGGCGGAAGGCAGTTTAGCCACCGATCTTGAAGTCGAGGAACCACTTCTTGTTCAACGCATCGATGGTGCCATCTTCTTTCATATCTGCAATCGCCGCGTTCATCGGATCGACAAGGTCGGACCCCTTTGGAAAGATGAAACCGAAATCCTCGGTCCCGAGCTTTTCACCGACAACCTTCAATCCGCCATCCGATGCCAAGACATAGCCTTCAGCCGCAACCCCATCGGTCAGAACAAGGTCCACATCGCCCGTACGCAGCGCCTGAACACCAGCTCCGAACGTTTCGAACATCTTGATCCGCGGGTTGGATTCGTCGCCATCCAGCACATCGTAGACACCGACATAGAAGGGCGTCGTGCCGGGTTGGGCGGCCATCAAGAGGTCATCATCGGCAGCAAAGCTCTCAGCATCATCGAACCGCTCCTCGTCTCCACGCACCATCATCACCATTTCCGAACGCATGTAAGCATCGGAAAAATCGACGACCTCGGCGCGGTCTTCACGGATCGTGATACCGGTCATCCCCATGTCGAACTGACCCTCGCCGACGGCAGCGATCATCGCATCCCAACTGATGTTTTCATAAGTGACCGTGATGTTGATACGCTTCGCGATCTCTTCCATCGCGTCGTATTCCCAGCCAATCGCCTCACCGCTTGCCGGGTCGACGAACTGCAGCGGCGGATAGGCGTTTTCGGTCACGACCACGACTTCACGGCCCTCAAGGTCAGGCAGATGCCCCCCGGCCAAAGCGGCGGTAGCGAATGTCGCGGCTGCAAAGGCCGCGGCAGCGATCTTTTTCATGTTTCAAGCTCCCGGTTGAACAGACCGGCGAAGTATGGCGTGAATCCCGGCGCCTGCAAGGCTATCCGCCGCAGACCGGGCAATCGGGGCGCCGCTTCAGCGCAATCACGCGGCTTTCGCCATAGAGCGCGTCATAGATCAGCATCCGACCACGCAACCCCTCGCCCGTATCGGTCAACTCCTTGATCGCCTCGACCGCCATCATGGCGCCGACAACACCCGGAAGAGGCCCCAGAACGCCGCCTTCGGCACAGGATGGCGCAAGGCCCGGCGCGTTCGGCTCCGGGAAGATGCATCGGTAACAGGGTGTTCCGTCGTTCGGGGCATAGGTGCTGATCTGACCTTCCCACTGCGACAGCGCTGCCGAAATCAGCGGCCGCCCGGTCGCGTGGGCCGCCGCGTTTACGGTATAGCGCACCTCGACACCGTCCGTGCCATCGAGGATCAGGTCGTAGTCCTGAAACAACTCTTCGGCGATCTCTTCAGTCAGCAGGCGGTGGTAAGGCCGAACCGTGACATATGGGTTCTGCGCCTCCATGGCCGCCTGCGCCGAGAAGACCTTTGGCATGCCGATCCGGGCATCGGTGTGGATCACCTGCCGCTGCAGGTTCGAATTTGCGACAACATCGTCATCGATGACGCCAATGGTTCCCACGCCCGCGGCGGCGAGGTATTGCAGCACCGGACTTCCCAGCCCGCCCGCACCGATCACCAGAACCTTCGCTTCGCGCAGCCGCTTCTGGCCCTGTCCACCGATCTCGCGCAGGACGACATGCCGGGCATAACGTTCGATTTCCGTCTCGGAGGCCTTGGTGCTTTGTTCGGGCACGCGGTTTTCCGGCCTGACCCTGGAGCGCAAGGCCCGCAGCCCGCGGGAATAGGCCCAGACGGCAAGACCAAGAGCACCCAGCGCGAACCATTCGGCTTTCGAGCCGCCAAGGGCCAGTTTCAGAGGATGGTCATCTGGAAACACAACCTGCACGCCAAGGACCGCCACATAGAGAAGCAGGATCATCAACCAGCGTGCCGAACGGGGGGTCTTCAGAAGATAACCCAGGCCCCAAAGGGCCGCGGCGAGCGTCAAAAACAGGATCATCAGCCGGTTCCCGTCGATCCGAACCCGCCCGTGCCGCGCCTGGTTTCGGACAAGGTGCGCACCTCCACAAACTGCGCCTGAACCACGGGAGCAACCACCATCTGCGCGATCCTGTCGCCGTGGCTGACCACGAAATCGGCATCGCTCAGATTGACAAGGATTACGCCCAGGGGACCACGATAGTCGCTGTCAATTGTGCCCGGCGCGTTCACAAGGGCGATCCCGTGTTTCAGCGCCAGGCCCGACCGTGGCCGGATCTGCACCTCGAATCCGGCAGGAATCTCAAGCCGCAGCCCGGTGGGCACCAGCCTTCTTTCCCCGGGCCCCAGTGTAAGCCCGAGGCACCGGGCATCGGCTGGCAGGTTCGCACGCAGGTCCGCGCCCGCCGCTCCGTGCGTCTCATAGAACGGCAGGGCAACGTCCTGATCCGCCCAATCGTCCCGCAGAATCCGAATATCCGGTCTCACCGCCCTGCCCTTCGTCTTATTCCAAATACGCCCGCCGGAGGCATGAAATCTATTGTCCCGACAGCGTCGCGGCGATCCGGTCGGCCAATTTCGCGGCGACCTGATCTTTCGACATGCGCGGCCAGTCTTCCGCGCCATCCGCCGTGACCAGCGTCACCGCGTTCTCCGAACCACCCATGATCCCGGTCTCGGGCCGCACGTCATTCGCGACAATCCAGTCACAGCCCTTGCGCGCAAGTTTTGCACTGGCGTTCGCGACCACATCGTCGGTTTCCGCCGCAAACCCGACGACAAGTCCGGGGCGACCTGATTTCAAGTGCGCAACCGTCGCCAGAATATCCGGATTTTCGGCGAACTTGAGCTTCGGCGCGCCGTTCGCGTCTTTCTTGATCTTGCTGTCTGAAGCCGTTTCCATGCGCCAGTCGGCAACTGCCGCCGCAAACACGGCAGCTTTGGCAGGAAGCGCCCCTTTCACGGCGTCGAGCATCTCGGCGGCCGTCTCGACCGGGATAACCCGCACCCCGTCCGGCGGAGCAACTGTCGCCGGGCCGGTCACAAAGGTCACATCCGCACCGAGCGCAGCCAATGCCCGGGCAATCGCGCTGCCCTGCGCTCCGGAAGATCGGTTTGCGATGTAGCGGACCGGATCAATCGGTTCGTGCGTCGGACCGGAAGTCACCACGATGTGACGTCCTTTCAAGGGGCCGTTGGACAGTGCGCGTTCGATATCTTCCATGATCTCATGGGGTTCCGACATCCGGCCAGGTCCGAACTCTCCACAGGCCATCGATCCCTCGACCGGACCGGCGAAGAGCAGACCGTCTTTCACCAGTGTCGCAGTATTCCGTTTGGTTGCCGGATGCTCCCACATACGGACATTCATTGCTGGTGCGACCAACACCCGTTTGTCTGTCGCCATCAGAAGGGTGGACGCCAGATCATCCGCATGGCCGTTCGCCATCTTGGCCATCAGGTCGGCTGTTGCGGGCGCGACGACCACCAGATCGGCTGCACGGCTAAGCTCGATATGACCCATCTCGGCCTCGTCGGTCAGATCGAACAGATCCAGATAGACCTTTTCCGCCGCCAGCGCGGAAACCGACAAGGGCGTGACGAATTCCTGCGCCGCGCGGGTCAGAACTGGCGTGACCGACGCCCCTTGCTCACGCAGACGCCGGATCAGATCGAGCGACTTGAAGGCAGCTATACCGCCACCGACGATCAAGAGTATGCGCTTTCCGTTCAACATGGCGCGGAGCCTAGGGCGAACCCGCTCCACCGGCAAGTGGGCTGGAGAGGTCAGGTTTCTTGCGTATTTGCGACAAGACGAAAGGGCAGAGACGGTCTTTAGTCCCGAAAGACTGCGCAAGGATCGTCACGCGGGGCAGGTGCTGTCACAAGCCAGAGATCATATGGCGGTTCGTCCTCGGGAGGCCCTTCGAACTGTGCCAGGGACAGGACCGTCAACCCCGGTGCGGCGCGGGCCAGCATCCTTGGAAGACCCCAGTCCTGACGCGCGTGCCCGTTGCCGGTGATCACGACGACCGGACCACCCGTTTCCGCGATCGCGGCCAACACCGCACGGGCCAGCCCCGCATCGCGAAGACGCTGTGCTTCGACCATACCCGGCAGGATGTCTTCGGGCAGGGCATCGCAATGCGCCGTCATCTGCCCGGCTTCCCGCAACTCCTGTTCTTCAGGGTCAAGGGATTGATCCAGCCCGAACAGGGGTGCCGACCCGCCCAGGACGGCGGCGGCGCCCTCTGTCACAGCCCGGCGTACCTCTTCGCGCGGGATATCGCCTCCGAAAACTACCGCGTCGGGTGCGGCGAGAAAAATCGGATGGTACATGGCGAAATCGGGCCAGCCAGAGGCTTCCCAATCCAGGGTGTCTGCCAAGCGTTCGGCTATCCCCCGCACCTCGGGTGTGACGGCCAGAGCCGCCTTGGGGCCGAACATCTCGAACACAAGGGCGTTCGGCCTGAGCGCCGCAACCGCAAGCGCCTGATTGACGTGGTGCGCCGGGTTGTCGTGCACCTCACCCAGTATGACCACGTCAGCGGGCGGCAGATCGGCAAGACCGCTCGTGTCGATCTCTTCCGACGACGCGACCCCCGCAACAAGGAAAAGGCCCGCCAGAAGCGGGCCCAGTCTCGAAGGGAAACGCATCATACCAAGAATTCGTGCACTTCTTTCGACTGTGCTTCAAGGCTTTTGCGCATTTTCGCAAAGGCTGCGGCCTCAAGCTGACGCACTCGCTCCTTCGAGAGGCCGAGTTCGTCGCCCAGACTTTCGAGCGTGCGGGGCGCATCGCGCAGTTTGCGTTCGCGGACGATGAAGCGTTCGCGTTCGTTCAGACCGCCCATCGCCGCAACCAGCCAGTCGCGCAGGGTGTCGATGTCCTTTTCCTGCTCCACCTGTTCGGAGCCCTGTGAACTCTCGTCCTCAAGCGCGTCGATCCATTCGCGCCCTTCGTCATCCGCGGATTGCGTGGCATTGAGCGAATAGTCGGACCCGGCAAGGCGACCTTCCATCATCTCGACGTCATGAAGCGGCACGCCCACCTCTGTCGCGATCAGATGGCGCAGTTGATGCCGGTCGAGGCGATCCCCGCGCGCCGCAGCCTCACGCTCAAGGCGGGCCTGAACACGGCGCATGTTGAAGAACAGTGATTTCTGGCTTGAGGTCGAGCCCGTGCGAACCATCGACCAGTTGCGCATCACATAGTCCTGAATCGAGGCCTTGATCCACCAGACCGCATAGGTTGAGAAGCGCACGCCCCGGTCAGGGTCGAACTTGTCCGCCGCCTTCATCAGGCCAAGACTGGCCTCCTGGATGAGGTCATTCATAGGGGCGCCATAACGGCGGAACTTCGACGCCATCGAGATTGCCAGACGCATGTAAGCGGTAATCAGACGGTGCAGCGCCGCTTCATCGCGCTGGTCGCGCCAAGCATAGGCGAGGCGCAATTCAGTCTCGGCATCCAGCAGTTCTGCCTGCATCGCGCGGCGCGACAGTGTCTGATCGGAAGACGTATCAAAAGCCATTCTCAACCCCTGTGTCATGCCACCGCGGGTGGCGCCTATTTTGAACCAGATACGAAGGCTGGATAGGGTTGGATCAAAATATTCCTTCAAAACGGTTGCCGTCGCCCTCTTGGCCGCTAGGTTGACCGCGCCCTACGGCGGAACGATTCCCATGATACAGGAAAACCTGACGGTTCACTGGGTGCGGCACGGGCCGACCCACGCGAATGCTATGGTGGGCTGGACAGACGTTGCGGCGGATCTTGGCGACCAGGCGGCACTAAAGCGGCTGTCAGCCTTTCTGCCGGACGAAGCGCCCGTGATCTCCTCCGACCTTACGCGGGCGACCGTCACGGCCGACGCGATACAGGGTGATCGGAAGCGGCTTGCCCACGCTGCCGGGCTTCGTGAAATGCACTTCGGCGACTGGGAGATGAAGACACATGCAGAGGTCGAGGCCGAACACCCCGACCTCATCCGCGCCTTTTGGGAGGCACCCGGAGATGTGCGCCCCCCGGGCGGCGAAAGCTGGAACGATCTCACGGCACGGGTCGCCCGGGCCCTGGAGACGTTACCCCATGTCGGCCCGGACCTGATCGCCGTGGCGCATTTCGGGGTCATTCTCGGACAACTTCAATTGGCAAAGGGCTGGACTGCCACCCGGGCCTTCTCCCAGCCGATCGACAACCTGTCGGTCACGCGGATAACCTATGGGGCGCGGCGTCAGGCAGACGTCATCAATCACAACCCGTGATCGCGACGTAACAAATCGTCGTTTCCGGTCGCGACTCCGGCCCGGTAGTGTCCGGAAATGACCTATGATCTCGCCATCGGCGACCGCGCCTATTCCAGCTGGTCCTTGCGAAGCTGGCTTTTGTTTCACCGCTTCGGCATTCCTGTCCGGACCGAGCGTGCGCAGTTCTATTCAGATGATTTCCCGGCGCTTCTGGACCGGTTTCCCCCGGCACGACTGGTGCCGGTGATGCGGACGCCGGACGGCGCGGTGATCTGGGATACGCTGGCGATTGCCGAAGAACTCTCGGAACGTCACCCGGATGCGGGGCTATGGCCCGATGAGCCGGAGGGGCGTGGCACGGCCCGGGCCTTGTGCGCCGAGATGCATTCGGGCTTTGCCGCCCTCCGTTCGGATTGCCCGATGAACCTGCGCGTGGCTTATGCGGATTTCAGACCGTCAGAACCTGTACTCGGCGACCTTGCACGGATCGAAACCCTTTGGGCCCATGCACGCGGGATGGCCGAGAACAGCCCTTGGCTGTTTGGGCGATATTCGATCGCAGATGCGTTCTTTGCCCCGGTGGCGGCCCGGATTGCGGGATACGGGTTGCCCGTGGGCGAAGGTGCGCAAGCCTATATCAACGCACATCTGGCGGACGCGGCTTTCCGGCGCTGGCGGGCCATGGGAATGGTGGATGGGCCGGATCAGGCCGTCTATGCGATGGCGCACCAGACAAGACCCTGGCCGGGACCCGAGGTTCGAGCCGCGCGGGTGGCTGACGGGCCCTCCGAAAACGCGGCCTGCCCATATTCTGGCGAACCCGTCACCCATTTCCTTAAAACCGAAGGACGGGTTTTTGGGTTTTGCAACGCGTTCTGCCGCGACAAGACACTGGCCGATCCGGACGCATGGCCGGAGTTCACGGCGCTGCTGGAGCGGTCCTGTTAACCATCCCTAAACACTCGTGACCTAGTCCTTAAACGTCAGGGGGCAGATCATGGTAACGCGGGCCTATACGGTGGCATTCGAAGGGGTCGAGGCGCGGCTGGTCGAGGTTCAGTGCGCCGTCGCACCGGGGCTTCCCGCGTTTTCGATTGTGGGCCTACCCGACAAGGCCGTGTCCGAGGCGCGCGATCGCGTACGGGCCGCGCTTACGTCCATGGCGATTGCCCTGCCTTCGAAACGGATCACCGTGAACCTCTCGCCCGCCGATCTTCCGAAGGAGGGCTCGCATTTCGATCTGCCGATCGCCATGGCGCTTCTGGCCGCGCTCGACATCCTGCCGCGTGAAGACATCGAAGCAACGGTCTCGCTGGGGGAGTTGTCACTGGATGGTTCGCTCGTCAACGTGGCCGGTGCATTGCCCGCTGCAATGGCTGCGGCTGAAAGCGACCGGATGCTTCTGTGTCCAAAAGGCTGCGGTGCCGAAGCGGCGTGGGTTGGCGCCACACAGGTCATCGCACCTGCATCGCTGATGGAGGCCGTGCGCCATTTCACCGGCCAGCTTCCGTTGACGCCCGCGGAACCCGGCAATGTAGAGAACGATCCGGCGTCCTCACGCGATCTGCGCGAAGTGAAAGGGCAGGAACGGGCCAAGCGCGCGCTTGAGATCGCCGCAGCCGGGCGGCATCACGTCATGCTTGTCGGGCCGCCGGGATCGGGAAAATCCATGCTGGCCGCGCGTATCCCCGGTATCCTGCCGCCGCTGTCGCCTGGCGAGGCGCTTGAAACCTCGATGATCCACTCGCTCTCCGGACTTCTGGATGAGGGCGGCATCAGCCGTACCCGCCCATTTCGCGAACCCCATCACACCGCCTCAATGGCCGCGATCGTGGGCGGCGGGAAGGGCGCGAAGCCCGGTGAGATTTCGCTGGCCCATAACGGGGTTCTGTTCATGGACGAGTTTCCCGAGTTCCCGCGCACCGTCCTCGAAACGCTGCGTCAACCGATTGAAACAGGTGATGTCGTCGTGGCACGCGCCAACGCTCACGTACGCTACCCCTGCTGGTTCATGCTGGTGGCCGCTGCAAACCCCTGCAAATGCGGATACATGACCGATCCGGCCCGCGCCTGCGCAAGGGTTCCCCAATGCGGCGAGGACTATCTTGGACGTATCTCGGGGCCATTGATGGATCGGTTCGATCTGCGAATCGATGTCCCACCTGTGGCCTATTCCGATCTGGATCTGCCCCCATCCGGCGACGGTTCCGAGCAGATCAAGGCACGGGTTGTCGCGGCACGAACCGTGCAGTCGGCGCGCTATGAAGAGGCTGCCACAGCGCATCTCAACGCTGATGCCTCGGGTCAGCTTCTGTCAGATGTCGCCACCCCGGATGAAGAAGGTCGTGCCTTTCTGATAAAGGTTGCCGACCGTTTCGGGCTTTCGGCCCGCGGGTATCACCGTGTCCTGCGGGTGGCCCGGACCATCGCCGACCTTGCAGGATCGGCCGAGGTGCGCCAGCCGCATGTGGCCGAAGCCGTCAGTTTCCGGCTTCAGGTTTCAGCGGACGGATGAGCCGGTGGATGAATCCGGCCACTTCGGTCAGGCTTTCGCGCGCCTCGGGCAGATAGCCGTCCAGAAGCTGCCAGACATGGGGAGCATCCGGCAGCGTCTGTACTTCGACCACCCCGCCACTTTCACGCAGCTTATCGGCCATCCTGTAGGTATCATCCGCAAGTATCTCGGTCTGGGCGACTTGCATAAGAACCGGCGGCGGCTTGTCGAACTGGGCAAAAAGTGGCGACACGCGCGGGTCCCGGCGCATGTCCGGCGACGCGACATAATCAAGTAGCTCCCCAATCCGCTCCGAAGGCAGCAGCCGGTCGGCGGCAGCATTGGACGTGATCGTCCCGCCAGACATCGTCAGATCGGTCCAGGGCGAAAAAGCAAAAAGGCCCGCTGGCCGCATGTCTGTCGCACAAAGTCGGGCCAGAAGGGCCAGCGCAAGCCCGCCCCCTGCACTGTCGCCGCCCAGGACGATATCTCCCGGGCCGTAGCCGCGCGCAACAAGATCGGCATGCGCACGGCAAGCATCCTCGAACGCGGCAGGCGCCGGGTGTTCCGGGCCAAGGCGGTAGGTTAGCGCCGCAACCCGAACACCCGAAAGCTCTGACAAACGGCCAAGCATCGCCTGATGGGTGACCGGCGATCCCGCGATGTACCCGCCGCCATGGAAATAGAGGATGACCGAAGCGGGATCGCAGTTCCCGCAGGATATCCAGCGGATCCGACCGTCTTCGATGGTCGATGTCTTGGCCGGAGGTCTTAGAAAAAGCCGCGTGGCGCGCTCTAGGTCGTTTCGTGCCCGATCCGGGCCGGGCACATGCGCGATCTGCCGACGCACAAGTGCCCGCGACAGCGCGTTGATCAGGCGGAGGCGGCCGCTCGCCATCACCTAGCCCGCCCGACGCGCCTCGATCGCTGCCCAGATTTTTTCGGCGACGTTGATTCCGTCAAACCGTTCAAGCTCCTGAATGCCCGTCGGCGATGTCACGTTGATCTCCGTCAGCCAGCCGCCGATCACATCGATCCCCACGAAAACCTGACCCTTCTCTTTCAGAAGCGGCCCGATGGCGGCACAGATCTCAAGATCGCGCTCGGACATCGCAATCTTTTCCGGCCGCCCGCCCACATGCAAGTTCGAACGCGTTTCGCCCTTTGCCGGGACGCGATTGATCGCGCCTACGGGCTCTCCGTCGACAAGGATCACCCGTTTGTCGCCCTTGCTCACATCGGGGAGGAATTTCTGCGCGATCAGCGGTTCGCGGGTCATGAATGTGAACATCTCATGTAGGCTTGTAAGGTTCCGGTCCTCCGGGGTCAGTTGAAAGACGCCGGCGCCGCCATTGCCGTAAAGCGGTTTAACGATCATGTCCCCATGGCGTTCACGAAACGCGCGGATTGACGCCAGATCGCGCGCGACCATCGTTGGCGGGGTCAGATCGGGAAAACTCAGAACCAGCAGTTTTTCGGGATAGTTTCGCACCCAGAACGGGTCGTTCACGACCAATGTGCCGGGCGCGAGAAAGTCGAGGATATGTGTCGTGGTGATATAGCCCATGTCGAAGGGCGGGTCCTGACGCAGCCAGACGACATCCCAATCGGCGAGGTCGACCGTCGTCTCGGGCCCAAGCGTGACATGATCCCCGCGAACGCGCTGAACCATCATCGGGTGGCCGCGTGCAGTAACGCGGCCTTCGTCGAAGGTCAGCCCATCGGGCGTGTAAAAGAAAAGCTCATGACCCCGCACCTGGGCCTCTTCCGCAAGACGAAAGCTGCTGTCGGCATCGATGTCGACGGACTGGATCGGATCCATCTGAAAAGCAACCTTGAGCGACATTGCTGGCTCCCTCTGATACTGACGCCTTACATGGCGCAGGCGGGAAGTGGTGGCAATGGCCGGCTCAGGTCATATAGGCGTTCTCGATCACCCGCATCGCGCCCGTTTCGTTCACCAGGGCTACATCGAACCGGGTATCCGTATCCTGCCCCTTCGGTTCAGTGCCCAGAAACACCGATGCGGCCCGGTAGATCCGATCCAGTTGACGGGTGCCCAATCGCGCAACCGCACGGTCAAAGTCCTTTGCCCGTTTTACTTCGACGAAAACGACCGTTTCATCCGCGCGCATGATCAGGTCAATCTCGCCTGCCGCACATCGCCAGCGGCGTGCCGCAACCTTGTGGCCGGTTTGCCTGTAGTGCGCCTCGACACCATCCTCGGCGGCAAGTCCGGCACGATAGGAGACATAGCCACTCACCTTCGACCCGCAAGGTCCAGAGCCGCCTGATACACGTCCCGGCGTGGCAGGTTCAAAGCCTTGGCCACATGACTGGCCGCGTCTTTTACTGTCATCGTCTTCATCGCCTCTTCCAGCATCGCATCACGCGCCCCGGGTCCCGCAACCATCCGGGATCGGTCGATCACCACGACAATCTCACCCTTCGGTGGCTTGTCGTCGTAAAGGTCTGCGAGTTCGGCCAAGGTACCTCGCCGAACCTCTTCGAACTTCTTCGTCAACTCACGACAGATCGCTGCCTCTCGCTCTCCACCCAGCACTGTCACGCAGGACTTAAGGTTCGATGAAAGCCGCCGGGGCGACTCAAAGAAAACCAGCGTCGCGGGTACATCTTTCAACTCGCGCAGCCATGTCTCTCGCGCCGATTTCGCAGGTGGCGGGAAGCCCGCGAACAGGAACCGGTCGGTTGGCAGACCAGCCACCACGAGCGCCGCCAGAACGGCGGATGCACCGGGCGCGCCATGGACAGGCAAGTCTTCGGCAATCGCATCGCGCGCCAGCGCAAACCCGGGGTCGGCCACCAGCGGTGTCCCCGCATCCGAGACATAGGCCACCGACTTTCCTTCGCCGATCATCCGCAATATCCGCGGGCGTTGCACGGCACCGTTATGATCGTGGTAAGCGATCACCGGACGTCCCGCCAAAGGCACGCCGTGGATCTCCATCAGTTTACGGGCATTGCGCGTGTCCTCGGCGGCGATCACATCGGCCACACGCAGGATATCCAATGCACGCAGAGTAATATCTCGCGCCGATCCGATCGGTGTCGCGACGAGATACAAGCCCGCCCGTAGGGGTACTGGCTCTTGCGGTGGCATTTTCCCTCCGTTCCGCGACGGGCGCGATTTACACGACAAGCGCTTGCGCATAGGCTGGCGCGCACCGGAAAGCCAGTCTTGTCGTGAGGGTATCAATGGTTGCCGCAATTACCACGGGTCGCAAGCTTCTAATGCGGCTGACACTTCTTCTGGCCGCGCTTGTCGTGGCGGCCTGTGACCCTCTGGCGACCGTCGGCGGAGGGCCAAGCATCGATACACGCCGCAGCGTGCCGGTCGCGCTTCTGGTACCGCAAACCGCACCGCAGGGCGGCGCCGGCCTCTCGCAAAGCATTGAAAACGCGGCGCGTCTGGCGATGGCAGATCTGTCGGGCGTGGATGTCGAACTGATGGTTTACGATACCGGCGGAACACCGTCTGGTGCCCAGGCCGCGGCCACCGAAGCCCTGGGTGATGGTGCGAAAGTCATCCTAGGGCCTGTCTTTGCAGAGGCCGCGAATGCAGCGGGCGTCGTGGCGGCACGGCGCGGCGTGAACGTTCTGTCCTTCTCGAATAACCCGGCAATCGCGGGCGGCAACGTGTTCATCCTCGGCTCGACCTTCCAGAACACGGCCGATCGGCTGGTGGGCTACGCGGCCCGTCAGGGTGTGCGCGATATCCTCATCGCGCACGCAAACAGCCCCGCCGAAATGATCGGCCGCGATGCGATCTCGCGCGCCATTGCCGCAAACGGGTCGCGTTTGGCGGGGACTGCATCGTTCGAACTGAGCCAGCAAAGCGTCATCAACGCGATTCCGGAGATTGCCAGTCAGGTTCGCGACAACGGCGCATCGGCGGTATTCATGACGTCCGGCAATGACGGTGCAATCCCGTTTTTGGCCGAACTTCTGCCCGAAAACGGCATCGACAACACCGAAATTCAGTTCATCGGCCTGCAGCGTCTGGACATTCCCGCCACGGCGATCTCGCTTGACGGTTTGCAGGGCGCATGGTTCGCCGTTCCCGATCCGGGGCTCGCGTCACAGTTCAACGGTCGCTATCAGGCGGCCTATGGATCAAACCCGCACCCGCTAGCCGGGCTGGCCTATGACGGGATCGCGGCGATCGGTGCGCTCGTCAATGCCGAAGGATCGGATGCTCTGACCGTTCCGGCCTTGACGCGACCATCGGGTTTTGTCGGCGTCAACGGCGTGTTCCGTCTGCGTCCCAACGGCACGAACGAGCGCGGTCTGGCCGTGGCCACCATTCAGGAAAGACAGGTCACTTACCTTGACCCCGCCCCGAGAAGCTTTGGCACCCCCGGCTTCTGAGCCGGACGCCCTTGATCCGCATTCCGATCTGATCTGCGACGCGCGCCTCGTCTTTGACGAAGCGGCAGTGCGGGATGCGTTGACCGCCGGTTGCAAAGAGGCCGGAGACAACCGGTCTATCCGGTCCATTACGGTGAGCATTCTGAAAGACGCCATCACAAGTGGCCGTCAGGCGATCAAGGATGCTTTCGCCGAACGGCCGCGCGCAGCGCGCGAAGCCTCGAACGCCTATTGCCACCTCACAGATGCGGTCGTGCGCACGGTTTTCGATGTCGCGACAAAGCGGCTGCACCCACGACCCAATCCGACCCAGGCCGAACGCATCGCGCTTTTGGCCGTGGGCGGCTATGGACGTGCGGAGATGGCCCCCTTTTCGGATGTCGATCTGCTGTTCCTCACGCCTTACAAAACGACAGGTTGGGTCGAGAGCGTCATTGAATCGATGCTCTACATCTTCTGGGATCTGCACCTGAAAGTCGGGCATGCCAGCCGCACGGTCCAGGACTGCGTACGCCTCGGCTTTGACGACATGACGATCCGCACCGCGCTTCTGGAAAACCGGCATCTGACCGGAGATCCGGCCTTGTCCGAGGAGTTGAACCAGCGACTTCACAAGGATCTGTTCCAGGCCACCGGCCCGGAGTTCATCGATGCCAAACTCGAAGAGCGCAGCGAGCGCCACCGCAAACAAGGTGGCCAGCGCTATATGGTCGAACCCAATGTGAAAGAGGGCAAAGGCGGGCTTCGCGATCTGCAAACGCTGTTCTGGATCGCCAAATACGTCAATCAGGTCGAATCGAGTCGTGAGCTCGTGGAACTGGGCACCTTCACGGCTGATGAATACGAGCAGTTCCAGAAGGCCGAAACATTTCTGATGGTCGTGCGCACGCATCTCCACCTGATTGCGGGGCGTGCGATGGATCAGCTGACCTTCGACATGCAAGTCGAAACAGCCGACAGGCTTGGGTACTCCGATCATGGCGGCAGGCGCGCCGTGGAACACTTCATGCAGGATTACTTCCGCCATGCCACCGTGGTGGGCGAACTGACCCGCATCCTTCTGACCGCACTCGAAGCACGCCACGCCAAGAAAGCCCCTTCGCTGATGCGGCTTCTGCGGCGCAAAAAGAAGGTCAAGCCGGGTTACGTGATCGTCCACAACCGGATCAGCGTGAAAGACGAGGAATCGTTCCTTTCCGACAAACTGAACCTGTTGCGGATATTCGAAGAAGCGCTTCGAACAGGTTACCTGCTGCACCCCGATGCCATGCGCCTGATCTCGGCCAACCTGGACATGATCGACGAAGACATGCGCCAGACGCCCGAGGCGCGGCGCATTTTCATCGACCTGATGCTGAAACACGGCAACCCCGAACGCGCCCTGCGCCGGATGAACGAACTGGGGGTTCTCGCCGCATTCATCCCCGAGTTTGCGCCCATCGTCGCGATGATGCAGTTCAACATGTACCACAGCTATACGGTGGACGAGCACACGATCCAATGTATCGCCACACTTGCCAAGATCGAACGAGGGGAGCTTGTCGAAGAGCTTCCCGTCGCAAGCCGAATTCTAAAAGAGGGCGTCGACCGGCGGGTGCTTTACGTGGCGTTGCTCTTGCACGATATCGGCAAGGGACGGGACGAGGATCACTCGATCCTCGGGGCGCGGATCGCACGCAAGGTCGCGCCAAGGCTTGGGTTGAAGAAGGAAGACAGTGAGACGGTCGAGTGGCTGGTCCGCAACCATCTTCTGATGTCCGACATCGCACAGAAACGGGACCTTTCCGATCCGAGGACGATCCGCGAGTTCGCGAAAGCGATGAAATCCCGCAAACGGCTGGACCTGATGACGGTTCTGACGGTCTGCGATATTCGTGGCGTTGGGCCGAATACGTGGAACAACTGGAAAGCGCAGCTTATCCGGCAACTCTATCGCGACTCCGTGGTCGCCCTGGAAACCGGTCTGGAAGACCTGAACCGCGAATCCCGCGGGGCCGAGGCCAAGCGCGCACTGCGCGAGGCCCTGTCCGATTGGCCCGCCAAGGATCTGCGGGCCGAGACGGGCCGCCATTACGACCCTTACTGGCAGGGCATGCCGCTTGAGACCCATCAGGTCTTTGCGCGGCTTCTGCGGGACATCGGCGATGGCGAGGTCAAGATCGACCTCTTCCCAGACGAAGACCGCGACGCAACCCGCGCCTGTTTCGCGCTGGCCGACCATCCCGGTATCTTTTCGCGTCTTGCCGGCGCGCTGGCACTGGTTGGCGCGAACGTCGTGGACGCGCGTACCTATACGACCAAGGACGGTTATGCGACTGCGGTGTTCTGGGTGCAGGACATCGAGGGTCACCCCTTTGCCGCAAACCGTCTGCCCCGCCTTCGCAGCATGATCCAGAAAACGCTCAAGGGTGAGGTCGTGGTGCGTGAAGCGGTAAAGGATCGCGACAAGATCAAGAAACGCGAACGCGCTTTCAAGGTGCCCACCCACATCACCTTCGACAACGAAGGATCGGACATCTACACGATCATCGAGGTCGACACACGCGACCGACCGGGCCTGCTTTACGATCTCACGCGCAGCCTTGCATCGGCCCATGTCTATATCGCCAGCGCGGTGATCGCGACATATGGCGAACAGGTGGTCGACAGCTTCTATGTGAAGGATATGTTCGGGCTGAAATACCATTCCGAGGCAAAGCAGAAGAGCCTTGAAAAGCGCTTGCGGGACGCGATCGAACGCGGCGCGGAACGGGCCCGCACCTGATGCAACCGATCCGGCTCGCGCACGGTTTTCTGACCGTCGGATTCTGGACCATGGCGAGCCGCGTTCTGGGCTTTGTCCGCGATATCCTGATCGCTGCGTTTCTGGGCACCGGACCGGTGGCGGAGGCATTTCTGATCGCTTTTTCGCTGCCCAACATGTTCCGCCGCTTCTTTGCCGAAGGCGCGTTCAACATGGCCTTCGTGCCGATGTTCTCGAAAAAGCTCGAGGGCGATGAAGACCCAAAAGGCTTTGCGCAAGAGGCGTTTTCCGGGCTGGCAACGGTTCTTGTTGTCTTCACGGCCATAGCACTTCTTGCGATGCCGTGGCTGGTCCTTGCGATGGCATCCGGATTTGCCGGCGACGAACGGTTCGACCTTGCAGTCTTCTATGGCCGGATCGCGTTTCCATACATTCTGTTCATCTCGCTAGCCGCGCTCCTGTCTGGCGTCCTGAACGCGACAGGCCGGTTCATGGCCGCAGCCGCTGCCCCTTTGATCCTGAACCTTTGTTTCGTCGCCGCGATGGTGATCGCCAACAATGCAGGCCGGTCGATTGGCGATGCCTTGGCATGGGCCGTGCCGGTTGCGGGCGTTGCCCAACTTACAATGCTCTGGCTTGCCGCCTCCCGCGCCGGTTTTCAGATGCGCCTGGGCTGGCCGCGCCTCAGCCCCGACATCAAGCGGCTGGCCATCATCGCGGCTCCTGCGGCGCTTGCCGGCGGGGTCGTGCAAGTCAACCTTCTGGTGGGCCGTCAGGTTGCCAGTTTCTTTGATGGTGCGGTGGCTTGGCTTAGCTACGCCGACCGGCTGTACCAGCTTCCCCTCGGCGTTGTCGGCATCGCCATCGGCGTGGTTCTCCTGCCAGCCCTGTCGCGAAGGCTGAGGGCCGACGACACGACGGGCGGCCAGAACGCTCTGAACCGCGCAGCAGAGATCGCCCTTGCGCTAACCGTTCCCGCAGCCGTTGCGCTGGCGGTGATCCCGGGCCCGCTTGTGTCTGTCCTGTTCGAGCGTGGTGCCTTCGATGCAGCCGATGCCGGAGCGACGGCACTTGCCGTTGCGGTCTACGGTCTCGGCCTCCCGGCCTTCGTCCTGCAAAAGGTTCTGCAGCCCCTCTACTTCGCGCGCGAGGATACCAAACGCCCGTTCTATTTCGCCCTTGTCGCGCTGGTCGTGAATGCGATCATCGCAATCGGCCTTGCCCCCGTTATCGGTTTCATCGCGGCCGCATGGGGGGCGACAATCGCGGGATGGGCAATGGCCTGGCTATTATGGTGGAAGTCACGCGCCATGGGCGATGCGGCGCGGCTTGATGCGCGGTTTCTCAACCGCATCTGGCGGATCGTAGCGGCGGCGCTGTTTATGGGTGTGGTTCTCTTCGTCGCAGCACTGGCATTGGAACCGTGGCTATCAGGCGGTCCGATCCGCTACGCGATGCTTGCAGTGCTGATTGTGATTGGGATGGCCACCTACTTCCTGACCGGTCGTCTGATCGGGGCGTTCACGGTGGCCGATCTGCGCGACACTCTTCGCCGCTAGCGGTGCCGCAATCGCGCCCGCACACGAGACCAGCCCCCGGGGCTGACAATGAAGGATAGGAAGAAACCCGAGATAAACCCGGCCACCTCGGCAATCCAGTCCAGACCCGAACCGAAAAGCAGCCCGAAAACAAGCTGGATGAAAAGAAGAACCGCGATCAGCGTAAACGCTTGGTATTGCGGCCCGCCGGTCGCACGGATCCGTACCCACAGGATGAATGTATAGGCCCCTATCAACCCATAGACCGCCGGATATCCGCCCACCAGCGGGTTGGGGTCATTGGTAATCAATGCAAAGGCCAGCGCACCGAACACAGCCGACCCAAAGAAGATCGCAACGAGCGGCAGCGAGCCGAAGACGTCACCCACCATCTTGCCCAGTGCTAAAAGGAAGACGAGCACCATCAGCATATGGACGAAGCTCCAATGCACGAACGGATAGGTCACGAACCGCATCAGATGTTCCGGTGGCCAGCGGCCCGTCTCTATCATCAAATCGAAGATCGGTGAGACGAACGCCAGATTCTGAATCCATTCCAGCCGCCACCCCACCGCGTCGGCCCCCCCGAAATATCCGTTCGAACCCGCCACAAAGGCAAGCTCGGCCAGCACAATCGGCAGGGCGAGGATAATCACCGCTACTGGCAGCGGATTGATCGGTGCGGCATCGGGGTCGCTGTTCAAAACTGAGGGCCTTCCTTGACGGTAACACCCGCCCTCGGTAAGCGACCGGGGCCGATAAATCCAGACGCCGATAATCCAGACGGAGACAGACATGGCAGAGACGCAGTTCACCCCGCGCGTCTTCTCGGGCATCCAGCCTTCGGGCGGCCTTACGCTTGGCAATTATCTTGGCGCAATGAAGCGCTTCGTGGAAATGCAGGATGCGGGGCAGTTCGAGACGGTCTATTGCATGGTCGACCTACATGCGATCACGGTCTGGCAGGATCCGGCGGCCCTGCGCCAGAACACCCGTGAACTTGCGGCGTTCTTTATCGCCGCTGGGATCGATCCAGCGAAATCAATCCTGTTCAATCAGTCGCAGGTGGCCGAACACGCCCAGCTTGCCTGGATCTTCAACTGTGTCGCCCGGATGGGGTGGATGGGGCGCATGACCCAGTGGAAGGACAAAGCGGGCAAGAACACCGAGAATGCGTCTCTGGGCCTCTTCGCCTATCCTGCGCTGATGGCTGCGGACATCCTGATCTATCACGCGACCCATGTACCGGTGGGCGACGATCAGAAACAGCATCTGGAACTGACCCGGGATGTGGCCCAGAAGTTCAACAACGACTTCGGCACGGATTTTTTCCCGATCACCGAACCGGTAATCGGTGGTCCTGCGATGCGGGTGATGAGCCTGCGTGACGGGACCAAGAAAATGTCGAAATCGGACCCATCCGATATGAGCCGGATAAACATGGCCGACGATGCCGACGCAATCGCCAGAAAGATTCGTAAGGCAAAGACCGATCCAGAACCACTGCCGGACACCATCGAGGGTCTGAAAGACCGCCCGGAGGCCCGCAATCTAGTAGAAATCTATGCAGGTCTTGCGAACACGACGCCCGAAGCCGTGATCGCGGAATGCGCAGGCCAGCAGTTTGGAACGTTCAAGCCACGCCTTGCCGATCTGGCGGTTGAGCGGATCGCTCCGATCTCCGCACGCATGCGCGACCTGATGTCCGACCCGGCAGAAATCGACAGGACGCTTGGCAAAGGCGCCGACCGCGCGCGCGAGATCGCGACGCCGATCCTTGAGAAAACCTATGAAATAGTAGGCATGTTGCGCAGCGGGTAGGCTGTCATAAAAAGGAATCAGGATCGGCTTAAAAGACAGGGTGTTGGCTCAGATTATCCCGGCGCCAACACCACCTGTCGGCCACTCGTCCCCGCAGCAGGGTGGCTTCGCCCGAAGGCATCCAGACACCGACAGGACCGGGCGCGGACCGGTTCCTCCGACCCGCGACCCGCATGTCCC
Source organism: uncultured Paracoccaceae bacterium (assembly GCA_947503175.1). Taxonomy (GTDB): domain Bacteria; phylum Pseudomonadota; class Alphaproteobacteria; order Rhodobacterales; family Rhodobacteraceae; genus Ovoidimarina. Next base: position 512,001 of record CANNCO010000002.1, read on the forward strand.
CCGGTCTCCCGCGCCGGGGGACTTTTTTCTTGGGGCGGATGTCGGGTTTGAGTTCAGATTGCCGGATGCTGCATTGTCGAAGCTGACCGAAAAGCTCTCCTTTGAGGTACGGTCGTAGATTGCCTTAGATCAATGAGCACGCGCGCTCCCATCTCGATCATTGGTCAAAGGAGTCGATTGGAGGCAACATGTCTGGCACAGGAAAGACCATCACCACAGGAGACGTTGCGCTGTTTACATCGGAGGCGGGTAAGATGGATGGACAGCCCATCGTCTTGCTTCATGGAGGTTTGGGAAGCCGGGCGGACTTTGAACCTCTGGCCCGGCACCTTGTGTCCGACTATCGGCTGATCGCGATAGATAGCCGGGGCCATGGCCGATCTGCCTTGGGTGACGCCACACTGACGTATCGCCAGTTAGCCGATGACATTGCGGTTGTTCTTGACCAGCTTGAGTTGAATGAGGCTGGGATTATCGGCCACAGCGATGGTGGCATCGTTGCAATGCGCCTTGCGGCATCTAATCTTGCACAGCCTCGTTTCGTTGTTGCTGTCGGGGCTCATTGGCAGTTGCCGGACGACGACCCGACCCGCGAGATTTACCGAGGTGTCACTGCCCAAGAGTGGCGAGAAATGTTCGGGCAGAAGATCAAAAGATATGAGGGTGAGAACCCCGATCCCGATTTCGAGAGATTGTTCGAGGCAACCAAGGCCATGTGGCTTGGCAAGGGCAATGACGCCTACCCGAACGATACGGTCCGTACCATTGCCACCCCACTTCTCGTCGTTAACGGCGACGATGACATTCTCGTCTCGCGTGAGCACGCTTTTGAGCTTGCTGAACAAGTTGAAGGAGCGCGGCTTCTCAACCTGCCTTTCGCTTCGCACACTGTATTGGAGGATAATCCAACAGATGTTATCCCTGCGATAATCGGCTTCATTGACAGAGTTCAGGAAAAAAGCCGACCGGGTAGCGGCAGCAAAGTCCCGCAGAGCTGAACTTCCCAAGCGCTCAACATAACACTGTGGAAAAACTCGAGGATGCAACACCGGTGAAAACCGGGTCATTCGCGATACCACCGAAAGGTTCGCCGCAGGTACGCGGGCATGATGTACTTGGAGCTGAATGACCGGCGAGGCATCGACGCTTTAGAGTGTCGCTCCGATAACCTCTGGACAGTTCTGTCCGGCAATCCTACCGTCCCGACGCGGGAGGACGACTATGGCGGTTGGCACCAATATTCACACCTATTTCAAAGGCGCTTGGCACGAAGGCAACTTGCCGATCATGCGCGCTGCCGATCATGGTGCATGGCTTGGAACAAGCGTGTTCGACGGGGCGCGCTATTTCGAAGGTGTGTGCCCGGATCTTGAGGCACATTGCGACCGCGTTAACCGGTCCGCCCAGGCGCTGATGATCACGCCCACCGTTTCGACCACAGACATGGTTGCAATTGTGCGCGATGGGCTGAAACTCTTTTCCAAGGACGCCGCAATCTACATCCGCCCCATGTACTGGGCCATTGACGGCGATGCGTCTGTCATCATCCCGATGCGCGACAAGACAGGGTTCGCGATCTGCCTTGAGGAGGTGCCTGTTCCACCAGCAGATGCAACGGTCCGGCTTGGGACAACCCGGTTCCGGCGTCCGGTTCTGGAAAGCGCCGTTGTGAATGCAAAGGCTGGCTGCCTTTACCCCAACAACGCACGCATGCTGGCCGAGGTTCGCGCCAAAGGGTTTCAGAATGCGCTCGTCGCCGATGCGATGGGGAATGTCGCCGAAAGCGCCACGTCCAATGTCTTCATGGTGCGCGATGGCGAGATTCTGACACCCATCCCGAATGGCACGTTTCTGGCGGGGATCACCCGCGCCCGGCACATCGCGAACCTCGCCGCCGACGGCGTCCACGTGCATGAAGCCGTTCTGACCTTCGACGACTTCCGCGGTGCTGACGAGGTGTTCCTTTCCGGCAATCTGTCGAAGGTCACGCCGGTTACGGAATTTGACGGCACGCAGTATCAGGTTGGTCCGGTCACCCGCGGCGTTCGGGCACTATACTGGGACTGGGCGCTTTCGGGCGACTAGGCACCATGCGTTGTTGCCAGCGGCCCCCTGCTAGGTCATGATCCGCGCGAACAGGGGTGAGATATGCGCAAGTTCCTTGTCGTTTTGGATGACAGCCGAGAGTGCCTGAACGCGATGCGCTTTGCCGCGATGCGGGCCGCGAACACGGGTGGCGGGGTGCAGATCCTGTCGGTGATTCCACCAGATGAGTTCAACCACTGGATCGGTGTCGGCGATATCATGCGGGAAGAGGCACGCGAGCGCATCCACGCCCATTTCGACGTTTTCGCCAAATGGATGCATGACAAGCAGAGCATCGACCCCGAGCTTGTGATCCGCGAGGGCGAGGCTGTGCCGGAGATCCTTGCGCAGATCCGCGAGGATCCGGAGGTGGGAGTGCTTGTGCTCGGTGCCGGAACCGACAAACAGGGGCCCGGCCCGCTTATTTCGCAGCTTGTAAAAAGTTCGGGCAATCTACCTATCCCGATGACCATCGTTCCCGGCGAACTGTCCAAGGAACGGCTGGAAGCGGTCACCTGACTGCGCGGCAGATAACGCAGTTTAGAATGGTTCCAATGTCTTGACGATGGGTCCCCGCACCCTCATATTAAAGATCTTAATGGAGGCACGCGCATGTTCATCCAGACCGAGTCCACGCCAAACCCGGCGACACTTAAGTTTCTTCCCGGCCAGTCTGTCCTGGGCACGGGTACAGCCGATTTCCCGAACGCCGATTCCGCGGGAAGTTCACCGCTGGCACAGCGTCTGTTCGCCATCGACGGCGTAACAGGTGTCTTTTTCGGCAGTGACTTCGTAACTGTGACAAAAGCCGATCCGGTCGAGTGGGACCATATCAAGCCCGCGCTGCTCGGCGGGATCATGGAGCACTTCCAGTCGGGCCAGCCCGTACTGGACGGCGACGCAGAACAACCGTCCGGTCACGCCGCTCATGACGGCCCGGATTCCGGTATTGTCAATCAGATCAAAGAGCTGCTGGACACGCGCGTACGTCCGGCCGTTGCACAGGATGGCGGCGACATCACGTTCCACGGCTTCGACCGTGGGATCGTCTATCTTCATATGCAAGGCGCGTGCGCGGGATGCCCTTCTTCGACGCTGACCCTGAAGATGGGGATCGAAAACCTTCTTCGGCACTATATCCCGGAAGTTGTCGAGGTGCGCCCTGTCGCGGCCTGACCCGATCCTTCTGGCTTTCGACACATCGGCCGCGCATTGCGCGGCCGTCTTACTTTGCCGTGACGAGATCATTGCGGAACGCTATGAGGAGATGACACGCGGGCAGGCAGAACGCCTGTTTCCATTGCTCGAAGAGATGCTGGCTGCGGCGGAACTGACCTGGAAAGACATAGACGCCATCGGTGTCGGCATCGGTCCGGGGAATTTCACCGGCATTCGCATCGCGGTGGCGTCCGCTCGGGGACTGTCTTTGTCGCTTGGCATTCCCTCCATAGGGATCTCGACCTTCGAGGTCGCCCGTGATGGCGCTGAACATGTCCGTCTCCCTGCCCCGCGCGGCGCGGCTTACGTCCAGAAGTTCAGTGGCAACGTCCCCGACGGCACGCCCTGGATTGATTCAGAACCTGACGACCAGCCCCCGGCAACCGGTCCGGATTGGGAAGGAACGGGAATCCAGCACCTTGCTTCGATCGCGATGGAGCGATTCCAGGCCGGCGAAACCGGAAAACGGCCCGCCCCCCTTTACATACGTGCACCCGACGCGGCCCCATCGCGCATCGTTTCTCCGGTCATCCTGCCGTGACGCCAGAAGAAATGGCGAAGATTCACGCCCGCGCCATGCTGCCGGATCGCCCGTGGGCAGCCGCGGAGTTCCGGAGCATCCTTGCCACGAAAGGCGTGTTTTTGGTCGCAGCGCCGAACGGTTTCGCTATTGGCCGGTCTACCCCCGATGAGGGCGAATTGCTGACGCTGTCCATCGATCCCGATCATCAGCGCAAGGGGCTCGGTAGCGCTCTGCTATCGGCGTTCGAAGCAGAGTTGACCAGGCGCGGCGCAACTGCCGCGTTTCTCGAAGTTGCCGCCGATAATCATCCGGCGATCGCCCTTTATCGCCATACGGGCTGGACTCAATCCGGCCGACGTTCCGGCTATTATGCGCGTAAAACGGGCAAACCGGTCGATGCGTTCCTCTTTCAGAAAACGTTCCCTGTGAGCTGACCTTGCGTCAGATGCGACGAGATTGCGATTCCGGGAAAACCGCTTGACCCTACTCCGCCACTGCGGCCTTATCTGCCAATGATCTGTTTAGGATCAGTCGTTTTCATGGGCATCCGCACCGAATGACGGACCGCCTCAGAACCTTGTACGGGAGACCCTGATGACCTTCATGACCAAACTTCTCGGCGCCGCCGCGACCCTTGCCCTTTCGGCAGGTGTGGCAACGGCCGAGCCCGCCGTAATCTACGATCTGGGCGGCAAGTTCGATAAATCCTTCAACGAAGCCGCCTTTAACGGCGCAACCCGCTGGGCCGAAGAGACCGGCGGCACCTTTCGCGATATCGAACTGAGTTCCGAAGCACAGCGGGAACAGGCCCTGCGCAGGTTCGCCGAATCGGGCGCAAACCCGATCATTACAACCGGCTTTGCGATGGCCGACCCGATTGCGTCGGTGGCCCCCGACTATCCGGATATCAAGTTCGTCAATGTCGACGGCTTCCTGCCCGAGATACCGGCCAACGTACAGATGATCGCCTTCGAAGAACATCAGGGCAGCTATCTTGTCGGCATGCTGGCGGCGATGGCGTCGGAAACCGGCACGATCGGGTTCGTAGGCGGCATGGACGTCCCGCTTATCCGTCACTTCGGTTGTGGCTACGCTCAGGGCGCGAAGGCAGTTAATCCCGATATCAACCTTGTCGCCAATATGACCGGCACGACACCGACCGCATGGAACGACCCGGTGAAGGGTGGCGAACTGACGCGCGCCCAGATCGGTCAGGGTGCGGATGTTGTCTATGCCGCGGCTGGTGGTACCGGTGTCGGTGTCCTGCAAACCGCTGCGGACGAAGGGATCTTTTCGATCGGCGTCGATTCCAACCAGAACTACCTGCACCCGGGCTCGGTTCTGACCTCGATGCTGAAGCGTGTCGATGTCGCCGTGTTCGATGCGATGTCGGCAGGTGAAAACCTAGAAACCGGCATTCAGATCCGCCTTGGTCTTGAGGAAGAAGGTGTCGGATATGCCGTAGACGAGCACAACGAAAGCCTGATCACCGATGAGATGCGCGCCGCCGTCGAAGAAGCCCGCCAGCAGATCATCGATGGTGAGCTTGACGTGGCAAGCTACTACGCAAACGACAGCTGCCCGGTCTTCGAATTCTGAAGCGACCAAGCATGCAAGAATACCAAGCCGCGCCCGCAATGGGCGCGGCTTCTTCCGAAACGGGGGCACCCAGATGAGCGACGCGCCCGCCATCGAACTCAAAGGCATCTCCAAGGCCTTTGGTCCTGTTCAGGCGAACAAAGACATTTCAATCCGGGTCATGCCCGGCACGATTCACGGCATTATCGGCGAGAACGGCGCGGGCAAGTCGACCCTGATGTCGATCCTTTACGGCTTCTACAAGGCCGATAAGGGCGAGATTTTCATCTCGGGAAACCGCACCGAAATCCCGAACAGCCAGGCCGCCATCGCGGCGGGCATCGGGATGGTTTTTCAACATTTCAAGCTGGTAGAGAACTTCACGATCCTGGAAAACGTCGTTCTGGGGGCCGAGGAAGGCGCGTTGCTGCGACCGTCTTTGGCCAAGGCTCGGGCCGAATTGACCCGCCTGTCGGAAGAATATGAACTCAAGACCGATCCCGACGCGCTGATCGAAGAAATCGGTGTCGGCATGCAGCAACGCGTCGAAATTCTGAAAGCCCTTTATCGTCAAGCGGATATCCTGATCCTGGACGAACCCACGGGCGTCCTGACCCCGGCGGAGGCCGACCACCTTTTCCGTATCCTTCGGGGACTGCGTGAGCAGGGCAAAACCATCGTTCTGATCACGCACAAACTGCGCGAAATCATGGATGTCACCGACACGGTCAGTGTAATGCGGCGGGGCGAGATGACGGCAACCGTCAAAACATCCGAGACCAGCCCGGAACAGCTTGCCGAGCTTATGGTCGGCCGCAAGGTGCTTTTGCGGGTCGACAAGATGCCTGCGAAACCTGGTAAGACTGTACTTGAAATCGAAAACCTGCGAACGACCGACGACAAGGGCGTCGAACGGCTCAAGGGCGTTTCGCTGAACGTGCGGGCCGGAGAAATACTGGGGATCGCGGGAGTGGCCGGGAACGGACAGTCCGAACTGCTGGAAATTCTGGGCGGCATGACCCAGGGCACCGGCAACATACGCCTGAACGGCGACGAGCTTGATCTGACCGGCAAGTATTCAGATGGCCAGTCAAGGCGCGCCCGAAGCATTGCCCACGTGCCCGAAGACCGTCAGTCCAAGGGGCTGATCATGGATTTTTTTGCGTGGGAAAACATGGCCTTCGGCTATTACAACGATGACGCCTATAACAAAGGCGCGTTCTGGATGGACAACGCCGCGCTGCGCGAAGACACGGCCCGCAAGATGGAGAAATTCGATGTCAGGCCACCGAACCCTTGGCTAACGGCCAAGAACTTTTCCGGCGGCAACCAGCAAAAGATCGTCGTTGCACGCGAGATCGAACGAAGTCCCGAGCTGTTGCTCGTGGGCCAGCCAACCCGCGGCGTCGATATCGGCGCCATCGAGTTCATTCACAAACAGATCGTGGCGCTGCGCGATGCCGGAAAGGCGATCCTGCTCGTCTCCGTGGAACTGGACGAGATCATGTCGCTCAGCGATCGGATCGCGGTCATGTTCGACGGGCACATCATGGGCGAACGCCTGCCCGACCAGACGGATCAGCGCGAGCTTGGCCTTCTGATGGCGGGCGTGGACGGATCCGATGCGCTGGCAGTGGCAGTGGGGGGCTGATCGATGGACACGATGCCGAAATGGGTTGATGTTTTTGTCATTCCGCTGATCAGTCTGATCATCGCGGCGATCCTTTCAAGCCTCGTCATCCTCGCAATCGGTGAAAGCCCGGTGGAAGCGGTCAAGACGATGGTCACCGGAGCACTCGGGTCGACCTATGGCTGGGGTTACACGCTCTACTACGCCACAAATTTCATGTTCACGGGCCTCGCGGTCGCCGTGGCCTTCCATGCCCGGATGTTCAATATCGGTGGCGAAGGTCAGGCCATGCTGGGCGGATTGGGCGTCGCCCTTGTCTGCCTGTCCTTCAATTGGCCGCACTGGACCCTTGTTCTGCCTGCCGCGATCATCGGCGGTGCATTGTTCGGAGCGGCCTGGGCCGCCATCCCTGCCTACCTGCAGGCCAAACGCGGCAGCCATATCGTAATCACGACGATCATGTTCAACTTCATCGGCGCGGCCCTGCTGAATTACATGCTGGTCAACGTCCTGCGGCCACAGGGACAGATGGATCCCGCATCGGGCCGCTTCCCGCCGGGCACCAATCTGCCCACATTTCAGGACATGTTCTCGACCTTCGGCGTCACGCTGTTCCGCGGTGCGCCCGTCAATGTCACGTTCTTCGTCGCAATCGCCGCCTGTGTCATGGTCTGGTGGCTGATCTGGCGAACACGGCTGGGCTATGCCATCCGGGCCTACGGGCATTCGGAACCCGCAGCGATCTATGCCGGTATCTCGCCCACCAAGATCATCATGATCGCCATGCTCATATCAGGCGCGCTGGCGGGCTGTATGGCCATCAACAACGTGATGGGCGAGGCCGAACGGCTGGTCCTGAACTCCGTCGAAGGCGCAGGCTTCATCGGCATCGCGGTAGCGCTGATGGGCCGGTCGCATCCTTTCGGAGTCTTCCTCGCCGCGCTTTTGTTCGGATTTCTCTATCAGGGCGGTGCGGAACTGTCGCTCTGGTCGAATATTCCGCGCGAACTGGTCGTGGTCATTCAGGCGCTGGTGATCCTGTTCACCGGTGCGCTCGACAATATGGTGCGCATGCCACTTGAACGAATGTTCCTCGCGGCACGACGCAGGCGGCAGGCTGCAACCTCAATATCGGAGCCTGCGGAATGACCGATCTTCTTCCGTTCCTGCCGGGCTTCATCGCCGCTTATGCGATCCTCTTCGTAGCCGCATCGTCGCCGGGCCCCGCCGTCGCCATGCTGCTGGGGATCGCCATGGGACAGGGCCGGAGCGCCGCGCTAACTGCATCCGCAGGTATCGCGACGGGAAGCGTTGTCATCAACGTCTCGACGCTACTGGGCGTCGGATTACTGCTGTCACAGGCCGCGTGGGCGATGACGCTTCTTCGGGTCTTGGGGGCCTGCTACCTTCTCTATCTCGCTTGGACTTCCTTCCGAAAAGCCGCCACACCACCCAAGGTCGTGGCTGCGAACGTGCCCCTCAGATCCCCATGGGCTCATTTCATTGCAGGCTTCCTTCTTCAGGTAACAAACCCCAAGGCGATCGTATTCTGGCTGGCCATCGCATCGGTTGGCGCGACCACGGGCGGCGGTATCGGCATCGCGGCGCTGTTCGTTCTGGGTGCGTTTCTAATCTCGTTCTTTTGCCACGGCGCATGGGCAATCTTCCTGTCCTCCCGCCCGATCCGGGCCGCATATCAATCGGCCCGGCGCTGGGTGGATGCCACGCTTGGGGCGTTCTTCGTCTTCGCCGCTTTCAAGCTCACCGTGTCGAGGATCTGATCCATGGACTTCCTGACCATCCTCCAGATCCTCGACTCGACCATTCGACTTGCAACGCCGCTTCTTTTGGCCTGTCTTGCAGGCCTTTTCTCGGAACGGGCCGGTATCTTCGATATCGGGCTTGAGGGCAAAATGCTGGCCGCTGCTTTCGTATCCGCCGCAATCGCCTTTGTCTCCGGTTCGGTCTGGATCGGCCTTCTGGCCGGGATCGGTGTCTCCGTGGCCCTGTCAGCTCTTCACGGCGTGGCCTCCATCACGTTCCGCGGCAATCAGCTCATCTCGGGTGTCGCCATCAACTTTCTGGCTGCCGGCCTGACCGTCGTGATCGCTCAGGACTGGTTCCAACAGGGTGGGCGCACACCCGCGCTGGAAGGCCTCGCCCGGTTCTCGCCGATCGAACTGCCTTTTGCTTCTGCGCTAGCGGATGTTCCGATCTTCGGCCCGATCTATGCGGAGCTGATCTCGGGCCACACGCTGATTGTCTATCTGGCTTTGCTCGCGGTCCCGCTCAGTTGGTACATTCTGTTCCGCACCCGGTTCGGGCTGCGCCTCCGGGCCGTTGGCGAGAATCCCGGGGCAGTCGACACCGCAGGTGTTTCCGTTGTGGGTCTGCGTTTCGCGGCGGTTGCGATCTGCGGCATGCTCTGCGGCATTGCCGGGGCCTATCTTGCGACTGCCCTGCAGGCAGGCTTCGTCAAGGATATGTCGGCCGGCCGGGGCTTCATCGCACTGGCCGCACTTATCTTCGCCAAGTGGCGCCCGTGGCATGCGCTCTATGCCTGTCTGCTGTTCGGGTTTTTGCAGGCGATTGCCCTTCGCCCCAATGTCATCGAGGAAGTGATAGGTTTCAAAATCCAGATACAGCTTCTGGATGCGCTGCCTTACATCCTGACGGTGGTAATCCTGGCGGGTTTCGTTGGAAAGGCAATCCCGCCGCGCGCCGGTGGCGAACCTTATGTGAAAGAACGATAGTCGGCATCTGGTTCGCGTTTGGATTTCAGTGAATTCCCCCGCAATGCCGGCGGGTTATGCGACATGCGCGTAAAAAAACCCAATTCGTTCCGAAATGTCGCATATCTGGCTCTATCAGGATCCGCTGGCCTTCTGTAAGCCACGATCAGTGCGTTAGGATCGTGCCATGCAGATTTACCTGCCGATCGCCGAAGTCTCGGTCAATGCTTTCCTCCTTTTGGGGCTGGGCGGCCTTGTAGGCGTGCTATCAGGCATGTTCGGGGTCGGCGGCGGCTTCTTGATGACACCGCTTCTGTTCTTCATCGGCATCCCGCCCGCAGTCGCGGTCGCAACCGAAGCGAACCAGATCGTCGCCTCGTCCTTTTCCGGCGTTCTGGCCCATGTCAGGAGGCGCACGGTCGATTTCCGAATGGGCACGGTCCTGTTGATCGGCGGTCTGATCGGGGCCGCCCTTGGCGTTCAGTTGTTCAACACGCTCAAGGCCATCGGGCAGGTCGATCTGCTTGTCCGCCTTTGTTACGTCGTCTTCCTCGGCGTGATCGGCAGCCTGATGTTCGTCGAGTCGTTGAATGCCATTCGCAAAACACGCCGGGGTGCCGCGCCGAAGCGCAAGAAACATACCTGGATCCATGCCCTGCCCTTCAAGATGAAGTTCCGCACATCGGGGCTCTACATCTCGGTCATTCCGCCGGTCATCGTTGGTGTCATGGTGGGTGTTCTGGCGGCGATCATGGGCGTCGGCGGCGGGTTCATCATGGTTCCCGCGATGATTTATCTTCTGGGCATGCCCACCAAGGTCGTGGTCGGCACCTCGCTGTTCCAGATCATCTTTGTGACCGCATTCACCACGTTGCTGCACGCCACCACCAACTTCACGGTGGACATGGTGCTGGCGGTGCTTCTCTTGGTCGGCGGCGTGATCGGCGCGCAGGTCGGCACCCAGATCGGAACCAAGCTCAAGGCCGAACAGTTGCGCATTCTGCTGGCCATCATGGTTCTCGCAGTCTGCGGCAAACTGGCATTCGATCTTCTGGTCATGCCGGCCGAGCTATACTCGCTCGGCGCACCCGGAGGGCACTGATGCTGCTCCGCGCCATAACAGTGCTTCTCGCTCTGAGCGCGCCGATTGCAGCCGAAGAGGTTGTGGCCGGTCTCAGCCGCGACCGCATTTCGATCACGACGAATTTCGATGGCTCCGACATCCTGATCTTCGGTGCGGTCAAGCGCGAGGCCGAAATCCCCGAAGCCCCGCTTCAAGTCATCGTCACTGTGGCCGGGCCATCCGAACCGGTCGTCGTCCGCAAGAAGGATCGCCGTTTCGGCATCTGGATCAATGTCGAGGGTGTCGAGGTCGACCGCGCACCCACTTATTATGCGGTGGCAACCTCTGCACCGTGGAACGAGGTTCTGACCGAGACCGAGGATCTGCGCCACAGGGTTTCTGTCTCCCGCGCGATCCGCTCGGTCGGTGCACCCGGCGACGTCAGCAACCCCGAGCGTTTTACCGAGGCGTTGATCCGCATCCGTGAAGAAGACGATCTTTACCAGACGAACATCGGCACGGTGGAGTTCAACCAATCCACCCTGTTCAACACGTCGATCCGGCTTCCTGCGAACCTGACCGAGGGTAACTACACCACCCGCTTCTTCCTGACGCGCAACGGCCGCGTCATCGCCAGCGACGAGACGGTGATTTTCGTCGACAAGGTCGGGTTGGAACGTTTCCTGTTCGATCTGTCCCGGCAACAGCCCCTGATTTACGGGCTTATGTCGCTTGCGATTGCAATTGCCGCCGGTTGGGGTGCGTCGGCATTTTTCCGATATCTGCGCGGCTAGCCTCGCCCGATATAGGGCATGTTCGTCGCCATCACTGTCATGAACTGAACGTTCGCCTCCGGCGGAAGGTCAGCCATGTGCAGAACCGACCGTGCGGCATCGGATACGTCCATTGTTGGCGGCGGCACGGCCCCGCTCGCCACCGCCTTCTCGACAAGACCTTCGAGGATCGGTGTGCGCGCGTTTCCGATATCAATCTGCCCGCAGGCGATATCGAACGGACGCCCATCGAGAGAAAGCGACTTTGTAAGCCCGGTGATCGCATGTTTTGTCGTCGTATAGCAGACCGACCCTTCGCGCGGCACGTAAGCCGAAATCGAACCGTTATTGATGATCCGCCCGCCCATAGGGTCCTGCCGCCGCATCTGGGAGAACGCCGCGCGTGCGGAATGGAACATCCCCGTCAGGTTAACCGCAACCGCATTGGTCCAGTCCGACAGGTCGATCTCATCGATTGTTCCTTGTGGCGTGAATATCCCCGCGTTGTTGAACAGAACATCCAGCCGCCCCCAGGTATCCGCCAGTTGTGCCACTGCCGCCTCAATATCTGTAAGCCGTGTCACGTCTCCAGGCAGCACCAGCGCCTCACCCAGCCGGGCGACTTCGTCCAACGGTTCTCGCCTGCGTGCAAAAAGGCCGACACGCCACCCGGCGGAAAGCGCCGCTTCTGCTGTGGCGCGTCCGATGCCGGAACTCGCTCCGGTCACCAACATGGTTCGCCTCATGTCCCGTCCTCCTCGCTCGTCAGCGTCAAGGGTACTACCGGTACCTGCAAATCGTCCACACGAAGCTCGCTTTGCGGCTTGCCCAGCCGGTACCTTGTCACCCAGAACAGCCGCTCTGCCGCCCGCGTGATCGCCACATAGGCCAGCCTTTTCCACAGCGGTATGCCCGCCTCGATGCGCCCAGCACGCGACGCGGCATAAAGATCGGGGGCAAATACCTGAACCGCGTCCCATTGCGACCCTTGCGCCTTGTGGATCGTTACCGCCGCGCCATGCAGGAACGCGGCACCCATGGTCGCTGCAAACGGTATGAACGGTTCTTCCTCATCCGGCATCTCGATCTTCACGATCGACGCGACGGACAGTTGTGGATCCTCGGCCCCCACCAGATGCAACCGCGAAAAGCCGGGCCGTTTTCCCGGCCCCAGATAGATCGCCTGCGCCCCCTTGATCAGCCCCCGCGCCTCCAGATCGATCCGCTTCTTGCGGTGCTTCAGAGGCAGTTCAAGCCCGTCGCAAATCAAAGGCTCACCCGGCAACAGCGTATCCACCGTCGCCCCATGCGCCGCACGAAATGCCTGGATCAGGCGGATGCGCGTGGCATTCCGCCAGACCAGCACCGGAGACCTCGCCATCATGTCAGAATCCACGCGCGGCGAGACGACGATCCGGTCATCCTTGCGCGCCGCATCCTCCACCATTCGCTCGAATGCCTCGAAGCCCAGATTCTCGTCGCCCAGCGCATGGGCAAGATCGAGAATGGGGCTGTCCGCCTCCTGTCGATGTACCCGCGACAGTTCAAGCTTCCGGGATGCCGGGAGCGCATCGAACACCATGGCGCCTGACTGGTTCACCGGGGCAAGCTGCGCCGGGTCGCCGAACAGAAAAAGCGTGGGAAAGATTTCCTTCAGATCGTCGAACTGTTTGTCGTCCAGCATCGAGGTCTCATCCACCAACCCGATATCAAGCGGGTCTTCGCGCCGCTTCCATCCGGTGATGAAATCCGACCCGCGCAGGCCCGCGGCGGCCAATGCGCCGGGCACGGATCGATGGGTGTCGTAGAATGCCTTCGCCCGGTCCAGTGCCGCATCGGTCAGCGCTTCGATCTGCGGTCGCTCGCCATCGCCCGCCAGCCATTCGGCAACCTTCTCGAACTCCGGGTCATAGACGGGCGTATAGATGATCCGGTGGATCGTCGTCGCAGGCACGCCCTGCATCCGCAGCACACTTGCCGCCTTGTTCGTCGGCGCAAGGACCGCCAGCGTCCGTTTTGTCTTTGCGCGGCGGCTTTCGTAGTCACCCGAAACCACGTCGACGCCCGCCGCCTCCAGCGCACGCGTCAACTCTGCAAGAAGCAGCGTCTTACCCGTCCCCGCCTTGCCGAGAACGGCCATCACGCCCTCTCGGCCTTCTGCGCGCGGTGTCGTTGTTCCTTCGTCCAGATCAATACCCGCGCCACGGAGCATTTCTGTCACCTGGTCAAAGGCTTCTGCCTGATCTTCGGAAAGGGAAAGGGCGGTGCCGGACATGGCGCGACCATACGCGCGGCTCGCGCCGGGGACCAGCGTCCTTAGACGGCTTCCGTCAGGTCCAGCGCGTCCATTGATCGCCGCCACCAGTGTTCGGATAGTTCAGCAGAGACCCTGGCCCGCCGCAACAGCGCGGCGCGGTGCGCCGGGTCGAAATCCCACATCCCCGCCATGATCGCATTGGTGCCCTCACCGCGCCGCCCCATCGGCGCCGCGGGCCATCCCAACCGGCGGTAGACACGGATCATGCGGGCATCGAACACGCCGATTGCATGGCTCAGCCCCTGACGCAGGCCCAGCTCAAGGCCACCCAGCATCAGCGCCGGTGCGACCCCCGCGCTGGCGTCCGGGGCAAGGCAAAACCGAGTGCATTCCCAGATATACGGGCTCTTGATCTTCGCGCCCTGAACAAGATCAGAGAAATGATCGTCCACCATCGTTCGGCCGGTCGTCGGCAGAAACCGCATCGATCCCCCATGGCCGCCATCCCGACGCTCCCAGATCACATACACCGGGTCCAGCGCATCGTATTCATCGCGCTCGCCGCCATCCGGCCCGACCTGCACGGGCCACCCAAGCCGATCCGCAAATTGCGCGGTCCGATCGAGGAACATCGACTGCGCCAATTTCGGAAATCGGGAAAGGTCCCGCGCCGGGATGTATCTGAGCATGTCGTCTCCGTGCTTCTAGCTGCAGCACGGATTTGGACGACGGAGATTTAAGACGGCATTAGGGGCGCGGACGGGCCGTTAACCCGTTCGATCAGATAACGATCAGACCCAGCGACATCGCACGCGCAATCGCGTGCGTGGTGTTCAGGGCGCCGAGCTTGAAACGCGCGCTTTCCAGATAGACCCGCAGGGTATGCTCGGAGATCGAAAGCGCATCCGCCGCCTGTGCGCGGCTGTATCCCAGCGCGATCATGCGCACGCTATCGGTTTCACGGGGGCTCAGGTTCTTCAATGCGACGACATCGGTGCCCCGTTCGATTTCAAGTGCCTTCTGATTGATGAAATGCGCCAGAAGGATCAGCGTGCGCGACCGTTCCTGCGTGTAGAGCTGCCATAGCTCGTCAGTCGCGGTGTGGCTGATCGTGACCATCGCGAACTGACCGTTCGGCCCACGGATCGGAACCGAAAAGCCCTGATTGCCGACCCCGGAATCGATCGCTTCGATCAGGAACTCGCGTTGCGCCTTCCCTGTCCAGTCAAGGTCTTTCCAGTCGACCGGCACGAACCGGCGGTAACAGCCCTGTACCACCGGATCGAGCCGGGCATAGTCCTGCTCGATATATCTGTCGACCCATTCGGGATTATATGTAAGGGCGGCATATTGGTCGCCCGTACTGTTAACGGAGTGGTAAACCAGATGCTCCACATCCAGCTTATCGCGCAAGGTTCCGATTTGCTGATTTAGTTCATCAAGCGTTTTGACGTTCTGTAGTTCGTCCAGAAACGGTTCGACCAAGCTCTGCATTCGTCGCCATTTCTCCGGCTGACGTGCGCGCTTCCGAGAGGTCCAGTTCGACCTGCGCCATGGCGGCGGACTGGTCCAACTGAACCGCAAGGCGCGGCATTTGATTAAGATCTGCAAAGCGACGCAGATCAGCGATGACGTCCAGTATCCATTCGTTCGACATCGTAGAGCTTCCCCATCATTCGTTAACAACACGTTAACACCAGCGTATCAGAGCCGCCTGATGGCCACTATTCGCGCAAAACAACTCCCCAGAAATGGTGAGGGCGTTGCTTATAACCTGCTGAATGCTTTGAGGCGACGCAGACATAAACGCGAAACGGCCCTGAAAAGGGCCGCTCCAAGGTCCGAATCGACCATCTAGTTCAGACCTGATTACTGGCCTCCAGAACGTCTTCAAAAGTCCTGAGCCCGGTCTTTGGTGCCTGAACGAGAACACTCATATTGCCCGGCTTATGCTCGTTCCGCAGCATCTTCATATGCGCAGTGGGCAATTGCTCCCACGGAAAGACCTCGGACATGCAGGGGTCAAGTCGACGCTCAAGCATCAGCTTGTTGGCAGCACTGGCCTGCTTGAGATGGGCAAAGTGGCTGCCCTGCAGACGTTTCTGGTGCATCCACATGTACCGGACGTCAAAGGTCAGGTTGAACCCGGTGGTACCGGCGCAGATCACAACCATCCCGCCCTTCTTACAGACGAAGGTAGAAACCGGAAAAGTGGCCTCGCCCGGATGTTCGAACACCATATCGACATTCACGCCTTTGCCGGTGATCTCCCAGATCGCCTTGCCAAAGCGGCGCGCCTCGGCAAACCATTCCTTGTATTCCGGGGTGTTCACGGTCGGCATCTGGCCCCAGCAATTGAAATCCTTGCGATTGATCACACCCTTCGCGCCAAGCCCCATGACGAACTCGCGTTTGTCCTCGTCACTTATAATGCCAATCGCGTTCGCGCCTGCCGTATTGATCAGCTGAATCGCGTAGGAACCAAGCCCCCCGGACGCCCCCCAGACCAGAACGTTCTGACCGGGTTTCAGATCGTGGGGCTCGTGCCCGAACAGCATCCGGTAGGCCGTGGCCAGCGTCAGCGTATAACACGCAGCCTCTTCCCAGGTCAGGTGCTTGGGCCGCGGCATCAGCTGCTGGGACTGGACGCAGGTAAACTGTCCGAAGCTCCCATCCGCCGTCTCATACCCCCAGATCCTCTGGCTGGGCGAATACATCGGGTCGCCGCCATTACACTCTTCGTCGTCGCCGTCATCCTGATTGCAGTGAATGACAACTTCATCGCCGACCTTCCAGCGCTTCACCTTTTCACCCACGGCCCAGACGATCCCTGCCGCGTCCGATCCCACGATTGCGTAGGGCGCCTTGTGCACATCGAAGACCGAAACCGGCTGACCCAAAGCGGCCCAAACGCCATTGTAGTTGACCCCCGCCGCCATCACGAGGACAAGAACCTCGTGCGAGTCGACCTTGGGGGTATCCACGACCTCCTGAAGCATCGCTTTATCCGGCTCGCCATGGCGCTCTCGCCGGATCACCCATGCATGCATCTGCGATGGCACATGACCCATCGGAGGGATTTCTCCCATATCGTAAAGGTCCTTGGTCGGGGCATCATATGTGGTCGTCATCTGGGGGGCTTCCGTGTCCAGGGCCATTGTCAAACTCCGTTACAGTGTCCGTGCCGCATCGCAGAATCGCAAGCGCCGTCTGGCGTGAATTAGAGACCGATGGGTAATTTTGCAAACATATTTTATCGAATTTTGAAATTTTATGTCTTTTCTATTTCCGGATCGACCTGATCCGAACCCACATCCATCGGCAGGGATCTTGCCGCAAGTGCATCGGCCACTTCAAGGATCGATGCTGCATAATAGGCCACCAGATCTTCTTTCCCCGGAAGTACGGAAAGCGTTTCGTCCTCGTCCAGAACGATCTTCCGGACAACCAGATGCCGCAGTGCTTCCTCCAGTACGTCCTCGGCCCCATCACCGGGCAACAGCATGACAGCACCGCCATCGCGCATTGCACCCGAAGCTTCTGTCAGTGCCACAAGCATGTCGCTCCGGCTGATCTGCCCCTCGGCCCGGTCCAGCATTGCGCAAACCAAAGGGACCGGAAGTATCGGGGTCACGCGAGCAATGCGGTGCATCATCTCCGTGGCAACGCCCGAAGCGGTTCGCAAGCCAGGCGTCGCGCGCAACGACAAAGGCTCACCAAAAGACACCGCCGCAGCGCCGAACCGCCGGGCCCGCCCCGTGATCCTGCGCCAAATGTACCGAAGTGTGAACGCTATCGCCGATGGAATCGTCCCGCGAAACCGCTTCTCGCCTTTTCGTCTCGCCTCGATCAGCAGGGTGTCTTCCACCACCCGATCATAGTTCAGCGCGACCGGAACAAAGACCACATCCCGTTCCTCCGGGTCGAAATCATCCACAACATAGCTCAGGATACCGACCTTGGGGGCACCAAGCCGGCCATCCTGACTTAGCCCGCCCTCGGGGAACACGGCCTGCATCACGCCGCCCGCCGTCGCCAGCTGAACGTATCGGGCCAGCACCCTGCGATAAAGCCCGCTACGCGACCTGCGCCGGATGAAGTACCCGCCCAGCGCCCGGATCAACGGGCGTAATGGCCAGATCCGCGCCCATTCACCCACCGCATAGGACAGGGCAGACTGATCAGCGACCAGATAGGTCACCAGCACATAGTCCATGTTCGAGCGATGGTTGATCACATAGACAATCGTCGCATCCGCATCGATCGACTTCAGCACTTCGGCATCATAGTGACCCATTCGCACATGATAGAGGCGGGTCGAAAGCCAGCGTGCCAGACGAATGGCGATGCTGAAATAGGCCGTCGCGCTGAACCCGGGAACGATCTCGCGCGCATAGCGCCGCGCCTGTTCGAACGCCACATCCTCGCGCACACCGGTGTCCTTGGCATGGTCGGTAATCGCCTCGGCCACCTTCGGATCATAGATCAGCCGCTGGATCATGTCCGTGCGCCGCGCCAGTTTGAAGGGCTGGATCGGGCGTTCGAGCCGCTTGTTGAGTTCCGCCACCAACCGTTCCGCGCGCCGCCTCAAGAACCACCGCACCGACGGGAAAAGGAAATGCGACGCAGCCGTCACCGCCGCGAACAACAAAATCACGATGAACAGCCAAAGCGGCAATTCGACGGTCTGGGTCATGAAGCGTCTGAACGAAGTAACATCCCGGCGACGTTTGCACGCCTGTGCCCCGGTGCCAAGCGACCTGAACTGCGAAAGACCCGCACCATCTCTGTCAGTGCCGCAGCACAAAGCTTCATTTCTGCTATCATAGCTTCGATGCCGCAGTGCGGCGAATTGACAACGCCATAATATTCCACATATGAAGCACTGGGCGAAATAAAATTACTCAATCTGATTCCGAGGGCCTTGCCATGTCGCAGATGCAAAACGATCAGCCAAAGAAGGATCGGCCATGGCTGTTCCGGACCTATGCTGGCCATTCGACGGCAAAGGCCTCGAACGAACTATACCGTGGTAATCTGGCGAAAGGGCAGACGGGGTTGTCGGTCGCCTTCGACCTGCCGACACAGACGGGATATGACAGCGACCATGTGCTTGCCCGTGGCGAGGTCGGAAAGGTCGGCGTGCCCGTCGCGCACCTTGGCGATATGCGTGCGCTTTTCGCCGACATCCCGCTGGAACAGATGAACACGTCGATGACGATCAATGCCACGGCACCCTGGCTGTTGGCGCTTTACATCGCAGCCGCCGAGGAACAGGGGGCCGATGTCTCAAAGCTGCAGGGTACCGTCCAGAACGACATCATCAAGGAATATCTATCGCGCGGCACCTATGTCTGCCCGCCCGAACCCAGCTTGCGGATGATCACCGATGTCGCGGCCTATACCCGCGAACACCTCCCCAAGTGGAACCCGATGAATGTCTGCTCCTACCACCTGCAAGAGGCTGGCGCGACACCGGAACAGGAACTGGCCTTTGCGCTGGCGACCGCGACCGCTGTTCTCGACGATCTCAAGAGCAAGGTCCCCGCCGAACACTTTCCGGAAATGGTCGGACGCATCTCTTTCTTCGTGAATGCGGGCATCCGCTTCGTGACCGAAATGTGCAAGATGCGCGCCTTCGTCGATCTTTGGGATGAAATCTGCCGCGACCGCTACGGTGTCGAAGACGCGAAATTCCGGCGCTTCCGCTACGGGGTACAGGTCAACTCGCTTGGCCTGACCGAACAGCAACCCGAAAACAACGTCTACCGCATCCTCTTGGAAATGCTTGCGGTGACCTTGTCGAAAAACGCTCGCGCCCGCGCCGTTCAGCTTCCCGCCTGGAATGAGGCTTTGGGCCTGCCGCGCCCATGGGATCAACAGTGGTCCCTCAGGATGCAGCAAATCCTCGCCTTCGAGACCGACCTTCTGGAATACGAAGACCTGTTCGACGGAAATCCGGCAATTGAGAAAAAGGTCGGCGAACTCAAAGGCGGCGCACGCGCTGAACTTGCCCAGATCGAAGCTATGGGTGGTGCCATCCGGTCGATCGAATACATGAAATCCCGGCTGGTCGAAGCGAATGCCGAACGCATCTCCCGGATCGAAGGCGGCGATACAATCGTCGTCGGCGTGAACCGGTATCAGGAGGCCGAAGACAGCCCGCTCACATCGGGGCCCGAAGCAATCATGGTCGCCGATGCCGAAGCCGAGGCCGACCAGATCAAGCGCCTGCAGGAATGGCGCACGTCGCGCGATGACAACCTCGTCCGTACGGCGCTCGACGATCTGCGCAGCGCGGCCCGCGAGGGTCGCAATGTCATGCCCGCTTCCATAGCCGCTGCGCGCGCGGGCGCCACCACCGGCGAATGGGGCGATGTCGTCCGCTCGGTCTTTGGCCAGTACCGCGCACCCACGGGCGTATCTCCGAATCCGTCGAACAGAACCGAAGGGCTCGACGAGATCCGAGAAGCGGTGAATGCCGTGTCGGATACGCTGGGCCGCCGGCTCAAGTTCCTTGTCGGCAAGCCCGGTCTCGACGGTCACTCTAACGGCGCTGAACAGATCGCCGCCCGCGCCCGCGACTGCGGCATGGACATCGCCTATGACGGCATTCGCCTAACACCGGAAGAGATCGTTGAGGCCGCACGCACCGAGAACGCTCATATAGTGGGCATTTCGATCCTGTCAGGTAGTCACATTCCGTTGATAGAAGAATTGATGACCAGAATGCGCGCTGCTGGTATGGACGGCATTCCCGTAATTGCGGGCGGAATCATACCCGATGACGATGCCGAAAGGTTGCGCGCGATGGGTGTGGCTCGTGTTTACACACCCAAAGATTTCGAATTGAATCGAATAATGTTCGATATCGTGGCGCTCGTCGATCCGCGGGCTGTTGCCGCCGAATAACCTTTCGAAAAAGTCCAATTGCAGAAACCTCTTGAGGGTCGTATGACGTGACGACTATTGGAGGTAGATATGTCAGTTAATCTTTCTAAACTCACCGACAAAGCTTTGGTAAAGCTGCGTGACGAAATCGATACCGAGTTCAAGGCACGGGAAAAAAACAAGCGCGAACAGGCCCGTAAGGATGCCGAAGCTGCTGCGAAGAAGCACGGGTTCTCACTTAGCGATCTGCTGAATAGTAAAAAATCCGTTAAAAAAGCTCCGGCGCCCGCGAAATACCGCAATCCAAATGATACGTCCCAGACCTGGAGCGGTCGTGGCCGCCAGCCGGCTTGGTACAAGGCTGCAATTGAATCCGGCACTGATCCGAAGAAACTCGCTGTCTGATCCGCGATGTCCATTCATATCGGGGCCGAAAAGGGCCAGATCGCAGAAACCGTTCTAATGCCGGGCGACCCCTATCGCGCGAAATGGGCAGCCGAGACTTTCCTTAAAGATGTGGAATGCATCAATCAGGTGCGCGGTATGCTGGGCTTTACCGGCACATGGAATGGAAATCGGGTCACGATCCACGGGTCGGGCATGGGAATGCCCAGCCTTTCGATCTACGCAAATGAACTGATCCGCGATTTCGGCGCAAAGAACCTGATCCGGATCGGCTCATGCGGCGCGATGCAAGAGCACATCAATGTGCGCGATGTCATCATCGCGATGACGGCATCGAACCTGTCCACCCCGTCCCGCGGCATCTTCCGCGAGCTGAACTTCGCACCCTGCGCGGACTGGTCCCTGCTGCGCGGCGCGGTCGCTGCAGCGGAAGAAAAAGGCACGCCCACCCATGTCGGCGGCATCTATTCTTCGGACGTGTTCTATGACGAACGTCCCGATCTCAATGAACAGATGATCCGCCACGGCATTCTGGGTGTCGAGATGGAGGCTGCGGAACTCTACACTGTCGCCGCCCGTCACGGCGCGCGTGCGCTTGCCGTCCTGACCGTCTCGGACCATCTGATAACCGGCGAGGCACTGCCCTCCGAAGAGCGCGAACGCAGCTTCGGCGACATGGTCGAGATCGCCCTGAACGCCGCCTTCGCCTGAGCCCGGAGCTTTCGATGAAACAACGCACGCTTGCGGGGCAACAGGTCGGTGCGGTCGGTCTTGGCTGCATGAGCTTCGGCGGCATGTACGGCCCCACGACCGAGGAAGACAGTTTTGCCTGTCTCGACGCCGCCCTGAAACATGGTGTCACCCATTGGGACGTTGCCGAGATCTATGGCGGAGGGCGCTGCGAAACCGTTCTTGGCGACTACCTGCGCCAAACCGGCGCAAAGGTTCACATCGCGACCAAGGCGGGCATCTATACGCAGCCGAAACGCGAGTTCTCGAACGCGCCAGACCGGCTGCGCGCCTCTCTCGAAGGATCGCTGAAGCGTCTCGGACGCGATCATGTGGAGCTTTACTACATTCACCGCCGCGAACAGGAACGCCCTGTGGAAGAGGTCGTCGAGACCCTCGTGGGTTTCATGGAAGAGGGGCTGATCGGCGCCTTCGGCTTCTCCGAAATCGCACCCCACACCCTCCGCCGCGCCCATGCTGTCCACCCTGTCGCCGCGGTCCAAAGCGAATACTCTCTCTGGACCCGGATGCCTGAACTGGGAATGCTTCAAGTCTGCCGCGAACTGGGCGTGGCCTTCGTCGCCTTCTCGCCCATTGCACGCGGCATGACCACCGACACGATCCCGCATCCGCCCGGCTTTCCTGACGGCGACATCCGCACGACCATGCCCCGGTTTCTCGAACCGAACTTCGCCGCGAACGTCGCGGCCATCGCACCGTTTCGCGAATTCGCCCATTCGCATGGTTGGTCAACGACCGCCACCGCCATCGCCTGGACACTGGATCAGGGCGATCACATCATCCCGATTCCCGGTACGCGCACCGCCGCCCATCTGGCCGACCTTGCACAGGGAGCGGAGATCACCTTGACGGAAGATGACCGTGCCGAAATCGCGCGCCTCCTGCCAGCGGGCTTTGCCCATGGCAGCCGATATTCCGATGCACAATGGGTGGGCGTCGAAACCTACTGCTAATCTCTCAGACAGACGCGCGGGGTCCCGTCCGACTGCGTCTCTGAACCGCAAAACGCACAACACCAGTGTCCCGGCGCCCCCACCTGCATTCGCGCGTCAGCGTCGTAAACCGCCAGCGCCACCAGAAATAGGCGAACACGGCAAGACCCAGCAAAAGCAAAAGGACCGGCATCAGATCACACCCCGCCGCTTGACCTGTCAGACCACCCTGCCAGACTGAAATGACTCTCTAAGAAGGGACGCACCGCCATGCGCCGAACACTCGCTGCCATTCTGCTCAGTCTCCTCAGCGTCCCCGCCGCACTAGCACAGGACTGGGGCAATCTCGATGCTCTGATCATCTCACAACTCACAGACGGCGCCACACCAGAGATGGCGCAGTTCATGCCGGACACCGCCGACCCGGCGACAGCGACCCGCGCCCTGGCCATCGCCTATGTCCACATCCCCGGATCTGCGGGTAGTGTCAGCATCGACGTGGGTCTGTTTCAACGCGCAGGGCAAGGCTGGTCCATGACCCGCAGGGTGGATGGCCTCTTTGGCATGGGACCGGAAAACCCCGCTTTCGGTCCGGGCTGGGTAGAGATCACGACAAGTACCCTCGGTCCAGACGACCCGCGTTGCTGCCCCTCGGTCAAAACCCGCTGGCGGATCGAAATGGCAACGGGACAGGCATTCCGGCTGAACTAGATCGTCCGCTCCACCATCATCTTCTTGATCTCGGCAATCGCCTTGGCCGGGTTCAGACCCTTGGGGCAGGTCTTGGCGCAGTTCATGATCGTGTGGCACCGATACAGCTTGAACGGATCCTCCAGATCGTCCAGCCGCTCGCCCGTCGCCTCGTCCCGGCTGTCAATGATCCAGCGATAGGCATGCAGCAGCGCCGCAGGGCCAAGATACCGATCGCTGTTCCACCAATACGACGGGCAGGCCGCCGAACAGGACGCGCACATCACGCACTCATAAAGGCCATCCAGCTTCTTGCGGTCGTCAATCGACTGCCGCCACTCGTGCTCGGGCCGCTGCGTCTTGGTCTCCAACCACGGCATGATCGACGCGTGCTGCGCATAGAAATGCGTCAGGTCCGGGATCAGGTCCTTCACCACTTCCATATGCGGCAGGGGATAGATTTTAATGTCCCCCTTGATCTCATCCATCCCATAGATGCAGGCCAGCGTATTGATCCCGTCGATATTCATCGCGCAGGAGCCACAAATCCCCTCGCGGCAGGACCGGCGAAACGTCAGCGTCGGATCGATCTCGTTCTTGATCTTGATCAGCGCGTCCAGAACCATCGGTCCGCAAGTGTCCATATCGACAAAGTAAGTATCGACCGACGGGTTCTTTCCGTCATCGGGGTTCCAGCGATAGATCTGGAACTTGCGCACGTTCTTTGCACCCTCGGGCTTGGGCCATGTCTTGCCAGTGGTGATCCGGCTGTTCTTGGGAAGTGCAAACTCAACCATACTCAATCTCCTTTCGGCAGGCCGGGGCCGGCGCGATACGTCCTAGGCCAGCATCCTGATGAACTCATCAGCCCTGGCATCCAAACTGTGGCACCCGGCTAGATCCCGGGCGAATTCGTGGCGTTCGGCGCGCCTGTCTTCGGTCTCATCGAAGGCTGCGGCGACACATGCGGGGAATTCGGCATCCGCGTCATAGCAATGCAGCCATGGCTCAACATCTTCCGGCAGACCCGCAACCATATCGCTGACAACAGGCGCGCCGCAGGCCAGCCCATCAAAGATGCGGTTCGAGACAAAGCCCTGATGCCCCATCACGAACCTATGGTCGTTCAGAACGGCACCGGCACCACGGTAGTATCGCGCGAGGTCCTCGTTCTCGATATAGTCCGACTTCAGGAACCGCTCGGCTTCGGTTCCCGCCCAGCGCAGACCGTAAAGGTCGATCTCGACACCATATTCGAGGGCAAGCTGAACCGTCCGCCGCACGCGTTTCCGCAAACCGTTGGCGATGAACAGCGCTCCTGAAGATGTAGTTTCACCATCGGGTGACATCAGGTCCGCATCGAAGGCCTGCAACAAAAGGCTCACATGGTCCGCGCCAAACATGCGTTGAAGCTTCTTAGTTTGCGGCGCAGACGCTACAAAGACATGCCGTATCTTTTGTAGCGCGTTCGTATCCATGGCACCGGCATTGTAGAGCAACCAAAGCGCGGTTGGCCGGCCGACCGGCATCTCATAGTCGCGCCTCTGGCCCCAAAGCAGCAAATCCACCTGTCCCGGCATTGCCGCATCGCCCCACCGATCCACAGGCTGGATCTCCGCCTCATACCCGCGCCGATTGAATGCAGCGGCCAAACCTTTGGCCAGATTGAATTCACCCCATCGCGGCGCCTTCTGCGCATCGGGAGCCTGAAGACGCAGCGCAAAACGTGTCTTTGACCTCACAGCAGGTGCCGCCGCAGGAGGCCCGCCAATAAACCGTGCCATCTGCGGATCTCGGGCAGAGGTCGTATCAAGCGCCCTTTCCAACTTCGCCGCCCCGAACGCGTCAATCGAAAGGTCACGCCACTCGGCCATGATCTCGTCATATGCTTCGGTCAGAACATCATTCTCTGGGTCCAACCTGGTGACCAGCAACAGCCCGCTGGGCGCACAGTCCGCGACAGCAATCTCAAGGTCGGGGCGGTACTTCCGAAGCACGGGCACCAGTTTCCAGACGTCACCCGTCCAATTGACCGTCCGCGACCGATCCCATTCGCGTTCAGCCGCAAGATAGGTCATTGGCACGACGTCGTGCATCGCGATCACGCTATCGGGTCCGCACAGTTTCTCGGTGTTCATGAAATCCCGCAGCAGAAACTCGAACAGATGCAGCCCGTCGAGAAACGCGAAATCGATCTTTGGCGCCAGCTTCGCGGCAACACCTGACGCAAAGAAATCATCGCTGGTCTGCCGGAACATATGAAGCTGCGGTTTCTCGGCGATCACATTCCACCGGATGATAAACTCGGGATCGACCGCGATTGCCTTGCCCGGAGCACGCATCAGGCTTTTGCCGGTGTTGGTCCCGATCTCCAGATACCAGTCGGGTTTCAGATGTTCATGCATCCGGCGCAGAAAGCGAAGGTAAGGCATGCCTTCCGCCCGTCGGACAGGGGACGCATGCTCCCGCTCTTCGCTTTCCAGCACGTCACTCATCGCGGAAGCACAACTCCGGCGGCACGGATACAGTCCTGCGTCGCAGGTCGCCGCGTCAGCGACACAACGCGTTGATTAACACGACCCGTCACGCCCTCGCCAAGCGCAAGGTCGACCAACGTTTCCAACTCTTCATCGCTGGCATTGTCGACAGTACAGCTTACGATTGGGCTGATCGAAACGCCCACATACTCCTTCGCGGCAACGCTTGCGATCAGTTGCTGCGCAGCAGCCCGCGTGTCTTCGGCATCGCGCTCTGCTTCCATGCAGCCCGCCAGAGCAAGAACCGTGACCGATGCCGCAACCCAACGCATTAGTAAACCCTCGCCTTCGGCGCAATCCGCTTCAGATCGATGCCACCCTCGTTATGGCCGATCAGGGGGTTCAGATGCACGGGCCGCTGGCCCAGATCGACCTTGCCATTAACCCAGCTCAGGGAATGCACACGCCATTTCTCGTCATCACGGTCGGGGTAATCCTCATGCGCATGTGCTCCGCGGCTTTCCTTCCGCGCCTCGGCGCTGACGATCGTGGCCAGCGCATTCGGCATCAGGTTGGTCAGTTCCAGCGTCTCCATCAGATCGCTGTTCCAGACAAGCGACCGGTCGGTGACCTGAATGTCGTCCATCTTGCCCGCGACGCCGTACATCTTGTCGACGCCCTCGGCCAATGTCTTGTCAGTCCGGAAAACGGCCGCATCCGCCTGCATCGTCTTCTGCATCTCAAGCCGTAATTCCGCCGTGGGTACAGTGCCTTTCGCATGGCGCAGATCGTCGAACCGACCCAGCGCCTTGTCGACGCTGGCCTTGTTCAACTCGGGATTGGAACTGTCGGCGTCGACAACTTCGCCCGCCTTGATCGCGGCGGCCCGGCCAAAGACGACAAGGTCGATCAGACTGTTGGACCCCAACCTGTTCGCCCCATGCACGCTGGCACAACCCGCCTCACCCACCGCCATCAGGCCGGGGGCAATGGCATCTGGGTCGTCCTCAGTCGGATTCAGCACCTCACCCCAATAGTTCGTGGGAATGCCGCCCATGTTGTAATGCACCGTCGGCAGTACCGGGATCGGCTCTTTTGTCAGATCGACACCCGCAAAGATGCGCGCGCTTTCACTGATCCCCGGCAGGCGCAAATCAAGCGTCTCGGGCGGCAGGTGATTCAGGTGCAGATGGATATGGTCCTTGTTCTCGCCCACACCGCGCCCCTCCCGAATTTCCATCGTCATGCAGCGGCTGACAACGTCTCGGCTGGCAAGATCCTTATAGGTCGGCGCATAGCGCTCCATGAACCGCTCACCTTCAGAGTTCGTGAGGTAGCCACCCTCGCCCCGCGCCCCCTCGGTGATCAGACAGCCCGCACCATAGATTCCGGTGGGGTGGAACTGCACGAACTCCATGTCCTGCAAGGGCAGTCCGGCGCGCGCCACCATGCCGCCGCCGTCACCGGTGCAGGTATGGGCCGAGGTCGCACTAAAATAAGCCCGGCCATAACCGCCCGTCGCCAGCACCGTCATCTTGGCGTTGAACACATGGATCGTGCCGTCTTCCAGCTTCCAAGCGGCAACACCCTGACACACGCCATCCTCGGACATGATCAGGTCGATGGCGAAATACTCAATATAGAACTCCGCATCGTTCTTCAGCGACTGACCGTAAAGCGTGTGCAGGATCGCGTGGCCGGTCCGGTCTGCGGCGGCACAGGTACGCTGCACCGGCGGTCCCTCACCAAACTCGGTCGTATGCCCGCCAAAGGGGCGCTGATAGATCTTACCCTCTTCCGTCCGGCTGAACGGCACACCGTAATGCTCCAGTTCGTAGACCGCCTTGGGCGCCTCGCGGGCCAGATATTCCATGGCATCGGTATCGCCCAGCCAGTCGGAACCCTTGACCGTGTCATACATATGCCACTGCCAGTGATCCGGTCCCATGTTGCCAAGGCTCGCGGCGATTCCGCCCTGCGCTGCAACGGTATGCGAGCGCGTCGGAAACACCTTGGTGATGCAGGCGGTCTTTAACCCCTGTTCGGCCATCCCGAGCGTCGCCCGAAGGCCCGCACCACCGGCCCCCACCACCACAACGTCATAGTTATGTGTCTCATATTCATACTCGGCCATGCTCAACTCCTCAAAGCGCGATACGGGCGATGGCAAAAAGCCCCGTCGCCGCCGCGCCATAACTCAGACAGATCATCGCGATGATCAGAACCTTGCGGGTCATACCTTGGGTATAATCCTCGATCAGAACCTGCACCCCATCCTTGAAATGCATGAACCCGACAACGATGGTCAGCGCCGCGACAATCGCCGGGAAGGGCCTTGCGAAATAGGCAACCACATCAGCATGTGCGCTTCCCAGGATCGGACCGAATGTGAAAACGAACAGGGGGATCAGGATCAAAAGCGCTACGGACGACACTTTCATCTGCCAGAAGTGATGCGTGCCTTCCTTGGCACTGCCCAGCCCGGTGGCCCGCTTGCGATCAGTCATGAATGCCATTGTGCTCTCCTCAGACGATCAGCAGTGTCAGAACGGTCAGTACCACCGAACCGATCAGGCACGCCCATCCCAGCTTTTCGGCCGTGGGAACATCCAGCGCATAGCCGCTGTCCCAGATCAGGTGCCGAAGACCTGCGAGTGTATGATACCAAAGACCCAGAACCGATGCCGCCATCACGAGATCGCCGAACCACGACGTGATGAAACCGTTGGCCACCGCGAAATACTCGGGAGAGGTCGAAGCAGCCAGAAACCACCAGACAATCAGCAGCGCAGAAATCAGCAACGCGTTACCGGTGATCCGCGTCAGGATCGAGGTCATCGAGGTAAGCTGCGGGCGATAGATTGTGAGATGCGGAGATAAAGGGCGATTGCCCCGGTTCACATCGGCCATGTCGATCCCTTCTTTGTGGCGCCGCTCAGAAACGCTCTTTTGAAAGTCATAGCGGATTTCTGACGCGTGTCACGGTCTCGACCCCTAAGTAAGCGCGATGTTTTGGCGCAATTCGCGATATTCCGCCATTTTGTGATCACACCTTTTTATCGTGTGATCACAAAATGGCATGAGCGTTACCAACAGCTTAACGTTCAGGCAGACCTGATATCTGAACCACCACCTCCCGCAACAGCTTCTGCTGGATGCGCCTTGGATAATCCTCGAACGAACTCGCTCGCACCGCAAAAGCCCCCGGCCCGGTGATCACATGCTCCCGGAACCATTCGGTCAGCCCCTCCTCGCTTTCTTCGATGGCCAGCGCATTGACTGTGATCCCAAGGGCGCGCAGATCGGGGTGCAACGCCACCGGTGGAAGCCCCTCGTTCGACTCACCGTCACCCGAAACGTCGATCACCCGCCTCTTGCATTGGGACACATCGTTGAACTGAAGTGCTGCGAATTCCAGTGCTTGCCCGATCGCCGTCGAGTAATCGCGCCAGGGCCGCGGCATCGTCTCGATCCGCGTGGCAAGCGCCAGAACATCTGGCCGTGCTTCCAGCGCGACCCAGTCCAGCGACAACTCCTGCCGTCCGGTCCCGCTCCATTGAACCACAGCCACCTGCGCCTTTGCCTCCACCAGAGCGTCCGAAACCGCACCGTCCCGCAAGGCCGCCGCAAGTCCATCGGCCTGTATCCGGTACTCTTCATGATCGACCGAGCCCGAGACATCCAAGGCAAGCACAAGCGCCAGATCGCAAGCCGATGCGGGAAGCGACAGGAAACTCGAAAGGAATGCCGCAATGACAGGGCGCATGGCCCGACCCTAGCGGCAGAATCCGCTCCACGCGAATGACTAAATCGGGATCAGCGCCCAGTAATCCAGGTCCAGCAGAACCTCGGGAAGGTGTTTTCCGTCCTCCCCCTTCAACGCGCCTGCCGAACCCGTCGTCGCGACAAGCCGCAGCCGAAGCGCGCCGACGCCCGGCGCATCCGTCTCGGCCCGGTCCAGAACCTCTGTCCACGCGCGCACCGTATCTCCCGCAAAACACGGATTCGCATGGGCACCCCCGTTCAACGCAACGACCATCTGCGCATTGGCCAGCCCGTTGAAACTCAGCGCCCGTGCGAGGCTGATCACATGCCCGCCATAGATCAGCCGCTTGCCATCCGCGCGGTTGGACGCATCGAAATGCACTTTCGATGTGTTCTGCCAAAGGCGCGTGGCCAGCATATGCTCGGCCTCCTCGACGGTCACCCCATCCACATGGTCGATCACTTCGCCTTTTGCGTAATCGCCCCAGCGATGCGGCTCGCCAGCCAACGCAAAATCGTAACCGGAGAAATCCAAACCCGCCGGAACAACCAACCGATCTGCAGGAACGACATCCGCCAGATCAGGGATCACCGTCTCGGGCGCATCCGCATCCGCATCCCGCTTCCGCACCATCACCCAGCGCACATAGTCCAGAACCGGCGCACCATCGTCACCGCGCCCCGTTGTCCTGACCCAGACAACACCTGACTTTCCGTTGGAGTTCTGCTTCAGCCCGATCACCTCGGACTCGGAAACCAGCGTTTCCCCCGGATAGACCGGGCGCAGCCACCGCCCCTCGGCATATCCCAGATTGGCGACGGCATTCAGCGAGATATCGGGAACGGTCTTGCCGAACACCGTATGAAACACGATCAGATCGTCAAGCGGCGAGGCTGGCAACCCACAAGCACGCGCAAAGGCATCGGACGAATACAAGGCGCCCCGTGCCGGATAAAGCGCATGGTATAGCGCCCGCTCTCCGCCAGACAGTGTCCGCGGCACCGCATGGGAGATGACCTCCCCCAGCCGATAGTCTTCAAAGAACCGGCCAGCGCTCGTCTTGCTGCTCACAGTGTTCCCAGCCTTGTCTCAGGGTCGTATTCCCCGGGCGCCTCCTTCACGACAGCCTGTGCACAGCGCATCACGCCGTTCGCGCTGTCAAACGCATAGGCCGGATCGCCATAAAGCTCCCAACCCTTCGACAAAGCCTCGGTCACCTTGTGGCAAAAGGCCGAAGTGTCGTCGCCCGTCAAAAGCCGATAGGCCCTCATGCCGGAAACGGCCAGTAACCCAGCCACGCATGAATGGCCGCAATGATCGCGTAAAGGACGACCGAGATCACGACCAGCCGCACGGTTCCGGCGGTCGAGCCGCCCTCGTACCGTTCATATTCCGGCTCTTTCGCGTTGATGACGACCATCTCCAGCACCGCCCAGACCGCGAGCCCGCCGAACAGAACGACCGAATGCAGATCGCCGTTGACCAGCAGGTGCACCAGCGCCCAAAGCAATACACCGGTCAGCATTGGATGCCGCATCTTCGACCGCAGCGGGCTCTTCGACGACCCCAGCCCGAATAGGAAGATCACGAAGAACATCAGGGCATTGTTCAGATGGATGCCCCAGAAAGGCGGATCATAGACCGGAATGAACTCGGACCCTCGATACCCGATGACCATCAACACAAGGCCCGCCAGAACGACAACCGCCACCACGCCCTTGCCCGGATCGCCCATACTTCCGCGAAGGCTAGGCGCCACGCGCTTGAAGAAATGAGCGGCATACCACAGTGCCAATCCAATGATCAGAAGCGTCATGTTCTCTCCAGTTCCGCGATGATTCCTGCTTTCGCCAAGGTTGCCCGAGCCGTCGCAACATGCAAATTCTCAACGATTTTTCCATCGAGAACCGCCACACCTTCGCCCCGCGCGACGGCCTCGTCAAAAGCCTCGATCTGCCGTCTTGCAAGCGCAAGGTCCTCGGCTGACGGCCCGAACACCTGGTTCGTGATCTCAACCTGCGCCGGGTGGATCAGCGTCTTGCCATCCATCCCCAGATCGCGCCCCTGCTCGCATTCGGCCCGCAGACCCTCAGCATCCCGAAACGCGTTATAGACACCGTCGACACAGACCAGCCCGTTCGACCGCGCCGCCATCAGGCACATCTGAAGCGCCGTCATCATCGGCAACCGGTCGGGCCGCCCCCGGGCACCCAGATCCTTCGCCAGATCGTTCGTGCCCATCACGAATCCCTGAAGCTTCGGATGCGGCGCAATCGCCGCTGCGTTCAGACATCCACCCGGCGTCTCCATCATCGCCCAGACCGGAAGATCGGGGATCAGCGCCACCAGCCGCTCGATATCGTCCGGCGCCTCGACTTTCGGAAGCAGAACCGCATCGCACTCCATACCGGCGACGGCGGCGGCATCCTCTGCCCCCCAAGCGGTATCCAATCCGTTGACCCGAACGATCCGCACCCTCGACCCATAGCCACCCTCGGCCAAAGCGTCGGCAAGTGTCTGACGTGCCTGCGCCTTCTCGTCAGGCGCGACCGCATCTTCCAGATCAAAGATGATCGCATCGACAGGCAGGCTGCGGGCTTTGACAAGCGCCCGTTCCTTTGACCCCGGGATGTACAGGACCGACCGCCAGGGCCGTTCAGATGCCTGCATGATTCCGCCTTCTCGCAATTATGTTGCGGAGAACAAGCACCAAGAACAGCAATTGGCAAGCCGATTTCTGCGCTGCAGAATGCCCGGTTCGCTGCGTTAACCTTATTTTTCCTCTCCATCAGGCAAATTCAGACCGCGTCATCCGGCCCGCATCGCATCCTGCGGGTCGAAAAACCTCCCGTGGCGCGGATCGCACCGGCCGGATCGGACACCCCAAAACGGGCCGGAGAAAGGGAACACTGATGAAACGTGAACTCCTAACTCTATCGCTCGGGGTCGGCGCTCTTCTGCTTGCAGCCACCCATGCCTTTGGTCAGACCAATCGAAATTGCGGCCAGCGCGCGCTGGTGATCGAACGCCTTGCCGACCGATATGGTGAATCGCGCCAGTCCATCGGGCTTGGCACGAACAATCAGGTAGTCGAAGTCTTCGCATCGCTTGAAACGGGCACCTGGACGATCACCGTGACCAATCCGGCGGGTATGACCTGTCTGGTCGCGTCGGGCCAATCCTTCGAAACACTGTCCGAGGCTGCACCGGTCGCTGGCGAAAGCGCGCTCTAGCCTACGCCACGGGGTCTCAGGTGAACGCGTCGTATAACAGCTTAGTCCCGGCCAGCGTCAGCATCGTGTAGGTCAGCCCAAAGAACAGGCGCTCCGGCACGATCCGGTGTGCCTTAACGCCCAGCCACGCACCGACCAGCGCAAAGGGTGCCAGCACCAGATCCACCAACAGCGTTTCAGTCGTAAATATCCCCAGAAAAGCATACGGCACGAACTTAACGATATTGATCGCCCAGAACGTCAGCACCGTCGTCGCCTGATAGGTCGTCTTCGCCAGCCCGCGGGCCAGCAGATAGACCGCCACGGGCGGGCCACCCGCATGGCTGACGAAGCTCGTAAACCCCGCAATCGTACCTGTGAACAGTCCGACCCATTTGGGATAGGGTCGTGGCTCGGCCCGCAGAATGGCGCGCGCGCCGAATAACTGCCACGCGACGAACCCCAGCGATACCAGCCCGATCAGAACGCGAAACACATCGTCCGGCGCGACGCGCCAAAGCGCTGCACCCAGGGTAACACCCGGCACGCCACCGAGGATCAACAGCCGCGCGTCAGGCCAGCTCCACTTCCGCCAATAAGGCCGCAGGGTCGCCGCATCGACCAGCATCAACAAGGGCAACATCACCCCCAGCGCAATCCCCGGCCCGACGACAAGCGCCAGAATCGGTGTCGAAGCAAAGGCCGCTCCCGACCCGAACCCGCCCTTCGAGACCCCGGCGAAGATCACCGCCGGTATGGCGACGGCATAGAAAACGGGATCGGTCAGCATCCGCCAAATCTCCTGAACTCTTCGCCCCTTACCGCGCCGGAGGCCCGTTCGCAAAGCCCGCCGCCCGCAATCCGCGACGGAACCGCAACCTTGCGCGCCCCGCCCCGGACCGTTACGCATCGCGCGGAAATTCAGATTCACTTCCTAACCATCCGGAGAAAGATCCATGGCCAGACCCAAGATCGCCCTCATCGGCGCGGGACAGATCGGCGGCACGCTCGCCCATCTCGCGGCACTCAAGGAACTGGGCGATGTCGTCCTGTTCGACATTGCCGACGGCATTCCTCAGGGCAAGGCGCTCGACATCGCCGAAGCCGGCCCGTCCGAAGGGTTCGACGCCGCGGTCAGCGGCACCGGCGATTATGCAGACATCGCGGGCGCCGACGTCTGCATCGTCACCGCCGGTGTCGCCCGCAAACCGGGGATGAGCCGTGACGATCTTCTGGGCATCAACCTCAAGGTCATGAAATCCGTGGGCGAAGGCATCGCCAAACATGCCCCCGACGCTTTCGTTATCTGCATCACCAACCCGCTCGACGCGATGGTCTGGGCGCTCCGCGAATTCTCCGGCCTGCCACACGAAAAGGTCTGCGGCATGGCCGGTGTCCTCGACAGCGCCCGCTTCCGCCACTTCCTGTCCGTCGAATTCGAAGTGTCGATGAAGGACGTGACCGCCTTCGTCCTTGGCGGCCACGGCGACACGATGGTCCCGCTCGCCCGCTATTCGACCGTCGCGGGCATCCCCCTGCCGGACCTCGTGGATATGGGCTGGACCACCCAGGAAAAACTCGACGCGATCATCCAGCGCACGCGCGACGGCGGTGCCGAAATCGTGGGCCTTCTCAAAACCGGTTCGGCCTTCTATGCGCCCGCGACCAGCGCCATCGAAATGGCCGAGGCGTATCTGAAGGACCAGAAACGCCTCCTGCCCTGCGCCGCCTATTGCGACGGCCAGTTCGGGCTTAAGGGCATGTATGTGGGCGTGCCCACCGTGATCGGCGCGGGCGGCATCGAACGCATCGCGGACATCAAGCTGACCTCGGACGAACAAGAGATGTTCGACAACTCCGTCGCCGCGGTGAAGGGCCTTATCGAAGCCTGCAAAAGCATCGACTCCAGCCTCGGCTGAAGTCGAAACGAATCAGGCGATCGCGGGTCAGGACACCCGCGATCGACCAATCGCCAAAGATTTGTGATCACACTTTTTTTGCTGTGATCACAAATGTCACAAACTTCCGTGAAATCCCCATTCCGGTGCAAAAAGCCGTTTAAAACCGCCACTCTCCCGTGTCATGCCTAACCAAACAGACATAGCGGGACAGCGTCATGAACATTCACGAATACCAGGCCAAGGCCCTTTTGCGCAGCTACGGGGCTCCGGTCTCGGATGGCCGTCCGGTCACGCGGGCAGAAGACGCCAAAACCGCAGCAGGCGAACTCGACGGCCCGGTCTGGGTGGTCAAGGCCCAGATTCACGCGGGCGGACGCGGCAAGGGTAAGTTCAAGGAAGCTGACGCAGGCGACAAGGGCGGCGTGCGCCTGACCAAATCCGTAGCCGAGGCCGCCGAGGAGGCCAAGCGCATGCTGGGCCGCACCCTCGTGACGCATCAGACCGGCCCGGCAGGTAAACAGGTCAACCGCATCTACATCGAAGACGGCTCGGGCATCGAAACCGAGCTGTATCTTGCCCTTCTGGTCGACCGCCAGACCAGCCGCATTTCCTTCGTCGCCTCCACCGAAGGCGGCATGGACATCGAAGAGGTCGCGGCGGAAACACCGGAAAAGATCCTGTCCTTCTCCGTCGACCCCGCCACCGGCTATCAGCCGTTCCACGGCCGCCGCATTGCGTTTTCGCTCGGCCTCACGGGCACGCAGGTCAAGCAATGCGTCGCGCTCATGGGCACGCTCTACAAACTCTTCGTCGAGAAAGACATGGAGATGCTCGAGATCAATCCCCTGATCGTCTCGGACACAGGCGAGTTGAAATGCCTCGACGCCAAGATGGGCTTTGACGGCAATGCCGTCTACCGCCACTCCGACATCGCCGCACTCCGCGACGAAACGGAAGAGGATCCCAAGGAACTCGCCGCCTCGAAATACGACCTTAACTACATCGCGCTAGACGGCGAAATCGGCTGCATGGTCAACGGCGCGGGCCTTGCCATGGCGACGATGGACATCATCAAACTCTACGGTTCCGAGCCCGCCAACTTCCTCGACGTGGGCGGCGGCGCAACCAAGGAAAAGGTCACCGAGGCGTTCAAGATCATCACCTCCGACCCGAACGTCAAAGGCATCCTTGTCAACATCTTCGGCGGCATCATGCGCTGCGACATCATCGCCGAGGGCGTGGTGGCTGCCGTCAAGGAAGTGGGCCTTCAGGTCCCCCTTGTCGTCCGGCTAGAAGGCACGAACGTCGAACAGGGCAAGGAAATAATCCGCAACTCCGGCCTCGATGTTGTTGCTGCGGACGACCTTAAGGACGGGGCCGAGAAGATCGTAAAGGCTGTTAAGGGGTGAGCGGCGTCTGAGAGAATGTCCAGTGGACATTTTCAGCCGCGAACGGGCGGAGCCCCGGGAGTAACAATGAAAGAACTGGCAAATGTCGGATCGGCAGCGGGACAGAGCGCGGTGCTTTCATGCGTTTTCACCGTAGCCGCGCTTTCGCCCACCCACGCCGACCCCACTCCCGCCGTAACCGCCGCCCTCGACCGCTTCCAATCCGCCTGCGCCACGGCCCTGAGCGATCCCGACGCCTACATCGCCTCTCTCACGCTCCCCGGTCCGTCGGGCGAAGAGGGCCTCTATCCGTCCGATGACGGCCATTACCTCCTAGTCCTCACCGCCCAGTCCGAGGGCGTAACCGACCATGTGGAAATCACCGCACTTGCCGATCAGATGATCCGTCGCTGCGCCATCTCGGCGATCCTGCCGGGCTTCCCCGAAGAACCCCGGATCGCCGCCGCCCTGCGCCCGCTTCTCGACGCCCGCGCATCACAGGTCGTGGGCGGCAAGACCCGCAGCGCCAATCCGATCTGGGAGCCCGAGAACGAACCGGTGCTGTTCGAAGGCGAAGATTTCCACATGTTCTTTGCCACGGGCCTCTTCCCCGACCCAGACACCGTTGCACAGATCCAGACCATGTCGGGCGAGGTCTACATGACTGTCGAACGCACGCTCACCGCAGCGGAGCTTGCCCAATGATCCGCATGACCATTTTCGCCTCCGTTGCCTTTCTTGGCTTCGGTCAGGCCGCTCCCGCCCAGACCTTCAAAGAAGCCGTCCAAATGAACGTGGGGCTCGCCACAACACTTTGTCTCGAGGTCATGATCAGACGAACACCAGCGGTAACAGCCTTTGGGAATGCCGGTTTCGTCTACAGATCTGCGGATCGGGGTGTTAACAACTATGGCGTTGCGCTTGGGCCCGATCACTATTTCGATGCGCCTGCGGATACCGTGAAGGCCGAACTCGATACACCGAACGATATCGCCGGGATATGTCAGGTTCTGACGACCCATTTGTCCGAGACCGAACTGACGGAAATTGTCGCCGAGACGATCTTCCGGGTTTATCCGGGCGCGCGGGTCCAAGGCCCAAACCAATGGTTTATCGACACGCCGTCCGGCCTGCCCCTCATCGTGGGGACAGACACGATCGGCACCAATCACCGCTACGAAGTACCCGGCACCGTGCGTGTCGGGATGAGTTATCCAGGATAAAAACCCCGAGGGACAAATATGGCCGTACTCGTCGACGAAAACACCAAGGTTATCTGCCAGGGCTTTACCGGCTCGCAGGGCACCTTCCACTCCGAACAGGCCATCGCCTATGGCACCAAGATGGTCGGCGGCGTGACACCCGGGAAAGGCGGTCAGACGCATCTCAACCTGCCGGTCTTCAATTCCTGTCACGAAGCGGTCGCGGCCACGGGGGCGAACGCCTCGGTGATCTACGTGCCGCCGCCCTTCGCCGCCGACTCGATCCTCGAAGCCATCGATGCCGAAATCCCGCTCATCTGCTGCATCACCGAGGGCATTCCCGTACTCGATATGATGAAGGTGAAACGCGCGCTCGAAGGCACCGTATCGGTTCTGATCGGCCCCAACTGTCCAGGCATCATCACGCCAGACGCCTGCAAGATCGGCATCATGCCCGGCCACATCCACAAACGCGGGTCGGTGGGCGTTGTATCCCGGTCGGGAACCCTTACCTACGAGGCCGTGAAACAGACCACCGATGTCGGCCTCGGCCAATCAACCTGCGTCGGCATCGGCGGCGACCCGATCAAGGGCACCGAACATATCGATGTGCTCGAATGGTTCCTTGCCGATGACGAAACCGAAAGCATCATCATGATCGGCGAAATCGGGGGTCAGGCCGAAGAAGACGCCGCCCAGTTCCTCGCCGATGAAAAAAAGAAAGGCCGCTGGAAACCCACCGCAGGCTTCATCGCGGGCCGCACGGCACCTCCGGGCCGCCGCATGGGCCATGCCGGTGCCATCGTCGCGGGCGGCAAGGGTGACGCAGAGTCGAAAATCGAGGCCATGAAAGCCGCCGGCATCGTCGTTGCCGAAAGCCCCGCAGGTCTGGGCGAGGCTGTGCTGAAGGCGATCGGGTGAATGCAGAACCCCCGGAAAATCTTTCCGGGGGGCAAAACGAGGACAGGATGAGTTTCTCCACCGCCATACGCACCTGCTTTGCCAAGTACGTCATCTTCTCGGGCCGCGCCTCGCGCCCGGAGTACTGGTGGTTCATCCTGTTCATTGTCCTCGGCAACTTCGTCGCAGGGGTCATCGACGGCGTGCTGTTCAACACGGTCACCACCGAAGCCGTCGTCACCGATACCGGCGTCCGCGTCGCCGCCGAAAACAATGGCCCCATCGGCACGATCTTCGCACTCGCGACCTTCATACCCTCGATCAGCGCAGGCTGGCGGCGAATGCACGACACGGGCCGTTCGGGCCTCTACCTGTTCTATCCGGTGATCGTCATGATCGGCATCGGCACCTTCGCGGCGTTCACAGGCGCCATGCCATCGCTGGACGGCGGCATCGATTACAGCTTCGACGGTATCACAGGATTAATCCTGATCTTCGCATCAATCGTCTTCATCATCTCACCATTTCTGGTGATCTGGTGGCTCACCCGCCCGTCGCAACCCGGTGCGAACGAGTACGGCCCAAACCCACGTGAGGTAACGTCATGACCGATCAAAGCCCCAACGATCAGTTCCACGCCTCGTCCTTCCTGCAAGGGCATAACGCGGAATACATCGAACAGCTTTATGCCCGCTACGCCACCGATCCCAACGCGGTGGACGAGGCCTGGCAACAGTTCTTCCGTCAGCTTGGCGACAGCGAGATCGATGCCAAACGCGAGGCCGCGGGGCCAAGCTGGGCGCGCACCGACTGGCCGCCCCAACCCAGCGACGATCTGACGGCGGCGCTTGACGGCCAGTGGGGCGATCTGGGTCCGGCAGCCGAGAAATCGGCGGCAGCAAAGCTCAAATCCAAGGCTGCCGAAACGGGCGTCACGGTGACCGACGATCAGATCAAACGCGCCGTGCTCGACTCGATCCGCGCCCTGATGATCATCCGCGCCTACCGGATCCGGGGCCATCTCGTCGCCGATCTCGACCCGTTGGGCATGCGCGAAAACGTGCCCCATCCCGAACTCGACCCACGCTCCTACGGTTTCACCGAGGCGGACATGGATCGCCCGATCTTCATCGACAACGTGCTGGGTCTGGAAATGGCCTCGATGCGCGAGATCGTTTCGATCGTCAAACGCACCTATTGCGGCACATTCGCGCTGCAATACATGCACATCTCGAACCCCGAAGAGGCGGGCTGGCTCAAGGAGCGGATCGAAGGCTATGGCAAGGAAATCGGCTTCACCCGCGAGGGTCGCCGCGCGATCCTGAACAAGCTGGTCGAAGCCGAAGGCTTCGAGAAGTTCCTCCATGTCAAATACATGGGTACAAAACGCTTCGGGCTTGATGGCGGCGAAAGCCTTGTTCCGGCGATGGAACAGATCATCAAACGCGGCGGCAGTCTGGGCGTGAAGGACATCGTGATCGGCATGCCCCACCGGGGCCGCCTGTCGGTGCTGGCCAACGTCATGGCCAAGCCCTATCGCGCGATCTTCAACGAATTTCAGGGCGGCAGCTTCAAACCCGAAGACGTGGATGGTTCGGGCGACGTGAAATACCACCTCGGCGCCTCCGCCGACCGCGAATTCGACGGCAATTCGGTACACCTGTCGCTCACCGCCAACCCCTCGCATCTAGAGGCCGTGAACCCGGTCGTTCTGGGCAAATCCCGCGCCAAGCAGGATCAGAATAACGACCCCGAGCGCATCTCCTGCCTGCCGATCCTGCTGCACGGCGATGCGGCCTTTGCCGGTCAGGGTGTCGTCGCCGAATGCTTTGGTCTGTCGGGCCTGCGCGGGCACAGAACCGGCGGCACGATGCATATCGTGGTCAACAACCAGATCGGCTTTACCACAGCGCCGCACTTCTCGCGCTCGTCTCCCTATCCCACCGATATCGCCCTGATGGTGGAAGCGCCGATCTTCCACGTGAACGGAGACGACCCCGAGGCTGTGGTGCACGCCGCCAAGGTCGCCACCGAATTCCGCCAGAAGTTCCACAAGGACGTGGTGATTGATATCTTCTGCTACCGCCGGTTCGGTCACAACGAGGGCGACGAGCCCATGTTCACCAACCCGCTGATGTACAAGAAGATCAAGAAGCAGAAGACCACGCTTCAGCTTTACACCGAACGTCTGGTCCGCGACGGTTTGATCCCCGAGGGCGAAATCGAGGACATGAAGACCGCGTTTCAGGCCCATCTGAACGAAGAGTTCGAGTCGGGCAAGAACTTCAAGCCGAACAAGGCCGACTGGCTGGACGGGCGCTGGAGCCATCTCGACCGCGAAAGCGACCGCTACCAGCGCGGCAAGACAGCGATCAAGGTGCAGACGTTCAACGAGGTCGGCAAGGCGCTTTCAACCGCACCTTCGGGCTTTCCGCTGCATAAAACGGTCGAGCGTCTGGTGGAAACCAAGGCCAGGATGTTCGAAACCGGCACCGGCTTCGACTGGGCGACGAGTGAGGCGCTGGCCTTCGGATCCTTGCTGACCGAAGGCTACAAGGTGCGTCTGGCCGGTCAGGACTCGACCCGCGGTACTTTCTCCCAGCGCCATTCGGGCCTCGTCAATCAGGACACCGAAGAACG
This sequence comes from uncultured Paracoccaceae bacterium, assembly GCA_947503175.1. Classification (GTDB taxonomy): domain Bacteria; phylum Pseudomonadota; class Alphaproteobacteria; order Rhodobacterales; family Rhodobacteraceae; genus Ovoidimarina. Next base: position 553,014 of record CANNCO010000002.1, read on the forward strand.
CTACTACCCGCTCAACCATGTCCGCGAGGGGCAGGCGCAATACGAAGTCATCGACTCGATGCTCTCGGAATACGCAGTCCTCGGGTTCGAATACGGCTACTCGCTGGCCGAACCCAACGCGCTGACCCTTTGGGAGGCCCAGTTCGGTGATTTCGCCAATGGCGCCCAGATCATGTTCGATCAGTTCATCTCATCAGGCGAACGCAAATGGCTTCGGATGTCGGGTCTGGTGATGCTCCTGCCCCATGGCTACGAAGGCCAGGGCCCCGAACACTCCTCGGCCCGCCTCGAACGCTTCCTGCAGATGTGCGCCGAAGACAACTGGATCGTCGCCAACTGCACGACGCCAGCCAACTACTTCCACATCCTGCGCCGTCAGCTGCACCGCAGCTACCGCAAACCGCTGGTCCTGATGACGCCGAAATCGCTCCTGCGCCACAAGCTCGCAATCTCGGACAAGGAAGACTTCACCACCGGTTCGTCCTTCCACCGCGTCCTCTGGGACGACGCTCAGAAAGGGCACTCCGACACCGAGCTTGCGCCGGACAACAAGATCAAGCGCGTCGTCCTCTGCTCCGGCAAGGTCTATTACGACCTGCTCGAAGAACGCGACGCGCGCGGCATCGACGATGTCTATCTGATGCGGATCGAACAGTTCTATCCGTTCCCGGCCCTGTCGCTGGTCAAGGAACTGGAGCGCTTCAAACAGGCCCAGATCGTCTGGTGTCAGGAAGAGCCCAAGAACCAGGGCGGCTGGTCCTTCATGGAACCCAATATCGAATGGGTCCTCACCCGCATCAAAGCCAAGCACACCCGGCCCGTCTATGTCGGGCGCGCCGCCGCGGCCTCGCCCGCCACGGGGCTCGCCTCGACGCACAAAGCACAACAAGCCCAGCTCGTGGATGACGCGCTGACAGCCAAAGGGAAGTAAGTAAATGAGCACCGAAGTTCGCGTCCCAACCCTTGGGGAAAGCGTTACCGAAGCCACCGTGGCAACCTGGTTCAAGAAACCGGGCGATAGCGTCGCGCAGGACGAAATGCTGTGCGAGCTGGAAACCGACAAGGTGACCGTCGAAGTGCCGTCACCGGTCGCAGGGACCCTCGCCGAAATCGTCGCCGCCGAAGGCACGACCGTGGGTGTCGACGCGCTTCTGGCCAGCATCTCCGAGGGCGCAGCATCCTCCACTCCGGAACCCAAGACGACAGAACCCGCCGCCGCACCAGAACCCGCGCCCGCACCCTCGGGCAGCGGTGCCAGCCTCGACGTCATGGTCCCGACCCTTGGCGAAAGCGTCACCGAGGCCACCGTCGCCACATGGTTCAAGAAGGCCGGCGAGGCCGTGGCACAGGACGAGATGCTCTGCGAGTTGGAGACCGACAAGGTCTCGGTCGAGGTTCCGGCCCCCGCCGCCGGAACGCTGACCGAGATCCTCGCTGCCGAAGGCGCAACCGTCGAAGCAGGCGGCAAGCTCGCTATCATGGCCACTGGTGCGGGTGCCGCCTCCGCAGCCCCGGCCCCCGAGCCGGGGCCTCAAGCCACCTCCGAACCCGCCGCCACCGGCAAGGATATCGAAAACGCCCCCTCAGCCAACAAGATGATGGCCGAGAAAGGCCTGTCGCCCGATGACATACAGGGCACCGGCAAGGACGGCCGGATCATGAAGGAAGACGTGCAAAAGGCCGCCGCCGCAGGCGCAACAGCCGCCGCAGCTTCTCCGGCGCCAGCCGCCTCCGTCCCGCGCGCGCCCGTCGCCGCCGAAGATGCGGGCCGCGAGGAGCGGGTCAAGATGACCCGGCTGCGTCAGACCATCGCCCGCCGCCTGAAAGACGCGCAGAACAACGCGGCGATGCTGACCACCTATAACGAGGTCGACATGTCGGCCACGATGGCGCTCAGGAAAGAATACAAGGACCTGTTCGAAAAGAAGCACGGCGTTCGCCTTGGCTTCATGTCCTTCTTCACCAAGGCCTGCTGCCACGCGCTGAAGGAAGTACCCGAGGTCAACGCAGAAATCGACGGAACGGACATCGTCTACAAGAACTTCGTCCACATGGGCATCGCCGCTGGCACGCCCACGGGCCTTGTCGTTCCCGTGATCCGCAACGCCGACACAATGTCATTCGCCGAAATCGAAAAAGCCATCGCCGAAAAGGGCGCCCGTGCCCGCGACGGTAAACTGTCCATGGCCGAAATGCAGGGCGGCACCTTCACCATATCGAATGGTGGCGTCTATGGCTCGCTCATGTCCTCTCCGATCCTGAACCCGCCTCAATCGGGCATTTTGGGCATGCACAAGATCCAGGATCGTCCCGTGGTCGTGAACGGCGAGATCGTAATCCGCCCGATGATGTATCTGGCCCTCAGCTACGACCACCGCATCGTCGATGGCAAAGGGGCGGTAACGTTCCTCGTGCGTGTGAAAGAGGCGCTGGAGGATCCGCGGCGGTTGCTGATGGATCTATAAGGTAGCCCTGTTCGGTGTCCGATCAGCAATCAACCGACGCGCTCGCCCGGCACCGCCGGGCGATGCCCGCACCGCCCCCCCGGGGCGGGCATTCTGCCCACCCCGCGGCGCGTGCAACGCCCTATGTTCTCTGCGCCACCCTCTTCCTCACCGCCTGCGCACCCTTGATCGACCCCGAGCCAGTCACCGTCCGCCACTTCCCCTCCACCGCCTTCTACGAAGGCGCACGGTTCCACCTATTCACCTTCGAACCGCGCGTACCCCGTGATCTGAACGCCCGCATCCAACTCGCCCGCAGCGAAATCCGCTCGGACCCCAACTGCACTTGGGCCAACGCGCCCAACGATGTGATCCGCGACGCCACCGACCGCCAGGGTGGCACCTTCACCGAAACCCTTCTCGCCGCCCCGGTTTTCTGTAACACATGACCAAAGCCGGCCACCTCAAGCAAAAGACGGGAGCCTGACAATGCTGACATCCGAGCTTTCGATCCTCCTCATCTACGGTCTTGTCACCGCCATCACCCTTGGCCTCAAAACGACCGGCATGATGGCCTCCATCGACATGGGCTACCTTCTGTCATCGCGGGACGAGACGCGCACGCTTCAGGGAATGCTCGGGCGGCTTGACCGGGCGCTTAACAACTCCGTCGTTGCGCTGGCGCTCATTACCCCGCCGATCCTGATCATCGCGCTTCGGGATCAGTCGTCGGCACAAAGCCTGCTCGCCGCGCAGGTCTTTCTCGCCGCCCGCATCGTCTACCTTCCGGCCTACGTGCTCGGCATCATCGGCGTGCGTACGCTGGTCTGGACAGGCGGGTTCCTCGCAACCCTTGTCCTCTATTTCCTTGCGCTCTGATGACCCCGGAACTCACCGTCCTCGCCCTCGCAGGGCTGTTGCAAGTGTTGCAATACGTGCTGATGTCGGTTCCGGCCAATATGGAACTGGGCGTCGGCAAAACGGCCAGCCCGCGGGATCGCGAACGGCTGGGCGGTGCCATCGAAGACCTGCTTTCGCCGAAGACCGCGCGCCTGCTTCGGGCGCTGAACAACCACTTCGAGGGCCTGATCCTGTTCACCCTCGCGGTCGTCGTCGTCACGCTCTCGGACCAGTCCACCCCCTTCACCGCCACCTGCGCCTGGGCCTATCTTGCCGCCCGCGTGGCCTATGTGCCCGCCTACTACTTCGGCCTGTCGCCCTGGCGGTCGGTGATCTGGTTCGTGGGCTTCGGCGCCACCATCGCCATGCTGATCTCGGCGCTCATCTGAAAACAATCATGCGCATGGTATGCGCATAACATACACATCGAATACACATACGACGAAACACAAGGACAAGAACCCAAATGGCAAGCTATGACGTGATCGTAATCGGCTCGGGCCCCGGCGGCTATGTCTGCGCCATCCGCTGCGCCCAGCTCGGTCTGAAAACCGCCTGCGTCGAGGGCCGCGACACGCTGGGCGGCACCTGCCTGAACATCGGCTGTATCCCGTCCAAGGCACTTCTGCATGCGAGCCATATGCTGCATGAGGCCGAGCACAACTTCACCTCCATGGGCCTGATGGGTAAATCCCCGTCCGTCGACTGGAAGAAGATGCTGGCCTACAAGGACGACGTGATCAGCCAGAACACCAAGGGCATTGAATTTCTTTTTAAAAAGAACAAGATAGACTGGCTGAAAGGCTGGGGCTCGATCCCGGAGCCGGGCAAGGTAAAGGTCGGCGATGACGTACACGAGGCGAAAAACATCGTCATCGCGACAGGGTCCGAGTCCTCAAACCTTCCGGGTGTCACCATCGACGAACAGGTCGTCGTCACATCGACCGGCGCGCTCGAACTGCCGAAAATCCCGAAAAAGCTGGTCGTCATCGGCGCCGGCGTCATCGGTCTCGAAATGGGCTCGGTCTATGCCCGCCTTGGCTCTGAGGTAACGGTAATAGAATACCTCGACCAGATCACCCCCGGCATGGATGCCGAGGTTCAAAAAACCTTCCAGCGCATCCTCAAAAAACAAGGCCTCACCTTCATCATGAGCGCCGCCGTTCAAGGCGTCGAAGCGCTGAAAACAAAGGCAAAAGTCAGCTACAAGCTCCGCAAGGACGACAGCGAACACACGATGGACGCCGATACCGTTCTCGTCGCCACAGGCCGTCGCCCCTATACGGACGGTTTGGGCCTCGCGGAGCTTGGGCTGGAGGTCACGGACCGTGGCATGGTCAAGACCGAAGACCACTGGAAAACAAACATCCCCGGCATCTATGCCATCGGCGACGCCATCGCGGGGCCAATGCTGGCGCATAAGGCGGAAGATGAAGGCATGGCCGTTGCCGAAACCATCGCGGGCCAGAAAGGCCATGTGAATTACGGGGTGATCCCGGGTGTGATCTATACCCACCCGGAAGTCGCAAGTGTCGGTGCCACCGAACAGGATCTTAAGGATCAGGGCCGCGCCTATAAAACTGGCAAGTTCTCATTCATGGGGAACGGGCGTGCAAAGGCCAACTTCGCGGGCGACGGTTTCGTCAAGATCCTCGCCGACGCAGAAACCGATCGCATCCTCGGCGCGCATCTGATCGGCCCGATGGCTGGCGACCTGATCCACGAGATCTGTGTTGCCATGGAGTTTGGCGCGGCCGCCGAGGACCTCGCGCGAACCTGTCACGCCCATCCGACCTATTCCGAGGCGGTGCGCGAGGCGGCACTCGCCTGCGGCGACGGCCCGATCCACAGCTAGGGCAAGGCAGCTCTCTTGCGGGGATGCCGGGAGGCTCACGTCGCCAGAAGCTTCAGCCCCTGTGTCACATCCGTCCGGACCGCAAGCCGCAGGCCCGGCTCGTCCCCGGCCCGGAGGGCCGCGATGATCGCGCGGTGTCCGGCCGGGGCCTCGGTGCGTCGCAGACGCCCGTACAGCTTGCGCATCGTCGGCCCGAGTTGCAGCCATACCGTTTCGGCCGTGGCCAGCATCGCCGGGGCCTGCGCGCGCAGGTAAAGCGTGCGGTGAAACTCCAGATTGGTGCGGATGTATCCGACCGCATCGCCTTGGTCGACGGCATCGGATAGCACGCCGTTGATCGACTGCAGCCGTTCGATCAGGGCCAGATGCGCCCGCGGAAGCGCCCGGCTGGCCAGTTCCGTTTCCAGAAGCGCCCGCAGGGCGGCCAGTTCCTCTATCCGGTCGGGTGCTAGGTCAGGCGTCGCAACGCGGCCCGATTGCGACAGGCTGAGCGCCCCTTCGGCAACCAGACGCCGCACCGCTTCACGCGCCGGCGTCATGGAAACCTCGAACTGCGCTCCGATGCCCCGGAGGGTCAGGCTGGCCCCGGGCGCAAGCTCACCATGCATGATCTGGCTGCGCAACGCGCGATAGACCCTTTCATGCGCGGCGGACGGGGCCGCCTGCGATGCGGTGCCGGTCGGCTCGGACTGGCGGGACTGGATCAGCATGGTTCAGTGTGACCACGCTCCGGACCTGTGGTCAATCGCCCTTTGCAGGGTCGAAACGGACCCGGTGCAGACCTGGCCCTTCGTTCCTCAACCAATCCCGGTGTCTCTGCCAATCCGGGCAAAGCCCCTCCACCACCCGCCAAAAGGCTGGCGAATGATCCATTTGCACCAGATGCGCGACCTCATGGGCCGCCACGTAATCCAGGATTCTGGGCGGTGCCATGGCCAGCCGCCAAGAGTACATCAGACGCCCTTCACTGGTACAGGACCCCCAGCGGGACCGCGTGTCACGCAGGCTGATCGCCCGGTAGCCCACGCCAAGTCTTTCTGCATAAGCATCCGACGCTGCCGACAACCGCTCGCGCGCCAACGTCTTCAGAAACGCCATTGCAGCCGGACCGGGTCGCGCGGCCGGCACCCAGAGCATTCCATCGTTCAGCTTCGGACCACGGCGGCCCCACAGCGCGACAGTCACATCGCGCCCCTCGACCGGCAAAACCGCCCCCTCTTTCACCGTCATACTGTCTGGCGCACGGGCCTGCGCCGCGGAAATCCAGTCGGCACGGTCCCGCGCGAAATCTAGCGCTTCATCGGCACAGGCGCGGGTGGGCATAGTCAGCGTCACCCGTCCATCCAGCGACGACACGCGCAAGGAAAGCCGCCGTGCCCGCGACGAGCGGCGCAAGGTAATCTCGATCGGCGGATCGCCGTCCAGATACGCGTCTGTCATGCCAGCTTTTCCGTCACCGCTCTTGTTCCCTGCCCGTCACAACTCTACCTTGCCCGCAGATTACCCGAAAGCCTTTGACAGGCTATTGCCTTTATGGCAGTTGCCACCGGGATTTCGCCAGACATAGCAGACGAAGGAAAGCACATGCCCAAAGAAGAATGGGGCACGAAGCGGGTTTGCCCCACCACCGGAAAGCGATTCTACGACCTGAACAAGTCGCCGATCGTCAGCCCCTATACCGGCGAGGTCGTGAACCTCGACACCGGCAAGGGCAGCCGCATGATGGTGGCCGACAAGGCCGACAAGGATGCCAAGAAAGCAGAAGAGACCGAGGACGAAGAAGTTGTTGTGCTCGAAGATGACGACGAAGACGTGGATGTCGAAGTCGATGACGATCTTCTGGAAGATGACGACGAGGACGAGGTTTCGCTTGATGAGATCGCCGATGTCGCCAGCGACGACGAAGACTGATCCGTCTGTTTTCACTTGAACTGGCAGGTCTCGTGTCCTAGAGACCTGGCCACGGGCGCGACGGTGCCCACCCGGTCGGGGCCATAGCTCAGTTGGGAGAGCGCTTGCATGGCATGCAAGAGGTCAGGGGTTCGACTCCCCTTGGCTCCACCATCACCCACAGTTTAATGCGATAGCTGGATACCAGAGTGGTGTTACGCATGACTGTGACCTACCCGCATATCTCAATGCGTCACGCCAGAGCATATACTACTTCCGGTGGCCACTTCCGTTACGGCGGTTTCCAAGCAACAGGCAACGAGTCTTGATATGACATTTCGTTTCCTCCTTGGGTTCGCCATACCAAGAGCCCTAGCAGTCGCGCTGCAGGTGCATTGAAGGGCGTCAGCTGACTTTGTCCCCGATGGCGGTTCGCCCGTGTGGCATGAACAGCGGTACCGTATCAATCACGTCCGATGCGGTCGCTTTCCCCCGATTCATGTCCAACAAAGCCACTGTCCTCGACAGAATGCCCGTCAAGAAATGATTGGATGGCATCACGCACGGCGCCAGCCGATGGTAGGCGTAGCACGTCATCGGCAAGCGCTCGGCAATCGGCTAGGGACAGATCGCGATAGATCAGCTTGAACTCCGGAATATCGCGAGGGTTCATGCTGAACTCGTCCAGACCGAGACCGGTCAGAACCGGAGCTGCAAGCGGGTTGCCAGCCATCGCTCCACACATGCCCGTCCAGATGCCAGAGTCGCGCCCGGCCCGGATCGTCCGGTCGATCAGGCGCAGAACGGCCGGATGAAATGGGTCAAAGAGGTTCTGGACTTTCGGATTGGCCCGGTCAGCCGCCAAAACGTACTGCGTCAGGTCGTTCGTACCGATGCTGAAGAAGTCCACTTCAGGCGCCAGAACGTCAGCAGTCAAGGCGGCGGCGGGTACTTCCACCATGATCCCGACTTCGACGTTCTTGTCGAAGGCCGCTCCTTCGCGATCGAGGCGCTCCTTAATCCGGTCGAGCCGATGCCGGGCTGCGCGGAACTCATCTAATGAACTGACGAGCGGGAACATGATCCGCACGGGACCATGGGCGCTGGCCCGCAGAAGGGCCGAGAGCTGCGTGTCGAGTAATTCCGGTACATCAAGGCTATAGCGCAAACCGCGCCACCCGAGGTTCGGGTTGGCCTCTGGCGGCCGGTCCATGTATGCGACCTGCTTGTCGCCGCCGATATCCATAGTTCGCGCGGTGAGCGGAAGGCCGCCAAGGCCCTGCACGATCCTCCGGTAGAGCGCATATTGCTCTTCCTCGTCCGGGGCCGCCGAACGGCGCATGAACAGGAACTCGGTGCGAAACAGCCCGATCTCATCCGCACCGCTTGATGCGATCGCCCCCAACTCGTCGGGTGACGCCATGTTCGCGGCGACCCGGACAGCGTGGCCATCGGCAGTTACGGCAGACAGCTTCTTGACGGCTTCGGCTGCCGCGAGGCGCCGCTCCCAAGCGAACTGCGCGGTCTCCATCTGCACGATAGCTTCGCGTTCGGGAGCGACCGTGACGATGCCATTGGTCCCGTCCACCATCACCTCGGCGTTCTCGGCCACCGCCGCCAGATCACGACCGACCGCGAATACGACCGGGATTTTCAGGGAGCTCGCGAGGATTCCGGCATGGGACGTCTTGCCACCAAAGACCGTGCAAAGGCCAACCACATTATCAGCATTTAGGGTTAGCACATCTGACGGCCGCAAATCGTCGAACGCCAGAACGACTTCCCCCTGCCCGGCATGGGTTTCCGACGGCGTTCCGGTGAGGAGGTGGAGGACGCGCAGGCCCACATCGATCACGTCTTCTCCACGTGCGCGCAGGAGCGGATCGCTCAACGCAGCATAGGTCTGGGAAGTCTCTGCCACAACGTCGCGCCAGACCGCCTCGGCGCAAATCCTGCGGGCACGGACGGATTTCAGGACCCGCTCGTACATTTCCGGATCCCGCAAGACTTCGACATGGGCTTCGAAGATTTTGCGGTCGTAGCTGCTGAAACGGTTATCCTCCGCCTCAAGCAGTTGCCTGAGTTCCGTCTCTGCGTCTGCAAGCGCCGCCTCGAACCGCGCGATCTCGGCTTCCGGATCGGCAGTCTGTCGCGCCGCGATCTCCGGCAAGGCGCGGGAGATGTGGCGGATCGATCCAAGCGCATAGCCTTTCGAAATCGGGATACCCTTGAGGATGCCACTAGTGATTGTCCTGTCTTGCGGCACCGATGCCGAGGTTCTTGGCATCGGTGCCAGCTCGTCTTCGCCGAAATTCGTCGCGATCAACTCCTCGACGGCAGCAAACACCGCCGAAGCTTCAGGCGGCGGTGCGACCATGCGGATTGTGTCATGGGCGGACACCTCGGACAGCATCACGCCATTGATGCTCTTGGCATTCGCGGCCGGCTTACCCTTGGTGACATTGACAAGGCGGATATCGCCTGCGAACGCATTCATCGCCTGAACGAACTTCGCTGCTGGCCGGGCATGGAGACCGAGGCGATTCCGGATCGTGAACTCCCGGGCCAAACCCTCGGGTTCCTTGGAACCGGCGGCTTCGCCGACCACTTGCGCCGCCGCCTTTGCCTCGCGCAAGACCGTCTGCAAGTCGCTACCAGCGGCAATCTGGACCGCCGCCGCCAGAACCCCCTCAACCAGTGGGGCGTCACAGAAATGCGTCCTCGCACGCTCATCGGGCTCAAGCAAATCGATAGCCATTTCGGCATTGAGCCGTGCAGAGCCGATGTCGGCGAAGATCAGAACGGCAGTTCCATTCCCGATCTCGCGGATCGCTTCGAGAACGCGGACGGCATCCGTCCCAAGCGGCTCTTCGAGATCATCTATGCCCCCGGCTGAGGCGATCGGCACCGGTGCCTGGCTCATCGCATCCGCCAGTTCCTTCAGACCATCCGACAGTTTGCGGCTATGTGAGACAATAACAATGCCGATCATCAGGGGGCCTCGGCGACAACGTCAGCCAATGCCTGCAAAATGAGATAGCTCGACGTTGCACCAGGATCCTGGTGGCCGATGCTGCGCTCGCCCAGATAGCTTGCGCGCCCCCTTTGGGCGCGCATCGGGATCGTGGCCTTCATCCCGGCCTCCGCCGCATCGACCGCTGCCCGTAACGCCGCTGCGAGATCATCACCATCTCCGTTCGCCTGACGGAACGCTTCGGCCGCAGGGATCAAGGTATCAAGCATCGTCTTCATGCCTGCGTCGGACCTGCCCCGCATCTTTACACCGGCTACAGCATCGTCAAAGAACTGAGCAAGGGCGGCGCCATCCATTTCCCTCACCCCTGTCAGCGGCTTGCTCGCCTGAAGAAAGAGGGTCCCATAGAGCGGCCCGGCCGCGCCGCCGACCTTCGAAATGAGCGCCATCGCGACGGCCTTCAGCAATTCGCCGATGTCATCACTCTCCGGCAACTTCTCCAGCACCGCCTTGTAGCCACGGTCCATGTTATTGCCGTGATCGGCATCGCCGATTGGCGAGTCGAGATCGGTGAGATAGGCGCGGTTTTCCGCGAGAACTTTGGCCGATTTCTCAACCCAACGACGCACAGCAGAGCCGGTCAGCACGGCAGGAGCACCGCCCATTGCCCGGTCCATTCTCAGATTCCCCAGCGAAGTGCCGGGGTGTTCACGGGAGCATCATAGAGCCGCAGGATCTCGTCGTCAGCCTTGACGAGCGTGATCGAAACACCTGCCATCTCCAGTGACGTGATGTAGTTGCCAACGAGGTTTCGAACGATCTTCACGCCGTGGCGGCCTGCGACCTCGGCCAACTTGTGATATACTGTGTAGAGTTCGGAGACAGGCGTGCCACCCATGCCGTTGACGATTGCGATCGCCTCGTCCCCATCCTCGAATGTGATGTCGATCGTCTCGACATCCACCCACTCGCCCTTCTCCGCGTTCCACTCGCTGAGATTGCGGGTATAGGCTTCATCCTCGAGGATGTGGTTAGCAAGTATCTCGGTTATCTCGTCGGCACTCTTGATCGCGGTACGTTCGATCCCCGGCTCACCGTGGATGCCGATGCCGATCTCCATTTCCTGCTCACCCAGATCGAAGGTGGGCGACCCTTTCTGCGGCGTCGTGCAAGAGGTCAGCGCCATGCCCATGCTCTTGCCGTACAGGTTCACTTTCTTGCAAAGGGCGGCGATCCGGTCGAGGTCCCAACCTTCTTGCGAGGCGGCTCCGCAGACCTTTTCGGCGATCACCGTGGTGCCAAGACCGCGGCGGCCCGCGGTATAGAGCGAGTCTTTCAACGCCACATCGTCGTCGATGATTACGTTGCGCACGTCGATCCCGTCATCGCGCAGCATGTCTGCCGCCATCTGGAAGTTCAGCACATCGCCGGTGTAGTTCTTCACAATCTGCAGCACACCCTGGTCGCCAGCCACCGCCTTGCAGGCGGCGAACATCTGATCCGGCGTAGGTGAGGTGAAGACCTGCCCCGGGCACGCCGCATCGAGCATGCCCATGCCCACATAACCGCCATGCAGCGGTTCATGCCCCGACCCGCCGCCCGAGACTATGGCCACGCGATCCTTGGCTCCCCCAACCACATTGACGAAGTTGGGATCGAACTGAACCTCGATGTCCGAATGCGCGATACCGAACCCCTGAAGCTGTTCAACAGTGACGTCTTCCGCATTGTTAATGAGCTTTTTCATCACTTCTTCTCCCATTCCGGCGTTTCAGTGTCATAGGTCTGGAACACGCCCCGGTAGTAGAGGCGGTAGAAAGCCCCGGCGACGAGACCCCCCAGGATCGTAGAGACGGTGGGAATCCACCAACCGCCGCGCGGCCCCGGAAAGGCCATCTCGCCCCAGCCGAAGACGTAGGACATGATCCGCGGACCAAGGTCACGCGCCGGGTTCATCGCGGTCATGGAAATCGGCGCCTCGAAAGCGACAAGCGCGGCAACCAGCAGGCCGATGAAAAACGGCGCCAGATTGGCCGAGGGTGCCGAGGTGTTGTGCTGATCCGTCAGATAGAGAACGCCGAAGACCAAAATCGCTGTGGTAAAGGCCTCGGACAGAAACCATTTCGTCAACGAGACCTTTTCGAACGCCGCCGCATCGGTTCCATTGAAGGCCGGGTTTGGCGCATAGGTTCCGAAGCCCATGGCACTCAACTGACTGCCGGGCTCACCGCGCACAAGCTCTGCTCCAGCCTCGAACCCCGCGACGATCTCGGAGTAAAACCCGTAGATCGCAGCAGAGGCAAGCATGGCGCCGATGAGTTGGGCGATGATGTAAGGGACAACCTTCGCCCAGGGAAACCCGGTGAACACCGCAAGCGTCAGGGTTACCGCCGGATTGATATGGCCGCCCGACACCTTGCCAGACACATAGACACCGAAGGTGACGCCAAATGCGAACATCAGCGACACCGCCCAAAGGTCCAGGCCACCTGTCCAGACGGACACCGCGACGGACCCCACGCCAAAAAGAACCAGAATGAATGTGCCGATCGCTTCCGCGACCATTTCCGGGACAATACCTCGTTTCATTTCGAGCCTCCTCCATGCATCTTGGAATGAGCCAGCGAGAAAACCATGACCAAAGAAACGTCGATAACCCAAAGGCGCAGGAACTCTCAAAACAAGGCCTGACTCCGAAATCACAGGAACTCTATGCCGGGACTGGAGCCAGAGTGTTGACGCCAATCAATCGCAGATGCGGGTTTCTCTCGGACATACCTGCGCATTTCCAATGCGGCGATCGGTAGTCGTCGAAAAGTCATGCTGGTTCACCACTCGCACGAGGACCATTCTGGGTGGTGTGAGAATGCCGGGGCCTTACTCTTTGGCTGTGAAACACAGCATGGTTCTTGCTGCGATTTCTCTAGCAGCTTGCCTTCTCCGGCGCGCCACAGGCGTCCCGCTCAGCCAACATCCCCGCCTGCGGTCGGTGGCGGATGCTCTGATTGCTTCGGACGGGTTTCCAGCTTGGAAACACGCAGCACCACGACGGGGCATCGTGCCCTTTCCAGAAGCAGGCTGAGTTCCTGAAGCGTAAGTACAGGCTTTTTCCCCGCATCGATGACGACGGCCGACGCGTTCAGTCGATCGATACGGGAAAAGACCCGGTTCTTGGGATCGGCCGCGCCTGTCCGCGCATCCAGCGCAATTGCGCTTGTCTTCAAGGCATCGGCCAGCAGCGCCGCTACGGACCTGGCATCGCTCGCGTAGTCTGGGCTGGCGTCGAGATAGACAACAGGCCCGACACGGCGATGCAGGGTCCGATGCCCGAGGAGCAGAACGTCCCATGCGTCGACGGCTTGCGCAATGGACCGCATCAAATCACCGGTCTTGGCTTCAAAACTGCAGCCCAAAGCACAGGCATGCGCAATTTCGTTGAGACGCCCGCGAAACGCCCGCGCCTCGCTTTCGATCAAGCTGCGCATCTGATCCTGGGAGGGGGCCAGCAGCATCATTCCGGTCTCTGTCACGATCCGCTGCCCGGGCCATCGGGGCGCACCCTCTAAAGCGGCATCGAGCACCAGCAATCCACCCAAATCGACCGACCTGCCGGTCGCAAGGATGGTGACCAGACGCAAGGCCGCTTCGGCATCGGCGTAACTCTCCGCGCCAACCAGCATGCGCCCGATCTTCGGGTGGGTCTCCATTATGGACCGCCCTCGTCGTTTCCGGATTTCTCACGCTCCGTGAATTTCCGGCGCGCCTGCGCAAAGTCACGAAGGCGCGCCTCGACCCGGCCACTCACGGTTTCGGGTGGAAACGCGCCGTCGCTTCCGCGCATTCCAACCGGAGCGCCGGTCAGGATCTCGATGCCTTCGTTGATTGTGGATACCGGTATGACACGGAACGAACCGGACCGGACCGCATCGACAACGTCTTGGCGCAACATCAACTGCTCGACATTTGCCTTTGGAATCAGGACACCTTGATCGCCCGTCAAGCCGCGCGCTTTGCAGATATCGAAGAACCCTTCGATCTTCTCATTCACACCGCCGATCGCTTGCACTTCGCCGCGCTGATTGACCGATCCTGTGATAGCGAGACCCTGCCGGATCGGAAGACCCGACAGCGCCGATAACAAGGCATAGAGTTCGGCCGAGGACGCACTGTCCCCATCGACGCCACCGTAGCTTTGTTCGAAGACAATGCTGGCGTGTAGCGACATCGGCACGTCCAGCGCATAGGATGCGCTCAGATAGGCCGACAGGATCAGCACGCCCTTGGAATGAAGCGGGCCACCGAGTTCAACCTCGCGCTCGATATCGACGAACTTGCCGGTCCCCATGCGAACCCGTGCGGTGATGCGGGACGGCCGGCCGAACCGTACCGTGCCGAGATCATAGACCGAGAGCCCGTTGATCTGGCCGATGGCGGTGCCTTCCGTCTCGATCAGGATCGTTTCGCGGGTGATGGCCTCCTGTATCCTCTCCTTAATGCGCGAGGCGCGCTTCTCTGCCGCCATCACCGCGGTTTCGACGTGCTCGACCTCGACCACGGAGCGTTCCGCCAGATCCGCGTAGTGATCAGCCTCGCGGATCCGGTCGTTTAGCGCGCCGAGATGAAGCGAGAGTTTTTGGGTGTCCTCCGCTCTCCGCACGGCCTCATCCAAGAGCCGCGCGACGCCTGCCGCCGATATCGGGCGCAACCCCTGCGCCTTGGCAAAGCTTGCAATGACGCCTGCGAGGTCGGCCATGCTGGCCTCGGATCGGGGTGTGACGTCGTCGAAATCGGCCTGAATCTTGAAAAGCTCACTGAAATCGGGATCGAGAGACGTCAGGAGAGCGTGGAGGAGCCGGTCGCCGACAAGTATGACGCGGAGGTCAAGTGGGATCGGGTCTGGCTCCAACGAAACGGTGGACACCACGCTTAGCCGGTCGGCCATAGAAGTGATGGTTATTGCACGGTTCCTGAGGCAGCGTTTGAGCGCATCCCAGGCAAAGGGCTCGGTCAGCAACTGACGCGCATCAAGCACGAGATAGCCGCCATTGGCGCGATGCAGCGCCCCCGGCTTGATCAGCATGAAGTTGGTAACAAGCGCTCCCATCTGAGAGACGTGTTCGATTCGGCCGATGAGTTGCCCAAGGGTCGGAAGTTCTTCGGTAACCACCGGTGCGCCGGACCCATTCTCATCCTCGTGCGAGATCATTACGTTAACGGCATACCGACCGAACTCTGCCTCCTGATGATACTTCTTGATCGCCTGCGGAAATGCGCCATCGTTGCCTTTCGACGCAACTGCAAGAAAGACATCGGCATTCTCTACGATATCTTGGTGCACGGCGCTCAAGTGATCACGTAGCTCGGGGATTGATGGCTGGTTTTCGATCACATCTTGCAGCCGCTCGGACACGATGCGCTCGGCCATCGAGGCGTGGAGTTGTTCCAAGCGCTGCCGATGCTCTTTCTCCAACTTCGGCGCCCTACGCAAGACTGCGGCGAGCTTCTCTTGAAGGCGCTCGACTTTCTCTTCGATCTCTTTTCGTGTTTTCGCATCTAGATTTTCAAACACGTCCGGTTTTACCACCTTGCCATCAACGATAGCGGTAAGCATGAACCCCATCGGCGTACGGATGAGCGCAACGTCTTGCGCGCGCGCCTCCTCTGCAAAATCAGCCATGGCGCGCTCGTGCAGGCTGCCAAACTCTTCCTCCAGAGCGCGCCTTTGCGTCTGATATTCGTCGGACTCAAAGAGTGCCGGAATGTCGTTGCCCAAATCATCGATGAGGTCTTGCATCGCACGCTTGAAGTCTTGCGCGGTGCCAGGCGGCAGGCGGATTGCCTTGGGCTTGTGCGGGGCCTGGAAGTCATTCACGTAGGCCCAATCAAATGGCACAGGACGGCTCAACCTTTCCTCAGCCAGTATTTGCTGCACGATCCGGTGTCGGCCGTAGCCTTCGCGACCCAAAACAAAGGCATTGAAGTCGTGTGGTGACATCTGCACGGACAGTCGCAACGCGTCGGTTGCCCTTTCCTGGCCGACCAGCCGCTCCAACCCCGGCAAATCGTCGGTCGTGCCAAACCCGAGGCTCTTGGGATCGCAGGATGTGCGAAGCGCCTCTGCGCCCAACCCGGGTGGTAGATCCGTTAGCGCCGCCACCTTTCCATCCCCACCTTGTCGAATTTCGCCACCCGTCGGTGATCAGTCAGATCCCGAGGCTCTGACTGGCCTGCGTCATGCCTTCTTGGTCTTTCACTTCGGTCATCGTGGCTTCGGTCAGCAGCAGCGTCCCAGCAACCGACACCGCGTTTTCCAGAGCGATACGAACGACCTTGGTCGGATCCACGATGCCGGCCTCGACGAGATCGACATATTCGTTTCGCGCCGCGTCATAGCCATAGTTCCCCTCGCCATTCAGCATCTCGGCCACCACGACCCCGCCATCGACGGCTGAGTTCTCGGCGATCTGGCGCGCAGGAACGCTCAGCGCGCGGCGCAGGACTTCCAGACCCGTCCGTTCGTCTCCTACCGCGGCCGCCTCTTCCTTTTCGACTGCCTTGGTGCATTTCAACAATGCCAAACCGCCACCAGGTACGATCCCTTCGGCAACAGCGGCCTTTGTCGCGTTGATGGCATCGTCGAGCGCCTCTTTCTTGTTCTTCATCTCAGCTTCCGAAGGCGCACCGACCCGGATGACCGCGACGCCGCCGGAAAGCTTTGCCAATCGCTCCTCGAGCTTCTCACGATCATAGTCGCTGGTCGTCTTGTCTATTTGCGCCCTGATCTGCATGACGCGCGCTTCTATCGCTTCCTTGTCGCCGCCGCCGCCGATGATCGTCGTTGTGTCTTTGTCGGTGACCACCCGCTGAGCATGACCGAGGTGTTCAAGTGCGATGTTTTCAAGCTTCAGGCCCAGCTCTTCCGAGACCAACTGCCCCCCGGTCAGGACAGAGAGGTCTTCGAACATCGCCTTGCGTCGGTCGCCGAAACCGGGCGCCTTCACCGCAATGCAGCGAAATATCCCGCGTAGTTGGTTCACCACAAGCGTTGCAAGCGCCTCGCCCGACACGTCTTCGGCGACAATTAGGATGGGCTTGCCGCTTTTGGCTACGTCCTCAAGCAAGGGCACTAAATCGTTCAGATTGGTGATCTTGCGATCCGAGATCAGGACCTGTACGTCCTCGATTACCGCCTCCATCTTTTCCGGATCGGTGATGAAGTAAGGCGAGATATAGCCGCGGTCGAACTGCATTCCTTCGACCACCTCAAGCTCCGTCTCCGTCGTCCGCGACTCCTCCAACGAGACAATGCCGTCATCTCCCACCTTCTCCATCGCATCGGCGATCATTTCCCCGACATTCCTGTCGTTATGGGCCGAGATCGCGGCGACCTGGGCCTTCTCCGTACGGGATTTGACCGGTCTCGACATCGTTTGCAGCGTCTCGACTGCAGCCTTGAGGCCCAAGTCGAGGCCCCGCTTCATATCCACGCCACTCGCACCGGCAACGATGTTGCGGGTTCCTTCGGCAAAGATCGCCTGCGCCAAGAGCGTCGCGGTGCTCGTTCCATCCCCCACGGCATCGCCGGTTTTCTCCGCCGCTTGCTTGAGGATTTGGGCACCTAGGTTCTCGTCGGGGTCTTCCAGAACGACTTCCCTCGCGATTGTTACGCCATCGTCGCAAACCAGCGGCGCGCCATAGGTCTTTTGAAGCAAGACCGACTTCGACCGCGGACCAAGGGTTACGCGCACGGCATCTGCAAGGGCAGACGTTCCACGCAGAAGTTTCGCCCGCGCCTCGGAGTGAAACAGCATGTTTTTGTGTGGCATGGTTCCTCCGGGTTTTTCATCTTTCTCAAGCGGCACCTGCGCACGGCATATTTGCGACCGGCAGTTCCGATGTACCTGCAGTCTACAAACTGCCGTCGATCGGCAATTGATCGAAAACAATCCGGCCGCACCACGCCGGCATAGAGTGGGAAGACGGCCAAGGAAGGCACTATGGAAAGCACCCAGGAAACGACCCACGATATCCGGATCGGCGCAAAAGACCTTGAAGGCATCCTTCGAGTTCCGGTGACTGCTTTCTGTCTGGTGATATTTGCCCATGGCGCGGGCAGCAGCCGTCTCAGCCCACGCAACAACCATGTCGCCGAGCGGCTTGGCGAGCGTGGCATTGCAACTCTGCTGTTCGACCTTCTGACCGAAGCCGAAGCACTGGACCGCGGCAACGTCTTCGACATTCCGCTTCTCGGCCAGCGGTTGCTCGAAGCTATCGCATGGTCACGTAAGGATATCCGGATCGCGGAGTTCCCCATCGGGCTCTTCGGCTCGAGCACCGGAGCCGCCGCAGCCCTGGTCGCCGCCGCGGAGCAGCCCGATAGTGTCACCGCCGTTGTCTCGCGCGGCGGGAGGCCTGATCTCGCGGCAGAGGTACTACCGCACGTCAGGGCACCGACGCTTCTGATCGTCGGCGGTGCCGATCACGGCGTGATCGAACTCAACGAAAGTGCCGCCGCGTTACTCCACTGCGAAAACCGGCTGGTGCTCGTCCCAGGTGCGACGCATCTCTTCGAAGAACCCGGAACGCTGGAGCAGGTCGTAGATCACGCGGCCGGCTGGTTCATATCCCATTTGCAGAGGAGCTGAGATCAATCACCGGCTTTCTAAGCCGCACCCAGGCGGTCAGGCGGTGGCCAAGGATCTGGCGCGTGTTCTCGCCCCGCCGTTCGGAGGGGTGCCGGTCGAAGACGGAGTCGCCCGCCGCCTCGGGGCGCCGCTCGACCTCATGATGGCGCGCGCTGGTCCGACCTAAACGGGCCGCCGCCACGGGATGCCCCGCCTCCACTTCAAGCATAAGCTTCTCCTCGGCGACCGGCTCCACCCCGGCCTAGGCGCAGCTCTGCCGCAATGCGCTGGCGAAATCCGGCTAGCATATCCTGCGACTGTTTCGTCCCGGTTCGGGTGATTTCGGGCCTCGGTATGGCCCGCGCTCAAGAGGAACTGGTTCGGTCCAGATCAAATTGACGAGTGTCAACGCGCCGCCTCTGCCGTTCTGCGAGAAGAAAACCGGTGGCCTACGCCGCAAGGCCGGCACAGCTATGCACGATCGAGCGAATGACCGCGGACTTGAGAGATGAGATGGATGATTTCCTGCTGACCGATCTCTACGAGCTTGCGATGATGCAAGCCTACTTGGAAGCGGGAGAGACAGACATTGCGGTCTTCGAGTTCTTTGTCCGAAAGCTGCCCTCGTCCCGCAGTTTCCTGATGGCTGCGGGACTGGAGCAGTGCCTTGAATTCCTTGAAAGCCTGCGTGCAGCCGAGGCAGATCTGGATTGGCTGCGTAGATCAGGCCGGTTCAGCGCCGATTTCATCGATACTCTCGCTGACTTTCAGTTCACCGGTGACGTTCACGCGATGCCGGAGGGCACTGTTTTCTTCCCCGACGAGCCGATCCTTCGCATCACAGCCCCGCTGCCAGAAGCACAGTTTGTCGAGACGCGGCTGATCAATCTGCTCCATTTCCAGACGGTCATCGCCTCCAAGGCCGCACGGATGGTGCTGGCGGCCAAAGGACGCCAGCTTATAGATTTCGGCCTGAGACGCGCGCATGGCGCCGAGGCCGGCCTGTTGGCCGCACGCGCAAGCTACATCGCCGGATTCGCAGGGTCGGCGACGGTCGAGGCTGGGCGCCGGTTCGATCTACCAGTCTATGGGACCATGGCGCATTCTTTTGTACAAGCCTTCGAGAACGAAAGCGCGGCCTTCGAAGCCTTTGCACGCGCCCGGCCCGATGGCGTGATCCTGTTGATTGACACCTACGATACGCTGGCTGGCGCAAAGCGCGCCGTAGAAGTTGCAACACGACTGAAGGAAGATGGTATACGCCTCGCCGGGGTTCGGCTCGATAGCGGCGATCTGGGCGCGCTCGCTAACTCCGTCCGCGACGTGCTCGACACCGCCGGATTCAACGATGCGGCGATTTTCGCCAGCGGCGGTCTCGACGAGGCGGAAATCGCGCGTCTCCTCGAAAGCCGCGCCCCGATCGAAGGGTTCGGCGTGGGCACCAGCCTGACCACATCGTCAGACGCCCCGGCACTCGACTGCGCCTATAAGCTCCAAGAGTACGCCGGGATCGCGCGGCGCAAGACATCGACGGGCAAGGCGACATGGCCCGGACGTAAGCAGGTCTGGCGCCAGCCAGGCGCTGATGGCCGCATGGCGGGCGATCTTCTATCGATCGAGGACGCCGCACATGACGGATTGACCCTGATCGCTCAAGTGATGAAGAATGGAAAAAGACTTGTGAAGCCTGTACCTCTTGAGACGATCCGCGCTCGTGCAAGCCGCGAACTCGACCAGCTACCCGTGCGCCTTCAAAGCCTCGAACCCTCGCCCGCCTACCCCGTCAGGATTGGCGCTGAACTGCGGGCAATTGCAAAAGAGGTCGACGCACGCGTTGCGTCGACATCATGACACGCGAATCCCGCACTGTCTCCGGAAGCGCTTCGTCTTCCGACACGCAAACCGAGGCAGTCGGATTTCTGAAAGACCCTGCTACGCACCCGCCGGGCGATAAAGTCGAGGTGATCGAGACCCACGCCGCCTTCGTCTTTCTCGCCGGTGCAGACGCCTATAAGATCAAACGGGCCGTTCGCTACGACTACCTTGATTATTCGACGCTTGCCCGGCGGCGCGACGCCCTGCAGCGCGAAATCGAGCTGAATTCGCCAGCAGCGCCGAGCATCTACCGCGATGTCTTAGCGATCACGCGCGAGGAAGACGGACACCTTGCCCTCGACGGTGCCGGAAAGCCCGTGGAGTGGGTGTTGCGCATGAACCGCTTCCGGACCGAAGACGAACTTGTGAACGTGGCCGAACGGGGCGACCTGGACATGCCGTTGGCCGAAGCGCTTGGCCACTCCATCGCGCAGTATCACGCAATGGCAGAGCCTCGATCGGGAAAACCCGGATCGATTCTGATCAGACAGATCCTTGATGAGCTCGATCGGGAGTTTCAGGGGTTGACCGACGCTTTCGCATCGGCAGACATCAATACGTTCCTGAACGGTGCGCGGGACCGACTTGTGCGAACCGAAGCACTGCTTGATGCACGGACAGAGGCGGGCCATGTCCGGCGTTGCCACGGAGACCTTCATCTGCGCAACATCGTGCTGATCGAAGGCAGGCCGGTTCCATTCGATGCCTTGGAATTCGACGAGGAACTGGGAACCTGTGACGTTCTCTACGACCTCGCCTTCCTGCTGATGGACTTTCGCCACCGTGGATTGGACCCGGCTGCAAACTTCACACTCAATACCTATCTGCGCACCGCAACCGCGAACGCGCAACTGGCCGGCCTTGCCGCATTGCCGCTTTTCCTCGCGGTAAGAGCCGCGATCAGCGCGATGGTGGCAGCGCAAACAGCCCGGGCACGGGGCAGCGACGCGGACCTTGATGCGGACGGTCGCCGCTATCTCGCCGAAGCTTGCGCTGCATTGACGCCGCCAGCCCCCGTGCTTGTGGCAATCGGCGGGCTCTCCGGAACAGGCAAGACGAGTCTGGCGAGGTCGCTCGCTCCGTCGCTGGGGCCCATTCCCGGCGCCGTGCACCTTCGCAGCGACATCGAGCGCAAGACCATGCTGGGCGTCAGCGCCGAGACCCGCCTGCCGGACAGCGCCTACAGTCCGGAGATGAGTGAGAAAGTCTACGCCCGCCTCGAGAACCAGGCCCGCACGGCCACGGGCGCCGGTCATGCGGCAATTGCCGATGCGGTCTACCTTGCTCCTGACGAGCGGCGAGACATAGCCGCTGTTGCTGAAAGGCTCGGTGTCCCGTTTCTCGGCCTCTGGCTCGAGGCTGCTCGCGACGTTATGGTGACCCGGGTGGAAACGCGGCAAGGCGATGCGTCGGATGCGGATGCGCGGACTATCGAGATGCAGCTTGAACAGGCGACAGGCGATGTGAACTGGGTTCGCCTCGATGCCTCCGGATCCCTGGAAGAAACTTTGGAGCTTGCGATTTCGGCGTTGAACGCCCACGCAGGATCCGGCGTGCGCTGGGGCTGATTATGCCCCTTCGGCGATCCGCAAGAAAGCGGCACGGGCGATTTCTTCTGCACGCATCTGGCTCTCGGCCATGGAGACGGCATTGAAGGTCAGGCGATCGCCGGGAGGTGGGGGCGACATGATCATAATTCCTTCCGAAGTGCCTTGCCGAAATAGCAAATCTTCCAGCGCCGTACAAACTTCGATGATCCCGGACACACCATGGGCGGCCAGCCTATCCTGAAAGATGACAAGCCCGCCCGCACCGTGCCCGCGGCGGCGCATCTTGGCGGCAACCAGTGGGATCGAAACACCGCTCCACCGCCCGTTGCATTCGATCCAGTGCAACTCGGTCTCCCCCGCCGAACCGGTGCGCAGAACTGCATCGAATGAGCAAGGGCCGAAGTAGCCGATGCGTTGTAAAACACTTCCGATCGCGATGGCCTCGTCTATCATTCGCGCCTTCAAGGCGGACGGAAGGCACGCAGGCCGCGCTCCGATGAATACGCCAGCATCCCCTTCAACGGCCTGTTCGAACAACCCCAGAACCTCGGGCGGTCCGTCCCCTTGCGCCGGAATCCAGACTTGCGCCGAGGGGCTTCGCGTTACCCCGCTTTCCCAGACCCCAACCAGAACCGGATAGGTTCCATCCCAACCCAACGCCGAAAGGTGCCGGATGAGGAACTCGCGGATCACTGAAATGGTGTAAGCACTCAGTTTGGTCCCATCGATGCGGATGTTCCCGGCCCCGCCGGCGCTGTTGGGCACCTTGAGAACGACCTGACCATGCCGCCGGATCAGACGCGCGACATGGCCCGCAGCCGCTGCTGGCCCATAGGCGGCCCATGTCGGCGGCACCGATCCGACGCCTGCGATCTTGCGCGCAAGCTCCCAGAACCAGAGCTTGTCGTTGCTGCGCCGCATGACGCGGGGTCCGGGGCCCGCGACGTGCACCGCCAACTCCGCCTCAGCGCCCAAGTCGGCCGCAAGACGCCAGGCGTGGCCATTGGCGACGTAGGGCTGGATTGTCATGGCGCCCCGGTCTTGCAGCGCCGCGATCAGGACGTTCCGCAGCTGTGGCTCGGACCGGCATTGGGCCGCGACGGGTGAGAGGCTCTTTGCATCGGCCTCAAGAAAAGTGACGCCACCGATGCCCGGGTAATCGGCCAGATATGCCTCGAACGCCGGCACCCGTGTACGCACCACCACGATATCGCCATCGCGCGCCAATGGGGCGAGGCGGTGATCGTAGTTGCCGACCTGATCCGGCAAAAACAGGGGAATGCCGACCTGGTCTCCGATCCACACAGATGGCCCCGGACCGATGCCCTGCCGCACGAATGGGCCGAAATCGAGAGATGATACCAAGGCGGGTTCGTCGCGCACCAGCGCGGCCGCTATCTCTTCCCAACGCCTGATCTCTGCTAGCGCGGTCAAAGCAACGCCCCAGTTTTCGGTGTCGCAAGGCGAAAGCATGACATATTGGTACTATCACAGCACCCCTCAAAAAGAGCGAGCGAAAACCTCCCATGTGCCGCCTGTATGCCATGCATTCCAATGAGCCGACCCGCGTTGAATGCGGGCTCGTGATGGCCCAGAATGCCTTGATGGAGCAAAGCAAGGGCGACATGGAAGGACTGATGCATGGTCATGGATGGGGCGTCGCCGACTATCCTGATGGAGTGCCGATCGTCGAAAAGCAGACCTGGGCAGCGTTTCATGGCGAGCATTTCAAGAAGGCCGCGGCCCGCATCTATGCCCGCACCGCCGTTGCGCATGTCCGGCGCGCGACCGTGGGTCCGACGAGTATCGAGAACACTCACCCCTTCCACCATGGCCGCTGGATCTTCGCCCATAACGGAACAGTACCAAACTTCGAGGATGTCCGGTTCCGGATGCTCGAGGCGATGGATCCCCTGCACCGCGTCGAAATCCAGGGCCAGACCGATAGCGAGCATGTCTTCCGCTACCTCATGAGCCTGTTCCTCCAGCATCCCGAAGCCGGGCTGTTCGATACCGTGCGCCGAGGGATCGATCAGATCATCACCTGGTGCGCCGAGGTAGCTCCGAACCAGATTGTCGGTCTGAACATCGTGCTGACCGATGGGGAGCATCTGATCGGATCACGGCTTAACCGCTCTCTTTTTCATCTCAGGCGCGACCACCTGCATGTCTGCACCGTTTGCGGACGTACTCACGTCAAACACAAACCGAAGACCGCCTACCGCGCCGTCGAGGTCGCGTCAGAGCCGGTCACCTTCGACGAGGTCTGGGAAGAGGTTCCGAACGGTACGGTCTTTCGCGCCACCGAAGACTTCGGACTTGAGATGATGCCGATCACAACCGAAACGGCGCCGGACATGTGATCGAATAGATCGGCCGGGAGAGGTGCCCGCGAACGTCGTCACAGCCCGTATTGCATCTGCCGGATCGGGCATCCGGTACCGGAATGGAGTCCGGCATCGGTTTCATCGATCTGAACAACTAGCTCCACGGGATCGCGTGGCTCCAGCGTGTCGAATTCGCGCTCGCCGAGGGTGTTCCTGCAGAGATAGGAGGCGTCGGCCGCCCACAAGTCGCTTGTTGCACAACGGACTCAATTCGGCGTGCCGGTCCGACGTGTAGGCTTTTGATCCATCGCTCTTCTTCCGCTACCGCCAGCGGCTGTGCTTCACCGAGCAAAGCATCTGCCAGATTGATTGGCGTCAATACAACCCCGGACCAACATGCGATGGAAATGCATGTTTTCAGTGCGCAAGCTCCTCGCCCTTTTGCTCTCGTTGTCAATGTTCATTGCGGCTGCTTCACATGCGGACGTGGCCGAAACAACCAAGGCGGAGCCGGTGTTCGTGCGGGCAGATACGCGTCTTCAACGCAGTCTCGACCGGATTGGCATCGACATCTCGCTGCCGGCCAGCGGAAAGCTTGTTCTGATCAATGTCCCTGCTTTCGAACTCCTCGCAATTGAAGATGGTATGGAAGCATTCCGAAGCCGTATCATTGTTGGCAAGCCAGCAACGCCGACACCATTGATCGATACGCACGTAACCACCGTCAGAATCCGGCCAACATGGCGACCGACACCCTCGATGATCGCGTCAGGTGAACATCAGGACCGCATCTGGCCGCCGGGCCCAGACAATCCGCTTGGACTGGCAGCCATTAGGCTGGCGCCGTCGCTCCTGATTTACCTTCACGATACGAACCACCGCGAACTCTTTATCGAGGACTATCGCGCATTGTCGCATGGTTGCATCCGGGTCGAGCGCTGGGACTGGCTGGTGTCATGGGTCTTGGACATGGCGCTCGCGGAGGTGCGGCGACGAGCAGGTGGTTCAACCACCTACGACATTCCTGCACCGGAGATTCCCGTTCTGATCCGATACTATACCCGGTTTCCCGATACCCGTGGCCAGATCAAGTCTTATCCGGACATCTACCGGCGACAAGCGGACCGAGGGGCGCTTCAGGGAATCGACTGCGCGCCCTTATAAGGCATTGTCAGACGAACAGGGGCTGATGCTTTTGCGCCCGTCACTAACGGCTACGTGGTTTGCAGCGACATCCCATCCCTTCCTTCGGCCGAGATCTGTCATGAACGCCAGATCGTCTCGGTTGTGAACCTGACTCGGGTAGACGGCGAGGCACTCTGTCCGCTCGCCGCAGGGGTCGGTGCCAAAACCGAAACCACGGGCTATCCTTTGACCGAGGCAAACACAGCGCTTGACGATCTGAGAAAGAGACGCCTAAAGGACGCCGCCATTCTGATGCCCTGGTTTCAGTCGGGACGGTCGGTGAAGCGCATGGTGCCGATCTTCCGCACGAAGGACGCATGCGGCCCCTTATCCGCGTCTTTGTAATCGACGCTCAGTTCAACGGTGTCGCCTTCATTCAGATCATTAAAACCGTCACCTTCGACTGCGTTGCAGTGAAAATAGATCAACCGCCCATCCGTGGTTTCAATCTGGCCGCCGTCGCGATAGCCGTCGAGCGACGCAATACGCCCCTGAAGCGGCTGCGCGTGAACCTCGGGCCGACCCTTGCGCGTCTTGCTCCATTTCCTGAGCTTGCGCTCCATTGCTTCAAAGGCGTCCCGGATCGCAACATAGATGTCGGTGTGCGTCTTGTCGTCGCCGGGATGCCGGTTGATCGCCAAGGTATTGCCCGGCATTTCCGCGGAAATGTCGATTATGTACTGAGTGGCCTTGTGCTTTTTGTGCGGCGCGCGCACCCAGACATGGCATTTGTGCAAATCGGGGGACATCGCCTCGAGCCGAGCAATGCGCTCTCTGACGCGTGTCTCAATCGCATCAGACGGGTCGATGCCTTGGAACGTGATATCGGTCGGAACCGGCATGCCTCTAACCCTCCTTTTGCAAGCAAGTCTAGCAGGGCCAGCCGTTGCTCGGCTGACGAGGATCAATTGACAGGCAATGGACTAAGCAGCATGAGCAAGCACCCTTTCTCATCAGACCTCGCTTACTATTGCTCGGCAACAAACGTACCGTTGAAACTCTCACCACCGATGTCTCCGAGCACAAGGCCAGCCGCGCCTTCCGCGTTAGGTCCGGCAAAAACACCACCCAGTGCGACATTGCTTGCGAAGCCACCAATGTCGCCGGCGAGTGTCGGAACAATTTCGGCCTGATCTGACACAAAGTTCCGCACAATTCCCGTGGAACCAGATATCGTTCCAGTGTAAGTAACTTCGTTCTCGTCGACGAAGTTTGTTACGGTGCCCGAAACGGTGTCAGACGCGAAGTTGGCCGTCAGCGTCAACTGCCCCATCAGTTCCAGAGGCGTGGTGCCAGGATTAAGGCGGCCCGGGGCCACTTCTCCGCGGATAAACCCGTCGTATGTAGCGGTTGGTGCGCTGCTACCCGAAGGCACATTTGCCAATGTGGCCGCAGTGAGCGCTAGTCGCGTATATGTTGCTTCCAGCAATGCGGCAGCTGTGTCCAGATCGCTGTAGGAAGGGGGCGGCGTTGTCGCAGCAGTAGAGCAACCGCCTCCCCCAACCGCAGCCCGAGACAAATCCCGTGGTGCCGAATATCACCACGAGTTTCAGTGCATTTTTCATTTTCTATCTCTTCTTTGTTCAGAGGATCGCACTGCCGTCAGGCCATCGAAGGTCCCGGTGATATCTGACATATCTGACACACCGAAGACCTGCCTTGCAGAATACCGAGGGTCCGTGTTTGGCGGTTCATCCCAGCCATCGACATTGTTCGGATCAATTGGTGTCGCCATCTTGCTCTCTTCCCCCTAGTAGAAAAACGAACTCCGAGGCTCAGTAAGTGCCCCAATGGAATGTTGGCAGCTAATCACATTCAATCATTAGCATATCTCAATGTTGTTAGACTGAACTCGGTTTTAGTGTTTTTGGACTGAAGACAACGCATCGCGCGAGATCGATTGACTGTTTCTCGCTGCTCGAGCGGCAGCAGAAAGCTGTCATTACGGCAGTGTCATCGGAACGCATAAGCTGGAACTGAGAGGGCGATGTGACAATGGACCCAGTAACGAACTCGAATGGGTACTTCAGCGCAAGACGGGCGTCGTCGTGATCGAATCCGTTTCGCGCAAAAAGACTTCTTTCTTTGGGACCGGAATAAACAGCTTGGTATTCTCGGCCTTGTTTTTCAGCGTCTTTACCAACCTGCTTATGCTGACCGGGCCTCTGTTCATGCTCCAGATCTATGATCGCGTACTGGGCTCGAGGTCAGAAGAAACCTTGGTGGCTCTGTTTGGCCTCGTCGCCGTGCTCTACTTCTTCTACTGGCTCTTGGAGTATGCGCGCGGGCGGGTCATGGCGCGGGCGGGCGCACGGTTTCAAGCCCTGTTCAACGCTCCGGTCTTTCGCGCGGCTTTGGAGCGAGCCGCCTTGCGCAAAGGGCCTGCATCGGGTGCGGTCCAGGATCTTGATACACTGCGCAATGTATTCTCCGCGCCGGTCCTTCTGGCCCTGCTCGACCTGCCTTGGACCCCTCTATTCCTGATTGGAATCTTCATATTCCACCCGCTTCTGGGTTGGGTAGCTATCGCCGGCGGCGGGGTGTTAATCGCCGTTGCATTACTCAACCAACTTCTTTCCGCACGAAAAATTGCTCACAGTTCGCAAATTGCCTCGGAGGCACAGCGGTTTTCGCGTCAAACCGAAGACGCTGGAGACCTGGTCTGGGCACAAAGCATGGGGCCAGCAATGCGCGACCGATGGCTCAGTCTTCAAGATGAAGCCACGCGCAAATCGGTTCGCGCGAATGACTGGGTCGGGACGTTCACGGCATTTTCGAAGTCTTTTCGCTTTTTCTTGCAATCGGCCGTGCTGGCATTGGGCGCATGGGTGGTGTTGGAAAACCAGATCACGGCAGGGGCGATGATTGCAGCGTCGATCCTGTTGGGCCGCGCCTTGGCCCCGGTTGAAATCACCATTTCTCAATGGACGCTGGTGCAACGGGCTCGAAATAGCTGGCGCGATATCAAGGGATTGCTTTCTGAACTGCCCGAATCAGAACCGCTGACTGAACTCCCCACCCCGGAGGCGCGCCTAGAGGCAAAAGATGTTTCGGTAATCGTACGCGTCGGTGACAAACCGATTCTGCGACAGGTTTCATTCAGCGTCGAACCCGGTGAGGCGATCGGTATCATTGGGCGTAGTGGTTCGGGCAAGACAACTCTCGCGCGGGTGGTTACGGGTCTCCTGCGGCCCTCTACCGGAGAGGTTCGACTGGGAGGCGCCACGCTTGACCAGTACGGTCCCGATCGGCTGGGGCAGCATATCGGATACCTGCCGCAGGAAGTGCGATTGTTCGAGGGTACGGTGGCCGAGAACATCGCCCAAATGGCCCTTGAACCGGATCAAGAAAAGGTTGTGCGTGCTGCACAAAAAGCCCGTGTTCACGAAACAGTTCTGAGCCTTCCCCAAGGCTATGATACGAGGATCGGCCCGTCCGACGCGCAGCTTTCAGGAGGGCAAAAGCAACGGCTGGCCTTGGCGCGCACGCTCTATAATAATCCGGTGTTACTTGTTTTGGACGAACCGAATTCCGCGCTGGATGCGGAAGGCTCGGAAGCTCTCAATGCTGCGGTAGCGGCCATGAAGGCGGAAGACAAAGGCATCTTGATCATGACGCACAGGCCCACCGCGATTTCAGCGTGTGACAAGCTTCTGGTGCTCGAGAGTGGACATGTATCTGGCTACGGGCCGCGCGATGAGATTATCCGCAAAATAGTGAAGAATGCTGGTGAAGTTCATCGTGTCGTATCAGGGGGGAAAAGCTGATGAGACAGCGATATTGGAGCGCGAGGCTCCCGCTCATTGTCGGTTTTGGGGCCGCCGTCCTCCTTCTAGGGGTTGTGGGTGCATGGAGCGTCAGCGCCCAGATCGCCGGAGCCGTGGTCGTGCAAGGAATTGTTGAAGTCGAAAGCGAACGTCAGGTTGTCCAACATCCAAATGGCGGCGTGGTCGGTCAAATCATCGCCCGTGAAGGTGACCGCGTCGAAGCTGGCGATGTGCTTGTCCGATTGGACGGCGTATATCTGAAGTCCAAGCTCGCAATTGTTGAACGTCAACTGAGCGAGATTTTTGCGCGTCGGACACGCTTGAACGCGGAACGGGACGATGCAACGCATCTGGAATTCGGCGCATTTCCAGACTACGAGATGATCGGGCCCGAGATCACACGTGAGCAGGCAGAAGGCCAAAGACGCCTCTTCGAGGCGCGAAAAACGTCGCTTGCACAGCAAACCCGGCAACTGACGGAACAACAGACCCAAATCGAGCGTAAGATTGAAGGTGTACAAGCGCAGATAGGGTCTATTGATAGACAGCGTGATCTGATCACACAGGAACTGGCTGATGTTCAGAGTCTTCTAGATCGGGGCTTGTCCACGGCAGCTCGTGCGTTGGAGCTTGAGCGAGAAAAGGCAAAGTTGGATGGTGAACTCGGTCGTCTGTCCGCATCCGTTGCAGAGGCGCGGACTCAGATTTCCAGTCTTGCCATTGAGATTGTGCAGCTCTCCGACGAACGCCGGGAGGCGGCTATAACGCGGCTCAGAGACCTCCAGTTTTCGGAGATCGAACTGGAAGAACAGCGTCTGAGCGTGATCGAGCGTTTAGCAAGGCTCGATATCCGCGCCCCTGTCAGTGGCACAGTCTTCGGATCGCGCGTTTTTGCGATGCAGTCGGTCGTCCAGGCTGCAGAGGCCATCATGTATATTGTACCAAGCGATCAGCCCCTACAAATCGAAGTTCGTATTAAGCCAATTGATATCGAGCAGGTGTTCGCCGGTCAGGAGGTTGTTGTTGCCCTGACATCCTACAATCGCCGCACCATCCCCGAAGTCCCCGGAAC
This sequence comes from uncultured Paracoccaceae bacterium, assembly GCA_947503175.1. GTDB lineage: Bacteria > Pseudomonadota > Alphaproteobacteria > Rhodobacterales > Rhodobacteraceae > Ovoidimarina. Next base: position 583,477 of record CANNCO010000002.1, read on the forward strand.
CGTCGTTCGCGTGGCCGCCGACGCCCAGACCGACGAAGCAACCGGGCAGGCGTTTTACGAAGCGATCCTGGCTCCCGACCCTGAAGCCTTGGACGCACTTGTGGATGTTTTGTTGGTGCCCGGGATGCCCATAGAAGCGTTCTTGCAAACCGAAAGCCGCACACCTCTGGCCTATCTGACGCAGCCACTTGCCATGTACTTTAGTCGAGCGTTCCGGGAAGAATGACACCACGGTGTACCCGGTGCTTTCGCCGGCTCGGAGCTCTGCGACACGCCGGATGATTCTTTGCCCGGATTGGCGCAATCCAGATTGAAGGCATGGATCATGCGTCAGTCCCCCATAGTGCCCCTCCGCGTTTGCGCGAGGTTTTCAGGAAACTCGAATCTTTCGGGCGACCTCCCCGACGATGTGCGGCGTGCTGTTCTTCAATACATTCGGGTCTCCGGAAACAGGGTTCCAGACGCGTCATCTGCGTATCCCCGCTCGGGACATTGCTTCGCAATACCCTGCCGAGCTGTGGATCAACCAGAAAAGATCAGGCATGTCACCGCTCGATTTTTCGGACGATGAATTACTCAGCGGAGATCAATGGGGCCTGAGCATTGAGCGCAACCCGACACGGGCCAAGCTCGATGGCGGACGTAACTGTTCACACTTGACTCACGCCGTCTGAGTCGGTCAATTGAAATAGTTTACTGATTCAGTCAGGAAACTGGGCGCCTCAAGGCGCTCCATCGCGTTTCAGGACTCCGCCGGTGCGGGCGACTGAAGCGAAAGCTACGCGACAGCCAAAATCGTCCCGCGATGGGGGCGTGCACGCAAGAGAATTGAGAATGACAAGCATTCGCGAAGAGGTTCCAATGGTCCGCCCAAACACGCCTGTCGCAGCGATTGCAGTTCTGACACTGGCTGTCGGATCAAACGCGCTCGCCGACGAAACTATAACGCTTACCGATCAACGCGGCATCTCCGTCGATCTGGACGGTCCTGCCGAACGTCTCGTTACCTTCCCGATGCCGGCCGCCGCGCTTTTTGCATCCGTCGCGGGAACCGCCGAGCCGCTTGTCGCCATGCATCCCGCTTCGCAAGCTGCCATCAAAGAGGGAATCCTCGGCACGATCTTTCCCGAGGCGCTTGAGGTCGAAACCGGCATCACATCGGGTGGCGTGTTCGCGCCCAATGTCGAGGCAGTGCTGAACCTGAATCCCGATCTGGTGGTGCAATGGGCCGGCCGTGGCGACGAACTGCTGGAGCCGATGGAGGCAGTCGGTCTGCCGGTCATCGGCCTGAACTACGGCACGCAGGAGCATACGGAAACCTGGGTCCGTACCCTCGCGGCGGCGATTAACGAACCGGCTCGCGCCGATCTCATCAACGGGCGCCACCGGGCCGCGATCGAGGACATCACCACGCGGGCTGCGGCACTGCCGGAAGACAGCCGCGTCTCTGTCCTTTACTTCCTCCGGGCGGCGAACTCGCTCGAAGTCCGCGGAGAGGGCAGCTACAACCATTTCTATATGGATATGGTCGGCGGCGTGAACCCGGCGGGTCCGTCGGGCAGCCGCACCGAGATCAACGCCGAACAGCTTCTGGCTTGGAACCCCGACGTGATCCTTTTGGGCAATTTCGATCCGGCCATGCCCGAGGACTTCTACAACGATCCGTTGTTCTCGGCGCTGAACGCAGTCCAGAACCGGCAGGTCTACAAGATGCCTCTTGGCGGATATCGCTGGGATCCGCCCTCGCAGGAATCGCCGCTGGCCTGGATGTGGCTGGCTGAAGTCCTCTACGGCGACAAGATGGACTTCGATCTGAGATCGGAAATGCAGAGCTTCTATGCCGACGTCTACGGCTACGATCTGAGCGAAGCGGAAATCGACTCGATACTGCGCGTGGAAGTCAATGGCGACAATCCAAGCTATGACAGGTTCCTGAGCCCACAGGGATGAGTCAGGCTTCACTCGTCGAAAAGGCTGGCGCAAACCGCGCGGTCCTGCTCTGGGCGGGGCTGGCGTTGGCGCTGTTCTTCACGGTTCTCCTTGCCTTGGGCATGGGGCGCTATCCAATCCCTTGGCACCGGGTTCTGGCAATCCTATTGGGTAACCTGGCGCCGCTCGAGGCGAACTGGAGCCAGGTCGAGGAACAGGTGGTCGAGGCGCTGCGTCTGCCGCGTATTCTGGTGGCCCTGACCTGCGGCGCGGCGCTTGCGGCAGCGGGCGTGGCATTGCAGGGTACGTTCCGTAATCCGTTGGTGGGCCCACAGATCATCGGCGTGTCCTCCGGCGCTGGCTTTGGCGGAGCACTGGCATTGCTCCTCTCCGAAAGCCAGCTTGTGCTGATGTTCAGCGCCTTCGCCTTCGGCCTTATCGCTATGGCCATCGTGCTCTGGCTCAGTCGGGTGGGCGGCCGGTCTCCGGTGCTGATGCTGGTACTCGCAGGCGTTGTCACGAGCGCCATGTTCGCGGCTCTGACGTCGCTCATACAGTATGTCGCCGACCCCGAGGACAAGCTGCCGGCCATTGTATTCTGGCTCATGGGCAGTTTCTCGACCGCCGGCTATGACGAGCTTGCCTGGGTCGCGCCGCCGGTCGCGGTGACCTGCGGGCTTCTGTTCCTGTTGCGCTGGCGCATCAACGTTCTGTCGCTGGGCGACGAGGAAGCGGAGTCACTGGGCGTTTCGGTGAACATGACGCGCCTTGTGATCGTGTTCTGCGTGGCCGCCATCGCGGCGGCAGTCGTCGCCGTCGCCGGTGTCGTGGGGTGGGTTGGTCTTGTCGTGCCGCATCTGGCGCGCATGGTTGTGGGTCCAGACCACCGCATCCTGCTGCCCGTCGCCATGGTCGTCGGCGGCGGCTATCTGGTGATCATCGATACGATCGCGCGCACCGCCACGACTGCCGAAATCCCATTGGGCGTCCTGACCGCGCTGATCGGTGCGCCGGTATTCGCCTATCTTCTGAAGTCGACCCAAGCGAGGGGGTGGAACCGTGATTGACGTGAGCGGGCTTGGACATGGCTATGGTCGCGGGCAGTGGCTTTTGCGCGAGATCGCGTTTTCTGCCGCTCGGGGTGAGGCGCTGGCCATTCTCGGGCCGAACGGACGCGGCAAAACCACGCTTCTGAAGGCGATCATGGGGTTCCTCCGACCGCGCGAGGGCCAGGCCCGGATCGATGGGCCGCTGGGCTATGTCCCGCAATTCTCGCAAGCGGCCTTTCCCTTCAAAGTGCTGGACATGGTGATGATGGGCCGTGCGCGCCATGTGCCGGTCTTGGGCGCACCAAAGGCACGAGATGCCGAGATTTGCCGCGCAGTCCTTGCGCGCCTGAACATCGCCCATTTTGCGGACCGTTCCTTTGACGAGCTCAGCGGGGGTGAGCGGCAGCTTGTGCTCGTGGCACGCGCACTCGCGTCGGAATGTGAGGGCCTCGTGCTGGACGAACCGACGTCAGCGCTCGATTTCCGCAACCAGTCCGAGATCCTCAGGGTGATGCGGCGGCTGGTGATCGAGGACGGGCTGGCGGTCGTCTTCACCACCCATTTCCCGCAGCATGCATTGCACGTGGCCGACAATGTGCTGTTACTTTACGGCGGAAGCGATTTCCTTTTCGGTCCGACAGAGGAGGTTCTGTCCGAGGCCAACCTCTCGCGGCTTTACGACATGCCTGTGCGGCGGCTCGACTACGACCATGCCGGCGAGTTGCGCGGCACAGTTGTGCCCGTCTACGCCGCATGACGGTGCTCTACGTCCACTCAGCGTTCGGCGAGCCCCCGGCGCCTGTGCGCGACGCAGCGGAAGGCGGGAAAATCGAGATCGCAGTCCAGTCCGACTTGTCCGCCGAGAGGCTGATGATGGCCCGCGGGATCATCACCGGCAACCAACTCGACCAAGATGCGTTTCTGACGCTTCGTCCGGCGCTCGAGGCGTTTCTCGACTCCGGCGGCCGCTGGTTTTTCAACGGTCATGTCATGCGTCCGCTTATCGCGGGTCTTGAACGCTATCAAAGGATGGCGAACCCCTGCCGTTCGGATTTCGCCCAGACCCGGCTGGCGCCGCATCCGATTTTTGAAGGGATCGATATCGCGCATCTGGAGACGAACAAGGGCGTTGCAGGTTTCTACGGGCGTGGGGCGAACCCGATGCCCGACGGGGCAAGGGTCGTCACCGGTTTGCGCGATGGCACGGTGCCGGTCGACTGGGTCTGGTGCCGTCCGGCGGGCGGCTGTTTCTTCAGTCATGCGGGCAACGACCTCGGTCAGGCGGGCATGGAATGGGGCCTGCCGCCCACGCTTCATGCCCGTATTTTCGCCTGGGCGCGTGGAGGGGATTGCCTATGCGCCTGATCGCCCTGTCCTGCGGCACTTACTACCAGATCGAGAGCCTTGAGGCGCCGCGATATGGCGCGTTTTTCGACGCGATCCTGCCGCCGGAACGGCTGGGCGAGGTGTGTGACGGAACATCCTGCCTGTTCGTGCCCTGCCGCAGCCCCGCACAACGCCTGATCGCGCAGGCCGATCGTCTTGCGGCCCATTTGGCGGCCGGCGGCACCGTGGTCGCCATGGGCGAGAGCCGTTCGGACCTTTGGCTGCCGTCCGTTACGTTTCACCATCGCCCCACGAACTGGTGGTGGTGGCTGGCACCCGGCGCCGATCTCGGCAACCGGGTCGTTACCCCCGACCATCCACTGATGGCGGGTATCGGCAAACCGGACATCACCTGGCATCTGCACGGTCATTTCGACGTCCCTGACGGCGCCGAAGTGCTGACGGAAGACGCCGAGGGCCGTGCGCTGCTCTATGTCGACGAGGTCACCACACCGGGCCGAATGGTCATCACCTCGCTCGACCCGATGTATCACCACGGTTCGCATTTCATGCCGGCGACCACCCGGTTTCTGGACCGATTTCTTCCTAACCTCAGAGGGTTTCTCAATGGATAGCATCACCGTGCGCGAGGCCGGAAAGTCACTGAAATTTACATTCGACGATCTCCTTCGCTACCATGGCGGCGGATTTCCGGGCGGTGTGGTCCACGGGCTGAAGGCGATGCAGGCGGCCTTTCCCCTTTTTGGTTCCGAACCGCCTGAACGGCGCGAGATTACGCTGGTCACGGCCTTCTCCGGCCCGGGCGGGCGGGACGCGATAGAGGCGGTTACGCGCGCCCTGACGGATGGACGTCTGACGGTTGACCGCAGTCTTGGAGGCCGTGACGTCATCACCGACCCGCCCGGCCCCTACCTTTGGCGCTTCGGCTATCGCGGTCGGTTTGTCGAGGCCCTGATCAGGCCCGGACATGTACGCGAAGAGTTCGTGCGTCTGGGGGCAAAACCTGATCGGACGGAGGCGGAGACCAAACGGCACGAGGGCTTAAAACGGGAAATGGCGGATCGTCTCCTGCCGCTTCCGGCATCCGAGATTTATGCGCCACGGGTCTTAGATTAGAAACGTATCGACGGCACTTCGTTTCAATCGGCGGAATCCCTGCGTGCCAACTCCGAAACCAGGCCAGTTTTGCCGAACCGCAGCGGCCTTTGCGTTCCCCCGGTCCGAAGCAGCACGAAAAGCCCGGAACCGATAATCAGAACCGTACCCATGATATCCAGTGGTTCCACCGCCTCACCGAACAGCACGATGCCAAAGAACGCACCACAGATGAGCCGGCTGTAGCGGAAGGGAGTGACCACAGAGACGTCGCCGGATCGCATCGCCTCGGTCAAGGCGATGTATCCCAACGCCCCGGCGACGGCGGCACCGACAAGGACCGGCAGGTCCACGAGAGCGGGCGTGCCAAGCGGCGCGTCCTCCCAAAACGCATAGATCAGGTCTGCAACGACGACCGACACGAAACTGTAGAACCCAAGCACGGCATTGGGGATCGACCGCGGCGCGGCCCGCGTGGCCAGATCCCGCAGCGCGAGACCGAGCATTCCGAGAACCGCGAGGATGGAGAGCACCGAGAAATCGACCGCCGATGGGCGCAGAATCAGCATGACGCCACAAAGGCCCACGACAATCGCCAGCCAGCGCCCGGCTGCGACACGCTCACCAAACACCAGCGCAGCACCGGCCACGACAACCAGGGGCGTCGCCTGAAGAATGGCAACGGTGGAACTGAGGGCCGTCAGAACGAGCGACAGCGTAAAGAAAAGCCGCCCGAAAACCTCGAACCAGAAACGTAGAACCATGCTTGGGTGCCAGATTTCGCGGGAAACCAGCGATTGCCGCCGCATGGTACAAAGGAGCGCGAGCAAAACCATGCCGACCCCGCCGAAGGCGACCATAAGCTGAGAAACCGGCGTGACGTCGCTTGCGGTTTTCAGAAACACGTCCTCAAACGAAAACGCCGTCATGGATGCCATCATCCAAAGACTGCCTGTGAGGTTCTGACGCCGCTTGGATGCGATGGGGGCAATCATGTCGTTTGGTCCTCCATGCCGTCAACCGACCCAAAATCCACGAAATGGCGATCCGGTCGATGACATGCCCTGCAAAAACGGCCCGGGGCCGGGAACCAATGCCCCGCGCCATGACAGGCGTGGCGTTCGGCACCCGCGCGCGGCGACCCGGCGTGCAGAGTGGATCAAGCCGGACCCTCCCCCGTCTTGGTGCCTGCGGTGACGGCAGTTTCGACGATCGACAAACTGGCATCGCCGCAGTCGATTTCGGCTTCGACACCATAGGGCAGTACGGCCATGGGATCGGTATGGCCGAAGTCCAGCCCGGTGATCAGAGGCATCCGGCCGGCACCGTACTCGGCAAGCACCTTGGCGATCGCCGCACCGTAATCATTGTGCCGTGCCGCCGGGATACCGCCGCCTGGACGGCCCACGACGACTCCGGCAATCCTCTGGAGAATGCCCTGTGTTCCGAAGTTGCGCATCCACCGTGTGACGACGGCGGGCGACGGGGCTTCCTCGGAGGTCTCGTAGAACAGGATGGCGCCGTTCCAGTAGTCGAGAGGCGGCCAGATTTCTGTTCCCTTCAGCATTTCGAGAACCTCCGCACATCCGCCGATCAGACGCCCGCGCACGATGCCCGTCCCCTGCCAAACCTTCGGTGCGACGGGCGCCTGCAGATGCCGCTTGCGCGTCTGGTTCGCCGGAGCAGCCCAGTCGAGCCGCTCGTCGGTCCAGCCTTCGAAGTTCTCCGGCAGTTTCCCCGGCGGGTCCGGCGAAAACAGCACGCGGCGGATCGCTTGTTTCGAGAACTCGTGCATGTCGCCACTCTCAGCGAAACCGGCCATCACCGTCGGGCCATAGAAACTCGTCACGCCCGCCTTGAGGCAGGCGAAATGCAGGACGGTAGCATCGGAATAGCCAAGAAAGACCTTCGGGTTTTCAGCAATCAGCGCGAGATCGAGATGCGGGATAAGACGAATGGCATCATCCCCGCCAATCGAGGCGATGACGCCCGCCAACTCCGGGTCGGCAAAGGCCAGCATAATGTCATCGGCCCGCGCCTGCGGATTCCGGTGGAGCCAGCCCGCGGGCTTGCAGGCATTCGGCATCACAGCGACATCCAGCCCGAATTCTTCTGCAAGGTATCGCATGCCAGCCTCGAAACGGTCCGGATAACAGGCCGGGCCGCCCCAGGATGGTGTCACGACTCCGACCCGGTCACCGCGGGAAAGCATGCGTGGCTTTTCTAGCCTCCCGGGCCAGTTCATGGCGTCCTCGCGTGTTGTTTCTCTCGAATCCGACACAGCCGGTCGGCAAGCCCGTGAAAGGCCGCCCAGTCGTTCAGGACCGCCTTCGCAAAGACCTCGACCGTCGTCAGGTGACCCGCCGGACAGGACATGTCGACGTCCAGAATGGACGTACTCGGGGTTGGCCAGATTGTCGGCAGTTCATTGAAGTCGAACTCGGAAAGCGCCCGCCTCAGCGAGATGACTCGGGCCTCCGCTTGACCGAGGCGGAGTTGTGCGTAGAGCGACCCGAGGTGCACATGGGTGGAGCGGAGCGTCCTGCGATCGGCGCTTCTACTGTGTTGAAGCGAGTACGCGTCGGTCAGAAGCTGATGTGCTGGCCAATAGCGGTAATCCGAGTAATGCAGCGCCAGCGCCCGCCCGAAACGGGCCCAGCAGCCAGGGGACACGGTGAGATATGCGTGGGTCGGCCCCTCAATCTCGGGGAACCAACCCTTGCAACCCGGGCACTCCGCCATGGTCAAGCGTTCATCCTCCCTCAAGTCAGCCACTGCTGCACTTGTCGCAACCGATGACCTCCGATGGGTGCTGCGTGTCTGGTAGCGCCCTGCCTCAGACATCCGTCGTCGTGTGTAGAACACCTTCATCAGATGGTCCGCGACATGTGAAAACCGGGTACGACCGACCGCCCTCCGGAACCGACCATGACGCGCTCTTCGGTTTTCCATCCAGCGGCGCGGTAAAGCCTTTCGCCCGCAACCGTCGCCAGAAGCTGCGCCTTCCTGAACCCGGCCAGCCGTGCCGCGGCAATGGCCGTCGACAGAACAAGCGAGCCGAGGCCCCTTCGCGCGAAATCGGGATGTGTGTACATTGCACGAATGCCGGCAGCGTCAGTCGCAGGATCCAAGAGCGGCGCTACGGACGTTTCCCCTACATTCGCACCAAAGAGTGCTGCGCGACGCGACCAGCCTCCGCTTGCCGCAATCCATCCGTTCACCGTGGCAACATAGTAGGTTCCGTCCTCGATCAGCCCGGGATCGAAAGGTGTGATCTCTCTCATCTCTGTCCGTTGCTCCGGCGTCATGAGGGGATCGAGAAGCGTCGAAATCGACAGCTCCTTCATCTCCTCAAGCGTCGGTCGGTCCTGCATGGTGGCGCGCCGAAGCTCGATAATCGGAGTGTCCAAGACTGCTTTCTGATACGCCATTTCATTTGCTCCGGCATTTGCCCCGCCGGAAGATCCGGCGAAGCGTCCGAGGTCGCGACTACCAGACACGCCGGGTCTCGAAGATCGCGCCCTTGATTTCGAGTTCACGGAAGGTGCCCGACGCGTTGCCATCCACGTCGAATTCGACGTTCGAGACTCCGACATAGTCGATGTCGCCACCTTCCGAGAGGATACGCAGGCCCAAGGCCAGGTCTCCCACTTCGATGGGCGTGCCGGGTGCGTTGGCGACCCGCGCCATGTGCTCGGCGATATCGCCTCGCTCGGCGGAGCCGGCAGATTGCATCGCCAGCGCGATCAGCGCCGCCGCGTCGTAGCTTTCGCCGCGGAACGGTCCGTTTCCGGTGATCCCCGCCGTGGCGGCCAGCGCATCGAATGCGACCGCAGCATCACCATCCGAGCCGGGAACCGAACCGAAGAACCCTTCCAGATCGTCGCCCAGATCGGCAAGCAGAGTGTCCCCGATCATGCCGTCGGGCAGGATGAAACGATCGAAGGCGCCGAGATCGAGCGCCGTCTGGATGATCTGCCGCCCGCCCTGGTCGACATAGCCGATAACAAGCAACTCGGACGCGCCGGACGCAGCGAGGGTCGAGACTTCGGCCGCGTAGTCGGCTTTGCCGTCTTCGTGCGCGACGGAAACGGTCACCGTGCCACCGAGAGCTTTGAAGGCCCGGGCGAAGGTGTCCGCGAGGCCCTGTCCGTAATCGTTGTTCGTATAGGTGACCGCGACCTCGTCGATGCCCCGCGCCATCGTCAGTTCGGCCAGAACTTCGCCCTGGCGCGCGTCGGACGGCGCGGTTCGGAAGAACAGCCCGCGATCATCGATCTCGCTGAGCCCGGGGCTGGTCGCCGAGGGAGACAGCGTTAGCACACCGTTTGGCACGGCGACATTGGTCACGACCGCCCCCGTCGCACCGGAACAGGCGGCTCCGAGAATGGCAGTGACGCCGTCACCGACCAGCCGTTCCGCCGCGGCGGTCGCAGCGGCCGCATCGGCACAGGTGCTGTCGCCGCGGATCGCTTCGATCTGCCGCCCGCCCAAGAACAGGCCGGAAGCATTGATTTCCCCGAGGGCGAGGCCGGCAGAGGCAGCCATGTCGGGAGTGAGCGACTCGACCGGCCCGGTGAAGCCCATGAGAACGCCAACCTTGATAGGGCCGCCATGCCCGTCGGCCAAGGCTGCGCCGGTCGCGAGCGACAGCGCGGTTGTTGTTGCAAGCAGGTGTTTCAGCATTTCGTTTCCGTTGCTTGGGTTTGGCGGCCAGGATGGCCAGGTTGTGAATGCAAAACTTGCGGCCGCGTTTGCCGCGACGGTGCGATAAGTGTGAGAAATCACCATCGCCAAACGCATCACGAGGATCGGCGCATGGTGCATCCCGGATCAGTTCGCCACGATCCGGCCCTGAACCGAAGGATGATAGTCGCAGATGTAATGGATGGTTCCGGCGTTGGTGATCTCGATACCCGCAACCTTCCCGGAACCAATGCGCCCGGTATCGAACGCTCCGTCCGTTGCAGTTGCCGTGTGAGCGGCCCGTCTGGTGTTTGCAAAAACCACCGTGTCACCGACAGCGACTTTGAGAACGCTTGGCTGGAAAGCCATTCCCCGAATGGTCACGCGATGCTCTTCTGCCGCGACTGGTGCGGCAAGGTTTGCGGCGACCACAAGACCGGCAATGATACACTTCATGACAAGTACTCCTTCCGAGTTGAGCTTGCGGCACGCCGCGAGTTGGGTCTAAACGGGCGGAAGTGGTGAAGCTTGACGGGAACCTGAGCGTTTCCTGAGCAATGCATCGCCGTTTATGATGTTTTCAGAGTTGAAACCAGATTTCGGCCTATTCCGGCCTTTGGTGCGCGATGATCTATGCGTTCGAACAGTTTACGATCGATACTGATCGCTTTCAGCTTGCCGGCCCGGACGGGCTAATCGAGGCCGAGCCGCAGGCGCTCGAGTTCCTGATTCATATGATCCGGAACCGTGGGCAGATGATCACCAAGGACATGCTCCACCAGACGTTTTGGCCAGATCGCATCGTGTCAGACGCAGCGCTTTCGAACCTTGTCAGGAACGCAAGGCGCCTCGTCGGGGACTCGGGCGACGAACAGCGCATCATCGCCACGCGCCATGGCCGCGGCTTCGTGTTTCGCGCCGAGGTTCGGGAAGTGCCCGGGCCCGGGTCCGGTGGCGGGGCCGTGCGCCCCCAGTCAGGGCAGTTGAGGCCGCGCGTGGAAGGCGCGCCTGCGATAATGGTTCTGCCGTTCGAAATCGTAGGCGACACGACCGATATCAGCGGCCTGAGCGAGGGCGTTACAGAAGAGGTCATGGCGGCCCTTGCCCGCACCCGGTGGTTCCCGCTGATCGCCCGCAACCGCGTGCGGACCTTTCTCGAACTGCCGCCCGAGACGCGCCATCCCTTCAAGGGTCTCGGCGCCGCGTATCTCATCGAGGGCGGGGTCTTTCGGGACGGCGATGATATCCGGCTGCATCTTCAGCTGACCGACACGGAACCGGCCTTGCATATTCACGTCTCGCGGCATGAGTTGTCTTATCAGGGGTTGTTCAAACTGCTGGACGAGGTTTCGACCATCGTCTCGGCGACGGTCCAACCGGAGCTTCTGGAAGCCGAAAGGCACAAGGCCGAGGCGACCGAACCGACACAACTTACGGCATGGCAGGAGTTCGTGCTCGGTCAACACCTGATCGCGGCGCCAGACAAGGTTGCCAACCAAACGGCGCGGGCCCATTTCGAACGCGCGCTGGCGTTGGAGCCAGGTTCAGGACGAATCTATGCCGGCTTGGCGATGACCCACCTTTGGGATCACAAATACCACTGGTCCGACAGCGCAGAACTGTCGTTGGGTGCGGCTGCACGGGATGCCGAGCGCGCGCTTGGTCTCGCCCATGACGATAGCTGGGCCTGGTCGATCCTCGCGATCTGCAAGTTAACGCTGTTGCGCTTCGAAGCTGCACTGAAAGATGCACAGCGCGCGATCAAGATCGACCCGTCATCGGCGATGGCGCACGGGTGCTACTGTTGGGTGATGGCGTATTCCGGACGGTACGGCGAAGCACTTTTGGCATACGACCGTGCGATGGAACTGAGTCCGCACGACCGGCGTCGAGGGCTCTGGCTCACCGGGCGGGGTGTCGCGCAGTTTGGTCTCGGGGACTTCCAGGGCGCACTTGAAACCGCTCGCGAGATGATCGCGCTCAGCCCGGATCATCCGTCTGGCCACCGCATGAAATGCGCTTCGCTGGCCTGTTTGGGACAGCGCATCGAAGCACGGCGCGCGGCCGAGACGCTGATGGAGCTTCTCCCGGAGCACGATGTGGACGAAGCGATTTCGCGCCAGCCGTTTCAATCTGACCTTGGATCGGCTTATGCCGGTGCGCTCAAGACGGCCGGGTTGAAAGGCACCGGTAGGCCCGAAGCTGCGGCGGCACCGCCGCTGTCCGCGATATCTTCGGCAACGCCATACCCGATCGAATACACGACAACGAAAGATGGCGTCCGTATCGCCTGGTCTCGCATGGGCTCGGGGCCACCGCTGCTCGCCTCCGTTCGGTGGCTCGGCAATCTCGCGCTGGATCACGAAAGCCCACTGTCTCGCGATATCGTTCAGCGCCTGGCCCACAAGTTCACACTCGTGCAATTCGACCACCGCGGAATGGGACAATCCCAACGCGATATCGAGCGTCTGACCCTGAACGAGATGGCAACGGACATGGAAGCCGTGGTCGAGGCGGCGGGTCTGACACGTTTCTCGCTCTTCACCATGGCGCATGGCGGCGCCGTGGCCTTCGAGTATCTCGGGCGGAATCCCGACCGAGTCAGTCGACTGGCCCTGTTCGGGTGTTGTCTGTCGGGGTGGCGTCACCCCGAGTGGGGCGAAATCACCGAGAAGACCGAGGCTATCGTGGCGATGGCACGCCTGGGATGGGACGCGGAGGAGCCCACCTTTCGCCGACTGACCGTTCAGGCCGTTGTCCCGGATATCCCACCGGCGGACTCTGCATGGTTGGATAACTATCTTCGGCAGACGATCAACGCGCGTATCTCCGTTCAGGTAATCGACGCCATCGCCGATTACGATTACCGAAAGACACTTGGCGGGCTAAACGCCCCCGCACTGGTTGTCCACGCCGATGATGGCCTCGCAGTTCCCGTCGAACACGGACGCCGGGTCGCCGCGGTCATTCCACAAGCGACGTTTCTCGAAGTCGCGTCCAAGAACAACGTGCTTTCGCAAATCGATCCTGGCTGGCAGGAGACACTTGAGACGGTCATGGACTTCCTCGGCGGGGACTGATCTCTCTCGCCCTGCGGACCTTCGCGCACTACGCTGAACAGCAGAGTTTGCCGGTATTGGCCCTGCCGTCCGAAGATAAGGGTTGCCAAGCAAAAACTGCGTCACCAACGGCGACTGAAATCACAAGAAAAAATCAGACATGCGTGCTACGAACAACGTCGCCGAGACACCAAGGGCTCACATCAAGGAGAAGCTGAAGCACGAATCTGTCTCGGCAAGTGGGCCAGGTTTGAAATCGAATAACCGCTATAGCTAGGCGGATCCTTCCCAATGAATGCGACAACCATGCCGGCCAAGTAAGCGCTCATCGCCCCGGTTCTACTGTCCTCGACGGCGAGTATGTGTACCGGGTCCAGCGCCAGGCGCTCTGCCGCAAGCGCATAGGGCGCGGGGTCTGGTTTGGGCGCGGCAACGTCGTCAAGCGAGATCGAGAACTCGAAGAGGTCGAGGAATCCCAGCGCGCCAAGGTTGGCTTCGACGATCCCCCGGCCGGAATTCGAGACTGCGACCTGCCGCAATCCCATATCGGTAAACGTTCGAACGGCCTCGATCGCCCCGGGGACCGGTTCGAGATCATGAGCCTTGGCGTGGTAGTAGCGCTCAATCTCCTCGAGCCACGCGGACATCGACATACTGCCTGCGAAACGGGGTTCGAGTTCGCGCCAGACGTCGTTGATGTTCACACCCACGAAATGGGTGTCCGGCAGATCGGTGAGATCGACACCCGCAGCCTTCGACACTGCGAGCAGAGCGCGAAGGTGCAAGGGTTCGCTGTCGACAAGCGTGCCGTCGATGTCCCAGGCGATCGCCGCGATGCTCATCGCACGTGTCGCATGGCTTCGTAGGTCGTCCGGAAGCGGTCGTAACCCCGGTCGTAGAGCGCGGCGTTCTCGGGACGGGGCTCGATCACATCTCCGTAGCTGACGAACCGGGAGACCCCATTCCAGTCATCGGTGACGCCCGCCGCGATGGCGCCGACCCAAGCCGCGCCCAGGCAGGAGCCCGGATGGCCGGTCAGCAATTGCACCTTCGCGTGCAGTACATCGGCGCAGATCTGCATCCATAGCCTCGATTTGGATCCGCCGTCGGAGGCGAAAAAACGCTGGCTGGGGTGGCCCATGTCGGTAAAGACCTCGACATGGTGACGGAAGGCGTAGGCGAAACCTTCAAGAAGCGCCCGCCACATGTGGCGAAGATCATGATTGAGGCTCAGCCCATCGATGGTGCCACGGGCGGAAGGGTCGTGGATGGGGGTCTTCTCTCCCAGAAAATATGGGACGATCAGGACGCCGTCCGCGCCCGGCGGCACATCGGCAGCGATCTGGTCGAGGTGCTCATGTATGCTTAGCCCGGCGGCGTTGGCCGCCGGTTGTTCCCCGTGCGCGATCCGCTCGGCGAACCAGTTGAGCGCAGAGCCGCCAGAGGCCATGCAGCCGTTCGGCATATAGAGGTCCGGCACGAGGTGTATGTCGAGAAACATCCTCGGATCGGGACGCGCGTCGCGGGTGGCGATGAGGATGTCGGCGGCACCACCGAATTTTAGAAGAACATCTCCCGGACGTGTCACGCCGGCCGCGAAGCCGGATGCGATGTGGTCCGCCGCCCCACCGGCCACTGGTATGCCGGCGGGCAGGCCTGTCGCCGCCGCAGCGGCTTCGGTGACGAACCCGGTCACGGCGTGGGAGGCCACAATGGGAGGAATCGTCTCCCGATGAACGTGCCCGAGCGAGATCAGGTCGGGGTCGAGTTCACCAGTCGCGAGGTCGGTGAACCCCGCCTCAAGCGCCCAGTTCCGATCCACGGACTTCACTCCGGTCAGCTTCCAATTGATGAAATCGTAGCTGCCAAAAACCGTGGCGATCTTGGCGAAGACTTCCGGCTCGTACCGCTCCAGCCAGCGAAGCTTGGCCGCGATCAACTGTTGGTTGATCCCGTTTCCGGTTTTGGCAACAAACGCAGATTCGTCGAATTCCGACGCGATTTCAGCAACCTCAGCACCATTTCTTGCATCACTTTGCTGGATCGAGCGGCGGACGATGTTGTCTTCTGCATCAAGAGCCACGAGGGCGGGCAACATGCCCGATACGCCGACACCCTTGATGTCTTCGGGCGCAACTCCGGCCTTCGCGATCAGCTCGGGGACGATGGCCTGAACGTTGGACCACCAGTCTTCGGGATCTTCCTCGGCCCATCCCTGCTCCACGGAATACAGATCAACTGGCCGAGAGGTTTCGGCCAGCACACGATCCGGCAGGGAGATCAGGATTCCGGTCGTGGACGTCGTCCCAATGTCGAGACCCAATACGCAGTCCATCGTCAACGCAGTCCGTTCACGACATCCATGAAGCGTTTCACCCGATCGCCATCGACCGCGTTCCAGGTGTCGCCGTCGACCTTGAAATGCGTGCCGATGACACAGCCCGAGGCGACGCTCATCACCTCGGCCACATTGTCGATGCTGACGCCGGTATTGGCGAAGACGGGCACTTGGCCCCCGATCGCATCGGCGACCAGGCGCAAGTCCGACGCATCGGCAGGCTGTCCCGTGATCGGGCCAGAGACAAGGATCGCGTCGGCGAGAGAGGAGAAAACCGCCGACTTCGCGCGAAGACCGATGGGGCGCTGATCCAGCGAATGGGCGAATTCTGCGTTGATGTTGAACAAGAGCTTGAGGTCCGCGCGGCCGAGATTGACCTTGAGCCGTGCTGGGCTTGCCGCATCGGGCGCCCAGACGCCCATGTCGGAGGCGAAGACGCCGGTGAAGATCTCGCGTACCCAACTGGCGCCGGTGGCAACCGCGATAGCAACCGACGCGACCGGATCCCAAAGGTAATTGACCCCGAAGGGCACCCGCAGATGCGGCTTGGCGGCCTGGACCACCGCCGTCATCGCAGCGACGCTTTCGGTGCTGGCCTCAAGCAGATAGGGGCGGTCGTTCTCGTTGCCGAACATGATACCGTCGACGCCACCGTCCTGGAGATTTTCGATATCGGCGAGAACGTCGGCGATGAGCTTGTCCATGCCACCGTCAGCATCGTAGAGCGGCGCGCCGGGCAAGGCCCCGATATGGGCCATGGCGACAACGGCCTTTTTTTTGTTTCCGAAGAAGTCGAAGACCATTCTGGGATCCTTTTGTTGCCTGCCGCTTGAGAACTGAACGGGCCGGTTGGGGTCAGTTGGCGAGTAGAAGCTCGGCACCGGACATGCTGAGCTTTTCGTGGATTCTGGGTGGTGGTTCGGCATCGCAGATCAGGACGTCTATTTCGGATAGGTCGCAGACCCGCGCCACCGAGAGCCGGGACAGTTTGGAGCTGTCCATAAGAAGAACCCGGCGCTGGGCGTTGGCCAGAAGAACACGTTTGCTTTCGGTATCCTCAAGCGAATAGTCGAAGACGACACCGTTGTCGGACAGGCTAGAAGCGCCGATGAACACGGTGTCGAAATTCAGTTGGCTGAGATGGTCCGCGGCGCGTGCCCCGATGATTGAAGGTTCGGTGCCAGACACCAAACCGCCCGGCAAGTAGACGTGTGGCCGGGCGTTTGCGAGAAGCGCCGCAATCCTGAGCGACGTGGTGTAAACGGAAACGGGCAACTCAGAGAGTTCCTTTGCCAATTGGAAAGTGGTTGTACCGATATCTAGAGCCACAGTTTGGCCAGCCGACACGAGTTTCGCCGCCGCACGAGCAATGGCTTGCTTGGCGGCCATGTTCTTGGTCGCTCGCGCATCGACGTCGGGCTCGATGAGGTCGATGCGCTCCGGTGATGTGCGCCGAACAGGTGCGGCACCGCCGTGCGTACGCTCCAAAAGGCCGATTTCCGCAAGCTTGTCCAAGTCCCGTCGCAGTGTGGCTTCCGAGGCCCCGCAGGCATCTGTCAACTCTCGCACAGTTACGAAGCCCTGGGTCTTGAGTTGACGCAAGATCATCTCGTGGCGTTGTGCTGTCGTGGTGCGCATGGCTGGTGCTTTCCTCAATCCCTGCACTTTCTAAGCTATCACAAACAATCGCTCACTCAATAAAAAACGTCAAACTCAATCACTGCTCAATCACTAAATGATTGGCAATGATTGTTTCTGGTTGACTAGCGCCCTCGGCGATGCAAACTAGAACTGCTTCATCGGGGGATGCAATGTCTCGTGTTGTCTTAGTCACCGGTGCCGGAAGCGGGATTGGCCTAGCCTCCGCCAAGGCATTTGAGCGCAACGGCGATACGCTGGCCGTGGCAGATCTGTCGCTTGCTGACGCAGAGCGTGCGGCCGCGGACATCGGCGGGGCAATGGCCATTGAAATGGACGTCCGCGACGAGGCCCAGGTCGTTGCCGGCATCTCGGCCGTCGTCAAGACTTTTGGCCGGGTCGACGTACTTCACGCCAATGCCGGCGTCTCCAGCATGAAGCCGGCGGTCGAGTTGACCATCGAGGACTGGGAATACAATTTCGATGTGAACGCGCGCGGGGTCTTTCTGACCAACCGCGAAGTGGTGAAGCATTTCCTGAAACGCGGCGGAGGCGGTGTCATCGTGAACACCGCCTCGCTGGCAGCGAAAGTGGGCGCACCGTTGCTGGCCCATTATTCGGCCAGCAAGTTTGCGGTTATCGGCTGGACCCAGGCGCTAGCGCGTGAGGTGGCCTCAGAGGGCATTCGCGTGAATGCTGTCTGCCCGGGCTTCGTCAAGACCCCGATGCAAGACCGGGAGGTGGTCTGGGAAGCCGAACTGCGCGGTATTAACCCCGACGAGGTCATCGCCGACTACATCGGCCAAACCCCGCTCGGCCGACTGGAAACGCCCGAGGATGTGGCGGGAGTTGTGGTGTTTCTCGCCTCGGAAGACGCCCGCTTCATGACGGGGCAGGGCATTAATGTAACCGGCGGCGTCTACATGACGTGACGCGCCCGGACCGAAAGACCAACAGGAAGCAAGAAAGGGAAGAACATGAATACCTTGGACAGACGAATGATCATCCCGCCAGTGGCGTCCGCGCTCGCGCTCGCTGCCGGTATCGCGAGTGCCCAAGAGATCAACGTCATTATCGAGGAGGTGCCGGATTATGACATCGTCCGCGAACTGACAGAGCAGTTCATGGCGGACAACCCCGATATCACGGTGACCTTCGACGCGATGCCTTTCGACGCGATGCGCGACCGGATCCTGACGTCGTCGCTGGCACCGACCGCGACCTATGACATTATCATTATCGACAATCCTTGGTCCGAGGAATTCGCCAACGCAGGATATCTGGAGCCGCTCGACGGCTACATCGCCGCGACCGAGGGTTACGACTACGACGACTTCGTGCCGGCGCTGGCAGATATCAGCGTGGTCGGCGGCGCCACCTACGGCGTCCCGTATTACAATTACGCACTCGGCCTGATCGTCCGCCAAGACATTTTCGACGAACGCGGTCTGGAAACCCCGAAAACGATCGAGGATTACCAGACGGTCGTCGCTGACCTCACCGAGGGCGACTTTTATGGCGCTGCCATGCAGCCCCAGCGGGGTTACAAGATCATGGAGGAGTGGAAGAACTGGCTTTATGCCAACGGCGGAGAGCTCTTCGACGCAGACGGTAACATCATTATCAACAACGAGGCGGCTGTAACGGCGCTGGAACAATACATCGAGACGTTCAACGCGGCGGCTCCGCCGAATTCGGGAAGCTGGGGCTTCGACGAAGCGTTGCGCGCCGTCGCGTCAGGCAGCGCCGCAACGATGCTCTCCTACAACTGGATGCTTCCGGCGTTGAATGCGGAAGGCGGAATGGCCGGCGATCTGGCGGGTAACTTCGCGCTGCACGAAGTGCCCGGTGGCAAGGCGGTCTTGGGCCTTTGGTCCTGGGGCATCACGGCCAACTCCGAGAACAAGGACGCGGCATGGGAATACATCTCGTGGATTTCTGGTCCTGAAGTCGCGAAGCAAAGGGTGATCATGGGGGGCGCGCCGGTGCGCACGAGCGTCCTGAACGACCCGGAGGTCTGGGAACAGGGCTTCGGCGAAGATTACTATACAGTCTTGGCGGGTATTCTCGAGGACGCCGCCCCGCTATCGTCGGGCAACAACGCCGAAGAGCTGATCGAAGTGGTCGGAACCGAACTGAGCGCGGCCGTCTCGGGGCAGAAGACCGCCCAAGAGGCGCTGGACGACGCTGCCGCAGGCATAGAGCGCGCCAACCGGTAGGCGGAAGCTAGCGCCCGACATCCGCGGGGCCGCTTCAGCGGTGGCCCCGCTCCCTTACGCCAAAGCCGCCCGGAGACGCTGCCTTGCATCTGAAGTACAAGATGATCGTACCGTTGGTGCTCGTCCTGTCGGCGATCATGCTCTACCCGCTGGCGTTTTCCGGCTGGTTGTCGTTCCAGGACTATCGGCTGACGCGCATTGACGAAGTTCATCCCGTCGGGTTGGAGAACTACCGCTTTGTCGCCACGGATCCGGCGTTCTTGAATGCGATGCGGAATACGCTGACCTTCGTCTTCGGAGCCGTTACACTGGAATTGATCCTCGGCCTGTCACTCGCGCTCTTGGTGCAAAGACTTCGTATCATGCGGGGGTTTGTGCGGTCGATCCTGCTTGCGCCCATGTTCATAACGCCGATCGCTGTGGGGCTCATGTTCCGTTTCCTGCTCAGTTCGGAGATCGGGGTCGTATCGCATTATCTGGGACTTCTCGGTCTCTCGGTCGACTGGTTCGGCCCGCAGATGGCACTTCTCACAATCATCCTGATCGACGTCTGGCAGTGGACGCCGTTCATGCTGCTGATGTTCTTGGCCGGACTCGAAGCACTTCCCAAGGCCCCGTTCGAGGCCGCGCGCGTCGACGGTGCCGGCCCATGGCTGACGTTTTCGCGCATCACGCTGCCGATGCTGATGCCGGTGATCGTCGTGGCGCTGATCATCCGCGCGCTCGATGCGTTCAAGGTCTTTGAGTATGTCTTCGCGACCACCCGGGGAGGACCGGGAGACCAGACCGTCACCATCATGTACTTCATCTACCAGACCGGGTTCCGGTTCTTCCGGATGGGCGAGGCCGCAGCAGCCGCCGTCATGCTGATCGCGGTGATCTTGGTGTTGGTTGTGGCGCTTGTGAAGTTTTCCAAAATCGACAGGTCGAAAGGCTGATGTTCGATTATCCGAACCTCGGGGCCCGCGTGGCCGCCACGATCGCAATCATCCTTGCGCTATTCTTGGTGCTTTTTCCGTTCGTCTGGGTGTTTCTCGAGTCGATCAAACCGCCCGAGTTGGGCGCGCGGCCGGATGTCTGGGTCTTCACGCCCTCCTGGGCGAACTGGCAGGAGGTGGCCTTCGAAAGCGACGTCCCGCTCAACATCGCCAACTCGTTTTTCGTTGCAGCGGTGACCGTCCTGATCTCGCTTCTCTGTGGCGCACCCGCCGCCTATGCCTTTTCCCGCTTTCGCGGCTTCAGCGGGGCGCGATACGGGATCCTCGGAGCCGAGATGATGCCACCGGCCATCCTAATCTTGCCCTTCTTCCTGCTACTTTATCACCTACAGCTTATCGACTCGCGGATCGGCGTCATCGCGGCGCATCTGACTTTCGTGCTGCCGGTCGTAACGTGGTTTCTGATCGGGTTCTTCGATGAGGTGCCAAAAGATCTGGAATCCCAAGCCATGATCGACGGCTTCACGCGATTTCAGGCCTTCTATCTCGTCATTTTGCCCGCCGTGCGCCCCGGTTTGGCCGCCGCGGCTGTCTTCGGCTTCGTTCTGTCATGGAATGACCTTTTCTATGCGCTTTTGCTGACTGGGAGCGAAAGCCGGACGCTGCCTGTCGCCATCGCCGGGTTCTGGACGTTCCGCGGGATCGAGATGGGCAAAATGGCCGTCGCCATCCTGATCGCCATCATTCCCGTTCTGATCCTGTCTCACTCGATCCAGAAACACCTGATCCGCGGCATAGGCGGCGGCGCGGTGAAGTATTGAAAGGAATGTAACGGTGGCGTTCGTCGGCCTCGAGGGTCTAAGCAAAGCATTCCAGGGCGTCGAGGTCCTGGATTCGATCGACCTCGATATCGAGCGGGGCGACTTCACCGTGCTGCTGGGCCCGTCAGGATGTGGCAAGTCCACGACCCTTCGACTGATCGCGGGTCTTGATTCGGTGTCGCGCGGGCGGATCACAATCGACGGGCGCGACGTAACGGCGCTCGAGCCGCGCCTCCGAGATATCGCGATGGTGTTTCAGAACTACGCGCTCTACCCGACGATGACGGTGGAGCAGAACATGGGCTTCGGTCTGAAAGCGCAGAAATTGCCAACCGAGACGATCCAGTCGAAGGTCGGGGAAGCTGCGGAGCTCTTGGGCCTGACGGACTTTCTCGACCGCAGACCCGGTGCGCTCTCCGGCGGGCAACAACAGCGCGTCGCCATCGGCCGCGCGATCGTGCGGGAGCCAAAGCTCTTTCTGTTCGATGAGCCTCTGTCGAACCTCGACGCCAAGCTGCGCGCGGGCATGCGCGAAGAAATCAAGCACCTGCACCAGCGTCTCGATGCAACGACAATCTACGTCACCCACGACCAGGAAGAGGCGATGACGATGGCCGACAGGATCGTGATAATGAACGGCGGCCAGATCGAGCAAATCGGAACGCCCGAGGACATCTATTTCCGGCCCGCAACGCGTATGGTGGCCAGCTTCATCGGCAGCCCCGAGATGAACATTTTCGCCGGGACGATGACAGACAACGGCATTGATACCGGTTTGGGAATCCTGACTAAAGGCCCCGGTGCCGTCGGGACGAAGCTCCAAGTGGGCATTCGGCCTGACGACCTTCAACTGGTTACCGAGGACAAAAAACTGCCCGAGGGGCCGACGATCGACTGCCGGATCGGCTTGGTCGAACTCCTTGGACCGCGGGCGATCCTGCATCTCCGCGCACCGGACGAGACCGAGTTGACGGCCGTGGTATCCTACGAAGATCTGAAGGCGGCGTCGGGCGAGACGGCAAGATTCTTGATCCCGAGTTCTGCACTCCATATCTTCGACGATGCAACCGGTGAGCGGCTGTGATCATCAGTTAAAGGTGCTTCCTGTGGAGGGGAGGCCCGAAACAGCTTTCTGGGGGGCGCCTCGGGCTATATCCAGACTTGCCGCCGCGCATCGACCCAACATCTGCTTCTGCCGCGCACCAGCCACTCAATGGCCCGGGGTTAGATATGAATGTCGCCTGTCGCGACCATGTGAGTGCCAGCCCCTTTCGCCAGCCATCAAGCATGACTGGCGAAAGGGGCCTGAATGAGGGTAGCGGACTGCGCGGCTTGGCAGCGGGTTCGCGGTTTTCGGTAGTGCTGCCTATACCCAACCCGACCTTCATGGAACAAGGTGAAAGGGCGCGCAGCTTCGAAGTGGGCATGTCCCATGGCGGCAGTTCCGTGTTCCGCGACGGCGGCGAGTTCAGCGCAAAGGTGAACATCGGTCAGACCCACATCCGAGACATCACATCCTATGCGACACCGTCGATGGTCCCGATCACCCAAGCATCGCTCGAGGGGCTGGAGCTGGAGGCATCCTACAGCCTTATCAGCGGCCTTTACTTCGACCTAGAATGTCTTGGCCAAGACATTCTAGGTCGCGGCCGGTTCTCGTGATCCCTGGAGCTTGTCCGTCAAAGGTGCAGACCTGATCAGATATACCATACCCTCCGACGCCGGGTCCGCATTCCGCCGGGAGCAGTGGAAGCCCGTCAGAGCCCGGGGGCGTGATTGGACGGCTCTGGATCTGCTGTCGCGGACCCGCTGGAACCCGCTACATCAGCCCTGCAGTCTCCGGCATCCCCGGGCCGGGCCGCTTCGGTCCAACCCCAAAGGCACGGTCATGAGGTCAGTGGTATCAGGTCCTTTGGCCGCCATCCGATCCTCAGGTCTCGCGCCTTGCTCTTCGCACTGACGGGGTCGGTCACGGCAACAAGGGCCAGCCCCCCCGCGCGGACCAGCGAACGGGTCTGACTGCCAAGATAGTTCTGGGTTTCGATGGATGCTGCCAGCGTTGCCATTTCGGTATCCGGCGCAAGGCTGATGGCCTCTTTGCGCAGCATGAACTTCCGGGCGCCCGGCTCCAAACCGTCGCTCTTTTGCAGTTCCACCTCGGAACCTTCCGGGAACAGGCCCATCAGCACATCTCCCCGCCGTACAACCTCGAGTTCCAGAATGTTGGCGCCGCCAAGAAAATCGGCGGCGAACTCTGTCCGGGGTTGGCCATAAAGCTCTTCGGGCGCTCCACGCTGCTCGACCCGACCGCCATTCATCAGGATTACCGTATCGGCAAGCGCCAAAGCCTCATCCTGATCATGCGTCACGAAGATCGTGGTCAGTCCAAGCGTTTCGTGCAGCCGTTTCAGTTCGATCTGCATGTCTTCGCGCAGCCGCGCATCAAGGTTGGACAGCGGCTCATCGAGCAGCAGAAGATCGGGCTCGGCGACAATGGAGCGCGCAAGCGCAACGCGTTGCTGCTGGCCGCCCGACAGTTGACGCGGATAACGCTCCGTGAACTGGTCGAGTTGTACGAGGGCAAGCGCGTCATGGGCACGCCTCTCCTGTTCAGCCCGGGAAGCCTGACTGCGCATTCTGAGTGGAAACCTGACATTCTCCAGAACACTGAGATGTGGCAGCAGGGCATAGCTTTGGAACATCAGGGCGATGTTGCGCATTTCCGGAGGCAGTCCGGTCACGACACGCCCGTTGATGACGATATCGCCACTGCTCGGCGTCTCCAGACCGGCAATAATGCGAAGAAGCGTACTTTTTCCGCAGCCGCTCGGCCCGAGAAGAGCAACGAACTCGCCCTTGGCGACCTCGAGGTCGAAGGCATTGAGAACCGTCTGTTTGCCGAAGCGTTTTACGACGGATTGGACGACTAGCTGTGTCATTGGACTCTCAGGCAATTTTGGACAGACCGAAGATCCGGTCGAGAAGCAGAACCATGAAGATGGTCAGGAGGATCATGATCGTGGAAACCGCCGCAACAGACGGGTCGGGGCTGAACTCAAGTGTCGAATAGATGCGCATGGGAAGCGTTTCGACATTCGGTGCCCGCATGAACAGAGCAATCACTGCGTCATCGAATGATATGTTGAAGGCGAAAAAGGCGCCTGCGGCCATTCCGGTGCGGCATTGCGGAAGGATCACAAGAAGATAGCGTTGCCACCAGCGCGCGCCCATGATCCGCGCCGCCTCGTCCAGATGCGGATCCATGTCGATCAGGTTCGCCGAGACGGTGCGAATGACATAAGGTAACGTGATGACCGTATGGCCGATCACAAGTCCGGTCAGCGAAGGCCCGTCGCCATAGCGGCTGAAAACAATCAACAATCCGATGGCAAAGATAAGTGACGGCAGAAGCAGGGGCGAAAGAAAGATCGCGCTAAGGAAGGACCGGCCGGGAAAGCGAAAGCGCGACAGGGCGATGGCGGCGGGTGTACCGAGGGCCACCGAGGCAGCCACGGTGAAAAGCGCCAATTTCAGGCTGGTCCAGCCCGCCGAAAGGTATGCGTCCGAGTTGAAGACCTCGGTGTACCAGCGCAGCGAAAACCCGGGCGGCGGAAATACCAGGAACTGGCTGGTGGAAAGCGAACTGGCGATCACGACGATCAGTGGAACCAGCATGTAGACTGCAATCGCCAATACAAAAGTTATGGAAAGCAGCTTGACGAAACCCGGCGTTGCGGCGGTCATGAGCGCCCTCCCAACCGGCCCGTTGCGATCAGATAAGGCACCATCAGCACCAGTGTCGCGCCCAGAAGCAGAACCGAAAGGGCGGCGCCGAACCCCCAGTCGAAGGATCCCGTCATCTGCTGATAGATGCTACTGGCGATAACCGGAAGGCGCACCCCGCCCACCAGCGACGGCGTGATGAACGAACTGATCGAAAGCGCGAAAACCAGCACCGCGCCGGACGCCAGCCCGGGGGCAGACATGGGCAGCGTCACATGCCAGATGCTGCGAAAGAACCCCGCCCCCATGACACGCGCCGCCTCTTCCAGCGACGGCGACATCTGGTTGAGGTTTCCAAGGGTCGTCAGCACCATGAACGGCAACAAGACCTGAACCATCGCAATCACGATCCCCGCTTCCGTACGCATCAACGAAACCGTGCCATCGACCAGGCCAAGTGCCTGAAGAACCCAGCTCAACACGCCGCCCTGCCCCAATATCACCAGCCAGCCGAAGGTGCGGATAACTACGCTGGTCATGAGCGGTAACACGATCATGAGGATTAGCAGCGAACGGACAATTCGCGAGGCGCGGCTTATGATGATCGCCAGAGGAAAACCGATAAGGAGGCAGATCAGCGTGATAAGAAGCGCAAGCCGCAAGGTCCGGAACGCGACGCCGGCATAAAAACTGTCGGCAAACGCCTTTTGATAGTGCTCAAGCGTCAACTCGCCCGCATCGGGACCCACCGTCAAAACGCTTTGTGCGAGCAACAGAAAAGTAGGGAAGAAAAACGCGATAATCAGAAAGAACAAACCGGGCGTCAGCAGAAAGGCAGGTTCGCGATTGGTGCTGCGGGAAGCACTTGCCATGAACTATCGCACCTTTCGTCTCGCCGTATCGGTCTTCTTGATCTCGAAGGCAACCATGACGTCGATCAAAGAGGGGGGCCACATCCCGGCTCCCCTCCAATGACAGGATTTACTGAGCGATTGCGCGCGTCCAGGCTTCGTTCCACGCGGCCCGGTTGGTTGCAATCGCGTTCGCGTCGAAGCTGACGAGTTTGGCCACCGCCTCTTCGCCGTAGACAACCTCCGCCGCGACATCGTCTGAAAGCTCTGCCAACCTGTTGGTCGGTGTATAGCGCAATGCTTCGGCCCAGCCTTTGGATGCTTCGGCGCGGATCGAGAAGTCGATGAACTTCAGCGCCAGATCGCGGTTCTTCGCGCCGGCGACGAGGTTCACCGTGATCGGTGCCAGAACGCCTCCCTCTTCGGGCTGAACGAACTTCACCGGCAGCCCCGCCTTGGTTAGCGTGTATGCATAGTCCTGGGCGTAGGGCGCGATCCAAGCATTGCCTTGCGCGAAGTTCTGTTGGATCTCCGGCGACTTCGACACAAGCATCGAGTTCGGCAGGATGTCTTTCACGAATTCAAGGCCCGGCTCGATATCGTCAAGCGAACCGCCGGCAACCTGGTTCATCATCAAAAACCCGAGCAATCCGTAAGTATTGCTCGCAGCGTCCGTCAAAAGGACACGGTCGGCATAGGCCGGTTTTGTCACGTCCATCCACGATGTCGGCGGCGTTTCAACCTGTTCGGTGTTATACAGCAGCCCGATCACCGCGGTGGAATACATCGGGCCGATACCCTTATCGATCCCAGCCACGGCAAACGGGTACATGTTCTCGTAGTTGGTCAGCTCTTCAGGCTTGATCGGCTCCAGCAGACCCTCTGACGCAGCTCCATGTTCCAAGCCGCCCGAGAAATGCACCACGTCGAACTGCGGATTGTCTCTCTGAGCCCGCAGCTGCGCAAGCGCGTCCGCGGAATAGGCGGTGACGACTTCCACCTTCACATTGTACATCTCCTCGAACTGGGTGATGACAAGCGCGCGATGGGTTTCCTCGTAAGACCCGCCGAAAGAGTTGATGACGAGCGTCTCTTGCGCCGACGCTGTGTGGCCGAACGCCAATGCGGCAAGGAGGCCAGCGGTTCCTGCAAACAGTTTCCTGGT
Organism: uncultured Paracoccaceae bacterium; assembly: GCA_947503175.1. Taxonomy (GTDB): domain Bacteria; phylum Pseudomonadota; class Alphaproteobacteria; order Rhodobacterales; family Rhodobacteraceae; genus Ovoidimarina. The sequence goes on from CANNCO010000002.1 coordinate 610,335, forward strand.
CTTCATGTTGATCGGTTCCCTTCCTGGGTTGCTGCCGCCGAAATCACGGGTTCAAACGGCCGATTTCTACGGTCTTGATACCTTCGATGCGGGTGGAACTGCAGGCATCGGCAAATGCCTCAAGCCCGTCGGTTATCTTGCCGAACATGTTGCACGGGGTCCAACCAAGCGGGCCATTGATGCGGGCGCCGGGCGCATAGAAAATGCCGATCTCCCACAGTTCTTCGGGAAGGCCTTTCATTGCATTCTTGCCCTGATAGAACCACAACAGTTCTCCGGCTTCCGGATAGCAGGTCTGGTTCTCGGCCGGGATCGACACGGGGTCGAAGCTCTGCACCTCGGCGGGCAATCCCATCATGATCTCCGGCCCGGCAAACATCGCATGGATCGCCGGCATCTGGACGGGATTCGAAAGCGCGTCCCAAATCGCCTTGCAGGTCCGGGGGGCAGCCTCCCGGTAGAGCGTGATTGTCGCCCGTATCCCGCTTTCCACAAACTCAGCGTAAAGCTGCATCCCGATACTCCCGTTCCTTGGACGCCTGCAGTAACCGGCGCGCAAGTTCACGAAAGCCGGATTGGTGCAAAGATTTGCATCGGACTAATAAATTGTCCAATCACTAATTACACTTGCTTGATAAAATCAATTTATCATACCTTTCGAAAGCAGCAATCTGAAACTGGAGACGGATCAATGCATTCGGGGGATACCGGCGGGCTGACGGTCAAGAACATGCGCACCTTCTTCTGGCTCGCCCGGCTGCGAAACTACCACGCGGTCGCGCGGCGTCTCAACGTCACGCAGCCGGCGATCACGTCGCGGATCGGCGCATTGGAGGACGAATTGGGGGTCAAGCTGTTCTCGCGCGGCAAGCAGTCGGTCGATCTTACACCGGAAGGCAAGGATGCTCTAAAACTGTGCGAGCAGGTGCTTCAAGGCATCGACGGGATCGTCGAACGGTTTTCGCGCTCACCGGGCCACCTGCGCGGCGCCGCGCATATCGGTATCGTGGATACCGTGGCCCGGACATGGCTGCCATCGGTTCTCAACCGGGTACAGCAGGAACTGCCCGACGTAGCACTCGAAATCACGAATGAAAGTACGCTGGAACTCCACGCCCTTCTCAAGGCGGGGTCCCTATCGATGTGCATAACAATTCAGGAATGCGACGACCCCGATGTCAGCAACTCCGAAATCGGACGATATGGAATCGAATGGGTAGCGAGCCCGCAATTGATCGATCCCGGGCGGAAATACTCGCTTGAAGAACTGATCCGGTTCCCGCTGATCGGTTACGTCCCGCACAGCCCGCCGGACATCCTGCTGCGCCGCTACCTGGGCAAGCATTACGCAAGCCTTGGAAACCGCAACACGACCAACTCGATGTCGACCATGATTTGGCTCGCCGAGAAGGGTATCGGTATTGCCGCCATTCCACCGCGCGCCATCCTGCAGCAAATCTCGGACAACCGCCTCGCCGTTATTCAGACCGAACGGCTTTTTGAGCCAATGAAGTTCTACCTGAGTTGCCGCGAACGGCCGTACTCCCCAGTCGTACAGGTGATCGAAACCTTGGTCCGCGAAGAAGCCGCGAAGTTCGACGCCATCAGGTAAGCATGACCAAGGAAATCGCGGGGCAGCCCAACGCCGACGGACCCCGAGGTCGCGTCTGCGCCGCGTTCCAAAGCCACAATGCGGCATCGCAACTGAAAAGACTGGCCCAACGCGGCCAACCTCGCTGTCACGCGTGGTTTCGCAGGTCTGATCCGTTTCGCGCATCGAAGCGGGCCGCCATCTGCACTCCGATCCTACTGGTGCGATCGTTCAGACCCTTGTCGATGGACCCAAGCGACGCGACGACTGGGCAGCCCGGATCACGGCCCGTCAAGCTCCACCAGCCCGCATGCTTGCAGGAACTCCAAAGCGAAGTCTTTCCGGAAAGTCCGGATTGCAGAGTAATCAGCACCGCGTGAGTAATGCGCAAAAGCCACCGTCGGGGTGCCTGTTTCAGTGATCCAACCCACGTACCAGCCCTCGAATGCGCCCGAGAACTTGCCCGGAACCACCGTGCCAGCGCCGGTTTTCCCATGGAGACTGAGTTCGGAAAAGGTACCGGCTTCCGCAATACCGGCAAGTTGCTCCAGGTAAGGCGCGTCAACACCAAGCTCGCCACCCACAAGACGCGCGATGAAATGAACCTGTTCACGAACCGACAGCGCCAGCGGTCCGCCGAGCCAGAAGTCGTCCGAACCATCGGGCACTTCAGCGTTACCATAGCCCCAAGCGGCTAGCTTCGCGCGATAGTGCGACGCGCCGATCTCACGGGCGATATCCTGAAAGTACCAGACCGTCGAACGTTCAAATGCACTTCCGAGGGTCTGTCCCTGACGCCATGCATCCGGCCAGTAAGCGGCCGCAGGGCGTTCTTGCCGGTTCCAGTCGCGCCAGTGATCCATTCCCCGCGCGGCACCGGTTTCAAGTGCGATCACGGCATTCGGTATCTTGAAGCTGGACCACGGCGGATGCCGGGTATCGAGATCGCTGTCCGAAAGCGCGCAGGTGGCCCGCGTTTCAAGGTTCAGCGCAAGGAAATCCGACTGGCGGCAGGCAAGCGCATCGGCGAATGTACTCCGGTCAAGTACGGTGTCGGCAGAAAGACCCGAGGCCGCCAACATGACAGCGGCGATCACGGGGAACCCGGCTCCTCGCCACGTTGCGACGGCCGGATATCGACGCGCAATCGATGCGGCGTCCGTATGTGGGTGCAACTTGCCGATCCAGGCAGAACCGCGGGGCCGCCAAAGTCTCACCAACCGCCTCCCTGCCCGGGATCTTGCAACTGTGCTTCGCTTTGGCCGTAGGTTTTTCACCAGTCGCTGCCCACGGGCTCCAAATGCCCCTCGCGCCAGTCCAGCGTCATCGGGCTTGCCGCTCCGGCTCTCTTGTAAGCAGAGGGGGTCAGCCCGGTCTCTTTCTTGAAGGAGGCGTAAAAGGACGAGCGCGAATTGAACCCGACTTCATATGCGATCGCGAGCACCGTCTGTTCGGCGGCTTCAACCAGCGGGATCGCCTCCTTGACACGCCAGCTGTTCACGAACTCGAAGAACGACACGCCAAGGCTCTGGTTCAATGTTTGCGAGACGTAGTTGGTCGAAACCCCCACATGCCGCGCCAGCATCCCAAGGGTCAGGTTCGGGTCCCGGTAAAGCCTGTCTTCACGCATCGCCCGCAGCAGTTTTCGTGCAATCCGTTCTGCCTTCTCGCCACCGAGCGCGCTCTTTTCGTATTTCTGAACGAAAGACGCGTCGACGCTGCCTATGGTTTGCGTTGCGGCTTCGAGGTCGCGCGACGGACGCAGCCCCCAAAGCGCCAGCGCAACCACGATCAACAGAACCAAAACACTGTCGACCAACGGGCCGATCGGATCGTGGAGCCCGCCCAGAATCAACGCCTCTCCGAAAAGGCTCTGAAGCGCGTAGAATCCAAGAGCACATGCAAGAACGGCGACCCATTGCAGTTCCAAGCCTTCGGTGCTGGCAAAGTGGTCCTTCAGACGCGCGATATGCTGCGCCTGGGTCCGGGCGATCCAGATCACATAGACCAGCCATTGAAGAACAAGGATCAATGTCAGAAGGTTGAATCCAAACGTCAAAACCGTCAGGCCTGCAGACCCCTCCATACCAGCGGCGCCGGTATACCAGGCTTCCCGGGTGCTGGCAGGCAGCGTCATTGCGAAACAGGAAAAGGTCAAAGCCGCACCCGGTAGTGCGAAATGCCAGCCCGACCCGGCTATTCCGGTTCTGGGCGCCGCAGTGAGTTCGCGCACGTAAAACAAAAACAAAGGCAAAACAAAGAAATTCGCGACGAAACCAACCAACTCGGTACCATCCCTCAGAGCTTGCGGCATCTCAAGCAGCAAAACCGCCGCGACCGTATCGACCTCACTTGCCGCAAATGCTGCGAAAAACAGGCCGAGCGTCGATCGTGAGAGGACACTGGAACGCTGAGACCAACTGATTACCGCTGCAAGAACGGCGATGGCAAAGCCATTGGTCACGGCGGCGACATACAGATTTTCCAGGTTATAGGTCATGTGACAGGAGCCGAGGTCAGCGAAATTCTCTGTCTCAGGCAATAGCCGCAACTTCGCACGCACTCAACGCTCACGCAGCCGCAAAATGTCCTTGCCTTCCGGCATGGACATGGCAAAGGACGATCCGGACGACTGCCCACATGACAATTTGGCAAGGAAAAGGGGCGATGACCGAAAATGCCTGCCAAGTCTGGAGTTTTATTGAATGCCCATCGAAGCGCCTTCGCCGGATACAGCCGAAACGGCATCATACCCGTCGCCCTCGCCTCTGGCACATCAGAACAGCCTGTGGCTGCACGGCGCCGGTTTGTCCGGAGACACATGGCACACGATCACGGCGGATCTTCCCGGCGCGAGAACGCCGGATCTGCCGGGGCACGGGGCGGCCGATCGGATTCACCCGCCCACGGTCGAGGGCTATGCTGACACGCTGACCGGGATGGTGCCGCGCGATGCGATCCTGATCGGCCACTCGCTGGGCGGGATGGTCGCGCTGGAACTTGCAGTTCGGGCGGCTGATCGCGTTTCGGCACTCATCCTCATCGAAGCGGTGCCAACGGTGCGTGATCGTCTCTCCGGCCAGATTTCGGCAAACCTCGCCGCATGGCTGTTTGGCCGGATACCACCGCTTTGGCTGGCGGGATTGGCTGGGCTGGGACAGCCGCCGACGACCAAGGCCGAATTGCGCCGACAGCTCTCACGCCTCGACCGGGCCCGTGTCGGTGCCGCGCTAAGCGCGGCAAGCCAGTATGACGGACGCTCACGACTGCCGCTCGTAAAAGTCCCCACTCTGGTGATCGCCGGCGAAGGGTCCGGCGCAACCCTGCACGGGGCAAGGCTCATGGCGAACACGATCCCAGATGCAGAATTTCTCCGACTTCCCGGCGGGCATATGCTCCATACCGACAACCCTTCCCAAATCCGCCGCGCGATAGACGACTTTCTGCGCAGCCGGGCAGCAACGACAGAAATGGCGGCTACCAACGAAAAGCAGCCGACATCAGGCTCCAGTTCCACGCCACAGTAAGCGCCCAGGCAAACGCGAAATGCGAGGCGGCGATCAACCCCGACGCAAATCGCAACGCGGGTACTTTGCCCGGAAACACAAGCGGTCGAACAATCGCGCAGATCGTGACACCTGCCGCCAGATAGAGAAGGCCGGTAACCACCCAGAACAAGACGTCGGGAGACCCCGCCATCGCAAGATGACCAGCCGTACGGACATGGTCTTCGGCCACAAAGCCCGCGCTAAGAACGGCAGACCATAAAACCGCCTGCAAGGCTGGCATTGCCGCGAGACGACGCTGACCACGCCAGATCATGCCGCTGGCCAGGGCACTGGCGAACGTACCGAACAATGCCGCCCACATGCCCGACATCACGCTTTCGGGCGACAGCCAGAAGGTTTGCCGATCGAAGCTGTGGGTACCTCCATTTAGAAACGCAAGTGTAACGCGCCCCATGCCATCGCGGCGAAAGCCAAGGCGCAGATCTGCCTCGGGCGTCTCGAACAGATCGTCACCGAGGGCATGGAATCGGCGTGAATACCCCAATCCGGACAGCAGAAGCACATCGTCTTCAAGCACGCTGATCTCGGCGGCCGGCTTACTCATTAACCCAAGGCGGTCGAACCCGGTTTCGTTGCGGTGGGTTGTGATGAAGCGTCCGGCATAAGCGCCTAGGCACGCCACCGGGCAGTCAGCCTGCGCAGAAGAAAACCGTAATGATGGCGCAACCACCTCACGCAGTACTCTGCGCGGCAGTCCCATCAGAGCGTCGCCATTCAGGCTGTTGGCAGCGACGAAGAACCCCAGATCAAGTGATGGCACCAGGACCATCGTCGTGTGAAAGCCAAAATGCGTGCCGCCGTGGTAATAGACCTGATGTCCGGCCCAGGTCTCAGTCCAATACCCCAGCGTGCGCCCCGAAAACTCTGTCCGATCCGCAAAGGCGGGCGCCTGCATAAGCAGGGAAGTCGATGCCGGAACACCCAACCGATCACCACGTTGCCCCTGTCGCAACAACCCCTGCAAGAACCGACCGATGTCCCCCGCTGTCATCGCCAAACCACCCGACGCGTTGTGGATACTGGGAAACGGCGGGTGATGTATGGCAACATAGCGCCCGGACGACCAGACATGCGAGAGGTTCGGCGAAGGGTGCGTTTCTGCCGACCTCTGCATGAAGGCGGCACGATCAATACCCATAGGGCTCAGGATCTTTTCGGTCAGGTAAGCTTCGAAAGGCTGACCTGTCACCTGAGCGACGATTTCGCCCAACAGGACATAACCCGCATTCGAGTAAGAGATCACATCCGAGGGAGGTCTGATCTGCCGTGGCACGATCTCGGATATCCATGCGATCGCAGGCGCTTCGGCGATTTCGGGCGGGTCGGCGAAGTACCCGATACGGCGATCCTCCAACCCACCCGAATGGGCCAGGAGATCCCGAATGGTCATACGGCCATGCGGTTGAGCCAGGATCAGTCCGGAAAGATGCTGCGCAACGGGGTCGTCCAGCGCAAGGCGGCCTTCCTCGACCAGTTGCAAGACGGTAAAGGCCGTGAAGACCTTCGTGACCGACGCCAACGGGATGATGTCCTTGAGCGGATCCATCATGCGGCCGGTGCCGGCGTCGGCCAGCCGGTAACCCCGCGACAACAGAATCTCGTTGCCTGTGACCACCGTGACCACGGCCCCGGCCACCGCATCCCGATCAAGGACCGTCGTGACCAAGCCGTCGACAAATGGCCCGAGCTGGCTGTGCCACGCTTCACTTGACTGCGCATATGCCGCGCATGATGCTGCAAGACCGCCGCACAGTATCCCCGTTTTCAGAGCAAAGGCCAAACCGCCCCTGCATTTGGCGGCCGTCCGCATAATTTCCGCCACGGCAGGATGTTCCATTTGCTCCCCGCTTCAAAAGAACGAGCAATCACGCGCTGTCTGCTCAACATGGCGTTGAACACCATACCGGTCGTCCTGTCGTATCGGGACGGATCGGGTACCGGGGGTTTCCGACCCGTCCCGGCATTGCTCCAAACCCACACGCTCCTTGCCCATACGCCCGGACGACAGGCGTTGATCTTTGCGCCAGATGGATCGGATCGCATTCTTCATAGAGGCTCCCGATGAAAATCCCCCGCGTGATTCCTGCCCGAAAGATCAGCAGCATCACCGTGCTGCTCGCAGCCGTGGCCCTGGCCGCCTGTTCCGAAACCGAACCGCATGTCTACGCGCCGTCTCAGCGGATCGAGCATCAGTACAGCAAAGCCGGGCCCTACTCTGCGACCCGTATCGAAACACCGGCACGGTTCGGTCTTCCGCGGGGTGCAGCCTATCTGCCCGGCGACGCTGAACGCCCCGCCCCGCTGGTCATCTGGCAAAACGGGACGGGGGTCGACATCGACACCTACGATGCAATCGCACGACATCTGGCGTCCTGGGGTCTGGCGGTTCTGGGAAGCTACGACCGCCAGATGGGCTCTGGTCAAACTGCCATCGCAATGCTTGAAAACGCGCGTCTATGGTCTTCTACGCCCGGCCATCCTCTGCATGGGCGCGTCGCGGCCGGGCGTTTCGCCTTCGTTGGATCGTCCCAAGGCGCCGTGGGCACAATCAACGCGCATACCGAATTCAGTCTCGGCCGCACGGCGACGGCGTTGGCTGTGCACGGAACGCCCACGGACGAAGCAATCGCCTTCTTCGGTCTCGACCTTCAATATGACGCCACCAGAATCTCCGCGCCGATCTTCATCATGACTGGCACAGAGGATGACTTCATCTCGCCGATCAGCCTGAACGAGACGATGTTCCACGGCTTGAGTGGGGAACCTATGCGGGCGATCGGCGTGGCAAGCGGCGCAGACCATATCGAGCTTGCCGATGACGCCGGGCGTATGCGCGGTTACCTGACCGCCTGGCTGTCGTTCCAGCTGACCAATGACCCGAATGCCGCACAGGCCTTTCTGGGGATTGCCGAGATCACCACCAACCCGGGGTGGAGTTTGGCCCGCGTCGCGCCGAGACAGCGACCGGCTCAGTCCGGCAGACCCGCAGATCGATCTCCCGGTTCTGATCGGTTCCCCTTGTGAAGAAATCCTTGATGGTCGCCTGCCTATGTCTCGGACCGCAAATCCTGTCCGCCGAAGCGCGCCCCGGCCTTAACGGCATCTGGTCGACCGATGGATATGGATTCGTGCTGGACATCCGCGACGGGTCCGCACATCTGATGAGCATCGGCGGCTCATACTGCGTGTCAGAGACGACGGCACCGGTACCGCTGGACGACTTGTTGCCCGGGTCCGGGTTTCACCTTGCTCCCGACGGACAGAGCCTCACGATCTCCTTTCCGCTTGAACCGCATCGCATTCGCGCAGACAGGCTGCCAAGGCGTCCGTCTGCCTGCGATACAAGCTTGCCCGATACACCCAGGGCGGTGTTCGAGACTGCCGTGGGTTTTTTCGAAGCGAACTATCCATTTCTCCATCTCTATGACGTGGATTGGCCCAACCACGCGGCAACAGTCCGTCGCAGGATTTACCCTGAGATGCCGCCCGAAGAACTCCTTGACGCCCTAAGCCGGCTTCTGCGGCCAGTTCGTGATGGCCATGTTTCCCTTGTCGCCGGAATCGACGGGGCAAGGCATGTATTCGCGGCAAACCGGGGGTGGGTCATTGAAGATATCGGGCGGGCTGCCGCGCAGGCGGACCTGCCTCCCGCAGAAGCGATCTCCGACTTTCGCAAGGCTTTCTGGCACGAAAGCCTTCAGTCCGACCTGCTTGGCACGAACGGACAGATGATCGGCAACGACCGGATCCAGTATGGAATGATTGCTGAAGAGACCGGTTACATCGCGTTTCTGACCATCGGAGGGTTTGGTGCCGAAACTTTAGGCCCGCAAGAAGACCTTGCGGCAACCCAGAAGGTACTGGACCTGATGCTCGGTGATCTTGCGCGGACCGGTGCCACCGCGCTGATCATCGACCTCAGCCTGAGCTTCGGAGGGGATGATTACATCGCACGTGAGATCGCAAGCCGGTTTTTTGGGGCCCAGGCCCATGCCTACACGAAACACGCCGCCGACGCGGTTGCTCCGATAGAAACCCGGGTGACCGTCAGCCCGAGTGCGCGGCGGCGCTTTCCCGGCGAGGTCTATTTGCTGACCAGCAATGTTACCGTCAGCGCAGCCGAGGTCCTGACCATGGCCTTGCGCACCCAACCGCATGTCACCCATCTTGGCGAGCCAACACGGGGGGCGCTCTCCGACGTGTTTTCCCACCGTTTGCCGAACGGATGGCAGCTCAACCTTTCCAACGAGGTCTACCTTGATGCGGAGGGACGCCATTGGGAAGCGGCTGGTATTCCACCGGATGTGGATATCCCGGTGTTCACGGGTACCGCCGCGATCGAAAGCCACAAGCTGGCCATCAGCCGGGTTGTCCGGAGGGTTACGGGCCGGGTGCCATAAGGGCTGTGCAGTTCACCCACCCGCCGTGCGGACCCGGATCCATTTACAGGTCTACCGGCAGTCCCGACACCCGGGGTTTCGCAAACGGCCCGGCAAGAAACGCCGGTGCCCGGAAGGGCCAAAGGCAGGAACGTCGCGCTTAAGGCGTTGCCGGACCATGGCGCACAACCTGAATTTGTTTGCCCAGAATCTGCACCTGTGAGAGCCTTGCCGCCGGGAGCACCGATGGAACACTTTTTCAACGCGCCCGACCCAAGGGAGGAATAACCTATGAATCTTCGGCCCGACCCGACATTTCACGCCACGCCGAAACTCGCCATGGAAGCCCCGGCCGAGACGCTGGCCTTCACTCTTATGCTCAGTCCTGACGGCTCGCAACCCGACGGTCTCGCCATCGTCGACGTGGACCCAAAGTCCAAAACCTACAGTCAGATCGTTCATCAGGTGATCATGCCGAACAAGGGCGACGAGTTTCACCATTTCGGCTGGAATGCCTGTTCGTCCGCCCTGTCCCCTCTGACGGGTCATGCCTTTCTGGAACGCCGCTATCTGATCATTCCGGGCATCCGGTCTTCGCGCATCTACGTGATCGACGTGAAAGAGCCGCTGAAGGCCAAGATCCACAAGGTCATCGAACCAGAAGAGGTCTTTGCCAAGACAGGCTATTCCCGGCCTCATACCATCCATTGCGGGCCCGAAGGCATCTATGTGTCGACCCTTGGCGGCGGCGGCAAGGACGGTACCGACGGCCCTCCGGGCATCTTCATCATGGATTGCGAAACCTTCGATATCCTGGGCCGGTACGAGATGGACCGCGGCATTCAGGACAAGCACTATGATTTCTGGTGGAATCTGCCGCGCGATTACATGGTCAGTTCCGAATGGGGCCTGCCGCCGCAGTTCGAAAACGGCATCGTCGCCGAGGATCTGTTATCCAACAAATACGGCCATACGATCCATTTCTGGGATCTGCGTGGGCGTAAAAATGTCCAAAGCATCGATCTGGGCGAAAATCATCAGATGGCGCTGGAAATCCGGCCCGCCCATGACCCGGCGAAGGAGTACGGCTTCTGCGGTGTCGTCGTCGATACAACCAACCTGCAAGGCGCGATTTTCACGTGGTGGCGAAACTCGGACGGCACGTTCGAGGCCAAGAAGGTCATCACCATCGACCCGCAACCAGCCGATCCCGATGATCTGCCGGACCTGCTCAAAGGTTTCTCAGCGGTGCCGCCACTTGTCACCGATATCGATCTCAGCCTCGATGACCGCTTCCTCTATGTCGCCTGTTGGGGAACGGGCGAGATGCACCAATACGATGTCTCCGACCCGATGAACCCGAAACTTGCCGGCAAGGTCGAGATCGGCGGCATCGTCAAGAAGACGCCCCATCCCAACGGCAAGACGTTCGGCTACGGCCCGCAGATGGTCGAGATCAGCCGCGACGGCAAGCGTGTCTACTGGACCAATTCGCTCTATTCCACATGGGATGACCAGTTCTATCCCGGAGAGGGCGGGGCCGCGATGGTCATGGCCAACGTGGGCGGAAACGGGGGTCTGACACTGGCCGAAGACTTCTGGGTCGACTTCCCCGACGGGTATCGCAGCCACCAGATCCGGCTCGAAGGGGGCGACTGCTCAACCGACAGTTTCTGCTACCCCTCCGTCTGACGCGTGGACGGCGTGAACACGGCAACGGCCCTTTGGTGGGCCGTTGCCGCCTCGGGCATCTATCACGGCGTCAATCCCGGCATGGGCTGGCCGCTGGCCGTATCGGCGGCGCTGATGGACCGGACACGGGGCAGCCTTTACAAGGCATTGCTGGCGTTGGCAGTCGGGCATCTCCTCGCCATGGCGGCCATCCTGTTTCCGTTCGCGGCCCTTCTGGTGCTGGTCGAATGGCAAAGGCAGATCCAGGTCGGCGCAGCCTGCCTCGTGATCGGACTGGGCCTCTACCTGCTGATAAATCGCCGCCACCCCCGCTTTCTTGCACGTGTGCCGCCTTCGCGGCTTGCGCTCTGGTCATTCCTTGCCGCAATGGCCCATGGGGCCGGTCTGATGCTCGTGCCGATTTACCTGGGTATCTGCCGCACGATCGAGACGGACGCGGGCCACGCCGCTGCGGACACGCTCATGGGTGGCAACGTTGGGATCGCGATGATCGTTGCGGTGGTCCACACGTTTGCGATGACACTCTCCGGCGGCGCTATCGCCGTGGGGGTCTATCGCTGGTTAGGGCTGAAATTCCTGTCAAAAAGCTGGTTCAATCTCGACGTGGTGTGGGCGCTGAGCCTTGTTCTCGTCGGCGCAATCTCTCTGGCCGTCATACACTGACTTTCCCGGACAGCCGAAGCTAACGCTGCTCAAGCGCGTTCTCCCATTCGTCGAGAAAAGCACGGCGGTTGAGCGGGTCGAGGTAAACCATAAGCGCCGGACCCAATCGGATCGGGCCGAAGCCGCTGCCCTCACCATCCCCCGTCTGACGCAGGGGCGGAAGTGTCCAGCTTCCGGGCGCATCACGCAGTCCGAGAGTCGCCAGCATATCGATCATCTCGCCGGCACTTTCGATTTCGCGGGCGGTGGTCGGGATAAGCGCCGTGCGCAATATCACATTGGCGAAATCCTGCATTCTCAGAATCTGCAATTGTCCGTCCGAATCCCGAACCAGACGTTCGGCGGCGTAGCTCCCCAGCACATTATAGGCCAGCGCCAAGCGTCCTTCCGAAACATCATCTATCATCTGCCCCGAGCAGCAGTAGAGTTGCGGATTGAGCCTGCCCATAACCTCCGAAAGGCGCCAGTACGCATCCGTGGACCGCGCCTCCTGTGTGGCGAAGAGATAACCAAGACCGCTGTCGCGCACGTCATACGTGCCGACAGCGCCCTGGAAACGCTCCGGGTGCTGCCGCAACAGAGTGATCAGCTCCTGCCGCGTGGCCGGCACGGGCAGACCGGCAAGCCGCTCCGCTGACAGCACGACGACGGCGGGCTCTGCGGTGAATGCAAAGATCAGGTCCCGCCAGCGCGCCCATTCGGGCAACGACTCGGTACTGTCCGAGCGATAGCTTTGCCCGAAGCCATCATTGGCAAGCTGGAACTGCAGGTCCATCGCCGAGGAAACCGCAAGGTCGAACTCCGCCCCGTTTCGAATCGCGCGGTGCAGCTCAGCGGATGAGACGACGGTGTAATCGATTGAAATCGCCGGACGCTCGGCCTGGAATGCGCGCAAGTAGGGCTCGAAAACCTCCAGATCCGCGGTCGATACAATGCGCAGCATGCGATCTCCCGTACCGGGGTAAAGGCGGTGATCCTCAACCTCCAGCGCCATGGCCAACGTGGCCAGCAGGCTCAGGCCGATGGCAAGACAAGCGAGACGCATGCACCTCTCCCATGATGGTCGGTTTCCAGTTCCAGCCGTCCGCCATGGGCCAGCAGCACGTCCTCGGCAATGGTCAGCCCGAGGCCGGAACCGACGACCCCTTCGGTGTTGCTGCCACGCCGAAACCGCTCGGTCAGCGCCTCCGCCGGCCCGTCCCCAAGGCCCGGCCCTTCATCCGCAACCGTTGCGCGCGCTTCGCCGTGGTCAGCCCGAACACGAAGCGCGATGGTCGTTTCGGCGGGTGAGTATTTCACCGCGTTGTCGAGAACGTTCCGAAGCGCATTATTCAGGAGCACGGGATCGCCCACCACAGGAACAGGCTCTGTATCCATCTGGATCAGGATGTCTTTCATCGCCGCTGTCGGACCAAGCGATGCAGCGGTCCGTGCGGCAAGGTCGGCAAGATCCACGGGCTCGCGGACAAGGTGCTCTGCGCGATAGGCGACAGTCGCGTGGTCCAGCAGCTGTCCCGCTGAGCGCGAACTTTCATCGACCGCGCGGATGATCCGCCGCAGCCGTTGTTTCTCGTCTTCGTCGCGCACCGAGCGCAGTACGATTTCGGCCTGCGCGCGCACCGTCGCCAAAGGGGTACGCACGCGGTGTGCCGCCTCGGCGATGAAGTCCTCAGACCGGCGGATCGATTGGCCAAGCCGGTCCATCAGCCGGTTGAGCGAGGTCATCAGCGGCGCAAGCTCGGCAGGCGCGGCCCGGCGCAGCGGGCGCAGATCGGATGGCCCCCTGCGCGATACCGCCTGCGCGATCTCGTTCAGTGGCCGCAGCGAAGCCCGCGCGGCAAACGCCGAAAGCGCGACCGCCACCACGAAAAAGGCAACCGAAAGGATTGCGGCGAGCTGCGACAGGTCTCCCGCAATGGTGGCCACACCGCCCCGGGTCTGCGCCACAGTCACCGTCACCGGCACCGGTCCGGTTCCGACCAGAACAAGCCTCGTGACACTCGCCATGCGAATCTGCGAGCCGCGATACTCGCTGGTGGAGAAAGAAACCCGACCCGGGGCGGGGGGAGCGAGTGTTGAAACCGGCAGATCCTCGTAACCGGTCAGAAGCGCGCTTCCCGCCATGACATTGTAAAAGACCCGTTCTTCGCTGATCGCACCAAGCATGGAGAAAGCCGAATAAGGCAGTTCCAGCCGCACTTCACCTTGCTCCGAGCGCAGGGTCTCGGCGATGCTGGTGGCCGAGGCGGCAAGCACGTTGTCCTGTGTCCGTTCGGCCGCCTGCCACGCAAGCCCGGTCACCATGCTCCAGCTGAGAACCGACAGAAGTGCCGCCACGCCGGCCAGAAGCAGCGTCAACCGCCGCCCGATCGACCCTGTTGCCGTCATGCGTCGTCGGTCTCCATCCGGTAACCCAGACCGCGAACCGTCTCGATACGCACGCCCTTGCCGTCAATGTGGCGCCGCAGACGGCCGACATAAACCTCGATTGCGTTCTCGGTGACCTCCGCATCATAGGAAAACAGCCGGTCCATGAGTTGCGATTTCGACAGGATCTGGCCGGGATGGCGGGTAAAGACCTCCATAAGCCTGATCTCGCGGTTTCTGAGAGTGATCGTCTCGGATCGGTGGCTCAGCGTGCCGGCCAGAGGGTCAAACACCGCCTGTCCCAGTGCGATCTCGTTGCGCGCAGCGCCGCCACGGCGGCGCAGGACCGCCCGGCACCGCGCCTCGAGCTCCGAGAAATCGAATGGTTTGGTGATGTAGTCATCCGCGCCCTGATCAAGCGCCCCGACCCTGTCGGAGACCTGCGACCGGGCGGTCAGTACAATCACCGGCGTTTCAAGATGCGCCCGGTTTTGCGTCAGGAACGTCCGTCCGTCACCATCGGGCAGCATGACGTCTAGAAGGATCAGATCGTAGCTTGCCACGGCAAGACAATCCTCGGCTTCGGCAAGGCTGGCGGCATGGTCGACGGCATGACCGTCAAGTTCCAGCCGGTTCACCACGGCCTCGGCCAATTCGCGGTTATCTTCGACCAGAAGATAGCGCACGCCCATTTCCTCCCCGCACCAGTCCTCACTCCGTGTCAGGACACTGTCAGCTTTTTGTGTTGGAAGCGAACCATGGGCGGCGGAGGACCGTCTGTCAAATGGGAGGAAATCCAGATGAACACCCTTGGGTGGACCCGCCGCGCGTTGATTGCCGCGGCAACCGCAACCATGAGTTTTGGTGGCCCGGCGCTGGCCGACGGACACCAGGTGCTCGACTCAATCCACTTCGTTATCCCCGGCGGTGCCGGCGGCGGCTGGGATGGCACTGCGCGCGGGACCGGCGAGGCCCTGACCGAATCCGGGCTTGTCGGCAGCGCATCCTACGAAAACATGTCCGGCGGCGGCGGCGGTGTGGCGATTGCCTACATGATCGAGAATGCCGAAAGTCTCGACGACACGATCATGGTCAACTCCACACCCATCGTGATCCGTTCGCTGACCGGGGTCTTCCCCCAAAGCTTCCGCGACCTGACGCTCGTCGCAGGCACGATCGGCGACTACGCCGCAATTGTCGTGCCCACCTCAAGCGAAGTCGGCTCGATGGAAGACCTGCTGGCGGCCTATCAGGAGCAGGGTGCCGACTTCGCCATTGGTGGCGGATCCGTACCGGGCGGCATGGATCACCTCGTGGCCGCCATGGTGATGCAGGCGGCGGGCGAAGACCCTACAGCCGTCAACTACATCCCATATGACGCAGGCGGCGAGGCCATGGCAGGACTTCTGTCGGGCGAAATCGACGCGCTATCGACCGGCTTTTCCGAGGCCATCGCACTGGCCGACCAGGGCGAGGTCCGCATCCTCGGCGTAAGCGCACCCGAACGTGTGGCGGCTTTTGATGAAGCTCCGACCTTCATGGAACAGGGCATCGACACGACCTTTGTCAACTGGCGCGGTTTCTTTGCGGCACCGGGTCTGCCGGAAGAGCGCCTGAAACAGTTCCAGGATGCGATTGCCGCGATGTATGACACCGAGGCGTGGGAGACCGTTCGGGCGCGCAACGGCTGGGTCAACATCCATAATCCGGGCGACGACTTCCGCGCATTCCTCGAGGCACAGGAACAGGAGATCGGCGATCTCATGCGGACCCTCGGGTTCCTCTGATCCACGCCCGGTCCTCGGGACCAGCCAAAAAACAAGCGCCGCCTGCATCCTTGCGGGCGGCGCGCTCCAGACCGGAACCTAAGGGGAGTAGGGACCATGGCACTTGATCGTTGGATTGCGCTTATCTTTGTCACGTTCTGCTGTGCGTATGGCTATCTGGCCTTCTTTACGATGGATCAGCTGCTGCCACCCTTCATGCAACGTAATCCGGTCTGGCCATCGACCTTCCCCAAGATCCTCTCTGTACTCGGTGTGATCGTCGGGCTGATCGTGTTGCTTGGGTTCGAGAAATCCAAAGATGAAGCAGAACCTTCGGCCACCGAAATCAACTACCGCCGCCTGCAGGACTATGAGCTGGGCAGGGCGCTGATGCTGCTGGGTCTGATGGTGGTCTACGCGATCTCTCTACGACCGGCGGGCTTTCTGATCGCGACGTCGGTGTTCCTCATCGCGGGCAGTGCTGTTCTCGGCGAACGCAAATGGCATGTGATGATCCCCGTCTCGGCCCTTGCTGCGGGCGGTGTCTGGTATCTGGTGCAGGAAGTACTGGGTATCTTCCTGCGGCCCTTTCCGTTCTTCGTGGGGAACTGAGCCATGCTCGAAGGCATCATGATCGGCCTTACGGCCGCGTTTTCGATCCAGAACCTTCTCATGGTCATCGCAGGTTGCCTGATCGGCACCTTCATCGGCATGCTGCCGGGGCTCGGTCCGATGTCGATCATCGCCATAATGATCCCCGTCGCGATTACGCTGGGCGATCCGACGGCGGCGCTGATCCTGCTCGCAGGCGTCTATTACGGCGCGATTTTCGGTGGATCGACCTCGTCCATTCTACTGAACGCGCCCGGCGTGGCGGGGACGGTGGCGACCAGTTTCGATGGCTATCCGATGGCCCGTAAGGGACAAGCCGGTAAGGCACTGACAATCGCCGCTGTCGCCAGTTTTGCGGGCGGCACGATCGGGGCGATCCTTCTGATGATCTTCGCACCGGCCCTCAGCTCCGTCGCCCTCCTTTTCCATTCGGCCGAATACTTCGCGCTGATGGTCGTGGGCCTCTCGGCCATCGCGGCTTTCGCGGGCACCGGACAGGTGGCCAAGGCGCTGATGATGACGATCCTCGGGCTGATTCTCGCCACCGTGGGCGAAGGCGCGCTTTTCAACATGCCGCGATTCACCATGGGCCTGATGGACCTGCAATCGGGCATCTCCTTCATTACGCTCGCCATGGCGATGTTCGCATTGCCCGAAGCGATGTTCCTGGTTCTCAACCCCGCCCGCGGATCGAACGGTCAAGAGGGCGGATCGGGCAAGATCACCGGGCTGCGCTTTTCGCGCCAAGAGGCCAAGGCGATGGCCCCCGTCATCGGCAGGCAATCGGTGCAGGGCTTCTTCATCGGCGTGCTGCCGGGCGCAGGCGCGACCATCGCGTCTTTCCTGGGCTACGCGGTGGAGCGCAACATCGCCAAGGGCGAGGAACAGGCAGAGTTCGGCAAGGGCTCGGTCAAAGGACTGGCCGCACCCGAGACGGCGAACAACGCCGCCTGCACCGGCTCCTTCGTGCCACTCCTGACACTTGGCATTCCCGGCTCGGGAACAACGGCGATCCTGTTGGGCGCGCTCATCGCCCTCAATGTGACACCGGGCCCGCGTCTTATGACGGACACGCCAGAGGTCTTCTGGGCGGTCATCATATCGATGTTCATCGGCAACCTCGTGCTCTTGATCCTGAACCTGCCGCTCATCCCCTATATTGCCAAGATCCTGTCGATCCCGCGCAACTACCTGATCCCCTTCATCCTCTTTTTCACGCTGATGGGGGCGTATATCGGGCAGAACAACGCGACCGAGTTGCTGATCCTCGTGGGGCTTGGCGTGATGGCGACCATCTTTCGTTTCGCAGATTATCCGCTCGCGCCTCTCCTGATCGGTTTCATCCTGGGCACGATGCTGGAGGACAATTTTGCCCGCTCCATGCAGCTCTATCGCGGTCTCGATTTTATCATCGAACGCCCGATGACACTGGCCCTTCTGGTACTGGCACTGCTGTTGGTCCTGTTGCCCAGCTACCGCGCGCGGCGCGCACGCAAGCGGGCCGAAGGTGTGGCAGATGGCGACTGAAGCGGCGGGGCGGGAAACGCCCCGCCCGACGCCCCTCGCCGGGACCCGCGTACTCGATCTGACCAATGTGCTGGCGGGTCCCTTCGCGTGCCATCAGCTCGTCCACTTGGGGGCGGAGGTGATCAAGGTCGAGACCGTGAGCGGCGGCGACCTCGCGCGCAACCTCGGTGCCGACCCTGCCTTGTCGTCCCGTGGCATGGGCATCAGCTTTCTCGCCCAGAATGCCGGTAAGGCATCGCTCACGCTGAATCTCAAAACCGTGCGGGGCAAGGAGGTGCTGAAACGGCTGGCAAGACGCGCCGACGTGCTGGTGGAAAACTTCCGCCCCGGCGTGATGGAGAAGCTGGGGCTGGGGCACACGATACTGCGCGCCGAGAACCCGCACCTGATCTACTGTGCGATCTCGGGGTTCGGGCAGGGCGGCCCCTGGGCCGACCGCCCGGCCTATGACCAGATCGTGCAAGGATTGTCCGGCGTCATGTCGATCACCGGCGATAACGACAGCGCGCCGCTGCGCGTCGGCTATCCGCTGGCCGACACGGTGGGCGGGCTGACCGCTGCCATGGTCATCTGCGCCGCATTGAATGCCGAGGACCGCGGCTGCTTCATCGACGTCTCCATGCTGGAGTCTGTCCTGGCCACGATGGGCTGGGCCATCTCGAACCACCTCGTCGCTGGCATCGCGCCAACGCCCAATGGCAACGAGAACCCTACTTCCGCACCCTCCGGTGCATTTCAATGCGCCGACGGGCTCCTAAACATCGCCGCAAACAAAGACGAGCAATGGGTAGCTCTCGCCCACCATCTGGGCCGCGATGATCTGCTGTCAGAAACCCAGTTCGCCACCCGTCAGGACCGTATCGCCAACCGGCTCCGCCTCAAGGCCGAACTCGAAACCGTTCTGACAACCCGCCCCGCCCGCGACTGGGCGCGCGAGTTGAACGGCATCGGTGTCCCGGCGGGCGCGGTCATGTCGGTGCCCGAGATCCTTCAGCACCCGCAAATCACGACCCGTGACTTCCTCGCACGGTTTGAGCAGGTACCGGGGGTCGACCGGCCCGTCGACCTCGTCCGCATAGGCGCGATGATCGATGGTCAGCGCCCACGGGTCGATGCCCCGCCACCCCGGCTCGGAGCGGACAGTGCCGACATTCTTGCCGATCTGGGCTATAGCACCAAAGAGGTCGAAACCATGCGTGCGGAGGGCGTGATTTGAGCGACAATGGCGATGTATCCGACTGGTGGCGCACGGCAATCATCGACATGGAACCAGGCCGCATCGACCTGCGCGGCCGCCCGGTGCAGGACCTGATCGGCACGACCGGCTTCGCCCAAATGATCTGGCTGATGGTCATGGGCGACGAGATTACCGGCGACCGCGCGAAACTCTTCGAGGCGGCCTTGGTTTCGGCCGTCGATCACGGGCCTCAGGCCCCCTCGATCGCCGCTGCGCGGATGGCCGCGACCTGCGGTGTCGGGCTCCAGTCCGCCATGGCCACGGGGCTGAACATGCTGGGCGATGTCCATGGCGGTGCGGGCGAACAGGCCGTGGCGCTTTACCAGCGTGTCGAGCGTGATGGCCTCGAAGACCTGCCGCGTGTACTCGAAGCGTGGCAGAAGGTTCATGGCAAATACCTTCCGGGCTTCGGTCATCGTTTTCACAAACCCGTGGACCCGCGCGCGCCCCGCCTTCTCGAACTGGTCGACAATGCCGCCGTGACCGGTGCGGTGCGTGGAACATATGCCAAGATCGGACGATCCATAGAGCGCCACATAACCGAAGAACGCGGCAAGCCCGTCCCGATGAACATCGATGGCGCAACCGCCGTGATCTATGCCGAACTCGGATGCCCGCCTCCCCTCGCCCGCGGGTTCTTCGGCCTTTCACGATCGGTCGGCATCCTCGCCCATGCATGGGAACAGACCCAGCAGGGTGGCCGAAATAAGGGACCGACCCCGCCGGCCTATCGCTGGACCTATGACGGTGAATAGCAACGCATCGATCGATGGTGCAGGTCCGGCGGTCTGTGCGCCCGACCGGTCCGGTCGGCCATGCTGCCTCAAACCACCATCTCAACCGTAACCGGATGAAGCGGCGCACCCCCGGCGGCAACAGCATCGGCGTTGTCCAACGTCGTTTCCGCGATGGCCTCCAGCGCCTCGGCGGTGAAAAACGCCTGATGGCCGGTCACTACCACGTTTGGAAAGGTCAACAGCCGCGCAAAGACATCGTCTTGCAGAACCTGTTCCGACAGATTCTCGAAAAACAGATCGCCTTCCTCCTCGTAGACATCGATGGCCAACCCGCCGAGTTGCCCCGATTTCAACGCCGCAATCACGGCGCGCGTGTCTATCAGGCCGCCCCGGCTGGTATTCACCAGCATTGCGCCCGGCTGCATTGCCGCCAAGGCAGCCTCGTCGATCATGTGGTGTGTGTCAGGCGTCAAAGGACAGTGCAGCGTGACAACGCGCGACGCAGGCAGCAGATCCTGCAACGGTACATATTGCGCCCCCGCGGCCTCGGCTTCTTCCGAAGGATACGGATCGTATGCCAGAACCTTGCACCCAAAACCGGTAAGGACCCGGATCGCACACATGCCGATCCGCCCGGTTCCGACGACACCGATCGTCTTGCCGTGCAAGTCGAACCCCATCAACCCATCCAACGCAAAGTTTCCTTCGCGCACGCGGCTGTAGGCACGGTGCAGGCGGCGGTTCAGCGCAAGGATCAGCGCGACAGTATGCTCGGCCACAGCATAAGGTGAGTAGGCAGGCACCCGTCCGATCGCCAGTCCCAGCCGGGCGGCCGCAGTCACATCGACATTGTTGAACCCCGCGCACCGCATCAGGATCAGCCGCACCCCCTGTTCCGAAAGGGCTTCAAGTACCGGCGCATCCAGCTCGTCATTGACGAACGCACAGACAGCATCTGCCCCCTGCGCCAGAATGGCCGTGTTGGCATCGAGATGCGGGTTCAGGAAAACCAGATCATGCGGGGCCGCACGCGCCCCGTTCGCCTGCTCCAGCGTGTTCACGTCATAGGACTTGGCGCTGAAGACCGCGATACGCACTAGACTGCTCCTCTGATCGACCGTGAATCCGATGATATTGCGCAACGGGGCGCTATCAACCGGATCATCCTTACGGCCATTCTAACAGAATCGGCGGCGGTGGAGAGAGCCATCCTGCAACCGCCTGATAAAACGCCCGGTAATTGTCTGCTACAGGCCATGATGCCTCGCGCCCCTTGGATTACACCCTGAGGGACCGGCGCAAACGCGGGCCGACTCCCAGGTTGTGCCAGCGATACCGCGATTCGCGCCGAACGGCCCTGCGTCAACTCGCCAGATACCCCCCATCGACCGGAATAATCGCGCCGGTGACATAACCCGCTGAGTCTGAAACAAGAAATTCAATGACGCGCGCGATCTCGATGGGCTGCGCCCATCTTCGCATCGGAATACGCGCGTCTATTGCACGCTTCCGGTCTGGATCGGCGAGTGCTCCTTCGGTAATCCGCGTCTCGACCCAGCCGGGTGCCACGGCGTTCACGCGGATGCCCCGCGCGGCCCATGATACGGCAAGCGAGCGGGTAAGCGCCGCCATGGCGCCCTTGCTTGCACCATATGCCGGTGCAGACGGATGTCCGAACCAACTCCACATCGATGCGACCGTAACGACCGAACCGTTACCTGCTTCCAGCGCGTCGGCGGCTGCCGTCGCAACCGTCAGTGCACCGGTTACATTGACCGACATGACCTTGTCGAAAACCTCCGGCTTCCACTCTTCTGCATGGCAGATGGTGCCGGCACAGGTCGCCAAGGCATCAAGGCGTTCAAAGTCGCGGAAGACCTCCCGGATGGCCGGTTCATCCGTGACATCGCAGTCGACAAAACGGACATCCGCCGGAAAGCACGGCCCGCGTTCCAGCCCGACGGCAGTCACATCCCAACCCTGACTGTTCAGCAGACCCACTGTGGCCAGGCCAATACCGGTACCGCCTCCGGTAACGACGGCTTGCCGCGGTCGCATCAACGCGGCCTTCCGTGGTTCAGCGAGATCATGCTTTCGGCAAGGTCGCGCGCGCTCAGCGGTCTGAAATAGTTCGTGGCGTAAGGCGCGGTCAACGAGACCTCGGCGATGCGCAAGAAATCCGCCTCCGCATTAAGACCGAACCGCGTGAAGTCGGTCGGAAGACCCACGTCATCGAAGAACCCGACCAACCGGTCGACTTCGGCAGAATCCCCCTGTCCGGCAGCGAGTTGCGTCAGTGTTCCCAGCGCGACCAGTTCTCCATGCAGCAGCCCCGCAAGTTGCGGCATTACCGAAAACCCACGGACCATGGAATGCGCAATGGAAAGTCCGCCGCTCTCGAACGCCAGACCGCTCAGAAGGATGGTGGCTTCGACGACACGCTCGAAAGCCGCATTTGACAGGTCTGCCGCCATGGCCGCTCTCCCGTCCCGGATCAGGATATCATGGGCGCGCGCAGATATGGCCTGGGTCAGTTCCGTGGGCGAACCACCAAAGAAGTTCCTCCCCTGCCCGGCAAAAGCCCCCGCAAGTTCGTACTTCTTGGACATCGCATCGCCGATCCCGGCGGCAAGAAACCGGCGCGGCGCGCGGGCGATGACGGCCGTATCGACCAGAACGAAATGCGGATTGGTCCGCATCCGTATCACTTCATCGACAGCGTGATCCTCGGTATAAACGACGGCAATGTGGCTTGTGGGGCTGTCGTTCGAAGCGATCGTCGGGACGATCCCGACCGGCATCGAACCTTTGATCGCAACACCTTTCGCAGTGTCGATTGCTTTCCCGCCGCCGATGCCGACGATCAGGGCGGCATTCCGGGCCTTATCCGCAAGATCCGCGATCTCCCGATGGGTGCATTCTCCACCAAATCGCAGGATCAACGCATCGGGCAGCCGCGCCTTGAGCTGGCTTCCGATCTGATCATGTGCCACGGGATCGACGATCAGGGCAGTATGCCCGCCTCCCGCAATCTCGACCTCACGGGCAAGATGCTCGATTGCGCCGGGGCCCTGGACATAACGAAGAGGCGCGCCGAATATGCGTGTTTCCATCGGATCAGCCCTTGATTGCACCGGCGGTCAGCCCCTGCACGAAGTACCGCGACAAAGCGATGAAGGCGACGAAAAGAGGCAACGCGATAAGCGTCGATCCCGCCATTATATCGCCCCAGCGCAGATCGAACGCACCAACCATCGACGCCAGACCAAGCGGCACCGTCTTGTTCGCATCTGATCCGATCATCACGAGGGCGAACACGTAATCCGTCCATGACAGTAGGAATGCAAAGATAGCAACGGTGACCAGCCCGGGAACGGACAGGGGAAGGACGACACGCAGAAACGCGCCAAGCCTGCTGCACCCGTCGACCATCGCGGCCTCCTCCAGCTCGAAGGGCATGGTCTTGAAGAAACCCCAAAGGAACCAGACGCCCAACGGCATCGTGATGGTCAGATGCGAGATGACCAGAGACAGCAAAGTGTCGTTCAACCCGATCACGCTGAACATCGAATAAAGCGGAATCGCCAGAAGAAGCGGCGGGAACATATAGGCATAGAGCATTCCCGAGATGATGAACTGCTTGCCCCGCATGCGCTGCCGGGTCACCCCATAGGCGATCATGATCGACAGCACCATGGTCAGGAAGACGGTGCTCAGGGCGACGATGGTACTATTTGCGAACTGGCGCAGGTAATCGGTCTGCTCCAGCAGGCTGTAGTAGTTGTCCAGCGTGATCGCCGAAGGCAGCAAGGTCGGATTTGTCAGCATTTCACGGGCCGATCTGAAGGACGACGCGACCATCCAGTAGATTGGAAAGATGCTGTAAACGGCGAGGATCAGCGCACCGAGATAGAGCATCCCGCGGCCTGCCGCGCGTTTCAGATGGAGTGAGGTGCTCATTTGCGATCATCCATCGGAAAGGCCCAGAAATAAATCGTGACGATAACCATCAGGACCAGGAAAGACAGCGTCGCAATCGCCGCTCCGGTCCCAATGTCAAACAGCCGGAAGGCCTCGCGGTACGCAAGGACCGGAAGATGCTCGGTCGCGCCCAACGGGCCGCCGCCTGTGGTAAGCCAGATCACATCGAACTTGTTGAACATCCACACACCGCGCAGAAGAATGATGACGGTCAGGATCGGCCGCAGCGACGGCAAGGTGATGTGAAAGAAACGCCGTATTGGACCGGCCCCGTCAACACGGGCCGCCTCATACAGTTGCACCGGTATCGTCTGAAGCCCGGCAAGGAACGTCGTGGTCACGAATGGCGTCCAAAGCCAGACCGAGACCATGATGACGGAAAACATGGCCGCCGACTCTGTTTCGAACCAATAGATCGGGGGCAGGCCCCAATCGGCCATCTTGATCGTGACGATGCCCAATGATCCGTCGATCATCCATTTGAAGGTGAGTACGGCAACGACGGTTGGCAACAGGTAGGGCAGAAAGGCGACACCGCGCAGTAATGCGCGTCCGCGAAAGGGCTGATGAAGCAACAGGGCAAACCCGATGCCCAGAACGACTTGCAGGACAATCGCCACACCAGCATAGACGAAACCGTTCCAGAGCGCGTTCCAGAACGCGCCGCTGCTCAGAACATTTGCAAAGTTGTCAAAGCCGACCCAGACGGGTTCCGCGGTCAATGACGTGCGGTCAAAGAAGCTAAGCGAAATCGCATAAATCGCGGGCCCGACGATAAGCACCAGCGTCGCCAGAGCGCCGATGGTGAGAAAGCCGGGTAACATCCAGCGGGTCATCGACCGAAATCCTTCAAGTTGGTGCGGCAGGATACAGGTTGCACCCTGCCGCCTTGGTTTGCCTTGACTTCAGACAATCAGTTCACGGATCGAGCTCGCGGCCTGTGTGACCGCCTCCACGGGGTCCATCTCCCGAAGGATCCTGTTCTGCAGCATCTCCGGCAGGATGAATGACTCAAACACCTTGGCCGGACGGACATCCGGACTCGGACCCTGCGTGTCGATCGAAGTCAATATGACCGAGTCGTCGGTGATGAACTGGCGGTTCATTTCGATGATGCTGGAATACTTCTCGACCATCGCATTACTGCGCCAGCGGTCATTGTCATAGATGTCAAGCCGCGCGGGCTGGAAGTGAACCGGAGCTGTGTGCAGGAAATCGACCATCTTCTCGGTCGTCAGCCAGCGCATGAACTCCATTGCCGGTCCCTGATTGTCCGTATTCAGCACAATCCAGCCATCGTAACCGTGGCTCACGGCCTTCTGCTGACCGGAACTATCCATGTAAGGCATGATCTCGAGGTTTGCCGCGACCTCGGGATTGTCCCGCTCGGCAGCCTCGATCACACGCCCTGCATAGGGACCATGGGCCAGCGTTCCGGCAACCACGTTCGAAAGAACCTCCGAATAGCTCGCCTGAAGCGCGCCCGGCGGCATCGTCGGATAAAGCCGTGCCATCATGTCAAGATAGGCGGCCGCCTTCGGACGCATCTCGTCACTGTCAAGAATGACATTCCAGTCGTCATCGAACAGCTTGACGCCTTCGGCCCACATGAAGGCAAACGACATCCAGTTCGTTGCACCGTTCGAACCGATCGGGAACAGACACCCTCTGCGGCGCCCCTCGACGGCGGCTTCGCAATTGGCGATGAACCCATCCCAGGTGTCGGGCACGGAAAGCCCAAGCTCTTCGTAGATATCCTTGCGATAGTAGATGACCGAAAGATTGTAGTCGAATGGATACCAGTAAACCTGGTTATCAATCGGGAACAGAATGTTGTTGCCCCATTCATGCGCATCGGTCAGTTCGTTCATTGGTACGATCTGGCCTTCTTCCGCCAGCAACAGCACCTGTCCGATGAAACCGACAGTGGCGACATCGTAGGGCGTGCCGGACCGAATGCCGTTGGTGATCTTGGTGAAGCTTTCGCCAAGGGGTGCGGAGTCGATAATGACTTCGGTCCCTGTCAGGGCCTCGTACTCCTGGGAAATCCGGTCGAAGAACGCCAGAGAGTCTCGCCCGGTCTCGCTATTGAGAAAACGGATCGGGCGCGAGGATTGTGCCTTTACGGCAGGCGCGGCCAGTCCCGACAGTCCCAGTCCCAACCCGGCGGCGCCCATGCTCTTCATAGTTTGGCGCCGGGTAAGCAAACGATTGCTCAAGTCAGCTTTCTTCATTTCTATCTCCTCTCCTTGCCCGCCTATTCGGACTCTCTTCAGTTCAGTTTTCGTTCGTCGATATCCTCACAGCCGCGCCCCGCTTGCGTTGTCGAACAGGTGAACGGCTTCCGGCTCGACCGCGACGTGAATGGCTTCGCCCGGCGCGACGTCGTTTATCCTGGACGCCAGCACCCGGACACGATGCGGACCCAGCAGACCGATAAACAGGGTCTGAGAACCAAGCTGCTCAACGCCCTGCACGACGAAAGGCATGCCTTGATGCGATGGAACAAGTGCTTCGGGACGTATTCCCACTAGCACTGGTCCGGTCGGCGCGTTGCCGGGCGCTGGCGTTGCGACGCCATCGTCAAGGATGATCCGGCCGGACTCGATGCGAGCCGGAACCAGGTTCATCTCGGGCGAACCGACGAACCCTGCGACAAAGGCATTGGCGGGCCGATCATAGACTTCAAGCGGCGAACCGATCTGCTGCACATGGCCATCGCGCATGATGACGATGCGATCGGCAAGCGTCATGGCCTCGGTCTGATCATGCGTCACATAGAGCATGGCCTTTCCGATACGCCTTTGCAGAAGTGCGATCTCCTCACGCATTCTGGCTCGCAGTTTCGCGTCCAGATTGGACAACGGTTCGTCCAGAAGAAAGATGGCGGGGTCGCGTACAAGCGCACGCCCCAGCGCGACGCGCTGCATCTGTCCGCCGGACAGCTGCGCGGGCTTGCGGTCAAGCAGATGCGCTATGTCCAGCATCTCTGCCGCGCGATCCACCTCCCGTGCCGTGTCGGCCGCGCTCATGCCGCGCATTTTCAGCCCGAACGACATGTTCGCCCTGATCGTCTTGTGCGGGTAAAGGGCATAGTTCTGGAACACCATCGCGATATCGCGGTCCTTGGGCTCCAGCGTTGTGACGTCACGCTCGCCGATCATCAATTGGCCCGAAGTGGTTGTCTCAAGTCCGGCCACCATGCGAAGCGTCGTCGATTTGCCGCAGCCGGACGGGCCGAGAAGGACGATCAGTTCGCCCTCCGCGATCTCAAGATCAACGCCTTCGACGGCGACGACAGTTCCATAGGTCTTGCGCAGGGATCGAAGGCTTACGGTTGTCATGTGGCCCCTCCGGCATGCTCGCGAACAAGCTTGTGGTTGACGGGCGTTAGGGCTTCCTTCGCCTGACGAAACCGCGAAAAGGCCTTGTCGTAAGTTTCCCGGACGCGCGGATCTGGCCGCAGGGTTTCGGCCACGCCGATCAGTTTGGCGGCCTCCTGACCCCCGGGGATAATGCCGGAACCGATACCGGCGATCATGGCTGCCCCGAACGATGCATCGCCGTGTTCCGGCACTTCGATCGTCAGGTCGGTCACATCCGCGATGATCTGGCGCCACAGGGTGCTTCGGGTCCCGCCGCCCACAAGCCTGGCGGTGCCGAAGCCCATATCCCGCTGGCGCAGGACCTCAAGGCAGTCACGCAACGAGAACGCGATGCCTTCATACAGTGCCCGGCACATGTGAGAGCCATCATGCTGAAAGCCAAGACCAACGTAAGAGGCGCGGAGATCCGGGTCCCAGTATGGGCTCCTCTCGCCGTTCAGATACGGATGGAACAACAGGCCATCGCTTCCGGCGGGGGCACGGGCGGCCTTGGCGTCCATTCCGTCAAACCCGACCTCTGCAAACAAGGCATCGCGCAGCCACCTATGGGCGGAGGCGCAGGAGTTGGTGCCAAGGATCGCATAGCTGTGATCCGGAACGAGATGCGGATAATGGATGACGTCCGGCGAATAGCGCGGGCTCGGCGTCAGTGTTGAAACCGTGCCGGCCGTCGCCAGTTTAAGCGCCCCGATCCCCGGCGCGGTCATCCCCGCACAAAAGGTTTCCGCGTTTGTATCAGAGGTCCCGCATATGACGGGAGTTCCTGCCTTCAGGCCCGTTTGCTCCGCCGCATCGGCAGAAACCACGCCCGTTTGCGACGTGGACGCGGTGATCGGCGGCAACCGGTCCTTGCTGATCCCGGCAAGATCGCAAAGCTCATCCGACCAGCCGTTGCCTTCAACATCGGCAAGCATAAGACCCGATGCATCCGTCACGTCGGTCGCAACGCTTCCATCCAGCCTCCGGCGCAACCAGTCCTTTGCAGGCAGGACAAGATCGATGCGACTGTGTATCTCTGGCTCGTTTCGTCTGACCCAGGCAAGCTGCGGAAGCGTCCACGTCGCGCTGATGCGGTTCCCCGAAAGCTTCAGGATGCTTTCACCGTGAGACGCCGACAGCCGCGCGACCTCATCGCCCGACCGCTGATCGTTCCACATGATCGCCGGGCGCAATGTCGAACCGGAGCGGTCTTCAAGCACATGCGTATGGGCGCCCGCCGTCACGGAAACCGCCGCGATCCGTCCGGGATCGACCCCTGACTGCCAAAGATCGTTAAGGGCGCTCGTTAGCGCCGTCCACCATTCCTCCGGATCCTGCTCGCTGTGGCCCGGCCTCGGCGCAAGCGTCGAGACGCCGCAAGAGGCGATGCCCGCGACGTCACCCCGACCGGTAATCGCCATCGACTTGAGCGACCCGGCACCAAGGTCGATGCCAAGAAGCAGCGGGTCAGACATCGGCATCGCGCTTCCGGAACGGGTCGACCGCTCCCGGTCTTGCGGGCAGGCCAAGCTTTCCAGGGTTCAAGATATTCTGTGGGTCGATTGCCGACTTGAGACGCCGCAGCACATCCATCCCCACACCGTGCTCGCCGTCCATCCAGCCGCCACGAAACAGCCCGCTTCCATGATGATGCGCGATCGAACCGCCATGCGCCAGCGTTTCCCCCTGCGCGATCTCCCACATCTGGTTATGCAAAGGCAAGGCTTCCGATGGATCGGCGGGCGGCATGCGAAAGGTCATGTACTGGCAGACGCCCTCGGGATAGACATGCGACCAGTGCGCACTGAAATGAATATCCGGGTGCAGCGCAGCGACCCGTTCTGCGATTGAATCATAAAGGTCGCAGGCCTTAGACCAATTGACCGTAACTTCGATCGTGTCGTTGTAATACCCTTTGTCCAGCCACTGCTTCGACACAGACACATATCGCGACTTGCGCCACTCGTCGAAAGGCTTGGTTCCGGCCTCCAGCGCACCGGCATCGCGGGCCATCCGCCTGACAAGGGCAGCTTCGGCAGCGACAATCGAAGCCTCGCCGCACAACACGATGTTGGCCATGACCGGCCGGTCGGCGAATTGCGCCATACCCGTTGTGCGGCTAGCCGTCTCTTTCTCATCATAAAGCCGCACGATCCTGGGATGCAGGCCCGATTGCATGATCTGCCGCGCAAGGCCCAGCGCAGCAGGCCGACCCGGCAACGCAAGAACGATTATCTCTTCGGCCTCCGGCAGTTTCCAAACCCGCAGGGTCAGTTCCGTGATGACGGCCAGAGTGCCCTCGCTTCCAACAATCATGTCCAGAATTGACGGTCCCGTCGCGCGCTTCGGCAGCGGCCTGATCTCAAGCAGCCGGCCGTCCGGCAGCACCGCCTTCAGCCCGACGACGATGTTTTCGATCTTGCCAAACCGGCTGGATTCCTGACCGCCACCCCGGCATGCCGCCCATCCGCCCACTGTCGATATCTCAAGCGACTGGGGAAGATGACCACAGGTGTATCCCATTTCGTTAAGCGCATCCTCGAATGCACTTCCGTTCATACCGGCCTCGACAGTCACCAGATTGTCTTCGCGATCGAACGCGACAATGCGGTTCATGCGCTGCATGTCGATCATGATCTCGTTCTCAAGCGGGATCGTTCCACCCAGAACACCGGAACCGCTGCCATAGGCTATGAGCGGCTGGTCAGCCTCTGCTGCAAGCCGCACGATATTCACGACATCTTCCGTGGTTTCGGGGCGCACAATCGGTCCCGGCAGCGTACCGACCCGCTTTCCATCTCGCGCAAGGAAATAGGCATAGGGCAGGCGATCATGGGCATATTCATCGCGCTCTGCTTCGCCGCTCAGAACGTAGTCAGGGCCAAGAAGCTCTTCGAACCGGGGAGTGAGGTCTTTTGTCAACAAGGTGAGGCTCAATTCAGGAAATGCGTTAGTATGGATTTGCGCAAACGTTTGCGCATACTCATGACTAACTACCCCCTCTCCTGCTGTCAATAACTTAATCCGTGGGGATCGCCGCCGTGGAGTCCCGAAGAACAAGTGGGCCGGGGGGAAGCAGTACCGCCTGTTCTGGAGATTCGCCGTTCTCGATCTGCCGGATAAGCAGATCGACCGCCATTTCACCCATCTCACGCGCCGGCAGCTTGACCGTGCTCAATTGCGGATAGACGACAGTCGCCAGCAGATCGTCATACATGGTCACAATCGAGATATCCTCGGGAACGCGCTTTCCGATCTCGTGCAGTCTTGCGATTGCCGCAACAGCGGTAAGAAGGGTCGCGGCGTGTATCGCGGTGACGTTGGCCTCCAGCAATGCATCCACTGCCGCGGGGACGCGATCCGGATCATATCCGGCCTCGGCAATCAACTGGGAATCGGGCACCAGACCGGCGGCTTCAAGTGCGTCGGCCCAGCCGTTCTTGCGCATCTCGCCATTGAAACGGCCCAGACGACCGGCAAGGTGACCGATCCTTCGGTGCCCCAGCTCGATAAGATGCCGCACACCGCAGGACGCGGCGCTGCGCGTATCCATGGCAATGCAATTGGGATCGCCGGGAAGGACGCGATTGATCACCACATGCGGCTTGTCGGTACTCGAAAGCGTCTGGCGCAACTGATCGTCGTCGTCGAAACTCGCAATGATGACGCCTTCGATCAGGCTTGATCGGGACACATCGTCGATGATCTCCCCGGCCGAACCGTGCTGATTATATGCGACAAGCAGCGCAAATCCGGCCCGGCGCGCTGCGTTCTCCGCGCTGATGATGGTGGAAGAGAAGATCGGGTTCTCGATCTGCGGCACGACCAGAAGGATCGTGGACGATTGCGCCGTCTTCAGTGCGCGGGCGACGGGATTGGCGCGGTATCCAAGGTCATGCGCGATCTCTAGCACGCGCTTGCGTGTGGCGCTTCCCACCCGACCTTTATTGTGCAGAACACGCGACACCGTCGAAACGTTAACGCCTGCCGCCTGCGCGACATCATGCAAAGTCACTGTTTTTCGGGCGCGACCACCGGCCAATCAATTGTCCTCAAGTGCTCTGCGTTGAACCGCTATCAGGAAACCGCTCGACAAAAAAGGCCGCTATAGGGCGGGTGCGGTACCCTCTGCAAGATCGGCAGCCTTCGCAACTGTTTCCTGCATCGCCACCGAACCCCGACTTCCGGGATCCCCGCCGGCCCGTCACCATCGGTTCGTGCCGACCAAGTCGCCTGACCACTTCCACAGTGCATCTCGATCCACCAGCGGCGATCTGTCCGTCCCCGCGACCTGGCCGTCGGGCGCACAGAACCCGGCGCAAAACCCCGCCAGCGATCCGTTTAGGATCTGTCACAAAAAAGGTAATGACATCTGAATGTTTTTAAAATAACGTTTCAAAAAGATCGAAAACGGCCACCATTCGCCGAACTTATGTCCTGAAATCAGGGCATAAGCAGGATATGCGTGGCCCGAAAAACGAACCAAGGGAGGAAGATGATGACCAAGATTACCGCAACTCTGGCCGCTGCAGGGCTCGCTCTGAGCGCTTTGGCAACCCCAGCGTTTGCCGAACCGATCGAGATCAAGATCGGGCACAGTTCCGAAGGTACGATCCAGCTCCCCGGGGCCGGGCGCGCCGCCGGTATCCGGGCGTTCGAGAACTATGTCGAGGTCGCCTCGGGCGGTGATATTCAGGTCGAGGTTTTCCCCAACGGATCGCTGGGCAACGCCCGGACAATGATCGAAAGCACCCAGACCGGCGCGCTGGAGATGGTGGGTGCCTACACGTCGATCATGGTGCCCTTCGCGCCCGAAATCGGCATCACCCAGATCCCCTATATCTTCCGCGACAACCTGACTGCGTGGAAGGTCATGAACGGCCCGATTGGCGACGATCTGGCGGATGTGTTCATGGAACGGACCGGCCTGCGCGTGCTGGGATGGGCCGACGGCGCCGGCTATCGCCACATCTATTCGGAAAGCCCGATCCAAAGCCCCGCCGACATGCAGGGCATGACCATGCGTGTTCCGGAAAACCCGGGCCTGCTGGCCATGTTCCGCGCCTGGGGCGCCAATACGGTGACGATCACCTGGGCCGAGCTTTATACCGGACTTCAGTCGGGCATGGCCGAGGGTCATGATACCGAGCTTTACTCGATGTACTCAAAGAAGCTCTACGAGGTGAACCCCTACGTCACCATGTCGCGGCACAGCTTCAACCTGCATCCGCTGATGATCAACGAAGAGTTCTTCCAGTCCTTGTCGGACGAACACCAGACCATCGTGCTGCAGGGCGCCGATCTCTACACGCGCGTCGCCAACGCCCATTCGCTGGCCAGTTCGCTGGTCGTACAGGAAACGATGGAGGGTGAAGGCGCGGTATTCTACTATCCGACCGCGGAAGAGATCGAACAGTTCCGCTCGCTCGGTCAGCAGCCCTATATCGACATCATCACGCGCCGGATCGGCGATGACGGTCAGGCTTGGGTCGACCGGATCATGGCGGCCGCTGCGGAAGCCCAAGGTCAGATCTAGCCCGCCTCGGATAAGAGATCGGGTCCGGCGGGCGGCAACGCCACGCCCGCCGGGCCGCTCAACGCGATGAAGGTGGCGTCGACCAGTGCGCCGGGCGCACCGTTTCACGAGGGAGACCGCACATCATGGCCGACGAGAGTGTCGATACGGGCGCGACCGAAGGGCCGTCCGGTTCCGGCGGTCCACTGAACACAGTCCTCCGCGGCTACCAGTGGTTTCTCGACAAACTGGAGATCCTCACCTACGCGGCTGCGATGGGTCTCATGGCGCTTTTGTTTCTGAACACGGCGAATGGGATCGTTGTCCAGCAGATCACCGGCAACTCCCTGATCTGGGTCGAAGAGGTCAACAACCTGCTGTTTGCATGGGTCGTCTTTCTGGGCGCCGGTGTGATCGCCCGGATCGGCGGGCATATCGGTGTGGACATGATCTACATGGCGTTGGGTCCGGGACTTCAGCGACTTCTGCGTATCGCCTATGCGGTACTGACTCTGATCGTGGTCTGGGTGATGGTCTATTACGGGTTCAAGATGGCCGCGTTCGTCGGTCGTTCGCAGACCTCTCTCTATCTCGGCATCAGCCTGTACTACTACTATCTCGCGATCCCCGTAGGCGGCATCCTGCTGGGCCTTAACTCGATCGGAGCCGCGCTGCCCGATCCGCGCAAACCAGACCCGGATTTGAAAGCGACGGAGACTGTCACATGATCGGAATTCTGTTTGGCAGCTTCGTGCCGATGCTTCTGCTCGGCGTGCCGGTGGCGCTTTGCCTCGTCCTGATGACGATCTTTGTCTACATGCAGATCGGCGATCCGCGGCTGTTTCTGCAAATCCCCCAGCGGATGTTCTCGAGCACCGAGAACCTGCTTTTGCTTGCGATCCCGTTCTTCATCATGGCTGGCGAGATCATGAACCGCGCCAAGGTAACCGACCGGCTTATGGATCTGTCATCGGCGCTGGTCGGCTGGATCCGGGGCGGTCTGGCGCATACCAACATCACCGCCAGCATGTTCTTTGCCGGCATCACCGGATCAGCCGTCTCCGACACGGTCGCCGTGGGCGGCATCATGGTCCCCGCGATGAAGAAAAGCGGCTATAGCGAAGAGTACAGCGCAGCCGTCACCGCGGCCAGTTCGGTGATCGGGCCGATCATCCCACCCAGCATCCCGATGTTGCTTTACGCATCGGTGATGAACGTCTCGATCGCGGGGCTGTTTCTGGGCGGGATGCTGCCCGGCATCCTTGTCGCGATCTCGCTGATGGTGACCGCCTATATCATCGCCGTGCGCAAAGGCTTCGGTGAGCGGATCCCTTTCGTCGGCTTTTTCAATCTCGGCCTCGCGATCCTGCGCAGCATCCCCGCGCTGCTCCTGCCCGCGATCATCATGGTCGGCATCCTTGGAGGGTTCTTCAGCCCGACACAGGCCTCGGCTGTGGCGGTCATGTACGGGCTTGCCATCGGCTTTCTCTTTTACCGCACATTGTCGCTGTCCGACCTCGGCCCGATCCTCAAGCACACCGTTCAGGCCACCGCGATGATCATGTTCCTGCTGGCCTGCGCAAAGTCGTTCAGCTGGCTGGTCAGCTATTACAACCTCGTCGAGAACGCGACGCTGTTCTTCATCTCGATCACCGAGAACAAGTATGTCTTCCTGCTTCTGCTGAACATCCTGTTCCTTGTCATCGGCATGTTTCTGGACATGGGTTTCGCCATCATCGTGCTGGGGCCGCTACTGGCTCCGGTGGCCTATGAATATGGCGTCGATCCGATCCACTTCGGCCTGATTGCCTGTATGAACCTGACCATCGGACTTGCCACGCCACCGTTCGGGCTCGTGTTATTTGCCGCGATGGGGGTCAGTAAAGTCAGTCTGTCAAAGCTCAGTTGGGCGATTCTGCCCTTCATATTGGCAGAGATCACTGTGCTGATGCTTGTCACCTATGTGCCGTTCTTCACGATGTTCCTGCCCAGGCTCTTCGGCTACGCCTGACGAGGCGTGGGAGCGGGGCCGGGCAGAGCCGATCAATCGCCGTCGATTGACCCACCGGCTGCCACGGCGTTCTTCAGGAACCGGGCGGGACGCCAGTGATCTCCGACCTCGGCGTGATATCTCTCGATATCCGCGACGACCTGCGCGAGCCCTGCTTCCTGCGCATAAAACATCGGCCCGCCCCGGGTCTTCGGAAAGCCATAGCCATTCACGAAGATCACGTCGAGATCGCTGGCGCGTGCCGCGATCCCTTCATCCAGCAGATGCCCGCCCGTGTTCACAAGCTGCCACAGGCCACGGTGCAGGATTTCCGTGTCACTGACCGTCCGGCGAACAATGCCCTTTTCCGCTGACACCGCCCTGATCAGCGCCTCGACCTCCGGGTCCGGCACACCGCGCCGCGCGCCATCGGGATAGCGATACCAGCCCCGACCGGTCTTCTGGCCCAGATGCCCCGCTTCGGCCAGCCGGTCGGCACTGGTAAAGGGATAGGGGTCGCCTGGCCGTCGGCTGGCTTCCCGGGCCTTGCGGATCCGATAGCCGACATCGAGACCGGCCAGATCCATCACCGCGAACGGCCCCATCGCCAGCCCCCACTCTGTGAACACCCGGTCGACCTGCCATGGCAGCGCACCGTCCTCGACCAGCATCTGCGCCTCGCGATTGAAATTGATGAACATGCGATTGCCCGCAAACCCGTCGCATATGCCAACGCAGACCGGCACCTTTCCCAGGCGCTGCGCCAGTTCCATGGCGGTTCGCACGACATCCGGCGCGGTGCACTCGGCCCGCACCACTTCCAGAAGCTTCATGATATGAGCCGGGCTGAAAAAATGCAGCCCGATCACATCGCCGGGCCGCGCCGTCGCCTGCGCGATCCGGTCGACATCAAGGGTCGATGTGTTGGTCGCAAGGATGGCACCGGGCTTGCACACCGCATCCAGCCGCGCGAACATCCGGGTCTTGAGGTCAAGCGCCTCGAACACCGCCTCGACCACGATATCGGCCTCCGCAAGCTCTGCCAGATCGGTCCCGCCCGACACCAGATCGCTGCGGCTTCCGGCCGTCTCTGCGCTGATCCGCCCGCGCTCGGCCTGCTTTGCGTAAGTCTCGCGAATACCGGCAAGGGCGCTCTCCAGCCGCGCCGCATCCTGTTCGACGATCGTGACCGGAAGGCCCGCATCGGCAAAGCACATCGCGATCCCCGTCCCCATGGTGCCCGCGCCCACAACCCCCGCGCGCTCGATCGACCGCGTCGGGGTTGTGGGCGGAATGCCCGCCACCTTGCGGGCGGCGCGTTCAGCGAAAAACACATGGCGCTGTGCCTTGGCTTCCGGCGATGTGTTGAGCGTGGCAAAGGTCTCCCGTTCCCAGGCCAGCCCCACGTCAATCGGTATGCCATAGGCCATGCGCACGGCTTCAATGGCTTTCGACGTGGCCGGCGCACCGCGCGCCCGGCTCAGGAAAGGGGCCGCGACAGCATCCAGATCTTCCGGCGTTCCGGGCACCACTTGGTCACGCGCCCGCCGCCGGGGCATTCCCTGTTCCACCTCGGCAAACAGCCGGTCAAGCGCGGCTTCCAGATCGGCATCCACCGCGTCCACGATACCCAGCCTATGCGCTTCCTCCGCCGCGACAGCACGCCCGGAGAGGATCAGTTCCAGCGCCTTCGCCCCACCGATCAGGCGCGGCAGTTTCTGCGTGCCGCCTGCCCCCGGAATGTTGCCCAGCTTGATCT
Organism: uncultured Paracoccaceae bacterium; assembly: GCA_947503175.1. Classification (GTDB taxonomy): domain Bacteria; phylum Pseudomonadota; class Alphaproteobacteria; order Rhodobacterales; family Rhodobacteraceae; genus Ovoidimarina. The sequence continues at coordinate 647,085 of CANNCO010000002.1, forward strand.
CGGGAAAGGCCAGCTTCGCCGCGGGCAGCGCGACGCGGTAATCGCATCCCAGCGCAAGTTCCAGACCCCCGCCATAGGTCACACCGTTCAAAAGCGCGATCACCGGCGTCGCGCCCTCCTCGATGCCCGCAATCAGATCGTTCAGATAGGGTTTGCGCCGCCCCCTGTCGAACTCGGTAATGTCTGCCCCGGCGGAAAACACCTTGCCGTGTCCAGTCAACACGATGGCCCTGACCCCGGGATCCGCATCAAGAACCTGATGCGCCTTTAAGATTTCGCCGCGAAGCTGATATCCCAGCGCGTTCACCGGCGGCCGGTCAAAGCGAATGATCCCCAGCGGGCCGCGAATGGTCGTCTCTGTGAATTTGGGCATGGGATGTCCTTTCCGCCGCCGGTCAGAGTGTGTCGCCCGTGCCCAGGATCACCGTGGCCTGATGCGAAAGCGTGCCACCATTGCCATGGCACAGCGCAGTTGCCGGGGCGTCGACCTGGCGCGCACCCGCTTCGCCGCGCAACTGCCGGGCGGCTTCGATCAGGGTGAAAATGCCGTACATGCCGGGATGGGTGAAAGACAGCCCGCCGCCATTCGTATTGACGGGCACATCGCCGCCCGGCCCGATCCGGCCACCCTCGACAAACCGTCCACCATCGCCCTTGGGGCAAAACCCAAGGTCTTCGAGAAACAGGATCACATTGATGGTGAACGCATCATAAAGCTGCAACAGATCCATGTCCTGCGGCCCCAAACCGGCCATGTCATAGGCCCGCGCACCCGACTCGACGGTTGCCGATACGGTCAGATCCGGCATCTGCGATACCGCACGATTGCTGGACGCCGCACCGCCACCTAGGAAATAGACAGGCGGTTTGCGCAGTTCGCGCGCCCGCTCGGGGCGGGTCATGACCACCGCCCCCGCCCCGTCCGTCAGCAGGCAGCAATCCCGTAGCGTAAGCGGGTCCATCACCATGCGCGCGCCCAGCACATCCTCGATGCTCAGCGGATCACGCTCGAACGCGTCGGGATTCATCGCCGCCCAGCCGCGCGCGGCCACCGCCACTTCGGCAAGCTGCGCGCGCGTCGTACCGAACTCCGCCATATGCCGCGCGGCCGCCAGCGCATAGGCGATCATCGGATATCGCGGCTGATGCGGGGTCTCATAGATCGGCTGTTCGGCAGCGGGCACCATCCGCCCGGCCGACGACCGCAGCGTCGCGCCGAAACAGATCAACGCGACATCGCACAGCCCCGCCTGCAGCGCCATCGTGGCCGACAGTGCGTGCACCAGAAAACTGGACCCGCCGACATTCGTGCTATCGATCCAGCGCGGACGGATGCCAAGGTATTCAAGTGTCGTCAGCGCTGGAAACACATGGCTCATATTGGCGCAATAAAGCCCGTCCACATCACGCAGGGACAGGCCCGCATCGTCCAGCGCCTCGCGCACCGCAAGCGCCTGAATATCCATCGTCGAAAACCCGGCCGCCTCGCCCAGACCGGCGGTACCGACCCCGACGATGGCCGCCCCGCCGCGTAATCCAATGCTCATACCGCGCCCTCCGCCGGGTCAAAGACCACGATGGGTCCGCCCTCCGTCTGTTCGATGCGTCCCTGCACGGCCATGCCGATGCGAATGTCATCCGCCGCCACACCCGGAAGACGGCTCATCAGCCGAGGGCCTTCCTCAAGATCGACAAGCACGATCGCATGGGTGTCCGGCAGGTCCGTCCCCGGCTTCGGTTTGCGGTGGAGCACCGCACGGGAATACACCACCCCCCGGCCCGAGGCGGGCACCCATTGCGGATCGGCTGCGCCGCAATGCGGGCACAGCACGCGCGGATAGAAGATATGGCTGCCGCACCCCGCACAGTGCTGAAGCCAGAGCCGCCCTTCAGCGACGTTCAGTCTGAAAGCTGCGTCAGGCCCGACCGCTGTCATTGACCCCGCTCCACGCAAGTCATTCGGATCGCGGCCCTGCCTTTCCGACCCAACCGCCAGCCCCGGCAAGCCCGCTTGTTTTCATGTCTCATGTGATCCTCCGGGTAGTAATGGGCAGCACGTCTTGCATCCCTTGATGTCTGCAATGCAAAACTATATTTTAAAAAATGCTAGCAAGCTTCCAACCCATTCGCAACAGGCCAAACCCGCAGAAAGGCAACGGTCACGCCAACCCTGGCGGTTGCATTTCAGCGCAGCTTGCCCCTAGGCTTGCGCCCGAAGGGACGCCCGGGATGACAAGCACAGCAACAAGCGGCAAAACGCCCGGCACCGACCGCCAGTTCGTGACGTCGCTCGCGCGCGGGCTGCGCTTTCTCGCGGCCTTCGGGCCAGACGACCGCACCCTTTCCAATCAGGAGCTGGCCCTGCGCACCGGGCTGCCGCGCCCCACCGTCGCGCGCTTTACCCATACACTGTGCAAGCTGGGCTATCTGATGTCGCATGACGATCCGCCCCGCTTCAGCCTCGCCCCGAAGGTGGTCGAACTCAGCCACGCAGCCTACGCCGCCACCGGGCTGCGCGATATCGCGCGCCCGGCAATGGCAACCCTGTCCGAAATGGGCGATGTTTCCATAAGCCTTGCAGTGCCTAGCGGCCTCTCGGTCCGTTACATCGAGATGGCGCGACGACCTCAGGCGATTGTCCTGAATCTCGATGTTGGCGCGCTTGTACCGCTGCCGCAGACAGCCATCGGGCGGGCCTATCTTGCCGCCTTGCCCGAAGACCGCCGGGCGGAACTCATGGCACAGCTCGAGGCCGATGACCCGGCAACATGGGCCGCCCAGAAAAACCGGGTCGCCGCCGCTGTCGCGGCCTTCCCGGAGCTTGGATACGCCGCGTCCTTCGGCGACTGGAAACCGGAACTCAATGCCATCGCCACGGCGATCCGCATAACCGATGAGGCCGATCCACTGCTTTTGTCGATCGGCGGGCTTTCGTCCATCCTGACCCCTGAACTGGCCGAGCGGGATTACATTCCCGCTCTTCTCAGCACGGCACGCGCCATCGGCAGCCGCCTCAGAAGACACTTCCTCTGATCCCCGCCAATACGGCCCTGCCGCCAGAAGGCTGAGGGCCAGCACATGTTCAATTTGTCTGCAATGCGAAATTCAATTCTGAATATTGACGAATACATGCGCATTGCCGATAGTCGCGCCAGTCACCGCCCGAAAGGACCGCCTGCCGTGCCACCAGAACCCGAAACCGGATCTGCTCCGGACCTCTCCGGGCAGCTCAAACACCTTCTCGACCCGGCCAGCGTTGCGGTGATCGGTGCCAGCGCCAATACGCAAAGCTGGAGCGGTCGCGCGCTTCTCGAACTGCAGCGTCTCGGCTTTCGTGGCGGCATCTATCCGGTCAACCCCAAACATGACGAACTGCACGGCCTGCCCTGCTATCCGTCGGTTGCCGGGATTCCCGGCCCGGTGGATGCGGCGCTGATCTTCGTTCCCAAACACGCACTGCCCGATGTGCTCGAAGAGTGCGGCGCAAAAGGCGTGCGGGGCGCTGTCATCCTCGCCTCGGGCTTCTCCGAAACCGGCGCCGAAGGACGCGCAACCGAAGAGACGCTGCGCGAGATTGCCAATCGCCACCATATCGCCATCTGCGGGCCGAACTGTCTGGGATTTGCCAATCTCGCCCGCGGCTTCATGGGGCTGACCGCTGCCACGTTTCCCGCAGATCTGTCACCGGGGCGCACTGCGCTGATCTCGCAAAGCGGGCAGTTGATGATGGTGCTCCTGGCCCGTGCTCACGACCAGGGGGTGCATCTGCGCTACCTCGTGTCCACCGGCAACGAGTTGAACGTTGAAGCCGCCGATTACGCCCGCGCCGCGCTCGCCGATCCCGAAATCACCTCGGTCGCGATGGCGCTCGAAGGGTTGCGCAGCAGCGCGAAATTCCTCGATCTCGCGCGGGCGGCACAGGCGGCGCGCAAGCCGCTCATTGCCCTGAAGCTCGGACGCAGCGAACGCGCGGCCCGCACGGCACTGGCGCATACCGGCAAGATGGCGGGCGCACAGCGCACCTATGCCGCGGTCTTTCGCCAACACAACGTGATCGCTGTCGATGATCCGTTCGAACTCGCCGACGTGGCCGCGCTTTTCGAGAAATGCCCCACCCCGCGCGGCCCGCGCGTGTCGGTGGTAAGCTTTTCCGGCGGATGGTGCGGCGTGATCGCCGATCAGGCCGAAGAGCTTGGCATTCCCATGGCCGATTTCACCGATGAAACGACCGAAAAACTGCGCCCGCTGCTGGACTTCACCCCGCCGGTCAATCCGCTGGATCTCTCGGGCAACGTGAACAACCATCCCGAACGCTGGCCCGCCAGCCTGCGCGCGGTGCTTGACGACGACAATACCGACATCATGGTCGTCTTCATCCATCAGGTCCGGGCCGAATGGCGCGACAACCTGATTGATCCGCTTCTGGAAATCGCCCGTGACGCCAAAAAGCCGATCCTCGTCATCTACGACGGCGGCAAGGTGGTGGAAGACGGGTGGGACCGTCTGGCCGCCGACCGCAGCCTGCCGATCTATCGCGGCAGCCGTCCGATGCTCACGGCGCTGCGTCACTTTCTCGACTACCACGCACGGCAACGCCGACCGGACGAAACATTGACCGCGACACCGCGCGACACCGCCGCGAGTGCGACAGCACGGGACGCGCTGAATGCCGGCGGCCCGGTTCTGTCCGAACACCGCGCCAAAACCGTGCTGCGCCATTACGGATTGCCGATGGTGGAAGAGCATCTTGCCGATAACCGTGCCGACGCAGTTCGCGCCGCCACGGAACTGGGCTTTCCCGTCGTGCTGAAAGGGCTTGCCGACGGGCAGGAACACAAGACCGAAGCAGGGCTGGTCAGGCTGAACCTCTCCACCCCGGCCGAGGTGGAAACGACCTTTGGCGACCTGAAGGACGCGCTTTCCGGTCACAGCCTGGAAGGAGGGCCACCCGCCATCCTCGTGCAGAAAATGGCATCCGGCGGGGCCGAGGCCATTCTGGGGATGCAAAACGATCCCGATTTCGGGCCGATGATCCTTGTCGGCACAGGCGGGACGATGACGGAGCTTCTCGACGATGTCGCTCTGCGCCGCGCGCCCCTCACCCCGGCAGACGTCACAGAGATGATCGACGAAACCCTGCTCGCCCGGCTGTTCGATGGGTTCCGTGGTGCCCCGCGCGCCGACCGGACGGCATTCGAACAGATGGTCCTGCGGTTCTCGGACCTCGCCGTTGATCTGGGCGACAGGATCGAAAGCATCGACATCAACCCCGTTTTTGTCCGACCCGAAGGACAAGGGTGCCTTGCCGTCGACGCGCTGATCGTCAAGGCAGAGGCCGCGACATGACCGATCTTCTGACCGGCCCCGAAGAAGACGCGTTTCGCAACGACATCCGCGCCTTTGTCGCGGCAGAGCTTGACCCGGACACGCGCGACAGGGTGGCCGCCGGCGCGCCGCTTCTGCGCGACGATTTCACCCGCTGGCAGGCCAGCCTGTATCGCAAGGGTTGGGTCGCTCCCGCCTGGCCCAAGGATGATGGCGGCTGCGGCTGGAGCGCGCGATACCGCCTGATCGCGGATGAAGAGTTTTTTCGGCTGCATACCCCGCCCCTGCCCGGATTCGGGCTCAAGATGATCGGCCCGATCCTGATCCGCTTCGGTACCAAGGCGCAGCAGGACCGGTTTCTGCCGCGCATCCTGTCGGGCGCGGACTGGTGGTGCCAGGGGTTCAGCGAATCCGGCGCGGGTTCCGACCTTGCGTCACTGCGCACGCGCGCGGAACGTACGAAGGGCGGCTGGGTCGTGAATGGCGCCAAGACGTGGACGACCTATGCGCAATACGCCAACTGGTTGTTCTGCCTCGTCCGCACGGACCCCGACGCCAAACAGCAGCGCGGCATTTCCATGATGCTGATCGACATGGCTGCGCCCGGAGTTCGCCGCACCCCGATCCGGCTGATCGACGGGACCGAAGAGATCAACGACATCTTTCTCGACGACGTCTTCGTGCCCGATGAAATGGTGGTGGGCGAAATCAACCGTGGCTGGGACTACGCCAAGCTTCTTCTGGAAAACGAACGTCTTGGCATCGGCGGTATCGGCCGGTCGAAGCATCTTCTGTCGCGGGTGGCCGCGATGGCCGAAACGGCAGGGGTATCGGACGATCCCGACATCTCCACCCGTCTTGCCGCGTTCGAGATCGACATCATGGCGATTGAGGCCACGACATTGCGTTACCTCGCAGCGGTTGAGGCGGGCGCGACGCTCGGCCCCGAAACCTCGCTTCTGAAAATCCGCGGCACCGAGATCCAGCAGGGGCTGACCGAACTGATGCTCGACATCGCCGGCCCCGCCGCCCTGCCCGACCGCCTGAGCAGTGCCACCCAGACACCCTTCGAGAACGCGGCATTCCAGTTTCTGAACTGGCGCAAGCTCTCAATCTATGGCGGCAGCAACGAGATCCAGCGCAGCATCCTGGCCCGACAGGTTCTCGGACTATGACAGGGGAAGCCGCAATGATCCGTCTCAGCCCGGCACCCGAAGAGGCCACGCTCCTGGAGGAAACCGCAGAGCGGTTTCTCGCGGACAACTACACGCTTCCGCAGCGCAACGCGATGCTGGTGGCAGACCCCGGAACGCTGCCCCGGCACTGGTGCGCAATGGCCGAGCTTGGCTGGCTCGCCGCCCCGCTGCCAGAGGAACTGGGCGGCCTCGGCCTCGACGCTCCCGACGTTCTGCCCCTCTTGCAGACACTCGGCGCGGGGTTGGTGCTGGAACCGCTGGGCCCGGCCATCATGCACTGCTCGACGGTCCTTGCCCGGCTACTGCCCCCCGCCGAAGCGCAGGCCGCGCTTGCCCCCATGCTGTCCGGGCGACAGATCGACATTCTCGCCGATGGCACCGGGCGCGAGCGGGTGACCGCCAGACAAACCGGTACCGGCTGGCAACTGTCCGGCACGTTGTCCGTGGTTCCCGGCGTGGTGACCGGAGTGATCTGGACCGCAGCGCAGACCGATACGGGCCCGGTACTGTGCCGCGTTCCGGCGGCCATGGCAGATATCACCGCCTTCCGGCTGACCGACGGACAGCCGGCCGCGCGGATCGTCTTCGACAACGTGACCTGCATGCCAGAGACAGTCACCGCCAACGCCGCGCCCGCCCTCGCCGAGGGGGCCGATGCCGCGGCCTTCGCCCGGATTGCCGAGGCCGCCGGACTGATCTCGGCACTTCATGCGGCAACGCTCGAATACGTGAAATCGCGCGAACAGTTCGGTCGCCCGATCGGGCGCTTTCAGGTGATCCAGCACCGCATGGCCGATATGTTCATCGCCCGCGAGGAGTCGCTTTCGATGGCCCATCTCGCTGCCGAAGCGATGGCCGGCGCCGCGCCGGAAAAGCGCCGGCGCCTTCTGCTGGCGGCTCAGGTCAAGGTGTTCGAACATGGCCGCGCGGTCCTGCGCGATGCGGTGCAACTGCATGGCGGCATGGGCATGACCGATGAAATGCGGCTGGGCCATATGGTGAAACGTCTGATGGTTCTGGGCCAGATCGGGCAAACCCCGGCAGCCGGTCTGCGCAGCTTTTCCAAGTTGCCATGACCGCCGCGGTCAGAGCGTCGCGCCTCCATCGACCACCAGCACATGCCCGGTCACCATCCGGGCTCCGGCACAAAGGTACAGGATCGCCTCCGCGATGTCCTCGGGTTCCGACCGGCGCTTGAGCACCGACAGTTCGACGGCCTGCCGTTTGCGTTCCTCGGGCCAGCCATCGGTCCAGGGCGTGCGGGTCTGGCCGGGAGCGACGGCGTTCACCCGTACTTCCGGCGCAAGGCCCCGTGCAAGGCTGCGGGTCAGGCTGACCAGCGCCGATTTGCTGGCCGCATAGGCGATTGAACTGCCCTGCGCGCCCAGACCTGCGATCGAAGCGACATTGACGATGGCACCCCCTGACGCTGTCAACGCACTCGCACCGGCATGGGCGCACCGAAACGCCCCCAGCAGGTTGGTGTGCAGAATGGCCTGCCAGAACTCCTCGGTCATCCGGTCCAGATCACCGGGCGGTATCTTGTCCCCGGTCCCCGAAATGCCAGCATTGTTGATCAGATAGTCAAGCCCGCCCATCTCTGCGATGGCCGTCTCTACCATCGCCTCCGCGGTGCCCGGTTCGGCCACGCTGCCGGGGGCCGCGACCACGTCCAGCCCACGCGCCTTCAACTCCGCAACCCGCGCGATTGCCGCGCTATCCCCGTCAAGATGGTTGACGGCAACTTTGGCGCCCGCCTCGGCCAGCAGGGCGACACTGGCCAGCCCGATCCCCGACGCGCCGCCCGTCACCAGTGCCCGCCGCCCCTCAAGATCCGCCTTGATCATGTCCGTCTCCCTCAAGAATATCCGAAAGCGCGGCCTTCAGCCGCAAAAGCCGTTCGTCGCGCGCGCGGTACAACTGGTCCACGGGGGTATCGCCATAGTCGAAAAACCCGGCCCCCGCGGAAACGCCGGTACGGCCTTCGGCAATCATCCGGTCAAGCGTCGCGCTTCGTCCCGTTGCCGCGGGCGGCGCATAGGTTCCTGACGCCACGCCGTTGCGCACCATCTCAAGCCCGGTGAAATCCATCTTCTGCATATGGCCCAGTACCGCCAGCCGCAGCACCAGACCGTGACGGATGGACCGGTCGATATCCGCCGCGTCCACCCAGCCCTCGTCCAGCATCCTCAGACATTCCAGATTCAGGGCCATTTGCAGCCGATTGGCGATGTAACCGGGGATATGATCGTCAAAGACAAGCGGCGCCTTGCCGAACCCCTTGTAAAGCCGCTCCAGAACCGTGATCGTCTCGGGTACCGTGTCCGGCCCGGGCACGATGTCCACAAGATCGACAATGTAGGGCGGCGTGTACCAATGCGCGATGGCCGCAAAGGGTCGGCGCGCCTCCGGGATCAGCGGAAACACATCGAGATACGACGTGTTGCTGGCAAGGATCGCATCGGGCGGGGCATATCTGTCGATCTCTTCGAAAAGAGCCTTCTTGATCCCGGCCCGTTCCACGACCGCCTCGACGACAAGATCGGCGTGGCCGATCGCACCCTCCAGATCGGCGGCGCGTCGGATGCGCCCGCCTGCGCGCGCGGCCACGTCTACATCAATCGCTCCCGCCCTGGTCAGCGTGGCAAGCCCATCGGCGATCAGGCCGGGGGCGCGGGCAAGTACCTCCTCGTCCGCATCATAAAGCGCCACATCGCAGCCGCCCAGCGCATGCACCAGCGCCAGCGCGTGACCCATCGTGCCCGCTCCGATAACCGCCACGTCTTCCGGCAACGCGATGCCCGTCATCCGCTGCCCCGATCTATGACGGAAAAGTCCAGCGCAACGGTCCTGCTCCCGGATCCCGTGTCCTCGAGCCGCGCCAGAATGTGATCCGCCACCGCCTGCCCGATCTCGTCGCCGGGCGGGTGAATGGTGCTGAGGCCCGGATTGGTATGGGCCGCGATATTCAGATCGCCATAGCCGAAAAGCGCAAGATCCTCAGGCACGCGGATGCCGCGCCGCTGCGCCTCAAAAAGCGCCCCAACCGCCAGAACGTCGCCGGAAAAAGCAATGGCGCGCGTATCCGGCCACCGCTCAAGCACCTCCGCAAGGCCAGCACCGCCATGGCCGATCTCGCGCCCATCGACTGTCACGATGCGCGCGGGCGTCCCGATCCGCTCCTGCACGGCCTCGGCAAAGCCGTCTGCGCGGGCGCGGGCGCGCGGATCGGCGTCCAGAATCGCACCGACATAGGCGACCTCGCCATAGCCCTTCTCCGCGAAATGCCGCCCGGCGGCCCGGCCCGCAGCGCGGTTGCTGAACCCGACCAGCGAGTCCATCGGCTGCCCGTCCAGATCCCACATCTCGATCACCGGACAGGTTACGTCCGACAGCGCCCGGATCGTGCCGCGTGTATGACTGACACCGGTCAGCACAAGCGCCGAGGGTGTCCAGCCGGCAAAGGCGGTCACGATCCGCTCTTCGCGCGCAAGATCGTAATCGTGATGACCCACCATCATCTGCAGGTCCGCTGATTCCAATGTCGCGGCCATGCGTTCGAGCGTGCGCGCGAAAAAAGAGTTGGTCAGGCTGGGCACGATAACCCCGACAAGCGGCGTGCTGCGCGCACCGGCAAGGCTCCCGGCCACCGGGCTCGGTACGTAACCCAGACGGGCCGCGGCCTCGACCACCCGGTCGCGCAACGCCTCGGAAACGGTCTCGGGATGACGCAGAGCACGCGACACGGTGGCAAGGGAAACCCCGGCCACGCGGGCGACCTCCTCCATCCGGACACGCCGGGATGCGGGTCTTGCCTGCTCTGCCTCCGTCATCCGGTCTCCCTGTGCCATCGCGGTTTCTGTTTCAGCGGAACACTACCGGAGTGATACTCCACGTGAAAGCGCTTTCACATTTTCAAGCATGATACCGATTAATATGAGAAATATCCTTTCTCATATTGAGAATCGGTTCTGAAAACGCTTACAAACAGGCGCGAAAGAAAAAGGAAACCCTGATGTCCCATCCCTCTGCAAAAGAAATGACCGGCGCACGTTACATGGCCGAAGCACTGGCAGGTCTGGGCGTCAGCCACGTTTTCTTCATGGACGCGATCCTGCGGCCCACGCTGGTCGAGATGGAGGATGTCGGCATCAAGCGAATCCTCACTCATTCCGAGAAAGCCGCAGCCTATATGGCCGACGGTTATGCGCGGGTCAGCGGGCGGGTCGGGGTCTGCATGGCGCAATCGGTGGGCGCGGCGAACCTCGCTGCGGGCCTTCAGGATGCCTATCTGCACCGCGCACCCGTTGTCGCCATGACCGGGCGCAAGGAGCCGATGCTGCGCCACCGCAACGCCTATCAGGAAATCCCGCATACCCCGCTTTTCGCGCCGGTGACGAAGGACAGCCTCGATGTGGCTGAAACGGCTGAACTGCCGCATCTTCTCGCCCAGGCCTTCCGTACCGCGACCGACGGTTCGCCCCGGCCCGTGCATCTGGATCTGAACGGGCTTGGCGGCGAGCTGATCGAACAGGGCAGGCTGAACGACCCCGCTCTGCCCGACCCGGCGCTCGGCGCGCTGCCTGTTGACCGGCCACTGGCGCCCGGGCGCGCGATCGGCATCGCCGCCGACCGTCTGGCCGCCTCCACCCGCCCCGTCATCGTCGCCGGCACCGGCGCGATGCAGGCCGGCGCACAGGATGCGATCCGTACCTTGTCCGAACGGCATCGCATCCCCATCGCGACATCGCTCGGCGGACGCGGCGTCGTGCCCACGACGCACCCCAATCACATGGGCACCGTCGGCACCTATTCCGCACCGCCCGGCAACCGGGTGGTCAGCAACGCCGACCTGATCCTGTTCATCGGCTGTCACGCGGGCGATCAGGTGACCAACGCCTATACCGTGCCCCGGCCCGGCACACCCATCGTCCAGATCGATCTCGACGGGCAGGAAATCGGGCGGAGCTATCCCGATACCACCGCCGTCTGGGGCTGCCCGCGCCATGCGGTAACCGCCCTGACCGCCGCACTCGCGCCGCAGCCGGGCTGGGCGGACTGGCTAAAGGACGCGCAGTCGATCATGCAGGACTGGCGCGACGAAATGGCCCCGCTCTGCCAAAGCGATGCCAAACCGATGCGCGTCGAACGCCTGTGTCGCGAGATCTCCGCCGCGCTGCCCGACGATGGGGTGCTGGTCGCCGATACAGGCTACTCCGGTATCTGGACGGCCACGATGCTCGAACTGCCCCATCCAGGCCAGATCTATCTGCGCGCGGCCGGGTCACTCGGCTGGGCCTTCCCCGCGGCCCTCGGCGCACAGATGGCGGCACCCGACCGCCCCGTAGTCTGCTTTTCCGGCGACGGGGCATTCTACTACCATCTCGCCGAGCTCGAGACCCAGAACCGCTGGCAGGTCCCGCTTGTCACCGTGATCAATAACAATGCGGGCTTCGGTCAGGGTATCTACAAGCTGAAGTCGATCTATGGCGACCGCAGCGGCCGTCAGGAAGAGCTGAACCGCTTCGGACCCACCGATTTCGCGGCGCTGGCCCGCACCCTCGGGATCGAAGGTATCCGGGTCGAGGATCCCGCCGACCTGGCGCCCGCGCTCAACCGCGCCATCGCCGCGCGCAAGCCTGCGCTGATCGATGTGGTGACCGATATCGACCCGCGCGCACCCGAACCATGGGCGCCACCCGCCTGAACAGCGGGGGTTCAGATCACCATGCCCTGTCCGCCATTGATGTCGAGCGACGCGCCATTGACGAATCCCGCCTCTTCCGAGGTCAGATAGGCAACGGCGGCAGCGATGTCGTCGACCGTGCCGTGGCGCCGCACGGGGATCGAGTCCAGCACCCGCCTGCGCTCTTCGGCGCTCTGGCGCTCGCGCAAAAGCCCCTCCACCCTTGGGGTCAGGATCGCACCGGGACAAAGCGTGTTGCAGGTGATTCCCACGGGCCCGAATTCCTGCGCGATCTGCAACGTAAAGGCCTGCATCGCGCCCTTGGCGGCAACATAGTTCGCCCCGGCGAACAGGCTGCCATAGCGCCCGGCCTTGCTGCCCATGTTCACGATCCGGCCATAGCCGGCGGAAACCATATGCGGCAGCACCGCCCGCGTCGTCCGGATCGAGGCCGTGACATTGACCGCCATCACCCGGTCCCAATCCTCTTCCGACTGCTCGAGAAACCGGAACGGCGTATGCAGCGAGCCGCCGATATTGTTGACCAGCACGTCGATCCGCCCGGCCCGTGCCGCAAGATCGGCAACGGCACTCTCAATCGCCGCCCCATCGGTCATGTCAAGCGCCTGACCCGACAGTGTAATGCCACCGGCTGCGGCCTCTTCCGTCGCGGTCTCCAGCGCCCCGGCATCCCGGTCCCAGATCACCACATCCGCGCCTTCCCGCGCCAGCCGCAATGCGATCCCCAGACCAAGGCCGCTGGCCCCGGCGGTGATCAGCGCGACACGTCCGTCAAAGCGGCGCATTATCCACCGCCTCGTGATGGCTGGCTTCGGGGTCGACCTTCACGTCGATGACAACCGGCCCGCCCATGGAATGCGCCTCGTCCAGCGCCTGACCGACCTCATCGGGATGATAGACCGACAGGCCCTTGGCCCCCATGCCCTGCGCAACCATCGCGAAATCGACATCGTTGAAATCGACTGCCAGACGCTTGTCGCCAAGATTGTCCCGCACCATCCCCAGACCTGCATTGTTCGAGACAAGGAACACGACATCAAGATCGCGCTGCACCGCCGTCGGCAGCACCTGCACGGTCATCATGAAACCGCCATCCCCGGCCAGACAGGTCACGCGCTTGCCGGGATGCACCATCTTGGCGGCAGCGGCGGCGGGCCCGCCCCAGCCCATGACACCCGTACCGCCCGGCACCAGAAGCCGCCCGGGATGCGGCATCCGCAGGCCATGGGTCGCCCAGATCCTCTGCGCGCCCGCATCCAGCGTCACGATATCGTCGGGGCCAAGCTGGCTCTGCAGGCCACGCACCACATCCGTGTGATGCACCGTGCCCTGGGCCGACGGGAGGTCGGCCAGAGTGTTGTATCCATGCTGGTCCTTCAGCGACAGACCCTGCGCGATACGCGCGTCCCGCGCTCCGGGATCGAGGCCGATCTTGTCGAGCATCTCCAGCACGTCGGCCACATCGCCCGTCACCGCCAGATCGACCGGATAGACCCAGCCTGCATTGCGCGGGTCGATATCCACCTGCACCAGCGTCTGCTCCCCGGGCCGGACCAGACCGGGATCGCGGAACCGCGTGTAATCCGGCCCCATCGACGCTCCAAGCATGACCACCAGATCGGCATCCGCCAGAACCCGGTTTGCCGCCGCGTGACCCCAGGTCCCCAGCATCCCGGCACAGATATCGGCGGCTTCCGAAATTACGCCCTTGGCGTTGTAGCTCGTGACCACCATAACGCCCGCTGCCTGCGCCAGCTTTTGCAATGCCGGTCCGGCATCGGCCGCGTTTACACCGTTACCGGCCACGATCACCGGACGTTCGGCCTTGTCGATAAGCGCGGCAAGCTGCGCCACTGCCCCAGCGTCAGGACGGGCGGGGGTATAGCTCAGATACCCGTCGCTGGGATAAATGCGCGGCTTGGCCGGATCGGGCATCTCGGCCCGGATAATCGGCGTTTTCATGATCACCGCCGCCGGACCCTTCCGAGGCAAAGCCGCATGTTTCGCCGCCATCTGCACCCCGAACACCGCTTCTTCCGGCGCGGTCGCATAGGTGCAGTACTTGGTGATCGGCTTAAGCGAGGCCATTGCGTCCGCACCGCCATAGTCTCCGGTCATGGTCTGGTAGCAGCCCATCTGGCCATAGCCGTCGTAATCGGAGGTTTCGGTCAAAACCACCATGGGCGAGCCCGCGAAATGCGCCTCCAGAATACCAAGACCCCCCATCGTCGTGATCCACGGACCCTGGCCCATCAGCGCCGCCGGCCTGCCCGTCAGCCGGCCCGTCACCTGCGCCATGATCGAGGCGATCCATTCGTTCCGGCACAGCACCACGTCGAACTCGGACTGCATCTCGTGAAACGCCGGAAGTGCCCAGGTCACGCCCAGCCCCGGCAGCGTAAAGCCGCGATCGACACCGCATTCGATCAGGGTGCGGACCACCGCTTCGCTTGTCTTCGTCATGGGATGGGGTGTCCTTTCGTTGCGGTCCGGCGCTGCGTATCACCGGATGGGGCTGCCTGTGCGCCAAACTGTCAGCACAGTTTCCCAAGTTCAACATAAATTTGAAATTGTATTTTAAAATTTGTCAAACCCGATATTCGGCGCTACAAATAACCAGTTACGACCACGAGTCTGGCCGGGAACGGACCCCGCGCCACACGGATCAGAAAGACCGCATGATCAGACGATCGCTTCCGCATCGCGCCGCATCGGCACCCATACCGGCAGGGCTTGATCCCCTCACCGATGGCCGGAGCGCCGGATGAGCGGCGACAATTCCATACTGATCACCGGCGCGACCGGGTTTCTGGGGTCCTGGACGATCAATCGGCTTCTCGATCAGGGACTGCGCGTCATCGCCTCCGACATCTCCGGCGATCATCACCGCCTGTCGCTTCTGCGGCCTGACATGGCCAACGATGCCGTGGATTTCCGCATCTGCAATGTCAGCGACGGGGCGGCACTGGATGCGCTTGTCGCTGAGACACAACCGTCGGCCATCGTGCACCTCGCGGCGATACAGATCCCGCAATGCGCAAAGGATCCGGCCCTCGGCGCCGCCGTGAATGTCAGCGGGCAGATCAACGTGTTCGAAGCGGCCCGCCGTCACAAGGTCCGGCACGTTGTCTACAGCAGTTCCATTGCCGCGAAGTCGCGCGGCCCCGCCAATGCGCCCGCTAATCTTTACGGCGTGTTCAAGAAAGCCGGAGAAGAGATCGCCCGCATCTACTGGCAGGACCATGGATTGCCCAGCTTCGGGCTGCGGCCCTTCATCGTCTACGGCGTCGGTCGCGACGATGGCGAGACCTCGGTCATCACCCGCGCCATCGAAGCCGCCGCCCTGGGCAGGAGTTACGAGATACCGTTCAGCACCGAAAGCTGCTTTCAGTATGTGGGCGACGTGGCCGACAGCTTTGCCGCCCTCGCGACCGCATCCTGGGACGGCGCGCTGATGTCGGATGTCACCGACACCGTGCAATCCACAGCCGATGTGCTCGACGCCATCCGAACCGTCGTTCCCGATGCCGATATCAGCGCCGCAGGGGCAGAGCGCATCGCGCCACCGGGCGGCTTCGATACAGCGGCCCTGCAAACCGTGGTCGGGGACCGGCAAGAGGTTTCACTGACCGAGGGCATACGCCGCACGGTCGAGCTGTACCGCCGGATTGCTTTGCGCGAACCGGCATAAAGGCGGGCATGGCGTGCAAAGCGTCTATATCATCCCGCGCGCGATATGCTCGATCTGCCGGGCGGTTCCAAGAAGCCGCGGACCAAGATCGGATTTCAGCCGTTCGGTCGTCACGATGGACCTCAGCCCACCCACATTGATGGCATAGCTGGGCGTACCGTCCGGTCTGCGGATCACCGCTCCGGCAGAGTTGGCCTCTGAAATCCAGTCCCCGCCGCTCAGCGCAAAGCCATGCTCCTCGGCGCTCCGGATGGCGGCGCGCATGGTCTTCTCGATCTCGGGCCATTCCGCGCCGTAATCCGCCTTGCATTGCGAAATCAGACGTTCGCGCGCCGCCTCGGGCAGGGCCGCGAGATAGGCACGGCCCATCCCGGTAACGGGGATCGGAATGCGCGAGCCGACACCCAGCCGGATCGCCATCGAGGCGGGCGTGCGGCAGGCTTCGATATAGATGATCTCGGTGCCGTTCGGCACGCCCAGATAGACCGACGCATCGGCATAATCGGCCAGTTCCTGCATGTAGGGGCGGGCGATGTCGCGGATCTCCAGCTGCGCCATCACATCGTATCCCAATGTCAGAACGCTCGGACCAAGAGAATACCGCCCGATATCCTCATCATGTTTCAGATAGCCAAGCTCTGTCAGGGTAAATGTCAGTCGCGACACGGTTGCCTTGGGCAGACCGACACGGGCCGCGATTTCGGCATTTCCGATCGGTCTGTTTTCAGGCCCGAAGGCCTGCAGAACCGACAGACCCCGCGCCAGGGATGAGTTGATCCGGTAATCCTTGCTCCCGTCTTCCGGGCCCCCCTTCTTGCGCCTGACCAAACCATTCTCCCTGTCTTCTCTTCAGCCTGCGCCAAAATGGCCGATTTGCCCGGCCTTTGCCAGCATCTCGAACCGGACCGGGATTGTGCACAGGGTGCAGTGCCCCGGATGCCCCCCCGTGTCAGGGCAGGTTGAAGTTGAAGTCGTGACAGGTGGAACAGAAGTTTTCCGAAGGTTCGTGCTGCAAATGGCAAAGCGAACACTCCGCGAACGGTGGCCCATGCGGCGACTCGTGCGGATTGGTGGGCGACACGTCAGCCGTTTTTGCCGCCAGGGTCTCCAACGGTCCGTGGCAGGCCAGACACAGCGCCGTTCCGGGGTCTTCGGGCGGATCGGTATTCTCATGGCAGGCGGCGCAGCCGACACCGCTCAGAATATGCGTGTGACTGAGCGACAGCTTGCCCTCGAGCGAAAGCGGGCCGTCAGGAACGTGACAGGCGCGGCAGTCGTTCATGGACATACCCGCTGTGGGAGGATGGGTTTCCGACAGAACGGCGTCCCCTTCATGGCAGGATGCACAATCGTGCAACGGGTTCTGCCCCGTCACGGACGCCTCGATGACGGGATGGCGGCCCGTCCCCTGCCATACCGAGAGATTTCCGTGGGTCTGCGGTGTCGGCCCACCGCCGGACAATTGCCGGGGCCATTCTTTGCCACCCAACACGGGATGATGCCCACCCAGCACGGGATGATTCCCATCGGCCAGCGCGACGCCAAAATGCGTATGGCCACTCCAAAGCCCGAAGGTCAGCACCGGCTCGGATCTGGGCGGACTTGCCTGAGGGCCGGCGACAAACACGGCAAGCAGCGCCAGAGTGATCGTGACAAGACAGAGCCGCAGCAACCGCCTGTGTTTTTGCTGTCCATCCATGCCGATACCGCCAGTGTGCAAAGCCCGCAGCCATCCGGCGCACGCGCTGCGCCGGATGGCAGTTTCCCGTTTCGTCAGGCCCAGTTAGGCTCAGCGGCGGCATTCCGGCCCGCGATGCGTCCAAAGACAAGGCAGTCCGCAATGGCGCAGGATCCAAGCCGCGACGCACCATGGACGCCGCCCGTCACTTCGCCCGCCGCATAAAGGCCGGGGATCGGCGCATTCGACGCCAGATCCAGCGCCTGCGCATCGGCGTTGATCCCCAACCCGCCCATCGTGTGATGGATCTTGGGTGCAACCCGCACGGCGTAAAACGGCGCCTCGCCTGTCTTGAGCTGGTCATCCGGCATGTACCGCCCGAATTCGAGATCCTCGCCCGCATCGACGGCGGCATTGAAGTCGTCGATGGTCGCCTGAAGCGCCTCCAAGGGTATGTCATGGGCCGCTGCCATGTCCTGCAACGTCGCGTATTCCGTCAGCACTTCGGTCTCGAACAGCCGATCCAGTTTGACGCTCGGGCTCTCTGCGGCCTTCGCAAGCCCGGGGGCGTCGCAGAACACGATCGCCTTGTTGCCCGTGGCGATGATCGCATCGGACCGGGTCTTCCGGTCGGCCAGTTCGTTGACGAAACGCTTGCCTGTCTGCGTGTCGACCATCAGGCCGTTCAGCGCCGAGACACCGATCACGAAATAGGGCGCGACGCCAAAACCGCGCTCGTCGGGACTGCCCCAGGGCCCAAGCTGAATCCACGACGGCTGGACATTCACACATCCGATACGCAGCGCCTCGCGGATAGCCTCGCCGGTTGCACCCGGCTGATTGGTGGTATCGAGGTCTTCGGTCAGGCGCGGATCCTGCAACTGCCTGAACGCGACATCGTTCCCGAACCCCCCGGTCGCAAGGATAACGGCCTTGCGCGCCATGATCGTCTTCGGCGTCCCGCTGGCCTCGTCCGGAAAGCGGTATCTATCATGGACCATCACACCTTTGACCCGCCCGTCATCGTCGCGAATCAGATGCTTCAGCAGCGTGCCTGTTCTCGGCGTGACCCCAAGCTCGCCAAGGCGTTCCAGCAGGGGCACGACGATGCCGGAACCACTGCCCGCCGCCGTGGTGTATGAGCGGGGTACGGCATGGCCGCCAAGCTGGGTCATCCCGCCATACTCGACGCCAACCTCGTCTATGGTCCATGTCAGTGTGCTGGCGGACTGCTCGGCGACGGTTCTGGCCAGTTCCACATGGTTCAGGCCCTGCCCCGCCTTCAGCATATCCTGCAGCAAAAGCTCCGACGAATCCTCGATGCCCTGTTCCGCCTGACGCGGCGAGCCCGCAACGGACAGGTAACCCCCGTTGATGATGGAGTTGCCGCCGGGCGTCCGCATCTTCTCCAGCAGGGCCACGTCCGCACCCGCCTTGGCGGCCTCGAAGGCAGCGGCAAGCCCGGAAAATCCGGTTCCGATCACCACGACATCTACTTCCTCATCCCAGCTCTCGGGCATCTCGCGAACCGCCGCCGTTGCCGGACCCGCAAGTGTCAGGGATGCTCCCGCCAGCGCACCTGTGCGCAACATCTGCCGCCGCGTCAGTTTCGGTCCTGTCTTCGAAGACTCGCCTTTTGCCATCTTGTCGTCACCTCCTGTCATGTTTGCACTGCCGCACCATCGTGCGCGCGGTGCGTGAAAAGCCTGACAAAAAGCATAAGGCAAACTGGGTCAGCACCGTTGATGTATATCAACGATATCCGGACCTGACGAAGCTTGAACCGCGATCCGGCAAATGCCCGCCTATCGCGATCGGAACAGACATGCTGATTGTTTTCGCGGAGGGCTGCGGAGGTCGAAAACGGCGGCTTTGTTAGGCTCGAAACCGCCACGCGGTCAGATCGGAAAACCGGTCCTCAACACTACCGCAAAGCATTTCCCGGCGGCGACGCGCCGACGCCCGCGCAGCAACCGGTCGGTGTTGGCCTTCAAAGCTCTCCCGCTGCAAGGCTTTGCCGGCCCGCCAAGGCTCCGCATTGCATCTCCCGGCGGTCCAAGGCGACTATGCAGCTAGCCCGCCAGCATCCGAACCAGCGTCGCCTGCGAGACATAGCCGGTCGCCGGCAGATCCCGCGCCCGTTGATAGTTCCGGATCGCCTTGCGCGTATCGTCGTCGAACCGGCCATCCACCGCGCCGGGCTCCAGCCCCAACTGCTGCAAACGCCGCTCGACCAGAAGCCGCGTGATCGGATTGGCCGCCACGCGCGCCTCTTCGGCCCTAGCGGCCTCCAGCCGAAGCTCCTCCTCGTTGTCACCCTTCAGCGCCAGCACCCGGGTCCGCGCCTCGTCAGCAAACGCGCCTTCGGGATAGATCGCCAGATAGCGCTCATAGCCTGCCACATCGTCGCTGGCTTCGGCTGCTTCCCATTCGGCGCGGTCGGCAGCCGCCGCCGATGATTGCCGCTCCGCCTCGATCTCGTCCAGACGCCCCTGCGCCAGACCGGAAAACAGCCCGTCAGGATACCGCTCCAGATAGGTCCGCAATCCATCCTCGGTCTCGCCCCGGCCCGTCTCGCGCCAGAACGCCGAATCCAGCCGATCCGCCTCTTCCTGCCGCGCCCGCGCCTCTTCTTCCAGTTCCGCAGACCGGGTCGCCGCGGCCTCCTGCAGCCACACGATCTGATTGCCGGTCAGAAACCCGGTTACCTCGATACCCTGTTCTGCCTGCGCCGCCCGGATCGCCGCCCGTGTGCCATTCCCGAAAATCCCGTCAATCCCGCGCGGATCGAACCCGAGGATCGACAGGTTCCGCTGGATTTCGCGCCGCGCATCCCGGTTCAGACCCAGCGCCGTCTCCGCCGCAGCCGCCCGCGCCTCGGGCGTCAGCCGCAACTCGGACAACCGCGCATTGGCGGTGTCCGCGTTGGGCCCCGACGGGTAAAGCTGCAGATAACCTTCGTAGGCGCCGATATCGTCCGCCGCCTCGGCCGCCTCCCATGCCGCCGCCTCGGCCCCGGCCCGCTCCTCGGGCGATACGGGCAGGAACGATCGGCCAACGGGCAAATACCCATACCCCACAACCGCCCCTTCGCGACCCGACACCGCCAGACCGACCGGCAGGCCCGCACCCAGAATGTCATCCGTGATCAGCGACAGGATCTCGCTCTCGGGCCCTTCGATCACGCTCACACCCTGCGCCACCTCACCGGGCAGAAACCCCGCCTGAAGCCCGGGGCCAATGTTGCCGGTGCCGAGGGCAGGCGCCACAAACAAAAGCGCGTCACCGGGTTTGCCCGCAAGGATCGGCATCAGCGCCGATACCGCCAGACCCTGCGCGCCCACATCAAAGATGTTGGGCCGCCGCGCATCGGTGCCCAGAACCCACGACTGAACCCCGTCCGAGACCACATGCCCCACCAGAACGATCACCAGCCGGTCGGCCACCTCCAGATCGCCGAACCGATCCGCGAACCGGTCGTGCATCCGGTTCGCCGATGCATTGGCCAACGCCAGAACCTCGAACCCCGCCGCATCCAGCGCCTCGGACAGATTGGAGGACGCAAGGTCGGTCTCCACATCCGGGAACCGGCTATAGTTGGTGTTCGTCACGATCAGCGCCAGATCGCGCGCCATGGCCGCACTGGCGCTCAGCGCAAGCGCGCCCGCCAGAATGATCCCTAGTGTCTTTTCCATGGCTCCGTCCTCCGCTGTGGCGACCCCGATCAGTCGTAGCTCCGCTGGTCGTCGATCACCTTGCCATCATTGGGCAGGCTGCCCGGTGCCACAAGCTCCACCTTACCACGCAGCTTCATCACCTCGGCCACACTGGCGGCATACCGCTCAGGCTCGCACTGTTCCGTCTCGACCTGCACTACCATGACATCATGTGCACCGTCGCGCCGGGCGACAATCCGCGCACGGGCCACCTCCGGATGACGCACCACGAAGTCGGCGACCTGCTCGGGTCGCACGAACATGCCCTTGATCTTGGTCGTCTGGTCGGCCCGGCCCATCCAGCCCTTGATCCGCATATTCGTCCGTCCGCACGGGCTTTCACCGGGAAGAACTGCCGAAAGGTCCCCGGTCGCAAACCGAATCAGAGGGTAATCGGGGTTCAGCGCCGTGACCACGACCTCGCCCACCTCACCCTCCGGCACCGGATCGCCGGTGCCCGGGCGCACGATCTCGACGATCACACCTTCATCCACGATCAAGCCGTCCGTCGCCGGGCTTTCATAGGCGATATGCCCCAGATCGGCGGTGCCATAGCATTGCAGACAGGAGATCCCCCGTTCGGCATAGGCCTCTCGGAGGGTCGCAAACAAAGCCCCGCCCGAAACGCAAGCTTTCGTGAAACTCAACGCCATCCCCGCGGCATCCGCCGCCTCGAGGATCGCCATCAGGTAATCCGGCGTGCCCGCATAGGCCGAACAGCCGATGTCATGGGCCGCCCGCGCCTGCAACTCGGTCTGCCCGGTGCCGGCCGGAAACACGGTGGCCCCGACCGCCCGCGCGCCGTTTTCGAACATCAGCCCCGCGGGCGTCATGTGATAGGAAAAGCAGTTCTGCACCACATCACCCGCACCGATCCCGGCGGCGTGCAGGAACCGCCCGAACCGCCACCAGTCCTGCGACACACCGCCCGGCTCGTAAATCGGCCCCGGGGACTGAAACACATGGGCAAACCCCTCCGGCCGCCCTGCGTAACCGCCAAAGGGCCGGCCCGGCGCCTGCGCCTCCAGCAGCGCGGGCTTGCGCAGGACCGGCAGCCCCGCCAGATCGCTCAGATCGGTCAGGGCACTGTCCGACAGCCCGGCATTCCCGGGAAGCGTACGCGCACGCTCTATTTGCACCTGCAGCATCCGCAGATGATCCGCCGCACGCGCATCGGCACTTCTCACTTCCAGCTCATCGTAAAAATCTTTCATAGCCAGTCTCTTAAAGCCTCATTGGCGAAACAACGCCTGCAAAACAGCTTGCGACAGCATGTTCCATTGATCGCTGCAGTGCAGCATAATAAAATCCTCACATTGGATGATCGGTCCCCAAGGGGACCGCAGCAAAGGATTTCGAATGCAGAACGTTACCGTCGACGAGATCGAGTTTACACCCGAAGGCATCGATACCCGCCTCGGGTTCCTTGAAGACAAGATGATTTTCGAGGTCGACCTGTCCCATGTCCATTTCCACAACACCGCCGATGTGAACGCCTTCTACGACCGGTGCGAAGAGCGCGTCGACGCCACCGGAGAGCCGCTTTGGTTCTTCATGATCAACTATCAGGGCTGCCGGATCGACCCCCATGCGTGGATCGCATTCTCGCGCCGCGGAAAGACGCTCAACAAGGCCCACTCCATGGGCTCTGTCCGCTATGACGCCTCGCCCGAGACGCGCGCCCAGATCGAACGTGCCGCCGGGACCGACGCCTTCGATCCCAACCTCTTCGCCACCCGCGACGCGGCCATCGCCCGGATCGCCGAACTGCCCTCCCAGCGGCGGGAAAAGATCATCCATGAACCCAACTACACCCGGGCCGATTTCGAACCGCGGATCGAGTTCCTGCTGCAGGACCGGATCATGCTGGTCGATTTCTCCGATTTCACCTTCCATCACGCCCGCGACGTCGACGACTTCTATGATTACATCGAAGAGCTGATCAAAAAGACCGACCGCAAGTGGTACTTTCTCGTGAACTACAATAACTGCCGGATCGAACCGGCCGCCTGGGTCGAATATGCCCGGCGCGGCAAACGGCTCAACATCGCCGCCTCGCTGGGGTCGGTCCGCTACGCGGCAGGGTCCGAGACCGAGGCCGAGATCCGGCTTCGCGCCGAAAGCCAGGACTTCCGCCCCAATATCCGCAACACCCGGGAAGAGGCGCTCGCGCGGATCGCCGAGATGAAGGTCGAGGGCTGACGCCCGGGTCATCGCCGGCTCAGACACTCAGCACCACCGTACCCAGCTTGTCGCCCGCTGCGACCCTGTCATGGGCCGCCGCCGCACCGGCCAGCCCGCCGCCCGGCACAACGGCATGGCTCAACGCGCCCGCCTCCAGCCACGCGGCAATCGCAGCCTCGCCCATCCGCCGCGCCTCATCCGGAATCAGATAGGCGATCAGCATCCGCAGCGTCACATTACGGAACATGAAGGGATAGAACTGCAACTCCGGCGCCATCACGCTGGCCGAGGCATAGGAGGCAATCACACCCCCGGGCCGGATCAGCGCCAGCGCATCCGCCTGATTGGCACCAAAATCCACCTCGACGATCCGGTCGACCCCCGCACCGCCGGTCATCTCCATCACCGCCGCAGCAACCGACGTTTCGCGGTAGTTCACCCACTCCGCCGCCCCTGAATGCGCCGCCTTCTCGGGCGAGGACACCGTCGTGATCACGCGCGCCCCGGCCAAGGCCGCCATCTGGCAGGCATAGCGCGCCACCGTCCCGGCCCCGCCGGTCACCAGAACCGTCTGCCCCTCCAGCCGCAGCCGGTCGCCGAAAAGCGCATACCACGCCGTCATCGCCGGGATGCCCATACAGGCGCCTTCCTCGAACGTCGCCGCATCCGGCAGAACCACCGCCTGCGCCTCGGGCACGGCGATCAGTTCGGCGGCCGTCCCCTGCGCCCGCTCCCACTGCCCGTTCCAGATCCAGACCCGCTGACCGACGCGATGGTCATCCACCCCGTCGCCCACGGCCTCGATCACGCCCGCCCCGTCCGAATGGGGCACGATCCGCGGAAACGCCATCTTCGCGCCGGGCCGCGCCCCGGCCCGCAGCTTCACATCCGACGGATTTACCCCCGACGCCCGGAGGCGCACCAGAACCTCACCCCGCGCGGGCACCGGATCAGGCATCTCGCCCAGGGTCAGAACCTCGCCCGCGGGCCCGAACCCCTCATACCAGACGGCCTTCATGATCTAGCTCAGCCACCGCTTGCGGCGCCGGTAACTGCGCACGTCGCGAAACGACCGGCGCCCCTCATCCGAAACGCCCAGATAGAACTCCTTCACGTCGTCGTTCTCGCGCAGCCGCTCCGCATCGCCATCCATCACGATCCGCCCGCTTTCAAGGATGTACCCGTAATGGGCAAACCGCAGCGCGACATTCGTGTTCTGCTCCGCGAGAAGGAAACTCACCCCCTCCTGCTCGTTCAGGCTCCGCACGCGCTCGAAAATATCCTCGACCAGTTGCGGCGCCAGCCCCATGGACGGCTCGTCCAGCAGGATCATCTCGGGCCGGCTCATCAACGCCCGTCCGATCGCCGTCATCTGCTGCTCGCCACCACTGGTATAGCCCGCCTGACTGCGCCGCCGTTCCTTCAGCCGCGGAAAATAGGTATAGACCAGCTCCAGATCCCGCTCGATCTCGGCCCGGCCATCCCGGCGGGTATAGGCCCCGGTCAGCAGGTTTTCCTCGACGGTCAGATGCTCAAAGCAATGCCGCCCCTCCATCACCTGAATGACGCCCTTCCGGACAAGCGCCGCCGGATCCAGATCCTGCACACGCTCGCCGCGATAGGTGATCGAGCCCTTCGTCACCTCGCCCCGTTCCGCGCCCAGCAGGTTCGAGATCGCCTTCAGCGTCGTGGTCTTCCCCGCGCCGTTTCCGCCCAGAAGCGCCGTGATCCCACCCTTCGGCACGCTCAGGGACACGCCCTTCAGCACAAGGATCACGTGGTCATAAATGACCTCGATATTGCTGACTTCCAGCAGGGTCTCCGCTTCAGGAACGGCGTTTGTGGCAGCTTCGGACATCGGGTTTCATTGTTCCAGAAATACTCAAAGCCCCCGGCGGCAGCGCAAACCGCCGCCGGGGGAAAGTCTCAGCTGTCACAGTCCTCGTTGACCGGCCACGGCGCATTGGCCGCCGCGTATTCCGCCGCCTTCTCCGCCTCCAGCGGATCGATGGCCGCCCGGTCCGCAGTCAGCAGGTCCGACGCCTGAACGAACTTCGCGCCATCCCATTCGATCATCCAGCCACCGGAATGGCCGGTGTGATCCGAACACGAGGTCGAAAACGGCGCCATCATGCCGGTCAGGCCCAACTCGTCGATCCGCGCCTGGGTGAAGTCCAGATTGGCCAGGCCGTCTCGCAGCTGCGGCGCGCTGATCTCGGCGGTTCCATGCATCTCCTGCGCGACCCGGATACCCTCGGCCAGAATTGCAGAGATCACGACCCCGCGGCCATAGAACACCTCGTCCAGCTCTTCTGCGCTGGCCAGCGTCTTGCCCGTGTCCACCACATGCTCGCGGATTGCGGCCATCACCGGTGCATCCGGGTTCGGCAGCGACCACGAAATCGCGCGATAGCCCGCGCCGTCCTCACCCACCAGTTGCAGGTCGTCCGAGTGGCCCGACCACCAGACGCCCACGAACTGATCCATCGGATAGCGCGTCTTGACGGCCTCGGTGATCGCACCGGCATTCATCGCACCCCAGCCCCACATGATCACGAAATCCGGGCGCTCGCGCCGGATCTGCAGCCACTGGGCCGACTGGTTCTGCATCTCGCTCAGACCGACCGGGATCGGCAGCAACTCGAACCCGTGCTTCTCGGCCATCGCTTCGAACAGGGGCAGGGGCTCCTTGCCATAGGGGTGGTCCAGATGCAGATGCGCGATCTTCTTGCCTTCAAGGTTCGAAAGATCCCCGTCCGAGATTGCCTGAAGAAGCATCGATGCGCCGTCCCAGTAGGACGCCGGCGGGTTGAACGCCCACTGGAACGTCTTGCCGTCCGACATCGGGCTGAACCCGTAGCCTGGGGCAAGGATCGGGATCTGGTCCACATTGGTCTTGGGCAGCACCTGAAGGGTGATACCCGTCGACCATGGCTGGGTCACGATCGCCGCGCCCTTGGTCCGCTCATAGCATTCCACACCCTTCTCGGTGGAATAGCCGGTCTCGCATTCCTCGAAATTGATCGGAATGCCGCCGATCCCGCCATCGCGGGCATTCAGCATGTCCATATAGTCCTTCTGCCCGTTCATCAGCGGAATGCCCGTGGCCGCAAACGGCCCGGTGCGGTAGCTGAGGTTCGGGGTGAACAGTTCCTGCGCGACGGCCCCGGTCCCGAAGGCCGCAACCGCACCCGCAAGCGCCAGTCTGGTCAGTTGTTTCATGGTTTTCCTCCCTTTTTCCCTTGCTTGGGCCGCCCTCAATAGGGGAACGGCCAGTGGATCAGTTTCTCGCGAATAAGCGCCCAGAGGCGTGCGAGCCCGTGCGGCTCGACGATCAGAAAGAACACGATCAGCGCGCCCACGATCATCACGTTGATATGCTCGACCGTTGCCGATTTGATGTCCAATCCAAACACCTCCGGCACCGTGTTCAGCACCACCGGCAGGGCCACGATCAGGATCGCGCCCAGCCAGTTGCCAAGGATCGACCCCAGCCCGCCGATGATCGCAATGAACAACACCCGGAACGACAACTCGATGTCGAACAGATTCGGCTCCGCCGCGCCCCGCCATGAGAAGACGAACAGGGCGCCCGCGACGCCAACGATATAGCTTGAGACCGCAAACGCGGTCAGCTTGGCCTTCAACAGGTTGATCCCGATCAGCTCGGCGGCGATATCCATATCGCGCACCGCCTTCCACGACCGGCCCAGATTGCCCCGCGTCAGGTTGATCGCCACCAGCGTCAGAAGCGTCACCACGACCAGCACAAAGTAATACTGCGCCTGAGACGTCGCCAAAGGCCCGGCGAAATGCACGCCGAAGATCTCGACATTGGGCACCTGAATGGCCCCGCTGGCGTTATAGTTATAAAGCCACGCCCATTTCTCAAAGAGCCAGATCAGGAAAAACTGCGCCGCGAGCGTCGCAATCGCCAGATAGAACCCCTTGATCCGCAGGCTGGGCAGCCCGAACATCACGCCCACCGCCGCCGAAAACAGGCCCGAGGCCAGCACCGCCACCAGCAGGTTCATTTCAGGGAAGATCGTGATCATCTTGTAGCACGCATAGGCCCCCACCCCCATGAACGCGCCCGTGCCAAGGCTCAACTGCCCCGCATAGCCGGTCAGAATGTTCAGCCCCGTCGCCGCCAGCGCATAGATCAGAACCGGGATCAGCAACGTCTGAAACGCAAACTCGCTCGCCGTAAACGGCAGGATCGCCCAGGCAAAGATCAGGATCAGCCCCAGCAGGATCGCATCCTGCCGGATCGGAAACAGCGCCTGATCGCTCCGATAGGTCGTCTTGAACTGGCCGGAGGTTCTATAGAGCATCAGATGACCTCTCGCTTCGCAGCAAAAGCGCCGGCTATGGCAACGAGGCCTCCAAACCCGATCGTCCACAGCCCATCAGACACCGCCCGGACATAGGCTGCAAAAAGGATAACCCTTTCGCCGCCAAGCACATCACCGGCATTAAACATGATGGCGCTGCGTGTGATGACGACCTCGGCCAAGCCTGCACCAATTTCAAGAATCCCAACGATCACCAGCACGGATCCGAGAAACACCACCAAAGATCTCGGTATCATCACGGCCAATCCTCCCCCTGCGGCTTCACCAGACAGAACCGGTGCCCCGTCGGCGCCTCCATCACGATCCAGCCATGCTCGGACCGCTCCACCACCTTTGCCCCGATGGCTTCCAGCCGCGCGGCCTCCGCTTCCCGATCCGTCGTCTCGAAATCCACATGCACCCGTGGATCGTGATCCACGGCCTGTAAAAGCATCTTCGGATGGCCGGAGTTGTCGCCAAACCAAGCATATTTGCCCCGGTCGTCAATCGTCCCAGGCTTCCCGAAAACGCCCTCCCAGAACACAACCGCATCGGTCAGATCGTCTGTCTGACAATCAATGACAACCACACCCAACCGTGTCTGATGTGTACCCTCAGCCATTCAAACCTCCGCAGTCCCGGACCCGATCCGGGACCTCCACGTTGCAAGTTGCAGGTTGTGTCCCGCCCGTTCGTGACTGAAACGCCATTCAAACCCGCTCAATGATCTTCTCCCCGAACAGGCCCTGCGGACGGAACAACAGCACCGTGAGCGCCAGCACATAGGCAAACCACCCCTCGGTCCCGCCACCCATCAGGGGCTGACCCCAATAGATCTCGAACAACTTCTCCAGAACGCCAATCGCAATCCCGCCGACAATCGCGCCCGAGATACTCTCAAGCCCGCCCAGCATCAGAACCGGCAACGCCTTCAGCGCGATGATCTCCAGCGCGAAACTCACGCCCGCCCGGCTCCCCCACGCGATACCCGTCATCAATGCGATGATCCCGGCCATGAACCAGACCAGAACCCAGATCGTCGTCAGCGAAATCCCCACGCTCAGCGCCGCCTGCGGGTCGTCGCCCAGGGCCCGGATCGCCCGGCCCATTTTCGACCGGTTCAGGAACACCAAAAGCGCCGCCACCATCAGCGCGGCCCCCACCACCACGGTGATATCCCGCGCCTCGATCAGCAAGAACCCATCGAACGGATTGAACTCCAGCGACGCATCGGGGATGCCAAGCTCGTCCGAGATCATCTGCTTGTTCTCGCCGCCGAATATGATCTCGCCGCCGCCCACCAGAAACAGGGTGATCCCGATCGTCGCCATGAACAGCATGATGTCGGGCTGCCCCACCAAAGGGCGCAACACCACCCGCTCGATCACCACCGCCAGCAGGAACATCACCAGAAGCGTGCCCGCAAAGGCAAACCACGCCGGCAGCCCCATCTGGTGCAAACCCACCAGCGTCAAAGCCGCGAACACCACCATGATGCCTTGGGCGAAATTGAAAATCCGGCTCGACCGGAAGATCAGGACAAAGCCCAGCGCGATCAGCGCGTACAACACGCCCGACACCAGACCTTCCCACAAGACCTGCAACAGGAAATCCGGGGCTGCGATCATATCCGCGAACGGGTCGATGAAAACGGCTCTCAGAAACTCCATCAGCGCGCGCCTCCGGCCTGCGTTAACCAATTATTATCCGCATGGTATGCGCATGGTATGCGCATGGTTTCCGCATAGGCGTTTTCAGTCATGCGCCACCCCCAGATAGGCGTCGATCACATCGGGATTGTTGCGCACCTCGTCCGGCGTCCCGTCCCCGATTTTCTTGCCGTAATCCATCACCACGACCCGGTCCGAGATATCCATCACCACGCCCATATCATGCTCGATCAGCGCGATGGTCGTTCCGAATTCGTCATTAACATCAAGGATAAAGCGGCTCATGTCCTCTTTCTCCTCGACATTCATCCCGGCCATCGGTTCGTCCAGCAGCAACAGCTTCGGCTCCGCCGCCAGCGCCCGGCCCAGTTCGACCCGCTTCTGCAACCCGTAAGGCAGCTTGCCCACCGGCGTCTTGCGAATGTGCTGGATCTCCAGAAAGTCGATCACCTTCTCGACCTGCTCCCGGTGCCACATCTCTTCCTGCTCGGCCTTCCCCCACCACAAGGCCTGCGAGAAAAGCCCCGCCTTCATCATCGTGTTCCGGCCCGTCATTATGTTGTCCAGCGTGCTCATCCCTTTGAACAAAGCAATGTTCTGAAACGTCCGGGCAATCCCCTGTTTCGCCACGTCATAGGGCTTCATCGTCGGGCGCTTTTCGCCCCGAAACCAGATCTCGCCCTCCTGCGGATGATAAAAACCGTTGATCACGTTCAGCATGCTCGACTTGCCCGCGCCATTCGGCCCGATGATCGCGCGCACCTCGCCTTCGCGGATGTCAAAGCTGATGTCCTGAATCGCCGTAACCCCGCCAAACCGAAGGGTAATATGGCGCATCTCCATCAAGACACCGCCGATCTGACGACCGTCCTCGGTGGTAAAGGCTTCAATCGGAACTTCGTTCATTGCGGCTTTGAGGAACGTATCTTTCTGCGTACCTCCTCCATCATACGTTTCAATTCACCGCCAAATCTACGCTTGTCGGTATATGAGAGACATCTACCGATCTCCCGAAGTCCCGCGAGTTGCCTGTAGCCTTCTGAACCGCCTTTTGCCTTGAACTTCTCAATTGCGAGAATCGCCAATTCCCTTCCGCGACGGCTACGCCGCTGTCGTTCCTTTTCTCTGCTCAGCGCGAGATCGTCCCTCTGTTTCTCAGAAATCGCATAGGGATTTACTCGCTCATCACCACGTTTTCTGACCAACGTGCGCTTGTTCTCCGCTTCGTGATCAATCCGGTCGCTCATACGACAACCTCAAAAAACCGCCATCGAACGGTGCCTTCACGACAAAAGAGTGATCCGGTGGGCATCCTTGCTGCGTAACAGAACTGCAAAAGGGTGGAGGAGATACTGCAATGGCCGGAAAACGCGAATGGCTTCAGGATCTGGTCGACAACTTTATCGACAGCATCCTTGACCCCGAGACCGCCGAACAGGGTCTTGTCAGAGTTCCGGTTGGCCCAAGGCCCGGGGATGACCGTCGCCAGCCCCGAAGTGATCGACCCTAGCCTCATTCCGCGGCCACCTTCTGGGCGACCGGCGCGACTTTCGCATCCCGGATTTCCAGCGTCGCAGAAATGCTTCCCTTCCGACCGTCCTCATAGGTGACCTCCGTCACGGTCGAGATGCTTTTCGACCCATCGTACAGCGCGTTAATCAGATCGCCGTATTTCTCTTCGATGATCCGTCTACGCACTTTCCGGGTCCGGGTCAGTTCCCCGTCATCGGCATCCAGTTCCTTGTGCAGCACCAGAAACCGATGCACCTGACACCCGGCCAGCATCGTATCCGAGGCAAGCGAGATATTCACCTCTTCCACATGGCTTTGAACCGCATCCAGAACCTGCTTGTGCCCCGCCAGTTCCTGGTAGGACGCGTAAGAGATATTGTTCCGCTCGGCCCAGTTCCCCACCGCCGTTAAGTCGATGTTAATAAATGCGCAGCACATCTCGCGATCCGCACCAAAGACCACGGATTCGAGGATGTTGGGATAGAATTTCAGTTTGTTTTCAACGTACTTGGGCGCGAACAGCGCGCCATCGGCCATCTTGCCCACATCCTTCGCCCGGTCGATGATCCGAAGATGCCCGGTGCCTTCCTCAAAGAAACCCGCATCGCCTGTCGCGACCCAGCCCTCCGGGTCCTTCGTATCCTTCGTCGAGTCCGGGTTCTTATAGTATTCCACGAAGGTTCCGGGCGAGCGATAGAACACCTCGCCCGACTCTGCGATCTTCACTTCCACCCCCGGCGACGGCACGCCCACTGTATCGGCGCGCACCTCTCCGTCCGGCTGCTGCGTGATGAAAACGCTCGCCTCGGTCTGACCGTAAAGCTGTTTCAGGTTGATCCCCAGCGAGCGATAGAATTCAAAGATTTCCGGGCCGATTGCCTCGCCCGCCGTGTACCCCACACGCACCTTCGACATGCCCGCCCGGTTCCGCAAGGGACCATAGACCAGCACATCGCCCAGCGCGTATTTCAGCCGGTCCCACAGGCCCACGGGCTTGCCGTCCATCAGGTTCGGGCCGACCTTGCGCGCATGGGCCATGAAGTGATCGAACATCTTCTTCTTAAGCGGCCCGGCATCCTCCATCCGGATCATGATCTGCGTCAACAGACCCTCGAAATACCGGGGCGGCGCGAAGAAATAGGTGGGCGCAATCTCGCGCAGATCCTCCTGCATCGTGTTCGCACCCTCGGGGCAGTTCACGCAGAACCCGGTCCAGTAGGCCTGACCGACCGAAAAGATGAAATCACCCACCCATGCCATTGGCAGGTAGGCAAGGATCTCGTCGCCCGGCCCCAGATCGTCGAACTCACTGGAAGACTTGGACGCCTCGATGATGTTCCGGTTCGACAGGACCACGCCTTTCGGCCGCCCCGTCGTTCCCGATGTATAGAGCATTACGCAGGTATCATCATACCCCAATGCATCCATCCGCGCCTGCACCTCACCATCAAACCGATCATGCGCCGCCCGCCCGGTTTTCTGAACATCTTCCAGCGCGTTCATCCGGGTGTGATCGTATTTCCGCATCCCCCGGCGGTCCTGATAGATGATATGCTCGATATGCCCCACGCGGTCGGCGATCTCGAGAACCTTGTCCACCTGCTCCTGATCCTCGGCGACGATGAACCGCGCCCCGCAATGGTCCAGCACATAGGCCATCTCTTCGGCCACCGCGTCCTGATAGAGCGGCACCGGGATCGCGCCGCACATCTGTGCCGCCACCATCGACCAGTAAAGCGCGGGCCGGTTCGTCCCGATGATCGCCACATGATCACCCGGCGCCACACCAAGCTCAAGAAATCCTAAAGCCAGCGCGCGGGTCTCCTCAGCCGCCTCGGCCCAGGTCCAGCTTTGCCAGATTCCGTACTCTTTTTCCCGAAAGGCTGGCTTGTCCCCGAATACACGCGCGTTGCGCGCCAGAAGCGCGGGAATGGAAACAAGGGCGTCCTGCGCCTTTGTGTCTGCCAAATCGATCCTCCCGTACCCGGTTCTCCGAGTGTTTCGCCACATTTACCGGGCGTTATGCGGATGGTGCCGCAGTGACGCGGCCCGGTCAATGCCGCGTTCGTCTCAGGCGCCCCAAATCCGCCGCAGCGCCGCGATCCAGTTGTCATGGCACAGTTTCTTGGTCAGGGTATCGCCATATCCGGCCTGCTCCATCGCCGTCCGCAAGACGTCGAGGCCTTCGACCGCGCCGATCTCTTTCGGCAGCATGCCACCATCGAAGTCCGACCCCATTCCAACGTGATCTTCGCCCGCAACGGCGATCATGTGATCGAGATGCGGAATCATGTGTTCGAAGGCGTCATCGGGCTTCATCCGCCCGTCCGGCCGCAGGAAGGCCGTCAGGTAGTTCAGCCCGACCATGCCCCCGGTTTCCCCAATCGCACGCAACTGATCATCCGACAGGTTTCGCGCATGGGGGCAAAGCGCATGGGCATTGGAGTGTGTCGCTACAAGTGGCAGACCTTCCTCCGCCACCTCCCAGAAACCGGCCATGTTAAGGTGGCTGGTATCAAGAACCATCCGCAGTTCGCCGACGCGTTTGACCAGCCGTTTTCCCTCCTCGGTCAGTCCCGGTCCGGTGTCGGCGTCGGCGTCGGATGGGTAACGAAACGGCACCCCATGGGCGAAAATCGTGTTGCGGCTCCAGACCGGTCCGACAGATCGCAGCCCAGCGGCATAAAGCACATCCAGCGACGCCAGATCCGGTCCGATCGCCTCTGCCCCTTCGATATGCATCACGGCGGCTATACGGTCATCGGCCATCGCTCTCTCGATATCGATCGCAGTCCGGCACAGGACGACATCGCCGCGGCGGTCGAGTTCCAGAAGTATCGCGGCCTGTTCCAGCGTGACCCTCAGACCCTCGTCATAGGACAAGGGTTCGGGCATCGGCAGATCGTATTCGGCGGCGTGAAGAGCGCTCAGATCCAGTTCCAGATCGCCCGGCACAAAGATCGCGAACATGCCCCCGCCAAACCCGCCAAGCTTCGCGCGGGGGCCGTCTATATGCCCACCGCTTCCTGCGGCAAAACCGTCTATGGCATCGGGGCGACCCGACCAAAGGCGCAAAAGAACGTCGTTGTGGCCATCAAAAATCTTGTGGCACACCATGTTCAGTGGTCCCGAAGGTGATCTTCGGCATCTGTCACATCGATGCCCAAAGCCTCCATTCCGTCTTCAAGATAGTTCGGCAGTTCCGGCATTCCGGAAAGGTAATCTTCGGTCGGTGCAGTCCTTTCGATCCGCGCCGTTTCCTTGGCTTCTTCGAGTTCGCTGGCGTCGAAGCTTTCCCGACCGATCCACATCAGCGCGACAAGACCGATCTGTTCGTCTTCGTTCAAACCAGAAATATAGTCGTGTAGATGCGTGCTTTCCGGCCCGTATTCACGCGCCAGAAAGATGATTCTGACGATCTTGCCGGTGCTGATGTCCAACATTCTGGTGGCCTCCTTGTCCCGTCCAAGACAAGTTGACCCCGATCCGGCGATCAAGCAAGCAGGTTCATGAAAACAGCCGGTAATAAGCCCAGTCGGGCAGGAACTGGCTGCCACGGAATACATACGAGAAACCGCGCGGGAAGCTGACCTTGAACCGGTCGGTCTTCATGTGGGCGAACATCGCTTTCGCCGCCTCTTCGGGCGACATGATGAACGGCATGTTAAATTCGTTCTTTTCAGTCAGGCGGGTCTTGATGAAGCCCGGGTTGGCGAGTTGAACCGCGACCCCGCTCTTCTGCAGATCTGCATACATGGATTCGGCAAGCGACATGGTGCCGGCCTTTGCAGCGCCGTAACCTATGGCGCCCGGCAGCCCGCGAAATCCAGACAGCGACCCGGTGATGACCACATGCCCTTCGCTGCGCGCGACCATATCGGGCACCACGGCTCCAACGGTGCGCACCGCGCCGGTGAAGTTGACATCGGCCATGGTCACGGCTTCGTCCATCTTCCATTCCGTCGCTTTCATCGGCCAGTAGAGGCCAGCGAGATAGACCATGCCATCCAGTTGCCCGGCCGCCTTGGCCGCGGCCCGGACGCTCTCTGAATCGCCCACATCGACAGTGACGGCCTGCGCCGGGCCCGGCAGTTCGCTTACAAGCTCGTCCAGCCGGTCCTGACTGCGGGCCGAGACGATGACCTCGGCCCCGGCCCGTGACATCTCATGCGCAAGCGCACGACCCAGCCCTTCCGACGCCCCGACGAGCCAATAGCGTTTCCCCGAGAATCGCCTCACGCAGCCTTGCCTCGTGGGGCATCGGGCATGTTTTTGGGGCGCATTGTGGCGACGAGTTCAGCCACCTTGATCCCGTATTTGCGGAACTGGCTGCGATTCATGATCGTGCCGTTTTCCACGAGATACATCCAGTCGGTCGCGTCAAGAACATGCCCGCCAGATGCTTCGGGCAGTTGGATGCGGTACTTGAGCTGAACGCCCGGCCCGGTCTGCTGACCCTGTCCGACGCCGATCACATCTGGGGCTTCGGCCTTGATCGACCCGTCATTGCCCAGTGTCAGCCGCCATTCACGGTCCTGTGTGTTGCCACTGTCATAGTGGAACCGTTCGGTCATGACACCCACGTTCCCTTCCCACGTAGCATTCATATCCGCCACGAAACGCGACGACACGCGGCCTGTCGGACCATAGATCACGCCCTCGCAGAGGATCGGGCCGTTCAAGTGCTGGCGCAGGTCGAACGCGGGCCCGGTGCCCTCGAAATCCTCTGGCTTCTGCGCCATGAAGGTCATGTAGCGCGTGCGAAGCACAGCCACTGCAAAAGCGATGAGAAGTCCAAGTCCGATGTAAAGAACGGCGTCCATGTCAGGTCTCCGATATGGGCGTCGCAGCCAGAAGCGCGATCGCGATGAGTTTCAGCGCACAAGGGATAAGCGCATAGAGGATCGTCAGGGTCATCAGCGCCTCGGCGCTGTTCGTCGGCCCGCTCTGGAAACCTGCGGCATCCAATAGGGGAAGTAGCGTGACGGCGGCAAAAGCCAGCGTGAATTTCGAAACAAATGACCAAAGCCCAAAGGCCTGCCCTGCATCAGGTGAGACAACGGCCATACGCCGGGCAAAGATCGCGGCAAGAAGAGTCAGGTCCGCGCCGAGGGCTGCACCCGAGGCAAGACAGATGATGGCGAAAGCCACAGTATCGCCTGCACCCAGTGTCGCCGCCCATCCGAAGGACAGGATTGCAAGGCCCATGCCGGCCAGAAGCGCGCGCTTTGCACCGAACCGCTGGGCCGCGCGGCTCCAGAGCGGGGCGGACAGTGCCGCAGACAGGAAGAACAGCAGCAAAAGCGGCCCCTCCCAACCAGGTGCTGCAAGTCGGCTTTCGACGAAGAACAGAAACAGGGTCGAGGTCACGGCTACCGGGGTTGCGTTGACCAAGGCGATCAACAGAAGACGGCGCGCCTGGCCGTCGGCCAGAACCGGACGGAACCCGGGCGATGGTTCGCCCGAAACAGTCCTCCATTCCCGCCACATCGCTGCGATGCCGAGGATCGCGAGACCTGCGAACCCGGCAGCGAAGAGCGCGAAGGGCGACCCGGACTGTGCCGCAAGAACCGTGGGGGCGACGGCTGCGACGCAGACGCCCAGCAGGCCGCCCGTCTCGCGCCATGAGGCAAGACGCACATGGCCTTTGTCGCCAAGGTTTTCGGCGGTGCGCACACCTTGAGCATAGAAACAGATCGTCAGATAGCTGAAAGCAGTGAAAAGGCCGGTCAGCGTCAGAGCGAACCACAGCAGGGGGGCGACCGGCGGTTCGATAGCAAAAAGTCCAATCATCGAGACTGCCATAACCAGAGCGGCCAAAAGCACCGTGCCGCGCCGATATCTGCGCGCAAACTCCGACAGCCAGCCCAGCACCGGATCTTGCACGAAATCGAAAAGCCGCAGTATGAAAAGGACCGTGCCGAGAGCCGCAAGGCTGACCCCGTATTCGTCCACATAGAACTTCGGCGCATGGATGTAGATCGGCAGGCCCGCCGAAGCGAGCATGGCCGCAAACACCGCATAGCCCGGCAGGAAAGGACGCGTGTTGGTCATCGCGAGACCTCGGACGCCGGAGGTTCGGGGCGTGGGTTATAGGTTGCCCCCTTCCACCACAGCTTCAGTGCCTGCCAGTGGATCAGACCTAGGACGCGGCGCGACCCGAACGGGCGGCGCAGGCAGGCCCCCAGAATACTGCGATTCGTCAGCGGCCGGCGGTGGCCGGTCAGTGTTGCCAGAAGCCCCGCATTCCCGGCCTGATAGTCGATCCAGATCCCGATCCTGTCGTCGCGGATATCGAAGCGGAACTGGTAGCCTCCTTCGACTTCCTGAAATGGCGAGACATGGAAGATCTTGCCCGCCGTCAGCACATCCTCGCGTGTAATGGGTTCAAGGTCGTCGCGGTGGCAGAGATAGGAATGGCGATCGCCGAACGTGTTCGACACTTCGGGAATGATGACGCGGATGGCACCGGCCCGATCTTCAATCAGCCAGAAGGACACCGGGTTGAACACATGACCCAGAACACGCGGCTGGGCGAGAAGCAGGATCCGTCCATCGGCCACATGATCGAGGTTGTGAGAGGCCAGCAGCTCGCGAACCCAAGCGGTGCCCCGGCCCTCGCCCGGCGCACCACCATGGTCAGTGTCGTGCAGCGAGGTCAGCGCGGCGCGGTTGCGCCCGAACAGGCGCGGAGTCGGTGCCTCTGCATCGGGTTCGAGCAGGACATAGTCCACGCCATAGCGAAAGGCGTTTTCGATCGCCCCGCGCCGACCATGAAAGGTCTCGCCCCGGATATGATCGATCCGGGGTGTCATTCGGCGGCAATCAAAGGTCTGATCTGTGCACGCATGGCCTCGGCCACATCGACGGCACTGGAGAGCCCGTCTTCGTGAAAGCCGTTCTTCATCCATGCACCGCAGAACCATGTCCGGTTATTGCCGTTGATCGCGCGCACCGTGTCCTGTGCCGCAAGTGCGGCGAGATCGTAGACCGGGTGTCTGAAAGTCGCCTGATCATAGATCAGCTCTTCCCGGATCGGGCGCGTTGCGTTCAGCGTAACGAAATGCGGATCGTCCATCGGAATGGGCTGAAGCGAGTTCATCCAGTATGTCAGACCGATCTGTTCACGACGGTCGTCCCTGCCCTCGGTATAGACCCAGGACGACCAGCACCGGCGGCGCCTGGGCATCATTGCGGGGTCGGCGTGCAGGATCGCCTCGTTCGGTTGATAGCGAATGGCGGACAAAGCGGTCCTCTCGACCCCTGTCACATCCGACAGCATGCGCAGCGTGTCGTCCGAATGGGTGGCAAAGACGACCTCGTCGAACCCTTCCCACTCCGCACCTTCGGCCATAACCTCGACGCCGACACCGGTGCGTCGAACAGCCGAAACCGGAGCCTTCACGCGAATATCGACACCACGTGCCTCAAGGCTGGTTGCAAGCCTGCTGACATACTCAATCGATCCGCCCTGCACCGTGTACCATTGGTGCTGCTCCGAGTAGTTCAGAAGCGCGTGGTTCTCGAAGAACCGCACCATTGCGGCCGCCGGGAAATCGAGGATGCGAGAGGTCGGCGTCGACCAGATGGCGCCGGAAAACGGGGCAAGATAGTAATTGCGAAACCAGTCACCAAGCCCAAGCCTGTGGGTCAGGTCACCGATCGTCATGTCTGGGTCGGTGGCAACCTCACCCGCTTTCGCGTTGAATGTCAGGATGTCACGGATCATCCGCAGGTAAGATGGGCGCAGAAAGTTCCGCTTTTGCGCAAAGATCGCCTTGATATCGGCCAGTCCGTATTCGATCCGCCCACCATCGATCGACGCACCGAAGCTCATGTTGCTCTTCGTGACGGGCACGTCGAGATCGGCGAATAGCTGTGCCAGATGCGGATAATTGGCGTAGTTGAAGACGATGAACCCCGTATCCACCGGCTGATCGCCACGCTTGCCTGCCATGATGGTACGGGCATGGCCGCCCAGCCGGCCTTCAGCCTCGAAAAGAACGACGTGGTTGTCCGCTGCAAGGAAGTGCGCGGCCCCCAGACCCGAAATTCCGGATCCGATGATCGCGATACGCCGCGGCGCAGTCAGTCGTCGTTCAAATGGCATTTATGTCTCCTGCCCTTTTTGCCTCGCCATAGTGGTACGCGCCCCGTGCAAAAACGGATTAGCTAAACTTCCTGACGATTGGATTGATCCAACTTCACCCCACCTGCGTACACTTTGTATGTTGACCACTGGGTTGCCGACCGAAGAATTGGGTGCATCCGTTGCTGTGCCGCCTTATGTTGCGGAAAAGGCGCGGAAATCGCGCCGTTCGGTTGTTAGGAAAACGATGGTCGCCGAAGCGCAGGAAAAGGACTGGGTCGCACAGATGCGGGCCATTCGGGACGAAAGAGATAGTGCGGCCTTTGCCGAGTTGTTTCGCCATTTCGCCCCTCGTGTGAAGGCTTTTTTGATGAGATCCGGAGCCAGCGAACCGCTGGCCGAGGAATGTACACAGGAGGCGATGGCCACGGTCTGGCGCAAGGCGCAACTGTTTGATCCGACGCGCGCAAGCGTCTCGACATGGATCTTTACGATTGCGCGGAACAGGCGGATCGACGTGATCCGCAAAGAGCGGCGGCCCGAACCGGAGGATCTGGCATGGGGGCCTGAAGCGGAGCCGGATCAGGAAGATGTACTGGCCCTGCAGCAGGAAAGCGAGAAATTGGCGGTTGCCCTGGCAACGCTGCCCGAGAAGCAAAGGAAACTGGTCGAGCAAGCCTATTTCGGGGATCTGACACATAGTCAAATCGCCGCAGAGACGGGGCTTCCCCTGGGCACGATCAAATCAAGGATCAGATTGGCGCTAGAGAGATTGCGCCACGCGATGAGTTAAATGGACGTTAAGATGAGCAATATAAGACATCACCTGACGGACGACCTGCTGATGGCATATTCAGCGGGGACCCTGCCGGAAGCATTTTCGTTGGTAATCGCGACGCATGTTTCGATGTGCGACGAATGCCGGATAATGCTGGACAGTTTTGATGCTGTCGGCGGCGCCGTGCTGGAAGACTGTGATATGGCGGTTTTGTCGGATGACAGTTTCGCGGCGACAATGGCTTTGATCGCGGAGCAGGATGGCGTGGTCGATTCTCCACGTCTGACACCCAAGGGTGCCGTATTGCCGGAACCGCTTCGTGACTACGTGCAGGGCGGGCTTGATTCGGTCAAATGGCGTCATGTCGGTGGTGGCGTGCGTCAGGCGGTCCTGCAAAGATCGAAATCCGGAAGCGTCCGGCTGCTGCGTATTCCGGCGGGAGCCAAGATGCCCGATCACGGCCATCGTGGTATGGAAATGACGCTGGTTCTGAAGGGCGCTTTCAGCGACGAGTGTGATCGTTTTGCCCGTGGCGATGTGGAAATAGCGGATGAAGACCTGCACCACACACCGATTGCTGAAGAGGGCGAAGAATGCATCTGTCTTGCGGCGACGGACGCACCACTTCGGTTCAACGCTTTCATCCCGCGGATCGCGCAGCCGTTCCTGCGGATTTAACGCCTATTCGCCGGGCTTGAGCGGCACGACACGCGGCTCTGGCTCGGCCTCCAACTCCTCGAAATCGAAATTGTCCAGACGCGCGGCCCTTTTGCCCGCGCGTTCCGCGGCTGTGTTGAGACCTTCAAGGTCTCCCCGGACCTGACCGAAATGGGTGTTCAGCTTGTCCACCCGTTCAACGACGATTTCGACATCCCGGTGCAGTTGGCGGAGCGTCTTGCGGATGGCCCCCGCCTGCTCGCGCATCCGCGCGTCCTTCAGGATCGCCCGCATCGTGTTGAGCGTTGCCATGCAGGTGGTGGGTGACACGATCCAGACGCGCGCTGCAAACCCTTCGCGCACAACCTCGGGGAGGTTCGCGTGCAGTTCGGCATAAACTGCCTCGGATGGCAGGAACATAAGCGCCCCGTCCGCTGTCTCGCCTTCGATGATGTAGCGTTCCGAGATCGCCTTGATATGCGCCCTGACGGCGGCGCGAAGCGCGCGCTGCGCCTCTTCCACTGCCCGGGGTGTCTCGGCCGCGCGCAGTGCCTCATAGGCTTCCAGCGGGAATTTACTGTCGATGACAATCGGACCCGGCGGGTTCGGAAGGTGGATCAGGCAGTCGGCGCGACGGCCGTTGGAAAGCGTTGCCTGCAAGGCATAACTGTCGCTTGGAAGGGCCTTTGAGACGATGTCGTTCAGCTGTATTTCCCCGAACGCCCCACGGGTCTGTTTGTTCGACAGGATGTCCTGAAGGCTCAGGACGTTGCCCGACAGCTTTTCGATGTTCTCCTGCGCCTTGTCGATTGTCTGCAGCCGCTGCTGCAACTCGCCCAGTGATTTCGCCGTCCGCGTGGCTGACCCCTGAAGGTTTT
This sequence comes from uncultured Paracoccaceae bacterium, assembly GCA_947503175.1. Taxonomy (GTDB): domain Bacteria; phylum Pseudomonadota; class Alphaproteobacteria; order Rhodobacterales; family Rhodobacteraceae; genus Ovoidimarina. The sequence goes on from CANNCO010000002.1 coordinate 688,500, forward strand.
CGTTCACACGGGCCGACACCTCGGCAAGCCGCGCCTCCATCAGCTTTAGAAGGTTCGCCTGCGACGCGATCTGTGCCTCGGATACGCTGGAGAGGCCGCCCGACAGCCGTTCCTGACCATCCGACAGGCCCTGAACGCGCTGACCGAGTGACTCCAGATGTTGGGCCAGCGGCACGACCATGCGCGCCGAACGACCGGCGCGGGCGGCAATCGTGAAAAGAAGAGCAAGGACCAGAACGGTGACCAGAACCGCCGCCAACACGCCGATGGTCAGGGGATCCGACAAATCCAGCGTATAGTCGCCAATGGTGATCATGTGCGTCCGAACAGCCGTTCGATATCTGCGAGTTTCAGTTCGATATAGGTGGGGCGGCCATGGTTGCACTGGCCGGAATGGGGCGTCGCCTCCATCTCGCGCAGAAGGGCGTTCATTTCGTCGGGTCCCATGCGCCGACCCGACCGGACAGAGCCGTGGCAAGCAACGCGCGACAGGATCGCATCGACCCGCGCGGTCAGGGACAGGATGTCATCGCCCGCGCCCAGTTCGTCAAGAATGTCCATGATCAACGCCCGCGCATCGACCGGGCCCAGAAGCGCGGGTGTGGCCCGCACTGCGATGGCACCCGGTCCGAACGGTTCGATCTCCAGTCCGAGGCGCGCGAGCGCGTCTGTTTCGTCCAGAAGGCGGCTGGCCTGTGACTGATCCATCTCGACGATCTCGGGCACAAGCAGAGCCTGCGCCGCAACGCCCTTGTCCCGCGCTTGCGTTTTCAGCTTCTCATAGACGAGGCGCTCATGCGCCGCGTGCTGATCCACCAGCACCATCCCGTCCGCCGTCTGGGCCACGATGTAGTTCCGGTGAAGCTGTGCCTGGGCCGCGCCCAAGGGTGCATCGCCGGGGACCGCTGCAGCTTCGGGTTCTGGGACAGGCGCGGCAGAGAATGTTTCGCCGGCTTCGAACAGATGAGTCACAACTGGGGTCGACGCCGTGTAGGACCGGTCCATCTGATAGACGCGCGGGGTTTCCGTCGGCTCGGCCCGGAACGCACCAAGAGCCGCACCTGCGACGGTCGTCGAGGCGCGGTGTCCGGCTTCGGCCAGCGCATGCCGCAGGCCCGAGACGATCAACCCACGCGCAGAGCCCGGATCACGGAACCGCACTTCGGATTTGGCGGGATGGACATTCACATCCACCAGATGCGGATCGCAATCGATGAACAGCACCGCCGCCGGATGGCGATCGCGCGACAGGAAATCGATGTAAGCCGCCCGAAGCGCGCCGATCAGAAGCTTGTCCCGGACAGGCCGTCCGTTCACGAACAGGAACTGCGCCACGGCCGAGCCGCGGGAATAGGTGGGCAGCGCCGCAAAGCCTGTCAGTCGCAAGCCTTCGCGGGTGGCATCGATGGGCAGGGCGTTTTCCGCAAACTCACGTCCGAGGATCGCGGCGAGCCGCCGCTCCAGCGCCGAAAACAGATCGCCGGATTCCGCCCCAACCCGGAACGTGACCCGCCCTTCGCCTCCGCCCGTCACATCCCGCAAGGTGAACGCGACAGATGGCTCTGCCATGGCCAAACGTTTCACGACATCCGTTATCGCCTGACCCTCGGCACGATCCGTGCGCAGGAATTTCAGACGCGCCGGTGTGGCAAAGAACAGATCACGAAGTTCGACAGTTGTGCCGCGCTGTGCCGCTGCCGGGCGGACCGGGCCGTGGCGCCCGCCTTCGACCGCGATTTCGGAGGCGTCGCCCCCGTCCATGCGCGATGTCAGGGTCAGACGTCCGACGGCCGCCAGCGACGCAAGTGCCTCGCCCCGAAATCCGAAAGTGTGGATGTTCAGAAGGTCCGAGCCATCGATTTTCGATGTGGCGTGCCGCGCCAGCGCCAGCGGCAGCTCGGCGGCAGAAATTCCACAGCCGTCATCGGTCACGCGGATCAGCCGACGGCCGCCATCGGCGACATCCACCGTGACCCGCGTGGCGCCGGCATCGATCGCGTTTTCAACGAGCTCTTTCACGGCACTGGCCGGTCGCTCGACGACTTCGCCAGCCGCGATACGGTTCACCGCCGCTTCGTCCAACTGACGAATTACAGGTGTTGCTGCGCTTATATTGGGGTCAGTGGCGGCCATGCCACAACTTCTAGCATGGCCGCGCGCGATTCGCCATTCGGCTTGTCAGTTGCCCGGTTCGAGGCCTTCGGGCGCGCCAACGACCACGATATGCAAGTCTTCGGGCCGGTAGATCCGGGCGGCAACGCGACGTGCCTCTTCCAGAGTCACCGCATTCACATTGTCGTTCCGGGTCGCGATGTAGTCGATCGGAAGCCCGTCCATCTGCATGCCCACCATTATCCGCGCGATCGTCGCATTGCCGTCGAACCGCAGCGGGTAGGCACCTGTAAGATAGGTCTTGGCGGCTTCCAGTTCTTCTTCCGTAACGCCCTCTTCAGCAATGCGGGCCCATTCGGCACGCAACGCCTCAATTGTCTCAGTCATACGCTCTCCTGCAGTGGCGACCTGACCGAGGATCAGCGCACCACGGTCGCGCGGCGCAAGGTAGGCGCCAATCCCGTAGGTCAGCCCCCGTTTCACGCGGATCTCCTGCATAAGGCGCGACTCGAACCCTGCGCTGCCGAAGATCTCATTCACGACAAAGGCAGTGAAGAAATCCGGATCGTCGCGCGCGATCCCCTCATGACCGAACAGTGCAACCGACTGGGGCGTTTCAAAGGGCACGGTCGTGATGCCGACGGGGGCCTGATATGTCCCGTCGGGAGCTTGCGGTGCGCCAGTTTCCGGCAGTTCGCCGAGGATCCGGTCCAAAACCATGGCGAGTTCGTCCGCGTTGATGTTTCCAACAGCGCCGACAAACACCCGGTCCTTTGAGATGGTGCGCGCATGGGCATCGAACATGTCATCGCGAGTCAGAGACATCACACTTTCGGTGGTCCCATCAGACCTGCTGCCGTAGGGGTGGTCGCCCCAGGCAAGCCGATAAAACGTTTCGCGCGCAATGGCGCTGGGATCGGTCTGGTTCGACCGGATGCCCGACAGCACTTGTTCCCGTACGCGATCCAATGCGTCCTGATCAAAACTCGGCTCTGTCAGGGCCTGTGTCAGAAGATCGACCGAAGCGTCCCTGTTTTCCGTCAGGAAGCGAAGGGAAACAGAGACATCGTCATCCGACGAGTCGAAACGGATCGTTGTGGCGAGTTCCTCGCGCGCCTCGGCAAACGCCTGTGCGTCCATGTCGCCCGAACCCTCTTCGAGAAGCGCCATCATCAGATTTACCGCGCCACGCTTGCCTTCGGGATCAAGCGATGCGCCACCCATGAACCTGATTTCGATTGCGGCGAACGGGATCGAGTTTTCCTCGACCAGCCATGCGGTGAAGCCACCTGGCGTCGTCACTTCCTGAATTTCCACTGCCGCGCGTGCGGGGAGAATGGCCAATACCGACAGGGCGGCGGCCAGAACAAAACGGATCATTGCGAGACCTCCGCGGCAACTTCGGGCATGAAATAGGATGTCACGGCCTGATCGAGATCGAACAGGCGGCTTGCCGCGGCAAGGATGTCTTCCTCGGTCGTTGCCGCAAGGATTTCGGGCCAGGCTTCAATGTCCGCGACGGTCAACCCGCTGGTCAGAGCCACTCCATAGGTTCGCGCCAGACCGGAAATGCTGTCTTCGGCATAGATCAGCGAGGCCCGGAGTTGGGTCTTGATACGTTCCAGCTGCGCATCGTCGATACCGTCCTCAAGAAACTCTTTCAGTACCCGATCAAGGTCCGCCTCGGCCTCTTCCAGGCTGACACCCGGCGCCGGGACATTCACGAGACCGAAGGTCGTATCGTCCAGCGATGTGCCGGAATAGAAGGCAGTAGCGTAGATCGAGTTCGTGGACTCGAACTGGAGCTTGCGCGGCAGCACCGAGGTCGATCCCGATCCCCCCAGGACTTCGGACAGAAGGGTCAGGGCAGCGGCCTCTTTCTGTGCGCCGGAATCGCGCTCAGCGGCAAGATAGGTCCGTAAGACCATCGGTTGCGATATGCGCGGGTCCGAGAACATGATCCGGCGCTCTGCGAGATGCGGCGGCTCGTCCACACGGTCACGGGGTTGGATCGCGGGATTGGCCGGGATCGGTCCGTAATGGGTTTCAGCGAGCGTGCGCACCTCTTCGGGCGTCACATCGCCCGCCACAATCAGAATGGCGTTGTTCGGTGCATAATGCTGCCGGTAGAACGCGATCGCATCGTCGCGGGTCAAACCCTCGATCTCGTGGCGCCAGCCGATGATGGGCATGCCGTAAGGATGATGCAGGAATTGCGCAGCGTTGCGCTGTTCCGTCAAAAGCGATCCCGGGTCGTTATCGGTGCGCTGATTGCGCTCCTCCAAAACGACATTGCGTTCGGAATCGACGAACTCCGGGGCGATGACGAGGTTAATCATGCGATCCGCCTCCATCTCCATCATAAGACCAAGGCGGTCGGCCGCGACCCTTTGGAAGTAGCCGGTGTAGTCGTACGACGTGAACGCGTTGTCCGTCCCGCCATTGGCGGCCACGATTTCGGAGAATTCACCTGGGGAAACATTTTCGGTGCCCTTGAACATGAGGTGCTCCAGGAAATGTGCAATCCCCGACTTTCCGCGCGGCTCATCGGCAGAACCCACCCTGTACCAGACCATATGCACGACGACCGGTGCGCGGTGGTCTTCGAGAACTACCACGTCCATCCCATTGTCGAGCGTGAAGCTCGTGACGTCAGCGGCGCGTGCCGGGAGTGCCGCGACCGTCAACAGGGCGCAGAACGCCGCGATACGTGGAGACATGATTTACCTCTTGGCTGATCATCTGTCGTGAAGAGGTACGCCGAAAACGCGACGGTTCAAGCACAACATACGGGGATGTGAGCACTATTCGGTTTGTTCAGGCGGAGCGGCAGGCGTCGGAACTCCCGCCGCCCGAAACCGTTCAAGTTCGCGGTGCTGATCGAGTTCCTGGTCTTCGTAGGCTCGGAAATAGACATTCACATTGAACAAGCGCTCGAGAAGTCGGCCGTTGTTGTTACGACGATATTCGAGATCAGCCGCAGCAAGGTTCGCGCGGATATTTGAAGCAACGCCAAAGCGCCCGGCATAAGCGACCAGCGCACCGTCGCCGGACGGCCGGTTCAGCACCTCCGGACGTCCGCCCAACGCGGCAATGGCATCGGCATTCGGCGTTGGGTCGGTTAGGTTTGCGCCGCCTGGGGTCGGAGGCGGCAGTGAGGCGAAATCCTGTGGCGTCTGCAGCGGTTTCGTCGGGAGTATGCCGAATTCATCCGGTCCGTCCTGACTGGCCCGAAAGGTCATGAGGTCAGGATCGCGGTCGCGGCCGCAGCCCGCCAACACCATGGCGCACAAGCCCAGAAGGATGATCATACCACGCATCGGTCGCCCCATCGTCACCGTCCTGTGCCCTCTCTAAACCCAAATTCAAGCGTCGTCACGGGGCTTTGCGCTTTCTCCTGTAAACAGGATGAGCCCGATTGCACCGATGAAGATCGAAATATCGGCAACATTGAACGCATAGGGATTTTCGATCCCGCAGCATGACATGTTCAGAAAGTCAGCAACAGCACCGTAGAGGACGCGATCGACCACATTGCCCAGCGCACCGCCAACCAACAGACCTGCCGATACCTGAGCGGGCCAGCCGCCGGGTTCGCGCCGAATCCACCAGACCACCCAACCGGATATCAGAAGCGCAATTGCGATAAGCGCCCAGCGCATGACATCGGTATCGCTGGAAAACAGGCCAAAGTTGATGCCCCGGTTCCATGCCATCCGCAGGTTCAGGTATGGCGGCAGGACGTCTATTGCGCCGACGAATTTCAACTCCATCCAGTGCACGACGATCCACTTGGAGGCCTGATCCAGAACGAAGATCACAAGGCCGGTTACGACCGCGATATTGCGAAGCGCGCTCAATGCCGAAAATGCCGCATACCGGTGAAGACCATCGCCAGTCCCGCCTCGTCGGCGGCCGCAATCACCTCGTCATCTCGAACCGACCCGCCGGGCTGGATCAGGGCCGTTGCACCCGCTTCGGCAGCGGTCAGGATACCATCGGCGAAGGGAAAGAAAGCGTCGGACGCAACCGCCGCCCCTTCGGTGGGTAGTGCGTCCAGACCCAGCGTTTCAGCCATGTCTGCGGCCTTGCGCGCAGCAATCCGCGTCGAATCCACTCGGCTCATCTGTCCTGCACCGATGCCGACGGTCGCGCCGCCCTTTGCATAGACGATCGCGTTCGATTTGACGTGCTTGGCGACGGTCCACGCGAACATAAGATCGGCCAGTTCCGCCTCGGTCGGCTGGCGTTTGGTCACAACCTGCAGATCTGCCGCCGCCACGTGGCCGTTGTCTCGATCCTGCACCAGAAATCCGCCAGAGACCTGCCGGATGGCCAGAGCCGACGCTTGAGGGTCGGCGAGACCGGAGGTCGTCAGAAGCCGAAGGTTCTTTTTCGCTGCAAAGACCTCTTTTGCGTCATCGTCGACGCCCGGGGCAATAACAACCTCGGTGAATATCTGCGTAATCTCTTCCGCCGTGGCCCGGTCAAGCGGCTGGTTCAGTGCAACGATCCCGCCAAAGGCCGACGTCCTGTCACAGTCATAGGCGCGCGCATAGGCTTGGGCCAAGGTTGCTCCACGCGCAACGCCGCACGGGTTCGCATGCTTGATGATCGCACAGGCCGGGCCATCGTTCGGCAGGAATTCCGACACGAGCTCGAACGCTGCATCCGTGTCGTTGATGTTGTTATAGGACAGCTCTTTGCCTTGATGCTGCGCAGCCGAAGCGACCCCCGGGCGGTCCGATCCATCGAGATAAAAGGCCGCCGACTGATGCGGGTTCTCTCCGTAGCGGAGCGTTTGCGCCAAAGTACCGGCCAAGGCCCGCCGACGTGGCGTCGCCTCCTTCAATGCACCCGCCATCCAGCCTGACACTGCCGCATCATAGGCCGCAGTCCGGGAATAGGCCGTCAAAGCAAGTTGCTGCCGGAAGGCAAAGGTTGTTGCACCTTTGTTCACGGCAATCTGTTCAAGCACGGCACTGTAGTCCTGCACATCCGTCACGACGGAAACGAAGGCATGGTTCTTGGCAGCAGCCCGGATCATCGCCGGGCCACCGATGTCGATGTTTTCAATGGCGTCGTCATAGCCTGCACCACCGGCAACAGTCTCTTCAAACGGATAGAGATTGACGATGAGAAGGTCGATGGGTTCGATCCCGTGAGCCTCCATCGCTGCCTTGTGCTGGTCATTGTCACGCAAGGCCAGAAGCCCACCATGGACCTTTGGATGAAGTGTCTTGACGCGTCCGTCCATCATCTCGGGAAAGTCCGTCAGATCGGCAACGTCCCTGACATCCAACCCTTCATCGCGCAGCAGCTTTGCCGTGCCACCAGTCGACAACAAGCGCACTCCCGCTGCAACCAATGCCTTGGCGAACGGCATCAGGCCTGTCTTGTCGGACACCGAAATCAGGGCGCTGCGCAAAGGCACAAGATCGGGCATGGACTCCCCCAGACTGTGTTAGCGGTCGGTCTTGGCCAGGTCGTCCTCGGCCGACAGATCGCGAATATGCGAGGGGGTATCCTGTGCTTTGGCCAGCGTCCAGCCAATCCGGATGCCATAGCCCGTCGCCACAGATGAAAGTACGATTTGTTTCGTCGCGCGCGGCGACAGACGACCCTTTTCAAGATATACGCTGGGCGCAAGCGACAAAGCCCCCGCCCCGTCATGGCGGAACACCCAGATCTCACCACTTTTTAAGGCCATCGACACTGCCGCACCGCCCATATCAAGTTCGGCATGGACATCTGGATGAAGGTGAAAGCGTATATGGAAGGGAATGCCCTGAAGGCCCGAGCGATCAAAAGCTTCATCGAACTTGCGCTCTGCCTCTTGCGTCAGCGCCGACAAGGAATCATCGCCAACCAGGCTACGCCCATCACTGGCGAGTTCCAGACGGCGGTAATGGGCGAGCCCGTGGGTCGCGACATAACCGTCATGGCTGAGGATCAGCGCAACACCCCGGCCAACCTCGGGCCGGTTCACGCTCACATCATTGGGCGTGTCGATCAAAAGCTCGGTACGGCGCCCTGCAATGACCCCGGCCCCGCCGAGGCGAGAGGAACTGAACCCTTCAATCGACAGCGTCGAGTGGGATGGCGTGGCCCGTCCGGCCCGCCGCCAGCTTGACCCAAAGCTTTCGCCCGAGCCGCAATTGACGATCAGCGGCCGTCTGCCGGATGTCAACTCCAACGCGAGGGTCGACGCGTGACCGTTCAGGGAGTTTTCTCCGCTGGGCGGCGGCGCTGCGTCGACGATGACGGTCGTTCTGCCATGTGACAGACGTGCGAACCCCATCGACAGGCCTTTGTGGCGCATATGACGGACACCCGATGCGGCGAGGGCCTGATCCAGCCAACCATCGAGACCTCTTCCACCACCATGAAACCGTGCGAGGCCTCCGTCCGCGTGGCGCAGGGATCGCAGAGTCGGAGCAATCCGCTGAATGGCGGCAACAATACCGCCGGGCGGGGTCGCACCGCTTTCCTCAAGGGTTGCGACCGTCCATGTCAAAAGGACGAAGACCGACAGGAGTTCTTCGGGATTGCGCGATGGCAAGCCGCCTTCGTCATCGATACGAAGTGCGCATTCCCGTTCAAGCGCCTTGCAGGCCGGTATCAGATGTCGCTCCATCCCCTGAAGCGCCAGTCCTGCATGGGCCAGACCACACAGGGCCTCGAACCGTGGCAGGCCCGGTTCAGCCGACTTCCAGCGCCGGGCAAGGAAGTTCGCCTGCCGTGACATGCACCTGAAGAAGGCCGCGCTGGTGTCGCCGTCCTGCGCGTTCAGAAGGAAAACGGCATGGTTAATCCAGCGCACAAGACGACGCCCGGTCAAATCCGCGACCCAGCCGGGTCCGGTTCCCTTTCCGAAACGCTTCACCCAGTCGTGTGTCCAGAGTTGCGCACGGTGTCGGGCGTTCAGATCAGCGACCGCGGCCAGATCGTCGAGCCAGATAAAACCATGCACCTCGGTCTCGAACGCTGCGTCTGGCATCGGTAAGTCCCAGATCCCCGCTTCGGGTGCTTCGACCAAGTATCCGGCAAAAAGGAAATTGCCCGCGCAAAGCTGCCTTCCACGGGCAAAACTGCCAATGGTGCGCGGTTCCGGCTGGCTGACAAACGCGTTCGCTTTCGGGCCGAACCCCGCCATGCGCGCGCTTAGCCCGTTTCTCCAGCTATCACGCCCAGCGCCCTGTGGCTCTGTCATTGTTACGATCCGTCGTCCTGCCTCTGCCACCGGTGCCACCGGCGCGCTGTTGCAGCAATACTATCTGCCTGTTTCCGCAGTGTCATGGTTCAAGCGGAGCTTTCGGCAGGCTTTCGCAATACCGCGATGAAAAAACCGTCCATCCCGCCCATGTCGGGCCAGAAATCCGGGCGTGTCCGCAGTCCTTCGGCACCTATCCAGTCCGGATCAATGCCCGCCACGCGCGGGGCATCAAGATCAACCATCAGATCCGGATGGCGGATCAGGGCATCGCGCACCTGTTCTTCGCCCTCGTCGATCAAAAGCGAGCAGGTGCAGTAGACCAGACGCCCGCCGGGTTTGAGCATCTCAATCGCGCGGTCGATCAGGCCTGCTTGCAGTTTAAAGAGCTCTGGGAAAGAACTGCCATCCTTTGCGTAAGGAAGGTCGGGATGCCTGCGGATCGTACCCGTTGCCGAACACGGGGCATCGAGCAGTACCGCATCAAATGGCGATGCGGGTTTCCATTCCAAGGCATCGGCCACAACTGTCTCGGCTTCCAACCCGGTTCGCGACAGGTTTTCGGCGACCCGCGCTATACGGCTTTCCGAGATATCGACCGCTGTCACCTTTGCCTCCATCGCCGAGAGCTGCATCGTCTTGCCGCCGGGAGCCGCGCAGAGGTCGACAACCGTCTCTCCCGGGTCGGGGTTCAGAATACGGGCGGGCAGTGTTGCGGCAGCATCTTGCACCCACCACCAACCTTCTTCGTAGCCCGGCAAAGCCGTCACCTGCCCGGGCTTCTCCAGCCGTAAGGATCCGCCCGGCATTGTCTTCGCGCCCAGTTTCGTTGCCAGATCGTCCGGCGCACCCGGTGCGGGGGTAAGGTCCAAGGGCGCGCCCGCAGCATGGGCCTTTTCCATTGCGGCAACCGCCGCCTTTCCGTAGTCGGAGATAAGCGGCTTTCTCAGCCATTTGGGCAGAACCGGATTCGGCAGAGCGTCCCAATCTGGCATGTTGCCAGCGACCTTGCGCAGGATCGCATTGGCAAGGCCCGCCTGCCGCGCCGTTTCGGGCCGTGCCTTCAGGATTTCGACTGCGCTGTTGACGACGCCGTGGGCCGCCGCGCCATCAGCGCAGATTTCCCACACCGCAAGGCGCAGCATGTCATGGGTACGACCGTCGGGCCGCTGGCGGAGATAGGGACCGAGAACCCGGTCAGCGCGCGACGCCCAGCGCAAACCTTCTGTTGCTAGACGACCGGCACGTGCCCGATCCCCCGGCTCGAGATGCGCAACCGCTTTCGGCAACAGCTCGGACAACAACCGGCCTTCATCGGTGACCCGTATCATCAGGTCCAGCGCCGCCTGTCGTGCGGCCCGCCCGGGTTGCGGCATCGTTTCGCCCTTCATTCGGTTGTCTCGCACCCCGCGCCGCGTATATCAAAGGAAGCTCTGGGACAAGGATCAGACCATGAACGAGGACAAGGACCTTCCCCCTGCCGCCCGCCGTGCACTGGACGAGGCAGAGGAACGGCGCAAGGCTGCAAAGAAGGCAGAAATTCCCAAAGAGTTCGGTGGACGCGATGGACCCGAGCCCGTCAGATATGGCGACTGGGAGAAGAAGGGGATTGCCGTCGATTTCTGACGGCGGGCAAGCCTAGCGCAGTCGCAGGTCGGCAAACCGCCCCTGACCTTGATCGGAAACGAAACGAACCATGTTGCCGGAGACCTTCACCTCTTGGCAGTTTGAGCCAATCGACATTGAGCCCCAATACATGTCCCGGCAAAAAAAGCCCTCGCGCCACTGCCATTTACCGGTGACCCTCTGACCAAAAGCCCGCCCGTCGATGCGACCATCCGGCTGAACGTTCAGCGTAATGCCAAACCGCTTCAGCGCATTTTCCGACACGAGTTCGATAAAGGTGTCACGATCACCGACCCGCTCGAACTTCGCTCCGTTCGGCGCAAGCGCCCATGCGTCGGCCCAAAGTGGCGTTGTCGAAGCAAGAAAAACAACCGTTGTCAGTGAAAGTGCGTGCGCCATGATCGGCCCCTTGATCTGGATTTGTCCTTTCTACGAGCGTCGGGCCGGTTTGGTTCACTTAAGGCCCAGAACATCAATCATATCATACTGTCCCGGCGGCTTTCCAAGGCCCCAAAGCGCTGCTTTCAGCGCGCCACGGGCAAAAATCTGCCGATCAGTGGCAAGGTGGCGCAGGACGATACGCTCACCATCCCCGGCAAAGATCACATCATGCTCGCCGACGACATCACCGCCGCGAATGGCCGAAAATCCGATTGCCCCACGATCACGCGCGCCGGTAATGCCGTCGCGCCCGCGATCGGCCACAGCGGCCAGTTCGACACCCCGGCCTTCGGCTGCCGCCTCGCCAAGCATCAGCGCAGTCCCCGAGGGCGCGTCAACCTTGTGACGGTGATGCGCCTCGACGACCTCGATATCGAAATCTGCATCAAGCGCCTCGGCGACCTTACGCGTCAGGAGTGTCAGGAGGTTGACTCCCAGGCTCATGTTGCCCGCCCGGACAATAACTGCGTGACGTGCCGCCGGCCCAAGTTTTGCGATGTCCGCTTCTGTCATACCAGTGGTGCCGATCACATGAACTGCGCGGGTCTGTGCCGCCAGTGCCGCGTACTCGACCGTTGCGGCAGGAGCCGTGAAATCAAGGACAGCCTGCGCGGAGGCAAAGGGTTCAAGCGGATCATCCACGACCTTGACGCCAAGCGGGGCACCGCCCATCGCCTCGCCTACATCGTCACCAATCCAGTCATGGCCCGACCGTTCGACCGCACCGGCCAGTCGTGCTTTGCCGCTGTCCACTATCGTCCGGATCGACATCTGACCCATCCGGCCCGATGCTCCGGTCACCACGATCCCCGGCAATTCGCTCATCATTCCACTCCGTATTTCCAAGGCTTCGTTTAACCGCCGTCGCGCGCCGGAGCAAACCCCGCTTGCGACAGCGGCCCGCGTGGCCTAGATGGACGCCATGGGCAAGAACAGGTTTTCTCAGGGTGCAGGCCCCTCGCAGCGACAGTTGCGCGTCGGCGAAGTAATCCGTCGCCGATTGAGCGAGGTTTTGTCGCGTGCCGAAGTGCATGACCCGGAACTGAACGCCTTCTCCATCACCGTAAGCGAAGTCCGATCCTCCCCCGATCTGAAGATCGCGACGGCATTCGTTCTACCCCTTGGCGGCAAAGATTGCGACGCGGCACTTGATGCGCTTCGCCGCAATCGCCATGAAATCCGCCGCTCGGTCGCCAAAGGCCTTGAACTGAAATTCGCGCCCGACCTGCGATTCGTTCTGGACGAAACCTTTGACCGTATGGACGAAACCCGCAGGCTTTTGTCAGAGACCACGGTACGCCGCGATGTCGAAAGCGATTGACACTCTTCTGGCCGCAACACTGGTTGCGGCTCTTCCTGCGCTTGCGGACGCCGGAAACTGCAAAACGGATACATTCGACAGTATTGCCTTCACTTACTGCGAAATTGACCCGGTCGCTGAAGAGTTGCGCCTATGGCATACGGCACCAGATGGGCTGGTCTACGGCACGTTCGACCGGGTCAACGAGAAACTGGCGAAAGACGGCAAGACGCTGGGCATCGCGATGAATGGCGGGATGTATCACGACGACCGCGCGCCGGTCGGGCATTATGTCGAGAATGGCGTGGCTACGGTGCCGCTGATCACGTCAGAAGGTCCCGGCAATTTCGGATTGTTGCCGAATGGCGTGTTTTGCCTTGGGCCCGAAGGAGCTCAGGTTACCGAGACGCTCGAGTTCGCCGAACGAGCGCCTGAATGCATCTTTGCTTCGCAGTCCGGACCGATGCTGGTGATCGACGGCGCACTTCACCCGCGGTTTCTGGCCGACGGAACCTCGCGATACATCCGGAACGGTATTGGTATCCGCGACGACGGGACGGTCGTCTTCGCGATTTCGGATGTCGCCGTGAATTTCCACAGTTTCGCGCGGATATTCCGGGATCGGCTCGACACGCCCAATGCGCTCTACATCGATGGCAATGTCTCGCGCCTCTATGCGCCCGCGCTGGATCGGCATGATCTGGGCTTTCCGCTGGGCCCAATCATCGGCACAGTCGTCCCGTTGAACTGAACGACCGACCAGGACACGGATCGCATGGCACGCAAACGCAAAGGGCGGGATATCTCGGGTTGGGTCGTGATCGACAAACCCGCCGGACCGTCCTCGAATGCCGTAGTGGGTAAGGTGCGCTGGGCGTTCAATGCGGCTAAAGCGGGGCATGCCGGTACGCTGGACCCGGAGGCAACCGGTGTGCTGGCGATTGCATTGGGCGAGGCGACAAAGACGGTTCCCTACATCACCGATGCCCTTAAAGCCTATCGTTTCACGATCGGGCTGGGGGAAGAGACGAAAACCGACGATGCTGAGGGCGAGGTGACGAACACGTCCAACTTGCGGCCTTCCGATGATGATATTCGCGCATCGCTGCGGGCGCTCACAGGCGAGATTATGCAGGTCCCGCCCGCGTTTTCGGCGGTCAAGATCGATGGACAGCGCGCCTATGCCATAGCCCGTGCCGGAGACGCCGTTGAGCTTGAGGCAAGGCCATTATGGGTCGAGAGCTTGACCTTGGTGGAAAGACTCGACGTGGATCACGCGACACTTGAAATGGTATGCGGCAAGGGCGGGTACGTCCGGGCCATTGCCCGCGATCTAGGCCGGGCACTGGATTGCTTCGCCCATGTCAGGGAGTTGCGCCGGGTCTGGTCGGGGCCGTTCGATGCAGGAGACGGTGTTTCGCTGGACAGGATTGACGAGCTCGCCCAAACACCCGAAATCGATGCGCTGCTGCTACCAGTCGAAACGGGATTGACCGACCTGCCGGAAGTGCGGTGTTCGACGCTGGCGGCGGCCCGTCTGCGCAATGGCAATCCGGCGGAAGTGCTGTCGTCCGAGGCTGCTTATGGAGACGAATGCTGGGCCTCCTGCGAAGGGCGCGCCGTTGCGGTCGGCATCTATCGTGCGGGTATGCTTCATCCACGCCGGGTTTTCGCCGAATGATCACCCGCACGTTTCAAAAGGATGACGCAGCGAGTACCGCCGTCTACTCGGACTGTGAACACTATCGTTATGCGTTGACACGGGTCTGGGACGTATCGGCGCCCAAAGCACTTTTTGTGATGCTGAATCCCTCTACAGCGACCGAACGTCAGAATGATCCCACAGTGGAACGTTGTGAACGCCGGGCGCGCGCGCTTCGGTTCGGGTCATTTCGCGTCTGCAATATCTTTGCGTGGCGCGATACGGACCCGAAGAAGATGCGCAAAGCCGCAGACCCTGTCGGCCCTGAAAACGACACCAATATCCTTGATGGATGTTTCTGGGCCGATACAATTGTTTGCGCCTGGGGTACCCATGGTGCATTTCAGGATCGCGGACCGGAAGTGGCCCGGCTTATCGGTCGAACGGGGCGGCCAATGCACCATCTGGGGCTGTCGAAGTTCGGACACCCGAAGCACCCGCTTTACATCTCTTACGAGACCCAACCGATGCCCTGGGATCAGGACGCAAGCGGCGACTGAGTGTTCAGCAAGAAGTCGATCGGTTCGGCGTCGGGCAAGTCGCGCAATATGGCAATCAGTTGATCATTTGCGGTGACGAGGCTGTCCTGACCATCCTCGCTGATCGCCACTTCGACCGTGACGCCTTCAGGGGGAAGGGTGGTGAATATCGTGATTTCGAGAACATCCTCTCCCGGCACGAAGTTCTGTATATTGGCAATGTTATCCGGTCCCTCAATCTCATCGACGCTATCGTCGAGATTTGTCACAAGCTGCAGTACTTCAGCGGTTGATGGGTCAGGGTCTTCTTCCGGCTGCAAGATTTCATCCACCGGCAAATCGGAACCATCCGGAGGACTATCGGTCATCTCGGGATGAATTGGCAAAAGTGGCGTGATCTCCTCAAGGTCAGCAGAGTCTTTGGACGGAATGTCACGAACATCTCCCTCCGTGGGCGATAAAACCGGCGATATGGGTTCGTCGAACCCTTGTTCGGTGGACTCGAACTCGTCCAGCATATCTGGGGAACTGGGCATGCCGTTGGGATCGCCCTGAGCAGGATCTGTCGAAACGGCGCTTTCGGGTTCGGTCAGGTCGTCATTTGCATCGTCGTCAGAGATGGACGAAACCACGACAGGAGCGGCCATCGCAGTCGCAAGCCCGATCAAGACAAAAAACCCTAACATACCCTGCCGCCTTAGACCCAGATGGGCGACACATATCATGACCAGCAATTTGCACAGGTTGATTGTATCTAAAAATCAAGTCATATCTTAGCCTTAGCGGCCATATCGCATGACCGCGCACGCGCCTGGTGGCATTGATCTCAGGATCGATTAGCTTGATTAACATGACAGACTCACCCACACAGAAAGATGGCGAGATATCTCTTGCAAAAGAAGTTCGCAGTCTTCGAAACGAGGTCCGCCAACTCAACAGTCATCGGTATCTCCGCATCCAGAACTCTCTGCCGCGCATGATGGGCTTCAGCTTTCTGCGCGGCTTGGCAATCGGGCTGGGAACAGTCATTGGAGCTTCGGTTCTCGTATCGGTCCTTGCGTTCTTTCTGGCACAGATCGATTTCATCCCGATCATCGGTGAATGGGCGACGCAACTGGCGGAGCAGATCGCAAATGAAGTCGGACAAGATCGTCCAACCGATGCCGATCGTGACGGCGCGATCGACCCCGCTACAGCCCCGGACAGCGAATAGAAAACCCTTTTCTTTTCGCGCGCCATCTCCTATACGCCCGCATCCGCGAAACATCGCGGACTCCACGGGCCTGTGCTGGACGACATCCCGGCTTGCGCCATAACCCTTTGATCAAGGAGACCCCGATGTCGATTACTGCTGAAGAAAAACAGCGTGTCATGAAAGAATTCGGCACCAAGGACGGTGATACGGGTTCCCCAGAAGTGCAGATCGCGATCCTGAGCTCGCGCATCGCAACGCTGACCGAGCATTTCAAGACGCACAAGAAAGACAACCATTCGCGCCGTGGCCTTCTGAAGCTGGTCGCACAGCGCCGGAAGCTTCTGGATTACACCAAGGCAAAGGATGAGGCCCGCTATCAGGACCTGATCAAGCGTCTGGGTATTCGTCGCTAGACTTTTATTTATTTAGGTAATTGGCGCGTGCTCTCAAAGAGCGCGCCCCTCTTTGCATTGCACTTTAGTCTTCAGGGCGGCTGCGTCCGTTGAGGTGGGCACAACCCAATCGCTGTGCAGACCCTCTCAATCAACTTGTCGATACTGTCCCAGATCCAGTTTACGACATGAAGTGCATCCTTGATCGCATCCCAAACGGTTGATGGCAGAAGCGAAATAAGGCTCTGGAGCGCCGTATTTACATTCCCTTGGGCCATTGCATCCAACGCTGTCTCGAAAGTGGCCCGAACAGCCGCGAGATCAGTTCCAGCGAGTGGGAAGGGTATTCCGGCCAATGCTAAGGCAGCACGGACAATCGCCATCACCGCAGCTTTGCATAACTTGCAACTCACTCTTCCGATAACACTGCCAATCCCACGACGTACTCGACCGAATAGCAGGCTAACAGTCGCCCCAGCTGTGAGCCGTATCGATACTCCGATGTTTCCGAAGCCTTGGTTAGCATCGTAACGAAAGCCTCGATAACGCCCCTGAGTTAGTTGCTCATCCGTCTCGAATCCATCGCCAACAATCTCGGCCTCACCAAGAATGATTTCCGCGATGGCGAAACTGTCACTCTCATCACTACTGTTGTGAAAACCAAAGAACTCCTGGCCACCTTCCGCATCCGCTTCGATCAAATGGCTTACAATTTCGATCCCATCCTGAGTATGAGCGGTTGTTTCAATAAGCAGAACCATCTCTTGTCTCCCAAAAGCTTACGAACAATCTATAGCTTGGACTCGCGACAACGCAGAGTTGAGGGCGCACCAAAATCCCCTGACCCCTTCCCTTTGTCGTTGCCCAACTCTTTCAATCACAATCAAACTCCTGTAAGGCCCGCATATCTGAGACGTGACGCTCTGACCCCGGCGCATGGGAACGATAGGGGTCGGCGGCAATGGGGCCGCTATGCAAACGGGCACTCGGACCGCCGAGACAGGCCCAGACAGGAAACGATACATGTTCAACGTAACGACGAAATCCATGAAATGGGGGGAAGAGACTCTGACCCTCGAAACGGGCAAGGTTGCCCGTCAGGCCGATGGGTCTGTGATCGCCACCTATGGCGAAACCTCTGTGATGGCGAACGTAACATTCGCGCGCGCACAAAAACCCGGTCAGGACTTCTTTCCGCTGACCGTTCACTACAACGAGAAATACTATGCCGCGGGTAAAGTGCCAGGCGGCTTTTTCAAGCGCGAGGCGCGTCCGACCGAAAAGGAAACGCTGACCTCCCGCCTGATCGACCGCCCGATCCGGCCGCTTTTCGTGCCGGGTTTCAAGAACGAAGTTCTGGTGATCTGTACTGTGCTGTCCCACGATCTGGTCAACGACCCCGATATGGTCGCGATGATCGCGGCATCGGCAGCGCTGACGATCTCTGGTGCTCCGTTCATGGGGCCGATCGCCGGGTGCCGCGTGGGATACGAGGATGGCGAATACATCCTGAACCCGGAGGTCGACGATATGCACGACCTTCGCAACAAGCCCGAGCAGCGGCTTGACCTTGTCGTCGCCGGCACGAAAGACGCCGTGATGATGGTCGAATCCGAGGCTTACGAGTTGTCGGAAGCCGAGATGCTGGGTGCGGTGAAGTTCGCGCATGAGCAAATTCAACCGGTGATCGACCTGATCATCGATCTGGCCGAAGACGCCGCTAAAGAGCCGTTCGACTTCCAGCCATCGGACTACTCGGAACTGTACGACGCGGTGACGGCCGCTGGCGAAGAGAAAATGCGGGCCGCTTACGCGATCACCGACAAGCAAGCGCGGGTTGCTGCCGTAGGCGAAGCTCGCGAGGCCGTGATTGCCGCTTTGACGGAAGAGCAGCAGGAGGATGCAAATCTTGGCTCCGCGCTGAAAAAGCTGGAATCGGCTGTGCTGCGCGGTGATGTCGTCAAGCATGGCCGCCGGATCGACGGCCGCCGCACCGATGAGGTTCGGCCGATTGTGTCGGAAACCGGTATCCTGCCGCGGACCCACGGTTCGGCGCTGTTTACCCGTGGTGAAACCCAAGGGCTTGTCGTCACGACACTGGGCACCGGCGACGACGAACAGATGATCGACGCGCTGCAGGGCACGTACCGGTCGAACTTCCTTCTGCACTATAACTTCCCGCCCTACTCGGTCGGAGAGGTTGGCCGTTTCGGCCCTCCGGGTCGTCGTGAAATCGGCCACGGCAAGCTGGCTTGGCGCGCCCTTCAGGCCGTTCTGCCGCCTGCCACGGACTTCCCTTACACGATCCGCGTTGTCTCCGAGATCACGGAGTCGAACGGGTCGTCGTCAATGGCGTCGGTCTGCGGCGGCTCTCTGTCGATGATGGATGCGGGCGTCCCGCTCAAATCCGCTGTTGCCGGTGTGGCCATGGGACTCGTTCTGGAAGAGGACGGATCCTATGCCATCCTGACGGATATTCTGGGTGACGAAGACCACCTGGGCGACATGGACTTCAAAGTGGCAGGTACCGAAAACGGCATCACGTCACTGCAAATGGACATCAAGGTTGCAGGCATCACGCCCGAGATCATGGAAAAGGCTCTGGCGCAGGCCAAAGAGGGCAGGATGCACATCCTTGGCGAGATGAACAAGGCGCTTTCGGGTGCTTCGGAATTCTCGGTTCACGCGCCGCGTATCGAAACGATGCAGGTGCCCACTGACAAGATCCGCGAGGTCATCGGATCGGGCGGTAAAGTGATCCGCGAGATCGTCGAAGTGTCGGGCGCAAAGGTCGACATCAACGATGATGGCGTCGTCAAGATCGCATCGCCCAACGCCGAGTCGATCCAGAAGGCTTATGACATGATCCACTCGATCGTGGCCGAGCCGGAAGAGGGCAAGATCTACAAGGGAACCGTCGTCAAGATCGTCGATTTCGGTGCCTTCGTGAACTTCTTCGGCAAGCGCGACGGCCTTGTGCATGTCAGCCAAATCGAAAATCGCCGACTGAACCATCCGTCAGACGTTCTGAAGGAAGGTCAGGAGGTCTGGGTCAAGCTTCTAGGCTTTGACGACCGCGGCAAAGTTCGCCTGTCGATGAAGGTCGTTGATCAGGAAAGTGGCGAAGAGGCAAAGGCCGAAGAAGCCGCCGACTAACGACCCCGACGATGAAATGCTTTGAAGACGCCCTGTTCGTTTGGACAGGGCGTCATTCTTCTTGGCCAATAAGAGCGCTGGCAGCAAAAGTGCCCCGAAAATCCGGGGCCCTTTCTACTTTGTTTGGTGAGCCAGTCTCAGGCGCCGATCACACCACCATCATCCTTGGTGATTACGATCGTTGCTGACCGCGGTACCGTCCCGTTGTAGTCTGGGAAGCCCGAACCGAAGTTGCCGGCCGCGAACTCCTCGCCCGAAGCATGGGCACCAGGGTGCTGGAAGTTCACGAACATCGTCCGCTGATCGGGCGTGGTGATGACGCCCGTGCACTCCTGGCCCCATGGACCGGTAAGAAAACGCCGTATCTCGCCAGTGGCCGGATTGGCCGCCAGCATGCCGTTCATTCCGAAATCCTTAAGTGGCCCTTCATAGTCCGGCCCGATGTCGCCCATATCGGTCTGGATCCAGAGACGCGAATCCGCGTCGCACCAGATCCCGTCCGGACAAGCGAACATACTGTCGTCGTTGAGCGTTGCACCCTCGAACGTCGCCGATTGCCTTGGCGTGCCGGCGATCACGAACAGATCCCAGTCGAAGTTTTCGCGCGTCTGATCGGCGTCCTGGTAGCGCCAGCGAACGATCTGGCCGAAGTTGTTCTGTGCGCGCGGGTTGACCGCGTCGACTTCGACCAGTGTCCGGCGCGAGTTGTTCGTGAGCGTGAAGTAAACCTCGCCCGAGTTTGGATCGACAGTGCCCCATTCCGGGCGATCCATCTTGGTGGCGCCCACGAAATCCGCCGCAAGGCGGGTGTTGACCAGGATGTCGGCCAGATCGGCAAAACCGTTCGCTGGCGTGAGCCCGTTCCGGCCGGGCTCCAGTGCAAGCCATTCTGCGGTGCCGTCTTCATCGAACTTCGCGACATAAAGCGTGCCCGAATCGAGGATCGATCCATCGGTCTCGCCCGGTACGTAGACGCCGTCGGAGACGAACTTGTAGATGTACTCGAACCGCGCGTCGTCGCCTGAGTAGCAAACGACCGGTGCTCCCTCGACAGCAGGCGCGAACACGACGCCCTCATGGGCAAAGCGACCCAGCGCGGTCCGCTTAACCGGCGCTGCGTCGGGGTTGAACGGATCGATCTCTACCATCCAACCATAGGTGTTGGGTTCGTTGCGGTAGTCCTCGGTCGACGAGGCACCAAGGGTCGAAGCGTTGAAACGAACGAACTCGTCGGCGCCCGACGCGGCGAGATGCCACCCGTAGCGACCGCTGCGCGGATTGGTGGACACACCATAACGGGCGTGTTCGCGCGGCAGATCCGGTTTCTGGTCAATCTGATCGGTGTTCGAGAAGTAACCTGCCCAATTCTCTTCGGCCGCCATGTAAGTATTCCACGGCGTCACGCCGTGTGCACAGTTGTTCACCGTGCCGCGGGTCATCGTCCCGTCGGGAGAGAACTTGGTGCGCACATGCCCCGAACCGCGTACAGGACCCCCGATCTCGATCTCGGTCAGCACCGTGATACGGCGGTTGAGCGGATCTTCGATGATCGACCAATTGCCGTCGGCCTGCTTCGCGGTCCGGTAGATCGAGATGCCATGGGCGTTCATCTCCATTAGGACTTCATCGTCGTTGCGCTGCTCGCTAGCGTCGTAAACAACGTCGCGCGACCCGATTCCCTGGCCCTTGTAGCCTTCCTTCTCAGCATGAAGGAACCGCGGCTCGATGTATTCGTGGTTCACGACCAGCAGGCCGTCCTCCGACGAGCCGTCGATGGGGAAGTAATGCATCCCGTCATGGTGCTGGCCGACCTGCATGCCCTGCTCGGCACCGGTGTTGGCCCCCGGACGGTAGGCCGGCATGTCATCGGTGATCGGCTCACCTGTGCCACCCAGCACCTGCCAAGAGTATCCATCGGGAACAACGACCCTATCTTCCATACTGACCGGCACCGGCGTGAAACCAAGAAGCCCCGGCGTGGCCGTCGTCACCGCAAGAGCACCCTTGGCGGTCAACGCATTGCCGAAGAGGCCCGTCGAGATTGCGGCAAGGCCACCCATAAGAAACGAACGACGCTTCACATGGGCGTCCATCACTTCGTAAAAGTTGGCGTTATCGGAAGTGTTGCATGTCGGCTCGTCGCCGTGCTCGTAAAATGGTGTGTTCTCATGATCTGGATAGTCGTTCTCGAAGTCTTCCATTGCGAGCTCCCTGAATGAATCGCTGGCTGCGCGTGGGGCGAACCGTTGAGGCCTTCACGCGTCTGGAACCTCCTAGCGTTCGAGCTTGACAGGCATGTGACAAAGCCGGGCAACTGGCCCGGAAACAGAAAGAGAGGCCCCGCAGCTGGCGGGATCTCTCTCTGTTCAAAGCGCTGTACCGGCGGGGTTTTCAGCCCGGCATCTTCGTCATGCGAAGATATGGAAGCTTCTCGTCGAACTCGCCGAAACGCTCTTTCGCGTCTTCGTTCGACACCGAGGTGCGGATAACGACGTCCTGCCCGACTTCCCAGTTCGCAGGCGTCGCCACCTCGGCACGGTCTGACAGTTGCACGCCGTCCAAGGCCCGCAGGATCTCACCAAAGTTCCTGCCGACAAACATCGGATAGGTCATCATCAGCCGCACCTTCTTGTCCGGCCCGATGATATAGACCACCCGGACCGTCTCGGAGTCTTTGGGCGTCGGCGCATCCGGCAGCATGAATTCGGCGGGGAGCATGTCGAAGGCCTTTGAGATTTTCAGATCCTTGTCGGCTAGAATCGGGAAGGTGACTTTCGCACCGCCGATCTGTTCGATATGCCCCTTCCACTTCTGATGATCTTCCACGCCATCCACCGAAACACCGATCACCTTGGTGTTTCGCTTCGCCCATTCATCAGCAAGTTGCGCGACCGCGCCGAATTCGGTCGTACAGACCGGGGTAAAATCCTTGGGATGCGAAAACAGGATCGCATAGCTGTCGCCGATCCAATCATGGAAGCTGATCGTTCCTTCGCTCGATTCGGCGGTGAAGTCCGGCACTACATCGTTAATTCTCAAAGCCATGGGATCCTCCTTCGTGGCAGCCCGTTTTGGTCGTTTCAGGCTCTTGCTATGGCGTAGTATAATCGCCATCTGATCAACAGTAATTGACATCACACAATCGCGTCACCGGCAGAACAACGCTCTCTTGCGGCGCATTCTATCCGGTGACAGGGTTGCCGCGATTCGGATCCCATTGGGAGGAGAGACAATGCTTGAACACCGGAAATTCTACATCGACGGCCAGTGGGTCGATCCCGCGACCTCCCGGGACTGCAAAGTGATCGATCCTTCGACCGAAGAGCCCTGCGCGGTCATCTCGCTGGGTTCCGAAGCTGACACCAACGCCGCTGTCGCTGCGGCACGGCGAGCACTGCCCGGCTGGTCTGAGACGCCGGCAGAACAACGGATCGCGCTGGTCGCAAAGGTTCTTGAGATCTACAAGCGCCGCGTTCAGGAAATGGCCGACGTCATCATGATGGAAATGGGCGCACCGCGCGACTGGGCCTTGAAGCAGCAGGCGCAGGCCGGGATAGATAATATCCAGGACGCGCTCGACGCCGCGCAGAAGATCGAGTTCAGCCATCCGATCGGCAGCACTCCGGGCGCGCGCATCATCAAGCAGCCGATTGGCGTTGTGGGTATGATCACGCCCTGGAACTGGCCTATCAGTCAGGTCACGCTCAAGGTGTTTCCGGCTATGATCGCTGGCTGCACGATGGTTCTGAAACCTTCCGAGTTTGCACCGCTCGACGCGATTCTGATCGCCGAAATGATTGACGAGGCTGGCTTCCCCGCTGGTGTGTTCAACCTTGTAAACGGTGACGGGGCGGGCGTGGGATCTCAGCTGTCGGCACATCCGGATGTGGACATGATCTCCTTCACCGGCTCGACCCGCGCTGGCAAGCTGATATCCAAGGCCGCTGCAGAGACGCTCAAGCGCGTATCGCTTGAACTTGGCGGTAAAGGCGCGAACATCGTCTTTGCGGACGCACCCGAAGGTGCGGTTCGGCGCGGCGCGCGGAGTTGCTTCAACAACACTGGCCAGTCCTGCAACGCACCGACCCGGATGCTGGTCGAGCGCTCGATATATGACGAAGCCGTGGAAATCGCGCGCGAGACAGCCGAAAACACGAAAGTCGGCTCGGCCCACGAGGATGGCAAGCATATCGGTCCGTTAGTATCCGGCATTCAGTACGAACGCGTTCAGGCCCTGATCGAGAAGGGTGTTGAAGAAGGCGCGAAGTTGGTCGCCGGTGGTCCGGGCCGCCCCGAAGGCTTCAACCGTGGCTACTTCGTCCGGCCCACGGTCTTTGCCGATGTCGAACCGGGCATGACCATCGAAAAACAGGAGATATTTGGTCCCGTCCTGTCAATGATTCCCTTCGATACGGAAGAAGAGGCCATCGCGATTGCCAACGATACGCCTTATGGACTCACAAACTACGTGCAGTCTTCCGATGGCGCACGGCGCAACCGGCTGGCCCGCCAGCTTCAGTCCGGGATGGTCGAGATGAACTATAAATCCCGCGGCGAGGGCGCACCTTTTGGCGGGATCAAGTCGTCAGGCCGCGCGCGCGAGGGCGGCGTCTGGGGCATCGAGGAATATCTTGAGGTCAAGTCGGTCTCCGACTGGGCGGCCGAGTAAGCGAGTCCCCGAAAAGCCGTTCCGGTCCAGCTCGTCGGACCGAACGGATCGGGAAGGATGCAAAACGCTGCCGGCGAATGTATCGCCGGCAGGAATTGCGTCGTCCAGCAACTGACGGGCAAGTCTGATGCAACTACGGCAGATCAAGTGCAATTATGCACATGATCCGCGCGAGACTTCGTATTTCATATGATTTTGCACGTGCTATCTGAGGGACAACGCTTCCCAAGGAGGGCAATCCAATGCTGAACCAGATCAAAGGCCTGCATCACGTCACATCGCTGGCGTCGAGCGCCAAAGAGAATAACGACTTCTTCACCCACACGCTCGGCCTGCGCCGGGTCAAGAAAACCGTGAACTTCGACGCCCCCGACGTCTATCACCTCTACTATGGCGACGAGACCGGCGCACCCGGCTCTGTCATGACCTACTTTCCGTTCCCGAACGCTGCGCGCGGTCGCCCGGGCGCTGGCGAAGTGGGCACGACCGCCTTTTCCGTACCGAAGGGCAGCCTTAAAGCCTGGACCGACAGGCTTTCTGCGCAGGGTGTCGAAGACCTTGCCACCGGAACACGCTTCGGCGACCAGGTTTTGACATTCAACGGGCCCGATGGCGATGGTTTCGCACTTGTCGAAGTTGACGATGACCGCGCACCCTGGACCGGCGGCGGCGTCCCCGAAGACATCGCCATTCGCGGGTTTCATTCAGCGTCCATGCGACTCGGGGACAGCGGCGCAAGCGCCGAGCTTCTGACCTTCATGGGCTACCAAAAGGTCGATACCGATGGCTCCGTCACGCGCTTTGCCGTTCCAGACGGAAACGCGGCCACAATGATCGATATCGAATCCGTGCCGAACGCGCCCTCTGCCGAACAGGGCGCAGGCTCCGTCCATCACATCGCCTTTGCTGTTGAAAATCGCGCGCGGCAACTCGAAGTCCGCGAGGCGTTGATGGATACCGGCTATCAGGTCACCCCTGTTATTGACCGAGACTATTTCTGGGCGATTTACTTTCGCACACCCGGCGGTGTGCTGTTCGAGGTCGCCACGAACGAGCCGGGCTTTGACCGGGACGAAGACACCGCGCATCTGGGCGAGGCGCTGAAGCTTCCAAGCCAGCACGCGCATCTGCGCGACCGGCTGGAACGTCTGCTGGAACCGATCGGAGACTGACATGGCTTACATCGCAAAACGGACGGAGGGGCGCGAAGGTGCCCCACTCTTCCTGACGTTCCACGGTACCGGCGGGACCGAGGACCAGTTCCACGAACTGGCCGAACAGCTTCTGCCAGACGCGCACGTCGCCTCACCCCGCGGCAATGTTTCGGAAATGGGCGCATTGCGGTTCTTCCGCCGCTCCGGCGAAGGCGTCTATGACATGGACGATCTGGTCGCACGAACCGACGCGATGATTGACTTCATCGAAGAGGAACGGGGCCGCAGCGCGGTCAACCGGATCATTGGCCTTGGATATTCAAACGGGGCCAATATCCTTGCCGCGGTCGCCCTGAAAAGACCCGATCTGGTGGATGATGTTGTTCTGCTGCATCCGCTGATCCCGTGGGCGCCCGATCCGCAACCCGGGCTGGCCGGTCGCCGTGTCCTGATTACGGCGGGCAAGCGTGACCCGATCTGCCCAGCACCGCAAACCCGCGCTCTTGCGGCCTATCTGACCGCCCAAGGCGCACAGGTCGATCTTGTCTGGCATCCGGGCGGGCATGAGATCCGACAGGAAGAGATACAGGCGGTCCAGCGTTTTCTGGAACTTGTGGCGGCCTAGTTGCTAGAACGGGGGCCTGGCCGAAAAGGTCAGGCCCTTGCCGCCATCAGGATGCCGAAAGCGCAGGCTTTCCGAATGCAACATCAGGCGCGGAAACGCCCGTGCCGCACCCGTTGCATAGAATGGATCGCCTAGGATCGGATGACCCAGCTCGCGCATATGCACGCGTAGCTGATGCGACCGCCCGGTATGCGGATGAAGCCGGACCCGCGTTTCCATGTCGCCGCGCCGCAAGACCCGCCAGTCAGTCTGCGCCGGTCGGCCATTTTCGTGGTCGACATGCTGCAACGGCCGGTTCGGCCAATCGACCGCAAGGGGCAGATCAACCGTCCCTTTATCTTGCGCGACAATCCCCCAGACACGCGCCACATAAGTCTTCCTGACCTGCCGCTTCTCGAATTGCAGGCCAAGATGACGCTGTGCATGGGGCGTAAGGGCAAAAATCATCACGCCCGACGTGTCGCGGTCCAGTCTGTGTACCAGCAACGCCTCCGGAAACGCCGCCTGTACGCGGCTTAGCAGGCAATCGGCCAGATGCGGCCCTTTGCCCGGAACCGACAGAAGCCCGGCGGGCTTTGTAACCAGCAAAACTTCGTGATCCGCATGCAGGATTTCCAGCGGATCGTCCGGTGGGGCGTATGCGTCACTCACGACTGCGGCAGGACATCGGTGATGTCGTAATAGTCACCCTTGTCGGCAACAAAGATGTGCCGTGTCAGATGCAAACCAGTCGGGGCCTCCAGACTTCCCAGCGAGAAAGAGGTCGTATCCTGACCATGCGCCTTCCAGAATAGGAACGACCCGCATACGGGGCAGAACCCCCGCTTGGCCTTGGGCGATGCCTCGTACCACTTCGGACCTCCGGTGATGGTCAGTGCGCTGTCTGGAACTTCCGTCGAGGCCCAGAGATGGCCCGACTGCTTCCGGCATTGCCCGCAGTGGCAAACGCTGGATTTCTCGATCCGACCCGCGGCATCTTCGGCCACTTCGAATGCGATGGCCCCACACAGACAACTACCCTTCATGCACTCCTCCCATTCCAGCCGGACGCCCCAAGTAGCATGCCGTAGATCACAAAGCACAGCCGCATGATCCGGCGAAACCAGACATTCAGAACCGCCCCCATCGCGCGGCGGCCCAGCCATGCACCGATGGCGGTGTAGCTCATGTAACTGGCGGCCGTCAGCGTCAGCGCAGTGGGTACGATCACGACCATCTGCTCCATAATCGGGACGCCGGGTTGCACAAATTGCGTGAACGCCGCCAGATAGCCCGCCACCGACTTTGCGTTGATCGTCGCGATCAGAAGGGCCTTGCCATAGATCGACCGTGCCGGGACGTCACCTGCAACCACCGGACGGGCGGCATTCATCCATCCCCGGACACCCAGCCAGATCAGGAATGCCGCTCCCACCAGTTTCATCCAGAGGAACAGATCGGGTGAGGTAGCGATCACAGCCGTCACACCAGCGGCCGACAGCGCCAGAAACAGGCTCGCCTGCGTCAGTATCGCCAGAACACCCCATAACGACCGGCGAAACCCGTACGTCATCCCGTTCCCGATGCAATTCACCGCATTTGGGCCGGGTGTTGTCACGAAAAACGCCCAGAAGGTTGCGAAAACCAACCATCCCTGAAAACTCACGCCTGCGCACCCCGAAACACTGTATCGAGGATGGCCTGCAAGTTCTCTTCATCGTCTGCGGTGAAAGCCGCAGGCCGATCGCTATCGATATCGAACACGCCCAAAAGCGTGCCCGCCCCATCCCAGACCGGCAGAACCAGTTCCGACCGCGTACTGGATGCACAGGCGATATGCCCCGGAAACGCATCCACATCGTCGACCCGCTGCGCATGCCCTGTCCGCGCCGCCGCACCACAGACGCCGCGCGCAAAAGGAATGACCAGACAACCATGGCCGCCCTGATATGGCCCGATCTTCAGGAGCTCCGGCGCGGTGACGCGATAGAACCCGGTCCAGTCAAACCGGTCGTCGCTGTGATGCACTTCACAGGCAACGGTCGCCATCAGCGCGACGACATCCGTCTCACCTTCGGTCAGTGAGGCAATGGATCGGGACAAGGCGTCGTAGTCGACCGTCATGTCAGGGAATCTCAATCGCAATCGCGGTGCCTTCGCCCCCGCCGATGCAGATCGCCGCGACACCCCGCTTCAGACCCCGCGCCTCCAGCGCATGTAAAAGCGTTACCATGATCCGCGCGCCAGATGCGCCGATGGGATGGCCCAGGGCACATGCACCCCCGTTCACATTCAGCTTCTCTCTCGGCACGCCCGTCACGCGCATGAACGCCATCGGGACGACTGCGAAGGCTTCGTTCACCTCCCAAAGGTCCACGTCGTCAACAGTCCAGCCGACCCGTTCGAGCAGCTTTCGGACCGCCGGAATCGGTGCCGTCGTAAACAGACTTGGCGCTTGCGCATGGCTCGCGTGACCAAGGATACGGGCCCGGACAGGCATACCATTGGCCTCTGCGTAGGCCGCGGATGTCATGACTAAAGCCGCCGCCCCGTCCGATATCGATGAAGAATTGGCAGCGGTCACGGTACCGCCCTCGCGAAACGCCGGTTTCAGTTGGGGGATCTTCGCAGGCCGCGCTTTCGCCGGTTGCTCGTCCTTTGAAACAACCGTCTCTCCACCACGTCCACGCAAAGTGACCGGCGCGATCTCTGCGTCAAAGGCGCCTGACGCCTCAGCGGCCAGCGCCCCTTCCAGAGACGCAATCGCATAAGCATCCTGATCGGAGCGGGTGAACTGAAATGCCTCTGCACAATCCTCGGCAAAGGTCCCCATCAGCCGACCCTTGTCATAGGCGTCCTCCAACCCATCCAGAAACATGTGGTCGATCACCTGCCCATGGCCGATCCGCGCGCCCCGGCGCATCTTCGGCAACAGGTAAGGCGCATTCGACATGCTCTCCATCCCGCCAGCCGCAATCACACTGCTCTGCCCAAGCGCTATCTGATCGAACGCGATCATTGCAGCCTGCATCCCCGAGCCGCACATCTTGTTGAGCGTCAGCGCCGGCACACTGTCATCCAGCCCCGCATGAAAGCCCGCCTGCCGCGCTGGCGCCTGACCCTGGCCTGCGGGCAGGACACATCCCATCAGAACCGAGTCGACACTTTCGACTGCTGTCCCCGAGATGGCAGCGGCAAGTGCGGATCCGCCCAGTTCCGCTGCAGGAACGTCGGCGAAATCGCCGCCAAAGCCGCCCATCGGCGTTCGTGCAGCACCAGAAATCACGACTTCATCCATAGCCAAACCCTTTCGCTCAGTTGCCCGATGCGTCCTTACCGATTGGTAACACATGTGCACTAGCCTGATCCCGAACGCTATAGAAGGATGGACAGGTGCAATTGCTCTCTGAATTCCAGAGTCCGTATCTGGTGATCACTGTCGATGAGCCGCGCATCGATGCGGCATCGGCGGTTCAATTCAAGGATGCCATGCGGCCACTGGTTGAACAGGGGACGGAGAACATTTTGCTCGACCTCAACCGTGTCGATTCGATTGACAGCAGCGGTCTGGGCGCAGTAATCGCTGTGATGAAATACCTTGGCTCCGGACGCGCATTGGAACTCGCAGGACTACGGCCCAAGGTTCAAGCTGTCTTTCGGCTGACCCGCATGGACAATGTGATGCGCATCCACGAGAGCCGCGCTTCCGCATTGGAACAGGTTGCCCGTGCCTCCTGAAACGAACTATCAGCAAGCCGGATGTCGGACGCTGTCGAACACTCGGGTTTTGACAGAGTTCGCCGTACCTGCGACCGCCGAAGGCTCGCGCGGCGCCATAACGCGCATTCTCACGATGATAGACCCGGCTAATTACGCTGTCGATGACATCTATGCCCTGGAGATTGCCTTGGCGGAGGTTCTGAACAATATCGTTGAACACGCCTATGAAGACACGGGGATCGGGCAGATCGAAATCGCGATTGAGCAGATCGAACAGGGCCTTGCATTTGCCATATGGGATGATGGAGAACCAATGCCAGCCGGCCGACTGCCACTCGGTCATGCGGCTGATCCCGAACTTGCGCCCCATGAACAGGACGAAGGCGGATACGGTCTCTTTCTGATCCGGCAGCTTGCGAGGAAACTGCGATACCACCGGGTTGGGGATCGTAATCGGCTGTCGTTCCGAATCTCGCTCGAGGCGAAAGATCCGGACAACTGACAACTGTTCTTTCCTGAAACGGAAGCCTGAAAAGCATTAAACGCAAGAGTTTTCCAGCGCGTCCGGATTTCATCCGGTGGCACGTTTCCTCATAGTGTTCGCCCAAGTTCCAACTACCCCGATTGGCTTCCCCCTGTTTCAACGTTAGATCAGCATTGAAACTAAGAACGGGGACAACTTTGCGCGATTATCATCTTCCCGGCCGTTCGGCTGTCTTTGCCCGCAACGGCATGTGCGCCACCTCTCATCCTCTGGCCGCCTCTGCAGCAATCGACATTCTGAGGTCTGGCGGCAACGCTATGGATGCGGCAATCGGCAGTGCCATTCTCCTCGGAGTCTGCGAGCCGCAGATGACCGGACTTGGCGGAGACTGCTTTGTGCTGTTCAACCCCCCCGGTTCAGATGACACGAAAGCCATGAACGGCTCCGGACGCGCACCAGCGGCGCTCGATCCCGACGCGGTCCGCGCCTTGGGGCATACGGCTATGCCGGAAGCTGGCGCTCTACCAGTCACCATTCCCGGTGCCGTCGATGCTTTCTGTCGCCTGTCCGACGACTGGGGCAAGCTTGGACTTGATCGTATCCTTGCCCCGGCAATCCGCTATTTCGACGAGGGCGTTCCCGTCGCCCCACGCACGGCCATCGACTGGCAGAACACCCATCAATATCTCGAAGGTCGCGCCCGCGATCATTACCTGATCGACGGAAAAGCACCTGAGATTGGCCAGGTTTTCCGCAATCCAGCTCAGGCTGCACTACTGCGCATGATTGCCCGCGACGGCCGAAAAGGCTTTTACGAAGGCGAGGCCGCCGCCGATATGCTCGCGGCACTAAACGCGGCCGGCGGAACCCACACGACCGAAGACTTTGCCAGCACCGCTTGTAGCTATACCGACCCGGTTTTTGGAAGTTACGGCCCATACGAAGTTGTCGAGCACCCGCCAAATGGTCAGGGCGCGGCAGCACTTCTTCTGATGAACATCCTCAAGCGGTTCGATCTCGCGGCGATGGACCCCTTCGGGAGTGAACGCGCCCATGTCGAAGCCGAAGCAACCAAACTTGCCTATGATGCCAGAAACCGCTTCATCGCCGATCCCGGTCATACAACAGCACTTGACCATCTGCTTTCCGACAAGACCGCCGATGCGCTCACAGCATTGATTGACCCGAACCGCGCGATGGAGAGTGCAACGACGCTCTCCGAACAAGTTCACAAGGACACGATCTATATCACCGTCGTGGATCGCGATCGCATGGCGGTGTCGCTGATCTATTCGATTTTCCGCAGCTTCGGATCGGGCCTCGCTTCCGAAAAGTTCGGCGTTCTGTTCCAGAACCGCGGCTCGGGCTTCAACCTGACGCCCGGCCACCCGAACGAAGCCCGCGGCGGCAAACGCCCGATGCACACGATCATCCCCGGCATTCTGAAAGCGGGTGACCGTATGGTGCAGCCCTTCGGTGTTATGGGTGGCGCTTATCAGGCCAACGGCCATGCGCGTTTTGTGACCAATCTCGCAGATTTCGGCCTCGACCCGCAGTCTGCCATCGATGCTCCCCGCACATTCCCTTGGCAGGGTGAACTGCGTGTGGAGCGTGGCTACGCCCCCTCGGTACTGCAAGAGCTCGCGGACAGGGGCCACAATGTCGTCACGCCAGCCAAACCGATCGGCGGCGCACAGACGATTCTGATCGATCACGAGAGTGGCACACTTCAGGGTGCATCCGACCCCCGAAAGGACGGCTGCGCCATTGGGTACTAGATCGCGATCAGTTCAGTTGGAAATCAAGCGGGTAATGACCATCGGTGAAATCGCCGAAAAGATCGGGCAGGTCCGGATGGCCCACAGGCTCGCCCGAATAATCCGCAATCAGGTTCTGTTCGGACACATAAGCCACGTAGTAGCTTTGGTCGTTCTCGGCCAGAAGATGATAGAACGGCTGATCCTTGACGGGCCGAGCCTCTTCCGGAATGGCCTCATACCACTCGTCGGTGTTCGAAAATTCGGCGTCCACATCAAAAACCACACCGCGAAACGGATGCTTCCGATGCCGGACAACCTGACCCAGATGATATTTTGCGCGTGTCTTCAACATCGTACTACCCCCAATCCATTCCTACGAGATACTGCGCAAGCTGTCCACAAACACACCGGCCTTTAGGGGAAACAGACTGTGAACCTTGTTCTGACAGTGCTGGAGATCGTGGCACCGGTTTTTCTGTTGGGCGCGGTGGGGTTTGTCTGGGTGCGGCTGGGATTCGACTACCGGATCGAGTTCGTGACACGGCTTTCAATGACTTTGGGGGTACCCTGCCTGATCTTTACCGCCTTGATGAATACAGAGGTCGATCCGGCTGCCCTTGCCACAGTCTCCCTTGCAGCGTTGGCTGCATATGCAGGCGTCACCGTCGCTTCGACCCTGCTGATTGTCATCGGACGGCTTGAGGTTCGGACCTATCTCGCCCCCATTATCTTTGGAAACACCGGCAATATCGGCCTTCCCCTCGCACTTTTTGCGTTCGGGGCCGAGGGGCTTGGCTTTGCAGTCGTGATTTTCGCCGTAATGGCAGTCATCTCGTTCACAATCGGGGTCTGGCTTGTATCAGGCGGTGGGTCGATCTTCAAAGTCGTCAAGGAACCCATGGTCGCCGCGACGATCCTTGGTGCGCTGTTCCTCTGGCAAGGCTGGCAAACGCCGCGTTTCCTGACGAATACACTGGAGTTGATCGGCCAGACTGCAATCCCGCTGATGCTGATTACACTAGGTGTTGCGGTCGCAAGGCTGACACCCGGCAAGCTGGAGCGCGCGATCTGGCTGTCATTCGCCAAGGCCGCGATCTGTATCTCGATCGCATGGGGCACGGGGCTCTGGTTCCAACTCGAGCCCGTTCCCTTCGCTGTCCTCGTTCTGCAGGTAGCGACCCCCGTTGCCGTCACCTCCTACCTTTTGGCAGAGAAATACGGTGCCGATGCACAGGCCGTTGCGGGCCTCGTCGTCGTTTCGACACTTCTATCCGTCGCACTGATCCCTGTTCTTCTTGGCCTCACGATCTGAAGAGCAGGCCAGATTTTCGTTTCGCGAGCCCCGAGATTCCGCTATTCTAAAGAAAAAATAAGAACAAACCAATCGAGCGAGAGGCAGATGAGCAGAATTGTCCGCGCTCTGATATTGCTGATTTTGGTCGCCGGATGCGGCAGTGGTAACTATTCCGCGCCGCGCAATCTGGACAATGCGTGCAGTATCGTGAGCCAACGTCCGAACTACCTAAGCGCGATGCAGCGCACTGAGGCGCGCTGGGGTATTCCCGTGCCGGTGCAGATGGCGACAATCTATCAGGAGTCGAAGTTCATCGGGAACGCCCGGACGCCCCGGCAATACACGCTCGGGATTATTCCCATGGGCCGTCAGTCATCGGCCTATGGCTACAGTCAGGCTCTTGATGGAACATGGGACGAATATCGAGACGACACAGGTCGCTGGCGTGCCAAGCGTGACGACATCTCCGATGCGACCGATTTCATGGGCTGGTACATGCATGAGACGACTGAACGTCTGGGCATCCCGAAATGGGACGCGCGCAATCAGTATCTTGCGTACCACGAGGGCCGCACCGGCTATTCGCGTGGAAGCTATAACAACAAGTCATGGCTTTTGCGCGTTGCTGGCGAAGTTGCACAGCGCGCGACAGTTTATGAAAGCCAGCTGATTTCCTGCGGAAAGCGTTAACGCCGCCCGCGGGAGTTTACTTCGTTCGGGATACTGAACAGGCGGGCAGGCAACTGGCCGCCAAGTTTGATCTGGTTGAGTTGCACACGGGTGCGCGACCCGCCACCGTCCACGACAGCCCAGCCAGCAAGAGTAAGCGGCTCATTTTGGAAAACCAGTTCGACCCGCCCGTTCTGCGGTTCATCCGGATCCTGTGCGACCAGAGTCGTTGTCGTGTCATCGCCGAAATGGCCCACGACCATATTGCGCCGCGCCAGGTCCACGTTTCGTTCGAGAATGATGTAAAGCGGCGTGCGTTTCAGAGGATACTGCTCCGGCCTCGACCGGTTGGATCGCCCGTCAAAAATCGCCACCTGTCCGCCGCCAGCCATGACCAGTGACTTGTCAGGCGGATCATATTCGAACCGCGCGCGGCCCGGGCGACGAATATAAAGCGTTCCAGCGGAACGGCTACCGTCATCGTTGAGCTGTGTGAACGTCGCCTCTAGCGTCCGAATCCCATTAAAATACTCCGACAAGCGCGTCATCGGCACCTTGGCCTGCGCATAGGCAGGCAAGGCAGCAAGACCGGCTACAGCGGTAATCAGGAAATGACGGCGATCCATGGCATCCTCGGCAAATTGCTCCTAAGGCGGATATAGGGTCATCCTGACCAGATCACCACGGATAGGCGATAACAGCCGCGCGATGGGCAGCGCCCCGCCCTATCCCTGTTCCGGAACAAGGATCTCGCGCTTGCCCACATGGTTCGCTGAACTGACGACGCCCTGCTCTTCCATCTGCTCCACCAGACGTGCAGCCTTGTTATAGCCGATCGCCAGTTTCCGCTGGATGTAAGACGTCGAACACTTACGATCTTTGATCACGATGGCCACCGCTGTGTCATAAAGCGCGTCCTCGCCATCGGTATTGCCACCCAGGCCCAGCACCAGGTCGATATCGGATTCCTTGTCATCCTCGGGGCCCTCGACCACGCCGCTCACGTAATCCGGAATGCCATAGGCCTTCAGATGGTTGACGATCTCCTCGACTTCTTCATCCGACACGAACGGTCCATGCACGCGGGTGATCTTCGCCCCGCCCGCCATATAGAGCATATCACCCATACCCAGAAGCTGTTCAGCCCCCTGCTCGCCCAAAATCGTGCGGCTGTCGATCTTACCCGTTACCTGGAAACTGATCCGGGTGGGAAAGTTCGCCTTGATCGTGCCGGTGATCACATCGACCGAGGGCCGCTGCGTCGCCATGATCAGGTGTATACCCGACGCCCGCGCCATCTGCGCCAGGCGTTGAATGCAGGCCTCGATCTCCTTGCCCGCGACCATCATCAGGTCGGCCATCTCATCGACGATCACGACGATATAGGGCAGGACCTCGGGGGCAAACTCTTCGGTCTCGAACACCGGTTCGCCGGTCTCGTCATCGAACCCGGTCTGCACGGTGCGGCTGAACATCTCGCCCTTGGACAACGCCTCACGCACGCGGCCGTTGAAGCCCTCGATGTTCCGAACGCCCATCTTCGACATCTTGCGATAGCGTTCCTCCATCTCGCCCACGACCCATTTCAGCGCCACGACGGCCTTCTTGGGGTCGGTCACAACCGGCGACAGAAGGTGCGGAATGCCGTCATAAACAGACAGTTCGAGCATTTTCGGGTCGATCATGATTAACCGGCATTCGGCCGGGGTCAGCTTGTAAAGAAGCGACAGGATCATCGTGTTGATCGCCACCGATTTGCCTGAACCGGTCGTACCGGCAATCAGCAGGTGAGGCATCTTGGCAAGGTTCGCGACGATTGGATCACCGCCGATATCCTTGCCCAGCGCAAGCGGTAGCCGTTGGTTACCATCCCCGAAATCGCGGCTCGAAAGAATCTCCCGCAGTACGACCTTTTCCCGCGTTTCGTTGGGAAGTTCGATCCCGATCACCGACCGGCCCGGAACGGTCGAAACACGGGCGGAGAGGGCTGACATCGACCGTGCAATATCGTCTGCAAGCCCGATCACGCGGCTGGCCTTCAGGCCCGGTGCCGGCTCAAGTTCGTACATCGTGACAACCGGACCTGGGCGAACCGAAACGATCTCGCCCTTCACGCCATAGTCGTCCAGCACGGCCTCCAGCATCCGCGCGTTTTCCTCCAGCGACTCGTCAGAGAGTTGCAAACGCTCGATCTTCTCCGGGCTCGTTAGAAGGTTCAGTGGCGGCAACTCATAGGCGGCGCCACCAGAATCCTCGAACTGCAGCGCTGGTTGCGCCTCGGCCAACGCTCGGCTCGACGGCTGCACCTGCTTTTTCGGCGGATGCTGCACCCGCGTATCGCCATCAGCCAACCGGTGTGACGCAAAGACCGGACCGGAAGACCGGGCGGGTGTGGCCTCGTCCACCAGTTCCATCGGTGGCATCTCGTCGCTGATACCCTCCATCCCGGTAACGGGCGGCTCGGCGCGCTGACCGACCACGGGTGGTTCAGCGCGCCGTGCGCGGATAACGTCGGCAATCCGCGACTTGATGCGGTCGTCGGATTGTGGCGCGGGCTCCTGCAACTCCTCCGGCTCAACTGTCGGTCCCTTGAATAACCGGCCCAGTATTCCCCTGCGCGGGGCGACCTCTTCAACACCGAGAGAGTTTGCCAACTGACGCATCGCGCCTGTTGGCGCCAAAATTGGGCACGCCTCCAACTCGTCGAGTGCTTCGTCGGTTTCGCGCCTTTCGACATAAGCTGCACGTGCTCGACCCATGAGGCGAACTCCGCCGGTAAGTGCCCGGACACAGACAGCCAGTAGCAGCGCATAGGCCATGACCGACCCGCGCAACAGGAACCGCCAGAAAGCACGCAATTCGTCACGCGTCGCACCCAGTGCATAGAGGCCCATCACCAAAGTCCCAATCCCGACGATGAACGACAGAATCTTCAGACCCAGCGTTGCCTTGATCGGCACGACACCCAGGATCGCACCCAGCACGGTATCGCCAAACAACCCGCCCAGCCCGAAGGAATGGGTCCAGCCCGACATGGGTACGAGAGTTGAGGCATAAACAGATGCCAGGGCCACCGCGATCGGCGCAAAAATCAACCGACCAACGGCGCGGTCTGCTCCCATATGCGCCACAAACCGCATGCCCCAGACGGTCAGAACAATCGCAAGCGCCCAAGCCCCGAATCCGGCAATGACGAACAGGGGCGAGGCGATCGACGCCCCGAACCGGCCCAGAAGGTTCCGCGCAGGCTCATCCGTGGCCGAAAGCCATGACGGATCGTCCGGCGCATAGGATCCAAGGATCAGCGCCAGTGCCACACCCAGCCCGATCAGCAGAAGCCCCACCAGTTCGCGCGCGCGCCGTTCCAGCGCCGCCTGCGTTTCGCGGTCGAACAACGGATCGCGGGACCGTGTCTGATATGCCATGCCTGCCCTCTTCTCTTCCTAACCGTATACACACGCCCGCAGATCGTTCATCGCCTGCGAAAAATCGTGATCGTTTTCCGTTACCATTGCGACGCGGATATACCCGGCGCCCGGATTGCCCGTTGCCGTATCGCGCGAAAGATACGCGCCCGGCAGCACCTTCACCCCTGTCTCGCGCCACAGCTTCAGCGTCATTTCTTCGCCATCATCCACCGGCAGCCATAGGAAGAACCCCGCATCCGGGACACCAGCGCCCTGTACGCCACAAAGCGCCTGGTCGGCGATCTGATACTTGCGCACATACCGCGCCCGGCTCTCGGCCACATGGGCATCATCGGCCCAAAGCTTTTCCGCCACCCGCTGCAATGGCAACGGCAAAGGCGCACCCGCATAAGCCCGCAACTGTCGTATCCGGCGCATCGATTGTGGCCCGGCACCGACAAATCCCGACCGAAGCCCCGGCGTATTCGAGCGTTTCGACAGCGAGTGAAACACAACCACCCGCTCCGGATCGGCATCCTGCTGGATCAATCCGGGTGGCGGCGTGTCGCGATAGATCTCGGAATAGCACTCATCGGCAAAGACCCGGAAATCGTACTGTTCGGCCAGTGCCAGAAGATCAGCCAGATAGTCGGTCGAGGCCACAGCGCCTTGTGGATTGGCCGGCGAACAGATGAAGGCAATCGCAGTCCGTTCAAGGACATCCTTGGGAAGCGCTGTGTAATCAGGCAAGAATCCGGTTGCGGTCGTCGCGGGCACATAGACAGGCTCCGCGCCTACGGCCAAAGCGGCTACCGCATACACCTGATAGAACGGGTTCGGGACCAGTACGATCGGCCTCTTGCCGGCCTTTTCTTCGGGGCAAAGTGCCACCACTGTGTTGAACAGGCCTTCACGTGTCCCGTTCAATGCCATGATCCGATCTGGCACCAGTCCAACACCGTAACGCCGACTGACCCAACCCGAAATCGCGTCAAGAAGTTCCGGCGTCCCGTCATTGGGCGGATATTTTCCGAACCCATCAAGGTTTTCGGCAATGATCTCTCCGATCCACTCAGGAAAGGGATGCCGCGGCTCGCCTATCGACATCGCGCGCACGGGTCCGCCGGGCGCGGAATCGCCCAGAAGCGCGCGCAGGCGCGGAAATGCATATTCCGGCAGGTCGGAAAACCGCTCAGGAAAAATCATAGCTGCCTCAGGTCCGGAGTCGTTGTCGCCCCGTTTCGTCAGATACTAGCCGACACCACGCCACATGGTCCAGAAAAAGGCAGGCAGAAAAAGGGGATATGCCAACCCCCTGTGGCATTTGGGTCAACCAGCCTTGCGTCTCAGGTTAATGCCGCCTCAGCAGCTGTTCCAAGCCACAGAAGCCGCTCTTCCGAACCGGGAGGGCCCATCATGCTGATCCCGGTCGATGGCACACCCGTGGGCAATGTCAGCACCGCGAGCCCCATCAGGTTCCCGATCCGCGTGTTCCGCAGTGTCATCAGGTTCTCGGCCACAAAAAATGCGCTGTCGCTGGCCAGCCTCTCAAGGTTTGGTGGCAGGATCGGGCAGGTCGGGACCAGTACCGCGTCATAGCCTTCGGTGGCCGCAAGATAGGCTTTGCGGTATCGCTCCAGCGCCTGCCAAGCCGCGACGTAATCGGTCCCGGAGAACGCGGCGCCGCCCCGGAACCGCTCGCGCACTTCTGCGAACATCACATCCGGGTTCGCCTCAATCGTATCTTTCCACGTCCCGTAAGCTTCGGTCGCGAACAGGACGCCCGAAAGATCCAGGGCAGGGGCAACCACATCGACCACACCTCGCGTGATCTGGGCGCCCGCAGTGGCCAGACGCTCTACAGCACCCTCGAATCCGGCGCGCGGTGCATCACGGATATCATCGAAAGCCACGCTTTCGAGAACGAGAAAACGGCTCCCTTCAAGCCGCGCACCCTCTAGGTCCGCCGCCCGGCCACCTTCAAGAGCCGCCAGCATCAGACCCGCATCTTCGACCGTGCGCGTCAAAGGCCCGACCGTATCGAACCTCGGACATAACGGCACGACACCGTCAAGCGAGACCCGTCCCGACGTGGTCTTGAGCCCCACAAGATCGTTCCATACCGCCGGCACCCGAACCGACCCCCCGGTATCCGACCCGATCCCGATCGCGGCGAGGCCAAAGGCAACCGAAGTTGCCGCACCCGAAGACGACCCGCCCGACACCGCATCGTAGTCGTTCACGCAAGGCGGTGATGCGGTCACGGGATTATAACCAAGCCCGGAGAAAGCCAGCTCGGTCTGATGCGTCTTGCCCAGACAAACAAGGCCGGCCGCCGTCGCATTGGACAAGACTGCGGCATCCACGTCGGGCACACGCCCTTTCAAAAGGGCCGAGCCGGATTCGGTCGCGACACCCGCACTGTCGAACAGGTCTTTCCACGAAATCGGCACCCCATCCAGCGGCGACAATCGTCCGCCTTCCTTTGCCCGCGCACGCGCCGCCAACGCCTCGGTCCGCGCCCGGTCAGGCGTGGTGCGTGCATAGATTCGCGACGCAAATTTGTGGCGATCTATCGCATCAAGAAAGGCATCGCACAGATCGACCGGATCGATCTTGCCCGCACCGACCCCCCGCCCCAGCGCGCCCGCGCTCATCGAAAGCCATTCCATCGGTCCGCTCTCCCGCCCCTGCATTGCGCCCGGACGGTAGCGCGCTGATGCCCCATGGACAATGGCGCGCCGGGGTTCATATACGATGCCATGACCAAAGACACCGACATACTGATCGCTGGCGGCGGGCTGAACGGCACCACGCTGGCCCTCGCACTGGCTTCGGCTGGTTTTCGTGTGACACTGGTTGATCCGACACCGGAAGAGGCCCGGTCATCCGACACGTTCGATGGGCGCGGCTACGCGCTGGCGCTATCGTCCAAACGGCTTCTCTCAGCCCTCGGCATCTGGAAGGCTGTCGCGGACAACGCCCAGCCGATTCTGGATATCCGCATCTCCGACGCGCGCGCCGGCGAAACACCCTCACCCTTTGTTCTCGAGTTCGATCATGCCGAGATCGAAGAGGGGCCCATGGGCTTCATGATCGAAGATCGTTTTTTGCGGCGTGCGCTTCTTTCCGCACTCGCCGCATCCTACAGGATTACGGCTCTCTCGGGCCTCTGCGTCACAGATCACACGGCTAGCGATGCGGATGTCACAGTGACACTGTCTGACGGTAGGACGCTGACGGCCAGCCTTCTGATTGGCTGCGATGGCAAAAAGAGTCCGACCGCGATCCGCGCCGGTATCACCCGCACCGGCTGGCGCTATGGCCAGACCTCGCTGGTCTGCGCCATCGAGCACGAGAAACCGCACGAGGGCACGGCCTACCAGTATTTCATGCCGCCCGGCCCGCTTGCGATCCTGCCCCTGCCTGGCAACCGGTCTTCCATTGTGTGGACCGAAACGGATGAGACCGCCGCCCAAATCTCTGCACTCGATGAGGCGGCCTATCTCGACGTGCTCCGGCCCCGGTTCGGGGCGTTTCTGGGGGCAATCAGCCTTGCAGGCGCCCGGTTTTCCTACCCCTTGGAACTTTCACTGGCCGACCGCCTCACCGCTCCTCGCCTCGCTCTCGTCGGCGATGCCGCCCATGCACTACATCCTGTTGCCGGGCAAGGCTTGAATGCAGGCCTCCGCGATGTCGCCGCCCTGGCCGAGGTTCTGACCGAAGCCCGACGTCGGGGCGAAGATGTCGGTCGCGCCGATGTTCTGTCGCGGTACCCGGCGTGGCGCAGGCTTGACATCTCGACGCTCGCCGTCGCGACTGACGCGATCAACCGTTTGTTTTCAAATGACAACCCGATCCTGCGCCTCGGGCGCGATCTTGGCCTCGGAATGGTTGGTCAGTTTCCGGGGCTCAGGCGCGGACTGATCCGCGAAGCAGCTGGTCTTACGGGTGAATTGCCCCGCTTGTCGCGTGGTCTTCCGCTCTGACCCACTTCAGTCGTCCAGCGGTCGTGCCTCATCCGCCAACATGATCGGAATGCCACCCCTGATCGGATAGGCCAGATGCGCCGCCCGTGAAATCAACTCCTGCGCCTCTGAATCATACCGTAATGGTGCACGTGTCTGGGGACAAACCAACGCCTCAAGCATCCGACCGCAATGTGCTGGCCGCTGCGTCACTGCATCACATCCTCGCCCAGCCCACCGCGCAACGCAAACTCGATCAGCGTCACCAGTGTCTCACGCCGGGTGGAAAGAGACGGTGCCTCCAGAAGCGCCTGTTTATCCTCTGGCGGAAACGGGCAGAGCATGGAAAGTGAGTTGATCAGCAGCTCTTCTTCAGCCTCTTTCAAAGAATCCCAATCCGTCGACAGGTTCCGATCTTCGAAATAGCGCTTCAGCATATCGAGAAACGGTCGCCGATCAAAGTTCTCATCCCGCTCTACGGAACCCAGATCGCGGGAAAACCCGCTCCAGTCCACTCGGCAGCGCCGGTAGGGTGTGAACCCATCAACCTCTTCCACTACCCGAAACCGCGACATTCCCGCGAGAGTAATCATGTACCGCCCGTCCTCGGTTTCGGAAAACGCGGTGAGCCTGCCGGCGCAACCAATCGAATGAAGGCGCTTCTCGGTGCTTCCGGGAACATCGCGTGACTGGATCATACCGATCAAACGGTGCTCAGTCTTCAGGGTGTCATCCAGCATCTGAAGATAGCGTGGCTCAAAGATATGCAGTGGCAACCGCGCGCGCGGCAAAAGCAGTGCTCCCGGCAAGGGAAACACCGGGATTGTATCGGGTAGATCCACGTCTCGCTTCATGCAATTCCACGTAGCGCGAGGTGCCGGTCAGGCAAATATCATTGATGACAGTTTTCGACGTCCGTTCAACACCACCGGCTCGGTTGGTTTCAAGGCCTCAAAGATGGTAAAGAGCTGCGCCTTGGCGGCCCCGTCGTTCCACTCGCGATCCCGGCGAAACAGCTCCAGCAACTCATCCACCGCTTCTTCTGCTTCCCCGGCGGCATAGAGCGCCTGCGCCAGATCGTACCGCGCTTGATGGTTTGCCGCATCGGCCTCGACTGCGGCTCTGAGTTCGGCCACCGGTCCGGCGCTTTCAGCCTGCCGGGCCAGTTCGATCTGCGCACGCGCAGCTTCTACCTCGGGGGCCGACGCGATGGCCTCCGGGACATTGTCCATAAGGCCCTGTGCCTGATCCATCTCCCCCGCTGCAAGATTTGCGCGCACCAAGCCGCCGTAGGCTGCAGCATTCTCCGGCTCTTCGCCCAAAATCGCCGCAAAAGTCTGTGCCGCATCTGCCGCCGCACCTTCGGCAAGCATTGCTTCGGCGGCCTCGATCGCCTCGCCCAGACCGCCGTCCCCGGCAAGTCCCGTCAGACGCCCGATAAACGCTTCGATCTCGGACGCCTGCACCGCGCCTTGAAACCCGTCGATCGGCTGACCCTGCCAGAATGCATAAACCATAGGGATTGACTGAATGCGCAACTGCCCCGCGATCCCCTGATTCTCGTCAACATTGACCTTGGCCATCCGCACCTTGCCGCGCGCCGCGGTCACGGCCGCTTCCAGCATCGGGCCCAGCGTCTTGCACGGGCCGCACCAAGGTGCCCAGAAATCAACGACGATCGGCACTTCGCGGCTCGCTTCGATTACATCGGCCATGAAAGTGGCTTCTGAGACATCCTTGATCAGGTCGGCCTCGGGCTGGGTGGCGGCATTCGTGTTCAGTTCAAGCATCTTGCGGTCCCTCGGGAGTGCGGTGTTGCGCACTATATGCGTTCTCCGGCCGCCCGCGCCAAGGGCTTGAATGCGCGCCACGCGGCTTCCATGGTTAAACGATGGACTTTTTCAAAGCTTCCGAACGGCTGATGAGCATGGATGACGCCACTTGGGCGCGCCACGCCTCGCCGTGGAGCGTCTATTCGAGGATAGCAACGCTCCCCCTCCTGTCGCTCGCTATCTGGAGCCGCGCTTGGATCGGCTGGGGCGCGCTGATCGCAATCGCAATCGCGGTCTTTCTCATTTGGGTGAACCCCCGCGCCTTCTCGGCGCCGAAGACCCGCGATCACTGGGCAGCAAAGGGCACATTCGGTGAGCGTGTCTTCCTGAACCGCGACCAGATCCCTATTCCGGCCCACCACCGAAGCTGGGCCTATGGTCTGACCCTCGTCTCGGCCGCGGGCCTTCCACCATGGGTCTACGGGCTATGGGCCTTCAGCCTGCCTTGGACACTTCTTGGCATCACACTCATCCTGATCGGCAAGGTGTGGTTCGTCGACCGGATGGTCTGGCTCTACGAAGACATGAAGGATGCCGACGAGACATATCGCGGCTGGATGGGCTAGAGATCGAAACTCGCGAAAACCGGCGCATGATCCGAAGGTTTCTCCCACCCGCGCGCTTCGCGCATGATCCGGCTGCCATGGGCAGCGTTCGCGATATCTCCTGTGGCCCAGACGTGATCGAGGCGGCGACCCTTGTCGGCGGCATCCCAGTCCTTCGCACGGTACGACCACCAACTGTAAAGCTGCCCCTCGGGAATGTCTGCCCGTGTCACATCCACCCAGCCACCGGCCTCCTGCGCATCGCCCAGATGCTCCACCTCAACCGGCGTGTGGCTCACGATCTTCAGAAGCTGCTTGTGCGACCAGACATCGTCCTCCCGAGGCGCGATGTTCAAATCACCCACAAGGATTGACTTCTCGGGGCGACTGTCGCGGAACCAGTCCCGCATCTCGGTCAGGTAATCCAGCTTCTGACCGAATTTCTCATTCACTGACCGGTCCGGGACATCACCGCCCGCCGGCACGTAGAAATTGTGGATCGTCACCCCGTTTTCCAGCTCTGCCGCCACGTGCCGCGCATGCCCAAGATCGGCAAAATCCTTGTCACCGACATCGCGCAGCGGCAGCTTCGACAGGATCGCAACGCCGTTGTAGCCCTTCTGCCCCCGCG
This sequence comes from uncultured Paracoccaceae bacterium, assembly GCA_947503175.1. Taxonomy (GTDB): domain Bacteria; phylum Pseudomonadota; class Alphaproteobacteria; order Rhodobacterales; family Rhodobacteraceae; genus Ovoidimarina. The sequence goes on from CANNCO010000002.1 coordinate 732,853, forward strand.
CTGCGACATGGCCGTAGCCAAGTTCTGCAAACGCCTCCAGCGGCATTTTCTCGACCGGCGACTTGCACTCCTGCAGACAAAGAATATCCGGCGCCTCCTCGCGCATCAGCCTTGCAACGATTTCCTCGCGCAACCGAACCGAATTGATGTTCCATGTGGCAAGGGTGAAGGGCATGGCGAGCTCCTGAAAGGCTGTCCTGCGGCTATACCCCGGCATCGGCCAAGTCTCAATCCGAAGGGCCGCCTCTTCGTCTTGTCACAAATACGCAAAAAAAGGCCGGGCACGAGGCCCGGCCAGTCCAACAGGGAGGTATGCCGCCAGATAACCCCCTCGCGGCCGGGGGAACTTTGATTCGCATCAAGATACGAGCCGATACCCTCCACTTTCCGTAACAAGAAGGCGTGCGTTTGACGGATCTGGCTCTATTTTCTGGCGAAGACGATAAATATGCGTCTCCAGCGTGTGTGTCGTAACACCTGCGTTGTACCCCCATACCTCGTGAAGCAGCACATCACGTGCCACAACACCTTCGGTCGCGCGGTACAGGAACTTCAGAATATTGGTTTCTTTCTCGGTCAGGCGGATCTTCTTGTCCTCGTCGGTGACCAGCATCTTCTGCGCCGGACGGAAGGTATACGGCCCAAGCTGGAACACGGCGTCTTCGGACTGTTCATGCTGCCGCAACTGCGCGCGGATGCGGGCCAAAAGAACCGGGAATTTAAAGGGTTTCGTAATGTAATCATTGGCACCCGCATCGAGGCCCAGAATTGTGTCGGCGTCGCTGTCATGGCCGGTCAGCATCAGAACGGGGCATTTCACGCCGGCTTTGCGGATCCGGCGGCACAACTCACGACCATCCGTATCCGGCAGACCCACATCTAGGATCACAAGGTCATAGATCCCCGCACGGGCCTTCTCCATCGCCTCAGATCCATTGGCCGCCTCGAAGACATCGAAATCTTCGGTCATCACCAACTGCTCACCCAGCGCTTCGCGTAGATCGTCGTCATCATCGACAAGCAGAATTTTCTTCAGGTTGGCCATCTTTGCCTCCGTGTTGATGCGGCAGAGATGCGCCGAAGGTGGCGGGTCGGCAAGGTTTGCTGCAAACTACTCACGCGGACGTGTGGGTACGTCAGCAAATGTTTCAGTTTTGGCCGCATCCACAGTAGAGAGGCGGTCAGACCACAAAAATGGACCGCGGAATGACCCTGATCCCCACCCTGGCCGAACGGATCGCCCGCGCGCGGGCTGATCTACGCATGGGCCTGCCGGTGGTGCTTGATGGGACTAACAGCTCCGCGGTTTTTATCCCGGCAGAGACGCTGACGTCCGAGCGAATGGCCACACTCCGGTCTCTGGGCAAACCCACACTCGCGATAACCGACCGGCGCGCGGCGACACTGAAGGCGCGAGCCTATGACACGGACCTTGCCCGCATCGTGCTTCCCGCCGATGCCGATGCGGAATGGGTTCGGGCCGTGGCAGATCCCGCCGCGGATCTCCTGTCCCCGCTTAAAGGTCCGTTCCGGACCCTGCGCGAGGGCGACGCCGACCTGCATCGTCTTGCGCTCCGGTTGACCAAGTCGGCCCGTCTCCTACCCGCCGCGCTGGTCCTGACCCCCGCGCCGGACGCAACCGACCTGACCCATCTTCCTGCCAAAGACATTTCAAACGCACTCAGCGATGCCAGCCCGCTTCACGATATCATCGCAGCCCGGGTACCGATGGCCGCAGGCGGCGGCCGCGTTCACGTCTTTCGCCCCGAAGACTGCGGGGAAGAGCACTATGCCGTCGAGATCGGCCGTCCCGACCGCTCGAAACCGATCCTCGTCCGTCTGCATTCGGCCTGTTTCACGGGCGACGTTCTGGGCTCGCTCAAATGCGATTGCGGTGCACAGCTTCAGGGTGCCCTTACCCGGATGGGCGCAGAAGGCTCCGGCATCCTACTCTATCTGAATCAGGAGGGCCGCGGCATCGGGCTTGCCAACAAGATGCGCGCCTACAGCCTTCAGGATCAGGGCTTCGATACGGTCGAGGCCAATCACCGGCTCGGGTTCGAGGATGATGAACGCGATTTCCGAACCGGCGCGCAGATTCTACGCAGTTTAGGCATCACCCGCATCCGCCTTCTGACCAACAACCCGGCCAAGGTCGCGATGATGGAAGGCTGCGGGATCGAAGTCGTCGAACGTGTCCCGCTCGCCGTTGGCAAAACCGATCAGAATGCCGAATATCTGGATGTAAAGGCCCGGAAATCCGGCCATATCCTCTGACGACGGTCGTTGAACGAACGCCCACAGGTGCTATCTGGCTCCGCAAGAGGGGAGAACTGAATTGAATAGCTCGACCGAGGTTTTCCGCGATCAGGCGCGCGAACTGGCAAAGGTCTTCGCTCCGAGCGCAGCGCGCTGGGACCAGAAACGCGAGTACTGCTGGGACAACGTCCGTGATCTGGCCGATGCCGGCCTTATGGGCATGTCGATCCCCACCGCCTATGGCGGTCAGGGCGCGTCCTTCTATGACGTGGCCCTCGTCGTCGAAGAGATCGCCAAGGCCTGTACCCTGACGGCCCGGATCGTGGTCGAGGCGAATATGGGCGGCATCAGCGCCATCATGGCCTATGGCACCGAGGAACAGAAGGCGTTCTGCGCCCCGATCGTTCTCGCTGGCGACAAACCCGCAATCTGCATCACCGAACCCGACGCTGGCAGTGCAGCCACCGAGATGAAGACAACCGCCCGTCGCGTGGGCGACACATTCATCCTCAACGGCACCAAGCACTGGATCACCGGCGGTGGCGTTTCGAAACTGCACCTGATCTTCGCCCGCGTCCTGGAAGAGGACGGAACCGAACTGGGCATCGGCGGCTTCCTCGTCGCCTGCGACCCGTCAAAGAACGACTATCCCGAGGGCTTCGAGGTTGTCCGGCACGAGCGGACCATGGGCCTCTGCGGGATGCCCGAGGCCGAACTCCGGTTCACCGATCTGGAAGTCGACGCATCCTTCGCAGTCGTCCCGCCTTCCGGTTACAAACGCGGCTTCGCCGACCTGATGAACGCCTATAACAGCCAGCGCGTCGGCGCGGGCACCATCGCCATGGGCGTGGCCGCGGGCGCCTTGGACCACGCCAAACGCTACGTGCTCGAACGCCATCAATTCGGTCGCCCAATTGCCGAATTTCAGGGTCTTCAGTGGATGCTTGCCGACATGGATACCGGCGTTCACGCCTCCCGCCTGATGCTGCACGAGGCCGCGAAATCGCGTGGGCCTGGCGGTAGCGCCTTTCCCGACATCACGATGGCGGCGCGCGCCAAGATGTTCGCCTCAGAGACCGCGATCAAGGTGGTCAGCGACGCGCTTCAGATGTTCGGCGCCCGTGGCTATGGCGATCAGGAACCCCTGGAACGTATGTATCGCGACGTACGCATGTTCACCATCGGCGGTGGCACGGCCCAGATCCTCCGCACACAGGTAGCAGGCCAGATCCTTGGCATTCGCACGCCGCAAACACGCGGCTAGGGCGTCAGACCCCCAGACACCATCGCATCACAGCCTTTTGCGCATGCAGGCGGTTCTCGGCCTCGTCGAAGATCACCGAATGAGGTCCGTCCATTACGGCGCTGGTGACCTCTTCCTCCCGATGCGCAGGCAGGCAATGCATGAACAACGCATCTGGCTTTGCCTTCGCCATCAGCGCATCGTTCACTTGATAGCCCCGCAACAGGTTGTGCCGCCGCTCGCGCGAAGATTGCGCATCGTGCATCGACACCCACGTGTCGGCCACCACCAGATCGGCACCCTCCACGGCACGGTCCGCATCCCGTTCGATCATTACGGTCGATCCTTTCGAGCGGGCGAACTCTACGAATTCCGGCTCGGGGTCCAGAACCTCTGGCCCGGTAAATGTCAGGTCAAACCCGAACTGCCCCGCGGCATGCAGGAAGGACGCGCAGACGTTATTCCCATCGCCAGTCCAGACGACCTTTTTCCCGGCAATCGACCCGCGATGCTCCTCATAGGTCATGACATCCGCCATGATCTGACAGGGATGGGTCCGGTCGGTCAGCCCGTTGATCACCGGCACGGTCGCGTGTTCGGCCAATTCCAAAAGCGTCGCTTCATCAAAGGTCCGTATCATGATCAAATCCACATAGCGCGAAAGAACCCGCGCCGTGTCCGCGATCGTCTCGCCGTGCCCCAGTTGCATATCCTTGCCCGACAGTACCATCGTCTGCCCGCCCATCTGGCGCACGCCCACATCAAACGACGCCCGCGTCCGGGTCGACGGCTTCTCAAAGATCAGCGCCACCATATGACCGGCCAGCGCCTTATCATCGTCCGGCGCGCCCTTCGGACGCCCCGCGCGGGCATCCTTGATTGCCCGGGCCGTGTCGATCATCCCCCGCAAATCGGTGGCATCGGTCTTATGAATGTCAAGAAAATGGGTCATCTTACTGTTCCGGATCAGGCGGCATTGACGGAAAGCGATGCGGCGGCACGATCCAGCCGCTCCACAGCCTCCGCGATCTCCGCCTTGGAAATGTTTAGTGGCGGTAGCAGACGCACGACGTTATCCGCCGCTCCCACCGTCAAAAGATGCTGGTCATAACAGGCGGCAACCACATCCGTATTCGGCACCTTGCACTTCAGTCCGAGGATCAGACCCATGCCACGCACGGCCTCGAACACATCCGGATGCGCCGCGACCAACCCTTCCAGCTTCTGCCGCAGCCCCCCGGCCTTTCGGGTCACGTCATCGAGAAACGCATCGTCCGAGACGACCTCCATCACCGCACTTCCCACAGCACATGCCAGTGGATTGCCCCCATAGGTCGATCCGTGCGTCCCCGCCGTCATCGGCGCGGCAACGGCCTCGGTCGCCAGAACGGCCCCGAGAGGAAAACCGCCACCGATCCCCTTGGCGACCATCATGATATCCGGCGTCACACCGGCCCATTCATGGGCAAACAGTTTGCCGGTCCGGCCCATCCCGCACTGCACCTCGTCCAGGATCAACAGAATGCCATGTTCATCACATAGATCGCGCAAACCTTTCAGACACTGATCCGGCAGGGGCCGAATACCCCCCTCCCCCTGCACCGGTTCGATCAGGATCGCGCCCACCGTGTCTGTAATCGCCGCCTGCAACGCCTCGTGATCGCCCCACGGCAGATGCACGAACCCCGGCAAAAGCGGCCCGAACCCCTTGGTCATCTTCTCCGACCCGGCAGCAGAAATGGCCGCTGACGATCGCCCGTGAAACGCACCCTCGAAGGTCACGATATCGGTCCGCTCGGGCTGCCCCTTCTCGAACCAGTACCGCCGCGCCATCTTCACCGCCAACTCGCAAGCCTCCGTCCCCGAATTGGTGAAGAACACGGTATCGGCAAAGGTCGCCTCGACCAGCCGGTCCGCCAGTTCCTGCTGCTCCGGGATCTGATAAAGGTTCGACAGGTGCCAGACCTTGCCCGCCTGTTCCGTCAGCGCGCCAACAAGCGCCGGATGCGCATGGCCCAGCACGTTCACCGCAATCCCCGCCCCGAAATCAAGGTATCGGGTACCATCGGTGGCGGTCAGCCAGCATCCCTCTCCTTTCTCGAACGAAATCGGAGCACGGTTATAGGTCGGCAGGATCGACGGGATCATCGGAAGTCCTCGGGAAATCAAGAGCCCAATGGGTGCCAGCGGCGGATGGGCAAGTCAACAAGGGGGAAGATGCGCGAAGGCGCGCGGGATCGGACGCTTAAGTCAGCGTCGGCGTCGGAGTGCTTTGAGGACGGTCTCGATCATAGGCCCTGCAATAGGATTTCGGCTCGGCCCCTGTCAAGAGGGCTGGCGTACCGGCAACAAGCGCCTATAGCTTCCGCACATGCCACCCAAGGTCTCGCCTCCGATCCCGACGCCGGTTTTTGCCCCGGCAGCCCAGCATCCGGGGCAGGCCATCGCCCTGATGCTGTTGGCAACCACGTTCATCGCGGCAACAACCCTTCTGGCCAAGGCCCTTGGCACTGATGCGCTCGGCCCCCCGCTCCACGCCCTCCAGATCAGCCACGGGCGCTTCCTCTTCGCGTTCATCGCCCTCTCGACGGTAATCGCCGTCCTGCGTCCGACATTCGGAAAGGTCCACTACCGGCTGCACCTCGGACGAACCTTCTTCGGCTGGCTCGGGGTCACGCTTATGTTCGCCGCCGTGGCCTTCATCCCGCTGAGCGACGCCACCGCAATCAGCTTTCTCAACCCGGTCTTCGCGATGATCCTCGCGATCCCGCTTCTGGGCGAGCGTGTGGGGCCGTGGCGCTGGGGCGCTGCGGCACTGGCATTTAGCGGCGCTCTGATCCTGCTCCGGCTCGGCGACGGCGCAATCCATCCCGGTACCCTTCTCGCATTGGGGGCCGCGCTGGTCATGGGTATCGAGGTTATCCTGATCAAACGCCTAAGCGGTCGCGAACGGCCCCTGCAGATCCTGTTCATCAACAACGCAATCGGGCTTTCTATCGCGACCCTTGCCGTACTCCCGGTCTGGATCATGCCAACCCCGGCGCAATGGGCCGCGCTTGCTGGGCTTGGTCTTCTCATGGCCTGCGCGCAGGGCTGTTTCGTCAACGCTATGGCCCGCGCCGAGGCCAGCCTTGTCGTCCCGTTCAGCTATGCAACGCTTCTATTCGCAACGCTCTATGACGCGCTGATTTTTGACGTGATCCCCGACGCCATCAGCATCACCGGCGGCGCAGTGATCGTTGCGGCCGGCCTCACGCTCGCGTGGCGCGAAGGTCGTATCAGGGCTTAAGCCGATAGCCGGTGCGAAACCAGTGCCAGCACAGGCCAAGCACCGCCAGCGCAGTCACGCTACAGATCACCAGACCCAGCCATGGCGAACTGTCCGACGTACCGATAAACCCATACCGCACCCCATCGATCAGATAGAACACCGGGTTCAGATGGGTCAGCACCTGCATCGCCTGCGGCAGCCCCTCGGTCGAGTAAAACGTACCCGACAGAAAGGCCAAAGGCGTAACGATGAAATTCGTGATCGCCGCCATATGGTCGAATTTCTCCGCCAGAATCGCGGCAACAATCCCCAGACCACCCAACAGGATCGACCCCAGCGCCGCAAAGACCAGCGCCCATAAGGGGTGCTCAATCGGCACACCCAGCGCCAGCTTCATCACCACTGCGATCGTCAGCGCCACCATCAGCCCGCGCAAGAGACCGCCCGCTACATAGCCCAGAACCAACTCCAGAGGCGACAGGGGCGGCATCAGCGTGTCGACGATGTTCCCCTGCACCTTCCCGATCATCAGCGAGGACGAGGTATTGGCAAACGCGTTCTGGATCACCGTCATCATTAGGATACCGGGCGCCAGAAAATGCAGGAACGGCACCCCCATCACATCCCCCCGCGACGGCCCAATCGCCAGCGCAAAGACCGCAAGGAACAGCCCCGCCGTCGCCAAGGGAGCCAGAAGGGTCTGGGTCCAGACGGTGAGAAACCGGCGCGCCTCGCGCCAGGCCAGTTCATAGAGTCCCAGCATGTTCCAGCGTCCGAAGCGACGCACGCCCATATCTCGATTTATCTGCATTCCCTGCCCTACCTTGCAAAACGTCCCGTCTCACGGGCTTGTATCCGCAGTTGCGGTGTTTAGAATAGAGGCAACTCGAAATTCCAAGCGGCTCTGCACAGGCGGGCCGCTTTTCAGATGGGAACTGCCATGTCCTGGACCGACGAAAGGGTGGAAACCCTGAAAAAGATGTGGAGCGAAGGACAATCTGCAAGCCAGATCGCCAAAGAGCTGGGTGGAGTGACCCGCAACGCCGTGATCGGCAAAGTCCACCGGCTGGGACTGTCGAACCGTGCAGGTGCCGCTCCGGCGAAGCCTGCCAAGGAGAAAGAGAAGCCCGCGGCGGAGACCAAGGCGGCTGCGCCCGCCAAGGAAGAATCGGCGATCCAAACCGCACCCGAGCGTCCTACGACACCTGCCCGGCGCCAGATCATCCCGGCTGGCCAGCCTCTTCCCCCTCAGCCATCGGCCAATGAAATCTCACCCGAGGCATTGGCCAGCGTCCGCGAAGTCGAGAAGAAGTCCAAAAAAATCAGCCTGATGGAGCTGACCGAACGAACCTGCAAATGGCCTGTGGGCGACCCGGCCACCGATGATTTCTGGTTCTGCGGACTGCCCACCCAAGCTGGCAAGCCCTATTGCGAGGCGCATGTGGGCGTGGCGTTCCAGCCCATGAGTTCACGGCGCGACCGCCGTCGCTAAGCGACGGCAGAACACAAGATCAGAGCCGCCAGCGAAAGCTGCGGCTCTTTGTGTTGTATAGATTATTTTGGGCATATGGCGGATCGCTGCGACCCATTCAGTAGCATGAGATTGGGCGTGAGACGTGACGATGGCGGGCCGGGTCAGGCCGCCGCAGCATCCACATCGTTGGCGAATTCGAGGATCCGGCCTGAGATGTCCAGTAACTGACGCAACCGCGAAGACTTCACACCATGCATCGAAAACACACATATATCGGCCTCAAGCGCCGCTAGGTCGTCATCGGAATAGTCTTCCAGACCTTTTCTCAGAACAAACTGCGTCGGATCGGTCTTCCGGTAGACGGCATTCGGTCCGCGGGTAATGGGATGTATAACACTCGTCATTTTCTCACTCGCTCTTCTTCTTAACTCGTTAGGTCACTCTGTTCTGGCTTAGCCAGGAACCTCGAAACTGGTTAACAACAACTAAATATTAGCCTCAATAATGCGACATCAGTTTGAGTGATCATGCATGCATTGTGCTCATTTCAAGGCATTTTTGTGACGCATTTCACAAGAGAACGCAGTTTCGCACCCAGAACAGGCAAGAGTCAGATCAAAATCGAGTGCCGCTGGTCACAAAAGGACGGCTGACATCGTCGGGCGCTCGATCAACCAACAAAACTAAAAGGCAAAGTCCGCAGGCGTCAGTTCCGACCCAGCAAGTTCAACAATCCACGCCCTGCCTCTTCCTTCAGCTTTTCCTTCAGCGCATCCTCGGCGGACTGCCCCGCGGCCGTACCAAGCTCTTCCTGCACCTTATCCTTCAACTGCTGCTCAACCCTGTCCTTCGCCGCCTCGATCTCTTCCCGCGCGTTCTCGTTGATCAACCCGGCCATATCCAACCCGAACTTCGGATTGTCCCATGTCCCCGTGATCTTGACCGGAACGCTGATCCCTGCGCCTTCGCCTTGCAGGATTTTCGGCACCAACCGGTAATTCAGCGTCTGTCCGCCTAGCCCCACCTGACCGCTGCCGGTTGCATTGAACAGCGGCGCTGTCATCCGCAGGTTCTCGTTGATCACCACCCCGTTCTCGATCCGGAACGTACCGGTGATCTCGTCAAAGATCGTACTCGCGCCCTCGCCCACGAATGACGTGTCGAGGTTCCGCAACATCCCCACAAGGTCGAGGCCCAGAAGCTCTCCCGCCCCGAACCGGAAACTGCCGCCGCCGTTCAGCGAGTTCATCAACGCGTTCATCGAATTGCCCGAGCCCAGCACCTGGATTTCCATGTCACCCAGCGCGATCAGGCGGTCGAAATCCAGAAGTTCCGCAAACAGGCGCGAGATCGCGATGGCCGACCCGTTCAGATCCGCGCTCGCCGACAATCCGCCCCGCCCGTTGACGACGATGTTCCCGACAACGCTCCCGTCATAAGCGTTCAATTCCCGGATCGTCGTCACCAGCCGCCGGTCGTCCAACGCAAGGTTCAGCCGCGTCCGACCCAGTTGCGAGGTGCCCGTATCAATGCTCGCAGCAGCAAGTGATAGATCCATGTCAACCGCACCCAGACCCGACACGTCAATGGGCTCCGTCGACCAGCCGGAACTACCGCCTTCATCGGCAGCGCCACCTGCTTCTGCATCCTCGCCGCCATCAATCACCAACGCACCCGCCGCCAGCGCACCCGAAATCCGCGGGCGGGGACCGTTCAGCGCGATGGTCACGTCCCCGTCCAAGCGGTTCTGATCCAGCCTGATCGCCGCCCCCAGAAGTGCGACCTGATCCGTCGTGATGTCCGCGTCTGCCGCGATCGTAATCGCATCGCGCCCCATCCCGGCAGAAAGCTCCGGCCGCGCAATCCCCGCCAAAGCCGAAACCCCCGCCAAACGGCCCAGATCGGCCTCCAGCCGTCCTGACGCGCCAAGGGGTTCCAACCCGGCCCGCCCAGCAAAACTGGCACTCAGGTCATCTGCCGACAGGTTCAGCGAAACGTCTTCGGCCCCATCACCCATGAGGCCCGCGAGGGACGATGCCGCAAGGCGAAGGTCCATAGCCTGACCGTTCACCTCCGCCCCGCCTTCCAACTCAAAAGGCCCGTCAAACTCCGGCAGCGTCAGGCCAACATTAACACCTGTGATCCGGGTCGTGCTGCCATCGGTCCCAAGGATTGTCACCCGACCATCCCGGATCACCGCGCGGTCGATGGAAAATGCCGTCTGACTGTTCGTGGAGTTGGACGCTGGACCAGTGGCATTTATCGGTGCGGCAGCGCTGTCGCCACCAGGACGCAAAGTAATGTCTGGCCCGTCCACCGTCACTTCAGTGATCCGCAACTCGCCACCAATCAAGGCCCGCCAATCCACCCCGACCGACAATGCCTCGGCCCGCAGGAACGTTTCACCCCCGCCGGGTTCCGAAATCTCGATCGCCCCTGTTTCGATCCCCAGATTCGGCCAGATCGCAGGCCGCGCATCCCCTTCGACCGACAGGGTCCGGCCCGTCGCCGCCTCGAACCGAGCTTCGGCCAGACCCGCGATCCGGTCCACCGGCAAAAGGAACAACGCACCCATCAGCAGCACCACTGCCAGAACAAGCACTCCCGCAATCCTGATAATCCAGCGCATTTTCGCCTCCTGCCGCCCCAAGGAAAGGATGGCGTGTGCCACGCTTCGCTTCAAGGGGAAGGAACGGGGTCAGGCGCCCCGATTGTGCGTCCGGGCGTAAAGCTTTGCCACGATCCGGCTCGCCGTCTTCTCGAACATGAAGGGCAGGACCGCATGGACCAGCGCCGCACCGGCGGCTAGCGCCAACAACGCGGCAAACCGGATCGCGAACCAGAGATGCTCAAGATAGCTCTCATTCACCGATTGCGGATGGGTGGTGAACAGCCGGGTCACGGATTGCATTACGGATCTCCCAAGAAAGTTCCCGGCAGTTTGCCCGACAGTTCGGGTACATTCTGCCCAAAAACCTGCAGATTTCGATTGGTTCTGGGAAATCATCCCACTAACCTGCCTGAATGGTAATATATGATGACATAGACCGACGCATCCTTGGCCAATTGCAACGTGATGCAGGACGCTCGGTTGAGGCTCTGGCAGAGCTTGTGGGCCTTTCGCGAAACGCCACGTGGCGGCGCATCCGCCGGATGGAAGAGGACGGGCTGATCACCGGACGCGTCGCTCTGGTCGATCCCGATAAGGTCGGACTGGGCCTGATCGTGTTCATTTCGGTCAAGACCGACCGCCATGACGCTGCGTGGGCCGACGCGTTCATCAAGGCGGTGCGCGCCCTCCCCGAGGTGCTGGGCGCTTACCGCACATCAGGCGAACAGGATTATCTGATCCGCGCGCGTGTCGCCGATGTGGCCGCCTATGACCAGCTCTACAAGCGGCTGATCAAAAAGATCGACCTCAAGGATGTCTCGGCCAGCTTCGTTATGGAAGAGATCAAGGAAACCACCGAACTGCCGATCCGCTGAACGGGCGGCAGAGGCGCCGGATCGGGTCCGGGGCGCGCATCGCCCCTTTCCACGACCTCGCCTCGCCGCTATAGCGCGGGGCCATGACCCAGAACCCCCCAGAGCTGCGCCCCGATCTGGCCCACGCCCGCGTGCCGAACGAAAGGCGCGCCGGCCAACCGACCATCGGCATGGTCTCACTCGGCTGCCCCAAGGCGCTTGTCGACAGCGAGCGCATTCTGACCCGACTTCGCGCCGAGGGTTACGCGATCTCGCCCGACTATGGCGGTGCCGACGCGGTGATCGTGAACACCTGTGGGTTTCTGGACAGCGCCAAGGCCGAAAGCCTCGAAGCAATCGGCGAGGCTCTGACGGAAAACGGGCGTGTGATCGTCACCGGCTGCCTCGGCGCGGAACCCGACTACATCACCGGCGCGCACCCAAAGGTTCTGGCGGTCACCGGCCCCCACCAATACGAAGCTGTTCTGGACGCCGTCCACGCCGCCGTCCCGCCCGACCCCGATCCGTTCATCGATCTTCTGCCCGCGCGCGGCATTTCGCTGACGCCGCGCCATTACAGCTATCTGAAGATCTCCGAGGGCTGTAACCACAAGTGCAAGTTCTGCATCATCCCCGATATGCGTGGACGTCTCGCCTCCCGGCCCGCCCATGCGGTGATCCGCGAAGCCGAAAAGCTGGTCGAGGCGGGGGTGAAGGAACTCCTCGTGATCTCGCAAGACACTTCGGCCTATGGCGTCGATATCAAACATGCCGAGGCGAACGGCCACCGCGCCCATATCACCGATCTGGCCCGTGATCTGGGATCGCTCGGGGCATGGGTCCGGCTGCATTACGTCTACCCTTACCCGCATGTCCGGCAACTCGTCCCACTAATGGCAGAGGGCCTTGTCCTGCCCTATCTCGATATCCCGTTCCAACATGCGCATCCGGACGTCCTGCGCCGCATGGCACGACCCGCAGCCGCCGCCAAAACGCTGGATGAGATCGCCGCATGGCGCGAGGTCTGCCCGGACATAACCCTCCGCTCGACCTTCATCGTCGGCTACCCGGGCGAGACGGAAGAGGAATTCCAGACGCTGCTCGACTGGCTGACCGAGGCCCAACTCGACCGGGTCGGGTGTTTCAAATACGAGAACGTCGACGGCGCCCGTTCGAACGCCCTGCCGAACCATGTCAATGAAGAGGTCAAACAAGACCGGTGGGACCGTTTCATGGTTCGCGCGCAGGATATCTCAGAGGCAAAACTCGCCGCGAAAATAGGCCAGACGATGGAGGTCGTCGTCGATGAGGTCGATACCAACGCCGCAACCTGCCGCACCAAAGCCGACGCCCCCGAAATCGACGGCAATCTCTTCATCGACGAGGGCCATGAAAAGCTCAGCCCCGGCGACATCGTCACCGTAGAGGTCGATGAGGCCGGTGAATACGACCTGTGGGGGCGGTTGGCACGCGACTGACGCGTCGCCATAAACGAGCCATTCACCAAATACGCCGATGATCCGGGCATGAATTCGGCGAACTCCCTCACCCCCGTCTTCGACCGCGTCTATGAGACCAATCGATGGACGACAGCGGGCAACGGCTCCGGCCCCGGAAGCGCGCTGGGATCGAACGCGCCGGTTGTGCAGGGGTTGATCCGATTCATCCGGTCGCACAGCATCCGCCGGATTGTGGACGTCAGTTGCGGGGGCATGTCCTGGTGGCCTCATGTGCTTGAGGTCTCCAAGGACGTCGCCTTCCACGGCTTCGACGTCTCGCAGGTGATCGTCGCCCGAAACCAGGCGGCGTTTGCTGATTTGGGCTGGCAGTTCGATGTGGGTGACGCCCGTACCCACACTTACCCGCCCTCCGACCTCGTCGTCTGTCGTCAGACCCTAAACCACCTTTGGCCGGATGACGCCGTCGCTGTGCTCGAGAACCTGTTACGTTCCGCTCGGTTTCTTGCCATCACCCACGACCCGGCGACACGATCCAACCCAACCGTCTCGAAACGCAAACCGCTGTTTGACGATTGCGCACGCGCCACCCGCTATGCCCGCCTCAACCTCCACCTCGACCCGTTTCCCCAGATGCGGGGAATCGCGGCAATTCCCGATGTTGATGATCAGCGCCTTGGCATCTTTCGGGCCGCTTTGCCGTCCTGACGGGCAACGACCACGTTCATCGACCCGTTCGGGTTGCAAACCCCGCAGGCTAGGGCATAATCCTGCGCCATAATCAAAAGAACTCTATGGGAGATAACTGATGACACTACGCCATCTCTTGCTGGCGGCCTCCACCGTGGCACTCACGGCCGGGGCTGCAAGCGCCGAAACGCTGCGCTGGGCGCGCGAAGGCGACGCACTGACACTTGATCCACATGCTCAGAACGAAGGTCCGACCATCACAGTCAACCACCAGATCATGGAGCCGCTGGTCATCCGGGACATGGAGGGCACTATGGTGCCCGCACTCGCCACCGACTGGGCGGTTTCCCCGGACAACCCGAATGTATGGGTTTTCAACCTACGCGAAGGCGTGACGTTCCATGACGGTGCCGCCTTTGACAGTGAAGACGTTAAGTTCTCACTTGACCGCGCGATGACAGACGATTCCGACTACAAGGAACTTCTGGCGAGCGTGAAGGAAGTGCGTGCCACAGGTCCCTACCAGATCGAGATCGAAACCAACGGCCCGAACCCGATCATGCCGTCGAACCTGACGAACATGTTCATCATCGACAAGGACTGGGCCGAGGCGAACAACGCCGTCAAGGTGCAGGACTATGAGGGGGGCGAAGACACATTTGCCGCCAAGAATGCCAACGGCACCGGCCCCTACAGGTTGATCAGCCGGGAACCCGACGTGAAGACCGTTCTCGAGCTGAACGAGAACTACTGGGGCATGGGCGAGTTCCCGATGGAAGTCACCCGGATCGAGTACACCCCGATCCAGAACGCCGCCACGCGGATTGCGGCACTTCTGTCGGGCGAGGTGGACTTCATCCAGAACGTGCCTGTGCAGGATATTGAACGGGTTGCCTCGGCCGACAATCTGACCGTGCGCACCGCCCCGGAAAACCGGGTGATCTTTTTCGGCATGAACATGGGTGACGAAGATCTGGCCAATGACAACGTCGATGGTGCCAATCCGCTGGCCGATAAACGCGTGCGCCAAGCCATGAAAATCGCCATCAACCGCGATGCGATCCAGCAGGTCGTTATGCGCGGCCAGTCAGAGCCTGCCGGTGTGATCATGCCGCCCTTTGTGAACGGCTGGACGCCTGAACTGGACGCCGTACCCGAAACCGATGTCGACGCCGCCAAGGCGCTTATGGCGGAGGCCGGCTATACCGATGGCTTCTCGATCCAGCTCGACTGCCCGAACGATCGCTACATCAACGATGAAGCAATCTGTCAGGCCGCTGTCGGCATGCTGGCCCAGATCGGTGTCA
The DNA here is from genome assembly GCA_947503175.1 of uncultured Paracoccaceae bacterium. Classification (GTDB taxonomy): domain Bacteria; phylum Pseudomonadota; class Alphaproteobacteria; order Rhodobacterales; family Rhodobacteraceae; genus Ovoidimarina. The sequence continues at coordinate 748,019 of CANNCO010000002.1, forward strand.
CCGTGAACCTCGATGCCAAGCCAAAAGCCCAGCATTTCCCACTCATTAACAACCTGGAAACCGACTTTTACATGCTGGGATGGGGTGTGCCCACCTTCGATTCCGAGTACGTGTTCAACTTCCTCGTACACACCAAAGGCGAAAAGTACGGGTCATGGAACGGCACTCGTTACTCGAACCCGGAACTTGACCAGACCATTCAGGCTCTGGCTTCGGAAACCGATCTCGACAAGCGCAATGGTATGATAGCGGACATCTGGGACACTGTGCAGGAGGAGGTTCTCTACCTGCCGGTCCACCACCAGGTGCTTAACTGGGGCATGCGCTCGGACCTGAACATCGATGTGCAGCCCGAGAATACGCCGAAGCTGAAGTATTTCAGCTTCACCCGGTCGTAGTTTCGATTAACTAACAAGGAAAACCCCGGCCAAAGCGCCGGGGTTTTTTGTTAAGGTGGAGTATCGATCAAACAGAAAGACGAAAAGAGGGGCTGCTCTACATGTCCGCTGACGGTCGAAGTCTAGGTTTTGAGCTGCCCGGAAAAGCTCTGGTTTCTGGGTTTATGAACCTAATGATTATTGCGAAAGGTGAGCCGGAGCCCCTCGAGTCCGTCAACTCCCGATGTTTCTAAGCCCAACTCGCGGTTCATCAGGACTTTCATCGCTATCAACGTGCCTGAACGCGCATTCGAAGTGGCAGGACCGGACCAGAACAGGACGCGGAGCGATTGCAATCAGATATGAACTGGCAACAACGCCGGGAATACCGAATCAGCCTGAAAACCGCCCGAGCGTAAGGCGAATTTGCACGTCGACCCGATCCCAGGTGTTTTCGAGCTTATGGAAAACGACATGACGTCGGCCGAAACGCCCAGTGTGACTTCCTGCAGATGATTGGCCGCATAAAGCCACATCTGGCACAACGATACCTCGGACGCTGACTTGTGCTATCGGCGGCCCTTTCCGTAGGGCATGATTAACGCAGTTCGCTTTTCGAAGTTGGTACTTCCCATCCTTCGCGAGCTGGAGAACGGACCTTCCTCGCAAACACGCGCAAGCGCCCGTGGATCAGCGACCGCTTCAGAACCAACAGGACAAGATGCAAGTTGCCGCCGGAAGCGACGGGCTCACATTCGGCGACCTTCGCGGAACCGCCATGCCGCGGCTTGCCGTCGCCGGCTGCACGGTCCCGGAGGTCGCAACTTTGACTGCAAACAGTCTGAAGCAAGTCGAAGCGATCTTGGACCGCTCACTGTCTGACTCACGGTTCTGCTCCAGGAATCTCGGCCATTCGGAAGCTGGAAGCGCACGAAGGGAGAACGAGTATTCCTAACTGAACACCCAACTAACCAGACATTCTGGGGGTGATGAGCGGACGAAAGCGAAGGAAGTAAATGGTAGCGGAGGTGCGTTTCGGGCGAAAAACACATAAGCCGGATGTGCGATTCCGTATCCGTTCTTGCGCCTAATCTCGGCGGCTTCCGGCCCAAACCAGACGTTCATCTCTAAGACCGTTGCCGCAGTGCGGCTTCACCTAAGCAGACATTGGCGATCGTGCGTAGCATTTCAATGCAGCAGATGCTGATAGCTCCGAACCGCGAGTGTGAAACAAGAGATAAGAAGCATTCTCGACCTGCCAATTGGGGGCTGTATGATGGGTATCAGCGCGGGGTAAGGGAGATATGCAGATGCGAGGAATACTGTTTGGCCTATCGGTTGTAGTGACGGCCACGGCAGCCATGGCTGACGAAGTCGGCATTACCAAGAACATCATGAGTGTCACCGTTCAGACAACTGACGGTCCTCTTGAGATTATGCGCAGTCAGGATAAAGAAGCACGCTTGGGCGAACCTTGGGTCAGAACCTCACGGCCCTGCCCGAATTTCTGCATCCAACCTATGAGCCCCGCTCCTGGCGTGACAACGATTGGAGAATTGGAGGTGCTGGAGTTTCTGCAGTCCGGTGATGCCGTACTAGTCGATGGACGTATACGCCCGGAATACGAGGAAGGCACGATCCCGGGAGCAATCTCTGTCCCGTATAACGAGGCCGCTGACAGACTCGGTGAGCTGGGGTGCGAGGTCGATTTCGATGGTTGGATTTGCGAGGCTGACGTTCCTGCCGTCGTGCTGTTCTGCAACGGACCCTGGTGTGGCCAGTCACCAACCGCGGCGCGTCGTATGATCGACGCAGGCTTTCCGGCGGAGAAGATCTTCTACTACCGCGGCGGCATGCAGAGTTGGAACATGTTGGGGCTGACCGTCATACCCGGCGCATCCTAACGCTCCGCAGCACTCGACTTGTTTCGAAATCCGTCTAGTGAGCCGTTTGAAAGCGGCCAAGCAGTATCATCTCAAGATGCTGGCAGAATATGAGGGCGGCCGCTGGCGGCCCTAACCGGACATTTCAAGGCCATTTGAGTTGAAAGGTCCGCTTCCGCGAAGCGGTCTTTCCTGCAAAGCGCAGCATTTTTTTGACAGTTTAATCTACGGGATGCGGGACATTCCAGACATTTGTAGGGTATCCGCTCCCAAAAGTCGTAACGGGCAGTGAAACAATCTGCGGGCGCGCGAAGAAATTGTGAATATGTCAGTCTGTTTAACTCCGGTTGCCGAGACTGAGACACACTAAGTGGCCGCCCGCCCACCCCAACCAGCTTTTCTCTGTCAGGACAATGCGAGCAATTTCAGTATGGCGGATGTCGCGACAGTGCTAACCTATAACACAAGATATACGGCGGAAGCAGCAAACACCCTTCTTGGTGCGCAGAAACGAAAGACAGAGATATGGAAAGTGCAACCTCTTCGGTGTCGGCTTTGCAGCAGGCTGCGACCGATGCACTCTCTGCGATCTTGAGTTATGCGCCTTCACTGATTGCCGCCCTTGCGATCTTGCTCCTTGGCTGGCTGCTTGCACGTCTGGTGCGCGATACGACCCGGCGTGTCGGTAGCGGCCTGAACCGGTTTTTGGACCGCGTATTCAAAGATGGACCATTGTCCGGCATCCGTCTGTCGACCACTGGCACTACCTTGCTTAGCGAGTTGGTATTCTGGGTCATACTATTTCTGACACTTACGATTGCGGTACGGACCGCAGAGCTTCCCGCGATCTCGGCATGGCTCAGTCAGATCGCCAGTCACCTTCCGAATCTTCTGATTGGCGCCGGTATCGTCGTCGTCGGCTACTTCATCAGCGTCATTGCCGGTGATGAGATCAGCACAGCGGCCCGCTCGGCTAAAGCCTCCCACAGCGCGCTCATGGGGCGGCTTGCTCAGAGCGCGATCTTTGCCACCGCGCTGATCATTGGCCTTGACCAGATGGGCATCGATGTGACGTTTATCGTCGCTCTTTTCGTCGTGTCCATTGGTGCGATTTTGATTGGCTTTTCGATCGCTTTCGGCCTGGGCGCACGCGCCTACGTAAGCAATCTGATCGGTGCGCGAACGGCCCGACAGACTCTTGTGGCCGGTGTTCGGGTGCGCATCGGTGACTGTGAAGGCGAGGTGCTTGAAATCACGCCGACGCAGATCGCACTTGATACCGTTGACGGTCGCGCTTTGGTTCCCGCGCGCATGACCGAGGAAAACGGTGTCCTCATCGTAACGCGTGATGTGGCGGACGGGGAACATAATGAGCACTGAGTATTCCGTCACTAAAGGATTCATTAAGACGCATCCGCGGTCGGCAGCGCGCGTATTGGCGTCGATGGACCCGACCGATACGGCAGCTTTTCTTCAAACGGTTCCGGCAAAAGACGCATCCGCAGTCCTGTCACAGATGAATGTTCGGCCGGCATCGATCATCCTGAAGCATATGGATACGATCGCTGGTGTTCAGGTACTTTCGGATATGAGCTTTCAGGACGTCGTATCCGTTGCCCGGCTTCTTGATATTGGGAACCGTAAGGTACTGATGGATCAAATGCCGCGCAAGTTATCCAGAGACGTGGAAACCAGTCTGTCCTTTCCTTCGGATACGGTGGGCGCGAACATGGAGACGACGATCACGACCATGCGGGGCGACCAGACCGCAGCGGATGCACTTGCTGAATTGCGACAGTTGCGGCGCACCAAATCTGGCATGGTGTTCGTGATTGGCGCCTCCAAGACGCTGCGCGGCGCTGTTGGTGTGGCCGACCTGTTGCAGAGCCCGGCAGAAGTCCCGTTGCAGGATCTGATGAACAGGACAGTTCCGCCGCTATCGGCGCGGGCGCGGCTCGACGCGGTAGCTTCGCTCGACGCATGGGAAGATTATGGGCAACTGCCGGTACTGGATGGTCAGAAAAAGCTGATCGGCGCGTTGACTCGGAAGATCGCCCGGCAGGCGCGCGACCGGGAAACAGCTATCCTGTTCGACGGCGTATCACTGTCCTTCGCTGCGTCGATCGCCAATGCGTTTCTAACAAGCTTTGTTGGGCTTTGGCAGCTTCTTGCTGATGTCGAGCAACCGCCGAGCAATTCGGAGCAGAAGCCTTTGCGCCAAGGTGCCGGGGACAAATCATGACCATCAGCATCGATCACGTCATGGATGAACTGAACCGCCGTTTTTTCGTTGATCATCCGGTTGAAGCCGCCCGTTGGATCGAAACGTTGAAAACCGCCAATGTCGTCAAAGCGGTAGAGCGCCAGTCTGCTAAGGTTGTTGCGCCGGTTTGGCGCAACATGTTGCCTGATGCCGCCGCAACCCTGCTGCGTGCGCTGCCCGAGGATATGGCCGATCAACTGGTGTCGGAAGCGCCGCCGGCGCAGGTCATCCGTCTTCTCGGATTCATGCCGGATACCGAAGTCGCCGTCCGTCTTGACCGACTTGACCCGGCGGTAAAAGCGGATCTGGAGATGCTTTTGTCCTATCCGGCGGATAGCGCAGGGCGATTGATGAACACCAAGGTGTCGACCTTTCGGCGCGATGCGATTGCACGCGAAGCACTGCGGCGGCTTCGCGATGGCGGTATGCGCACGGCCAGAAGCCTGTTTCTGGTCGATGATGCCCAGCGTCTGACCGGCAAGGTGTCGTTGACCGATGTGGCGCTTGCGCCGGCGGGCACGACACTGGGCGAACTCGAACAGCCCATTGTTGCCCTTGTGCGCCCAATCGATCCGCTTGGCGCAATTACGGAGGCATTCGAAGAGTCTGGCGTGCTTGACCTGCCGGTCGTGGACCTTGACGGCGTCATGCTGGGTGCCGTCACCCATGACGACATTGTGCGAACGGTCAAGAAGGACGTCACGATCAACCTGCAAACTATGGTCGGTGCGAGCCGGGAGGAAAGGGCACTTTCAAGTCCGTTTTTCGCCATCCGCAAGCGCATGCCATGGCTTCAGATCAATCTTCTTACCGCCTTCATGGCCGCCGCCGTCGTCGGGGTATTCGAAGCGACGATCGCGCAAGTCACCGCACTTGCCGTCCTGCTTCCGGTTGTTGCCGGGCAATCGGGCAATACCGGCGCGCAGGCGCTCGCGGTGACGATGCGTGGCCTCGCCCTACGTGAGATCACGGTTCGGCAATGGACCAGCGTTGCGCGCAAGGAGGTCATCGCAGGACTTGTGAACGGTATCGCCATTGCCCTGACCTGTGGTTTCGGGGTGTTCATCTGGAGCCAGTCGTTCGGCCTTGTTGCGGTGATCATGTCATCAATGATCGTTGCGATGGTCGCCGCTGGCTTTGCTGGCGCCCTAATTCCTGTGGTGCTGACCCGGTTTGGTCAGGATCCCGCAACGTCGTCGTCGATCATACTGACAACGATCACCGACATTGCCGGCTTCTTTGCCTTTCTCGGCATTGCGACCGCGCTTCTGAAGTTTCTCTGAACTGGTCTTTGTCATTCAAGTGACACTCGCTCTTATGCAGAACGGAGCGTGCGTAACGCGTCAACGGCAACGGTTCGGTTTGCATATACGGCGGGTCTGAATACTTCGTTCCCCATTGAATTGGCTGAGACTGGAGGATTGGGCGAAAGATAGATAGATAACTATATTATCTCGTCTTCATCAAAGAGAGGGTCATCTTCGAGCTGCGTGGAGATCGTCGTCATCTTCTTGTCTGCGTCATCCACGGCACCAGCACGGGCGACGTGAAACAGGGCGTCGCCCTCATTAATGACCGGCATCACGGCCTTGCCGACGATGATGCCGGGTAAGGTCGCGACGATGTTTGCTTCCACTTCGCCGAATGGATCCGAGACCGCCGCAAGAACATCACCCTCCTGCACGGTGTCGCCTTCGGATTTGTAGGTTCTCAGTAATCCGCCCTGCGACGCCCTTATCCACCGGCTTGATTTGCAGAACACGGGTGTGGCCTTGGACTTCGAGACGCCTCGGCTGCTGATCATATCCTTGTCTTTCAGGACGCGCAGGATGCCCATCACACCGGCGCGCACGGACATTTCGTCAAACCGCAGCGCCTCACCCGCTTCGTACAGCAGCACATCCACACCCAGTTCTTTTGCGGATGCCCTGAGCGAGCCATCCCGAAGTTGAGCTTCGAGCACGACTGGCGCTCCAAAAATATGCGCTAAGTGTCGGGTTTCCGGGTTATCGGGCGAGATGCGGATCTGCGGCAGATTGCTACGATGAACAGCCGCGGAATGCAGGTCAATGCCAAGGTCGCTCTTCGCAACGATTTCTCGCAGAAAGATGTCAGCCAGACGCGACGCGAGCGAACCTTGGCCGGAGCCGGGAAAGCTTCGATTGAGATCTCGGCGGTCGGGCAAATATCTGGAACGGTTCAAGAATCCGTAGGTGTTTACGATAGGTACGCAGATTAACGTCCCGTGAAGTGCTCGCAACTTCATCATAGAAAGGAGCCTTCGGACGATTTCGACGCCGATTACCTCGTCGCCGTGAATTCCGGCACAGACAAAGATCGTCGGGCCCGTCGTCTTTCCGTGAATAACATGCGCCGACATCGTGACCGGGGTATGATCGGACAGGACACTGACGGGCAGGTCAATGGTTCGGCGCGTTCCGGGGTCGACTTTCGTTTCGCCTAGAACGAAGGATGTGCGCTTGGGCACTATCCTTTGCCCTTCGTCTTGGTCGCGCCGTGTTTGGCGTTCTTCTCCATGAACTCAATGATCTTGCCTGCCACGTCGATACCAGTCGCATTCTCGACACCTTCAAGACCGGGCGATGAGTTCACCTCCATTACAACAGCCCCATGGTTGGCCCTCAGCATGTCGACGCCGCAGACGTTCAGACCCATGGATTTCGCCGCACGTACCGCAGTCGACCTTTCTTCTGGCGAGATTTTCACGGTCTCGGCACTTCCGCCTTGATGGAGATTGGACCGAAAATCATCTGCTGCCCCCGTGCGCTTCATTGCTGCAATCACCCGACCACCGACAACAAGTGCCCGAATATCAGTGCCACCGGCCTCTTTGATGAATTCCTGGACCAAAATATTCACCTTAGCACCCCGAAACGCCTCGATAACCGATTTTGCGGATCGGTCGGTATCGGCGAGTACGACGCCGATACCCTGAGTTCCCTCCAGAAGCTTCACGACTAGCGGCGCGCCTCCGGCGAGTTTGAGGACCTCGTTTGTCTGTTTCGGATCGTGGGCAAAGGTAGTGACCGGCAGCCCGATGCCATCACGTGCAAGCAGCTGCATAGACCGCAGCTTGTCTCTTGAACGTCCGATCGCGACCGACTCGTTCAGCGGGTAGACACCCATCATTTCAAACTGCCTTAGAACAGCGAGGCCGTAGAATGTCACCGACGCGCCGATGCGCGGGATGACGGCATCATAGGGCGGCAACTTGCTGCCATTATAAAATACCTGAGGTCTTCTTGAGGCGATGTTCATGTAGCAGCGAAGCGTGTTGATGATGTCCAACTCGTGCCCGCGCTGTTCGGCGGCCTCTTTTAGCCGTTGGTGGGAATACAGGCTTGCATTGCGGGCGAGCATTGCAATTCTCATTCTTCTTCTCCTGTATATGTGTCCGTCTGTGTTTCCGGCTGTATTGCCGCAGGCTCGATCCGCGGTGCCGGGCGACCCGCGATGTAAGACCGTCCCGGATCCACAAGCAGCTTGTGTTTGCGGATTGCGCTTCGACCGAGAATGACGTCGAACTCCATCCTTTCACGATTGGCGAGCGAAACGTCGATCAACCATTGTCGCAGACCGATGACCAGCGTGGTGCGAACCACCAGGCGACGTTCGGGTACGCCGCCGGTGTTTTTTATGTCTCTTTCTTCCAGAACCGGGGCACGCAGCCGCTTCGTTGTCCTGCGGTTCTTGAGCGGAATCATGAACTCGACCCAGCGGGTCCCGTCATCCTCAAAAACAGTTTGATCCACTGCGTGCAGTGCAGACGTGCGGGCACCGGTGTCTATCTTTGCAGGCAAATGGTGAATGCCAAAGTCAGGAAGGGCGATGTATTCGCGCCAACCGATGGTTTTTTGTGAGCGGGCCAAACGCGGCTCTTGCGACCGCGTCATTTCAGAGACTCATCGTTTGCACGACAATAGTTCGTGAATGAATTTGCGCTCATGACGATGAAAAAAAACCATATCAATAAACACATACCCTCTTTCGAGCAAAGATCGAGAGAGAAGGCGTATGTCGCCCTCACAAAGTCGGCGCCGTTGGCCATTTCGCGAACGAGTTTTGCGGAAGTACGAAACCGACCGCTGTTTTTCCGCAGAACCTGCGATCATAGAGGCCGGCGAGGCGTGTCTATCCAATCTAGCCGATCCATTCACAGTCGTATCTTTAGATCGACTCATTTTCCACGGCAGATTTTTTGTCTGCAGCTGCACATTTTGTTTCAATTACCTTCCGGCCAGTAGTTCAAGCAACCGCATGGCCACTGGCCGTCCCGGCACGGATTCATGCTGTTCGGTCGAAGACGTTAAGCTTAACATCTTTCGGATGAACGTCAGCGCCAGCCCTAACATCGAGATCGAATCGACTGAGTTCGAGGTGACGGTGACTATGCGCGGCGTATTTAGTCTGCCCGATGTCACAGAGTTGGTGGCAAGTCTAAGTACCCTACCCGTTGATCGGCCCATGCAAATCGATATGGCTGGCGTCACCCGGCTTGATACAGCCGCCGCCTGGGCCCTGACGACGTTGAGCGCACGTTTTGAGGCCGCTGGCCAAAGGGTTGAGATCAAGGGACTTGGCGCAGGTCCTCAAAGCCTTTTGAGAACCGTCGCCGACGCCATGCCGAAACCGACAGAAGAGCAGATGTCGCCCCTGACATTGACCGACCGACTGGCGGGGTTGGGGGAAGCGGTAGCGGGCGCCATGAAGTTCCTATTGGCACTCGTCGGCTATTTCGGGCTGTTTTTGGCAGGTCTGGCGCGATCCTTGCGGCACCCAAGCGAGTTCCGGCTTACCGCGCTGATCCATCATTGCGAGGAAGTGGGCGTAAAGGCCGTACCGATCGTTGCGTTGATGGCTTTTCTGATCGGTGTCGTATTGGCCTTTCAGGGCTCCACACAGCTGCGCCAGTTCGGAGCAGAAGTTTTCGTCGTCGACCTTATCGCGATATCGATTCTACGCGAATTAGGCATTCTTCTGACCTCAATCATCGTGGCCGGTCGCACCGCCTCTGCATTCACCGCAGCCATCGGCTCGATGAAAATGCGCGAAGAGATCGACGCGATGCGAACTCTCGGGATCGATCCGGCGATGTCCTTGTTTGTGCCGCGTATTCTGGCATTGGTGATCATGCTGCCGATCCTTGGGCTGATCGCGAACCTGATGGGGCTCTTGGGTGGCGGGCTGATGGCATGGATTGAACTGGGAATTTCGCCTGCGATGTTCAGCACACGGTTGATCGACGGCACCGATATCAGCCATGTGACCGTTGGCATGGTCAAGGCACCGGTGTTTGCGCTGATTATCGGGGTTGTGGGGTGCCATGCTGGGATGCAGGTGAAAAGCAATGCGGAGTCGCTTGGTCGTATGACCTCGACCGCGGTGGTCACAGCCATCTTCGCAGTGATTGTGGCGGACGCTTTGTTCTCGATCTTTTTCGCGCAGATCGGGATGTGACAATGGACGAGACAGAACCGGAAGTCGTCATTTCGATACGCAGGCTGCGCAACCAGTTCGGCAGTCAGGTCGTGCATGAGAATCTCGATCTGGACATCTATCGTGGCGAGATCCTGGGTGTGGTCGGCGGCTCGGGTACCGGGAAATCGGTGTTGTTGCGCACGATTGTCGGGCTCAATCTTCTGGCGGCTGGCAGTGTTACGGTGCTAGGTGACAACATCTTGAACGAAAGGCATCAGCCAAACGATGACGCCGAAGCCCGTTGGGGCGTAATGTTTCAGGACGGGGCGTTGTTCTCGTCACTGACGGTGCGGGAAAATGTCGAGGTCCCGATGCGCACCGTTGAAGGGCTCGATCCCGATATACGTCGTGCTCTGGCCGACCTGAAAATCTCGATGGTGGGCCTGCCCTACTTGGCGGGGGACAAGTATCCCTCAGAGCTTTCGGGCGGCATGCGCAAACGCGCGGGGTTGGCCCGCGCACTTGCCCTTGATCCTCAGATCGTGTTTTTGGATGAACCGACCGCCGGGCTCGATCCGATTGGTGCGGCAGAGTTTGATTTGCTGATCCGCGGGCTGAGCCGGGCGCTTGGCCTGACCGTCTTTCTGGTCACCCACGACCTTGATACCCTGCACGCGGTCTGTGACCGGATCGCTGTACTGGCCGAGCGCAGGGTGTTGGTGACCGGAACGATGCAGGAGATGCTGAGTGTCGATCATCCGTGGGTCCATGAATACTTCAATGGGCCGCGCGCACGGGCGGCGTTGGAAACGAAAGAGACCACAACCGGGCCAATAAGGAACTGACGCAGGCATATGGAAACCCGGGCGAATTTCATTCTGATCGGCGCGTTCACACTGGCGGGATTTGTAGGTATCCTGGCGATGTTCCTGTGGTTCGCACGGGTCGAGCTTGACCGGCAGTTCGATTATTACGACATCCGCTTTACTTCTGTTTCGGGCCTGAGCGACGCTTCTGACGTGAGGTTCAGCGGGCTGCCTGTGGGACAGGTCGTCGATGTACGCCTTTCACCGGATCAGGACGGAACCATCCTTGTCCGCGTCGAAGTCGATGCGGACACGCCGGTCCGAGCCGATAGTGTAGCGACGATCGAGGCGCAGGGCGTCACGGGCGTGTCATTCGTGCTGATCGGTCCGGGAACACCCGAGGTCGCGTTGCTTGAGCCAAGCGACACCACGCCAGTGCCCGAGATCACCGCGGGACGGTCTGTCTTTCAGTCCCTGTCTGAAGACGCGCCCCAGTTGATCAGCGAGACATTGCGGGTTGTCGAAGAGGTTGGCGTGCTTTTCGGCGGCGAGAACCAGGCCCGGTTCGATCAGATCTTGCGGAATGTTGAAGATGCCTCGGAGACGTTTGCCACAACGTTGAAGGACTTCTCGGACGTAGCCGGTGCGGTAACCGAGTTTGCCACACAGATCGGTCAGTTCAATGACATTCTGACCGGGCTTTCCGATGAGCTCGAAGATGTGTTGGAGACAGCGGATACAACCCTAGCCTCGATTGGCGCACTTTCAGACGAGGCTGAGACAGTGCTGACCACGGGTACGGAAACCCTGACAATTGCCCAGGGCGCGATTACGGAAGCGGAGCGCTACATCTCAGAAGATCTCACTGCTACAACAGAGGCGTTGCGTGCGACGGTCGCCGAACTTCGCGCAGAAGTCGCGGTACTCAGTGCGGATGCGCAAGGGCTGATCGAGACGTTCAACACGACCGGGTCCACTGCCACCAGCCGTCTGACCGAAGCGCAGGCAACACTGGCGTCGGTGGATGTTCTGCTGACCGAACTGACTGAAACCGTCGGCACGGTTGATAGCGCTATGACGCGGTTTGATACGCTTTTGGAAACCGAAGGCGAGCCGTTGCTAGCAGAAACTCGGGCCGCAGTGGCCACTACAACCGAAGCAATCACCACCATTGCATTAGCGGCCCAGACCGATTTGCCGGCGATCGTTGCTGACATTCGTGGTGCCACCGAAACGGCGAACCGCGTGATCACCGAGGTGGGCGAAGACCTGTCGGCGGCCAGTGGCCGGATCGACGGTTTGAGCCTGTCGGCGGAAACGGCGATGACCCAGATCACGGCCACCTTCAGCAACGCCAATACGACGCTTGAGGCGATCACCGGCGCGATGGAGACGGGCGACCGCGCGTTGGCTGCCGCCGAACGCGCATTTGAAGGTGCCAATCGGGTAATCAACGAAGATATCGACGGCATTGTCGAGGGGCTTGAGACCAGCCTGACCGCGTTGAACGGGGCAATCGGTCAGGTGTCAGGCGATCTTCCCGAGATCACCGCCGACCTGCGCGCTGCCAGCCAAGCCGCCCAGGAGGCATTTGAGAGCCTTGAGCAGGTCGTCGGGTCCGCCGCGCCCTCGGTTGCAGAGTTCACAGGGTCCGGCCTGCCGCTCTACACCCGTCTGGCGCAGGAAACACGTGAGTTGATCAGCAACCTTGATCGCCTGACGCAACAGATCCAGCGCGACCCGGCCCGGTTCTTTCTTGACCAGCAATCTCCCGAATTCCGAAGATGAGATGATTATGACAAACGCTGCCAGACTGAGATCGTTCCTTTTTATTGCTCTGATGCCTGCCTTGGCGGGCTGCGCGACGCTTGGCGCGCTTGGTGATGCCAGCACACCTCTTGACGTCTATGATCTTCGAGCACCGGAAGGTGCACCCGTGACGCGGGGCGGCCTGTTGGCGCGCGATGTGATAGTGGAACTGCCGACCACCAGCGGCGTCCTGGAAACCGACCGGATCATGATCCGACCCGATGACCTACAGGCACAGTACCTTCCCGATGTGCGATGGGGCGATGAGGTGCCCGTGATGCTGCAGACACTGATGCTGCGCGCATTGGAGAACACCGGTGGCCTGCGTTATGTCGGGCGCAGGCCTTTGGGCGGGAGCGGTGACTTTGCCATTGTGACTGAATTGGTCGATTTCCACGCGGAGTTGGCGGAAGATGGAACCAGCGCTGTCGTCCATATCCGAATGACCACGCGGATGGTGCGCGAAGGCGACGCCAGCGTTATTGCCAGGCAAACATTCAGCGCAAATGCCGACGTTTTTTCGACCGAGACTCTAGCACTGGTCGAGGGGTTTGACCGGGCTTCGGACCAGTTGCTGATCGAGTTTGCCGACTGGGCCATGACCACACTTGGTCGCAGTCTTCCGCCTGCATGACCGGCATTTTGCGCGGGCGACTGCTTCTTCGGTCCCAATGAACTTAACGGTGGTGCAGATCGAGCAGACCGGCAGCTTTTTACCCACAGCGATCGTCAACGTTAGCTCAATTAACTGTAAGGTTTGGTGAGATTGGGCTTAAAGCCGACTTGCGGCAGTGAAGAGAGATAGCCGCATCTGCTGCGATCTGAAGGTCTGCTTCCGCCCTTGCGGCAATGCTTTCTTGCAAACACGGAAAAAGTCAGCTCTCCGCCCGTTCGTGACAAGAGCCACGCCATCCCCTAGCCTGGCGCGATGTCGAGCCAAGCGTGGACAGATGCAGAGAACGACCTGATCGTCGGGGATTACTTCGCGATGCTGGCTGACGATGTGGCAGGCCGTCCCTACAACAAGGCCGAGCATCGGCGGCAGCTTCTGCCGCTCCTCAACAACCGTTCGGAAGGGTCGGTTGAGTTCAAGCACCAGAACATCAGCGCTGTGCTCAAGAGGCTCGGTGAGGTCTGGATCATCGGGTACAAACCCGCGTTCAACTTCTAGGCCAGCTTGATCGACGCCGTCGCACGCTGGTTGGCGATGAACCCAGACTGGGCGCATCGTTCCCTTTCTTCCCGGCCGATGGAAGGCATGGCCGAGGCGGCGCAAATCTGGGTCGGGCCTGCACCGACACTGACCAACCAGCCGCCGCCGGACGAGCTTGTGCAGATGCTCCACATCGCACGAAAGTTCGACGTGGCCGCGCGAGATGAGCGCAACCGCGCCCTTGGCAAGGCTGGGGAGGAGCGCGTCTGAAGCACGAGCGCGACACGCTGACCGCATCTGGGCGTGAGGATTTGGCGCAGCAAATCCGCTGGGTTTCCGAAGAAGACGGGATGGCGCGGGCTATGATATTGCCAGTTTCGATGCAGACGGACGGCAGCGTCTCATCGGGGTGAAGACCACAAACGGGTGGGAACGCACGCCGTTCCATATCTCGCGCAATGAACTTGCAGTGGCAGATGAACGGCGCGAGGAATGGTGCTTGTTTCGCCTCTGGAACTTCGCACGAACGCCAAAGGCTTTCGAGTTGCGCCCGCCGCTTGATGCCCATGTGTCGCTCACGGCGACCAGCTTTCAAGCAAGCTTTCACTGAATTGTGTTGATGAGACATGGCCTGGAAACAGCGCATCAATGGAGCGCGAGATAAAAGGGTTGCCGCATTCGGCACGCAACTGGTTGTTGTGACTGACTTTATTCAGCCGCACCCCTTTACGTGATGCGGCGACAATACGGTTAACGCACTGACTTTGCGGGAATAGTTTAGCGGCACATTCCCAATGGACGCTTTTTGCGGCGTCAAATTCAACGCAAAATCAGATATTTAGGTGCCTTTAAGCGGCAAGGGTTGGAGGGCTGCCGTGCGATTTCTTCATCAACATCAGACACCTAGGCACGTGTTGCCGCACCTCTTTTATCTTGCGGTCATTCTGGTTGCCTCTCCGCAGATAGGACCGCGAAATCCGCGGGACCGCAGATCACCTGTCTTACAGCGCGCCTGCGCGACAACCGCCGGAACACTCTTCGAGCACCTTCGATTGGGCGGCATGCTGACGCCATGTCAAAGCGACCGCCGCATTCACAGGAAATCGAATGCCCTAACTCAATGGGGAGGATGGGATCCGAAGAAGATGCAGTAAGCCGCCGATCGACATCAGCAACCTTGCGCGAACGCCCAGACCCAGCGATCCTTAAACTGGCCCGGCAGGCGGCGAGGGAAGATCATGAACGTGAATTCCGAGACTGAATTGAAAGCCGAGAAGCGGGCAGCGATCTACACGCGCTATTCAACCGACCTTCAAAGCGAGCGATCCATCGAGGATCAGATCGCGCTTTGCCAAACGTAATCCGAGCGCGAGGAACTGGAAGTCGTGGCCACTTATCAGGATGCAGCGCAGTCAGGAGCTTCGGTGCTTGGCCGCAATGGCCTACTCGACCTTCTCGACGCCGCAAGACAAGGTAGATTCAACATCGTCATCGTAGAAGCGCTCGATCGCTTGTCGCGGGACATGGAAGACCTTGCCGGGCTGCACAAGCGTCTGTCCTTCCTCGGCATCGAGATCCGTGCGGTTCACGAAGGAGTCGCGAGCACAGTGCTTGTCGGGCTGCGCGGTCTTGTTCGTCAGCTCTACCGCGAGGACAACGTTCTGAAGATCAGGCGCGGGTTGACGGGGCGCGCCAAGGAAAGCCTCAGCCCTGGCGGACTGGCCTATGGATATGAGCCAGTGCCAGGCGAGGTCGGTGCACGGCGGATCGTCAAGGCGGAAGCGAGCGTCGTTCGGCGCATCTTCGATGAGTACTTGGCCGGCAAGTCGCCACGAGACATTGCGTACGGTCTGAATACCGAAGGTATCGCGCCACCGCGCGGCTCGCGCTGGAACGCCTCAACGATCAACGGCAACGCAGCGCGCGGCAACGGCATCCTGCAGAACTTGCTTTACGCGGTCGTCAGATCTGGAACCGCGTGCGCATGGTCAAGGACCCAGACACCGGGCGGCGCGTCTCGCGTCCCAATTCGCCGGAGCAGTGGGTGATCGCCGAGGTGCCAGAACTGGCGATCCGCGCGCCCGGTGTCTTCGAGGCGGCCGGAAAAGGAAGGCGGAACGATCATTCGCTTCGCCCCGGGACCGGAGACGGCCCTGCCATCTCCTCTCAGGCCTTCTGAGATGCGCAGCGCGCGGTGCGGGCATGTTGACCAACAGGAAGGATCGCAGCGGTCGCGTCCGTGTGCGGTGCTCAGCACATGCCGAAAGCGGATCCTGTCCCAAACCGCAAACGTTCTATCTCGACAGGATCGAGGAAGCGGTTGTAACCGGACTGCGCGCCGAACTTCGGCATCCTGAGGTGATTGCCGAGTACGTACGCACCTACCATGAGGAACGTAAGCGCCTCGCCGCTGAGGCAGTCAAAGGGAGAACCAGAACCGAGAGACGGCTTGCCGCAATCGAACGCGAACTTGCCCGTCTCGTCGATGCGATCTGTGACGGTTCCGCCGTGATCCAGCAACTAGAACCCAAGATGCTGGCGCTTCAAGAAGAGCAAACAGGGCTTCGTGAAGAACTGGCCGGTGCTCCGGAACTACCGGAGGTCATCTCCCTCCATCCAGCCACACTCAAGCAATACGAGGAACAACTCGCAGATCTCCAGACCACACTCGCTAAGGGCATCCGTTCTGGCGACACCGAGGCCGCTCAGGCCATGCGCGAGCTCGTCGATACTGTCACCGTCTCACAGGATCTAAATCGCAAGGGCGGCGTCGAGGTTGAAATCGCTGGACGCCTCAACCACCTGCTGGGCCCAAAGGCCTTTCCACAAGGCGTGAAAGGATTGGGGGTTTTCGATGGTAGCGGAGGAGGGACTTGAACCCCCGACACGCGGATTATGATTCCGTGGACACCCGGATTCTTTACTGAACGCATGCTGTCGCATATCATTGCAAACCGTTCGACATTAATTATCAGAATCAACGATTTCCACTTGTCCCCCAGTCAAATCTTGTCCAATGTAGTTGCATGGCGTAGCACCCAATCGCACGATAATTGTCCCCCATGTGTCCCCCAGAGGCGAGATGAAGTTAGAGTTAACTGACCGCTACTTGAGAAACCTTAAGGCGCCGGAGTCCGGCCGCATCGAAGTATCGGATACCAAGCGGCCTGGGCTGCGATTCCGCCTGTCGAAGGACAAAGCTGTCTGGATGTACGAGAAGCGGATAAAAGGCGGCCCGAAGCGAAAGCACACGTTTGGGACCTGGCCTGAACCGGTGAGTCTGAAGGATGCGCGCGATCAGGCACTGATCCTTGAAGCAGAGGCAGCCAAGGGCATCGACAGCGTCGCCGAAACTGCACGGAGGAAACTGGCCGAAGAGGCTGCTAAGAAAACATCGGTTTCGGTCGGCGATGCTATCGACGCTTACGATACATTGCATCTTGCCGGTCTGAGAACGCGAGACGAACGCAGAAGGCAGCTTCTTCAGTCGCTGGCGTCGCACGTTGGACAATCAATGTCCGAACTCACGCGCGCTCATCTCCAGGCCATCGTGGACGCGAAAGCGGGAGAGGGCCGCAAGGCCTATGCCAATCGAATCCGGGCGGCATTAATGGCGTTTACCCGATGGGCTTGGGAACGAGATTACATCCACGAGAACATTGGAGCGGGGATTCCACGGGCGACAAAAGAGACGGCCCGTGAGCGCGTCCTAGATGTCACAGAAGTTCAAGCCATCTGGCAAGCAACCGAAGAGATGGGAGACCTCTGGCGGCCTTTCCTGCGAATGCTGCTTCTAACCTGCCAGAGGCGCGGTGAAATCTTGAATCTACGATGGTCGGAACTGGATCTTGAACGCGGACGAATTGAAGTACCAGGTTCTCGAACGAAGAACGGCAAACCTCACATCACGCACTTGTCTGCGCCAGCGCTAGAAGCACTCGCATGCCTGCATGAGAAACGAAGTGAGTCAGACTGGGTCTTCACGACCACAGGCACGACACCCGTCTCGGGCATTGGAAAGGCCAAAGCGCGGCTGGACAGACTTCTGGGCGATGCGGTCGGACCCTGGCGGCTTCATGATATCCGGACAGCATTCGCCACAACGATGGCGGAGGCGGGTGTACCGGAGAATGTCGCTGACCGTGTCTTGAATCACTCTGCAACCGGGTCAGCCCCTAGTGCAGTCGCCAGAGTCTATAACCGTGCTGAGCAGCTACCCCAACGTGCGGCGGCGCTAGAGAAATGGGCCGCACTGGTGACAGGAACTCAGGCTGAGATTGTTCCGGTGGCTTTTCGGGGAGGTGCGTATTGATGGAACGCTGGGCGGATCATGTGACCGGCGGGACAGGTGATGTTGTGAGGATTTCGGAATGAGTCCGAGAATTTCCAAAGCCATCGACGAAGGCAAAAACTTCTTTGGGATCATATCAGGTGAACCCCACGTCCCGACGACGTGTGTTTTGCTTCGCGAGCTTGTCCACGCAATTGAAATTCTCGAGGGCTACTCTACTCATGAGCTCAAATTTGGATGTGATCCGGCCGCCCCTCAAATGGTGCTAGATAGTCTACTAGACGGCAGTCTTGTTGCCCGTGCATTCGGCACAAGTGAAGCACGCGAAACAGATACGATTATTCCAAGAACTTCATGGCCAATCCTTGACCCCATGAACGGCGAAGATGCGTATACCAATGGCTTTTGGATGCACGCGGTGCTCTACGAACGGGATTGCCGAGGCTTCATTGGTGAATTGCCATTCGTTCTTCGTTCGGCAGCTATCCAATGGGTCGAATCGCGCGGGTTATCGGGTAAGAGGGGACGCCCACGCAAGAGGGAAGAAACACGAGAGGCATATATCGCTGCATTCCCTCAAGGCCACGGTTCAACAAATCTGGATCTCGTACATCGCGAGGTACAGGTGAAACTAGGGCAAACAGTCTCTAAGCGTTTAGTTCAGGCCGTTATCTCTGACTTGCGGAAAGAAGAGAACGCAAAAAAGCCAGAATAGTTTCCGCACTTCATTCACTTTGACCATTATTTCAAAGAGTTAGAGCATGCCACCAGACGTAACAATCTGGAGGTTAGAATGCCAAAGTCTTATGTCCCAGTGCAGGCTGTTGCCGGTCAGTTGGATTGCCACACAGGCACTGTCTGGCGAAAGGCGAGGATTGAGCCTGGTTTCCCGAAGCCAGTTCGCTTGGGCGGCCTGACACGCTGGGTTCAGGAGGAAATTGACGCCTACCTCGCCAAGGCCGAGGCCGAGCGCGAAGCCGCCTAAAGAAAAACCCCAACCAATCCAACAGGATCGGCCGGGGCGTTTTTCTTCGGGACACGTGGAGAATAGCGCACTGAAGCCGGTCCATCAAGAGGATCGACCAGTGACAGACAAAGACAAACCACCAAAGAACGCTCAGCGTATCATGCGCGTAGCAGACCTTCCTCAAACACGGTCGCCAGCACAGTACGAAGTGCAAAACGGCGATGAACCTCCCAAGACAGTGACGCTGGAAAAACGCCAGCGGCAGATCATGGATCTGCTCATTCGAGGGCCGGTCTATTGTGCCTCACCCGTTCGTCTATCGGACGTTGTGCACATCCTGAAGCGCGACATCGGCCTTGATGTCGAAACCAAGATGTACCCCGGAAACCCGATCACCGGGTCGGGTGCATATGGTGTCTACTTCCTCAAGTCACCGGTCACACTCGTTGATCGTCTGGAGGTGGCAGCATGACCATCTCCATAGTTTATCAGGCTAGCCGCATAAAACGCCATCGAGCGACAAAAGCCGAGATGGAAGAGCGCGCCGCATTCCTTGTGGAGTATGCAGCGAAGCACGCTCCCGTGACAGTCAGGCAGTTGTTCTATGCCGCGACCGTCGCGCAGGTCCCCGGAATCGACAAGACCGAAGCCGGATACAACAAGGTTCAGGCACAGGTGCTTCGGCTCCGAAAGCAAGGGGTAATGCCCTACGGCTTCATTGCCGATGCGACGCGCTATATGCGCCGCCCAAGGACGCATGACGGGTGGCAGGACGCTCTTCGAAACACGGCGCAACTCTATCGCAAGAGCCTTTGGGCTGACGCGGATCAGGAAGTCGAAATCTGGCTTGAAAAGTCTGCTTTGGCCGGAGTTTTGTATCCGGTCACGTCGGATTATGACGTCGCGCTGATGCCGACCGGCGGTTACACATCAGAAACCTTCGCGCATAGTGCCGTCGACAATCTTCGCGGAACCGGCGTCGGGTTGGTGATCTATGCCTTGTACGATTTCGACCGTAGTGGGCAAGACGCTGCGTTGTCACTTCAGGAGAAAGTCGAACGCTTCGGGATTCAGTATGATGTTCCCATAGAGTTCATCCACCTCGGTCTAACCCACGACCAGGTGAATGCCTGGAACCTTCCGACCCGACCCGCAAAGCGTGCAACCACAGCCGATAGGCGCTGGCCTCACGACTTTGCCGCTGAACTCGATGCCATACCTCCGGATGCATTGCGTGACATGGTTCGTGCGGTCATTGAACGTCATCTCCCGCGCCATGAACTCGACCACCTGAAGCGGATCGAAGCTGAGGAGCGCCAGACGCTGATGCAGTTCATCGGGGAGGCTGCGTGATGGTTGCTCTCGCCTATCAGAACAGTGTTCCCGATCATGTCGCACAGGAAATGATCCGTCTGACGTCGCATGGCTTCAACGTCATCCCGCTGGGCGGAGAGGACGGCAAATCGCCCCTTTGCGCCTTTGCGGGGGAACCACCGGGTCTCAGCAAGTCCCTTGGCCTTCTCAAAGCCCATCATACCATGAGTTACGGCATTCGCCTGGACGGGCTTCTGGTGGTGGATGCTGACGAAGCAACGCCAGACATCGAGGATGTGATCCGAGCGCGCTTTGGCCCTTCACCGGTTCAGGTCGCGACACCGAGGGGCCGGCACTTCTGGTATCACCATGATGGCGGGCCAGTTCCCAGCCTCCGTGGTGAAGGTCTCGCCGTCGATATCAAGGCGGGGCCAAATGCCTATGTTCTTGGCCCCGGTTCCGTCCGCCCAGACAGCGGCGAATACATCGCCATCAAGGGGCGGCTTGGCGAGACGGCCTTGCCTGAGTTCCAATCAGACTCTGGGCAGTCATTGCCCCGACCAAAAAAGCGAGCGGATGCGGGACGCATTGGCGAAGGCAGCCGAAACAGGGAGCTTTCCCTTGCTGCCATTCAAATGGTCGAGACGGTCGATACTCTGCCGGAGCTTTTTCAGAACCTCGTCTTCATTCGAGACGAGCAGTGCGAAAACCCGGAAACGCTTCCCGACGAGGAAATCCAGAAAATCGCCGAGTGGGCCTGGTCGAAGCGACTGGAGGGCAAGGTGTATCGAGACCGTGATAGCGAATTCAGGCTCAACCGGGCGGTCATGGACCTTCTTTCGGGAGTGCCCAACCAATCAGATGCCTTGGCGCTCTACGTGTGCCTCATGGCGAGCCACGGTCACATTCCAGGCCGCCAATTCACCATAGATTGGCAGGGCATGCGCGCCAATGGCCATACGAGCCTGGGCCGCCGCCGATTTCTTGAAGCACGCAGGGCTTTGGAGAGTGTTGGCCTGGTCGGAGTTGCCAACGAATACAGTGCCGGACATTTCTCGCGCACATATCGCCTGCAAAAGCCACTGGCCGATGATGTCACTTCGCTCTTTCCAGCAAAGGAGGCTGCAAGGTGAAGGGGGGAGGGGTTTCTAATTACTTATGTCGACCGGTTTCGGTCCAAAGGCATCGAGAGCAGCAAATGATCAAACTGAGGCAGGTCCAAAGGGGCAAAACGGCCACAGGAGGGCCAAATGAACAAAGAACCTAAGAAAGACTATGACTATTTCGAGCGACGCGAAGGAGAGGACGGGACGGACTGGCTGATCCGCAGCGTGCATGAAATCGTCTCTCGCGGTCTGGCCAAACGGTTGGAACAAGAACGTGCCCGTCACGTTGAAGACGGAGGGCGCATCCAATGAGCGTTCTACAGGTATATCTTCAAGGCCGTCAGCAGCGCCGTCAGGAAGACGCGGCCATGCGTCAGAATGAAATGCAGACATACATGCAGCAGAATGCGCAGGGCATCTTTCAGGGCGACGAAGGGGCCTTGTCGGGGCTTGCTGGCTTCGACCCCATGACGGCGCTCAATATCCAGGGAACTCATTCGGCCAATCGCCGGGCGAACGCCTCTGAGGCGCGGGATGCCCAATCACATGCGATGAACTTGCAGGTTTCGCAGGCTCGGCTAGACGAAATAGCCCGCACGTACACGGCACAACAGCGGGCAGAGGCTGCCGAAGGCATCCGGCGCAAGGTTGCGCAGGGGCTGGCCTCTCAATCGCCCGAGGAATGGGATAGATTGATGAAAGGCGACCCCGAGTCAACTCGCTATGTCGGTCAGTTTGAGAACCGTGAGAATATCGCTCTCAGTTACCTTGATTTGGCAGAGCAGCTTGAGGCTATGCAAGGGCCGCAGCCGAGCTCAGCAGAGCAGAAAATCACCCGCCTGATGGAAGTCGGCATTCCGCGCGAACAGGCCATTCTCATTGCGGATGGCGTCCTCAAGGTGTCCCGTGATCCGGTGTCCGGCGAGGCACAGATGGTGGATGCGCGGACAGGTCAGCCCTGGTCCGGGGCCAACCCTGAACCCACTTTGCTCCCGGAAGATACCATTGCAGACGGCCAGCGGGAGAACCTTTCCTTCGGCCCGACAGTCCCCGAAGTGAATTATCAGGGTGCATTCGGCGGGCGAGGTTTCGTAACCAACACGCTCAAT
The DNA here is from genome assembly GCA_947503175.1 of uncultured Paracoccaceae bacterium. Classification (GTDB taxonomy): domain Bacteria; phylum Pseudomonadota; class Alphaproteobacteria; order Rhodobacterales; family Rhodobacteraceae; genus Ovoidimarina. The sequence continues at coordinate 770,536 of CANNCO010000002.1, forward strand.
GCCGGTGCCGATGCAATCGGGGTGAACTTACCGTTTCCCGAGAACCAGGAGGCGACAACGGCGCTCAGCAATCTCGGTCTCAGAACCAAAACGTTCATGCAGCAGGCCTTCCCCGGTCGCGCAAGCGTCCAGCTGATGCAGGAGCTGGAGAAGATCACGGCCCAGCCAAATCGCATCTTCACGGGCGAACAACGCGGGCGGGACACGCTGGAACAGACGGCTTCCATGATCGAATCCCTGGTCATTCAGGAACGCCGCAAGGTCAAGAACCCGCGCGCCTACACACCACAGATGCGGGCGCAGGCCCAGGCGAATATCGACGCCCTTGAGGGGCTGCTCGCTGACTATCAGTCGGTTCTCCAGAACATGGAGCCCGCTGAGGGCAATCAGACCAGCGGTGGAGTGACCTGGAGGGTTGTCGAATGACCGTTCTCGAAATCAACGGCAAACGTGTCGAGGTCGGGGATGAGTTTCTCTCCCTGACCCCGGAACAACAGGAAGCGACGGTCGAGGAAATCGCCCAAACGCTTTCACCGAACGAGTTCAACATGGGCACGCTGAACCGCGGCATTGCGCAAGGCTTTGGTGGCGCGGTTGATCTGGTGAATTCTGGCTTGAACGCGGTTTATCGCGGGGTCGGTCTTCCCGAAGTCGAACAACCTTTCGGCGGCAGTCGCAGTCTTATGGCAGGGATGGACGCCATCGGTGCGGATGTGGCCGAAGATGATGCACAAACGACGCTTGGTAAGATGGTGCAAGGCACGGGACAAGCGGCGGGTGTCCTGCCCACTGTCATGGTTCCTGTCGGCCAAGCTGCCAAATTGGCCGATGCCACAAGGGGCGCGACGGCAGGCAATACTGCGAAGATCATTGCGGATGATTTGGTGAACCGTCCCGTCAGGTCGATGACATCAGAACTCGCAGCTGGTGCAGGTGCCGCATACGGGGGGCAGAAGGCGCAGGAATGGTCAGGCAGCGATAACCCAGCCGTGCGTGGCGCAGGAGAGGTTCTGGGCGGTCTCACAGCCGGTCTGGGCCCCTATGCTGCCACACAGGCCGCCATAAGCACTGCGCGACGCCTCCCGCTCACAGGAACAGTCATACGGGGTATCAGGGCTTCTCTCATTCCCTTCACGCGCGCCGGGGGTTTTGATCGGGCCTCAGCCCGTCTTCGGGGGCTTTCAGCGGACCCGGAAGGACAAGCGGCACTCGTGGCGGCAGACGGCCCTCTCAGCCCCGCTCAGCGCACCGGGGACAAGCGACTGATGGCTTTGGAGCGGGCCATTCTGGATACCGACGCCACGCTTTCGGATGAGTTCGACACGCGGCTTTCCGAGGCATCGCTCGAACTTCGCAATGCCCTGAAGGAACCATTTAGCGGCGCGGATATCGGCGACACCCGCCAATACATCGACCAGCGGCAGGACTACCTTCTCAGGCTCCTGGACACGCGCATCGAGCAAGCCCAAATTCGGGCCGAAAAGCAAACTGCCAAGGTCAGGCCAGAGCGTCGGGAGAGTGTGAACGCCGCCGTCCTGCGCCGCGAACTCGACAAGGCCTATGACCAGGCATCCGCGCAAGAGCGGGAGTTGTGGCTGGCCGTCCCGCGTGACGCGGAAGCCAGAACAGACAATCTCCGGCGCGTTATGTCGGAAATCGACACAGATACCCCCCTTGCACAGCGCGAAGACGTGCCAGCAATCGCCCGACGCCTTCTCATGGACGAGAGCGGGTTGCCGGAGAACACCACTGTTCGCGAGGTGCACGGGCTCTATTCGAAACTGAGGCAAATCGCCCGCAATGCCCGATCAGGTACGGCCCCGAACGAAAACCTAGCGCGGATCTCCAACATGCTGGCGGATGCTGCGCTGGATGACCTCGGGGCAAATGCCGATGCCTCAGAAGTCGGAAGACTGATCAATGATGCGCGCGCCTTCTCACGAGCCCTGAACGAGTCTTTCAATCAGGGAACGGTGGGAGCATTGCGCGGCAAGAAGCGCTCAGGTGGCGATGCGATTGCACCAGAACTGAGCCTTGCAACGACAATCGGCAGAGGTGGGTCCCAAGGAGCCGTTGCATTCGATGACATGCTGCGCGCTACCGGGAATCGGGAGGCACTGGCCGCAACGGTCTCCGACTACCTCAGGGCGCGCTTTCAGGATCAAACCACGACGCGGAACAAGTTCTCGCTCTCCCGCGCCGAAGCTTTCCTGAAGCGCAACAGGGAGGTTGTTGATAGACTGCCGGAGCTTGCCGCAGAATTGCAGAGCGCAATTGATGCACAAACTGCGGCAGGACGCACTGCCGACGTGCTGGGGGCGAGACGTGCTGGATTGAGCGACCCAAGGCGGTCAAGCGCAGCACTGGTTGGAAACGCGCGTACAGGAGAAGAGATTGCCGCGATATTCAGAGCGAGGAGCCCCGCGAAGGCGGCAGCGGCGGTCAAAAGACAAGCCGCCCAGGACAAGACTGGGCAAGCTCTGGCAGGTCTTAAGAGCGGTCTTCTTGATCACCTGATGCAAAACGCCCGGACGGGCCGGTTTGACGATGCTGGTCAACCGCTGCTGTCGGGGCGGTCCTTGATGGGCCAGCTTACTGATCCGAAATCACGACAAGTTCTGAACCGCATTCTCAGCAAGGAGGAAATGGGGCGGATCAATCGCATCGCGGTGCAACTGCGCAACATTGAGACAGCACAAGGCAGACTACCCGCTGTCGGCGAACCCATGAACGACACGCCCAACCAGGTGATTGGCTTCGTCGCGCGTATTGCAGCGGCAAAACAAGGAGCACAGGTCGGACAGGGAACCGGGGGCGGTCAGCTTGTTATTGCCGGGGAGTTCTCAAAGCGGATCACCCGTGTCCTGCGCAACCTGACCAACGACACTGCGGAACAGCTTCTGAAGGACGCCATACAGGACCCGGACCTGTTCCGGTCGCTCCTTCTGCGCGAAAACGCGCCCTTCAATCTGCGGGGCAAGAAGGTCCGCAGTCTCGCGGAATGGGCCATTGGGGCCGGTATCGTCTCGGCGCAGGAATTCGAGGAGGTTCAGCAGTGACAACCGCGCTCAGCCATCGGGAATCCGACGATACATATGCCGGTGTCATTGCCCGTGGTGGCCGATACCGCGTGGCGGTCTGTCGGGATGGTATTCAGTGGCTATTGCAGCGGCGCAGTACAAACCGGTCTGGAGCACGATGGAAGACGCTCCACTACATCACCACACGAAGTGCGCTGATCCGACTCTGGACCTCCTCTGAGCCGCTCCCTCGTGAAGTTGAAGGGCTACCCGACCAGATACGGAGCAGGAAGGTAGGTCAGCATGACTGACCGAAACAGCGGAGACGTAGCGGATGGGCGCAACCCTGACGGCACTTTTGCCAAGGGCAACGCTGGCCGTCCGAAGGGAACCCGTCTCAAGGTTACCCGAGCGGTCGAGGAACTGCTCGAAGGTGAAGCTGAAAAGATCAGTCGCAAAGCACTGGATATGGCGCTTGAAGGCGATACGACCGCTCTACGGCTCTGTCTGGAACGCATCGCGCCCGCCCGGAAGGACGCACCCGTCCGATTCGACCTTCCACCCATCAACACGGCCCAAGAGGCGTCACAGGCGGCTTCGGCGGTCCTTCTGGCGGTCTCTGAGGGTGAAATCACCCCGTTGGAGGGTGCGACCGTCATGGCGCTGGTGGAGAACTACAGGCGCGTCCTGGAAACATCAGAGTTCGAGGCAAGGATCACAGCATTGGAGGCAAGGAAATGAAACTGAACAGTCGACTTGAACAATTGGAAAACAGAGACATGCGGCATTCAGGCAATACTGGTTATGCGTCGATGTTATGGGACCAGCTCAAGAGCATCGGCGAGCGGCAAACGGGCGAACCAGATTGGGATCGGGTCTCTCCGATAGAAGTCGCAGGCTGCGCATTGGTCAGGGGGGTAAGCGCATCACCCGCATTGAAAGCCAAGGTCAGTGATCTTTCCACCAAACCCGGGCCTCTCAACAAACTCATGACGTTTTTGAGGGAGCGCATGACATGAGCGGTCTCAATCGAAGACTGAACAAGCTGGAGCGGCCATATGGCGGCAAACCCCACCAACCGATTGTGTTGCCAAGGATTGAAGCCCCCAGTGGATTAAGCATTTATGGCTTCGCGATCACATCTTCGGGGTTGGTCCTACAGGGTGACCGCGAGACCGGTGAGCAATTCCAACAACGCATCAATGAAACCGTTCAGCCGGGTCGGACAATGGACGACATGACGGATCAGCAGCTTCAGGAATGCCTCGATTTTCTGCACCGGGCAAAAAAGGACGCAATCAAATCCAAGTTTGCCATATCCAACAGGAAGGAACCAAGAACCCATGATCTTTATTAGCAAGAAGCCCGCCGCCGCCCCATCTGGACCCACGCCGTCCCCGGTAACGTTCGATGGGGCTAATGACTACCTGCTTCGGGGTGGCGGTTTGACCGGCGCAGTCGATGGTCAGTATTTCGCGGGTTACTTCAAGGGCGGGACGTCCACCGCCGGGCTGTCCATTTTTGAGGGAACATCGGGCCGGGTGCGTGTTCGGTACAACTCAACGCGCTTTAACTTCTCATTGCTGGATACGGCGGGGGCGACGATTGCCAGCGTCTCCACCAATACAACGGGCCTTGATGATGGCACCGTGCGGGAGTTCTGGTTTTCCTATGACCCTGTTGTCGGAACCGGGCTGGTGTCGATCAATGGCGGCGCAAATGACGCCGCCGGGTTCTCCGTCACGAATACCGGCACGACCGACTTCACCCTGAGTAACTGGGGTGTGGGATCAAACACATCCGGCACGGTCGCATGGAACGGTACGATGGAGCGACTTGCTGTCTGGTTCCCATCCAGTCTGACCGGCTTTGATGTGACGTCCGGGACAGACCGCACGGCCATGGCAGACCATACGAACAATACGATCAACAGCACTCAGGCTATTGTCGATTTCTTCGGCGCAGCCTCGGACTGGAATGCCGGAACCAACTTCGGCTCGGGCGGCAACTTCACCATGAACGGGGCGGTGACGTGAGGATCACATGACCGACAATACATGCCTTCACTGATACCTATAGTTTACAAACACCATTGCATAGTTCCGCTAAGGTTGTATGCTCGTCGTCAGGGGAGCGTGCGATAGATTAGCGAGAACTCTTGCTATGGCAGATGCTCTACTCGGCGGAATTGTCATCAATGAAGTGTTGATCGACCCAACAGGGTCCAACGACTTCGATACCGATGGCAGCGGTATGGCGCGCAGTGGCGATGAGTTCATCGAGTTGCTGAACACGTCCACGACCGCCATCGATATCTCCGGTCTCGAACTGTGGGATGCAACCCGAGACAACTGGTTCACCTTTCCACCCGGCTCCGTCTTGCAACCTGGTGCCAGAGCGTTGGTGGTTCGGGACGTACAGACTGGCGGCAGCCTTCCGACCGGTGGTCCGGACGACCTGTCTTTCGACGCAAGTTTCGGCCAAGGCGTATTCGACAACGATCAGGACAACATTATCGTCTATGACCCAACGAATGACGAGTTCATTCAGGCCACATATAACAGCGATAGCCTCGATGATCCCACATCCGGCCCACAGTATTCGGGGTTCTCGGCAACGGCAACGCGGGTGGGTTCGGGCGAGGATTTCGGGTCGGATATCGAAGGCTTCTCGATTCAGCGCTTTGCCGATGGTAGCGACAGTTTCGAGAACGATGGAACTCCGACGCCCGCGACGCAGAACATCTGCTTTGCCGATGGCGTAAGAATACGAACCCCAGACGGAACAACCGTAGTGGAGGACCTTTGTGTCGGCGACCTCGTGCTGACCCGAGACCGAGGCGCAAGGCCGGTCAAGTGGCTGTTCTCGGCAACTCAGGATGAAGACGCCTTGTCGAGGCTTCCCAAACTTAGGCCGATTGTCATTAGTTCCGGCGCGCTGGGGAACGGACTTCCCGATGAGGATCTGAGAGTTTCTGCACAGCATCGCATTGCCGTGACCGGCAAAATCGCCGAACGCATGTTTGGGCATGACACTGTCCTAATCGCAGCTGTTCATCTTCAACAGTTACCCGGCGTTTATGTCGATGAAGGGTGTGCGGAAGTAACTTACTTTCACGTCATGCTGGACAGGCACGAAGTCTTGTTTGCCAACGGCGTGCCAGCCGAAAGCCTGTATCTCGGTGAGCAATCAATGAAGACGCTGTCGGCGGAGGCGAAAGAAGAGATGTTCAGTATCTTCCCGGATTTGCGCGCCAAAATCCGCAATGCGTCACTTGCAAGCGCATCGCCAATCGTTGAGGGACGAAGAGCAAAGAACCTGATTTGGCGGCATGCAAAGAATGAGAAATCCCTTTGCTCAAGATGCAAGTCTGCAGTGCTGCACTCGACTGAGCGTCACTAGAGTCTTGTCGCACATAACCATTCTTAGGCAATCAGACTTGGTTTGCTCGTCCCAGATTTTGCTCTGTGTCCTTAGGTCGGCTGTGCACTGACATTTGCAGAACCCTTCTTCCTCGGGCCTCAAGCTCAAGAAGTTCGGCAACAAGTGGGCCTGTGCCGAGCCCGGAGTTCCGCCTCTGACTTGCCACGCCGCCGAGTCCATCATCTCCCGAAAGCTTAATGGAGCGTCTTAGACTAGAGAGGCGCTCATCATGTTGCGTTGGCTCGGTCAACCGAGCAAACCGGGCAGACAACTCCATCTCGATGCTTACGCACGACAGGTGGCCGTAGGTTCTGCTTACGGAGTCAGTGTTCGAATGCCCAAGCTGACGTGCAATTATTGCCAACGGCATTCCAGCCTGCACGAGTTGGCTGGCATAAGTGTGCCGCAGTCCGTGAAAGACAAAAGATTCAGGAAGGCCGGCACGACGGACCGCTCTTTTGAAAATGTGCCGGTGACATCCCGCCCATTTTCGTTCGTTCTGGTCAACAAAAACCAGGTCCCCTGGGCTTTTTCCAGCGCATTGGTCGAGGAAGAACGACATCCCTTCTTCTGGAAGTATCACATACCGACCACGGTAGGATTTCAGCGGCGCAACGTAGATGCCAAAGACCTGGTTTCCAACGTCGCGAACGTGCAGGTCGGCAAGCTCACTTACCCGACAACCCGAGAAAAGTGCACCGGCAACAAGCTTCCGCAGATCAGGCCGACAAGCGGCCATAAGCGCTCTGCATTCTGATCGGTTCAGGAAGTAGTGTCGTGGGACTTCAATGTTCGGTACCCGACGAAGACACCGCCACGCCCGGTCGCTTTCGATTTCGTTGTTCTCCCAAGCCATACGCAGCGCGAGGCGCAAGATGCCGACAAGTGTATTGAGTGTTTGCTTCCTCTTCCTGAGGGCTTCGTGATCCAACTGGTCTATAGGGACTTTGGGTCCGAGCCGTTGGTTCCCTCGCTTTGGTGGCGTTTCAAGTACGTCGCGGCAGAAATCGGTAAAAAGTCTGCTCGTTAGATCAGAGGCCAAAACATCACCGAGTCTCGGGATGATGTGGTGATTAATCAGAGAGAGATTGGTAACGTAGTGGGTTTTGGCCGCGGCAATCCTCTTCCACTCAACATAGTCCTTCATTGCGTCGCCAATGGTGAAGCCACTGACGGTCTTCTCGTACTTCAGCTCGCAGTTGATCCCCACAGGATACGAAGGTGAGGCAACCTTGCTAATAGCCGGATCGGAAAACCACTCATTTGCAAGATCAACGGCCTTGGCAAAGTCTGGAACCTCGGACAGTGACGCCAGGCGGTGTTGTAGATACGTTTGCTTCTTCGTACGGATTCTCGCGACCCAATACGCGGGCTCGTTCACGCGCTTTTGAAGGCCGAGATGGCGACAAAACTCGAGTGTGTTCCAGTAGGGCTCCGTCCGGTGTGGCAGTCCGTCAATCGTACTCTGAAGATTGAGGGGCGGAGCTTTCATTGCCAAATCCCTTCTAGCGCTGATCGACGTCCTGCCTAACTTGTACGTCTACTCCGGGAACGAGTTCGCTAACCGGCAGGTTCGTCGGTATTTCGAGCTCTGTGCAAACTCTAATGATCGCAACCCGAAGGGCATCCTCGCTGGCCGCCCACTCTGACCGAAGCGCTAGCTCCCTTAGGTCGTGCAGTGCATCACGCAACCAGGTTGCTTTCGAGGGCATCTCATCGAGGATTACAGGCTCTCGTTTCGATGTTTTCTTATTCATTCTCTTGTACACCACTTCGCTTTGGTAATCTCGGCTGAACTGGCTCAGCAATCTGAGCGGAATAAGGAGAGCTGGTCCGAATGAGCTCTTCGGCGAGGGGCGTGAGACCATAACGTGCCATGTAGTCCAGAAGGACTTTTTCCAGTTCGGGCAGCTTATCGGCCATTGGTGACTCCTCTGCGACGTTCACGATCAGACCGCAGAATGGTTAACGAAACGTTAATGGCGGATAGCATTGTGAGGCCGTAGGGCGGTTCGCGAGCAAACCGAAAAGCACCCCAAGGAGGTTCCATGACGACGCCCTTACAGTTTTCATTGCAAGTTCCGGAGACTGCGCTGGAGCAAGTAAGAAGTTGCCGGTTTTCTGACCCTGTGAACGTCGAAGAGCTGGAGCTCCGGGACAGTCCCTATTGGCATACGCTACTTCAGTGCCGCCATCTGGGCATTCATCGCCCGAATGGACGGATCTGCAATTGGACGGCTCGCTTGCTCACGACCGACAAACGGTATGTACAACGATGCCTCGGACCAGCGCTTGAGACAGGTCGCGGGCGGGCGCTAGCCTTTGCTGAAGCGGTCGAGCTTGCCTTTAGGTGGTTCAACTCCCCTGAAGCCTCCAGCATAGGCCACACCGCAAGACCAACCGGTAAGACATCCCGGGTTTGCTTCACACCTATCGGAAGCGTCTACACTGTCGGTCACGCGCTTCGCGACTACACGGAATGGACCAAGATAGCCCGATCACCCGGGGGGCATTACAACAATCTGGTCCTCATCAATTATCATCTCGTATCTGACTTCGCTCCGATTCCGCTCGAAAGCTTCTCTGCGAGGCATCTTGCTCAGCTTGCGAGGCAGGTTCTCGAAACCCCGCCTCGTTTCGGCTTCATGGCAAGACAATCAGCGGTTTCGATGCATGATCTGACACCCGATGAGCTACGGCGTCGAAAACGCACCTTTAACTCCTTGGTCAGCATCCTGCGCATGGCATTCCGGCATGCCTGGGACAACGGCCATATCGATCATGAACGTCCATGGAGATGCCTCAGGCGCATTCCTGTGAACCATTCCCCGCGAACAGTATTCCTAAACAGAATAGAGTGCAGTCGCCTTCTGGAGGCATGCACGCCTGCTTTGAGAAAGCTGGTGCTGGCGGGGCTATATACCGGGTGCCGTGTTGGTGAGCTCGGGAACCTGCGCGTGGAGGATGTGGGACATCAGGTTTACGGAGTACGCATCAATGCCTTCAAGCGGAGCCCGGCGCGGTTCGTCTTTCTCCCAGACGAGGGCATGGCCTTCTTTCTCAGTTGTTGCGAGGGCAAAGAGCCCCGAGATCATGTCTTTCGGTCCGACATGGGCAAGGTCTGGAAGAAGCAACACACGAACTTGTTTCGCCGCGCGGTTTCAAAGGCGGGACTTCCAAGCTCTTTCGTCTTTCACGGATTGCGACATACCTATGCGAGTGATCTTGTGCGGTCGGGTGTGCCGCTCGACATCGTCGCCAAACAACTTGGCCATGCCAACACGATGGCCGTCAGCAACACATATGGTCATCTGGTTGAGCATTTTCGTGAGGCACAGATCAGAACGCATTTCACTCCTTTGGATCAGGAGCAGACTGCTGAAGCCGGTCGTAGAAGGAACCAACTAAACAGGATGTGGCGATCCTTCCAAGGTCAGGATTGGCGGGACTACGGCGAACTGGAAATGAACTCGTCGGTCCCCAGGAAATCCTACGCTCAAACACACAAAGCCGTTCTGAGTGTATTCGATGGTCTTGAAAGCGGGTAACCGGAATAGCTCGGTCCGCCTTTGCAAGATGGCTAGCAGGGCTTTGTGGACGACCAGCCCCATTACACTTGACCCTAGTCCCGAAGCTCACGTCGACTCGAGTGATCTTTCGGATAGTATCTCCCTCTCCCAGTGAACATTACAGTCAGGACCCAAACGACTGTACCGTAGCCATTCGGATAGCGCGCTGAAAGTACCACAAAACCAGCGATAGCAAGTGGTACAAGCAATCCGATCCAGGCAGTCGTCTCTGTCGAGCTCATGACTGGATTCCCAATTGGTCAAACGCTGCTAATCGTCCCTCTTCGCAAACTGATTGTTTCAGGATAGAAAGACCGCTCTCGTGAGAAGTCTCCTCGTAACTCGCTTTTCTGTCGCGGCCTTTTGAGGCCAATCGGCAGAAGGAGCACCAGAGCACTCGAAAATGTATTCCCCGCAAAACAACCTCGAAATCACTAACCAATACTTAACCACAATCCGTTAACGGAACACTCATACCAAATCGGTAACTCTTAACTGACAGCGATGATTGAGTCAGTTTGATAAGGCATTAGTATGAATGAACGGGGCAGAATCGGTGCTTCTTTGTGACCTTTCAAGGGTAGCATTTTTTGGGGCTGAAACGCACAACTATGTAATTGACAAAACACTGATTTCATTAGGTATAAACTACAACGGTCGCGACGCCGAAAAGCAGTTACACCATTTCGGAGCGCGTTCTCGCAATTGTTGATGAAATCCAGAACTTGGTTGAAGGCCGGAATCAGAACCTTATACCGTAGCCGATGGTAACCTTTTTCACACTGGTGTCCATTGCGTGCGGGTCTGTACCACCAAAAAACCCCACGATGTACTCTCCGTAGTCGACTTGCTCGTAGTCAACTCTAATGATGGGTTTATTTGCGAAAGGCTCGGTCCGATGCGCAATCGCAACGAAAGGCTGAAGTAGCCTCGACCTAGTTAGAAACCTTCTTCTCTTTTTGCATCTAGTTACTACACTTTCACACCAGATTGCCGTGAAACCGTCTGGGGAAACCGATGACACGCTATCACCCGTTGCTTGTCGCTCTTCATTGGCTGATAGCTCTTATGGTTATCGTGGCATTGGTCTTCGGCAGCCTGCGTCTGACCGCGATACCAAATGATGACCCGGAAAAGCTCTTTGCTCTGCGTGCTCACATGAGTATCGGCATCATGGTCTTACTTCTTATGCTGGTTCGTCTCGCCACCCGGAGCTTTTCTGAGAAACCGCCACATGCCAGCACCGGCAATGCTCTGACTGACAGGCTAGGTGTTCTCACGCATTGGCTATTCTACTTACTCATCTTCGCCATGGCAGGCTCTGGCATTGCGATGGCGAGCATGGCAGGTCTGCCCGCCATCGTGTTTGGCGGCTCTGGCACGCCTCTGCCAGAGGACTTCAGTATCTATCCGCCAAGGATCGCCCACGGCATCATTGCAACGTTGATCGGTCTGCTTTTACTCTTGCACGTTGCTGCAGCGCTCTATCACCAGTTTGTCCTCAAAGACGGTCTGTTCAGCCGCATGTGGTTTGGAGACCGTAACGGATAGACTCCGGGCATTGAGTAAGGGAAAGCCAAAGGGCAATGGCGGCGTCCAGACTGGCAAAATTGCAAAAGGGCGGCAATCAGCATGCCTCAATTGAGGCACCCTCACAGGCGCAAGCCGCAAAAATGCTAAATGTCTCGCGAGCGAATGTGCAGAGGGCAGTGACCACTCCCGAGATAAGCAAGCGCGCTCCGACGACGACGCTCGCTGCACCGCAATAAAAGGACGAGGATGGCGAGGCCCAGCGGGGCGAGCGACCATCGCCGAGGACGCTGAAGCGCTATCAAACCTGTTCGAAGACGAAAGGTGTCAGTTCATCACGCTGATGCAGAAAGTGATCGCCAACAGAAAACAGCGGGCGAAGCCTGTTTCGGCTTAATGCGAGTTCCGACTTGTCGGGAAAGGCCATGAGTCAAGGTCTTCGCGACAGGCGAAGATGCGACGCGGTCCGTTACAGCACTCTTTGCTAGCCCCGCCGGTTATTGCGACCAACGGAGCGCGGCGGTCGGGGCCATCCAGCCATGGACACCGTCAGTTCGTTTTTGGTTTTGCGGTCGATACTACTCCAAGAACCAGTGTCCACCGTCTCGATCAAAACCGTTGCTCGAAACTGATCCTGAATTGATCACGCGAGTATCCGCCTACGACCTCTCGGCTTGCCTGTACCAAAAGCTCGCTAAGCCCGTCGCCACTCAGGTAAGACCATCCGATGTCCAAGCCGCCCCCGCAGTCGGTTTCCTCGGTGCTTGTTCGAATAGCCTCACAAAAGACGCTAGGCGCGATGGTGAAGCTGTTTTGAACATTGGACGAGTTGTCAGGTTCACTCTGGAATACGAACTCAGGCCGAAACCGAACCACGCCGAGTGCGATGCTGCTAACGGATATCTCATCTTCTGAAGTGATTGCGCCGTCTGAAAGACTCACGCTTGCATTTCCGATTGAGGCTATGCCGTAGGCGACACTCAGTTCCGGGCGGACCACAAAGTTCTGAAGCTCATGCTCACCTGTTAAGGCGAGACCGAACTGAAGCGTCTTAGTGCTGTAATCGCCATCAACGTCAAAAGTTTCGTTTCCAAGTCTCAATGTGTTGCGCCCGACACCGACTGAGATGAACCCGTCCCAGTACAAGTTGTCGTCAAGCTGATCCACAAAGTACGCACCGGCATTCAAGCCAACCCCGGTGCGGGTGCCCGAGTAGCTGTCTTCGATGTCCGAGAGAGTTGCATTCGCGCCAATAAACAAGCCACGCAAGGCATCATCGCCCAAGGAACTCTCCCAGGCAACTCTGCCATTCAGGATGGCCGAGGTGTGCCCGTCTTCGCTTCGGGTAAACAGGAGTTCACCGAATGCTATGCGGCGCCTGGTTCCGTCGAGGCTGGACGTCTCTGCAAAATATGTACCGGCACCGGATAGACTGCCTTCGGTCACACGGAACTCCCCGTCGAAAACAGGACCAGCACGGCGAGCGACAGTTGCAGCGCAACCTCTCAGCTCTTCTTCCTGTAGTTGCGAGCTGTGGCGTTCATCCTGGTCCACGTCGCGACACCTCAGCGCCTTTGCGAGTCTCGCCCGCGCGTCCCGGTTAGCTCGCTGGTTCAGCGCGATGCCATTGCGAAGATCCTTGACCGTTTCTTCGACAATGATCTCTTCGATTGCTGTGATTTGTTCAGCCAAAAACACTCCCGCGGCGGCGAGTTGTAACGAATTCGAAGCGGTATTCGGTTCTCCGTCCGCATCGACCACGGTATTGGCCGGCAAAACGACTTCGACGGGCAGCAAAGCGTCGGTTGGGGTGACTGTGATCGTGTATACGCCCGGTGACGGATTGGAGAGGCCCGAGGCAGCGCCGTTAATGACCGTGAAGTCAGACAACTCCAGACCGGAAACCGGTTCGCTGAAGGTGGCCGTCACAGCATATAATCCATCCAATATGCTTGTTGTTGAAGTCAACGTAATGCTCGGTGCATCGTTGGCGGTCCCAGAGACCGCAATGTCATAGATACCTATATCGGCATCGCTGGTCGGCACATCAATATCGAAGCTGAATGCGCCTGCCATATCAGGGGTGTACGTCACATCGAACGTCGCCACCTCACCCGGAGCCAAGCTATGCGATGTCAATGGGCCTTGCGTTACAGGGCCCAGCAAGTTCGTTTGATTTGAGACGCTGGGCTCGCCATTCAGTATCAACGGGCCAGTACCGCTATTTGTGATGGTGTAGGTCACGGTCTTCGGGACCCCAGAGGCCTCGACCCCATGCGTGTCAGTTGCCCCGTCCGAGACTGGGCCAGACTCCGAAGATGCAATAGCGACTTCCGGCGCAACGGCCCGGGTTACGAACACACCCTGAACCTCGCGAAACACAACACGACCCGTCGGTGATAGGCCGACCATGTCATCTAACCTAACTTCAGAAACCTGATAGAGACCCATGTCGACTCCAAATGATACGAACTTCGGGTCATTGAAGCTGGTCGTATCTCCGATGTTGACGTTGTCTAGAGCCAGGGTTCGCGTGGAATTCGAAACCGGATCGAAGTAGTCGACTTCGATGTCCAACTGCCGCAGTTCATGGTCGTTCATGTGATTGCCAGCGTTCGCCCAAATGTTGATGCCGGTCATGAACTGGGTGTTCGTAGGCGAAAATCCAAAGGTCACACGATAACTCGGGTCCAATGGCGCAAGGAAACAAACACCAGGGTTTGAGATGTCACCGTCTGACAGCTGCGGGATCGTCGCCGTGCAACTGCTGTGGCCCCAACGTGGTGGAGTACCATTTGCCGTTGCCGAGTCTGCGGGAACGCTCTGTGCGGCTCCACTTGTTGCTGACACAAGTAGCACGATTCCGGCAAGAAAAGCCGGGAGACAACGCAAAGCTGGATTAGTCGGTCCAATCGCTGGACGCGCACTTCTACTATACATAACACTTACACTCGTTACTGACAGCCACCAATTAGCAATGGTAATGCGTCATTAGTAAGGCTAATCTAGACTTAAATGGATCTTCTGTGAGGTTTTGGTCAGGCAAATGGGCGAACAGGCAATCTCCGCCATTGAAGACCGGCCCCTTGGGATCGGTCTTTTCTCTCATCACGGGCTGTTCTTCTGCGAACTGACGCTCGGCCCCATTGCCACCTCACCGCTTTCCAGGAACTGAATTTCTTGTGCTTTGAATGTCGGCTATGCCGACCCAGGCAACCGCCTACCGAGAAAGCTAAACCACAAACTCTTTTAGTTTTCGACCGAGATTTGCCACAAAGCGACAGCAACCATTGCGTGCAGCGCGCCGAGTATAGGCAACTGGCAAAACGGAAACTAAGGACGCATAGGGCATGAAATTGACCAAGTTTACTGCATCGATTGCAGCTATACTGCTTTCCACAGCATGTGCGAAGAAGGCCGACAACATTGAGCCTGCGTCCATCAGCACGGTCAAGTACGACGCGTATTCATGCAGTCAACTCCGTAGAGAGAAAGCGCATATTGATACGGCACTTCCGAGAGTTTCTGCCCAACAAGACAAAGCAGCATCCGACGACGCACTGATGGTATTTCTAATCGGCGTGCCAACAAGCGGTGGCGGCGTCCCTGGCGAAGTCGCGCGACTTAAGGGCGAACAGGAAGCAGTGCGGCAAGCGATGGTCCAGAAGCGCTGCTAGGTCAAACTTGTTCGTACTGTCCGAACCGCTTTGATTAGCCGTTCAGCACTAAAAGCAAACCTTGCAGCAATGAGTTGCAGTTCCCGAAACGCTCTTATTGATCTATCGCAGAGCATGACCCTGTAACGAACATAGGATGTCATTGGGGGAGATTCATCATGTTGCGTTTCATTGGAATTCTGCTTCTGGCATTATCTATCGTGGCTAGTCCTGAAATGGGGCACGCGAAGGACGTCTCTACGCCTACATGCATCTTGGAATTGGAATCACCTGATAGAGCATCTGCCGCAGATGCGTGGTCACGGTCGGAAGCACTGAAGGACGGGGCCAAGGTTTGGTCAGCTGCTTGCTGCAAGGTCTGCCGCAAGGGTAAGGCCTGCGGCGATAGCTGCATTTCCAAGTCTTACACATGCAGAAAAGGGCCAGGTTGCGCCTGCGACGGGTAGGACGCCTAGTGAGTTACCAGTCATCTCGAGCTACCAACTGAGCCGGTACGCAGTCGTAAGTCCCTCCCTCGGACTCGAGCATTCCTTCGAGGATCAGGCATACATCAAGGTTATCGGCAAACCCGTGGAAAACCACCACCTGACCACTACCCAGCATGTTCATGACATAGGCCCCGCCGACGGCGATTTCCTCGGAGGCACGAACATTCTCGATGTAAGCAGGATCACCCCCGCCCCAAAGAGCATAGCCAAAAACCAATCCGAGCAATGTCCCCAATAGACCTCTCATG
The DNA here is from genome assembly GCA_947503175.1 of uncultured Paracoccaceae bacterium. Taxonomy (GTDB): domain Bacteria; phylum Pseudomonadota; class Alphaproteobacteria; order Rhodobacterales; family Rhodobacteraceae; genus Ovoidimarina. The sequence continues at coordinate 786,491 of CANNCO010000002.1, forward strand.
AATCGTTTGTCCGCAGGCTGACACCCGGCCCCATCGCAACTTCACCGCTTTCAAGAAACTGGATGCCCTGAGCTTCGAGCGTCAACTTTACCAGCTGAACGGTCGAGGCTTTCCCTTCCCCCTTATCAATCTTGTTGAGTGTGTTTCGGTGCAAGCCCGTCTTCTCCGCAAGATCCGGATTGCTTACTCCGAGGGCAGATTTTGCCATCTTGAACTGCTCTGGTGACACTTTCGGTCCCTTTTTTGTGCTAACAGCACTTTTTTAGTGTTGACAGCATGTGCTGTATACCCCATTTATATGCCAACAGCACATCTGAGGGAAGCCCATGAATGCTACAATCGATTGCGAGGACCTCATGTCCCTCGCCTGGTCATTTGCCCGTCAGGAGCATTGGAGCCGCCGGATGCCTGCGGGAACGCTTCGGAGCCTGTTTCCAGCCGCCCTCAAGGCCGCATGGGCGGAAATGAAGCGACGGGCTGTCATGGCCGCTGAGAGGGCCGCAGAAGCCGCCAGACTGGCCGAGAACGGGCTTGGTGCATTGCGCGCTGAACTCATCTCACTGGAGAACACCGACCGCCTCGGACATGAAGGCATGGAGCGCCTGAGGGCTGTTCAGGACGCCATTCGGTTGGCCGAAGAACACGACCAGCGGGCCAAGCGTGATCTGATCGCCAGCGCCAAGGGACGCATCTGCGCCGTCACCTTCACGAAGAAGGATGGGAGCGAGCGCACGATGAAAGTGCAGCCTGCCGCGCTCAAGTTTCACATCAAGGGTGATGCCGCCACCGATGCGGGCCGGAAAGGAGCAGTGACCCGCGCCGCCCGTCACCCGCATTTGTTGCCTGTCTGGGACGTGCAGAAACGCGCACCCCGCTCGGTCAACCTCGCGACTGTCTCCCGGATCACCGTGGACGGACGCACCCAAGAATACGCCTGACCAATCTACTTAGATGAGGGAGCTAACAATGGAAGCGACAGTGCAAAAGAGACCAGAGTTCAGCGAAGACATCTCACGCAGCGCGTCTGCTTGTGAGCGTGTTCATCGCGCGCAAGCCAAGAGCATCCATGAGGCGCGGAAGCAAGTTGCGGACTATGAGGCCAGCCTGCCCGACACACCGCAGGAGGCCCTGTCGGAGATCAGCAGGCTTCTGAGTTCGCGCAACGACTACTATGACGACTTGCCGGAGGGGTTTGAAAGCGCGCTTGCCATCTCCGAGGTGGTGCGGGAACTGGCCGTGCATTCCGACGACTTCGAACAAGCACGCCGCTACTTCCTCCCGATCATGGAGCGGCAGCGCAATGACCTTGCAAAAGTTGAGCAGCGGCTAAAGCGCATCGGGGACATTCTCTCGAAGCAAGCCCGCAAAGCCGCAAATGCAAGCGCCGAGTGACATCCAATCCCAAGCGGCGGGCCTTGCTGCCTGCCTGCCTGACAGACCAGAAGGACCACCGAAATGAACAAGCAACTGAAAGCCGCTACCGATGCCGTAGAGACGGCCCGCAGTGCCGAAATCAATGCATATGAACCCTTCAACGCCGCAGAGCGCGAACACGGGATAGGCAGTGACGCCGCACGAAAGGTTCAGGCCGAAACGGTAGACCCGGCCCAAGGCCTTGTGGACGAGACAGAGCGCGACCTGATGAACGCCCCGGTCAAAACAATGGCGGAAGTTCTGCGCAAGGTTGCAGCGTTGCTGCACGACAGAATCAATGAGGACGCCATTGAGCGCATCCAAGAGGACATTCAGTCGGTCTTGATCGAAGATCCTCTAACCGGCCTCTGCGCCCGCTGGAAGCGCATTCACCGCGCAGAGCAGGCCATGCTCAAAAACGATACGGCGGGCTGGTTCGAGACGCCTGAACTGGTCGACATGCGGCAAGCCAAGCGGGAGATTGAGGTGCAGATAATGGATCACATGCCTCGCACCCCGGAAGCCCTCGCCAGCCTCGTGGATATGTACTGGATCACGGACGGGCCTGCGAGCCTGACCGGCAGCGAAGGCTGGGAACACGAAATGAACAACCCGACAAACCGGCTCTTGGCGCATATCCGACGTGGTGCGGCTCACATTGCCGGTCTGGACCGGGGTTAGTGCCCTGAAATGCAAACTGCATGAACTGCTACACCACCAACCGCGCCTGGTCGGATCGCTTTCTCCCCGAGATTAAGCGGATCGTTGGGGCGCGGTTGTTGCAGACAGCCCCTGACATGCTCGATTGGCGGCAGGCGACGGACCTCGTTATGATGGACGGCAAGGATCTTCGCATCGCCGCACGGGTTCGCAGGCATGGTTATGCCGACTGCTACCCCTTCGACTTCACGATCCGCTCCAGGCTGTCCTCGGGGGCAGAAACGGAACTCTCCAAGATAGTGAACGGCCACGGGGACTGGATGTTCTACGGCCATGCCAACCCGACCGAGACCGGCTTCGACCGCTGGTGGCTGATCGACCTCAGGGCATTCAGGGCAGGCCTGATCCGGCACGTCCACAACGGCTACCCGATACGCTACGGCAACAAGGTCAACCCCGACGGGACGCAGTTCAAGTGGTTCGATATACGCAGCTTCCCGGCCGAGCCGCCGTTGGTGGTGGCGAGGGGATGAGTTAGTAGCTCTAGCGGGTATTGGACCACATCCGCAGCGGTCAGATCACCAATCATGACGTTATGTCTGAAACCAAAGACATGAGGGACGAGCGGCATGAAGGGGAACGTATCGCGAACATTTGTTCGCTGTCCACACTTCAGAAAAGCGCAGCCAATGCCCATGCCGAAGAGCTGGTCAAGCCCGGTGTTCCTGATCCAGTGGTGGTGACGGGGGCTGCGGTTGTCTCGGCCTACGATGCCAGGCCAACGATTTCGGGCCACGTTCTAGAGTAGCGGAATGGAGACCGTTTCATCACGGGCGGACACGATCCACTGCCCCGCCCCGTCTCAAACCATGGTCTTCAGACAGTCCCGCGAAAGCCGCTTCCTCTTGAGCGCTCCCGTACGAGTTGGGTTTCAGAACGGGATGTCGATGGTGACGTTAGCACTGAACGTGTCTGCGTCGGTGCCGATGCCGCCAAGACCGGCTTCCGCCGACCAGGTAACGCCGTTGCCGCCCGCGAATGCCGCCCCGACGGTAAGCTGCCCGCTCCATCCGTCGACCGCTTCGGCAAAGGATCCCGCAACCGGCGTGCCGCCGCTGATCTCGGCATAGGACGCGCCCAAATCGACGAACGGGGTGACCACACCGCCCCACTGGCTCAGCGGGTGTGAGATCCTGGTCCCCAGCAGCGCCTCCTGCACTGTGACCTCGGTCACACCGACCGGACCCAGCGTCACTGAAGTATAGGCGTCGGATCTTTCGCGGTACCACCCAAGTTCGCCGCGGGGCGCGATGGTAAAGCCCCCCCGCGACAAGTCACCAGTCAGGCCAAGCTGCACCAGAGTGCGCTCGCTGTCATAGCTGTCATTGCCGCCGCCCGCGCGGGCCACATCCGTTTCGACCTCGCCAAAGGCGATGCGGCCGTCGAAAAACAGGTTTTCATCCACCCGGTAGGTCAGAAGAGGCCCGATCATCCAGCCGGTGCCGTCGAACGCGTCGCCGGTGGCCGTGTCGGTCAGATCAAGTCGGTCCAGTTGCAGCCCGAGGCCCAGAAGCACCCGGTCGCCGATCACCCTGTCGATCCCGACATGGAGGATGCCGAAGGTCTGGTCATCGCTCGCAGCATCGTCGATGAAGGCCACCGTGCCTTCCGCCCAGACAGCCAGCGGACCCACGCCCGTGTCACCGGCGAAGTCCAACTTTCCCCGCGAGACATCCAGCGCGAAAGGCGCGTCCGCGGCCAGCGGAATGCCGTCGAATCGGATGCCGCGGGTCACGGCGCTGTTCGTGCCACGCAACCGGGCGATCCGCGCGCTGTGCGACGGGCCGTTCTGCAGGATCAGCTTGCCGCGCGTGGCCGCGATGGTCTCCTGCTGCGCCGCGGCCGAGGATGTCGAGACAGCTCCGGCCGATGTCGTCAGGCTGCCCTGAACAGCGAAAGAGGAAAAGGTGAAGTCGTTGAAAACAGTGAACGGGGCAGGGTACAATCCTCCAAAAAGGCTGTCGCCACAAAAGTTATCGACTATGCCTGCTGCGTCAAAAAGGACCGTCACAGTCCCGTCGGTTGCCGCAGCGGCATAGACGCTGGCGGGGATCGAAATACTCTCGGAAAAAGAGGAAAGACAATCGCTGCCGCCATTCAGGGTCGCGACCTGCGTTCCTTCCACGCTGACAACAATGATCTCGGTGCCAGCACCCAGATCACCCGCGTAGTCGACACTCAAAGTCTGGTCGCCTGTGCCGCCCGACGGCACCGTCAGATTCACAGTGATGCTGCCACCGGTCGCCAGACTTCGCTCCGGCCCAAACGCGACCGATTGCGCGGTCGCAGAAAGCGGCGTCAGTCCCGCAAGCCCCAAAAATGCCGTCGCAAGAAGACGCCCAACCCCCATTTGCTCCCCCTACCGTAGGTTGTGTTCGTCTATCTATTATCAGTATCTGCGACTTTGTCAGCGGATTGTCGCCGTTCTCGGGTTCATGTTGCCATGGCGTCACACGCGATGGCTAGACAAGTTCACGGTCGTTCATGTTCGGAGTGAGGGCGCGGATCATCGTTCCAAGCCCATGAAACGGTCCCCTAGAACGGGTCCGCCTTAATCCCTTCTCCGCTCCCCGCAATCCGCATGTCGTCAGCCGGGAACGGTCGCAAGAGGTTCGCTGCTTCGGCGGCGGTGCCCGTCAGCCAAGCCTCGTAATCATCTGGGCTGAGGATCACCAGCATGCGGTCCGGGTGGATCGGCTTCCACCAGATCATTCGGCGTCGTTGTCACAACGGTGTGCGTCTCTATCTCAACAAGCTCATCGCGATGGTTGCCCCTGAAACTGCGGCAGAGACCAGCGAAGGCGAAAGGCGGTCGAGCCAAGGGGTCATCTGAGGCCATTCCGAACCAGTAGTATGTCGCCGGGTTGCGGCCCATTGCCTCGCAGAAACTGGTGGCAGGCACGAGGCAGCGGCGCTCTTCAAAACTCCCCCTCCAAAACGGTGAAGTCTGTATCTTGTCGTCGCGGGCGTTGTTGACGGCGCGCGGCATGATCGGTTTACCTGTTTTCTTCGAGACCTGCGGCATCAGGAAACCCCAATGCATCTGGGTTAGTTCCCGCTCGCCTTTGTTGAGCCTGACAACCGGGGCCGAGTATCGAGGGAATATCGCTGTCTGCGGCTCATAGTTCCCGAGCTGGTCGCGGTCGGGTTTTGTCAAATGTCAGGTAGGAGGATCGGCTTTACGCTTGGTTGCTATCGTGTCGTTGAGCGGGATCAGACCTCTCTACGGAGACTTCATTCTAGCAATAAGGGAGTGCAAACACTGAGAATGCGCCTAGTGTAAGCAGCATGAGAACGCCTTTGTATCTTGTTGGATTGATTACGTCCCTATGCCCGAGCCTCGCTATTGCTGACGGCGTTTTGGCGAGGTGTGGGGCATCTTTCGGCACCGGATACTTCTTTCATGATGACGTGACGAATCCAGGTGGCCCCGAGTGGTCAACTGATCGTATCACCGATGGAAATCTCCTATTGGTTCGCCTCGGCGATGAATGGGACATCCAGTTCGGCGACTCGATTGGCGAGTATGGATACCGACAGGATGGAGCAGAAGTCATTCCGTTGGGCCAAGCCGATGGAATGCTAACTGTTGGCGCGTTCCGAGGAACCTATACCGACATTTTCACTTTTGATTTCGAAGGAGACGAAGTGGTTTGGACCAGCCACAAGACTGGGACAGTCATAAAGAAGGTTGCTGTCTACCGAGCGGAGTGCACCGTTATGAAATGGCCGGGATAGGTGGGCACCCTTACTGCACCAATTAGGTGGGCATGTTGCCATTATTTGTCCCCCATATGTCCCCCACCGCAACAAAGCCAAGCGATACACGCCCTCAATTTCATCTAAGTCATTGAAATCATGGTAGCGGAGGAGGGACTTGAACCCCCGACACGCGGATTATGATTCCGCTGCTCTAACCACCTGAGCTACTCCGCCACTGCGACGCGCTAGGTAGAGACATGGTCGGGGTGCGTCAAGGGAAAATGGCGCGTCATTCGCGGGCGCGCAGGACGCTTGCCGGACGTGCGGCAAGCGGACCCCATGCGAAGGCTAGGCCAGCCACAAGAGTCACCAAAACGCCGCCCACGACGATGGCAAAGGCCGAGATCGGCTCGAATACATAGTCCGTGTCCATTACGAACCGGGTGATGCCCCAACCTGCCGCAGCCCCAGCTGCAATTGCGACCAGACCGGCCGCGGCGCCGATGAGCGCCGAACGCAGGGCAAAGTTTGCAAGGATTGCACCGCGGGTCGCCCCTAGTGTCTTCAGTACTGCTGCCTCGAACGTCCGGCTTCGCTCACCGGCAGCGGCGGCGCCGATCAGGACGATGCCGCCCGTCAGAAGGGTCGCCAGCGCGCCGTATGTCACCGCTGCCGCAATCGAACGCAGCACTTCGGACACCCGATCAATTGCATCCCGCACCCGGATCGCAGTGATATTGGGATAGGTCTGGGCCAGATCGCGCAGAATACCAGCCTCGGCAGCTTCGTCGGCATAGACCGTGGCGATATGCGTGTGGGGTGCCCCGGCCAATGCAGCCGGGTTCATCGAAAGGATGAAACCAATCCCGGCGGTGGAAAAATCGACCTCTCGAAAGCTTGTCACGTTGGCTGCGATATCGCGACCCAGCACGTTAATCGTGACCTCATCGCCTAGGGACAGGTTCATCTCGGCGGCTTCTTCTGCGGCGAAGCTGACCTGCGGCGGGCCAGAGTAGTCCGCCTCCCACCATGTGCCTGCGGTGATCACAGCGCCCTCCGGCGGGTCAGTCGAGTAGGTGATCCCACGATCACCCTGCAATACCCAGTGATCACCTGCGGTTTCTGCGGCAGGGCGTCCGTTGATCTGGGTGATGATACCACGCAGCATCGGCGCGCTCTCAACAGTTTCGACGCCGGGTTTTTCGGTCAGGCGGTCGCGGAAGCCCTGAAGCTGATCGTTCTGGATATCGACGACGAAATAGGACGGCGCGACCTGCGGCAAATCCCGAGCGATGGCACCACGCAGGTTCGAGTCTATCTGGCCAATGGCGGCCAGGACAGTGAGGCCAACTCCCAAAGAAAGGACGACGGATGTCGTCTCCGATCCCGGCCCCCCGACGGCTCCCATCGCGAGACGGGCGGTTGTGTGCCCACGCAACCAGCCGGCCCGAGCCAGACGGCGAGCAATCAGGCGGATCGCAATCGATGCGCCGATAAGCGTCGCGAAGGCTGCAACAAGTCCCGCAGCCGACCAAAGCGCGATTGTGACAAGGCCCGAAAGGGTCGCCGCGCTTGCCACAAGAGCGCCGAGGATCGCGAAGGTCACAAAGATCCAAACAGGACGCGGCAGACCGGGGTGCGAGAGGCCGGCATCACGGAATAACTCGGCGGCTCTAACATCTTCGGTCCGCGCCAATGGCCAGACCGTAAACAAAAGTGCTGTAAGCGTACCATAAAGTGCTGCTTCTGCGAGAGGTCTGAGATGGAGCGTAAACTCGGCGGGCACCGGCAGGCTTGCCTCGATCAAGGGCGCGAACGCTATGGGTACGAGGCCGCCCAGCGCAAGGCCAAGAACAATGCCGAGAAGGGTCAACGCGCCGACCTGTATGAAGTAGGTGAGGAACACCGTGCGGCGATTTGCACCTAGCGTTTTCAGAGTCGCGATGGTCGATGTCTTACTGTCCAGATAGCTGCGGACTGCGGCAGAAACGCCAACACCGCCCACTGCCAGACCAGCAAGACCAACGAGAACCAAAAAGGCCGACAAGCGGTCCACAAACTCGGTCAGACCCGGAGCACCATTGCGCCGATCCTGCCAACGCAGCCCCGCGCCCTCGAGACTGGTACGGGCATCGGCCTCGATCAATACAAGATCAGCACCTTCTGCAAACCGCATCCGATACTGCGAGTCAAAAAGCGTACCAGGCGTGAGAAGACCACTGTTTTCAAGGGCACTCGTTCGGACAATTGTACGGGGTCCGAGGCCAAATCCTCCCGCGGCGGCGTCGGGCTCACGAACCAGAATGGCAGAAAGCGTGAAGTCTTGCGTGCCCAGCCGGAAGCTGTCGCCGGGTCCAAGTCCCATCCGTTCGGCAAGCACCCGGTCCATTACCGCACCAGGCACCGAACCATCCCCATCAAGGGCGGCCACCAGCGATACATCGGGCTCCAGCATGGTCTCGCCGTAGATCGGATAGGCGTCATCGACAGCCTTGACTTGAGTAAGTGCCCGGTCGGTTTCGGTCACAGCCATGGAGCGGAAATCGACTATCTCGGACACTTCCAAAGCCACCTCAGCCATCCAAGCCCGTTCCTCATCCGTTGCGAAACGATAGGTCAGCGCAATCGACGCATCACCGCCGAGAATAACCGCCCCTTCGCGTTGAAGGCCCGCATTGATGCTTTCGCGAACTGTACCTACAGCGGCGATGGCCGCCACACCCAGCGCAAGGCAGGCGAGAAACACGCGGAATCCCGACAACCCACCGCGAAGCTCTCGCAGAGCAATACGAGTGGCGAGCCGCAGGGTCATTCGGCGGCTTTCGCGTCTTGTTCGGGCGCAATCTGACCATCGCGCAGACGGATCACACGGTTGCAACGCGCCGCGAGTTCGCGAGAGTGCGTCACAAGGATCAGGGTCGCGCCATGCCGGTCGCGCAGCCCGAACAGAAGGTCCATGATCGCCTGACCTGTGGTGCCGTCTAAGTTACCCGTAGGCTCATCAGCCAGAAGAATATCAGGCCGGGGCGCCGCAGCACGCGCAAGGGCCACACGCTGTTGTTCACCGCCCGACATCTGGGCGGGATAGTGATCCTTCCGAGCGGCGAGCCCGACCTGATCCAGCTCTGCAGACGCCCGGTCGAACGCATCTGCCACACCCGCCAGTTCAAGCGGTGTTGCGACGTTTTCAAGCGCGGTCATCGTCGGAATAAGGTGGAAGGATTGGAAGACTACACCCATATGTTCGCGACGGAACCGGGCTAATGCGTCTTCGCCGAGCCGGGTCAGGTCGTGGCCAAGCGCCGTTACCTGCCCGCCCGTAGCACGCTCAAGCCCGCCCATGAGCATGAGGAGCGATGACTTGCCCGACCCGGAAGGACCGATCAGACCCAAGGACTCCCCGCGTTGGACGGAAAGCGTAATGCCTTTCAGGATATCCACACGCCCAGCATTGCCATCAAGCGATAGCTGGGCATCGGTCATGGTCAGAACAGTATCGGTCATGGGGTGCTTTCGGCGGTTCCTGTCTGTGGCATATGGGGCAATACGCAGAACCCGCAAGTTTGGATTGGCCTTGGTGCTCGCGACAGGTCCTGCAATGGCCGACGAGGTGGTCATCGCCGCCTTGGGCGACAGCCTCACCCAAGGCTTCGGACTTGTACCCGAACAGGGCTTTGTTCCGCAGATGCAGGGCTGGCTGGAGGCCGAAGGAGTCGTTGCGCGGCTAATCAATGCTGGTGTCTCGGGCGATACGACCGCGGGTGGGTTGGCGCGGATTAACTGGACTTTGACAGATGAAGTGGACGCGCTGATCGTTGCACTTGGTGGCAACGATGTTTTGCGTGGGATCGATCCGGAGGTGGCGCGGTCCAATCTGGACGGGATACTGGCTGCTGCGCGGGAACGTGCCGTGCCCGTCCTGTTGGTCGGGATCAGCGTACCGGGTAACTATGGCCCGGACTATCAGGCAGCTTTCCAGTCGATCTATCCCGAACTGTCCGAAGTCTATGGGGCTGTACTTTACCCCGACTTTCTGATGGCGATAGTGGCCGAGGGCCATGACACAGCGCTGGCCACACTGATGCAAGGCGACGGGATACACCCGAATGCCGCAGGGGTCGCACGGATTGTCGAGGATATGGGGCCAAGCGTTGCAGCACTGGTTGAGGCCGCGACGCCCTAGATCGAGAGTTCAGCCGTTGGGCTGTGTACTCCGGTTAATGCATATCGCAACTGACTTTGGCGAGCGGCACCAGATCCTTGTTCATGGTGGCGTGTTCTTACCCATTATCCATGGCAACGAACGCGCAGCAAACATCTCACGCCTGAACTGTATAATCGGCAATGGGAACGACAAGGCCGGTTCACCGGTCATTTACTGCACCAGGGAGTGATCCGGTATGCAGACCGTCGCGTGGCGGTCATAATACAAGCGCATATAGAATTTATTTCAGCATGAAAGCCAATTCTTGCACAGCCCCCCTCCATTGCGGTGGGGGCATTTTGCTCAGTCAATCTGTGCGGTAAGATATTCGCGCCCGTTTTGCGACTGTGACACCTTCTTGGTATCAGTCGTCGAGAATACGATCGGACCGGGATCTCGATCCGGGATGGCGGTACGGCCGCCACCTCGTTCTTCCTTTGCAAAGGTCATGCGAACCAGTTCGGACGTCGTATAGAGCTCGGACTCAACGCCAAGCTGGGCTTCAAGCTGGCCCGACGCCAGAACCGGGCTGGTAAGGACCAAAGCCGCCGCTGTGAGCAGAATGCATTTCATAGTGGTGGTCCTTTCTGTTGTTGTGAGCATTCGCCTACCGGGTTTCGTACCCTGGTCAAAAAGACCCCCGGTTTTTTCGGGGGTCTTTGTTTTTGGGCCGTTGGGTGTGTGCGGCCTCTCGGGTGGACTTAG
>CANNCO010000003.1:0-2500 GCA_947503175.1 uncultured Paracoccaceae bacterium
TATCACCAAAGGTCGAGAGAGGACCAAACCCTGAACAGAGCGAACTTACAAACGCGGACTCAAAGGGGAGCAGGTCAACTCAAAGGGGAGCAGGTCATCTGTGCGGCTTGTTCACCGAAGACCGGCCCCATCGAGCGTCGCGGTCGTTTCGTTGCGGTTGACGACAACCGCCATGTCGGCAGCCAACGCTGCGCTCGTCCAGAGGAGCGCAGCGAAAACAGAATGTCGCAGTCGCAGTGCCATGCACAAAACATAGCACAACTTGCTTCAAAATCAGTTTCGCAGGGATTGGGTGAAATCGTCAGAGAGATATAAGCGTCTCTTACTAGGTTTGGCGGTGACCTACTCTCCCACGTCTTAAGACGCAGTACCATCGGCGCTACGGCACTTAACGACCGAGTTCGGGATGGGATCGGGTGTTTTGCTCGTGCTATGACCACCAAACCAAGAAAGAGACGCTATCCAAGTCGCGTACACTGAAGTGTATGCTTTCGATCCTCGTGCTGATCGCGCCTTGCGGCGCGGGGCCAGCCTTCTACTGGATCAAATCAAGCCTATCGGGCAATTAGTACCGGTCAACTGAACGCATTGCTGCGCTTACATCTCCGGCCTATCGACGAGGTGGTCTACCTCGGCCCTCAGGGATACCTTGTTTCGAGGGGGGCTTCCCGCTTAGATGCCTTCAGCGGTTATCCTTTCCGATCATAGCTACCCTGCACTGCGGCTGGCGCCACAACAGGTCCACCAGTGGATCGTTCACCCCGGTCCTCTCGTACTAGGGGCAACTCCTCTCAAGTATCCTACACCCACGGCAGATAGGGACCGAACTGTCTCACGACGTTCTAAACCCAGCTCACGTACCTCTTTAAATGGCGAACAGCCATACCCTTGGGACCTGCTCCAGCCCCAGGATGAGATGAGCCGACATCGAGGTGCCAAACGGTGCCGTCGATATGGACTCTTGGGCACCATCAGCCTGTTATCCCCGGCGTACCTTTTATCCGTTGAGCGATGGCCCTTCCACTCGGGACCACCGGATCACTATGGCCGTCTTTCGACTCTGCTCGACTTGTCAGTCTTGCAGTCAGGCTGGCTTCTGCCATTGCACTCAACGAGCGATTTCCGACCGCTCTGAGCCAACCTTCGCGCGCCTCCGTTACGATTTGGGAGGCGACCGCCCCAGTCAAACTACCCGCCACACAGGGTCCCGGGTCCGGATAACGGACCGCGGTTAGACATCAAGCAGAACAAGGGTGGTATCTCAAGGGTGGCTCCACCGAAACTAGCGTTCCGGCTTCAAAGCCCACCACCTATCCTGCACATGTTCGGCCTAATGCCAATGTGAAGCTGTAGTAAAGGTGCACGGGGTCTTTCCGTCTAACCGCGGGAAGCCTGCATCTTGACAGGCAATTCAATTTCGCTGAGTCGATGTTGGAGACAGCGGGGAAGTCGTTACGCCATTCGTGCAGGTCGGAACTTACCCGACAAGGAATTTCGCTACCTTAGGACCGTTATAGTTACGGCCGCCGTTTACTGGGGCTTCAATTCAAGGCTTGCACCTCTCCTTTTAACCTTCCAGCACCGGGCAGGCGTCAGACCCTATACGTCGTCTTGCGACTTCGCAGAGCCCTGTGTTTTTAGTAAACAGTCGCCACCCCCTGGTTTGTGCCCCCGGCATCCACTTGCGTAGAAACCGGGCCTCCTTCTCGCGAACTTACGGAGGTATTTTGCCGAGTTCCTTCAACATCGTTCTCTCAAGCGCCTTGGTATTCTCTACCAGTCCACCTGTGTCGGTTTAGGGTACGATCTAATGGAGGGCTATTTCCAGGAACCTCTTAGCAGCCCATTCAATCCGATAAGGATGAACTACCTTCGAGATCCGTCACATCCTCCTGGCCCAGGAATATTAACCTGGTTCCCATCGACTACGCCTTTCGGCCTCGCCTTAGGGGTCGGCTTACCCTGCTCAGATTAGCTTTAAGCAGGAACCCTTGGACTTTCGGCGACAGGGTCTCTCACCCTGTTTGTCGCTACTCATGTCATCATTCTCACTAGTGATCACTCCACCGGATCGCTCACGCGCCGGCTTCACAGTAAACCTCGCTCCTCCAACGCGGCCGGGCCTTCGAAAAGACCTTCCCGCTAAGGAGGAATGAGATTATATCACACTACGCTCCGCTACCACTGCATACGCAGTCCTAAGCTTCGGCTCATGGCTTGAGCCCCGTTACATCTTCGCCGCAAGACAACTTATTTAGACCAGTGAGCTGTTACGCTATCTTTAAAAGATGGCTGCTTCTAAGCCAACTTCCTGGTTGTTTTGGTCGTCTCACATGCTTTCCCACTTAGCCATGAATTAGGGGCCTTAGCTGTAGGTCAGGGTTGTTTCCCTCTCCACGACGGACGTTAGCACCCGCCGTGTGTCTGCCAGATAGTACTCCTCGGTATTCGGAGTTTGGTTAGGATCAGTAAGTCTGTAGGACCCCATTACCCATCCAGT
>CANNCO010000003.1:7500-740567 GCA_947503175.1 uncultured Paracoccaceae bacterium
CAGCGGATGCATCGCTTCGTCCAGGCGCAAACCTTCACGGTAGGGCCAGTCGATACTGCCCGACCGTTGCCCCGGCATTTCCGCCGGGCGAAGAAGGGTTTCGAAGGCCACGTATTTCGCACTGGGCTGCACACCCGCCTGATCCAAAAGGTCCTTCAACTCGAACCCGTTCCACGGGATCACCATCGACCACGCTTCGACGCAGCGGAACCGATAGATCCGCTCTTCGATAGATTTGCCTTTCAGGATATCGGCAATGTCATAGGTGCCCGGATTGTCGACCAGACCGTCGATCGTAATCGCCCAAGGGTCCGTCGTCAGGGCACCCGCGTATTTCTTGGGGTCGTCCTTGCCCCATCCGAATTCATAGAAGTTGTTGTAGCTGGTGATCTCTTCAAACGTATTCGGCACCAGATCGTTCGACGCCTCGGCGCGCGTGCCGACCAGACCAGCCGCACTCATGCCCGCCAGAACCGACCGGCGGTTCATGAACACTTCCCGCGGGGTCACATCGCTCCAGCGAAGGTCACTCTGATATCGTCCGGCCATCTGCACGCTCCATCTTTGTCTCGCCGAATAGCTATCGCTGTGCAGCTTCGGAACAAATCCCCCCTCACGCATACGTGCGAATTGCGTCGGATTTTCAGCCCCTAGACGCCTCTGGATAACAAATATTTTACTGGAATCCGCAAATCCCTCGAGCTTAGGGCAGTTCGTCCTTCAGTCAAACGGCTCGGCGGAAAGTTTCCGGTGATCCACCCGCGATCCCGGCCCGTAAATGCCCCGATACTGCAATTGGTATCCATAACCCATGACTGGAGGAACTATGTTTCGTAGAACGTTCTTTGCACTGACCGCCGCAACCGCTCTGGCCGCTCCGGCCTTCGCAGGTGGCCACTCCAAAGATATCGTCGACACCGCTGTTGAAGCCGGTGCATTCGGCACGCTCGTGGCTGCGGTCGAAGCCGCTGGCCTCGTGGAAACGCTGAAGGGCGAAGGTCCGTTTACCGTTTTCGCCCCCACCGACGAAGCTTTCGCCGCTCTCCCCGAGGGCACAGTCGAGGACTTGCTGAAGCCTGAAAACAAGGATCAGCTGGTGTCGATCCTGACCTACCACGTTGTCCCCGGCAAAGTGATGTCGACAGACCTGTCGAACAACATGATGGCTGCAACCGTTGAAGGTTCGGAAGTCACGATCATGACCGAAGGCGGCGTGATGGTACAGGACGCAAACGTTGTGACCGCGGACGTGGAAGCGTCGAACGGCGTCATCCACGTGATCGACAAAGTCATTCTGCCGGGCTCGTAAGACCCCCGGAATTCAAAAGGTGAGAGGGCGGGGCCATCCCGCCCTTTCGCACACTATCAACCAACCAAAAAACTAGCCCAAGGACACGGAACAAATGAACAGACGTTTTGCTTTGAAAGCCACGGCTCTTGCCGCTGTTGCCGCTCTCGCCACCGCATGTGCGCCGATGATGGATGATGGCGACGACATCGTCGATATCGCAGCGTCCAATGACGACTTCTCCACGCTTGTCGCGGCTGTAACCGCCGCTGGCCTCGTCGAGACGCTGAAGGGCGATGGCCCGTTCACCGTCTTCGCACCGACCAACGATGCCTTCGCCAAGCTGCCCGCAGGCACTGTCGAATCGCTGCTTGAGCCGGAAAACCGCGACCAGCTCGTTTCCATCCTGACCTACCACGTCGTCCCGGGCGCGGTGACATCGGATCAATTGGCCGGCAAACGCCTCAACGTAACAACAGTTCAGGGCGGTACCGTGCACGTCGACGGCCGTAACGGCGTCAAGGTAAACGATGCAAATGTCACTGCAGCCGACATCATGGCCACCAACGGCGTGATCCACGTCATCGACACGGTTCTGCTGCCGTAACTGGCTTCATGAATGCAGCTGCGCAGGTCCCATTGGCCTGCGCAGCACATGCCGTAAGTACTCTGCGGTCACCGGCTTGGACGAGGATTACAGGCCCAAAACAATCAACACGGGCCGAAGCGCATCGGACGAATGTAAGCTATTGCTGCGCCCGTATCTTGCCATACAGCTCATCCAGAAACGGCGCCTTGCCCTTCAGATACTCCGCGATGCCTGTTTGGTTTTCCTTCTCTAGACGCAGTTTTAGCGTCTCATAGGCCATGCGGTCTTGAGTGTTGCTGCGCAAGTGATCGCGTAACATCAGCATTCTACTGATCTGTGGGTGCCCGGAAGCGCAGACATGCAGCTTGTGCGTGCGCCGGCCTTCCGTATCGCGTTTGAAGAAATGGTGGCCGTCATTGAGGTCACTGCCGCGGTCGTAGCCCATATGAAGCAAGCTAGCTTGCCATTGATCCAAGTGTTTGGTCTCCGAGACGACGACAAGGATATCGATCTCTGGCTTGGCAGCCAGCCCGACAACTGCAGTGCTGCCAACATGGTGAACTCCCATAGATGCGTCCCCGAAAACAGGACGAAGCCGGCCCGCTTCCTCTTCGAAGAGCCTGGGCGAATCCATGTCGTAGTCGGTTGTCGTGCTGGTCAGCGGCATTCCGCATTACTACGATGACATAGCGGCGCGCAAAAGCTGCTATTCACGACTCGCCCGTAAATGGCTGGTGAGAGTTTGAAGCCATCCCTCGTCATATCCAGAGATCGAAAATCCCGGCCCCTAGTTCATCTGCTTGTCGATCTCTGTAGAGATCGCGGGGCCAAGCGCCACCGTATATGTCCGGACGGAAAAAATCGTCGCCGCCGCAAACAGAATGATCCCCACCGAGATCACTACCCAATCACTGGTTACCGCACCGGAGTCATCGCGCCGGAACCTACACAGAAAACGCTTCATCAATCTTCCTACTCGTACACAGCCACAGGGTCGAAACTACGACCCCTCATAAACCCAGAACTCTCTCATGGTTCGACGGAATCCAAGTCTTTTGGCCGTCACGGTCGAAGTAAGCCCGCCCCCGACCGGAACACAATTCCAATAGGAAAGATGGGGTGCGTTTGTTTCCAGACCGACAAGTCAGGAAGCTTACGGATGACCGCTGCCTGCCAAAAAGTAAAACGGGCGGTCGATTGACCGCCCGTTTTCTATTCAGTGAACGACCGCATCCTCGGGAGGCTGCCGGTTCGACGACGACACCCGGTCGCCCACGATCAGCCCGTCGGCCCCTGCACTGACCGTCACGGTCTGACCCTCGGCCACGTCACCGGCCAACAACATCTCCGCCAACTGGTCCTGCAACGCCCGCTGGATCACCCGCTTCAAGGGCCGCGCGCCATAGACCGGATCATAGCCTTCATCGGCCAGCCACGACATCGCGCTATCGGCCATTTCCAGCACGATGTTCCGCTGCGCCAACCGCTTCTCCAGCCGCGAAAGCTGGATCTTGACGATGCCGTCCATATCGCCACGCGTGAGCCTGTCGAACACGATCATATCGTCCAGACGGTTCAAGAACTCGGGCCGGAAATGTGCCCGGACCGCTTCCATCACATCGCGCTTGGCTGCACCTGCATCCGACCCTTCCGGCAACTGGCTCAGCGCCTGCGACCCTAGGTTCGAGGTCAGAACGATCAGCGTCTGCTTGAAGTCCACCGTGCGGCCCTGACCATCGGTCAGCACACCATCATCCAGAACCTGCAACAGCACGTTGAACACTTCCGGATGCGCCTTTTCGACCTCGTCGAACAGCACCACCTGATAGGGCCTGCGACGCACGGCTTCGGTCAGAACACCGCCCTCGTCGTAACCCACATATCCCGGCGGCGCGCCGATCAGTCGACTGACGGCGTGTTTCTCCATGAACTCACTCATGTCGATCCGCACCATCGCGCTGTCATCGTCGAACAGGTACTCGGCCACGGCCTTGGTCAGCTCTGTCTTACCCACACCGGTCGGTCCGAGGAACAGGAACGATCCCAACGGACGGTTTTCGTCGTTCAAACCGGTCCGTGCCCGACGCACGGCATTGGAAATTGCCCGCACGGCGCTTTCCTGACCAATTACGCGCCTACCCAACTCTTCTTCCATCCGAAGAAGCTTGTCGCGCTCACCTTCCAGCATTTTCGAGGTCGGGATGCCGGTCCAGCGTTCCACCACTTCGGCGATCTGCTCTGGCCGCACCTTTTCCTCGACCATCTGGGCATCGGCCTCTTCAGCCTCGGCCAGTTGCCGTTCCAGATCGGGGATAACGCCGTAGGACAGCTCGCCGGCCTTCGCCAGATTGCCCTCGCGCTTTGCCTGATCCAGATCCATCCGGGCCCGGTCCAAACGTTCCTTGACGTCGCGCGCCGATTCGAGCTTGTCGCGCTCGCTCTGCCACTGGGCCGTCATCGCATCCGACTTCTCACGAAGCTCCGACAGCTCTTTCTCCAGCTTCTCCAAGCGATCCGCCGAAGCCTTGTCGTCTTCCTTCTTCAACGCTTCCCGCTCGATCTCCTTCTGCAGGATTTCACGGTCCAGAGCGTCAAGCTCTTCCGGTTTCGAGTCCACCTCCATCCGCAGGCGCGACGCGGCCTCGTCAACAAGGTCGATCGCCTTGTCCGGCAGGAACCGGTCGGTGATGTAGCGGTGGCTCAACTGCGCCGCCGCCACAAGGGCTGCGTCGGAGATATCGACACCGTGGTGCACCTCGTACTTCTCCTTGATGCCCCGGAGGATCGATACCGTGTCATCCACGGTCGGCTCGTCCACCAGCAAGGGCTGGAACCGCCGGGCAAGGGCCGCGTCCTTCTCTACATGCTTGCGATACTCATCCAGCGTCGTTGCACCGATACAGTGCAACTCACCGCGGGCGAGCGCAGGCTTCAGAAGGTTCGAGGCATCCATCGCCCCGTCAGCCTTCCCTGCCCCCACAAGCGTGTGCATCTCGTCGATGAAAAGGATGATTTCGCCCGCAGCACCGGTCACTTCCGACAGAACCGCCTTCAGCCGTTCCTCGAACTCACCACGATATTTCGCACCAGCAATCAGGGCGCCCATATCAAGGCTCAAAAGCTTCTTGTTCTTCAAACTTTCCGGCACGTCCCCATCGACGATCCGCATGGCCAGGCCTTCGGCAATCGCTGTCTTACCAACACCGGGCTCACCGATCAGAACCGGGTTG
Source organism: uncultured Paracoccaceae bacterium (assembly GCA_947503175.1). Classification (GTDB taxonomy): domain Bacteria; phylum Pseudomonadota; class Alphaproteobacteria; order Rhodobacterales; family Rhodobacteraceae; genus Ovoidimarina. The sequence continues at coordinate 12,608 of CANNCO010000003.1, forward strand.
TTCTTGGTCCGCCGTGAAAGCACCTGCATCGCACGCCGGATTTCTTCGTCACGTCCGATAATCGGATCGATCTTGCCTTCGGCCGCCGCCTCGGTCAGGTCGCGCGCGTATTTCTTCAGCGCGTCATAGCCTTCCTCGGCGCTCGCCGTATCAGCCGTCCGACCCTTGCGGATATCGTTGATCGCACCGTTCAGCTTCTGCGCCGTCACGGCACCCGCATCCAGCGCATCCTTCGCCTTGGATTTCACGACCGCCAGCGCTGTCAGAATCCGCTCCACGGGCACAAAACTGTCCCCGGCCTTCTTGGCGATCTTCTCGGCCTCGTCCAGAACCTTGCCGGTCTGGCTGTCCATATAGACCTGGCCCGCATCGCCGGTCACTTTCGGCATTTTCGACAGGGCAAGGTCGACGGCCTCAAGAACCCGCTCGGGCGATCCGCCCGCACGCGAAATCAGGTTGGCGGCAAGCCCCTGATCGTCGTCCAGCAATGCTTTTAAAAGATGTTCGGGCCCCAACCGCTGATGGTTGTCCCGCATGGCGATCGTCTGTGCAGCCTGCAAAAAACCGCGCGAACGCTCGGTGAACTTCTCCAAGTTCATCGGTCTCTCCTTCTCGTTAAGCGCCCAGTTGGTCGGACGCCCGCTTGCGGCACGCCCCTGTTCGGGCCTCATCAGTCATGTGGGATTTCCCGCGCATCGGTTCAAGATCACGCCGCTGTTATCCAAACCGTGCTAAAGTCACGGCATTTACTTGATGTATTTGAAAGGACGCGCCCATGATCCGCATTGCCAGCTTCAATGTCGAAAACCTCGAAGAAGACCTGCCACTTGAACCAGGCCAGGAACGCCGCGGCCCCACATTCGACGAGCGCGCAGCCGTCCTGCGCCCGGCATTGGAACGCATGCGGGCCGACATCATCGCCTTTCAGGAAGTGCACGGGCAGGAACGCCCGGGCCAGCCCCGCGATCTTCTGGCGCTGAAGGCCCTTCTCGCGCCCACCAGCTACGCCGATTTCACGCTTGTCACAACCCAAACGAAAAGCAGCCAGGAACCCTATGACAAGCGCAATCTCGTCGTGGCGCTGCGCCCCGATATGGTTGTCGAAGAGCGCATCCAGATCAATCAGGATGAAACCCCTGCCCCCGAATACCGCCGCACCATCGGCGTCGACGAAGCGGCCAAGCCCGTGCGTTGGGAACGCCCCCTTCTCTGCGTCAAGATCCGCACCCCCGCCGGGCGCGAAATTCATATCCTGAATGTCCACTTCAAATCGAAGCTCGCCGTCCGCGATACCGATCTGATGGAGGACCGCTTCACCTGGAAATCCTCTGCCGCATGGGCCGAGGGGTTCTTTCTGTCATCTATGAAACGCGTTGGCGCGGCTCTTGAGGCGCGCGTCGTGATCGACGGCATCTTCGATGCCGACCCGAACGCCGCTATCCTGATCGCGGGCGACTTCAATGCGCTTTCCGACGAGGTCCCGGTCGTCGCAATCCGTGGCCGTGTCGAAGATACCGGCAATGCCGCCCTGTCCGGCCGCGTGATGCTGCCGCTCGAAGACAACGTGCCCTCGGACAAACGCTTCACCCTTTATCACAAAGGAAAGGGCGAGATGATCGATCACATACTCGCCTCGCGCAGCATGGTTCAGGCATTCTCACACACCGAAATTCACAACGAATTCCTGCCCGACGAATCCATCGCCTTTGCCACGGACGCGAAGTTCCCCGAGTCGGACCACGCGCCGGTGGTCGCGGTGTTCGATGAAGCGGTTTTGTCCAACGGAGTCGCTTGAGACGCATGCGCAAAGGTCGTGATTTCGTATGCCGAGGGTCAGAGGTTCTCGACCCTCGGCATTCCCATCACGTGATAGCCACCATCGACCATGACGATCTGCCCGGTCGTCGAGGCCCCGCCGTCAGACACCAGCCAGACGGCCGTCCCGCCAATCGCCTCCAGCGTCGCATTGGCTTGCAATGGCGCATTCGTCTCGGAATGCTTGTACGTGCGTCGCGCGGCACCAATGGCCGACCCCGCGAGCGTCTTCATCGGACCGGGCGAGATTGCATTCACCCGGATGCCATCGGGACCCAGATCGTTGGCCAGATAGCGCACCGCCGTCTCAAGCCCGGCCTTCGCCACGCCCATGACGTTGTAGCAGGGGAAGACCCGGCTTGCGCCCTCGAAGGTCAGTGTGATCATCGTGCCGCCCTCGGTCATCATCTCAGACGCCCGCCGCGCCACATCGATGAATGAATAACAAGAGATCAGCATGGACTGGCTGAAGTTCTCGCGGCTCGTATCCTTGAACCGGAAATCGGCGGCCAGTTCGGCCTTGTCGGCAAACGCAATGGCATGAACAACGAAATCCAGCCGGTCCCAGCGTTTAGCGATTGCGGCAAACCCCGTATCCATGGACGCTTCGTCCGTTACATCCAGATCGACAAGGATGTCCGAGCCAACGGAAGCCGCCAAAGGTTCCACCCGCTTCCCGAACGCTTCGCCCTGATAGGCAAAGGCCAGCTCTGCACCTTGTTCGGCCAACGCCTTGGCGATACCCCAGGCAATCGAGCGCTCATTGGCCACGCCCATGATCAATCCGCGCTTGCCCGCCAGCATGTCGCCCATGGGCCTAGTCCTTGAGCTTGCTCATGACGAGCGTCGCATTGGTCCCGCCAAAGCCAAAGCTGTTGGACAGAACCGTGTCCAGTTCGGCATCCCGCGTTTCCGTTACGATCTCTTCAAGTCGCAGTGCCGGATCAAGCTCATTAACATTGATCGACGGCGCAATGAATCCACCTTCCATCATCAGAAGGCAGTAAATCGCCTCGTGCACTCCGGTCGCACCCAGCGAATGGCCGGTCATCGACTTCGTGGAACTGATCGGGGGATGGTCGTCACCAAAGACACGGCGCACGGCCTCCACCTCTGTCACATCTCCCACGGGCGTCGATGTGCCATGGGCATTGATGTAATCGACCTTGCGGCCATTCAGTGTCGCGATCGCCTGCCGCATGGACCGCTCGCCACCCTCGCCCGAAGGCGCAACCATGTCATAGCCGTCTGACGTGGCCCCATAGCCCGTAACCTCGGCATAAATCTTGGCGCCCCGAGCTTTCGCATGCCCAAGCTCTTCCAGAACGACCATGCCGCCCCCGCCGCCGATCACGAAACCGTCGCGCGTCGCATCGAAGGCCCGCGCCGCGGTCTCGGGCGCATCGTTATACTTTGAAGACATTGCCCCCATCGCGTCGAACAGGCAGGACAGGGTCCAGTCCACCTCCTCGCCGCCGCCGGCAAAGACAATGTCCTGCTTGCCCATCTGGATCAGCTCCGCACCATTGCCAATGCAATGCGCCGAGGTCGAGCAGGCCGACGTAATCGAATAGTTCACACCCTTGATCTTGAACGGCGTCGCAAGGCAGGCCGAAACCGTCGATGACATGCAGCGGGTGACCATAAACGGCCCCATGCGCTTAGGCGCCCCTTTTGTGATCACAGTGTCAAACGCAGTGAAAAAGTTCGAAGTGGACGGCCCGCCGGATCCTGCCACCAAACCCGAACGCTCATTCGACACCTGCTCTTCGGTCAGGCCGCTATCGGCGATGGCCTGTTCCATGGCCAGATACGCATAGGCCGCCGTCGGCCCCATGAACCGCAACTGGCGCTTGTCGATGTGCTCAGCCAGATCAATCTGCGGAATGCCCGCAATCTGGCTGCGAAACCCATGTTCGGCATAGGTCGGTTCAGCGCGGATGCCCGAACGGCCGGCGCGTAAACTGTCGGTAACGTCGGCTGCGGAATTGCCGATGGGCGAGATGATCCCGAGCCCGGTAATGACAACACGGCGCATATGAAAGCCCTTTCTTGTCTTCGGTCAGCTGTCGGACAGCGCGACCTTCATATCCTTGACCTGATAGATCACGTCACCATCCGCCTCGACCCGGCCATCGGCCACACCCATGGTCAGTCTGCGGGTTTGCACGGCCTTGGTAAAATCCACGTAATAGGTCAGCATTTTTCGATCCGGGCGCACCATGCCGGTCAGTTTTACCTCGCCCACACCCAACGCATAGCCGCGCCCCTCCCAGCCACGCCAGCCCAGGTTGAACCCGGTCAACTGCCAAAGGCCATCCAGCCCAAGACAGCCAGGCATGATCGGATTGCCCGGGAAATGACACTCGAAAAACCACAAATCAGGCATGATATCGAACTCTGCCACCACATGACCCTTGCCATGCGAACCGCCATCGCCCGAGATATCGGTGATCCGGTCCATCATCAGCATAGGCGGTTCGGGCAGTTGCGCGTTACCCGGTCCGAAAAGCTCGCCCCGTGCACATTTCAGCAAATCATCCCTGTCAAATCGGTTCGGATACGCAGCCATTCGGCCCCCTGCCCCCATACTTCTTTCATTGCGGCACCTCTATCATTGGCGGCAGAACACACGCAAGTGCAGCAGCTTTGCCATAACTGCGCTCGGTTTCCATGTTTTTATTTGAAAAATGCCGCCCCAGCCCCCTATATATCATGGTGAGTTGATAACGGTGTGACCGGAACATGCGACAGGACCATTTGGATCGCGGAGCGGCTTGGTTGGCGGGCGGAGGATTGCGCCCGACTCGTCAACGCTTGTCTCTTGCGGCCCTCCTCGTGGGCGACGGCAATAACCGGCACGTAACGGCAGAAAGCCTGCACGACTCCAGCCGCGCCTCGGATGAAAAGGTTTCGCTTGCCACTGTCTACAATACCCTCCGTGCCTTCTGCGAGGCGGGCCTGATGCGGGAAGTGACCGTGGACGGCTCGAAGAGCTACTTCGATACCCGCATCGACGACCACCCGCATTTCTTCTGGGAAGACAGTGGGGAGTTGACAGACGCGCCAGCGGACGAGCTCGAAATCTGTCGCCTGCCGGACGCACCTGACGGCACCGAGATCGGTCAGGTCGATGTGGTGATCCGGCTCCGCCGCAGCTAACGCGGCGTTTCCTCTTGGTTTTCCAACCGTCCGCCGTACTTGACGACGGGAACATTGATGGCCGCTAAAGCAATGGCTGGCCCGTGGCGCCATTGTTACGCAACTCTCCCACGACGGCGAACATGAAACGTGCGATGATTATCGGCCAGCCGGGAGCGGGGAAGTCGACCCTTGCCAAGCAGATTAGTCACCTGATCGAGCTTTCTGTCTTTCACATGGACCAAATTCACTGGAAGTCGGGTTGGGTGGAAAGACCGAAAGCTGAGAAGACCCTGATATGCGGCAAGGTGCACATGCTTGATCAGTGGGTTTTCGAGGGCGGACACTCCGTTACGTGGCCCGAGCGGCTGCGCCGCAGCGATACACTGATCTGGCTGGACTTTCCAGCGCATGTCAGATTGCGCCGGGATGTTTTTAAGGTCGCTTCGGCATTGGCGGCGTAGCCGTCCCGACCTGCCCGATGGTTGCACAGAGCAGTTTGACTGGACGTTTTTTCGCTGGATACGGGACGCTCGGCAGTCAGGTTGGGGTCGAATTGGACGGTTCTTGGCCGAAGCACCGCCGGAGAACACTGTTTTCATGTTTCAAACCACCAGGGAGGGACGGGAGTTTCTGCGTGCCTTGGAACGTCAAGTGTAACGACCCGTTAGCATCGCTTACTTATGACGCCTCTCGCAATGCGATCAAAAGCCGAAAACGGATTCCAAGCAATCGCCTAGCGAACCCATGTACCTCGTAAGTCACCATACCTCTGCGCAGCACCAGCAATACCGGCCCCGAAAAGTATCGTCTTCCGACAGCTCGATGATCTGGGTCACACCGCTAAAACGAAAAAGGGGCGCGCCAATGGCGCACCCCTTCTTGTCGGTCTGAGGCGAGGCTCAGGCGAGGGCGAGGTTTGTCGCGCTCTCGCGGCCGTCGCGGCCTGCTTCGACGTCGAAGGTGACTTTTTGGTCGTCCTTCAGGCCGGTGAGGCCTGCACGCTCAACAGCGGAGATGTGGACGAAAACGTCCTTGCCGCCTGTGTCGGGTGCGATAAAGCCAAAGCCTTTTGTTGAGTTGAACCATTTCACGGTGCCACTGGCCATCGTGATATCTCCTAGTCTTGTAGTCGCTGCCCACAGGATGCGGCAGCCCGGCGTAGTAGGTCCTGATCGAAGAACTGGCCGCCGGTTAGGGGAGACAGATGGTCGAGTTGGATACGTAGCGCCGCTCCTTTGACAGGTCTGGGGTCACGAGTCAAAGGAAGTTTTGAACCGTTCGGTGCGTTAAACAGGTGCCTTAATGCCCCAGGCGCCCAGTGTATGAAGGCGTTCCGTATCCAGATCGGGCGGATCGGGCAGTGCCCCCGGCCCGTCGGTTTTCGGGCAGGAAATGGACAACTCTGCAAGGACCCCGCCCCTGTCATAGGTGCAGGCACCATCGTTTATACGGGCTGCGATGGCGAGCGTTTCGGGGTCGAGAAAGGTCACCTCGGAGATGCAATCGACGCATTCGCTGAGTATGTCATCGCCGTTTTCGGGCGGGTCGATCAGCACATCTTCGGGCCGCGTGGCCGCCACGTTGAGGTGCCGGTAGCGGTTCATGCGGCGCATCTTGTCGGCGTCGAGGATCGTGATCCGGTCGTTCCAGCCAAAGGCCACGGTACGTGGGAGCTGGCCCAGCGGGACCGAGTTATCGAGAAACTCGAAATGCACGGTCTGCTCGGTCTTCTTGATCCATGTGAAGAAGAGCTGCGGCATGCCCGTAAAAGCTTCGACATTGTGGTGGAGGAGGTCATCCACGGCCTTGTAGCGGCCCGTGGTCAGGCCGCGTTTCCAAGCGCGTTCGACCGTGTCGGCGGGCGGCGTGATCATGAAGAACATATAGACCGTGTCGCCGAACCGGCTGAGAAGGCGGCTGTCGGCGGGCTGGCTGGCGACTGAGGCGAAGCTGTCGAACCGGAACCGGTCGATCAGGAGGTGGGGCATCTCATTGCGCTGGGCCTTGCGCTCCATGTAACTGTCAAGCTTTTTGTCAATGATCTCAAGCTCCTGACCTGTCAACATGCCGGCGTATTTGTGATCTGGGCCGAGGCTGTCGTAGTCCAGCAGGTACTTGCGCCAATAGTCGGGGCTAACCAGCGCAAAATCCTCCCAAGCGACGCCAAGGCGTTCGGCGAGTTTGCGTTGCAAGGGGCGGATCGTGCTTTTGCCGGCTGCGGATGCGCCTTTGACGTTCAGAACGAGGGGTTTCGTTTGGTATGGGAGGCGGCGGTAGCCCTCGGCGGCGCAGGCCTCTTCGATAACAGGGCTGAGGAGCTGGCCGATCCGCTGGCTGCCATAGCTATTGCAGATGCGGTTCGCGGCAAGGCGGATCACCAGATCGCGGTCGGCCATAAGGCTACCCCTTTGGCCGACGATCGCGGCGACAGTTGTAGTCAGGCCTTCAAGGCAGGCCTTTTCCAACCCCGGTTCGGCGGTCTGGGCAGCGGCGCGCCACGTGTCGATGGCGCGAAGTTCGGGTGGCGTGTCGTCTGGTTGGACTTCTTCCCGGGTCCCAAGGAGGCGCGAGAGAAGGCCCTTGGGCTTTGTCTTTTCGGGTTTTGCGGTTGTCAGGTCACGGTCCAGAAGTTCAATCAGCCGAGTCTGAACATCTTGGCGGATTTCGGCAAATGCGCCTTCAAACTCGTCCCTGTGCGGGGTCACATGAGTGTCGAAGATACGGGCGACGATGCCCCGGAGGCTGATCCCGAGGTCTTCGTAATTGGGCCCGTCGGGGGCATTCAGATCGGCGGTGACGCGGATCAGAAGCTCATGCACGATCAACCGGTCAAGGGTAAAGGCGACCATATCCTGCGGTTTCAACCCGCAGAACTTCGCGGCTTCAACCGCCTCGGGATAGCTGACGGTCGAGTTGCCGGGCCGGTAGAGCGTGGCAAGCGGCATCAGCCGCGCGGGAATCTCCGACGAAAGCCCCGGATTCCAGGCGTCATGGACTGGGTCGGCCTCTTTATCCATGGCCCCTTTCCCGTGCCGCTAGTGGTTCAGAAGCACCGGCATTTCGGCAGTATCGACGATGGTCTGGGTATTCCCGCCGAAGACAGTTTCGCGTTCATGGCTGTCGCCGTACGCACCCATGACCATCATGTCGGCCCCGAGATCGGCATTGGCATGCAGGAGTGCCTTGCCGACCTTCAGGTCCTTTGGCAGTTCGCGAAGCGTGGCTTCGAGGCCCTGAAGCGAAAGATAGGCAATCATGTCGTCGGCTGTCGTGCCCAGCCCTGCATCCATGCCGTTCGACAGGACCCAGACCTTGTCGGCACCGCGCAGGATCGCCTTGTTCAGCGACAGGGCGCGGGCGGCCTCGGCACTACCGTTCCACGCGATGGTGATCTGACCGCCCAGATCTGTGGGCGGTGTCGTTTGCGGCGGGCACATAAGGACGGGGCGGCCCGACTGAAACAGCGCGGATTTCAGGGTGTTATGGCCGATGTTGCGGTCACGGTCGGGTTTCGAGACGACGATGATATCGGCCAGACGGCCCCGCCGTTTGATCACGTCGACCTGACGCCCAGCCTCTTCGATGAACGAAACGCTGCTACCTTTGCCAAAGCTGGCGCCGGAAGAGTCGAGGCCGAGAGCCTTGACGACCTCTTCCAGCTGAGCCTTCAGCGCCTCTTCTTCCTGATCGGCAACGTTGTGCGTCTGTTCAAAAACCTGTTTGCGCAGGAAATCAGGTAGAGGCACGCCATAGGGTACCAGATCTTCAGGCCTTGGACGACAATGGAGCACCTCGACATGGGCCTTGTGGCGATGGGCCAGTGCTGCGGCATGGGCAAGCACATTGGGCGCTTTGCCGTCATTTCGGACGGGGACCAGAAGTTTGCGTATCACGTCGTCTGTCCCTCTTTTTGCCTTGCGCGCTTGTTTGGGTCGTATCGTTTCCGGTTGCGACCCCGTAGGCAAGCCCCCAGGGTCGGGCCGCCTTATTCGGCGGCGATCTCATTCGCGTCGCCGACGGCGCCTGATGCGATCACACGCTCCATCTCGTCGCCCTGATAGCCGAGGACTGTTTGCAGGATTTCAGCCGTGTGTTCGCCCAGAAGCGGCGAGCGCGTAACCTCGACCGGGCTGTCGGACAGTTTGATCGGGCAGCCGACGGTCGTGTAGGTGCCGCGTTCGGGGTGGTCGACGTCGACGATGGTGCCGGTGGCGCGCAGACCGTCATCTTCCATGATCTCTTTCGTGGACAGGATCGGACCCACGGGGATGTCGAGCGGGTTGCAGATGTCCATGACCTCGAACTTGGTCTTGGTCATTGTCCATTGTTCGATCCGGTCGAAGATTTCGTTCAGCTTGTCGAGCCGATCGATGGGCTTGGCATAGCCCTCGGCGGTTTTCCATTCTGGCGCGCCGATCACGTCGCAGACCTTTTCCCAGACCGCAGCCTGGGTGATAAAATAGGTGTAGGCGTTGGGATCGGTTTCCCAGCCCTTGCACTTGAGGATGCGGCCCGGCTGGCCGCCGCCGGAATCGTTGCCTGCACGGGGCGTGGCTTCGCCGAACGGGACGCCTTCGCCATATTGCGAGTACTCGGTCAGAGGGCCTGCATTCAGGCGCTGCTGGTCACGGAGTTTCACGCGGCAGAGGTTCAGGACTCCGTCCTGCATGGCTGCGGTGACCTTTTGGCCTCGGCCCGACTTCTCACGCTGGAAGAGGGCGGTGACGATGCCGAGGCAGAGATGGAGACCGGTGCCGCTATCGCCGATCTGGGCGCCTGTCACAAGCGGCGGGCCGTCGCGGAAACCGGTGGTCGAGGCCGAGCCGCCAGCGCATTGGGCCACGTTTTCATAGACCTTACAGTCCTCGTACTTGCCCGGGCCAAAGCCCTTGATCGAAGCAAGGATCATGCGTGGATTGATCTCTTGTATCCGCTCCCACGAGAACCCCATCCGGTCGAGTGCACCGGGGGCGAAGTTTTCGACCATCACGTCGCATTCTTCGATAAGGCGGGTGAGGATTTCCTTGCCCGTCTCGTTCTTGGAGTTCAGCTCGATCGACCGCTTGTTGTGGTTGAGCATCGTGAAATAGAGGCTGTCGGCACCGGGCACGTCGACAAGCTGTTTACGGGTGGCGTCGCCCACGCCGGGGCGTTCGACCTTGATCACATCGGCCCCGAACCACCCCAGAAGCTGGGTACAAGTCGGGCCGGATTGCACATGGGTGAAATCGAGAACTTTGACGCCTTCGAGAGCTTTCATGTCGGGTACCTTCGGAGTTCTGGTCGGTTTATCGGTATGACGGTTGGTCGGTGCTAACCTGCGGCCGAGGCTGCATTTCAAGCCGGGTCCAGGTTTTCGAGATATGGTCGTGAAGCCGCATCGTGTGTTCCCGAACGAGGCGCGAGGCGAGGTCGCCGTCACGGTCGATCAGGGCGTTGATGATGCCCATGTGATCGGCAATGGACCGGCGTGCACGATCGCTTTCGCCCATTGCGCGTCGGCGCACGGCCTGCATGTGCGCAAAAAGCCCCTCGGCGGTAGTGCGCAGAAGACTGCAACCAGACAGATTGAGGATCGTCTGGTGAAAGACGATGTTGGCATCGGAGTATTCTTCGAGGTCGGCGCGCTCCACATCGCTGCTATGGGTGATCGCGAAATCGCGGAGCGCATAGAGTTCGGCGTCACTTGCGTTTTCGGTGGCAAGGCGGGCGGCCATGCTTTCAAGCGCGGCCCATGTGACGACGGTTTCGAGGATTTCTTCGCGGGTTTTGCGGCGGACGAAGACGCCCTTGCGCGGCACGATCTCGACCAGCCCGTCCTGCGCGAGGCGCGCCAGAGCTTCGCGTACGGGCGTGCGGGAGATGCCGAGACGTTCGGCCATCTTGCGTTCGTCGAGCCGCAGATCGGCATCGGAGCGATAAATATCCATGTCGAGAATGGCGTCACGCAGCATCTCGAACGAGCGATCCTTGAGCGTGAAGCTCTCGGAAATCGGACTGAGCTTCTCGCCGATCGACACCGGATTGATCCTCCCTTTGTTGATGCAGGCGGCATTTTCTGAACTGCCTGAGTCAGTGGTATACCATAACTCAGAGAGCAAAAACGTCAATTGGGAATATGTATGAAATAAAGGAAATCCGGGGCATAAGGTAGGGAAAGTTGGTATACCAATGTATCCAGGTAGACCCACGCCACCCGATCCGGGCTGCCGTCCCTGGCTAGGGGCGTTCCAGGATATAGTCGGGATAGATGCCCGCACTATCGATTGCGGCGTCGATATCTTTGCCTGCAAAAAATCCGTATCCGCTGATCAGGGCGGAGGCGATGCCAGCGGTCTGGGCACCGAGGATGTCGGTGTGGAGGCTGTCGCCGACCATGACAGTCCGGCCCGCCTGCCCTGCCCCGCCGAGGCGGCTGAAGGCTAGGTCGTAGATATTCGAGAAGGGCTTGCCAAAAAACTCCGGGATGACGCCGGTTTCGTCAGCGAGGCGGTGAGCGAAATGGCCGGGTTCGACAGAAAAGCCCGCTTCGCGCGGGGCGACGATATCGGGGTTGCCGACAAGGACCGGGCGAGGGTGGTCTTGGAGCGCTTGAACCAAAAGGGTCTGGCGCGCTTCGGTCCATGCCGCGCTGCCGATCATAAGGAAGCCGTCGACGGCGGCGTAGGGGGCCGGGTCTTCTTCGAGATAGGTGACGTTCAGGTCTTCGAGATCGCGGAGGCTATTGTCCCGCGTCGCCATCAGGCCCCAGTGGAGTTTGCGGCGGGCGTCCATTTCGCACAGGAGCGTTGCGCGGCTAGTGATGACATCTTCGGACGCGAAATCGTAGCCGAGACGGGTGTACTTCTCCATCAGGGCCGCGTGCGGGAGACCCGCAGCGTTGGAAACGACGATGACGCGTTTGCCCGCCTTGGTCAGAGCCTCGACACGGTCGACTGCGCCTGGAATGGCGGTGTCGCCGATGTTCAGTACCCCGAAGGCATCAAGGAAGAACGTGTCGAAATCATCGGCGATATCGGCGAGCGTTGTGGCGACCCGCGGCGCTCCGTTTTCTGGTGCTGCGGGGGGCAGCCTGTCGCGGACGGCCTCGTAGGCGGCAAAAGCCTTGGAGGCGTCCATCAGGTTCAAATGATGGCACCCCTGACCTTGGCCGAAACCCACTCGCTGATCACGACGGCGGCGAGGATTACCAGAAGGATCAAGCTGACTTGCGGCCATGCCAGCACGTTTAGCGAGGCCGAGAGTTGCAGGCCGATACCGCCCGCTCCAACGAGCCCAAGAACGGTGGATTCGCGGATGTTGATGTCCCAGCGGAACACCGCGATCCCCGCAAAAGCCGGAAGGATCTGTGGAACGATGCCGTAGGCCATGACCTGCCAGCGGGACGCCCCCGTGGCGGTGATCGCCTCGACCTGGGTCTGGTCGATCTCCTCGATGGCTTCGTAGAGCAGTTTCGCGCAAAAGCCGATCGAACGGATCGCGATGGCGATGACCCCCGCGAAGACGCCCGGGCCGATGATCGCGATGAGAAGCAGCGCCCAGATCAGCGAGTTGATCGAACGGGTCGAGACTATGATCAGAAGCGCGATGGGCCGGATCAGGAACCGCGAGGGCGTTGTGTTGTGTGCCGCAAGGAAAGCGACCGGAAACGCAAGGAAGAGCGCGATGATCGTACCAAGCGTGGCGATGTTCAGCGTATCCCAGATGGGGCGGCCCAATTGTGTGATGTATTCCCAGCGGGGCGGCGTGGCACGGGTCCAGATGTCGCCCGCGATGCGGGGCGCGTCCCAGACAAAGAACCAAGTGGTCGCTTCCGAGATCTGCTGCCAGCAATAGACAAAGATCGCCGTTCCGATCAGCCACATGCCCCATTGGCGGAGTGACTCGCCTGTGGTGCGGCGACGCCAGACAGGGATGCCGCTTTGTTCATTGACCGGCATTACTGCACCTTCGCCCGTATGATGCCGGAGAGATATTCGAGCGCCATGACGATCACGATGATGATTATCAAGATCGCGGCCGCCGTGTCGTATTCATAGCGATCGAAGGCGGTGTTCAGCGTCGCCCCGATGCCACCCGCGCCCACAAGGCCGAGGATCGCGCTTTCGCGGAAGTTGATGTCGATCCGGTACATTGACAGACCGATCAGGCGCGGGATGACCTGTGGCTGGACGCCATAGTTGATCCACTGCATCCATTTCGCGCCGGAAGCCTTGATCGCCTCGGCCTGTACCCGGTCCATGCTTTCGATGTCCTCCGCGAGGAGTTTTGACAGAAAGCCAATGGTAGCGAAGCTAAGTGTCAGGAAACCTGCAAGCGGGCCGAAGCCGAAGATCGCCACCAGAAGGATCGCCACGATGATCTCTTGCAGCGCGCGGCTGACCGCGACGATGCCGCGGCAGATCAGGTAGATGGGCAAAGGCGCGATATTGCGGGCGGCCCCGAGACCGATGGGGATCGAGATGGCAATACCCACGACCGAGGCCGCAACCGTCATGATGATGCTTTCCAGCATACCGTCCCAGATCGCACCGGCGCGCGAGACGAAATCGGGGCTTGTGAACGCCATGATAAAGGCCGCGCCCCGATCAAGCCCTTCATAGACGCGGGCCCAGTTGACCTCGATCGTCATGACGGCAGCGATCATGTAAAGGACGAAGCCCGCGAAAAGACCCCAGCGCAGTAGCGGATTCGGCACGAAGGCAGGTTTTCGCCAGCGCTTTCCCAGCATATCGTCCAGTTCACGATGGCTCATTCAGCAGCCTCGATGCCTTCTTCGTCTTCGACTTTCTCGATTGTCGCTTCCCAGTCTTCTTCGCCGTAGATCGTGGTCAGCACGTTCGGGGTCAGTGCGTTGGGCGGGCCGTCGAACTCGATGGCGCCGAAGCGGAGCCCGACGACGCGCTGGACGAACATCTGCGCAAGCGCAACGTCATGGATGTTGATGATCGCCGCAAGGCCACGTTCGGCGCAAAGCTCGCAGATCAGGCGCATGATTTGGCGGCTGGTTTTCGGGTCAAGTGAGGCCGTGGGTTCGTCGACCAGAAGGAGTTTAGGGTTCTGGATCAGGGCACGGCAGATGCCAACGCGCTGACGCTGGCCGCCGGAAAGCTCGTCGGCGCGCTTGTCGGCCATCTCCAGAAGGCCCACGCGGTCGAGAAGACGGAACGCCTCGTCCACATCCGATTGCGGGTAGCGGCGCAGGAAGGAGCGCCAGAAACCGACATAACCCAAGCGGCCCGACAGGACGTTCTCCATCACGGTGAGACGTTCGACGAGGGCATATTCCTGAAAGATCATACCCATTTCGCGGCGCGCACGGCGGAGTGCGCCCGAGCCCAGACGAGTCAACTCCAGATCACCCAGCCAGACCTCACCCGAGGTTGGTTCGACGAGCCGGTTGATACAGCGGATCATAGTGGATTTACCGGCCCCCGAAGGACCGATCAGGGCCAGAACCTGGCCTTCCGGGATCTCGAGGTCTATGGCCTTCAAAGCCTGATCGCCCGTGCGGTATGTTTTCACGAGCTTCTTGATTTTCAGCATAAAAGGCCCCGGGGAATAAAGGTTACAGGGCGGCGCATGAACGCCGCCCCGTGGATTTCAGATCACTCGCAAGCGTAGCTGACGCCATTCGCGGCATCGATCTTGCGGATGACTTCCCAGAACTCCTGATAGGTCATTTCAAGGAACTGCCCCTCGTTCGACTTCGAGAACTCGGCCTCAAGCGACGTACCTTCCCAGTCGAAGCTGAAGAACGCGTTGCGGATGTTTTCCTGAAGCTCAGGCGTCAGGTTGTGGACGGTCCCATAGCCCGTTGTCGGGAACGTCTGTGACTTGTAGATCGTCACAATGTCATCTTCCGAGATCACATCGCGGCTGATCATCCGCGACTTCACCGAGTTGGCAATGGAGGCGGCCATGTAGTCCTTGTTGGCAACGCCGAGAATCGAGTTATCGTGCTTACCCGAGAAGACCGGCTCGAAGTCACGGTCGGGCAGCATATCGAAATCACCCTTCAGGATGGCCGAGGGTGCCTTGAAGCCCGAGTTCGAGGTGGGCGAGGTGAAGGCAAGCTGCTTGCCCTTGATATCCTCGACCGTATCAATGCCCGAGTCGGGATATGTAATGATTTCCATCTCGTATCCGAAACTGCCATCTGCGGATGCCATAATGGTGAAGGGCCTGAACCCTGCGCAGTTCACCGCAAGCGGGTTCGAACCGGTGTTGAAACCTGCGATGTGCAGACGACCCGAGCGCATGGCCTCAATCTGGGCGGCGTTGTTCTGGACTGGGAAGAACACAACTTCTTTGCCCGTTTCCGCTTCGAGATGCGCCAGAAAATCCGACCAGGCATCTGCGTAAACGGCCGGGTCTTCGACCGGCGTGTAGGCAAAGATCAGCGTGTCTGGATCGATCTGTTCCGCCGGATCGGTAGGAATATCCGCGATCAGGTCGCCATCAACGTCGCAGAACCGGTCGTCCAGATCGCCACGCGGGCAGTCCTGCGCCCAGGCACCGCCGTTCGCAAATGTCAGTGCGACGGCAATGCCGGTCGTGGCCAGAAGTGTTTTGAGTGTGGTCATGGTATCCTCCGTTGAACTTTCGTGTTTGGACGCCGCCCTTTTCCCGGCCGGTCATTTATGTTGCTCTTCTCGGCTATTGCGCGACCAGAACCTCGACTTTCGCCCCTTTGAGCGCCCGACCAAGATCGTCGTCCGGCACGCGGTCGCTGATTACGGACGTTATATCCCCGAGATCACCAAATTGTGACAATCCTCTGCGACCGAACTTTTCGCGGTCGATCAGAAGATGCGAGACGGCACTGCGTCGTAGCATCGCGCGTTTGATTGCTGCAAAGCCGCGCACGGCCTCGGACGGACCGCCCTTGGACAAGGCCGATGCGCCGATCAGGCAGCGGTCGACCGAGTGACGGTCCAGAAACTCGATGGTGTCGGTTCCGATCACGGCGGCCTCGGACGCAAGGTAGTCGCCGGGACAAACGATCACTTCGATGGTGTCGCTCTGACCCAGTGCCATGGCAACCGGGAAGCTGTTAGTGACGACAGTGCAGGGCGTACCGTCAAAGGCAAGAAAGCGTGCAAGTTGAACGGTGGTAGAGCCTGAATCAATCATCAGGGTTTCGCCGGGCTGTACGAGATTCGCGGCCACCCGTCCGATCTTTTCACGCTCTTCGATGCGGTCGGCAGCGCGCTCATCGAATGTCGGATAATGGCCTGCGGCAAGGGCCGAGGCACCGCCATGGGCGCGGTCCAGGAGGCCGTCGGAACTGAGCTGTTCGAAATCCCGCCGGATTGTTTCGGTCGAAACTCCGAAGCGTTCCGACAGGTCGGAAATCCGCACATGGGGGCGCAGGCGCAGTTCCAGAAGTATCTGCTGACGACGTTCCCGCTTGCGCAGCTTGGGCCGGATACTTAGCTCGACCTTTGACAAGGCACGCGACCCTCCCCATTGAAATTGCGCCGGATTCCATCTTCCCCACTCAAAAATGTGGTTTTAACCTCGTCAAGGCAAGTGAAAATGTTGTATAATCCAAATATTGGGGTTGTTTGGTATTAGAGGCCCGCCTGATCTGCGAGGGGGATAATGCGGACGGGCGGGACCTGAGAGCAGAAAGTAGGTGTTCCAAGTGCTTTGTTTCGTGTTTCTTGTGTGTTCGCTACGCTTTGGAATGACACCGTGATCTTGTTGCTTTTGAACCTTGCAGCAGCGGTGGCATTGCTCCTGTGGTCGGTCCGACTGGTAAGGACCGGTATTGAGCGTGGGTTTTCAGGGGCGCTGCGGACCGGTGTCCGACGCGCCTCTGAACGCTCGACTACAGCAGCGGCCAGTGGCGTCGTCGCGGCCTTGATGATGCAAAGTTCAACTGCCGTCGCGATGCTGGTGGCCGGGTTCGTGGCAGCAAGCACCTTGCCCACGGTCAGCGGGCTCATTGTTATTCTGGGCGCTGATCTGGGATCGTCCCTTGTAGCACGCATCCTTGTATCACCGATTTCAGCGATCACGCCGGTCCTGTTCATTCTGGGCGCAGGGTTATTTCTGAAAGGCCGTTCGCGGCGGATCAAGCAGGCCGGGCGGGTCGCGATGGGGATCGCGCTTGTTCTGACATCACTAACGATGATCCGCGTTGCGACTGCGCCGCTTCAGGACAGTCCTGTGGTCGGCTTGATCATCACCTATCTTTCCGAGGATCTGATCAGCGCCTTCGTGATCGGTGCTGTTCTGGCGTGGGCGATGCATTCGAGCGTCGCCACTGTTCTTATGGTTGTTACATTGGCAGGCGAAGGTTTGTTGCAGGCCCCTGTCGCAGCGGCGCTGGTTCTGGGGGCAAACCTTGGGGGTGCGGCAATCCCTGTGCTGTTGACCACATCGGCGGCCCATGCGGCGCGTCAGGTGATGTTCGGCAACCTTCTGTTGCGGGGCGGCGGTTCCGTGTTTGCCCTTCTCGCGTTGATGATCTGGACGGATGCGGTCGGATTTCTTGGTGGGACGGCAGCCGCGCAGGCCATCAATCTGCACGTTTTGTTCAACGCAGTCCTGCTTTTGCTCTGTGTGCCCCTGACCGGGATGGCGCTTACGGCGGTATCTCTGGCCTTTCCCGAAGCGACGACGGCCAAACCCCGGCGGATCAGTGCGCTGGACGAGAGCGCGATGAACGACCCGGAGCGCGCGCTGGCCTGTGCGGCGCGTGAGGTTCTGGTGATGGGCGAGCAGGTGCATGCCATGCTGGCCCCTGCATTGGGTCTGTTCCGGAACTGGGATGATGATGTTCTGGACCAGATGCGCGAGCGCGAAGACGAAATCGACCGGATGCATTTCGAGGTGAAGCTGTATATCGCGCGGCTTCAGGAAGGCCTTCTGACCGAAGAACAGGCCCGCCGTGCAATGGACATCGCGACGATTGCCAACAACCTTGAAGACGCGGGCGACCAGATTTGGGTCAACCTGTCGGAGATGGCGCGCCGGATGCATAAGGATGGGCTGTCGTTCTCTGACGCGGGCTGGCGCGAGTTGAGCGATTTTCACGATCAGGTTCTGTCGAACGTGCAGCTTGGGCTGAATGTCCTGATGACAGGCGACGCGGATTCCGCCGTGCAGCTTGTCGAGGAAAAGGACCGGGCGCGGGAGGCCGAGCAGCGGCTTCAGGCGCATCATCTGGATCGACTGCGCCATGGGAACACGGCCAGCATCGAGACCAGCAACCAGCATCAGGAAACGATACGCGCCCTCAAGCACATTAACACTGCCTTCGCATATGTCGCCTATCCTATCGCCGAGGAGACAGGCGCAATGCTGTCAAGCCGGCTGGCCGGTTCGGCATCGCGAGGATCGTGATGCAGATAACAAAGATAAAAATGATGGTTTCAAAAACATCCGTGGCCGAACAGATCGCTGCCCTTCCGATACAGTGGGACAGGGTCGGAAAGATGCGCGTCCTGATGGTGACATCGCGCGGAACCGGGCGTTGGGTGATGCCCAAGGGCTGGATGATGGATGATCACAAGCCATGGCATGCCGCCGAGATCGAGGCGCTTGAGGAAGCGGGCGCTTTGGGATCGATTGGCTCTGAGCCGTTGGGGGATTACCACTACCGTAAGGTTCTGGATGACGGCAGTGTTGTGCCCGTGCGGGTGCGGCTTTACCCGATGATCGTCCAGCGTCTTCGCAAGCGCTGGAAAGAGCGGGACGACCGGACAAGACGGTGGTTCAGCCTGAAGGGCGCAGCCATGCGTGTGGACGAACCGGAACTGAGAGACCTGCTGTTGTCGCTGGCAAAGGACCCGCGGGAACAGCCAGTGATCAGGGATTTGCTGAAAGCGTCGTGATTGCGGTGCGTGCCGGGTTATGAGTTGGGTTTTGGTATCTAGGATCGCTCGGCAAACGCATCTTCGGATATCTCGAGCAGCCTGTCGAAAACGGCGGGCGCGCCGACGATAACGCGGCCCCCATCGGCGATCATCGCATCAGCATCCTGATCTTCGACCACACCGCCCGCCTCGGAGACGATCAACTGACCCGCAAGGCAATCCCATGCATTCATGTGCTGTTCAGAGAACCCGATAAAGCGGTTCGCCGCGACATAGGCCAACGAAAGCGCGCCCGAAGCGATGCGGGCAAACACGCCGCCCTCTTCGACGAGAGCAGTGACCAGACGTGAAACGGACCGGTGTTCCGTCCGACCGGAAAAGCCCACGGCAACTGTGCCTTCGGCAATCGTTCTGTCATCGTCAATGACCAGCGGCTTGCCATTCAGCGTGGCCCCCTGCCCTCTGACTGCCGCAAACGTTTCGCCGTGGCAGGGATCGTGGATCAGGCCGACGACCGTCTGACCGGTCTCGACTCCAGCGATTACGACCGTCCATGCGGGAATGTCATTGACGAAATTCGTCGTGCCGTCGATCGGGTCGATCACCCAGGTGAAGCCCGAGGTGCCCGGCTGTGGCGCGTGTTCCTCCCCGACGATGGCGTCATCGGGAAACGCTTCGTTCAGGAGTTTCCGGATAAGTGTTTCAACGTCACGGTCAGCCTGGCTTACGAAATCCTGATGTCCTTTCCGATCAACCACCAGACTTTCCTGCTGGTTGAAAAAGTCCTTGGCCAAATCGCCCGCCGTTTTGCAGATTTCGGTTGCCGTCCTGCATCGTTGCTCTGGTGTCATGGGGCCACCTAACAACGCGGGGCTACCGTGCTGCAAGGCGCTTTACTGCTCGCGATGCACGATGCGATGCACCAGTCCAATGGCCAACGAGTTACTGGCGAAAGCCATCGGATCATAGGACCGCAACGCATGATTCGCGGTCGGGGTTTCGGTTTGACGACAATCGCGGGATGGACCGCCTACTGTGAGCGATAGTGGTACGGGATTCCAGTAAGGGCGCACTGTAGCCCCTTCCTGCAGGCCGTTGTGGAGTGTGTGTCCGGTTGCGGCTAGGTTGATGAAATGACTGCAAACCTGCATACCAGCCGCGTCTCTGCCCACAGGTGTCCCGCTTGCGGAATGACGGCGCATGCGGTCTTTGATGTGGGGGCGTATGAGATTGCCGATTGCGATGTGTGCCATCACCGCTTTTCCGCCGGAGCGATCAGCACAGATCATCTAAGCGTAAACTATAGCGACGCGTATTTCTTTGGCGGGGGTGATGGTTATGACGATTACCTGACCGAGCACGACCTTCTGCGGGCGCAGGGGCAACGTTACGGTCGGCTTCTTGCCAAACATGCGGCGCCGGGGACGGTGCTTGATGTGGGAAGTGCGGCGGGTTTCATCTCGGCCGGGCTGAGCGACACAGGCTGGCAGGTGAAAGGGATCGAACCCAACGCGGCTATGGTCGCCCATGCCAAGACATCGCTGGGGCTTGACGCGGTACAGGGGAGTCTTGAGACCGCGCCCGACTGGCGCCCTTTCGATGCGGTCTGTCTGATCCAGGTTGTGGGGCATTTTCATGATCTGTCGCGCGCCATGTCGTCGGCAGCTCGGCTGACGAAGCCAGGCGGTCTGTGCCTGATCGAGTACTGGCGGCGCGACAGCTGGATTGCGAGGCTCTTGGGAAAAAGGTGGCATGAATACAGCCCGCCAAGCGTGCTACACTGGTTCACGGCCTCGAGCCTCGATCACCTGATGGGCCGGAGCGGGTTTATACAGATCGCAAGCGGTGCGCCGAAAAAGTACATCTCGGGAGGCCATGCGAAATCGCTGTTCATTCACAAGATGGCGAGTTTCCCTTTGGGTGGGTTTCTCAGTGCCCCTGCCCGGCTGGTGCCCGATGGGATGCGGATTAGGTATCCGTCTTTCGATCTGGAATGGCGGCTTTATCAACGCAATGATGACACCTGCAGTGCATAGCACGAGGGTTTTGGGAGAGTATTCATGAGTCACTGGATTGCCTTGATGATGGCGATTGCCGGAAATGTAGGCGGCAATGTCGCGTTCAAATACTTCGTCCAGAATACCGAACTCAAACGGTCTTGGGCTTCTGTCGGTGTCGCCTTTTCGCAACCGTCCTTCTGGCTCGGCTGTCTGTGCAGCTTTGTCTTGTTGGGCGCGTATCTTTACGCGATCAAGTCCATTCCGCTGAGCACGGCCTATACGGTGGCCACCAGTGTCTCCATCGCAGGTGTGACTTGTGCCGGTGTGCTGATCTACGGCGAGACGATCGGGCTTCGCACTACGATTGGTATCGCTGTTGTCTTGCTTGGCGTCGGATTGATTACGACAGGTTAGTCGACGATCTGAAACAGCTCAGCCGCGAGGTCCGGACACAAGATAAGCGTGACCCGAGACTCCCAGTTGTATCCGCTCGGCGTCTACGAGATAGTCCTGAACGACTGCATGGAGCGACGATCCAATCAGTTCGGGCGTCGGGGCTGCCACTTCGTCCAGCAGGAAAACCGTACCACCCTTTGCGAGCGTTGCCTCAATCCGGTCGCGCACGACACCCTCATCTTCGTGGATCGCAATAACTGCCGGAGTCGTGCCTGTATAGTTGAGAAAACGCTCGAACTCCCAGTTCCTCGCGATCACGAACAGGTCGTCCGGGCCGGCCAGATCGATCAAGGGATCGCCGCGGTCGTGAAAGTAGCTGTATTCGGATGAAGCGAAGAGATTGTTCCCAGCAAACCAGTTGTGCACGACGAAAACCGCGATCAGCGCAGCCGCAAGCGTGCCCCGGCCAGTCTGAACAAGCGGATCGATCACGCGCGGAGCCACAATGAGTAACGCTGGGACAATGCCCGGGATCCACGCCTCAAACCCGCCCGGAATGATCAGCGCCAGCATGCTGAACTGCGCGAGAAGCCAGACCAGTGCAGCGGCCTCCACGGGCTGAAGCTGCATCCGGTTCAGATTGCGAAATGCAACAGCGAGAATGGAGATGACCAGACCGAACGCGACGGGGACTGTTACGACGAAGACCCAATACCCTGCACCCGCACGGCCGGCAGAAAAGAGCTCTGCGGTGAACCTGGTCTCGGAATTCGCGTCGATCAGCTGTCTTGTCGGTTCGAACGCGAAAGCCCAGTTGACGGACATGAAGTTCTGAAAGAAGGCAACGAAAGTCTTGGCAAGATCCCGGAACCCAGGAAGGACCACTGGGGTACCGTCCGTATCGAGCACTGATTGCACAGCGACTCCGGCATTTGCATTGGCGTCGAGCAGATAAGCAGCAATCAGCCCGGCAAGGACGACAAGACCCGCAATGGCATAGTAGATAAAGACATGCCGGAGCGATACGCGCATCAGGAGAAAGACCGGAAGTGCGAGCGCCCCGATGATACCCATCGGCTGATAGGCAAGCGTCCCAACGGCACCGCATACACCGAGGACGATCACCCGTTTTGTCAGGCGTTCGGGATCGCCCTTCACAGCCCAGAATCCGGCATGGACGAGAAGGATCGAGATCAGGACGGCAGAGGCATAAACCTCCATCGCGCCCGCGAACCGCCAAAAGCCATAGCTGGTGGCAAGAAGCCCGGCGGTCAGCCATGCGGCGCGCCGTGCAATGCCCAGATGGATCGAAAGTAGCCGTTCCATCAGAACAACGGCGAGTGCCGCCTGTATCGCGTTAGAGATGCCGACCACCACAAACGGATCGGCGTTCGGGACAATCCAGTTGACCACCGAATAGAGGACCTGCATCGACATAATCCACAGAAACAAGCGCACTTCCGGCGTGTCCGCAGGCGTCAGTTCGGAAATCCTGTAGGCATAGGAATAGGAGTCGACGCCGGTCGAATAGTTTTGCGGCGTCGTCAGAAAATAGAAGGCTGCAAGACCGATCAGGACAGTCAGGCTGATAACGATCTGTCCGGACGCGATCTGCCCATGACTGTTATGCGCTGTGTCGCTCATCGCCGTGCGACGGCCTCGTGCACCGTGGCCATGTCAAGGTCATCGACTGCCCTGAAATCGGGTTGCCGGACACGCAGCGTTGCGTCCTGAAGCCGGGTAGCATGGGCACCCATGGGCTCAACCTCGTAGCGATTGGCGAGGGTTGTCAGGAACCGCTGCATCCTGTGCATCTTTTCGGTGGATGTCTGGTTCATGCCGGGGAAGAAGGCCAGTTCCCCGACATCGTCACCGCCCATGAAATCAAGGGGATGCAGCAGCAACGAGGGTGAGATTCCACCCAACTGACAGATGCGCAGGGATGCGGCGAAGTAGCTGGACGCGACAGCTTCGGACCCGCCCGCCATCCAGTGCAGATAGCTGAAATGGATCGGGATCTTGAACATCGGCATTGTTGTGACGGGGATTTCAAGAAGCTGTTCGCCGCCCAGATCCCAGCGATAGGGCGCATTGGGGCGCAGGCCGTCGGTCATGTTGCCGAAAAGCGCCTTGCGCTTTTCTTTTTGATCCGCCTCCAGGCGCGATCGGAGGAAGTAATAGGCGCGCGCCAGCGGCCCGACGATGGTCGGGAATGTCGAACAGTCGTAGTCGTATCCGCGATCCTTGATGACGCGCAGCACGGTTTCCGACAAGCTGTATCCGGGGCCACGGAAGCCCGTGGTCTGAACGCCCGTCGCCTCTTTGATCGCGCGTTCGGCGCGTTCGAATTCGGCCACGATCTCATCCGGAGAATAAAGGTGCAGCCAGGGCTCGTGATGGAACGAGTGGTTGCCGATCTCATGTCCGGCTTCAACGATCGAGCGTAACGCGCGGTGGTTCTCCTCCAGCGCGGCATCCTGACCGACGACGAAGACGGTAATCTTGACGTCGACCTTGTCCAGAAGCGTCAGAAAGCGTGGGACGACCGTGTCGAGATAGGTGGGAAAGCTGTCCCATTTCGGGTTGCCGTGGGTCTTCATGTATGACCACAGATTGTCGAGATCGAGCGACAGGCTTGCGTGTCTTTGGGTCATGCTGCGGTCCTTACTACATGATCCGGGGCATCCGACAGAAGCTGCGGCAGGGCGCGATCTACGACGCCAAGGGTCGCATCCACGTTAAGCGTGCCATCCGTGATCTGAGACGAGTTAACAATATGAAATCCGTCGATATTTGTCATGACGGGGGGAACGACATCAGTATAGCCGACCGTGGGGACCGCCATGACATTGCGGACCCGCGCAAGGCGGAAGGCCGCGATATCGTCGGTATCAAGGTCGGGATAGACCTTTTGCAGACCTTCGATAAACCGCGCCTTGACCGTGTCGTCATCAAGATCCCAATAGGGATCTTTCTGGGTCACGTAGCGCGGCAGATAGGCAAGCGTCTGTCCGCCGAACCGGTCGGTTCCGGTCAGGGCCGACATTTCGACAACGGCCGTGAACGGCAGGTCGGAATCGGTGAGATAGGTCAGGTAGAAGCCGCCCAAGGGGCGCTTCAGAACGACCGAGGCGCAGAGGATGCCCTGATAGACCACATCATCGAGGCGGGACTTGATCTCGGGCGACAGGTCCTCGCACACCTTGGCGGTCGGACCGGATGGCATGGTCGAGACGACCCGGTCGAACAGATGCGTGCCGTTCGAGGTTTCTACGCGAAGCTGGCCTGCATGGCGGGCGACCTTCGACACAGGGCAACCAGTGACAACGGTTACGCCAGCCGCCTGAAGGCGGCGTTCAAGCGCGTCGAGCACGCGTTTGTAGCCGCCATCGACGAAGCCAAGAACTTCGGTCTTGGCACCGCCCTTGCGGGCGAGATAGAGTCGCCGGGCCGTGGCCCAGATGAAGGTCGCCGAAGCCTTTTCGGCATTGTCACCCAATTTCGCGCGCAGAAGGGGTTTCCAAAGCTTTTCAAATGCGGAACGGCCAGACCACTTGGTGAGCCAGTCCTTGACCGGTACATGCTCCAGCGGTTTGCCGTTGCTGATCCGCGACGCCATGATGAGAGTGAAGGCAAGGCGCAGCTTGGCGATCAGGCCCAGTGTCGGGAGCCGCAAATAGTCGATGGCACCGTCGAGGGACGACATTCGCCCCTTTGCAAAGAAACCGGTGCGGGTGCGTTCCCAGATCAGGACATCGCTTAGCCCGATATCGTCGATCAGGCCCAGCGTGCGCTGATCGGCGGGCAGGATGACGTGATAGAACTTGTCCCATGTGATGTCGTCAATGGTCCAGGCAGCGGCAAGGCCACCCGTCTGCGGCGCGGCCTCGAACAGCGTGACGTTTTTGCCGGCCTCGGCCAGGCGCAGGGCCAGAGCCTGACCCAGCACACCGCCACCGGCGATGCACCATGTTTCTGCTGCGGGCTCGGTCATGCGGGAGCCATATCAACTTCGCGAAGCTGGCCACGGCGCATAACATAGGCGCTTTGACAGGCATGGCACTGGACCGTGTCGTCGGGCGCACGCTGGGGGTCGCCGCGATAGACCGGCTCGCCGCAGCGGCAAACGAAACCCACCGCCTTTGCGGGCGCGCCGACGACAAGCGTAAACGGCGGCACATCCTTGGTGACGGTCGCGCCCATACCGATCATCGCGAATTCGCCGATCTCGATCCCGGGTCCGATCCGACACCCTGCGCCGATGGTTGCCCCGGCGCGCACCACCGTTTCAAGCGTGTGCTCGTCGGGATCGGAACCCCTAAGCCGTTTGAGATCAGCGGTAGTCGCCCGCGGAAACCGATCATTGGTAAAGATCGTGCCCGCCGAAATCATAACGCCAGTCTCGATGGTGACACCGGTCGGGATATATACATTTGCGTTGATCTTGACCCGGTCCGCAATCGTGACCCCATAGGCAATATAGCTTTTGCCCCCAATGATGCAGTCGCGTCCGATCCGGGACGGTCCGCGCAAGTGGACGTTGTCCCAGACCGACGTACCGTCCCCGATCTCAATGCCGCTCTCGACAATGGCGGTCGGATGGATCCGGACACTCATCGGGCAACCCTGCGCCTTGCCTGATGGATCTCGTCATAGCCCACTGTCGTCCACTCACCCGAGGTCATCGACTCGTAGGCTGCCTGGATGACCGAAACCGAAGCAAGTGCATCTTCCGCATTGCCCAGCTCGAAGTCCTCGCCTTTGAGCACGCCAGCGAAATGATCGATCTGCCGGGTAAACGAAGCGACCTTGTCATAGCCGGTTCCGAACTCCTCCCAAGGGCCGCCATGCTTCCTGCGGATGCGGGAACCTTTCCAGCCGACTTCAATCGCGCCCGTCGAACCGTAGATCTCAATGAATGCCGAGCGGTCCTTGTGAATGCTCCATGAGGTTTCGGCCGTGGCCTGTGCCCCACCTTCTGTCCGCGCCATCAAGACAACGCCGTCTTCGACCGACATCTGCTGAATGCGAGGGCTGCCCATTGCCAGAACCTGTTCGATCGGACCCAGAAGATAACGGACGATATCGACGCTGTGAGTACCATTGTCGATCAGGACCCCGCCGCCGCTGACCGCCGGGTTCGCATTCCAGCGGGTGGTCATGTCGACCACGCCGGTGAACACGTTCTCAAGCATGAGCGGCGTGCCAATCTCTCCTGCCCGGATCATGTCGCGGGCTGCTATAACATCATCGCTGAAGCGAAATTTCGACGCCATCGACAAAAGGACAGCCTTCTCTTCTGATGCACGGATCATCCGCCGAGCCGAATCGAAGTCGGTGCTGAGTGGTTTTTCGCAGAGGACCGGGAGGCCTTTGCAGATCAGGTCGATAACGATCGCCGCATGGGTTACCGGCGGGGTCGTGACGATGACGGCATCGCAGCCGGCATCCGATGCCATATCCTTGTGCGATCCGTATGCGGTTGCACCCGTTTCACCCGCCAGCGCTTGGGCAGCCGCAGCATCGACATCCGCTACTGCAACAAGCTCTGCAGATTTACTAGCATCGATTGCAGCACCATAGGCGCGAGCGATTGCCCCAGCACCAACCAAACCAAGCCTTAACATATTGCTTACCCCTCTTTTACTCTTACTCCACGCTTTCGACGTGAGCGGCGATCTGGTTTGCAATCAGATCGACATGACCCTCTTCCAGCATTTCGTTCCAGCCAAGGACCAGAACGCTGCGCAGGAAGTCATATGTGCCCTGATAGTTCTCAGGCGCGTAATCCAGTACCTCTTCGCGGGCCAGGTTGAACGGGAAGCGGCTGTTACCAAAGGTTTTCTGGTCACGGATCACTTCGCATTCGAACGCTGGCTTGTTGATGTAACGGGGGGCGGAGGCGATGTCGCGTTCGCGCAAAGCCCCTGCTAAAGCTACCGGGCCGCCATAGCCTTCGGTCACGTGAAGCCCGTATCTCCAGTAGCTCTGGGTGCCACCCGCCGGAGTCTCGATCACCTGGATGCCGGGCATGGTGCTGATCATGTCGGTCAGGCGGTCAGCCGTGTTCTGACGTTGCTCGACGCTGTGGGCGAGCTTCCCAAGCTGCGCTAGCGCAACGGCGCCCTGCAACTCGGTCATCCGGCCATTCAGTGCGGCAAAGTAATGATCGGGTTTGGGATCCCCGTACCCCCAGGCTTTGTCGATGAAAAGGCGGATGCGGCGTGCAAGGCCTTCGTCATTCGAGACGACGAGTCCGCCCTCGCCCGTGGTGATGTGCTTGCCCTGTTGCAGGCTGAAGCAGCCGATGGCACCGATGGTTCCGATGGGCTTGCCGCCATAGGTGGCGCCATAGGCCTGCGCACAGTCTTCTATCACCGGGATACCATGACGATCGGCCAGTTCCATGATCGAGTCCATATCGGCGGGGTTGCCAAACAAGTGGGTGACAACGATCGCCTTGGTCTTTGGTCCGATGACACGTTCGATAGCCTCTGCGGTCACGTTGCCGCTGATCGGGTCAACATCGGCAAAGACCGGCACGGCGGTCTGATAGATGATCGGTGTGATCGCCCCCATGTCCGTGATCGGCGAGGTGATGATCTCGTCACCCGGCTCTGGGTCAACGGCCGCGATGGCTGCGTGGATTGCGCCCGTCCCGGAACCACAGGCATAGCAATGCGCCGCGCCTAGCAGTTCGCCAAAGGCCGTCTGAAGCTGCTTGACGAATGTGCCCTTCGTGCTGGTCAGCGTTCCGCTGCGGATCACTTGAGTCAGGAACTCGATCTCTTCATCCCCAAGCTGCCGTCCGCTTGCATCCTGATCGGATGGGATCGGGAGCAACATGCTGTCTTTCATTACGTTCATCGATACTGTCCTTATCTCGTTACTTTCGCCAAATCAGGGCGTGCGCGCGACGCAAGGCGCGTTATCGATATCTCGCTGATAAAGCGGAGATGATCGGCGATAACCCTGACAATTCTGAGTTTCGACCGGCCCAGAAGACGCGCCTCGAGCACGACCGGATGTTCAACGATACGCCAGCCTTCCAGATCGAGCCGCGCCAGCATTTCGACCACGCCGATGTATCCTTCATGGCGAAGCGCAAGATCGGTCACGGCTGCCTTGCGGCAGACGCGAAAGCAGCTTGTGTAAGTTGCGAGTTTGTTACGCAGGACCGAACGATAGAGCCATGAGGCCCCCCGCGACAGAAACAGCCGCCACTCCGGAACGCCTTCGACACCGCCCAGCGCGTGGTAGGGGGACGCCGTGACAAGGGCAACGTCTGGTTCCAGAAGTGGCAGCATCTCTTCCAGCCGGGCT
Organism: uncultured Paracoccaceae bacterium; assembly: GCA_947503175.1. GTDB lineage: Bacteria > Pseudomonadota > Alphaproteobacteria > Rhodobacterales > Rhodobacteraceae > Ovoidimarina. The sequence goes on from CANNCO010000003.1 coordinate 41,115, forward strand.
GGATCATAGCTGCAATCGCTGTCCATCACCGCGACGACATCGTCGCGCGCCGCCATGATGCCGGTAAGGATCGCCGCACCGATTCCGCGATTATGGGGATGGCGCTCAAGCTGAAATCTCGGATCGTCGCCGAACAGGCGTTCCATCTCTGCCCATGTCCGGTCGGTGCTCCCGTCATCGACAAGGACGAAGCTAAGCCGGTGACGCCTGCCAAAGCCTGCATCGAGCGCAGCGAGCGCCTTGGCCAGATATCCAAGACCCGGTTCCTCGTTGTAGCACGGTACGACGATCGACAGCGGTTGGCGTTCCTTTCGAACGGGCGCCGCAGGCAATGTGGCGATATGTGTGTCTTGCACATGCGTGCTGCGCTCTCTCGGCAGGCCAAGCTGGTCGCGCAGCGCCATGAACGACACCTCCGCCATAAGACGGTCGAGCCTCTCTGCGAACTGCGGCAGATTGCGATAGGCCCGCAGCCTGCCGCGGGACGACAAGGTGGCAAGGTGGGGTACCTCGGCATCGAGTTCCCACACTTGGAACGAAAACACTCTTTCACTTTCGGCATGTGCCCAGGAACTGATGAACCCGGCAACCATTGCTTCGGGAAGGATGCGCAGCCATTCACCCGTTGAAAGAATGCCGCCATCGAGGATGGCGCATTTGGTTCCGGCACAGGATGCGCCAAGTCCGTAGAAAAGATCGGACTCCACGACCGGAGCCAAGTCCTTGCCCGGAGCAGGGCGCCATCCATGAACGACATACCCCGACACGGCCTCAAGTCGGCCAACATCCTTGATGAAATCTGTACGCGCATCGGCCTGAAGCGCTATCTCGTGGCCGGCATCTGCGACCTTCCTGACGACATCCGGATGATGCCGAGCAATCCAGTCATCGACAAAGAATGTCGCCGTCAGATCGTGACGGTCGAACAGGCGCAGCGCCAGTTCAGCATTATGGGCAAGACGGGACGGGAACCGGTCCCAATGACGACGGGGCACACCGCCACCATCCGGTGCAAACTGAAAATGTTCTGACAGTTCTATCGCGAGGTTATGTCGGACGCTGCTCACCATGCCGCCACCACATCCAGTTCGGTCGGGCTGGTTGCTGCGATCAAGTTCAAATCGGTGCAGGGGCTTGGTTCTCGTCGAAAATCGAAGACGGCCCCGAGCAGGGACAGACGCACAAGCCGTTCGCTGACCGTGCCCATGCACAGACATTCTGTTTCCATACATGTCATTGCACACACCGTTGACGGATCGGCGCCGACATTTCGGACTCTATGTGAACGATCCCCACAAGCATTACTCACCTGCATTCGTTACGGCCCAAACCAGGGTAGGACGTGAAATATACGCCCACTCCGCCAATGCGCCCGGACCAGCCGGCCAGGCGATTGAAGGACACACTTCAATTCAAAATGGGATATCGGGAAAAGTCTCGGTTCAGTCGGAGCCCCACGCTCCATGGCTTTAAAAGCCGCACCTAGACGATTCGACACCCCCCCTACACAAAGTAAGGGTTCAGGCAATCAATCGCTGAGTCAACGTTAACCTTTGTTAACGAGGGTGCTTCAAAACATATACACGCATAAGGCGAACTGCTTGGCAGGCCAGGAAACGATCTTTCCAGATTCGCGTTGATTGTACCAAAAGCGCATTGTTGAGGACGTTGGGGCGGCTGTCCGGCCACCCTTATCGACGCCGGCGTTTTGGCGACCATTGAGGTGGAGTCGGACCCTATATCGGACGATTCTCACCTTTGCTTAAGTCAGCGCCGTTCTGAGAATCGTGACTGTTGCTCGACAGAGCGATCTGGCACAGAGTCAGCAGACCGATGCGCGCGAGTGAGTTTCAACCCCATGTCCCGATACGAACAGCAGATCAGAAACGCGGTTTCGCTGCGCGGGACCGTATCGGTGCAGGATCTGGCAAGCATTCTGGACGTATCAGACCAGACCGTCCGCCGCGTGATCCGGCCACTGGTCGAGCGCGGGGAAGTGCGCAAGGTCCACGGCGCCATCGTGTCGACGAAGCGCGAAACAGACCCTCCATTCCTGTCGCGGATGGCCCTGAACCGGACAGCCAAGGTGGCAATCGCAAGTGAGATCGCAGGCATCGTCGATGACGGTGATAGCCTGGCGATCGACACCGGTTCGACCAGCGCCTTCGTGGCGCAGTCGCTGCAGCAGCGCCGCGATCTCACGGTCGTGACGAATTCCGCATTCGTCGCAAGCACGCTGGCGATGGTTGAGGGCAACAAGGTCTTCATGGCCGGCACGCAGTTGCGTGACCACGATGGCGCAGCCTTTGACAGGGCAGCATTCGAGGTAATCGAACGGATAAGCGTCGCCCATGCGATCCTGTCGGCCTCGCGGGTGACCCCGGGCCGCGGCTTTCTGGTTTATGAGCAATGCGAGGCCGACATCGCCAATGCGATGATGGGGACCGCATGTCGCACAATCATGGCAGTGGATCAGACCAAGTTCGATGCAGACGATAGCGACGTGGGCCTCTTGCGGCTGGAACTTGGCGCGGGCGATCTGGTGGTCACCGATGCGGCGCCGCAGCCTGCCTTTTCGAACCTGTTCTCTGATGTTGAACTGCGGGTGTGCAGCAAGGGTTGATGCGCTATCGTTCAGTTCAGTGTAGTGTCTCTTCATGCCCGACCCGACGAAAGGGCGGCTGTTTGGTTGCGGACATTCGGTAAAGAGCATGTCCGAATTCTTCCGCAAGACCTACAAGCAGCATTGCGACATCGGTCCGCACCATGACCGACGCGATCATAAGCGCATCTTCGCGCTCTCCTCTGCTTGCCGCAGCGACGAAGTTGGCAAAGCAAGCCTCGTCCGCTCCAAGGCAGTCGCACTGCACATGATGGCGCATCAGCGGGCGGCGGGCATGGCGTATGCACAGATCGCAAAGGGTCTCGAAAGACCTTAGCGCACTGCGACCGTATGCCGGACCCAGACTAATCGCGAAGTCGTTCCAGACCTGCGCCTGCGCTTCCGGCCCGTCGCACCAAAGACGCAGATACCGGATTGCGCCTGCCTCGACCGTGTCCAGTTCGGCTAGATACCCGACAGGCGCACCGCCGCGATGTGGTTTCGCCTTGTTCATTTCGTGAGGATCAGCTTTCCGGCGCGTGTAATCCGGAGCGTATAGACCTGATCGTTCAGCAAGATGCGGGCGATATCGCCGCCCTTTGTCAGCACGCTCGCCTCGTAGACCGGAGTATTGTCCGAAAGCGGGTCACTGATCTTTGCAGCGCTCACCACCATATCCCGCCCCATTCATCCGCTTCGACTTTATCGAGCAACCATTCAAGGCTCAAAGACTGCGGCGCGCCGAACTCGAACACTCCGCATATCAACTCAAACCGTTCAGCAGTCTCCAGCGGACGATCCGGTATCAGTTTAGTCCAGTTTTCCATGGTCCAATCCCGTTTGCTTTTGCTCTCCTCTGGCTGACCCGGGATTCGGCGGGTTGGCTGAACACCAAAAGACTGAGTGAATTAGTCGGAAATGTCAATCCGAGGTTCTTAACTGCTGTACCGCGATGTTGAATTTGAAGCCCGCTGCGACAAAGTACCGTTCTCCTTTGCTCATCGGCGCGCTGTTCTGCCCGAAGAAGAGGCAGATTTCATGCGAGAGCATCCGGACGACCCGGCTAACACGTTGTGCTTTGCCCACGGTTCGTTCAGGGAAGATCAGATTTCGGAGATGTATAAATGACAAAACTCAAACTCACTTCTGCCGAGATGGTCCGCAGGGCGCGCACGCGAGTCGAAGAGATCGAAACGAAGGATCTGATCGCCCGGCTGGATGATCCCGATCTGGTGATCGTGGATATCCGCGATGTGCGGGAACGGCAGCGGTCTGGCTTTATCCCCGGTAGCTTTCATGCGCCGCGTGGGATGCTGGAGTTCTGGGTTGATCCGGAGAGCCCCTATTTCAAGGAGGTGTTTGGCGAGGACAGAACCTTTGTCCTGCATTGCGCATCGGGATGGAGGTCGGCGCTGAGCGCCGCCACGCTCCAGGACATGGGGTTCGAGGCCGCCCATCTGAAAGAGGGGTTTTCGACTTGGGAAGCGCAGGGCGGACCGGTGGAACTCCCCGAAAAGAAAACCTGAGGCCCTGCCCCCTCATTCCGCCGCTACTGCACTGCATCCGCCTTTTCAACCCGGAGCGCCGAGAACTTGAACTCGGGGATCTTGCCATATGGGTCGAGCGACGAATTCGTCAGGATGTTCGCCGCCGCTTCGACATAAGCAAAGGGCAGGAAAACGTTTCCTTCGGCCACGGCCCGGTCGGCGCGAACCATGACCGACACGCTGCCACGCCGGGTTGTCAGTTTCACGTAGTCACCCGGCGCAATCCCCATTTCACGCAGGGTTTTTGGGTGCATCGAGCAGTTCGCCTCGGGCTCGACCGTATCGAGCACGTTTGAGCGGCGGGTCATGGACCCGGTATGCCAATGTTCGAGCTGACGTCCGGTGATTAGGACGAAGGGGTACTCGTCATCCGGCAATTCGTCGGGTGGCAACACGTTGGCGGGCGTGAAGCGTGCGCGACCCTCGGGGCGTGGGAAGCCGTCGCCAAAGACGATGGGCTGGCCCGGATCGTCGGGGCTGAGCGAGGGATAGGTGACTGCCGTCTCTTCAAGCCGATCCCAGGTGATGTTGTTGAGCGATGGCATGTTGATCTTCATCTCGGCGAAAACCTCGCGCGGATGAGTGTAAGACCAATCGAGGCCCAGCCTTTTGGCCAGTTCGACCTCGATCCACCAATCCTCTTTCGCCTCGCCGGGTGGCGGGAAAACGGGGCGGCCCATCTGTACCTGACGGTTGGTGTTGGTCACGGTGCCGGACTTCTCCGACCATGCCGAGGAAGGAAGGATCACATCGGCATAGTTCGCGGTTTCGGTCAGGAAGATATCCTGCACCACGAGATGATCGAGCTTTGCCAGCGCGTTTCGTGCATGCTCAACATCCGGATCGGACATGGCGGGGTTTTCGCCTAGGATATACATGCCGCGGATGTCGCCATCGTGGATAGCATGCATAATCTCGACCACGGTCAGGCCCTTCTGGCTTGAGAAATCGCCGGAGTTCCAGACGCTCGTGAAAGCGGAGCGCACACCGTCATCAGTGACACTCTGATAGTCGGGCAGGAACATCGGGATGAGGCCCGCGTCGGACGCGCCCTGCACATTGTTCTGACCGCGCAGGGGATGAAGGCCCGCGCCCGGACGCCCCACCTGCCCGGTCATCAAGGCAAGGCTGATCAGGCACCGGGAGTTATCGGTGCCGTGCACATGCTGGCTGACACCCATTCCCCAGAAGATCATCCCGGCCTTTGCACCTGCAAACGTGCGGGCCACGTCGCGCAGCACGTCGCCATCGATGCCACAGACCTCTGCCATCTTTTTGGGCGGGAAGTCCGCGAGATGAGCCTTCATGGCGGGCCAGTTTTCGGTAAAGGCCTCGATATATTGGCGGTCGTACAGTTCTTCCTCGACGATCACATGCATGATCGCGTTCAGCATCGACACATCAGCGCCCGGCTTGAACTGAAGCATGTGGCTGGCGTGGCGTTTAAGCCCCTGCCCGCGCGGGTCCATGACGATCAGCTTGCCACCGCGCTTGGTGAACTGCTTGAAATAGGTCGCGGCAACGGGGTGGTTTTCGGTGGGGTTGGCCCCGATAACGATGGCCACATCGGAGTTCTCGATTTCGTTGAACGTCGCGGTCACTGCGCCCGAACCCACGTTTTCAAGAAGGGCGGCCACCGACGATGCGTGGCACAACCGCGTGCAGTGATCGACGTTGTTGTGACCAAAGCCCTGACGGATCAGCTTCTGGAACAGGTACGCCTCTTCGTTCGAACACTTGGCCGACCCAAAGCCCGCGACATAGGTGCCTTTCTTGTCGCGGAGCCTCCCAAGACCCCCGGCGGCAGCGTCCAATGCCTCGTCCCAAGTGGCCTCGCGGAAATGCGTCGACAGGTTCGCTGGATCGACATTGAGGCCCTTAGCGGGTGCATCGTCGCGCCGGATCAGGGGTTTCTTCAGCCGATGCGGATGGTCGATATAGTCAAAGCCGAAGCGGCCCTTGACGCAAAGCCTGTTCTCGTTCGCCGGGCCTTCAATGCCTTCGACGTATTGGATCTTGTCGTTCTTGACCTTGAAGGACAGCTGGCAGCCGACACCGCAATAGGGGCAAACGCTTTTGACCTCGCGGTCGTAATCCTTGCTGTCGCCGGCCTGCTCGTCATCCAGAAGCGTCGCGGGCATCAATGCACCGGTGGGGCAGGCCTGCACGCATTCGCCGCAGGCCACACATGTGCTGTCGCCCATCGGGTCGTCCTGATCGAAGACGATCTTGGCGTCATGGCCGCGGCCCGCCATTCCGATCACATCGTTCACCTGCACGTCGCGGCAGGCGCGGACGCAGAGGTTGCAATGGATGCACGCGTCCAGATTGACGCGCATCGCCACGTGGCTGTCGTCCAGAAGCGGCACGCGGGTTTCTTCGATGGCCGGAAACCGGCTGTTGTCGACGCCGTTCAACGCAGCCATATCCCAGAAATGCGAAGAGGCATCATGCGCCTTCTCCGGCTGGTCTGCGACCAGAAGCTCCATCACCAGATTGCGGGACTTCTCGGCCCGGTCCGTGTCGGTTTTGACCACCATGCCCTCGGCTACAGGACGGATGCAGGAGGCGACGAGCGTCCGCTCGCCCTCGACCTCGACCATGCAGGCGCGGCAGTTGCCGTCGGGACGGTAGCCGGGCGCGGGTTTGTGGCAGAGATGCGGGATAACGAGGCCACGGCCATGGGCGGCTTCCCAGATTGTCAATCCTTCGGGGACGGTGACATCTTCGCCGTTGAGTGAGAAAGTGATCTGGTTCACGTTTGCGCCGTCCATCTCAGATTTCCTCGCCAAAGTGTTTCATCATCAGCCGGATCGGGTTCGGAGCGGCCTGCCCCAGACCGCAGATCGAGGCATCAGCCATGACGGTGCAGAGGTCTTCGAGCAGGTCCTGATCCCAACTGTCGGCCTGCATCAGCTTCACGGCCTTTCCACAGCCAACTCGGCATGGCGTACACTGGCCGCAGCTTTCGTCCTCGAAGAATTTCAGCATGTTCAGGGCCGCATCGCGGGCACGGTCCTTGTCGGACAGAACCACGACGGCGGCAGAGCCGATAAAGGTCCCGTGCGGTTGGAGCGTATCGAAATCGAGCGGAATGTCGTCCATCGACGCGGGCAGAAGTCCCGAAGACGGACCGCCAGGCTGGTAAGCTTTGAACACATGCCCTTCGGCCATGCCGCCCGCTGCTGCGATGATGTCGGTGATCGTCGATCCGGCGGGAAGGAGGTAGACATCGGGCTTTGCGACGCGGCCCGAGACAGAGTAGCTGCGCAGGCCCATGCGCCCGTTTTTCTCGGTCGTGTTCAGGCATTCCGGGCCTTCTCGGCAGATCTTGGCAACCCAGTGAAGCGTCTCGATGTTGTGCACGAGCGTGGGGCGATTGAAGACCCCCACCTGCGCGACAAACGGCGGGCGGTGTCGTGGCAACCCGCGCTTGCCCTCGATCGATTCGATCATCGCGCTTTCTTCGCCGCAGATATAGGCCCCCGCCCCGCGGCGCAGGTCGATATAGCCCGGAGGGACAATCCCGGCGGTTTCGAGTGCCATGATCTCTCGCCGCAGGATTTCCAGCACCGCGGGGTATTCGTCGCGCATGTAGATGAAGCAGGTTTCCGCCTCGACGGCCCATGCGGCGATCAGCATGCCCTCAAGAAAAAGGTGTGGCGTGCGTTCGAGGTAATAACGGTCCTTGAAGGTGCCCGGTTCGCCCTCATCACCGTTCACGGCCACGTAGCGCGGGCCCGGATTGGCGCGGACAAAGCCCCATTTCCGACCCGATGGGAACCCCGCGCCACCGAGACCGCGCAGACCGCTTGCAAGGATGGTTTCCTGTACCGCCTCCCAATCGCCGCTGTCGCGCAGGTTTTTCAGCGCCTCATAACCACCGTCCGCACAATACGCAGCCAAGGTTTCGTATTCCGGCATGATGGGATGGGTATGGTCCGCTGCAATCGCGGCCTCGACCTTTTCGACCGTTGCGTGGTCGATATGGTGGTGCCCAAGTACCAGCATGGGCGCGGTATCGCAGCGCCCCATGCAGGGCGCACGAAGAACGCGCACTTCGGCCGGGTCAAGCCCGTCTTCCAGTGCTTTCTGCAATGCTTCGGCGCCGGCGAGTTCGCAGGAGAGCGAGTCGCAGACACGGATCGTCAACGCGGGGAGCGGCACCTCTCCCTCTCGGACAACGTCGAAATGGGCATAGAAGGTCGCGACCTCGTAGACCTCGGTCTGGGCCAATCTCATTTCTTCGGCGAGTGCTGCAATGTGGGCAGCAGAAAGATGACCGTATTCGTCCTGAATGAGGTGAAGGAATTCGATCAGTAGATCGCGCCTTAGGGGCTGATCGCCCAGAAGAGACCGGACCTCGGACAAGGCCGTGTCGTCCACCTGTCGACCTTTGGTCGTGTGACGGCTTTTGCCGGTGCCCTTCTTCTTCCAGATGCCCTTTTGATCGTCGAGCGGTGCCATGGAAACCTCCCCGTTTGGCCCGATGTCGCATTCAGGAATACATATCGTCAAATTGCAAAACTGGATTGCTTAATAATCATTTCTTATCAAGCGAGCTCTCTGTGCATGACTTGCGGGGTCGATCCTCCTTCTGGATTGATCGGATCATGGCTGGCCCGACCGACAGCTACATCAGCCCGCCGATACTCCGACCGTCATGCGCAGCAGCCGAAATCCCTGACATCATGGGTTTCCGATGCAACCGGCCTATTGCAATATCCTGCATTCAGTCGCCTTATTGCCGGTGAAAACGATAAGACAGGGAGCCTGACCATGAACTTGAAACTGACAACGGCCGCGATTGCATATGTCGCAACAGCTGGAATCGCTGCGGCGCAATGTGACACGGTTACATTCTCCGATGTGGGCTGGACCGATATCACGGCCACCACGGCCGCGACCACGGTGGTTCTCAACGCGCTCGATTACGAAACGGATATCAAGGTCATCTCGGTCCCGGTGACATACACCTCGATGGCCAACGGCGATATCGACGTGTTCCTCGGCAACTGGATGCCGACGATGGAAGCCGATATCGCCCCTTACCGCGAAGCGGGCACCGTCGACACCGTCCGCGCCAACCTTGAGGGTGCAAAGTATACGCTTGCTACCAACGCAGCGGGTGCGGCCTTGGGCATCTCCGATTTCGCCGACATCGCGACGCATGCCGACGCGCTTGAAGGAAATATCTATGGGATCGAGCCGGGCAATGACGGAAACCGACTGATCCAGGATATGATTGACAGCAATGCGTTCGGTCTGGGCGAGTTCGAAGTGCGCGAAAGCTCGGAGCAGGGAATGCTCGCGCAGGTGGCCCGCGCGACGCAACGCGACGAGCCGGTCGTGTTCCTTGGCTGGGAACCCCACCCGATGAACGCGAATTTCGACCTGGCCTATCTGACGGGTGGGGACGACTTCTTCGGCCCCGATCTGGGTGGAGCAACGGTCTATACAAACACGCGAGCCGGATACGTGGAAGAGTGCCCAAACTTGGGTACGTTTCTCATGAACCTAGAGTTCACGCTGGCCATGGAAAACGAAATCATGGGGGCGATCCTCGATGATGGTCAGGATCCGGACGAGGCCGCGACGGCATGGCTTTCCGCGAACACCGATGTCGTGAAGGGTTGGCTTGATGGCGTGACCACCAAGGATGGGGGCGATGCAGTCGCTGCGGTGATGTCAAAGCTTGGCATGTGACTTTCCAAACAACCAATAGACAAGCCCTGGTCGCCCATGGCGACCGGGGCAGAAGGCGGGGGTGTTTCTCTTTATGGAATGGCTGACGGAGAACAAGATCCCGATCGATGACGCCGCAGAGGCAGTGTTCGACTGGCTTCAGATCAATCTGGGCTGGTTTTTTGATGGGCTGGCCGCGGTGATGGAGTGGCTGATCGACGCAATCCTCTGGGTATTGCAAACCCCGCACCCGCTGATCGTCGTTGCGGCCTTCGTGGCGCTGACCTACGGCATTCAGCGAAATTGGAAGACAGCGGCCTTCGTCGCCATAGGCTTCCTCTTCATCCTGAATCAGGGCTACTGGGAGGAGACGACCGAAAGTTTGACCCTCGTTCTTTCAGCCTGCGTCGTCTGCATGGGGGTCGGCGTCCCTATAGGTATCGCAGCGGCACACCGGCCGCGCCTGTACCGCGCCATGAGGCCGGTCCTCGACCTGATGCAGACGCTGCCAACCTTCGTATATCTCATTCCAGCAATCGTATTCTTCGGCATCGGGATGGTGCCGGGACTGATTGCGACCGTGATCTTCGTCCTGCCTGCGCCAATCCGGCTGACCCATCTCGGGATCAGTTCGACCCCGACATCCCTTCTCGAAGCCGCCGAGGCGTTTGGCGCGCGCCCCTCCCAGACGCTGTGGAAGATCGAACTGCCCTACGCCCTTCCGCAAATCATGACTGGCCTGAACCAGACGATCATGTTGTCCCTGTCGATGGTCGTCATCGCGGCGCTTGTGGGTGCTGACGGATTAGGTGTGCCCGTCGTGCGCGCGCTCAACCAGGTCAATACCGGTCTAGGTTTCGAGTCGGGCTTCATTATCGTTGTCGTCGCGATCATGCTCGACCGTATGCTGCGGGTTGGTCAGGAATGAGCACCGCGGTAGAGTTCCATGACGTCTGCATCATGTTCGGTGACGCGCCGGACAAGGCGCTTCCGATGGCTGATGCCGGCAAAAGCCGTGCCGAAATCCAGGCCGAGACGACACAGATCCTTGGCGTTCACAACTGCAGCATGTCAGTTGAAGAGGGCGAGATTGTCGTCCTCATGGGGTTGTCGGGATCGGGAAAATCGACGCTTCTCCGGGCCGTCAACGGACTGAACCCCGTCGCGCGCGGTCATGTAACGGTGAACGACGGCACACAGATGACCGACGTAACAAACGCCGACACGAAAACCCTGCGCGCCATTCGCCAAAAACATGTCGCCATGGTGTTCCAGCAGTTCGGCCTGCTGCCTTGGCGGACAGTACGCGAGAACGTGGGATTCGGGCTGGAACTCGCTGGTCTCGCCGCCGACCAGCGCAAAGAAACGGTCGACCGGCAGCTTGGCCTTGTTGGCCTTCTGGACTGGGCAGACAGAAAGGTCGGAGAGCTTTCGGGCGGCATGCAGCAACGGGTCGGCCTCGCCCGCGCCTTTGCGACCGATGCACCGATCCTCTTGATGGACGAGCCGTTTTCCGCGCTTGACCCGCTTATCCGAAATCATCTTCAGGACGAGCTTCTAAGCCTCCAGCAAAAGCTGAGACGTACGATCATCTTTGTCAGCCACGATCTCGATGAAGCATTCAAGCTGGGCAACCGGATCGCGATCATGGAAGGCGGGCGCATCGTCCAGTGCGGTACGCCGCGCGAGATATTCTCTGCCCCGGCATCCGACTATGTTGCCGATTTCGTAGCGAACATGAACCCGCTGGGTGTCTTGACGGCCCGCGACGTCATGGCTCCGGGTACCCGCAGCGGCCTTGGCGAGATCGCCGCCGAAACGCCGGTCCGCGAAATTATCCGTGAGCTCGCCGGCCCGGAGACGGGTATGACGGTGATGGATGAAGGTCAGGCGATCGGAACGGTCAGCGCCGAAAGCGTTGTGAAGCGGCTGGCTCAAGGTACAGACTGAGTTTATCTGTCGACCGAAGAAGTACAGCTCCGCTTCAACATCAGCTCGGTCGTTGCGAGCATCGCCACAACTGAACCTGCCGGAACCCGCTTATGGGATCTCTGGCCTCTGGTCTGGCCCTGAATCTCTTGTCCGCAGAGGTCGAGACGACGGGCGAATCGCCGTTGAGCGAAATCGCTGAAGTAATAAGCCTGACTAATGCTTAATAAGTTCACATCGCCGTTCGTACCGTGTTCAAACACATTTCGATGCCGCATCAGAACCGGTTCTACATATGGAAACCACATTGGACAGAACCGGGCGACAATAGGCGAGTATCCAGAATTCGCTGCATTCGCTAAACTGATTGGACAGAAGATCAAATGCTCAGTCACAGCTTCGAAAGGGTCTCACAATGGAACGGGCAGTTCTGACTTCCCATGACGGGGGCAAGACGCCGATTGCATCAGCCGGCAAAAGCGAACGGGCCGAGCGCGAGGAACGGGTACTTGATGCCCTTTCGCAACTGCGGTGGGCCGAGGGGCCAATTGCACTTGTGGCCACGGATCTAGACAGTCTGGAAGACGACGGATCCCTTGAAACCATCGGATCGCTGATCGAACTCTCAAGGGCGCTCGACCGAGACAGTATCATGATCCTGAACCTTGAATACTTGGCTGACGAAGGATCAAGCGTCCCGCTCACGCAACGCATAAACGCCTTGCAATGGGTTATCCGCAGAACAGCGAAACGGATGAACATTTCAACACCCCGCTTCGTCCTCGAGGAACGTGGACCGAGCTTCGATCTGAGAGTTGAACTGGCTTGATCCTGCCCGGAGCTGTGACCGGCCACCAAGTTGGACCGCCGCCATGATTGTCAGGCCATAAACCGCCGCAAGGGCCTTGGGCAGAATGGAATAAAAGGCAGGCGCAAATCTCTCGAGCAGAGGATGGCCAAAAAACAAGGGGTCGCTCGACAAGAGCGACCCCGAACTATTTACGGTTCTGCACCCTGCGAGCACAGGTAGAAGGAACAGTACCCCAGTTCTTTCCGGAACAGCTAACCACGACAACACATAAGGAAAATTAATAAGAAATTAGGACTCCTGATTTCTCATGTCAACCCTGTTTCGGGCCGGCAACGCCTCTCTGAACAGATCCGCGAACCCTCGATGGGTTGGTCGCACCGCCAGAGGTTGGGCGGCATATTCCGGGTCATTACACAGCTCATCATGCGCGACCTTGAGGTGCCGGGCAGGCACCTGCGGAAAGAGATGATGCACCAGATGGTAGCAATCGTTGCGCGGGAAGAACAACAGACGCACGGGTGCCGGGGCAATGACGTTACGCGATGCATCCAGCCCATCTTCAGCACCGCAGATGCCTGCATGATCCAGGCAATCCGTCCAGAAATTGAGCGTCGGAAAGATATAGAACAGCGGCAGGAGGACAAAGAAGATGGCGGTCAGCGGGTTCACGATCGCGAACGCAACGATCGCCACCAGAAGCGCGAGTTTCACACCGAAGAAGAAATTGCCATCCCTGCCGGAAAGGTTCACACCCGAATACATCTTAAGGTGTTGTCCCGTCAGCGGCGTTATGAAATGCCTAAGAACGGAGCGCGGCGTCAAAGGTTCGTGCAGCCGGAACTTCTCGATTGCCGCGAACTCATGATCGTGCTCGTAGTTGCCAAGATGCGCGTGATGCGACAGGTGATCGTCTTTATAGGTCCGGAAACAGCCCGTCAGAATAGCCGAACAGGTTTTCCCGATCAGGACGTTGTCGCCCCGATGCTCGGAGAAGGAAGAATGGCTGCACTCATGCACGATATTATTGATACCACGCAGCCGAGTACCGATGAACAAAGCGGTCAAGACCATAAGCAAGACGCTCATCCACGACAACGGCAACGACAACAGGTAGTCGCCTAGAGCGATACCTCCCAACACGAGTATCATATAGAAGGCAACCACTGCCCAAGCCACCCAACGGGAATATCTCGTCATCCCGACAAAGCGCACCATGAATCTTTCACGTAAAGTTTTCTCTGACATCAGCCCACCCCTGGTCCTAAGATTGTCAACATGTATAACGAAATCGATTCAAGAACACCCTGTTTCCAAACAAGAAATTCCCAGGGCGCGAACTTACATCAGATCAGCTTATTCGAATCCAGAAAAATTGACATGAATGATATGTTTTCGGTTGCACTTATTCTAGTTTCCCTAAATATACATTAGGCAGTCTAATTGAAAAAGTTTTGAAAACATGGACTTTGACTATGATGCGCTCGTTGCTCTCTCGGCGGTTGTGCGGGAAGGGCGCTTCGATGCGGCCGCGAAATCACTGAATGTGACGCAATCGGCGGTCAGTCAGCGAATCAAACAGCTCGAGGACAAGGTCGGCACGGTTCTGATCGTCAGGGGCCGTCCTTGCGTTCCGACCGAGGCCGGGCTTCAACTCTTTCGCCATGTGGAACAGGTGTCACTTCTTCAGCATGAGTTAAGCGAGCGTATGAACGCCTTGGCAGGGAGCGAGAATGCCACTGCGGCAACGATCCGGATCTCGGTCAATAATGACAGCCTGGCGACATGGTTCCCCGGAGTTATCAAGCGCGCTGCACAAGAGTTGGGGGTTCGCTTCGACATCCTTCCGGCCGATCAGGAACACACTGAATCGAGCCTGAAGTCAGGTGATGCACTGGCCGTTGTCACGTCGATGGAAAAGCCGGTGCAGGGATGCCGCCGCATTTCTCTCGGGTCCATGGAGTATATCGCCGTTGCCTCCGCTGATCTGTTCGAGGAACACTTCTCGAACGGCGTTTCGCTCGATGCGATCCGCAACACGTCATGTCTTGCATTCGACCGTCATGACACCATCCAGGATCAGTGGATGATGCTGTGCTTTGGGGAAACGGTGAATGTGTCGATGCATATGGTGCCGTCATACGAAGGCTACTTGGCCTGCTGCCTGAATGGCACGGCTTGGGGGCTGGTTCCGGCCAATGCAGCAGCGCATCACATCGAAAACGGCGAACTGATCGAACTAAGCCCAGGCAAGGGGCTTCGCGTGGCGCTGCACTGGCAAGCCAGCACGCAATCCAGCGAGATTCTACGGCGACTGGGCGAGGTTGTTGTGGAAGAAGCCAAGATACATCTTTTGCCCGATAGCTTCCGGACAGAGTGAACGCCGGACAGACGATGCGCTGCCGTTGCGCTCTGTGTCGCAATCCATTGTTTCTAAAAGAGAAACACTCTGATTTCAGAGGCTGGTGGAAATTCGCAATTCAGCGGAAATATTAACAATTCTTCGCCATTATTGGCGGTCAAGAATGTTTCTACCACTTACACCAACTCGCTACACAAAGTGAACCTTGGCAGAGCGGACCTATCCCTTTCGGGATATTCTCCCTGGTTCCATGTGGGGGTCGCCCTTCGCGACCCCCACTTTCGTTCACCCCACGCCGTATTCCTTCATACCCCAGAACGCGTCGTTTGGTTGTTTGGCGCTTTCCGAAGAGCGGATATCCCCCACTATGGTTCGCCGATTTTGCGGGCACTTGCCTCGTTACTCTGGACACTCAAAAACACATCTACGTTTCCGCAATCGCCGTTCCGTCTTCGTCATCACCTACACTGAGTACTCACTAACTCTTCACTAACAATTAGAATTAACAATTCTTATTAGGCATTAGTAAGAATGAACAAGGCAACTCCGTGAAATCTTTGTGGCATCTTTGAGGCGATCTTTCAGGAAAGATTTTGGGGCGAGAACCACAAAACCCATCCGGCAACCTCCCAAGAACGCACAATGGCAAGGCAGTGACGCAAGATCAAAGGTCGGGTGATATGATGTCCGCTCAACTCGTTGGGACTGAAGCAGTAAGGTGGATTTCGAATGCCAGATCTGCCCGTGCGCTATAGGCGCGAAGGTGACACCCTTAAGGTGAGCGACAAAGCCCAGACGTGAGAACAAGCCCCAAGCAGAGCAAGGCCGTCACTCGGCAGGCGTTGCCACCATACCGGTAATACGCGCCTCGCCCGAGAACTCTCCGACAACATCCGCAATCGCGTCGCGCACAAAGGTGTCGTCGCCCGCCGCAATCGCGGCGCGCAGCCGCGCCAGAGCGCGGGCCACTTCAATCTGGGACGGAAATGCTTCCTGCGCCCGCAGAATCTTGTCATGGGGTGTCGAAAGCATCGCGCTATCGATCAACAGTTCTTCGTAAAGCTTCTCACCCGGACGCAGGCCAACCTCACGGATTTCGATATCGCCCGACGGATTCGCATCATCGCGCACCGATTTTCCCGACATCCCGATCATCCGTTCCGCCAGGTCACGAATTCGCACGGGCCGCCCCATATCCAGAACAAACACGTCGCCGCCCGTGGCGTAGGCCCCTGCCAGCAGCACCAGACCGGCCGCCTCCGAGATTGTCATGAAGAACCGCGTCACCCGGTTATCGGTTACCGTGACAGGGCCTCCTGCGGCGATCTGATCCTTGAAAAGCGGGATCACCGACCCGGAAGACCCCAGCACGTTACCGAACCGGACCAGTGAAAACTTGGTCCGCGAGGTGCGCTCCTGCATGTCCTGCACTGCGATTTCGGCAAAACGTTTGGTCGCACCCATCACGCTTGTGGGCCGCACGGCCTTGTCGGTGGAAATCAGGATGAACCGATCGACACTGCCATCCCGCGCCGCTGCAGCCGCCGTGAGTGTACCGATCACATTGTTTCGCGCGCCCTCGACCTCGTTCATCTCGACCATTGGCACATGCTTGTAAGCTGCCGCATGCACCATCACATCGACACCAAACTCAGCGATCAACGTATCCAGCCG
Source organism: uncultured Paracoccaceae bacterium (assembly GCA_947503175.1). Classification (GTDB taxonomy): domain Bacteria; phylum Pseudomonadota; class Alphaproteobacteria; order Rhodobacterales; family Rhodobacteraceae; genus Ovoidimarina. The sequence goes on from CANNCO010000003.1 coordinate 57,722, forward strand.
ACCTCGGTCGCAGACCGAGCCAAGACGCGCCACGATCTCGACCCCATGCTCAGGTCCCGCTTCGCGCAATTCGCGCTCGATCGCGTAAAGGGCGAACTCGCTCATCTCGTACAGAACCAGCCGCGACGGGCGGCACTGCACAAGCTGTCGGCACAGTTCCGAGCCTATAGAGCCACCGGCCCCGGTTACCATCACCGTTCGGTCCTGATAAGTATAGGCTACCTCAGGCGTGTTCGGATCGACCGCGTTCCGCCCCAAAAGGTCATCGGGCGTAAAGTTTCGCAGGCTGTCCATCAGCGAGTTTGACGCCATCATCTCGGCAAAGGATGGCAGGAACTGCACTTCAACCGGCAATTTAGATAGGGTCTGGGCCAGTTCCGCCTGGCGTTCCCGTGTCAGCGACGGAATAGCCAACAAGACCCGGCCCACGCGCTTGCGCGCCACCAGATCAGCCAGCTTCGCCGAGGAATGGACGGTCAGGCCCGCGACGAGCAAACCATGCAGCGCCTTGTTGTCGTCGACAAATCCTACGGGCCGCATATCGTGCGCCCGCCGCAAGGCGGACAAGAGCTGCACACCGGCCACGCCCGCACCATAGATCAAAACACGCTCCCGTTCCGATCCGCGACCGCGCAACGCCTCAAGCATTCGGATGGCGGCAAACCGCATGCCGATCGCTCCGACAAAGAACAGAAGGCCGAAGATCACCGGCACCGACCGCGGCGTCCGCAGCCCCGCCAGATAGCTTATGGTAAAGGCTACGAGCATCAGGACGACCGACACATAGGCGATGCGCGGGATCGATTGAGGCTCGAAGGCCGACAATTTGATCTTGTGCATCCCGGTTCGCAGAATCACAGCAATGCCGATCAGCGGCAGTGCCGGGAACAAAAGCGCAGAACGTTCGATGAAGACGCCCGGGTCGAAAACACCCATTCGCAGCGCGTAGGCAAGCACAAGGCACAGGAAGATCAGAACCGCATCGGCCACCACGAAGATGAGCGATTTCGCCCATCTTGGAAGACTGAGTAACGTCTGTTCCATCCTCGTCCGAACCTGCCCCTGTCGCGGCCTTCCGCACGGAAAACCAACCCACCGGGCACATCAGACCCCGCGAACGCGGCTATAATATGGCGAAATTGTTGAGGATTTGGTTTAAGCTGGGTGTTCCGCCACGTAGGCGACCATCGGATCAATCCGGATACGACCGGTCAGCCCATACGCTTTCAGAACAGAAGAAAAGCCGGGCATTCGGGGGGCTGCGACGGTCAAAAGCCGCCCCACGATCATGACAACCCCAATCCTGCCCGGGGACGCGTCGAGAACCGCCTTCAGAAGGTCCGGCCCGATCCGTGGGTCGCCCAGAACCAAGGTGCCGGGTGCAACCCGCTCCACCAACTCAACCGGATCGGTTCCGGGGCCGAATATCTCGGACCTGCCCACCCCATCTCGCTCCGCAACCAAGTTAAGCGCCGAGAACCACCCCGGATCGGTTTCGATCATCGTCACCGGGCAGGTCTGCGTCCGGCGCTCGACCGTCAGTCCCAGAAACCCGCTTGCCGCTCCAATTTCTAGATACGGCGCATAGCGAACTGCAATTGAAGGTAGGTGGCGTGCCAGCCCCCGCTGAAACTTGCCCTCCTTCAGAAGGCCCAGCGATAAAGGCGTGAACAGCGACGGATCAGCGGGCAGCCAAACGTTGTGGTTCATATGCCACTCCACATCCGGCATGCTATCGCGCGGCAGGGGAAGCCGCGTGTAAAACGCAGGCGCAAAGGGAAAGTCGTCGGGCGCGGGCATGGGCGAGGGATTTCTGATCCCGGCCCGCGCTTCCGCCGCCGCCACCTTCGCTGCGATCTCTTTCGGATCACGCAGTTTGGGCGGCGTGGCCGAGACTTCATTGATCGGAATCTTCGATGCCTCCTCCAGCCCGGCCATCAACTCAGCATAGGCTGGTGTTTCGCGTATCTCGGACAGCCGCGCCTCGACCCCTGCAACCGCCGCCTCATGCAGCTTCCGCAATTCGGCATCCTGCAGCAGCGCCTTCATGATCCGCGCCCGTGTGTCCCTATGGCGCAGCGCGGCTTCGTCGGTCACCTCGTTCCGGTTCTGCAAAGCCCAATAGTCCGCGTTGTACTTATCCGCTTTCGAATTGACGTTCCCGCGCAGCCGCCGGATCGCATAGGCCTCGGCAGACTTCACCGCATAATGGTTCATCTGCGCCCAGTCGAACCCCACCGTCCGGACAATCGACCGCCAGCCGCGGAACCGGAAATACCCCTCCATAGGGTGCCCCGACCCGTTCAGCCAATGCACGGTTTGCGGAAACTCGGTATCCAGCACCTTGTTCTTTATCTTCGGGCGATGAATGCCCAGCTTCCAGATATCCGGATCATGTCGGAACAGCGTCTTGACGCCCCAGCCTTTGTTCCACTCGGGCGGCGCGGCGCGAGTGAACGCTTCTGACACCGGACGCGGCGACCACGTTCTGATCCCCGCCGAGCCGAAAATGCGCCACGTCACGACCAGCCCGTTCGCGCCCTGCGCCTCCATAGCATCGATCACACCATCCAGCGTTCCGTCGCCGTGACGAATACAAAGGAACTCGTCGGCATCGAACACCATCACCCAATCGGCTGACGCGACCGCCGGTTCCTCCTGCGCATATCTGATCGCCGAGGGCTGCGGTTTCTTTCCCTTGGGTATGCGGTTCACCCGATGTTCGACCAGCCCCAAAGCCTGTAACCGCTTCAGCATATCGTCGGTGCCGTCCGAACAGTCGTTAGTATACACGACGAAGTCGGTAAAACCGACGGCAAGATGATGCGCGACCCATTCCAGAACGTATGGGCCTTCATCCTTCATCATCGACACGGCGGTGATGCGGCCATGGCGGCTGGCCGGGCGTTCCAACCCAGGTAAGACCTCATCCTTCGGACGCGTCTGGTCCATCTTTGCTCCGCCCCGTGCCTGGAATGACGGACTAGCACAGCGGCCAACAGACGGGAATCCCCACGCTTGCACGGCCATCGCCACTGGGGCACTCTCTCCGAGAGCTGGCGCCAGACCGGCCCGAGCAGAGAGGTCCGCGAATATGCCCGCACTTGACCGACGCCCCACAGCCTCGCTCTGGATTGGCGAACGGCTGAGTTACATCAACCAGCTCTGTCTCGTCAGCCACCTCCGCCATGGTCACCCGGTTACGCTCTACTGCACCGATACGGTTCAGAACATTCCCAAAGGTGTGACCATCCGCCCGGCATCCGAGATCATGGAGATTGACCGCGATCTTGTTGCCGCAACCTCGGCCTCGTTCCTGTCGAACGTGTTTCGCTACAAGATGATCCGCGCCACCGATGCGATCTGGATCGACTGTGATGCCCTCTGCCACCGCCTCTTCCCGGATGATGCGACACACATCTACGCAGGCCACGGCTTTCGTGGCGCGCTCAACTGCGGTGTCGTCTCGATCCCCCGTGACGGCGAATTGATCGACCGGCTTCTGGATTATTACAACAATCTTCCCGACGCCCCGCCATGGTTCAACAAGAACCAGCATCGCAAGCTCGACCGCCAGCCAGACGACATCCCCCATGCCCAGCGCATCTATAATGCCGAACGCACCGCTTTCGGTCCGCAGGCTTTCACCTATTTCGCGAAACAGACGGGTGACTACGACCGGGCCATGTCGCCCGATGTGCTCTACCCGGTGCCGTTCCAGTTGAACGACATCTTCTATGACCCGCACGGGCATGTGGAGGGACACTTCACCGACGCCACTCTGTCGGTCCACCTTTATACCAACGGCACCCGACCATGGTGGCGCAAGCATGCGCCTTTGCCCGGCAGCTACGCAGCGCGGATGAGCGCGGAATACGGGATCGACCCCGAAAAGGCGCTGGAATAGCCTTGCCCGAGGATTTCACATTCATCTACATCGTCGAACCGCCGGAATACGATATTCTGGCCTGTTACCTTCTGGCCTCGATCCGCACCCATTTCCCTGAAACCATCCGCGCCATCGGCTATTGCCCCAAACACCGGATGGACGAGGTTCATCCGGCCGTCTTTCGCGCGCATGAGATCATGGGGGCCGAAATCAGGCCGATGAAAACCACCGGCATGTGGGATGCCGATTACCCGCATGGAAACAAGATCCTCGCATCCCTCGCCCCTCGCGACGGAACCGGTATGACCGCCTTCGTCGACTCCGATGTCCTGTTCCTACGCGACAACACCCTCTCGGCGATCAGCCGCGTCAATGCCGTCTCCTGTTCGGTTGCGGCCTCGCTAATCTGGGCCGATGACAGCATCTGGACCGACATCTACGGTGCCTTCGACATGCCCGTCCCCGAAGAACGGCTCCACCTGATGCGTCGCTCCTCGGAACCGCGCGTCCCCTACTTCAGTTCGGGCTTCGTCACCTTTCCCGAAATCGCCGGCCCCAACGGTCGCTTTCCCGACATCTGGTACGACACTGCGCGCCGCATCGACCGGATCGGGACGCTGGAAAACCGCCGTCCCTATCTCGATCAGATGAGCCTGCCTGTCGCCATCCGGCGCTCCGGCTTCGACTGGTACCAGCTTCCCGAAGAACAGCACTTCATCCTCGGCGGAATGCTTCGAGGTCAGCCGCTTCCCGAGAATCGTGATATCTACACGGTCCACTACCGCCGCAATGCCGTTTTACGCGAAGCTGGACTGCACAAAGTTGCCCGCGCGAAATTTGCAGCACTCACCGGCCAAAAGTACGTCCGACGCCTGATCAAGGGGCAAAACTAGGACACTGCGCAACGCCGCAGAACAACATTCTCCCGAAAACGTCCCGCCGCCTTGTTGACCCGGGAACAAGGCTCTACATGCTTGCCCATGAAACGCTTTATTCCCTTCGTCGCCAAAGACCCGGTCGTTCCCGTGATCCGCCTTCAAGGCGTAATCGCAACAGGCGCACGCGGCGCAGCTCTGAACGATGCAGGCCTTGCCCCGATGATTGAAAAGGCATTCAGCCGTGGCAAGCCCGCCGCCGTCGCCCTCGTCATCAATTCACCCGGCGGCAGCCCGACGCAGTCTTCGCTGATCGCCTCCCGCATCCGGCGCCTGGCGGATGAGAAAGAGATCAAGGTTTATGCCTTTGTCGAGGATGTGGCGGCGTCCGGGGGATATTGGCTCGCTACCGCCGCGGATGAAATCTGGGTCGACGAAAACTCGATCACGGGCTCCATCGGCGTCATCTCGGCCAGTTTCGGCTTCGACGAATTCATTTCGCGCCACGGTGTTGAGCGCCGGGTCTATACGGCGGGAAAGTCAAAAAGCCTGCTCGACCCGTTCCAACCCGAAAAGCCCGCCGACGTTAAGACGATCAAGGCACTTCAGGCCCGGATCCACGAAAACTTTATAAACCAGGTCAAGTCCCGTCGGGGTGCGAAACTCGCTGACAAGGATCTGTTCACCGGCGACGTCTGGGTCGGGGATGCTGCGCTTGAGGTCGGCTTGATCGACGGGATCGGCCATGTGGTTCCCAAGATGAAAGAGGTGTTCGGCGACAATGTGCGACTTGTGCCATACACGCAGCGGCGGTCAATCCTGTCGCGCTTCGGCGTTCAGCTCCTGGGCGATGGTCTTAGCCTGATCGAAGAACGTGCACAATTTGCGCGCTATGGGCTCTGACACATGATCCAGATCGTCGGCCTGTTCCTGATCGGTATGCTCACTCTCGCCGTCCTTGGACGTGTCCGCAAATCTGGTGGCAAAAAGCGGGCCGTGCGGGGCAAATGCAAATCATGTGGCGCTCCGCTGATCGGCGCAGGCCCGTGCCCCTGCAAGAACGAGGGCTAGGGCGTAATGGACTTTCTGCTCGCCGGCCTCGGTCTGGTTATCCTCCTGCTCGCCGGTGACGCGCTTGTACGAGGAGCGGTGAATGTCTCACTCCGGCTCGGTGTTCCGGCTCTTATCGTTTCGCTAACCATCGTTGCCTTCGGTACGTCAGCGCCCGAGCTTCTGATTGCAATCAAGGCAATCGACGATAACGCACCCGGACTTGCCCTTGGCAATGTCGTCGGCTCGAACACCGCAAATATCCTTCTGGTCCTCGGCGTTCCGGCGCTCATTGCAGGGCTGAAAACCAGCCAGTGCAAAACGACAAAAAGCTATATGACGATGATCGGTGTGTCGCTCCTGTTCATCGCGCTATGCTTTTTTGGTCCGATCACCTGGGTCCACGGACTGATCCTTTTGGCGGTTCTTGCAGTCATACTCGGCGATCAGTTTCGCGAGGCTTTGGCTCACAGAAACGGCGCCGCCGCGGAGGACCTTGAGGATGTGGAGGGCGCCGATCCCGAAATGCCTTGGTCGAAGATCGGGGTGTTTTTGGCTCTTGGCCTTGTCGGGCTCCCTCTAGGGGCCGATATCCTGGTCGATAGCTCGGTCAGCATCGCCCGCACGTTTGGCGTGACCGAAACCGTCATCGGCCTGACGCTGATCGCCATCGGCACGTCCCTTCCGGAGCTGGCAACCACTGTTATGGCGGCGTTCCGCAACCAGACGGATGTGGCGCTCGGCAACGTCATCGGGTCGAACATGTTCAATCTTCTGGCGATCATCGGCATTGCCAGCCTTGTCGGCCCGATCCCGGTCGACACCACCTTCCTGACATTCGATCTTTGGGTGATGCTCGGTGCATCGCTGCTGCTCGCACCCTTCGTCTTCTCGAAATCCCGTGACATGACCAAACGCTGGGGCATTGCGCTCGTGGCCGGTTACATCACGTATCTCTGGGTGGTCATCGCATGACATCCGGCGCATTGGTCACTGGCGCAGGCACCCGTCTGGGGCGCGCCCTGGCACTGACACTGGCGCAACGTGGATACTGCGTCGTAGTGCACTACAATACTTCCGAAGGTCCGGCGGCTGAGGTCGTGGATAAGATCAAAAGGGCGGGCGGTACGGCAGCCGCCCTTCAAGCCGACCTGCTGGATGAAGCACAAACGAATGACCTTGTTCCAGCGGCAACCAAAGCTCTGGGAAGGCCGCTCACGGTTCTCGTCAACAATGCTTCGATCTTCGAATACGACACCCTTGCCTCGGCCACCCGCGAAAGCTGGGACCGCCACATTGAATCGAACCTGCGCGCGCCCTTCGTCCTGACCCAGCACTTCGCGGCTCAGGTGCCGGACCCCGAAACAGACGGTCGTGGCGAACCCGTCGCCCGTGCCCTTGTCGTCAACATGATCGACCAGCGGGTTCGCAAACTCACGCCCGAGTTCATGTCATATACCATCGCCAAAATGGGCCTATGGGCTTTCACCCATACCGCCGCACAGGCCCTTGCCCCCCGCATCCGCGTGAACGCCATCGGGCCGGGGCCAACCATGCAGGGCATCCGCCAGAGCAAAGACCACTTCGCGGCCCAGCGCCGCGCCACCATACTCGAACGCGGCTCCGACCCCGAAGGGATCACCGAAGCGCTTGAGTATTTCCTGTCGGCGCGGGCCGTTACCGGGCAGTTGTTATGCGTCGATGGCGGCCAACATCTGGGCTGGAGAACCCCGGATGTGCTGGGTCCCGAATAGGTATTCACTACAAACGGCGAGGCCTTCGGGACTTGACTTATTCAACCCCGCCCTTGCTTTCACAAACCTGTTACGAATCTTGTAAGGTTTTCAATATTTTGCACCGTGCACAAAAAAATATCTAATAATATCAATGCACTATTTTAGCGCCTAAAAATTAGGCAGACCATCGAAGCCTGCCGAAAACAAAGGGAAATTCCGGGTGCCAAGAACTTGTCCCAAGACTTATCCACAGAAATCGTGGACAGCTTTTCTCTTGTCATCGGCCCGCTAAGGTTGCAGTTCAAATCAAGAATCAGACCCCGGCCCCATGTCCCCTGACACCACACCCGAACGGCTCGACGGATATGCCGTCATTCAGAGCTACCTGAAGTCACTGGACACCAGTCCCGGTGTCTACCGGATGCTCGATGCCAAAGGTGCGGTACTTTACGTCGGCAAGGCCCGGAACCTGCGGGCTCGCGTCTCGAACTATGCCCGCCCCTCGGGTCACAGTCCACGCATTGCCCGCATGATCTCCGACACCGCGTCGATGATGTTCCTGACCACCAAGACTGAAACCGAAGCCCTGCTTCTGGAGCAGAACCTCATCAAGCAACTGAAGCCCCGCTACAACGTACTGCTGCGCGACGACAAGTCTTTCCCGAACATCCTCGTCTCACACGAGCATGCCTTCCCGCAGATCAAGAAGCACCGGGGTCGCAAGGTCGAGAAGGGCAACTACTACGGCCCGTTCGCCAGCGCCGGTGCGGTCAACCGAACCCTCAATCAGCTTCAGAAAGTATTCCTTCTCCGCAACTGCTCTGACAGCACGTTCGAGTCCCGCACGCGCCCCTGCCTGCTCTACCAGATCAAGCGTTGCTCGGCCCCCTGCGTCGGTTACATCTCCGAGCCGGATTACGCTGCCCTCGTCAAAGATGCCGAACGGTTCCTGCGCGGCAAATCCACCCGCGTTCAGGGCCAGCTTGCCGAACAGATGCAGGCCGCAAGCGAGGCTATGGAATTCGAACGCGCCGCCGCCCTTCGCGACCGCATCCGCGCCCTGACGCAGGTCCAGTCCTCGCAAGGCATCAACCCCAAAGGTGTGGCCGAGGCCGATGTGATCGCCCTCCACCAGGATGGCGGCCAGGCCTGTGTTCAGGTCTTCTTTATCCGCGCGAACCAGAACTGGGGCAACCGCGACTTCTATCCCCGCACCGGATCGGGGGCCGAGGCCGCCGAAATCCTGCAGGCCTTCATCGGCCAGTTCTATGATGGCAAAGACCCGCCCCGGATGATCCTTCTGTCCCACGACATCGAAGACCGCGAACTCCTGGAGGCCGCCCTTGCCGAAAAGCTGGGCCGCCGCGTCGAAATCGCCGTCCCACAGCGTGGCGAAAAGGCCGAACTGATCGCCAACGCCATGCGCAATGCCCGCGAAAGCCTTGCCCGCAAGATGTCGGAAACCGCGACCCAGGGACGGCTTCTGGCCGGGCTGGCCGAGGCATTCGGACTGGACGCCCCGCCCGAACGAATCGAGGTCTATGACAACTCACACATCCAAGGCACGGACGCTGTCGGCGCAATGATCGTTGCGGGCTCCGAGGGTTTCATCAAAAGCCAGTACCGCAAGTTCAACATTCGGGGCGACAGCCTGACTCCGGGCGACGATTTCGGCATGATGAAAGAGGTTCTAACCCGCCGCTTCAAACGCCTCCTGAAAGAAGACCCCGACCGCACCGGCGGGACATGGCCCGACCTCCTGCTGATCGACGGCGGCGCGGGCCAGGTTTCGGCTGTGCGCGAGATCATGGCCGAGATGGGCGTCGAGGACATCGGCATGGTCGGTGTCGCAAAAGGTATCGACCGCGATGCAGGTAAAGAGGAGTTCCACCGTACCGGCGAGCGCCCCTTCGCGCTCAAGCGCAACGACCCGGTTCTCTACTTCATCCAGCGCCTCCGGGACGAAGCGCACCGCTTCGCCATCGGTGCCCACCGCGCCAAACGCTCCAAGGCAGTGGGAGCTACACCACTCGACGATGTTCCCGGCGTCGGCGCCACGCGCAAACGCGCCCTTCTGGCCCATTTCGGATCAGCCAAGGCCGTCTCCCGCGCAGCGCTCACCGATCTCAAGGCCGTTGACGGCATTTCCGACGCCATAGCCGAAACCATCTACAATCACTTCCACGAGGGCCGCTGACCATCGACGCTCGCGATGACGGATGAGGCGAGGTCGAAGGTCCCCGAGTCGTCGAAAGCGGCGTTCCTTTGTTCCATATGCATGGCAACGCCGGACAAACGAACTCCACCATAAAGGAACCGCGCCCGCCCGGGCGATGTCGGTGTTCCGACGGAAGGGGTCAATGGTTACCGCGGCAGGCTCCGGAGCATTGATGACGAACGGGACGTCACCGCCAAACTCTGCATCTGCCGGGAGCACTCCCGGACCCCGCAACCGTGACCCGCGATCGGACTAAGGCAGGACCGACACAATTGCGGTCGAGATACGGCCCGCAAGATCGGTCGACGAATCCGTGATCGCCAGCAGGATAGCAATGCCAAGACCGATAATGGCAGCCGTCAGGACAACCCAATCCACCGTTACGGCACCGTCGTCCCCTTTGAGAAATCCTTCAAGTATCTGCGTCAATGGTGTTTTCCTTCTGAAAACCTGTGGCGCGACTGTTCCGTTCATCGGAACGGCAAGAACTACAGCTCGTATCTGATGCCACTTTATGCCCGTGACGCGGCGTTAATCTGTCAGGAAGATGACGAACTTCATATTCACAGAACAGTTTATTTGGGGCCAGCGCAGACGCTTTTGAAAGCACCCCCAATTGCGCCTCTTTCCCCGCCCCGCTACACACGCTTCATGCGGTTGACTGTGCCAAATATGCTTACGCTTCTCCGGCTTCTCGCCGCGCCCGGCGTTGCGGTGATGTTTCTTTACTTCACTCGTCCCTGGGCCGACTGGTTCGCCCTTGTGCTGTTCGTCATCGCTGCACTGACCGACTGGATCGACGGCTACCTTGCCCGCGCGTGGAAACAGGAAACCCGACTGGGCGCGATGCTCGATCCCATTGCCGACAAGGCCATGGTCGTGATCGCGCTTCTCGTCATCACCGGATTCTCCGGCATGGACCCTTGGATTCTCTTGCCCGCGACCGTGATCCTGTTCCGCGAGGTCTTTGTCTCCGGTCTGCGCGAGTTTCTCGGTGACACTGCCGGCTCGCTCAAGGTCACCAAACTCGCGAAGTGGAAGACCACGGCCCAGATGGTCGCCATCGCTGTTCTCTTCGCCAAGGGCGTGTTCGAACACTATTTCGGGATGCTGGCCTTTGGACTGGGTGACCAGATGGTCACCGCGATCCTGTCAGGGCGCGAGCAGGACCATCTGGGCCTTTCAACCCTTTACCACGGCACCATTCTAAGCTGGTGGATCGGCGTTTGCCTTCTCTGGCTGGCCGCCGTCTTGACGCTGGTGACGGGATGGGACTACTTCCGCAAATCGCTGCCACATCTGAAGGAACCGGGATGATGGATGTTCTCTATTTCGCATGGCTGCGTGAACGCATCGGGCTTCCCAAGGAACGGGTCGAGACCGAGGCCGCCACCGTCGCCGATCTGGTCGAGGAACTGAAAGTCCGCGAGGAACGTTACGCGATGGCCTTCGCAGACACCTCGTCGATCCGCGTGGCGCTGGATCAGGAACTTGCCGATTTCTCCGCCCCCCTTGCGGGCGTGCGCGAAGTGGCCTTCTTCCCCCCGATGACCGGGGGCTAGGCGATGCTGCGAGTCCAGTCCGACCCGTTCGACCCCGGCTCCGAACTCTCCGCTTTCGCACAGGGCCGCACCGATATCGGCGCGGTTGTCAGCTTCACCGGCGTCGTGCGCAATACCGATGGCGCGCTGGAGGCGATGGAGATCGAACACTATCCCGGTATGACCGAACGCGCGATTGGTCGGATTATGGACGAGGCCCACAATCGCTGGAACCTGTCCGACGTGCTCGTCATCCACCGCCACGGCCCCCTGAAACCCGGAGAAGTGATCATGATGGTCGCCACCGCCAGCGCCCACCGCGCCGCCGCCTTCGCCGCCGCAGACTTCCTGATGGACTACCTAAAATCCCGCGCGCCGTTCTGGAAGAAGGAAACGCGGAGCCACGGCGAAAACTGGGTCGCCGCCAAGGACGAAGACGAGGCGGCCCTGGATCGCTGGACTTAGATCTCGGGGAGTAAATCAGAAGGCCGTCACTGTGGACGAGGCGGCCCCTGGCGCTGACCGGCACCGGCGACCGCTATCCAAGAACCCAGCGGTCAGGGAACTATTCAGCTTTCGAGTTCCGCTCCATCAAAATCAGCCGGTACTCAAACTCTTCCGCAAAGCGCGTCGCCCGTCCGCCAGCTCGCCCAATCTTGTCGAGTTTTCGCCCGAACAGCCCCTCAACAAGGCGTGCACGCAGAGGATATGCGGAAGCCAGTGTCTTCCGTGCGCGCTTGACAAACGGCCCCAACATCTCGGTTCGTATCTGGTCAAGCAATACGAAAGTCGGAAGGATCGCTTCGGTAAGGTCGACATCGCTGATAACCTCGAAGACGCCGTGCGCTTCGACCGACCGGCAGAACTCAGGATGGGTGCCGCGCGTGCCGTCTTCGCCCGCTTGAGGGTTTCGGCGGAAATAGTCGAAAATCAGCACGTGCGTCCTGGCATAGCGGTCGAGTTGGCCCAGCGCCTTGGCGAGAGCAATGTAATGAAAGCTCTCGGCAAACAGGCACAAGTCGAAGGTCCGAGCGCTATCGTAGTCCTCGAACATGCTATCGTGGACACGCACCGTGTCGGGGAGCTTTCCACGTGCCAAGGCGTTCAGGTGCTCGGACGGACATAGGCACTCAACCTCGAAGCCCAGTTTCGTCAGACCGAGCGCATTCGCACCGGTGCCCGACCCGACATCGAGAACCGTTTGCGTTCCATGTGGGATCTGCGCCGCCAAAAGGTCGAAATAGGCTTGCTGTGCCTCGCCCAGCGCCTGCAAGTTAGGCACTTCGGGCAGACCATCGGGCCAATAGCCGTAATGGGCATGTCCGTGGCCCAAAATGGCCTGAATCAGCGTGGCTTCCAGATCAAGACGAAGTTCTTTTGTCGACACTCGTTAGCTAAGCCTCGTCTATGTGACCGGCATGTGGCCACTACCCCAGTTCCCTGGCCAGTCGGCCACTTTAGTCGAACAAAGGTTACTCCAGAAATGCAGCAGAGGAGTAGGGACGTTCTGACGCGCTTTGTCTTCTCGGTCGCTCCTTGTGCAAGTCAGCCGAAGGCGCAAAGCCGCCGTTCGCGCAAGAGGAAAACCATCCCGTTAATGCTGACAGTTTGACAAGACACCGCTGGAACAACCGGAACAGTGAAGACGCGCCCTTGCCTCAAGCATCCAAGCGCGCTCTGTAAGCGCTCTCACGTGTTTCATCGACCGCGCCGCATACGCGCAGATCACTCACCCTGTTCGAGAAAGATCGTCTTCCGACCCAGCGTGTCCCCTGGCTGCATCCGTGGCGTCAGCTCAATCCGCTCACCGGCCCGTGACATATCTTCCTTCACGCAATGCGCGATGATCTCGGCAGCGGCACGCCCGATCTCGGCCCGCATCGCATCCATCGTCGCCAGCCGCGTGGAGAACCCTTCCAATAGTTCGACCCCGTTAAATCCTGCCAGTCCGATCTGGTCCGGTATGGCCAGCCCGGCCTCAAGACAATGCAGCATCCCGCCCGCCCCGATCATGTCATTGGAGTAATAAAGGAAATCGAGGTTCGGGCTGCGCTTCAGCATCTCTGCCGTCATCTCGCGACCCTTCGCAAGGGCCGATCCGCCCTCATAGAATTCCTGATCCATCACTTCCAGCCCGGCCTTTGCCAGCGCCTCGGTGAACCCTTCGAACCGCTTCCGCGCGCGGTGATCGAGCGGCATTTTCGTGCCCATGAACCCGATTTTGGTATAGCCCCCTTTCGCAATTGCCTTGGCCATCTCGCGGCCCGCCCGCCGGTGCGAGATACCCACGACGGAGTCGATCGCGCGGCCGTCCGTATCCATGATCTCCACCACAGGAATGCCCGCGGCCTCCAGCATCGTCCGACTCGCATCGGAGTGTTCAAGCCCCGCGATGATGACCCCCGAGGGCCGCCATGACAGCATCTCGTACAGCACCTTTTCTTCGCGCTCGGGCCGATAGTTCGTGACGCCGACAACGGGCTGAAGCGGTGTCTCGTCCAGCACCTTCGATATCCCGGTCATGACCTCGGGGAACACCATGTTCGACAGGCTCGGGATGATCACTGCCACCAGATTGACCCTGTTCGATGCCAGCGCACCTGCGATTTTGTTGGGTACGTAACCCAGCGTCCGTGCCGCCGTCAGAACCTTTTCCCGCGTCGCTTCGGAAACGTCGCCCCGGTTACGCAAAACACGGCTCACGGTCATTTCCGACACGCCCGACGCTTCCGAAACATCGCGCAGTGTCAGCGGGCGGCGGGTATCGGTATTGGATTCGTCGTTCATCTGGCACCTTTCGAAACGGGGGCGCGGATCGGCCCGCTCGTTATCGCTAACACGCATATCAATGCACGTCGCAGACAAACTCGCAAGTCTGGCAACACCGTGGCGCAAAGGGGATCGATCGGGGGCTTGATCGAACGACCCGAACCCGCGACAAGGAACACGCGGCCCCGTAGCTCAGGGGATAGAGCAACCGCCTCCTAAGCGGTAGGTCATAGGTTCGAATCCTATCGGGGCCGCCAGAGAAAATTTTTCTACATGACCCAGTCCACAGAACCACCACCGAACCTTGGGTATGGATCGACTCGGATAAGTGACATGCATCCCAAAATCGGCCAGATAAACCTGATTGAAAAGCTCTAACTGAGAAGCTGCCTTTCAGAGATAAGACCGGGCAGGTTTCACACCGCCAATGGATCAGCGCGGCGAAAGCCATGCGGTACCTCCGTCACTCCATCTGGCTTGGCAGGTAAGTCACGAGGTCCGGGAAGGCGACGAGAATCCCAAGACGGATAACGTCACTGAGGATGAACGGCGCCACGCCGATAAAGATGGTCGTCAGGCCGACTGTGCGCAGCACACTTTTGATGACGAAGACATTCATGCCAACCGGCGGAGTGATCAGGCCCAACTCGACCGTCATTACCATGATGATACCGAACCAGATCGGGTCGAACCCCAACTCCAAGATCAGCGGAAACACGATCGGCACGGTCAAAAGGATCATCGCGATCGGATCGAGCACACAGCCGAGCAGCAGGAAGAAAAACAGAAGGATTCCGAGAATGATGTACCGGTTGAGCCCGGTCTCGATGATCACGTTGGTCAGGTTTTGCGGCACCTGCGTGATCGCCAGAAAATAGCCAAAGATCAGCGCGCCGATCAGGATCGTGAAGATGGCCGCCGTTGTTCGAACCGTTTCGCGTAGCGCCTCGAAAAAGCTGCTCCAACTCATGCGACGACGCGCCAAGGCGATGATCAAGGCACCCATGGCCCCCATCGCCGCCGCCTCGGTCGCGGTGAAAGCGCCGCCGTAAATGCCTCCGAAGATGAAGATGAACAGCAGGAGGATCGCCCAGACGCCGCGCAGCGCGGTGAGCCGCACGCTCCAATCTGCCTTCTCGACCGTCTTCATCTCACCGCCCGAGAACCCGGCAATCAGCCGGATTGTGAGGACATACATGATCGCCGCGAGGATCCCGGGAACGATCGCTGCGATGAACAACTCGCCCACGTTCTGCTCTGTGAGAATACCATAGAGCGCAAGCGGGACGGAGGGCGGAATAATGATGCCAAGCGTGCCGCCTGCGGCGATCACGCCAGAGGACAGGCGCTCGGAATATCCCAGACGCCGCATCTCCGGGAACGCGACCTTGGAGAAGGTCGCCGCTGTGGCGACGGAAGAACCGCATATGGCGGCGAAACCCGCGCAGGCCCCGATTGTAGCCATTCCAACCCCGCCCCTGCGATGGCCGAGCCATGCGCTCGCGAAACCGAAAAGTTCTCGGCTCATTCCCGAAGCGGTCGCGAACGCACCCATCAGGATGAACATAGGGATCAGAGCCAGGCTGTGCTTGGTCGCCGTGGAGATCGGTGACGTGGACAAAAGGTTTAGCGCCACGTCCCAGTTGAACCCCGTCACTGCAGCGAAGCCCACGACGCCGGCAATGCCCATTGCGAAGCCGATCGGGACCCGGAGTAGCATAAGGGCGAAGAGGAGGCCGAAGCCCAGCGCTGCAATGAGGTCACGATCCATGTCGGGCGTCCGCGTTGATTTTCGGGTTAGTCAGCGGCATGAACTGGTGCTTCGGTCGGGGTGTCTTCGCGCCCACGAAGGATCCTTAACAGCCGGGCCGCGCTGAAGATCTGCGCGGCCAGAAGCCCGACCCAGGCGAGCGCATAGAAGGCGGCAACGGGTAGATCGAGATCGATCGTGCCATGATTTGCATTCCAGGTGTCGATGACTTTCTCGGTGAACTTCCACAGAAGAAAGGCGAGCCCGATGGTGACAACAGTATTGGAGAACACGTCGAGCAGCCATTTCACGGGTTTCGGAGAGAGCGCCCAAACGGCATCCATGGTGATGTTATCGCCCCGGTGACAGGCGCTTGCGAGACCCCAGAAGATCACGACACCGAGGAGGTAGCGCGCGCCGTCGAACGCGTCGGGAAGACCGGTGTTGAAGACGTACCGTGCAATGACCGCGGAAAACGAAAGCACCGTCACGATGAACAGAACTGCCGCCGCGATACTCTCCACCACGGCGACAGCGCGCTGAAAGGCGCGAGACATTGGTTCAGTTACCAGGCACGGGCGTTTCGGCGAAGGCCGCGATCAGGGCATCGTAGGCAGCCTGGCCATCGTGCCCGGCCATTTCCGCTCCCGCCAGCCAGTCGTTGCGTACCGGTTCGACCGCATCGCGGAAGGCCTGAAGCTGCTCGGCACTCGGTTCATTGATGGAATGGCCGTCGTCGATGAGACGCTGCCGGCCATCCGCTTCGACGGCGAGCCAGCCCGATGAGATCTTTGCCGCCCAATCGCTCGTGCAATGGCTGTCCACCGCCGCCTTCGCCTGATCGGAGAGCCCTTCATAGGTCTGCTGGTTCATCACGAACGCGAAGTTGTTGAAGGCCATGTCGACGTCAAGGTGGTGCTCGACCACATCGTTGATCCCGAACGGAAACAGGCTCGCCCAAGGGAATAGGATCGCATCGGCCACGCCGCGCTCCAGCGCCTCGCGAGACTCAGGCGCCGAGATTTGAATGTTCGTCGCGCCCATTGCTCCGAAGTAGTTTGCAAGTGTCCGGTTCGGCAGGCGGATACGCATCCCATCGATATCTTCTATGCCCAAGACCGGATTGACGGAGTGCAGCGCATACAGGCCACCATTGAATGTCAGGCAGAACTTGACCTCCGACATCTCCTCTTCGGCGTAGTCACGATACCAGCTGTCAAAGGCCTCGGTTTCCGCCGTGACCGGATCGTCGATCAGGAAGGGCAGCTCGGCAACGCCGACCATCGGGAAGCGGCCGGGCTGGTAACCGGTATTGATAAAGGTGATGTCGGCGATGCCATTAGCCGCCATGTCATAGTGATCGCCCGCCGCGCCAAGCTGGCGCGCCGGGAAAACCGCGACCTCGATTTCACCACCAGATGCTTCGGTCAGAGATTCGATCCAGGTGGGAAACACCGTCGTATTCAGCACGTGTTGCGCCGGAAGCCAGTTTGCAAAGCGCAGTTCTGCAGCGCTGGCTGGTGCGGCGGCGATGGCAAGCGCGAGGGCGCCAGTTCCGGCTATCTTGTGCGTGGTCATCATGTCGTTTTCCTCCCTTTGGTAAGCTCTCAGTTATTCACTCGGACGCTTTGTTCTGTCCGTTGTCACGGTTCACCAAGGCATCGCGGGTATTCTCGTCCTGGCCCTATCGATCAGGCCGTGCCGGTCTGCTCGATGGCGATGTTCAGCAGGACCTGCCGTCTTTCTCGTGTTGCGACGTCTATCGCGCGTTGCAGTGCGGCGGGTAACGCGTCTCCGGTCAGGATCGTTTCGGTGTAGGCACGACTGGCCTCCGCCGTTTTCGTGAAATCAGGGCTGGGGTGAAGGGACGTGAGCGGTACTTCGTTCGCCTTTGACGCCAGTCCGTCTCGGTAAAGCCCCTCTACCGAATGCCGAACGGCCCCCCACTCCTCGTTGTTCAGGACGAGTGTGATGACGGGCAGCGCCAGCGCCTCGGCAATCTGGTGGCATGCGGTGGGATTGGCAAACATGTAGCTGCCATCACCCATCGTCGCGAAGACAAGGCGATCGGGCTCGGCAAGTTGTGCCCCGAGCGCCGCAGGCAGTCCCCAGCCCAGCCCGCCTGAATAGGGCTCTTGAAAATAGCTGTTGTGATGTTCCAGATCGAGGGGCTCCAAGGGTGCGCCGAGTTCGTGAAACACGGTTGCCTCAGTTCCTTTTATGGCTTGTCCAAGGCAGTGGCTGACCCAGTCCTTCGTCATCGGCCCACGGGCGCCGGATTTCGCACGTTCCAAAGCCGCCGCGCGCCGAGCCTCCGAGCGCTTCGCAATGTGCTGGTGCCGGACGGCGATGGCCTTCGACCGCGCGGGCGGAACGCCCATTTCGTCGATCAGGGCGATAAGGACTTCGGACGTTTCGCCCGTAAGGCAGACAGCAGCAGGAAAATTCCGGACAGGTGTGCGCGAAAACAACGGATCGGGTCCGAGCTGAATGACGGCCGCATCATCGCGCAGCGTCACGCCATCCGGCCACCAGGGCGCAAGAGAGTTGATGACCAAGACGACATCCGCCTCGGCCAGCAGATCGCTGGGGTCCTGCCCGACACTCATCGGGTGGTCGTTGGCAAGCGACAACTGGCTTGCCCAATACTGGCAAACCGGAAACGCCCAGCGGTCCACAAAGCCGGCAAAGGCCTCGAACGCCTCATGGGAACCGACGCCACGCTGGCTGATGATGAGCGGTTTTTTTGCCGCCCTCAGAAGACTTACCGATTGGGCCAGCGCCGATGAGTTCGGCGCGGTGGTTGCCGGTTCCATGGTCGCCGCAGCGCTGGCCTCCTGTGCCGGGATCGCCTCGCACAGCACCTCTCGCGGGAGACTAAGATACACTGGTCCTTTGGGCGTCGAATTGGCTATGGCAGAAGCACGGTCGATGAGCTCGGGGAGTTGTTCGGGAAACCTCAACTCGTAATCCCATTTCGACACTTCACGGACGAGCGCGGCCTGGTCGAACATCTCCTGTCCCCAACCAATCGGCACGGTTCGTGCGCCGAAACGGCCCTTCTCCGTCACAGGCGTCCGGCCCGACATCATCAGAACCGGGATCTGGTCGCAAGAGGCATTGATGGCGCCGGTCGCCCCGTTCGAAAGACCGACATTAGTGTGTAGAATGACCGCCTGCATCCGTCCGGACAGAAGGTAATATCCGTGCGCCATTCCAAGAGCGGCATGCTCGTGCGGACAGGTGACCGCGGTGGGCAGGTCGATTTCTTTACGGGTCGCTTCGATCAGGCCCTCGATGATGGGAGGAAAGTCGGTGCCGGAGTTTGAAAACACGTAATCGACGCCGACAGTTTTGAGCTTGCCGAAGAGCGCGCCACCCGCGGCGACCGTCGCGTGTTCGCCCTCGATCTCGGTCACGACTTTCTGCATCAGCCCGCAGTCTCCGAAACGGGCAAGGCGGTCAATTGTAGGCGTCGCGCGGCGGCAACGTAGCGCCGAACGACTAGAACGTAACCCAATGCATTCAGCATTGGCCAAAACTCGACAACGTTGCGTACGCCGAGCGGCGGTTCGCGCCGCTGAAGCTCCAGTGCAGCAGCGCGCCCACCAGCAAAAATAGCCATCATTTCCATCAACCTTTCGCCGTGCACCAGTCAGATGGGATAGTTCTGTGCAGGGTCTTCGATCGTGATCCAGCGCAGTTCAGTGAACTCGTTGATCGCCGCCGAGCCTCCGAAGCGTCCGTAGCCGGACCGCTTGGTTCCGCCGAATGGCATTTGCGCTTCATCGCCAACCGTCGGGCCATTGATGTGGCAAATGCCGGAATGAATGCGCTTGGCGACCTCCAGCGCGCGGCGGGTGTCATTGCCGAAAACCGAAGCCGTAAGACCGTATTCGGTATCGTTTGCCACCTGCACGGCTTCATCAAGGTCCTTTACGCGGATCACAGTCGTGACCGGACCGAAGCTTTCTTCGGCGTAGATCGCCATCTCCGGGGTAACCCCGTCGACGATGGTTGCCGGCATGATCGTCCCATTATCGGGCGCGCCACCGGCGAGCACCTCGGCGCCTTTTTCTGTTGCGTCCTCGATGAGGCGGGCAAGGCGATCGACCGTGTCACGATCGACAACAGAGGCAAGATGCACCTGCTCCGACGGCTTGCCAGCGACAAGCGCCTCCGCACGCGCCTTGAACTTCTCCACGAATGCGTCCGCAATCGGCTCCACGAGAATGATCTTTTCTGCAGACATGCAGATCTGACCCTGGTTCATGAAAGCACTGAAAATGGCCGCGTTCACGGCACCGTCGATATCCGCATCATCCAGCACGACCTGTGGCGCCTTGCCGCCCAGTTCCAGCAGACAGGGCTTGAGCTGGGTCGCCGCCCGCTCGGCCACGATCTGACCGACCTTCGTTGAACCTGTGAAGTTGATCCGCCTTGTAAGCGGATGGTCGATCAACGCATTTACCACGTCCGGCGCGTCATCGGGTGAGTGCGTGATGATGTTCACCACGCCCGGCGGCAGCCCACCTTCCGCCATCGCATCCCCGATCAGACGATGGGTGGCCGGGCACTTCTCGGAGGCCTTCATTACCACGGTGTTGCCGCAGGCGATTGGCATCGCGAAAGAGCGTACGGCAAGGATGACCGGTGCGTTCCACGGCGCCATGCCGACGAGCACGCCGACCGGTTGGCGATAGGCCATTGCCATAGAGCCCGGCTTTTCCGACGGGATGATTTCGCCCTTGATCTGTGTCGTCATGGACGCTGCTTCGCGCAGCATGTTACCCGCGAGCATGACGTTGAAGCCGATCCACGGCGCGCTGCCGCCGGTCTCTTCCGCGCCGATCCGAATGAACTCCGATGCCTTCGCATCCAACGCATCCGCACATTTGTTGAGAATCGCGCGCCGCTTTCCGGGCCCTATGCTCGACCACTCCTTGAATGCCTCGGCGCTGGACTTCACGGCGCGGTCGACATCGGCAGCGGCAGCCGCCGCGGCGGTCGTCACGATCTCTGCGCTGACAGGGCTGCGCCGGTCGAAGAGAGCGCCGCTCGCTGCCTTTGTATCGGCGTTGTCGATGAACAGGCCCACTTTCATGCGATTTCCTCCCAATATCTCACTTTTTGATATTATTGTTGCATTATGTGCCTCAAAAATAGTCAGTCAATCCATATTATGAGAAAAAAATCTCACTAAGTGAGATATAGGTTTCCGAAGCGGCTACTTCTGATATGACTGAAAGAGCGAAGGCCGCCCGGGCGATCACACGACCCGGCCCACAGCCGTGTAAATAACTGAATCCAAGGATTAAATGTGCCCACGAAAACCAATGAGTCGGTCCTCAAGAGTTTCGACATCCTGAGCCTCATTCATGCCGAACGGCCCGAGATCACGTCCCAGACGGTCATTCAGGAACTCGGGATGAACCCAGCCACCGCGCATCGCTTCTTGTCGACCTTGGTAAAGGTAGGTGCCCTTGCGACGTACAAACGGGGGAGCTACTGCCTGGGGCCACGCGCCGCCGAGTTGGGCAGTCTGGAACAACTCACGAATCCGCTATCGAACGTCGTGAAGCCCATCATCGAGAGCGTCAGTCTGGAACTGAACGAATCTGTTATGGCCAGCCGTTTGTCCCGCGGCGGCCCGGTTTGCATGGCCGTCGCCACGCCGAACCGCCTGTTCAATATAGACATCAAGGTCGGCACCATCCTGCCCCTCCACTCGACCGCGCAGGGGAAACTGTGGCTTTCCTCGCTCACAAGGAAAGAACGTCTGGCGCGACTCGGCGCCTATCGGCTGGTTGCGCTTACAGACAGCACGATCCGCGATCTGGATGTGCTTGAGCGGGAACTGGAACAGATACGAAGACAGGGTTTTGCGATCAACAAGGGCGAAAACGAGGAGGATTTGGGCGCCGTCTCGGTGCCCGTTAAGTCCACGACCGACGAGACAATCCTGACCCTATCTCTGTTCGGTCTTCTCAGTCGATTTGACGACCGGTTCGTGATGCGCGCGGTAGACGGGTTGAAACGCGCAGCAAAAGAGATCGGACGCCGGAGCGAGGGAAAATGAGCAGGTCTTGCGGCGCGCTTGGTTGGCGCAACTACGCGAGACGATAGCTGCTCCGGAATGCGAACTGGGCTTTCAACCTACATCCTCCGAATGGTTTGACACGTCCTTCAGAACAGCATTTCAAGTCATCTTATCTCCCTCGACGCCCTCCGATGAGTGGTCCGGTTCCGGCGGAGAAGGACATCCGATCTGGCGCAATCGAACGCTAGTTAACGGCTCGAGCGGCGGGCTTCCTGTCATTCGGTTCGCAGACCGCACCATCGGGACACTGCGGCAGCGCGGTTCTGCTAGAAGCGGAGCCTTTGCAGAACGTCCTCGACGTTACAGAGGAAGTGAAAAAATGCTTGGATCAGGTTCCAGAAATTGAAACTCGACTTCGGGTGCCGGGCTCGTGCAAACTGGGGAAAACGTAATGCAAGTGATCGAAGATGGAGCAAAGCGCCATGCTTCAGATGCCTTGATCGGGAAGCAGACACTGGGGTTGGCTATCGAGCGATCCAAAGTGGGAAACATCGGCCAAGAAGGAGACATCCATGAACCGCCACCCCTATCTGATGCCACTGAAGAAAGACCATGACGCAGGAAAAGTGACGCGCCGGGAGTTTCTGCGTACGGCCACCTTGCTTGGTGTTTCATCGGCAACAGCCTATGGGATGATCGGCCTTGTCGATCCTGTCTCCGCTGCGGATCATATGCCGAAGGGAGGGACGCTGAGAGTTGAGACGACCGTCTACGACATCAAATCTCCAGCAACCGCCACGACCACTGCGGATCCCATGATCTTTGCGCAAGTGGTTGAACACCTTACGCAAACGGGTACCGACAACATCACGCGGCCTCACCTTCTGGAATCCTGGGAACCCTCGGCGGATCTCAAGACATGGGTGTTGCGGGTGCGTCAGGGCGTCAAATGGCATGATGGTCGACAGTTCACCGCAGACGACGTGATCTGGAACCTCAAGCGGCTCTTGTCGGACGAAACCGGTTCTTCTGTCCTGGGTTTGATGAAGCCCTATCTTCTGAAGGAAGTGGACACCGGCGAAAAGGACGACAACGGCAATGCCGTTATCCGGCACGAACTCTGGGCGGAAAACGCTATCGAGAAGACAGACGAAATGACGGTCACGCTCAATCTCGCGGAACCGCAACTTGCCGTGCCGGAGCATCTATATCACTACCCAGCCGTGATGATGGACCCCGAGGGTGGAGGCATCTTCGACGTCGATACAGTAGGCACCGGGGCCTTCAGATTGACCGAGATGGAGGTCGGGCGCCGCGCCGTTATCGAAGCCGTTGACGACTATTGGGGGGAAGGCCCCTATCTGGATCGTGTGGAGTTCATCGACGTCGGAGGGAACGCCCAGGCAATCATGAACGCCTTGCTTTCGGGCCAGGTTGATGGATCCTTTACCGTGCAGCCGGAATTTGCTGCTCCGCTTGATGCGCGCGAAAACCTGCAGCGCTACGAGGTCGTGACCGCGGACACCGCCATCACACGCATGAACCTGAACCACAAACCCTTCGATGACGCACGGGTTCGCAAGGCTTTTCGGCTGGCTCTGGACGCTCCGCGTGCCGCTGAAGCGGCATTTGGCCCTTTTGCGTCACCCGCAGAACACCACCACGTATCGCCGGTGCACCCCGAATATGCCGAACTGCCGCCCATGGCGCGGGACGTCGAGGCGGCCAAGGCGCTTCTGGCGGAGGCTGGCTATCCCGACGGTGTCGAGGTGGAACTGACGATCCAGCAGAACCCGCCGCACCATCTGCGCAGCGCGACAGTGATGCAGGAAATGTGGAAAGATGCAGGCATCACCTGCAATATCAATGTCGTGCCAAACGGGCAGTATTGGGACGTCTGGACAACCGCGCCACTGGGCACCACCGTCTGGGCGCATCGCCCACTGGGGGTCATAAATCTTTCGCTTGCCTATCGTTCAGGCGCTTCCTGGAATGAAAGCGCCTATGCGAACGAAACCTTCGATGAACTGCTGACAAAAGCGGAATCCTTCCCCGATCCCAGGGAACGCAGCAAGGTGATGGCCGACATTCAGGCCCTGCTGCAGGAAGACGGGCCAATCATCCAGACATACTGGCGAAAACTCGTCACCTACTATGACAAACGGGTCATGGGCTTTGCGATGCACCCGACCAGTCAGGTCTTCTTCAACAAGATGGCCATCCAGTCGGCCTGACACAGAGAATGGTTCGCAAAATTCTGTCTCGGCTTGCCCAGTACGGGTTCACCTTGCTGGCAGCATCCTTCTTGCTGTTTACTTTGACCGAATTCTCACCGGGAACGGTCGCGTCAAAGATTCTGGGACCTTATGCGCTTGAGAACCAGGTTGCGTTGCTAAACGCACAGCTTGGCCTCGACGAGCCGCTTCTGCACCGGTACGTTGATTGGCTTCAGACGCTCGTCGGTCTTTCGCCGAACTTGCTGCCTGAAGCTGCTCCGGGGTTGGGATTGAGCGATCCACGTGGAGACAAGTACTTCGGCAATTTCGGCTACTCGCTGATGATGAAAGAGCCCGTGCTTGACGTGCTGGCGGATCGCATCGGTCATACAGCATGGCTTTCAGCATGGGCGCTGGGCCTGACGATCCCGATCTCGCTTTTGCTCGGCACGCTGGCAGGGATGCATGCGGGAAGCAGCGTCGACCGTGTCATATCGACCGTAACCGTTACGCTGACGTCATTGCCGGAGTTTGTGGTCGCCGTCGGTCTGCTGCTGATATTTGTGGCATCGCTTGGCTGGTTGCCCGGAACCAGCTCGCTTCAGCCGGGAGACCAGTGGAGCACCGGTGCCCAGCTGGTTCTGCCCGTTACCGTCCTGTTGATCGCTTCCGGTGCGTATCTGACCCGCATAGTTCGCGCCTCGGTCGCGGAGACAATGCAAGCGGACTATGTGCGGACGGCCCGTCTCAAAGGCCTCTCACCCCGCCGTGTGATCTGGGCCCATGTATTGCGCAATGCGATGATTGCGCCGATTACCGTGATCCTCCTGCAGGTGAACTGGATCCTTACCGGTGTAGTCGTTGTCGAGGCGATCTTTGCCTATCCGGGTCTTGGAAGCCTCATGTTGCGCGCCGCACTTTTCGGCGACATCTTCACGGTGCAGGCATTGACCATGCTGGCTCTCAGCGTCGCACTTATCACGCAGTTTCTGGGGGACGTTGCCTATGCAATCCTCGATCCGCGGATTCGGGTGGATTGAGATGGGTGGTCTTCATGCATACCTTCCGGCCAGGCTGGCCCGGTCCGGCATTGCGCTCACCGGTATGTATATCTTGATGTTCTGGGGAGTGGTGGCGTTATTCGCGCCCCTGATCGCGCCCTGGGATCCCCATGAGATCGACTTCGCCGCCATGGGCGATCGTGGCTTCTCTGCAAACCACCTTCTGGGAACAGACGCCACTGGAAGAGATATGCTGTCGCGGATCATCTGGGGTGCCCGCACGACATTTGTCGTTGTTCCGCTGGCGATCGGATCTGCCTTTATCCTGGGCGGAGTAGCGGGGCTTGCCGCGGGGTGGTACGGCGGCTGGATCGACATTCTGGTCAGCCGCGTCGGCGATGTCATGCTCTCCTTCCCGGCCCTTATTCTCTACATCATCCTGATTACTTCATTCGGTCCGTCGCTCACGAACATCGTGATTGCGGTGACACTCGCCTATGCACCCGGGGTGGCCCGGCTGATGCGCGGTCAGGTGCTTGCCGTGAAAGAACGTGATTTCGTTTCGGCAGCGCGAGCAGGAGGCGAAAGTGGCCCTTACATCATGTTTGTGGAGATTCTGCCGAACGTCGGCGGACCGCTGATCGTCGATCTGTGCCTCAGGGCCGGCTATACTGTGATCCTGATCGGGACCCTCGGCTTTCTCGGACTGGGACTGCCGCCACCTACACCGGACTGGGGCGGAATGGTGGTCGAGGGCGTGAACTTCCTGTCGATCTACCCACACATGGCGCTTCTTCCCGCCGCGGCAGTGACTTCGGTGGTGATAGCTTGCAACCTGCTTGCCGACGGCCTCAGGGAGCGCGCCAAATGAGCATCCTCCAGATCGAAAGTCTGTGCGTCGCTTACGATGGCGCTGAGGTCGTGCGCGGATTTGACCTGACTCTGAAGGAAGGCGAATCCTATGGACTTGTCGGTGAAAGCGGATGTGGAAAATCGACCGTAGCGTTCGCGGTCGAAGGGCATCTTGCTGCAACCGGAAAGGTCACCAGTGGGTCCATTACAGTCAACGGAACCGCGCTGACGAAAATCGCCGAACCGCAACTGCGCCGACTTCGGGCAGCGCATATGAGCATGGTGTTTCAGGATCCGGTCGCCGCCTTGAACCCCACGATGCGCATCGGAGATCAACTTGCCGAAGCGGCCCGTGAACCCGCCGACATACTGCCGATCATGGACCGGGTCCGCCTTCCGGATCCCGAAGCCCTTCTGAAACGCTATCCACACCAGTTGTCCGGCGGGCAACTACAACGGGTTGTCATTGCAATGGCCCTTCTAAGCCGACCCTCACTTCTGATCCTCGACGAACCGACGACAGGGCTTGACGTGACGGTCGAAGCGGAAGTCGTGGCGCTGATATCTGAAATCGCGGCAGCAGAAGATGTGGCGCTTCTGTATATCTCGCACAATCTGGGCCTTATGGCCCGTGTCGCAGACCGTATCGGCATCATGTACGCAGGCCAGCTTGTCGAAGAAGGCCCTGTTCGCAGCGTTCTGAGATCACCAAAGCACCCTTATACACTGGCGCTTCTGGCGTGCCTGCCGGGCCGAAAGGACAGGGCGCCGGGAACTCCGCTCCCGTCCATTCCTGGTCAGGTTCCACTGATCGGCGCGCTGCCGCGAGGCTGCGCCTTTGCCCCCCGTTGCGCAATGTCCAAACCGGGGCTGTGTGACGTCGATCCTCCACTTCGAATGGTGCAAACCGGAACAGACCATTTTGCCCGGTGCCGCAGGCTGGAAGATCAGCCCCCAATGAGCAAAGAGCAGCAAACCCCACCGACGCGCGATCTGCGTGCCCACGACACCGTTCTGGAGATTGATGGGCTTCGGAAAACGTTCGGAAGAAGAGGCCTCTTCGCTCCGCCGCCCGTCGTTGCCTCAGACGATGTTGGTTTCACGCTTCCAGCAGCGCAAACACTTGCACTCGTCGGCGAAAGCGGATCCGGCAAGTCGACGCTGGCGCGGATGCTGATCGGCCTCGATGTCGCGGACAAGGGAACAGCGATGTTCGATGGCAAGAACATCGCGGCGCTTCCGGCGAAAGATCGGCCAGACAGCCTGATCCGGCAAATCCAGATGGTTTTTCAGAACCCGGACGGAACTCTGAACCCTGCGCATCGAATTGGCTTCATACTGGCCCGGGCCCTCAAGCGTGCGGGTCAACCGCACGGAGAGCAGGACGTGATCCGGCTTTTGGACAGCGTCCGGTTGCCGGCCACTTTGGCAGACCGCCACCCGGCCGATCTTTCGGGCGGGCAACGTCAACGCGTTGCGATCGCCCGCGCCTTTGCCGGAAGCCCGGCACTGATCGTCGCGGACGAGCCGGTGTCGGCACTGGATGTGTCAGTACAGGCAGCCGTGATCGGCCTGCTCTCGGATATGACTGCCGCCCACGACACCGCCATTCTCCTGATCAGCCACGATCTCATGCTGGTGCGGCATGTGGCGCAGCATGTTGTTGTGCTCTATCAGGGGCGCGTGATGGAACAGGGGCCAGCCGACGCGGTCTTTAAGGCACCCTTCCATCCGTACACGGAAGCGTTGCTCGCCTCCGTCCACCCTCCCGATCCCGACCACGTGGTCTCACCGCTCGATGCGCCGGACGACCCCGGACCATCACCACAGGACGGATGCCCGTTCTACAATCGCTGCCACAGACGCTTGCCCCAGTGCTCGGCGATGCCCCCACCCAAGCGCGACGCCGGTACCGGGCACGCCATCCTGTGCCACAGGGAACTCCAAGATCTGGTTCCCCCCGAAAGGACTTGATGATGCCACGACAACCACATCTGCGCGGACGCGGCCCGTTTCTCAAGCCGCTGGATGAAGTCGTGCAGTACGATTTCGAGCCCGGCTACGTCGTATTCGCACAGCCAGCACCGAAGCGCGTCCGCGTCATGGCGGGCGGGCACCTGCTGGCAGATACGACCCGTGCCCTGCTGCTGTTCGAAAGCGATCACATTCCGATCTATTACTTTCCGATCGAAGACGTGAAGACCGAGCTTTTCGAGGATGGACAACTCGTGACCCACTCGCCTTACAAAGGGAACGCGCGCCATTACTCGCTGAAGGATTCGGACGGCAAATACGATGACATCATGTGGCACTACGACAAGCCGGTTGAAGGGTGCCCAGACATCTCGAACCATGTCTCGTTCTACTGGCATGAAGTGGATCGATGGTTTGAAGAAGACGAAGAAGTTTTTGTCCACGTGCGCGATCCGTTCCGCCGGGTTGATTGCCTGCCCACCTCGCGCCGTGTCACTGCAACCCTGAACAAGACGACTCTCGCCGACACCGGGCGGGCCATTCTGTTGTTCGAGACCGGGTTGCCGACGCGCCCCTACCTTCCGCTTGAGGACTGCAAGACTGAGCATCTCGAACCCTCTGATCTGCGCACGATGTGTCCGTACAAGGGCGAAGCGCAGTACTATCACATCCGAATGGGGGATACGTTCGTAAAGAACGCAGTATGGTATTATCCAGACCCGGTGCATGAAGCCGCTCGGATTCGCGGAATGCTGAGCTTCGGCCTGGAGTTCATCGACAGCCTCCGGGTCGGTGACGAAGACCTTCCACGCCCCATCACGTCACTGACGAAGGGTTATAATTATCACGGCTACAAGGGGACTTGAGGAATCTGCGGCGCGGATTGGCCCCACGCTTGATCGGGCCTGTTGAAGTCCACGGGCGTTCCCATGCTATGGCGCGAAACGGATATGCCGCATCACCGCCAGACGGATGATCTCCGGGGGCCAGAGTTGCCCGGCGCCACGCAAGCCGAACAAAGCGTCAGAGTTGAGATCCCAGTCGCCTTTGCTCTAGGCCGCGTGTGCCCGCGACGTCAGGCCAAGCTTGTCAAGGACAGCCTCCACCCTTTCGGTCTCAGTCGCATCGAGGTCGAGAAGCGGCGCGCGGCAATGTCCACCGGGACGGCCAAGCAGGTTCATCGCGCATTTCATGTTCGACGGGAACGTTCCGACCTGCCGCATGCCTTTATCAAGCTGTGCCGTCCGGTGTTGCACCCGACGGCCCTCATCCAGTTTCGTTTCCATGGCCAGCCGCGCCATGGAAATGGCTTCGCGCCCCATGACCTGCGATTCCATACTCGACACGTAACCCGGGCATCCCATCAAAACAGCACCGAAGCCGCGCTCGGCAGAGTGCCCGGCAAAAACCTCGATCTTCTCACCGCAGCTCGCCAGTGTCGCCACCAATTCATTGTAATCATTGGAACTCTGCTTAAGCGCAACGATCCACTCCAGATCACAGATTTCCGATAAGAGCGCGGGCGACATGTTGATCCCGGTGCGCTTTGGCATGTTGTAGAGAAAGATCGGAACCTGCGCATGATCCGAAACAGCCTTGAAATGCGCTTTTATTTCACGCTCGCCGATCACCGCATAATAGGGCGGCATGACCAGCGCACCGGCGCAGCCGGCCTCAACGGCGGCCTTGGACAGAGCGGCGGTTTTCTCGGTCGAGATGCCGGCTGTTCCACCGATCACCGGCACATCACCCGCAACCCTGGCCGCTAGGCTGAACAGATGCAGGCGCTCTTCGTCGCTCAGCGCCCAGGCTTCGCCGGTACAGCCGGATACGACAAGACCATCGGCGCCTTCGTCGACCATCAGCGCGACATTCGCCTCGAACAACGCCTCGTCGATCGCACCGCTCTTGTCGAAGGGTGTCGCGATCGCGACGAAGTTGCCGGACCAGTTCACCTTGCCGTCGTTCATGCCTTTTTCTCCTCTCGTGAAGTGACTCCCGAGATCCGCGCAAGGAAGCCCCGCATGGCGGTTTGGGAAGCTATCTTTCGTCGACAGTATGCAATTTGAAACGGCACTTCAAGCAGCAAAGGCAGCATATTTATACCCGGACGATATCTTTGAAAGCTGCAAGGAAAGCATCGATTTCCTCGACACGCGTCACAGTCGAAACACATCCCGAAAGACCCGTCGTAAGCAAAAAGCCCCGGTTGAGAAGCTCCAGCGAGGCCAGGGCCTCCCAGTCCTTGTCTGCACCAACAGCATCGCCATAATCGCGAATCTGGCCAGCGGCGGCTGTAATCTTGAACAGTGAACCCGCACCGGTCACGCAAAGCGGCAATCCCGCCGTGATCTCTTCCAGGCTCCGCCGCAAACGGGTCCCCATGACATTGAGCGCAGCAATGGTCTCCGCTGTCAGCAGGTTCAGCGTTGCAAGCCCCGCTGCAGCAGTTGTCGGGTTGCCGTTGAACGTCCCGGCATGGGTGACGCGAGCGGCGCCATCCATCGCCGTCCTGTCCAGGATATCGCTTCGCCCTGCCACGGCGCCCACGGGAAACCCGCCGCCGATCACCTTGCCCAGCGTCACCAGGTCCGGCGTTACGCCCAGCGTTCCCTGCGCGCCATGAAAGCCCAATCGAAATGCAATCACCTCGTCAAAGATCAGCACGACGTCGTAACGATCACATAGCGCCCGAGCCGCCGCGACGAAGGCGGGATCGGGTAAGAGCAGCCCCATTCGGTTGGCCACGGGCTCGATCAGCAAGGCGGCAATGTCATCTTGCTTCTCTTCAAAGAACCGGGTCAGGGCCGCCACATTGTTAAAGGGCACGACGGCAACCCGGTTCTCTGCCTCCACAAGTCCCGCGGTGTCGGCAATCGGCCGTGCCTGGCCAGCGTTTTTTGCGGATGGGCCGACCGACCAGCTCACATCGTCATAGGAACCGTGGTAACTGCCTTCGCACTTGACGATCAACTCGCGCCTGCGAAAGGCACGCGCCAGCCGGATCGCCATCATCACCGCCTCGCTCCCGGAATTGGTGAATCGCAACCGTTCTGCGCAGGGAAGCCGATCGATCAAAACCTCGGCCAGCGCCAGTTCTCGTTCGGTCGGCGCGAAATAGGCCGAACCGCGCCCGACTTGCTCCTGCGCGGCAGCGACGACCTCCGGATGCGCATGGCCAAGCGGCAACGCCGTCGCGTTGAACCAGAAATCAGTTATGCTCCGCCCGTCGACATCAACCATCTGGCTGCCATCCGCCACAGAAACGAAAGGAGCATGGGGCGCACGGTGGATTGCGTCGCGGGTAAACCCGCCGGGAAAGCTTCGGTTCGCGCGTTCAAAAAGCGCCTGTGAGCGCGGGGTAAGACGCTCGTACTCACCGAGAATCCGCGCCCGCCGCGCCTTCAGCACTTCATAGAAGGCGACGTCTGCCGCTTGCGGACCATCAGCGTGAAGTGAGTGGAACATGAACTGGCATCTCCAAGCGAAAGTCGCCCGATGGTCGCGTAAATCGGCATAGGCTGGCAACCGCTCAGTTCCGGCGCGGTGCCTCATCCTCTTCCACACAAAGCCGGGCAGGGTCAAAAAGCGGCATCGCGGGAACCTCGCCGAGGATCCTCTCGGCAAGCAGCATGGCGATGTAGGGCCCGATGGTGAAGCCGCCACGCACGCAAGCCAGCACATAGGCGTCCGTCTGCCCCGGAACCTGGCCGGCCAAAGGCAGCCCGTCGGAAGAACTGCCTTCAAGCCCCGCCCATGCGCGCAGGACACGCGCCCGCCGCAATGCGGGTACGGCATGGGCGGCAAGGCGCAGATTACCGATCAGATTCTCGGGCAGCAACTCCCGTGGCCCGGCTTCCGGGTCTCCCACTCCTTGCCATCCACCTCCGATCAGCACCGTGCCATTCGCGGCCCGCTTGAGTGTCAGCAGGCCGGTTGCCGCCCCGATCACCCGCTCGAAAACCTTCGGCATCCGTTCCGTCACAACCACCTGATTAACCCGGCAGTTGATCGGTATGCGCACACCATATGTCTCGGCCAAAAGCCGCTCGGTCCAGGCGCCGCAGCAATAGACGATACGCTTTGTTCGAACCGTTCCTTGTGCCGTTATAACTTCAGTCTCGCCCCTCCCCGGTTCGATACGTTGCACCGGGCAATACTCGCGCAGTGCAACGCCTTCCCGACCCAGCGCCCGCCGCATGACCTCTCCCAGCAGATAGCTGCCTGCGTAACCGTCGACCGGGCAATAGCTCGCCAGCACGGGCGCCTCCGACAAGCCCGGCTCCAGTTCTCGCGCCCTGTTTGTTCCAACCAGTTCGATGGGCGCGCCCCGCTCGGCCCTTTGCATCATGCGCTCTGTCAACGTCCGGGCTTCATCCTCGGTGAATGCCAGTACGAGTCCGCCAACCTGTCGAAAACCCAGGTCATCCCCAAGCCAGTCGCCCGCCGTGCGCCAAAGCTCGAGGCCGCGCATGGCATATGGGATCAGTTCCTCGCGCTTGATCTGGACAGAAAGCGTCCCCGCATTGACACCAGACGCGGCCATGCAAAGACCCCGCCGTTCAAAAAGGCCGACACGCTGTCTTGCCGCTGCCAGACGATGGGCCAGCACGCAGCCCATAATGCCCCCGCCGACGATCACCGTGTCGAACCTCTCGGTCATGTCCAACCCTCTTCGACCGAGTCCGTCATCGCGGATCGAAAGTCGGCTTCGGGATGTCGGCATATTCAAACGCCCCGACCAGCGAATCCAGCGGCACGGGACGGAAGGGGGCACGCGCCGTCCATAGGCCAATCACCTCCCGGTTCACGCCGTGATGCCGCGCAAGGATCCTTGCGGCGAACTCACCGCAAATCCGTCCTTGGCACGGTCCCATGCCACAGCGGGTCGACGACTTGAGCTGGTTCAGGTCTTGCGCGCCCGCGGCTGCCGCGCCCTCGATGACGGCACGATCGAGATCCTCGCAACGGCACACAACCGTATCTTGCGCAACAAGGTCCAATAGACCCGGCCGCATTGCCATAAGCGCAGAAATCGCCCGCCCGAAACGCGCCGCGCGCGCAAGTGCCCGTTGCACGGGCCTTGCTTTCTCCTCGAAAGCTCTTTCTTCAAGCATGCCTGCATCCCGGGCCACCGCCAGACCGGCCAGACGTCCCGCAAGACCCGCAGCCTCCGCCCCCGCGATGCCCGCTCCGTCCCCTGCAAGATAAAGCCCTGCCACGGTGCTGCGCTGAAAATCGTCCAGCCGGGGCACGAAGCCGCCAGCCTCTGCGCGAAATACGTGCTCCACCCCCAACGCCTGAGCAATCTCGCCCGCTGGCACCAACCCATGGCCCATGGCCAAGCTGTCGGCTATCACAGTTTCTTCGCGCCCCGCCCGGATCCGCCAGGTCCGGTCTACCGGCGCCAGTAGCACGGCTGTCACGGACCGCTTGCCGTCGACGGCAACAACTGTGTGGCGAAACCGAAGCTTCACACCGGCGCGGCGAATCTCGGCCATCCAGCGCAGCCCCTGAGCCAGGATCGAAGGACGCGACGCCAAGGCCGGAAGCCGCGCCGCCCAATCCCGCGGGCCTGCGAGATCGGCCACGGCAGCGATCTGCCCGCCCGCCGCCAGAATCCCGGCCGCCACGGCATAAACCAAAGGCCCGACCCCCGCGACGACCGTCGGTCCCGCCGGGATTGTACCATGGGCCTTCAGCAGGATCGTCGCTCCCGCGAGTCCAATCACCCCCGGAAGCGTTCCGCCAGGGACGGGAAGGACATTCTCCACAGTTCCCGCAGCAACGACAAGGCGTGGTGCCGATACGCGCTCAACCCCCGCCGCCGAAACGCATGAGACGGTGAACCCCTGCGCTACATGCCAAACTGTCCGTTCCCGGAAATGCGACACACCGCTCGCCTCGACCCGATCCCTCAGCCGTATACCCTCGGCGCCAGCCGCCACAGCTGAATGCACAGGCGCGCGATACACTTGACCTCCGGGTGCCGTCTGCTCGTCCACAAGCGCAACCGAAAGCCCATGCTGCGCCGCCTCGATGGCCGCCGCGGCCCCGGCAGGTCCGGCACCGATCACCGCTAGGTCGAATGCCTGTTCTGTCACGACAGCGCCTCCAGCGAGAGCCGCACATCCATCCCCTCCCGCACCACGACCATGCAGGTCGGACGTATGATACCGTCCACCTCAGCGACGCATTGCTGGCAGACGCCCATCATGCAGAAGACACCCCGGATACGCCCACCCGGACTCGCCCCCAGCGCCACATACCCCCCGGCGGCCAAGGCTGTCGCCAGGCATTCGCCTGCGACGGCCGCAATCAAATGCCCATCGACGGTTATCTGGCAGGGCGTTGCGCTCTCCAGCAACGGGCTTCGACGCCATGCGACCGTCTTGGTTTTCAACATGCCTGCCCCGCCGAGGCCTGTAGGGTTGACCTTGCAGAACCACCTGAGTACAGATCGCCCGTCGATTGTAGACAGCGCAGCCGCGCCCTGCCGACACCTGAGGAAGGGATACGGTTCCGCGCAGCGGCGCGAAGACCTGAGTTCCTGTAGTCAGGTTCGGGACGGCGTGCGCGACTGGAGTTTCGGGCTGCACGCCCGGATCGGCAACCGACCGGGAGGTAGATATGCGCAGCAAACCGATGCTCGGGGCAAGTCCGGCAAAGAAGGGTACGGAGGCTTTTGCCGGAAGCGTGCCAATCAAGCGTCAGATGCTCTCGGTCCAGGTGTCGGAAATGATCATCAAGGGCCTGCTCGACGGACGGCTTACCCCCGGCCAGCGCCTCGTCGAGATGGATATCGCCGACACCCTCGGTGTCAGCCGCTCGCCGATCCGCGAGGCATTGTCGGAACTGACTCAACTTGGGGTGGTCGTGCGCGAACCCGGACGCGGTTGCCGCATTCGCGAATGGAGCCGCGCCGATCTGGAAGAGATGTTCGGCGTGCGCCGCGTACTCGAAGGCTATGCCGCCGAACTGGCCTCGCAGAACATGACCCCTGCCGCGCATAAATCCTTCGAAAAGCTTATCGCCCGCATGCGCACTGCAGCGGAGCGCAACAATTACATGGGGATGATTGATCTCGACATGCAGTTCCACCAACTCATGTGGTCGCTGTCGGGCAACAAGCTCCTGCACTCGGTGCTCGATGGCCTCAGCCACCAGTTCCGTCTGTTTCTGACGATGAACTGGCGCTTCCACGGTGGGCTGGACGAAGTCGCTGAAAACCATGAGCGTCTCCTCCTGGGCATCAGCAGCAAGGATCCCGAGCGTGTCGCGGCAGCCATAGGCGAGCATGTCGTCGTCGAAAAAATGACGGCAACGATGGACCCCCAACTCGGCGAAGACACCTGAACCGCGCCTTGGCCTAAGCATCCTCGGGCGTCCAGCGAAACCGCTCGACGGTCTCCCGATTGATCTCGACCCCCAGGCCAGGTCCGGTTGGCACCTCCACGTAGCCATCCACCTGACGGATCGGTTCGACAAGAAGATCGGTTTTGAGCGGGTTGTCGGTTGCATTGAACTCAAGATAGCGCGGGCGGTCGAATGTTGCGAGGCAATGCGCCGTGGCAGCGACAAGGATGTCACTGGCCCAGCAATGGGGGATGACGTCAACTTTGCGTGTTTCAGCAAGGGTGGCCACGCGGATCGTCTCGGTGATGCCGCCACATCGTGCAATGTCAGGTTGTACGATACGCAGCCCGCCGCGGTCGATAAGGTCACGGAAACCGTGGCGCGTAGTCTCCTTCTCGCCGGTTGCGATCGGCGTGCGCGACATCTCTGTCAGCCGCGCAAAACCCTCCAGATCGTCGGGCGATAGCGGCTCTTCGAGAAAGGCGACGCCCTGGTCGGCCAGCGCGTCGCATAGCCAAAGCGCGTCGTCCAGCGTCACAGGCACGCCCATGTCGATCATGATATCCGGCGCGTCGCCCAACGTCTCACGCAACCGCGCGACCCATTTCGCGTCTTCACGCACGCTGCTGCCGAGTCCGCCCCAGCCGAATTTCATCGCCGTGAACCCTGCACTGAGATGCCGCTCGGCCAGTGCGACTATTCCATCTTCGTCTGACGGCGTGAGATCGCTGGCGTAACAGCGCAACCGGTCGGTGGTCGCACCACCAAGAAGCGCATGAACAGGTTGGCCTGCGACCTTACCAAGGATGTCCCAAAGCGCCATGTCGATCGCACTGATGGCATGGATCACGACGCCGCGCCGCCCGTAGGTGCAGCTCTTTTCGTACATCTTCTTCCAGAGTGCGTTGATCCTCCGGGGATCCTCGCCAATCAGCATTTGCCGCAGCCCCTGCCCCGTCAGCTGCGAAATCGGCGCATCAATAACGGCCTTGAGAACCAGCGGCACGGTATGCGCTTCGCCCACGCCTGTAATACCTTCGTCGGTATGGATCTCGACCAAAAGTGTATCCTGCAATCCGTCACCGTTCGCAAGGACCTCGGGCAGCCTAAGGATGGTGGTCTCGACATCCGTGATCTTCATGTCCGCCTGTGGCCTCCCGCTAGACTGACGCGCGTCTAAGGCACGACTATTTCGTCGACAATATACAAAAAAACGAGGACTTGGCAAGCATCTGCTTGGCTTGGGCACAGCTGTAGCAGCACAAGAACTATCTACTGTTTTCCGCACATTAGGGCGGGCTTCGTAAAGTCATTTCACTTTCACCCGCGTCAGCGAAACGCGGTGTCGCTTCGCCACGATGACAAGCGTTGTTGCGCCAGCCATCGCGGCCACAGCTATCGCCCAGGAAAGCCCGATGCTTTCTGCGGCAAAGCCGATGGCAAGTGCTCCGATCGCGCTGCCGCCACGGATGAGCAGCCCATAGAACCCCATCGCACGGCCGCGCATCTCATCGCTTACCGTCAGTTGCAAAAGTGTCTGCAATCCGGATGCCCGGATCACAAGGCAGGCACCGATGCCGGCCAGCAGGCCCAGTGCAACGGGCAGGTTCCGGTTGACCGCCAGCACGATGATCAACGCCATCAGTATCAAAAGCGCGCAGCCCACCACCGACTTCAGCGCCCCTTTCGGGCTGAACGCAGCAAGCCAGACCCCCCCGATCAGCGCGCCTGCCCCCAGCGATGCCGTCATCATGCTCACGGTCACCGCCCCACCGTTGAAAAAGAGCGCGGCAATCGCGGGCATCAGGTCGATCAACGGCTGCGCCGAGACGGCGAAGACGAAATGAATCGCAAGAATCGCAAAGACCGCCCTGTCTTCCCGGATGTAGCGCGCCCCTGCCATCATGTCGGTCCAGAGGCTGTCTCCCCGCGCTCGCTTTTCTGCCGCGTCGGTCTGCAGTTCCGACGGCATGCGCAGCAGGACCCAGATCAACGCCACCTGGCCCGCCGCCGCCAATGCATAGACCGGCGCAAAACCGGAAACCGCCGCGACCAGCCCGGCCAGAGCAGGGCCAACGAATGTCGCTGTATGAAGGCTGAGCGCACCGACCGAGATTGCCGTGCCAAGTTGCTTGCGCGGCACAAGATCCCAGACCAATGCCGCTGCAGCGGGGTTCGAGACTGCCTGTAAAGCCCCAATGGCCAAGGCAACCGCGGCCAGAAGTTCGACCGTCAGGGCGCCCGCCAAGAGTATCGCAAGCATCGTCAGCTTCACCGCCACAATCGCGATCTTGCCCAAGAGCAATACACGCGTTGGCCTGGTCCGATCCGACCACGCGCCGCCCAACAGCCCGAGAAAAAGCGCAGGGGCCAGACGCAGAAAGGCGACGACCCCCAGCCATGCCGTCGATTGCGTCAGCTCCCAGACAAGCCAGCCTGTCGCTAGCCGCTCCATCCAGACACCCACTGCAGAGGCCGTTCGTGCAAGAAGAAACGGCCCATAATGTGGCAGCCGCAGGACCGTGGCGATGTCCCGCAGACCGCCCCTGCGGCTCAATAGCCCCTGCCGGGGTCGACCACGTTAAAGAGCGGCCGACCCGACATCCACAGCCCGAGATTGTCGCAAAAAAGCTCCGTCACGCGCCGCTTCCAGTCGGCGGGATCTCCCGAGATATGGGGCAGAACCGTCAATCCCTTCGCATTCCAAAGCGGACTGTCGGGCGGTAGCGGCTCTTTCGCGAAAACGTCGACGGTCGCGCCAGAAAGCTGCCCGCTGCGCAAAGCCGCCAGCAGTGCCGCCTCGTCTACGATGCCGCCGCGACCGGTATTGATCAGGTAGGCCCCCGGCTTCATCGCCGCCATGGCCTCGGCTCCAAGAAGCCCCTTCGTCTCGTCCGTCGACGGCAGTACGACCGAGACATAATCGGCCTGCCCCAGCGCCTCGTAAAGCTGGTCCGAACCGACCACTTTATCGGCGTGTTCAGATGGTTTGGGGCGGGCACGCACCCCGATCACCCGCATCCCCAGCCCTCGCGCGACCCGGCCGATCTCGGCCCCGATCGTACCAAAGCCGACAATGACAAGCACCTGTCCCGCGACCGAATGGAACCGGCCCTTTTCCCAGACCCGCTCTGACTGTCTTTGGGCATAGAGCGGCAGTCCCAACTGGTGATTCAGCACCGCCCAAACGGTATATTGCGCCATCAACTCGCCATGAACACCCGACGCGTTCGTGACTGTCACTCGCGTCGCGTCCCACGGCACCAGATGGTCGACCCCGGCGCCAGAGTTTTGCACCCACTCAATGTAAGGTGATGCAAAGAGAGCCTCGCGTGGAAACCGGCCCCGCCCAATCTTGAAAGTATAGGCAACCTGCGGCTGGGTCTTTTCCAGTACCTCTGGCAAGGTTTCGTAATCGGTGCAGCTATGGATTTCAGCGTCCGGCACCCGTGCCTCGATCACTGGCGCGACAAGATCAGGCTCTGGCCCGATTATCAGCAGGCGCGGTGCAGCGCGATCGCCCTGGCACATTACAAAACCTTCCTCACAGCAGTTTGCGCGAGCGCGGGTCGAGCAGGTCACGCAACCCATCGCCCAGAATATTGAGGTTGAGCACCAGCAGAAAGATCGCCAGACCGGGAAAAGTCGTAATCCATGGCGCGTCGAGCAGGTAGTTCCGCCCCTCGGCAAGGATCACGCCCCAACTCGCCGTCCCGGGCGGCAGGCCGACGCCCAGAAAAGTAAGGCTCGCTTCCGAGATCACCGCATAGGCGAAAATGAAGGTGCCCTGAACGACGACCGGCCCCAGCGTGTTGGGCAGGATATGCCGAAAGACCACGCGGAATGATTTGCCCCCCAGCGCCTCTGCGGCGAGGACGAATTCCTGATTCCGCAAAGCCAGCGTACAAGCGTGGACGACCCGCGCCACGCGCGGGATATATACGAAAGTCAGGGCGATGATGACATTGGTCAGGCTGGAACCCAGCGCTGCGATCAGCGCCAGTGCAAAAACGATTTCGGGGAATGCCATCACCCCGTCAATGATCCGCATCAGCAGGTTTCCGAAGCGGCGGCTGTAGCCACCGAACAGGCCGATGACGATCCCGATCAGCGACGACAGAATAACGACGGACGCGCCGACGATCACCGAGACACGCGCGCCATAGAGCATCCGCGAGAAGATATCCCGACCCAGATGATCGGTGCCCAGCAGATGCCCGCTGCTCAAACTCGGCGGTTGCAGCCGTTCCCGTATGGCGATCAGTCCCGGATCGTAGGGCGCAATCAGCGGCGCCAGCAGACCGGCGGCCACGACCAGAAAAAAGAAGCCAAAACCGATCATGTTGACCGGGCGGCTCAGCCATGCGAGGCGCCAGCTTCTCCGAAGCGGCGGCATACCAGTCGCCCTGCCGGCAGCATCATTCCGGGCGGCGGGGGCGGGTGTTCTACGCATAGCGCACCCGCGGGTCGAGCAGCGCATAGACGATATCGACCGCAAGATTGACCAGCGCCACCAGCAGCGCAATCAGAAGAATGACGCCCTGGATCATCGGAAAGTCCCGTCGCAGCACGGACTCGATCAGCAACCTTCCAACGCCCGGGATGGCAAAAACAGCTTCGGTCACGATCGATCCCCCGATCATCAGCGCCAGCGCCACACCAACGACGCCGAAGGTTGGGATCATCGAGTTACGCAATGCATGGCCCAGAACGACGCTACGCTCGCGCAGCCCCTTCGACCGGGCCGTGCGTAGGTAGTCCGCCCCCATGACTTCGAGCAGGTTGGCGCGCGCCATACGCGCGATGACACCCGCGTGGCTTGCACCCAGCGTGATTGCCGGAAGCACAAGGTAGCGCCAGGTGTCCCCTGGGTCGTCAAAGATACTGGCATAGCCAGCCGCGGGAAAAACCGACCAGTAAAGCGAAAACAGCAAGATCAGCAGCAACCCGAGCCAGAAGTTCGGCAAGGCGGCACCCATGAGGGCCACCACCATCGAGGCATAGTCCAGCCGCGTGCCCTGATAGACGGCCGCGATGATGCCAAGCGGTATCCCGATGGCCACCGCCAGCAGCGCCGACGTGAACGTCAGCATAAGCGTCGGCTCAAGCCGCCCGGCGATCACCGAGGCGACGGAGTTATCGTTGTAGTAAGACGTGCCGAAATCGCCGGTGACGAGATCACCCAGCCACTGCACATAGCGGACGGGCACCGACCGGTCGAGGCCCAGCTCGCGGTTGAGGGCCTCAACCTGATCCGGAGTACGGTCCTCGCCAAGGATGAGGGCGGCGGGGGAGCCCGGGACCACGTTCGTGATGATGAACACGAGCGTGGAGATGATGAACATCGTCACCAACATCCCGGCGAGACGCCGTACGAGGAAGGCCCCCATGGTGTCGCGCCCCCGCCCTAGTTCACTCGCTCAGGGACACGTTCCAAAAGAACGGTTCGGGCATGTTGGCATAGCCTTCCACCTCGTCCGCAGCGATGTGGTGCTCAAAGTAGTCTCCGATCTTGATGACAACAACGTCCTTGAAATAGAGGGCGTGGATCTTGTCCCATATCTCGTGCGCCTCCTCCTCCGACGCCACGAGGAACTCACCGACAAGGCGGTCGCGTTCTTCGCTCTCCCACCAGCCGGTCCAGGTTGCCTGCAGATGCGAGTGAAGGATCGGATGGGTCCGGTAGGTATGCTCGCTGATCGCCAGATCCCACGCTTCCTTGCTGTCGAGCGTCGCTTCATGGGCAGCCGCATCGCGAACCTCAAGTTCGACATTGAAGCCCGCCATCTGGAGTTGCTGCTGCAGCACCTGTGCCACCGAGAACTTCGACTCGTCATCGCTCGAGACTGCCAGCCGGATCTGCTGGTTGTCGTACCCGGCCTCTCCGGCAAGGCTCTGTGCCCGCTCGGGGTCGCAGACGTTGTAAAGCTCCGACCCGGCGTCGCTCCACCATGCCGTCTCTTGCCACGTGATGCTTGGATCGGCCCGCCAGAATGTCTCGCCGCCATAGACCGGCAACACATCCTCGACACAGACAGCTGCCTGCAATGCGGTGCGCAAAGCCGGGTTGGCCATGACGCCTTCGGCTTTGTTCGGGATAAGTGTCGTCATCCTCGGCGCGCCGAGAAACGACACCACGTCCGGGTTGTCCTGGTACTGGTCAAAGCTGTCCGGGTCGACGTCGAGCGCCATATCGAAATCACCGCTCTCCACCCCGATGCGCCGAACCGAAAGCTCGGGTACGAACACAAAGCGCAGCCGGTCCACCATCGCTTCACGCTTCCCGGCATAGCCGCTGGCGGGCGCATCAACTGCCGCGTAATCGTCGAAGCGTTCAAGGATGATATCCTGCCCCTCGTTCCACTCCACGAAACGAAAGGGACCCGTGCCCACGGGATCGGTGATCCGTTCTTCGCCAGCGGCTTCGATGACTTCGGCGGGATAGATAAACGGTCCGGCCCTCCATGTCGTCAGCGCAGTGACGACAAAGCTCGCAGGTTCGTTCAGCGTCATGGTTACGCTGTGATCGCCGCTTGCCTCCAGGCTCTCGACATAGCGGGCCAATGTGCGCCCGAAGGAACTGCGCTGCATCCATCTGTCAAGAGACGCCACAACGTCCTCAGCCATCAGTTCATCGCCGTTGTGAAACGGCACACCCTGACGAATGGTGATCTCATATGTCAGCCCGTCGTCACTTCGCGCGACGCTTTCAGCAAGCATTGGCTTGGGCTGAAAGTTCTCGTCGAAGGTAAAGAGCCCCTCGTTTATATGCGCACCGACATTCCGCACCGTGTTGGTCGACGTGACATGAAGGTCCAGCGTCGGCGGCTGGGATTTCATCGCCACGTTCAGTTCGCTTTGGGCGAAGGCCGCACCACCAATTGCGGAAACGGACAGAATACTAGCTCCGAGAATTTGGCCAATGGCCGGGAATCGCTTGGTCATAGTCACCTCCTTGTGGTCTCGATGGTCTGAGCTGCCGTCTTGTTTTGAATGGTTCAGCCCTCACATTACGGTATACAGTCGACAAAAAAACCTTCCGTTGTCAATACGGCTCACTACCGCTGCGCAGGCCATCGACGCCATCCGACTGTCCGGGAACGATTTCGAAGGACGCGGTCATGAGCGCCTGCGTGTACGGGTGTTCGGAACGTTCGAAGATTGCCTTCGCGGGGCCCTGCTCCACGACCTCGCCCTTACGCATGACGATCACATGGTCGCAAAGCCCACGAACCACCCGCAGGTCGTGACTGAT
Organism: uncultured Paracoccaceae bacterium; assembly: GCA_947503175.1. Taxonomy (GTDB): domain Bacteria; phylum Pseudomonadota; class Alphaproteobacteria; order Rhodobacterales; family Rhodobacteraceae; genus Ovoidimarina. The sequence continues at coordinate 100,244 of CANNCO010000003.1, forward strand.
GAACAGGTAAGACAGCCCATGCCGCGCCTGCAGGTCGAGCAGAAGCTCAACGATCTGCGCCTGCACCGAAAGATCAAGCGCCGATGTCGGCTCGTCCAGCACAACGAAATCCGGCTTCAGCGCCATCACCCGCGCAATGGAGATCCGCTGGCGCTGGCCACCCGAGAACTCGTGCGGATACCGGTCCATCATCGCCGGATCGAGCCGTACTTCACGCAACATCTGGGCCACCCGCTCGCGCCGATCTGCACCGGAACTACCGATATTGTGGATTTCGAGTCCCTCGGAAATGATCTGTCGGACGGTCATGCGCGGGCTAAGTGAACTGTAGGGATCCTGGAAAACGATCTGCATCTTGCGCCGCAACCCGTGGAGCTGCCTTGACTGCAGGTCGTTCAATCGGTTGCCGAGAAAGACAACCCGTCCCCGGCTCTGCCGCAGCTGCAGCAGCGCCAGCCCAAGCGTCGATTTACCCGAGCCGCTCTCCCCGACGATCCCGACAGTCTGGCCCCGATGCACTTCGAGACTGACACCGTTCACCGCCTTCACCGCGCCCACCTGGCGCCGCAGAAGGCCCTTGCGGATCGGGAAATGCACGACGACATCCTCGGCCTGCATTACGGGTTCGGACCAATCCTCTTTCGTCTCGGTGCGTTCTTTCGGCTCCGAGGCCAACAGGTGCTTGGTGTAGGCATGCTGCGGATCGGCAAAAAGCCTCGACGTCTCGCCCGCCTCCACGATCTCTCCTTGGTTCATTACGCAGACCCGGTCGGCAATCCGCCGCACGATTGTCAAATCGTGAGTGATAAGCAGAACCGCCATGCCAAGCCTCGCGCGCAGGTCACGCACCAGCTTCAGGATTTCGGCCTGAATGGTTACATCCAACGCGGTGGTTGGCTCATCAGCGATCAGGAGTTCGGGTTCGTTGGCCACCGCGATAGCGATCATGACCCGTTGCCGCTGCCCGCCCGAAAGCTGATGCGGATAGGCCCCCATCCGCTCGCGCGCATTGTCCAGTTGCACGAGTTCCAGAAGCTCGACAACCCGCTCCCGCAGTGCTTTGCCCGACATGCCCTGATGCAATCGCAGGGTTTCGCCGATCTGCCTTTCGATTGTGTGAAGCGGATTGAGCGACGTCATCGGCTCCTGAAAGATGATGCCGACCTTGCCGCCCCTCACACCACGCAGCACCGACTCGGGCGCCCCGATCATCTCCGTGCCTCCCAAACGGATGCTGCCACCGGGGTGACTGACCCGCGCCAACGGCAGAAGCTGCGGAATCGACAGCGCCGTCACTGACTTGCCCGACCCGCTTTCACCGACCAATGCCAGCAACTCACCCTTGTCGATCGAGAACGAGACGCCTCGCACCGCATCAAGCGGACCTGCTTCGGTATCGAACCGGACCGAAAGGTCTTTGACCTCAAGCGTAGTCACTGTGGCCCGGTCCGGATCGAAGCACGGCCCGCGGTGCAGGCGGCGAGACATCTCCCGCAACAGGCCAGCACAATCGGTTTTGCTATCTCGTCCACGGTGAAACCCCGTCGCATCACACAATGCTCATCTTGCAAGCCGCCACGTGAAGTAGCAAGCATTTTTGTCGACAGTATACTAAAATTCTTTGACAAGCCGCTGCTCTCCCGGCAAGAAAGGCGCGCTGGCCAAAACATGACAGGAGTTCCCCATGCGCCTCTTTCCCTCCCCCCAGGATGCGGATCTCATTAAGGAAAAGCAGCAACAGGCCATAGACGCCATGGAGCAGCACAACATTGATGCATGGCTCGTTTTCGTGCGCGAGGGCGGCGACAGCCACATTGTCCAGACAATCGCGGGGCCCGAGTTCATCGTACAGAACGCGGCATTGATCCTGACCCGCGACGGGCGTCGCATCGCCATTCTGGAACCCATCGATATCCAGAACGGGGCGGGCACCCATTTCTCCGAAATTCTTGACTACGAGCGCGACATCAATCCCCGCCTTCGTGAAGTCTGGGCCTCTGTAAAGCCCAAACGCATCGCCCTGAACTTCTCCCGCGAGCATTATGCCGCCGACGGTCTGAGCTACGGCATGTATCTCCGACTGGCAGACGCGCTCGGCGAAGACTTCGTCAGGGCCGCCGTCTCATCCGAAGATCTCGTTATGGCCACCCGCGCCGTCAAATCCAGCACCGAATTAGAACGGCTTAGCAAGGCCTGCGAGATCACGATCCAGATCTTCCACGAGGTCACGGACCGTATCCGTCCGGGCGTGACCGACACTGAGCTTGGCGACTATGTCGCCGCCCGCTCCCGCGAGCTTGGCGCGGCAACCGGCGAGGCCTCAATCGCCGTCAACGGCCCCGGCGCGAACGAAAAGGGTCCGCTGGGCAAGGTCATAGAGGCGGGTCAGGTCGTCCTATTCGACATGGGCGTCCGCTACGAGGGCTATCATTCCGATCTCAAGCGCGTCTGGTACGTGCAGGACGGCGACCACCCGTTCCCCGACATCCTTCAGAAGCAGTGGGACGCCTGCCGCGCCTCTGCCGACTATGCCCTTGATCAGCTCAAGCCAGGTGAATGGGGCTACGACGTCCACGACCGCGCATGGGCCAAGCTGGAAGAGTTCGGCTTCCCCCGCGACGCGCATTCCTATGGCCACCAGATCGGTCGTCAGGTCCATGATGCGGGAACTTGGCTCGGCGATGCGGATAACCCCTATCGCCCGGCCAAAGGCAAACTCGCAGAGAACATGGTCTTCACCCTCGATCCGACCATTAACCGCGTCGGAACGCCGGATCCGGAATGCTACTCAATGGGGATCGAGGACATCGCAATGGTCACTTCCACGGGCGGCAGGCTCCTGCATCCGCCACAGGAGAGGATCACCGTCGTCGAGTGGTAGAGGCCCCAAAAGCGCCAAGTGCGAGCTGCGCATTTTGGAACAATACAGACCCTAAATCATGAGGGACTCCCCCGCGGGTTTCCGGTTCAGCATGTTTGCGACCGCTTCGATTCCGCGTCGCAAACGCTCTTCGCTTGGTTCGTGGCTGACGCATAGGCGGACGGCTTCGCCTGCATCGCCAGCATTCATGGCAAAGCTCCGGCCTTTGCTGACCAGTACTCCCAGGCGCGCGCATTCCGAGCGAAAGACATCCGGGCGCCAGCCTTCGGGCAACGGTAGCCAGACATGGTATCCTTCGGAAACACTGGCCGCGCTATGTCCCAGCGACTGTTGAACAAGCCGCTGACGCCGGGCCGCGGCCCGACACTGTTGTTCGGTCAGCTTCTCGGCCGTTCCGTTAGCGATCAGTCGACTGGCCACTTCCAGCGTCATCGGTGGTGTCATCCAGACACTCAAGTTGACCGACTGGTGCAACGCAGGCGCGAGCCTCTTGGGCGCATGCAAAAACCGACGCGCAATCGAGGCTGATCCAGAGGGGTGTCGCCCCGGAAGAAGAGTGCTATACGAAGAAGAGGCTCACTTGGATATAGTCATGATTGATCTAAGGTTGATTGGATGAGTGGCCTGGAAAAACACAACTTGCTGGTGCCACCGGCTCACGAAGCGGATCAAGCTACCTCTCGAAAAGAACGTTTCCTGATTGCGATTTTTTTTGGTGGCCTTTTCCTGCTCGTTGTCGCTATGGTTCTGGTTTTTGAGCTGGACCCGCATCAGCACCCCAACCCATCGCTTCCCTTTCTCCAGGGCGGAGATTTTACGCACAGACAGATCATTGTTGGCCTGATGGGCTATTGCGCAATAGGTGCGGTTGGCGTGCTTCTTTGGGGATTTATTAGGCGCTGGCGATGGTCGGCCCGCCGTTACTTTCAGATATTCGTGAAAACTGTTCTAGTTGTCTCAGTTTTTGCCAGTGGTTTTTCCTATTTCTACCTCCGGCGAGGAATGATGGAAAATCATTATGCCCATCGATACGACACTTTCCATTATTTGCTTCATCCGAGGTACTATGACGAATTAAATTATCAGGATTTATACACCTGTGCTATAGAAGTTTTGTCTCCACAGGTTATTCCGAACGATAGTCGTATCAGGGATCTCCGAACTTACCAAATGGTCAGAACGGCCGGCCTGAGAGAGCAGAAACTATGCCCGAGAGAGAATTTCTCCGCAGATCGCTGGGAACGCTGGCGCACTGATCTCAAGGTCTTCACCGATACGCCGGGTGGAGAGAACGTTCTTAAAAGGGCCATCAGGGACCGTGGTTACAACGGAACCCCGATCCATGCCGCCGTCTCTGGCTTTCTGGCCGACAAGATACCCCTGACGATCGCAACGCACAATCTGCTGCCCCTCTTGGATGTAATGATGGTCAGTACCATGCTTTTTTCAGCCGCGGCTGCCTTTGGCTGGCGGATTGGTTTACTGTTTGCACTTTCAGTCTTTGCCATGGCAGCTGATCGTTTCGGCATTATCGGAGGTTCCTGGTTTCGTTATGCATGGTTTGCCGCCCTCACCATAGGCATCGCCGCGCTGCGACGTGCAAACTACGCGTGGGCGGGCATCATGATCACTCTTTCCGCACTGCTCAACGTTTTTCCGGCGGTTTTTGCCGTTGGAGTCGTAATTCGCGGTCTTGTCACCTGCTTTCAGGAACGCCGAATTGTTCCCAGATACAGGCGATTTGCGATAGCTGCTACGATAACGGCCTTGATCGGTATTGGCGTCGGCGCTTTACCTGCCCGTCACTTCGATAATTACACCGGATGGATCATCAATATGGAACAGCATAATTCTGAACGCTTTCAGGGATTTGGAACTGGCCTTAAATTTCCGTTCGTCTACCGCGGCGGGAACACTCTGGATCAAGACAGGGTCAGGGAAAGTGAGCGTCGAGCACTGTTTCATCAAAACAGGAAGGCATATTATCCGCTCGCCGCTCTTTTGTTGGGCTTGGCATTTGCGTTTGCCATAAGAACACGGGATGACGTCGAAGCAGCTACGGTTCTGGGTTTCACAATCTTCTTTTGCTTTCTGGGTACGGTCGGCTATTACTTCGCATGCGCCAATCTATTAGTTCTCGGATTGTATCGAAGAGCACGATTGCCCGGTGGTGTTATTCTATTGGCCCTTTGGTTTGTATCGAACTTTCTTGCTCATTGGGCCTTGTTCGAAACGAATTACTACCGGTTCATGTATAATACGGTGCTAAGCCTGTCTTGGTCGATATGGTTGACAGCTCTGCTTTTCTATTTAGCGGCCAAGGAGGGGATCCTTGATTGGTTCGGCCACCTGATCGCGGCTCCAGCAAATCAGAAGACAGAGAAATAGCGTAAGTCAGATTCTTTCCACAGCCGGATTGCTGCGGTGTTGACTTCCCGCTGAGATTTCAGCCTGTTGGAGCAGGAGCGCTGGGGGAGAGTGGACGGAAGACTGGACGGCGGCGAGTTTCTGGAGACCGCGCATGCGGTGGAACCGGAACATGGCCCGTTCTCTTCATCGAAAGGGCAAGTGTAAGTTCTCGGCCCAACTAATGAGTCAGCGATCAATTTCTTGACGATCGCCCACGCCGAGTTCCCAGAGCGCTGCGCCATAGGACGGAAGACGATCTTTGACGATGATCTCAGGTCGCCGAGGTGCCAAAGCCATTGGCTCTGCTTCATGCTATCGACCCGACGCTTGCGGATCTCGAAAGCGAACATCGGTCCGACGCGATGCTACAAATAGCGGATAGTTTCATGACTTACTTCTGCGCCGCGTTCGTGCAGTAGGCCCTCCATGTTGCGAAGTGACAATGGGAACCGGACGTACAGCATCACAGCCAGACGGATGATCTCAGGGCTGGTCATTAAGTAGGCTGCGGTTTTCTGCACTTTTAAAAATGCAAGCCAAGGGCTGAGTGACGAACCCGAATTTGGACAAACCTTGATGAAATCGGCGGAGTGGGCGCCTCAAGGTGTCAGGCTTTCGCCGATTGCTATTTTATCTGTCATCTCGGGCAATTACGCCTTGATACCATGACAGAGTTTCCGACGGCGTCGACTCTGGCAACCGTTGAAGGCGGTGTGCCCGCATAGCGATGACCCCTCCATGCCGGGAACACCGCAAACCTCTTACAATCCAGGCCTGTCGTGCCCCCAACAAATCACGGCCTCAGTCGTCGAAACCGGCAGGCAACAAGAAACCCCTTGCCGAAACCGGTTTCGGTAGTTTTGATGCCCAACCAAGGGAGGACATACTGTGCAGGCTGCCAAAGCTTCCACGGGTGCAACAAGAGGGCTTGGGGGACGTTCCCGGGTGACCATCGCGGATGTCGCGGAGGACCTCGGAGTGACGAAGAGTACCGTGAGTCGCGCACTCAATGGCTATCCGGATATCGCCGAAGCGACCCGACTGCGGATCAGTCGCGCGGCCGAGCGTCTGGGCTATCGGCCGCTCAGCCATGCCCAGGCCATTCGCACCGGGCGCGTGCGTTCTCTGGGGCTGGTTCTGCAGATCGACAACGAAGATAGTGCACGGCCCTTTCTGGCGAATTTCATCGCAGGCGTGACTCAGGCAGCCAGTCTCGAAAACTGGACGATCACCATCGCCACCGCGGAAGATGAACAGGGTGTGCGTGAAACACTGTCCCGGCTTGTGGACGAGCATAAGGCCGATGGGTTCATCCTGCCGCGCACTCTTCTGCAGGACGCGCGGGTTGAGACGCTGCGCGCCCAGAACGTGCCGTTCATAATGTTTGGCCGCACGGCGGACCCGACGGGTTGCGCCTGGTACGATATCAAGGGGGAGGACGCGCTCAGGACGGCGACAACGCGGCTGGCCAGTCTGGGGCATAAGCGTATCGCCCATGTGCCCGGCGGTGCGGAATACACCTATTCAAAGTTGCGGATCGAAGGATATCGCGACGGTCTTGCAGCAGCTGGAATTGCCTATGATCCCGAGCTTATTGCTCCGCCGGCGATGAACCGCCGCGCAGGAGATTCTGCAACCCGTGCCTTGCTGGCCCTGCCAGAGCCACCAACCGCAATTACCTTTGCCGTGGATCGTGCGGCTCTCGGAGCGTATCAGGCAGCGCACGCGCTGAACCTGCGGATTGGGGCGGATATCTCGGTGATCGCCTATGACGGTGTGCCCGAGGGTGCTTATGCCAATCCGGGCCTTACCACGTTCGAGGTCAATAGCCGTCAGGCGGGCGAGCGCCTTGCCACCATGCTGATCGAACGCATCCGGGGCACGCCTCCGGAAGAGCTGCGCGAGCTGGCCCCGCCCACGCTCGTCGAGCGGGGGTCGGACCGCCCCCCGCGTCTCACCTCAGCGGCACTTGCGGAACGTCTCAAAACACAAACCAACATCTGATGTCCAATGGGAGGAACCAAAATGACATTTCAGACCAGAACCAAACTGTTTGCCAGTGCCGCGCTGGCCCTGTTGCTGTCCGGCGGGATGGTCAGTGCAGACACGATCCGCTTCTGGACCACCGAAGAGCAGCCTGATCGTCTGGCCAAGCAGCAGGAAATGGCCGCTCAGTTCGAGGCCGCAACGGGCACTGCAGTCGAGGTGATCCCGGTAACTGAGTCAGACCTTGGAACGAGGGCGACCGCAGCCTTTGCAGCAGGCGACCTGCCCGACGTGATCTATCACCCGCTGCAATACGCGCTACCCTGGGCCGAAGCCGGTATCCTTGACACAGAGGCGGCCACGGAAGTCGTGGAAGCGTTGGGTGAAGACACCTTTGCGCCCGGCCCGCTCGCGATGGCTGCGATTGAGGATGGTGTGGCCTCGGTTCCGGTGGACGGCTGGACGCAAATGATCGTCTACCGGGCCGACAAGTTCGAGGAGGCGGGACTTGAACCGCCGACCTCCTACGCGAATGTCGTCGCAGCGCTCGAAGCGCTGCATAACCCGCCGGAAATGTACGGTTTTGTCGCCGCCACCAAGGTAGACGAAAACTTCATGTCGCAGGTTCTGGAGCATGTGTTCCTCGCCAATGGTGTGTCGCCGGTCGATGAAAACGGCACCGCCGAGCTGGATGTCGCGGCTACGACCGAAGTGCTGGAGTTCTACAAGGCGATCGCCGACGCTTCGCCCCCGGGTGAGCTGTTTTGGCAGCAATCGCGCGAGCTGTACTTCGCGGGTCAGGCGGCGATGATCATCTGGTCACCCTTCATCCTCGACGAACTGGCTGGTCTCCGCGACAGCGCGCCGCCGACCATCAACGATGATCCAACCTCGCCCGAACTCGCTTCGAAAACAGGTATCGTGACCAACTTTTCCGGCCCCTCGAACCCCGACGGCGCCGCGTGGGGGGACGTCCGCTATTTCGGGATCACCAATGATGCCGACACCGATCTGGCGATGGAGTTCGTCAAGTTCTCGATGGATGACGGGTACACCCAGACCTTGTCTATTGCGCCCGAGGGCAAGTTCCCCGTGCGCCGGGGCACCGCCGATGAGCCTGCGAAGTTCTCGGACGCCTGGGCCATGCTGCCGGTCGGCGTGGATCGCAAAGCGCCGCTCGGCGAACTCTACGATCAGGCCATGATCGACGAGATCGTTGGCGGTCTGGACGTCGCACAGCGCTGGGGCGTTGCAGAGGGCCAGTTGGGGCTCGCATCCAAGATTATCAACTCGCAGGTGATCAACCGCGTGGTGCGCCAGTACATCGATGGCGAGATCGATGCGGCTGCCGCCGTCGCCGCGATGAACGAAAGGCTCGCCGCGATCGAGTAAGGGACCTCTCCCGCGGCCTGTCCCGGTGCTCTTCTGCCGGGGCAGGCTGACTGCCCTATCATTCCTGCTGATCGGAGGACGCAATGAGCGTTGTCAGCCCCCCCAAAGGTCAGGGCCCGCTGGAGAAGCGTGAAGCACGACTTGCATGGTCGCTGCTTTTGCCGACAATTGCCACTGTCTCGTTGGTTGTGATCCTGCCGCTTCTGGCGATCTTCTGGATCAGTTTCAAACCCATCGGTCTTGCCGATCTACGCCCGCCTGCCCCGGTGCTGCGCGAGAGCCTGCGAGGGTCCGGCGATGAGATGCGGATCGAATACCGGCTGCGAAATTCAAGCCAGGATACCGAGATTTCCGAGGTTACCATTCGGGACACTTGGCCGGAGAGCCTGATTTTGACAGGGGACCTGCCCGCCGGATGTGCGCTTGAAGGTAGCGTCTTTTCCTGTGACCTCGGCACGTTGGAGCCCGGCTACAACGAACGCCTGCGCGTGCCGGTCATGCTGGCCGACGGTGTCGACGAAGACACAGCGGAGGAGGCCGCAGAAGGCACCGAACCCGAGGTCCGCGGCGAGGCGGATTCGATCCTGACAAATTCCGAGTTCACGCTTGAGAACTTTTCCAGGGTCTTTGACGGCGACGAGTTCTGGACGGTCATGGGTGTGACCATCTTCTACACCGTTTTCGGCACGGTGGGCGCGCTGCTCTTCGGCCTGTTCGCGGCGATGCTGCTGAACAAGAGCTTTCGGGGACAAGGTATCCTGAGGGGGCTTTACCTGTTTCCCTATGTGGCTCCGGTGATCGCCGTGGCCTTTACATGGGTGAACCTTTTTGACCCCTTCTCTGGCTCGGCCAATGCGCTTTTGGTGCAGATGGGCGTGACGATAGAGGCGATTAACTTCTTCGGACAGCGGCCGCTTGCGCTGATCATGGTGACCGTGTTCGAGATTTGGCGCTACTTCCCGCTGAGCTTCCTCTTCATTCTGGCGCGGATGCAATCCATCGACACGGATATGTACGAGGCGGCGGACATGGATGGCGCGTCGCCGTTCCAGAAGTTCTGGTATCTGAGCCTGCCGATGCTTCTTGGAATTCTCTCTGTCCTGTTCCTGCTGCGCTTCATCTGGACGTTCAACAAGTTCGACGACATCTTCCTTTTGACCGGCGGCAATGCCGGGACGCGCACGCTTACAGTGAACGTCTATGAACAGGCCTTCGCTGTCTCGAATATCGGCGCGGGGGCTGCGGTGGCGGTTGTCATCTTTGCCTGTCTCCTCGCGTTCAGCTTTTTCTTCTTCCGATTTATCAGTCGGGAGGAAGGACTATGAGTTTCTTACGCTTTGGCTACGTCACCGGGCCGACCATCGGAGCGCTCTGGCTCTTTATCCTCGCGACAACGGTGTCGATCACCATGTCCTTTGCCACTGGCGATCCATTCCGTCCGTCACTGGTCATCTCGCTAGTCTTGGGCGCGGTCGTTGGGGCCGTGGCGGCGATGGAAATGTCCAAAAAGATCAGGATCGCGATCATCGCGGCGGTTGCCTTTTTGCCGACACTGGTCGGCTTCGGACCCATGGTTATGGAGAGCACAGCCTTTTCCCAAGGCTTCGCAGCACTTGCACTTGCCCTTGTGTTGGGCTGGTCCATGGTGGCGATCATGAAAGAGGTCCCGATTGGCCCCCTGACCCGCCATGAGATGGAAGAGGCGTGGATCCGCTTTCTGACCGGGTTTGGCTACATCTTCTTCACGGCAATCGTGCTGATCCCGTTCTACGTAATGGTCATGACATCGCTCAAATCGCAGTCGGCACTCTTGCAGAACCCCCTCGATTTCTCACTTGAACTCGACAAGGGCTGGGCACTGTTCCGCAGCTATCACGAGCTTTTTCGGGACTTTAACTTCGGCACGTATATGTGGACGAGCTTCTTCGTCTCCGTCCTGACTGTCATCATCACGCTCGCGTTCTCGATCCCCGGGGCATATGCGGTAGCAAGGTTGCGGTTTCGCGGGCAAAAGGCGTTCTCGCGTTCGGTCCTTCTGATCTACATGGTGCCGATGATCGTGCTGGCGCTGCCGATCTACATCGCCTTTTCGATCACGGGGCTGAGGAATACGGTGATCGGCATTGTCCTGATCTACCCGGTCACGACGATCCCGGTCGCCCTGTACATGCTGCAGGGGTATTTCCGCGGATTGCCCGCCGAGGTCGAAGAGGCCGGACTGATGGACGGGCTGAACCGCCTTCAGGTGATCTGGAAGATCACCTTGCCGCTGGCGCTGCCCGCGCTGGCGTCGGTTAGTCTCTATGTCTTCATGATCGCGTGGAACGAATTTCTGTTGGCATTCATGCTGCTGGATGATCCGTCGAAGTTCACGCTGACTCGCGGCGTCGCCATGCTCAACAGTTCGGAGATTCCCCGAGAGCACCTGATGGCGGGGGCCGTAATCGCGACGGTGCCGGTGATGGTTCTGTTCTTGGGACTGGAGAAGTTCATGACCAAAGGTCTCACCGCAGGGAGCGTGAAAGGATGAACACGCAAACCATACCCGACATGGACGAACAGGCGCGCGCCATTCTGCGCGCCAATGATCGCGGCGGCTACACCGTACCTACGGCCGGCCTCTACCCCTACCAATGGAACTGGGACAGTGCCTTTGCCGCTTGGGGATTTGCGACTTTCGATGTGGCGCGCGCGTGGGGCGAGATCGAAACGCTGTTTTCCGGCCAGTGGAACAACGGCATGGTCCCGCATATCCTCTTCCATCGTCCCGATCCCGGTTACTTCCCGGGACCGGATGTCTGGCGAGGCATCGGGCCGGTGGCGTCCTCTGGCATCAGCCAACCTCCCGTGGCAGCAAGCTTTGCCCGTCGCATCTATGAGGCAGACCCCGAGGCCGGTCGGCCCATCCTGGCACGGCTTTTTCCAAGAATGGCGGCTTGGCACCAATGGTTCATGGACTGGCGGCTGGATCAGGGCGCGGTCTGCATCACGCATCCATGGGAGGCCGGCCGCGACAACACACCTGACTGGGATGGCGCGATGGCAGGCATCGATCCGACCGGGGTTGGCCAATATACGCGCCGCGACACGAGCCACGTCGATCCTGCCATGCGCCCCACGAAGTATGACTACGACCGGTATATCTGGCTGGTCCAGCTTGGGCGGCGGCTGAACTGGGACGAGGCGTCACTCCTGGAGCAGAACCCGTTCCGCGTTGCCGATCCGACCATGACGTTCATTCTGCTCCGGGCGCAGCGCGATCTGGCCGGTCTCGGACGGGCGCTCGGCGAAAACGTGAGCGATATCGAGGCCGCGATCAAAGTGCTTGAGGCCGGTGCCGAAACGCTCTGGAATCCAGATATTGCCTGCTATGACGCGCGCGACGTGCGGTCCGGACAATGGGCGGGCTGCGTGTCGAATGCATCCTTTCTCAACTGGTATGCAGGGATCGACCATCCCGGAATGGAGGCGCAGTACGATCGCATCGCGTCGCTTTGCACGTATCCGGTGCCAAGCCACGATCCGAGCGCTGACCGGTTCGACGCCAAACGCTATTGGCGCGGCCCGACCTGGGGCATCATGAATGCGCTGATCGGTATCGGTTTGGAAGAGCGCGGGCTGACCGAGCGGGCCGAGGGGCTGCGCAAGGCGACCGCCGACCTGATCACCGAACACGGGTTTGCCGAGTATTTCGACCCGATGACCGGGGAAGCCGCTGGCGGCGGCACGTTCACCTGGACCGCGGCCGTATGGCTAAGCTGGGCCTCTCCCTCCCGACAGAAAGGAGCCTTCTGATGGGCGCGATCAATCTTCAGGCCGTCGAAAAATGGTACGGCGACGTGCAGGTCATTAAGGGTGTCGACCTTGATATCGAAGACGGCGAGTTCGTCATTTTCGTGGGCCCGTCGGGCTGCGGCAAGTCTACTTTGCTCAGGATGATCGGCGGACTGGAAGAGACCTCGCGCGGGGCCATCATGATCGATGGCCGCGATGTTACACCCGAACCGCCCGCCAAGCGGGGCCTGACCATGGTGTTCCAAAGCTACGCGCTTTACCCGCACATGAGCGTGCGCGACAACATGGGCTTTTCGTTGAAAACCGCAGGCGCGCCCAAATCGGAGATCGACGAGAAGGTGAACCATGCGGCGAGTGTTCTGAAGCTGGAGGAGTACCTTGATCGCCGTCCCAAGGATCTCTCGGGCGGGCAGCGCCAGCGGGTCGCCATCGGACGATCAATCGTACGGGATCCGACGGCGTTCCTTTTCGACGAGCCGCTCTCGAACCTGGATGCCGCCCTGCGTGTTGAGATGCGCTACGAGATTGCCAAGCTGCACCAGTCGCTTGGGGCGACCATGATCTACGTGACACATGATCAGGTCGAGGCAATGACGCTGGCGGACAAGATCGTGGTGCTCGAGTTCGGGAAGATCGCGCAGGTTGGCGCCCCGCGAGAGCTTTATGAGCGCCCGGCAAACTTGTTTGTGGCGCAATTCATCGGCTCACCCAAGATGAATGTCGTCCCCTGCGAAGCGAAGGGGCAGAAGTACAGCCTGGCCGGCGGGCGTGGCGGTGAATACCACGGAGACCACGAGGCAGTGCATCTGGGCATCCGGCCCGAGCACATGGAGATCGGGACCGAGGGCCAAGGTGCGCTCGATGGGACCATCGACGTGGTCGAGTACCTCGGCGCCGATTGCTTTGTAATCCTTGACTGCGGAACGTTGGGGCAGATGACGGCAAGAGTGACCGGTGAGACGACGCTGACATCCGGCCAACGGGTTGGTCTTATCTTCCCGCCCGAGCGGTTGCACTTTTTCGACGGCGAGGGTCTGGCGGTTCGTTGAACAGGAACCGCCAGACTAACTCGAACCAGTCTCAGCTACGACAGCAGCTCTGCCGTTCATTCAGCACAAAGACCGCGCCATCGGGATAACGCGGCAGTTCGGTTCAGCTTGGAGAGGCCTCGGGAGTAGAGGCTCCGTTCTTAGTTGAAATGGTAGGTCCGCATTCTCCACTCTGTTGTTGAGCCACCTGCCCGTTTTCCGTCTGTCCTCTACGCCGAGATCCTTCATGGCCGAGGCGTACGAACCAAGCTTGTTCGTCACAAAGATCTGCACACGGCCATGCCTGTGCTTTACTGTTCCCAGGAGTTCGACCACCGCCTTTTATTCATCGGCCTTCCTGGCGATCCGTTCAGAGATTTCTCCCCCGTAGTCCACAAATCACCTAGCGAGCAAAATCTTACCGCCGACCATCACGAACATCCATTCGAAGCACCATATCCACCGACTGAGGTACATCTCCTTGAACCAGCGCATCTGGATCTCCGACACAAGTATCAAACGGAGGGTATGAAACCGTAATCTGACTGTTCTACTTTGCTAAAGCGCATGCCGCGCTTAAGCTGCTAATCGCCCAGTTCCGCCAACACCGGCACAGACTGAACATAGAGCGCCGCCGCCTAGCGGATGCGTCTTGGGCGATATCCTGAAGTTCTTTCGACCGCTCCATTTCTGCACGGTCGACCGCTCGCCAGCGCCTCACCGCCCGCAAGTTCTTCTGGCAGATCGCTGCCCATAAAGGCGCTGACCCTCATCGGATCTCTAGCAATCCTCCATCAACCGGGATCACCTGTCCGGTGATCCATTCGGATTGTTCGGATGCCAGAAAGACAATCGCCCGCGCGATATCTTCCGTGGTTCCCCAACGGCCAAGCGGATACCGCGCAATCACCCCGTCAAGCAGTTCGTTGAAATGGGTCTCATCCCGTGCCCTTGCGCGAAACTGCGACTCGGACAACGGCGTTCGCACTGCTCCCGGGGCGACGGCGTTCACGCGAACACCATCAGCCGCGAAATCTGCGGCGAGCTGGCGGGAAAGAGCCACCAGCGCCCCTTTCGAAGCGGAATAGGCAGCAACGCCCTTCATTCCAGAGAGCCCGACGGTTGATGCGGTGAACACAAGCGCACCCTTTGTCGCAATAAGGTGCGGTAACGCAGCCCGTGCGGTCAGAAACGACCCCGTTGCGTTAACCGACATGACACGCTCCCATTGCTCGAGTGAAACATCCAGCGCGCCGCCCTCTTCCATGACACCGGCATTCGCCACCATCACGTCAAGCCGACCCGCCCACTCAATCACACGGGTCATCATCACCTCTATGCTTTCGGGATCAGACACATCGACCTTCAGTCCAATGGCCGCCGACCCATCTTCACAGATGCTCTCGGCAACGGCAATTGCACCGACCTCTTCGATATCGGCACACAAAACCCGATAGCCGGCCTTCGCCAACAGCCATGCGGTTGCTTTCCCGATGCCGGAAGCGGCCCCCGTGACAATTGCTGTCTTAGCATCAGCACTCATATCAGCGGATATCCGGGGCGAAAATCTGAGGATAGAGATTTCGCATCGCGGTATCGTCCATTTCCATCTGAAATTCGTGCTTTTTTGCCAATGCACTGGCACACCGGGCCGCCGGGCGTGCATCCAACTCGTCCATCAGGCGCCGGATATTTGGAAACCTTTCGAAAGCCGTTTCTTCGGCAAGAACGAAAGGAATGCGGGGTGCCCATCCCCAAACCGCCATGTCTACAATCGTATAGGTGTCGCCCATCATGTATTGACGGCCCTTAAGCCGATCTTCCACGATTTGCCAGTGACGATTGGCTTCATAGTGATAGCGCTTGATCGCATAGGCGAGTTTTTCAGGCGCGATATTGCGGAAGTGGAACGCCTGCCCGGAATAAGGACCAACTCCAGTTGCGATGAACATGAGCCACGACAGCATCTCGCCCCGTGCAGTCAATGTATCTTCAGGCAGAAAAAGACCCGTCTTCTCGGCAAGATAAAGCAGAATGGCATTACTGTCGAAAATCACCGCCTCTCCATCCCGAATGGCCGGCACCTTCGAATTTGGATTGATCGCGCGATAGCCATCGGTGTGCTGATCCCCGCGTTTGGTATCAATGGGCACCGGGCGATATTCTAACCCACTTTCCTCAAGGAAAAGGCTGACTTTCAATGGATTCGGTGCCGCATTAAAGAAGAATTCGATCATAAGGCCTCTTTCGTTTTAGATGATTTCAGTGCCGCAGTATCTTTGAGAAGAAATCGCGTGCGCGTTCGGTCTTGGGTGTGTCCAGAATTTCTTTGGGTGTGCCCGCTTCGACGATTTGGCCCGCGTCCATGAACACGACCTTGTCTGCAATTTCGCGAACAAACGCCATTTCGTGACTGACGATGACCATCGTCATACCCTCGTCGGCCAGCTTGCGAATGGCATCCAACACCTCGTTTACAAGCTCAGGATCCAATGCAGACGTCACTTCATCCAGCAAAAGGATCTGCGGTTTCAGGGCCAGTGCCCGGGCAAGGGCCACCCGCTGTTGTTGCCCGCCCGAAAGCTGATCGGAGTAAGCGTCGGCCTTGTCAGACAGGCCGACCAGGCCAAGCAAACGGCGCGCTTCGGAGTTTACTTGCTGCTTGTCCCACTTCTTAATTTTCAAAGGCGCCAGGGTAAGATTCTGCATCACAGTCATGTTTTGGAACAAGTTGTATTGCTGGAAAACAATCGCCATGCGATCCCGCGCCGCCCGCACTTCCCGTGCAGAGGAATAATTCATCCTTTCGCCAGCGATCTCGACCGTGCCGCCCGTAACTGGGGTCAAGCCCATGAGCGCCCTCAGCACCGTCGACTTGCCCGACCCTGACGGACCGACCAGCGTCGCGATCTCACCCTTGCCTATCGAAAAGGTAACGCCCTTGAGAACTTCAAGTGTGCCGTATTTTGCGCGAACGTCGCTCACCGCGAGGTGTGCCAAGGCGTTTCTCCAGATGTTGGCCGAGCATGCTCAGCGGGAATGAAAGCAGAAAGTAACAAAGGGCGATCGTGCCGAAGACAAGGATGCCGGAATAGCCCTGATTGTTCAGTTCTTTACCGCGGAAGGTCAGTTCAAAAACGCCGACCTGACTGACCAACGCCGTGTCCTTGATAAAGCTCACGGCAAATGCAATCGACGGCGGCACAATCACCGGCCAGGCCTGGGGCAAAACGATGCGCAGGTTTGTCTGCAAACGCGACAGGTTCATCGCCTGAGCAGCCTCAATCTGCGTGACAGGCACACTCTCAATGCCACCACGGATGATGTCGGCCGTATAGGCAACCGCATATAGACAGATCGCGATAACCGCGATTGTGAACAGGGATGCGTCCGGCGTCACTGTCTGAATGAAAAACAAGACGAGATAGATAACGACGATGAAGGGGATCCGCCGAAATACTTCGACATAAAGGATGCAGATCCACCGCAGCGGAAGCCCCCATAAACCCGGCGTCTGACGCAAGTAAACCAGAACAAACGCAAACCCGAAACCGATCAGGCACCCGGCCAATGTCATCGCTAGCGTAAGGCCGGCCGCCTCAAGAAGCAGGGTCAGGTTCTGGCCCGAAAAGAACCTTGGAGCCTGTTCGAGAATGCGCTCCATCAGAAAATTCTCGCCTTGACGCGAAACGCCCAGCGCCCCAGAAGCGCAAGCCCGATCGACGCGATGAACGTCAGAACGACATACATGCCCGCCACGACGGTGAGATACTCAAGCCAGCGATAATTCACGGCGGACAGATTGATCGCCTGCCCGGTCAACTCATCCACACCGATCAGCGCACCCACGGATGTTCCCATCACCAGAATAACGATGAAGAAATTGGCCACGGCGGGATAGATCGACTTGGCGATATGCGGGACGATGATATAGCGGACTTGCTGTATCAGCGACATGCCGAGTGTCTGCCCGGCCTCGATCTCGGACACCCGTACAGACAGAAAGCCAGCGCGCAGAATCAGCGTCAGATAGGCGCCCGCATTGAGTGTGAGCCCGATTAAAAGACATGCTTCATTCGACCATCGAAACCCGAGTTCGGGCAAGCCGAAGTACAGAAAGTATATCTGAATCAAAGCTGGCGTGTTGGTAATAAAAACAACGTAGCAGTCCACCAAAACCCGAAGCGGCCATGGCGCGTATGTCTTCAGGGTTGCGCATACAAGTCCGATCAACGCGCCGCCCGCAAACGCAAAACACCCCAGCTGAAAAGTGAGCAATGCCCCTTCCAGAAGCAGGGGAAAGTTGTCCCAGACAACACCGAATTGAAATCGGTAGTTCATTCAGATCAGAACCGACAATCTCCCCGGCTGCAAAACGAACAGCCGGGTGCAACTGGAGATTTGGCGCTTAGAAATAGGGATCAGGATCGACCGTGCGCAGCATGGGCGCACCATAGTTTGCCTCCCACATATCGTTGATGGCCCCTGACGAATGAAGGTTGTAAAGCGCGACGTTAAGAACCTCCGTCAGGTTGTCGTTGCCCTGACTGACACCGATTGCACAATAGGCCACGAAGATCGGGTTCTCGACCACGCGCCAGTTCACGTCCGGATAGTTTTCGGTAAACGCCATGAAGAAATCGATGTTCTCGACAATGGCGTCTGCACGTCCCTGCCCGACCAAACGCACAGTGTCGGCAATCGTATCGACAAGCTCCAGTTCGGCATTGGGCATGTTTTCGCCAATCCAGTCGACAGTCCAATTGCCGCGCATATTGGCCAGCGTCACGCCGTCTTTGTTAAAGTCTTCCCAACTGTCGCCCTCTATCTTGTCCGTCGCCAGAACCGCCAATACCTCGGTGTGAAGCGGGACAGTGTAGTCGATCAGCTTGGCCCGCTCCGTGTTGCGCGTAAGTGCACCAAGCGAGACATCGATCCGATCCGATACAAGAAACGGAACACGCTGGGCCGTCTCCGTCGGAACCCACTCGACCTCAACACCGATCGCAGAGGCAAGGGCATTCCCGACATCAATGTCAAAGCCTTCCCATTCGCCTGCATCGTTTCTTGCGCTCATATTGGGAAAGTTCGGATTGATTCCGACACGGATGACACCGTCCGAAAGGATGTCATCAAGACTTTTCGCATGCGCGGATGTAAACGACATTGCCGTTATTGCGATTGCTGCGATCCCTGCAAGACTCGTTCTTCTCAGCATGTGATTTAGCTCCCGGTTTGAACGGCCGACGAGGGACCGTTTCCCTTTCAAGGGTCTCGCTCTCGAATTTGTGCGCAAAACGAACTTTTGTGCGCTATCAGCGTCGGCGAGAACGCTTAACGTGTCAATCCTCATCTAAAAACAAGCAATTTCAAAGGCTTCAAGACAGGCAAGCCACTGGTGGCCTCTGGCGTGACATAGATCGGATCAGATTCCAGTCGCTGCTGCGGCACCAACTGGTATCGCAATCTGGCTCACGGTTTCGCATTATGAGGGTAAGTTCAGGGAAACGATGTCGCATGCGTATTGGACTGGTAATCAACCCCATCGCCGGAATGGGAGGCGCGGTGGGGTTAAAGGGAACAGACGGCCCCGACACCGTGGCCGAGGCTCTTCGTCGTGGCGCAAATGCAAAGGCTGGAGACAGGGCGTACACAGCACTCAGATTACTGGCAGATCGGGTTCCCGGCGCTCGGCTTGCTGTAGCGCCCGGCCAGCTTGGCGCAGATTGGGTGCAAGACCTCGATCTTGACACCACCACCGTTGAAATCCCGAACATCACCACGACCGCACGGGATACAAAACAGGCCGTTCTGGCCATGGGTGACCTTGATGTGATTGTCTTTGCCGGCGGCGACGGCACCGCACGGGATGTCGCAAGCGTTGCGGGGGACAGGGCAATCCTTGGTATCCCTTGCGGTGTAAAGATGCACTCCGGCGTCTTCGCGGTCACGCCACAGGCGGCAGGGGCGATGATGGCCGACATGATCTCGGCGCCCGAAAGGGTTGGCTGGAACGACAGTGCCGAGGTGATGGACATCGATGAAGAGGCTCTTCGCAAGGGCATTCTTGCGCCACGGCTTTACGGATTTGCGCGCATTCCCGCGTCACGATCTTTGATGCAAGCGGCCAAAGGCGGCCCCCGACAAGACGCCACAACATCCCTTGCGAGCGCCGCCGCCGCTGTCGTGGCCGAAATGGAAGAGGAAACGCTTTACATTATCGGCCCCGGAACCAGCGCCTCTTCGATCGCGCAGGCGGTGAATGAAACAGCAACACCCCTTGGGGTGGATGCCATGTTGGGTGGCAAAGTCGTGGCACGCGATGCAAGCGACGCAACGCTACGAGAACTGGCCAAGGGACACGACATACGCATCGTCCTGGGGGTAACAGGCCGACAAGGGTTCCTGCTTGGCCGTGGCAATCAGCAAATCGCCCCAGATATGATCTCGCGCGCTGGACGTGATGGCCTGATCATTCTCGCGACGGAAGACAAGCTGACGGCGCTTGCCCAGCCACAGCTGCTGGTCGATACCGGCGACCCGGAACTCGACGCGTCTCTGGAAGGGTTCGTGCGCGTTTCAACCGGCGCCAACAGGCAAATGATGATGCGTATCGCATCATGTTGATTAGCGTTGTGCGATATGCGAACTTTTGTACAATGGCATATAGCGATCATTGATAGATCAAAGGGAGCCCAAGAATGACCCAACCCAGTCGCGCCCATCCGTGGATGGCAAGTTCTGCCCCCGGTTCAATCAAGGCGATGCTTGACGAGATCGGTGCCGCGTCGGTCGAAGAGGTTTTCGAACAGATCCCAAAGGATCACTTCCGCACGACGCCGCTCGAATTGCCACCAACCCTGTCCTCGGAGATTGAGCTTAAGCGCGATCTGGTCGGCAAGCTCAGGAAGAACGGCGACTGCGAGGCAAACCTGAGCTTCCTAGGTGCCGGCGTCTGGCAACACCACGTCCCTGCGGTCGTAGACGAGATCGTCGGGCGGACGGAGTTTCTAACGAATGTCTGGGGAAGTTATCAGTCAGACCACGGCAGGAATCAGGCCTGGTTCGAGTTCTCGTCGCAACTGGGTGCACTGCTCAATCTCGATGTTGTGCAGCTTCCGGTGTATTCTTGGGGCTGTGCGACTGGTCATGCGATACGGATGGCGCAGCGGATTACGGGGCGATCAAAAGTGATCGTCTCGCAACTGTCAGACCCGGAACGTCTGTCTGTGATCCGGACCTATTGCCAGCCCACCGCCATGGAAAGCCATATCGAGGTGGTGATGCTTGCGGTCGATCCGACAACCGGGCGCATCGACTTGAATGATCTTAAGTCAAAGCTCGGCAATGACGTGGCCGCCGTATACTTTGAGAACCCCGCCTATCTGGGAACGATTGAAACGGAAGCTGCAGAGATAGCGCGACTTACTCGTGCTGCCGGTGCTGAAACGATTGTGGGCGTGGATCCCATTTCTTTGGGCGTGATGACAGCTCCCGGTGACTACGGCGCGGATATCGTGACCGGTCCGGTGCAACCCCTTGGCGTTCACATGCAGTGCGGCGGTGGAGCAGGGGGATTCATCGCCTCGCGAGACGAAGAGAAATACGTGCTCGAGTATAACGGATTTCTTGTGTCGATCGCAGAGACCCAAGAGGAGGGCCAGCTTGGCTTCGGCCTCGCCTGCCCGCACCAGAACTCCTATGGCTCGCGCGAACATGGCAAGGACTGGACAGGGAACTCGACCTACCTGTGGGCCATCGCCGGTGCCGTTTACATGAGCCTCTTGGGCCCGGATGGCTTTAGGGAAGTCGGCAATCTGATCGTAAGCCGCGCCCGCTATGCCGCGAAATGTTTGTCTGAGATTCCCGGAGTAAAGATCGTCTGGCCAGACTCATCTTTCAAAGAGTTCCTGGTCAATTTCGACGAGAGCGGCAAAACCGTCGCCGAAGTGAACGATCTTCTGCGCGCACGCGGCATCTTCGGTGGCAAGGATGTTTCAGGCGAGGATAACGCGCTTGGCCAGTCCGCGCTTTACTGCGTCACCGAAGTTCACACTGCATCTGACATCCGCATTCTTACCAAAACACTCAAGGAGGTCTTGTCGTGACCCGGATCCCCGAATTTCGCGCCGCCAAGTGGAATGAACCCGTTGTCATGGAAATGGGCCGCCCGGGCGCGCGTGGCCAGCTTTTCCCGGCCCCGGAAGGTGAAGTGACAGAAACGGTCGGTGCCGATCTGATCCCGGGATCCATGGCGCGCAAAGACCGCCCGGAACTTCCCGAAATCACAGAGTTCGAGGCTCAGCGACACTATCTGCATCTCAGCCAGATGACGCTTGGCATGATGGGCATCAGCCTTTTTGGCACCTGCACGATGAAGTACAACTCGAAAACAACCGAATACGCCACGCTGCGCCCAGAGCTGGCCGAGGTTCACCCGTATCAACACCCAGACACGCTTCAGGGTGTGCTCGAAATCGTGCATGATTTCGACCTGATCCTTCGCAACCTGTCGGGAATGGATCAGTTCATATTTCAGGCCGGCGGCGGTGCGGATGCCGCCTATACTATGACCGCGGTGGCCCGGGCCTATTGGGACGACCGGGGCATGCTGGACCAACGCACCGAGATGGTCACCTCGGTTCAGGCCCACCCCTGCAACCCGGCGACGGCGGCTGCTGCGGGTTTCAAGGTTGTGAACCTGCCACTGGAGGAAAACGGCTACCCATCGCTTGAGGCGCTGAAGGCCGCAGTTAGCGAGAAGACCGCGCTGATCATGCTGAATAACCCCGATGACATGGGGATCTATAATCCCGAGATAAAGGAATGGGTGAAAGTCGCCAAGGAGGCCGGTGCGCTTTGCTTTTACGATCACGCCAATTTCAACGGCGTCATGGGTAAACTGTCCGCCGGTGAACTGGGCTTTGATGCGTGCATGTTCATGCTTCACAAGACATTCGGCGCCCCCAAGGCCGGTGGTGGCCCCGCAGTGGGTGCGTATGGCTGTACCGACGAACTCGCGCCCTATCTGCCCTGCCCGGTCATCACGAAAAATGGCGACAGGTATGACATTGACGAAGATCGCCCAAAATCCGCGGGTAAGGTGCGCGAGTATTGGGGAAATGTGCCTCAGGTCGTCAAGGCCTATGGGTGGGCGCGGGCCATGGGTGCCGAGGGCATTCAGTTGGCATCCGACATTTCGGTTGTTGCCAACAACTATATGGACAAAAAGCTTGCTGAAATCCCCGGCCTGGAAATCTCGAACCCGTCGATCAATGCCTATCGCATGGAGATGACCCGTTGGTCATTGGGCCCGTTGACCGAGGAAACCGGCGTATCCACGGTCGATTTCGCAAACCGCATGGCCGACTACGGGATCGATCCCTATTGGATGAGCCATGAGCCCTGGATCGTGGCCGAACCGTTCACACCCGAAGCGGGCGAGCTGTGGTCAAAAGAAGACATCGACACCTGGATCAACGTGATCAGGCAGATAGCCGAAGATGCGCGCACAAACCCCGAAATGGTTAAGACGGCGCCGCATAACCAGGCCATCGCGCAGGTCAAAGGGGACGTCTTCGAAGATCCATCGAAATGGGCAATGACGTGGCGTGCCTACCAGCGTAAAATCGTCGGAGAAGATCAGGAAAAAGGCGTCGCGTGATCCATGGGCTATCGCGCGTCAGCTTTCCAAAGTGGAAATGCCGCTCAGGTCCAGAGACGGCGTGCGATCCAACACCAGATCAGCAATCACCCGCGCGGTCATCGGCCCGGCGCTGAAACCAACCCAGGGGAAAAGGGCAAGGTAAAACCCCGGAATGCCCGGGGCTTCCCCAAGGATCGGGCGCCAGTCCGGCGTGCCGTTGACCCAAGCCGTCCAGCTTCGGATCGCTCGCGCCTGCGCAATACGTGGTACGACTCCGGCGGCTATCGCCATGTTACCCGCAAGGTTCATGGGGTTGGTTGTCAGCCACCCATCGTCACGGACATCAGCCGACCATCCCCCTCCGATGATACAGCCGCCGTTTGCCGCTTGCTTGAGCGAAAGCTTGCCCGCGGCCGAATAGACCAGATGCGGAACCAGCGGCGCGATGGGTTCGGTGACAGTGACCTGAAGGGGGAATCCATCAAGATCGATCTTCAGCCCAAGCATCGCGGCAATTTCCGCGGCCTTGGCACCCGCGGTATTGACGACCTTGTCGGCAACAAAGCTTCCGCGCGGGGTCGAAACCCTGAACTCGCCTTGGGTGTCATCAAGGCCAGTAACAGGTGTGTCGCGCAAAAGCGTGGCACCCGCCATTTCGGCCGCCCGCGCAATCGCGGGTGTGGCGCGCAGGGGGTTGGCCTTGCCTTCGCCGGCACAGAATCCACCACCGATCGCGTCGGCCGAAAGATAGGGGGCCACATCACGCAGGTTGGCGCGATCCAGAATCTGCGTCTCGACCCCAACGCTTCCCTCTATTCTGGCCTTGGCCTCGATCCTGCGCATTTGCGCGGCATCCTGCGCAACGACGATGCCACCGCCGACCACAACCCCAAGATCTTCGCCGACCTCCGCGCCAAGGTCTTGCCACATCCCGATCGATGCCTTGAGAAACCGCAGTGTCGGGGCATAGGTGTTGGCCCAGTCTTCCCCGTATTTCACGAATTCGGGGTACTGGATCTGAAGATGGAGCGACCCGGCATTGGCACCGGAGGCCTGCGCCCCAAACTCGCCCGCCTCAAGCAAGACCACGCGCACCCCCTCGCGCGCCAGATACCACGCCGTCATCAGCCCGGCGATGCCACCCCCAATCACCACAACATCGGCGCGGGTCAAGATGCGCCCCTTTCAAAAGGTAAGAACAGATGAAACCGACCTATTCCGGCAGCCACACGGTAACCGTCACGCCATTCACGCCCGGCGGCACCGAGATCGATTACGAAGCTTGGGAAGGATTTCTTGACTGGCAGGTCGCGTCTGGTGTGCCCGGCGTCATCATTCTTGGCACCACCGGAGAGTTCCTGACAATCACGGATGCCGAGCGCACGGCTTTCGTCAAAAAGACAGTTGAATACGTCAACGGCCGCATGGTCGTCTGGGTTGGCACCATGAACGCCTATACGCCGAACGCAGCGCGCTACTCCAAAGAAGCCCAGGATCTCGGCGCTGACGGGCTGATGATCATCCCGCCATATTACTACACGCCGACCGAAGACGAGATCTTTGAATACTATCGCGCGATCTGCGAGACGGTGGATCTTCAGATCATGCTTTATAACAACCCGTTCACATCGAACGTCGACATGCCGGCGAAACTCGTTGGGCGGCTGGCAAAAAGCTTTGAGCAAATCAGGTACATCAAGGAAGCGTCGCAACGGATCGAGCGGATTCACGATATCCTTGTCGAAAGCGACGGACACATGAACCCATGGGCGGGCCAGCGCGTTCTTGAAAGCTACAAAATGGGAGCGAAAGGATACGTAAACCCCTACGGCAATTACATCCCGCGCGCGTCCGTCAAGTTTGTCGAATGGGCCGAAAAGGAACGCTGGGACGATGTTCAGGCGGTGCAATCGATCATCTCTCAGTTCGACACCATCATTACCGATGGCCACCCGCTCTATGGGCATCAGTGTTACTCCAAGGCCCTTGCCGCGGCGGCCGGGCATCCTGTCGGCGATGTGCGCGCGCCCATCACGACATTTGAAAGCCTCGGCGCCGAAGGCCGTGAACGCGTTGCGCGAATGGTGCCCCTGATGCAGGAACTGGATGCCGTCGTTGACGCGATCGAAGACCGGAAAGCGGCCGCCGAATAGGTTCATCGGATATACGCCGCGCCGTTAAGGTCGATCGTGGCCCCGGTCAGGTGCCGGGCCCGGCCCTCGGCAAGAAAGACGGCCGTCTCGGCGATATCCGACGGCGGCACCCATTCCCCCATGGGCAGAGAGGCGGTCACTGCGGCTTCGCCCCCTGTCGCCGCAGCACTATCGACGGACATCTGCGTGCGCACGACCCCCGGGGCGATAACATAGGCCAGAATACCCCGGTCGGCATAGTTGCGTGCAACGGTCTTGGTCGCCGCCGCAATGGCTGCCTTGGAAGCTGCATAGGATATTGCCCCTGGATTCGACGTGCCGCGCGTCGTCACCCAGCTGCCGATAGCGATAACACTGCCGGTTTTGCCCGAGCCAAGCCAAGACCGGACCGCATGCCGCAAAAGTCGCGCGGGTGCGAGAACATTAACAACCATGGACACATCCCACGCCTCGTCCCAGGTCTCTATCGGATCGTCGATACCGCCGACCTGGCGCATGATGCCCGCGTTGTTAACGAGCACATCAATATGCCCATCGGCCGCCGTGACAGCCTGATCCCAGAAATCATCCACCGCAGCTAAATCCGACAAGTCCGCTTGAAGCAGTGTGACCTGTCCCGGATGTGCGGCACTGGTCGCGGCCTCGGCCCCCGCCCGATCCCGTCCATAATGCGCAATCACCCGGGCGCCAGCGGTAACCATGGCCGATGCTGTGGCTGCCCCAATTCCCTTGGACGCGCCGGTAACGATGACTGTCTTTCCGTCAAGAGTTCCCATTCGCTATGTCCTCGATACAAAAGGCGTGGCGCGCAGCTTCGGATTGCAACGTGCATAGGGCGCCGGAAGCGCGATCTCTTCATCTAGCGCAACCGCCGCCTTCCACGTCCAGCGTGGATCCCAAAGCATTCCGCGTGCAAGGGCGACCATATCGGCCTGCCCTGTCCGCAGCATGGTTTCGGCCTGGACCGGATCGGTGATTTCGCCGACGGCCATTGTGGCGATCCCGGCTTCGGCCCTTATCCGGTGGGAAAATTCGGTCTGGTATCCCGGGCCGGTCGTGATCTTCTGCGCCTGATCAAGTCCGCCAGACGTGACATCCACCATATCGCAGCCAAGGTCTTTCAGCGCTTTGCAAAAAACGATCGACTGCTCGATATCCCACCCGCCATCGATCCAATCGGTCGCTGAAAGCCGGACCATCACAGGCTTGTCGCCGGGAAAAGCTGCACGCACGGCCTCGAATACCTCCAACGGGTAGCGCATCCTGCCCTCAAGGCTGCCTCCATACGCATCGCGGCGAAGGTTCGTTATCGGCGACAGAAACTCATGAAGCAGGTATCCGTGCGCGGCGTGAAGTTGAATGGTGTCGAACCCTGCGCGATCGGCCCGTCGCGCCGCCACCGCGAACGCGTCCTTGATCCGCACAAGATCTGCGTCATCCATCGGAACCGGCGCTTCCCAGCCTGGAAGATAACTGACAGCCGACGGGGCCGGCGGGCGCCACGCGCCTTCGCCTTCTATCAGCCCACCACCGTGCCAGGGCGCGACTGTATTGCCTTTACGACCCGCATGGGAAAGCTGGATACCAATCGCCATGTCGCCTACCGACTTCATGAATGCGACGATGCGGGCAAAGGCCTGTTCGGTGGCATCATCATATAGCCCCGTGCATCCCAAAGTGATCCGCCCGTCGGGCTCGACCCCGGTGGCTTCGGTAAAGATCAAACCCGGCCCTGACAGCGCGAACTGGCCCAGATGCACAAGGTGCCAATCCTGCGGAACGCCATCGACCGCAGAGTACTGGCACATCGGGGACACTGTCACCCGGTTGGAAACTGTCAGCCCCCGAAGCGAGATCGGCGAGAAGAGCGTGCTGGCCATCCGGCCTCCTTGATTTGAGATTGAATCGCGCTTTCGTGCGTTATAGGAACATTTGTGCGTAGATTGAACATGTCAGGCCAGTCTGACAAGCGGAAAGGACCCGTCCAAATGAGTAAGCTAGAAGTCGCAGCCAGCACCTTTCCGTTTCTATATTCGCATGATGGCCTCGGCGCGATGAAGCATTTGAAGGGCCTTGGCTACGACATTTTCGAACTCATGATCTTTCCACCGCATTGCTGGCCGCGCGAGCTTTCCGCCGAAAAGCGCAAGGAATACTCCGCTTGGCTGAATGGCGAAGGTGTTCGCATCTCGTCGCTGTGCTACCCGCTTCTCGACAATAACCCCAACGGCGTCGATCGGCTTATGCGAGAGTACACGCTGGACCGGTACCGGGAAGCTATCGACTTTGCAGCGGAAGTGTCTTGCCCCTATGTCGTCGCCATTCCCGGCCCTGTAAACAGCCTGATCAATCCCCCGCATCAATGGATGCTGGACTGGTTTGTTGAAGGCATGAAAGAGCTTCTGGACCATGCGCGCGGCACGGGTGTCGAACTGCTGCTGGAAAACGTTCCGTTCACTTACCTGCCGACCGCTCAGGACATTCTGGACACTGCCAATCTGATCGGCCCGGAAATCGGCATAAACTTCGACGCATGCAACAGCGCCTTCATAAAAGAAGACCCCGCCGAAGCGATCCGCATGTTGGGTGACAAGGTGAAGAATGTGCACATCTCGGATAGCGGTTATGAGGAATTCCTTCATGCACGGCTGGGCACAGGCATCGTCGAGCCGGCACCGGTTGCCAAAGCACTTGAAGATATCGGATACAACGGTGTGACCGTGCTTGAGATCATCACGGACGCTCTGCAGCCCGGGGCCGACCCCGATGGCGACATCACCGCGAGCCATGGCATATTGGCCGATGCCGGTTGGAAACCCCTCGGCTAGGAAAGCCCGGCCTCAACCGGAAAGACAGAGCCTGACATCCCCGCAGATGCGTCTGATGCAAGGAAATGCGCGACATTGGCAACATCTTCTTCGGTTGCCATCCGCCCCAACGCCGTCTCGGCCATCATCGCCTCAATCACATCTTGCGGGCTTGGCCCGCCTTCCGCGTGGCGCTGTGTTATCCGCCCCATCAGCGCATCCGTCGCAATCGGCCCGGGCGCGAGTGCGTTCACACGAATGGATGACGGCCCAAGATCCAATGCCGCGGCGCGCATAATGCCGATCACGGCATGTTTCGATGCCGAGTAAAGAACCTGACTGGGATGCGCACGGAACCCGTTGATCGACGCCATGACGATAATCGACGCATGGTGTGATCGCGACATCGCATCGGCGAAGGCTCCGATGCTGGCCGCAACACCCCATGTATTCACAGCCATCACCTTGGCCCATTCCGCACCATCTACGTCCCGCATGCCCCGCCACGGCGGCACAGCCCCGGCATTGGCCACGAGAATGTCGAGGCTTCCAAGTTCTTCGGCCAAGACGCCAAGGGTTGATTTGGCGTCCGGTTCGGCAAGATCGCAGCCGAAGAAATCGAATCCGTCCGGGATCGCCGAGCGAGACGCCTCAAGATCGACGATAGAGATGTTCGCACCAGACGACGCGAGGCGTTTTGCAATTGCCAAGCCCAATCCCGATGCACCACCTGTGACGACGGCATTTCGCCCATCGAGGTCATTTGCGACAGTCATAATGCGTGATCCTTCTTGCGTGATGACAGGTTGGGCCGCTATTCGTACTTTTGTTCGCGATGCGAACCAACGCAAGTGAAAGGTGTTTTGTGACTGGCGAACCAAACAAGCAAGTGGTCGTCCTTGGGGCGGGTTTTATCGGGGTTTCTCTGGCGGCTGTCTTTGCCGATGCCGGATGGCACGTAACCCTTGTCGATCCCGACAGCAAACGCCTGAACGCCGCTGCACGGGGCATTGAAGATCAAGCCGCTGCCATCGCGCTTGCCGGCCTCAATACAAACAGAAACGGCAAAGTGGAATGCGTCGCATCCGCGGAAGCATCGTTGAAAAAGTGCCAGCTGGTCTTGGAATGCGGGCCGGAAGATCTTGCTGTAAAACAGTCGATCTTTGCGGATCTGCTTGCGTCCACCGGCCCCGCAGCAATCCTTGCTACCACGTCATCGGCTATTCCAATGTCGCAGATCGTTCCCGAAAATGAACGACAATCCCGCTGTTTGGTGGCGCATCCGGTCAACCCGCCTGCCGTCTTGCGGCTCATGGAACTTTGCCCGGCCCCGGGCACGCACCAAGACAGGGTGGACCAAGCGGCAAAACTATTCGCCGAGGCGGGGTTCAGCCCCGCGATCCTTGCACGGGAAGTCGAAGGTTTCATCCTGAACCGCCTGCAAAGTGCCGTCTTGCGCGAAGCGTACCGGCTAGTCGATGAGGGTGTCACCGAGCCGAACGAGATCGACAAGGTCATGCGCCTTGGCCTTGGCCCCCGCTGGGCCCTTTCAGGACCGTTCGAGACGGCAGAACTCAACACACCCGGTGGCATCGTTGCCCACGCGGCCCGCATGGGCCCAGCATACAAGCGGATCGGAGAGGCGCGGGGCGAAACCGTGACATGGTCGCCCCAACTTGTAGAGCGGGTCGCAAGGGCCCGCGACATTGCTCGCGCGGGTCGCAGCATTCCCGATCGCGCGGCGTGGCGTGCACATGCCGTGGCAAAGCTGGTCGCCGTTCGCGACCGGCTGATGAAAGACCGCTCATGAGCATGCGGCATTTCTCCTTTGGGGACAGTTCAATTGCGTTTCACGACGGACAGTCCATCGCCGCCGCTCTAACCGGCGCCGGCGAGCGCGCATTCCGACAGACGGGCAAAGGCGAAACCCGCGGTATGTTTTGCGGTATGGGCGTCTGTCAGGATTGCCTTGTGACAGTGAACGGCGTTCCCAACCAACGCGCCTGCATGACACCTGCGGCCGAAGGGTTGTACGTTGACCGGCAGGTTGCCCTGCCTGTTCTCGAAGACACGCCACCGCCGGAGAAAGCCGCCCCCGCCCGCATTGTCGAACCGGATGTTGCAATCATCGGCGGCGGTGCGGCAGGCCTGGAGGCCGCCATTGCGGCGCGGGCCTACGGGGCCAGTGTCGTCTTGCTCGACGAACGCAAAATCGCCGGGGGGCAATTCTACAAACAGTCGGCAAGCCACGCTCCGCTTGATGGTCAGCAGGCCGAAGGACAGGACCTTGTAAACCGCGCTCAGGCGAGCGGAGCAGAAATCATCCGCTCTGTCGAGGTGTGGGGCGCCTTCGACGGCCCGCTTTTTCTGGCCACCGTTGAAGGGGCGGCCCTTGTTGTGCGTCCGCGCACCGCAATCATTTCGACCGGCGCTTACGAACGCCCGCGGATGGTGCCGGGCTGGACCTTGCCGGGTGTCATGACAACCGGCGCCGCGCAAACCTTGTGGCGCAGCTACCGGACCCTGCCCGGCAAGCGCATCGCCGTTTGTGGTTCCGGCCCTCTGAATACGCAAGTCGCACTCGAACTTGCCGAGGGCGGCGCAGAGGTGGTCATGGTTGCTGACAAAGCCCCCCCTCCATGGCACGCACCCGTCACCTCGTTCAAGGCACTGGCGTCGGACCCTGGCCTTGTCTTCAAGGGGCTGACCATGATGCGCAACCTGCAGCGCCGCGGCATTCCAATGCGCTACCGGACGGTTCTGCAAAAGGTCGAACAGGTCGGCGATCACCTGAGCGCTCATTTTTTGACGACCGGCGGCGACACTGTCGAGATGCCGGTTGATGCAATCTGCATGAACGACGGGTTTGAGCCGCAGAACGAGATTTTGCGGCTTCTGGGTGCACAGATGAGATATGACAACACCTTCGGTCATTTGCGCTGTATCCGCGACGAGAACATGGAGACGACCGTGCCCAACGTCTTTGCCGCTGGCGATTGCGCCGGTCTTGGCGGCGCCCCTGCTGCAAGGCTTGAAGGCATGATCGCAGGGCGGGTCGCCGCCGAAAAAGCCGGCTTCGGGGATGGCTATGACCTGTTTGCCGCGAAACGAAGACTTGCGCGCCACCGGCGGTTTCAGACCAGCCTTTGGAAACTGCATGACATAAAACCAACTTTTCCCGAAACGACCGCACCTGACCTGATCATTTGCCGCTGCGAAGAGATCACGTTGGCAGAGGTTATGAGCGGGTTGGACTCAGGTCCGGGGCATATTGGCAGCCTCAAACGCGCGACCCGCGTCGGCATGGGGCGTTGCCAGGGGCGATACTGTGGGCCTGTCGCCGCAAGACTTGTCGCACAGGTGACCGGCAGGCCGATTGAGGATCTCAGCCTGTTCGCCCCCCGCGTGCCGATAAAACCAGTGGCGATTGCATCAATCCTGGCTGCGCATGAGGCGCTGACGGATGGTGACTGACGTCCTCGTAATAGGCGGTGGAATTGTCGGACAAGTTGCATCGATAGAACTGGCGCGGGCTGGGGCCCGCGTGACAGTTGTCGATGCCGGGATCAACGCGGGCTCTGACGCCAACGCGGGCAGCTTGCATGTGCAGATGCAAAGCCGGTTTATCCGCTTATACCCTGAACTCGTCCCGAACGTAGAGGCGTCACTGCCGCTATACTGCGCCGCCGCGGACGAATGGGAGCGGATGGATCAGGAAATCGGAGGGCTGGAGCTTGTGCGCAAAGGTGGGCTCATGCTTGCCGAGGATCCAGCGCAACTCGACTTTCTGGAAGGCAAAGCCGCGCGCGAGGCAGATATGGGGCTGCGGGTCGAGATGCTTGACCGACCGGCGCTGGAACGAATTGCTCCATGGCTTGGCCCGCAAATCATTGGCGCAGAACTCTGTTCGAATGAGGGTAAGGTCAATCCGCTTGCTGCCGGTTTGCGGTTGCGCGCGCGGGCCAAAGACCTTGGCGTTCGCTTTCACACGGATCGGATCCGTGATCTTTCAATTGGCCGTCGGGTCAAGGCGCTGGGGGAAAAGACGACATATGACGCAGACCGTGTCGTGGTGGCCTGCGCCTGGGGCGCGGGCGATATTATCCGCTCTCACGGCGCGGCAATCCCAACCAAGGCAGAGCCTCTGCACATGAATATCACGGAACCCTGCGCGGCGTCGATTGAACAGCTTGTTCAGCATGCAGAACGTTCCCTTACGCTCAAACAGTTCAAATCTGGCCAGATCGTGATCGGCGGCGGCTGGCCGGCCCGCGACAGCGGCCCGGGACGGGTTCCGCAGGTCAAAGCAAATTCGCTGCTCGGAAATGTTTCGCTTGCCGCGCAACTTGTTCCGTCGATCGGCCACGTTCGGGTTCTTCGCACCTGGGCCGGGATGAACACCACAATCGACGGCGCATCCGTGATCGGCCCCCTACCGGGCATGGACCGGGTTGTTGTCGCAATTCCAGGCGACGCGGGTTACACCCTTGGCCCGTTGGTGGCAAAATGGGCGGCCGCCTGTATTCTGGGCACGGCTGATCAAACCGAAATCGCTCAGTTCAGCCCAGCGCGCTTTGCCGCCTGACGGTTATCCCTTTAGCGCATTCGAGATGTTCGTAACCGTCGACTGCAACTTGGGAAGTATCTCTGAGATCATCTCTTCCGGTGACATCCGCAATGTCGGCACCGCGACGTTTATCGCTCCCACCAACACACCCGCGCTCGTCTTGACCGGCACCGAGACCGACATCAGCCCGATCTCAAGCTCCTGATCCACAAACGACCAGCCGCGATCCCGCGTCTCTTCCAGCACCCGGCGAAACTCTTTCGGGTCTGAGACGGTCTTGTCCGTCATCTTTATCAGTTCAATTTTGCGCAAGATCTCGGGCCACTTCTCCTCTGGCTGCGCAGCCAAAAGAACACGGCCGTTGGCTGTGCAATGGGCGGGAAACCGAGCGCCAACTGAAATCCCGACACTGATCACGCGGTGGTACTGTGCGCCGGATACGTAAACGACATCGAAACCATCCAGAACGGCCGCCGAAACGCTTTCGCGGGTGTCTTCGGACAGATGGTCGATAAAGGGCTTTGCAATTTCCCAAACCCCTTTTGATGACAAGACCGAGTGCCCAAGCTCCAGAACCTGAGGCGTCAGATCAAAGAGTTTGCCGTCAGCAACAGCATATCCTTCGTGGACCAGGGTCAAGAGTATCCGTCTGGCGCCAGCACGTGTGTTCCCGGTTTCCGATGCAACTTGGCTTAGCGTCATCTTGCGGCCCGTCCGGTTGAAGGCACGAAGAACCTCCAAACCACGCGCGAGCGAACTGACGTAGTCGCGGGGGTTCATCCCATTGGGCACGCGATCCTCAGAAACATCCGGTTCGGCGGTCATTAGACCTGCTTGCCCCGATACCCGCTGCGTTGACCGCGCCGGCTCGTTGGTGTCGTCTGTCTCTTGTCGTCCCATTCTCGCCTTCCTGACCAAACGACCGGCCATAAAACAGCAACTGTCGCGCATGGGCTGTTACAAGAATAATCACGAAAAAAAAACCTTCTTGCACGACTCAACACTTCAAGTGTTATATCGAACAAGAGTGCGCTATGCGAACACTTGATCTCAGGGAGAAACAAGAATGAAGAACTCATCAATGTTTGGTCATAGAATTTCACGTCGTGGAGCTCTGAAGGGGATGGCCGCCACGACGGCTATGGCCTCTCTGCCGCTTCCCGCCATGGCACAGGAGACGACCATTCGGTGGTGGTCACCTCAGGCAGCACCGGCACAGGTCGATGCCTACATGGCCCAGATCGCCGCATTCGAAGCGGCAAACCCAGGCGTAAAAGTTGTCTTTGAAACGACATCCGACGAAGGATACGCCCCACAGCTCGCTGCTGCGTTTTCATCCGGCGAGGTGCCCGATATCGTAACTCACCTGCCGTCTTTCGCGATCCAATCATATTATGCCAATGGCCTTGTCGAGCCCTTCAATGACGTAATCGAGGCAATCGGCCCCGATGACTATTTTGACGGTGCCAATGACGTTTTCCGCGCTGCTGATGGCAACTACGTGGGCACCGGGATCGGCAACTCGGCGGCGAATATGCTCTGGTTGCGCAAGGACCTTATGGAAGAGGCCGAGATCGCCGACGCGCCCCGAACCTGGGACGAACTGCGCGCAGCCTGCCAAGCGATGCAGAAAGGCGGCATCTTCGGCGCGCCCTTGCCTTATGGCCGTAACTCTATGACGACGTTGATCTTTGTTGGGGTGATCCACCAAGCCGGCGGACAGATCTTTGACACAGATCTGAACGTTGCCCTCGATACACAGGCGACACGCGATGCTCTCGAATTCTATGCATCCATGCGTGAGCTTTGCCCACCTGGCGCCACCAACTACAGTTGGGGTGAGGCGATCACAGCTTTTGTCTCAGGCGCAACCGCAACCGGCATCTATACGGGCCGTGTCCTTGGCAACGTAAACGCCCAGAACCCCCCCATTGCCGACAGCGTCACCTGTGTTCGCTACCCGACGGCATCCACGGATATCCCGGCCTGGACGTTCAATGACTTCCCGAGTGTATTCATTCCCAAGCAGTCGTCGAATATCGATGTGGCCGAGGCATTTGCAGCGTCGCTCTTCAACCCTGATGGGTATATCCAGCAGCTACACGCCGCGCCGGGCCACGTTCTGCCGGTGCTCAAGTCAATCAATGAAAACCCGCAATACCAAGCCAATGAAATCATCCAGAAGTACCCTGGCGAAGTCGAACTGATGGCCCAGGCCGCAGCGGGCGGTTTCAACCTTGGCTACGAAAGCGCCGCACACCAGTCGAACGAGAAGGCTGGCGAAGTTGTCGGCTCTGGCGTGATCGCAGATATGGTCCAGCGCGTGGTCCTGAACGGTGAGAATGCCGATCAAGTCATCGGTGATACGACGAAAGCCATCGAAGACATCATGGCTGGCTAACGCTAAACAGTCACGGGCCGCCACGGTTCGGGCGGCCCGTAATCATAGCGATAACGATGACCCAAAAAACCAAAACGCTGCTTGAGCGCCGGTATTCCATGCTGGGCCTCCTTTTGATCGCACCCACTGTGCTCGTGTTTTGCGCGGTCATAGTCTATCCGCTCGTCTCTGCCATCTACCTGTCGTTGTTCAAGATTTTCACGCCTACCCTGGAAGGAACTTGGGTCGGGCTGGATAATTATCGTACGCTTCTGGCCAAAGGCGAGTTTTGGACATCCCTACGAACCAACCTGATCTGGACAGTGGGAACGCTGACCCTGCAGATCATATTCGGTGTCGGAATGGCGCTGGTTCTGCATCAGAACATCTGGTTCAGAAGCCTCGCCCGATCTCTTATCCTGTTTCCCTACTTCATCTCGACTGTTGTGGCGGTTCTGGTGTGGAAGTGGCTGTTCAACGATCTCTATGGGATCTTGAACCACCTGATGATGAGCGCGGGGCTCATCGACTGGCCGCTTGATTACTTGGGTACGATGCCCAACGCCATGATTTCCGTGATCCTTGTCGGCGCATGGAAATACTTTCCGTTTGTTGTGATTGCTGTCCTCGCCCGGCTTCAGACGATCCCCGATCACCTGTACGAAGCCGCGCGCATCGACGGCGCGGGCCCCATCGCGCGGTTCTTTGACGTTACGCTTCCTCAGCTTCGCGAGGTTCTTGTGGTAATCATCATGCTGCGGGCGATCTGGGACTTCAAAGAGTTTGACCTGATCTTCCTGCTGACGGGTGGCGGCCCGGTAACATCAACCCAAACGCTGCCTCTTTTGGTCTACAAAGAGGCTTTCGCCCTCAATCAAATGGGGATGGCCTCGGCATATGCCGTGATCATGATGCTGATCATGCTGGTCTTCATGATCATTTATATCCGCCGCACCCGGTCAGAGGATTCATGATGCTGCGCAAGATTGCCTTCAACCTTTTTGCGTGGTCCATCGTCCTGGCCGTGGCCTTTCCGTTGTTCTGGATGCTGGTCACCTCGGTCAAACCGCAGTTTGAGCTCTTCCGCAGACCCCCCACCATGCTTCCCGAGACCTTTACCCTCGAACACTATTGGGGCCTTCTGACGGAAACGAAATTCCTCAGCTATTTCTGGAACTCGATCATCCTGTCCACAACGACGACTGTTGTGGTTGTCGCCATCGCGACGATCGGGTCGTACAGCCTCGTGCGGTTCCGATACCGGGGCCGAGAGACACTGGCCTTCCTTGTGCTCTTCACCTACCTTCTTCCCTCTGTCGTGCTTATTCTGCCGCTTTACCTGATGCTGGTGAACCTTGGGCTGTCCAACACGATTACATCTCTTGTGATCGCGTACACGACCTTCGCCCTGCCCTATGCGCTTTGGCTGCTACGGTCTTTCATGGCGGGCATTCCGGAAGATCTTGAATCCGCCGCATTGGTTGATGGTGCGTCCCGGCTTGGTGCGTTCTGGGATGTGATCCTGCCACAACTGCTTCCGGGGATCATCTCTACCGCACTGTTCACGTTCATTCTGTCCTGGAACGAATACCTTTATGCGCTGGTCCTGGTGAATTCTGATGAGGCAAGGCCACTGACGACCGGTGTCATGAACATGCTGATCTCATCCTTCAACATCGAATGGTCGCTCTTGATGGCAGCCTCCGTGATGATGAGCGTGCCCCTGATCATCGCCTTCGCCTTCCTTCAAAGCTATCTCACTCGCGGCTTCGGCGCGGGTGGAGTGAAAGGATAACCGATGGCCGATGTGGTCTTTTCCAGTGTGCAGAAACAATTCGGGTCATTCATGGCGGTAGACAATCTCAACCTCGATATCCAACAAGGTGAGTTCATTTCGCTGCTGGGTCCGTCCGGCTGCGGCAAGACAACAACGCTTCGAATGCTGGCAGGGTTAGAGTTTCCAACGGGCGGCGAGATCAAGATCGGCGACCGGGTCGTTAACGACGTGCCTCCCGGCGAGCGTGACATTGCCATGGTCTTTCAGTCCTACGCGCTTTACCCGCATATGTCGGTCGGCCAGAACATCTCTTATCCGCTCAAAAAGCGCCGCGTCCCCAAGGCAGAACGTGCCGCCATGATGGCCAAGACGGCCGAGATGCTTCAGCTTACGCCACTGCTTGACCGCAAACCCAAGGAACTGTCGGGGGGCCAACAACAGCGGGTTGCCCTTGGCCGCGCTCTTGTGCGCGATCCGAAGGTTTTCCTGCTGGACGAACCCTTGTCCAATCTTGATGCCAAGCTTCGCGGGCATATGCGCACCGAACTGATCGAACTGCATCAAAGGCTGGGCCGCACCATGGTGTATGTGACCCACGATCAGCTCGAGGCGATGACCATGTCCGACCGGATCGCCGTGATGGAAGGGGGCAAGCTTCAACAGTTTGCACCCCCAAAAGACGTGTACCGCGAGCCGGCCAACCGGTTTGTCGCCAGCTTTATTGGAACGCCCGGTATGAATATCGTCGACGGCGCCTTACGTCACGAAGGCGGACGCTGGATTTTTGAGGCTCCTGGCATTTCCGTTGGAACACAAAACTTGGGGCCCGAGACCCGTCCGGGCAATGCGGCCATGGGCATTCGGCCCGAAGGGCTTTCGTTCGGCGAAGGCCCTATCGAAGGGATCGTGCAACTTGTCGAGCAGACCGGTCACGAAAACATCGTTGTTGTCCTGGTCGGAACCGATATGCGCCTAACAGGCCGAACGGCAGCAGATCGGGTATGGCGCGCGGGTGAATCCGTGCAGCTATCCATCGACTCAAATCAGGCCCATTTCTTCGAAGACGGCCCGAACGGGATTCGTCTGAACCGCCCTCTGTCCTCGCCCGGGAATCAGGAGGCAGCACAATGAACCGTAACACCGTCAATTGGTCCGGCCCGATGCCTGCCGTCACAACGCCGTTCCACGCCGACCTTACGATCGACGAAGCGGGTTTCGTCGCAAACGTCGAGCGTCTTCTTGATGCGGGGTCCACCGGGGTTGTCGCCGCTGGCTGTACCGGAGAATTCTGGGCTCTGTCCCTCAAGGAACGCGAAAGACTTGCCAAACTGTCAGCAGATGCATGTAAGGGACGCGGCCCCACGCTCATCGGCACGGGAAGCATTCAAGAAGCAGAAGTCATCGAACAGACCTTTGCGGCCAAAGAAGCCGGCGCTGACGGCGTGCTTGTGTTGCCTCCCTTTTTCGCGCGCGTCACAGATGCAGAACTGATCCGCCATTTCGAAGCTATCTGCGAACGATCGGCGCTTCCGGTCGTTCTTTACAATATTCCGGGCAACGCCGGTAATGCCATCACGCCCGCGATCGCCGATCGCCTTGCTGATCTTGATCCTGTCGTCGCGATCAAGGAATCAAGCGGCGATTGGAACAACTTTCAGTCAACCTTGAACACGGTTGCCGACCGAATACGGGTGTTCTGCGGGCCGTCATCCGTCTTCGGCGTTCCCGCGACGCTTGCGGGCGCTGATGGGCTGATCGACTGTTTCCCGAATGTCTGGGCGCCCGGTTGTCTTGATCTTTGGTACAAAGCCAAATCTGGTGATTTCGATGCGGCATGGCGCCTTCAGCGCAAAGGCATTGCGCTGACTCAACTTTTCACAACCGGCGGGCGCACGCTTTACCCGGCGACAAAGGCGGTGATGAACCACCTTGGGGTTCCGGGTGGCGGTCATATGCGCCCCCCCTACCGGGATCTCGATGGCACACCGAAATCAAGTTTGATTGCGGGGCTCGAACAACTCGACCTTGCCCCAACCCCGGCATAATCGAAGGAAGACAAACCATGGAACTTGGGTTGAATGGCAAAAGAGCCATTGTGACAGCAGCCAGTCGCGGGCTCGGCTATGCCACGGCGCGGTCACTCGCGGGCGAAGGCGTTCATGTTACGATGAATGCCCGCGGCGAAGAAGCGCTTAACGAAGCCGCCGATACCATACGTGCGGAAACCGGGGTCGAGGTTACTCCGGTTGCTGCAGATTTCAACGATCCCGATGGGCGCGCGGCCATCCTTGCCGCGGCCGGCGATGTGGATATTCTGGTGTCGAACCCGGGTGTCCGGCAGGTTCCGACACCGTGGGAAGACATCTCTGCTGACGACTGGCGGTACTGGCTCGAAGTGCATTTCCTCTCGTCCGTTCAGATGATGCAAGCCGTCGCGCCCGGAATGAAGGCGCGCAAATTCGGCCGTATCATCAACATGTCGGTCAGTTTCATCAAATTCCCGCAGCTTGGCTTCGCACACAGCCACGCCGCCCGCCTTGCCTTGTCCGGCGCAACCGCTGCGATGGTGCGTGACCTGATCGGCCACAACGTCACCATCAACACGGTTTGCCCGGGGCTCTTCGATACGGATGCTTTGCACACAAACCTGCACGGTCATGCCAAACGCGGAAACACGACCTACGAGGCGATTGTTCAAGACCGCAAAGATAATTGTCCGGCCGGTCGCTTCGCCGACCCCAAGGAATGCGGAGACCTGATCGCGTTCCTGTGCTCGGCGCAGGCCGGGTTTATGTCCGGCCAGAATATCGTCAACGACGGCGGCGTCTATCAGGGTCTGTTCTGATGACACGGATCGCGATGGTATCTGGCGCAAGTCGAGGGCTGGGTGCGGCCATCGCCAAAAAACTGCTTTCCGAAGGCTGGACGCTTTCGCTCGGGCTGCGCGATGTCAGCCAGGCCCAACGTTTTGATGCCGATGAAGGCCGCCTTTTGGCCTGCCACTTCGATGCGACCGATCCGGCAACAGCCGAAACATGGGTGGCGCAAACGGTTGACCGGTTCGGACAGCTTGATGCGCTGGTCAACAATGCAGGTATCCTGCGCATGGTGGATTTCGACCAGGGGACCGAAGCGGATCTCGACGCGCTTTGGGCCGTGAACGTAAAGGCACCCTTTCGGCTGATCCGCACCGCCCTACCCCATTTGAAAGCCACCGGAACAGGCCGCGTGATCAACATCGCCTCGACGGATGCGAAACGCTATCGCGGGGGCACGTCCGTCGGCTATGCAATGACCAAACATGCCCTGCTTGCCATGACCCAAGCGGTGCGCCACGCGGGCTGGGACGATGGCGTGCGCGCAACGGCCGTCTGCCCCGGTGCAATCGACACGGATCTGATTGCGAACCTTCCCGGTGTCACCCCCAAAGCGGATCGACTGACGCCAGAAACCATCGCCGATATCGTATCCTTCATCCTTGCCTTGCCCAATCAGGCGAGTGTTCCGGAATTCATCGCAAACACACGTTTGGAGACGGTGGTATGACCCTCGAATCACGTATCAACGACGAACTTGCCGCTTGGGACCGCGACTGCCTGTTCCATCCCACGACCCATACCGCCAACCATGCAAGGGGCGACACGCCCGGCCACATCATGACCGGCGGCGACGGTGTTTATATCATTGATCGTGAAGGAAACCGGCTTCTGGACGGGTTTGCGGCACTCTATTGCGTGAATGCCGGCTACGGACGCACCGAAATCGCCGATGCGATCAGCGAACAGGCGCATAAGCTCGCGTTTTTTCACTCGTTTGCAGGCAACGGAAATGAACCTGCGATCCGGCTTGCCAAAATGATTATGGATCGCGCGCCCGACCACATGGCCCGGGTCTATTTCGGTCTGTCCGGCTCAGACGCGAATGAGACCAACGTCAAGCTCGCGTGGCACTATCACATCCTGCGTGGCCAGCCGGAGCGGAAAAAAGTAATCAGCCGCTGGCGTGGCTATCACGGCTCGGGCCTTGTCTCTGGCTCGCTGACCGGCCTTGCGGGCTATCATGCACGCTTTCATCTTCCGCTGCCGGGCTTTCTTCATACAGAGACGCCGCACTATCTGCGACGCCCCGACGCCGACATGACCGAGGCTGATTACCTCGATCATCTTATTGCCGAGCTGGAGGCCATGATCCTGCGCGAGGGGCCAGATACGATCGCCGCCTTCATTGGCGAACCGATCATGGGCACAGGTGGCATTATTCCGCCCCCTCCCGGGTACTGGGACCGGGTTCAAGAGGTCCTGGCCCGCTATGACATTCTGCTGATCGCCGATGAGGTCGTGACGGGTTTTGGCCGCATGGGCGAAATGTTCGGCTCAACCTATTACGGACTAAAGCCCGATTTCATGACAATCGCCAAGGGGCTAACGTCAGCCTATGCGCCTCTGTCCGGCACCATCATGTCGAATCGTGTCTTTGACGTCTTGGCCAAGGGCACTGATGATAATGGGGTGCTGTGCCACGGCTGGACCTATTCGGCCCACCCGGTATCGGCAGCGGCGGGCATCGCCACGCTTGACCTGATTGATGATCTTGGACTTGTCGCCAATGCCGCGCGGAATGGCCCTTACCTAAGGGCCAGGCTGCAAGAGTTGGTTGGGGAGCACCCGAACGTGGCCGAGGTTCGCGGCGACGGCCTTTTGGCTGCGGTGGAACTCATGCAAGACCCCGCAAACCGCACATTCTTTCCAACAATGAGCGTCGCCCCGAAGATCGCCGCGGCGATGCTCAAGCGTGGGGTGATTTCTCGCGCAATGCCTGAGGGGGATATCATGGGCTTTGCGCCACCGCTGTCGATCACACGGGATGAGATCGATGTCTTGGCAGGCGCGCTGAAGGACGCGATCCAAGAGGTTCTGGGATCGTGAACCGAGATCGCCCTTGGGAAACACCCGAGACAGAATGGCGTGCCGATGTGAACCGCGTGCGCGCAGGCCGCCGTCTTGCCCCGTCGCAGTGGCCCGGTGGTGCGCGATGTGCACTGGCTCTTTCGTTTGATTGCGACCACGAAACATTCGAACTTGGTACGGGTCGCGCCGCTATCGGGCGCGTGGCCTGGGGCGAATTCGGTCGCCGCACGGGCGTGCCGCGCGTTCTTGCCGTTCTGGATCGGCACGGCGTCAGGGCCAGTTTCTTCGTGCCCGCCGTGGCAGGGCTGATTGAACCAGATGC
Organism: uncultured Paracoccaceae bacterium; assembly: GCA_947503175.1. GTDB lineage: Bacteria > Pseudomonadota > Alphaproteobacteria > Rhodobacterales > Rhodobacteraceae > Ovoidimarina. The sequence continues at coordinate 142,294 of CANNCO010000003.1, forward strand.
ACTAGGGCCGATTGTCGAAGCAGGCCACGAAATCGGTATTCACGGCTGGATCCACGAAAACACATCCTTGCTCAGCCGCGACGTGGAACGCGAACTCATGCTCCGGTCTCGGGATGCCTTGCAAGAGATGACCGGGCAAAGCCCCGTCGGGCACCGGGCCGCGAACTGGGACTTGAGCGCCCACACGATCGATCTCGTCGCCGAGCTTGGCCTGGCCTATGACAGTTCGCTGATGGCGGATGACAGCTGTTATGAACTGCTTTCGGATAACAAGCCGACGGGCGTCGTCGAGATACCGGTCGACTGGGTGCGCGACGACGCGGCTTATCTCCTGTTCAACCGCGATCCGCCCACGCGCCCCTGGACACCGCCCGAAGCGGTCTTCGACATCTTCCGGCGCGAGTTTGACGGGGCCTATGCCGAAGGCGGGGTGTGCCAGCTTGTCATGCACCCGTTCGTCATCGGCTACCGGTCGCGGATCTGGATCCTCGAACAACTGATCCAGCACGCGCAATCCAAGGGCGACGTCTGGTTTCCCACGCATGCCGAACTGGCGGCTTGGGTCATGAATCCCACTGGCCATTGATTTCAAGGACACCGCAATGACCGACTTCTCCCACCTCATTCGCAGCCAGAACCTGATCGATGGGGCATGGGTCGACGCCGATAACGGGCAAACCCTCGACGTGACAAACCCCGCAGATGGCTCTGTCATCGCAACCGTCCCAAACGCCGGTTCCGCAGAGACACGGCGCGCCATCGACGCGGCAGGCGCAGCTTTCGCCGATTATGCCGCCGGACCGCTTGGTGAACGCGTCGCGCGTATGCGCAAGCTGCATGATGCAATCATGGACAATCTCGAGCCCATGGCCGCCATGCTCACGGCCGAGCAGGGCAAACCACTCGCAGAGGCGCGGGCCGAGGTGGGATCATCGGCGGCCTATGTTCTCTGGTTCGCCGAGGAAGCGCGCCGCACGGATGGTGCCATCATCCCGGCCCCCTTGCCCGGGCGCAAACTGCTGACCACACGGCACCCCGTCGGCGTCGTTGCCGCGATCACACCATGGAACTTTCCGTCTTCGATGCTGGCACGAAAGCTTGGCCCGGCGCTGGCCGCGGGATGCACCACGATCGTAAAGCCGGCAACAGCAACGCCGCTTTCCGGCCTCGTCTGGGGGCACCTAGCCGAAGAATGCGACTTCCCCAAAGGCGCGGTGAACGTCCTGACCGGCAGCGCGCGTCACATTGGCGGAGAAATCACGTCCAATCCGAAGGTTGCCAAAATCACGTTCACGGGCTCAACAGAGATCGGTAAACAGCTCTTGGCGCAGGCCGCGGGCACTGTCAAACGCATGTCCATGGAGCTTGGCGGCAACGCGCCGTTTATTGTCTTTGACGACGCCGATCTTGAAAGCGCGGTGGCCGGGGCCATCATCGCAAAGTTCCGCAATGCCGGACAAACCTGCATCTGCACCAACCGCCTTTATGTTCAATCCGGCATCTACGACGCGTTTACAGAGGCGTTTTCGAAAGCGGTCGCGAACCTTCGTGTCGCGCCGGGGCAAGAGGACGGCGCCGAACAGGGCCCGATGATCGATGCACACGCACTTTCCAAGATCGGCGCGCTGGTCGATGACGCGCGGGCGAAGGGCGGTGAGGTGGTTACCGGCGGGGCCCCGCACGACAGGGGTGGGTTGTTCTACCAGCCAACCGTCATCGCAAATGCCAACAAAGACATGCGCCTGACCACCGAAGAGATTTTCGGCCCGGTTGCCCCGATCTTCCGTTTCGATGACGAGGACGAGGCTATCGCCGCGGCAAACAACACCGAATACGGGCTTGCGTCCTATGCCTATACCAGCGACCTGGGGCGCGCGTTCCGCCTGCAAGACCGTCTGCAATACGGGCTGATCGGGATCAACGAGGTTTTGATCGTATCCCCCGAAATTCCCTTTGGCGGGCTCAAGGAAAGCGGTCTCGGCAAGGAAGGGTCTTGGCAAGGGATCGATGATTATCTTGATACCAAGTTCACTTGCATCGGCGGCCTTTAGCGCAGCGGTTACGCCAGTTCTGAAATAATCTCGTCTGTGGTAACCTGACGGCAATACCCCTTTATTGCATTGATTGACGCGGCCTGTCGTGCCTCTGAAAACGTCATGCAAGCATCGGTGACCTGCGTGACCAGATACCCCAGATCGCAGGCGTCGCGAATGGCGCTTTCAACGCATTGATCCGTCAGAACGCCCGATAAGATAAGCTGCTGCACCCCGAGATTGCGCAGCACATAGTCAATATGGGTCGAAACAAAAACACTCGAGGATGACTTTGGAAATACGATCTCATCTTCGTCCGGCGCGATGGCATCAATGACTTTCCCGTCCCATGATCCTTTCGGGATATTGAACCCGGTAATCTTGTAGTCGAGGCTTCTGTCGCGCCCGTCCAGTGTCAGGCTTTCGATGGTCGTGTACATCACTTCAACACCTGCGGTGCGGCAGGCGGACTGCAATGCCTGCATCCTGGGTGCCACGTCCTGATCGAAGGTCTCTAGAAACGGGTCCATTTTCTCTTGCCTTTCAACCGGTTCCATCATCGCCCATTCCGCACCATCGCGGTGACAGGAAAAGTTTTGAACATCGATAAAGAGCAGTGCCGCCCTTTCCGGGACAATCGGCACATCGCGGGTCGTGGTCGAAAGAAAGATATCTGTCATGCAGTTTCCAGCGTCTTGCAGGCAGCGCTCAGACGATCCGCCATTTCGTTGATCGCGGCCACATTCCCAAGAAGATCGTTTCGCACTTCGATCAGCACGTGAGGAAGCTCCCGCGGCTCGGCATGCACGGGTATCGTGTAGTCCGATGTATCTTCGATCTCATAGGGCTCGTTGATGCCCAGTGGCCCAAATCGCTCCAAACCCGACAAGTGCCGCGTCAATGCATCCAAAAGGGCATTCGGCCTTCGCGACAAAAGTCCCACTGGCCATGGCCGAACCGCGGCGTCCGAGCGGCGCTTGGGATCATAGGTATGCACGGCAATCAATCGGCGCGTGCCAGCATTCAAGGTACGTGCGACCGCTGCGTGAAAGGGCATATGTATCTCATCCCAGCGCCTTTGGCGGTCTTCGGCGTTGGTTCTGTTGCGTGGCACAACAACCCCGTCGCTTGTCTCGGGCACAAGGTCCGGCGCGCCCCGGGGCCGATTGCAATCAATGACAAGGCGGCTGTAGCGCTGTGCAATCACCGACGCATCAAGCTGCTCTGCAAGTTTTCGGGCAAGATCCAGCGCCCCGGGATCCCAGCCGATATGGCGGTCAATTTCACCGGGCGGCAGATCAAGATCGCCAAGTGCCGCCGGAACGGCGCGCCCGGCATGTTCCACCGTCAAAAGCCAATCGCCACCTCCTTGGCTGACGTCCACCGGATCAGGGTCAGTATCGGACAACAGACGCGCGGCCAAAACTCCCCCCTTTGAACAATCGTAAGGCATTGCCAACGCGACGAGTTTTCCACACGATACGTCCATGGCGCAAGAGGAGGAAACGATGGCCGCAGCTCTTACCATGGCATGTACCAGCGATCTCTCCGGACTTGTCCGCGGTAAGGGTTTTGCATCGTCGGATCTCGAGAAAAAGTTGGCGAACGGTATCGGCTGGACCCCGACAAATGCGCAGATCACCTGTTTCGACACAATTGCAGAGTCTCCCTATGGCGCCTTGGGCGATCTGGTTCTGCATCCCGATCCCGAAACGTTGGCCCAGTGCAGTCTGCCCGAGGAAAGAAAGATGGCATTTCTTCTGAGCGACATCACCGAGCTTGATGGCACACCTTGGGAATGCTGTACGCGGAGCATTCTGAAACGCACGATAAACCGATTTACCGAGGTCAGCGGACTTGAACTGCGCACAACCTTCGAGCATGAATTCATGCTTCCGGGCGGCCCGGAAACACGCGGGTTCACCCTGCAAGGCTTCAACGCCGCACAACCTTTCGCAGAGGCGTTGCTGACAGCCCTCGGCGGGGCCGGGATCGCGCCCGACAGCTTCTTGCGGGAATACGGCCCCGACCAGTACGAAGTTACCCTTCCGCCAAAACCCGCGCTTCGGGCCGCGGATGAAGCAACCGCCCTGCGCGAGATCACGCGCGCCACGGCCACGGCCATGGGCCTTGCAGCAACCTTTTCACCGCTGATTGGGCCCGATGTCGTGGGTAATGGCGTCCATATCCACATCAGCCTTTGGACGCCGGACGGGAAACCGGTAACCCACGCGCCTCAGGCCCAGGATATGCTCTCTGAACCGGCATCCGCTTTCATCGCCGGGATTCTGCGACACTTGAATGCGGTGTCCGCCCTGACCGCGCCATCGGCCGTCTCGGCCTTACGTCTCGTGCCGCACAAATGGAGCGCGGCTTACAACAACCTTGGGGCCCAAGATCGCGAAGCGGCCATTCGCATTTGTCCGCTCAGCGCAAAGGAAGCCGACGGACAAGCCCGGCAGTTCAATTTCGAATTCAGAGCTGCAGACGCGGCCGCAAGCCCATATCTGGCCCTGGCGGCACTTGTGGCCGCCGGAACCATCGGCATTGAGGAAGGCTTGCGTGCGGCACCCGCCACGCAAGAAGACATCTCGCTTTTCGGCGAAGATGAGCTTGCGGAACGTGGGCTCAGGCGCCTGCCGGACAGCTTACCTGCCCAGTTGGATGCGTTTGGCGCCGACAGTACATTGCAGTCACAATTTCCAGAACGCCTACCGGACATCTACATCGCCCATAAAACTGGCGAGTGGGTCCATTTGTCCGACATGAATGATGCTGAACGTTTCGCCAAATATCGATCCACATATTGACTCAAGAAGCCGAGACGCGAGACTGCGCTATGCGAATATTTGTTCGCAGTCCGAACAGGGAGACAAGTTTCGATGAATAAAGACCGTGCACTCAAATCGTTGGCGTCCAGCAATCCGCTGAACCGCCCAATGCAGCATTCCTCTCATCGCCGGAAGTTTCTAAAAACCGTTGCCGCGGGGATGGCCGCCGCAGCACTACCCACCGGTCTGGCCGCTCAGTCGAACCGCCCCTTGTCCCTTCTGACATGGGATGCCTACGCCGACCCAAATCTGCTGGCGCTTTGGAAAGACCAAACGGGCGTTGATGTTCGTTATGAAATCCACATCTCTGATCCAAGTTCCGTGAACCGGCTGCGCGCTGGCGAAACATCGGTTTGGGATTTCATCAACGTCAACAACCCATGGGCCCGCAACATCATGTGGCCCGCCGGTCTGATCAAAGATCTGCCACGCGACCGCTTTGAACCGCTTTACGCGGACATGAAGCCCAAGTTCCAGATGCCCTACAAATGGGCCATGAGCGAGGATGAAGAGCATCTTCTGGGCATCGTCCAGCGCTATGAAACATTTGATTTCGTCATCAATCCCGACGTCATCTCCCCGGCACTTGCGCAGGACGAAGGCTGGGATCTGTTCAATAACCCCGACTTTGCCGGGCGCTATGGCATTCTTGCCTATGAAGACTGGAACGTTATGGACATCTGCATGGGCGCGGGCGTTCATCCGTTCCGGGAAAAATCCGACGAAGACGTGGCCAAGTTTGAAGAAACCTGCAAACGCTGGATCGAGAACGCGTCCTTTATCACGACCGACTTTGTGCAGTTGAACCTTGCAATCCTGAATGGCGAGATCGACCTCTACTTCACCGGCGGCACCTATACGACCGCAGCCGCACGGCTCGAGGGCGTCACCGAGCTTTACGCCATAACGCCCAACAGCGGCCCTGCCGATGGCAAGGGTGGGATCAACTGGATCGAGCTTAACTCAGCCGTGAACAATCCCGACTTCCAGGAGTCCGCCTTTGACTGGCTCGAGTTCATTACAACCGTGGACGCTGCCGAACTCGTGGCGCGCGGGAACGGTAACCTGCAACCTGTCAGTCAGATGTCAAACCCAGACTTGATGGCCCGGTTCTCCACCGATGAGTTGGCGGCAATCCAGTGGGACGAGTTCGACCAGCGCATCGCCAATGCTGTCGAGTTCGATATCGTGCCGGACTATGATCGTCTCTATGACATCTATTCGGCCGCAATGCGCGATCGAGGCTAAGCGTGTTGCACGACACCACGCACATAACGGACCGGCCGGTGATCTTGTCACTGGCCGGTTTGTCAAAGACCTTTGGCACGTTGAAAGCCGTCGATGACATTTCCCTCTCCATCCCCGAAGGGGAGTTCCTGACCATCGTCGGCCCATCCGGAAGCGGCAAGTCCACCTTGGTACGCATTCTTGCAGGTCTCGAAGCCCCCACCAGCGGCGATCTGTTCCTGCGCGACACACAAATCACGCAAAGCCCGGCGAACAAACGCCCAACCGCAATGGTCTTTCAATCCCTTGCCCTTTTTGATCATCGCACCGTCGGTCAGAACATCGAATTCGCAATGAAAATGAAGGGGGTGCCCGCCGCCGATCGCCGAAACCGCGCGCTGGAACTGCTCCAGCTGGTCCGATTGCCCGAGGATTACTACAGCCGCCCGGTCACGCAATGCTCTGGCGGGGAACGCCAGCGCGTTGCGCTGGCGCGCGCCTTCGCGTCCGATCCCGAAATCCTGTTCTTCGACGAACCGCTATCTGCCATCGACTATCGTCTGCGCAAGACACTCGAGGTCGAACTCAAAGAGCTTCACCAGCGCACAGGCCGCACATTCGTCTACATCACACACAGCCTGGAGGAGGCTATGGTGATGTCCGACCGGATCGCGATCATGCAAAGCGGGCGGATCGTGCAAACCGGCACACCCGCTGAAATCTATAGCGCGCCCGTGAACCGCTTTGTTGCGTCCTTCATGGGCGAGGTGAATATCCTGACTCTCGAAAAAGATACCGGCGGCAAGCAGGTGTTCTCGGAAATCGGTCAACCTGTTCAGGCCGCGCGTGGGGCCTATGCGATGATCCGACCCGAGGCGCTTGAACTGGGACCGGGCGAAATCACCACTCAGCTAACTGTCACCCAAAGATTGATGCTTGGGTCGCGGACACAGGTACATCTTGTGTCCGAGCTTGGCGCAACGCTCATCTCCGAATTGCCGGGCACTGCGCCAGAGCTGGACATTGGCACGACACATCCATTCTCGTTTTCCACAGAAGACATCGCCTGGATGGACGAATGAGCCAGCGCTCGTCCCCCGGGCCGTGGTTTGCAGCACCCGTCGCCATCTTTATGCTTGTTTGCTTTGCCGCGCCGATCTTCATCGTGGCGTGGTACAGTCTGATGCCAAGCCGTACCTTCGGCCTGACAGGTGATCTGACGCTGGAAAACTATCGGTCTGCGGTGACGGATGGGTATACGCGGCCATTGATGTGGTCGCTGATCGGTGCCGCCACAACAACATTGGCGACGGCCATTCTTGCATGGCCAACTGCGGTAATCCTGCATCGGTATGCCGGGCGGTGGGCGGCTGTCGCGTCCGCACTGATCGCATTGCCGATCTTTATCTCCGAAAGTGTGCGGCTGTTCGGCATGTCGGTTTTCATGATGCCCCGGGGCGGCATTCTTGCCGGAACGATGAACGCAGTCTTCGACATTCAGATCGGATCAATCCTTAACACCTGGTCCGCAGCCCAGATCGGCATGATCTATATCCATTTGCCCTTCATGCTGTTCCCGCTTCTTCTTGGGGTCAGCCTGATCCCGGCCGACCGGATCGAGGCTGCGCGCGATCTTGGCGCGACCCGCTGGCAGACCTTTCGGGAAGTTGAACTGCCCTTGGCCGCGCCGGGTCTTTTGATCGGAATGTTATTGACCTTTGTTCTGTGTCTTGGCGCAAATGCCGAGGCCGCGATCCTTGGCGGACGCGCAGTAACGGTCATTACCGCCGCAATTGAACAGCGGTTCAATTACGCACAAGACTGGCCGATGGGCGCTGCGCTGACCGTAATCGTCATTCTGGTCACGGCGCTTATCGTGCTTCCGGTCCTGTCACGGCTTGACCTAAACAGGCTGACCCGCCGATGACACGAGGGCCCCATACCAGTGCGCTTCAAGCGCTTTGGATCGTCCTGATCCTCGGGTTTCTCTATATTCCAATCGTATCCGTTGTCTTGGCCTCCATGGCCAATACCCGCTATATGCGATTTCCCCACAAGGTCTGGTCGCTTGACGCATATCGCGACGCAATCGCATCTTTCACAACCTGGCAGATCCATTCGATTTCGTTTTGGATTGCCCTCTTCGTTGTGATCCTGGCGGTAGTTTTGGGAACACTCGGGGCCGTTGCCTTTGCCCGATATGATTGGCGTGGGCGAGGCGTTTTTCAACGGCTTCTGGTGCTTCCGATCTTCTTTCCGCAGCCCGTTCTGGGTCTGGCGCTTCTGCTGTCGCTCAACGCCGTCGGCCTTGCGCCAAGCTGGAAAACGGCAATCTTTGCCCATCTCGTCTGGATCGTTCCGATTGTGACCCTTGTGATATCCATCCGTTTCTTCGGATACGATCCCGCCCAGGAAGAAGCCGCGCGCGATCTTGGCGCAAATCGGTGGCAGGTGATCAGAGAAGTGACGCTTCCTGCCCTTTGGCCGGGGATTTTTTCCGGGGCGCTTTTCGCTTTCCTTCTGTCATGGTCGAACCTGCCCTTGTCAATCTACACCTCCGGTCCGGACACGCCCTTGCCGGTGTGGCTCTTTTCAAGAACGGCCACGAACTACTCGCCTCTCGTCCCATCGGTGGCTGTTATCGGAACGCTGATCTCTGCCTTGTTGGTGCTCTCGCTGGCCTTGATTCTTCTGGCAGCAAAAAGAGTTCGGGCCCGCCGGCCCTGATCACCAAAGCTGCCATGGCGGGAGCCCTTGAGGGCCGTGTCTTCCATGAATGAAGCCCCACAAACGGGGAGAAAGAGCGGAAATGGCCCACGCAAAGACCCTTCAAGACATCCTCGACAAGGCCGCGATCACTGATGTCATCCACGCCTATTGCTTTCACTTTGACCGGGCCGAGGCAGACGAAGTGCTGGCGCTTTTCACTTCTGATACCGTGGTAGACTATGGTCCGGATGTGCCCACAATGAACGGCTTGGATGAACTCACGCCGATGGTAACCCGCGGGCTTGCCAAGTTTTTTGCGGCAACAAGCCATCACATTTCAAACGTTTCGATTAATCTCACTGCGCCAGACGCAGCGGCCAGCGTTTCCTATGTCTATGCATGGCACCGGTATCAGGACGGACGCCCGACGAGCGAGTTATGGGGGCAGTATCACCACGAGTTTCGCCGTGTGTCTGAGGAATGGAAGATATCGCGGCTGGTTCTGTACGCCGCTGGTACCGAAAACTTCCACCGCGATAAGATGCACCCGGTTGATCGGCGCGCGCCGTCTGCAGGCGCATGAAACGCGTGGCCCAGACGTTAGGCGCGATGAGCTTATTCATGGATTGGAGACCGTGCAGTAATGGATCGTCTTGAAGAACTGGTTCAGCGTCAGGCGATTACGGATGTACTCACCGATTACTGTCGCTTGCTTGACCGGATGGAGCTCGCCGATCTTGCCCAATTGTTCACTAAGGATTGCGAGGTTGCCTATGGCCCCGACCCACGTTTGACATCAACGGGGCGCGCAGCACTTGAACGGTCACTGGCGCGGATGTGGCGCTGGAAGCGGACAGCCCACCATTTGTCAAACGTCAGGGTCTGGTTTGAAACCGATCTTCTGGCCACAGCCGAAAGCGCCGTATTTGCCTGGCACGAAGCAGCCGATGGCAGCCATGCAGAGATGTTTGGACTCTACCATGACCGGTTTGTGAGGGACGAAGGCGTTTGGCGCATTGCCAGGCGGCGGATGGAAATGGCCGGTTCCGGCGGGGTCTTTCGCGTGCCTATTCCGCCCGCCCATCGGGCGCCACCGCCAAAGGACTGGACCGCGCCCGACGGGCTGGATGGCTGATCTTTTCGGCTGTTGGAGATGCGGCAGCACAGTTGCCATGGCCTGAAACGAAATGGGGCGGTCATGGCGACCGCCCCACAGAACTCAGTTTGGCGTCTGATCAGTTGGCGGCGATAAATGCCTCGAAACGATCTTTGAACGCGGCCGCTTCAGGCTGGTCGGTAAGGATCACGTCCCAGCTTTTCTTGGCTTCTGCCATGAACGGGGCAAGATCGGGCTCAAGGATTTCGACACCCGCTTCAGCCGCCGTCACAAGACCCGCATCCGCAAGCGCGTCATGCGCCTCGATCCCAACCGCAATGGCCTCTGTGGCCGCTGTCTGGATCAGTTCCTGAACATCCGCCGGCAGACCGTCCCACCATGTTTTGGAAAGAACCATGACCGTGGTGGACTGGTGCGCCTTGGTCATCGTGTACGTGTTGACCGTTTCGTAAAAGCCATCGGCCACGATCGCATCGGGCGAAATCTCAAGCGCATCCACCACATTGTTCTGGATCGCCATGAAAAGTTCACCATACGACATTGGCGTGGGCTGCGTGCCCATGGCCTTGTAGGCTTCTACAAATCCCGGTGTTGGCAGCACGCGAATCTTCAGGCCCTGCATATCCTCGATTGTGGCAACTCTTGCCGGCGATTTGGTGGCAACCGAACGCTCGTAGATAGAGCCGAAGCCAAGGCCGTACATCCCGAAGTCATCTAGAAGATCGAGCATTTCGCGGCCCATGTCGCTTTGAAGCACTTCATAGGCCTGCTGCTTGTCCTCGAAGAGATAAGGCAAGGACAACACCCGGTATGCCGGGACGACCGTCTCAAGCGTCGAACCGCCCACGAAACCGCCCGTCAAGATGCCTGTCCGCATCGATTGAATTGCGCGGGTTTCGTTGCCCGCCTGACCGCAACACTGAATCTCAACGGCGATGTCGCCACCAGAGCGTTCTTCCACAAGGGATTTGAACTCGTTGAGGATGACCTGATAGGGGCTTTGATCACTCAGAACATGTGCCATGGTCATGGTATAGTCCTGCGCCTGCGCAGAGCCCGCGCCAACGGCCAAGGCCGCCGCTAGTCCGAATGCACTCTGTCTCATCTTCATCTTACACAATCTCCCAATCTTTTTTGGTTAGCGGAGCAGGGCAAGCGAGATGCCCGGAACGTAGGTGATGATCATCAGGTTGGTGATGAGGACCATCAGGTACACCGCGAGCGGGCGCATCAATTGCTCCATAGTGATGCGCGCGATTCCACATGCGATGAATAAGTTCACCCCGACCGGCGGTGTGACCATGCCGACTGCAAGGTTGACAATCATGATCATCCCGAAATGAACCGGATCGATGCCATAGCTCACCGCGATCGGCGAAAGGATCGGCCCCAGGATGACAATTGCAGCAAAGGTTTCCATGAACATGCCCACGACCAGCAGGAAGATGTTCACGAGCAACAGGAAATAGATCGGGTTTTCGGTCACCGTGCTGAGCAGCATGCCAATCTGCTGAGGCGCCCGCAAAAGGTGCAGGGCAAAGGCGAACATCGCGGCAAAGGCGACAATGATCATGACCACTGACGATGTGATCGCCGCACTTGCAAATATCCGCGGTAAATCCCTCACCGATAGTTCGCCATAGACGACCACACCCAGAAACAGGGCATAAAACACAGCCACCACCGCAGCTTCTGTCGCGGTAAAGATGCCACCGAAAATTCCACCAAGAATAATCACCGGCATGAACAGGGAAAGCGACGCCCGCCAAAAGGCAATGCCAACGTCGCGCATCCATAGCCCCGGCTGAAAACGCTGGCGCTCTCCATAACCCATGATCCACGCCACAAGGATTGCCGTTGTCATCAGCGAAACGCCGATCATCAGACCCGGCAGAAACCCGGCAATGAACAGATCCGTGATCGAAATGCCGGTGATCACGCCGTAGATGACCATGGCGACAGATGGCGGGATGATCACCCCAAGCTCTCCGGAAGAAGCCGTCGTCGCCGCGCTGAACGGGCGGGGGTATTTCTGCTTTTCCATCTCGGGGATCAGCATCGAACCAATGGCCGCGGCCGTCGCGGCAGACGATCCCGAAATCGTCGCAAATAGCATAGATGTCATGACCACGGCGGCTGCAAGCCCGCCGCGAACCCAGCTCACCAGCGCTTTGGCAAGTTCCACAAGCCGCCGGGCAATCCCGCCATGCTGCATCAAACGGCCGGCCAAAACATAGAGTGGCAGCGCCATCAGCGCAAAACTGTCGAGCGACTCGAAAACCACCTGGGGGACGGCGATGAATGGAATGTTCTTGGTCACCAGCGTCGGTATTGCTGCCAGACCAAGCGCCATTGCAATTGGGACACTTGCAAGAAAGAGGACAAGAAGAACAACGACCAGAAGGATCATGTCAGTCGTCCGGCGCGAAATCGGACGCAAACCGGATATCGCGTCCTTCTATGATGGTTTCCGCAATAAGCGCCAGTGAGTTGAGGATCATCAGCACCATCCCCACGGGCATCGCCCAATAGACCTTTTCTTTTGAAATCCCCAGAACCGGACTGGTTTCTGACCGCCCCAACTCGAGAAAGTTAAGTCCGACGAAAAAGAGGAGCCCGAAAAACGCGATGCACAGGATCATCACCGCGTATCGTATCGGGACACCGGTCTTGGCCGGCAACTTTCGAACGCCGAACTCCAGTGCGATCATACGCGCGTGGCGCACACCGACCGCCGCCCCAAGAAAAACCATCCAGATCAACGTGTACCGGGCAAGTTCTTCGGTCCAGGGTGCAGAGATATTGATGTCTAAAGCGGTAAGAACAAAGCGCACCATTACCTGCATCATGACCGCAATGGCCACCACTGCCAGCAACGCGGCGACAATTGCCGTCACCAACACATTCAGCTTGTCAATGACGTCCACATACAGACGCAACGGCAATTCTTCATCCCCACGAACTCGAAGTGCGCAATGAAAAGCCTGCGCTGAAAGTATGAGTGTAAGGCAGCTGGAACTGTGCGCAAGACAAATTTATGTACGCATTGCGCACAAACTTTGGTGTCAGGAACATCGGCGATGCCGTCCATAAAAATTCGCGTCACACCGAAAGAACAGCGATGTGTTTCACCCTGAAGACATTGCTCACAGATCCGTTTTTGGCCGCACTTTGTGATCGATTACACGGTATCGTGTCACCCAAGGGTCTGATTGGACCACCTTGCCTTTAACAGCACGGGGCTTTCCGGCCCGGCGCACCAGCACCTCGATCCTTCAACGGCACAGATCCCAGTGGCCGGAAAGGACTGACGCAAGGGGCCCAATACCGTTCTAGGCCGTCGATTGCTCAGGAAGAACTACTCTGCCGTTGTGAGAAAATGTCATGAGTGCCCGTCCACAGGATCCTGGCAGAGATCTTGCCCGGATTTCCCCAGCCGTGGGACCGTTCTGACGCATAATGCACGCTGTCGCCCTCAATCAGGTCGAGCCGTTCATTCTCAAGCCACAATTGCATCTTGCCCGACAAGATAAAGACATGCTCCTCGCCGGCGTGAATGACGCGTTCGGAATGATACCCCGGCGCAACGGTCAGTACATAGCTTGAAAGCTCCGCGCCCGGAAACTGGGCACTCACGCGTTCGTATCCAATCTGGTCCGATCCAAGATAGAACCTCGGCCGCGTGGCCGCGTGCGTTACACAGTCCACGGGCTGCGGCCGGGCCACAAACTGATCCAGTCCGGTCCCCAATGCCCGCGCAATTCGATCCAGTGTCGTCAAAGTCGGCACGGCCTTGTCACGCTCGATCAGGCTGAGATACCCCGTCGAGATTTCGGCGGCATCCGCCACCGCCTGAAGTGTCATTTGCGCCTTCTGGCGTCGGGCCCGGATCCTGTGGCCCATCTGCGGCGCAACAGGTGTCGCAACTGTTTGATCATCGGGGTCTTGCATCGTCATGCACGCCGTATGGCCGGAATTGTTCCGGCACACCAGTTTCGAGTGATCCGGGCCGCGGTGGTCATTCGATGACAATCAAGTCTTGAAACCCGCCCGTCAGCGCCTCTCCTCCGCCTGGGCGTGCAACGATGCAGTCCTCGACCCGGGCACTGACGTCACCGTCCTGAAAGATCGAAGGTTCGATCGTAAAGATCATGCCTTCCTGCACCAGCGTCTCATCTCCTTTCGTCAGGAAAGGCGGTTCATGCACGTCCCATCCGATCGCATGGCCAAGCCGGTGTCGAAAGGCATGGCCATAGCCCGCATCGACCAGCACGTCGCGGGCTGCTTTGTCCACCGCCTCACATGTGGCCGCGCCCGCTTTCAGCGCGGCGATGCCGGCCGCCTGGCTTTCCATGATCAGACGATGCACCTTGAGCTGCTCTTTCGAAGGCGCACCCATGCAAGCCGTACGACCAAAGTCATAGCACATCCCGTCCAGCACAGCACCGAAGTCAAACAGCACACTGGTCGGCGGCTCGAGCTTGCGCGGCCAGGATTTAAGCTTGTCGCCGAACTCCAGCGTGATGTTCGGTCCGGTGTTGTACATAGAAGTCGTGAATGACGGTCCGAGCGAACCGTGGGCCTTCATCTGGTGGTCAAGCTCGGACAAAACATCAAGCTCGGTCATCCCGATTTTCATCTGCTTCACGGTTGCGGCAAAGGCGGCTTCGGTGATCCGGCCCGCGTCGCGCAGCTTCTCGATCTCATCGGCGTCCTTGACCACGCGAAGCGCGCGCAACAAGCCGGTACCAGACACAAAGGTCACCCCGGGCCGCAGTCTTTGCAGTTCGATCAGCGTCTCGGCCTCGGCATCATCGCTGACCGCAATCTTCGGCGTATCGCCGACGGCCATCTCGCCCAAAATGCCAGAGACAAGTGCCACCGGATCGTCCCAGTCGCCCAGAACCCGCACGTCAAAGGCATCAAGCCCGCCGGTCGCGCCGAACTCGGCCGTCATACGCGGTACGGTCAGGATCGGGTCACGGCCCGGCGCGATCCAGGCTCCTTCCAGCCACATGCCGGGATGCAGGTTGCGGCCATAGTTGGGGATATCACGATGGATACCGGTCAGGTAATCAAGGTCCGTCCCCATCGGGAAAAAGACCAGGTCGGCTTGATCGTTCAGGCTCTCCTGAAAACGGGTCAGGCGGTCTGTGTAGCTGGCCATGATGAGGGCTCCTTTTGACTGGCTATATCTTCGGCGAAATGACAGGCGACCTCGCGCCCCATGACCTTGCGGTTCTCGGGGCGTTCTGCGCGGCAGCGGTCGCGGGCGAACGGGCATCGCGGATGAAAGTGGCATCCCGGCGGCGGGTCTATCGGTGAGGGAATGTCACCAGCAATCGGCGCGTAGACAACGTGGCGGCGGTCAAGTCGTGGAACACCCGCGATAAGGGCGCGGGTATAAGGGTGGAGCGGTTGGTCAAACACAACCTCAGCCGGACCCATTTCGACCACGCGGCCCAGATACATCACCAGAATCGTATCGGCGATGTGTTCGACCACGCCAAGGTCATGGGAAATGAACACGTAAGTCAGGCCAAGCTCGTCGCGCAGGTCCATGAACAAGTTGATGATCTGCGCTTGTACCGAGACATCCAGCGCGCTGACCGCTTCGTCGGCCACAAGGATCTCGGGCTCGACCGCAAGGGCGCGGGCGATCCCGATCCGTTGGCGCTGACCGCCCGAAAACTGGTGGGCAAACCGGTCGCGTACGGAAGGGTCGATGCCGCATCGCTGCATCAGGCGTTCGATGTAATTCTCAAGCTCTGCTGGCGCGACGACCCGGTGGACGCGCGGCGCCTCGCCCACCAGATCGCGCACGCGCTTGCGCGGATTGAGCGACGAGAACGGATCCTGAAAAATCATCTGCATCGGCAAGGCAGCCGCACCGTCGCCCGTGTTCAAGATAATCTCACCTGCGCTGGGCGGCAGAAGCCCCGCGATCATACGGCCAAGGGTGGACTTGCCGCAGCCGGATTCCCCGACGATCCCAAGCACCTTCCCGCGTTCCAGCTCAAACGAGACATCATCAACCGCGGTCACGATGGGCCGTGGCCGGATCAGGCCCAGCCGGGCAAGCACGCGCGTCACCAGATCACCGCCTTCGCCGAACCGCCGCGTGGCGTGGCGCACTGTCAGGATCGGTTCGCTCATGCGCTTACCTCGGTCAGTGGATGGCAACACCTGACAAGACGTGTGCCAAGCGACCGCATCTCTTGCGGCGCCGCGCAGGCGTCCGTCGCAAAACTGCAGCGCGGCCGAAAGGTGCAACCTTCGGGAATATCGGTCAGCGCGGGCATGCGTCCGGGGATCTGGCGCAAACGGCTTCCTCGCTGCTCGCGGGTTGGTACGCTGTCGATCAATCCGCGGGTATAGGGATGGGCCGGCGTATCCAGAAGCTCGTCAATGGTGCCATCTTCAACGATCCGGCCCGCATACATCACAAGGATCCGGTCCGCGATCCCGGCGACCACGGCCAGATCGTGGGTGATCCAGATCAGCGCCGTTCCACGTTCGCGGCAAAGCCGTTGCACAAGAGCCAGAATTTGCCCCTGGATCGTGACGTCCAGTGCAGTCGTTGGTTCGTCCATGATCACCAGATCGGGCTCGTGCAGCAGCGCGATGGCCACCGCCACGCGCTGGCGCATGCCCCCCGATAGTTGATGAGGAAACGCATCCAGCCGTTCTTCCGGGGCGGGGATGCCCACCTCTTCCAAAGCGGCGATGCTGCGGGCCCGCGCCTCACGCTCGCTTAATCGGGCATGGGCCCGCAACGCATCGCCCATTTGCAGGCTGATCTTCAGAACCGGGTTCAGCGTCATCATCGGATCTTGAAAGACCATGGCAATCTTCGCCCCCCGCAATTGGCGCATCGCCGCAGGGGTCAGCCCCGTGATCTCTTGCCCATGCAGGCGGATCGAGCCGGACATGACCTGCCCCGGTGGGCTGAGCAGGCCGTTGATGGAGAACCCGGTAATCGACTTGCCCGAGCCGGACTCGCCGACAAGCCCAAGGATCTCCCCACGCCGCACGTCAAACGAAATGTCGCGCAGCGCACGCACTTCTCCGATGGGCAAGAGAAAGGATGTGTTGAGGTTTTTCACCTCCAAGACGGGCGGTGCGGTCATAGGTGCGGGTTCAGCGTATCGCGCATCCGGTCGCCCAGCACGTTGGCGCTGACGATGATGGCAAGAAGGACTAGCCCGGGCAGAACGCTGATCCAGTACCGGCCCGATTGCAGATAATCAAAGCCATTGGCGATCAGCAGCCCAAGCGATGGGCGGGTCGGTGGCAAGCCAAGCCCCAGAAAGCTAAGCGTGGCCTCCAAAGAGATGGCGGCAGCCATCTGCATCGTCGCCACGACCAGCATCGTGGGCAGGCAGTTCGGCAGGATGTGACCGAACAGGATGCGCAGATGCCCCAGCCTCAGCCCTTTCGCCGCATCAACATATTCGCGCACGCTTTCCACCAGCGCGACACCGCGCACGGTTCGCGCGAAATACGCCCATTGCACGACGACCAGTGCAAAGATGATCTTGTCGACACCGCGACCGAGGATCACCAGCAGGATCAGCGCCACAAGGATCGTCGGAAAACTCAGTTGCAGATCGACGATGCGCATCAGGATCGTATCAACCCAACCTCCCCGATACGCCGCAACAAGGCCAACGACCGTGCCGACCGCAAGCGCGATGACCCCCGACACCAGCCCCACCAATAGAGAGATCCGGATGCCATAGATCATCGCCGAAAGCATGTCGCGCCCTTGGCCATCAGTGCCCAGGTGATAGGGCGCGCCGGTCCAGCTTTCCGAACCGGGGGGCAGAAGGGAATCCATGATATCGACCTGGGCCAGATCATAGGGGTTTTGCGGGGCGATCCACGGCGCAAACAACGCCACCAGACAGAACCCCGAAAATGTCGCCAGGGCCACGATGGCGGCGGGCGAGCGAAAGAACTCGCGCCAGACACCCGGGGCGGGTGCGGTATGGGCGACCGTCCCGCTCATGATGAATTGCCCCCAAGCCGCACGCGCGGATCAAGCAGGGAATAAATGATATCAGTGATCAGGTTCAGCGTAACGAACATGATCACCACAAAGATCAGGTAGGCCACGATCAACGGACGATCGAGCACGGCGATTGCATCGATCAGCATCTTGCCCACGCCGGGCCAGGAAAAGATCGACTCTACCACGACCGCAAAGGCGATGACGCCCCCGAACTCCATTCCCAGAACCGTCACGATCGGGATCAGGATGTTGCGCATCACATGCAGCGTCAGGATACGTCTTTCGCGGATGCCGTTGGCGCGGGCAAACTTGATGTAATCCGAAAACAGGACCTCGCGCATTCCGGCGCGGGTCAGGCGGATGACCATCGCCATCATGATCAACGACAGCGTAAACGCGGGCATCGCCAGGTGGTGCAGCCCGTCAAGTGTGAACAGGCTCAGATCGACACCAAGGATATCGACAGTATCGCCCCGCCCCACAGCGGGCATCCATCCGAGCGATACCGAAAACACGATGATCATGATCAGCCCGATCCAGAAGATCGGCACCGAAAAGGCGATCATCGAAAAGCCCATGATCACCCGGGATGTCCAGTGGGTGGGCCGCAACCCCGCCGCAACCCCCAGCGGCAGGCCGACCGTCAACGCAATCACCAGCGCACAGAACGCAAGTTCCAGCGTCGCGGGCAGACGCTGCCAGATAAGCGACATCGCCGGTACGCCGTGCGTGAAGGAATTGCCCAGGTCACCTTGAAGAAGGTTTCCGATAAAGACCCAGTATTGCTCCCATATCGGGCGGTCGAGGCCCAGATCCTTGATGATCGCGTCCAGGCAGGGCTGGTCGCATTCCGATGAGGCAAAGATGTAGACAGGGTTGCCGATCACATTGACACCGAAGAACACCAGAACGGTCATCACAGCCAGAACCAGCAGGGCCTGAAGAAGGCGTTTAACGATGAATTCTGTCATGATGTTCCGGTCCGCAGTTTTACGGTCATGGGCAACTCAAAAACGGGGCATGGCCCAGATCGGTTGCCCGGCACAGCACGCGCCGGACAACCTGTCAGATCAGATGGCGCAGGTCACTCGACCCGGCGCACATCCATGGCACGCGTCCGCTCGTTCGTGCGCGGTTCATGGGTCAGCGATGCCTTCATGCCCCACTGGTTCACCTGGAAATGGACCGGAATATAGGCATAGTCCTCCATCCCGATGGTGATCGCCTCTTCCAGGATCGCGCGGCGCGTGTCGTTGTCGATCGTCCGCTTGGCAAGGACGGAACGGGCATCAACCTCTGTATTGGAATACCGCCCGAAATTACCGTTCCCACCGCCGGTGACCGCGTTGTAGGTCTCAAGCGTGCCGCTGACGGTATAGGTCGCCTCGCCCGCGACTGTGCCCCAGCCAGTGAGTGCAATCGAAAACTCCGGCACGTCAAATCCCGGCATCGAAAGCTCATCCCCACGGATCAGACGCGAAAAGAACACGTTGCGCGGCATGGCGTCGACCTCGGTTGTCACACCAACGCGTGACCACATCTGAGCGATCGCCTCGAGGATGCGGGCGTCGTTGATATAGCGGTCGTTGGGTCCGTGAAGCGTGACGTTGAAGCCATCGCCATAGCCCGCCTGCGCCAGCAAAGCCTGAGCCTGTTCGGGATCGTAGGCGTCGGCCTCAAGCCCTTCGACATAGCCAAAGAACCCCGGCGGCACGATGTTCTTGGCCGGCAACGACGCACCGCCCATGATCCGGTCACGGATCGCGTCGCGGTTGATCGAAAGCGACAGCGCTTTGCGCACCCGCCAGTCGCGCAATGGGTTCGGCACCATCGGGTTGCCTTCGGCATCGGTGATGAAAGGCTCGATATGCTTATATCCGGGGATGATGTAGATCAGCCGGTCGGCAGGGATAGTCGACACCACGAAGTTCGGATCCTCGAGCAACTGCGGGATATCGATGGTGGGCGGATAGTCGATCATGTCGACATCGCCGTTGAGCAGCGCCGCCAGACGGGCAGAGTCCTGACCCACAGGCCGGAAAACCACTTGGTCCCAATGCGGCTCACCGCCCCAGTAATCGGCGAATTTCTTGACCGTGATTTGGCTACCCGGAGAGTATTCCTCAAACATGTAGGGCCCGGTGCCGATCGCGGCCTGACCGGTGTTGAAATCTACCGATGGCTCAACCCCCGACGCCGCGTGTTCGGCGATGATCGGCAACATGGCAAGGTCTTCGGCCATGGTCGGATAGGGACCTTCTGTCGTGATCCGAAGGGTGAAATCGTCCACCTTCGTCCACTGCTTGCCGCCCTTTTCAAGCTGGAACGCGGGCGACGCCGGCGCGCCCGACACCCCGGCGCGCAGCCGGTCATACGTGAAGATCACATCATCGGCGGTGAAGTCTTCACCATCGTGCCACTTGACGCCTTCGCGCAGCTTGAATTCCCACGTGGTCTCGTCAATCGGCGCCCATGACACCGCGAGCCCGGGAATGGGTTGGGACGTGGGCGAAAGTCCAACCAGCCTTTCGAAGATGTGTTCTTGCACCTGCGTATCGCCTGACAGCTGGGTCCAGTGCGGGTCCATGCTGGCGGCTTCGCTGCGCACACCGATCGTCAACACATCCTGGGCGAGCGCAAAGGTTGGCGACGCAATCGCGATACTCGCGGCCAAAAGCCACGACATCCGATAATTCATGACAAAACCTCCTTGTTGCCGCAGGTTGAACAGCCTGCGGGCGGGGGCGGCATTTTAATTGCCAGCCCGATTGTTTGATGGCAGTAAACATTTTTTAGTACCTGTAACACCGCTATGTCTATCTCTTTCTTGTCGAAATTGGTGTTGCAGTGTGGTCTGGGGCGGCAAGTTGGACCTACAGGAAGAAACTGAAAATGTTCGCTATGTTGACTTTTGTTCGCAATATGAACGTTTTGTGCCAAGTATCAAGCCGTGAAAAGGCCCGCGCAGTCGCCTTGTCGAAATTCACGGAAATCGCGACTCGAGCCCCGATTGAACGGCTTTCGGCGCGAGGTATCCGGCACCATCCCGGGCCGAATCGTAAAGATCTGGGTGGTCCGGCCCGACATACTCTTAATGAAAGGCCAATGGCATGACCGATCTGCCCCCGCTGTTCACGCCCTACACGATACGTGGTGTCACCCTGCCCAATCGCATCGTGCTGGCGCCGATGTGCCAGTATCAGGCCGATGACGGTGCACCCAATGACTGGCACGTGGCCCATCACGGCCGCTATGCGTCCTCGGGTATCGGCGGGGCCATTGCAGAGGCAACGGGTGTGATGGCCGAAGGACGCATCAGCCCCGGCTGCACCGGGATCTATCGCGACGAACACGTCGCCGCATGGCAGCGCGTCACCCGGCTTTACCGAAAACAAGGCATTCCGACATTTCTGCAGATTGGCCATGCCGGTGCGAAAGCATCGACCAAACGTCCATGGGATGGGGCGGGGCCGCTTGATGCCGGGTCAGATGAACCACCTTGGCAAACCGTAGCACCCTCGGCCATCCCTGCCCGCGAGGGTTGGCACACGCCTCGCGCGCTGGACGCCTCCGAGATGCCGGCAATCGTGAACGCCTTTGCCGAAGCGGCCCGACGTGCGTTGGCCGCGGGTTTTGACGGGGTCGAGGTTCACGGCGCTCACGGCTACCTGCTGCACAGTTTCATGTCGCCTTGGTCGAACCGTCGCACCGACGGTTACGGCGGTGATCTGGCCGGTCGCATGCGTTTACCGCTTGAAGTAGCGCGTGCCATCCGCCAAGCGGTGCCGTCAGATGTTCCTGTGCTCTACCGCGCGTCCTGTGTGGATGGCGAGGGCGGAAAACTCACGCTTGACGATACGGTGACGCTTGCGGGCGAACTGCGAAGTCTGGGCGTCGATCTGATGGATTGCTCAGGCGGCGGGTTGCCCAGTGGGCAACGGCTGGCTGCACAAAAACCCGAGCCGGGCTTTCAGGTTCCCTATGCCGATCGGATCCGGCACGAGACCGGGCTGCCGACAATGGCCGTGGGCATGATCACCGATCCCACCCATGCCAATGCCATTATCAGCGAGGGCCGCGCAGACTTGATCTCGATGGCCCGCCAGATGCTGCGCGAACCCAACTGGCCCTACCGAGCCGCACAAGAGCTTGGGCTTAAAGATCCCGCGTCGATCCTGCCGCAGCTTTACGCTTTCTATCTTAGAATATCGGCTTAGGGCCTCAATTGCCGGAAGCTCATGCCGATTGGTCTGGTACATCGGGAGTATGGCGCAGACTTGAACATCGCCTCCGAACGAGGCTTCCGGTTCGGCGATCGGCTGAACGTCCAGGCGTGCGAAACACCCGCAAGGGAAACGTCATTGATGCCGCCAAAGCGTGCCGACTGTTCTACGTCAGTCTCGTAACCGCCCAAAGTTCTCGCTGGCGTTACGCTGAAAGCTGCGGGACTGGCGACGTCTGGCCCTAACCGAAGCGCGTGAGGGTGCCACCGCACACAGACCGGATACATCGCGCCAGCTCGGGGGATTACTGTCGTCTCACTGGCAGATGGCAAGAACTAAATGCCGGAAAAGCGTGCGAAAACAGGGAACAACAGACTTTGCTGACAGAGAGGGTGGGTGGCGGAGAGACAGGGATTCGAACCCTGGAGACGGTTTCCCGCCTACACACTTTCCAGGCGTGCGCCTTCGACCACTCGGCCACCTCTCCGGCGGCGCTTCTTTAGCGGGAAAGCCCCTGGAGTGTAAAGCCTTTCAAACGCGCAAGCCCGTCCTGAAATCTGCCGATCTGACCGACGGTACTTCCCATGTTCGCCGACAGCGGTTACTGTGACGCCATCGCGCCGCGAGAGCGCATTGGAGCAGTAAAGCTGGGCACCGCAAAAGCGTAGAAAATGCGCGGCGAAAGGGGCAAGGCATGACAAGACCGACGAGCGTTGGGGCAATCTCTGCAATCGCAGTTTTCGTACTTCTGGCAGGATGCGAGGAAGGGGGCGAGTTTTCTCTCTTCTCAGGCCCGGGCAACGCCGGGGGAACCGCAACATCCGCATCCGCCGCCGCGACCGGCACGGTGATCGAACAGGATGTCGAGGCGCCCGATGTCTTTGCCGTCAACGAGCCCGGCCTGTGGGATGGACGCCCGTCCCTTGGCGGCGTCTGGGTCGCGCATCCGGAAGTCGCCGACGCCGAACGCGTGATCATCCGAAACACCGGCAATGGCCAGTCGGTCGTTGGCGGCCTGTTCCGCCGCGAAGTCGACAATCCCGGGCCCCGCATTCAGGTCTCTTCCGAAGCCGCCGGGGCGCTTGGGATGCTGGCCGGTCAGCCCATGGTTCTGGATGTCGTCGCGCTCCGCCGGGAAGAGGTCGTGATCGAAGCGCCGGAACCGGAACTGGCCGACCCCGATGCAATCGCGACCGATGGCATCGAATCCACTTCGCTCGATCCGCTGGCAAGCGCTGCTGCGGCCATCGACGAAGCCGACGGCACCGAGGTGATCCAGCCCGCCGGAACGGTCGCCGCAGCAGCAGCCCCCGCTTCCGCGCCCGCACAAGCCCCCGCCACCACGTCCTCGCTCGACAAGCCATTCATTCAGATCGGCATCTTCAGCAAGGAGGCCAACGCCGAAAACACCGCCACCAGCCTGCGGAATATCGGCATCGTGCCGACCGTGCTTGCTCAGGAATCCAGCGGAAACAAGTTCTGGCGTGTCGTTGTCGGCCCCTCGAACACCACGGCAGAGCGGCGTCAGATTCTTGCAAAGGTTCGCGAGCTTGGCTTCGAGGATGCCTATTTCGTCACCAACTGACCGATGAGAGAGCACATGCTGCGCCTTCGTTCTTCCTTCACCGCCGTCGTCCTGATGCTGGTTGCAAGCGCCGCCCATGCGGCGTTCGAAACGCGCGCGACGGCGGCCTATATCTATGATGTGACCACGGGGACGGTTCTGTTCGAAAAGAACGCGCACGAACCCCTGCCCCCTGCCTCCATGTCAAAGCTCATGACGCTTTACATGCTGTTCGACGCCTTGCGCGACGGGCGCGTCACGCTGGACGAAGAGTTCGCCGTGTCGTCGCGCGCCAAGGCAATGGGCGGGTCGACCATGTTCCTCAATGAACTGGACCGGCCGACCGCCGAGGAACTGATCCAGGGGATCATCGTGTCCTCAGGCAACGACGCGACCGTGGTGGTGGCCGAAGGCTTGGCCGGCTCCGAAGCCGCCTTTGCCCGCCTGATGAACGAGGTTGCGCCGCAGATCGGCCTGACCAACTCGGTCTTCACCAATTCCTCGGGCTGGCCAAGCCCGAACCAGCGGATGACGATGCATGATCTGGGCGTTCTGACGACCCATATCATCGAGGAATTTCCGGAGTACTACGGCTACTTCGCGCAGCGCGAGTTCGACTACAAGGACCGCTCGCCCGCGAACCGCTTCAACCGCAACCCGATCCTCGATGCCGGGATCGGCGGCGACGGGCTGAAAACCGGGCACACGCAAGAGGCCGGCTATGGTTTCGTCGGCTCGGCGATGCAGGGAAACCGCCGTATCGTCTTTGTCTTCACCGGCCTCGACAGCAGCGCCCAACGCGCCGAGGAATCTGAAAAGATAATCGGATGGGCGTTTCGGCAGTTCACCCAGAAGGATGTCATCGAAGGCGGCACCGTCATCGCCGAAGCCCCGGTCTGGATGGGCGATCACACCCGCATCGGCCTTGTCGCCCCGGACGATGTGAACCTGCTCTTCTCCGCCACCAACCCGAATCCCGGAAACACGCGGGTCGAGTATCGCGGGCCGCTCGAAGCCCCTATCGCCGAAGGCGACGCGATTGCAGAGCTTGTGATCGAACGCGAAGATTTGCCAGAGGCCCGCATCCCGCTGGTCGCCGACCGTGGTGTGGCGCGCGGCGGGTTCCTGCCCCGCGTCCGTACCGCGGCATTGATCCTGTTCGAAAAGGCGCTGGGAGAGGCGCAGGCACTGCGTTGATGCCAACCGGCCTGTTTCTGACATTCGAAGGCATCGACGGCTCCGGAAAATCGACGCAGGCGCGACGGCTCGCCGAAGGCCTGCGGGCGCTGGGCCACGATGTCGTACTCACACGTGAACCGGGCGGCTCGGACGGGGCCGAAGAAATCCGGACGCTTCTGGTCTCGGGCGATCCGTCCCGCTGGTCACCCGAAACCGAAATCCTGCTCTTCACCGCCGCCCGGCGCGATCATCTGGAAAAGGTCATCGAACCGGCACTGAACGACGGTAAGATCGTGATCAGCGACCGTTTCGCCGACTCCACCCGCGTCTATCAGGGCGCGGCCCGGGGTGATCTGGTGACCAAGGTCGATGCGCTGCACGACCTGATGATCGGGCGCGAACCTGATATGACGTTCCTGATCGACATGGATCCTTCGGCGGCCCTCGCCCGGGGGCTCGCCCGCAACTCCGGCGAGGACCGGTTCGAAGACTTCGGGCTGGACTTTCAGGAACGTCTGCACGCCGGGTTCCTGATGCTGGCCGAGGCTCACCCCGACCGGTTCCACGTCATCGACGGCGATCAGGACGAAACCACAATCGCCGATCAGGTCGCAGCCCTCGCTGCGGCGCGCATCGGATGAGCGACGATCAGCCACCAGAATCCGACCGGCTTGCCGGTGCGCCGCATCCGCGCGAGGCCCTTGAGCTCTTCGGCCAAGGCGCCGCCGAGGCAGAGTTTCTGGACGCTGTGCGGCGTGACCGGCTGCCCCATGCATGGCTCATCTCCGGCCCGCACGGCATCGGCAAAGCCACGCTCGCCTGGCGCATCGCACGCTTCCTTCTGGCCACGCCGCCCGGCGCAACCACCGCCGCGACGCTCGATGTTCCCTCTGACGATCCCGTATGCCGCCGCCTGCGTGCAGGATCCGAGGCCCGTCTGTTCCAGTTGCGCCGCCCGTGGGACCCCGACCGCAAGCGCCTGAAATCCGAAATCACCGTGGACGAGGCGCGCAAGCTGAAGTCTTTCTTCGCGCTTTCCAGCCCTGATGGCGGTTACCGCGTCGTGATCGTCGACGCCGCCGAAGAGATGAACCCAAGCGCGGCCAACGCGATCCTGAAGATCCTCGAAGAGCCACCCGAACGCTGCGTCCTTCTCTTGGTCAGTCATAGCCCCGCCGGATTGCTGCCCACGATCCGCTCGCGCTGCCGCACCCTGCGCTGCCGGGCGCTGAACCCCGACGATCTCGCCTGGGTTCTCGCAAGCGCCGGGGTCACGCCCGACAATCCCACCGCTCTGGCTGAACTGGCCGGAGGATCGGCAGGCGAAGCCATCTCGCTGATGCAGGAAGACGGCCTTGCCCTTTACGCCGATCTCGTCGCCCTCGTCGCGGCGGCACCAAACATGGATCGTGCCCGGCTGGCCAAACTCGCAGATGCCGCGAACAGCCGGACCAACACCGCCCGCCGTGACCTGACCCTGCGCCTGATCGAGACGCTTCTGGCTCGCATGGCCCGTACCGGCATCGCGACGCATAACGGACAAGAGGCCGCACCGGGTGAGGCGCGCATGATTGCCGACCTCGTCCCCGATGCACAGGCCGCCCGCCGCTGGGCCGAACTGCAACAGGACCTGTCCGACAGGGCACGCCACGCCATCGCGGTGAACCTTGACCCCTCCGGTCTCATCCTTGATATGATGCTCAAGATCAATGAAACGGCGGGAACCATCCGGGCCCGCGCTTAGGCCGGACCATGGACCTTCCCCGCATTACGGACAGCCATTGCCATCTGGACTTTCCCGAGCTTGAAACCGAGCTTGGCGATGTTGTCGTACGCGCCGCGGAAGCGGGGGTCCGGCGCATGGTCACGATCTGCACGCGGCTCCGGCTGGAACCGCAGGTCCGCGCCATTGCCGAGGCCCACGCAGCCGTCTTCTATGCCGCAGGCACCCACCCGATGAGTGCCGCCGACGAACCGCTGGCAACGGTCGGCGAGTTGGTCGAACTCGCCCAGCATCCGAAATTCGTGGGCATTGGCGAAACCGGCCTTGATTATCACTACACCGCCGAAAGCGCCGCCATTCAGCAGGAAAGCCTGCGCATTCACATAGAGGCCGCGCGCCAGACCGGCCTGCCCCTGATCATCCACGCACGCGACGCCGATGACGACATGGCCCGCATCCTGACCGAAGAACACCGTGCGGGCGTCTATACCTGCGTGATGCATTGTTTTTCATCGGGCGCGGGCCTCGCGCAGGCGGCGCTTGATCTGGGCTTCTACCTGTCCATGTCCGGCATCACCGCCTTCCCGAAATCCGGCGATCTGCGTGCCATCTTCTCTGCCGCACCGATCAACCGCATTCTCGTGGAAACCGACGCCCCCTACCTTGCCCCGCCGCCCCATCGCGGCAAGCGCAACGAACCTGCATACGTTGCCCACACCGCCCGCAAAGCGGCCGAAACCTTTGGCCTCGACTACCCCGATTTCGCCGCCCGGACCGAGGCGAACTTCGACCGCCTGTTCAGGAAA
Source organism: uncultured Paracoccaceae bacterium (assembly GCA_947503175.1). Taxonomy (GTDB): domain Bacteria; phylum Pseudomonadota; class Alphaproteobacteria; order Rhodobacterales; family Rhodobacteraceae; genus Ovoidimarina. The sequence goes on from CANNCO010000003.1 coordinate 169,720, forward strand.
GCCGCCCAATGGACCGGCTGACCTTCACCATCCTCGGCTGCGGGTCATCGGGCGGCGTGCCCCGCATCGGCGGCCACTGGGGCGAATGCGATCCCGAAAACCCGAAAAACCGCCGCCGCCGCTGCTCGCTCCTGATCGAACGCGCCAATGACGCGGGCAGCACAAGGGTGCTGATCGACACGACGCCGGACCTGAGGATGCAGCTTCTCGATGCCGGTGTCGGCGCACTCGACGCCGTGATCTATACCCACGACCATGCCGACCACGTCCATGGCATCGACGATCTGCGCCCGATCTTCTTCAACACCCGCAAACGCCTGAACGTCTGGGCCAATGGCGAAACACAGGACGCGCTCTATTCCCGCTTCGCCTATGCCTTCGTCCAGCCCGAAAGCTCGCCCTATCCGCCGATCCTCGACATGCACACGATCGACGGCGACATCACTGTGGGCGGTGCAGGCGGCGACATCACCCTCAGCCCGTTCGAGGTTGGTCACGGCACCATCGACGCGCTGGGCTTTCGCATTCGCGACCTCGCCTATCTCCCCGATGTAGGCGAGATGTACCCAGAGGCTTGGGAGGCCGTATCTGATCTCGATTGCTGGATCGTCGATGCGCTCCGCCGCACACCCCATCCCACCCATGCCCATCTGGAACGCACGCTGGAATGGATCGAACGCGCCGCTCCCAAGCATGCTGTTCTGACCAACATGCATATCGATATGGACTATGAAACGGTCCGGCAGGAAACGCCCGATCACGTCACCCCCGCCTATGACGGGATGACCATCGTGTACGACATTTAGCCCCGTGCAGGCGCTTCTCGACGTCATCCTCCCCGTCTTTCTGGTCATCGGCTTCGGCTACGTCGCCGTCTGGACAAAGCTGTTCTCCCAGGCCGGCGTCGAAGGGCTGATGAAATTCACCCAGAACTTCGCGATCCCCTGCCTGTTGTTCGATGCCATCGCCAGCCTCGATCTCTCTGCGACGTTCGACCTGAAGCTTCTTGGCAGCTTCTACATTGGCGCAACCACCGGGTTTCTGGCGGGGTTTCTGGGTGCGCGGTATTTCTTCCGGCGCAATCTCGAAGACAGCATCGCCATCGGCTTCTGCTGCCTGTTCTCCAACAGCCTGCTTCTGGGCCTCGCGATCACCGAACGCGCCTATGGCCCCGATGCGCTGGAAGCCAACTTCGCGATCATCGCGATCCATGCGCCCTTCTGCTACGGGCTGGGCGTGACGGTGATGGAGATCGCGCGCAACCGGGGCGGCGGCATCACCGGAACCATCGGCAAGGTGTTCACCGCGATGTTCCGCAACGCATTGGTGATCGGGATCATGCTGGGCTTCGTGGTGAACCTCTCGGGTCTTCCCCTCCCCGGCGCCGTCCAGGACGCGGTCGACCTGATCGTCCGTGCCGCTCTCCCGGCGGCCCTGTTCGGTCTCGGCGGTGTCCTCTACCGCTACCGGCCCGAGGGCGATCTGCGGATCATCCTCTATGTCTGCGCCGTCTCTCTGATCCTGCATCCCGCGGTCGTCTGGGGCCTTGGCCGCGTGAACGGCCTCTCGACCGAGGCATTCCGCTCCGCCGTCCTGACCGCCGCCATGGCCCCCGGGATCAACACCTACCTTTTTGCCAACATGTACGGCGCCGCCCGCCGCGTCGCGGCCTCGTCTGTCCTGATCGGAACGGCATCTTCGATCCTGACGATCTGGGTCTGGCTGGCGGTTTTGCCGTAGGTTCGGTGCCTTTCAGGTTCCGTGGAAACGAAAACCGCATAGACCAGTCTGCACAGGTTCACAGGGCCGAAGTGAAGGTCCGCTGTGCGGGACGGAGCTGCCATTGCCGAGTGTTGTCTGAATGTCCGCTTGTCCGAATGGCAGTCTGCAGCGACACGTCCGGGTTCGAACGCTGCTCAACCTCTCAGCGGGACGGCATGACCGATCAGCAACTTGACAAAAAGCAATGGCACGAACCATTCAAAGCCCGGCGTCGGTCCGAGAGCGTAGAGCGAAAGGCCCAGGGCAACCGCGAAGAGTGTCGTCGCAAGCGGACTACGAAGGGCTGCGGGCGCGAAAAGAACGATAATTGCAGAGGCAAGTAGCCATCCACCTATAGTAAACGCATAGATCGCATCGAACCCCTCGCCCCGAAATGCCCATGCAACAACGACAATGTGAAGAACATGTAGTGCGATGAACTTTAGATGATCGCGTGGACGATGTTCAGGGCGATGGTACCATCTCTTGGTGGTCTCAGTCATGTTGCAGACGGCACCACCGATCACATCGGCCCCGATGAGCGCACCGAGTAATACAAGCGGCCAACTCAATCCGAGAGCAGAAAGATGCAAGGCTACTAGGGCCGCACCTACGAGAGTCGAGCCGAACAACAATGCGTTCTCACCTTTGCTCATGCCCGGGCCAACGAAACGGTCCCATGATCCAATTAATCCGGGGCGGGGTTGTGCGGGGCTCATTAGCAAGACTCCGGTATGTAACACTCCTCCAGTGAACAATTCAGGAAATCGGTTTTCAAGTGTCTAGATTTAGAAGGAGCCCCAAAGCGGCCATTCGCTCAACGTGCAGCATCCGTCACTCTGGGCTCAAAGCCGCCATCCGGAGTGGGTCGCCTTATGTCCGACACTAGGGTCCGTTAGAACACGCGCAAAATGCGCCGTCTCCCTAAACCAGCTCTCCCGCCAGCGAGTTCGCAGCGCTCCCGGTCACCCGGACCCGCGCGATCTGCCCGCGTTCGGCATCGGGCGCATGAACATGCACCGCATGCAGGTATTCCGACTTGCCGCCCATCTGGCCCTCAAGCCGCCCGGGCTTTTCGAACAGCACCCTGACCTCGCGCCCCACCATCGCGTCCTGCGCCGCGCGTTGCTGCGCGACCAGAAGCGCCTGAAGCCGCTGTAACCGGTCGTTCTTGGCATCCTCCGTCACATCCTCCCGTTCCGCGGCAGGCGTGCCGGGACGCGGTGAGTATTTGAAGCTGTAGGACTGGCCGTAGCCCACCGCCCCGACCAGTGACATCGTATCGGCGAAATCCGCCTCGGTCTCGCCCGGAAAGCCCACGATGAAATCGCCCGACAACAGGATATCGGGCCGCGCCTCCCGCAACCGTTCAATGATGCGCAGATACGCCTCGGCCGTATGCTTGCGGTTCATCGCCTTCAGGATCTTGTCCGATCCCGACTGCACCGGCAGATGCAGATAGGGCATCAGCTTGTCACAGGTCCCATGCGCCTCGATCAGCGGATCATCCATGTCGTTCGGGTGCGAGGTCGTGAACCGGATTCGCTCCAACCCGTCGATCTTGGCCAAGGTCCAGATCAGGCCCGCAAGGCCACCTTCCCCGCCGTGATAGGCATTCACGTTCTGACCCAGAAGGGTGATCTCCCGCACCCCGCGCTCAACCAGGTCGCGCGCCTCGGCCACGATCCGCTCTGCCGGACGCGACACCTCCGCCCCGCGCGTATAGGGCACCACGCAAAAAGCGCAAAACTTGTCGCACCCCTCCTGCACCGTCAGAAACGCCGTTGGTCCCCGCTTGGCCTTGGGTCGCGCCGCCAGATGATCGAACTTGTCCTCTTCGGGAAACTCGGTCTCGACCGCCCGTTCGCCCTTCTGCACTTTGGCCTCAAGCTGCGGCAAACGGTGATAGCTCTGCGGCCCGACAACCAGATCGACCAAAGGCTGACGGCGCATGATCTCCGCACCCTCGGCCTGCGCGACGCAGCCCGCGACACCGATCTTCAGATCCGGCTTCTCGGCCTTCAGATGCTTGAACCGGCCCAGTTCGGAATAGACCTTTTCCGCCGCCTTTTCCCGGATGTGACAGGTGTTCAGCAGGATCATATCCGCGTCTTCCGCGCGATCCGTCGTCTCGTACCCCTGCCCGCCCAGCGCCTCGGCCATGCGTTCGCTGTCATAGACATTCATCTGACAGCCATAGGTCTTGAGAAAAAGCTTCTTTGCCACGCGCCGCATCCTGTTCGGGTCCGCCGGTCGTCTACACCGAAGCCCGGCCTGTCGCAACGGTTGCAAAGCCGGGGCGCTTTGGCGCATGGTCACCGAAAACCGGCAATCAGGCACGATGCGCTACCGCGATCTGGATCATTTCCTCAAGAAAGGCCGCGACGCCCTGACCAAGGGGCCCATTGCCCTGATCCTTGTCGAGGATCTGGTCGAGGTCGATACCACGATCCGCCACCATCAGCTTCTGGGCTTCCGCGAAATCCTCGTCTTTGCCCCCGACGCCCTGCACCTGCCGGACGATGTGGAAAAGGCGATCCGCCGGATACCCTTCAATACCGGGGCCGAAGGGGCCACGGAACGCGCCGTCAACGCGATCATCGCAGCAGCGCCCGATATCTGGATGTATTACTGCTACAACGCGGAATTCCTGTTCTTCCCCTTCTCCGAAAACCGGTCGGTGGGCGAGATGCTGGCCTTCCATACCGAGGAACGGCGCGACGCCATGCTGACCTATGTGGTCGATCTCTACGCCACCGATCTGACGTCATTCCCCAACGCGGTCTCGCTTGAATACGCGTATTTCGACCGTCTCGGGTACTATGCGCTGAAACGGCACGGGCCTGATGGGCCGAAAGACCGGCAGATGGATTTCTTCGGCGGCCTGCGCTGGCGGTTCGAGGAACACGTGCCCTGGACCAAGCGCCGCATCGACCGGATCGGGCTCTTCAAATCGAAACCCGGCCTGCGCCTTCAGCCCGACAACACGTTCAACGACGAGGAGTACAACACCTACGATTGCGGCTGGCACAACAACATGACCGCCACGATCTGTTCTTTCCGCACCGCCAAGGCGCTGCGCAGCAATCCGGGCTCCAGAGATAACGTGACCCAGTTCGAATGGCGCAGTTCGACCCGGTTCGAATGGCATTCGCAGCAGTTGATGGATCACGGGCTGATGGAACCGGGGCAGTGGTTTTGAAAGGCTTCTAGGCCTGACGCCCCCTGATCCGGTTGTTGCGCGCCGCATGCTCCAACTCGGCCAATCCCAGAAGCTCCAGAACCGGCCCCACGTAATTGGCGAACCGGCCCCGGTATCCCTTCCGCAGACCGTAATACCCGCCAACCGGGTTGCCTTCGCTCCGCGCCCAGGCCTCCAGCGTACCCTCCTTGACCGGTTTGCCCTCATCGGCATTCCCCAGGGGCATCCAGTCCCCATGCGCCAACAGCATCGCATGGGCATCCTCGATCGCCCGCAGCCGGTAACTCAACCGGGTCTTGCCGACCTGCACGACCAGCGTCGGAGGATCGGCGGCCTCGTCGCGCCACGCTTCGTATTCCGACGACAGGTGCGGTGTTTTCAGCCGCCAGGGGTCGTCCTGCGTACCGCTGCCATAGGTAATCATGTTCATCTGGTTCTCCGATCCGTCCTCTTCGCCGTGCTCCGCTCTGGTAGCTGCAGCACCGGTCAGCACCACATACACCCCCTTACATGACATCTTATGTCATGTTTAAATGCCACATGCGCGCATCCCGCCTGTTACAGATCCTTCTGATCCTTCAAAACCGCGGTCGTCAGACATCGGTGCAACTGGCCGACGAACTGGAGGTCGCGCCCCGCACAATCCTGCGCGACGTGGACGCAATGACCGAGGCGGGACTGCCGATCATCGTCCATCAGGGCAATCGCGGCGGGATCGAGCTTGGGTTCAACTACCGCACCCGCCTGACCGGCCTCGATGCCGACGAAGCCGAAGCACTCGGCATCATCCTCTCCATACCCAACCCCCTTATCTCGGCCCTCGGCCTCGAACCCACCGCCCGCCGCGCGATGACGAAACTGGTCGAAAGCTTCCCAGATACGGTGCGCGACCGCATCGCCACGGCGCAAAGCCGGTTCACCCAAACCCAGCGCTCTGCCCCGCAGCCCGACCCGCGCATCGCCGCCATGGCACAGGCGCTCCGCGAAGGCGCATCGGTCACACTCCGCGCCCGAAGCCGCGAGCCACAGCGCATCCGCCCCGCCCGCCTTGTCCTCACCGATACCGGCTGGACCGTCACCTGCCAGCGGCAACCTGAAACGGAAATTCCCCTGCGCATCTGGGGCGATATCAACATCTCGCGCCCGCCGCCCTGACAACCGGGGCTTGACCGCACGCGCTGCCTCCCGCAACAGGGGCACACACCACGAAAAAAAGGAGCCTCCATGTCCGATGACCGCCTGATCGTCGCCCTTGATGTGCCCAACGCCCATCTGGGTCTTGAACTGGCCGGAAAGCTGGGTGACGCGATCTCATTCTACAAGATCGGCCTGGGGATGCTCACCGGCGGAGGCCTTGCGCTGGCCAACGAGCTTAAACTTGAACACGGCAAGCGCATCTTCCTTGATATGAAGCTGTTCGATATAGGGGCCACCGTCGAGGCCGCCGTGCGTGGCCTGGCCCAGTTCGATCTCGATTTCCTGACGGTCCACGGCGATCCGCACGTCGTCCGCGCGGCCCGTGAGGGCGCAGGCGGGTCGGACATGAAAATCCTCGCCGTCACGGTCCTCACATCGCTCGACCGCAGTGACCTTGATGCTTCGCAAATCCGCCCCGGTAACGTCGAAGAGATCGTTCTGGCCCGCGCCGATGCGGCCTTTGCCGCGGGGGCCGACGGTGTCATCGCATCGCCGCACGAGGCCTCAATGATCCGCGCCCTGCCGTCCTCATATCAACGGTTGATCGTGACACCTGGCGTCCGCCCCGCAGGCGCCGATCTCGGCGACCAGAAACGCGTGATGACCCCGGCCGAGGCCATCGCAAACGGTGCCGATCATGTGGTTGTGGGCCGGCCGATCCACCGCGCCGACGATCCCGCCGCCGCCGCCCGCGCCATCGTTGCCGAAATGAATGCACCGCAGGCCCAAAGGCCAAACCGCGCCTGAGGCATCAGTCCTCGTTGATATCCCGGTCCCAGACCTTCACCTGTCCCTTGCGCACACCAAGTACCGCGCGCAGCGCAAGCCATGCCGATAGCGACAGGATCGCAAAGACCAGAAGCGTCACCGGCAGGGACGAGGCAAGCCACGCCCCCAACGGCCCGCCGACACCCAGAACAAGCCCGGTCCCGGCTGCACCCAGCGCAAAGCCTAGGAAGATATAACCGGGGACCATGACCTCAAGGAACGCAAGCGCAAGCGCGCCCACGAACCAGATCCACCATACGGCCCACATCAGAAACGTCCTTTCAACATCTTGAACGCATCACCGAAGGCCTCGACCGCCTGTGCAGGCACCACGATTGTCTGCTGGCCCTGCCCCTGCCCAAGGTTGCCAAACGCCTCGACCTGTTTCAGCGCCACCTGATATTGCGCGGCCTCAAGCCCGTTATCCTGAATGGCTGTGGCCACAACCTTCGTCGCATAGGCTTCGGCATCGGCGGCGACACGGCGGGCCTTGGCCTCCTGTTCAGCGGCATAAAGCTCGGCATCCGCGTTCAGTTCCACCGCACGCTTCTGGCCTTCGGCGGTGGTCACCGCCGCGCGCCGTTCACGTTCGGCATTCAATTGCTGCAACATCGCATCGCGGGTGGCCTGATCCAGATTGACGTCAAGGATTTCGGCCCGCGTCACCTCGATCCCCCAGTCGTCCACCGCATCTTCAACGCTTGCCTTGATCGTCGAAATCAGTTGCGAGCGGTTCGCCTGAACCTCGTCCAGTTCCATCTTGCCGATCTCGGCCCGGACGATACCGGCCACCGTGGTGGCAATCGCGGCATCCACGTCGCGGATCCGGTAGACCGTTTTTTCAGGCTCTACGATACGGTAAAACACACTGGTTTCGACCTGCACCAGCACGTTGTCGGCTGTGATCGCGTCCTGCGTCGCCGTGGGCAACTGGCGTTCGAGAATCGATATCTGATGCGCGACCCTGTCCAGAAACGGCACGATAAAGTTGATGCCGGGGCCAAGAACCGATCGCAGCCGGCCAAAGCGCTCAACCACGTGCTTTTCCGACTGGGAGACGATCCGTACACCCTTGTAAATACACAGGATGATGAAGGCCGCCAGCAGCAGAACGGTTATCCCGCCGCCGCCGAACTCTAAAAGGATGTCCTCGAAACTCATATCGTCCTCGCGCTTCGTGACCCCCATGGGCTATATGGGGGCAAAACCTCCGTCGCGAAAGCCTTCCCGGGACGGATGACCGCCATGCTAGCCATCCTGCAACACCATGCCCGCGCTCTGCCGCACCTGTCTGACCCAGTTTGAAACCGGCCCCCGTTGCCCGGATTGCAGCAGTCCGCGCGTGATTTCGCATCCCGAACTGTTCGATCTCAGCATTGCGCATATGGATTGCGACGCCTTCTATGCCTCGGTCGAAAAGCGCGACAATCCCGAATTGCGCGACAAGCCCGTGATCATCGGCGGCGGGCGGCGCGGTGTTGTCTCAACCGCCTGTTATATCGCGCGAATCAAGGGCGTGCGCTCGGCCATGCCCATGTTCAAGGCAATGAAACTCTGCCCCGAGGCTGTGGTCGTGCGCGGCCGGATGGACACCTACGTGCAGGTATCGCGGCAGGTCCGCGCCATGATGGAAGACCTCACACCCGCCATCGAGCCTTTGTCGCTGGACGAGGCGTTTCTGGACCTTACCGGCACCGAACGGCTGCACCATGCGCCGCCCGCGGTGATGCTGGCGCGGCTCACCAAGCGGATGGAGGACGAATTGGGCATCACCGGCTCGATCGGGCTGTCCCATAACAAATTTCTCGCGAAAGTCGCGTCAGACCTCGACAAACCGCGCGGGTTTTCCGTGATCGGCAAGGCCGAGACGGCGGCGTTCCTGAAAGACAAGCCGGTGCGGATGATCTGGGGCGTCGGGCAGGCCGGGCAGGCCTCGCTTGAAAAGGCGGGCATCCGGACCTTCTCCGATCTTCTCAGGTGGGAAAAACCCGACCTGCACGCCCGCTTCGGCACCATGGGCGACCGGCTCTGGCATCTGGCGCGGGGCCAAGACCGCCGCGCGGTATCGCGCAATGCGCCCATGAAGTCGGTCTCGAACGAGACGACGTTCCACGATGACACGGCGGACCCGGATATTCTCGATGGTCATATCTGGCGGCTCTCGGAAAAGGTCGCGGACCGGCTGAAAGCCCGCGATATCGCGGGCCGCGTGGTGACGCTGAAGGTCAAGAAGTCGGACCATACGATCCTGACCCGGCGGGTCAGCCTGACCGACCCCACCCAGATCGCCGACCGCATCTACCGCACCGCGCGCGATCTTTACGACAGCGTGGCCGGCAAGGGGCCGTTCCGGCTTCTGGGCGTCGGGCTGTCGGAGATCGGGCCGGCCGATCAGGCGGATATCTCGGGCGATCTTCTGGACCCTGACGCCGCTTCCCGCGCCCGGGCCGAACGCGCCGCCGATAAGATCCGCGAAAAGTTCGGCCGCGAGGCGATCATCAAGGGCCGCGCCCTGCGCTAGCTGCCCCGTTTGGGATTTTGCGTATTTGGAACAAGACGAAGGGAGGGGCGCTATTCCGCGGCCAATGGCACCTCGGCCCCGCCGATATCCACGATCTCGGAGATCACATTGGCCAGGATATCGCGCATGGCGCGGAAGTTCGCATTCGGGCGGATCGTGCGTTCGTCCATGTAAAGCGCCCGGTCGATCTCGATCTGGACCACATGCTGATTCTGGCTGGGCCGGCCATAGCGCTGCGTCGAATAGGCCCCGGCAAAGGGCGCATTGCGCACGACGACCAGCCCCGCCGCGGCAAAGGCCGCCTCGATCCGGTCGACGATATCGCTGCGCGCCGCAGCCCCGAACCGGTCGCCCAGAACGATCTGCGGACGCAACCCATCGGGATGCACCACCGATTCCAGCGCCTCATGCGGCATCGAATGGCAGTCGATCATGATCGCCTCGCCAAAGCTGCTGCGCGTCTCGGTCAGCAGGCCGGCAAGCTGGTCGTGATAGGGCCGCCAGACATCACGGATGCGCCCCCGCACCTCGGCCAGAGGCAGTTTGCCGCGATAGATCGCCTGCCCGTTCGCCACCACGCGCGGCACGACCCCCAGACCCGAACTGACCCGCGGATTATGGGCGTTCCGGCGCACCCCCTCGATCAGGGCGGGATCAAGCTCTTCCGCGCTGCGGTTCAGATCCAGATAGGCGCGCGGCGCCTCGGCCACCAGAAGCGGCGCTCCCAAGGTAGGGGCTGCTTCAAACAGCAGATCGACAAACGCATCCTCGGACGACCGAATCGCACGCTCATCCAGCACCGATTTTCGCAGGAAATCCTCCGGATAATCCCGCCCGCTATGGGGCGACGCAAAAATCACACTCGTCGTGCGCACATCCGGCATCGTCAACGTATAGGCAGCCTGCATTCCGACCTCGCTATCACTGCCGTCGAGTATAGGACGAATTCACCCGCCGCCAAAACCCCTTGAAAGCCGCGCGGCGACCTTTTATAGACCGCTCGACCGGCGCGGGGTGACCCCCCGCGTCTTGTTCATTTGGGTGCCGGCGTCCAAAGGCATCCATATGGGCAGGCCAGAGGTGGCAGACGGGCGATTAGCTCAGCGGTAGAGCACTTCGTTGACATCGAAGGGGTCACTGGTTCGATCCCAGTATCGCCCACCATGAGTTTACCCGCCGGGCTTGACCGGCAAGACTGAATACCGCCGGGCTTGACCGGCAAGATGACGATAACCGCCGGAACCGCCCGGCAGATGGAAACCAGGCGCACCCCCGCGCCGCGATAATGGGAGAAAGACCATGAAGGTCAGGAACTCGCTCCGTTCGCTCAAAGCCCGGCATCGCGACTGTCGCGTCGTGCGCCGCAAGGGCCGGGTCTATGTGATCAACAAGACCCAGCGCCGGTTCAAAGCCCGCCAGGGCTGAACGGGATCAGATATAAAAGGGCCGCCCGGTGGGCGGCCCTTTTTCTTTCGGAGAATAAATATTTCTCCGATCCCTCGACGAAAAAGGCAGCCCCCGAAGGGACTGCCGGATGTTGTTTCAAGAGTTGGTCAGACGGCGCGCCGCCACCATGCCCGCCAGTGGGACAGAACCCGCCGACCAGCAACGCCCCTGTGCAGGGCGAGTTTCAGAATTGCTGTCATTTCACTACTCTTCTAGTCCTGCCTCGGCGCGGTTATTCCGCGCTCTGAAGAATCCCTTACCCTAAAACGGCCGGTTTTCCCATTCTTCTCCCGGAGACACGGCAGAATTCTGCGCAACTGCTGCCGTCCGATCCGCACCGGTTCCATCGTTTCGGTACCACGCCGCGCGCCCAGAGGTTTGGATTTTCGCGGCCGGCAAAGGCCCGCCAGTGCTGAATCTGATCAGGGTATCGAGAAGGGTCGCCCGGTGGGCGGTCCTTTCTCTCTTCGAGATGAACCTGACCTCAATGCCCGATTAGAGAAGCCGCTATTCAGACGAGCATTGGATTTACGATTTACCCAACCTTTCCATTGTGGAGACGCGCGTCAGCTCTCTGTTCGCATGCGATCCGATCCAACGGGCTGATGGGCTAGCCTCTGCACTCAGCGTTGCGCAGGTCTTGAGGGCCGAGGCGTGCAGTGAAGGGTTTCGCTTCCCGATTGCCCTCAGCGCCATATCAATTGCTTTCTTGACCAGATGCCGCTCGTCGTCGGCGTGCAGTGTCACCAACGCCAATGCACCTTCAAACTGCTCGTTTGAGGCGCGTTTGTCATGCGTTGTCATCGACCAGATCAGGGCGAACCCGGCACGGCGGACAAACTCCCTGTCGTCGTTACACCACAATGGCACCTTGTCCCATCGATAGGGCGTGCGATCGAGCAAACTGAAACACGCCGTGTCGCAGATCGCCCAGTTGTCGAACTCCGCACACCATTGGTCGGCCTCCCCCGATGTAAGCTTGTCGGCATCCGCCAGAAAAACCGCCATGGTTCGGGCTTCATAAAAGCCCGTCTTCCACAGCGCCAAAGCGGTGGCGTGGCTTCGGCCAAGTGACTTGGCCTTCTTCTTCATCACGCCCATCGGCACACCGAACGCTTTGACGCTGCGTATACCGTATCGGCTCAGCGCGGCGACCCCCTCCGGGGTCCCGTTTTCCCTGAGCCAGTCGAGGATTCCGTCAGATTTCACGGCACTTCGGCAAGGGTTGCATCAAGGTTTTGGTAGCTGGCTTCCAGACCCTCTTCCATCGGGCTTTGCAACACACCGTCCCGTGTTGCCTTACTGTCGTAGTGAAGGCTCATGGTTACCGTCGTTTGCCCGTTTCGCTCTGCAAAGCGCTGTTCCACAAGCGTCTCGTTGTCCGGAAAAACGTCGAAAACTTCAGTGAGGAGAAGTTGGGTCTCAGGCTCGATTTCCCGAAAGACACCCGATGCGACCATGCGGCCATCCGCCCATTCCCACACGTATCGATACTTGCCGCCGACCCGTAAATCGATTTCACATTCTGGCATCCTGTGGCCTGGAGGGCCGGTCAGCCAGCGCTTCACCAGATCGGGGTCGGTATGCGCCCGCCAGACATGCGCTTTCGGTGCGTTAAAGCGGCGTACAATCTCGATCGTGGTTTCTGTTGGCGTGGTCATCGTCAAAGGGGTCAGGGTCATTGCTTACCGTCCTTGTCTTTGAGGTCGTCAAGAAGGCCATCAAGCCGCATGTAATTGTCTTCCCAGACGGCACGATAACGCCCCAACCAGTCCGCGATCGCGCCGAAGGCAGCGGGCTCTATTCGGCGGGGCCGCGCCGTGCCCGCGATACGCGCCGAAATCATGCCCGCCTCCTCCAGGACTTTCAGATGGCGAGAGATCGATGGTTGTGAGACGTTGAAAGGCTTGCAAAGTTCATCGACCGTGGCTTCGCCCTCCATCAACCGCGTCAGAATGGCCCGGCGCGTGGGGTCGGACAATGCATGAAATATATGGTCGAGTGATGGCATGAACCCATTGTATAACAGATAAGCTATATAACAAGTTCAAAATATATTATGCGAGTTGGAGCAACGAGTACCAAAAAGATGGATGCCAATTGGCTAAGGAAGGCCGCTTTCGCGACATCGAAGAGGATTGCTCCACCTGGCCCCAGCCACGATGGTCACGAGGGCAGCCATGCGGGACAAACCCGGTATTGGATAATTGTTTGAGACTTGTGGGTTGTTATGTGTCTAAAGCCCCGCATGCAAATGGAGGTTTGGTGATGGGTAGCTGTCGCGTTGTCGAAGACTGGGAAGCAACCTACCAAGACCCGATTGTGCTGAAGGAAAGCGAAGAGCTTTGGCTGACCGGAAAGTCGGAGAATTGGGACGGCTACGTCTGGGTCTGGGCGAAAAACCAAGCTGGAAGAGAAGGCTGGATACCAGACACGTTGATCAAGACTGTCGCCGACAGGAACTACGCGAACTCCGCTTTTTCGGCGCTTGAGCTGACCTGCCATCGCGGTGAAGAACTGGACGCCATTGATGAAATGCACGGCTGGGTATTGTGCAGAGCCGCAAACGGTTCGGAAGGTTGGGTTCCGGCGAAGAACCTACAAGAAATATGGCCAGCGCCTAAAGCTTTGCGATGACACTCTAGGCTCAAAGCCAACGCCCGTGCCCCTCACCCCTCCTGATTGACCCGCTCGATATACCCGCGCAGTTCCTCCGCCTCGCGGCGGGCCTCGCGCAGCCCGTCCATCGCCGCGCGCAGCTCGGCCTCCGTCTGGGCCAGCTGGTTGGTCAGTTCCGCCTCGCGCTGCTGCATATAGGTCACCGCTTCCTCGCGGCTTTCCTCGGCCTCGTGCAATTCCCGCGCCATCCGGTCCAGATCGTTGATATCGCCCGCGTTGATCCGCGCCAGCTTGTGCAAAAGCCAGTAGGCGAACCAGCCCAGCATGAAGGCGATGAACAGGATGATGGCCGTGGCCACGATGAACTCGGTTCTATTCAACCGTACTCTCCCCTTCCGGCTCGGTCTCGACGTCTGCCGTTTCGTCCGGCACGATCAGCGTGAACTCGATCCGCCGGTTCGCCTCGCGGCCCGCTTCGGTGCCGTTATCGGCGATGGGCGTGACCTCGCCATACCCCTTCGCCGTCAGGTTTCCGGTCAGCACCCGGCGCGCCATGATCGCGTTCAGAACCGCGTCGGCGCGTTCCTGGCTCAGCCGCAGGTTCATCGATTCCCGCCCCTGGCTGTCCGTATGGCCCGCGATCTCCATCTGTACGCTCTGACAATCGCGCAGGATATCGGCCAACTGGTCGATAATCTGAAGCCCGCCCTGATCGATCGTCGAGGATCCCGGTTCGAATGTGATCTTCTGGACGCTCATCACGGTGTTCAGCTTGGCCACGCATTCGGCAGGCGTCGGAATGCCCGACAGGGGATCAAGCGCCTCTTCATAGACCACGTCGATCTCGAAATTCTGGCCCTGACCCAGCCGCTCCGACAGGTGCCCGGAAATCTCGGCCAGCGCGTTCGGGTTGCCGGTCTTGCCCGCCACCCGCAGGAATGCGGGCTGTACCACGACCGTGCCATTCGCCAGATAGGCCAGCGCATCGAGGCCCGCCAGAACCCGCAGCGACCAGCCATCAGGCAACGCATCGTCCAGCCGCGTGGCGGCATAGGTCGTATCGCGCCCGAAATGCGCGTGCGCATAGCTTTCGACGGCATTCCGCACCCGCTCATCCGGCAGCCGCCCACGCAATTGCGCCTCGCCTTCGGGCGACAGGGTCGCCACGAACTCCGGCGGGCCTTCAGCATCATCCGCGCCGGCGTCACGCTCGGGTGGCGGCAATCGCACGGCGGTCAGCGAAAATCCGTCCGGCAGCGCGCGTTCCAACTCGCCGACCTCGCGGTCGAAGTTCGGCAAAGGGATCGTATGCGGCGCCACAAGGCTCACATCGGCATCGGAATACGTGATGTTCCCGGCCCCAAGACGCCGCATCGCCGCGATACCCGCGGCCACGGCCTCGCCCCATTCCAGGGACGGCGCGCCCAGCCCGATCTGGCAGGCGATCCGCCCGTCCATTCCCGCCTGCCGCGCCGCCGACAGAATCACATCCCGCATCTCCGGCGTCTCGGCGGCACAGGCATCGAAGCGCGGTCCGCCCCCGTCGACAATGAAGCGGACCGTGAACGGCGCGATCACCGGGCGCGGTGCCGACACATCCAGCGCCAGCGCCACACCCGGCGGCACGCGCCGGGCAAGCTCGGTCTCGACCCGCCGCCGCACCTGTTCGCTGTCGACGATCCCCGTCACGGCAACCCGGTCCGCCGTCACCGAGACCTTCGAGCGCGGCACGCGCTCCAGCGCGTCCAGCGCAAAACTCACCACATCCTCCCACCCCTGCGGCATGGGATAATCGCCCTCTTCCAGAAGATCGGTCACGCTTTGCTGCGACAGTTGCCCCAGCCGGGCCACCACGCGGTCACGGTCGCTTTCCGTCGGGATCAGCCCGATCAGCGAAATCCCATCCACATTGCGCAGGATCTCAATCGAGAACTCGGGTGCCTCAATGGTCCTCGCGGGCGTCACATTCATCTGGTCGATCACCCGCGTGGCATCGATCACCGTGCCCGCCGCCGCCAACGCACTGAACCGCGATGCCTCGTCGGGCGCGGTTCCCGACAGATGCACCTGCAACCCGTCGACCTCGACCGTCACCCAGTCATGGCCGGCCATATCAAGCGCTTCACCGATTTCGTCCCATGACGTCTCTTCGATCTTCTGAACGGCAAAGGTCGCGCTGGCAAGGCTCAGCGCCGCCGCGCCGACAAAGGCAATGGCAAACGGAAGATACGATCTAAGACTTACGGGCTGGCGCATACATCCTGTCGCACTGACTGCGTTTTGACCTTGTTAGAACGCCCGACCCGCCGGTGCAATCAGACCATGACGGCAGCGGCAAGAAACAGCACTGGAATCAAACCGGCATCCCTGTTCGACCGGAATATCCGCATGCAGTTATCGGGGTCTTCGGTATCCAGCCGGGTCAGCTGCCACATCAGATGCCAGCCCATCGCCCAGACGCCGCAAAATGCCAACGCCAGCGCCAGTACATTCGCCTGTCCCAACATAGCATCCAGTACCGAAAGGCCAAACAGCACCACGGTGCCCACAAGAAACCAGCGCAGCCACCGATGGGTCCGGCTCCCGAAGAGGCGCGCGGTGGATTTCACTCCGATCAGCGCATCGTCCTCCTTGTCCTGATGCGCATAGATCGTGTCATAGAACAGCGTCCACGCGATCCCGGCGGCGTACAGAAAAAGCGCGGGCCGATCGAGACTGCCGGTGTGCGCGGTCCATGCCAGAAGCGCGCCCCAGTTGAAGGCAAGACCCAGAAATACCTGCGGCCACCATGTGAACCGCTTGGCGAAGGGATAGATGCAGACGAACAGAAGAGACCCGATGCCTAGCGCAATCGCAGGCAGGTTGAAGGTCAGAAGGATGCAGAACGCCAGAAGCGCCTGCACCACCAGCCAGACCAGGGCACCCTTCGGGCTGACCTGTCCAGACGGGATCGGGCGCGACCGGGTTCGGGCGACCTGCCCATCGAAGTCCCGGTCAGCATAGTCGTTCCACGTGCACCCCGCGCCACGCATCAGAAACGCGCCGATTGCACATCCGAGCGCGATCCACCCGTCTTCCCAGCGCACGGACCCGGTATGCCCCATGGCCAGCAACAGCCCCCACCAGCAGGGCAGCAGCAAGAGCCATGTGCCAATCGGCCGATCCGCCCGCGACAGGCGCAGATAGGGCCGGGTCGCGGCAGGTGCCCACTTGTCCACCCAGTTGTCCGGCGGCGCATCGGCAACCCGCCCATCTGGCGCGGCAGAGTTTTCGGCCATAAGGTCCGTCCCATGTCCAAAGTCCGGCTTTATGTAGATCACCCACTGGGGGCGGGGCAATCGGTTCCTCTGAACCGTGATCAGGCCCATTACCTGTTCGGGGTCATGCGGCTTGCGACGGGCGATGACCTGGCGCTGTTCAACGGGCGCGACGGCGAATGGCGCGCCACGGTCGAAGATGCGGGCAAGCGCAGGGGGCTGCTGGCCTGCGGGGAACAGACCGCGCCCCTGCGCCTGCCGCCCGATCTCTGGCTTATCTTCGCGCCGATCAAAAAAGCCCGCACGGATTTCATCGTCGAAAAGGCGGTCGAGATAGGCGCGTCCCGCATCCTGCCCGTGCAGACGGACTACACAAACGCCGAACGCATCCGCCGCGACCGGCTTCAGGCACACGCGATCGAAGCCGCCGAACAATGCGGCGGAACCTATGTGCCGGAGGTCGGTGACCTGACCCGCCTCGACCGGCTCCTGTCCGACTGGCCCTCCGACCGGAACCTGTTGTTCTGCGACGAGGCGCGCGCGGGTGAGACGACAGATCTCGGTGCGCTGCCCGCAGGCCCCTGGGCCATCCTCATCGGCCCCGAGGGTGGCTTTTCCCCCGCGGAACGTACCCGCCTGTCGGGTATGGATCAGGCCCATGCCATCGCCCTCGGCCCCCGCATCCTCCGCGCCGATACGGCAGCGGTCGCAGCTTTAACGCTTTGGCAATCCGCTTTGGGAGATTGGTCGTGACACAGGACCCCGTCGTTCGCCTGCATCTTTATTTCGCAAGCGAAAGCCCACTGGCCGTCATCATCCGGCAGGGTCCGACCCGCCAGTACAGGATGATCCTCTGGGACCGCTCCGACGACACATTCACGGACGGCCAATGGACCAAGCAGAAAGTATACACCGACTGGTGCGCAATCTCGCCCGACGGCAAGCACTTCATGTACAGCATGCTCGACGGGAAATGGGGGGGGCCCGGCGAAGGGTCCTATACCGCGATTTCGCGCCCGCCCTACTGGACGGCGGTCGCACTGTTTCCCGAAGGCAGCACATGGCACACCGGCGGCCTGTTCCTGGACAGCCGTCACTATCTTGCTGCGGGTGACGCCGACATCATCGGGCGCGATGACGGGCTGGTGCGGCTGCATTGGGGTGACACCGGGCGCGGCTGCACCACCGGGCTTCGCCGTCCCGACAAATCCCCCGCACCACTGGAAAAGGAAACCGTAACCCGCCTTCTGTCGGGGGACTTGCCCGCGCCATATTACGAGCTTGAGAAGCGGATCACGGATCAGAGTGACCGGCCGCTCGACCGCTACGATACGCAAGGTGGATGTCTCTACCGCCGGGCGGGCGGCGAGATGGAACTGATCCGCGACTTCACCCGCATGACATTCGAGCCGATCCGCGCACCATATGACTGGCGCGACGAAAGGGGCAGCGACCCCGAACGCCCCTGGCACCCGCTGGACGGTGACCGGTCCTGAGCCACCCGCCGCAGTCCCGGACCCCGATCCGGGACCTCCTTTGTCCGGAGAGTATGCGCATCGTTTCCGCATACTATGCGCATGGTATGCGCATGATGCGTGCGCAGCCTTAAGATACCCAAAATCGGACCCGTGACAGCACCTCGCACAGTGCTTAGACTCCGCGACCTGACGGGACGGCAGAAACGGTAATGAAACACCCATGAGCTTTATCCGACCCGAAGTGCGCCAGGCGTTATCTCGTTGGCGTGAAACGATTATCGGTCTGATCGCTGCTACGATCGGCGGCATCTGGATGTTCACATCCTACGGCGCGGTTCAGATCGTCGGTACGGTTCTTGCCATCGGCGGCGCGCTTCTGGTCGTTGCCGGCATCCAGCGCGGGGTCTTTCGCCGCGCCACGCGAGGCCCCGGCTTGGTGAACGTCCTTGAAGGCCAGCTCACGTACTTTGGTCCGACCGATGGCGGCGCTGTTTTTACAAAAGATATCAGACGGTTGGATATCCACCGCAACAACAGTTCGGCAGCGGCGTGGGTCATCCATCACGATGGCGGGCCGCCGCTTCACATCCCCGTGGACGCCGCAGGTGCCGAAAACCTGTTCGACGTCTTCTCAAACCTCCCCGGCCTTAACACCCGGGCGTTGCTGGATAATCTCCAGTCGCCACCGCCCGGTCTCACACTGATCTGGGATCGCGACCCGCTTCGCGTGCATTGACTTCACCCGTCCAACCCGGCAAGTGGCAAACAGTCCAACGAGCCGGAGTCCGGACATGTCGATACCCCAGTCTGGCGGCGGCCCCATCGAGCGCCCCGAGCAACTCGCCGAATATCTTGCGGAAGGCTGCAAACCCAAAGAAGACTGGCGCATCGGCACCGAACACGAAAAATTCGGATATTGCCATGAAACCCTTAATCCTTTGCCTTATGAGGGACTGCGCTCGATTCGCGCGATGCTCGAAGGTCTGCGTGATCGTTTTGGGTGGACCGGCGTTGAAGAGGCAGGAAAAATCATCGGCCTTGAGAAAGACGGTGCCAATGTCTCTCTCGAACCCGGCGGTCAGCTGGAACTGTCAGGCGCACCGCTCGAGACGATCCACGAGACCTGTGACGAGGTGAACGAGCATCTCCGCGAGGTCCAGAGCGTCGCCGAAGAGATCGGCGCGGGCTTTATCGGCCTTGGCGCAGCCCCGCACTGGACCCACGAACAGATGCCGGTGATGCCGAAAGGCCGTTACCGGCTGATGACGGAGTACATGGGGCGGGTCGGCACCCATGGCACACAGATGATGTACCGGACCTGCACCGTTCAGGTGAACCTCGACTTCGGGTCCGAGGCCGACATGGTGCAGAAACTGCGCGTGGCCCTTGCCCTGCAGCCCGTTGCAACGGCGCTGTTCGCGAATTCACCCTTCTTCGAGGGCAAGCTGAACGGCCATAAGTCGTGGCGCTCGCGGATCTGGCGCGATCTGGATGCCGATCGCACCGGCATGCTGCCGTTTGTGTTCGAGGATGGGTTCGGCTTTGAACGCTGGGCGGACTATGCGCTCGATGTGCCGATGTATTTCGTCTATCGCGACGGCAGATACGTGGATGCGCGCGGCATGTCGTTTCGCGACTTCATGCGTGGCGAGTTGCCCGCGCTGCCCGGCGAGATCCCGACACTGTCGGATTGGGCCGATCACCTGACGACGATCTTCCCCGAGGCCCGGCTGAAGAAGTTCATCGAGATGCGCGGCGCCGATGGCGGCCCGTGGCGGCGTCTTTGCGCGCTGCCCGCCCTGTGGGTTGGGCTGATGTACGATCAGGGGGCACTGGACGCGGCATGGGATCTGGCCAAGGGATTCGATGCCGAGACACGCGAAGGGCTGCGCGTCGCGGCGTCGGTCGATGGGCTTCAGGGCGAGGCGGGCGGTGTCAAACTTCACGATCTGGCCCGCGAGGTTGTCGCGGTTGCCGAAGCAGGGCTGAAATCGCGGGCCCGCCCCGGTGCAGGCGGACTTGTCCCGGATGAGACCCATTTCCTCAACGCGCTTCAGGAAAGCATCGCATCGGGTCAGACGCCGGCGGACGAGTTGATTGGCAAGTTCCATGGCGACTGGGATGGCGACGTCACCCGGGTCTTTGGCGAATACAGTTATTGACGGCTAGTCGGGCACCGCATTCAGCACGAATTCCCGCACCTTCTCTTCCGGCATCTCGCAGGGTTTCAAAAGCGCGTCCCCCGAGGCCAGCCGGTAGAGGTTCAGACTGACATAATCGTTTCCGCCGAGTTCTTCGGCCACAAGCTTCTGGCTCCGCGAACAGGCGAACTGGGATTTCGTCACGCGGTAGCGCCGCCCGAACGCGGTGACGCCGTAGCCGCCGAACGGCAGCGCATCGAAGGCGGAGAGGAAATCTGGGTCAACTGTCATTCAGGGTCTGCGTCAGCTAGCGGATCGGCGCCATAGGGGTTCTCTCCAGCCGTACCGCGCTGGGCGAAAACGACAAGCAGGAAAAGGAAACCCAGAACCGGGATCAGGATAATCAACAGCCACCACGCGGACAGATCGTAGTCGTGCAACCGGCGGCCCGCGACGCATACAAGCGGAAGCAATGTGAGAAGCCCCCAGATTGGCTCGAGGATCGAAACCCGGTCCCATCCGAAACCGAAGATCAGCCCGTCAAGTCCGGAGAGAACGCCCCCGATCAGCAGCACGACCAGATAGAACCACCAGAATTCGGCACGCGATGCCCGCCCGGAGATCGTTACGTATTTCCGCAGACATCTGCGAATGGCTTCGACCGGTCCCATTACTTGCCATCTCCGATCCGTGGTTCGGTTCCGGCCAGTATGCGCCGGATGTTTGTTTCGTGGCGCAGCACGACCAGTGCCGCCATCAGAATGATCAGGGCAATGGACTGATGCTCACCCAAGAGCGCCGCCCATGCAGCGGAAAGTATCGCGGCGACAAGCGCCGAAAGAGACGAGATGCGAAACAGACCCGCCACAACGGCCCATGTGGCACAGGCGGCAAGACCAACCGGCCATGCCAGCGCAATGAGGGTGCCCAGAAAGGTGGCCATGCCCTTGCCACCCCGGAAACCCAGCCAGACCGGAAAGAGATGGCCGATGAACGCGGCACCGCCTGCGATCTGTGCCGCATCTTCGCCGATCAGGACCCTCGCAATCAGAACCGCAACCCCGCCCTTGCCCGCATCCAGCAGAAGTGTGGCAAGGGCCGCGCCCCTGTTACCCGTCCGCAGCACATTCGTGGCCCCGATATTGCCCGATCCGATCTGCCGCAAATCGCCCAGTCCCAGCATCCGCGTGATCACGATGCCGAACGGGACCGACCCCAGAAGATAGCCCAGAAGGGCCACAAGACCGAGCAGAAGCGGCGCTGTCGTGATCTCGGGCATTCCTAGCTCTCTCCGAAAACGCGCGTGCCGCCGACCCATGTGCCACGTACCTTGCCCTGCATCCGCGCGCCATCGAAGGGCGTGTTCTTGGACTTCGACTGCAGTGTCGCGCGATCCAGAACGAACGGCGCGTCCGGGTCGAACAGGACAAGATCAGCCGGCGCGCCGGGCGAAAGACGGCCCTGCTTCAGGCCCAGACGGTTCGCCGGGTTGAGGGTCAGTGCGCGGAACAGGGAAGGCATGTCAATTGCACCGGCATGGTAAATGCGCAGAGCGGCAGGCAGGAGCGTTTCGAGCGCGACGGCACCCGATGCGGCCTCTTCGAACGGCAGGCGTTTGGACTCCTCGTCCTGCGGCGTATGCATCGACGAGATCACGTCGATCAGCCCCGAGGCTACGGCCTCGACACAGGCCAGCCTGTCATCTTCGGACCGGAGCGGCGGTTTGACCTTGAAGAACGTGCGATAGTCGCCGACGTCGAGTTCATTCAGCGTCAGGTGATGTATCGAAATCCCGGCGGTCACGTCCAGCCCCGCGTCTTTCGCCCGCGCCAGACGCCGCAATGCGCGCGCCGTGGTGATCTGGTCGGCATGGTACCGGACGCCGGTCATCTCGACCAGGGCCAGATCGCGGTCCAGCCCCATCCGCTCGGCCATGGGCGAGACGGCAGGGAGGCCGCGGAGTGACGCGAACTTGCCCGAGGTTGCCGCGGCACCCGCCGACAGGCCGGGATCCTGCGGGTGGCCGATGACCAGCGCGCCCAGCGACCGGGCGTAAGTCAGGCAACGCGACAGAACTTTGTTGTCCGTGACCACCGCATCGCAATCGGTGAAGGCCGCGGCACCTGCATCCTTCAGAAACCCGATCTCGACCATCGCGCGCCCTGCGCGACCCTTGGTCAGCGCGGCCATTGGCAGAACACGCACCGGCGCGGCCTCGTTCGCGCGCCGGTTGACAAACTCGAGCGTTTCGGGCGTGTCAATGGCCGGGTCGGTATCGGGGCGCGTGACCATCGTTGTCACCCCGCCCGCAGCGGCAGCAAGGCCAGCCGAACGGAAGCTTTCCTTGTGACGTTCCCCGGGCTCGGACACCTTGGCTCCGATATCGACGATACCGGGCGCAAGGCACAGTCCAGCACAGTCCAGAACCTCGGCACCCTTCGGCGCGCTGTCCACGATCATGCCATCGGCGACATGCAATTCACCTGTCTCGATACTGCCCTTCTCTGGGTCGATCAGCCGGGCGTTACGAAAGGATATCGCGGTCATATTGCGTCAGCCTGTGATAAACAGAAGGGCGATAAGGGCGAGCACGACCAGCACCGCCATCGCTAGTTTCAGCCCGCGATTACGCGCCGGTGGCGTGGAGGCGTCGGCAGGTCCTTCCAGTGTGCCCTCGGCGCTGCCCGAGGTCAGCGGATCGAAGGACGGAAGAACCTGAGGTTCGCGGTAGGTGCCGATGTAAGTCACCTCGGCGGTAGGAACGAGCGCGGCCTCGCGCCGGCCGAACGCATTGCTGTGAACAAGAAGGACATGGCCGCCGAGCGCGTCAAGTTTGCCCCGGTCGGCAAGGATCGCCTCGGGCGGAAGGCCGATCCCCTCGGTCAGATAGCCCGCAAGGCCAATCGGCTGAAGATCCTCGATCTTCAGCGTCTCGACAAAGTCATGGTCCACGACATCCAGCCCCAGAACCGCACCAATACGGTCGCAATCGCCGCGCCGAAACGGTGCAATGTCGGCCTCCGGCAAATTCAGCGCGAAAATGCGGACAACGCCCGTCTCATGGGGCGAAACAGTCAGGTCATCGGTCACTCCATACCCCCCTTCTTGATCTGACGGACCAGCGCATAGACTTCGGACGGCGTATCAATGGCACGAAAGGTGAAACTCCCATCCGTTCCCTGCCAGACATCAAAGGGCGATTTGGCATTTATCCCGCGCGGTTCGCCCAATGTCACCGAGCCCAGACGGCCGTCTTTCAGGTGGACCTGCAATTCGGGCGTGATCGGCAGTTCGCTAAGACTTCGTCCGAACGCGGACGTCGCGATGAAGGCGCGACGTGAACTGAGGGCATATCGCGTGCGCCGCCGAATGAGAAAATCGATTAGAAAGCGTCCGATGACGGCGTAAGCGCCAACGGCGAGAAAAAACAGGCCAAAGAATTTGACGAATAGAGCCGTGTTCCCAAAGACCATTGTGGGAGCCGCAATCAACACTCCCCCCATCCAAAGTAGCGAAAACGGCACCAGAACAATGTCGGCTTTGTGAAGAAGGAACAGTCTTGCACTGGGCGCCCCCTCCCAGAGGACCCTTTCACCGGGATCGAGATAGGCATCCCAGCCGCTCATCAGGCAATCTCGTGTACTGCAGAACGGGTCATTGCGCGGACACCCAGACCACGATGATGACAATCGCCGCCAGAACCAGCAGCGCCACCATGGCAACCATGCCGGATGCCCGAGGGTCTTTCGGTTCTTGCATCAGACCATCACCCCCTGATCCTGTTCCGCCCTCTCGGCACGCAGATTGCGCGCCAGCAGGTCCATCGCGGCCATGCGGACAGCGACCCCCATCTCGACCTGTTCCTGAATGACCGAGCGATTGATGTCATCGGCCAGTGTGCCATCGATCTCGACGCCGCGATTCATCGGGCCGGGATGCATGACGATGGCGTCGGGGGCCGCGACAGACATCTTTTCGTCGTCAAGCCCGAAACGGTGGTAATATTCGCGCTCGGACGGGATGAACGCCCCGTCCATGCGCTCCTTCTGAAGTCGCAGCATCATGACGACATCTGCGTCTTTCAGGCCCTCGGCCATGTCGCTCGTGACCTCGACGCCCCAATCGGCCACCCCTGCGGGCATCAGGGTGGGTGGGCCGATCAGCGTCACGCGGTTTTCCATCTTGCCCAACAGGTAAATGTTCGACCGCGCCACGCGGGAATGGGCGATATCCCCGCAGATCGCGATTCGCAGACGGTGCAGGCGTCCCTTGGCCCGCCGGATCGTCAGCGCATCCAGAAGCGCCTGTGTTGGGTGCTCGTGACGCCCGTCGCCGGCGTTCAGGACCGCACAATTCACCTTTTCGGCCAGAAGGTTGACCGCACCCGAATGCGGGTGCCGGACCACGAGAAGGTCGGGATGCATTGCGTTCAGTGTCAGCGCCGTGTCGATCAGCGTTTCGCCCTTTTTGATCGACGAGGCCTGAAGCGTCATGTTCATTACATCGGCCCCCAGACGCTTGCCCGCCAGTTCGAAACTGGCCTGCGTCCGCGTCGATGCCTCGAAGAACATGTTGATCTGCGTCAGCCCCGCCAGCGCATCGGAATGTTTCACGTCGCGGCGGTTCAGGTCGACATAACTGTCGGCTAGATCAAGAATGGAACGGATGTCGTCGGGACCCAGATACTCGATCCCCAGAAGATGTCTGGCGCTGAAACCCATGCGGCGTGCCTCTCCCGATTTCCCCGCTTATAGGTAGGCTGATTGCGGGCGACAAGGATTTACCTTGGCACGGGCGCGCCGTAGGTTCGGCCCATGGATCACGCAACCGCACTGGCCCTTCTGGACTGGCAGATCGAACTTGGCGCGACGGAGGCGATCGGGGACGCGCCCGTGAACCGGTTCGAAAGTGTCGAACCGATGCGGAAGCCCAAGACGCCGGACCTGACACCAGAGCCGCCGGCGGCAGCCGACCCGGTCGCCGAAGCCCGGGCGCTGGCGGAAAACGCGACCTCTCTCGAAGCCCTCAAGGCGGCCCTTTCCTCGTACCAGCACTGCGACTTGCGGAAGGGTGCGCGGAACCTTGTTTTTGCCGATGGCACGGCGGGCGCGCGGGTCATGGTGATCGGCGAAGCGCCCGGTCGCGACGAGGATCAGCAGGGGCGTCCTTTTGTCGGGAGGGCCGGGCAGTTGCTGGATGCGATGTTTGCCGCCATCGACATGGGACGCGACCGGCCGGAGCCGGACAAAGCGCTATACATCACCAACATCCTGCCATGGCGCCCCCCGCAGAACCGCGACCCGGAACCGGCAGAGATTGCCATGATGCTTCCCTTCGTCACCCGCCATGTGGAGCTTGCCGCGCCCGATATCCTGATCCTGATGGGAAACCACGCCTGTCAGGCGCTTCTGGGTCGGAAAGGAATCACCCGGCTGCGCGGCAACTGGACCGAGGCGCTGGGCCGGCCCACATTACCGATGTTCCACCCGGCCTACCTGTTGCGCAATCCGGCAGCCAAGCGCGAGGCATGGGCCGATCTTCTCGCGCTGCAACACCGTCTGAGGGAGGGCTGATGTCCCGTATCGACGAAAACCGACCGTTCCATCCAGTACGGATTGCCGTTCTGACCGTGTCCGACACGCGAACCCCGGAAGATGACAAATCCGGGGATACTCTGGTCGGCCGGATCGAGGGGGCGGGCCATACGCTCGCCGATCGCGCGATCCTGCCCGATGACCGGGCGAGGGTTGCAGAGAAGCTGCGAGACTGGTGCGCGGACGCTGAAATCGACGCGGTGCTGACCACAGGCGGCACGGGTCTGACGGGCCGTGACGTGACCGTCGAGGCGCATCGGGATGTCTATGAGAAAGAGATCGAGGCGTTCGGTACGGTTTTCACTGTCGTCTCGATGAAAAAGATCGGCACATCCGCAGTGCAATCGCGCGCCTGTGGCGGGGTATCCAATGGCACCTACCTGTTTGCCCTGCCCGGAAGCCCCGGCGCCTGCAAGGACGCCTGGGACGAGATTCTGGCCTTTCAGTTCGATGCGCGCCACCGGCCCTGCAACTTCGTCGAGATCATGCCGCGTCTCGACGAACATCTGCGACGGAAATGACCGGACCGCACGTATCAGTAAGGTGATTTGGAGTTTTCACGCCAAACGCCTAGATTATTGCAGGTAAAGGTAAAACCGGGACCGGTATATGCACTTTCTCCGTCGCAGCCTGATCGGGTTGTTTCTTTTGTCCGTCACCGTCGCTCTGGTCGCGGTTGCCGGCAACGCGGTCTATTCCGCGATCGAGGCGCGCCGGTCTGCCGATGGCGTGGACCGTCCTGCGCGCGAGCGGGTCTTTGCGGTGAATGTCACCGCCATCGAGATCGGAGAACTGACCCCGGAAATCCGCAGTTTCGGCGAGGTGCAAAGCCGCCGGACCCTAGAAATCCGTGCCTCGGCAGCGGGCGAGATCGTCTGGCTTTCCGAACAGTTCGAAGAAGGTGCGCGGGTCGCTGCCGGAGATCTTCTGGCGCGGATCGACGACCGGGATGCGCAGGGGCGGCTGGATACGGCACGCGCCGACCTGACCGAGGCAGAGGGCGATCTCAGGGATGCCCGGCGTTCCCTTGAGCTCGCCGAAAGCGAGCTGCAGTCGGCACAGGACCAGACCGAACTCCAGCGCCGCGCGTTGCTGCGTCAGCGCGACCTTCTCGACCGGGGCGTGGGAACCGAGGCGGCTGTCGAGACCGCCGAACTCGCCGTCGCCGCCGCAGAACAGGCGGTTCTGTCACGCCGTCAGGCGCTTGCCCAAGCCGAAACCCGGCTGGATCAGGGAGCGACCACCCTTGAACGCCGCCGCATCGCGCTGGCCGAGGCCCGGCGGCGGCTGGCGGACACAAAGATTGCCGCACAATTCGACGGGGTTTTATCCGGGGTCGATGTCGTTCAGGGCGGCCTCGTCAGCGCCAACGAACGCCTTGCCGACCTGATCGACCCCGACGCGCTTGAGGTATCGTTCCGTGTCTCTGCCGGCCAGTATGCCGATCTTCTGGACGCCGCGGGTCAGTTGATCCCCGCGAACATCACGGTCGCACTGGAGGTGTCAGGCGCCGATCTGATCACGACCGGACAGATCACCCGCGACAGCCCGGCTGTGGGCGAGGGTCAGACCGGCCGGCTTGTCTTTGCAACACTCGATGCGGGCGCGGGCCTTCGTCCCGGTGATTTCGTGACGGTCCGGGTCACCGAACCACCGCTACCGAATGTGGCCCTGCTGCCCGCCGCGGCGGTCGACGCTGGCGGGCAGGTTCTGGTCTTGGCCGAAGACGACAGGCTGGAGGTCGCCAGCGTAACGGTTCTGCGGCGACAGGGCGACGACGTCATCGTGCGTGCGCCGGATCTGGGCGGGCGCGAGGCCGTTTCCCAACGCACCCCGTTCCTGGGCGCCGGGATCAAGGTGCGCCCGCTGCGCCCCGAACCGCGGGAAAGCGAAGACGATCTTGATCTGGTGGAACTCGATGACACCCGCCGCGCCCGGCTGGTTGCCTTTGTCGAGGCCAGCGAGTCAATGCCGGCCGAGGCAAAGGAAAGGGTGCTCGCACAGCTTCAGCAGCCCCGCGTTTCGGTCCGGATGGTCGAACGCATCGAATCGCGGATGGGGGGATAGGGCATGGGCCTTTCCCCCGGCCCCACCGGCATCCTGTCCTATTTCACACGTCACAGAACGGCTGCAAACCTGCTGCTGGCAGTGCTTCTGATCCTTGGCGTTGCGGCCTTCCCGAACATGCGGGCGCAGTTCTTTCCGGATGTGGTCGTCGACAGCGTGTCCGTCTCCGTCAACTGGGACGGTGCTGGCGCCGATGACGTGGATACGGCCATCGTCCAGGTGCTGGAGCCCGTTCTGATCGGCGTCCCGGGTGTCGAAAGCACATCGGCCACCTCGCGCGAAGGGCGGGCGTCCATCCAGCTCGAGTTCGAACCGGGCTGGGACATGGCCCGCGCCACGGATGACGTACAATCAGCAGTCGATACGACGACGACACTGCCCGAGGACGCAGACGATCCGACGGTACGGCGCGACGAGTGGCGCGACCGGGTGACCGACGTGGTCATTACCGGACCGGTGGGCGTCGACCAGCTCGGTCGGTTTGCGGACGAGTTCACGTCCCGGCTTTTTGCCGAAGGCGTCACGCGGACGACGATCCGCGGTCTGGTCGCGCCCGAAACGATTATCGAAGTGCCCTCCATCGCGCTGATCCGCCATGACATAACGCTGCGCGAGATTGCGGATGCCGTCGCCGAAGAAGCCGACGCCGATCCGGCGGGCGATGTAACGGGCACCGCGCGGGTTCGGACGGGCATTGCCAAGCGGACCGCCGAAGACATCGAAGCCATCGCGTTGCGCACCAACCCGGACGGTTCGACCCTGACCATCCGCGATCTGGCCGAGGTTCGGGTCGAGGGAATCGACCGTGAGCGGGCCTATTTCGTTGGCCCTGATCCGGCGATCTCGATCCGTGTCGACCGGCCCGTGCAGGGCGATGCGATCGACATTCAGAGCGATGTGGAGCGCGTGGCGTCCGAGTTGGAGCTGACATTGCCGCAAGGCGTCCGGATCGATCTGATCCGCACCCGTGCCGAGGCCATTACGGGGCGGCTCAATATCCTTCTGGACAACGGAATGATGGGGCTGGGCCTTGTTCTTGCACTTCTGTTTCTGTTCCTGAATGCCCGCACCGCGTTCTGGGTCGCAGTCGGCATTCCGGTGGCCATGACTGCCGCCATCGCAATGATGTATGCTGCGGGACTGACGCTCAACATGATCTCGCTCTTTGCGCTGATCATCACCCTTGGAATTGTCGTGGACGACGCGATTGTCGTGGGCGAACACGCTGATTTCCGGGCCAGACGGCTGGGCGAAGATCCGGTGACCGCTGCCGAAACAGCCGCGAAACGGATGTTCACACCGGTGTTTTCGGCAACCATTACGACGATCATCGCCTTTTTCGGTCTTGTTGCCATCGGCGGGCGCTTTGGCGATCTGATCTCGGACATCCCGTTTACGGTGATCGTCGTTCTGGCGGCATCGCTGATCGAATGCTTCCTGATCCTGCCCAATCACATGGCCCATTCCATCGCCCATTCGGCCCGCGAGCACTGGTATGACTGGCCGTCGCGGCAGGTGAACAAGGGGTTCCGCTGGGTCCGTGAGACTCTGTTCCGCCCGTTGATGGCAGGTGTCATACGCGCCCGTTATCCGGTGCTTGCGGGGGCTGTTGTTCTTTTGGCCAGCCAGGCCGCACTTGTGATCTCAGGCGATGTGCAATGGCGCTTCTTCAACGCGCCCGAACGCGGCTCGGTCAGCGGAAATTTCGCCATGCTTCCCGGCGCAACCCGCGACGATACGATGGAAATGATGCGCGCGCTTCAGACCGCCGTGGACGAGCTGGGCGAACAATACGAGGCTGAACACGGCCGCAACCCGGTGGATTACGTCATCGCCGAGATCGGCGGCGGGACCGGACGCGGTCTGGCCGGGGCCGATACGAAACAGCCTGATCAGCTGGGGTCGATCGCCATTGAACTGATCGATCCCGACCTGCGCCCCTATTCGTCGTTCCAGTTCGTTGCGGACCTGCAGGATGCCGCGCCGCGTTTGCCGCTGTTGGAGACGATCAGTTTCCGGGGCTGGCGGTCCGGACCCGGTGGCGATGCGCTAGAGATCCAGATTTACGGCGCCGATGCAGAGACGCTCAAGGCGGCCGCCGAAGACCTCAAGACGCAGTTGGCGCAATTCCCGGAAGTGTCCGCGCTGGAAGACAGCCTTGCCTATGACAAGGAGGAGCTGATCCTAGAACTGACGCCCCAGGGACAGGCGCTTGGCTTTACAATTGACGGGCTGGGGCGGGTGCTGCGCGACCGGCTGAATGGGATCGAAGCGGCGACTTTCCCCGATGGTCCCCGCTCGGCAACGATCCGGGTCGAGCTTCCCGAGGGCGAACTGACCGCCGATTTTCTGGAGCGCACTCAACTTCGCGCGGGGCCAGGCACCTACGTCCCCCTTGCCGATATCGTCGCGGTTGAAAGCCGCACTGGCTTCTCGACCGTCCGGCGGGAAAACGGCATTCGTCAGGTCACCGTCTCGGGCGATATCTCCGAGGATAATCCCGCCCGCGCGCAGGCGATCACGGCGGCACTGCAGGATACGATCCTGCGCGAGGTGGAGGAAAGCTTTGGGGTGGCGACCTTCATGGCTGGTCTGGCCGAGGACGAGTCGAACTTCCTGTCCGATGCCCTGAATGGGCTGATCCTGTGTCTGGCGGGTATTTACCTGACGCTTGCATGGGTCTTTTCCAGCTGGACGCGGCCCGTGGTGGTGATGGGGATCATCCCCTTCGGACTTGTTGGCGCGATCTACGGCCATGCGGTCTGGGACGTGCCGCTTTCGATGTTCTCGGTTGTTGGCCTGATCGGCATGGTCGGCATCATCATCAACGACTCGATCGTTCTGGTGACAACCATCGACGAGCATGGAGAGACGCGCGGGCTTTTCCCCGCGATCATCGATGGCGCGGCCGACCGGTTGCGCCCGGTGCTGCTTACGACACTGACAACGGTTCTCGGGTTGTCGCCGCTTCTGTTTGAAACCTCGACACAGGCGCAGTTCCTGAAACCGACTGTGATCACGCTGGTCTACGGGCTCGGGTTCGGGATGCTGCTCGTGTTGCTGCTGGTCCCCGCGCTAATGGCGATCGGGCAGGATCTCGCGGCGAACCGCATCGCGCTTCGGCGCGCCGTCCGGACGCCGGCTCTCTCGGGGATTGTGCTGGGAGGCGCCGCCGTGATGACCGCGCTCTTTGCCGCGACGCTGGGGACGGTGATCGTTCGGGGCGAACTGCCGGGCCTGTTCGCAAACCTGCTTCCCACAGACCTCGCAGGTTCCGTCGGGGCCGCATTGGCGCTTTTTGTGACGGGCGCGGCGGTTGTGACGCTGGTCTTCTGGATCGTTGGCGCGCTGGTTCTGAGACCCAGATCAGGCTAGCCGCCTGTGCAGCCTTGGATATCCACCGCCTGCCCGTCGCCAAGGACCGTGACCCGCACATCCTGACGCGCCATCGAGAAGGGCGCCGCATCCGGCGGCACCATCTCCGTCACAGCCGTCAGAACACCGCCCGCGCGGGTGACGGACGGTTCGGCGACCCAGACAGACGGATCGGCAAGTTCCACCACCGCATCCTCTTCGCCGGACATCTGTGGCATGTCGATTGTAACGGTGACCTTCAGACCATCGGAAATCGGCTCGGTCCGGCAAATGACAGCGCCCACGCCAGCCTCGCCCTCGGTCATCGGGCGGTCGGCGAGTGCCGCACGGATCACCTTGTTGTCCGCACCGGGCGCGGGTGGCAGTTCGGCCGAAAATGCTATGGTCGCAGGGATACAGATATCAAGACAGACCCCGATCTCCATCTCACCCTCGACATGGATTGGTGCGGTCGGATCCTGCGGGCGCAACTCGATCGGAATCGTCACCGCCCCGTCGTAACCGACGCTGCGCAAACCGTTCTGCACGAAAACGTCCGGCACCGGCCAGTGCGGCGCGAAGCCGGCCAGGTTTTCGGATCCCTGCCAGCTAAAACGCGGCGGAATACCGGCATCTCCCGGGGCGCGCCAATAGGTCTTCCACCCAGGCGCAAGCTCGATCCGGATCGCCGCCATCTGGGTGCCGCCCTCCATCTGCCACCCGGGCAGGATGCTGCCGGAGACCACGTCGTCCACATTCTGGGCGACGGCGGCAAGCGGCAGGGCTGCCACAAGGGCAAGCGTTGGCAGGAACGACGTTCTGATCATTCCGGGAACATATTCATCCTGCGGAAATTAGGAAATCACATTCCAGCGAACACGGCGTGCCCTTGCATCGACCCCGCCCGCTGGCCCACAGTCCTTTTGGGAGCGGAATCACACATGCAGGACCTGACGGGCAAACTTCTGATCGCGATGCCGGGAATGACCGACCCGCGCTTTGAAAAAAGCGTTGTCTTCCTGTGCGAACACACACCCGAGGGCGCGATGGGCCTGATCGTCAACAAGGTCGCGGCGGATGTGGATGTCGGGGAGTTGCTGGAACGGCTTGAAATCACGTCCGATCCGGGGGTGACTCTGCCGCGCCTCAACTATGGCGGGCCGGTCGATACGGGGCGCGGATTTGTTCTGCATTCGCATGAATACCAAACGGAATCGGCGACCCTTGCAGTGACGCCCGAACTGTCGCTGACCGCAACGCTGGATATCCTTCATGACATTGCAAAAGGCACGGGGCCGGAACAGGCGATTCTGGCTCTTGGATACGCGGGATGGGGCGAGGGCCAGCTTGAGGCCGAGATACAGGGCAATGGCTGGCTGACCTGCGATTCGAACGCAGCGCTGGTCTTCGAGGCCGATCCGACCGTGAAATGGGCGGGCGCTCTGGGAACACTCGGGGTCGATCCGCTGACCCTGTCAGCGACCGCGGGCCGCGCTTAATCCCGGGGGGCCGCCGCGCGCCGCAGCCTGTCATTGATCGCACGGCCAAGCCCGTGATCCGGGATCGGCGCGACGGCAATCCCGTCAAACCCGCCTTCATCGAGCGTCCGCAGATGGGCGAACAAGTTCGCTGCAGCTTCGGTAAGATCTCCGCTGGCTGAAAGCGTCAAATCGCCTTTGACCGGGCCGAAGCCCAGCAGAGCTTCGCCCGCATCGGCCGTCGTTGCCGCAAGCCGCACGCCAGCTTTTGGTGCGTAATGGGAGGCGAGTTGGCCCGGCGCCGACACGCCGTCGCGGCTGGGATCGGCGTGGTCCAGCGTCGTGCCCAAACACGCCTCGAGCGCCTCAACCGGCAGGCCACCGGGACGCAACATCACTGGCGGCGGACCGGGTGAAACAATCGTGGACTCGAGCCCAACACTGCAGCTTCCGCCGTCCAGCACAGCCGCAATGCGACCGTTCAAACCGGCCAGAACATGCTCTGCGCGGGTCGGGCTGATGCGCCCGGACGGATTCGCAGAGGGCGCGGCGACCGGAATACCCGCCTTCCGCAGGAGCGACTGCGCGAGCGGGTTCTCAGGAACCCGGACCGCAACCGTCGGGAACCCTGCCGTCACCAGATCCGACAGCCCAGCTTCGGGACGGACGGGCAAGACGAGGGTGAGGGGACCGGGCCAGAACGCCTCTGCAAGCCGCAGGGCATCGCCATTGAACTCGGCAATTGCTCGGGCGGCAGTGAGATCGGCCACGTGAACGATCAGCGGGTTAAACTCCGGGCGATTCTTGGCGGCAAAGACGGCGGCAACCGCCCGGCCATTGGTCGCATCGGCACCAAGCCCGTAAACCGTCTCGGTCGAGAATGCGACCAGCGCGCCTTGCCGCAAAAGCTCCGCCGCCTCGTCAAGTCCCGCGTCGTCCGGGGCCAGTACTCTTGTCGTTTTCCCGGTCATACCCTGACGCCGCGTTCCTCTTGATGATCGGACCCAGCAATTGCATCCTTCACCTTCGTGCGACGCCTAGTGCGTCATGCGCGCGTTGCCAAGTCATGACCGGGGGGATTTCGATGAGCTATACCGCACCTGTCGACGAGTTTCGGTTTCTGATGGACAACGTGATCGGCTTTCAGAGCCTGCGCGACCGGCGTGCGGATGAAACGACCGAACCCGATACCGTCGCCGCGATCCTGACCGAAGCAAGTGCGATCTGCAGGGATATCCTTGCCCCTTTG
Organism: uncultured Paracoccaceae bacterium; assembly: GCA_947503175.1. Classification (GTDB taxonomy): domain Bacteria; phylum Pseudomonadota; class Alphaproteobacteria; order Rhodobacterales; family Rhodobacteraceae; genus Ovoidimarina. The sequence continues at coordinate 203,852 of CANNCO010000003.1, forward strand.
CGGCGCAGCGGCGACACGACGCCCTCGGCCCTCGAGAACGGCCTTGTCAGAACGCCGCCGGGATATCGTGATGCCTATCGGGCGCTCGCCGATGGCGGCTGGATGGGGATGACCGCCGCGCCCGAATGGGGCGGGCTGGGCCTGCCCGTGACAGTCTCGGGCGCAGTCCATGAGATGATGTCGGGGGCTTGTCTCGCCATGGAGCTGAACCCGCTTCTGACCCAGGGCCAGATAGCCGCGCTCAGCGCCCATGCCAGCGACGAGATCAAGGCGCTCTACCTACCAAGGCTGGTTGCGGGGACTTGGGCAGGAACGATGAACCTGACCGAACCGCAGGCCGGTTCCGACGTAGGCGCATTGCGCACCAAGGCCGTGCCTGCCAGCGATGGAACCTACCGCATCACCGGCCAGAAGATCTATATCACATGGGCCGATAGCGACCTGTCCGAGAACATCTGTCATCTGGTGCTGGCCCGGCTCGAGGGCGCACCTTCGGGGACGCGCGGGATCAGCCTGTTCCTTGTGCCGAAGTTTCTTCCCGATGCCGATGGCACGCTTGGCCACCGCAACGATCTTCGGGTCGTCAGCCTTGAGCACAAGCTGGGCCTTCATGCCAGCCCGACAGCCGTGATGGAGTATTCGGACGCGACCGGCTGGCTGATCGGGGCCGAGAATGGCGGGATGGCTGCCATGTTCACGATGATGAACGATGCAAGACTGAACTGTGCCATTCAGGCAGTCGGCGTGGCCGAGGCCGCCTTTCAGCAGGCGCTGCAGTTTGCGCAGAACCGCAAGCAGGGCGAGACAGACGGTCCAACCGGTGCGATCATCGAACATGCGGATGTGCGCCGGATGCTTGTCTGGATGCGGGCCCGAACCCAGGCCGCAAGGGCGCTCGCCCTGTCCTGCGCGGTCGCCATCGACATGGAACGTGAAACAGGGGCGGCAAACTGGGCCGCGCGGGCCGCATTTCTCACGCCGATCGCCAAGGCCTTCTGCACACAGGTCGGCGTTGATGTGGCGCAGGAGGCCATCCAGGTCCATGGCGGGATGGGCGTGATCGAGGAGACCGGTGTCGCGCAATTCTTGCGCGATGTCCGCGTTTCGACGATTTACGAAGGCACAAGCGGCATTCAGGCGATGGACCTTGTCGACCGCAAGATGCGCGACAATGGCGAGGCCGCCTTCGCGCTGCTCGATGAAATCGAAGAACAGGCAGAGGCCGCGCGCGGCACCTTCCCCGAGATTGCGACCAAGGTCTGGGACGCGACCGAAAACCTGCGCGAAGCGACCGAGTGGATACTGGTGCAACGCAACTTGAACGACCGGTTCGCGGGCAGCCTGCCCTATCTCCACGCATGGGGCACGGTTCTGGGCGCCCATTTCCATATCGTCTCGGCAATGGCAGAGGGTCCCGACAGCCCACGCGCCGCGCTTGCCCGCAGTTTCGTTCTGCGACAGCTTCCGGCGCATCAGGGCCTGTTGGCCGAAGCGACCGTCGGTGCCGATGACCTTTTTGCCCTTACCCCGGAAGCCCTCACTTCATGAAAGATGACGACCCCGGGAAGATTGCGTTTCCGTTTCCCGAGCCTCCCGCCGAAGGGGCCGTCACAGAGGTTGCGGACGGCATTCTCTGGGCCCGCCTGCCCCTGCCCATGGCGCTTGATCACGTCAACGTCTATGCGCTGGACGACGGGGATGCCTGGACGGTCGTCGATACCGGCATGGCCTCGCGCCGGAGCCGCGCCATCTGGAACAGGCTGATCGACGGCCCGCTGTCAGACCGTCCCATCGGGCGGGTGATCGTTACCCATCACCATCCCGACCACGTGGGTCTTGCCGGTTGGATGATGGCGGAATTCAGAGCGAAACTGCTGACGACCCGCACATCATGGCTGTTCGCCCGTATGTTGCAACTCGATGCGCAGGACCGGCCGGTGCCCGAAGCCGTCGCCTTCTGGAAGGCCGCGGGCATGGACCCGGCCATTCTTCAAAGCCGAATGGACGAGCGGCCCTTCAACTACGCCGATTGCACCGCACCCCTGCCCCTTGGGTTTCAGAAACTGAGCGAGGGAACCGTTCTGACCGCGGGCGGGCGTGACTGGACGGTCCGGCTCGGCAGTGGCCATGCACCCGATCACGCGACGCTGTGGAGCACCGACGGCACGCTGGTGATCGGCGGCGACCAGCTTCTTCCGGGGATATCGCCCAATCTAGGGGTCTATGCGACCGAGCCCGAGGGCGATCCCGTGGCGGACTGGATCGAAACCTGCGACCGGCTGGCCGCATTCGCGACGCCCGGTCAGCTTGTGCTGCCCGGCCACAAGCTTCCCTATACCGGCCTTCCGACCCGGCTGCGCCAGTTGTCGGAGAATCACCATGGCGCGCTGACGCGCCTGACGCGGCATCTCGAAAGCCCCGCGACGGCGGCACAGTGTTTCCAGCCGCTCTTCGGACGCGAGATCCGGCCCGGCGAATACGGGCTGGCGCTGGTGGAGGCGATGGCCCATTGCCTGCACCTGTGGCACAAGGGCGAGGTGACGCGTGAGGTGACGGAGAACGGCATATGGCTGTGGACGACAAAGCAGAACTGACATCACAGAAAGACGAACCTTGCGGACGTGCCGTCCATGCCGATCCTGATGCCCGCCCCACGCCGGAACAGGAACCCCTGCCAAAGGGCATCTCCCGGAAACCGCAAGGGGACAAGAGTGCGGCAGAATGGGCATGGGAACGCCTGATCCTCTATATCCGCAACTTCGAAGCCCAGCTTGATCAGGAGCACGAGATTGCCATCGGTGTGACCGACAGCGGCGCCGGCCTTTTGCGGATCGAAGGGATGGGATACTTCGACCCGGACATCGTGACCTTCTACGGCATCGATCCGTCAGGAGCGCGCAGCCAGTTGATTCAGCATGTCACGCAACTGAATGTCGCCCTGCGCGCCATCGCCAAGCCAGGCAGCCAGCCCGAACCCAGAAGGATCGGATTTCGGCTGGCTGAAGAGCTCGAAGACGCCGGCAAGGACGACTGACCTGCGGCCCTTTTTCACAGCATTGTCCCCCGTGACAGCACCATGTGAATGGGATATCCAACTCACCGAAAGCAAATCCGAAGGAACCGAAATGGCAGAACACAAGCCGGGCTCGATGAATATCGAAGAGCAAGAAAAAACCTTTGACGGTTTCATCAAATGGTCCATCCGTGTCGTGATCGCCTCTTTTGCGATCCTGCTGTTGCTCGCGGTATTCAACAGTTAATCCGCAGCGCGGCCGGAGGCACCAAAATGCTGGCACGCTTGGCGGGCGTCCTGGGACTGGTCGTTCTGGCCGGATGCGGTGCCGAACCCACATGGGCCCCCGAGGTAGAAGTCCATCGTGCCCTCTGGCGCGACGAAGGCCCGGCGACGCTGACGCTTTTCACGGTTATCAACGTACGCAATGGCTCTGGCGCCCATTCGGCACTGATGGTGAACGGCGATCACCGGGCGATGTTCGACCCTGCGGGCACGTTCTATCATCCGGCGGCACCCGAACGGAACGATGTGCATTTCGGGATCACTGAAAACGTGCTCAAGGTCTATATCGACTACCATGCACGCGAGACTTTCGATGTCCGCATTCAGGAGATTGAGGTTTCGCGGGCAGTCGCGCGCATGGCGATGCGCGAAATCCAGAATTACGGCGCCGTGCCGAAAGCCCACTGCAATATCGCGGTAACCTCGATTCTGGCGCGACTTCCGGGGTTCGAAAGCGTTCCGCGCGGCTGGTACCCAAAACGCACGACCGCGTGGTTTGCGACCCTTCCCGGCGTATCTGACCGGACAGTCACGGACGATGATGCCGACAGCAATCACGGTGTTCTCCTGCGCGCCGGGAAGCCCGAAATCCCCGAAGACTTCTAGACCCCGGACGGCATCGTCACCGCGACGCCCCGTCGATATCGCGTTTTTGGGTCTGGAGGAAGGCATACGCCGCGCCTAGACTGTGCAGCGATTGCCCAATTTCAAGCTACACGCAGGATCACATGGCTATTCTGGACGAAAACAGCGATCTGATCATCGCCCCCGACCCCGCGCATCCGCGTCTTACCCGCGCGGTCACGGGAACCGATCACACAGGCGCGGCAACCGAGATATCGGTGGTCGAGGAACGTCCACTGACGATCTTTCTGAACGGGCAGGAAATCGTGACAGCCATGACGATCGGCGACTATCCCGAATACCTTGCCATAGGGTTTCTCAAGAATCAGGGCATGCTTCAACCGGGCGAAAAGATCACCGGCGTCGACTATGACGATGATCTGGAAACCGTGGTGGTGCGCACCGATGGCCAGACCCGCTATGAAGAGAAGCTCAAGAAAAAGACCCGGACGTCTGGTTGCGCGGTGGGCACGGTGTTCGGCGATATGATGGAGGGCCTTGATGGCCTGACCCTGCCCGCAACCCCGGTAAAGACGTCTTGGCTTTACACGCTGTCGGCGCGGATCAACCGCACCCCGTCGCTATACCTTGAAGCAGGGGCAATACATGGCACGGTTCTTTGCCGCGAGGACCGTCCGCTGGTCTATATGGAGGATGTGGGCCGCCATAACGCGGTCGACAAGATCGCGGGATGGATGCTCTCCGAGGGCGAAAGCCCGGATGACAAGATCCTCTACACCACCGGTCGGCTGACCTCCGAGATGGTAATCAAGACGGCGCTGATGGGCATCCCCGTCCTCGCCTCGCGCTCCGGCTTTACCGCGTGGGGCGTCGAGATCGCACAACAGGTCGGCCTCACCCTGATCGGCCGGATGCGCGGACAGCGCTTCGTCTGTCTGTCCGGCGAAGAACGTCTTGTGCGCGATGCGGATCCGGCGGCGGTGGGTGACGAAGAGAGAAAACATCGCCGGAAAGGGGCGCGGGTATGATGGGTACGACCCGTACCTATCGCTTCACCGACGATCCGGAAGCGCGCGACGAGGTTGCGGCGCTCCTGAGTGACAAGCACGGATCGACATTCCAGTTCCGCCATTACCGGTTGCGCACAGCGGTTGCGATGTTCGGGGCGGGTATGGCTGCGGTGGTGGTGATAGCCGCGCTTTCTCGCGCCCTGTCGGTTCCCCATGACATTGCCGTCTGGCTCGTCTTTGCCGCTGCGCTAGCGGGTGTGTACCTCTGGCGCCGTTACACAATCTTCGCAAATCGCAGAATGGCCGAAGAGGCACACTCGGACTCTCCACTGACCGAGGGAGAGACGATCTGGGAGATGAGTGCCGACGGGTTGAATATCTCGAACGCAGTTTCTGACATCCATCTCAAGTGGGCGGCGTTGGATACGGTGCTGAAGGGCACGAAGGGCCTTGGTCTTGGGTCAAGCTCGGTCTTCTTCGTCATTCCGACGGCCGCGGTTGGATCAAAGGCCGATGTGGATGCGCTCTGCCGCGAGATCGCGAACTGGAGGGCGGCATGACCGCGGGAGTGATCCTTGCCGGTGGACTCGCCACCCGCATGGGCGGCGGCGATAAGTCCCTTCTGCCTCTGAGCGGCCGTCCGATCCTTTCCCAGGTGATCGACCGGTTGCGCCCGCAGGTCGGCGCCATGGCCCTGAATGCAAACGGCGACCCGGCGCGGTTCGCCGAGTTCGGACTGCCGGTCCTTGCCGATAGTGTAACGGGCTATGCGGGGCCGCTGGCCGGGGTCCTCGCGGGCCTCGATTGGGCCGCCGAGACGGGGGCCGAAAGCATCGTGACCGTCGCCGCTGACACGCCGTTTTTCCCAATGGACCTGACCGACCGGCTGACCACCGCGGCACGCGACGCGGACGTATCGATCGCCCTCGCCGCCACGCCCGACCCCAAACGCGGCACTGCACGGCACCCGACATTCGGTCTCTGGCCGGTCGCCCTGCGCGACGACCTGCGCGCAGCCCTGAATGAGGGGGTGCGCAAGGTCGTCCTCTGGACCGACCGGCACGGCGCGGCGACAGCCCATTTCGAAGCCGAACCATTCGACCCTTTCTTCAATATCAACACGCCCGAAGACCTGACCCGGGCCCAAGCAATGGGAGCCGCATGAAAGTCTGGGGCGTTGTGGGCTGGAAGAATTCCGGCAAGACGGGACTGATGGAACGACTGGTGGCCGAGTTCACCGGTCGGGGCCTGACCGTCTCGACCCTGAAACATGCCCACCACGCCTTCGACGTGGATCAGCCGGGCAAAGACAGCCACCGTCACCGCGTTGCCGGTGCGACCGAGGTCTTGCTGTCATCGGGTCGGCGATGGGCCCTTATGCATGAGCTTCGGGACGAGGACGAACCCGGGCTGGAAGAGCTTCTGGCGCGGATGGCCCCGGTCGACCTGATCCTTGTGGAGGGCTTCAAGACGGGACCGCATCCGAAGGTCGAAGCAAACCGTGCCGAGACGCGTCAGTCGCTGCTGGCGCCGGGCAATCCGACGATCCGCATCGTGGCCTCGGACCAGACAATTGAAACCGGGGGCGCACCACTTCTTGACCTCGACGACACTGTCGGGATCGCCGACCATATCGCGAAAGAGCTGGAGCTGTGACGCCGTTCGACACGGTTCTGGTGGTCGACTGGTCCGGCGGAAACGATACCGGGCCGCGCGAGACCTCCGATGCGATCTGGACCGCCGTTGTGCGTGGGGCGGAAGAAGAAGCACCCCTTTATCACCAGAACCGCCTGAAGGCTGAAAGCTGGATCGCGGAGTTTCTTGCTTCAGAGATGGCCGAGGGACACCGCCTGCTCGCGGGCTTTGATTTCGCTTTCGGGTTTCCCACGGGAATCGCCAAGAAAATCACGGGCAGCGATGATCCCCTAACGCTCTGGGACTGGTTCGCACGGGAACTGGACGACGGTCCGAAAGGCAACAATCGCTTTGAACTGGCCGCACGGATCAACGGGCTGTTCCCCGGAACAGGTCCGTTCTGGTTCAACGGGACGAAGACAGAGTTTCCGGGCCTTCCACGCCGAAGGGCTGACCGCAGCGCAGAGTACGATACCGATCTGAGGCGCGAGACCGAGGCCCGTGCGTCGGGTACGTTCACCTGCTGGCAGATGGGCGGTGCGGGCGCGGTCGGGGGACAGGCTTTCACCGGCATGGCCACCTTGGCGCGTCTGCGCGCGGCGTTCGCGGGCCGGCTTTCGGTCTGGCCCTTCGAGGCCCCGGACACAGAGATCGTGTTCGCCGAGGTCTACCCCTCGCTTCTGCGCGATCAGGTCCGGGCGACGCTTGCGACGGGTCCCGACCAGATCAAGGACGCCGTACAGGTAAGGCTTCTCGCCCGCGCACTGGCCCGCCTCGGGGCCGAGGGCAGGCTTGGCGCTGCGTTCAGCGCCGCCCAAGGGCCATCGGACGAAGGCTGGATTCTGGGGGTCGGCGTCGAAGAGCGGCTTCAGGTCGCAGCGCGCCCCGATATCCGCCCGCCCCGGCTCAAGGACGACTGTTTTGCACTGCCGCCCGGCGTCGACTGGGTTCCGGTCGACGACGCCCTGGAGCGGCTTCGCGGCGCACTTTCGCCCGTCGTCGACCAGGAAACCATTCCGGTAGCAGAGGCGTCCGGGCGTATTCTGGCGAAAGATCACATCGCGCAAAGGTCGAACCCACCACTGCCGAACTCGGCCGTCGATGGATACGGGTTCGCTCATTCGGCGACCGGCGCAGGGCCGCAGCTTTTGCCTCTTGTCCCGGGGCGTGCGGCTGCGGGCGCGGTATTTCAGGGAACGGTTCCCGAAGGTCGGGCAATCCGTATCCTGACGGGCGCCAGCCTGCCGGATGGTGTCGATACGGTCGTTCTGGAAGAGGACGTGACCCTGTCGGACGGGCATGTGGCCTTCGACGGGCCGGTCAAGCCCGGGGCCAACACGCGGCGCGCGGGAGAGGATGTGACGAAGGGCGATGTCGCGCTGGCTTCGGGCCACGCAATCCGACCACCTGATATGGCGCTCTTGTCTGCCTTGGGTCTCGGTCAAGCCACTGTGTTCGGCCGGTTGCGTGTTGGTGTCCTGTCGACGGGCGACGAGTTGGCGGAACCCGGTACGCCTGACGATCCATCGCGCGTCTACGACGCGAACCGCCCGATGCTGTTGTCGCTGGTCCGTGGCTGGGGCTATGCGGAGACAGATCTCGGCATCGCACGCGACACCCGCGATACCGTGCGAAAGGCGCTCGATGACGCTGCCAGCCGCTGCGATGCGATCCTGACCTCGGGCGGGGCATCGGCAGGGGATGAGGACCATATCTCGGCCATCCTGCGCGATGAAGGCAAAGTCCAGACATGGCGAATCGCGCTGAAACCGGGACGGCCGCTGATGCTGGGACAATGGAACGGAGTGCCGGTCTTCGGGATGCCGGGAAACCCGGTCGCGGCGCTTGTCTGCGCGTTGATCTTTGCGCGCCCGGCCCTGTCCGTTCTGGCTGGTGGACGGTGGGAGCAACCAGATCTCATCACCGTCCCCGCAGCGTTCACGAAGCGCAAGAAAGCAGGTCGCCGCGAGTATCTGCGCGCCCGGTTGGATACGAACGGTCATGCCGAGGTTTTTGCCTCCGAAGGGTCGGGGCGTATCTCGGGCCTGAGTTGGGCCACGGGTCTGGTCGAACTGGATGACGGCGCGCGCGATATCGAACCGGGCGATCCGGTGCGGTTCATCCCATACGCGGCCCTTGGGCTGGTTTAGTCGAAGGTTCCGGCGACACGGCCCAGAAGCATGAACGCCCGCGCCGTCCGCGTGTCCGCGAGTTGAATGATCTCGGAATCCGTCGCCTGCTTCTCGAAATCCGCGAATACATGATCGAACTTGCGCAGAAAGTGATGTGCGGCATCGCGGAAAATGTGATCCTGCCGCATCCGAGCGGCGGTGAGCGCAATGCCGGACCTGTCCCGGATGCCACCGAGCGCCGCGATCGGACGGCCCCGTTCACCTTGTGCAAACCGCCGCCACAGCTCTGGCCGGGCGCGGTCGGGCGACATATCGTCCATGTAAATGCCCTCCTGGCTCAGAAGGGTCAGTATGTCCTGGCTGGCCTGCACGAGCTGGGCTGACTGCCGGTCCTGCATCGCACGGCGTAACGCCCGAAAGCCCTCGGTATCCTCGGGCGTTTCAGGGAAGTTCAGGGCCGAGATGAAATCCTCGATCGAAATCGGCTGGCGCTGCCCGTCGCGCGTGGCAAGGGCCAGACTGCCCTGCTCGTCATCCTCCGCCTCGGCGGGAACGGGGGAAATCGCACGCGCCGGGATCTCGGTCGTTCCCGGACGAATAGAGGTGAACGTCGCAAGCGCCGCGCCCGTCTGTTTCTGTGCCGCGACGATCTGATCGAGCTTCTTTTCCACCGACGGCTTGATCGAGGTTCCCGCCGCCTGCTGCTGCGCCACATAGGCCTGCCGCATCGCATCCAGCGCCAATTGCAGACGGCTTGCCTCGTCGCGCACGATCCGCGCGCTCGATGCGGTCATCGCCGCCACCCAAATCAGGGCGACAGGCATGAACACGGCAAAGATCAACATCAGCCCACGCAGCGGGTCGGCGGGCGCATCGTCGTCTCGCGCCCCGATCACAAAGAAGAAGATCGTCACGGCCACCAGCCACAGCGCGGACAGGGCAAGGGCAATGATCTCGGCATTGGTCAGCCCGGTAAGCCCCGCGCGGCGGCCAAAAACGCCCAGCCCCAGTGTTTCTTTCTTCGGTGCTTCGCTCATCTGATTTTGGTCCACCATCCGCCGTGGTTTCAGCTATAGACGATACTGAGAATCTCGTAGCTCTTTTCGCCGCCCGGCGTGCGGACTTCCACGCTTTCGCCCTCGTCCTTGCCGATCAAGGCCCGCGCCAGCGGAGACTTGATGTTCAGAAGGCCGCGTTCGATATCCGCCTCGGGCTCCCCGACGATCTGAAACGTCTTTTCTTCGTCGGTATCCTCGTCAACGACAGTGACTTTTGCACCGAACTTCACCGAACCTGAAAGCTTCGCCGGATCGATCACCTCGGCCAGAGACAGGATACCCTCAAGCTCTTTCACGCGGCCCTCGATGAAGCTCTGCTTTTCGCGCGCCGCATGGTATTCGGCGTTTTCAGACAGATCGCCATGCTCGCGCGCCTCGGCAATCGCGCGGATCACGGCCGGGCGCTCGATGGATTTGAGCGTCTTCAACTCTTCGTTCAGCGCAGTATGCCCCGCGCGGGTCAGCGGTATCTTTTCCATATGCCCATCCAGTAGTCCCGGAGACCCCGGGTCTGACCTGCCGCAGGAACCGGCTTCCTGCAACCAGCGCACATGACCGAAACCGCACGAAAATTGCAAGGGCCTCCGTCCCGGCGCGCGGGGATTTGCCATCGGTTCGGTCGAAAGCATGACCGCAGTAATTGACCCGAATGTCCCTTATCTGTAGGCGTCTTGGGACTGTAATTCTGGGCGCCCGGCGCGCCACTTCGACAGGGGAGCGAATATGGCCGAGATCGAACGGGAATCGATGGAATACGACGTGGTGATCGTCGGCGCCGGTCCTGCGGGGCTTTCGGCCGCGATCCGTCTGAAGCAACTGGATGCCGAACTGAACGTCGTGGTCCTTGAAAAAGGGTCCGAGGTCGGCGCGCATATCCTGTCAGGCGCCGTTCTGGACCCGGCCGGCATCGACACGCTGATCCCCGACTGGCGCGACCGCGATGCGCCCATCACCGTTCCCGTGAAAGACGATAACTTCTATCTCCTCGGCGAAGCAGGCAAGATCCGCCTGCCGAATTTCGCGATGCCGCCCCTGATGAACAATCACGGCAATTACATCGTGTCGATGGGCAATGTCTGCCGCTGGATGGCCAAACAGGCCGAAGAGCTGGGTGTCGAGATTTTCCCCGGCATGTCCTGTTCCGAGATCGTCTATGGCGAGGATGGCCGCGTCGCGGGCGTGGTTGCCGGCGAGTTCGGCAAGAATGCCGATGGAACGCCCGGCGAAGGCTATGAGCCGGGGATGGAGCTTCTGGGCAAATACGTTTTCCTGTCCGAAGGTGTCCGCGGCTCGCTGTCAAAGGAAGTCATCGCAAAGTTCGATCTTGCGAAGGACTCCGAACCGCAGAAATACGGCCTCGGCATGAAGGAAATCTGGGAAATCGACCCCGACAAGCATCGCGAGGGGTCGGTTACGCATACGATGGGCTGGCCGTTGGGTTCCAACGCAGGCGGCGGCTCTTTCATTTATCACCTTGATAACAATCAGGTTTATGTGGGATTTGTCGTCCATCTGAACTACGAAAACCCGCACCTCTTCCCCTATATGGAGTTCCAGCGGTTCAAGCATCACCCGATGGTGGCCGAGCTTCTGAAGGGCGGAAAACGTGTCGCCTATGGCGCGCGCGCGATCACCGAAGGCGGGTATCAGTCGATGCCCAAGGCCGTGGCGCCCGGTGTGGCGCTTCTGGGCTGTTCGGTCGGTCTGGTGAACGTCCCACGGATCAAGGGCAATCACAACGCGATGCTTTCGGGCATCGCGGCAGCCGAGGCGGCGCATTCGGCCCTCAACAACGGCCGTGCGGGCGATACGCTCGACGCCTATGATGCCGAATTGCGCGAAGGCCCGATCGGCAAAGACCTCAGGCGTGTCCGCAACGTGAAACCTCTCTGGTCGTCAAAGGGGCTGCTGGCCTCGCTCACCATTGGCGGTTTCGACATGTGGACCAACATGATCGGCCTGTCCGTGCTTGGCACGTTGAAACACGGTAAAAACGATGCCGAGGCCACTGGCCGCGCAGCGGATTTCAAGCCGATCGACTATCCGAAGCCCGATGGCACCCTGTCCTTCGACCGTCTGACCAATGTCAGCTTCTCGATGACCAATCACGAAGAAAGTCAGCCTGCGCACCTTCAGCTTCTGGATGCGTCGATCCCGATCGACGTCAACCTGCCGGAATACGCCGAACCCGCCCAGCGCTATTGCCCCGCCGGGGTGTATGAGGTGGTCGAGGAAGAGGGCAAGGACGCGCGGTTCGTCATCAACTTCCAGAACTGCGTGCATTGCAAGACCTGCGACATCAAAGACCCCAGCCAGAACATCAACTGGACGGTCCCGCAGGGCGGCGACGGGCCGAACTATCCGAATATGTGACGGATCGCGGAATCTGTGCGGTGATGATGACAATCGCGCGTGAATTCACCACGCTCCATTGCCGCACTGCCCTCTGCAGGCTAGCTTTTGCGGGAACCACATTTACCGGAGTCCCGTCATGCCGCGTCTGACCGCCCTGACCCTTGCAACCGCCATCGCCCTGACGGCCCTGCCGGCTTCGGCGGACGTCAATGCAGGAGCCTATCTGGCGGGCCGTCAGGCAGGGTTTGAAAACGACTTCTCCGCCGCCGCGGACAACTTCGCCCGCGCGCTGGCCCGGGACGCATCGAACCTTCAACTGGTTGAAGCCGCAATGACCGCTTACCTGTCGCTGGGCGACATGGGCCGGGCGGTGCCGCTCGCCGAGCGGATGGATGCGGCGGATGCCGGCAACCAGATATCCAACCTTGTCCTGATGGGCGATGCGGCGGCGTCGGGCGACTGGTCCTGGATCATCGGGGATCTGGACGAAGGGCGGACCGTCGGCCCGCTTTATGACGGCCTTCTGCGAGCCTGGGCAATGGTCGGAGAGGGGCAGATGGGTGAAGCTCTGGCCCAGTTCGATGCAGTGTCCGAGACGCGCGGAACACAGGCCTTCGGCCTTTATCACAAGGCACTGGCCCTTGCCTCGGTCGGTGATTTCGAAGGCGCGAATGCAGTCTTTTCCGGCGAAAACGGTCCGGGTCTGCGCCTGACCCGCCGTGGGATCGTCGCCCATGCCCAGGTGCTGAGCCAGCTTGACCGTACCGCCGATGCCGCATCCCTGATCCTTCAGGTATTCGGCCCCGAGACCGACCCCTATCTGACCGAATTGCGCCAGATACTCGAAAACGGCATTCGGGTGCCTTTCGATGTCGTAACATCCCCCGTCCACGGCGTCGCCGAACTGCACTACTCCATCGCCAATGCAATCACGGGCGAAGCAGCCGACAGCTATACGCTTCTTTATGCCCGGATGGCGCAGCATCTGAACCCCGATCATATCGACAGCCTGCTGCTCACCGCCGAACTTCTCGAGGATCTTGAACGTTTCGAACTGGCCACCGCAGTCTACGACATGGTGCCGAGGGATCACCCCTACTATCATTCAGCCGAACTTGGCCGTGCGCAGACGCTTCGTGCCTCGGACCGGACGGATGCGGCGATTGAGGTGCTGACACAGCTTGGCAAAAGCCACGGCGAGTTGCCCATCGTGCATATCTCTTTGGGCAATCTCCTGCGCGGACTTGAACGCTTCGACGAAGCGACCGAGGCCTATGACCGCGCGGTCGCCCTTGTCGACGAACCGCAGCCCTCGCATTGGTCCCTGTTCTTCTCGCGCGGGATCACGCATGAGCGCAGCGACCGCTGGGAACAGGCCGAGGCCGATTTCCGGTTCGCGCTGGAGCTTCAGCCGGATCAGCCGCAGGTCCTGAACTACCTTGGCTATTCCTTCGTCGAGATGCAGACGAATATGGAAGAGGCCCTCGATATGATCGAACGCGCTGTCGAGCGGCAGCCGAACTCGGGATACATCACCGACTCGCTGGGCTGGGCGCTCTACCGGCTTGGCGATTACGAGGAAGCCGTGGTGCATATGGAACGCGCCGTCGAGCTTCTGCCCGTCGATCCGATCATCAACGATCATCTGGGCGACGTCTACTGGGCCGTCGGCCGGTATCGCGAGGCCGAGTTTCAATGGTACCGCGCCCTGTCCTTCGACCCCGAGCCTGACGAGGCCGAACGCATCCGCCGCAAGCTCGAAGTGGGCCTGGACGTGGTGCTGGAGGAGGAAGGCGCACCGCCCCTGCAGGTTGCGAATGACGAAGGCTAGCGTCTTCGCTCCGGCCAAGATCAACCTGACATTGCATGTAACCGGACGGCGCGACGATGGGTATCATCTACTCGACAGTCTGGTCAGTTTCGCGCCGGTGGGCGACGATCTGCTCATAACTGATGCCAATACCCTTTCGCTGACGGTCGAAGGGCCGGAAGCGCAAGGTGTGCCCGCCGACATGGAGAACCTTGCCCTTCGCGCGGTCGACCTGATGGGGCTCGGGCGCGGAACGGCGATCACACTGACCAAGAACCTTCCTGCAGCCTCTGGCATCGGCGGCGGGTCGTCAGATGCCGCCGCCGCCGTACGCGGGGCGCTCATGTTGCAGGATACGGATGCTGGAAAGCTGTTGGCATTCGGTCCCGATATCCTCCTGGACACACGGTTTCGCCCGCTTCTTGGCCTCGGCGCTGATATCCCCATGTGCCTGTATCCGGCCCCGCTGCGCGCTCGGGGGATCGGAGAGAACATCACGTTTCATCCCCTTCCACCCCTGCCCGCGGTGTTCGTGAACCCGCGCCAGATGGTGCCCACCGGCGATGTCTTCTCGGCCCTCGAAACCCGGCAAAACACGCCGATGCCGGACGCGCTTCCGGATTTTGCCGATGCCGCCGCCCTGATCAACTGGCTGACAACCCAGCGCAACGACCTTGAGGCCCCGGCACGCCGGGTGGCCCCCGTAATCTCGAAAGTTCTTCAGACGCTGATGGATACACAAGGATGCGGGCTTGCTCGTATGTCAGGATCGGGCGCGACGTGCTTTGGCCTCTACGCCGATCTGGACGATGCAAAAACCGCTGCCGCGACGCTCGGCGCGGAACACCCCGACTGGTGGGTTGCAGGTGGTGTCCTCGGCGACATGTCGGACCGGGCAATGCCGCGCCTCAGTTGATCCGGGCAACCACGTAATCAGCCAGATCATTCAGCATCTCTCGGATCGGATGGTTCGGCAGCACTCCTAGCGCATCCTTTGCCAGCGCCGCCCAATTCAACGCCTCGATGCGGGTGGCCTCCATCGTTCCATGCTTGGTCAGAAGGGCCAGCGCATGCTCCAGATCGCCGTCTTCCTGCTTGCCCTTCTCAATCACCCGCGTCCAGAACGCCCGCTCTTCGGCATCGGCAAGGGCGACAGCCTTGATCACCGGCAGCGTCAGCTTTCGCTCGCGGAAATCGTCACCGACATTCTTGCCCGTTGCTTCGGCGTCTCCGCCGTAGTCCAGCAGATCGTCCACGATCTGAAACGCGATGCCCAACGCATCCCCATAGGTATGCAGGGCGCGCACCTGTTCCTCTGCGACGCCTGCGACAACACCGCCCACTTCGGTTGCCGCCGAAAACAACGCCGCCGTCTTGCCGCGCACAACCTGAAGATAGATCGCCTCGGTCGTCGTCAGATTCTGCGCCGCCGTCAGTTGCAGCACCTCGCCCTCGGCGATGGTCGCCGCGGCATTCGAAAGGATGTCAAGCACCCGCAGCGAGCCGGTTTCGACCATCAACTGAAAGGCCCGCGCAAACAGGTAATCGCCCACCAGAACCGATGACTTGTTGTCCCACAAAAGGTTCGCCGTGGGCCGCCCGCGCCGTTGCGCGCTTTCATCCACCACATCGTCATGGAGAAGCGTCGCCGTATGGATGAACTCGACCGTTGCGGCCAGCCGCACGTGATCATCGCCGCCATAGCCGCACATCCGCGCCGTGGCCAAGGTCAGCATCGGACGCAACCGTTTGCCGCCCGCGCCCACAAGATGGGTCGTCACCTCGGGGATGCGCGGTGCATGTTCGGACGCCATGCGTCCTGCGATCAGCGCATTGACCGCCTCCATGTCGTCAGCCAGCACCGCCGCCAGCTGTTCATGCGGTTTGACGGAAACGTCATCCAACCCCATGGTAAACCCTTCCTAGATCGCTCGACATTGCCGCGTCCTTGCCCTTAAGTCTGTGACTATGAAAGAGCTTGTTCGCACCAACGACCCCACCGTGATCGCCTTTGCCACGGCCCTACTCAGGGGCGAAGATATAGACTTCTTCGAGATGGACGTCCACATGAGCGTCCTTGAAGGATCCATTGGCGTTTTGCCGCGCAGGATCATGGTGCATCAGCGCGATCACTTCCGCGCCGCAGCCGTTCTCCGCGACAACGATATCCATGTGAGCGATGGATGACCTGACCGATGACGGGTTTCTGGGGGGCCGCTTGCGCATCCTTCAGCCACGTCGGGGATACAGGGCCGGGACAGATCCGGTTTTCCTCGCGGCAGCGGTTCCGGCGGCGCCGGGACAGGCGGTTCTGGAACTGGGAACCGGCGTTGGAACGGCGGTTCTGTGCCTCGCCAAACGGGTATCAGGGCTGACGCTGGCCGCACTGGAACTGCAACAGGATTATGCCGAACTCGCCCGCCGCAACGCCCTTGTGAACCGGATCGCGCTTGACGTCGAAACCGGCGACCTGACCCGGATGCCGAAGACGCTGAAATCCCGGCACTTCGATCATGTCATGATGAACCCACCGTATTTTCAGAAGGATTCGCGAACGCAGGCTGCGAACGCGGGGCGAGAGATGGCCTTGTCGGAGGCCACAGAACTGAGCGACTGGTGCAGGGCCGGCCTGCGCCGGCTTGCACCGGACGGGCAACTCACGCTCATTCAGGCCGCCGAGCGCCTGCCCGATATCCTGACGATCCTTGCACCGCTGGCCGCGACGCTTGACATCCGCCCGTTGACCCCGCGCGTCGGACGCCCTGCAAACCGCGTGATCGTGCAGGCATCGCGCAAGGGCAGGAAGTTCGCGCTGCATCCTCCCACCGTCCTGCACATGGGTACGGCGCATCTGCGCGATGCGCCGGATTACACCCCCGAGGTCGAGGCGGTTTTGCGCGATGGCGCGCCGTGGCCCTGGCTCGAACGTTAACATCCCGTTCATTTTTCGGCGACAATCTGTTCCTGCGATCGCGGACCGAACAACCCGCGTGACACGACTCGTTTTCTGTGGTGCACTTGAAGCACACACATATAATCAGGAGGACGCCGATGAGCTTGAGTTCACACCTGCAGGAACTCCGTAAAAAACATCAGACCCTTTCAGAGCATGTTGACGAGGCACAGCGAAGCCCCGGCACAAGCGATCTCCGGATCAGGGAACTGAAAAAGCAGAAACTGAGACTCAAGGAAGAAATCGAGCGCCTTCAAAGCGCCTGACACGGATCAGCCAGATCCCACATCGGCCGCCGCAACAAAGCGGCGGCCTTTTTGAAAGACATCAAATTCTTCCGCTTCGGCCCGTATCCAGTTCAGAAATGCCGCGATATGCGGACGGGTTTCGGCGCCGCTGGGACAGACGAACCGGTAATGCGCCTCTGTCGTCAGGGCAAGATCGAACGGGGCCACAAGCTGGCCATCGCGCAAAGCACCCGAGGTCAGTGAAATGCGCCCCAGAACAGCCCCGCCACCGGCCAGTGCTGCATCGATGGCGTGATCGGCCTGCGAGAAACGCGGACCCGTCATGGGCGGCGGTTCAAGTCCGGCTGCACGAAACCATGCGGGCCACTCGATCGAAGGCTTGAGAAATGCCGTATCTTCCTGATGCAACAGCGGAATTCTCGCCAGATCTGCGGGGCTTTCCAGCTGTTCGGCAAGCACTGGCGCCACCATGGGGGTCAGCCACTCACGGGCGATCGGAACCGCGAACATGCCTTCGTCCCGGGCATATCCAAAGCGGATTGCCACATCGATCGCATCCCGGTCGAAATCCATGATGCGCAAGCTGGCCGAAAACCGCAACTCGATCTCGGGATGCGCCGTCGCAAAACCGAACATCCGGGGTGCCAGCCATTTTGCCGTCAGGGCAGGCCCTGCCGTAACGGTGATGGTATGCGTATCGCTGGCTCGTTGGGCCGACCGCCAGGCCGCCGTCAGACGGGCGAATCCGTCACTGCATCCCGGAGCCAGTGCGTGCCCCGCCTCGGTCAGTTCGACGGCCCGGTTCAGACGCCGGAACACCGGCGCACCCAGGTGTTCCTCCAGCGACTTGATCTGAAAGGACAGCGCGGCAGGCGTGACGTTCAGTTCAGCCGCCGCCTGCGAAAAGGAAAGATGCCGCGCCGCTGCCTCAAAGGCGCGCAAGGCGGTCAAAGGGGGGAGGCGATCTGCCATCGATTAAGTTTTTCTTGTCCGATAGGTCGAAAAGTCTCGTTTGTAAGGAAGATAGCAAGGGCGCATATTAAGTCCAGTTAAACGATAACCGAAAGGCCGATGCCATGTACGAACCCGCCACCACCCGCCGCACCCGAGATGCCATCCGCGCCGGTCATCAGGCCCGTGCCGACGCGTTCGCAGCGTTCTGGACCCACATCCTGCCGCGCCGCAAGTGATCCGCGCCTCATGCAAGCGAAAAAGGCCGGCCCTTCGGGACCGGCCTTTTCTTCCGAGGACGCGATAGTTCAGACGAAAAACTGCGCCCCGTTGGCCGAGATCGTCGAACCGTTGATGAAGCCCGCATCGTCAGACGCAAGAAACACCACGCAACGGGCGATTTCTTCGGGTTCACCCAGACGTCCGGCCGGGATCTGACCGATGATGCTCTCGCGCACCTTTTCGGGTACGGCCATCACCATCTCGGTCGCGATATATCCCGGGCAGATCGCGTTGGCGGTGATCCCGGCCCGCGCGCCTTCCTGTGCCAGCGACTTGACGATCCCCAGATCCCCCGCCTTGGTGGCGGCATAGTTGACCTGAGCGAACTGGCCCTTCTGACCATTGATCGACGAGATCACGATGACACGCCCGAACTTGCGCTCGCGCATCCCCGGCCAGATCGGGTGCACCGTATTGAACACACCGGTCAGATTCGTATCGATCACATCCTTCCACTGGTCCGGCGTCATCTTGTGAAACGGCGCGTCGCGGGTAATGCCGGCATTGGCCACGACAACGTCAATGGGGCCAAGATCGGCCTCGACCTGTGCGATGCCCGCCGCGCTGGCCTCGTAATCGGCCACGTTCCATTTATAGGTCTTGATCCCGGTTTCGGCGGTAAAGGCCGCGGCCTTTTCGTCGTTCCCGGCATAGGTGGCCGCGACATCGTATCCTTCGGCCTTCAACGCCTTCGAGATCGCTTCGCCAATTCCGCGCGATCCGCCAGTGACCAGTGCAACACGTCCCATTCGTTTCTCCTCCAGAAATGTTGGCCCATCCGGCGGTTTCTCGCTGCGGTTCGGGCATAGGTTAAGCGGCCCCTGATGCGCCGCCCTTGTTCAGATCACGGACGCTCGACGCACATGGCAACGCCCATGCCGCCGCCGATGCAAAGCGTTGCAAGGCCCTTCTTGGCGTCGCGGCGCTGCATTTCGAACAGGAGCGTGTTCAGAACCCGGCAGCCGGATGCGCCGATCGGGTGACCGATGGCGATGGCGCCGCCGTTTACGTTCACGATCGCCGGGTCCCAGCCCATGTCCTTGTTCACGGCGCAGGCCTGAGCCGCGAAGGCTTCGTTCGCTTCGACCAGATCGAGGTCCTCGACCTTCCAACCGGCCTTGTCCAGCGCCTTGCGGCTGGCATGGATCGGGCCGACCCCCATGATCGACGGGTCCAGACCGGCGGTCGCGTAGGATGCGATACGGGCCATCGGGGCGATGCCACGCTTTTCGGCTTCGTCCGCGCTCATCAGAAGAACCGCGGCAGCACCGTCGTTCAGGCCCGATGCGTTCGCCGCCGTCACCGAGCCCTCCTTGGTAAAGGCCGGGCGCAGCTTCTGCATGGCTTCCATGGTTGCGCCGTGGCGGATGTATTCGTCCTTGTCGACGACGATATCGCCTTTGCGCGTCTTGACGGTATAGGCCACGATCTCGTCGTCGAACTTGCCAGCCTTCTGGGCGGCTTCGGCCTTGTTCTGGCTGGCGACGGCAAACTCGTCTTGCTGATCACGGCTGATCTGCCATTTTTCGGCAACGTTTTCAGCGGTCTGACCCATGTGATAGCCGTTGAAGGCATCCCAGAGCCCGTCCTTGATCATCGAGTCGATGTATTTCATGTCGCCCATCTTGTGACCGGCGCGCAGGTTCGCGACATGGGGGCTCATGGACATGTTTTCCTGCCCGCCCGCGGCAACGACGGAGGCATCGCCAAGCTGGATGTGCTGGGCACCCAGCGCCACGGCGCGAAGTCCCGAACCGCAGACCTGATTGATGCCCCAGGCCGCGCTTTCGATGGGCAGGCCCGCGTTGACATGGGCCTGACGCGCCGGGTTCTGACCCTGACCGGCGGCAAGCACCTGACCGAGGATCGTTTCGGAAACGTCGGATTTTTCAACTCCGGCGCGGGCCACGACGGCCTCGAGTACGGCGGCACCAAGGTCATGGGCCGGTACGTTGGCGAAAGATCCTGTAAAGCTTCCCACAGGCGTGCGGGCCGCAGATGCGATTACAACGTTGGTCATTTATGTCTCTCCTCTCCCAAACGGGCATGGTTTGGGAGAGGAGTTGATTGACGTCGGTCCCCGCCCTTTTCCAGCCGACTCCTAGGGTTTGCGGGCGCTGAGGGCAACAGTCAGGGTGTCTCAGGGTAAGGGAAATGCCGCTCCTGCGGGAGCGCACGCTGGCGAAACCGGTTTTTAAGATTTCGTCTCAAAGGCCTATCGAGGATTGCAAATGATGCATTCCCGTCTTGCGCATCGGCTTATCCCGCCAGTTTTTGCGGCTTTCCGACCGTCCAGGATGGTTTCAGCGCCGGAGCCCCGAACAAGTACCCCTGCAGACAGTCGATGCCGATGGCCGTCAGAAAGGCGGCTTCGCGGGTCGTCTCGACCGCTTCGGCCACTGTATACATGTCGAAATGCCGCCCGATATCGACGAGGGCCTGCAAGAGCACCTGATTGTCGGCATCGCTCTGGATATCGCGAATGAACTGCCCGTCGATTTTCAGGATGTCGAAATAGAAGCTCTTGAGATACCGGAACGAGGTGTATCCCGCGCCGAAATCGTCGAGTGCGAAAAGAACGCCCTTATCCTGAAGGCCGACCATGAACGCCTGCACGATATCTGGCATGATCATCGCCGAGGCTTCGGTGATCTCAAGGATCAGCCGTCCGCGAAGGTCGGGGATTTGCGCGATACCCGTCTCGAGCGTCGTCATCCAGCGACGATATCCGATGGAGCGTGCCGAAAGGTTAATGGACAGTTTCAGCTTTGGATTGGCCGAAAGCGCGGCGAGTCCCATCTCAAGGGCCAGACAGTCGATGATCCGGCCGATCTCGTGGGTTTCGACCACATGGATGAAATCCCGTGCCGGAATGACCCGGCCCGTATCGTCCAGAACCCGCACCAGACCCTCGAAAAACTTCGGGCGTTGCTGGTGACTTGCTTGCACGACTGGCTGATAGGCAAGGCGGACATTCCTTGATCTGACGGCCTTTTCGACCATCTTCATCGTCATGCGGTCGCGTTGTTCGATTGCCATCGCCAGGGGCGTGCTGCGGGTCGGGGGTTCGGCGGTTTCGATCACTGCATCACTAGCCATGACAAGCCCTCCATGAGACCTGCTAAGGCTCGGAGGATTCAGCTAAAATGCAGTTAACATTCGCATTTTGTTCCAATTCAGCTAAAACCCCGTGAAACAAGGCGTTAGGCGAGGGTGTCATGGGCGAACGGTGCGGTTGGTGTGGCGATGAACCCCTGTATGTGCGGTATCATGATACCGAATGGGGCGTGCCGGAATACGATTCTCGGGCGCTGTGGGAAAAGCTGATTCTCGACGGGTTTCAGGCAGGTCTTGCGTGGATCACGATCCTGAAGAAACGCGACAACTTTCGTGCCGCGTTCGAGGGCTTTGACCCCGCGGTGATCGCCGGCTGGGGAGAGCCGGAGGTGACGCGCCTCCTGGCCGATCCGGGGATCGTGCGGCACCGGGGCAAGATCGAGGCAACCATCGGAAACGCAAGGGCTTATCTGGAGATCGAGGCGCGCGAGGGCTTTGACAGCTTCCTCTGGAACTACATGGATGGCACGCCGTTGCAGAACAGGTTCAGGACGCTTCACGACGTTCCTGCCGAAACGCCCCTGTCGCAGCGGATTTCAAAGGATCTGAAGGCCCATGGCTTTCGCTTTTGCGGGCCGACGATCACCTATGCGTTCATGCAGGCGACGGGGCTGGTGAACGACCATCTAGTCACCTGTCCGCAGCACGACGCGGTCAAAAAGCTTAAAAGATAGTGCGCTGGCCGGACGCAGTATGCGCATACCATGCGCATATCATGCGGAAACCATGCGCATCGACGATAGGGGTTATCCCTGCGGCAGAAGCGCCGCGATGATCGACCGCGCGCTGTCCGAAAACCAGTCGGCGTCACCACGCATCCGCGCAATCTCGCGGCCTTCGGGATCGAGAATCACGGTGATCGGCAGGCCCAGAACCGCCATGTCGCGCGACACCATCTGTTTTGGGTCAAGAAGGATCGGAAGGTCGGTGATCTCTTCTTCCTCGAAGAAGCGCCGGATGCCCGGAAGCGTGTTGCGGCCCGTGGCGAGTGTCACGACCTCGAACGTATCGCCGCCGAACTCCTGCTGCAGCGCATTGAGCGCGGGCATCTCCTTGCGGCAGGGCGCGCACCACGTGGCCCAGAAGTTCAGAAGCACGTATTTCCCGTTCCAGTCGGCAAGCCGGTATTCGTTCCCTTGGGGATCGGTGAAGGTCTGGGTGCTGACCGGCTGCGGTTCGGAATGGAAGATCAGCTTTTTCATGTCGCCCACGCGCAGCTCTTCGAGCGCGCCGTAATCGGCGCTGCCGGCGTTTGCACCAACGGCGAGGGCCGTGTAGAGGACGGCGGACAACAAAAGCTTCATTTCCCCTCCGGGACAGATGACATGACTGACAAGACCCAGAATGCGATGTGGGGCGGGCGTTTTGCCGCCGGGCCGGATGCGATCATGGAGGCGATCAACGCCTCGATCAGCTTCGACAAGCGGCTTGCAGCCCAGGACATCGCGGGATCCCGCGCCCACGCCGCCATGCTGGCCGCGCAGGGTATCGTTACGGATAACGATGCGGAAGCGATCCGGGAAGGGCTGCTCACGGTCTTGTCAGAGATCGAGCGCGGAACGTTTGAGTATTCGGCGGCCCTTGAGGACATTCACATGAATGTCGAGGCGCGGCTGAAAGAGATCATCGGCGAGCCTGCGGGGCGGCTGCATACGGGGCGGTCAAGGAACGATCAGGTGGCGACCGACTTCCGGCTGTGGGTGCGCGATCAGGCCGATGCGGCGATCGGGGGGCTTGAAGCCCTGCAACGGGCGCTTCTGGCGCAGGCCGAGGCCGGGGCGGATTGGGTGATGCCCGGGTTCACGCATCTACAGACGGCGCAGCCCGTGACGTGGGGCCATCACATGATGGCCTATGTCGAGATGTTCGGGCGCGATATCGGGCGGTTCCGCGATGCGCGGGCACGGATGAATGAATGCCCGCTGGGTGCGGCCGCATTGGCCGGGACGGGGTTTCCGATTGACCGGGAGGCGACGGCCGAGGCGCTGGGCTTTGACCGGCCGATGGCGAACTCGCTGGATGCGGTGAGCGACCGGGATTTCGCGCTGGAGTTTCTGTCGGCCGCGACAATTTCGGCGGTGCATCTGTCGCGGATGGCCGAAGAATTGGTCATCTGGTCCTCGGCGCAGTTTCGGTTCGTGACCCTGTCGGACCGTTTTTCGACCGGGTCGAGCATCATGCCGCAGAAGAAAAACCCCGATGCCGCTGAACTGATCCGCGCCAAGATCGGTCGTATCCTTGGGGCGACGGTGGCACTGTTCACGGTGATGAAGGGCCTGCCCCTGGCCTATTCCAAGGACATGCAGGAGGACAAGGAACAGGTCTTTGACGCCGCCGACAACTACCTTCTGGCGCTGGCGGCGATGGAGGGAATGGTGCGCGACATGACCGCGAACCGGGATGCGCTTCGGGCCGCGGCGTCTTCGGGGTTCTCGACCGCGACCGATCTGGCGGACTGGCTGGTGCGCGAGGCGGGATTGCCGTTTCGCGACGCGCATCATGTGACCGGTGCCCTCGTCGCGCTGGCCGAAGGTAAGGGATGCGACCTGCCCGATCTGAGCCTTGAAGAGATGCAGGACGCGCATGGGGCGATCACATCGTCGGTGTTTGACGTTCTGGGGGTGGACAATTCGGTGGCAAGCCGCACCTCATACGGCGGAACCGCGCCCGATCAGGTGCGGGCACAGATCGCGCGCTGGAAGGAGCGTCTGGCATGAGACGGGCTTTCATACTGATCCTTGCATTGGGCCTTGCCGCCTGCACGAGCGGGCCGAACCTTGGCCTGGGTATCGGCGTCGGATCGGGCGGCGTGTCGGTCGGGACGAGCGTTTCGGGGAAAGTCGGCGATGTCGGCGTGACGGTGTCGAATTGAGGTGGCTTGGTGTGATCGCGCTTCTGGCGCTGGCGGCCTGCGGAGCCGATGGCGCGCCACAGGAGCAGGGTCCGGCGACCGAGCCGGGCGTGACCGTCTCGGGCACGGCGACGATCGGTGTGAGCGGGAGGTTCTGATGAGCCCGCTGCGCTGGATATTTCTGGGCCTTGCGGTCTGGGGTGCCATTCATCCGATGTATTACTTCGTAACCTATATGCGCGAAACCGGCACCGGCCTCGGCGGGCTGATCGATGCGTGGTACGTGAACGCCTCGACCCATGGCCTTGTCTGGGACCTGACGATTGCCGCGATCACGCTGACGGTCTGGATCCTTGCCGAGACATGGGTGCGCAAGAACTGGATCGCGCTTCTGGCGATTCCGGCGACGTTCTGTATCGGGGTGTCCTGCGGATTGCCGCTCTACCTGTTCCTGCGTGCGCGCCCGGTGACCTGATGGACAATTTCCTGTACCGGGACGGCGCGCTTTACGCCGAAGACGTGCCCATAGCCGAGATCGCGGCAGAGGTGGGCACGCCGTTCTATGTCTATAGCCAGGCGACGCTGACGCGGCATTTTCAGCTGTTCGAAGAGGCGCTGAGCGGGCTGCCGCATCTGATTTGCTATGCGATGAAGTCGAACTCGAACCAGGCTGTGATCAAGGTGATGGGCGATCTTGGCGCAGGCATGGATGTGGTATCGGGCGGGGAATACCGGCGCGCGAAGGCCGCGGGCGTTCCGGGCGAACGGATCGTGTTTTCGGGCGTGGGCAAGACGGGTGACGAGATGCGGCTGGCGCTGGAGGGCGGCATCCGGCAGTTCAACGTCGAAAGCGAACCGGAACTGGATCTGTTGTCCGAGATTGCATCTGGCATGGGCGCGGTGGCACCGATCACCATTCGGGTGAACCCCGATGTGGATGCGAAAACCCACGAGAAGATCGCGACCGGCAAGTCCGAGAAC
This sequence comes from uncultured Paracoccaceae bacterium, assembly GCA_947503175.1. Taxonomy (GTDB): domain Bacteria; phylum Pseudomonadota; class Alphaproteobacteria; order Rhodobacterales; family Rhodobacteraceae; genus Ovoidimarina. The sequence goes on from CANNCO010000003.1 coordinate 229,118, forward strand.
AAGTTCGGCATTCCGATCAGCCGGGCGCGTGAGGTCTATGCGCAGGCGGCCAAGCTGCCCGGTATCGACGTGATCGGCATCGATGTGCATATCGGGTCGCAACTTGTGGACCTTGAACCGTTCGAGCAGGCCTATCTGAAGGTGGCTGACCTGACCCATGCGCTGCGCGCCGATGGGCATGACATCCGGCGGCTGGATCTGGGGGGCGGTCTGGGCATTCCCTATGAGCGGTCGAATTCGGCTCCGCCCCTGCCCCTTGAATACGGCGCGCTGATCAAGCGGACGGTGGGCGATCTTGGCTGCGAGATCGAGATCGAGCCGGGGCGGCTGATCTCGGGTAATGCCGGATTGCTTGTCTCGGGCGTGATCTTTGTGAAGACCGGCGAGGACCGGGATTTCCTGATCCTCGATGCGGCGATGAACGATCTGATCCGGCCTGCGATGTATGGCGCGTGGCACGATATTGTGCCGGTGCGCGAGCCTGCGGCGGGGTTCGAGCATGCGACCTATGACGTCGTGGGGCCGGTCTGCGAAAGCGGCGATACGTTCGCGAAGGGCCGCGCGATGGCGCCTCTGGCGCCGGGCGATCTGGTCGCGTTCCGGTCGGCGGGGGCCTATGGTGCTGTAATGTCATCGGAATATAACACCCGCCCCCTGATCCCCGAGGTCATGGTCAATGGGCATCAATTCGCCGTCATTCGGGCCCGACCGGGCTTTGAAGAGATCATAAATCGCGATACCATTCCTAAATGGCTCTGACGCACTATCTTGTGCCGGAGTAGCGGCGCGAGTGTATGACAAAGCAAACGCTTACCCCTGACGCGGCGGTTCGCCGCCTGACATGGCCGGTGCGCCTGACCCGTGCCGGATTGTTTGCCGAACGTGCGCTGCGTGCCTTCTGGCCGCTGATCACTATCCTTCTTGCCGCTCTTTCGGCGCTGATGCTGGGATTGCAGGACAGTCTTTCGCTGGAAGTCGTCTGGACGGCGGGCGTCGTCACCATCCTTGGCACTGGCTGGGCTTTGTTGCGGGGGGTCCGCCACTTTCACGCGCCAACCGAAGAAGAGGCACTGGACCGGCTGGACCAGACCCTTCCGGGCCGCCCGATTGCGGCGATTACCGACAGTCAGGCAATCGGCGCGGGCGACGTGGCCTCGGAACAGGTCTGGCAGGCGCATATGGCGCGGATGGCCGAACGCGCAGCGGCGGCCAAGCCCGTGCAGCCCGATCTGCGGCTTGCGGACCGGGACCCTTATGCCCTGCGTTACGTGGCGCTGATGGCCTTTGTAACGGCTTTGCTGTTCGGTTCGATCTGGCGGGTCGCCAGCGTCAGCGAGATGACCCCGGGCCTTGGCGGCGAAGCACTGGCCGCCGGACCCGCATGGGAAGGCTGGGTCGAACCGCCCGCCTATACCGGGCGTCCGAGCCTTTATCTGAACGACATCAACCGCGATGCGCTGATCGTGCCTGCCGGAAGCGAGATCAGCCTTCGGCTGTACGGCGAAGTGGGCGCGCTTACGGTGGACGAGACGGTTTCGGCGCGCACGGGCGAGGTGCCGCCCGCGTCGGACCCGGCGCAGAATTTCACCGTGGTGCAGGATGGCCGCATCGCGATTGCAGGCCCCGGCGGGCAGGAATGGGATATCCGGGTAATACCCGATGCCGCCCCGTCGATCGAGGTGACGGCACCGCTGGAACGCACCGTAGGCGGCGAGTTCCGCCAGCCCTTTGCCGCCCGTGACGACTATGCCGTGGTGGCGGGACGGGCCGAGATCACGCTCGATCCCGACCGCGCCGACCGCCGTTACGGGCTGGCCGTCGATCCCGAACCGCGGGAGAGCGTGGTGTTGGACCTGCCGCTGACGATCACCGGGGACCGGGCCGAGTTCGAGGAAACCCTGATCGACGATCTGGCCGAGCATCCGTTCGCGGGCCTGCCGGTGACGCTGCAACTCTTTGCCGAGGACGCCGCCGGTCAGACCGGCGTGAGCGATGCGGAAGAGGTTATCCTGCCCGCCCGCCGGTTCTTCGATCCGCTGGCTTCGGCGATCATCGAGCAGCGGCGCGATCTGCTGTGGTCGCGCGAGAATGCGCCGCGGATTGCGGCGGTTCTGCGGGCGGTGAGCCATGCGCCCGAGGATTTCTTCAGTTCCGAGACGGCTTATCTGAAACTGCGCGTGGCGATCCGGCGGCTGGAGGCGGCGTTCACCTATGGCACGGTGACGACCGAGTTGCAGGACGAAACCGCCGAGGCCCTGTGGGACATCGCGCTGCTGATAGAAGAGGGCGATCTGGCCGATGCGCTGGAACGCTTGCGCCGGGCGCAGGACCGGCTGGCGGATGCCATCGAGAACGGGGCCACGGATCAGGAAATTGCGGAGCTTATGGATGAGCTGCGCGACGCGATGCAGGACTACATGCGCCAGCTTGCCGAGCAGCAGCAGGGCGACGAGAACCAGCAGGCGATGAACGACAACATGCAGCAGATGACCGGCAACCAGCTGGAAGAGATGCTGCAGCGGCTGCAGGAACTGATGGAACAGGGGCGCACCGCGGAGGCGCAGCAGCTTTTGGAACAGTTGCGGCAGATGATGGAGAACATGCAGATCGCCCAGGGCCAGCAGGGTCAGGGCGGCGAGCAGAGCGAAGGCCAGCAGGCGATGGAAGGGCTGGCTGAAACGCTGCGCGAACAGCAGGAGCTGTCGGACGAGGCGTTCCGCGATCTGCAGGAACAGTTCGGTCAGAACCAGCCGGGCCAGAACCAGCAACCCGGACAGCAGGGTCAGCAAGGGCAACAGGGCCAGCAGGGTCAGGGACAGCAGCCCGGTCAGCAGCAGGGGCAGCAAGGTCAGGGTCAACCGGGTCAGCCGGGCCAGGGCCAGCCGGGTCAGGGCCAACCCGGTCAGGGCGATCCGGGCTTCGATCCGCTGAACCCGCAAGGCCTGGCCGATCGTCAGCAGGCGCTCCGCGACGAGCTGGGCCGCCAGCAACAGAACCTGCCCGGCGCAGGCACGCCCGAGGGCGATGCCGCGCGCGAGGCGCTGGACCGCGCGGGACGTGCGATGGAAGGGGCCGAAGAGGCATTGCGCGACGAGGATTATGCGGGCGCGCTGGATGACCAGTCCGAGGCCATCGAGGCCCTGCGCGAAGGGATGCGTGAGCTGGGCGAACAGATGGCCCAACAGCAGGGTCAGCCCGGCCAGCAGGGCGAGGCCATGGGCCAGAACGATCAGGCCGGACGCCGCGACCCTCTGGGACGCGAATCCGGCGAAAACGGGCGGCTTGGCACCGATCAGGACCTTTTGCCGGGCGAGGATGTGTATCGCCGGGCGCGGGAACTGCTGGACGAAATCCGGCGGCGGTCAGCCGATCAGACCCGCCCCGATGTCGAGCTTGAATACCTGCGCCGTCTTCTGGACCGGTTCTGAACCGGGCCACCCTTGCGGGATGATCAGGAGGAGATCGAGACGAGAAGTCCGGTCAGGCTTTCCACCGAACGCTCCAGAAACCCGTCGATCGAGATGCGGACCCCATTGGCCCAGTCCACATAGCCTGCAAGCGCAGGTTCAAGCGCCGGGACAAGACTGCCAAGCTGCGGCGCATAGAGATAAAGCAGGATCGCAACCGCCGTGGCCAGCATCAGCACCGCAAAGCCCATCCGGAACCCGGAGCGGCGTTTCTGCACCTGCTGGGCCGCCTCGGCGGCGCTGCTATCCGCCGACACGCGGTCGGATGTCGCGGTAAGCGTCGAATTGATTTCGTCGACGTCCGGAAGGATCGTCTTGCGCGCACCGGCCTGATCGCCTTCGGACCCGGAACCGCGCAGCCGCGCCGTGCGGGCACTGATCGCACCGTCGTCATCCTCGGCCGGTTCGGGATCGCTGAGTCCCAGATCGGGCTGGGATTCGACACCCGCCGCCTCTTCCGCGCGGCGGGCCGCCATTTCACGGTCGGCCTCGGCTTTCAGGATGCCCAGGACGGCGGAGTCGATGTCGGGACGTTTCAGATCGGGGCGGGGGCCGTCCTCGTCCCCGTCGCTGTCGTCTTCGTCAGCACTCGCGCGGGTATCTTCGCCTGCGTCATCTTCGGTATCGCCCGGCTGTGCTGTTGGCGATGCCCCCGCGGCGGGTGCGTCGGCCTGTTCGGGATCAGCCTGTTCGGGCGCCTTGTCCTCGGGCGCGGCATCCCCGGGGTCCGGCTGGTCCGCCACTGGCGCGTCAACCTGTTCGGACGCCGCCCGCGCGGTATCGTCCTCCGGCGCGTCGTCTGCTGTCGTTTCGGCCACGACAGCATCGTCAGCCTCGTCTTCAAGGCCGGATTTCCACGGATCCTGCTGGCGGTCATCGGGACCGGGCACATCGGCATCGGGCCCGGGCTCTGACACCAGTTCCGAATCCGGTTCCTCGGTGTCATCCTGCGAGAAAAACTGGCGGGCCTCATCGGTCAGCCCGTCGCCAGAGGGGTTTTCCTTGGCCGGAACAGTCTCTGTTTCGGGGGAATCCCCACCCTGAAACCACGTTTTACCGCAATTCGAACATTGCACGTCACGGCCAGACGCGGGGATCATCGCCGCATCGACTTCATATTGCGCATCGCAATTGGGGCAAATCAGACGCATCAAACCCACCCGGCCCGGCATTTCGCCGCTCATTTCCTGCCTCATTGATGAAAGTCTTAGCAGGCGTTCGGGAAAACGCAAAGGGATCAGACCAATGCGCGATTGAAAGACCGCGTGCGCTGAGGCAAAGATGTCGCGCGATGCGGCGGGGCGGGCGGCAAGGGGCGGAATGTGATCGAACTCTCGGAAGTCAGCTACAGTTACGGGGATCGGCCCCTGCTTACCGATCTTTCCCTGAAACTGGCGCCAGGCTCGTTTCACTTTCTCACCGGCCCTTCGGGAAGCGGCAAGACCACCTTCCTGAAGCTCTGCTATCTGGAGCTTGCAGCGCAACGCGGGCGGATCGAGATTTTTGGGCAGGATGCCGCCGAGCTGAACCGGGACAGCGTGGCCAAGCTGCGTCAGCGGATAGGGATCGTGCATCAGGATTGTCAGTTCCTTGATCATCTTCCGGTGGCGGAAAACATCGCCCTGCCCACGACGGTTGCCGGTCGCAGTCCTGAATCGGAGCGCGAGAACATAACCGATCTTATAAGCTGGGTCGGTCTGACCGAGCGGGCGACGGCGCGTCCGCCGGAACTGTCGGGTGGCGAGCGCCAGAGGGCGGCCCTGGCCCGCGCCGTCGTGATGTCGCCTGATCTGATCCTGGCGGACGAGCCCACGGGTAATGTCGACTGGGAGATGTCGACCCGGCTGCTGCAGCTTCTGATTCAGCTGAACAAATTGGGAAAGACGGTGCTGGTCGCGACCCACGACCTTGCCCTGATCCGGCAGGCCAAGGCACAGGTTCAGGCCCGCGTGCTGCGGCTGCGGGGCGGAACGGTGCAACTGGCAGGGACGGATCTGTGAAGGAAAAGGGTCTAACCCTGCCCGCAAAGGGGGATCCGAACCGGATCGTGCCGCCCACGGGCATCACCGCGCTGCTGACGGTTTTCGTGGCGGGCGCCATGGCGTATCTCTGCGTCTTTGCGCTGGCGCTGTTGTTTTCGACCGACCGGCTGGCCGACCGGTGGGCGGATGAGTTGGCCCGAACTGCAACGGTGCGCATTTCGGCACCGCCCGAACAGATCCCGGCCCAGACGGCGGCGGCGCTGACCATTCTGGAGCAGACGCCGGGTGTCGCCGATGCCCGCGCCCTGTCGGATGACGAGCAGCGGGTGCTTCTAACCCCGTGGTTCGGCCCGGATCTTCCGGTGGAGACGCTGCCCCTGCCCCGCCTGATCGAGATCATCGAGACGCCCGACGGTTTCGATGCCGAGGGTCTGCGGCTGCGGCTCAGGGCCGAGGTTCCGGGCGCGGTGCTGGACGATCACACACGCTGGCGGCGTCCGCTGATCGAGGCGGCGGAACGGCTGCGGTTTCTGGGCTGGCTGTCGGTGGCGCTGATCGGCGGGTCGCTGGCGGCGATGGTAACGCTCGCGGCTAGCGCCGCGCTCTCGGCCAATGCCCGGGTGATCTCGGTCCTGCGGCTGATCGGGGCCCGGGACAGCTATGTTGCGCGGGCGTTCACGCGGCGGTTTACGCTGCGTACGCTTGCCGGTGCAGGCGTGGGAACGATTGCGGGTATGGTTTCTGTCGCGTTGCTGCCCGCATCGGACACGCCGGGCGCGTTCCTGTCGGGTCTGGGATTTGCCGGGGGCGAATGGCTGGCCCCCCTCCTGATCCCGCTTGTCGCCGGGGCCGTCGCGTTCGGGGCCACACGGCTGGCCGCCATGCGGCGGCTGAGGGAGACACGCTGATGGGCCACGCGTTTCAATGGTTGCGGTCGCTGATCTTCAACATCCAGATCTATGTGATGATGCTGATCCTCGCGATCCTCTATTTCCCCTGGGCACTGTTCAGCCGGGACGGTGCGCTTGCGGCCTGTCACGCATGGTGCCGTTGGGTGATCTGGACGATGTGGTGGATGGTGGGGCTGAAGGTCGAGGTACGGGGCGAACCACCCGAGGGCCCGGCGCTGGTGGCTGCGAAACACCAGAGTTTCCTCGACATCATCGTGATTTTCGGAACCGTGCCCATGGGCCGGTTCATCATGAAGCGGGAGCTGCTGTTCGCGCCGCTCCTGGGCCAGTATGGCTGGCGGATCGGCTGCGTCCCGGTGAACCGGGGAAAGCGCGGCAAGGCCATCGGACAGATGGTAGCGGATGTGACCCGCGGGCTGAGGCGGCCCGGTCAGTTGATCATCTATCCGCAAGGCACGCGCGTCGCGCCGGGGGTGGAGCGCCCCTACAAGATCGGTGCCGGAATCCTGTACGAGGCGCTGGGGCAGGATTGCTACCCTGTAGCCACGAATGTGGGTCTATTCTGGCCCAAACGGGGGGTTTTGCGGAAACCCGGCACGGCGGTCGTCGAGTTCCTGCCCAAGATACCGGCGGGCTTGCCGAAGGAGGAGTTCATGCAGATCATCGGCGGGCAGGTGGAAGGACGGTCGAATGCCCTGATGGCCGAGGCAGGGTTCAGGACTGAGGACAGGTCATGATACCGATCCGCGACATTGCAGAGCTTGAGGTGCTTTACGGAACGCCCGCCGCGCCATCCCTTCGGAAAGTGGCGGACCGGATGACCCCCGGCTATGCGCGGTGGATCGAGCGGGCACGGTTCTGCGTTCTGAGCACGGTGGGAGAGGGCGGCACCGATGGCAGCCCGCGCGGGGATGACGGCCCGGTCGTTCGGGTACTGGACGCGAGCAAGCTGGCCCTGCCCGATTGGCGCGGGAACAACCGGATCGACAGCCTGCGCAACATCGTGGCGGACCCGCGCGTGTCGCTGATGTTCATGGTGCCCGGCTCGCGCAACGTGGTGCGAGTGAACGGCGCCGCGATCGTGACGGCGGATGCGGCGCTGTGCGCGTCGTTCGCGCGGGACGGCAACGCGCCCCGCAGCGTGATCGTCGTGACCATCGGCGAGATATATTTCCAATGCGCGCGGGCGGTGATGCGCGCCGGGCTCTGGAACAGCGAAGATCAGAGCAGCGGGCTTCCGACGCCCGGAGACCTTTTGGCGGAGATGACCGAAGGCGAGGTGGGCGGCGCCACCTATGACGCCGAATGGGCGCCGCGCGCCGCCAAGACGATGTGGTAGCGACAGGGGCGCGGGAACGCGGCAGCCGAGGTCCCGGATCAAGTCCGGGACTGCGGGACCGGCATTGCGGTCGGATCGCTCCGGTCAGGCCGCGAGCCCGTTTGAGCCCATTTCAAGGAACCGTTTGCGGCGGTCCTGCACCAGCTTTTCGGGCGAAAGATCGATGAGTTCGGCAAGCATAGAGTCTATCTCGCGGCCCACCGACTGGATTGTCGCGTCGCGGTCGCGCTGCGCGCCGCCCAGGGGCTCGGGAATGATCCGGTCGATCACGCCGAGCGTTTTAAGGTCCTGTGCGGTCAGGCGCAGCGCCTCGGCAGCCTCGCGCATCTTTTCGGCATCTTTCCAGAGGATCGAGGCGCAGCCTTCGGGGCTGATCACCGAATAGATCGAGTGTTCCAGCATCGCGACACGGTTCGCCGTGGCAAAGGCCACGGCGCCACCCGAGCCGCCCTCGCCCACAATCACGCTGACCAGCGGGACGCGGACCTTCAGGCACATCTCGGTCGACCGCGCGATGGCCTCGGACTGACCGCGTTCCTCGGCGCCCTTGCCGGGATAGGCGCCCGGGGTGTCTACAAGCGTGATGATCGGCACGTTGAACCGGCTGGCCAGTTCCATCAGGCGGATCGCCTTGCGATAGCCCTCGGGCCTAGCCATGCCGAAGTTATGCTCGATCCGGGTCTTGGTGTCGGTGCCCTTCTCGTGCCCGATCACCATGACGGGGCGGTCGTTCAGCCGCGCGAGGCCGCCCATGACGGCCATGTCATCGGCAAAGTTGCGGTCACCGGCAAGGGGCGTGTAATCGGTGAAAAGCTCTTCGATATAGTCCTGGGTATGGGGCCGGTCGGGGTGACGCGCGACCTGGCATTTCCGCCAGGGCGTCAGGTCCTTGTAGAGATCCTTGAGCATCTGCGCAGCCTTGGTGTCGAGCGCCTTGGCCTCTTTCGAGACATCCATGCCCTCGCTCGAGCGGGCCATGGCGCGCAGTTCCTCGGCCTTGCCTTCGATCTCGGCCAGCGGTTTTTCGAATTCCAGGTAGTTGGTCATGGCTTTATGCGTTCCCTTGCGGCCCTGCCTATATGTCTGCATGAAAGGAGCGTTGCAACTCCTGCCGGAGACCGGGCGTGGGCGAAGCGGATGACATACTGAAGGCGGTCTGGTGGGCCGGCGTCCGGGCGGTGCGCGGGTATGAGGCCGTTTCGTCAGCGTTAGACACTGATCTCGACGCGGCGCCGGACCGGATCGTTGCGGTTGGCAAGGCGGCCGCCAGCATGGCGAAGGCCGCGACGGACACGTACGGGCCGGATGTGCCATGCCTTGTGATCACAAAATATCACCATTCCGAAGGGGCCGGGCTGCCCGAGACGGCGGAGGTCATGGAATCCGCGCATCCCGTGCCGGACGAGGCCAGTCTGTTGGCCGGCGCGCGGCTGTTGGAGGTTGTCGAGGGGATGGCCGCAGACAGTCATCTTCTTTTGCTGGTCTCGGGCGGGGCGTCATCGCTGGCCGAGGTTCTGGAACAGGGTCTAACGCTGGGCGATCTGGCCAAACTGAACGCCGGGATGCTGGCGCAGGGGTTGGACATTCACGCGATGAACGCGCGGCGCAAGACGCTGTCGCGGATCAAGGGCGGCAGGCTTTTGGATGCCTTCCCGGGCCCGCGGGTGACCGTGTTCGCGATCTCGGATGTCGAGGGCGATGCGATGGGCGTGATCGGGTCGGGAATCGGGTCGGCGCCGGAAGATCACCGGTTTGTCTACGACGGCCGGATCGTCGCGTCGAACGCGATTGCGCGCAGGGCGGCGGCGGCGGAAGCGGAACGTCTGGGGCTGACGGTCCTCTCGTCGGAAGAGACGCTTTACTGCGATGTGGCGGAGGCGGCGGACCGGATTGCCAAAAAGCTGGATGGCAGACCGGGCCTGCGCATCTGGGGCGGCGAGCCGGTGACGGTTCTGCCGGACAATCCCGGCATGGGCGGGCGCAATCAGGCGCTGGCCTTGTCGGTGGCAGAGCGGATCGCGGGCCGGGCGGGGCTATCGGTGCTGGTAGGCGGAACGGATGGCAGTGACGGGCCGACGACGGCGGCGGGCGGGCTGGTGGATGCGTCGACATGGGGGCCGGGTGCAGCCGAGGCCCTGATCGCCGCCGATAGCGGGACATATCTGGCCCATTCCGGTGCGCTGTTCGAAACCGGGCCCACAGGGACGAATGTGATGGATCTGGCGCTGGCGCTGCAGACATGAGCCAGCGCTATCCCCTTGTCTCCATTGAACATGTTGAGGACATTCCGGATCGTGACGCACTGAGCCGGGTGCTTGAGACCTATATGTCCGGCATGCTCGACCTGTTGCGCAGCGAGGGCGGGCCGGATCTGAGACCTGCCGACGCGCTTGGGGATATCTGGGGCACGATGGACGCGTATCTGCCGCCCACGGGGCGGGTGTTTCTGGCGCTGGACGATCAGAAGCGGATCATGGGATGCGGGTTTCTGCGGCAGGTGCGCCCGGATGCCGGCGAGATGAAGCGGCTTTACGTCGCTCCCGAGGCGCGGGGCAGCGGGCTGGGCGCGCGGCTGATCGAGGCGCGGATCGCGGCGGCGCGCGCGATGGGGTGGACGACATTGCTGGCCGATACGGTGCGCGGGAACGATCCGATGCTGCGGCTTTACGCGCGCTACGGCTTTCGCGACATCCCGCGTTATCCCGAGAACGCCAATTCCGAAGACATGGCCCCCTATCTGGTGTTCCTCCAATGCGATCTGGATCGGGCCGGGTCTGGATAGAGATCACATGCGGCGGGTGCTGATGATCGGTCCGCTGTCGTACTTGCCATTGCCGGTTCGTTTTTCGGAACCCCGGTCGGCAGGTTGTTCCGCGCGCGGTACGACCTTGGCGGCGTCCCGGCTGTGCTTTCGCGCATTTCGGACCTTCCGCTTGATCCGGCCACCCGATGACTGCCTGCCGAACAAGGCGCGCAAGGCCCGGCTGGCCACGAGTTGCAGGATCACGACAACGGTCATGAAGATCGCGACCACGGGCAGGATCGACGAGACACCGAGGTCGATACAGGCGCCATCCGCGCCAAAGACAATCGCGTGAAGAAGCCCCACGGTGTCGGTGCAACTGCCAATCTCGATGATCGCGATACTCCGGTTGTCGTCTGGACCCGTCTTTATCGCGGTAATCGGGCATGAAAATGACGCGTTTCGCCAGAGTTCGAGTTCTGTTGGAAAGCGGCGACCGGGGCGATCAGGGTTGACATATGGGCGCGACGCATTTCCCTAACGGGCAAGGGAAAATCGGGGACCCATACGCCTATGGCACCGGGAACTCCGAAAGCAAAAGACCGACATGGAGGATAACGGATGACATTCAAAGCATTTGCACTCGCGGCTTCGGTCGCGGCGCTTGCGACGGGCGCGCTGGCCGAAGGGCATGGCGGCGTCAAGGTGGGTATGATCACGACGCTTTCGGGCGGCGGTGCGGGGCTTGGCATCGACGTGCGCGACGGCTTCATGCTGGCGGTGAAACAATCGGGCAATACGGATATCGAGGTGATTATCAAGGACGACCAGCGCAAGCCCGAGGTCGCGGTGCGGCTGGCCGATGAGCTGATCCAATCCGACAAGGTCGATGTGATGACCGGGATCATCTGGTCGAACCTTGCAATGGCTGTCGTGCCGGGTGCGGTGGCGCAGGGCAAGTTCTACCTGTCGCCCAATGCCGGGCCGTCGGCGCTGGCCGGTCAGGGTTGCCACCCGAACTACTTCAACGTCGCGTGGCAGAACGACAACCTGCACGAGGCCGCGGGCGCCTATGCCAATTCGGCGGGCTTTGTGAACAGCTTCATCCTTGCCCCGAACTATCCGGCGGGTCAGGACGCGCTGACGGGCTACAAGCGGCAGTATCGGGGTGAACTGGCCGGTGAGTTGTTCACGACGCTGGGGCAGACCGATTATGCCTCCGAGATCGCGCAGATCCGGGCCTCGGGCGCCGATAGCGTGTTCTTCTTCCTGCCCGGCGGCATGGGGATTTCGTTTCTGAAGCAATATGCCGATAGCGGCGTCGACATTCCGGTGATCGGACCCGCGTTCAGTTTCGATCAGGGGATACTGCAAGCGGTGGGCGAAGCGGCCATTGGCGTCGTGAACACGTCCCAGTGGAACAAGGATATCGACAACGCGACCAATGCGGCCTTTGTCGAAAGCTTTCAGGCCGAATACGGGCGGTTGCCGTCGCTTTACGCCAGCCAGGGCTTTGATACCGCCAACCTGCTGCTAAGCGCGATGGAGACTGCCTCTGTGACGGATGCCGATGCGTTCCGGGCCGCGCTGAAGGCAGCGGATTTCGAGAGCACGCGGGGCGATTTCGCCTTTGGTCCGAACAACCACCCCATCCAGGACATCTATGTGCGCGAGGTGATCAAAGAGGGCGACGTGTTCACCAACAGGATCATCGGCGTGGCCCTTGAGGATCACGCAGACGTCTATGCCGCCGAGTGCAAGATGTAAGTCAGAGTTGAAACCGTTTGACGATACGGTCGACGGGCGTGCCGTCTTTCAGCGGCACGCCCGGATCAACCGAATGATCCCGAAACCCCATCTTCGAATAATAGCCAAGGCCCGAGACGTTATCGCCGCGGATCTTGGCGCTGATCTCGCGCAGGCCAAGCCCGCGGGCGGCGGTGCAGGTCGCCTGAAACAGCGCGGTGCCGACACCGGGGACGCGTGGCGACTGGCGGGCAAAGGTGGAGATATAGGCGATGCCCTGTGGCACCTCGTCGTGCTCAAGCACCTGAAATCCGGTAATATCGCCCGCATCGTCGACCGCGACATGGCAGCAATCGACCAGCGGGCCGTCGATGTACCACGCGCGCATGTCCCCGGCGGTGACCGGGGTTTCAAGCGCCGTGGAGCCGCCGATGGCGATGATCTCGTTCAAAAGCGCCGCCATCTGCGGTGCGTCATCGGGGTCGGCGGGGCGTATCCGGGCAAGGTCTGGCATCGGCCGCAGATATTCAGGGCTGTCCATTGATGTCCACCCTTCTTCTGGCAGAGCAGGTTCTGAACGGCCTGCAGCTTGGCATCATGCTGTTTCTGATGGCCGCCGGGCTGACGCTGGTCTTTGGCGTCATGGGGCTGATCAATCTCGCGCATGGGTCGCTTTACATGATCGGTGCCTTTGCCGCTGCCGCCGTGGCCGGGGCGACGGGGTCGTTCCTGCTGGCGCTGATGGCCGCACTGGCCGCTGCCGCAGCCGCCGGGGCGCTGGTCGAGATGCTGGTGATCCGGCGGTTATACGACCGGGACCATCTGGATCAGGTGCTGGCGACCTTCGCGCTGATCCTGATCTTTTCCGAAGGCACGCGCTGGGTGTTCGGGTCGTTCCCGCTTTACCTGAACATCCCCGATTATCTGGCGGGGCCGATCACGCTACCGGGTGGCATTCAGTATCCGCTGTATCGGCTGACCCTGATCGGGATCGGGCTGGTGATCGCGCTGGGCCTGTTCCTGCTGATCAGCCGGACGCGGCTGGGCATCCAGATCCGGGCCGGTGAGAATGATCGCGAGATGATTGCGGCGCTGGGCGTCGATATCTCGAAGCTTTACACCATCGTGTTTGCGCTTGGGGCCGCATTGGCGGGCTTGGCGGGTGCATTGGTCGGTGCGATCCAGTCGGTGCAGGTCGGGATGGGCGAACCGGTGCTGATCCTTGCCTTCGTCGTTATCGTGATCGGCGGGATCGGGTCGATCAAGGGTGCGCTTGTGGGCGCCATTCTGGTGGGGCTGACCGATACGCTGGGCGGGCTTCTGCTGCCCGCTCTCTTCGCGCAGTTCATGGAAGCCTCGGCGGCGCAGGGGATGGGGTCGGCGCTGGCGTCGATGCTGATCTATATTCTGATGGCCGTGGTGCTGGTCGTGCGGCCCACCGGGCTTTACGGGGCGCGCGCATGAACCGCGAGGGGATGCTGAATGCGGCGGTGCTTCTGGGGCTGATCTCCGTGCCGCTTTGGGCATGGGCGGCGGACGAGCCGTTTATCATCACACTGACGACCAAGGCCGCAGTTCTGGCCCTTGCCGGCGTCGGGCTGAACATCGCGCTGGGGCTTGGCGGGCTGGTCAGCCTTGGCCATGCGGCATTCTTCGGGATCGGCGGTTATGCCATGGGCATCCTCGCCAGCCATGCGCAGACATTCGACCCGATCATGGAGGCGCCGTTTCTGATCGAAGGCACCAAGTCGATGCCAGTGATCTGGCTGGTGGCGGTGATCGCGTCGGGGCTGGCGGCGCTGGCGATCGGGGCGCTGTCGCTGCGCACCTCGGGCGTCTACTTCATCATGATCACGCTGGCCTTCGGTCAGATGCTTTACTTCTTTGCGATAAGCTGGCCCGCCTATGGCGGCGAGGACGGGCTTTCGATCTATGTCAGGAACGGGTTTCCCGGGCTGAATACGCTGGATCCGATCCAGTTCTACGGGATCGTTTTCGCGATCCTGCTGGCGGTCCTGTTTCTGACGGCGCGGCTCGCCCGGTCGCCCTTTGGGCTTGCCCTGAACGCCGCGCGGCAATCGGCGGTGCGGGTCGAAACGGTGGGGCTGTCGCCCTATCGGCTGCGACTGATGGCGTTTGTGATCTCGGGGATGATCACCGGTCTGGCGGGCGCGCTTTTCGCCGATCTGAACCGGTTCGTCAGCCCCACGATGTTCAGTTGGCAGACCTCGGGCGAGATCATGATCTTCGTGATCCTCGGCGGGGTGGCGCGGCTGTTCGGGCCGGTGGTGGGGGCAGTTCTGTTCATCCTGCTGGAGCATCTCTTGGGCGGGTTGTCGGATTTCTGGCACATCTATCTGGGACTTTTGTTGCTGCTGATCGTGCTGTTCGCGCGGGGCGGCGTGATCGGCCTTCTGGCCGGGCGTGGGGTGGCCCATGACTAACCTCGTGTTGCAGACCGTCGGGATCAGCAAGTCCTTCGGCGCGATAAAGGCGAGCCGGGATATCACGCTGGATCTGCGGCCCGGAGAGATACATGCGCTGATCGGACCCAACGGAGCCGGGAAATCGACGCTGATCGCGCAAATCGCGGGCGGGTTGGCGCCTGACAAGGGCAAGGTTCTGCTGGATGGGGAGGACGTGACGGGTCTGTCCACGGCGGCACGGGCACGGCGGGGGCTGGGGCGAACTTTTCAGATCTCGGCGCTGGCGATGGAGGATACGGTTCTTCAGAACGCGGCCCTTGGGGCACTGGGCGCGCGGGGGGGGCCGTTCGGGATGTTCCGGCCTGCGCTGTCGGACCCGACCTTGCGCGATGTGGCCGAAAGCGCGCTGGAGCGTGTGGGGCTGGCCGATCATGCGGCGACCCGGACCGCGGAACTGTCGCACGGGCAGCGGCGGCAGTTGGAGGTCGCGGTTGCGCTGACGCTTTCGCCCAAAGCCTTTGTCATGGACGAACCGATGGCGGGGCTGGGCGGCGAAGGGTCGAAAGCGATGACCGGGTTTCTGGACGGGTTGCGCAGTGAGGCGCCGATCCTGCTGGTGGAGCATGACATGGATGCGGTCTTTGCGCTGGCCGACCGGATCAGCGTGCTGGTTTACGGCGAGGTGATCGCCACTGGCAGCGTGGACGAGGTGCGGGCCAACGCGAAGGTACGCGAAGCCTATCTGGGGGAAGAGGTGTGACGCTTTTGTCCCTTGAAAACGTCGCGGCGTTTTACGGGCCGTCGCAGGCCCTGTTCGACGTCTCGTTCGAGATCGGCGAAGGCGAGGTCATCGCGCTGATGGGCCGGAACGGGATGGGAAAGTCGACGACCGTCAAGACGATCTGCCGGTTGCTTCCCGTTTCGGCGGGGACGGTCCGGTTCGACGGTCAGGATCTGGCGCGGGTGCCGCCCCATCAGGCGGCCCGGATGGGGCTGGGGCTGGTGCCGGAAGGGCGGCGGTGCTTCACGAACCTGACGGTGACCGAGAACCTGATTGCGGCGGCCCGCCCCGGCCACTGGGACATGGGAACTGTTTCGAAGCTCTTTCCGCGTCTGGGGGAACGGCGCGGCCAGTCGGCGGGGTCGCTGTCGGGCGGCGAGCAGCAAATGCTTTCCATCGGCAGGGCGCTGATGACGAACCCGCGGCTTCTGATCCTAGACGAGGCGACGGAAGGGTTGGCGCCGCTCGTGCGTCGGGAGATCTGGGCGGCCATCGGCGTGCTGAAACGCGAAACCGGGCTGGCGATCCTCGTGATCGACAAATCGCTGCGGGAGTTGTCGCAGATCGCCGATGGCGCGGTGATCCTGCAACGGGGTGCGACGGTCTGGTCAGGCCGGATCAACGATCTGACCGAGGATGTGAGCGGGCCTTACCTGGGGGTCTGAAACGGGCGGTTACACATCGGCCAACAGGGCCTCGCTCACCTTCCAGAGCCGTTCGGCGGATGCGTCGCTGCACGCATGCGGGTCGACCCCCGAGAACCGCGCGGCCGGATCATCCGGGTTCGTGGGCGCGGCAATGTCGCAATCTGCGCAATAGACGCCGGGCTGGCCTTCGAGGCTTGCCGATGTCGCCGCCCAAAGCGTTGTGGAGGCACCCTGTTCGGGCGTCTTGAACCCCTGTCTTGCGAGTTCCGAGGGTTCGCCGTTTTCATCGATCCAGCCCAGCGCGACCATCTCTTCCTGTGGCAGGTGCCGCTGCAAGGGCGTGAAGATACCACCGGGATGGACGGAGAAGGCGAGACCGCCGCTGTCCCGAAGACGCCGGGACAAAGCATTTGCAAACAAGGCATTCGCGGTCTTGGCCTGCCCGTAGGCGCGCCATTTGTCGTAGTCGTTCTTCTTGAACTGGATGTCGTCCCAGATGATGTCGGATATCTTGTGGCCCGCTGACGAGAGCGCGACGACCCGGGTGCCGGGTGCCTTTTGCAGAAGGGGCATCAGGGCCTCTGTCAGCGCGAAATGGCCCATGTGATTGACGCCGAACTGCGATTCCCAGCCCGGGCCGACCCTTGCCTCGGGGCAGGCCATGATCCCCGCGTTGTTGATCAGGAAATCGAGATGCGACAGGGTTTCGCCCATCGTTTTTGCAAAGCTCCGCACCGATGCGACATCGGCCAGATCCATGGGTGCTGTCGTGACGTCGCCCCCGATCCCGGCGAGAGCTTCAGCGGCCTTCTCGGGCGAGCGAACCGGCACGACGACGGAAACGCCCTTCTTCGCCAGCGCGCGGACCGTTTCAAGCCCGAGGCCGCTATAGCCGCCGGTGACAATCGCGGTCTTGCCGGTCAGGTCGATGTCCGACAGGACCTCGTCCGCGGTGCTTTTGGCGTGAAACGGGGATTGGGTCGGGACTTGATCGGATACGGCCATTTTCGGCTCCTGTCGGCTGGTGTCTCGGGGCAGACTACCACAATCGGCTGCGTCGCGCCGTTTCGCGCCGCCGAACAGACGGCAGATGCATTCGATACCGCTCGGAAAGGCCCGGTTGGCATGATCCGGCGGCGGATCAAAGGTCGCTCCGATCCTTGACCCGATCAAATCTACCGCCCTATTGTGAAAAAAATTTACGCGCGGAAAGAATACGTCAAATTCTGGTCGCATGTTTCTGTTGAGACGGGTGTGTCGCCCGGACGGGAGGTTGAGGCTTATCGTGAACAAGATCAGGAATATGGAGGAATTCGCCAGTCTCAGCGGTATCTCGCGCCCGACGGTCTCGAAGTATTTCAACGACCCGTCCAGCGTCCGGCAATCGACACGCGACCGGATCGAAGAGGCGCTGGAGCGTTACGACTATCGTCCGAACATCTATGCGATGAACCAGAACCGGCGGCTGACAAAGAATATCGGGATCGTCGTTCCGTATCTGGCCGACCCGTTCTTTGCCGAGATCGTCCGGGTGATCGAGCGACGCTGCATCGATGCCGGATTTTCACCCTCGCTGTTCAGTTCACATGGCGAACAGGCGCTGGAAATTGGCATTCTGGACAACCTTCGGTCCCTCAAACCGGCT
This sequence comes from uncultured Paracoccaceae bacterium, assembly GCA_947503175.1. Classification (GTDB taxonomy): domain Bacteria; phylum Pseudomonadota; class Alphaproteobacteria; order Rhodobacterales; family Rhodobacteraceae; genus Ovoidimarina. Next base: position 246,805 of record CANNCO010000003.1, read on the forward strand.
GGCGTGCTGCTTGCGCCGCTTGGCCGCCTGTCCGACAAATCCGCAATCGAGTCGTTCTGCCGCGATGTCCCGACCGTGCTGTTTGACAGCAATATCGAAGGGATGGGCGAGGCGTTCGTGGGGTCGGACAACTACAGTTTCGTCTCGCAGACCGTGGAGTATCTTCACCGGACCGGCGAACCGCCGTGTTTTTTCGAGATGCGGAACCCGGCAAACCCGAACGCCAACAAGCGCCGGAAGGCCTATCTGTCGATGATGGAGAAACTGGGACTGGAGCCGCATATCATTCCGGTCGAGGGCTCCGGCTGGCGATTCGAGGAAATCGGACGGCTGGGCGGCCTGAAGGTGCTCGAAGCCGGGTCGCTGCCCACCAATACAGTGCTTTGCAGCAACGACCGTCTGGCCATCGGTTTTCTTTCGGCCTGCTACGAAAAGGGGGTGAAAGTGGGCCGGGACAAGGGGTGCAGCCTCAGGGTGGCGTCCCATGACGATCATCCGTTTTCGCGGTTCACCTGCCCGTCACTGACAACTGCCGCCCATGATTATACGGCGGTTTCGGACCATGCGGTCGAAACGCTGTTCCGGCTGATCGAAAGCGGCGGGACCCTTGAAACACGGCAGGAATCGCTGTTTCCGGCACGGCTGATCATGCGGGACTCCGCCTAGCCGCATGATCTAATTTTTAACGCGCGTAAAATTTTTCTTGACGCGAGTAAATCCCATGGTGTTCACTGGAGACAGGTAATCCAACACCAAGGGAGGAATCGGATGCACCTGAGGACCGCACTTTGTGCGGCGAGTGCGCTTGCGCTCGTCGCCGGCACCGCAGCCGCACAGACCACCGTCACAATCGCCACAGTGAACAACGGCGACATGATCCGGATGCAGGGTCTGACGGATGATTTCACGGCGCAGAACCCCGACATCGAACTTGAATGGGTCACCCTTGAAGAGAACGTGCTGCGCCAGCGCGTGACACAGGACATCGCCACCAAGGGCGGCCAGTTCGACGTGCTGACGATCGGCATGTACGAAACCCCGATCTGGGCGGCGCAGGACTGGCTTGTTCCGCTTGACGATCTGGGCGCCGATTACGACGCCGACGACATCCTGCCCGCCATGCGGGCCGGCCTGTCCTACAACGATACGCTCTATGCCGCGCCCTTCTATGGCGAAAGCTCGATGGTCATGTATCGCACCGATCTGATGGAAGCGGCGGGGCTGGAAATGCCCGATGCGCCGACGTGGGAGTTCATCGGCGAGGCTGCCCGGGCGATGACCGACAAGGATAACGAGATCTATGGGATCTGCCTGCGGGGCAAGGCCGGCTGGGGTGAGAACATGGCGTTCATCACCACCGTCGCCAACTCGTTCGGGGCGCGCTGGTTCGACGAGAACTGGACGCCGCAACTCGACAGCCCGGAATGGAACGAGGCGGTCAACTTCTACTACAACCTGATGCAGGATGCGGGCCCTCCGGGCGCCTCGACGAACGGCTTCAACGAAAATCTTGCGCTGTTCCAGCAAGGCAAGTGCGGGATGTGGATCGATGCTACCGTCGCCGCATCCTTCGTGACCAACCCCAGCGATTCGACGGTGGCCGACAAAGTGGGCTTTGCCCTTGCGCCGGATACCGGCAAGGGCAAGCGGGCGAACTGGCTCTGGGCCTGGGCGCTGGCGGTTCCGGCTGGATCGGACGCCACCGACGCGGCGAAAAAGTTCATCGCATGGGCAACGTCAAAGGAATATCTGGCGCTCGTTGCAGAGAACGAAGGTTGGGCCAATGTCCCGCCGGGCAGCCGGACCTCGCTTTACGAGAACCCGGAATACGCCCAGGTGCCTTTCGCGCAGATGACGCTTGATTCGATCAACGCGGCGGACCCGAACAACCCGACGGTCGATCCCGTGCCCTATGTCGGCATCCAATATGTCGCCATTCCCGAATGGGCCGGTATCGGCACCCTTGCGGGGCAGGAGTTCTCGGCCATGCTGGCGGGTCAGCAGACGCCGGACGAGGCGCTGGAAAAAGCGCAGGCGCTGGTGACTGACGAAATGGAAGCCGCAGGTTACTGAGGCTCCCTGTCCGGGGGGCGGCTCCGGCTGCCCTCCGGCTCTTTACTCCAATCACATTTCCGAGTTCGGTCGAACGGCCGCGGTTCTCTGGTTTCCGCGAGGAGAGATGTAATGGCCACCCAGCATTCCCGATCCGCCGCCCGCCTGATGATGGCGCCCGCCGTCATCCTGCTTCTGGGGTGGATGCTCGTCCCGCTGACGATGACGCTTTATTTCTCGTTCAAGCGCTACCTGCCGCTCAGGGGCGGTGATCAGGGCTGGGTCGGTTTCGAGAACTATGTTCGGTTCGTCACCTCGTCGGCCTTCTGGCCATCGGTGCAGGCCACGCTGATCATCGTCGGCGGCGTCCTTTTGATCACCGTCATCTTTGGCGTCCTTCTTGCGCTTCTTCTGGATCAGCCGATGTGGGGGCAGGGGATCGTCCGCATCCTCGTGATCGCCCCGTTCTTTGTGATGCCCACGGTGTCCGCCCTGGTCTGGAAGAACATGTTCATGGATCCGGTGAACGGGCTTTTAGCGCATCTCCTGGAGTTCGTCGGCCTGACCCCCGTGGAATGGCTGAGCCAGGCGCCCATGACATCGATCATCATGATCGTCTCGTGGCAATGGCTGCCCTTTGCGACGTTGATCCTGCTGACCGCGATCCAGTCGCTTGACAGCGAACAGCTGGAAGCGGCCGAGATGGACGGTGCCCCGCCGCTCGCGCGTTTCGGCTTTATCATCCTGCCGCATCTGGCGCGCGCGATCACCATCGTGGTGCTGATCCAGACGATCTTTCTGCTCGCGATCTTTGCCGAGATTTTCGTCACCACCCAGGGGTCGTTCGGCACCCGGACGCTGACCTACCTGATCTATCAGCGCGTGCTGGAAAGCCAGAATGTCGGCCTTGGCTCGGCGGGCGGCATCTATGCGGTCATCCTCGCCAACATCATCGCGCTCTTCCTGATGCGCATCGTCGGCAAGAACCTCGATGCGTAAGGCAGCGACATACCGCGCCCCGGCCGAAACAGAGGTCCCGGATCAGGTCCGGGACGGCGGAAGGAGAAACTGACATGGCACGTTCGGTCACAACCCGCCGCAAAGCGATCAACACCGTCATCGCCTGGGGCATCGGCCTTTTGATCTTTTTCCCGATCCTCTGGACGATTCTGACAAGCTTCAAGACCGAGGCCACGGCCATCGCGGACCCGCCGGTTTTCCTGTTCTTCGACTGGACGCTCGAAAACTACTCGGTCGTGCAGGAACGCTCTGACTACATGCGGTTTCTATGGAATTCGGTTATTATCGCGGGCGGCTCGACCCTGCTTGGCATCATCATCGCCGTGCCCGCCGCATGGTCCATGGCCTTCGTGCCCTCGCGACGCACAAAGGACATCCTGCTCTGGATGCTGTCGACCAAGATGCTGCCGGCGGTCGGTGTGCTCTATCCGATCTATCTGATCTTCATCGAACTGGGGCTTCTGGATACCCGGATCGGTCTGACCATCGTCCTAATGCTGATCAACCTGCCGATCATCGTCTGGATGCTTTACACCTATTTCCGCGAAATCCCCGGTGAGATCCTCGAGGCGGCCCGGATGGACGGCGCAACGCTGCGCGAGGAAATCCTTTATGTGCTCACGCCCATGGCGGTGCCCGGCATCGCCTCGACCATCCTTCTGAACTTCATCCTCGCCTGGAACGAGGCGTTCTGGACGCTGAACCTGACCGCCGCCAAGGCCGCCCCGCTTACCGCCTTCATCGCCAGCTATTCCAGCCCCGAGGGGCTTTTCTACGCCAAGCTTTCCGCCGCCTCGACCATGGCCATCGCCCCGATCCTGATCCTTGGCTGGTTCAGCCAGAAACAGCTCGTGCGCGGCCTCACCTTCGGCGCGGTCAAATAAGGGAACCGACATATGGGACAGATCACGCTTGAAAAGGTGACGAAAAGCTTCGGGGACGTGGAAGTCATCCCGCCCCTCGACCTGACCATCGAAGACGGGGAGTTCACGGTCTTCGTCGGCCCATCGGGTTGCGGCAAGTCCACGCTTCTGCGCCTGATCGCGGGGCTTGAGGACATCACCTCGGGCACGATCCGGATCGACGGGGACGACGCAACGAACATCCCGCCGGCCAAGCGCGGCCTTGCGATGGTGTTTCAGTCCTACGCGCTTTACCCGCATATGAGCGTGCGCAAGAACATTGCGTTTCCGATGCGGATGGCCAAGATCGACCCGGCAGAGCAGGACCGCCGGATCGAGGCCGCTGCGAAGGCCCTGAACCTTACCGACTATCTGGACCGGCGGCCGGGCCAGCTTTCCGGCGGCCAGCGTCAGCGTGTGGCGATCGGGCGCGCCATCGTCCGCGAACCGGCCGCGTTTTTGTTCGATGAACCGCTCTCGAACCTCGATGCGGCGCTGCGGGTCGGCATGCGGCTTGAGATCAGCGAGTTGCACAAGCGCCTCGAGACGACGATGATCTATGTGACCCACGATCAGGTCGAGGCCATGACCATGGCCGACAAGATCGTGGTCCTGCGGGCCGGACACATCGAACAGGTCGGCTCTCCGCTCGAACTCTACCGCACACCGCGCAACCTTTTCGTCGCGGGCTTCATCGGCAGCCCGAAGATGAACCTGATCGACGGCCCGGAGGCCGCGAAACACGACGCCAAGACGATTGGCGTCCGGCCCGAGCATATCGACGTGACCGAGGGCAGCGGGCTTTGGAAAGGCAAGGTCGGTGTGGCAGAGCATCTGGGGTCGGACACGTTCTTTCACATCCATGAAACGGGGCTTGCCGACATGCTCACCGTCCGCGCCCCCGGAGAGGTGAACCTGCGGCACGGAGACGAGATCTTCCTGACCCCGCGGGCAGAGCATATCCACCGTTTCGACGACAAAGGCCTGCGGATCGCATGATGCGGCTGGACGGGAAGACGGCGCTGATCACCGGCGCTGCGCGCGGCATCGGGCTGGCCTTTGCCCGTGCCTATGTGCGCGAGGGCGCCCGTGTCGCACTGGCCGATATCGATATCGGGCGCGCGCGCGCGTCAGCGGACGAAATCGGCGACGCGGCCATCGCCGTCGAAATGGACGTGACGCAGCAGGACAGCATTGATCGGGCCGTCGGGAAAACGGTCGATGCGCTGGGACGGATCGATATTCTTATCAACAATGCCGCTATCTTTACGGCGGCACCGATAGCCGAAATCACGCGCGGCGACTATCAGCGGGTTTTCGACATCAACGTTGCGGGCACGCTCTTCACCCTGCAAGCCGTTGCGCGCCACATGATCGAACGCGGCGAGGGCGGCAAGATCATCAACATGGCCAGTCAGGCCGGTCGCCGCGGGGAAGCGCTGGTCGCCGTCTATTGCGCCAGCAAGGCCGCCATCATCAGCCTGACGCAGTCGGCGGCTCTGAACCTGATCGAGCATGGCATCAACGTGAACGCCATCGCCCCGGGCGTCGTCGACGGCGAACACTGGGACGGGGTCGATGCGTTCTTCGCGAAATACGAGGGCAAGGCGCCGGGCCAGAAGAAACGGGAGGTCGGCGAAGCCGTGCCTTACGGGCGGATGGGAACCGCAGAGGATCTGACCGGCATGGCGGTCTTTCTGGCCAGCAGCGAGGCCGATTACATCGTTGCGCAGACCTATAATGTCGACGGTGGCCAATGGATGAGCTGATCCCGTTGTCGCTTGCCACGCTCGACAGGTTACCGAAAGACATCCGCCGTCCGGATTACGACCGTTCCGCATTAAACGCCGGCATCGTCCATATCGGATTGGGAAACTTCCACCGCGCCCATCAGGCGTGGTATCTGCACTGCCTGTTTCAGAAGGGTCTCTGCCGGGACTGGGCCATCATCGGCGCGGGCGTCAGGCTGAACGACGTGGCGCAGCGTGAAAACCTGAAAGCACAGGACTATCTGACGACGCTGATCGAGCTGGACCCGTCGGGCATATCGGCGGAAGTCATCGGATCCATGATCGGATATGTGCCGATCGAAGACGACAATGCGGCCCTGATCGCCCGGATGGCCGACCCGGCGATCCGCATCGTTTCGCTGACCGTGACCGAAGGCGGCTATTTCATCGACCCGGCCAGTGGTGGCTTCGATGCCAGACATCCCGATATCCGCCACGATGCGGCGAACCCAGACAAACCCCGCACCGCCTTTGGCGCAATGGTCGCGGCCCTGCGTCAGCGCCGCGACAACGGTTCGGGACCGTTCACCGGCCAAAGCTGCGACAATCTTCAGGCGAACGGCCGGATTCTGCGGCAGACGGTCGTCTCACTGGCCCGGATGACCGACCCGGAGCTTGCGGCATGGATCGACGGAACCTGCAGTTTCCCCAACTCGATGGTCGATTGCATCGTACCCGCGACAGGACCGGCCGAACTGAATCTCGCGCGCAGTCTCGGTATCGACGACCGCGCTCCGGTGACCCACGAAGGCTTTCGCCAATGGGTGATCGAAGACGATTTCTGCGCCGGGCGGCCCGACTGGGACCGGGCAGGTGCGGTTTTTTCGGATCGGGTCCACGATTACGAGGCGATGAAACTGCGCGTTCTGAACGCCGGTCACCAGATCCTTGCGAATGTGGGCGAGGTGCTGTCGCTTGGCACGATTTCGGAATGCATGGCCCATCCGCTTATCGCTCCGATGTTCAGCAAGGTGCAACGAGATGAAATCGTGCCGCATATCAAACCGACACCCGGCGTCGCGCCTTTGGACTATGTAGATCTTGTATCGCGCCGCTTCGCGAATCCCTGCGTCGTCGACACCACGCGCCGGGTGGCGTTCGACGGCTCGTCCCGACATACGGGTTTCGTCCTGCCGACGATCCGCGATGCGCTTGTCAGCGGTGCGCCGATTGCCGGGCTTGCATTGGTCGAGGCGCTTTGGGCCCGGATGTGTTACGGCATCCGCGAAGACGGCTCGGCCATCGACCCCAACGACCCCCATTGGGACACGTTGAGGATTACCGCCCGAGCGGCGAAGGACCGCCCTGAAACCTGGCTTGAACAGCGCCAGTTCTATGGTGATCTGGGCGAAAATGCCGACTTTGGCGATGCGTTTTCAAAATCGCTCTCGGAGATCTGGTCGGATGGCTGCGAAGCGGCCCTGAAGACATATCTGGCGAACTGATCCGGCCATCCACGGCATTCCGGCAAGTGGATAGCCCGACCCCAATCCCGACCTCTATCGCAGGCTGACCGACAGCGCTTTTTGCGCGATGCATCCCCATTCAAATCCATAATCAGGGTGCTAAACCTGCCTCGAACGAGCACAGGATCGAAGACAATCATGTGCCGGAATGAGCGTCGGAGCATCAGCCCACACACCATCACGAACCGGTGATGGTGCTTGCCTCGTCTGCGACCGCCTGCCACACCCGGGACGAATAACCGAGATCAGGGAGACTACGATGATCCGCGCCGCCGCCACCGCACTTTTCGCGACAACACTTCTCGCATCCGCAGCGCATGCCGCCGAATTCCGCTGGGCCGGCACCACGGACCCGCAAACGCTGGACCCGCACGCGGTGAACTCCGCCCCGGTCCTTGGCTTTCTGAACAATGTCTACGAAGGCCTCGTGCGCCGCGGCAAGGACATGACAGTCGAACCCGCGCTTGCAACTGCATGGGAACCCATCGGCGATGGCGAAGGCTGGCGGTTCACGCTGCGTCAGGGTGTAACGTTTCAGGATGGCAGCGATTTCACCGCCGAAGACGTGCTGTTCTCCTACGAACGCGCCTCGGCGGAGGAAAGCGACACCCGGTCGTGGTTCGCCCCCGTTTCCGACGTGATAGTTGTCGACGATTTCACGGTCGACATCATGACCTCTGCGCCGAACCCGATCTTCCCGGATTCCATCGCGAACTGGATGATCATGGATGCAGGCTGGGCCGCCGCCAACGGCACCGAACGTCCCGACAAGGAAAACGGCAACTACGCGACGCTGAGCGCGAACGGCACCGGCGCATTCCGGGTCACTGAACGCCAGCCCGGCCTGCAAACGGTGCTGGAGCCTTTCGAGGGATGGTGGGGCAGGCCAGAACACAACATCACAAGAGCCATCTTCACCCCGATCCAGAATTCGGCCACCGCAGTCGCGGCGCTTCTTTCGGGCGATGTGGACATGATCAACCCGGTGCCGATCCAGGACGCCGAGCGCCTGTCGCAATCCGATGGCGTGCAGGTCATTCAGGGGATCGAGGCCCGCGTGATCATGCTGGGTTTCGCCCATGACCACGAGGTGCTGAAATACGGCGGCAATGCGGGCGACCCGAACCCGTTCGCCGACGCCCGCGTGCGGAACGCCGTGGCCCATGCGGTCAACGTCCCCGCGATCCTGCAGACGATCATGCGCGGCAATGCCGAGCCGGCCAGCCAACTGGTTTCGCCCGCCATGCGCGGATATTCAGCGGCGAATGCGGACCGTCCCGCCTATGATCCTGACCGGGCGCGCGAACTGCTGGCCGAAGCAGGCTATGCCGACGGGTTCTCCTTCGGTCTGAAATGCCCCAATGACCGCTATCTGAACGACGAAGCCGTCTGTCAGGCCGTGGTCGGTATGCTGGCGCAGGTCGGTATCGAAGCACAGCTTGATGCGATGCCCGTCTCGAACTACTGGCCGGAACTGCGCGCCGACAATTTCGACATGTACCTTCTGGGCTGGTCGCCCGGCACGTTTGATGCCGAACATCCCGTCCGCTTCCTCGCCTCGACGCCGAACGAGGAAAAACGGCTGGGATCATGGAACTTCGGTGGCTACTCGAACGCCCGCGTCGACGAGCTTCTGCCGATGATCCAGTCCGAGATCGACGAGACCAAGCGTCAGGCGATGCTGAATGAGGTCGCAGGCATCCTGCAGGACGAAGCCGCCTATGTGACGATGTATGTCCAGCCGCTTGTCTGGGGCGCGAAGTCGAATATCGCGTTGACCCAGCGTCCCGACAACTTTTTCATCCTGCGCTGGGTGACCGTGAACTAAGGCGTTTTCCGCAGGAATAGACACTGAACGCCGCCTCGGCCCCTGGGGCGGCGCTATGCTTTCAGGCACTGCCCAAGGGTCGGCGGCAGCTCTCCGAACTCCGCCCAGATATGGCCCCGCACGGTTTCGGAGCGATAGCCCTGATTGAACATCAGGGGCTGCGAGACGTCCCCATAGCGCCCCTGCGGTTCGTGCACCCGGTCACCGAAAAGCCCTGCGAATGCATCCAGATCCGGCGTGACCTCACCCAGAAGCGTCGCCCCGATCAGCCGGAAATCCTTCCGCGACATCGACGTCCAGCCACCCAGCGGTTCGAAACTCCGCATGTAAAGATTGCAGGCGATCACAAACGACGCCTCGCGGCAGTCCTCCAGCGTCACCGGCCCATGCTCGTACATCAGCGCCAGCGGGATCACGAAGTACCGCGCCTCCGTGTCGAAATGCACCCGCGCGGTGTTCAGGCACAAAAACGCGTTCTCGGCATCCGGCTCGAACCGGTACCGCGCCTTCGCGATGGACCCCAAGGGTTCGTACCGCGCGTTCCCGTCCATCGCCGGGTAGGTATAGATCCCCCCGGCCGTCATGATGAACGGCTCCTGCTTCAGAACCGGTATCTTCTTCACCCGTTTGGGCGGGACCGACCATTTCTCTTTCAGCTTCTCCAGAACCTTCGCCCGGGCCCGCAAATCGCCGGGTGACATCTCAAGCTCTTCGAGAAACCGCAGATCCAGCCCGTCATCGATCATCCGATGCACCCGTCCGAACACGTCGGGATGCTCAAGCCCGTGGGCGTGCAGCAAATCCGCCAGAACCAGCCAGAACGCCGAACTGTCGGCATCGACCGGCTCGGCATCGGCACCGGCCCGGCTGCGCAGCGTCTCGATGGCGGCATCAAGGGTCGGCGATACCGCGACCCAATCCGCGAAATCCGCTTTCAGATCCGCGGCAAAATCATTCTGGTACAGTCCGGTTCCCCAAGCGCCCATGCCAAGCCGCTCCGATTGCCAACGGGATGCAGGATACCGAAAATCAAGTCTCTCTTATCGCAGCTTACCGAAACTCGCGGCCGTTGGGCGGCTGATCGTTGCACCAGCCGATCTCGGTCCGCTCCCAGACCACATCCCCCGCATCGGCGTGGACAACCACGCGATCTTCGGCTTCCGACACCTTTTCAGGGGGCAGAAGTGCCAGAAACATGGCCAGGGCAGCAGTGGACAGGCACATTGGCGGGGCCTCGCAGGCTTGTTCGGGCCGGAACAGACCCTGTTTCGATCGTAACGTCGTCATGGGTGGAGCCAAGTAACTTCTGCGCGTGGTTAAGGTCGCGTAAACACAAGGCGCGCGCCTGACCGCGATCAATCCGCGCCCCGCGCGATCCGGTAGGCTGCGACTTGGGAGGGGAAACGATGCATCGGATAGTTCTTGCAATCATCTTCATCGGATCTTGGGCAACGACCGGCCATTCAGAGGAGGTCCGGTGCGATGACACCGATGTCATCGTCTTCGCAGGGCCCGAAGATGCGCGGCTGGTCTGCGACGTGGCAAAGGCTGGGTCGGATCTGCTACGGGATTGCGGTCTCGAACCGGATTGGCCGGTTCAGATCGTCGTCTCGGAGGTCATCGAAGGCGCCCCGACGCACTGCATAGGCCAGTTTGTCTGCGGAACGGGGCGGATCACGCTTCTGTCGCCCGAAACGCTGGCCAAGAGGGCCGATACGGCCGAGATGTTTCCGGGCATGACCCCCGCGGCGATCTTCGCCAGCCTCGTCGTGCATGAAATGGCACATGCGGCGCTCAGCCATACCGCACCGGGCCTTTCGTCGGATCTTACGACGCAGGAATACATCGCAACCGCAATGCAGTTTCGGTCGATATCGCCGCCGGACCGCGCACGTTTTCTTGAAGCATGGCCGGTGGAAACGCCGGTCGACATGCACGGCCTGAACCAGTTCACCCACGCGCTCGCGCCCGGATTGTTCATGTCGCGCGTATGGTTACACTTCGACGCGCCGGAAAACGGCTGCGCCTTTGTCGCCGAACTCATCGACGGAAGCGCCAGACTTGGTCTGCCCGACCTGTAACGGTGCTTGACCCCGCCGCGCCACAAGCCCACAAACGATGAATGCTGGCTTTCGTCATCCGCCGTGTCTTCCAATCCGTCCTCGTCCTTCTGGTCGTCGGGCTGGTGGCGTTTTCGATGTTCCGCTTCGTCGGCGATCCGATCGACAACATGCTGGGACAGGAACGCACGCAGGCCGATATCGACCGGCTGCGCGCCGATCTGGGGCTCGATCAGCCTTTCGTCGTCCAGTATTTCAAGTTTCTCGAAGGCGCCGTGCAGGGCAATTTCGGCGTCAGCTACCGGCAGGGGCGGCCCGTCGCGACGATCATTGCCGAACGCGCTCCCGCAACGCTGGAACTGGCCGCTGTATCGGGTTTTCTCGCGATTTCCATAGGAATCGGGCTGGGCGTTTTCACCGCGATCCGACGCGACGGGATTGCGTCGAACATCATCATGACGGTCTCTCTCATAGGCGTGTCGCTGCCCACCTTCCTGATCGGGATATTACTCATCTACATATTCTCGGTCGAACTCGACCTGCTCCCCAGCTTCGGAAGGGGTGACACGGTCATGATCGGGGGCTGGAGCACCGGATTCCTGACCGAAAGCGGGCTCAAGGCGCTGATCCTGCCCTCGATCACCCTTGGCCTCTATCAGATGACCCTGATCATGCGCCTCGTGCGCTCGGAGATGCTGGAGGTACTCCGGCAGGATTACATCCGCTTCGCCCGCGCCCGTGGCCTGCGTGAAAGATCGGTGAACTTCCGCCACGCGCTCAAGAACACGCTGGTGCCGGTCATCACCGTGACGGGCCTGCAACTGGGCAGCATCATCGCCTTCGCGATCATCACCGAAACCGTGTTCCAGTGGCCGGGTGTGGGTCTTCTGTTCATCAACGCGATCCAGTTCGTCGATATCCCGGTGATGGCCGCTTATCTGATGCTGATCTCGGTGATGTTCGTCGCGATCAACCTGATCGTCGATCTTCTTTACTTCGCAATCGATCCGCGCCTCAGGGCCGACCGGGCAGGGGCACACTGATGGCAGAGCTTTCGTCAGAGACCACGCGCCCGCAACCCGCCGAACCCTCGGCATGGGCCCGCTTCCGCGCATCGGACTTCTACTGGAAGTTCCGGCGGTCGCCCGTCGCCATGGTCAGCTTCGCGGTAACCGTGCTTCTGGTCATGTCGGCGCTACTTGCGCCACTCATCGCCCCCTACGACCCGTTCGATCCGGGCAGCCTGAACCTGATGAACGGCTTCTCGGCACCGATGCAGCCCAATGCATTCACCGGAGAGACCTTCTGGCTCGGCACCGATGATCAGGGCCGCGATGTGTTCTCGACCATCCTCTACGGCATGCGGATTTCGCTCTTCGTGGGCTTCGCGGCGGTGATGTTCGCAATGACCCTGGGGGTCCTTCTGGGCCTCGTGGCGGGCTATGTGGGCGGCTGGACCGAAACGATCATCATGCGCGTGGCGGACGTACAGCTGACCTTTCCGTCGATCCTTGTCGCGATGCTGATCTTTGGTGTGGCCAAGGGGTTCACCCCCATCGAGTACCGCGATCAGATGGCGATCTGGGTCCTGATCATCGCCATCGGCCTGTCCGATTGGGTCCAGTTCGCCCGCGTCGTCCGGGGGGCAACGCTGGTCGAGAAGAACAAGGAATACGTGCAGGCCGCCAAGCTGATCGGCCGCCGTGGCCCCGCCATCATGCTGCGCCACATCCTGCCCAACGTCATGTCGCCCGTCCTCGTGATTGCAACGATCTCGCTGGCACTCGCGATCATCGCAGAAGCGACACTGTCCTTCCTCGGCGTCGGCGCACCACCCACCCAGCCCTCGCTGGGCACCCTGATCCGTATAGGTCAGGGGTTCCTGTTCTCGGGCGAATGGTGGATCCTCCTGTTCCCCGCCGCCACGCTTCTGGCGCTCGCCCTGTCGGTGAACCTTCTGGGCGACTGGCTCCGCGACGCGCTGAACCCGCGCCTGAAGTAACGTTCAGGCCCCGTCCATCAACTCGTCGATGAAAAGGCTCAGAAGCTGAAGCCGCCCGGACACACCCGCCTTCCGGTAGAGCGCCGCGTTATGCGCCTTGACCGTCCCCTCGGTCGTGCCCCGTGCCGCGGCGATATCGGACACCGACAGCCCCTTGATCGCAAGGATCGCAACATCCCGCTCTGACGCCGTCAGCCCCCAATTGTCGAAATGCTCTTCCAGCAACTCGGCAAACTGACCCGATGCGATCCGCACCTGGTCCTTCAGCCGCGCGCTTTGCCGCATCAGCCGCCGCAACTCGCGACCGGTTAAGATCACACCCAGAAACAGCGCCGCGGCAATCACGTATTCGAAGGGATCGAGGTTGTGGTTACCCGACTGTGCCTCGAGGTCCAGAAAATCAAGCACCGCGTCCAGAACAAAGAACACGGCGCAGAAAAGCTGAAGCCCGAACAGGACCCAGAGAAGTCCGGGGCGAGCAGAGCCGTTCATACCGGCCCCACCCGTCCAACTGGATCAATCGTCGTCGTCTTCCAACTCGACCTCGGTGACCACGCCCGTTGCTTCGGCAATGGTGACCTCATACTCCTGACCATCGACTGTATATTCAACTTCGATCTCGCCATCTTCGACTTCAATCTCCGTCACCGTATACCCCTGCGCTTCGAACTTGGCACGGATTTCATCGGTATTGGTGCCGACACTGTCGCCGATCGCAAAGTTTGCAAAAGCGCCAACGGGAATCAGCGCGGCAAGAACGGCGGCGGGGATCAGACTGTTTCCATTAAGTTTCATAGGGTTTCTCCAAATCTCAGGGTTTCACAAACCGCAGCGTTGCGGTGGGAATGAGATCGGAACCACCCAGGCACCGTCCTATTGGATTTGGGGTTAGATCAGGCCGTACTGGACCAAGGGTTAGGCCGTTCCCTGCGTCTCCTGATGCAAACGGTCCATCTCCTCCCACCGCGCCACCGCCGCAGGCTCGAACTCGCCCGCCGCCGGCACATCCACCCGATAATGCCCATGCCGGTCTTCGCCCCGCACCAGCATCACGGAATCCTTGTCGTGCTTGGTCTGTCGCACATGGGGCGCGATATACTGCACGTTCAGCCCGATCCGGCGGTCGTCCGACCGGTTCGGCATCGACGCGTGCAGGGTCCAGCCATGATGAAACGATGCCTCGCCGGGGGCCAACGGGCACATGACCGCATCCGCTTCAGACACACCTTTCACCGTCTGCCCCTGAAACAGAACGTTCGATGTATCATTGATCCGTTCGTGCTCGATCATGCCGCCTGTGTGACTGCTGGGGATCATCCGCATGCAGCCGGATGTGGCCGTTGCGGGAGACAAGGCCAACCACATCGACACCTGCGCATCATCCGACAGACCCCAATAGGTCAGGTCCTGATGCCAGCTCACGTGGCTCTCGGTATGCGGCTCCTTGATGATGTAAGTCACGTCATAGAGCAGGATGTCAGGGCCGATCAGCGCTTCGACCACATCCAGAACGCGCGGATCGGTCGCCATGGCAAGGGGCGACATCATCACCGTGTGCAGCTTTGCCTTGTAATGCAGGGGGCCATGTGCCGCCTCGGCTTCCTCCAGCGCCCGACGGTGCTCCGCCGCCTCCTCTTCGCTCAAAAGCGGCACGGCAGAAACATAACCGTCCCGTTCATATGCATCGGCAAGCGCCCTGATATCCATCGCTGAACCTCCCTGACAGATAGGTCAGCGTGAAACGATCCGGCACACGATTTCCAGAACCATCCGCGACATTTTTCCGCCCCTGCACGACAAGAGCGGCGGTCGGGCAAAGGTCGGTCTGAATTACGGCGATGCGGGACGATGCGGTGCGAGACGTGTAGCGGCTTTGCGGGACAAAGCCGACCTTCGCCAAGAAGGGCCAACGGCTTGTCAGACCGTAGCCTCGACTGCTCTTGCAAGGTTTTGAAGCGAGGAGTTTAGACCGACTGCGTGATCCTCGGGCCGGATGCCTTCTGGTACGTTCTCGCACGCGACTGATACTGTGGTCTGGTGTCCAGAACTCTCAAGTGTCCATGTCTGCTTCATCGCACCCGCGAAGCTTGGATCGGTCGCGTCGAACACAACCCGCTGCACGACCTGGCTTCCGGGCGTAAGCTCATCGAACACAACCCGAAACCTGTCTTCATGTTCGGTTGTCTTGCCGGGGACAGACGGCGTTGCCTCACCGTGATATAGGCTCATAACGTACCCGCCGCCTTCCGAAGGGCTTATCTCATGGACTTTGCCAGTCATCCCTTCTGGCGGTAGCCACCTTTCAAGCAAGGATGGCTCAAGAAAAGCACGATAGATGGCGTCGGCGGAAGACGCGATTATTCGCTCTGCGCGGTCGATACGTTCTGAGTTCATGCCCTAGGCTAGCATACCTTTCCGCACCGCAGAAGAAGACAACTAGGGCTCGAAGCCGACCTCCACAAACCGCACCACCCCTCCAACAACCACACCTCCTTGCCCTTGATCCGTCCCGGCGTCATAAACGACCGATCAGTTTCACCGGAGACACCATGATACGCATCGCCTCTGCCGCCATCCTTGCCGTCACACTCGCCCTCCCGGCCGCCGCCGATGAGGTTCAGGATGCGGCAGAGGCCTTTATCAACAGCCCGGTCCAGCAGAAACTCCTCGATGACATGCTGTCGCCCGAGGTCGCGATGGCCCAGCTTCAGGCGATGGCGCCCACGATGCCGCCCGAGGTTGCCGAACGTGTGCTGGAAATCGTGGTCGACGAAATGACCGCGTTCCGGCCCCAGATGGAAACCGCGATGATCACCGCCGCCGCGCAGAGCTTTACGATCGAGGAAATCGCGGCCCTGAACGAGTTCTACAGCTCGCCCCTTGGCGCATCGGCCATGGGCAAGATGACGCCCTACATGCAGGCCGCGATGGGCGAGATGGGCCCGGGCATGCAGGCGATGCAGGGCCGCATCATGCAGCGCGTTCAGGAAGAACTGCAATAGTTGCGGCCCGGATGACACCCCCCGTTCTTTCCGTCCGCGATCTGGTTGTGGACATTCCGACCCGGGACACGACCCTGCGTCCCGTCGATCAAGTCTCCTACGATATCGCGGAGGGCGAAATCCTTGGCGTGGTGGGCGAAAGCGGCGCCGGCAAATCCATGACTGGAAATGCGGTGATCGGCCTTCTCGACCGGCCCGCACATATCTCGGGCGGAGAGATCCTGCTGAATGACCGTCGGATCGACAACCTGCCCTACGAACAGATGCGCCGGGTGCGCGGCAAAGAGATCGGGATGGTGTTTCAGGATCCCCTGACCTCGCTGAACCCGCTTCTGCCGATCGGCGACCAGTTGACCGAAACCATGCTCGAACATCTGGGCATCGACCGGGGCGAGGCCCAAGAACGCGCCATCGCGGCACTGGAAGAGGTCGGCATCCCGGCGGCCCGCGAACGGATCAACAGCTATCCGCACGAGTTTTCCGGCGGCATGCGCCAGCGGGTCGTAATCGCGCTTGCGCTGTGCGCAGAACCGTCCCTTGTGATCGCCGACGAACCGACAACCGCGCTCGACGTATCCGTTCAGGCCCAGATCATCGCCCTTCTGAAACGGCTCTGCCGCGAACGGGGCACCGCGGTCATGCTGGTCACGCATGATATGGGTGTGATCGCCGAGGCTGCCGACCGGGTGGCGGTGATGTATGCCGGGCGTCTGGCGGAGCTTGGTCCGGTGCGCGACGTGCTCACGGCGCCCCATCATCCCTATACCGATGGCCTGATGGGGTCGACGCCGCTTGCCTCGAAGGGCAAGCACCGCCTGCATCAGATCCCCGGCGCGATGCCGCGTCTGGGCGACCTACCCGATGGCTGCGCCTTCAACCCCCGCTGCCCCAAGGCACAGGATCGCTGCCGCGCGAACCCGACACCGACCCTGGCGGACTGTAACGGACGCGCGGCCTGCTGGTATCCGCTCCGTACAGATGATGCGCATGATATGCGCATAGCTTCCGCATGATTTCCGCATCGGCAGAAATCGGGGGCCGGCCATGACGGCGCTGGTGGCGATCCGCAACCTCACCCGCATCTTCGATGTCTCGAAGCCCTGGCTGAACCGGGTCCTCGAACGGCGTCCGCGCGCGCTGCTGACGGCCGTGTCTGATGTTTCCTTCGAGATCCCCGAACGCAAGGTCTATGCCCTTGTGGGCGAAAGCGGCTCGGGCAAGTCGACGATTGGCAAGATGGTGGTCGGTCTTCTGCAACCCACTGAAGGGTCAGTGGAAGTTCAGGGGGTGGACCTGTCGCGCGAAACCGATCAGGCTCGGATCGAAGCGGTGCGTTCGGACATCCAGATGATCTTTCAGGACCCGTTCGCCAGCCTCAACCCCCGCTGGAAGGTACGCGACATCGTCGCCGAACCCGTGGCCGCGAAAGGCGGCAACACTCATGGCCTTGCCGAACGCCTCCTCGAACAGGTCGGCCTTTCTGCCCTCGACGCCGGCAAGTTCCCGCACGAGTTTTCCGGCGGTCAGCGCCAGAGAATCTGCATCGCCCGCGCCCTCGCCTCCGAACCGCGCCTGATCGTTTGTGACGAGCCCACATCGGCCCTTGACGTGTCGGTGCAGGCGCAGGTTCTGAACCTGATGAGCGATCTGAAGGACGAGTTCGGCCTGACCTATCTGTTCATCAGCCACGACCTGACCGTGGTGCAGCACATGGCCGACACAATCGGGGTGCTCTATCTTGGCCGCCTTGTGGAAGAGGCTTCGCCCGACGCGCTGTTCGACGATCCAAAGCACCCCTATTCCCAGATGCTTCTGGCCGCGGCCCCCAAGATGGATGGCTTCGGGCGCGAGGTCGATCCGCCCAAGGGCGAGATCCCGGACCCGATCAATCCGCCCTCGGGCTGCGCGTTTCACCCCCGCTGCCCGATTGCCGTGGACCGCTGCAGAAGCGAACGGCCCGAACTGCGCGCCATTCGCGGCACGCGCGTCGCCTGTCATCTGGCCCAGTAGGCTTGCCACCCCGGCCTGCCCGTCGCAGGGTTGGCCGAGCATGACGGGAGAGGCGGATGAGCATAACGGTCTGGATCGCACTGATCGCAATCGCAGTGGGCGGCATGGCAATCGCCACGCAGGCACCGATCAACAGCAGGTTGGCAAGCCATGTGGGCGATCCGGTCGCGGCGGCGGCGATCTCGTTCGGTGTGGGTTTCGCGGTGCTCGCGGCGATCACGATTCTCCGGGGCGGCGTGCCCGGCATGGCCCAAATGGCCAGCGCGCCCTGGTGGGCCTGGACCGGCGGTGCGCTTGGGGCGATCTATGTCTGGGCCGCCGTCTGGAGCGTCTCGACCCTTGGCGTCGTCACGATGGTTGCCGCGCTGATCTTTGGCCAACTGGCCGCCGCGCTGGTTCTTGATTCAACGGGGGCCTTTGGCCTTGCCGTGCGCGAGATCAGCCTGACGCGTATTCTGGCCGTGCTCTGCGTCGCCGTGGGCCTGATCCTCTCGCGGCTCTGACCCATGCGCCCCACCGATCTCGTTATCACGCCGCGCGGGCTTCGGTTTCTAGGCCGATACATACCCTGTTCCGGCGGGCGCGGCGGCATCCGCAGCGACAAGGCCGAGGGCGACGGTGCAACGCCCCGGGGGACGCACCGGATCGTGGGCATGCTCTATCGCCCCGACCGCATGAGGCGACCAGCCGACTGGGCCGTACCGATCCGGCCAGGCGATCTCTGGTCCGACGATCCGAAGGATCCGGACTACAACCTGATGGTCCGCACGCCGCACGGCTATAGTCACGAGCGTCTGCACCGGGCCGATCCGCTCTATGATCTGGTGATCCTGACCGACTGGAACTGGCCCTATGCAAAGAAAGGGCGCGGCTCCGCGATCTTCATTCACCGCTGGCGGAAGCCCGGGCATCCGACCGAGGGGTGCATCGCAATGGCGCCGCAAAACCTGCTGTGGCTCGCCCCGCGCATCCGCCATACGACACGGCTGATCGTGCGTTAGGCCGCCGGGGGACGCTCGCCGAAGATCGCCGAGCCCACGCGCACATGGGTGGCGCCCTGGGCGATGGCCCGCTCGAAATCGCTGCTCATGCCCATGGACAGCCCCGTCAGATCGTTCCGCGCCGCAATCTTGGCGAGAAGCGCAAAGTGCAGGCTGGGCTCTTCCTCGACCGGCGGAATACACATCAGCCCCTTCACCGGCAGTTCCAGCGACCGGCATTCGGCAATGAAATCATCGGCTTCGCTTGGCAGAATGCCGGCTTTCTGCGGCTCCTCACCGGTGTTGACCTGCAGGAAGATATCGGGGCACGTTCCCATGTCCTGCGCCAGCCGCGCGATGGTTCTGGCGAGCTTTGGCCGGTCGACCGAATGGATCGCATCGACAAGCTCCATCGCCGCGCGCGCCTTGTTGGTCTGCAAGGGCCCGATCAGGTGCAGTTCGATCCCGTCATATCGCTCCTTAAGCGCCGGCCACCGTCCCTGCGCCTCCTGCACCCGGTTTTCACCGAAGATCCGGTGTCCTTTATCCAGCACCGCCGTAATCCGGTCCTCGGGCTGTTTCTTCGAAACGGCGATCAGCCTGACCGATCCCGGTGCGCGCCCCGCGGCCGTTTCCGCCGCCGCGATCCGGGCGGTGATATCACTCAGCGGCATCGGAGTATTGCGGTCCCAAAGCTTCGAGCAGTTCGTCCAGCTCGTTGCCGTAACGCTGCCATGCCTTGGTCGACGACTTATACATCGGCTGGCGCACCTGATAGAGGCTCAGGGTTTTGACGCGGTTGTCGGATTTGTGGAAATCCAGGCATGCGTCTTCCCATTCCAGACCGCAGGCTTCGATCAGCTTGCGTGACTCCTCTTCGGGGTTAGAGACAAGATCCTCGTACTGGATCTCATAGAACCAGTCCGGCACCATTTCCCGCCACATGTCCAGCCACCCAACGAACTGGTGATAAACCTCCGCGAGACCCGTCAAGGAATAGGAATAGGTATGTGCGTTCTCGGGAAAGACGTTCTTGTACATGGACAAGAGATTGTCGCGCGGGTCACGACGCACAACAATAAAGCGTGCCTTAGGCATAGCCCGCTTGATCGGCCCGATCCACGCATAGGTTTGGATCGACTTGTCCACGATGCGGTCAGAACCCGGGTGAAGGCGCCGCACGTAATCCTCGTAGCGTTTGGCAACCCCCCGATATACCGCTTCGGGAACATCCGAAGCGAGACGGATGCGCCCCTCGCCGTCTCCCATGCCACGAATAAGTTCACGCGTGATCACGCTCAGTTCCCCAGTGCTGGTCACAGTCGAATGGCTGCTGATGATCTGTTCGACAAGTGTCGTTCCCGATCGCGGCATGCCGGTCACGAAAATAGGCGCATAATCACTTGATCCACTTAGTTCGAGGTTACTCCAATCGACACTTCTGAGGCACTTCTCAATGTGCTGGTTATGTCTATCACGGCTTTCGCTGTTTGACGGACGAGCCTCGCGCATCAGTTTGTTTGCAGGATGCAGGTATTTAAATACCTTGTCGTACTCCTTGGCATCTTCGTACACCTTCGCAAGGGCAAAGCCAAAATGCGCGCGGCGTTCAGCCGCCAAGGATACATCCTCGAACCCTTCCCTCAAAGTCGTGACAATCGGATCGTCAACCGGGATCTTCTGCGACGTTAGGAAGACACGGTACGTTTCACCCCTACTCGGATCCAGTTTCAGAGCTTTTTTGAAATTGGATCGCGCTTTATCAAAGTCACCTGTTTGCTGGGCATGTTCAGCGATCCTGACCGTCGCCAGAAGGTTGTTCGGCTGTTTCGCAAGGATCTTCTGGTATTCAGATATGGCCTCTTCGGACTCTCCGATCTCAGCAAGGCAAAGGCCCATCAAAAGACCATAACCCGCAGGATAGATGCCGCGTTTCTTAGCAGCGAGCAACACATCGCGCGCTTCGAAGAAATTCCGTTCATCATAGAGAAGCCGCGCAAGATCGTACGGCGGAGTGTCCGCGTCGGGGTTGATGGCTATCGCACGGCGCAAATCCAGAACCGCATCGTCGATCCGCTTGATAGCCTTAAAGCATTCAGACCTGCAAATGAGCGCCGTTACCATTCCAGGGGCAATTCGCAGGGCAATGTTGCACTGGCGTATGCCCTCCGGAGCCCGACCGAGATTCACCAGAATCCGGGCATAGTTGGCACGCGCTTCGGCATAGCCGGGATCCATTTTGATCCCCTTTTCCGACACGGGCAAAGCCTCGTCGTATCGTTCCTGCGACGACATGGAGACCGCCAACACATCATAAAGCGCTGGTATCTTCGGAAACCGACGCAGTTCCGCAACGGCCAACGCTTCAGCCTCCGCGAAACGCCCGACATTAATCGCATTCACAATCGCCTCAAAGCGCGCCTTAGGAAGCCTACCGATGGAAAAGCGGGACTTGCCCCTGAATGCGACCGACGTGGAAAGATCGCCCTTTACGCGCTTCTCGAGCGGCGCTTTTGCCAGGGCATCGAGGAACACCTGAAGTTCTTGCTTGTCGGAAAGCGTCATCACCACCTCCGACCATAGTTTCCATATATCAACGACCTTGGGCTTCAGCGTTGCTGCGGCCTTTACATGGGTCGTCGCGCGGTCGAGACGATCATTCTTCAGGAAAATCCGCGTAATCTGGAAATGAACCTCTGGGATATTCGCATTGAGATCAAGAATGTCCGCGTATTTGGCGAGCGCCTTGTCATCTTGTTCCAGAGCCTGAAGCTTTTGCCCCTCTTCATAGAGTTCTTTGATTTGCTGCTTTGTTACTGAGAGCATGGCGGGGTTCCTCATGCATGAGCCTGCTCATCATACCTAAAAAGCGCAGCAACGGATGTCCAGCAATCGCCCTCTGTCAGAAGCAAAAAGAGCGGGCCGAAGCCCGCTCTTTGCATTAGATTTGGTTCGTTCGATTAGAACGAGAGACCAAGGCCAGCAGACCAAGTATCTTTGCTTGGCTGGGCTGCCGCGCCAAGGGCAAACCCGTCACCAGAACCATAGCCGAACATGGCGACTGCGCCACCACCGAGGTCATAGTTCACAGCAACACCGAAGCCGTCAGCTTCGAAATCAGCAGTACCACCAAGGGTACCGTCGAACTTGCCGTAGTTGGCTTCGATCAACAGGGCATCCATCTGGTAACCGATACCGATGCCATAGTGATCCCACTCAACAGCAACATTGGAGAGCGCAGCGGTTGCTGTCGAAGTGCCAGTCGTCGTTCCTGTTACAGTCGTCAGAACTCCGTCAACCTTCGAGTAGTTCAGCTTCACTCCGAAACCACCAGCCAGATCGGCCGAAAGCGACACACCATAGATGTCGCCCGTACCCGTAGCAGATATGTTCGTGAAGCCGGAGACCGTACCACCAGTTGTCGTAAATGTGGCAGCAGTTGTCACTGCAAGATCAGGCGTTCCGAGCGTGCCGTCCTGATAGGCCAGACCGATGCGGATGTCGGCACCACCAAGCGAAGCACTGTAGGTGAAACCGATGCCGAGGTTTTCGTCGGTAGCGGCGGTGTTGTCACCAACTTCAGCCGACAGAGCCACAGCGAAGTCACCGAACGAGTACTGGTAGCGCGCTACCTGACCGTCCAGCGAACCATCGAGACCAGCGTTACCGTTCCAGCCGGCATGCTCCGAGTGGTCGTCTGCAATGGCTGTGCCCCATACAGTTTCGTCCATCGCCCAGTCGAACGCACCGTCGGTGTCGCCCATGGTGATACGGCCGAAGTTACCAGCAACGAAGGCGGACGAATCGTTTGCATCGTCCGGGATCCCGTTGTCGTCACCTGTGTTGGTGACTTCGTCGAGGTCGATCGTGGCACCGAAGGTCAGGCCATTGTCCGTTTCGCCCGACAGGGTGAACGTAACGTCGATGTCGTTGTGGAAGACGATCTCGTCGCCGTTGTCTTTAATACCGATTTCGGCATAACCCGAGAGCTCGACGCCCTGGGCGGATGCAACACCTGCGGTCATAGCGAGCGCGGTGCTGGCAAGAAGTACCTTTTTCATTTCGTTTCCCTCGTGTTCAAAGGTCGCCAAGTCAGGAGTTCTGAATTGGATATGCGTTTCATTCGCTCCAACCCCGATGATTTGCAAGTTTACCCCGTAGCGATCCCCGAAATGCACCGGGTATGGTGCAGCGAAGCCACAGTGTATGCCATCGGCAACGCCAAAAGCCCCCGGGAAACATCTTGTGGCAGCTTAACGGCTCGGATACCAAGGGTTTGCAACAAGGGTACGGGGTTCGGATGCGGGCGCGGAACTGGGCGAAAATCGGCCTTCTGGTCGGGGTGATTCTGGCTGCAGCAGGCTGTGGCCGGATCGGCAATCTCTTTGGCGGTGGCGACACCGCGACCGTAAGATCGCCCGAGGAACAGGAGCGTCTTGACGCCCAGTTGCCCCCCGAGCTTACCGAAGACCGCGATACGATCTGGGATCTGTTCCGCAACGTGGACGACCCGAACACCACGCTGGAGGTCAACCGCTATATCTGGAACGCGACGCTGGACGTGCTCGATTTCCTGCCCGTGCAGGGGGCGGACCCGTTTTCCGGCGTTCTGATCTTCGGCTTCGGCACACCGCCGGGTGGCGGTCGCGCCTATCGCGCCACCGTCTATGTGCAGGATCCCGCGCTTGACGCACGATCCCTGCGGGTCGCGCTGGCCACCCGTTCGGGCGCCGCACCGATCGAGACGGTGCGCGCCATCGAGGACGCCATTCTGACCCGCGCCCGCCAGCTACGGATCCGCGAAGAAGACCTCTGACCCCGCCCGCTCTGGATTCTGCACCACTGACTGAGTATGCACCACGCCGGGTCCCCGCGCCCGGCTCTTTCACTTTCCAAGGACCACCAGCCCGATGTCCCGTTACTCTCCCGCCGAAATAGAACCGAAATGGCAGGCCGCCTGGGAAGCCGCGGGCACGTTCAAGGCCGTGCGGTCAGATGACAAGCCCAAGTACTATGTGCTCGAAATGTTTCCCTATCCGTCGGGCCGCATCCATATCGGCCATGTGCGCAACTACACGATGGGCGATGTGATCGCGCGCCACCGCATCGCGACCGGCCATAACGTGCTGCATCCCATGGGGTGGGACGCGTTCGGGATGCCGGCGGAAAACGCCGCCATCGAACGGGGCGGCCACCCGAAGGACTGGACCTACGGCAACATCGCCGACATGCGCGACCAGATGAAGCCCTTGGGCCTGTCGATTGACTGGACCCGCGAATTCGCGACCTGCGACCCCGAATACTATGGCCAGCAACAGGCCCTGTTCCTTGATTTTCTGTCGAAGGGACTTGTCTATCGCAAGAATGCGACCGTGAACTGGGATCCGGTCGATATGACGGTTCTGGCCAATGAACAGGTCATCGACGGCAAGGGCTGGCGCTCGGGCGCCCTGGTCGAGCGGCGCGACCTGACCCAGTGGTTCTTCAAGATATCGGACTATTCCGAGGAATTGCTGACGGCCATCGACGGGCTCGACAACTGGCCAGAAAAGGTCAAGCTGATGCAGCGGAACTGGATCGGCAAGTCACGCGGGCTGGAGTTTTCGTGGAATCTGTCGGCCCCGGCCGCCGGTCACAGCTCGGTCGATGTCTACACGACGCGGCCCGATACGCTGATGGGTGCGTCCTTTATCGGGATATCGCCCGATCACCCGCTGGCCCGCGCGCTGGAGGCCGACAATGCCGATCTGGCCACGTTCAATGCCGAATGCCGCCGCATGGGTACGTCCGAAGAGGATCTGGAGCGTGCCGAAAAGCGGGGATTCGACACCGGCCTCACCGTCCGGCACCCGCTGGACCCGAGTTGGGAACTGCCGGTCTGGGTCGCGAATTTCATCCTGATGGATTACGGCACCGGCGCGATCTTCGGCTGCCCGGCCCATGACCAGCGCGATCTCGATTTCTGCCGGAAATACGGCCTGCCGGTGATCGACACCTATGTGGCACTGAACGATCCAGGCTCGGTCGAGGATATGGCTTTCGTTCCGCCAAAGACCGAAAAAGTCCGCTGGATCAACCATTTCGCGGGTCTCGACGTCGCCACGGGGCAAGAGGCTATCGATGCCACCATCGCCCATGCCGAGGAACACGGTTGGGGCACGGGTGTCACGAAATACCGCCTGCGCGACTGGGGCCTGTCGCGGCAACGCTATTGGGGCTGCCCGATCCCCGTCGTTCATTGCGAGGCCTGTGGCGTCGTGCCCGAGAAGAAGGAGAACCTGCCTGTCCGCCTGCCCGATGACGTGAGCTTCGACCAGCCCGGCAATCCGCTGGACCGGCACCCCACATGGCGCGATGTGCCCTGCCCGTCCTGTGGCGCGCCCGCGAAACGCGAAACCGACACGATGGACACGTTCGTCGATTCGTCGTGGTACTTCGCGCGTTTCACGGCGCCGGACGCCGAGACACCGACACGCGCCGAAGACGCCGCCTACTGGATGAATGTCGACCAGTATATCGGCGGCATTGAGCACGCGATCCTGCACCTGCTGTATTCGCGCTTCTTCGCGCGGGCGATGCATATGTGCGATCACCTGCCCGAAGACGCGATCGAGCCCTTCGATGCACTGTTTACCCAGGGGATGGTGACGCACGAAATCTATGTCACGCGCGACGAGAAGGATCGGCCCGTCTATCACCTGCCCGAACATATCGATTGGACGGAATCCGGCGCACGCCTTGGCGCCACCGGCGAGGCGGTCGAGGTGATCCCGTCGGCCAAGATGTCGAAATCCAAGAAGAACGTGGTCGATCCGGTGAATATCATCGCCAAGTACGGCGCGGACACCGCCCGCTGGTTCGTCCTGTCCGACAGCCCACCGGAACGCGACGTGGAATGGACGGCATCGGGGGCCGAGGCTGCCTTCAAGCATCTGGGACGGGTCTGGTCGCTTTGTGACCGGATCGCGGATATGGATCGCGACGCACCGGGTCAGGGCGACGAAGACCTGCTGCGCGCCATGCACAAGACGATCTTCGACGTGACCAACGGCATCGAATCCTTCGGCTTCAACACAGCGGTCGCCAAGCTTTATGCCTTTACCAGCACGCTGGCCAAATCCGGCGCATCATATTCTGCGCAACGGCAGGCCATCATGGTGCTCGCACAGCTGATGTCGCCGATGACGCCGCATCTGGCCGAAGACATCTGGGCCCATCAGGGCGGTGAGGGTCTGATCGCCAATGCCCCATGGCCCGTCGCCGACGAGGCGATGCTGGTCGAGGACACCGTGACGCTGCCGATTCAGATCAACGGCAAAAGGCGCGACGAGATCACCGTGGCCAAGGATCTGGACAAGGCAGAGGTTGAAAAGCTGGTCATGGCAAACGATGCTGTCCAGAAGGCGCTGGCCGGTGGTCAGCCCAAGAAACTGATCGTCGTCCCGGGCCGGATCGTGAATGTCGTCATTTGACCGCCGTGCAGCCGTTTTGATGCTCGCCGCCTTCGTGGCGGGGTGCGGGTTTCAGCCGGTCTATGGGCCGGGCGGCTCGGCCGAAGGGCTGCGCGGGACAATCGGCTTCGATGCGCCAAGTGATCTCGAAGGCTTTGCGCTGGTGCGCCAGCTTGAGAACCGGCTGGGGCTGGCCGACGCCCCGGCCTATCGCCTGTCGGCACGCATTTTCACGGACCAGCAGGAGCTTGGGGTGACCCCCGATCAGGTCATCACCCGTTACAACCTGCGGGGCCGCGTGGAATTCAGCCTGATCGACGAAACCACGGGCCGGATCGCGACATCCGGTCAGGTCGCAAGCTTCACCAGCTATTCCGCCACGGGAACGCCCTTTGCCACGCAGACGGCCCGAGAAGATGCGACCGACCGCCTGATGACAATTCTCGCCGATCAGATCGTATCGCGCCTTCTGGTGACGGCGGGGGAGTGGCGGCAGTGAAACTGTCGACCCGAGAGGCCGCCCGCTATTTCCGCAAACCCGACCCCGACAAGACCGGCCTCCTGATCTATGGCGCAGACGCCATGCGCGTGGCGCTTAAACGGCAAGAGGTCATCGCGGCCCTGATCGGCCCCGACGGCCCCGACGAGATGCGGCTGGAACGGATCGCCGGGGCCGAATTGCGCAAGGACCCGGCCCGGCTGGGCGACGCGATCAAGGCGCAGGGGTTCTTTCCCGGTCCGCGCGTGGCCTTTGTCGAAGATGCCGGTGACGGGCTGGCTCCCGCAATCGCCTCAGCGCTTGAAGACTGGGCCACGGGCGATGCGCAGGTCATCGTCACTGCCGGGTCGCTTGCCGCGCGGTCGGCCCTGCGCAAGCTCTTTGAAGGTCACAGCAACGCCTATGCGGTTGGTATCTATGACGATCCGCCCTCGCGTGACGAGATCGAGGAAATGCTGAAAACTGCTGGCCTCTCCGCCATCGACCGCGACGCCATGGGCGATCTCGAAGCCCTGTCCCGCGCCCTCGACCCTGGCGATTTCCGGCAGACCGTCGAACGCATGGCGCTTTACAAGCTGGGCGATACCGACCCGCTTAACTCGGAAGAAATCACGAAACTTGCACCCGCATCGGTCGAAGCGGATGTGGATGACATTCTGAATGTCGTGGCCGAGGCGCGAACCGCGGAAATCGGCCCCGTCATGGTGCGGCTCAAGGCACAAGGCGTCACACCGGTTTCGCTTTGTATCGGGGCGACCCGCCATTTTCGCGCGCTTCACGGTGCGGCGTCCGATCCGGGCGGCGTGTCCTCGGGCATCGCCAAGCTGCGCCCGCCCGTCTTTGGCCCTCGCCGCGACCGGATGCAGCGTCAGGCGCAGGCCTGGGGCATGCACAAGCTGGAACAGGCGCTGGGGCTTTTGATCGATACGGATCTGACACTCCGGTCGGCCAGCCGCGCCCCGGCCATGGCGGTGATGGAACGCACCCTGATCCGCTTGTCGATGCTGGGCAGGGGGCGCTAGGGATGTATCAGGTTATCGGGTCCCTGCGCACGCGCACCTTCCGGGTGCTCTGGGCGCTGGAAGAGATGGGGCTGGAGTACGAGCATATCCATGCCCCGCCCCGCTCGCCCGAAATCCTTGCCCTGAACCCATCGGGCAAGGTTCCGGCGATGAAGGTCGGCGAGACCGTGATCACCGATTCCGCGGCCATCCTCACTTATCTGGCCGACCACCATAACACCCTGACCCATCCCGCCGGGACGCTGGAACGCGCCCGTCAGGATGCGATGACCGGCTTTGTTCTGGACGAGATGGACGGTGTCTTATGGATGGCCGGAAAGCATAAATTCGTGCTGCCCAAGGAAAAGCGGATGCCCGCCATCATGGACAGCCTGAGATGGGAGTTTGAGCGGTCTCAGGCCCTGTTTTCGGCCCGGTTCGGCGATGGTCCCTTCATCATGGGCGACCAGATGACGATCACCGATATCATCGCCGCCCATTGCGGAAACTGGGCCGAAAAGTTCGACTTCCCGATGACCGATCCGGTCTGGGTCGATTACGTGAACCGGATGCGCGCGCGCCCCGCCTTCGTCAAACTCGATGCCGGTTAGCCCAGAGCCTTAGCCGCGTGCCGCCCGGCCCAGCGCCCGGTCGCAAGACAAGCCGTCAGGAGATACCCACCGGTCGGTGCTTCCCAATCGATCATCTCGCCCGCCGCATAAAGGCCCGGCACCGCCAACACCTCCAGCCCCGGTCCAAGCCCGTCCCATGCGATACCGCCCGCGGTCGAGATTGCCTCGTCCATCGGGCGCGGGCCGCCATGGCGCACGGGCAGCCCCTTGATCAGCCGCGCAAATGCCTCGCCCACAGGCAAGGGCCGCCCGAACTCCTGCAGCAAGGCGCGGCGCACCGGATCAAGACCCAGAACCTTGCGCAGATGCGCCGAAACCGTCGCCTTGCCCCGCGGGCGGTCCAGACGGCGCGCAACCTCCTCGAACGGCAGATCGGGCACAAGGTCGATCCGCAGCTCCGCGCCGTCCCGGACATCGGCAAAGACGGCATAGATGCCCCCGCCCTCAAGACCGCGCCGCGAGATCACATAGTCGCCGCGCACCCGCCGCCCGCCCGCGATCAGCGCGGTTCCCTTGACCGGCGCGCCGAAATGCACGGCCATATGCGCGCTCCACGCGACCACCAGCCCGCCATTCGACGGACGGAAGGGCGTAATCGGCACACCCCTCCCCGTCAGGATATCGGCCCACGCGCCATCGGACCCTAACCTTGCCCAACTCGCACCGCCCATCGCCAGAACGGTGACGCGCGGGGTGACGGCAATCCGTCCCTCCGGCGTCTCGAACAGCTGGTTCCCGTCCTCCGGGCCAAGCCAGCGCCAGCGTGTCCGAACCTCCACCCCGCTTTCGGCCAGTCGCGCCATCCACGCCCGTAGAAGCGGCGAGGCCTTCATGGCGCGCGGAAAGACCCGCCCCGACGATCCGGTGAAGACCTCCTGACCCAGCCCCCTCGCCCAGCTCTGCACGGCATCTGCGTCAAACGCCGTGACAATCGGGGCCAACCTTCCCTCAGCAGCACCATAGGCCGTCAGCAGCTTCGTCGGGGGTTCGTCCTTGGTCAGGTTCAGCCCCGACTTTCCGGCCATCAGGAACTTGCGCCCGACCGACGGTTTTGCCTCGGCCACCAGCACGCTGAACCCGGCCCCCGCCAGTTCCTCGGCTGCCATCAGCCCGGCCGGACCTGCTCCGATCACCAGCGCCTGCGGGGCATGGGTCACGAGGGCATCGGGCCTTTTATCTCGACCACACGCTGCGGATACGGGATTTCGATGTCTTGCGCCTTCAGCGCATTCCAGATCAGGAACAGCACGTCGGACGTATAACGGTTCGGCCCGTCATCGATCCCGTTCACCCAGAACTCGACCGCGAAATCGATGCCGGACTCGCCAAATCCGCGCAGTTCACAATCGGGCGGTTCGGGCTCTGTCAGCACCCCCGGATGTTCGGCCACCGCCGCTTCGATAATCGCGGGGACAAGGTTGATATCCGTGTCATAGCTGACCGAAAACTCGGCCTCATAGCGGTTCGCCGATCCGGAATCGGAGTAATTCACCACCCGCGTGGTGATGAAGTCCTCGTTCGGGATCACGATCCAGCGGCCATCGAACGTCTCGAGAATTGTGGCCCGGGCCGTCATCTTGACGATCGTCCCGGCCTCCCCCCCGTCCAGTTCCACATAATCGCCGACGGTGGCCTGCCCCTCCAGCAGCAGGATCACGCCCGAGATGAAGTTCGACGCGATCTTCTGCAGACCCAGACCGATCCCGACACCGATGGCGCCGCCCAGAACCGCAAGGGTCGTCAGATCGATCCCCATGATGTTCATCAGGATGATGAAGAGCACACCGAAGATCGCGACCTCCGAGGCCTTGATCGCCAGTTCACGCGTCGCCGGGCGCAGCTCTTTCTGCTTTTCGATCAGGGACTTGGACTGACCCGTGGACCAGCGCCCGAGCCAGAACAACAGGCTGCCCGCCACGAGGCCGCGCACGATCGCCAGCGCTGTGAACCGGATGTTCCCCAGAACGACTTCGGTCGCCCCCAGCCACGCCGTCAGATCGTCGAGAATGCCCAGCGCATAAAGCGCCATGGCGGGGACAAGAACGTATTTCCCAAGAACCTTCAGGAACGGATCGCGCACGATGTCACGCACCAGAGCGCGCGCCGCAAGGAACAGGAACACCCGTTTGCCAAAGGCGATCACCGCACCGGATTCGAACATCGAACGAACCACCGCTTCCCCGGCCGCGGTAAAGAAATAGGCCAGAAGCGGAAGGATCAGCGCCAGAAACGGCAGGGCCGTCCGGCGCGTGTTGGCGAACATCGTCTGGCTGTCGGCAGCGGGCGTTATGATCCCGGCCAGCGCGGGGCGGACCCGGCGCGTCACCAGCACGGCGGCAAGGAACGCCACGACCAGCAGGGCGAATTGCGACCACGCCGCAGGCTCCAACAGCCACTCTTTCGCGATGTCCCAACCGCGTTCGGCATAGCCGACGGCAATCGCGACAAATTCGGGCTGGTTTTCCATAATCCGCCTGTCCCGTCCGAGAAGTCCCACCGTCTTGGCGCGAAGCGGAACCAGAGGCAAGCCCGGTATGCCAGACCCCATCTGTCCCCTATGCGACCGGCCGATCCCCGCGGATGTCCCGCAAAGCCGCCATCACCTGATCCCGAAACTGCGCGGTGGCAAGGGCGGCCAGACGGTTCTGCTGCATCACATCTGCCACAAGGAGATCCACGCGACGCTGACCGAGGCGGAGCTCGCGCGCGGTTTTTCGACCATTGACGCGCTGCGTTCCCATCCGAGACTGGCGAAGTTCACCCGCTGGGTGGCAAAGCGCCCGCCCGGGTTCGCGTCAAAGGTTCCAGGCGCGCGCAGGGCTGGGAAACGCCGATAGAGTGCACATATGTGAGTGGATATGTTCGCGATGCAGGAGGCTCCGGATGCCCGTCAGCTATGCCGAAGATGCCGAAACCCGCACCGTCCTTCTGACGGTCGACGGGCGCGTCACGCAGGACGACTGGGACCGGATCGTGCCCCGGTTCGAGGCGTTCATGAACGCACACGGGACGATCCGGCTGGTCGAGATCATCGAAAGCCTGAAGGGTTTTGATCCTGTCCTGCTGTGGGACGGGGTCCGCTTTGACATGAAGGCGATCCCGCATATCAGCCATTGCGCCATCGCCACCGATATCGGCTGGATGAGTCCGATCGTGAAGGCGGCGGGCAAGGTGATGTCGATGCAGATGCGGGTGTTTCCGCTGGCCGAATCGGATGCGGCGCGCGAGTGGGCCACGAATGCGCCTTAGGATCAGGGCGCGGCCCGGCGGCCTAGGTCCGTGATCCCGGGCCAATGACTGAACTGGCCGAAACCTGTCAGATCATCCCCTTGATCGCCGCCACATGGGCCGGATCTGCGCCCAGCGCATCCTCCGCCCAGGCCCGCGCCCGCGCCATGGGATCGTCGTCCAGCGCATCGACCAGACCGGCGGCCAGCGCCATCTCTGCCGTCATCCTGTCGCCGGCCATCAGGATCAGCTTGGCCCGCGACGGGCCAACAAGCGCCCGCAAACGACCCGGATCGGACGGCTGCGGCAGAAACCCCAGCTTCATCACCGGGTAAAAGAACTTGGCCCCCGGCACCGCCACCCGAAGATCGCAGGCCAGCGCCATGCCGAACGCACCGCCCGCAAGCGTTCCGTTCAGCGCGGCAATCGTCAGGCAGGGCAGTGCGGCAATCGCACCCGACAGCCGCTCCCAGACAGGATCGGTGGCAAGGCCCGCCTGCGCCTCGTCCAGATCGGCCCCGGCGGAAAACACCTTGCCCGTCCCGGTCAGAATCAGCGCGCGGCCCCCCCGCGCCCCTTCGACGATCCCGGCCAGATCGCGCAGCATATCGCCGGTCAGGCTGCCTGCCTTGTCCGGCCGGTCGATCACGGCAATCCGCAGGCCGTCCTCTTCCTCAAGGCGGATCATGCGATCAGGCCGGCCCGGCGGCGAATGCCTTCGTCCCGCAGCGATATCTCCTGTCCGATGAACTCATCCGCATCCGCCGAACACATCCAGACCAGTGCCCTTGCGGGCCAGTCCGGCGGGATATGGTCTGACCAGTCCAGTTGCGAAACCGGGTTGATCCCGCTTGCCTTGATCTCGCGCTGCATCTGCGTCGCCACGGTCCCGGGCGACAACCCCATCGCGCGGATACCGTCGCCTGCGTTTTCCTTGTCCAGGCACCGCGTCAGCATCGCCACCCCCGCCTTGGAGGCACAGTAATGGCTCCATGCCTCCACCGGCCCGTGCGCGGCACCCGACGAGATCGTCAGGACCGATCCGCCCCCGTTTGCGACCATCACCGGAACCGCGGCCCGCATCCCGTAATAGACACCCTTGAGGTTGATATCGATCACCTGACCCCACGCATCCGGGTCCGAGGCCGCCAGATGCGCCACGGGTTCGATCACCCCGGCGTTGTTGATCAGCACATCGACACTGCCAAAGGTCTGCACCGCCGCGTCAATCGCCGCCTGCACCTCCCAGAACCGCCCCACATCGCAGGGGATCGCCAGCGCCTTCGGCCCGATCTCGCCCGCAAGGCTGGCAATCGCGTCCTCGCCCCGCGACAGCAGGGCCACATTCGCCCCCTGTTCCGCAAAAGCATGGGCGGCGGCAGCGCCGATCCCCCGGCTTGCCCCGGTGATCACGACTGTTTTTCCGGTCATGTCCTGCATATATGTCTCCCGATTGTTTCGCAGCGACGACTTGACCGCGCCTTCTGCCCGGCCAAAGCTAGTCCTGCCAAATTGCTTGCGAAAGGCCCGTTATGCATAAACCCGCTCTCGTTTCGACAGTCGCGCTGATGATCCCGGCCTTTGCGCCACCCGCATTCGCCGATCTCACAGCAGCCGATGTCTGGGCCGAATGGAAGAACTTTGCCACATATTCCGGCCAGACGATGGAATCGGAATCGGAAGTCATGTCGGGCAATACGCTCAGTGTCACCGGCGTTACCATCGGATCATCGGCGCCAGATGTCGAAGTAACCGGTACAGTTGCCCGCATCGATTTCACCGAACAGGGCGACGGCACTGTCGCGGTCGCGATTTCGCCCGAGATCCCGATGGAGATCAGAGGCGAGGATTCGGACGGGGCGGATATCTCGACCAAGCTGAACATCTCCCATTCGGGTGGAAGCATCATCGTCTCGGGCCAGCCCCGCGCCCTGCGCCATGACTATGA
This sequence comes from uncultured Paracoccaceae bacterium, assembly GCA_947503175.1. Lineage (GTDB taxonomy): Bacteria > Pseudomonadota > Alphaproteobacteria > Rhodobacterales > Rhodobacteraceae > Ovoidimarina. Next base: position 280,676 of record CANNCO010000003.1, read on the forward strand.
ATTCGGCCGGATGGACATGGATCTGGTTGAGCTGACCGAAGGCGGAAACCCTGTCGGCGTCGACTTCTCCATGGCGCTGCAGCAACTCACGGGGATCTATGGTTTCAGCGGCAACGCAGCCGTGATCCGGAACGATTCGAATATCGGCGCGCTCGCGTTCCGGATGGATGTGGATATCCCCGAGGACGACGCCGATTTCGAAATGACCATGACGATGACCGATATCGTGTCGACATCCACGGGGACGATTTCAGCCCTCGATTCGCAACAGAACCTTGCCGTCGCGCTGCGCAACGGACAGTTCACCGAAGGCTCCCTGCGCCACGGTGCCGCGACATTCAAGATCGACTCGGCGGTGCCGGATGGACGCGCTGTGATCGAATCAAGCGCCGAAAGCGGTACCTTGTCGGGCGAGATGAACGGCGATGGTATCAATTATGAAGGCACGAATTCCGGCGTCGATCTGTCGGTGATCATACCCGGTGCGATGATCCCGCCCATCGAGCTTGAGGCAGAGGAAATGTCGGGTGAGATCCGGATGCCGCTCCTGTCCGACGACGAGGCGCAGCCGATCGGCCTGTCGACGCGTCTGGAGGGTGTCACGGTCAGCGATACCGTCTGGTCGATGATCGACCCGATGCAGGGCCTTCCCCGGACACCCGCGAACCTGATCGTCGAAATGTCGGGGCTGGGCCGCTGGTTCGTTGATATCATCGACCCGAACCTTGCAGAGGACATCGACGAGACGATGGAAGTCCCGGGTGAGGTCGAAGAGCTGACGATCGACAAGCTCACAGTGTCGGTCGCCGGTGCCGAACTGACCGGAACCGGCGCGTTCGAGTTCGACAATTCAGCGGTGCCTCCCGTTCCCTCGGGCACGGTCGATCTGAACCTGACCGGCGCGAACACCCTGATCGACAGCCTTGTGAATATCGGACTGCTGCCGGAAGATCAGGCGATGGGCGCCCGCATGATGCTTGGTCTTTTTGCACGTCCCGGCAGCGGCACCGATACGCTCACCTCCAAGATCGAACTTGGCGCAGATGGGTCCGTGACCGCGAACGGCCAGCGGATCCGGTAACAGCAGCCCGACCCGACACGCCGTAATCGGGCGCCCCGGCCTTGCGGGTCCGGGGCGCGCGGGCTACCTGCCTTGTCAAAGTGAAAGGACCGCCAATGGCCGGCACTCTGCCCGACCTCACCGATCAACTGCTGACCGCCGCCCGCAACGCCGGCGCGGATGCCGCCGATGCCATCGCCGTCGATGGCACCTCGGTCTCTATCGACGTGCTGGGCGGTAAGCTTGAACATGCGGAACGGTCCGAAGGGGTCGAGATCGGTTTGCGGGTGATCCTGGGCAAGCGGCAGGCCTGTGTTTCGGCCTCCGATACCTCCTCCCGCACAATCTCCGAAATGGCGGAACGCGCGGTCGCCATGGCGCGCGAAGCCCCCGCTGATCCGACCGTCGGGCTGGCGGCACCGGAGCAACTGGTCGAAAACTGGGATGCCGGGGCGCTCGATCTCTATGACAGCACCGACGAACCCGACCCTGCGGTGCTTCAGGACGACGCGGCCCGAGCCGAGGCCGCGGCCCTTGCCGTCGATGGCGTGTCGCAGGTTCAGGCGACGTCGGCAGGGTACGGCCGCCGCCACGTCCATCTTGCGGCCACGAACGGGTTCTCGGGCGGTTACGGACGCACCGACCGCGCCCTGTCCTGCGTCGCGATCACCGGCAGCGGAACCGACATGGAGCGCGACTATTTCGGCGACATGCGTATCCATCAATCCGACCTCATGTCACCCGAGGAAATAGGCCGGATCGCCGGTGAAAGAACCGCCGAGCGCGCGGGCGCGCGGAAACCCCCGACCGGCAGCTTTCCCGTGCTCTACGACGAACGCATCTCGTCGTCGCTGATCGGACATCTGGTGCAAGCGATCAACGGCGCGGCCATCGCCCGTGGTGCGTCGTGGCTTCGCGATGCAATGGGCGAACAGGTTCTGCCAAAGGGCATCAGCCTGACCGAAGAGCCTTTGCGGCCCCGCACCTCCGGTTCGCGGCCCTTCGATGCCGAGGGGCTGGCGACGCAAAACCGCAACGTGGTTGACGATGGCGTGCTCACAAGCTGGACGCTTGATCTCGCCACGGCCCGCAAGCTGGGGCTGGAAAGCACGGGCAACGCATCGCGCGGGCCATCTGCGCCGCCTTCGCCCAGCCTTGGGAACGCGACCCTGACACCCGGGACGCAGACGCGCGAAGACCTTATGTCCGACATGGGAACCGGACTTCTGATCACATCCATGATCGGCTCGTCGATCAACGCAACGACCGGCGACTATTCACGCGGCGCATCCGGCTTCTGGGTCGAAAACGGTCAGATTGCCTATCCGGTCAACGAGTGCACGGTGGCGGGCAATCTTCGGGACATGCTACTGACCCTGCGCCCGGCCAATGACGCGCGTCAGCATCTTAGCCGCCGGGTGCCCTCCTGCCTGATCGAAGGCCTGACGATTGCCGGAGAGTGACCTTGCCCTCCTGACCCGCACCGCGCGCCGGGCGGGAGAGATCGCCCGCGCCTATTTCGACGGGCCGAACAAGATCTGGGACAAGGGACGGGACGATCCGGTCACCGAGGCCGATCTGGCGGTCGACACCTACCTGCGCGAAACGCTCACCGCAGCCCGCCCCGACTATGGCTGGCTGTCCGAAGAGACCGAGGACACGCCCGACCGTCTACAGAAATCCCGCCTGTTCGTGGTGGACCCGATCGATGGAACCCGCGCCTTCATCGCGGGCGAAGCGACCTGGGCCCATTCCATGGCGGTTGTCGAGAACGGGCGCCCGACTGCGGGTGTCGTCTATCTTCCGATCAAGGACCGGCTCTATGCGGCCTCTGCGGGCGATGGCGCAACGCTGAACGGCCTGCCCCTTGCCGCATCGCCCAAGCCACATGCCACCAGCGCCCGCGTACTGGCCTCGCGCCCGGCATTGGAGCCGCGCCACTGGCCCGGCGGCGTGCCGGAGATAAGCCGTCATTTCCGCCCGTCGCTGGCCTACCGGCTCAGCCTTGTGGGCGAAGGCCGGTTCGACGGGATGCTCACGCTCCGCGATAGCTGGGAGTGGGATATTGCGGCGGGCGCCCTGATCGCATCGGAAGCCGGCGCGACGGTAACCGACCGGCATGGCGGTGCGTTGCAGTTCAACAACGCCCATCCGGTGACATCGGGCGTTCTTGCCGCGTCCCCCGGCGTCCACACAGAGCTGATCCGCCACCTGACCGAACCGGCCTAGGACTTGGGATGGTCGTCGTAATCTTCCGTCAGGATGCGGTTCCGGTCGCCTTCGGGATCGTCGAATTGGCGTGACTTCAGCGCCCAGAAGAACGCCACAAGCCCAAGTGCGCCAAGGCCCAGCGATACCGGGATAAGGATGACAAGAACCTCCATCAGCGCAGCCGCATCGCGTTAAGCGAGACCGTGATCGACGACAGTGACATCGCAAGGGCCGCCGCCAGCGGCGTCGCAAAGCCCAAAAGCGCAATCGGCACGGCAACCACGTTATAGACCGTCGAGATCGTGAAATTCTCGGTGATCCGCTTGCGCGCCTTGCCGGCCGTGTCGAACGCATCCGGCAGGGGCGAAAAATCCCGCCCCAGGAACACGATATCCGAGGCCACCCGCGCCGCATCCAATGCGCTCGCGGGCGAGATCGACACATAGGCCGCCGTCAGCGCGGCAGTGTCGTTCAGCCCGTCACCGACCATCAGAACCTTGCGCCCCGTGGCGGTCAGTTCGGCGATGCGTTCCGCCTTTTCTTCCGGCGTCGCCTCGGCCATCGTCTGACTGATACCGATCCGGTCCGCGAAGGCCGCGACCGGCGCGGGCGCATCGCCCGACATCATCAGGATATCGAGGCCGCGCGCCCGGAACGCCTCGACCGCCTCAGCCGCGCCGGGGCGCAGCGCATCGGTGAACGCGAAAGAAACAGGATCGCGCCCTTCGCCGCCCAGCCATGTGGCTGTCACGCCGCCAGCTTCGGTACCAACCCATCCGGCCCGTCCCAGCCGAACCCGCTGGCCATCCGCCAGCGCCTCGACGCCAAATCCGGGCACTTCGCGCAGATCGGCCAGACGCGCCGGATGAACGCCCCGCGCCTCCAGCGCCTTGGTCAGCGATTGCGCCAGCGGATGCGACGACCCCTGCGCCAGCGCCAGGGCCAGCGACAGATCGCCCGCATCGTGACCGTCCAGATCCTGCGGCTCGGGCGCGCCCATCGTCAGGGTGCCGGTTTTGTCGAACACGACCGTATCGACCTCCGCCAGCCGCTCCAGAGCGGTCCCCGACTTGATCAGCAGCCCCTTCCGGAAAAGCCGCCCCGAGGCCGCCGCCGTCACTGCCGGCACGGCCAGCCCAAGCGCGCAGGGGCAGGTGATGATCAGCGTCGCCACCGCAATGTTCAGCGACAGCCTTGCATCGCCGCCCGAAATCCACATCCAGACGAGAAACGCCGCCAGCGCCAGCAAATGCACGACAGGCGCATAGGCGCGCGCCGCACGATCCGCCAGCGCGCTGTAATTCGCGCGACCCGCCTCGGCCACGGCCACCAGATCGGCGATCCGGTGAAGCGCCGTTCCCTGCCCCGCCGCCGTGACCTGCACCGTCAACGGCCCGGTCAGATTGATCTCGCCCGCATGCACCGCCACATCCGGCCCGGCAAAGACCGGCAGGCTCTCCCCTGTCATCAGTGACCGGTCCAGCTCGCTCGCACCCTCCAGCACGATCCCGTCCACCGGAACCCGCGCGCCGGGCCGCACCAGCACATGATCGCCCGGCGCGATCTCGGACACGCGCACGTTCTCTTCGCCAGCCTCGCCCAGCCGCACCGCGCGCGGCACTTCAAGCGCGGCCAGTTCCTGCGCCGCCGACCGTGCCGATGCCCGCGTCCGGTGATCCAGATACCGTCCCGCCAGAAGGAAGAAGGTCAGGGAAAGCGCCGCATCGAAATAGGCGTGACGGCCCGACAGCGCCGTTTCCCAAAGCGAAAGCCCGACAGCCAGCAATATCGCCAGCGAGATCGGTACATCCATGTTCAGCCGCCGGCCCTTCAGGGCACCCAGCGCGCTGGCATAAAACGGTCGGCCCGAAAAGATCACCGTCGGAATGGCAATCGCCCCCGAGATCCAGTGAAACAGGTCGCGTGTGGCATCCTCTGCCCCGGCCCAGACGGCCACGGACAAGAGCATCACGTTCATGTTGGCAAAGAACGCGACCGCCAGCCGCATCAGAAGGTCACGGCCCTCGCGGTCGGCCTCGGTCGCGGCTAGGGCAGCGTCGTCCAGCTCGTGCGCCTCATAGCCCAGCGCCTCAAGACGGCCCACAAGGGCTTCGGGCGTGACGCCGCGCTCGGCCTCGATCGCAACGCGCTTGAGCGTCAGGTTAACCCGCGCGGAAAGAACCCCGGGCGCACCGGTCAGCCCGCGTTCCACGCCGGAGATACAGCCCGCGCAGTGGATGGTCGGCAGGGAAAGCCGGATCGTCTGTGGCCCTTTCTGGGCCTCCCCTTCACGAACGGCCTCCGCGGGCGCCGCAAGGCACCCGGGACAGGCCGCAAGCGACGGGTTTTCGGCAAGGCTCACCGCTGCGCCTTCACATAGATCGGAATACGCTGCCTGAAGGGCGTCCCGTCGGCGGCTGTCGCAACCAGCCGCAGGTTCCAGTTGCCCGGCCCGATTTCCATCGGAGCCACCCAGTCAGAGCCATCGAACGTAAAGACCGGCGTCCGGTCATCCGCCACATGGGTCGCACGGCCGAAGATCGCGTCAATCGCCACGTTCTCGACCGGTCCGTCCTTGTCGTCGATCGACAGGATCAGCCGATCCCCCTCGATCTGCGCCGCAACCTGCCATCCCAGCGCCAGTTGCGCCGTGCGTTCCCTGTCGAAATTCTGGCTTGCGACATAGGAGTTCTTCACCTCAAGCCCGGGAAACGTGGATACGGCCTTGAATGCCAGTGTCAGGTTGACCGCGACGATAATGGAGAACGCGCCTGCCATTACGAAAAACACCTGTCGGCCGGTGATTGGTTTCGGAGTGATTGGTTTCGTTGTCATTGCGCATTCCCATTAAAGACTGTGTCGTTAAAGACCCGCTCGCCATTGGTCAGATCTTCCACCCAGAAGCGGAACTCGGTGCGGTCCGACCGCGCGGGGTCGGAATTGCGTGGGGCGACCACATAGACCCGCTGCAGAAGCTGCTGGTTCGCGGGCACCTCGACCGACTCGTAGGGGCTTCCTTCAAGCTGGACCCGCAGCGCCGGATCGCCCTTCAGCGACAGCCGGAACGTCCGCGCCTCGCCATGCTTGTTCAGAAGCCGCACGTCATAGGAGTTGCGGATCGACCCGTCGGACATGGTCACGAACGTCGGATTCCGGATCGGCGCAACCGTCACGTCGATCTCGTGACGCATGAACAGGGCCACGACCAGCGCAATTCCCACGCCGGACCACAGCACCGTGTAAAGGACCGTGCGCGGCCGCAGGATGTGTTTCCAGATCGCGCGGGGCGGCTTGCCTTCGCGTTCCGCCACCTCGTCGGTCAGGGCGATGTAATCGACCAGACCGCGCGGCTTGCCGATACGGTCCATCACGTCATCGCAGGCGTCGATGCAAAGCCCGCATGTAATGCACTCCATCTGCTGCCCGTCGCGAATATCGATCCCCATGGGACAGACCACGACGCAGGCGCTGCAGTCGATGCAATCACCGAGCAACTCGGCACCCTCGGCCTTGCGATGCTTGCCACGCGGCTCGCCGCGCCATTCGCGATAGGCGACGGTGATCGTATCCTCGTCCATCATCGCCGCCTGAATGCGGGGCCACGGGCAGGCATAGATGCAGATCTGCTCGCGGAAGAACCCGCCGAACAGGAACGTCGTCGCCGTCAGGATCGCGATGGTCGTATAGGCAATCGGATGCGCATCGAATATCAGAAGATCGCGCAACAGCGTCGGCGCATCGGTGAAATAGAACACCCACGCCCCGCCGGTGGCGACCGCGATCAAGAGCCAGATCACCCACTTGGTCAGCCGCAGCCGTGCCTTGCGGATATCCCATTTGGCGTTCCACAACCTGACGCGCGCGTTCCGGTCGCCTTCGATCCAGCGTTCCACGAGGATGAATAGGTCGGTCCAGACGGTCTGCGGGCAGGCATAGCCGCACCAGACCCGGCCCAGGGCCGAGGTAAACAGGAACAACCCGAGCCCGGCCATGATCAGAAGACCGGCCACGAAATAGAACTCGTGCGGCCAGATCTCGATCCAGAAGAAAAAGAACCGCCGCCCCGCCATGTCGACCAGAACCGCCTGATCGGGCAGTTCCGGCCCCCGGTCCCAGCGGATCCACGGGGTAAGGTAATAGATCCCCAACGTGACGGCCATGATCCACCACTTGAAGGTCCGGAAAGGGCCTTTGACGCGGCGGGGAAACACAGGCTCCCGGGCGGCATAAAGGCTTTCGTTATCGCTACTGCTCATTAGACGGAATCCGGCTTTCTGTTCGCTTTTCGGTTCTCGCATGACAGCCGCCGGAACCTCCTTGATGCATATCAAGACAGAGGCCGTCGCGCGGTTCAGCCATGTGGGTTTGGTCCTTGACATATGGTAAGCTAGGGTTGGGCATTCATTTCCTGACACAAGGACCATTCCGATGATCCGTCAGTTACTTGCGGCCCTTCCCGCGCTTGCTTTTGCCACATCTGCGATGGCGCAGGACCTGTCACAAGGCCGCTGGGTCGATCTGACCCACCCCTTCAACGAGGCGTCGGTCTACTGGCCCACTGCCAAGACCTTCACGAAGACCGAGGTCTTCCATGGCCATACCGAAGTCGGGTTTTCACTTTGCCTGCAACTTTGCAGCCGCAGCCATACCGGCGACAAGTCGCTGTTTCACAAAAGAAAAGCGGCGGCACCTTTCGATACCGCCGCCTGATTCACGTCTGCCCGGGGAAATGCGCGAACAGGATCCGGGCGCGCGTGAATGTGCCGATCTACTCGCCGCCGCCCAGACCGTGGACATAAGCGGCTAGCGCATTGATCTCGTACGGGCTCAGGCCACCTGCGGGCCGGAACTCTTCCGACCATGCGGGCATCACGCCGAACCGTGAATAGGTGATCGACTCGGTCAGACGCTCTTCCGAGCCGCCATAAAGCCAGATCGCATCCGTCAGGTTGGGTGCGCCGATCACCGGATCGCCCATGCCTTCGATGCCGTGACAGGACGAACACTGCTCGTCGAACAGCACCGCGCCCGGCGTGGCCATCGCCGCATCATGCTCCTGGCCCGAGATCTGCTGCACATAGGCGACCAGCTGGCCGATCTCTTCGGTCTCAAGCAACTCGCCGAAGGCCGGCATCTGCGACCAGTGGGAATCCGGCGACTGCTCGTTGCGGATACCATGGGCAATCGTCCATGCGATATCGTCAATCGTACCGCCCCAAAGCCAGTCGTCGTCCAGAAGGTTCGGATAGCCCGAAGCCTGAACCCCTGCGGCGCCAGATCCGTGGCACTGCGAACAGTTCGCGCGGAAAATCGCCGCACCGGCGTTGCGCGCATAGGTCAGAAGCTCGGTGTCATCGCCGATCGCGGCCAGTTCCACATTGGCCAGCCGTTCGTTGATGCCCGCATTGCGCGCGCTTACCTCGGCAATGTCCTCGGCCACGATGGCGCGGGTGGAATAGCCCAGCAGACCCGGTGTCGCCTCGCGGATCAGCGGCCATGCGGGATAGGCGATTGTATAGAGCAGACCCCATGCAATCGTGCCGTAAAAGGTCCACAGCCACCATCGCGGCAAGGGGTTGTTGTACTCTTCGATGCCGTCCCAGACATGGCCTGTGGTTTCGACCTCGTGTTTATCGTCCGGCGTCTTGCTCATGGCCGCGCCTCCTGCTCCTGATCCCGCGCTGCGGGGTGATCGTCATGCCGGAACGGAATATCGCTCGCGTCCCGGTGGGTACTGCGGCTGCCGGGGCGAAACGCCCAGATCACCGCACCGATGAAAAAGCTGAACAGTGCCAGAAGAACCCAGCTGTCGGCGATCTCGCGCAAAAGGGAATATGTATCCATCTCTCGTCTCCCTTACCGGCTTGCTTCCGGGGTGAAGGTCGAAAAGTCGACCAACGTGCCCAGCATCTGCATGTAGGCAATCAGCGCATCCATCTCCGAGATGCCCGGCTGGCTGTCGAAGTTGCGCACCTGCGCCCCCGGATACCGTTCCACCAGAGCATCCCAGTCCCCGTCGGGATCGATCTGCGCATTGAAATCGGCCAGCGCGTTCTCGACCATCTCATCGGTATAGGGCACGCCCACGAACCGATGCGTGGCGACCAGATCCTGAATGTATTCGCCGTCCATCAGGTTATCCAGAAGGAAACCGTATTTCGGCATCACCGATTCCGGCACGACCGATTGCGGATCGACAAAGTGGTCCACATGCCAGTCGTCGGAATAGCGCCCGCCGACCCGTGCGAGGTCCGGACCGGTCCGTTTCGACCCCCATTGGAACGGATGGTCATATTGCGATTCCGCCGCCAGCGAGTAGTGGCCATAGCGTTCGACCTCGTCCCGCATGGGCCGGATCATCTGGCTGTGGCAGACATAGCAGCCCTCGCGGATGTAGATCTCGCGACCGGCCAGCTCCAGCGGACTGTAAGGCCGCATCCCCTCCACATCCTCGATCGTATTTTCGAGGTAGAACAGGGGGGCGATCTCGACGATCCCGCCGACGCTCACCACCAGAAGCGACCCTACCAGAAGCGCTGTGGCGTTGGTTTCAAGAAACTTGTGCTTGTCAAGGATACCCATGTCTCCGACCCTCCTTATTCAGCCGGAGCCATGGCAGGGGTCTCGGCCTCTTTGGCCGGGGACCTGCGCACGGTCATCCAGAGATTATAACACATGATGACGGCACCGGCGAGGAACAGGACCCCACCCAGACCGCGCACCACATACATCGGGAACTTCGCGGCAACCGTGTCGGCGAAGGAATTCACGAGGAAACCCTGCGCATCGACTTCGCGCCACATCAGGCCTTCCATGATGCCGGTGACCCACATCGAGGCCGCGTAAAGGACGATGCCGATCGTCGCGAGCCAGAAGTGCCAGTTGACCAGAGAAAGGCTGTAAAGCCGTTCCTTGTTCCACAGGCGCGGCACCAGGAAGTAGAGGCACCCGAAGGTGATCATTCCGTTCCAGCCCAGCGCACCGGAATGCACGTGGCCGATGGTCCAGTCGGTATAGTGGCTAAGCGAGTTGACCGCCCGGATCGACATCATCGGACCTTCGAAGGTCGACATGCCGTAGAAGCCGAGGCTGACCACCATCATACGGATGATCGGATCGGTGCGCAGCTTGTCCCACGCGCCCGAGAGCGTCATCAGACCGTTGATCATGCCACCCCAGCTGGGCATCCACAGAACGACCGAGAACACCATGCCAAGGGTCGAGGCCCAGTCAGGCAAAGCGGTGTAATGCAGGTGGTGCGGACCGGCCCAGATATACAGGAAGATCAGCGCCCAGAAGTGGATGATCGAGAGCTTATAGCTGAAGACCGGCCGTTCGGCCTGCTTGGGCACGAAGTAGTACATCATGCCCAAGAAGCCCGCCGTCAGGAAAAAGCCCACGGCGTTGTGGCCGTACCACCACTGCGTCATCGCGTCCTGCACGCCCGAGAAGAGCTGCACCGAGCGCGACCCGAAGATCGACACCGGAACGCTCAGATTGTTCACGATATGCAGCATCGCGACCGTGACGATGAAGGCCAGGAAGAACCAGTTTGCCACGTAGATGTGCTTTTCCTTGCGGTTGATCAGCGTGCCGAGGAACACCAGAAGATAGGCGACCCAGACGATCGTCAGCCACAGGTCCACATACCATTCCGGCTCTGCATACTCCTTGGACTGCGTGGCCCCCAGAAGATACCCGGTCGCCGCCAGAACGATGAACAGGTTGTAGCCCCAGAAGACGAACCATGCGAGGTTGCCACCCCAGAGCCGCGCCGCACTTGTGCGCTGAACGACATAGAAGGAAGTACATAGCAGGGCGTTGCCGCCAAAGGCGAAAATGACGGCACTGGTATGAAGCGGCCGCAACCGGCCAAAGTTCATGTATCCCTGCGCCCATTCGAAATTCAGGACCGGAAAGGCCAGCTGAAACGCGATAAAGACCCCCACGAGGAAGCCCACGACACCCCAGAAAGAGGTTGCGATAACGCCGTACCGGATCACCCCATCCATATACTGGGTATGATCGATCGGTACGCGCTCCTCATCGATCGTCCGCAGCGTGTAAAGGAACATCCCTCCCGCCACGAGCATGATGATGACCGCATGAACCATATAGGCCAGGTCGCGTGCGTAATTGGCCGCGATGGCGGCACACAACACGACGAGTCCAAGGGCGACCAGCTTAACGTATTCCCACATTTTTCGTCCCTTCGCCTTTGTTCCGGGGCATACGGAATCCACCGCACCCGGATCGTCCCGACAGGGAATGCCCGCACGGCGCCGCAAAATCCTTGATGTAGGTCAATGGAAATCCGTTGCTCCGTTGACGCCTGTCAAAGCGACCGGTCCGGAGCTGCGCTTTAACTGATAATAGCCAATTGGAGGGTTCGGGAATGCCGATAAAATCAATCATTACCTTTATTCACGACCACGAACGCGACGAGCATGTCATTGCAACGGCGGCGGCGCTTGCCGATGCGCATGGCGCGCATCTCACCGCGATCTGCCTCGGTGTGGACCACACCAACCCGGGTGCCTATTACGCCGGTGCGAATGCCATCGCGCTTCAGGAATCCCTTGGCCGGGCGCAGGAAGACGCCGCCAATACGGAAAAACTGGTCCAGGCACAGCTTGGCGTCTGGACGATGCCGTGGGACACGCTTTCAATCACCGCGCAGATCGGCGCCCTGAGCATCGCGGTCGGCGAACGGGCGCAGATGTCCGACCTCGTGGTCCTGCCAAAGCCCTATGGCGAGGGCCGCGGTGCCGAAGATGTCGTGATCACCGAAGCGGCGCTGTTCCGCACCCGCGTGCCCCTGCTGATCGTCCCCGAGGGCCATGACAAGAACGTCGCACCGTCATCGGTCGTGATTGCCTGGAACGAAGGCGTCGAGGCACTGGCGGCGGTGCGTGGCGCAATGCCGTTCCTCGAAGCCGCAGATAACGTGGACATCGCGATCATCGACCCGCCACAGCATGGCCCCGACCGTTCGGATCCGGGCGGCACGCTCGCGGCAATGCTGTCGCGCTATGGCGTGCGCGGCAATGTCACGGTGCTGTCCAAGACGATGCCACGCATCTCCGATGTACTGGCGCGCCATTGCGACGACAAGTCGGCCCAGATGCTTGTGATGGGAGCCTATGGCCATTCCCGCCTGCTCGAAGCCGTCCTCGGCGGCACCACCCGCAACCTGCTTGAGCAGGCGACGGTCCCGGTCCTCATGGCGCACTGAGCCGGGAAAAGACCGACTGCCGGGGATTTCAGGGCGATCCGGCGCGTTTGGGCTGCCCCGTGCCCATGCGCACCGCTAACGGTATCTGCCCTGCCGGCGCCGCGATCGGGCTGCGGTCAAGCCGGATGATCGCATCTGTCTCCGGCGCGATGTCGCGCGACAGATACCGAACGTCCTCCTGCGGAAGCAGCAGACCGCCTCATCCGACGTCGCGTTGGCATCGCAAGCTGCGATACCCTTGTCCGGTTGCTTCCGATGCGGCGACCTCAGGGCGCTGTCTTTTCCCTGATCAGCTTCGCCTGAAGCGAAACCCACCAGATCACTCCGGCTCCGATCAGAAACACTCCAAAACCCGCGAAGAAAAGACAGATAAACAGCATTGGCGACATGGACATTCCGGCCTCCGTTCAGGGCTTCACGACTAGCAGGGCTCACAGATACTGGCACCGGTTCGCCATATATTCTTGACCTGCGTCAATCGCTGCGACCGTCGGCGGTCGGGCGTCCGAACTGATCTTTTGGTCGGCCGGTCAGGGCACGCCGGCACGCGGAACGGCGTTCAGTACAGCGGGCCGCCATCGGTATCGTCGCCGGTCTCTTCCATCAGGGTTTCCAGATCGGGAATGATCACCTTGCGCTTGCCTTCAAGCTGAATGATCCCGTCTTTCTTCAGCGCCGAGATCTGGCGGCTCACCGTCTCAAGCGTGAGGCCCAGATAATCCGCCATTGCCTCGCGCGTCAGGGGCAGGACCACCGACACTTCGCCCGACGGAAGCAATGCCTTCAACTCCGTATCCCGCCGCGCAATAATGGCGATCAGGCTCGAGATCTTTTCACGCGCCGTCTTGCGGCCCAGAAGCAGCATCCATTCGCGCGCCGCGTCCAACTCGTCCAGCGCCATCTCCAACAGCCGCTGGCCGATTTGCGGCGTCGTCACCAGAAGTTCCTCGAACGGCTTCTTGCGGAAACAGCAAACCGTCACATCCGAGATCGCAGTGACATGGTAAGGCGCGATATCGCGACCGGGACGGCCAATGAAATCGGATGGCAACAACAGCCCCACCATCTGAGTCCGGCCATCTTCCATCGTCTGCGACAGTGTCGCGACGCCTTCGATGACCGATGCAACGAAATCCATCCGGTCGCCCGCCCAGATCATCGACTGGCCGGCAGTATAGCTTCGATAGTACTTGATGCTCTCAAGGTGATCGAGCTCTTCGCCTTCACACCGTGCACAGACCGCACGGTGCCGGATCGGGCAGTCACTGCATTCCTTGTACTCGATCAGACTCTGGTTCATCGCGCATCCCCTACGCGCTTGATCAAGATCAAGGCGCATTTCTTCCATCCCATGAACTGTATCGGATATGAGCACTCTGACACAACTCCGCAGGCTGGGCCTCTTCGACGCACGTGTACCACGGTACACAAGCTATCCCACTGCAAATCATTTCAATAATGACATCGGCGCCGACCAAATGGCCCGGTGGATTGCAGCCGTGCCGAGGGGGTCGGAGGTCTCGCTTTACGTCCATATCCCCTTCTGCCGAAGGCTGTGCTGGTTCTGCGCCTGCCGCACGCAAGGCACGGCGACGGCGGCACCGGTGCGCGGATATCTGGACGTCGTTTTTGACGAGCTCGACCTGATCAAACGGCACCTTCCCGAAGGCGTGACATTCAGCCGCGTCCATTGGGGCGGCGGAACGCCCACGCTTCTGACACCAGAGATGATCGATGAGCTTGCGGGCCGAATCTCCGACCTGGCGCCCTTCTCGGAATCGGCGGAGTTCTCGGTCGAGATCGACCCAAACGAACTCGACGATCCGCGCCTCGATGCGCTCACGGCCGCGGGCATGAACCGCGCCTCGATCGGGGTGCAGGACTTCAACCCGAATATTCAGGCGACCATCGGCAGGCCGCAAAGCTTCGCCGTCACCAAGGCTGCGGTCGATGGCATTCGCGACCGTGGCATCGAAAGCCTGAACATCGACCTTCTCTATGGCCTGCCATACCAGACCGAGGAACGCATTTCCGATTCGGTGCAAAAGGTGCTGACGCTCAGCCCCGACCGGGTGGCGCTTTATGGCTATGCCCACGTCCCCTGGATGGCGCGGCGCCAGTCGATGATCCCGTCCGAGGCCCTGCCCGCGCCGGAAGAACGGCTGGAACTCTACGAGGTCGCCAAGCGGCTGTTCGCCTGGGACGGCTACGAAGAGATCGGCATCGACCATTTCGCCCGACCCGCCGACGGGCTGGCCCGCGCGGCCCGCGAAGGACGGCTGCGCCGGAACTTTCAGGGCTATACCGACGATACATCCCGGGTGCTGATCGGTGCCGGTGCCTCGTCGATTTCAAAGTTCCCGCAAGGCTTCGCCCAGAACAATCCCGCCACTTCGGGCTACCACAGCGCGATCCGTGATGGCCATTTCGCGACCACGCGCGGCCATACGTTCACCGGCGACGACAAGCTGCACGAGGCGATGATCATGGCGCTGATGTGCGATTTCCGAATCGACTTTGGCGAACTGGCCAAGGATTTCGGGATCAAACCGTCCGAGGTCGCCGCACGGATCGACGGCATTGATGACGCGTTCCCCGGAATGCTCGCCCATACTGCGGATGCCGTTGAAATCCGGGCCGAGGCGCGGCCCCTGACCCGGATGATCGCACGGTTTCTCGATGAATACGCAACTGGGGGCGAAGGCCACTCCGCCGCGATCTGACACGCGCAGCCCCGGACCCGATCCGGGGCCTGCTACCTCACCGCCAGTCGAAAAACCCGTCGCCCGCGCGCTCCAGCAACCCCGTCGCCATGACCCGCGCCATTTCGGGCCCGTCCTCGATCACGGCGCTCTCCGCATCCGCAAGCGCCTCTGACCCGTCCGTGCGGAGTATCTCGCCCCGCAACCGCAACGTTCCGCCGTCCAGTTCGGCCAGACCCGCAATCGGCGTCTCGCAGCTCCCGTCCAGCGCACCCAGAAACGCGCGTTCCGCCGCAAGCCTCTGACCCGTCGCTCCATCATGGATCGCTTCCAGCATCTCCGCAGCCCGCAGATCGTCCGCCCGCCGTTCGATCCCGATCGCACCCTGCGCCACGGCGGGCAGCATCTCGTCCGTCTCGATCGCACCTGCGGCCACATGGGCCATCCCCAAACGGTTCAACCCGGCCATCGCCAGAAACGTACACGCCGCCACCCCGGCCTCGAGCTTCTTCAGCCGGGTCTGCACGTTACCGCGAAACTCCACGACCTCCAGATCCGGCCGCTTGTTCAGAAGCTGGGCTTTCCGCCGCAGGCTCGATGTCCCGACCTTCGTCCCGGCGGGCAATCCCGCCAGCGTTCCGCCCGCAGGCGCCACAAACGCATCGCGTACATCCTCGCGCGGCAGATATGTATCCAGCATCAGCCCGCCCGGCTGCTCCACCGGCATGTCCTTCATCGAATGCACGGCAATATCGATCTTGCCCGCCAGCATGTCATCCTCGATCTCGCGGGTGAACAGACCCTTGCCGCCGATCTCTTTCAGCGGGCGGTCCAGCACCGCGTCCCCGGTTGTCTTGATCACCACGATCTCGAACGCCTCTTCCGCCAGACCGAACGCCGCCATCAGGCGTGACCGGGTCTCGTAAGCCTGCGCCAGGGCAAGCGGAGAGCCACGGGTGCCAATCCGAAACGGCGAAGCGGGGGTGGGAAGATCAAGAGCCATGGCGCCAAGTGTTACCTGCGTCATTCTTTCCTGACAACACCACCTGTCTTGACATTTGGACACAGGGGACCGACCACCTAAGGGGATGATGTTGCGGGGAAAACGATGGCCGAACAGAAAAAGCTGATGCGCGCGCTGGCGGGCGAAACCCAGGCCATACCGCCGATCTGGATGATGCGGCAGGCCGGGCGCTACCTGCCCGAATACCGCGCCACCCGCGCCGAGGCCGGTGATTTCCTGTCGCTCTGCTACAATTCGGAACTCGCGGCCGAGGTTACCCTGCAACCGATCCGCCGCTACGGCTTTGACGCGGCAATCCTTTTTGCCGATATCCTGCTGATCCCCGACGCGCTGGGCGCGGACCTTTGGTTCGTCACCGGCGAGGGTCCGCGCCTGTCGACGATCACCGATCAGGCGGGGTTCGACGCCTTGAAACCGGCGGATGCGATCCACGATCATCTGGCCCCGATCTATGAAACCCTGCGCATCCTGAAACGCGAACTGCCCTCCGAAACCGCGCGCATTGGTTTCGCGGGTGCGCCATGGACGGTCGCCACCTACATGATCGCCGGGCGCGGCACGCCCGATCAGGCCCCGGCCCATGCGCTCAAGGACCAGAACCGCCCGCTATTCGAGGCGCTGATGAACCGCCTGACAGACGCGACCATCGAATACCTCTCCACCCAGATCGAGGCCGGTGCCGAAACCGTCAAACTCTTCGACAGCTGGGCAGGATCGCTCAAGGGCCGGGACTTCACCGATTTCGCGCTGGAACCGGCAAAACGCATCATCTCCGAATTGAAGTCCCGCCACCCCGGTGTGCCCATCATCGCCTTCCCGCGCGAGGCGGGTGACGGCTATATCGGCTTCGCCAAGGCCACGGGTGCCGATTGCGTCGCCCTCGACAACTCGGTGACCCCGGAATGGGCGGTCAAGAACGTGCAGGTCGACGGCTGCGTTCAGGGCAACCTAGCCTCGTCCCACATGGTCACCGGCGGTCAGGCCCTGATCGACGAGACCCGCCACATCGTCGAAACCTTCCGGAACGGCCCGCACATCTTCAACTTGGGCCACGGCATCACGCCGGACGCCGACCCGGACAATGTGCAACTGATGATCGACACGGTCAGGGGCGGCTAGACCGGCAGCGCGGTCGTCTGCGTCACCGTCCGCAGCGCGAAGCTTGAATGCATCTGCGCCACTCCCGGCAGCCGGGTCAGGTAGCGGCGGTGGATCTGCGCGAAATCTTCGCTGTCCTCGGCGGTGATCTTCAAAAGGTAGTCCGCCGTCCCCGCCATCAGGTGACATTCCAGAACATCCGGGATCCGTGCCACCTCGCGTTCGAACGCGTCCAGCACCTCGTCGGTCTGCCCCGATAGCGTGATCTCGACGAAAACCGTGGTCGGCCGCCCGATCTTGCGCCGGTCGAGAAGCGCCACGTAACCCGCGATATACCCAGCCTCTTCCAGCCTGTGCACCCGCCTGTGACAGGCCGAAGGCGACAGATGCACCTTCTCCGACAGGTCCGCATTCGAGATGCGCCCGGCCTTCTGCAACTCGGTCAGGATGCGACGGTCGATCCCGTCCAGTTCCAGCTCAGCGCTCATTTCTTCGACTCCATACGCTATGTGTGCAATTTTCTTTCTCGAACCTGCCCATGCACCGGCCAAAATATCAACCCGATTTCGTTGCGACAGGCGCATATGGGGCTGGAAATGCGCGAGGGAGGACACCATGCAGATCGGCTGCCCGAAAGAGATCAAGGCTCAGGAATACCGCGTCGGCATGACGCCCAACGCGGCGCGGGAGGCCGTGGCCCATGGTCATACTGTTCTCATCGAGACAAATGCGGGTGCCGGTGCAGGCTTTCCCGACGAGGATTACATCGAGGCGGGCGCCCGTATCGCGGACAGTGCCGAACAGGTCTTCGCCGAAGCCGAGATGATCGTGAAGGTGAAGGAACCCCAGGCCGTCGAACGCGCCCGCCTGCGCGAGGGTCAGATCCTCTTCACCTATCTGCACCTCGCGCCGGATCCGGATCAGACCCATGATCTCCTGAACTCCGGCGTTACAGCCATCGCCTATGAAACGGTGACGGATCGCTCCGGCGGTCTGCCGCTTCTGGCGCCCATGTCGGAGGTCGCCGGACGGCTGGCGCCGCAAGTCGGCTCCTGGGCCCTGCAAAAGGCCAATGGCGGGCGCGGTGTCCTGATGGGCGGTGTCCCGGGCGTGGGCCCCGCGAATGTCGTCGTGATCGGCGGCGGGGTCGTGGGAACCCATGCCGCACGGATCGCGGCGGGTATGGGCGCGGAGGTCACCGTGCTCGACATGTCGCTACCGCGCCTGCGCTATCTCGACGACGTTTTCGGCCAGCAGTTCCGCACCCGCTACGCCAGCCGCGGCAATACCGCCGAGCTTGTCGCAACGGCCGATATGGTCGTGGGGGCCGTCCTGATCCCCGGCGCCGCCGCCCCGAAACTGGTGAGCCGCGAACAGCTCTCGACGATGAAACCCGGCGCGGTGCTGGTCGATGTCGCCATCGATCAGGGCGGCTGCTTCGAGACCTCGAAAGCCACCACCCACCAGAAGCCCATCTACGAGGTCGATGGTATCGTGCACTACTGCGTCGCAAACATGCCCGGCGCGGTCGCGCGTACCTCGACCATCGCCCTGGGCAATGCCACGATGCCGTTCCTCCTGGCCCTGGCCGACAAGGGCTGGCGACAAGCCTGCGAAGATGACACGCATCTCCTGGCTGGTCTGAACACCCATGCGGGCAAGCTCACCTATTATGCCGTGGGCAAGGCCCTCGACCTGGATGTCCTCGCCCCGCAACTGGCGCTGAAACTCTAAGGCGCGCCTGCGGCGCATGTCTTTTGCAAGACCGCCTCCGGCGGGAGTATTTCAGGAACAATGAAGCCCTCGGAGCTTCCGTTTCATTGTTCCGCAAATACTCCGGGGGAGTCGCCGAAGGCGACGGGGGCAGCGCCCCCTACTCCGCCAGTTCCTCGACCTCGCGCCGCAATGCGAAAGCCGCGCTTGTTTCGTCGATTGCCACATCGGCCCATCCGAGAACGGTATCCTGCGCCACGGGCCGCAGCATCCGTGCCGCGCCGGTCAGGCCGAGAGGAAGGGCGCCCTGCGCGACTGATCTGGCCGCCTGGCGCAGCTGACCGGCAACGCAGTAGCCGCCTTCGCCATCCAGAATCTCACCTGCCGCGAGGTCACGTTTGGCGACTGCCACAACATCCGCATGGAATCCCCGGGCGACCCCGGTCGCTTCACGCCGAAGGCCCACATTCGCCACCGACATTCCCAGTTCCAGCCCGATCAGGTGCCACCGCTTATAGGCCGCGAAGTACCGCCCGGTGTCGTCCGTCGTCACCTTGTATTCCTCGAAACACCGCGCCTGATAATCGGTATCCGCATGAAGGCAGACCCAGACACCCATCCGGATATCGTAGTCGATGGGCCGCCCCTCCGCATCGAGGCTGTTCAGTACCTCGACCATTCCCGCCCCGTCCAGAACCCCGCCATCCGAACGCGGCCGCATCAGGTTCGGCAGGTCGTCGATCGACCCCGAAGGATAACCCAACCCGTCCATCGGAACGCTCAGCCCGCAGGCATTGGCAATCGCCGCGCTTTCGATCGCGGGCTTGGTGCCATCGAGGAACGAGTTGAACATCTTCGGGTTCAGCCGCCCCCGTTCGGCCTGTTCCGGCGTCAGCCCGTAATGCGGCCAGACCGTATCCGGCGTGGAAAAGCGGTACTCGGGCCGCCACTTGTGCCCGCGCCCCGCCGCGGCAACCGAGAACCCGCAGGTCCGCGCCCAATCCACCAGCTCGCAGACCATGGCGGGCTGGTCGCCATAGGCCATGGAGTAGATCACACCCGCCTCTGCCGCGCGCCGCGCCAGCGCAGCACCGCAGACCGCGTCAGCCTCGACCGTCGCACTGATCACATTCTTGCCCGCCTCGAAGGCCGCCATAAGGTGGTCAACGGCAACCACCGGATCACCAGTGCACTCAACGACGATATCAATGGCGGGATGGGTGATCAGGCTGGCGGTATCGTCGGTCACACAGGTCGTGCCGGCCTGCAGCGCCGCATCCGGCGTGCCCGCATCGAACCGTTCCGCCGGCCATTCCGCCAGGGCCAGATTGGCACGCGCGCGATCGACCGAAAGATCGGCAACACCCAGAATATGAATCCCGGGCAGACGCACCGCCTGAGCCAGGAACATCGTCCCGAACTTACCCGCCCCGATCACGCCGAGCCGGATCGGACGGTCTTCCGCAGCACGGGCCTGCAATTGTTGATAAAGGCTCATGGCCGGTTCTCCCAGATCGCGATCACGCCATCAAAGGAGAACCGGCCGGAAGTCTCAAGCCCTATACCCTAGGATTGGGCTTTCAACGCGTCGCGGATCTCGATCAGAAGCTCTTCCTGCGTTGGACCCTTCAGCTCTTCGGGGGCCGCCTCCTCTTCCGGCTTCGATGCGGCATCCTTGATCCGGTTCACCATCTTGACCAGCAGGAACACGACCCACGCGATGATCAGGAAATTGATCAGCGCCATGATGAAGTTGCCATAGGCAAAGATCGCGCCCTCTTCGCCCTCGGTCAGGCGATAGCCCATCCCCGAGAAATCAAGCCCGCCGGTGAACAGGCTGATAATCGGTGTGATCAGGTCGTTGACCAGCGAGGTGACAATCGCGGTAAAGGCCGCGCCGATGATGATACCAACGGCCATGTCCATGACATTGCCCTTGGCGATGAAGTCCCTGAATTCCTGAATCATACGCTCTCTCTCTCCACTTGGCGTTCGCCGGTGCACACACATTCGTGCTCTGCACCTGCGCACAGGGCTACCCATGAAATAACACGCTGTCACGGGTTTCTGCGGGCTGGTTTTCCCCTATGCTTTGTTTAAGCCCTGTTTGAGCAAGAATCCACCGGAGCGTGTACTATGAAAGACACATCAACCCTGACGATCGGCCAGCGCTGGCCCAGCACCAACCCCGATGTCATCCAGCTCTACTCCTTTCCCACGCCGAACGGCGTTAAGATTTCGATCGCGCTGGAAGAGATGGGGCTGGACTACGAAGCCCATCGCGTGACCCTTTCGGATGCCGATGTGAAAAGCCCGGAGTTCCTGTCGCTGAACCCGAATAACAAGATCCCCGCCATCGTCGATCCGAACGGCCCGGACGGAAATCCGCTACCGCTGTTCGAATCCGGGGCGATCCTGATCTACCTTGCCGAAAAGACCGGAAAGCTCATGGGCTCGACCCCGGCCCGGAAATACGAGACGATCCAGTGGCTGATGTTCCAGATGGGCGGCGTGGGGCCGATGTTCGGCCAGCTCGGGTTCTTCGTGAAGTTCGCAGGTAGCGAGGTCAAGGACCCGATCCCGCGCGAACGCTATATCAACGAGGCAAAGCGGCTTCTGAACGTTCTTAACAAGCAGCTAGAGGGCCGCGACTGGGTCACCGGAGAGTATTCGATCGCAGATATCGCCATCGCACCTTGGCTGCGCGGCCTCGATTTCTACGGTGCGCGCGAGATGGTGGGCTGGACGGACTATCCCAACGTCGTCGCCTATCTCGACCGTTTCCTCGAACGCCCCGCCGTCAAGATCGGTCTGGACACGCCACCGCGCGACTAGGCCGAAAGCGCTTGCCGGTGAAAACGGGCAAGCGCTGCTTTTCACCCGCGGGCTGAACCGCCGGTGTCGGCCGCAGCCGCCTCAAAACCGCCAGTTCACCTCGATCTCGGCACCGTAGCTCTCCCGATCAGATGCAAAGAGCCCATCCTTCCAGACACCGATATCATAACCGAATGCGCCATCCGACGGGCGCGTCAGCCCAAGGTCGACCCGCGCCCGACCGCCGTCAAGCACGTCGTTCCCGCCTTGTTGCTTGGCATAGATCCCGGTGATTCCGGCGACAAACTCCGTGCCCGACGTGTCTTCGAGCGGGATCGCCCAGTCAAAGCCACCCTCCAGTTCAGTCAGTTCCACATGTTGCCCGGACACGAGGTTCGAAAGCGCATCTGTGTAGTCCTCGGACCGGTCGGACACATAGGCAAACCCGGCAAGTGGGCGCAGTTCGCCCACTTGCATTGCGACCGCCCCGGAGACGTTCAGCATCGCCAGAATGCGGGTGCTTTCGAACGTGTCGACATATGTACCGAACGGCGAGATGTCGTTCTCGGTTCGCCCCCAAAGCAGGCGCGCATCAAGATCCACCTCGCCATGGCGCGCCACGTAATATGGGCCAATCAGCCACCCGACCCCATCGACCGTGGCGATCCCGTCCTCAAACTCGTTCCGGTCGATCTGCATCATCACGCCCAGAAGCCTGTCTGGGCGAAGCCGGGTATGCGCCCCGAAGCTCAGGTTCGTATAGCTGCTGGTCGCGCCTTCGATATCGGACCATTGCGCATCGAGCGCCGCCCAGACGTCCCCGTTGGCACCCGTGAACAGGCGTACATTTCCGATCCCCTGGGTGACGCTTACCGATCCCGTGGCATCGCGCCTGTCAAGCAGATGGCCAAGTTTCTGCTGTGCCCCGATCAGGGCTGTGGCACGGGCGCCCATATAGCTGCGAATGAGCGCCTCGGTCACCGCTGATCGCGCGAATGTGCCGGTCACCGAGGCCGCGGCGCTTGGCATGCCCGTGCTGTCCAAGACAGCGCCGGCGGCAACGCTGACGGTCACATCCTCGTCACCCGCGATCGAGAGCTGCGCGGTCCAGACCTGGGGCCCTCCGGAAAGGCCCGACAGCGTGCCACCCGTCACGGTGATGTCACCCGCGCCAAAGCCCGTCACATTCTCTGCCCAATCGAATGTGACTGTCGCGGACTGCGCGGACCGGAACTGATCCGGAACACCGGTGATGGTGACGACGGGCGCGGTTCCATCCATCACGACGCCGTTCAACGTGTTTGACGTTCTGTTGGTGCTTCGTACGCCATGGGTCGTTGTGCCCTCTCGCAGCCGAACCGACACAGGCCCGGGGCCATCGGGGATTACCAAAGCGGTGAAATCGGTGCCGCTGCCCTGGATATCGGACACGGTGGCATTCGTTGTTTCAAAGTCCGATGGCTCTAGCCCGGTAACCTCAAGATCGTAGAGTGTTCTGAAGTTGATATTGATCCTGTCGCCGGCCGGTCCGAGGGGATTGGCGAGCCCGTTTATTCCCACACCTGCGTCGGGGTAGTCGATGCGGGCCGTGGCGGCACTGGCCGCAATCCCCGTTGCATCGCCGTTGACGTCGAAGACATATTCAAGATCGGTGCCGTTAAAGAAGGTGGTTCTGATCGTACAGGTCGTCGCCATGGGCGGAGTTCCATCGACAACGCGCCTGAATCCCCCGGCCAGACCAGCCGTGAGCCCGGTACACTCCAAAAGGCCGTCGACCGGGCCTTCGGCGGTAGGCCCTCGTGCGGTGACGTCTACGCCAAGAGCACCGTCGTCGAAGACCCTCAGGACTACCTGAACATTGTCAGCGGCTGGAGAAACCTCTGTGCAGGTCTGCCTGACAAGGTCGATGTAGTAGGATACCCGATCAGACGTCGAGAATGCGGGGCAGTCGATATCTGCAGCCGCCGAGCCCGGCACCCAGATGGCCCCTGTCAAAGCCAAAGCTCCGACAGCCAGCCAATTCCGGGCATTCACGAGACGAGCAGCACAATCGGACAAGGAAATACGCATGTTTCCAACACTCCAAAAATCAGAGCCGCGCCTGCAAAGCGCGCAGCAGAGTTTTTGGCCATGTCCTGCGACGGAGGAGGGGCATGCCCCTCCCGGATCATCCCGATGCCGTCATCTTACCGATGGGGCCTGAACCACCGGAGTTTCTCAGGTGCCGGCAGAATTCCGCCTAACTCCGCATCGGGCAACAGGATTAGTTAATGCGCTTGCCAATTGTGTCGGGGCGGCCACATATCTCGACTTTGGGTTGCATGATCTTTCCGAGATCGCGTCTGCGACGTGGGGCAAAACCGTGCGGCGACTGACCCATCTCTCGACCCGCTGAACCCGCCCATCTCAGAAGAAGCCATCGGATGACGGCCACCAGCCCACAACTGACGAACATGCATCGTCAGCCCGGCAACGTCACGACGATAGCCCGGCGGTCTGTGGCGACGACCGTGTGTTCATACTGCACGGCGGGGGCACGCGGCTCGCTGTAAAGCGTCCAGCCATCCTCCCCGCCATTGGCCCAAAGCCCACCGGTTGACAGAAACGGCTCGACAGTCAGCACAAGCCCCTTGTTGATCCGGCGCGTGTCGCCGCGCGTGGGCCAGGTCGCGATCTCGCCGGGATACTCGTGCAACGACCGCCCCACGCCATGGCTGGCGAGGTTGCGGATCAGCGTATATCCGCGATCCGACGCAAAGCGGCCAATGGCCTTACCGATGCCCGCAAGGGGCTTGTCGCTGCCGACCTGCGAGATGCCGATCTGCATGGCGCGTTTCCCGTCGCGGCAAAGACGGTCCAGCGACGGACGCACCGGCGCCACACGATATGTCGCCCCGGTATCGGCAAAGAAACCGTCCTTCGAGGCCGAAACGTCGATATTGACCAGATCGCCCGGCGCGATCACCCGGTCACCGGGAACCCCATGGGCGATTTCCTCGTTCACACTGATGCAGGTTGCTCCGGGGAACCCATAGCTGGCCTCCGGCGCGGGCACGGCGTCCTCCAGATCCAAAAGCCTGCGACCGATCTCGTCCAGCTCCCGGGTGGTCATGCCGGGTTCCATCGCTTGCGCCATGGCCCGCATGGTATTGGCGACAATCCGGCCGATATCCTTCAGCCCGTCCAGTTCGTCTTGCTTCGTAATCGTCATTCTTCGATCCCTTCCAGGGTCGCAGACAGTCTAACGACGCATGTCGGGAATTTCCCCTATTACAAGCCCTTACCAACCCTGCCTGGCGCGCTCTACCTACCCTCCCGGCGGCGCAGCGCCTCAAGGCTGTACTCCGCCTCGATCCGACCCGCGCGCCCATGAACAAACTCCGGATCGACAAAGACACAGCCCACCCCGCAGACCTGCCGGGCCACGCCCGTTTCGCCATCGACACGCCAGACCCGCCCCCCGGGGGTCGAGACATAGCCGTCGATCATGTCGGACATATCGCCCGCCACGTCATCGCTGGACGGCACTTCCGAATCCGCCATCTGATCGAACGCCGCATGGGTGTGGTAGCTGGCCAGAACCTCGATCTCCTCGGGCCAGTCGATCTCGCATCCGAACGCCGTTCCCTGAACCGGGGCGGTGGCAACCATCTGCCCCGTCCCATCGCGCCCCAAAAAGCCGCAATACTCGCGGTTTTCCCGGATTGAAAGCGGCTGAAGCCCGTCAAGAAACGCAACTGCCTGTGTCGTCAGATCGCCGTCACCGGTCAGGGCCACCGGCGGTTCCTGCAGTTGACAGGCCGCGACCGCCGCCATCGCCACAAATGCAAAAAGGCGCATCAGGCCACCTCCATCGCGGCCTGCGCACAGAAACAGGAGGCGGCCACCGCGCGGTCCGCCCGCGCCTCGGCGATATCAAGCTGCTGGCGGATCTGCACGATCTCCGTCGCTTCGCCCCGCGCCCGAAGACAATCATGGAGGCCGCGCAACGCCCAGACGTTTCCGGGATGCACAGTGGCACGGCTCAGCTGACCGCCAAGGCCCAGATCCTCGCGATAAACCGCTTCGGCCTCCGCCACATGGCCCTGCTCGAACAAGAGCGCACCCAGCGCGTGCCGCGACGGCTGCATCCAGCCCCATGGTTCGTCATAGGGCAGGTGATCCTCGATCCGCACTGCCGCGCGCAGGCTCTCAAACGCCGCGTCATACTCCGTTTTGCGATAGGCGATCTCGCCCCGCAGCATGGCTTGGGCAATCGCCAGCAAGTCCACCAACCGGTTATTGTGCAAAAGCCGCGTTTCCGGCACCCGGGCCTTCGCCGCCAGAAACGCCTGCTCCTCGGCCTCTGCCGCCGCCACGTTGCCAAGGGCCGCATGGGCCACGCCGCGCGCATAATGCACATGGGCCGTCAGCGTGCAGAACAGCTCCGGGTCCTCGGGCAGATCCAGCGCCACAGCCTCCCGCCACCTGCCGAAACGCACCAGCACATGGGGCTCGAAACTCAGATAGCTTTCGAAGTAATCCGCCATCGGCGGGCTTTCGATCCGCAGCATCTCGTCAGGCGTCGTCTCGGCCATCCCGCGCACCGCCTCCATGGCCGGGTCGAACTGACCCAGAAACATCGCGCCATAGATGACGAAATGGTAGTTGTGCTGGCGATAGCCGGTATAGATGTTCATCGCCCCGTCCCGCTCATAAGCCTTCAGGTCGGCCTGAATCGCCTGCTGGTTCCAATGCACGACATCCCGGTACTGCCCGCACAGAACATCGATATGGGTCGGCATATGCACCAGATGGCCCGCATCCGGCACCAGCGTGCGCAGCACATCAGCGGCCTTCAGCGCCCGCTCGGGCACGGGCGACATCTCCATCAGATGCACGTAAAGGTGCAAAAGTCCCGGATGCGACCAGACCTTGGGGTCGTTGTCCAAAGCGTCTTCACAAACCCGCTGCGCTTCCTCCGTGTCCGCCCCTTCGGCGGGCGTGCCGCGGGCCAGATCCCACATCTTCCAAGGCGTCCGGTTCATCATCGCCTCGACCAGAACCGTCCGAACCTCAAGGCTCTCGGGATGCCCGGCAAAGGCCGCCCGCATGGCATCGGCGAATGCGTCGTTCCAGGGCTCCATGTCGTCGACCGGCGTGGCTTGCGGATATCGCGCGGGCAAGGCGCGGATCAACGCGGCTTCGACCCCCGTCACACCGTCCGACAGCGCCATGGCCTTCCCCGTCGCCTCATGCGCGGCAGCCAGCGCCCCGCTCCGGCTCTCATCATCGAACAGATGCCACGGCATGTTGTAATTCGGACCACCGGCATAGGCGATGCCCCACCATGCCATCGCACAATCGGGGTCTGCCTCCACCGCCCGCTCGTAACAGCGCACGGCTTCTTCATGATGAAACCCGTAGGTCCAGATCAGGCCCCGGTCGAACCAGCGCTGCGCCAACTCGGACGTGGTCGTGACAGGGCAACTATAGGCGCCCAGATCATAGGGATATTCGTCCATCGGATGTTCCCTTCACGCCCGGTCGGACATCCAGGCCTATTCGCCCTCGTTCATGTGCCGCCGGAACGCACGTTTCAGCATGTCCAGTTCCGCCCGCAGCAATGCCACTTCGGACCGGATGTCCTCGTCCAGAACCGCGCCTGCGAGGATCGTGAAAGACCCCACCGCATCGCCCGATCCCTCGTCCCGGATCACGATGGTCTGCAACCCGTCCGACAGAACCTCGCTCGGGACCGCCAGCTTCAGCGCCCAAAGCCCGTCTCCCTCGGGTTTCAACTCCAGCGCCGGCAACGCCATATCCCCCGACCAGGCCGTCAGATCGGGTGCGGCATCCAGACCCTCGACCCGTGCCTGCCCGTGCCAGACGCCCGACCGCAGCGTGGTCCCGGTGACGGTGACCGCGCTCACAACTCGGCCCTCGGGCGGCGCGACATGGTGACATCGCGAAACAGAACCCGGTTCATCTCCGGTCCTTCAAGGATCAGATCGACCCAGGCCCGCGTGACCATTCCCTCGTCGATCGACGAATAGCCAAGGTCGAACTCCAGTTCCTGACGCGCGTCTTTCAGGGTGCCTTCCAGCACGAACTGTTCGGTATTGGGTCCGTGACGCACGTTCAGCCGGGCAAAGAACTCCAGCGGCTGTTCAGCAGCGATATCCAGCGTGACGCCGATCACGTGGCGGCGTTTCAGACCGTCCGACCCGTCATCGGGCAGTTCCACCGCAAGGCTCAGGAACGACCCCTCGAACCCCAGCACATCCAGCGCCAGGGCATAGGGCGCGCCATCCTCCGTTCCGGTATTGCGGACCTGATGCAGATTGCATTCCATCAGCGGGCAGTCATGGAACAGCTTTGTATCGGGCGATACCTCGGTCCCATCGGCGGCAGCGGCGTGACCCGTTGGGAAAACCGGCCCGGCCCACGGCGTTGGCCGCCACGCCCAGTCGGCGTGAAGCGGCAGGGCCAGCCGGCCCGCCGCTTCGTCGGGCTGCGACAGGCGCGCCTCGACCAGATGCAATGCCCGATCCAGCCTGGTGCGCAGGCTGCGCGCCCTAAACCGCAGGTTCTCCAGCGATGCCAGATCAAGCGCACCCGCCATCTCGGCGGCCCGCTCCCAGCGGCGTTCGGCCCGGCGGTCCAGCGCCTCTGCCACTTCCCGCCGCAGACCTGCCGCCACCGTCATGCGTCTATGCTCCGTTCTCGGCCCGGATGCGGGCGGCAAAGGCATCAAGGACCGAAAGCCCCGCATCCTCCGAAATCGGCGCCTCCTCGAAACCCACGACCGATACGGTCAAAAGGCGATCTTTCACGCCAAAGAGCGCCCGCCAGTAATCCGGCGCCACGCCAATCTGCCCGCCCGAACTGTCACGCGCATGGATGTAAAGGGTATCACCCCGAACCTGCGTCTCAAGAACATCCACCGTCTCGGCCCGCCCGCTGCGGCTCAGTGCGGCACGGCCGTCGGGCGTTTCGATAAACGCCGCCATCTCGGACAGCATATCACGCACCGCCGCCTCTTCGGCCCAGCCGTTGGAAACCGTCACGGTCAGAAGCCCCGGCACACCCGGCGACGGCTGCCTCGGATTGCGGGAAATCGCGGCACAGCTTCCCAGAAGGACAAAAGCCCGGTCGCCACTATCGCGGCTCGCACCCCGGTCGACACAAAACCCCGGCGGCCCCGAAATGACAACGCTGTCGCCGGCCACGACGATGCTTTGGGGCGCGGCACGCCCGACCTCGATCCCATCCGCGCAACCGGTCAGGGCCAGAACGGCCCCGGCCAAAAGAACCCTAAAGCTTAAAGTAGTCATGCTTCTCCGCGTTCGCACCGGGATGGGTGACCGCACCCAGACGGGTCGGCCCGACAAGCTGAGCATATTTCCAAAGTGCGCCCGAAGCGTAAATGGTCTCACGCGGTCCCACCCACTTGTCCTTGCGTGCGGCCAGTTCGTCCTCCGACAGCGCCACGCTGATCTCGCCCTTGATCGCGTCGATGGTAATCACATCGCCGTTTTCGATCAACGCAATCGGCCCGCAATGCGCAGCTTCCGGCCCGATATGGCCGACGCAGAACCCCCGCGTCGCGCCCGAGAACCGGCCGTCGGTGATCAGCGCCACCTTCTTGCCCATGCCCTGACCCGAAATCGCTGCCGTCGTCGCCAGCATCTCGCGCATCCCCGGGCCGCCTGCCGGGCCTTCATTGCGGATAACGATCACTTCGCCTGCCTCGTAGGTCCGCGATTTCACAGCGGCAAAGGCGTCTTCCTCGCATTCGAACACCCGCGCCGGGCCGGTAAAGACCTGCTGGTCCTCACCGATGCCCGCGACCTTCACGATGGCCCCGTCGGGTGCCAGATTGCCCTTCAGGCCAACGACACCGCCCGTCGGCGTAATCGGCTTGTCGATGGGATAGATCACGCGGCCATCGGCCTCATGCTCGATCAGATCAAGCTCTTCGCCAATGCTGCGGCCCGTCACGGTAATGCAGTCTTCATGCATCAGGCCGGCACGGCGCAACTCCTTCATGACGACCGGCACGCCGCCGACCTCGTAGAGGTCCTTCGCCACATATTGCCCGCCGGGTTTCAGATCGACGAAATAAGGCGTGTCGCGGAAGATCTCGCACACATCGTCCAGACTGAAATCGATACCCGCCTCGTGGGCAATCGCGGGCAGGTGCAGACCCGCATTGGTCGACCCGCCGGTGCAGGCCACGACCCGCGCGGCATTCTGAAGGCTCTTGAGTGTCACGATATCCCGTGCCCGAATGCCCTTTTCGATCAGCGCCATCACGGCCTCGCCCGAGGCCACGCCATAGGCATCCCGGCTTTCATAGGGCGCAGGCGCACCGGATGAGTTCGGCAAGGCAAGCCCCATCGCCTCGGACACACAGGCCATCGTGTTCGCGGTGAACTGACCGCCACAGGCCCCCGCCGACGGGCAGGCCACGCGCTCCAGCGTGCGCAGCGCCTCGTCCGACATGTTGCCCGCCTGATGCTGGCCCACGGCCTCGAACACGTCCTGAATGGTCACGTCCTTGCCGTCCAGCCGGCCCGGCAGGATCGACCCGCCATAGATGAAGACGCTGGGCACGTTCAGACGCACCATCGCCATCATCATCCCCGGCAGCGACTTGTCACAGCCCGCAAGACCCACGATCGCGTCATAGCAATGGCCGCGCATGGTCAGTTCGACCGTGTCGGCAATCGCCTCGCGGCTGGGCAGCGACGACCGCATACCTTCATGCCCCATGGCAATGCCGTCGGTCACCGTGATCGTCGTGAACTCGCGCGGCGTGCCGTTGGCGTGCTTCACGCCCAGTTTCACGGCCTGCGCCTGCCGGTTCAGCGAGATGTTACAGGGCGCCGCCTCGTTCCAGCAGGTGGCAACGCCGACGAAAGGCTGGGCAATCTCTTCCTCGCTCAACCCCATGGCATAATAGTACGACCGATGCGGTGCCCGCGATGGGCCCTCGGTGACATGGCGGCTGGGCAGTCTGGACTTGTCCCATTCCTTGTTCTGCATTGATAGGCTCCCGATTTTTCTCCCAGTCGTGGAATAAGTCAGGCCGCGTCGCGCCACAAGCGAGATTGCACGAAAGTGCCTACCCGGTTAGGGACTTATCCGGGGCGCAACGGCAAAACAGGGCAGGTATGGCAGATCCCCGGTTCCACGCATTCGTTGCGCCCGCGCGGGCGCATGGCGGGCTTGGCCGTCTGCTTGCGGGCACCCTTCTGGCGATCAACATCTACGCGCTGATCACCGCGTCGATCTTCGGGCTGGCCTGGCTGATGTTCGACCGGGATCCAAGCATGGTCTGGCTGGAAAACGCGCTCACCGCCGACACGCCGTTCTCGCTGCTGATGATCCTGACCACCTTTACCGGGATGGCGCTGGGTCCGATCGTCGCGGCCCGCGTGATCCACAAGCGCAAAGCCATCACGCTGTTCGGGCCCGCCGCCCGGACGCTTCGCGACTTCACCATCGCGCTTGGCATTTCCGGCGGCATCCTGGGCATCGCCGTCGTGATCTCGCTCCAGATCAACCCGCCCCTGCCCGGGCTTCCCTTCGGCACATGGATCCTGCTCTTCCCCCTCGCAATAATCGCCGTCGCGATCCAGACAGGCGCGGAAGAAATCCTGTTCCGCGGTTACCTGCAACAGCAACTGGCGGCGCGCTTTGCCTCACCGGTGATCTGGGCGGTCATGCCCGCACTGGTATTCGGGTTTCTCCACTACGATCCCACCTCCGCCGGCGGCAATGTCTGGCTGGTGGTGGGCGCGGCCTCCCTCTTCGGACTGATCGCCGCAGACCTGACGGCCAAGACCGGGTCCAT
The DNA here is from genome assembly GCA_947503175.1 of uncultured Paracoccaceae bacterium. GTDB lineage: Bacteria > Pseudomonadota > Alphaproteobacteria > Rhodobacterales > Rhodobacteraceae > Ovoidimarina. Next base: position 312,374 of record CANNCO010000003.1, read on the forward strand.
CGGCGCCGCATGGGGCTTTCACTTCGCCAACAACCTCTTCGCGCTCACGGTCATCGCCACCCAGGGGACGCTCACCGGCCTCGCCCTGTACCTCACCCCCTACGACATCTCGGATACCGAGGCGATCCGCGCCCTGATCCCGCTCGATCTGGCGATGATGGTGCTGATCTGGCTCCTGATCCGCCGCGTTCTTGGCAACCGGTGACCCGCCGCGCGCCCTACACGCCGCATCCCGCCTTCGTCGCCCCGGCCCGCGACTACGCAGACCTGTGGCGCACCGCCCTCGGCCTGCTCCTGATCGAAACCGCATGGGGCCTCACCATGGTGATGCTGTCCTTCGATCCCGCAACCGCATACCCGCTGCTGACGACGCTGTCACACCACCTCACCTTTCTCGCGATGACGCTCACGACCTTCTGGGTCGTCCGGCGCCTGCAACACCGGTCGTCCGCGTCGCTTTTCGGCCCCGCCGAACGCCTGCTCCCGGATCTGATCCGGTCCGCAAGTGCCGTCTCCCTGCTCTTCGCGGCCCTCTACCTGACACCGCCCTGGGGATGGGAGGGGATCAACCTCGCCCGCGCACCCGTCAAATGGGCCCTGCTCCTGCCGGTCTCGATCCTCGCCGTCCTGATCCAGACCAGTGCCGAAGAGATCGTGTTCCGCGGCTTTCTGCAGCAAAGCCTTGGCGCGCGGTTCAAGTCTCCTCTGATCTGGATGGGCCTCCCTTCGGTCCTGTTCGGCCTTGCCCATTACGACCCCACGATGCCCCTTCCGATCACGGTCGAACACATGATCTGGGCCACGGTCTTTGGCATTGCCGCCGCCGACCTGACCGCCCGCACCGGCGGGCTTGGCGCCGCAATCGGCCTCCACCTGGCGACCAACTTCCTCGCCATCGTCATCTTCAGCCCGCCGGGGCCGCTCTCCGGCTTTGCCCTGTTCAGCTTCCCCGACATTCCTGCCGATGCCGAAGCAAATCCGATCGGACTGCTCATCGATCTGCTCTTCCTCTGGATGTCATGGATGGCCTGCCGCATCGCGGTACGCGCATGACGCGCCCGAAGACGCCTGATTGCATTTCCCGGCCCCCGGGCTTAAGTCGGTTTTCGAACGCACCATGCCCGAAGGCCCGCGCATGAACTGGATCTCGAACTACGTCCGCCCGCGCATCAATTCGCTTTTCTCCCGCCGTGAGGTGCCCGAGAACCTGTGGACCAAGTGCGATGAATGCGGAACGATGCTGTTCCACAGGGAACTGACCGAAAACCTGAACGTCTGTACCTCGTGCAACCACCACATGCCGATCACGCCGCGGGTGCGCTTCGACGCGCTCTTCGACGGCGGCGTCTATACCGAGGTCGAGGTGCCCGCCCCCGTGGCCGACCCTCTCGCCTTCCGGGACCAGAAGAGATACCCCGACCGCCTGAAAGCGGCCCAGAAACAGACCGCCGAAAAAGAGGCGATGCTGGTGGCCGAGGGCGAGATCGGGCGCACCCCCATCGTCGCCGCCGCGCAGGATTTCAGCTTCATGGCGGGGTCCATGGGCATGTATGTGGGCAACGCGATCATCGCCGCCGCCGAACGCGCGGTGATGCTGAAACGTCCCCTGATCCTGTTCTCCGCCGCTGGCGGCGCCCGGATGCAGGAAGGAATCCTCTCGCTCATGCAGATGCCACGCTCCACCGTGGCGGTCGAGATGCTGAAAGAGGCGGGCCTGCCCTATATCGTCGTCCTCACCCATCCGACCACGGGGGGCGTCACCGCCAGCTACGCGATGCTCGGCGACGTCCATATCGCCGAACCCAATGCGCTCATTTGCTTTGCGGGCCCCCGCGTCATCGAACAGACGATCCGCGAAAAACTGCCCGAAGGCTTCCAGCGCGCCGAATACCTTCTGGATCATGGGATGCTCGACCGGGTCACCCACCGCAAGGACCTGAAACAGGAACTGGTGACGATCACCCGCATGCTCATGGGAATGCCGCCCGCGGTGGCAGGCGACCTACCCGCCCCGGACACGCCCGAGGACGTCGCGGCGGCGGCGGAAACACCCCCGTCCGAACCGCCGCTGACCCCGGAAAAGTCCGGCTGACCCGACCCTTCGTCTTGTCAGAAATACGCAAATCCTGAACCCCGCGACACGCGCCTAGGCCCGGATGCCATGACCAGTTCCGACACAATTCTCGAACGGATGATGACCCTGCACCCGAAGGTCATCGACCTGACGCTGGACCGCGTGCACCGGCTTCTCGCCGCCACCGGCCATCCCGAACGCGCGCTGCCGCCGGTGATCCACGTGGCGGGCACCAACGGCAAGGGCTCGACCGTCGCGATGCTGCGCGCAGGCGTCGAGGGCGCGGGCCAGACCGCCCATGTCTATACCTCCCCGCACCTTGCACGCTTTCACGAACGCATCCGGGTGGCGGGCGAACTGATCCCCGAGGATGACCTGACAGCCGTGCTGGACGAGGCGCTGGCAAAGAACGGCGACGACCCGATCACCTATTTCGAGATCACCACCATCGCCGCCCTTCTGGCCTTTACCCGCACGCCCGCCGACTGGACCCTGCTCGAGGTCGGGCTTGGCGGGCGGCTCGATGCCACCAATGTGGTCGACGCCCCCGCGCTCACCGTGATCACCACCGTCGATCTCGACCACCAGCAGTTTCTGGGCGAAACCGTCAGCGAAATCGCGGGCGAAAAGGCCGGCATCATCAAACACGGCATCCCCTGCGTCGTAGGCCCCCAGCACGAAGCCTCGCTGGAGGTGATCGAGGCACGCGCGGAAAGCCTTGGCGCGCCGCTTCTCGTCTACGGCCAGCACTGGCACGCATGGGAAGAACGCGGTCGGATGGTCTATCAGGATGAAACGGGCCTTCTCGACCTGCCGCTCCCGAACCTCATCGGCCCCCATCAGATCGGCAATGCGGGCATGGCCGTCGCCGCCCTGCGCCACCTGAACTTCGCGGAACCGGCGTTCGAGGCCGCCGTCAGCCGCGCCGAGTGGCCCGCCCGGATGCAGCGCCTGAAAACCGGCCCGCTGATCGAGCTGGCCAAGGGGTGCGAGCTATGGCTCGACGGCGGCCACAACCCAGCCGCCGGTCATGCACTGGCGGATACGCTGGCCACACTGCCGCCCAAACCACTCCACCTTGTCTGTGGCATGCTGCGCACCAAGGACGTCTCGGGCTACCTCGCCGAACTCGCCCGCGCCGCCGAAAGCTTGACCGCCGTCGCCATCCCCGGCGAAACCGCCACCCTCGCCGCCGAGGAGACCCGTGACGCGGCGCTGTCGGTCGGCCTGAAGGCAACCATCGCTGAAGACGTGGGCCCCGCGGTCAAAGCCCTCGCCGATGCCCACCCGGGCACACGCATCCTGATCTGCGGTTCGCTCTATCTCGCCGGTGCGGTCCTGCGCGAAAACGGTTAGGATACGCGTTTAGCCCGCCGTATCACTTGGGCGAGCAGCCGCTCCGCTTCGCTCAGCGCAACAATTCTATTTGTTGCAACAATGTCTTCACGCACAAGATCCGCCGAACTCAGAACGGTCCAGAAAGCACCGCCTGAAGCGGCGAACATCCCGATAAACTCTGGGACGCCTACAGGCAGGGCCGCAACGACAAACCCCGCGATTGTCAAACCAAAGGCGACGCCCGTCTTTATATTCCTTGAATGGCGGACTCCGTCGAATCTGCTCGGCCTTCGCTTGTCTCAGGACACTCGACCATCGCCCTGCTTCTTTTAGATCAAGGTTTTGTGTCGCCGGGTCTAATATCTGCCATGTCAGAATGAGATTTGGATCGTGAGTCAGATCATCGGTGATTTCACGCAGGTATTCGACATCCACCTGCGATTTCACCGAGGCAGGGCACACTGAATTCAGGACTTTCGGGAGATATGACGGTTTTTGATCATCTTCTCTAGTTCAGCCGCATCAGCTTCCTCAGCCGTGTCATAGCCCAAGTCCTTCAAGGCCATCGCACTTTCACTGACGGTCCACGGCGTTGCACCGGCAGACGCGGCTCGTCTGCGTCCACGCCAGGCATTGAACACGCTCAACCCAGCAGCAGCAGCAATTCCAACGGCAAATGCGGCGATATACGAGGGAGTTGTATCCAAAGAAACCGAAGGGATATAACTTCCAGTCGCAACGACACTAGCGACGACAACACCGACAACAATCGCGACGGCGTAAGACGCCCATAATTCCAGAAATAAACGCCAACGAGACGATCGGCCCGCTACGTCAGCGGCATTCCTAGCTTGAATTGCAGATGATGCCATATGTCGACTCCTCTGCGAAAATGTAATGGGGCACCCGTCGTTGGACAACCCTGCACGTTATGCGCATGACATACACATGGTTTCCGCATGGTATGCGCATACTGCGTTCGGCCCGTTTACGAAGCCCATTCCGCAGACTGCATTTCCCGCAGTCGCGATGCCGTCCGCTCGAACTCGAACGACCCCGATCCCTCCAGATACAGCCGCTCCGGCTCGTCTGCCGCCGACATGATCAGCCGCACCTTCGCTTCGTAAAGCGCGTCGATCATCGTCACGAACCGCTTGGCTTCATTGTAGTTTTCGCTCGACAAAAGCGGCACATCCTCGACGAACAGCACCCGCACCGCCTCGGCAATCGCAAGGTAGTCCGCCGGCCCCAAGGGTTTCGCACACAGGTCCCAGAACGACGCGCGCCCCACACCATTTCGAAAGACCGGCACCTCGACCTTGTGCCCCTTCACGTCCAGTATCAGCGGGCTTCCCCCGCCCCCCGACATTTTCTCATATAATTCAGAGACTTCATCGCGTACCGTCGCATCCACCGGATGAAAGTAGACCTGCTGCCCTTCCAACCGATTCTGCCGGTAATCCACCGGCGACACCAGCTCGCGCACCGCCATCCTGTCCTTCAGAAGATCGATGAACGGCACAAAGATATCCCGGTTCAACCCGTCCTTATACAGATCATCGGGCGGCCTGTTCGACGTGGTGACAATCGCCACGCCCCCCTCGAAAAGCCTTTGAAACAAGCGACCTACGATCATCGCATCGGTGATGTCGGTGATCTGCATTTCGTCGAAACTCAACAGCCTGACACCGCGCATCACCTCTTCGGCCACGGGCAACAGCGCATCGTCCACACCCGTCTTGCGCGCCTCGTGCAGCCCCGCCTGGATTTCCTGCATGAACGCATGGAAATGCACCCGGCGTTTGTCCTCGATATCGACAGAGGCATGAAACAGGTCCATCAGCATGGACTTGCCGCGCCCGACACCGCCCCAAAGATACATGCCCGTCGGAGCGACAGGCGCCTTTGAGAACAGACCTTTACGCTTCCGGACCGGCCCGGCCTCAAGCGTCTGACGCAGCTCTTCCAGCGCCGGCAGCACGGCCTGCTGCGCAGGGTCCGGTTCAAGCCGTCCTTCGCCCGCAAGCCGCGTATAAATCTCGGGAAGCGTCTCTGACATGCCCCCTGTTACGACGAGCGCGCGCAGGTGAAAAGAGATGGTAATACGCAAGAGATATTGATGGCGACGATCAGAAATCCTCGTTTGACGGTTCAGCACAACGGTGATCTGTCAGTTCGTATGACCGCGCGCCCGGCCTCCAATCTGGTCACGCCTGTCCTGATCGCCGGATCGCTGATCCTTCTGGTCAATTTCGGGATCAGGGCGTCCTTCGGCGTGTTCCAGATACCGATCGCTGACGAATTCGGTTGGCTGCGCGCGGATTTCTCGATGGCGATTGCGATCCAGAACCTTGCCTGGGGCTTTGGACAGCCGATTTTCGGCGCCATCGCCGAGAAATTCGGGGATCGGCGCGCCATCGTCATGGGCGTGGCGCTTTATGCCGCCGGACTGATGCTGTCAGCGGTCGCGACGACGCCGGAACAGCATTATATCCTTGAAGTCGCTGTCGGATTCGGAATTGCGGGAACCGGTTACGGCCTTGTCCTCGCCATCGTCGCACGCGCCGCATCCGAAGAACACCGGTCGATGACACTCGCCATCGGCACCGCTGCGGGCTCTGCGGGCCAGATCGTCGGCCCGCCGGTCGCACAGGCGCTCCTTGGCGTCATGCCGTTCCAGATGGTCTTTGTCGTCCTTGCCTGTGCGATCCTCTCGGTACTGCTCCTGCTCCCCTTCCTGCGCAGCCCTGCCGCGCCCCCGGTACCCGGCGAAAGTACGTCGCTGTCCGATGCCCTGAACCGCGCCCTGCGCGATCCGTCCTATACCCTGATTTTCATCGGGTTTTTCTCATGCGGTTATCAGCTTGGCTTCATGACCGCCCATTTCCCCGCCTTTGTGACCGAGATGTGCGGCCCAATAGCACCCGGCGGACTTCTGGACAGTATGGGGATTTCCACGACCGCAACACTGGGCGCCGTCGCGTTCGGCCTGATCGGCGCTGCGAATATCGCGGGGACGCTCATCGCCGGATGGGCCGGTAAGAGGTTCCCGAAGAAATACTTACTCGCAAGTATCTATACCGCCCGCACCATTGTCGCCGCCCTGTTCATCCTGTTCCCGATCACCCCCCTGACGGTGATCCTGTTCTCGGTCGCCATGGGGTCGCTCTGGCTCGCGACCGTCCCGCTGACTGCCGGTCTGGTCGGCCATATCTACGGCATGCGCTTCATGGGCACGCTTTACGGCATCGTCTTTCTCTCGCACCAGATCGGCAGCTTCATCGGTATCTGGCTGGGCGGACGCCTCTACGATGTCCATGGCGACTACACGCTGGTCTGGTGGGTCGGTGTCGCCGTGGGCGCATTCAGCGCCATCGTTCACCTGCCGATCCGCGAACGTCCACTGCCCGCGACTGCCGCCGTCGCCTAGGGCGTCCACGCGCTTTGGATATACTTGCAGGTCATCAGGTCCAGATGCGCGCCGCCCCCGTTCTTGAACAAGGTGATGTCGTCCGGCGCGCGGGTGAACTTCTCCAGCTCATAGTAGTCCGCAACGACATGATCCGGCGAGATCACCCCGGCTTCGAGCGGGATCTTCAACTCACCGATATGTCCCAACGTGGTCTCGCGGCTGTCCACGAAAACCCTGGTCCGGGTCAGGGCAGTATCGTCGACCTCCCGCATATCCGGGCGATAAGCGCCAATCAGATCAATATGCTGGCCTGGGCGCAGCCACGCTCCCTGAATCACGGGATCGGTCGACATGGTGGCGGATGTGATGATATCCGCACGGCCGACCGCCTGCTCCAGATCCTCGACCGCCACCGTATCCGGATGCTCTGCCGCCAGCGCCTTGGCCTTTGCATGGGTCCGGTTCCAGACCTCGAACTGCACCTCGGAAAATGCCGCGCCATAGGCCGCGCGTAAACTGCCCGCCACGGTTCCCGCCCCCACGATCAAGATACGCGAAACGCCCGGCGGGGCCAGCCTCCGCGCCGCCAGAAGGCTGTCACCCGCAGTCTTCCAATAGGTCACGAGATGGAAATCGAGGATCGCCTCAAGCGCCCCGTCCTCGTCGGAAAACAGGCTGACGGCACCCCCGATGCTTGGCCCGGCGTTCTCGGGAAAGATGGTGGCCGACTTTACAACAATGCCCAGACCATCGATCCAGGCAGACCGGCTTAAAAGCGTATCGGGATCGCGGTAAAGAAACGTATCGGCGACCTTTGCCCGCGGCAGGTCGTGACCCGCGGCAATGGCATCGGTCAGCGCGATCCAGTCAAGCTGTTGCGCCGCTTCCGGTGGAATGAAGGCGGGCGTCATGCGCGGGCCTCCTCACGGGTCAAAAGCCCCTCGGCCACCAGCCGGTCGGCCCACCCGTCCGGCCCATCAAAGTGATGCGTCTGCCATCCACGCGCCGCCGCGGCCTCGATGTTTTCAGCGCGGTCATCGGTGAACAGCAACTCCCCCGGCATCACTCCGCTATCCTCTTCGACCATCCGATAGATATCGTTCGACGGCTTGGTCACACCCATATGGCCCGACACATAGCGGCGGTCGAATTCGGTCAGAAAGGTGTAGTGCGCTTCGGCCACAGCAAAGCTGCCAATCCCGAAATTCGTCAGGGTGAAAACCGTCACGCCCCGCGCCCGCAAGGTCCGCAGCAGCGCAACCGAGGGCGCGATGGCCGGCTGCGCAAGCGACAGCCAGTTGTCATGCCAGTCTCGGATCTGGTCCCGCCAGTGGGGATAGCAGTCAGCGGTGTCATAGATCGTCTTGCGGAAATCGGCCCCCTGATCGACCAACTCGTTCATGCCATGCAGGTCGACCTCCTCGAACATCGCCCGCCGCCTGTCGGGGCCAATGGTCCGATCATAATACTTCTCGGGCTGCCACTCGATCAGCACATTACCGATATCGAAAACCACCGCGCTGATGCCGCCCATGCCGTGCCTCCTGCTCTCGCCCCCTGTCTAGCGGCGGGGCGCGGCTTTGCCTAGCGGTGGGCGGGCGGGCGGCTGGACACGGCCTTGCGGGCCACGGCTTCGCGCCAGATCAGAACCAATCCTGACGTGAGAATCAACCCGATCCCGGCAAAGGTCGACGTATCAGGCCATTCGCTGAACACGACCCAGCCCGTTACGATGGCAATAGGCAGGGCGGCATATTCGAACGGGGCCACAAGCGCCGCTTCCGAGATGCGATAGGCCTGCCCGATGGCATAGCCGCCAAGGGCAATCGACCCGCCGGTGATCGCGATCAGGGCCAGATCGAACGGCGCGGGCCAGACCCACGCGCGCAAAAGAAACTCCAGCGACGGACCGCCTGATCCGGCGAAGTTGCCATGGCCAAGAAGAAGGCCGAACGCCGCGCTGCCAAAGATCATCGTGATCTGGATATAGAAGATCAGCGACGCGCCGCCTTCCGTCACACCCATCTTGCGCGTCAGTGTGTGAAGCCCCGCATAGGCGAAGGCGGCGATGAGCGGCAGGAGTGCCGCAGGCTGAAACGCCTCGGCGCCGGGCCGCAGGACAATCAGAACGCCGACCATGCCCGCGGCTATGGCGAGCCAGCGGCGCAAGCCAACCGTCTCGCCCAGAAAAACCACCGAAGCCACGGCGATCAGAACCGGACCCACAAAAAAGATCGCCACGGTTTCCGCCAACGGCATCGAAGCAAGGCCAAGGAAAAAGAACATGTTCGCAGTGAACACGCAAAGCCCGCGCAGAATGTGCAGCCCCATGCGGCGCGTGCGGATCGACGAAAGACCCCCCGACAGCGGCACGATCAACGCAAGGACAAGGGTCATGCCAAAAAGCGAGCGCAGCAGCACGACCTGATGCAGCGGATAATCACCGCTGAGGTACTTGATGATGATGTCGTTGACCGAAAAACAAATGACGGCGAACAGGGCCCAGACGGCCCCTGCCATGGAATTGCTGTCGCTGGTTTGAACGTGGGCCATCCCTTCCGGCTACGCGTCGCAAACAGCCCCGTCTAGCCCGATTGCGACGCGCGGCGCAGGGCGCGGTCAAGCGCATCGCGAAACCTTGACCGGTCGGCGGCGGAAAAGGCGCGGCCCCCACCCAGACGGAACGGATCGGCGGCGCGCAGGTCGGTCATCAGATCGCGGGTCGCCAGCACCGATCCGGCATTTGCGGCGGTGATGGCCGTGCCATCGTGTTTGAGCACTTCGGCACCCGCCTCGACGCATCGCGCGGCAAGCGGAACATCCCCCGTCACGACGACATCCCCGGGGCCCGCACGTTCGGCGATCCACATATCGGCCACATCAGGTCCATCGGCCACATAGACCATCTCGATCAACGGGTTGGCAGAGGGACGGATACCGCCGTTCGAGACCATCCTGACCGGGACCTTCAGCCGTGTCGCGACAGCCTCGACCTCGGCCTTCACCGGGCAGGCATCGGCATCGACATAGATCATGCGCCAAGCGCCGCGGCGTGAAACGCCACATGGTCGCCCATGAAGGTCGAGACACAGAAATACGAATGGTCGTACCCCGCCTGCATACGCAGCGTCGCGGGCTGGCGGCGTTTCGCTATGGCGCTTGCCAGTGCTTCGGGTTTCAGAAGATCGAGGAACTGGTCCGACGCGCCCTGATCGATCAGGATATGGCCGGGATGCCCGCGCTTCTCCATCAGGATCGATGCATCATGCGCGCGCCACGGAGTTTCTTCCGCTCCCAGATAGGCGGCAAGCTGTTTCCGCCCCCAGTCACTATCCGTCGGATGGGCAATCGGGGCAAAGGCCGATACGCTGCGATAGCGGTCGGGATGGGTTATGCCCAGCGTTAGCGCGCCATGCCCGCCCATGGAATGCCCGGTGATCGCCTGACGACCCTCGTCCAGCGGGAATGCATCGAAGACAGCCTTGGGCAGGTCTTCGGCAATGTAATCCCACATCCGGAAATGCGGAGCCCAGGGCGCCTCGGTCGCATTCACATAGAAGCCCGCGCCCTGCCCCAGATCGTACGCCTCGTCATCGGCCACGCCTTCCCCACGGGGCGAGGTATCGGGAAAGATCACAGCCACCCCGGCCTGCGCGGCATATCCCTGCGCGCCTGCCTTGGTCATCGCGTTCTCATGGGTGCAGGTCAGGCCGGACAGATACCACAGCACCGGCACCTTCCCGGCCTGCGCTGCGGGCGGCAGGTACAGCCCGAATGTCATATCCGTGCCCGTCGCCGCCGAAGCATGGCGATAGACCCCCTGAACCCCGCCAAAACAAGCGTTTTCCGAAACCGTTTCCATCAGATCACCTTTCATTCAGAGAGTGCCGACCCATGCCACGACCACCGTCACCGTCACCACCGACACGATGGTCGATATCAGGATTGCAGCCGAAGCGCGCTGGGGCGCGACCCCGTAATGCTGGGCTAGGATGAACACGTTGCCTGCCACGGGCAAGGCCGCCGCCGCGATCATCGCCCCCGCAGCCGCACGGTCGACCGAGAATATCAGAAGCGCCGAAACGGCAACCGCTGCCGGATGCAGGACCAGCTTGCAGAAGGACAGCCAGACCGCGACGCTCACACGCTCTGCCGATTTGCCCGCCAGCGATGCACCGATGGCGAACAGCGCGCCGGGCGTCGCCGCGGCCCCAAGGATCTGGAGAAAGTCGTTCACCGGCCCGGGTATCGGCAGCGCAAAGGCCGACCAGATCAGACCCGCCGCGATGGACATGATCATCGGGTTCTTCAAAAGACCCATCCCGACCGTGCCCAGAATCGCGGGCGACATCCGCCCCCGGCTTGCGGTGATCAGGATGACGATAAGACTGCCGAAGACGATCAGATCGGTTGCAAGGACCAGAAGAACCGCCCCGATCGCCTGTTCCCCCAAGAGAAGAACAAGCATCGGAATGCCCAGAAAGCCCACATTGCCGATGATCGCGCATTGCGCCTCGATCGCGGCCTCGGCCATCGACCGTTTGCGCAGAACGGCCACCAGCGTGGCCAGGAGGTAGACCGCGATGCAGGCGACGAGATAGGCGAGGACGAAGTTCAGATCGAAGATCTCGCCGATCGACAGGTTCGCGGAAAAGCGAAACAGCATGGCTGACAGAGCGAAGTAGAAAACGAACTTCGTCAGATAGGCCGTCGCCTCGGCGCTGAAGAACCCCGTCGCCCCTGCCCAGAACCCCAGACCGATCAGTGCAAAGAAGGGCAGGGTCTGCAGGAGAATGTCGACCATATCGCAGGGCTATCGGGCGCGGCCGCCAAGCGCAACCACCGGGAACAGGTTCCAGACTCCGAAACCTTGAAAAAACTAAACCGCTCAGTTTATATTGTGAAAGGGAGATATGGGACATATGGACATTCAAACCGAAACAACACCGACCGGGCGCAAGGTTTCGCAGGTTCTTGAAGGCGCGCGCACGGTTTTTCTGCGAGACGGGTTTGAAGGTGCCAGTGTCGACGACATCGCGCGGCAGGCAGGCGTCTCGAAGGCGACGCTCTACAACTACTTTCCGGACAAGCGCATTCTTTTCATGGAAGTGGCCAAGGCCGAATGCGTGCGGCAGGAAACCGCCACGGACGAGATGATCGCGATGAACGCGGCCCCGGAAAAGGCTCTCCGCACCGCCGCCGAGCGTATGATGCGTCTGTTTCTGTCCCCCTTCGGCAGGAACGTGTTTCGCATCTGCGTCGCCGAAAGCGATCGTTTCCCGGGGCTGGGCAAGGAGTTCTGGGAATCGGGTCCGGAGCTGATGCGCACCAAGATGATCGCCTATTTCCGGCAGGCCATCGACCGGGGCGAACTTGCCATCGACGATTGCGATCTGGCCGCCGATCAGTTCGCCGAACTGTGCAAGGCGGACCTTTTCCCCAAGCTGATGTTCGGGATTCAGGATCGGTTCTCGGACGAGGAAATCGCACGCGTCGCAGATGGCGCGGTTGCGACCTTCATGGCGCGTTACGGAACCGCACAAAAGTAGCACCGAACCTCATATGCCGACCACCGCCGAATGGCTGATGGCCGCGTATCCTCCGGACAGGATCACGGCGGCGACGGTGCCGCCCGTCGACTTCTCGGAGGCGCTTCCGTTCGAAGAGAACTCTGCCGGCGCTGCCACGGTGCGCGCGCATCACGGCGGATGCGTTTTCGCAGCCATCGGAAAGCCTGTCCTTCGAGGACGAACTGAACTTCAGGGTCGGCAACAGTCTCTTCCTCAGGTTCTGGGTATCGCCCCGGCATCCAACCATCGCAAGTGACGGGCTGGGTCCGTTGTTCAACGCACGCTCCTGTCAGCGGTGCCATCTGAAGGACAGGCGCGGCCATCCCCCCGAAGGCCCCGATGACAGTGCGGTATCCATGTTCCTGCGCATCTCGATCCCCGGCAGTCCCGAGGACGGTATCGCCGAGATCGCCGATTACATCGCCACCTTGCCGGACCCGAATTACGGAACGCATTTGCAGGATTTCAGCCTGCCCGGCCATGCGGTCGAATGCAGCCCGAGCATCACCTAAGAAGAGGAAGGGGTACAACTGTCGGATGGCGAGGTCGCGTTTCTGCGGCACCCGACCTACAGGGCTGCCGATCCGGTCTATGGACCGCTTCACCCGGAGGCCATGTTAAGCCCGCGCGTCGCCAACCAGATGATCGGCCTCGGTCTTCTGGAAACAATCCTGTGGCATGGCGGAGAGGCGCAGGACGCAAGGGATCAGGTGGTCGAGATACCCGCGGAAGCCCGCGCCGCCCTGATCGCTTTTCTGGAGAGTCTCTGACGCGTCCGACGGCCCTCACCCTTCTGCTTTGGCTGCCGGGCGCGGCCGTCGCGCAGGGCCGTTCCGCCGCCATCGATGCCGCATTGGACGGGCATCTTGTCGAGCATGTCGAACGGGACCGGGCCTGACCATGCCTGCAAACCCCCTTTCCCTTGGATTGTTCCGTGCCCCCTTTCCGGGGCACACTAGTTTTCCGACCACACGGCCATTTCATTCCCGCCGGGCTCTCGGAACTGGAAACGCCGTCCACCGGGAAAGCTGAAAATCTCGCGCGTGATCTCCGCGCCTGCCGCGCGCACGGTTTCCAGCATCGCTTCCAGATCATCGGTCTGAAGAACCGCAAGGGGCGGGCGCAGATCGCCTCGGGCAATGCCGCCCGCGATTCCCGCGCCCTGGATATCCTTGTAATCATCACCGTAGTCGATGAATTCCCACCCGAATGCATCTGCAAAAAAGGCTTGGGTCTTCTCGGGTTCGGGCGAACTGAACTCCAGGAAAGTCAGCCGCGTCTGCGCGTCTGGTGCCAAGGGATATCTCACTTCATGAGCTGCAGTTGCCGGGAACCCTACCAAACGACCACGGATTTGAAACGCCCGTTCGGGATGGCTCTGGGTTTGCGGGAGCGGAGGGCTGCGAGCTCTCTGGAAAATCCGGACCTGCTGGTGCATCAAGGGGTCAACCTGAACTGGACCCAAACCCATGCGCCTTTTCGTCGGCCTCGGAAATCCCGGGGCGAAGTATGCGGGCAACCGCCACAATATCGGTTTCATGGCCGTCGACCGGATCGCATCCGATCACGGCTTCGGTCCGTGGCGTGCCAAGTTTCAGGGGCAACTCAGCGATGGTCGTCTTGGGTCGGAAAAGGTCGTGCTGCTGAAGCCCGAAACCTTCATGAACCTCTCGGGTCAGTCGGTGGGCGAGGCGATGCGGTTCTACAAGCTCGATCCGGGCGATATCGTGGTTTTTCACGACGAGATCGACCTTGCGCCGGGCAAGCTCAAGACCAAGGCGGGCGGCGGGCATGCGGGCCATAACGGGCTTCGGTCGCTGCATTCCCATATCGGCGATGACTATACGCGCGTCCGTATGGGCGTCGGGCATCCCGGTCACAAGGATGCGGTCCCGCATTACGTGCTCAAGGATTTCGCAAAGGCCGATAAGGACTGGCTGGACGACATGCTGCGCGGCATCTCGGATGGCGCAGCGTCGCTGGCGGCAGGCGATACAGGGCGGTTCATGAATGCCGTCTCGCTGCGGCTGAACCCGCCGCGGTCGTCGAAGAGCGCGCCAAAACCCACGGCAGAGCCTGCCAGCCAAAGTGAACCACCCGAGGCCGAACCCGACGCCCGCTCGACTCTGCAAAAGCTGATGGACAAGTTCCGGTGACGGCTCTGCGCGTGGCATTCGAAAGCCAGTCGCGCGGCTGCGCCAAGCTCGGCTCGCCGTTCATGGCCCGGCTGATGCAGCTTCTGGCCGACCGGCTGGAACCGGGTGATCCGGTCTCGGACCGGCTGCTCAATTGGACGGGCGATGTGTCCAGCCGAAGCCAGTCTGTTCCCCTGCGGCTGGCCGGTGCGCTTCACGCGCTCAAACGCGCGGGCCATCCGGGCCTGACACCGGTCTATCCGCCGAACACCGTGGATGACGATGCGTTGTGGCGGGGGGTCCGAGGCACGTTCAAGACGGATACGGCATTTCTTCTGGACCGTCTGGACAGCCCGCCCCAGACGAACGAGGTCCGCCGCGCCGCCGCCCTTATCCCGGCCATACACATGTTATGCGCATGGTTTCCGCATCCGATACACATATCCGAAATCGGTTGTTCCGCTGGGCTCAATCTCCGGGCGGATCAGTTCCGTCTGACCGCCGGAGATACCGAATACGGCCCAGCAGACTCCCCCGTTCACCTGTCGCCGGACTGGTCCGGCCCCGCCCCCGAACCTCAGGACGTGACCGTCACCCGCCGCGCCGGCGTCGACCTCACACCCCTTGACCCGCAGGCCGATCGCGAACGGCTTTTGTCGTATCTCTGGCCAGACCAGTTGGACCGCATCGCCCGCACCGAAGCCGCGATTACGCTGGCCGCCCGACACCCGGCGGACATCGCCAGAGCCGATGCCGTCGACTGGCTGGCCGAAACTTTCGGACCCCGCGAGGGAGTCCTGCACATTCTGTTCCATACAATCGCCTGGCAATACCTGCCTGCACCATCCCAAGCTATTGGAAACAAAACGATAAACACAGCGGCCAGCCATGCCACTGCGACCGCGCCGATGGCACGTCTGTCGCTGGAAGCCGCCGGTCCCCACGCCGACATAGACTTGCAGATCTGGCCCGGCGGTCACACACTGAAAGTCGGCCGCGCCGATTACCATGGGCGTTGGGTCCAGTGGGATCACGCGCGGCTGCCAGAGGAGTTCAGATGACACCCGACGACCCCGTCAACATTCTCGGCGAAACGCTCCAGCCCTGCTCCTCCGATCCGATGACCGGCTTTTTCCGCGACGGGTCCTGCAACACTTGCAGTCAGGATCAGGGCAGCCATACGGTCTGTGCCGTGATGACCGCCGAATTCCTGGCTTATTCGAAGTATGTCGGCAACGACCTGTCGACCCCCCGGCCCGAGTTTCGCTTTCCAGGCCTGAAACCCGGCGATCAGTGGTGCCTGTGTGCTGGCCGTTTCATGCAGGCCGCCGACGAAGGCGCCGCGCCGCGGGTTCGGCTGGCCTCGACCCATCAGCGGGCATTGGACACCGTACCGCTTGAGGTGCTGGAAGAGCACGCCCAGCGCGACAGCTAGTCAGCCATCAGGTCATCGATGAACAGGCTCAGAAGCTGCGGACGGCCCGATACGTCCGCCTTGCGATAAATGGCGTTCGTCTGCGCCTTGACCGTCCCTTCCGAGGTATTGCGCAGCGTCGCGATTTCCTGTGTCGACATCCCCTTGATTGCAAACAGCGCAACGTCACGCTCGGCCGGAGTCAGGCCCCATTCCGAAAACCGCTCTTCCAAGACTTCCATGAAGGCGCCTGACGCCGCCCTCAGCGCCATCTCCGCTCTGATGGTTCGCAGCCGCGCCTGCCGCAGAGCCAGCGCTGCGACGACAACTCCCAGTATCAGACCAAGAGCCGCCCCGATTTCGAGCAACTCGTAGATTTGCCAACTGATCGGCGCGAAGGGCAGGCCCAGTACCGAAACCGTGATGTCGGCCAGAAAGAACCCGCCGCAAACGGCCTGAAGCACGAGAATCCCGATGATCAGTATCTGATTGTTCACAGCCCCGCCCGGCGTCCCATCTACACGGCTCTAGTCGTCATCATCATCGTCGTCGTCGTCGTCGCCACCACCATCACCGCCGCCGCCACCGCCGCCGCCGTTATCGTCGTCGTCATCATCATCATCGTCGTCATCATCGTCGCGGTCGCCCGAACCGCCGCCGCCGGAGCCGCCCCTTGGACTGATAATGCCTGCGTCGTCATCGTCCCTGTTCGAAAGCGTGGTCCAGAAGTCCCGCAGAATTGCGCCGCTGGATGGATTAAAAACAATCTCACGGCGCAACGTATCGCTGAACGCCAGAATGCGGACGCGGCCAAGCAGCGTCCGCCGAAGCTCGATGCGTTCGAAACCCTGTTCGCGCAGTTGCTGTATGATGCTGTCCTGCGTCGTGTCGGCGACCGCAGGCGACAATGGCGCAAGGGCCAACATCAAGATCAGTAGTAACCGTATAACCATCCCAGTTTCCTATCAGGGTCCCCACCTGTGTAGGAACCCTGTGTGTTCATGCTGCGACTATGTTCCGCGCTGGATCAATCATCATCGTCGTCGTCATCATCACGGTCATCGTCGTCGTCATCCCGGTCATCCCGGTCATCCCGGTCGTCGTTGCGATCGTCCCGGTCGTCATCGTCCCACCGGTCATCATCACGATCATCGTCATCATCATCGTCATCGTCATAGTCGTCATCGCTACTTCCGCTGCCGCCGGTGACCGTTCGCCAGAAATCGCTGAGGAATCCGCCCCGATCGGCGACCAGAACGCCCTCGACCTCTTCGTCGGCTTCGGTCACGGCAAGCGGTGCGCCAGGAACAGACGCAAATGCGGTTGTACCCATCAAAAGGGCAACGGCGGAAATCGCGGTAAGGTTCTTGAGTTCCATGGATCAGTCCTCTCACAAAATGGCGCAGCATGGATGCGCTGCTTGTGATACGAACTGGGCACACAAAACCGCGCCGCTCCATTGAACCGGGGTTTAGTCCTGTGCAAATAAACCCCGGACCGACAGCCATAAACTCTGGTTTATCGGGCGCTTCGAGAGCTAGATATCAAAGCCAAGCGCCTTGGCGACTGTGAAAATATCCTTATCACCCCGACCGCACATGTTCATGCAAATGATGTGATCAGACGGCAGTTCCGGCGCGATCTTGGTGACATGGGCAAGCGCATGGCTGGGCTCCAGCGCCGGAATGATCCCTTCCATTTCGCAGCAGAGCTGAAACGCCTCGAGCGCCTCGGCATCGGTGATCGCCACGTATTGCGCACGCCCGATCTCATGCAGCCAGGCATGTTCGGGCCCGATTCCGGGGTAGTCGAGACCTGCGGAAATCGAGAAACCCTCAAGGATCTGGCCATCGTCATCCTGCAAGAGATATGTCCGGTTGCCATGCAGCACACCCGGCCTGCCACCGGTCAGCGAGGCGCAATGCTCCATCTTGGCGTTCACGCCCTTGCCGCCAGCCTCGACCCCGATGATCGCAACCTCCTTGTCATCGAGGAACGGATAGAACAGGCCCATGGCGTTTGACCCGCCACCGATTGCGGCGATGACGGTATCGGGAAACCGTCCCTCTGCCTCCATCATCTGTTCTTTGGTCTCCTTGCCGATGATCGCCTGAAAATCGCGCACCATGGCCGGATAGGGATGCGGGCCCGCGACCGTCCCGATGCAATAGAATGTGTCGCGCACATTCGTCACCCAGTCGCGCAGCGCGTCGTTCATCGCGTCCTTGAGTGTACCGCGGCCGGAGGTAACCGGCACGACCTCGGCCCCTAGGAGGCGCATCCGGAACACGTTGGGCGCCTGACGCTCCACGTCATGGGCACCCATATAGACCACGCATTTCAGCCCGAACTTGGCACAGACCGTCGCCGTGGCGACGCCGTGCTGACCCGCACCGGTTTCCGCAATGATGCGTGACTTGCCCATGCGACGCGCCAGAATGATCTGGCCCAGCACATTGTTGATCTTGTGCGCCCCGGTGTGGTTCAGTTCGTCGCGCTTCATATAGACCTTTGCGCCACCAAGATGCTCAGTCAGGCGTTCGGCGAAGTAAAGCGGGCTGGGGCGACCCACATAATGCTTCCAGAGGAAATCCATCTCGTCCCAGAAGGACTGGTCGGTCTTGGCGTGCTCATACTGCGCCTCAAGATCAAGGATCAGCGGCATCAGCGTTTCCGACACGAAGCGTCCGCCGAAATCGCCGAAGCGGCCGTTTTCATCCGGGCCGGTCATGAAGCTGTTGAAAAGATCATTCGCCATCGTGGTCTCCCTCAGGACAGATCGCGTTTAAAGCCTATGTGCGAGGCCGTAAACCCGGCGGATTCGTAGAACCGGCGCGCATCCGTGCGCGTGGCGTTCATCGTCAGTTGCATCAGCTTGCAGCCCGCCACGCGGGCGCGGGTTTCGGCATCTGCGATCATCAGCGCGCCAACTCCACCGCCCCGCAGATCACTTGCAACGCGAACGCCTTCAAGCTGCGCCCGCCGGGTCGCCCGTAGCGACAGACCGCGGATGAACGTGATCTGATAGGTCGCGACGACCCGTCCGTCCTGTTCTCCGACGATCACGCGATTGCCGGGTTCCGACAACATCTGATCGAAGGCGTCGTAATAGCGGGACAGATCGCTTTCCTCCCGGCCCGCGCCCAGATGATCGTCGCGCAAGAGATCGAGGACCGCCGGAACATCCGCCCGAACAGCCTCGCGAAACGCCACGGTCACTTTACGGCCTCTATGAACGATCTGATCAGCGTTTCGTCTTTGAGACCGGGCGCGCTTTCCACGCCGGATGACACGTCAACCTGCCGTGCGCCGGTAAGGCGGATCGCCTCGGCCACATTGCCGGATGTCAGGCCACCCGCCAGCATCCACGGAACCGGCCAGCGCCGTCCGGTGATCAGTCGCCAGTCGAAGGCAAGGCCGTTCCCGCCAGGGAGATCCGCGCCCTTCGGCGGCTTGGCGTCCACAAGAATCTGGTCGGCCACCTTCCCATAGGCGTCAAGCGCGACCAGATCGTTTGCCTCGGCGACACCGACCGCTTTCATCACCGGCAGTCCGAACCGCGCGCGTACCTCTGCGACGCGTTTCGGCGACTCATCGCCATGTAGTTGCAGCATGTCGAGCGGGACCTGATCGAGGATCGCGCCAAGCGCATCGTCATCGGCATTCACCACCAGCGCGACCTTCGCCACGCCCGGCGGCACCTCCAGTGCAAGGGTTCGGGCCGCCTCGATCGCGAGATGCCGGGGCGACTTCGGAAAGAACACAAAGCCCACATAGGCCGCTCCGGCATCCACCGCAGCAGCGATATGGGCGGGCTGTTTCAGCCCGCAGATCTTGACCCTGATGTCAGACATTGTCGTGTCCTAGCGTTACCGCGCGGTCTGGCTCTCGTCGAGAATGGCCAGAATGTCGTCACCGCCCCCCGGCTCGGGCGTCTTGAGCTTGTCTATCTCGCGTTCAAGCCGTTGGCGTTCCCGCCGTTCTTGGCTGGCCTCGGCGCGATGCTTGTATTCGCGCAGCCATTCCCAGACGAACCCGATCAGAAGGCCGGCGACGATCCCGGCAAAGATGATCAGGAACAGCGGCAGCGTTACCGAAAAGGACCAGCCAAGAAACGTTGCCAGTTCGTCTGGAACAAGGTTCAGCGTCACCGGCTGGCGATTTGCAAGCGCGGTCGTGAGAAGGGCGATCCCGAGAATCACCCAAAATGCATAGCGAATATAGCGCATGAAAGAGAGTTTACTTGCCGTTCAGCCTGTCGCGCAAGAGCTTGCCGGTCTTGAAAAACGGAACATGCTTTTCTTCGACCTGAACAGACTCGCCTGTACGCGGATTACGCCCGATGCGGCCGTCACGCTTCTTGACCGAAAAGGCTCCGAAACCACGCAGTTCAACCCGATCTCCCGACGCCATGGCCGAGATAATCTCCTCGAAGATCGTATTGACAATACGCTCCACGTCTCGCTGATACAGGTGAGGATTCTCATCTGCGATCTTCTGGATCAGTTCGGAACGTATCATAAGAAACCTCCCCCCGTTTTTGGATTGCGCCCCGGGTGATCCCCGAGTGCGATTTCCACGACTATACTGCGGAAATCGGTCTCGCGAAACCGACTGATTGCGCCCATGCTGCTGAATTTGGGGCGAAAAACGGGTAGACCTGTCCAGTTTTTCTGACAGTTGGGGCCCCACCACAACCGGGGCGCACCTGTTTAGGCATGCTGCGTCGCAGCCTGAAGCGGATGATTCGGGCATAAAAAAACGGCCCCCGAAGGGACCGTTTCGTCAGCTGTGAAGCCGATGATCAGTCGTCGTCGCCCTTGAGCGCGGCGCCTAGAATGTCACCCAGCGATGCGCCGGAGTCGGAGGAGCCATACTGCTGTACGGCCTCTTTCTCTTCGGCGATTTCGCGGGCCTTGATCGACAGACCCAGACGGCGGGTCTTCTGATCGACATTGGTCACGCGCACGTCAAGCTTGTCACCGACCTGGAAGCGCTCGGGGCGCTGTTCGGCGCGATCGCGTGACAGGTCGGACCGGCGGATGAAGGATTTCGCACCTTCATACTCCACTTCGATGCCGCCATCTTCGATCGCGGTGACTTCGACGGTGATGATCGAACCGCGTGCAACACCTTCGGTCGCACCCGAGAAGCTGTCATCCAGCGCCTTGACGGATAGCGAGATACGCTCTTTCTCCACATCCACCTCGGTGACGACGGCATTCACCGTGTCGCCCTTGCGATAGTTCTGGATCGCATCTTCGCCGCGCTGATCCCAGCTCAGGTCGCTGAGATGCACCATACCGTCGATGTCGTTTTCGAGACCGATGAACAGACCGAACTCGGTGATGTTCTTGACCTCGCCCTCGACCGGGGTGCCTTCGGGGTGGGTCTCTGCAAACACTTCCCAAGGGTTGCGCTGGGTCTGCTTGAGGCCAAGCGAAACACGGCGCTTGGCTGTGTCGATCTCCAGCACCATCACGTCGACTTCCTGAGAGGTCGACACGATCTTGCCCGGATGGACGTTCTTTTTGGTCCAGCTCATCTCCGAGACGTGGACCAGACCTTCGACACCGGCTTCAAGCTCAACGAACGCACCGTAATCAGTGATGTTCGTGACGCGGCCCTTGTGGACCGACCCCAGCGAGAACTTGGCTTCGACGGCATCCCAAGGATCGTCCTGAAGCTGCTTCATGCCAAGGCTGATGCGGTGGGTTTCCTTGTTGATCTTGATGACCTGAACCTTGACCGTCTCGCCGATCGACAGGATCTCCGAGGGGTGGTTCACACGGCGCCATGCCATGTCGGTGACATGAAGAAGCCCGTCAACACCGCCCAGATCGACGAACGCACCGTATTCGGTGATGTTCTTGACCACACCGTCAACGGCCTGACCCTCGGTCAGGTTACCGATCACCTCGGCGCGCTGTTCGGCACGGCTTTCTTCAAGGATCGCGCGGCGCGAGACGACAATGTTGCCACGGCGGCGGTCCATTTTCAGGATCTGGAATGGTTGCTTGAGGCCCATCAGGGGGCCGGCGTCGCGCACGGGGCGTACGTCAACCTGGCTGCCGGGCAGGAACGCAACCGCACCACCCAGATCGACGGTAAACCCGCCCTTGACCCGACCGAAGATCGCGCCTTCGACGCGGTTCTCGTCGGCATAGGCCTTTTCCAGACGATCCCAGGCTTCCTCGCGACGCGCCTTGTCCCGGCTGATCGAAGCTTCGCCACGGGTGTTCTCGACCCGGTCAAGATAAACCTCGACCTCGTCGCCCACTGCAATCTCGGGTGCTTCGCCCGGATTCGCGAATTCTTTAAGATCGACGCGGCCTTCCATTTTGTAGCCGACATCGATGATGGCCTGTCCCGCTTCGATTGCGATGACCTTGCCTTTGACAACGGACCCCTCTTGGGGCGTATCAATTTCGAAGCTTTCGTTCAGGAGGGCTTCGAATTCCTCCATAGTTGCTTTAGCGCACATGCGTGTTTCGTTTCCTTTTTGCGTTTTGACTGGCCGCGCGGTTGTCTCCGCCGGTCTTGGGGTTGGTCCTGTGACGGCAACCTTCGGGAAAAACAAGAAGGGCCGGTGATTACCGACCCTGCCCAAGTCTTTGCCCTACGACTGTCACCGCCGCTTCGACGCGCGGTCTATAGCCTTGCCGGGGTGGCATTGCAAGCCGCCAATGCCCCGGCACCCGTCGGTCGGGCGGATCACGTTTTGTCCCGCCGCCATAGTCTGGCCAGCCGCAATCCGGTAATCGGGTGCCGTGTCTGCCAGAGTGGCACCTTTTTCCGGCGGCCAAGTCTTGCATATCCATCTCCCAGACGCGTTCTCATCTTCAGCTCATCTTCCCACATGTCAGTCTCCTTGTGATCGGGGCGACCTGCCCTCCTGATCCCAACCTGCTCCATTGCGTCGTGCTAACATTTCGGCTATGACCGAAACATGGCAAGTATTCTCTCCATAGCCGAAGTTGCCGCGATGATCGGCGACCCCGCACGCGCGAACATGCTTTTCACGTTGAAGGATTCCGGTGCCGCCTCGGCCGGCGACCTGACCCGTTCCGCGAACGTCGCCCCGAGCACGGCAAGCGAGCATCTGGCCAAGATGACCGAAGCCGGCCTGATTGCCGTGACCCGCTCTGGCCGAAACAGGTATTATCGGCTGACGACAGAACGCGTGGCCGACGTGCTTGAAGGTCTGGAAAAGGTTGCGGCACGGACCCGACCGGACGGGCCTGAGACCCTGCGCAACGACGAAGCCACCCTTCACGCCCGTGGGTGCGGCGATCACATTTCGGGTCGGCTGGGGGTTGGTCTTGCCGAAGCACTGATCGGAAACGGCACATTGCGCCACGGACAAGGGGGCCTGACGGTCAGTGATACGGGCCGCATCGCGTTGAACGACCTTGGTGTTGACGTCTCCACGCTCGAAAGCGCCCCCAGAAAACTCCTGGCGCTGTGCCATGATTGGAGCGAAGACGCCTTTCATCTGGGCGGCAGCCTCGCAGGTGCCCTGCTGCAGAACTTCGTTAGCCGGGATTGGGTCCGTCGGAACAGGGGTTCTCACACCGTTCTGGTCACGCCAACAGGCGCTGCAGCCTTTAAGAAACGGTTCGGAATTGCCTATCGCGTGACGGCCTGAGGAATAGGCCCGCTAGCGGTGCTGTGCGGTCACATGCGCGATCGCAGCCGCAACCGCCTGATCAATCGACATCCCGGACGTATCGAGCACAACCGCGTCCTCCGCGGCTTTCAAAGGTGCCGTCGCCCGCGCCGAATCCCGTGCATCGCGCTCCCGCAGATCAAGCAGGACCTTCTCTGGCGTGGTCTCGATCCCGCGTTCGACCAGTTCCGCGTAGCGGCGCCCGGCCCGAACTTCATCCGACGCAGTCACATAAAGCTTTGCCTGTGCCTCGGGGCAGATCACCGTCCCGATATCGCGGCCATCCAGCACCGCCCCTCCAGCCCGCGTCGCAAAGGCCCGCTGAAAATCCACCAAGGCCGCGCGCACTTCTCTGATCTCTGCGACTTTCGACGCGGCCTGCGCCACGTCTGGCCCCCGCAGATCATCCGCCTTCAGGTCTTCGGCCCTCAGACCGCGCGCCGCGTCACCCGGCACCTCGCCCCCAAGAACCCGCCGCCCCACGGCACGGTACAGAAGCCCGGTGTCCAGATGCGCAAATCCAAAATGGGCCGCCACCGCTCTACTGATCGTCCCTTTGCCACTGGCCGCAGGGCCGTCGATTGCCACTATAAAGCTCATCTCACCACCGTCGTCAGCACCGGATCATCCTGCTCCGCCCGCGGCAGGTCATCGGTGATCTCGTAGTAATCGCTCTTATGCGCGCAGTAGATATGTCCCGCCAGCCTGATCCCGGTCGGGCTGTCCAGCATTCCGGCAAAGATCGAAAGGTTCGCGCCCGGCCCGTCCCAAAACAGGTTCGACCCGCATGTCGGGCAGAAGCCGCGCCGGGCCGTATCGGACGAGCGAAACCACCGTACTTCGCCGGTAACCCGCACGCTGTCACGCGGGGCGGAGGTCGCTGCAACATGATGCCCGCTCGTCTTGCGGCACTGGACGCAATGACAGGCAATGACAGGCCGCAGGGTCGCATCGGTCCGAAATGTGACCTGTCCGCACAGGCAGGAACCGGTTGTCATATCTTACCCTCCGTCAGGCGTCTGTGCAGGATCGACCCGGCAATCATCGCCAAGAGAAAGTACTTCTGTCCGGTCAGATAGCCCACGACGGACAACGTACCCGGTTCAGGAATATCGACCGCTCCGCCTGCTGCCAACTCGACCGCTTCAAGGAGGCGCAGGTTTTCCATAAGGTCCGTTGCGGCGTAGAGAACCGCCAGCGTAAACGCCAAAACCCGGTTCGGCCAGAGCGCCAGAACAGTGAATGCCGCAAAGCACAGGACAAACGCACTGTCGAGCCACAGGACCATCGTCCGATAAGCCTGCACCTCACCGGCCCGTCCTATCGCCAGGGCAAAGGTCCAAAGATCGTGCGTGTCGTATCCGAAGACCCGGGTCTGCAAGAGAACGCCATCGGGCGCCACCGGCGCAATCCGCGTCTGCGCGATCCAGATCATTGCAGCCAGACAGCCGAACGCCGCCAGTCCGGCCAGAAAGCGCGCACCACCGAGACCGATCATGAATTGTCCCGGGTCAGCCGTGCCCCGATATTCGACATGAGCGTCTCGAAGATCGGAAAGCTTGTTGCAATGGGTCCCGCATCGTCGATCCGCACCGCGCGCTTCGCCCCCATCCCCAGACACATGAAAGACATGGCGATCCGGTGGTCCAGACGCGCCGCGGCCAAACCGCCGCCCGGAACGCCCCGGGCCCCCATCCCACGGACGCACCACCAGTCTTCGCCCTCTTCCACCCTCACGCCGTTGGCCTCAAGCCCGCGCGCCATCGCGTCGATCCGGTCGCTTTCCTTGACGCGAAGCTCGCTAACCCCGCGCATCATGGTCTTGCCCTCAGCGAATGACGCCACCACCGAAAGGATCGGATACTCATCGATCATGGAAGGCGCTCGTTCTGGCGGAACCTCGATCCCCTTCATATCCGGTGAATAACGGGCACGCAGGTCCGCGACGGGTTCGCCGCTCTCGTCGCGCGGGTTCTCATAAGTCAGATCGGCCCCCATCTCGCGCAGCGTCTCGAACAGGCCCGCCCGGGTCGGGTTCAGACCGATCCCGGGCACCAGTACATCCGATCCCTCCGTAATCAAGGCCGCTGCCACCGGAAAGGCCGCCGAAGACGGATCGCGCGGCACCCGGATCGTCTGGGGTGTCAACTCCGGCTGTCCCCGCAATCGGATCACCCGGCCCTCGGGGGTCTCCTCGACCGACAGATCGGCTCCGAACCCCCGCAGCATCCTTTCGGTATGGTCGCGCGTCGCCTCGGCCTCGGTCACGACCGTCATGCCGGGCGCATTCAGCCCGGCAAGAAGCACCGCCGATTTCACCTGCGCCGATGGCATCGGCACGCGGTAATCCACCGGCATCGCCGCCGCCGCACCTTCGATCGTCATCGGCAGCCTGCCCCCTGTCCGCCCATGCGCCCGCGCGCCGAACAGCGAAATCGGGTCGGTGATCCGCCCCATGGGCCGGCTGCGCAGGGACGCATCGCCGGTAAATGTCGCGACAATCGGAGTCGTGGCCATCGCCCCCATGATCAGCCGCACACCTGTACCGGAGTTTCCGCAATCCACCACATCCTCCGGCTCGGCAAAGCCGCCGACGCCGACACCGTGAACCGACCATTCGCCCCCGCCGTGATCCGTCACCTCGGCGCCGAAGGCGCGCATGGCCTCCGCCGTGCGCAGCACATCCTCGCCTTCCAGAAGGTCGAACACCCGCGTCTCGCCCACGGCCATCGCGCCAAGGATCAGCGACCGGTGGCTGATCGACTTGTCGCCGGGAACATGCGCCGTGCCCTTCAGACCCCGCACGGGGTGAGACGACATGGGAATAGCGGGACCGTGCGACGACATCGAAACATCTCTTATCTGTGACCCCGGCGTGATAAACGAGGCGCGGGACAGCGTCCACGCCCCATCTTCGTCTTGTCAGAAATACGCAAATCCCGCCGGTCACACCCGCCGGAACGTGAGATAATGGGGCACCCGGCCCTCGCGCAGCGCCTTTTGCTCATACCGCGTCGAATACCAGTCGTTCCATGACCGCCGCCAGTCGTCGGGCCTTTCCGCCAACCACTCGAACCCGTGCCCGGGCACCTGCTCCAGCGTCTGGCGAACGTAGTCGGGAATGTCGGTCGCCACCCGCAACTCCGCGCCGGTGGCCATCACCCGAGCCAGCGGTTCCAGATATTCAGGCGTCACAAAGCGTCGGCGGTGATGCCGCGCTTTAGGCCATGGGTCGGGGTACAGGAGGAACGCCTTCCCGACCGATCCGTCCGGCAGCACATCGAAAAGGTCGCGCACGTCACCGGGATGCACGGCGAGGTTCGACACGCCCGCCGCCCGGATCTTCCCCAACAGCATCGCCACGCCGTTGATAAACGGCTCGCACCCGATCAGGCCCACATCCGGGTTTCCAGCCGCCTGATGCACCAGATGCTCGCCACCGCCAAAACCGATCTCCAGCCAGACCGGCTTGCCCCCAAACAGACCCCTAAGGTCCAGAAGATGCCGCTCCGGGTTCACATCCCAATCGACCGGCCCCGGTGAAAGCCGCGCCAGATCCGTGTCCAGATACTCTTTCTGACTGTCGCGCAGGGTCTTGCCATGCCTGCGGCCATAGAAATTGCGCCACGGCGCGCCCGAGGGATGCTCTCGCTTCGTCATGGCCGCGGTGTTTGGCGGGCGGAGGCGATGGCGTCAACCGCCCCCGAAACCGAACTTGCCCCATCCTGAAGGTGCTACAGCGCAGCCTTCAGCGCATTCGCAAGATCGGTCCTTTCCCAGCTGAAACCGCCATCGGCCTCGGGTGCGCGGCCGAAATGGCCATAAGCCGCCGTACGGGCATAGATCGGCCGGTTCAGGTCCAGATGTTCGCGGATGCCGCGCGGGCTAAGGTCCATGATCTGCGGGATCGCACGTTCGATCTCGCTTGCATGAACCTGACCTGATCCGTGCAGATCGGCATAGATCGACAGGGGTTTTGACACGCCGATCGCATAGGACAACTGGATCGTACAGCGATCCGCCAGCCCAGCGGCCACCACGTTCTTCGCCAGATAGCGCGAGGCATAGGCCGCGGACCGGTCGACCTTGGTCGGGTCCTTTCCGGAAAAGGCGCCGCCCCCGTGGGGCGCAGCGCCACCATAGGTATCGACGATGATCTTGCGGCCCGTCAGGCCCGCATCGCCGTCCGGTCCGCCGATCACGAACGTCCCCGTCGGGTTCACCCACCACTCGGTCGCATCCGTCAGCCACCCGTCGGGCAGCACTTCGCGAATATACGGCTCGACAATTGCCCGGATGTCATCCGAGGTCTGTTCCTCGCTCTCGTGCTGCGTCGACAGTACGATCGAAGTCACCTCGACCGGCTTGCCATCTTCGTAGCGCAGCGAAAGCTGCGACTTGGCATCCGGGCGCAAGGCCGGTTCCTGACCTGACTTCCGCACCTCGGCCAGCCGCCGCAGGATCGTATGGGCATAGTGGATGGGTGCCGGCATCAGTTCAGGCGTCTCGCGCACGGCATAGCCGAACATGATGCCCTGATCACCGGCGCCTTCGTCCTTGTTGTCCTTTGCATCAACACCTTGCGCGATATGCGCAGATTGCTCGTGCAGAAGGTTCAGGATGTCGCAGGTTGCGTGGTGAAACTTGTCCTGCTCGTAACCGATATCCTTGATGCAGGCACGCACGATCTCCGGAACCGTGTCCATGAAGGTCGCCAGCCGCCCCGGGTCAGACAGGCCAACCTCTCCGCCGACAACGACCTGATTGGTGGTCGCAAAGGTTTCGCAAGCCACGCGGGCCTGCGACTCTTCGGTCAGAAAGGCATCGAGAATTGCATCGGAAATACGGTCACAGACCTTATCCGGGTGACCCTCTGAAACGCTTTCAGAGGTAAAAACATAATTCTGCCGGGACATTCGGTGCTCCATTCAATGTCTATCCGTCACGCCAGGAAGCCGTTGTGACAGTGCATCCGTTCGCCTACGCGGAGGGCGCATCATGGTCAACCTGAATTTCTGCGCCGGCCTGCCCATCCTGCGAGAAGACAGAACAATGCCGCCAGCCAAGCGGGACTGTCGGCAGTTCGCACGTAAACCGTGGTGTCGAGGGACGATGGCAAAGCCGCATCCAGAAATCCGGCCTCTCCCAAAGGCAGGCTGGCCACGACATCGCCATGGGCGTCGATCATTGCCGAGATACCGGTATTCGCCACACGGACCATCGGCAGCCCCTGTTCGATGGCGCGGGCACGGGCCTGGGCAAGGTGCTGCTGCGGCCCCGCGATCTTGCCGAACCATGCATCGTTGGTGATCTGCAGAATCCAGTCCGGGCGACCGGGCAACCCCTTGTGCAGGTTGGACGGAAAAATCGCCTCGTAACAGATCAGCGGAACCGCATTGCCAAGTGCGCCGAGATCAAGCAGTTGCGGCCCGGGTCCGGCTGAAAACCCGTATCCGTCCTGTGCCGCGAAACTGCGCAGACCGACCAGTTCCGCGAGACCACCAAAGGGAATGTATTCGCCGAAGGGCACCAGATGGTGTTTGTCGTAGAGCCCTGCAATCCGGCCTTCGTCCCCGATCACGGCCAACGAGTTATAGCTGAGGCCGTCTTCTCGCCGGTTCGCCCCCAGAACCACCGGAACACCGGCTGCTGCATCGGCCACGTAAGGCAGCGCCACGCCGGGCTGATCCAACCGCCAAGGAATCGCCGTTTCCGGCCAGACGATCAGCGCAGGCCGGATCTCGGACGACTCCGCGGTGAACGCCAGCTGCCGCCGGAAGAACATGGTGACCTTGTCGGGATCCCACTTCTCGTCCTGTGGTGCGTTGGGCTGCACCAGCCGGATCACAGGTCCGTCCGCCGCCACAGGGGATGGACGCAGGAACGCAGGGCCAGCCATCGATACACCCAGAGCCACGGAAAGGGCCAAAGCCGCGGCCCGCGCCTGCGATGAAACGATCCCGGCCAAGGCCGCCGAAAGAAGCAGCGTCAACAACGTCAGACCGTAGGGGCCAAAGATAGCGAGCGCCTGATAAACCGGCGTCTCCGACCATATGTAACCGGGCAGCGCCCATGGAAATCCAGTCAGAATATGGCCCCGAAGTAGCTCTGCCAGCGCCAATGCGCCGGCCCAGACAGCCACGCCGGTGCCGCCGGATCGTACTGTCCGCGCCACAACGAAGGCCGCACCCCAGAAAAGCGCAAGGCCGCCGGACAGAAAGACAAGTGCAAAGGGCGCCATCCAACCGTGGCGAGGCACGTCCACCAGGAACGGCTCGACGATCCAATGAAGCGTGACGGCGAAATACCCCAGACCGAAAGTCCAGCCTGCGCCAAATGCGGCGCGCCCGGTTGCCGCCGACTGCCAGATCATGAACCCCACCGAGAACGCGGGAACGGCAAGCCAGAGCAGGGAAAAGGGAACCTGCCCGAATCCGGCCAGTGCACCGGCCAGCGCCGCAAGCGCAAAACGCTGCCACGCCCGCCTGCCCCCGATCCAGCCCGGAACGGCCCCCGCTTCAGCCATCCCCGTCCATATCGGGCGCGGTCGGTGACGCCGGTCTTGGCACAGAGCTCAGTCGCACCCGCAACCGCTTGATGCGGCGCGGATCGGCATCGACCACTTCGAAATCCGGTCCCTTGGGGTGGTGGATCACCTCGCCGCGCGCCGGAACGCGCCCCGCCAGCATGAAGACCAGCCCGCCCAGTGTGTCGATCTCTTCCTCGTCGTCACCATCCACCAGCTTTTGGCCGATCTCTGCCTCGAACTCGTCCAGCGGTGTCCGCGACTGGGCCAGATAGCACCCCGGCGCTTCTTCCGCCCAGAACTGGCCCTCTGCGATGTCGTGCTCGTCCTCGATCTCACCGATGACCTGTTCGATCAGGTCCTCGATGGTCACCAGCCCGTCGACCCCGCCATATTCGTCGATCACCAGCGCCATGTGCATCCGGTCCGACTGCATCTTCTGCAACAGCACGCCGATCGGCATTGACGGCGGGGCGAACAGCAGGGGTCGCAGCATTTCGGGCAACTCGAACTTGGCGCTTTTCCCGTTGAAACCGTGAATCAGCGCGAAATCCTTCAAATGGATCATCCCGATCGGCGTATCCAGCGTTCCGCGATAGACCGGCAGCCTTGTCAGACCGCTGTTGCGAAACACGTCCACCAGCTCATCCTGAGCAATGTCTTCGGGAACCGACACGATCTCTGCCTTTGGCAGCATCACGTCCTCGATCCGCATCCGGCGCAGGTTTACCACGCCCGGCACGACCGCCCCGTTCACAGCGCCGTGTTCGGCCCGTGCCTTGGTCTCGTTCCCCTCATCTTCGGATGAAAATGCGGACAGAAAGCGCGAAAAGAATCCTTGCGCGGACCCCTGTTCGTCCGCGTCCTGCTCTATCCCGGATCCCGGCTGCGCGCCCTGCGCTGCCCCAGACGATCCGTCCTGACTATCGCCCATCTTGCCTTTCCAAAACACGTCACCAACACCGGTGACCGCCCTAATATGGGTCGGCGACCCCCAGACTGGCAAGTATCTCGACCTCCAATCTTTCCATAAGTGCGGCATCCCGGTCATCTTCATGGTCATATCCCAGAAGATGCAAGACTGCGTGAACGATCAGATGCGTGGCATGATCGGCAAGCGAAACATCCTGATCCGCAGTCTCGCGCGCCATCGTATCAAAGGAAATCGCGATATCGCCAAGCTCGGTTTCCGTATCCGGATCAGGGACATCCGGTGGCATTCCGGGTTCCGCCGCGCCACGCTCTTCCGCTGGCCACGACAGTACATTCGTGGGCGCGGGCTTGCCCCTGAAATCGGCGTTCAGGGCGGCGATCCGCCCATCATCACAGGCAAGAAGAGCGATCTCCCAGACATCCGGCCTCATGCCCAGATGACGAAGCGCGGCATCCGCGGCACGCTCAGCGATGTCGGGAAGCCCGACAGACTCCCATCGCAGATCCTCGATCACCACATCGACGCTCATGTGCCAAGCACCGCAAGCACCCCCAGAAGGAACCCGACTTCGCTGGTCTGCTGCACCGCACCCAGACAGTCGCCGGTATAACCTCCCAACCGGGGTTCAAACACCCGCCGCATGGCGATGTGACCTGCGATCAGGCCCAAAAGCCCCGCTGCGACCGCTGTGCCCGGAACGGCCCATCCGGCAAGGGCTGCGGCAAATACAGCCGTTAGTGCCGCGAACCACAGACCCGATGTTCCGCTTGCAACGGGTTTTCCAGTGCCATGATCACGCACATAGCTGCTGGTCGCGATCACGGCGACGGCACTCGCCCGGCTCAGGCTGTGCGCAACGATCAGCAGCCATGGGACAACCTCGACCGGAAGTGTGGCCAATGCAGTAACCTTGACTGCCAGGACAAGACCGATGCCCACAGCCCCGTAGGTGCCCAACCGGCTGTCTTTCATGATCTCCAGCGCGCGTTCCCGGGTCACCGCTCCGCCAAGACCATCGCAGCAATCGGCAAACCCGTCCTCGTGGAACGCCCCGGTCGCAATGATCCCGGCACCGGTTGCAAGCAGGGCGGCGATCACCGGCGGCAGAAGCTGCACCGCGCCCCAGAACACCAGGGCTGAAATCACACCAACGATCAGACCGACGGCAGGGTACCAGCGCGGTGTCGCCTCCATCCGCGCCTCCGACCAGCCGGGATCGCGCGGCACGGGAAGGCGGGTAAAGAACTGCACCGCCAGCAGGAAGATCACCCATTCCTCGGCGATGCGGTTCTTCATTCAGACCGGCTCACACCCGCACTCTCGAAACTGGCCATCTCGTTCAGCATGGCGACCGCCGCGCGGATCACGGGCCATGCCAGAAGCGCGCCGGTCCCCTCACCCAGCCTCATTTCTAGATGCAGCAGCGGCCGGGCTCCGATGCAGTCGCAAAGCAGACGATGTCCTGCCTCGGCGGATTGATGGGCAAAGACCATGGCGGGCCGCGCGGTTGGATCGATGTCCAGCGCAACCGCCGCCGCCGCCGTCGCGATGAAGCCGTCCACGATCACCACGCGACCGTCCTCGGCCCCGGCAAGCATGGCTCCGGCCATCATCGCAATCTCGAACCCGCCATACTCGGTCAACGCCGTTCGGCCATTCAGTCTCTCCGGCGTGCGCGCCGCAGCCTGTTCCAGAATGGCGACCTTGTTGGCAAGCCCTGCATCATCGAGACCCGTCCCGCGACCTGTAAACTCGGCCACCGGGCGTCCGTTCAGTTTCGCGGCCAGAAGAGCGGCGGATGATGTGTTCCCGATCCCCATCTCGCCAACAGACAAAGCATCTGACGGCATCCCGCGCGCCATCCGCTCACCCTCTGCCAGTGCCTGTTCCGCCTGCGCCGTCGTCATGGCCGGACCAGCCAGTGCACTGGCAGTCCCACCCGCAATCCTGGCTGAAACCAGCCCGTCAGCACGCAACGGTTCACCCGCAACACCCGCATCGACGACCGCAAGGTCGATGCCGTTCGCCCGCGCAAACACGTTCGACGCAGCGCCACCGGCGAGGAAATTCTTGACCATCTCCCGCGTCACCGCCTGCGGAAAGGCCGAAACACCCTCCAGCGCCAGCCCGTGATCGGCGGCAAAGATGATGTGACGACAGGTCTCCATTCGCGGGGTGAGCGACCCCTGCACGCGGGCGACCTGCGCCGCAAGTTCCTCGATCCGCCCAAGGCTTCCGGGCGGCTTGGTCTTGCCATCGATCGCCGCATTTAGCGCGGTCTCGAACTCGATCCCGGGACCGGTCATGTCACACCCACTTGGCCAGCGGCGGAAGGCTCATCAGCACTGCGTTCGCATCGTGCCCCGTTTCCAGACCGAATTTCGTCCCCCGGTCATAGACAAGGTTGTATTCGGCATAGAGCCCACGATGCACAAGCTGCGTGTCTTTGTCGGCATCCGTCCACGGCGTATCGCGGCGCTTTTCGACCAGCGGCACGAACGCCTTCAGGAAAGCGCGGCCCACATCCTGGGTGAAGGCGAAATCCGCCTCCCAATCGCCAGAGTTGTGGTCGTCATAAAAGATGCCGCCGACCCCCCGCGCCCGACCGCGATGAGGCACAAAGAAATACTCGTCCGCCCAAGCCTTGTACTTTGGATACAACTCATCGCCATGGGGCGCGCAATGGGCCTCTTGCACACTATGAAAATAGGCCGTGTCCTCGTCATACTCGATGCAGGGGTTCAGATCGGACCCGCCGCCGAACCACCATGCGTGGGGCGTCCAGAACATCCGCGTGTTCATATGCACCGCCGGCGTGTGCGGGTTCTGCATATGTGCCACAAGGCTGATGCCGCTGGCCCAGAACCGGGGATCGTCCGCCATGCCTGGAACGCCGCGCGCCGCCATCGCCTTTTGTGCCCGCTCACCCAACTCGCCATAGACGGACGAGACGTTGACCCCGATCTTCTCGAATGTCCGCCCGCCGCGCATGACGCTCATAAGCCCGCCGCCCGCATCCGACCCGTCATCCGAAGCCCGCTTGGTTTCCGATACCTCGAACCGCCCCGGCGGATTCTCGGCAAATGGCCCGGTGGTCTGCGCATCCTCAAGGGCCTCGAAGCTGGCGACGATCTCGTCGCGCAATTGACGGAACCAGGCGGAAGCACGGGCTTTGCGGGTGTCGAAGTCGTCTGTCATTGACTGTCCTCACTGATCGAGAGCGAGCTAACAGGAAATCCGCGACCCAGCCAACACCCCACGTCATGCTTTCGCCCGGGTGCGACACTCTGCTAAAGTTCAACGCATGAGATGGCTGGCCCTGACCCTGACGATTCTTACCCTCGCGGCCTGTGCAACACCGCAGGAACGCTGCGAGGCCCAGGCCACGCGCGAACTGAATACGATCAACGATCTGATCGACGAAACGCGCGCCAATCTTCAGCGTGGCTATGCGCTTGAAACCCGCACCGAACCGCGCGTCGGGCTGACATTTTGTGGCGGCAACTACGGCCATACCCGGTTTTGTACCGGGACACGTCTGATCGAACGCAAGGTGCCGGTCGCGATCGATCTGGAGGAAGAGCGGAAGAAGCTGATTTCCCTGAACGAAAAGAAACGCCAGCTGGAAGCCGTCACCGCCGAGCAGATCGCCCGCTGTGCCGCGCGGCTGGGCACCTGACGGGTTAGTGGGCCGGGGTGCCCACGGCATCGACCAGCGTACGCCCCCCATCCACCGTCAGGATCTGCCCGGTCATGAACCCCGATCCGTCCGACGCCAGAAACTGCGCCACTTCCGCAAGTTCGGTTGCGCTTGCAATGCGTGACAGCGGGGTGTTGTCAATAATGTCGTCGCGGTAATCGCTGTTTTCCTTCAGCGCCCCTTGCAGGGACGCGCTCATCACGCTTCCGAAGGCCACGGCATTGACGCGGATGCGGTGTGGCGCAAGTGCGACCGCCATCGAGCGGGTCAACTGATCCAAGGCGGCGGAGCTGACCGAATACGCCAGAAGATCGGGATGGGTCCGTTGTGCGGCGATGGATGACAGGTTGATGATCGACCCCACGGGTCCTTCGTCCTGCCCGTCCTTCTCAGCCTGCTTGATCATCCGGCGCGAAAACAGCTGGGTCAGCCGCAGCGACGTGATCAGGTTCTGGTTCAACAGGTCCGTTACCGCATCGTCATCCGGGTTCAGCGGATCGGCCACCAGCATCTGCCGGCTGGCATTGACCAGAATATCGACCCGGTCGAATGCATCGATCGTGGCCGACAGCAGATTGGCGATGGTCAGCTTCTGACGCAGGTCCCCGGCGAACATCCGGATATTGCCTTCTTCCGCAAGGTCCTCACCCAGTTCCGACACCAGTTTCTTTTCATCCATATCCGCGAACATGACGTTGGCGTCGCGGTCGGCAAAATGGCGGGCGATGGCCAGCCCGACGCCATTCGCAGCACCGGTGATCACAGCGGTCTTGCCCGCGATGGAAAAGCTCATGCTCTGGTTCTCCGTTTGCGCGGGCGCGCGGCCCGGAACAGTTTGAACGATTGCGTGCCGCCAAGCTCGGTCACTTCGCCGAAGGCCACATCAAGCGCCCTTTCGTAAGGAAGATGCCGGTTCGCCACAAGCCAGACCCGCCCGTGCGGCTTGGCCAGTCGGCGTGCTGAATCGATGAAGGCGATACCCAGTTCGGGGCTGGCGGCGCGCCCCTGATGGAACGGCGGGTTCATCACGATGTCATCGAACCCCGACGCCTGAAAGCCCATCGCATCCGCCCAGTGATAAACGGCACGCGGGTCGTTCAGGTTCTCCCGCGCACAGTCCAGCGCGACCCGGTCCGTCTCGACCAGATGAAGCTCTTCGACACCGGAACGCTCAAGTATCGCCCGGGACAGATACCCCCAGCCCGCGCCTAGATCCGCGACCCGTGGTCCCAGCTTCGCCGACAGCGCCTCCGCCAGGGCCCGCGATCCGGGATCGACACCATCGGCCGAAAAGACCCCCAACCGTGTGACAAAGCCCCCGATGTCGCGCGAACCGGGATCGGTCCAATCGTCGAACCGGGCACCCGCGTCGATCACCGCCAGCTTCCCGTGATGCTTTGACAACGCATCCGACACCGGGGCACGCTTCCGCGCTTCACGCCAAAGCCCCTCAATCCCATCCGTCTTGGACCCGTCAATGATCACCGGGCCGTCAGTAATCCGGGCGGCTTCGGCGATCCAGGCGCGGGCCAGCGCCTTGGATCTGGGTATGAACACAACCGACAACCGCGGTGAATCGGGAAGGTCACCCACCTGATATCCGGCACCGGTCAGAGCATCGGCCTGCGGCTTCATCCTCTGAAGAACCGTCACCCTGTCCTTGGGAAGCTCA
Source organism: uncultured Paracoccaceae bacterium (assembly GCA_947503175.1). Classification (GTDB taxonomy): domain Bacteria; phylum Pseudomonadota; class Alphaproteobacteria; order Rhodobacterales; family Rhodobacteraceae; genus Ovoidimarina. The sequence continues at coordinate 348,818 of CANNCO010000003.1, forward strand.
CCCAAAACGTCCGGCCCCTCCGCCCCGAACACCGCAATCGGCCCGTCCGGCACGGCAAACATACCGGCCTCCAGTGCGAGGGACAGACGATTACCGGTCATCGGACGGGCAGGGCAACGGGTGCCCTACTCTTTCTCCATCGTGCATTGCAGCGGGTGCTGATGGCGGCGGGCAAAGTCCATGACCTGGCTGACCTTGGTCTCGGCAACCTCATGGCTGAAGACTCCGACAACCGCGACACCTTTCTTGTGAACGGTCAGCATCAGCTCGAATGACTGCGCATGGGTCATGCCAAAGAATCGCTCAAGCACGTGAACGACGAACTCCATCGGCGTGAAATCGTCATTCAGCAGCATCACCTTGTACATCGGCGGGCGCTGTGTCTTGGTCTTTGTTTCCAGCAACACGCCGCTGTCGCCGCCGGTCTTGCCGGGCGATTTGTCATCGGACATCGAAAGGGGCATCGCAGAAAACACTAGGCCAGAAACATCGCTTGATTGAGCCATTCGGGCTGACAATATAATCGCTCCCTATCCGGAGAAAAGGGTTTAGACGAGACCTCATGACCAATTCGCTTCAAATCATCGGCTTCGATGCCGACGATACCCTTTGGCATAACGAACGGTTCTTTCGCCTGACGCAGGATCAGTTCGAACGGCTTCTGGCCGACTATACCGAGCCCGATCACCTGCGCGACAGGCTTTTGGCTGCCGAGCGTCGCAACCTCGGGCATTACGGCTATGGCATCAAGGGCTTTGTCCTGTCGATGATCGAAACTGCGCTTGAAGTCACCGAAAACCGCGTTCCCGGCCATGTCATCCGTGAACTGATCGAGGCCGGACAGGACATGCTTGGCCATCCGATCGACCTCTTGCCCCACGCCCGTGACGCGGTGTCAGAGCTTGCTGCCGATCACACGCTGATCCTGATCACCAAGGGCGACCTCCTGGATCAGGAGCGAAAACTGGCGCAATCGGGCCTCGGCGATCTGTTCGATGGGGTCGAGATCGTCTCGGAAAAGACGCCCGTGACCTATCGCGATATCTTTGCCGCGCATGACGTCAGCCCCGGGCAGTCGATGATGGTGGGCAACTCCCTAAGGTCGGATGTGATCCCGGCGATTGAGACGGGCGCGTGGGGCGTCCATGTGCCCCATGATCTGACCTGGGAACTTGAACACGCCGAACCACCCAGGGATCATCCGCGGTTTCACAGCCTGCCGGATCTCGGCCAGCTATTGAAGCTGGTGCATCAGCTGAAGCACTAAACCACATCTGGTAGTGAGCCGCGCATCAGCAACGACATATGGATTCTGCGCCTCTGCCACAAGAAAGCCTTGAATTTAAGGTGTTTTCCGATGGAAGGAGCCATGTTAGGTTAACAGCAAATCAAGACGGACCGGGCAAAGATCCGGCCGCGAGAGGCAGATTGAAGGCAGAACACCGTGCGTAGCAAGGCACAAGGGCGTGCGCCCTTTTTCCGGTTATTTCTATCCATAACTCTTTTTGCGATCTGGGCGCCTCTTGCCGCCACGGCAGCACCCTATGCGGCGATGGTGATCGACGCGCGGTCGGGCGAGGTGCTGCATTCACGGAATGCCGATACCCGCCTACACCCGGCCTCTCTGACAAAGATGATGACGCTTTACATAGCTTTCGAGGCGGTCCGGAATGGCGAGATATCCCTGGATCAGAAAGTCCTGATCTCGAAAAAGGCCGCGGCAGAACCGCCATCGAAACTGGGCCTGAGATCCGGTCAGAGAATCGCTCTGCGCTATCTCATCCGCGCCGCCGCGATCAAATCGGCCAACGATGCCGCGACGGCCATCGGCGAAGCGATCGAAGGCTCAGAGGCGGCCTTTGCCCGCCGGATGAACCGAACGGCACTGGCGCTGGGCATGACCCGCACGACGTTCAAGAACGCCCATGGCCTGACCGAAAGCGGGCACCTGTCCACCGCCCGCGACATGACGACGATGGGACGGCGGCTGTTCTACGACTTCCCCCAGTATTACAATCTCTTCTCACGCCGCACGACCCATGCCGGCATCGGCAATGTCGCAAATACAAACCGGCGGCTTCTGGCAAACTACCGTGGCGCTGACGGGATCAAGACGGGCTTCACGAATGCCGCCGGCTTCAACCTCGTCGCATCCGCCGAGCGCGGAAGCGAGCGCATCATCGCCACCGTTTTCGGGGGCCGGTCGACGGCGACGCGGAATGCCAGGGTCGCTGAACTTCTGGACATGGGATTTCAGCGGGCGCCGACCCGTGTTGCGGTTCGCAAGCCGCCCCTGCCGGTTTATCCGTCCACGTCCGGTGCCGGAAAGGCCGTGCGCACGGTGCTTGCCGTCGCCCAGAGCCCAAGGCCCAGAGGTCGGCCCGGACCAGTCGCGCCTCCGGGCGTGATGACCGCAAACGTGCAGGATACCGTTGCTGAAACCCTTGCGCTGATCGAGCTTGATCAGAAGCCGTCGCAGCCGCTCGTCAATCTCGAAACGACTGTCGCTGCGGTATCGGGACCATCACTTCCGGCACTGGCAGAGAATGCGCCACCGTCCCGGCCCGCATCGATCACCGTCGCAGCGGTCGCTGTTGCGGCGGCCCAACCGGCCTCCGCACCGCCCACGGCTGTGGCAGAGGTCGAACAGCTTACCGAAGAGGTCGTCACCCGCATGTCCACCTCCGGCGGACGCCATTGGGGTATTTCCGTCGGTAGCTTCTCGTCCCGCCACCAGGCAGAGCGCATCCTGTTGCAGACGGCACTGCTGGAACTGGGAACGCTTGACGAGGCCTTGCGCAAGGTCGTCCCCAAATCCGGCAGGTTCGACGCGAATTTCGTGGGTCTGTCCGCTGAGCAGGCCGATCTGGCCTGCCGCAGGCTTTCGGCCCGCAACGTCGACTGCGCCAAGTTCGGCCCGGGCTAGACCGACTTTCCGCCGGAAGACGCCACACGCGCCTGCCGGAGCGGAGCATGCTGTTCCACTCTGGACTAAGCGGCCCCGCTCACCGGAAAGGCCGCCGCCATCAATTCGCGCGTATAGGGGTCTTTCGGCGCGTCAAAGATCTCGGCTGCAGGTCCCGCCTCAACCACGTCGCCGCGCTTCATCACCATCACCTTGTGGCTGAGGGCGCGGACGACCTTCAGGTCGTGACTGATAAAGATGTAGGCCAGCCGGTGCTTGGCCTGCAGATCGCGCAACAGTTCCACGATCTGCACCTGAACCGTCATGTCCAGCGCCGATGTCGGTTCATCCAGAACAAGCAGTCGGGGCCTCAGGATCATCGCGCGTGCGATTGCGATCCTCTGCCGTTGACCGCCTGAAAACTCGTGTGGATAGCGGTGCATCGTCGCCGGGTCCAACCCGACCTCTACCATGATCTCGGCCACCATGTGCCGGCTATCCTGCCCGGGTGCGGTGCCATGCACGCTCAGCCCCTCGGCAATGATCTCTTCGATGGTCATACGCGGCGACAATGACCCGTAGGGGTCCTGAAACACGATCTGCATATCCTTGCGCAGGGGCCGGAGCGCCCTGGACCGCCGCCCCTGAATATCTTCGCCCAGAAAGACGATCGGCCCGTCCGAGCCGATCAGCCGCATCACCGCCAGCGCAAGCGTCGTCTTGCCCGAACCGCTTTCGCCGACAACCCCTACCGTCTCGCCTTCGCGCACGCTGAAAGACGCCGCGTTCACTGCCTTCACATGACCCACCGTTCGCTTCAGAAGCCCCCGGTGGATCGGGAACCAGATCCGCAGATTGTCGGTCGAGGCAACAACCTCCGCATCCTCTGGCACCGGCGCTGGCGTCCCAGCGGCCTCGGCGGACAAAAGCTTGATCGTATAGGGATGCTTCGGCGCATCGAAGATCTCGGCCACCGGTCCTGTCTCGACAATCTCGCCGTCCTTCATCACGCAAACCCGGTCGGCAAACCGGCGCACGATCCCAAGGTCATGGGTGATGAACAGCATGCTCATCCCCATGTCGCGTTTCAGATCCGCCAGAAGTTCAAGGATCTGCGCCTGAATGGTCACGTCCAGCGCCGTCGTCGGTTCATCGGCGATCAACAGGTCGGGACCGTTTGCCAGCGCCATGGCGATCATGACCCGCTGCCGCTGTCCGCCAGACAACTGATGCGGATAGGCGCCCAACCGGCTTTCCGGGTCCTGAATCCCCACCTTGTCCAGAAGCTCGAGAATGCGCACGCGCACTGCGTCGCCGCTCAGTCCCTGATGAAGGACAATCGACTCCGCAAGCTGTTTCTCCAGCGTGTGCAGCGGGTTCAGCGATGTCATCGGCTCCTGAAAGATGAAACTGATATCGTTACCCCGAACCGCACGCAGGCGTCCCTCGGACGCACCGACCATCTCTTCGCCCGCATAGGTGATCGAGCCTTCGATCCGCGCATTGTCACCCAGAAGCGAAACCGTCGAAAGCGCAGTGACAGATTTCCCCGATCCGCTCTCACCGACCAAAGCGACCGTCTCGCCCTTCTGGACATCGAACGACACACCGCGCACGGCGGCGGACTCCGCACCGTCCTGGCGAAACCAGACGCTCAGGTCCCTGACGGAAAGATGCGCGCTCACTGAAATGTCTTTCTGGGGTCAAAGGCATCGCGGATGCCCTCAAAGATGAATACGAGCAGCGACAACATGATCGCGAAAGTGAAGAATGCGGTGAAGGCCAGCCAGGGGGCCTGCAGATTCTGTTTCGCCTGTAGCGTCAGCTCGCCCAACGACGGCGCGGATGACGGCAGGCCAAACCCAAGAAAATCCAATGACGCCAGTGTCGCGATCGTTCCGGTGATGATGAAGGGCAGCATCGTCAGCGTCGCAACCATCGCGTTGGGCAGCATGTGCCGGAACATGATCGTCCAGTTTTTCACACCCAGCGCACGCGCCGCACGCACGTATTCGAAGTTACGCGCCCGCAGGAACTCTGCCCGCACAACACCGACCAGCGCGGGCCATCCAAACAGCGCCGTCAGGAACACCAAAAGCCAGAAACTTCGCCCCAGAATCGCAAACATGATGATGATGATGTAAAGGCTTGGGGTCGACACCCAGATCTCAATGAATCGCTGGAATACAAGGTCCAGCCAGCCCCCGAAGTATCCCTGAACAGCACCCGCGACGACACCGATCACGCTGGCGATCACCGTCACGATGATCGTGAACAGGATCGACAATCGAAAGCCATAGATCACGCGTGCGGTCACGTCGCGGGCCGTGTCGTCCGTGCCCAGAAGGTGCCGGTCGTCAGGGGCCGACGGAGCCGCCGCCCCACGCAGATCATTGATCGTGTCATAGCTGTAGGGAATGGGCGGCCAGAGCATCCAGCCCTTTTCGATATCCGCACCGTTCACAACCCCGTCTTCAGCATCGGCAATAATGCCTTCCGGGTCGTCGAAACACGCCTCAAGCCCGCCCGATGTAATCAGGCACTGAACCTCGATATCCCCGTAAACCGCCTCGGTCCGGAAATCGCCGCCGAAGGCCGTTTCCGGGTAAAAGTTGAAAACGGGCGTAAAGACCTCGCCCCGGTATTGCACGATGATCGGCTTGTCGTTCGCGATGAACTCGGCCATCAGCGACAGCCCAAACAGGATCCCGAAAATCCACAGCGACCACAACGCCCGCCGGTTCCGTTTGAAGTTCCGCCAGCGCCGCTGGTTCAGTGGCGACAGCCGGAAAAACCCCCTGGGCTTCGGCGGCACCACGATCTCGGGTTTCGGGTCCGGCGTCGGCTCGGGGCCGAGGGGGTCTGCGACGGCCATCCTCAGTTCTCCCGCGTCTCAAAGTCGATCCGCGGATCGACAAAGACATACATCAGGTCCGACAGGATGCCGACGACCAGCCCGACAAGGCCAAAGAAGAACAAGGTGCCAAAGATCACCGGATAATCCCGCGCCACCGCGGCCTCAAAGCCAAGCCGGCCGAGCCCGTCCAGCGAGAAGATCGTCTCGATGATCAGGCTGCCGCCAAAGAAGACCCCTATGAACACCGCCGGGAAACCAGCGATCACAATCAGCATCGCGTTGCGAAAGATATGCCCGTAAAGGACCCGGCTTTCCGACAGGCCCTTGGCCTTCGCGGTGATCACGTATTGCTTCTTGATCTCGTCCAGAAAGCTGTTCTTCGTCAAAAGCGTCAGCGTCGCAAAGGCGGAAATGGTCGACGCCAGAACCGGCAGCGCGATGTGCCAAAAATAGTCAATCACCTTGCCGAAAACGCTCAGGTCTTCCCAGTTGTCGCTGGTCAGGCCACGCAGCGGGAACCACTGAAAATAGGACCCGCCCGCAAACAGCACCAGGAGCAGGATCGCGAACAGGAAACCCGGGATCGCATAGGCCACGATGATCGCGCCCGAGGTCCATGTATCAAAAGGCGTCCCATCCTTTACCGCCTTGCGGATGCCAAGCGGGATCGACACGAGATAGGCGATCAGGGTCGACCAGAGACCGAGCGTGATCGAAACCGGCATCTTTTCGATCACCAGATCCATGACACTGATCGATCTGAAATAGCTTTCTCCGAAATCGAACCGGATGTAGTTCCACATCATGTTCAGGAACCGTTCCAGCGGGGGCTTGTCGAATCCGAATTCGCGCTCAAGCTGCTCGATAAACTCCGGCGGCAGGCCGCGCGCGCCGACATAGCTGCTGTCACCCGCATCGAGCGTTTCGCTGCCGGTGCCCGCGATCCCCTCGAACACATCCCCGCCGCCTTCCATCTGGGCCAGGATCTGTTCGATTGGCCCACCGGGAACGAACTGCGTCAGCGTGAAGTTGATGATCATGATCCCCAGAAGGGTGGGAATGATCAGCAACAGCCGCCGAAGGATATATGCCCCCATGTTCCCGCGGCCCTAGTTCAGTGCGCCTTCGGCGCGAAGCCGTTCAGCCGCTTCGGCATCATACCACCAGAAATCAAGCACGCCGAGCGCAAGCGGCGGCAAGGGGTCGGGGTAGCGATAGATGTCCCAATACGCGACCCAGTGCTCCTGGTTCGTCCATTGAGGCACCCAGAAGCCATGCGCCCGAAGCACGCGGTCAAGGGCGCGGACGCTGGGGCGCAATTCATCAAGCGTCTGGGCATCGACGATCTGTTCGATCAGCCAGTCCACCGCCGGATCGCGCAGCGCCATCAGGTTCCGGGAACTGTCCTCTGCCGTCTCGGAGGAAAACCACTGTTTCAGCCCGATCCCCGGCTCGAAACCTTGCCCGGGCGAATGGTTCGTCATGTCCCAGTCGCCCGACCTGCGGCGCTGTACGTATTGCGCGCTATCAATCCGTTCCAGACGGGCATCGATGCCGACCTGGCGCAGGTTCTCGACGTAAGGGTTGATGACCCGATCGAAGGACGGGCTGAACTGGATGATCGACAGTTCAAGCGTCTCCCCCGCTTCATTCCGCAGCATCCCGTCATCACCCGGCACCCAACCGGCCTCTTCCAGAAGCGATGCCGCCCGCCTCAGAACACGCCGCGGCGGCAGGTTCTGGGACGCATCGTTCACCTGTGGCATCACCGCAGGTTCGGTCAGAATAGACGCATCCAAAAGGCCCTCGGCCACCAGCGGCTCCAGAAACGCTAACTCGCCCGCGCCCGGCGGGCCCTCTGCGGCAAGGTCGGACCCGCCCCAGAAAGAGGCCGGACGCTGATAGAGATCGTAGAACAGCGTTTCGTTCGTCCATTCGAAGTTGAAGAGAGAGCGCACCGCTTCGCGGACGCGCGGGTCCTGCCACCTCTCGCGACGGAGATTGAAGATAAAGCCCTGCGCCGTCGTGATGTTGCCGTCGGGCAGGGATTCCCGCTTCACCCAGCCTCTTTCGATGGCCGGAAAATCATAGGCCGTTGCCCAGATGCGCGAGGTGATCTCGGCGCGGTACAGGTATTCCCCGGCCTTGAAACCCTCAAGCGCGGCAGAGGAATCTGCGAAATACTCGATCCGCACAGAGTCAAAGTTGAACCGCCCTGCGTTCAGAGGGTGATCCGCACCCCACCAGTCGGGGTCCTTGGCATAGACGATCGACCGCCCGAAATCGACATCCTTCAGCACGTAGGGCCCGGTTCCCATGAACGGCACACTGCGGGACTCGTCCAATCGCGCGCCCGTTTCCTTGAACCAGGCTTCCGAGAAAGGATTCCATATGCCGACCAGCCCCATGCGGTCGCGTTTTGCAGCCAGATCGCTGAACTCGAAACGAACCGAGTAGTCGTCAAGCACCTCGATATTCGTGAAATAGCCATCGATGATCGTGCGGAACTCCGCGATGCCCTGCTCCAGGAACAGATCGATCGTGAACTTCAGATCATGGGCCGTCATCGGCGTCCCATCCGAAAAGGTCACGTCCTGCCGCAGATTGACGACCACCCAGTCAAGGCTTTCTGGGTACTCGATCGTTTCGCACAGATAGCAATAGAAGCCATAAGGGTCATCGGCGGCGGCGATCATCAGATCTTCATACATCAATCCGGTATGGGCGGCCGGAACGCCCTTGCGGGTGTAGATGTTGAAACTGTCGAAATTGCCAAGGCTCGACAGGCTGATCTCGCCACCCTTCGGAGCATCGGGGTTCACATAGGAAAACGGTTCGCCCGGCCCGTATTTCAGGTTTCCGAAGTTTGAATAACCGTGGCTTACGATAACCTCTTCGTGACTCTCCGCCCGGGCCATCCCCAGAACCAGCGCGCCGGTCATCAGCCAGACGAGGGCCGCCAAAAAAACCTGTCGCCCATCCGGGGCCTTCATCCGCGTTGCGGCCTTGGAAATCGAACGGGTCGCTGGCGTCATCGAGGCCTCCATCATTGTTCTGTCCGCTTACGCTGATATATAGAGATTTAAGCTAATTGTGCCCATGTCGACTGTTCAAGTTGATAATCCGTGAAGTTTTGGTGATCTGTACCCAATTTGACGGCACGGCAGCCCACGAAAAAGCCGCCGGAAACACGCCGGCGGCCCTGTCAAGCTGATGGTCTTTGCCCTACTCGGGGAAGGTTGCCAGATAGGCGATCAAGTTCGCGCGATCTTCGGCATCTCTCATGCCGGAATAGGCCATCTTGGTCCCAGGCGCATAGTTGCGCGGGCTTTCCAGAAAGCCGGACAGGTTTTCTGGCGTCCACGTTCCATCCATCGACGCCAGCACGTCGGAATAGGAAAACCCGTCAGAAGCGGCTTTGGCCTTGTTGACGATACCGTTCAGATGCGGCCCTGTCCCGTCCGTGCCGTCCAGCTTGTGACAAGCCTGACACTGGCGCCACAGACGTTCGCCCGCGCCCGGATCGGCCGCGGCGAACAGCTCGTCAAAGCTGACTTCCACGACTTCTTCAACAGGGGCTTCTTCGACTTCGATCACATAAGCCTGCTCGCTGTGGCCGCCCACATGAAAAAGGCCCTCAGCCGCCCACTTGCCCAAAAGCAGAACAAGAAAAGACGCGCAGACAGCGCCAACTGCTTTGGTCAGGGTCATTGTGTCCATGTTGTTGCGTCCTGTCTTGTGACCGAATTTCGCGCTATCTATCCGCTTCCATCGGCGCTGTTCAAGAGATATGCCCGCGACGAAACGCCCTTTCGGCAAGAAAAGCACGGTACCTGTCATGACCCAAAGAATAGCCTTTCAGGGAGAACCGGGCGCCTACTCCCACCAAGCCTGCCACGAAACCTATCCCGATTACGAAGCGGTGGCCTGCCCGACCTTCGAGGATGTGGTCGAAACCGTGCGGTCCGGACGCGCCAACCTTGCGATGCTTCCTGTCGAAAACTCAACCTACGGGCGGGTGGCGGACATCCACCACATGCTCCCGGCAAGCGGCCTGCATATCATCTCCGAGGCCTTCGTCCGCGTGCATATCAATCTGCTGACCGTTCCCGGAACACCGCTTTCCAAGGTGAAACGGGCGATGAGCCATACGGTGCTTCTGGGCCAGTGCCGCGATTTCCTGCGCGAACATGACATCCGCCCAGTCACCGGAGGCGATACCGCAGGTTCGGCCCGTGTCGTGGCCGATACCGGCGAGCCAGAAATGGCCGCGCTTGCATCGGAACTGGCGGGCGAGATCTATGGCCTCGATCTGGTGGCACGCCACATTGAAGACCACGACCAGAACACCACCCGCTTTCTCGTCATGTCCCGCGAACCGAACTTCAAACGCCGGGGCAAGGGAATGATGATGACATCCTTCGTATTCCGGGTCCGCAACATCCCCGCGGCGCTTTACAAAGCGATGGGAGGGTTCGCCACAAATGGCATAAATATGACCAAACTTGAGAGCTACATGGTTGATGGCTCGTTCGCCGCGACGCAGTTTTACGCCGATATCGAGGGTCATCCCGACGACAGAAACGTACAATTGGCCCTTGAAGAGCTGGATTATTTCACTTCCGAGGTCAAACTGCTGGGCGTTTACCCTGCTGACGCAAATCGGCGGTGATCCGGGCAACTTGCCACATTTTTGCCATGATCCTTGATTAGCTCCTAACTGGTAAATTTCATTTAACCAGTGTCAGGAGTCACCCAGTGCTTGCCACTTTCATCGAAGCCCCGGAAATTCAGGCGCCCCACGCCGGAAACAGCACCTTCTTCGCGAGCGACCCCGAACAGGTTGTTCTGCGCCGCCTGATCGGTGCCATGACCGAGGATCAACTGATCCAGATCGAGTCGGATCTGAGCTATTACGGACGCACCGGAATGCTGACCCTGCGCCTTGGCCGCCTCCTTGAGGACGCGAAAGACCTCCGGCAAGTGGCGGCATGAGCCAAGCGCCCACGGGCACGCAACAACGGATCGCGCCGATCGATAGGTTCGAAGACCTGTCAGCGTCCGAAATCGCGGCGCTGGCCGAAGACTATCCGACCTTCGCCGCGACAGGTGCGCTTACCCCGCGCAGCGCCCGGATACTTCGCGACAGACCGGAGTTCCGCGACCAGCGCGTTCTGGCATGTGACAATCCCTGACCCTGGCTGGCCCGAGTCAAGACGACGTCACGCACCTCGGTTCAGGCGGCAGAACTACCCGATCAGCAAGATCTCCTGCTGCGGTGTCAGTCCTACCCCAAGCGCCACGTTGCGCCTCTCCCTGTCCCACATCAGCAGGGGACTCAATGTCTCGCGGATCGGCCGGCATTCAAGACCGGCGGACAGGGCCTTCGCAGTGCTGACCTGTAAGAAGTACCGGAACTCCGGATCGGACGGCGCCATAAGCGGAATGTCGACCCATGGTTCGATCCCGGCGGTCGCTATGGCTTCTTCTACGACCCAAATCACCTCGGCGGAAGAGCCGCTTACGTCGGAAATGGCGTCCAACAGCCCGGCCAACGGCTGCGGTTCTCCGGTCACGTTCCAGATGCCGCCCAGATTATCCGCTGCACATCGCAAGGCGAACCGGGCAACGTCCCGCACGTCGATGATCTGGACCGGCCGCTCCGGCGGTGCAGGTGCCGGAACCCTCGCCCGGTCCCCATGCGCCTGATCCAGACGGCGCACCCACCAGGTCAGCCTGTCGCTGTAATCCCCGGCACCCACCAGCAGGCCAGCCCTCAACGCTGTCGCCCGCGGCCCGAGCATCTGCTCGGCGGTGATCTCGCAAGCCCGTTTCAACGGTCCGTAGGATGCCCCATAGGCAATTGCCGACCCCCTCTTGTCGGGCGCCAGACCGGCAACAATCGCCAGATCATCCGCTGTTGCGTCGGGCACCGGAGTTTCTTCGTTCAGGCCCGGTGCAGAAAAGGTCCCGTAGGCCGAGATCGACGAAATCATGACATATCGTCCGATCCCATCGCCCAGCACATTCAAAAGCCGTTCGACCGCATCGGGGGAAAACGCGCATGTGTCGAAGACCCAGTCGAAGTCGCGACCGCTGATCGCGCTCAGATCGCCGTATCTGTCCGCCCGGACGACCCCGACACCCGGCTTTGTATCGCGCACCGTCTGCCCGCGCGACAGAATGGTTGTCGAATGTCCGGACGCGACAAGGGCATCGGCGATCGCGCCGCCAAGAAATCCGGTTCCACCAACAACAAGGCATCGCATCTCGCGGTTCTCCGATCAGATTGGTAAGTCATGGCTTACCGATATCTGTCGCCGCCGTCAATTTGAGAGGAAGCCTATTCGCGCAGGCTCAGGTCGCAGATGGGCCTTGGCCCTAACCCAGCGTATCGGCAAGCCAGTGTCCTATCAGGAAATTCGCAATCGACCCCTTGCGGGCGGCATTCATCGATGGATCACGCCCGGCATAGACCTCGCACATCTCTTCGCGCGACACCCATTTCGCGTCGTCCAGCTCCACCGGGTCCAGCGTGATCTCGCGCGTCACGGCCCGACCGGCGCAGCCGATCATCAGGGACGATGGAAACGGCCAGGGCTGCGATGCCAGATACTCCACTTCGGCCACCCTGATTGCGGATTCCTCAAACACCTCGCGCCGTACGGCGGCCTCCATCGTCTCACCCGGCTCGACGAACCCGGCCAATAGCGAATACATCCCCTCGGGCCAGCCGGGCGATCTTCCGACCAGCACGTCGTTGCCATGGGTGATCAGCATGATCACCACCGGATCGGTTCGGGGAAAGTGATTTGCCCCGCAGGCCGGGCAGGTCCGCTGCCAGCCACCATGGCTTGCCTCGGACGCCGCACCGCACCGCGCACAGAATCGGTGGCTCGCATGCCAGCTCAAAACCGCCCTCGCGGTGGCCAGCAGTTCGGCGTCTCTGGGTGTTAGCGCCGCCATGACACCCCGAAGCTCGGCAAAGACATGCCCGTCGCCCAGCCCCGGATGGCTCTGCTCCGAAGGATCAAAGAACGCATCCATCGTGTCGGGCAGGACATCGGGTTCCCAGCGCGAAATATCGGTGGCGAAACACGGCACGCCCTGATCCCGGCCCAGAAAGACCGGGCCCTCGCCTCCGGTAATCACAGGATGATCGGCAGGCAGCCAGCCCGGATGGCGATTTTCGCCTTCAAACAAAGGCTTACCTCGCCAGACCGGCAGAACGCGCGCCTCGGCATGGGCCCATTCCGCAGCCAGAGCATCGGCATCCGCGCGCAACTCTGCCGCGCGATCAAGACCCGATCCGCCGAACGTCACCGTCTCTGCCCGTTTCATCGCAAACTCTCCCCTGTATGCCCAATGCCATGCCTGCTGTCCGGTGGCAAACTCATAGGCAAGCACAACCTTAGATAGATTTATCTGGATGATGCACCCGCTATGCGTTAAGCATTGTTAACGATCAAGCCGTTCCGACATGAGGCTGTTATGCTTTGATGAGATTGATTCCAAAACGCAGTCAGGAGGAACTCCCATGTCCAACCAGAGCTTTGGCCCGATGAGCCGCCGGTCTTTCCTTGCCACTTCCGCCGCGGGTGCGACGCTGACGATGCTGCATCCTTTTTCAGCGCACGCATCGGAAGGACAGGCCCATCTGCGCATCATGGAGACGACGGATCTGCACGTCCACGTCTTTCCCTATGACTATTACTCCGACCGTCCGGTCGATACGGTCGGCCTTGCCCGGACAGCGGCCCATATCGGTGATATCCGGGCCGAGGCGACGAATTCGGTCCTGTTGGACAACGGCGATTTCCTTCAGGGCAACCCAATGGGCGATTACATCGCCTATGAGCGCGGAATGCGCGAGGGCGACACCCATCCCATCATCGCCGCGATGAACACCCTGGGCTTCGACGCCTCGACCCTTGGCAATCACGAATTCAACTACGGCCTCGATTTCCTGATGAAGTCACTCGCGGGTGCTGGCTTCCCCATCATCTCGGCCAATGTCGTGAAAGAGGCAGGTGGCACACCCACCGGCGACACCACCCTTGTCCGTCCCTATGTGATTCTCGATCGGACCGTCACCGACGGTGCGGGCGCAGAACACCCGATCCGCATCGGCATCATCGGCTTCGTCCCGCCACAGATCATGCAATGGGACGCACGGCATCTGGTTGGCAATGTCACCGCCCGTGACATCGTCGAAACCGCCCGTGCGTGGGTTCCGCAGATCAAGGAAGAGGGAGCCGATATCATCATCGCGCTTTCGCATTCCGGCATCGGCGCGGCGGACCATACCGAGGGCATGGAAAATGCCTCGATCCCGCTTGGTACGGTCGATGGTCTCGACGCTGTCCTGACCGGCCACAGCCATCTGGTTTTCCCCGGTCCGGCCTATGCCGAAACGCCCGGCGTCGACAACGATAACGCGACGATCCATGGCAAGCCTGCTGTTATGGCCGGTTTCTGGGGCTCGCATCTGGGCCTGATCGACCTGATGCTGGAACGCGACGGAAACGCGTGGCGGGTGCTGACGCACTCGGTCGAAACCCGCCCGATTTCCAGGCGCAACGAAGACCGTTCGATCACCGCCCTTGTGGAAAGCGATCCTGAAGTCCTTGCCTCGGTCCAGACCGACCACGACGAGACGCTGGCCTATATCCGCCGTGCCGTCGGGAAAACGGCCGCGCCATTGCACAGCTACTTCGCGCTTGTAGCCGATGACCCCTCGGTCCAGATCGTAAGCCAGGCCCAGAAATGGTACGTGGCCCAGATGCTGGAAGGTACCGAATATGCCGGCCTTCCGATCCTGTCGGCAGCAGCACCCTTCAAGGCCGGTGGCCGGGGCGGACCGGAGTACTTCACCGATGTGCCCGTGGGCGATGTGGCGATCAAGAACGTGGCCGACCTGTACCTTTACCCCAACACCGTTCGCGCGGTGAAAGTCACGGGGGCCGAGGTCAGGGACTGGCTGGAACGCTCGGCGGGCATGTTCAACCAAATCGAACCGGGCAAGGCCGATCAGGTTCTCCTGAACCCCGACTTCCCCAGCTACAATTTCGATGTGATCGACGGGGTGACTTATCAGATCGACTTGTCACAGCCGTCAAAGTTCACGTCGAAGGGCGAGGCCCTCAACCCGGACGCCAACCGCATCGTCAACCTGATGTATGATGGCCAGCCGGTGACCGATGACATGGAGTTCGTGATCGCCACAAACAACTACCGCGCCTCGGGCGGCGGCAGCTTCCCCGGTGCCAAGGGCGACACGATCATCCTCGAAGCGCCTGACACGAACCGCGACGTAATCGTCCGCTACATCGTGGAACAGGGCACGATCGACCCCAAGGCCGATGCCAACTGGTCCTTCGCACCCCTGCCGGGCACGTCGGTCCTGTTCGACACCGGCCCCGCGGCGACGGCCTATGCCGACAGCGTCCCGGGCGTCACCATCGAACCCGCAGGCGACGGCCCCGACGGTTTCGCACGCTTCCGGATCGGGCTGTAACGTTTCCGGGCCGGGATCGTCGCGAAGACCGATCCCGGCCCGCCGCTTCACCGACAACAGATTGAGCAGGCCCCTAAAAGCTTGCCCAAAAAACAGGCAATGATAAGTCTGTGGCAGGGGGAGTCGTGGGGGCTCTGGTAACTTCCGCACATCGACCCACAAAATCCGCGCCGGTCAACGACGCATCACCAACAGGAGGATACCCTTTGTTCCACCGTACAATCGCTGCTGCCGCAGCCGTTCTTATCGGTACCGCCGCCCATGCCCAGACCGACGTGCCTTTCGCGCTCGACTGGAAATTCGAAGGCCCGTCCGCGGCCTATTTCGCCGCGATCGACAACGGCCATTTCGAGGCCGAAGGGCTGAACGTCACGATCGAAGCCGGCTCCGGTTCGGTCAACACGATCCCGAAAATCGCCACGGGCGCCTTCCCGGTCGGGTTCGGCGACATCAACTCGGTCATCAAGTTCCTTGATCAGAACCCGGGCGCGCCCGTCACCGCCGTGATGATGATCTATGACAAGCCCGCCTTCGCCATCGTCGGCCGGAAAAGCCAGGGCGTCATGGCGCCGAAAGACCTTGAAGGCCGCGTGTTGGGTGCCCCGCCCCCGGATGGCGCCTGGGCCCAGTTTCCGGCCTTCGCCAGCGCAAACGATCTCGATATCTCCCAAATCCAGGTCGAGCCTGTGGGCTTCCCGACCCGCGAACCGATGCTCGCCGAAGGCGAGGTGGATGCGGTCACAGGTTTCTCGTTCTCTTCGGTCCTGAACCTCAAGCGTCTTGGCGTGCCCGCCGACGACATCTCGAACATCCTGATGGCCGATCACGGCCTGTCGCTTTATGGCAATGCGATCCTCGTGAACACCGACTACGCGGCGGAAAATCCTGACACCATCAAGGCGTTCCTGCGCGCCGTCGCCAAGGGCTGGATGGATGTGGCCGCCGATCCCGCAGCCGGTATCGCCAGCCTGATCGAACGCAACCCGGCGGCAGACCCGGCTCTTGAACAGGAACGTCTGCAGATGTCGCTCGACCAGAACGTCCTGACCGACTGGGTCAAGGCCAATGGCATGGGCGGCATCGACCCGGCACGGATGGAGGCCGCCATCGCGCAAATCGGCGAAACCTACGAGTTTCAGAATACGCCCGATGCAAGCATCTACTTCACCGACGCCTACCTTCCCGAAGGCGGTTTCAAGGTGAACTGACCGCAAAACGCGCGGACCCATCGCCTCCGGCGGGAACTATCCCTGCCGGAGGCGCTTTTGCTTTCTGGCGGACGACCCATGACCGAATACCTTATCGACATCAAGGACGTGACCCACGCCTACCAGACCCAGTCGGGTCCGCTGCCCGTCCTGGACGGCCTGAACGTCTCGGTCCCCGAAGGCGGGTTCGCGGCGGTCGTCGGCCCCTCGGGCTGCGGGAAATCGACCCTAACGCGGCTGATTGCGGGCCTGATGAAGCCGGATGCGGGCGAGGTCTGGCTGCATGGCGAACCGGTCAAGGGCCCCCGCGCGACCGTTGGCATGGCCTTCCAGAACCCGGTTCTGCTAGAATGGCGGTCGATCCTGAAAAACGTCCTCCTGCCCCTCGAAATCGTCCACTCGAAGCTCTCCCGGCGCGAACAGGAGGAGCGGGCCCGCCGCCTTCTGGCGCTCGTCGGTCTTGAAGGCTTCGAGGACAAGCGTCCCTCGGAATTGTCAGGCGGCATGCGTCAACGCGCATCGCTCTGCCGCGCCCTGATCCATCAGCCCGAGGTTCTGATCCTCGACGAACCCTTCGGCGCGCTCGACGCCTTCACCCGCGAAGACCTCTGGCAGATCATGCACCGCGTGAAGGAAGAGGAACCCTTCACCGGCGTTCTGATCACGCATGACCTGCGCGAATCGATCTTTCTGGCCGATGAGGTGATCGTCCTGTCCGGCCGCCCCGCGCACACGCAGTATCGCCTGACCGTGCCCGATACCGGCCCCCGCGACCTTGATCATCTCTACACACCCGAGGCCGCCGAGATGCTCAATGTCCTGCGCCACCAGATCGAAATCGCGCAGGGCCGCGCCCCCGCAGAGGCCGCCGAGTAATGGTTCAGAAAATCGCCGTCCCGCTGATCGCCGTCCTGATCTTTCTACTGCTTTGGGAGCTTCTGGTCTGGGCCAATGGCTGGCCGAACTACAAGATGGCCTCGCCCTCTGATCTCTGGCCCGCCTTCTGGCGGTTCCGCGAGTTGTTCTTCGTCATGGGATGGGACACGCTCTGGCGCACTGTCGTCGGGCTGCTTCTCGCCATTGTCTTTGGTGTCGGCCTTGGCATGATCATGGGCTTCAGCCGCATCATGCGCGACGCACTCTACCCGCTGCTCGTGGGTTTCAACGCTATTCCCAAGGCAACTGTTGTCCCGATCATCGCACTGATGTTCGTAGGTGCCCACGACTTCAACACGATCCTGATCGCCTTCATGATCTCGTTCTTTCCCATCGCTGTCTCGGTTTCGATCGGCCTTTCGACACTCGAACCCGAATATCGCGATATCCTGCGTTCACTTGGGGCTTCGAAACTCGATATCTTCTGGAAGATCGCCCTGCCCAAAACCCTGCCCGAGTTCTTCGGCGCGCTGAAGGTTTCCGTCACGCTCGCCTTCATCGGCACCAACCTGATGGAGATCGTCTCTCCCCACGGACGCGGCCTCGGCGCCCTGTTCGACAGCGGCAAGACGAACTCCGACTATCCGCTGATGTTCGCCGTTCTCATCGCCTTGGCGTTTCTCGGGATCGTTCTCTACTACGTCGTGGTCGCGCTGGAAAAAGTCTTTGCAGGCTGGGCGGAACGCAGCCCGACCTAAGCCCTTCCGACTCGAAGGGCCTCAGGCGTTGTCCCGGTCCAGTCGTGAAATGCCCGAATGAAGGAATTTGGGTCCACGTATCCAAGAAGAAAAGCGATCTCGGCACTCGTGTGCCGGGTGCGGGTCAGGTAATCCCGAGCCAGACGTTCCCGAAGACGTGCAAGCTCTGCCTGAAAACTCGTGCCCTCACCGTTAAGCCGGCGTTGCATCGACCGCGTGCTTACACCCAGATCCCGCGCAATCTGACCGACATCGGCCCGTGCCGCCGGTAGAGCCTCCATCAAGGCCGCCTGAACGCGCGCGGTCATAGAGGCATCGCGCCGCAACTCGTCCAACCGTGCCCGAAGCCCGGCATCGAACATCGCAAACAGTGCTGGGTTGGCGCTGAGAAACGGACGGCTGGCGTCTTCCAGTGCGAAAACAAGGCCATCTTGCGGACCAGTCTCGACGGAAACGCCGAAGAAGGCATCATAGTTCGACCCATACGGAGGTTCCCGCATGGCAACGCGGTGGGGCACGACGTGCGTGCGCGTTGCAAGCCGCGCCAAATGTACGAGAAAAACCAACTCTGCCGCAGCGAACTCCTGCGGCAGCCGAATACCCTCCAATGTCTCGCAGTTCATCAAAAGGCCATCTTCGACCTCCGAAAGCCCAAGCCGCATGGGGCCGATAAGCGGCTTGTATTGTGCAAGCCGGGAAAGTGCCGCGGTCAGATCGGGACTACAGAATGCCGCAAAAAGCGGTGGGCTGAACGCGGCAGTATCCACGGCGCAGCCAAGCTTCAGCCCGGCATCCTCCCCAAGCTGTAACTCCAACGCCCGCCAGAGCCGAAAGAACGCCTCCGGCTCAAGTTGCGGCCGCTCGCGGGCGAACAGGTCGGCAGGAAGCTCTGCCGCCTTCAGCAGATCCCCCGCGCCAATACCCAATGCATCAAGAAGAGCTGCCCAGCCCAGGTCGACCGTGAACTTCTGGCTCATTTGATCTGGCTCATCACAGCGGCATCGAACCAGCGATCCGGCAGCAGCCAACGCAGGAACAGCGAAGAGCCCGAAAACGCACCGGCTGCGTAGCGTGTCTTCGGCTTCTCCGCACGGATCGCTCGCATCACCAGATCGGTTATCACCGAAGTCGGAGAGCCGATATCCTGCTCGTACGCCCGCTTGTTTGCCGAACTCAATCGTTGGATCAAGTCGCGATACGGGCCTTCTGGGTTGCCCTTCATGTTGTCCGAAAGCGCCGTCCCGAACTCTGTCTTGATCGCGCCCGGCTCAATGACGACCACGTCGATCCCGTGTGGCTTCAACTCCAGCCTCAACGCATCAGACCAGCCCTCAAGTGCGTGTTTGGTCGCGTGATACCACGCTCCCAGAGGCGTATAGATCTTGCCTCCCACCGAGCTGATATTGATGATCAGGCCCCGGTCGTTGGTCCGCATCAGCGGCAGAAGAAGCTGCGTCAACCGCGCCAGCCCGAATATGTTCACCTCGAACTGGTAGCGCGCCGTCTCGATCGGAGTTTCCTCGACCGGACCATACTGGCCATATCCCGCATTGTTGATCAGAACGTCGATGCCGCCGTGTCCGGCACGGATTGCTTCGACAGCCGCCACCACGTCTTCTTCCTTCGTGATGTCCATCGGCAAGACGATCGCCCCGGCCTCCTTAAGGTCCTGCATCTTGTCCACGCTCCGCGCGGCGGCATAGACCGTCATCCCATCTTTCAGAAGGCGTTGGGCAAAGTCCTTGCCCATTCCCGAGGATGCCCCGGTCACAAGAACGGATTTATATCTGCGGCTCATGGCTTTCTCCAAATGCTGTGCTTGAGGATAGTTAGCCAACGTCTTGCGCCTTCACACTCGCAGATCGCGCCAATCCTATCGCAAAACGCGCCAAACGCCATGCCATCCGTGCCAGACTTGCGAATCCCCGCCCCGATCCGTATCTAAAGATCCGAGAGGTTGGCGCGGGCAGGCGCCTCGCCAACCCGGTCAGGTCCGGAAGGAAGCAGCCGTAACGAGCCCCGCTTGGGTCGTTGTCCAGCCTCTCACCTGAAAGACCTTGAAGCCGAAAGGAGGGCTTTATGATTGTCGCCATCTCCCTTCGGGCAACACGCGGGTAATCCTGCCGGTTGACCTGAACACGTACCGCCCGCATTTGCGAAGAGCGATGCGCGTGGCCCTGTTCCTGCATTCCAAGGCAGACCAATGACACTATCACTACAGGACCTTGGCTGGTCCCCGTTCTTCCAGCGGCAGTTGGACGACGATCCCCTGTATATCCACCGCGTGACCGAGGTTCAGCGCGACCGTATCAGCGTACTTGGCCCGGACGGGCCGTCTGTGCTCATTCCCGTCTCCGGCCTGTCAACGGGCGAAATCGTCGTGGGCGACTGGGTTCGCTCCGACCCGAATGGCCATCTGACGGACATCCTTGACCGCCAGACCCTTCTGTCGCGCCGCGCCGCAGGCACCGATGCGCGCGTTCAACTGATCGCTGCGAACGTCGATACGCTCTATATCACCACATCGTGCAATGCCGATTTCAACCCCGCGCGGCTTGAGCGATATCTGGCACTGGCCCATGACGCGGGGTGTTACCCCGTTCTCGTCTTGACCAAGGCCGACCTCTGCGATGACCCGAGCGAGTATGTCCGCAGAGCCGAAAAACTGTCCCCGATGCTCACGGTCCTTGCCGTGAATGCCCACGACCCGGCTGACATCGAAAGCGTCATGTCATGGACCGGCAAGGGTCAGACAGCAGCCTTGCTCGGCTCGTCCGGCGTCGGGAAAACCACGCTCCTCAACGGCATGGCCGGCATCGCAGAGGCAACGGCGGGCATCCGCGAAGACGATGCCAAGGGGCGCCACACGACCACCTCCCGCGCCCTCCGCCCGATGACGAATGGCGGGTGGCTGATCGATACGCCCGGAATGCGCGCCCTGCGGTTGCAGGATGCAAGCGAAGGCATTGATGCCCTGTTCGAAGATGTAAGTGCCTTGGCTGAGACTTGCCGTTTCAACGACTGCGCGCACGAGACGGAACCGGGCTGTGCCGTTCAGGCCGCGATTGCCGACGGGAAACTGGACGCTGGAAGGTTGGTGCGCTGGCAAAAGCTTCGCCGCGAAGATGCCCGCAACAGCGAAACCATCGCCCAGGCCCGGGCCCGGGCAAAGGGGTTTGGCAAGATGGTCAGAGAGGTCGAACGAGTCATGAAGGGCACGAAAGGGCGCTAGACCACACCGAACCGGGCCCACAGGACAAGCCCTGCAAGCCCCGCGACCAGCAGACCCGCCAGCCCCAACGGCCAGCGGGAAAGCCGCCGCGCGGGGCTTGCCGCAGGGAACCCGCGGCCCATGCCCCAGATACCCAATGCAAGCATGCCTGCGATCCCCTGCCAGCCCAGAAACGTGGTGACCCGGTTCATCCCGCGCACAAAACCGTCGCCGGTCGTGGGCGTCAGCCACCACGCCGCGAATGACCCCGCAAAGGTCATCAGCCAGAGGGCCAGCAGGATCATCAGCCAAAGCCGCCGCGCATCATCACTCATGCGCGGTAGCCTAGCCGATCAGTTTCGCGGAATCACCTGTTCGGGATGCGCCTCGGCCCAGTCCTGCAACAGCGATGCCAGATCCTCGACGCCGCAATGATCCACGTCGTACTGGTGCAGCTTCGATCCGGCCCCGAGAGCCGCAAGCGCCGCCCGCTGATAGTCCCGCCTGTCCCGGTCCGGACAGAACTCGGCCCCGTGTATGATCGTTCCCATCAGGTCGCCGCCATACATGTTCTTGACCTCAAGATCGGGGTTCCACCCCAGCAGATACTCCACCGCCTCGGCCAGCCCGTGCCAGCCAGCCACGTGAATGGCCGGCATATCCTGCTCGTCGACCCAGTTGGGATCATATCCGATGTCGATCAGCCGTTTGACGTGATCCAGGGTATCTTCGAACCCCAGAAGACGATGCACCAACCGGCTTGCCTCGTCGCTCAGCCCCCCCCAATCAATCCGCGCATCAACCGGTCGTCCTTCGGCAACCCGGGCCAGCAGGCGTTCCACCTCTTCCAAAGGCGTATCCTGCCCATGTGCTTCCATCACGCGCGCAACCGCATGGTTACCGCGCATCCGCGCAATCGCGTAGGCCGTGTGCCCATTGTAGATCGTTGTACCATCGGCCCCATGCGCGATCAGCGCCTCGGCGATCTCCGCCGACCCCATGCGCCGCGCCGCCTGATGCAGACCGGGGATCACAGTCGCGGGCTGACCCGACGGATGATCACCCACCCCCTCATTCGGGTCGGCACCGGCCTCAAGCAACACCTCGACCATCTCCAGATTGTCAAAGTCCATGGCGCGCAGCAGCGCATTCGTCCCTTTGGTCTGCGCCCCATGCGCCAACAGCAGACGCAGCCCATCCGCATGACCCAACTCCGTCGCATGATACAGCGACTCGTTGTCATTCGGATCGGCCCCCTGTTCCAGCAGCCACCGGGCAAGCTCCATGTTCCCCGCATGGCCCAGCGCCCCGTAAAGCACGGAAAGCCCGTGCTCCGATCCCGGCTCCGCCGGATAACTGTCATTTACATCCGCACCGGCGGCGACCAGAAGCTCGGCCATTGCCACCGACTTTGCCGCACCGTCCGGCAAAGACCTCCAATGCTGCGAAAAAGCCAGATGCAGGATCGGCAACCGTGGCCCGACCTTGCGATGCACGATCTCCGGATCCCGCTCCAGATCGGCGCGCACCTCGTCGATCCTGTAGATCGCGACCTTCAACCCGAAATTCTCGGACCAAAGTTCCGGATCGGATGCCAGTAGCTGCGAGACCTGCCAATCCTGCCCGTAAAACAACGCAATCTTCAGCCGGTCGGCCCGCGCCGCGCGGTCCATGCCGATGATCTCGGCGGCAAGTTTCAGCTTCGGCCAGCTTTTGAAGCCCTGCTCCCGCGCCAGCACATGTAAGGCATCGGCACGCTTCATGGCGTCCGCGCCGGGAAAAACAGCGTGCACCCGCGCAGCAGCATCCGCGTCCCCTGCAGAAAAATCTGCCTTCAGGGCCTTCGCCTCACGGCGCAATCTGTCGATGGAAATCGTCATCGGTTTCTCCTTCTTGCGCCCGGTGGTTCGCCGGTCGGGCAGGAAGAACCGATTGATATGGTTCTTGTCGTCAAAGGGGTGCCGATACGGCTTTCCGCGAACCTGGAGGCCTCCCCGAGAGGCAGGATCAGACTAACGCAGATCGTGGCCCGCGTCACCTCCCCCGATTTCCTGCGGCTTTCGGTTTACCCCGCCCGCCAGCCCGCTTAGATTTGCGTCTGTCCCAGATCACCCGGAGCGTTCATGTCCGATTCCCCCTCGACCGGCTATCAGGTGCTTGCCCGGAAATACCGGCCCGCAACCTTCGCCGACATGATCGGTCAGGGCACGATGGTCCGCACGCTGAAGAACGCCTTCGATGCCGACCGCATCGCACAGGCCTTCGTGATGACCGGCATACGCGGAACCGGCAAGACTACGACCGCGCGGATCATCGCCAAGGGCATGAACTGTATCGGCCCCGATGGGAAAAGCGGCCCCACGACCGAACCCTGCGGCATTTGCCCGAACTGCGTCGAGATCGCCGAAGGCAACCATATCGACGTGATGGAGATCGACGCGGCCTCGAATACCGGCGTTCAGAATGTCCGCGACGTGATCATCGAAACCGTAGCCTATGCCCCTTCGAAGGCCCGGTTCAAGGTCTTCATCATTGACGAGGTGCACATGCTCTCGGGCGCGGCCTTCAACGCGCTGCTGAAGACACTGGAAGAACCGCCCGCCCACGTGAAGTTCATCCTTGCGACAACCGAGATCCGCAAGGTGCCGGTCACGATCCTGTCGCGCTGCCAGCGCTTCGATCTGCGCCGGATCGAACCGGAAGAGATGATTGCCTATCTCAAGGACATCGCGACCCGCGAAAACGCGGAGGTCGCTGATGACGCACTGGCACTGATCACCCGTGCCGCCGAAGGATCGGTGCGCGACGCAATGAGCCTTCTGGATCAGGCCATTGCCCATGGTGCAGGCGAAACCACCGCCGAACAGGTGCGCGCGATGCTGGGTCTTGCCGACCGCGCGCGCGTCATGGATCTGTTCGACCACGTGATGAAGGGCGACGCGGGCGCGGCCCTTGCCGAACTGGGCGCGCAATACTCGGACGGCGCCGATCCCCTCGCCGTCCTGCGCGATCTTGCGGAACTGACCCATTGGATCAGTGTGATCAAAATCACCCCCGATGCAGCCGAAGACCCGACCGTCTCGCCCGACGAACGCACGCGCGGGCGTCAGCTTGCCGATGCCCTGCCGATGCGGGTGATGACCCGGGCCTGGCAGATGCTTCTGAAAGCCATCGAAGAAACCTCCAGCGCGCCCAATGCGATGATGGCCGCCGAAATGGCGATCATCCGGCTAACCCATGTGGCCGACCTACCAAGCCCCGAGGATCTGGTGCGGAAACTACAGGACGCGCCCCCGCCCGCACCGACCAGCGGCGGTGGATCGCGAACGGCAGTATCTGCACCTCCCGCAGCCCCGCAGCCAAGCCCGGCCCCGTCCGGCGGAGGTGGCCCGCAGGCCGCTCTGGCACCTGCCCACGCGCCGGAAGCTGCCCTTGCCCGCTATCCCGATTTCGAAAGCGTGGTGAACCTGATCCGCGCCAACCGCGACGGCAAGCTGCAGATCCTCGTCGAAGACTACGTGCAACTGGCCGCCTACCGACCGGGCCGGATCGAGTTTGTCCCCGCCGAGGGCGCGCCATCCGATCTGGCGCAGGAACTGGGCCGCAGGCTTCAGCTCTGGACCGGCGCACGCTGGGCCGTGACAGTCGTCAACGAAGGCGGCACGCCGACCTTGCGCGAACGGCGCGAAGCGGGTGACCGCGCCCTGCGCGACGAAGCCGAAGAGCACCCGATGGTCCAGGCCGTGCTGCACGCATTCCCGGGCGCCAAGATCAGCCAGATCACGGCCCGCGCCGAACTTGAAGCGGAAGCCGCGGAAGAGGCGTTGCCCGAAGTCACCGAGGAATGGGACCCGTTCGAGGAGGACTAGGGTGCCGGACATCCGCCGCGCTACACCCGAGGACGCACAGATCCTTGCCGAGCTGAACCAGCCCGTCCTGACATGGCACGCGGAGGCCTATCCGGACCTGTTTCGCGATGACACGGGTATTCCCGACTTCACCACCTACTTCAAAGAGACGATCGCGGACGACGCGATGACGGTCTTTCTGACCGGCAAAACGCCTGTGGGATATGTGCATTGCGAGGTTACCGAGACACCGGGAAGCGTGTTTCAACATCCGCGCCGCCGCATGACGATCCACGCAATCGCGGTCGATCCTGAGTACCGTGGGCAAGGACATGGACAGGCCCTGATGGCCTCTGCGCTCGAACATGCCGCGGCGCATGACTGCAACGACATCATACTGACCAGCTGGGCCAGGAACGAGGGCGCGCACGCCTTCTTTCGCACCATGGGGTTCGGGGTCGACCGTCTGACCTTTCGCCGTTCTGAGCGCACCCCGCTTGCATAGCCCGACCCCCGCACGTATCTCGAAGGGCAACACCGACACAGAAAACTCCGAAGGGATCAGAGATGTTCAAAGGATTGGGCGGCCTCGGCGACATGGGCAAGATGATGAAGGCCGCACAGGAAATGCAGACCAAGATGGCCGAGCTTCAGGAAAGTCTGAACGCCATTACGGTGACCGGCGAAAGCGGTGCGGGTCTGGTCAAGGCAACGGCAACGGCCAAGGGCGAATTGACCGCGCTGGACATCGATCCGTCGATCTTCAATCCGGATGAAAAGGAAGTGGTCGAGGATCTGATCCTTGCCGCGATCAAGGACGCTCAGGCCAAGGCGCAGGAAAAAAGCCAGTCTGAAATGGCGAAACTGACCGAAGGCCTTGGCCTGCCCGCCGATATGAAACTGCCGTTCTAGGCCGGTGCTTTCTGGTCACACCGATGGAACTGGAGCTCTGAACTGACTGGCCCCGCCCCGGATATCGAAACACTGATCGACATGATGGCCCGGCTGCCGGGTCTGGGGCCACGCTCGGCGCGCCGGGCCGTGCTGCACCTGATCAAGAAGCGCGGGCTTCTTCTGATGCCGCTGGCGGATGCGATGCACGCGGTTGCGGAAAGCGCGCGGGAATGCCTGACCTGCGGCAATATCGGAACCTCCGAGACCTGCGATATCTGCGCCTCGGAAAAGCGGGCCACGGGCGAGATTTGCGTGGTCGAAGATGTGGCCGACCTCTGGGCGATGGAGCGCGCCGCCGTCTTCAAGGGGCGTTATCATGTGCTTGGCGGAACCTTGTCGGCACTGGATGCAGTGGGTCCCGAAGACCTGCGCATTCCCCAGCTTGTAGCACGGGTTGGGGGCGAGAACATCTCGGAGGTGATCCTCGCGCTTAATGCGACGGTGGATGGCCAGACGACCGCCCATTACATCGCCGATCAACTGGGTCATGACGTGCAGGTCACATCGCTGGCGCAGGGCGTACCGATCGGCGGCGAGCTGGATTACCTGGACGACGGAACGATCACCGCGGCCATGCGGGCGCGGAAGAGTTTTTAGTGTCGTCGCGCTGACGCGCGCCGATCCTCCGGGGGCGTTGCCCCCGGACCCCCAGAGTATTTCAGGAACAATGAAAAAGACGAGAAGCTTTACTTGTCTTCGTCTTCATCCGTGTCCGACTCCGGCAGGTTGAAAAGGCTGTCGGCATCGATTTCGGCCTCTTTGGAAGTTTCTTCCTCTTCTTCATTGCCCGTCAGGCTGAAGGTCTCCAGCCCGGAGATGGCCGATGGAATGCGCGGCTCGGTCTCCATCCCGAGGCTTTGCTCGGTCGAGACCAGCTTGCGCCGCTCGTCATCCGACATCACCACGCCTTCCTTGGCCTTCTTGGCCGCGGCCTTCTGAACTGCGGCATCGAGTTCCGTCTGCTTCGTCAGGCCAAGCGCCACCGGATCGACCGGCTGGATATTCGAGATGTTCCAATGGGTCCGCTCGCGGATCGACTGGATCGTCGGTTTCGTCGTGCCCACCAGTTTCGAGATCTGGGCGTCGGTCAGCTCGGGATGGAACTTGACCAGCCACAGGATGGCCGCCGGACGGTCCTGACGCTTCGACAATGGTGTATAACGCGGGCCGCGGCGCTTTTCCTCGCCCACGGCGGCCGCGTTGAATTTGAGCTTCAGCTTGTAGAACGGGTCCTTTTCGGCCCGCTCGATCTCGATCGGCTCAAGCTGGTTGTTCTGGATCGGGTCGAAGCCCTTCACGCCGGTCGCCACGTCTCCGTCGGCGATCCCCTGAACCTCCAATTCATGCAAGCCGCAGAAATCCGCGATCTGCTTGAAACTGAGCGTCGTGTTGTCCACCAGCCAGACGGCGGTCGCCTTTGCCATGATCGGTTTGTTCATATGCCCACTCCTTGCGGCCAAATCTTTCCCGCGCCGTGAAAACGGTGTTCCGGGGATGGAACCTTTCCGCGTTTTCGGGGAAGTTGCGCGCTATATAGGCTTCCCCCGGCCCGGAGAAAAGAGAAAATGCGCTGGCTTGCCCTCTTGTTGATCTGGCCCCTTGCCGCGTGGCCCGGGGGCGAACGCGCCGGACAGTTCGACTATTACGTGCTGGCCCTGTCCTGGTCGCCGTCGTGGTGCGCGCTGGAGGGCGATGCGCGCGGGTCGCCCCAATGCGACCGGGATGCGGGCTTCGGATGGATCCTGCACGGGCTTTGGCCGCAATACGAGCGGGGTTGGCCCAGCTATTGCCCGACGGCCGAGCCCAGCCCGACGCGGCGCGAGACCGCAGAGATGGCCGACATTACGGGAACTTCCGGGCTGGCCTGGCATTCCTGGAACAAGCATGGTCGCTGTTCGAGGCTGTCGTCAGAGGACTATTTCAAAGCGGCGCGCGCGGCGTTCGAAGCGGTCGCGAAACCACCGGTCCTGCGCCAGCTCGATGAATCAGTGCGTCTTCCCGCCCGGGTGATCGAACAGGCGTTTCTGGAAGCGAACCCCGGTCTTGCACCAGACATGATCACGATCACCTGCAAATCACGCCGGATACAGGAAGCGCGCATTTGCCTGACCCGCGACTTTGATCCGCGCCCCTGCGGCGCTGACGTGCGACAGGACTGCCGGATGCACGATGCACTGCTCGACCCGATTCGCTAAGCTGCTCCGGGTTTTCGGCTCTTGTCAGTCGTCGTTCTCGCCCTGCGACGGGGCTGGCCAGATCCCCGGAATATCCATGCGCGGCATCTTCGACGGCGGCTTGATCTGCGACAGGATCCAGTTCGGCCCGGCCATCAGCTTTCCAAGAACAGGGTTGTCATTGACCTGCGCCTTGACCTTTTCGATCTGCATCACGTCTTCGATCCGTCGGTCGAGGAACGCCCATGTATCGGCATGTTCCGCGCTGTCATCGCCCAGCCAGAACAGAACCGTCGCCCCATAGACACCCGAAAGGGTCGCCCGTTTCGAATACCAGTTGAAATCGTCCGACGTGTCACCCAGCGCCGTCCAGATCGCATCGGCCGTCCCCCAGATCGCCTTGGCGCCAAGGTGGGCATGTTGCGGCAGGGCAAACAGCGTGGTGCCACGACGCACCGCTTCGCGATCTTCGACAAGCTCAAGCCGCAGACGCACTGCCGCCGCGACACGTTCGCGAAACTTCATCCCGCTCAGGTCCATCGCCTTCAGACCCTCGACCATCCGCGCATCTCCGCGGGTGTGAAACGCCAGTGCCAGATCGACGGCACCCCGCGGTGCAAGGGTGGCGGCCAGCGCCGGTTCCATCCCGCATTCCGCGACAGCCGCCCGAAACGTCGTCTCGGACCAGCCGTCAAACGCCACGTGCGGCAGGGCGGCATCCATCAGCCGTTCCAGGTCCTCGGATAGGGTCATTCCGGCGCTCCTTTCATCCTTCATCGCAGTGGACAAGCTAGGGCAGGCTTGCTATAGCGCCACTTCCTGCGACTTTTGCAACTCTAAACTAGAAAGGTGGTGACAACCACATGCAGGTCAGTGTTCGCGACAACAACGTCGATCAGGCGCTTCGTGCCCTGAAAAAGAAACTGCAGCGTGAGGGCGTGTTCCGTGAAATGAAGCTTCGGCAGCATTTCGAGAAACCGTCCGAGAAAAAAGCGCGCGAAAAGGCCGAGGCCATTCGCCGTGCCCGCAAGCTTGCCCGTAAAAAGGCCCAGCGCGAAGGCATGATGTAAGCTTTCTTGCACACTGGCGGGGTTGCTTCGGCAAGATCCGCAACGACGACCCCCGAGGCCCTGCCGCGGGGGTTTGTTGTTTCTGGGTGCCCGGTGAGGCCACTTGCCTTGGCCAAGGCTGATCAGGTCGAAAGCTCATCTGACAGCCACGCCACAAGCTTGTCCGTCTCGGCATGTGCACCACGCATGACATTGCAAAAGACCGAAATCTCGCCAGGTCGTGACACGGCTTCCGCACATGGCCTGACAAGCTTGCCTTCCGCAATCATGCCTTCCGTTGTCCGCCTCCAGCCAAGGGCGATGCCCTGTCCGGCGACGGCGGCCTGTAGGGCAAGCGGGTAGCTGTCAAAGTGGATAAGACGGACCCGTCGCGGTTCGACGACCCCGACAGCTTCAAACCATTCGGTCCATTCCATCCAGTCTTGCGGAACCACGCGATGCGACAGCAGGGGAAACGCCAGAAGACCCCCGGGCGTCACCGGCGGCTTCATATCCGACAGCAGCTTCGGCGCGCAAACCGGGAAAACATCGTCTGCCGCCGTGAAGGCCAGCCGCGCAGTGCCGGATGCGCGACCCGATGTCTGCATGGCCACATCGAACTGCTCGGTCGTTTCGGTCAACGGGCGAAGCGATGTGACAACGCGAAGCTCGACACCGGGATGACGCTCGTGAAACCCGGCCAGCCGCGGCATCAGCCAGTAAAACGCCTCGCAAAGCTGACAGTGCAGGACCAGCTCGTTCGATCGCCGGGCACCACGCAACATTGCCACCTCGGCTGCGATATCCGACAGCGCCACACCCACCACCCGTCCAAGCCGTCGTCCCGCATCCGTCAGAAAAACGGCCCTGTTCCGGCGCTCGAACAACGGGGTCCCGAGTTCTTTTTCCAGCTGCGCGATCTGCTTGCTGACGGCGGTCTGGGTCATCCCGAGCTCGGTCGCAGCGCGGGAAAAGCTCTCGTGCCGGGCAGCGGCCTCGAACGGCTTGAAGCGAGACATGGGGGGCAATGTGCGGATCCAGCTATCCATGACAAAATCTCATGCAAAATAGTCCAAAACTCCTTTTTCAATTGCCATGATACATGATTTTCAGGGTCTGGCGATCCCAGGAAGAGACCCCCGGAACAAATGGAACCTACGACCGGCAGTTACGACACCCGACGCGCGGTGATCGCCATCATCGCCGCCGTATTTGCATTGTCGCTGGGGGACGCGCTGATCAAGGCCACGGGCCTGTCACTGCCGCTTTGGCAGATGTATATCCTGCGGTCCGCCCTGACCCTGCCCGTCTTGTGGTGGCTCGCGCTGCGAAACGGGCCCGTCACATTATACGCTCCGGGCTGGGTGATGATGCGCAGCGCCCTGCTGGTTCTGATGTGGCTCAGCTATTATGCGTCGCTCACCCTGATGCCGCTTTCACTGGCGGCGGCGGCCTATTACACCGGGCCGCTTTTCATTGTCGCATTCGCATCGGTGCTTGCACGCCGGTGGCCAACACGGCCGGCGCTTCTGGCCATTGCAGGCGGGTTTGCAGGCGTCGTTCTGATCGTCCGGCCAGAGACATCGGGCTTTCGGATTGCAACCCTGCTGCCGGTTTGCGCGGCGTTTCTATATGCCTGCGCAATGGTGCTGACATCGGCAAAGTGCCGCAAGGAAAGTCCCTTCGCCCTCGCCCTTTCGCTGAATGTCGCTTTCATCATCGCAGGCGCAGTTCTGGGGTTGTTTTCTGGGCGGGAGGCGTCCTTCATTCTTGGGGTATGGCAGCCCGTCGATCTTCGGCTTTTGGGAACGGTGGCTGCCCTTGCCGCGCTCATCCTGATCGGCAGCGTCGGCGCAGCCGTCGCATACCAGAACGGACCGCCCGCAACGATCGCAGCCTTCGACTACAGCTATCTCGTGTTCAGCCTCTTGTGGGGAAGCCTGTTTTTTGCCGAGCTTCCGGGCATTGTCGCATTGCTTGGAATAGGCATGATCCTCGGCTCGGGCCTTCTCGCCCTTCCAAGACGGGAAAACTGACGACAACACCCCGAACGCCTACATGCGGGACGCCCCGGCGCCCATCGCAGCTCGCTTTCCATCGCTCCCTGCCCCTGATACGTCACCTCAATACCGGAACGTGAAGGACCTCCCCCAGATGGACATCCGCGCAATCCTCATGGGGCTGGCCTTTGCCTTCATGTGGTCGTCGGCCTTCACATCCGCCCGGATCATTGTGGCCGAGGCATCGCCGCTTTACGCCCTGTCCTTCCGGTTCCTTCTGTCCGGCCTGATCGCCATCGGTATCGCGCTTGCCGCGGGCCAGACATGGCGGCTGACTCGTGGCCAATGGCGCGCAACGATCCTGTTCGGCATCTGCCAGAACGCCCTTTACCTGGGCCTGAATTTCGTCGCGATGCAGTGGATCGAGGCCTCACTGGCCGCGATCATTGCCTCCGCCCTGCCCCTTCTGGTCGCGCTCGCCGGTTGGATCCTGTTTCGCGAGAAACTGGGCCTCGTCGGCATCATCGGCCTGTTTCTCGGGTTCGGCGGCGTCGCCCTGATCATGGGCGCGCGCCTGACCGAAGGGGTCGACGCTCTGGGCGTGCTCTATTGCGCAATCGGCGTTCTCGCCCTGACATTCGCCACCCTCGCCCTCCGCGGCGCGTCATCGGGCGGCAACCTGATGATGGTGATCGGGCTTCAGATGCTCGTCGGCTCGGCGGTCCTGTCCGTTGTCGCGGTCACCACCGAAACCCCCTTCGTGAACCTCAGTTGGACGCTTGTCGCGGCCTTTGTCTACACCACGATCATCCCCGGCCTCACCGCAACATGGGTCTGGTTCCTCCTGGTCAACCGTATCGGAACGACCCGCGCCGCCACGTTCCACTTCCTCAACCCGGTCTTCGGCGTCGCAGTCGCCGCCGTCCTTCTGGGAGAGAAACTGGGCCCGCTTGACCTCATCGGTGTCGCCATCGTCACCATCGGCATTCTCGCGGTTCAGCTGGAACGCCAAAGGACCTGACGCGCATTTGATCTGACATTCCGCAACCATCGTTTATATGCGAACGGCGATGGAACTGATCCTTGGATATGCTGCGGGGCTTCTGACCCTGATTAATCCCTGCGTGCTGCCGGTGCTGCCCATCGTGCTGGCCACGGCATTGCAGTCCGGCCGCCATGGCCCGCTCGCACTTGCGGCAGGCATGTCCGTTTCCTTCGTAACCCTCGGAATGCTGGTCTCGGTCGCGGGCCGGGCGCTCGGCATCACCGAAGAAACGGTGTCCAACGCAGGCGCCGTGCTGATGATCGGCTTCGGCCTCGTCCTCCTGGTGCCGCGCTTCTCTGCCGGTTTCGCCACCGCAACCGCCGGTGTTTCCGCCAGCGCAGATGCGCGGATCGACGACTTCGACCGCTCCGGACTGGGTGGTCAGGTCGTCGCCGGCATGCTGCTGGGCGCTGTCTGGAGCCCGTGCATCGGCCCTACCCTCGGCGGCGCGATCTCACTGGCCAGTCAGGGCGAAAGCCTCGGCTGGGCCGCCGCGATCATGGTGTCTTTCGCCATGGGCGTCTCGACGATCATCATCGCGCTCGGCTATGGCGCGCGCCAGGCCATCCTCGGCCGACAGGCCGTCATGCGCCGCATCGCGGGCGCCGCCCGACCGATCCTCGGCGGTGTCTTCGTCTTCGTCGGCATAGCCATCCTTCTCAAGTGGCACCACCTTGCCGAAATCTGGGCGCTGGAAAACCTGCCGCCCTGGCTTCTCGATCTGTCTGTTTCCCTGTAAGCAAAGGACCTGAAATGAACCGTCGCAGCTTCATCGTCACCGCCACCGCAGCCCTTGCAACACCCGGCATCTCGCTTGCCAACGGCGGCACCAAAGCCACGCCCGAAGAGGTCGTTCAGGCGCTTGCAGACGGGAAAACCGTCTTTGTCGATTTCTACACCGATTGGTGCACCACCTGCGCCGCGCAAACCCGCGCCATCATCGCGCTCCGCGAGGAAAATCCGCAATACGAGGAAACGATCACTTTCCTGTCGATCGACTGGGACGCGCACAAGAACTCCGAACTCGCAAACGCTTTGGAGATCCCCCGCCGCTCGACACTGATCGTCCTCAAGGGCGGCGCGGAATACGGCCGCATCGTCGCCGGAACCTCGCGCGCAGAGATCAAGGAACTGATGGATGCGGGCGTCGCGGCAGCAACATCGTCGTAGGATCGTCTGGTCCACATCTCGGCCCAGGGCGGTCATTCAGGCTTGATACATTCAGGCCGGAAGGACAGATCCGCGCGCTCACGCTCGGACATCCGACGGATGTCCGGATGTGACAGCGGGTCTCTGGCCCATTTCGCATCGCAATCGGGTTTTGCGGTCAGTTTCCGCCGCTTGGTTCCGGTGAGCCGGAATGTTCGCAGGAGTCCGTGCAGCATGACGGCACTTTCGCCGGAGAACCGGGTGACGGGAATCGACTTCTGAAGGTTCTTTGTTTAGAAAAACTAAATGCAGAACCTTAACGCAGTGCCGCTTTCAGCGCTCCGGGCAGTCGAGGCGATTGCCCGGAACGGAACACTCGGGCGCGCCGCCGAAGAACTTGGCATCACTGCCGGGGCTCTGAGTCAGCGGCTCGCAAAGGCCGAGAGGATTTTGGGACAGCCCTTGTTCAGACGGCGGACCGACGGCCTCAAACCAACCGCGATCTGCCTGAGGGTCGCCCCCCGCCTGACCCGCGCGATGACGGATCTTTCCGCAGTCGTGTCGGATATACGGGCACAGGACAATCAGACCTTGACCGTTTCCGTAGCGCCGATTTTTGCAAGCCGGTGGCTCATATGGAGAATACGGAGATTCTATGACCAGAATCCCGATGTAAGCCTGCGCGTTCTTCCGAAAATCGAAGTGGTCGACCTGGACCACTCCGAAGTGGATGTGGGGATACGGGTCGGAGACGATCCCGCCATCGGCGCAGATGCGGTCAAGCTTCTGGATCAGCGCGTTTTTCCGGTCTGCTCGCCTGACATCGCTCAGGGCATCCGAACGCCGGAAAACTTATTGGCATTTCCCGTGATCAGGGAAAATGAAGACCTGTACGGATGGGCAGGCTGGCTGTCCGGTCAGGGTTTAGAAACGAAAGATCTGAAACCCGGCCCGACCTATGCCGACGCATCCCTGTGTCTGGATGCAGCGATGACCGGACAGGGCGTTTTCATGGCGTGGGAAACCCTCGCATGCGATGCACTGGAGCGCGGCCAGATCGTCTCCCCCTTCAATCACAGATCGGAAACAGGCGCGGCCTATTGGTTCGCGACAAGCCAACACGCCCGGCGAAAGCCAAGTGTCGTGAAATTCAGGGAATGGCTGAAGGCAGAACTCGCCTGCTCCATCGACCACTGGAGCAACAGTTCGGCTTAGATCCGCTCTGCTCCGGTGCTTAAAGCAAACTTTTTGCAGGCCATGCTGCGCCAGCCTTCCCGATCGGCCCGCGCACACCGCCCGTCTGCGCCCGGTCCAGAAGCAGGTGATCCAGAACCACAGCCGCCGCCATCGCCTCGCCCACCGGCACCGCGCGGATACCCACGCAGGGATCGTGCCGCCCCTTGGTAATGATCTCGGTGGCCTCACCGGCTCTGGTGATCGTCTTGCGGGGCGTCAGGATCGACGATGTGGGCTTCACCGCAAAACGCACGATAATGTCCTGGCCCGTGGAAATCCCACCCAGGATGCCGCCCGCATGGTTCGACCCATATTCAGGCCCGTCTGGACCCATCGAAATCTCATCCGCATTGGCCTCGCCGGTCAGCGACGCCGCCGCCATACCTTCGCCGATCTCGACCCCCTTGACCGCGTTGATACTCATCATCGCAGCGGCCAGATCAGTGTCTAACTTGGCGTAAACCGGCGCACCAAGCCCCGGCGGACACCCCCGAACGCTGATCTCGATCGCCGCGCCCACCGAACTTCCCGACTTGCGCAGCCCGTCCAGATACCCGGCCCAGTCCTCGGCCGCCGCAGCGTCAGGAACCCAGAACGGATTGCGCCCGATCTCGTCCCAGTCAAACCGCGACCGGTCGATCCCCTTCTCGCCCATCTGCACCATATAGCCGGTAATGCTCAGCTCTGGGGCAAGCTCCGCCAACGCCGCCCGCGCGACGCCGCCCGCCGCAACCCGCGCCGCCGTCTCACGCGCGCTCGACCGCCCGCCACCCCGATAATCCCGTATGCCGTATTTCTGCCAATAGGTGATATCCGCATGGCCCGGCCGAAACTTCTCGGCGATATCCCCGTAATCCTTCGACCGCTGGTCCGTGTTCCGGATCATCAACTGAATGGGCGTGCCCGTCGTCACACCTTCGAACACTCCCGAAAGGATTTCGACTTCATCGGCCTCCCGCCGCTGCGTCGTGTACTTGTTCTGCCCGGGCTTCCGCTTGTCCAGCCACACCTGAAGATCCGCCTCGGTCAGCGGAACGCCCGGCGGGCACCCATCCACGGTCGCCCCCAATGCGGGACCGTGGCTTTCACCCCATGTCGTCACCCGAAAGACGTGACCATAGCTGTTCATGCTCATGCGTGGCGCTCCTTTGCCGACGGTCTAATGCGCGCGGCGTCCATATGGAAGCGCCCGCAACCATCAGCGGCCAAGGTGATACTCCATCATCACTTTGCTGCCCTCGCGCCCGCTGACCGCCCATCCCCGCCGCTCGTAGAACCTGACATTTCGGCTCATGGCCCGATGGGTGGCAAGCCACATCACCGCAACACCGGCACTCCGCGCCGCATCGGTTACATGGGCGATCAACGCCGTCGCGATCCCCTGACCCGCCGCATCGGGATGAACCGCAATGTTCGCGATATGCACATGATCCTCGGCAAATCCCGCCGACAGATACCCCAGAATACCAGTGTCATCCGCCGCAACCCAGACCCGCGCCGTTCCAATCTCCTCGACAACGCCCGCTGTGATGTCGGGCAGATCATCCAACCGCGCCATCCACGGCGCATAGGCCGCGCGGATCACCTCGGTTGCGGCAACCGCGTCGCTCTCCAGCGCCGGACGGATCGAAAATCCCGACATGTCTCAGCCTGACCGCACCGACCTTGCAAACGCAAGCCCTTGCCCATCGCCCACCTTCCCTCTATCACCGGTCGTACCTCGGGGGGCCCGGATGGGCTGAGATGTACGAAAGTGCGGACCCGTAGAACCTGAACCGGTTAGCACCGGCGGAGGGAAGGGCAGTCATCCTGACCATTCTTCACGCCCGTGCTGCGAATGGAGAATGATATGAGACCTTTTCTGATCGCGGCAGGACTTCTGGCTGGCACATCGGCATCCGCCGATGCGCCCGTCCTGACCGTCTATACCTATGACAGCTTTATTGCCGAATGGGGCCCCGGCCCGGCAATCGAAACGGCATTCGAAGAAACCTGCGCCTGCGACCTGAAATTCGTCGCCGCCGGAGACGGTGCCGCCCTCCTGGCGCGCATCCGGCTCGAAGGCGAACGGTCCGAGGCCGACATCTTGCTGGGCCTCGACACGAACCTCACCGCCGCCGCCATAGAGTCCGGCCTCTTCGCCCCGCACAACCAGTCGGTGCCCGATCTCGACCTGCCAGTCCCATGGGACGATACGACGTTCCTGCCCTATGACTGGGGCTATTTCGCCTTCATTCACGACACTACGCTGCTCCCGGACCCACCCACCGATTTCCGCAGCCTGGCCGACAGCGACACCACGATCATCATTCAGGATCCGCGCTCGTCGACACCCGGTCTGGGCCTTCTGATGTGGGTCAAGGCCGCCCATGGCGACGATGCCCCGGCAATCTGGCAGGATCTGGCGGATAACATTGTCACCGTGACCCCAGGCTGGTCCGAGGCTTACGGGCTGTTCCTCGAGGGCGAGGCGGACATGGTCCTGTCCTACACAACCTCCCCCGCCTATCATCTGATCGCGGAAGAGGATGACACGAAAGCCGCCGCGCCCTTTGCCGAAGGTCACTATCTTCAGGTCGAGGTCGCCGGAAAACTCGCCAACAGCGATCAACCCGAACTGGCTGAAGCGTTCCTGGCCTTCATGCTGACCGATGGCTTTCAATCGGTCATTCCCACAACCAACTGGATGTATCCGGCCCGCACACCCGAAGCGGGGCTTCCAGAGGGGTTTTCGACCCTGATCCAGCCGGAAACGGCCCTTCTGATCCCCTCGGATCAAGCTGCAAGGACACGGGATGAAGCGTTGACCGAATGGCAGAACGCGCTCGCCCGCTAGGCCCGGCGGTCCCCCTGGGTTGGGCGGCGGCGGGTTTCGTCGCCTCCCTGACCCTGGGCACGTTGCTGGCAGTCATCTGGCGGGCGGAGGTTCCGGCCCGCCTTGCCCCCGCCGATTGGGCCGCGATCCGGTTCACGGTTCTGCAGGCTTCGCTGTCGGCCGTGATCAGCGTCGCTCTCGCCATCCCCGTTGCCCGCGCACTGGCCCGCCGCCGTTTTCCGGGGCGCGGTGCCCTGATCACGCTTCTGGGCGCGCCGTTCCTGTTGCCTGTGATCGTGGCGATCCTTGGACTTCTCGCCGTTTTCGGACGCGCAGGTATCCTGAACACCGCTCTCACTGCCCTCAATCTCCCGCCGATCTCGATCTACGGCCTTCACGGTGTGGTTCTGGCGCATGTCTTCTTCAACCTGCCGCTTGCCGTCCGGCTGATCCTGCAAGGCTGGCTCGCGATCCCGGCAGAGCGGTTTCGCCTCGCCGCATCGCTCAACATGGGCCCCGCCGAAATCCGCCGATTCCTCGAAACCCCGATGCTCCGCGCGACACTGCCTGGCGCGTTGATGGTGATCTTCCTGATCTGCCTCACCAGCTTTGCCATCGCCCTGACCCTGGGCGGCGGCCCCCGCGCCACGACGATCGAGCTTGCCATCTATCAGGCCTTCAGTTTCGAATTCGATCTGGGCCGCGCCGCGCTTCTGGCGGGCATCCAGTTCACGCTGACCGGCATCGCGGCCCTTGTCGCGTTCCGCATCGCAAGACCGTCTGATTTCGGAACAGGCATGGACCGCGTGATGGATCGCTGGGATGCGAAAACGCCCGTAACCCGTGCAATAGACACTATCTGGATCGCCCTGGCCGCCCTGTTCCTTCTGGTTCCGCTGATAATGATCGCAGCAAACGGCATCGCCGGCCTGACGATCCTCCCCTCTGCCGTCGGTTGGGCCGCGCTCCGGTCGATCCTCGTGGCGCTCACCTCCGTTACCGTCACCCTTGCACTGGCCCTGCCCCTCGCCATGGCGGTAACCTCGCTGCGCCCGCGCGGTTCGTCCCGCCTGCTGGAAGGCTGCGGATACCTCTCCATCGCCGCCTCGCCCCTTGTCCTCGGAACCGGGCTGTTCGTCCTCCTGTTTCCCATCGCCAACCCGGCCACTCTTGCCCTGCCGGTCACGGCCTGCGTGAATGCCCTGATGACCCTGCCCTTCGCGATCCGCATCCTTGTCCCCGCTGTTGCCGAGGTCGAAGACCGCCACGGCCGTCTGGCCGACAGCCTCGGCATGTCCGGCACGGCGCGCCTGCGCTGGCTTCTCTGGCCCCGCCTCCGGCGCCCCATCGGCTTCGCTGCCGGTCTGTCCGCCGCGCTTTCCATGGGTGATCTGGGCGTGATCGCACTCTTTGCCGATGCCGATCAGGCAACGCTGCCGCTTCAGGTGTTCCGCCTCATGTCAGCTTACCGGATGGAAGAGGCCGCGGGCGCCGCGCTTCTGCTCCTGATCCTCAGCCTCGCGCTCTTCTGGGCCTTCGACCGCGGAGGACGCGCCAATGCTGCGGCTTGACGGGCTTCGGATCACATTGGGCGATTTCTCACTCGCCGCCGACATGGAGATCCCCCATCCCGGCATCACGGCCATCATCGGCCCCTCGGGCGGCGGCAAGTCGACGCTGCTTGCTGCGATCGGCGGCTTCCTCACTCCCGATACAGGCCACGTCTTCTGGAACGGTTCGAACATCACGACGCTGCCCCCGGGCGACCGCCCGATGACCACGCTCTTTCAGGACAACAACCTGTTTCCGCATCTCACCATCGCGCAAAATGTGGGACTTGGCATCTCGCCCGCCCTGCGCCTGTCAGTCACGGATCGGGATCTGATCGCATCGGTGATCGACCGGGTCGGCCTCACCGGACTGGCGGACCGAAAGCCCGCACAACTCTCGGGCGGTCAGCAAAGCCGCGTCGCGCTTGCCCGCGCCCTTGCCCGGAACAAACCCGTGGTCCTTCTGGATGAACCGTTTTCGGCCCTCGGCCCCGGGCTGCGCAACGAGATGCTCGACCTTGTCGCCGAAACGCTGGGCGGCACCGTGCTCATGGTCACCCACGATCCGGCTGACGCATTGCGGATTGCGCAGAACGCGGTCCTCATTTCGGGCGGGACCGCCCGGCCGCCAACCGATACGAAGACGCTGATCTCCGACCCGCCGCCGGAACTGCGCGACTATCTGGGAAAAACCCCGTAAAGCAATCCGTGCGGAATCGCACTCCCCCAAAAATGAATAGAGCCGCCAAGAAGGCGGCCCATTGCACTCGTTACTGAAAACACATTAGCTGTTCACGCTGTCCTTCAGCGCCTTGGCGATGGTCATTTTGACGACCTTGTCTGCATCCTTGTGGATCTGCTCGCCAGTCGCCGGGTTCCGGACCATACGCGCCGGACGCTCGCGGCAATAAATCTTGCCAACACCGGGAAGGGTCACTGCGCCACCGCCCGATACTTCCTTGGTGATGATGCTGATAATCGAATCCAGCGCACCGTTCGCGGTTTTCTTGTCAGCGCCCATTTCGTCGGCCAGGGCCGCCACAAGCTGGGTCTTCGTCATTGGTTTTGCCATCGGTTGTCTCCTCGTTTCGCCCCTATACTTGGGGCGTGTCGGCCTCTGTAAACGCCATATTGATAGCACACACAACAGGTAGTGGTAGTAAAATAAGGTCGATCTTGCCCGTTTCAGGCACTTTTTTGCACTCTTTCTAAAGAAATGCCGTCTCTTCAAAGCTCCTCAGCTTCCGTGAATGGATCCGTTCAAGCGGCATTTCGCGCAATGCTTCCATCGCACGGATACCGATCAACAGATGCCGCGACACCTGGGTCCGGTAAAAATCCGATGCCATTCCAGGCAGCTTCAACTCGCCATGCAGCGGTTTGTCGGACACGCAAAGAAGCGTTCCATAGGGCACCCGAAACCGAAATCCGTTCGCCGCAATCGTCGCGCTTTCCATATCCAGTGCAATCGCCCGGCTCTGGCTCAGCCGCTGCACCGGCCCCTTGATATCGCCCAGTTCCCAGTTGCGGTTGTCAACGCTCGCCACCGTGCCTGTCCGCATGATCCGCTTCAGGTCGTAACCGGCAATATCGCTGACCGCGCCCACGGCGTTTTCCAACGCAATCTGGATTTCCGCCAGCGCCGGCACCGGAACCCAGACCGGCAGGTCGTCGTCCAGCACATGGTCCTCGCGCAGATACGCATGGGCCAGCACAAAGTCCCCCAGCCGTTGAGAATTCCGCAGACCCGCGCAATGACCCACCATCAGCCACGCATGGGGCCGCAACACCGCGATATGATCGGTCGCTGTCCGCGCGTTCGACGGACCCACGCCGATATTCACCAGCGTGATCCCGGCACCATGCTTGCGCTTCAGATGATAGGTCGGCATCTGCGGCAGCTTCGCAGGCACGTC
This sequence comes from uncultured Paracoccaceae bacterium, assembly GCA_947503175.1. GTDB lineage: Bacteria > Pseudomonadota > Alphaproteobacteria > Rhodobacterales > Rhodobacteraceae > Ovoidimarina. Next base: position 389,886 of record CANNCO010000003.1, read on the forward strand.
CATCGGCGCATCCGACGTCTCGATCACCTGATTGCCCGGTCCGACAAAGGCGGTATAGCCGCTGTCCTCATCGGCCAGCATCGTCCGCGCGAATGCCTCGAACTCATCCACATAGAACTGGTAGTTGGTGAACAATACGTGGTTCTGGAAATGCCGCGGATCTGTCGCCGTGTAATGGGCCAGCCGCGCCAGCGAATAATCCACCCGTTGCGCCGTGAACGGCGCCAAGGGATGCGACCCATCCTCATAGGTAAATCCGAACCCGTTCACGATATCGTCGTTCGTCGTCGACAGATCGGGCACGTCGAACACGTCGCGCAGCACGAACTCCGTGGCCCCTTCCTGCGGCACCGTCACACTGGCATCGTTCGCCACCGCGAAATGCACCGGCATCGGCGTCAGGGACGGGCCGATTTCCACCGGCGCCTTGTGATTCTCGATCAGCCAGCCGATCTGCTGGGTCAGGTAGTTCTCGAACAGGTCGGGCCGCGTGACGGTCGTCGAATACGTCCCCGGTTCTGCGACATGACCGAAACTCAGGCGGCTGTCGACGGTGCCATAGCTTGTCGCGGTGAACCGAATCTCAGGATAAAACGCCCTGTATTTCTCATCTGCCGCACCCGAGGCCAGCGTGTCCTGAAACCGCTCGCACAGAAATTCTGTCGCCGCCTTGTAAAGCTCCTGCAGACGCGCCACCGCCGCCCCGGCATCGGAAAAGCTCTCATGCGCCGGGGTGTTCGGCGAACGAAGCGGCAGATTTCGGTTCGGCGCGTTCATGTCTGTTCCTCGAATAGGTCGGTCAGTTCGAACTTCGTGACATCGACCAGTCCAAGGTCCGATATCCGAAGTTCCGGGATCACCACAAGCGCAAGCAGTGAATGCTGCATATAGGCATTATTCAGCGTACAGCCGCAGTCCGCCATCGCCGCCACCATCCGGTCGGCGCTCGCCGCAACCTCGGCCGCCGGACTGTCAGACATCAGCCCGGCAATGGGCAGCTTCACCAGCGCGATTTCCTGCCCGTCCTTCCAGACCGTGATACCGCCACCGACCTCGCCCAGCCGGTTCGCCGCTGCGGCCATATCGGCGCGGCTGGTGCCCACGACAATCATGTGATGGCTGTCATGGGCCACTGTGCTGGCCATCGCCATCCGGCCCTCATAGCCGAACCCGCTGACAAAGCCGTTGACCACATCACCCGTCGCCCGGTGCCGTTCGACCAGCGCGATCTGGCAGACGCCATCCTCACCCTCGACGACTCCGTCGACCACCGGCAGATCGGCGGTCAGCGCCTTGGTCGGCGCCTGATTCTCGACCACGCCGATGACCTTCGCCGTCACCCGGTTCGCCCCCTCCGGCGCGGGTACCTCAAAATCCCCATCCGCCAGTGCCCGGCCCAGATTGACCGACCGCCGCGCCTTTTCCGGCCAGTTGATATGCGGGCACTCGACCAGCACCCGACCGCCTTCGGCGACCAGCGCACCGCGCGCATAAACCTGCTCGATCGGCAAGGTTCGCAAGTCGGATGTCAGGATCACATCCGCCCACCTTCCCGGTGCAATAGACCCTAACTCACGCTCCAACCCGAAATGCGATGCGGTATTCACTGTGGCCATCTGCAAGGCCACCACCGGATCACATCCACAGTCAATCGCATGGCGCACAACCCGGTTCATATGCCCGTCATTCACCAGCGTCCCCGAATGACAATCATCAGTGCACAGAATGAAGTTCCGGGGATCAAGACCCTTCTCGGTCACCGCCGTGATCTGGCTTTCCACATCATACCACGCAGAACCCAGCCGCATCATCGACCGCATGCCCAGCCGCACCCGCGCGACCGCGTCCGCCTCCGCCGTGCCCTCATGATCATCCGCCGGTCCACCGGCGGCATAAGCAGAGAACGAAACACCCTTATCCGGGCTCGCATAGTGCCCGCCCACGGTCTTGCCCGCCCGCATCGTCGCCGCCATCTCGGCCAACATCTGCGGATCGCCGTTGATCACCCCGGGAAAGTTCATCATCTCGCCCAGCCCGATGATCCCGGGCCACCCCATCGCCTCGGCCACGTCATCGGCGGAAATCTCGTACCCCGTCGTCTCCAGCCCCGGCGCGGAAGGCGCGCAGCTCGGCATCTGGGTGAAGATGTTGACGGGTTGCATCAGCGCCTCGTCATGCATCAGCCGCACGCCTTCCAGCCCCATCACATTCGCAATCTCATGGGGATCGGTGAACATGCTCGTTGTGCCATGGGGTATGACGGCGCGGGCGAACTCGGCAGGGGTCAGCATGCCGCTTTCGATATGCATATGCCCGTCACAGAGGCCGGGGATCAGATACCGCCCGCCCGCCTCCACGGCTTCCGTGCCGTTGCCGATACAGTGATCGGCATTCGGACCCACATAGGCGAACCGGCCCTTGGAGATGGCCACCTGCCAGCCATCCAGAACCTCACGGCTCTGCACATTGACCAGCTTGCCGCCCCGGATCACCAGATCCGCAGGCATCCGTCCCGCCGCCACGGCGACCAGTTCGGGCGCAACCTCGGCCCAGCTTTTCAGTTTGTCAGTTTTAGAATGCGTCATGCGCAAGTTTGACACGCGCGCACGGCACCTTCAAGACAGGGGCAGGCAAAGACGGGACCTGCGATGGATTATGAGACGATATCTGCCGAAGAGTTCGGCGCCTCCCTGCGCGGGATCGGGCTGAACATCCTTGTCCGGGACATGGATGAAGAGGTGCGGTTCCTGAGCCGGGTTTTCGGAATGACGGCGCACCGGGTCTCGGAAGACTTCGCGATCATCACATCGGGCAAGGCTATCTTTCAGCTTCACACCGACCACACCTATTCCGAAAATCCGCTGCTTGGCCTTCTTCCCGAAACCCCGCCACGCGGTGCCGGGATCGAGATCAGGCTGTACGACATCGATCCAGATCAGTGTCTGATACAGGCCGAAATGGCAGATGCCCATATCCTGCAACCGCCCGCGGACAAACCGCATGGCTTGCGCGAGGCCTATATCCTTTGCCCCAACGGATATGCCTGGGTGCCATCGCGCCCCTTGTGATCTCGAACAAGCCGACGCGGGCATGGATTTCCCCGCATTTCATGCGGCGATCCGCCGGGGGCGCTGCCCCCGGACCCCCGGCGTATTTCGGACAAGACGAAAGCGGTGGTGACTACATCTGAAGGATTTCGCACACTTCGACAGAACCGGACCCATCCTTCACCATGGGACAGCCTTTCGCCATCTCGACAGCGGCATCCTGATCGGCGGCCTCGATGATCGACAGGCCGGCCACAGGATTGGCGCCTCCGTCATCGGCTACGCCGCCGGCACTTACGGTTCTCGACAGGCCCGCAGGCCCGCCGCCGTCCACGACCGCATCGCCCATGGCGCCGTACCATGCGTCCCAATCCGCCATGACCTTTTCGCCCTCCTCGGGCGTTTCGGGGCGTTTTCCCCCGTGATAGACAAACATGAACCTGGACATGTCACACCTCCTCCTTGGCTTTGTTCTCGATCAATGCGCTCAGTTTCCGCAGGCTCGATGTCCAGCCGCTTTCGTGGTTCTGGGCTGCTTCATCGTCGGGCAGATCCACATGACTGAGCGTGAGATCCGTCCCGCCGCCCTGCGCGGGCACAAGGCGCATCGTCACATGGCTTTCGACGCCGCGCCGGTCGTTTTCGTCATGCCAGCCCCAGGTGAAACCGATCGAGTTCGGCGGGTCCACATGGGTCACATGGCCCGAAACCTTGAACCGTTGCCCTTCGGAATTGACCATCACAGAATACCAAGGGCCCTTGGCCTCGAAACTCATGTCATGCTCCGGCACCCAGAGCCCTTCAGGGCCCCACCATGTCAAAAGATGTTCGGTCTTCGAGATAAAATCGAACACGCGCTCGGGTGCGGCGCTGAAATGGCGCTCAATCGTAAGGTCCGTCATTCTCCGTCCTCCTCAAGTGCCGCGCCAAGACGATCAAGGCTTCCGGCCCAGAACGCCCGATACGACATCGTCCAGTGGCCGATGGCGCGCACCGTATCGGGCCGCGCCGCATAGATCCGCTGGGCACCGTCGATCCGCCGCGTGACCAGTCCCGCCTCGCGCAGGACCTTCAGATGCCGCGACACGGCGGGGGCGGACACGTCGGTCAGACCCTGCAGGGTTCCCGCAGGCGCCTCTCCTTCCACCAGCAGATGCTCTAAGATCGCCAGCCGTGTGGGATCACCCAGGGCTGAAAAGGCCTTCGTTAGACCCGCATTGGTTTCATTTTCAATCATGGTTAATTAACTTATCAGTTAAATTTTATTCGTCAACCCCCTTGCACCCAAACCTTCAGCGCCGGATAACGCCCCGATGACCGGTACGCTTCTGTCTTTCGGCCACGGCTACTCCGCCCGCGCCCTTGCACGGCTCCTGATCCCCCAGGGCTGGACGATCATTGGCACGACCCGCTCGACTGAAAAAGCCAGAAGACTATCGGACGACGGCGTGACGCCGCTGATCTGGCCGGGTGACGATCCTCGCCCCGCCGTCGAAACGGCCACCCATGTCCTGACATCCGTCTCACCGGGCCCGGATGGCGATCCGGTTCTCGCCGATCTCGCGGATGCCTTGGCCCGGCGCGCACCGGCGCTGAAATGGGCAGGCTACCTTTCAACCACCGGTGTCTATGGCGACCATGCCGGCGGATGGGTGGATGAAGACACACCTCTGACGCCCTCGACCGAACGCGGGCGCCTGCGTGTCCTGGCCGAAACCCAGTGGCGCGCGCTTGCCGAAACCTCTGGCCTCCCGCTCCATATCTTCCGGCTCGCGGGCATCTACGGCCCCGGCCGCGGCCCCTTTTCCAAGGTCCGGAACGGTACCGCCCGCCGCATCATCAAACCCGGACAGGTGTTTTCCCGCATCCATGTGGATGATATCGCACAGGTTCTTGCGGCCTCGATCGCGCACCCCAACCCGGGCGCGGTCTATAACCTCTGTGACGACGATCCAGCCCGGCCGCAGGACGTGATCGCCCATGCCGCCGAACTTCTGGGCCAGCCGCTGCCGCCCGAAGTCGACTACGATACCGCAGATATGTCGCCCATGGCGCGGAGCTTCTACGCCGAATCCAAACGCGTCCGGAACGACCGGATCAAGTCGGAACTGGGGGTAGAGCTGATCCATCCCGACTACCGGGTCGGCCTTGCCGCACTTCTGGCGCAAGAGGACTAGGTCCGTCGTCGCAAGGCCGCTGCCAAACCCCAGAAAACAGCCAGCGCCCCCAAACCGATCACCGCCGTCATCCCATAGAACTGCAGCCGCTCGACGGGTTCCATGTTATTCAGAAACGGATAGGGCAGCCCGCTGGTCACGCTTCCGAAAGGATAGCTGTTGGCCGGCGCGACGAACCCCTCGACCCAGCCCAGATACAGAACGACAAGCGCGAAATAGGGCAGAACCACCCGCAAGGGCCGCCGAAACCCGCCATAGAGGAACAACGCATCGATCCACTGCAGAAGCGGCCCCAGACCGTGCAGATACCCGTCCAGCCACCACGGCAACGGTCCGCTTGAGTTCACCAGCGCCGGATCCTGCAGCCACAGCCGCCAATACATGCCAACGGCCAGCGCGTTGACGATCGCCGTCACCATCACCAGCCGCGGCCATTGCAAGTCACTCCGCCGCTCCGACAGGGCCAGCATCCGGCTCGCACAAAAGAAGCTCAGAAGAAGCCCCCAGATCGTCAGAAACCGGAACGGCCCGCCGGGATGCGAGTAATCGGCGACCACAACGATCTGGCGCAGCACAAACCCCGCGGCCAGCAGAAACACAATCCAGCGAAAAACCAGAACCGGCCTGGAATGCGGATCGACCGGGAAATTCAGGCGCGTTTCTCCAGCGTCTCGACCCCAAGCACCGAAAGCACTTTCGACTCGATATCGGACGCGGCAAGACCGGCGATCTCATACATCGCCGCAGGGCTCGCCTGATCGATGAACGTATCGGGCAGGACCATCGACCGGTACTTCAGCGCCCCCGCATCCATCACCCCTTCGTCGAACAAAAGCTGCGCCACATGGCTGCCAAACCCGCCAACAGCACCCTCTTCGACAGTGATCATGGCCTCATGCTCTTGCGCCAGACCCACGATCAGATCCCGGTCCAGCGGTTTGGCGAACCGCGCATCCGCCACCGTCACCGATACACCCCGCGCGTCAAGCGCCTCGGCGGCCGCCATCACCTCGGCAAGCCGCGTGCCGAAAGACAGGATCGCAACGCGCGATCCCTCACGCATCACCCGGCCCTTGCCGATCTCAAGCGGCACGCCCCGGTCGGGCAGTTCCACGCCCGCCCCCTCGCCGCGCGGATAGCGGAAGGCAATCGGACCGTCATCATGCCGCACCGCCGTGGCCACCATATGCCGCAACTCGGCCTCATCCGCCGCCGCCATCACGACAAATCCGGGAAGACAGGACAGGAAAGCGACGTCGAAGGCCCCGGCATGGGTCGCGCCATCCGCCCCCACCAGACCGGCCCGATCGATGGCAAACCGCACGGGCAACCGCTGGATCGCCACATCATGGACGACCTGATCGTAGCCGCGCTGAAGAAACGTCGAATATATTGCGCAGAAGGGCCGCATTCCGCCGGCGGCAAGCCCTGCGCTGAACGTCACCGCATGCTGCTCGGCAATCCCCACATCGAAACACCGGCTGGGATAGCGCGCCCCGAACCGGTCCAGCCCGGTCCCGTCCGGCATCGCCGCCGTCACGGCCACGATGCGGTCATCCTCGGCCGCCTCCTGAATCAGGCTCTCGGCAAAAACGCTGGTATAGGACGGTGCGTTCGACGGCGCTTTCTTCTGTTCGCCCGTGATCACATCGAACTTGGACACCCCGTGGCCCTTGTCCCGCGCCTGCTCTGCCGGGCCATAGCCATGCCCCTTCTTGGTGATCGCGTGGATCAGGATCGGCCCGGTGGCCCTCTCCTTCACCGTCCGCAACACCGGCAGAAGCTGCCCCAGATCATGCCCGTCAATCGGCCCGAGATACGAGAACCCAAGCTCCTCGAACAGCGTCCCGCCCACGGTCATATGCTTCAGCATATCCTTGGCCCGCCGCGCGCCCTCCTGAAACGGCTCGGGCAACAGGCTGACCGCCCCCTTCGCCGCCGATTTCAACTCCTGAAACGGCGCCCCGGCATAAAGACGGCTCAGATAGGACGACATCGCCCCAACGGGCGGCGCAATGCTCATTTCGTTGTCGTTCAGAATGACGATCAGCCGCTTGCCCAGATGGCCCGCATTGTTCATCGCCTCATAGGCCATGCCGGCGCTCATCGCGCCGTCCCCGATCACCGCAATCGCATCGCCCAGCCCATGCTCGGGCGCACCGCCCAGATCGCGCGCCACGGCAAAGCCCAAGGCGGCACTGATCGACGTACTGCTATGGGCCGCACCGAACGGATCATAGGGGCTTTCCGACCGCTTGGTGAACCCGCTCAAGCCGTCCTGCTTGCGCAGGGTCCGGATCCGGTCGCGTCGCCCGGTCAGGATCTTGTGCGGATAACACTGGTGGCTCACGTCCCAGACGATCCTGTCACGCGGCGCGTCAAAGATCGCGTGCAGCGCGACCGTCAGTTCCACGACGCCAAGCCCCGCGCCCAGATGCCCGCCGGTTTCGCTCACCGCACTGATCGTCTCGGCCCGAAGCTCGCGCGCAAGCTGGCCCAGCTCGGCATCGCTCAGGCCCTTCATGTCGGCGGGCACATTGATCCGGTCCAGAAGCGGTGTTGCCGGTCGTTCACTCATGGCGCATCTCTTTCGCGTTACAGGTCGCGGGCAATAACGAACCGAGCCGCATCCCGCAAGGTTTCTGCCGCAGGTCCGTAAGGCTCCAGCGCCGCCTCGGCCTCCTGAACCAGCGCCGCGGCCCGGGCTCGCGCGCCCTCCAGTCCCAGAAGCGAAACGAAGGTCGCCTTGCCCGCGCCCTCGTCCTTGTGAAGCCGCTTTCCCGCTGTCGCCTCATCGCCCACAACGTCCAAGATGTCGTCCGCGATCTGAAAGGCCAGCCCAAGCGCATGGGCATAGTGCCGCAAGGGCGCCGGATCGGCACCGCCCATGATCGGCCCGGCAATCGCAGACCATTCGATCAGCGCCCCGGTCTTGTTCCCTTGCAACTCGGTAACGTCCTCAAGCCCCAGCGCCCGGCCCGCCGTCTCCGCGGCAATATCCTGCGCCTGCCCCAGAACCATCCCCTGCGCGCCCGACGCACGCGCCAGACTGGCGACCAGCTCGACCCGCCGCTCCGCGGGCAGGTCCATTCCCGCCAGACATTCAAACGCGAGCGTCTGAAGCGCATCGCCCACCAGAACCGCCGTCGCCTCATTCCATTTCACATGAACAGTAGGATGCCCCCGCCGCAAATCGTCATCGTCCATACACGGCAGATCGTCATGGACGAGGCTATAGGCATGAAGCGCCTCGATTGCCACCGCCGCAGCCCGTGCAACCTCTGTACCGACCCCATGCAGCCCGGCCCCCTCGATCACCAGGAACCCGCGCAGCCGCTTGCCCCCCGACAAGGCATAGCGCATCCCCTCGGCCACGCTATCGCCACCGAAACGCGCCAGAACAGTGTCTATTTCAGCCTGAATCTCCGCTGCACGCTCCGACAGCCGCGCCCGGAACGTCACGATGCCTCGAACGGTTCGGTCCCTTTCGGCGTGCCATCGGCATCCAGCGTAATGGCGGCCACTTTCTCTTCGGCATCCTTCAGACGCGCCTCGCAATGGGCCTTCAGCGCCGCCCCACGTTCATAGAGCTTGATCGACGCATCCAGTTCGACATTCCCACTATCCAGCTGACCCACGATCGACTCCAGCTCGCGCATCGCCTGTTCGAATGTCATCTCTGCAATCGGTGTGTCGGTCATCCGCCCCGCTCCATCAAAACCCGCACATGCGCCGCCACGCTGTCGCCCAGCGCCTGAAGATCATACCCACCTTCCAGTGTCGAGACCACGCGCCCCCCGGCCCGGGCATCGGCCACCTCGCAGATCGCCCGCGTGACCCATTCGAAATCCGCCGTACTCCAGTTCAGATTGGCCAGCGGATCGGCCTCGTGCGCATCGAACCCGGCCGAGATCAGCACGAATTGCGGATCATAGTCATCCAGCGCGGGCAGTATCTCCGCCTCATAGACCCGCCGCATCTCGCGCCCACCCGTCATCGGCGCCAGCGGCACGTTGATCACATTGTCATGGGCGCCCGTCTCATGCACCGCTCCGGATCCGGGATAAAGCGGCATCTGATGGGACGAAATAAACAGCGTCCGCGCCTCATCCCACAACAGATCCTGCGTCCCGTTCCCGTGATGCACATCGAAATCGACAATCGCGACCCGTTCCATCCCGTGCACCTCAAGCGCATGTTTCGCCGCAATCGCCACATTGCCGAAAATACAGAACCCCATCGCGGTTTGCCGCTCCGCATGGTGCCCTGGCGGGCGGCAGCCGACAAAGGCATTGCTCACCTCGCCCGCCATCACCGCATCGACCGCGGCGAAACAGGCCCCCACGGCGCGCCACGCGGCGGTCAGCGAACCGGGCGACAGATGCGTATCGGCATCCAGCGCCACCCAGCCCTTACCCGGAACCGCCGCCTTCACCCGCTCCAGATACGCCTCCGGGTGACAGCGCAACACATGTGCGTCCGTTCCGAACGGTGCCTCCCGCCGGTCGAGACCCTCAAAACCCGCCAGCGCCGCGACGACGGCCTCATACCGCGCCACCTGCTCGGGATGCCCGGGCGGCGTCACATGACCCAGGCAATCGTCATGGGTATAAAGCGCAGTGGTCATGGTTTCATTGTTCCTGAAATACTCCCGCCGGAGGCGGAAACCCTAATCCGGCGCCAGCATATAGCCCGCACCACGCACCGTCTGCAGGTATCTCGGCTGCTTCGGGTCGGCCTCCAGCTTCCGCCGCAGCCGCGTGATCTGCACGTCGATCGCCCGCTCCTGCGCCTGCGCCGCCTCGCCGCCACGCCCCAGATCCTCGACCAGCTTGGTCCGCCCGACAGGCTCGCCGGGCGTCGCCGCGAATATCCGCATCAACTGCGTCTCGGTCGCGGTCAGCCGCACGGGCGCCTCGCCCTCCCACAGTTTGCCCTTCTCCACATCATATCGCAGCGGCCCCAGATGCAGCACCTTGGGCAGCGCCGCATCCTCATCCTCCGCCGGCACCCGCCGCAGGATCGCGTTGATCCGCAACAGCAACTCCCGCGGTTCGAACGGCTTGGCCAGATAATCGTCCGCACCGGCCTCAAGCCCGGTGATCCGATCCTCGGTCTCGTTCTTCGCCGTCAACAGCAGGATCGGCGTCGTCAGTGTCTCGCGCAACGCCTTGGTGAACGTCACCCCATCCTCGCCCGGCATCATCACATCCAGCACGATCAGATCGAAATCCAGACCTTCCAGAAGCCGCCGCGCATGGGCCGCATCCCGCGCCGCCGACACCCAGAACCCCTGCCGCGCCAGAAATTTCTGCAACAGCCCGCGGATCCGCTCGTCATCATCGACGATCAACAGATGTGCATCGGCGTCCTGCATCAGCCCTGCTCCTTGAGCTTGTCGAAATGACGCTCCATCTCAGGATCCATCATCGCCTCCAATACCTGCCGGAACCCGGCCACCGCCTCGGGCCCGGCCCGCCTGTAGGCCGCACGCATCCGGCCCCTCTGGGCCTCCGACAATTCCCGTTCAAGCGTGGCGCCCTCCGCCGTCAGATACAGGTGCCGTTCACGCTTGTCGCGCGTGCCGACCCGGCTTTCCACAAGACCATCCTCGATCAGGGCACGCAACACCCGGTTCAGCGATTGTTTGGTCACGCCCAGAATGGCCAGAAGGTTGTTCACGGTCGTTCCGGGAAACCGGTTGATGAAATGCACCGCCCGGTGATGCGCGCGGCCATAGGCATGTTTTTCAAGAATGCGGTCCGGGTCCGCGGTAAAGCCGCGATAGGCAAAGAACATCGCCTCGATGCCCTTGCGCAACTGCTCGTCGGTCAGAAACAACAGGCTCTCGCCGCCCTGTATCCCTGTATCCGCCATGTGACCGTCCCTTTGTCTGTTCGGTCATTTTATGTCAGTCTTGTTGACATTCCAAGAATCAATTGCTAGCGAATGCACGGTTTGGCGAAATATTATGTCCGCATCGGACGTATTTTGCGCAACATTCGCAAACGGGCGGTGGCCCAATGGGAAGGAACGGAACAATGGCGGCCGGATATGACGATCGCGATGGCATGATCTGGATGGACGGGGCGCTCGTGCCCTGGCGCAAGGCCAACGTCCACATCCTGACCCACGCGATGCATTATGCCTCCAGCGTGTTCGAGGGCGAACGCGCCTATGGCGGCAATATCTTCGAAAGCCGCAAACACTCGGAACGCCTGCACGCCTCCGCCAACATGATCGACTTTCAGATCCCCTGGACGGTCGATGAAATCGAGGCCGCGAAATACGAGGTCATGAAGGCCAACGGGCTGGAAGATGCCTATGTCCGCGCCGTCGCATGGCGCGGATCGGGCGAGGACATGGGCGTCGCTGCCGCGCGCAACCCGGTCCGCGTGGCCATCGCCTGCTGGGAATGGGGCGCCTATTACGGCGATTCCAAGTTCAAGGGTGCGAAACTCGACATCTCGAAATGGAAGCGCCCGTCCCCCGAAACCATCCCGAGCCATGCCAAGGCGGCGGGCCTCTACATGATCTGCACCATGTCGAAACACACCGCCGAGGCCAAAGGCTGCGCCGACGCCATGATGTTCGACTATCGCGGTTATGTGGCCGAGGCGACCGGGGCCAACATCTTCTTCGTGAAAGAGGGCGAGGTGCATACGCCCGACCCCGATTGCTTCCTCAACGGCATCACAAGGCAAACCGTGATCGGCATGCTGAAGGACCGCCAGATCAAGGTTCACGAACGCCACATCATGCCGGACGAGCTGGAAGGCTTCGAACAATGCTGGCTCACCGGCACCGCCGCCGAGGTCACCCCCGTCGGCCAGATCGGAGATTACAACTTCGAAGTCGGCTCGCTCACCCGCGACATCGCGGAGGGCTATGAAAAGCTGGTGCGCAGCTAAGTCCGACCTCGCGTTCAGAACTCAATGATATCCTTGGGCGGCGTCTCAGGACGCGCACGCCCCGAGTGTCACGGGTCGCCGCCCGGTCTTCCGGAACTCAGTTCCCCGCCGGCCCGAATATCCGCGGGCCTTCCTGACTGTCCCGCTCCTGCGCCTCGCGCCGCTCTTCCAGCCATGTCCGCGTCGGCTCACTCAGAAACAGCAGGGCCGTCGCCAGAATGATGACCTGCGCCAGCATGATCAGGTTCAGGTTCGCGGCAAATGGCTGGCGCAATCGCATGTGCTTCAGAAACCTCTGCGCCAGCTTGGTGCCCGGGCTTCCACCCACCGCAGCCACGAACAGCAAAAGACCCTTGCTCACCCGCGGCCGGTCATACCAGGTTTGCCGCTTGTCATGCAGCATCAGCAAGAACCCCACCAGATTCAGCAGGAGGATCACGGCGACCACGCCGACCAGAAACGCGTTCTGAGAAATCCCGGCAATCATGATGGCCAGACCCGACTCAATTTACCCCGTTGGACGTTAATGCTTTTGCCCAAAGTTTCCATTACCTTCGCAGAAAGAAAGCCAACTGTGCTTTATGCGCGATCCGCCCTATTGCATGCCCTTCGCGCGCACTTTCGCCTCGGCCGCCTGGCGCAGACCAAGCTGCCGTTCGCGCAGGAAGATCGCCACGCCCGCGCCGATGATCAGAACCGACCCGGCCAGCATATGCAGCGTCGGCACCTCGCCGAACACCGTCCAGCCGATCAGCACCGCCCATAGCATCGAGACATAGGTGAAGGGCGCCAGAACCCCGGCCTCGGCGAACCGGTAGCTCGTGGTCAGGCACAACTGACCCACCGCCCCGATCACACCGGCCCCCAGAAGGAACACCCATTCCCACCCGACCGGCCAGACCCAGCCAAAGGGCAGTGTCAGAAGCGACAGAAGGCTCGCCGTCAGCGAAAAGTAAAACACGATCGCCGCCGGATGCTCCGTCCCCGTCAACCGCTTGATGAAGATCTGCGCGAACGCCGCACAGGCCGCCGAGGTCAGGACAATCGCCGCACCGATCAGTTCGCGCGTATTCCCTTCGACCGAAATTCGCGGCGACAGAATGACCGCAACACCGACAAGACCGACCAGAACCGCCGAAATCCGGATCAGACGCACTTTCTCGCCTAGCATGAAGGCCGCAAAAATCACGATCAGCATCGGCGTCGCGAACCGCAGCGCCGTTACCTCCGGCAGCGGCAGGTATTTCAGCCCGGCGAATCCCAGCCCCATGGCCAGCGTCCCAACCACCGCCCGCCGCGCATGGCCCGTCCAGTCGCTGGTCCGCAGCGCCTGCGCCACCTCACCGCGCAGCCCGAACCAGATCAGCAGCATCGGGATCGTCACGACCGAACGAAAGAACACCGCCTGCCCCGCCGGTATCCGGTCGGCGGCCTTGATCAGGCTGGTCATCACGGTAAACAGCGTGATCGCGATCAACATCATCACGATGCCGCGAACGGGGCGAAATTCGGCGGATGGCACGGGCATGCCGCCGACCTATCCCGGAACCACGCCATTGAAAACGGGGCTCAGGGTGTTTTTGCCTTATTCCGGCATCTTTCGCGGCAATCGCGGCTTCCGGGTCGATATAGTCTAATCGGCGCGGCGCAGAATGCTCAGAAACCGCTGCAACCGTGTCCGGTCATCCACCTGCCGGGGCGCGCGGCGCAATGATTCCGACGGGCTTCCTTTCGGCGCCCTGCTCTTCCGCTCTATCCCGGTAAAACGCTCCAGACGCTCCGCGCTATCGGCGCGTCGGTGATCGATAACGTGTCTGTTCATGCTAAGACCTCCGTTCGATCCATAAAGTTTATCACAAATTGTCCAATTGCCAAACGGCCCAGGCCGCCGCATCGGCCACAGCCGCGTCCCCATCGGCCAAAAGCCGCTCTGCGACAGGCCGCAACGCCGGATCGCCGGAATTGCCGATGGCATAAAGCACATTGCGCACGAACCGATCGCGCCCGATCCGCTTGACCGGACTGCCCGCAAACCGCGCACGAAACGCCGCGTCATCCAGACCCGCAAGTTCCGCCAGGGGCGGCGCGATGTTCTCATCCCGCGCCGCATAGCCGATCTCGCGCGCGTCCACGGCAAACTTGTTCCACGGGCAAACGGCAAGGCAATCGTCGCAGCCATAGATCCGGTTGCCCAGCCCGGGCCGCAGATCCTCATCCACCGGCCCCTTATGCTCGATCGTCAGATAGGAAATGCACCGGCGCGCATCCAGCTGATAGGGCGCGGGAAATGCATCGGTCGGACAAACGTCCAGGCAGGCCCGGCACGATCCGCAGTGATCGACCTCGGGCGCATCGGGTTCCAGCTCCAAAGTCGTGAACACCGATCCCAGAAAGAACCAGTTCCCCAAATCCCGGCTGACCAGGTTGGTATGTTTCCCCTGCCAGCCCAGACCCGCCGCCTCGCCCAGCGCCTTCTCGGGCACAGGTGCTGTATCGACGAACACCTTCACCGCGCCGCCCGCCTCGGCAATCAGCCAGCGCGCCAGCCGCTTCAGCCGTTTCTTGACCAGGTCGTGATAGTCCTTTCCCCTCGAATAGACACTGATATTGCCCCGATCACGGCGGGTCAGCCCGGCTAGCGCATCCTCCTCGGGCGTATAGACCTCGGCCAGCATGATCACGGTCCGTGCCTCGGGCCAAAGGGCCGCCGGATCGCCCCGCCATTGGGTACGCTCCGCAAGCCAGCCCATCTGACCGTGATACCCCTTACCCAGAAATGTCTGCAGACGCCCCGCCGCCTCCGGCACCGCATCCGGGCGACACAAACGACAGGCCGAAAACCCCTCGTCCAGCGCCCGCGCCACCAGCCGTGTTTTCAGCGCCTCACCCATCTTCGTCTTGTCGCAAATACGCCGGGGGGTCAGGGGGGCTGGCCCCCCTGCCGGCCGTGGGTTCAGAAATCCAGATCGGCATAATGGGCCGGTGGCGGAAAGCCCGGAATCTGATCGGCCAGAAGCCCGCGAAACGCCGGTCGCGACTTGATCTTGGCATACCACTCGCGCACATTTCCGTTCCGGTTCCAGTCCACGTCCGAGATGTAATCCAGCGCCGAAAAATGCGCCGCCCCCGCGAAATCCGCCAGCGTCATGTTATCGCCCGCCAGCCACCTGCGCTGATCCAGAAGCCAGCCCAGGTAATCCAGATGATACTTGATCGCCTTCGCCCCGGCCTTCACGTTTCCGCTGTCGGGATAACCCGCCTTGGTGATCTTCTTGTTCACCCGCTCATACAGCAGTTTCGACGTGACTTCCTGATGAAACTTGTCGTCGAACCACGCCACCATCCGCCGCACCTCGAACCGCCCCAGCGGGTCTTTCGGCATCAGGGGCGGGGTCGGATTGGTTTCCTCGATATACTCACAGATCGCGGCGCTTTCGGCCATCACCTGCCCGTCCATCCGCAGAACCGGCACCTTTCCGGCCGGATTGCGACGCAGGAAATCCGTCTCCTTCTCCCAATACCGTTCCTCGACCAGTTCAACTTCGATCTTCTTCTCGGCCAGAACCAGCCGCACCTTGCGGCAGAACGGAGAAAGGGGAACATGATAGAGTCTGTGCATCGCCCGCGCTGCATATTGGGGTCAGACCCCTCAATGCAACGAAATCAGGGGCGGTTCAACCGCCGAGTGGCCAACCCTGCCTGATCGAACGGAACCCGGCCATCCGCCGCCTATAGCGACTTCCGGAAAATCACCTTGTCGTCTCCTGGCCCGAAATAGTCCCGGATCTGCCCGTCCTGCATATAGCCCAGCTTCGAATAGAGCGCGCGCGCCGTCTCGAAGGCCGGTCCCGACGAGGTTTCGATCAGGATCAGACGCGCCGCCGCGTCACGGGCCAACCCCTCCGCATGGGCAATCAGACGCCGTCCAACACCTGCATCCCGGTGATCCGGCGCAACACTGATGAACAGGAGGTTCCGAACATCCTCCTGCAACGGTTCCGGCGACAGACACGCGGCTCCCTTCACACCCTCCGCAGCTTCCGACAGGAACCACACACGGCCCTCGTCACTGCCCGCAAGATCGCCGCGGGTCATCTCGGACAGGAAAGACAACTCGCCCTCTCCGAACATGCCTGAAAGACGCGCAATGCGGTCGATGTCGGTATGATCGTCGGATTGCGCAGGCCGGATCATCTCAGTCATATCTTGGCCTTTCCCGATAACTCGTCCTGAAACAGAGTCTATTGCGCCTCAAAACACGCCGCACGGCCATCCGCCCGGATCGTCGCCGCACCATCGGCGATCTGCGACGCCCGATTGCGGACAAAGCGCGACGGATCCTTCGCCGACCGTGCTTTCGGGTCCGGCAGAACCGCCGCCAGAAGCGCCGCCTGCCGCGCCGATAATGCACCCGCCCCGACACCAAAATAATGCTGCGCCGCCGCCTCGACCCCGAACACGCCCTTATCGAACTCGGCCACGTTCAGATAGACCTCGACGATCCGCCGCTTCGACCAGACAAGCTCCACCATGGGCGTCATCACCGCCTCCATGGCCTTCCGCAGCCAGCTCCGCCCATGCCAGAGATAGACGTTCTTCACCATCTGCTGGCTCAGGGTCGACGCCCCCCGCTGCCCCCCATCTTCAAGCGCATCACGGATCGCACCCATATCGAACCCCCAATGCAGGCAGTAATTGGCATCCTCCGCAGCCACGACGGACCGTGCCATCACCGGCGCGATATCTTCAAGCGCCACCCAATCCCGCCGAATCTCCCCATGCCGATACCCCTCGGCGACGATATAGGGGGTCGTCGGCGGCCGGATCACCGAAAACAGCGCAATCGCCAGCAACGCAAGCAGCGCGACCCCCATCAGGCTCCGCGTCACCCACCACCAAAGCGTCTGCACAAGCGGGAACCGGCGCCTCGCCCGCTTCCCCTTCGTCGCCCGTTTCCTGCTTTTCGCTGCCGGTTTTCTTGCCATGCCTGCGTCATGCCCGCGCCTGTGGTGCCCCGTCAACCGGTTTGACGACCGTCAACACCGACCTGCACGGAAAGCCCTAGAGTAACCCGCATCATCAATGGAGGCCCACGATGGAAACGAATGTGCTCCCCCACTACGACGCCAGTGACAACCCGACCGACTGCTGTCCGCGCTTCAACCCCGAAGGTTGGGACGACCTCCATCTGCATTTCGAGGACAAGCTATTCGTCCGCGCCACGACCCGAAGCGTCATGCATGTGCCCGTGAACATGGGCAAGGTCTTTGGGCGCGTCCATGAAAACGTCGAAAAGTCGGGCGGCTGGGACATGGACGACATGATCGTACTCAGCCGCGATCTTTCGGCATGGCAGGCCGAGCATCTGTTCGCGGTACCCCGCGACATCCCGGGCGAAGAAATGACGACCCTCTCGGGTGAATTCCTCACGCATGTTTTCGAAGGCCCCTATCAGGCCGCGCGCGAATGGGCACCGGAACTCGAAGGCATGGTCCGCGCCAAGGGGCACGAGCCGAAACAGGTCTGGTTCTTCTACACGACCTGCCCGGAATGCCTGAAGGTCTATGGCAAGAACTACGTGGTCGGCGTGGTCGAAATCGCGCCCTGAACCCAGAACGCGATCCGAAGCATTCGGGTCAGTATCAGACCCTATTCCGCGGGAATCGCGCGATCCTCCAGTTCCAGCGGGACGGGCAGCTTGTCCAGCATCTCCTTCGGACAGGCCTGCAGGAAATGGCCCTTCTCGGTCTCCCAGTTCTGTAGGATGTTCTCGCCGCGCGGGCTTGATGTCTCCTCCACATGCCGCTCGATCAGCCGTTTCAACTCGGCCTCCCAATGCGCCACGGTCACGGGACAGGTCACCAGCGTCTCCATATTCATCATCGACGGCGCACGGCCCTCGGGATCGTACAGATAGGCCATGCCACCGGTCATCCCGGCCCCGAAATTCGCACCGATATCGCCCAGAATGACGGCAACACCACCGGTCATGTACTCGCAGCCATTGGACCCGCAGCCCTCGATCACAACCTTTGCGCCCGAGTTCCGCACCGCAAACCGTTCCCCGGCCCGGCCCGAGGCGAACAGGTACCCCGCCGTCGCACCGTAAAGCACCGTGTTCCCGATGATCGTATTCTCATGGGGCACCAACGGACTTGCCATATGCGGGCGCACGACGATCACACCACCCGACAGGCCCTTGCCGACATAGTCATTGGCATCGCCCGCGACCTCCAGCTTCAGACCCGGCGCACCAAAGGCGCCCAGCGATTGCCCAACGGACCCCGCCAGCATGATCTTAAGGTGATCGGGCTGCAGATTGTTGTTCATCCCGAACCGCTGCACGATATGGCTCGACGTGCGCGTGCCGATGGTCCGCAGCGTGTTCTGCACCGCGTAGGATAGCTGCATCTTCTCACCATCCCGCAGGAACCGCTCGGCATCCCGCACGATCTCCGCATCCAGCGTGTCATCCACCGGCGTCCGGTCCCGGTTCCGATCATAGACGATGTCATCCGCCCCATCGATCGTGATCAGAAGCGGGTTCAGGTCCAGATCGTCCAGATGCGCCGACCCCCGGCTGACCTGGCTCAGCAGATCGGCCCGCCCGATCACTTCATCAAGGCTGCGCGCCCCGATCTCGGCCAGAATCTCGCGCACTTCCTGCGCATAGAACGTAATCAGGTTCACCACCTTGTCGGCGGTGCCTGTGAACTTCTCACGCAACCGCTCGTCCTGCGTACAGACCCCGACCGGACAGGTGTTCGACTGGCACTGACGCACCATGATGCAGCCCATGGCGATCAAGGCGGCAGTCCCGATCCCGTATTCCTCGGCTCCCATCATCGCGGCCATGACGATATCCCGGCCGGTGCGCAGACCCCCATCGGTCCTGAGCGTCACCCGGTCCCGCAGGTTGTTCATCGACAGAACCTGATGCGCCTCGGTCAGACCCATCTCCCATGGCAGACCCGCATATTTGATGCTGGTCGCGGGGCTGGCTCCGGTGCCGCCATTATGGCCGGAAATCAGGATCACATCGGCCTTCGCCTTGGCCACCCCGGCAGCAATCGTGCCCACGCCCGAAGACGCCACCAGCTTGACCGTCACCTTGGCCCGCGGGTTGATCTGCTTCAGATCATAGATCAGCTGCGCCAGATCCTCGATCGAATAGATGTCGTGATGGGGCGGCGGCGAAATCAGCGTCACACCCTTGGTCGAATGCCGAAGGCGCGCAATCAGGTCGGTCACCTTCATCCCCGGCAACTGGCCACCCTCTCCGGGCTTTGCCCCTTGGGCCACCTTGATCTCAAGCTCTTCGCAATGGTTCAGGTATTCCGCCGTCACACCGAACCGGCCCGACGCCACCTGTTTGATCTTGGCCGAAGGATTGTCGCCATTGGCCTCGGGCACGAAATGCGCCGGGTCTTCCCCGCCTTCACCCGAATCCGACTTGGCGCCAATCCGGTTCATCGCCACGTTCAGCGTCTTATGCGCCTCCGGGCTCAGCGCGCCCAGCGACATCCCCGGCGTCACGAACCGTTTCCGGATCGCGGTGATGCTTTCCACCTCTTCGATCGGAACAGGCTTGCCCAGCGGCTTGATATCCAGAAGGTCGCGCAGGTGGATCGGCGGGTTCGACCGCATCTTGGCTGAATACTGCTTCCACATCTCGAAACTCGCCCGGGCCACCGCCGTCTGCATCATATGCATGCTGGTTGCTTCCCACGCATGGGTCTCGCCCGACCGGCGCGCCTTGTAGAACCCGCCGATGGGCAGCACGTCACGCCCGCCCTGCCATCCCTGGGCGTGCACTTCCTCCAGCTTGGTCTGAATCCCGGACACGCCGATTCCGCTGATCCGGCTTTGCATCCCCGGGAAAAACTCCGCAACCATCGCGCGGCTCAGGCCAACGGCCTCGAAGTTCAGACCCCCGCGATAGCTCGAGATCACCGAAATGCCCATCTTCGACATGATCTTTAGAAGGCCCGCATCGATCGCCGCCCGATACCGCGCCACGGCCTCGGTCAGGGTTCCTTCGATCAGCCCACGCTCGATCCGGTCAGCGATGGAATCCTCGGCCAGATAGGCATTCACGACCGTCGCGCCACACCCGATCAGCACGGCAAAGTAATGCGGGTCGATACATTCGGCAGAGCGCACACTCAGCGAACAGAAGGTCCGCAGGCCCTTTTGCGTCAACCAGCTATGAACCGCGCTCGTGGCAAGGATCATCGGCATCGCGACCTTTTCAGGCCCCTGATGCTGATCGGTCAGCACGATATGGCCCGATCCCGACCGTACGGCATCCTCTGCCTCGGCACGGATCCGGTTCAGCCCCGCCCGCAGCGCCTGCGGCCCGCCATCCACGGGAAAGGTGCAATCAATCGCGACCATCGCGGATTCGAAATGCGCCTCCAGCTCTTCGAACTGCGCATTGGCCACGAACGGGCTTCCCAGAACGATGATCTCGGTCTGGCTGGAATCCTCGTCCAGCACGTTCTTCAGGTTCCCGAACCGGGTCTTCAGGCTCATCACCCGGAACTCGCGCAAGCTGTCGATGGGCGGGTTCGTCACCTGGCTGAAATTCTGACGGAAAAAGTGGCTCAGGGGCCGGTACTTCTCACTCAACACCGCAGACGGCGTATCGTCCCCCATCGACGCGAGCGCTTCCTTCGCATCCTCGGCCATGGGCGCCAGAATCTGCTCCAGCTCCTCAATGGTATACCCGGCGGCGATCTGGCGCTTGCGCAACTCCCCGCCACTGAACATCGCCGTCTCGGTCACGCCGCTCAGCGCATCGTCCAGATCGTTGATCTTCCCGACCCACTCCTGAAACGGCAGCGCGGCGGCCAGCTTGTCCTTGATCTCGGTATCGTGGAACAGCCGCTTCTTCTTCATGTCCACGGCCAGCATCTGACCGGGACCCAGCGCGCCTTTTTCCACCACCGTCGCCTCGTCAACCGGCACCATGCCGGTCTCGGACCCGGCAATGACCAGACCGTCACCGGTCACCACATACCGCATCGGACGCAGCCCGTTCCGGTCAAGCCCGGCACAGACCCAGCGCCCATCCGTCATCGCCAACGCCGCCGGGCCGTCCCACGGCTCCATCACGCTATTGCAATAGGAATACATGTCCCGCCACGCTTCCGGCAGTTCCACCGCCTGCTTCGACCAGCTTTCCGGCACCAGCATCGTCTTCGCCATCGGCGCCGACCGCCCGGCCCGCACCAGAACCTCGAAAACAGAGTCTAACGCAGCCGAATCCGAGCTTCCCGCCGGCACAATCGGCTTGATATCCTCAGCCATATCCCCGAACGCACCCGACGCCATCCGGATCTCGTGGCTCTTCATCCAGTTCAGGTTGCCCTTCAGCGTGTTGATCTCGCCATTATGGGCCAGCATCCGGAACGGCTGGGCCAGCCACCACTGCGGAAAGGTGTTCGTCGAATACCGCTGGTGATAGATCGCGAACGCGCTCTCGAACCGCTCATCCTGCAGGTCGGGATAGAACTCGGCCACATCCTGCGCCAGCATCATCCCCTTGTAGATGATCGACCGGCAGGACAGGGAACAGATGTAAAGACTGCCCACCTGCGCCGCCAGGGCCGCCTTCTCGATCCGCCGCCGGATCACATAAAGCTCCCGCTCGAACGTCTCTTCATCGACGCCCTTCGAATTCGAAATGATGATCTGTTCGATCTCGGGCCGTGTCGCGTTGGCTTTCTCACCCAGGACGTGATGGTTCACCGGCACATGCCGCCAGCCATAGATGTAATACCCCATCCGCAGAACTTCGGATTCCACGATGGTCCGGCACGTCTCCTGCGCCCCGAAATCCGTGCGCGGCAGAAACACCTGACCCACGGCCAGCAACTCGCCCTCGCGCACCTCATGGCCGGTCCGCTTCACCTGCGCACCAAAGAACTTGTGCGGGATCTGCACATGAATGCCCGCGCCATCGCCTGTTTTGCCATCGGCATCAACCGCACCCCGGTGCCAAACCGCCTTCAGCGCGTCGATCCCGTTCTGCACGACCTTCCGGCTCTTCTCCCCGTCGATGGACACAACCAGCCCCACACCACAGGAAGAATGCTCATCTTCCGCGGAATAGAGACCGTTTTCAGCCATCCACTTGCGCTTGGCGTCTTCGGCCTTGGCCCAGTTGGCATCGTATTTGGTCATGAGCTATCTCCAGCCGAAGCGTTCACCATCGCCATCACTTCCGCTTCTGTCATACGTTTCCGATCACCCGCAAAAGCATGGCTGTCGGGCTTCGCGTCGATATAGACCTCGACGTCGAATTCCATGCCGTCAAGGCTGTCCAAAGACCCCGCCGAGAGACTCAGCAACCCTTGCATCGGGCCCGGCATCGTCAGCCGCCAGAACAGGCTCGACCCGCAGGTCTTGCAGAACCCGCGCTCGGCCCATTCCGATGATGCGTAAGTCCCGATACTGTCTTCCCCCTGCCACGTGATCCCACCCGGCGGCACTTCGACGCCCATCTCGATCCCGCCCGAAAACTTCCGGCACATGGCGCAATGGCATGCGCCATAGCTCTTGGGATCCTCAGCCAACTCGAACCGTACTGCGCCGCAAAGGCATCCACCCGTCTTGCTCATGGTCAGGCTCCTTCGGTTGTGGCGCCGTAACGCGCCAGCGTTTCTGCTTCGGTCAGCCGCTCGCGATCACCCGCAAAGGCAAACGCACCCGGCTTCCGGTCGATGAAAATCTCGCGCGTCATGCGCATCCCCGACGGATCGTCGAACAATCCGATCGGAATTTCGTACTCGCCCCAGTGGTCTCCCGCGGCGGTGACCCGGTAATACAGCCCCGACCCGCAGCGATTGCACCAGGCGCGCTCGGCCCAGTCCGAGGTTTGCGCCACCGAAATCGCTTCAGGTCCCCGAAACGTCACATCATCCCGTTTCACTGTAACGGCGAGCAGGGCCGATCCGGCCCAACGCTGGCACATCTTGCAATGACAGGCACCGAACTCCGACGGAACGTTGCGCGCGGTGAACGTCACCGCCCCGCACAAGCACTGTCCTTTATGCTCAGTCGCGCTCATCGCCTTCATGCTTCCTTCATCGTTTGCGTCAGGAACCCTGACCTACCTTGCTTCGCGCCGCATCGTCCATGCGCATGGTATGCGCATGGTTTGCGCATAGCTTCCGCATGGACCGTACGGTCCCTATTCCGCCGCCACCTGCGCCCCTTTCGAAAGGTACTCAAGCACCGCATCCGCCGCTTCGCGTCCATCCCGGATCGCCCAGACCACAAGGCTCGCCCCGCGGACGATGTCGCCCACGGCGTAAACGCCTTCAAGGTTCGTGGCATGGGTCCGGAAATCCGCCTTTATGGTGCCCCAGCGGGTCACCTCCAGTTCCTCGACACCCCAAAGCGACGGAATATCCTCAGGCTCGAAACCCAGCGCCTTGATCACCAGATCGGCCTCTTCGACATACTCCGCGCCCGCAATCTCCTCGGGCATCCTGCGGCCTGTGGCATCAGGCGCGCCCAGCCGCATCTCCTGAACGATCACGCCTTCGATCACGTCTCCGGTGAATCCTTTCGGGGCTGAAAGCCACACGAATTCAACGCCTTCCTCCTCCGCATTGGCCACCTCACGCTGCGACCCCGGCATGTTTTCGCGATCCCGGCGATACAGACACTTCACGCTTTCCGCGCCCTGACGAACCGCCGTCCGTACACAGTCCATCGCCGTGTCGCCGCCGCCGATCACCACCACGCGCTTGCCTTCCGCGTCCAACTCGCCGCTATCGAATTCCGGCACTTCGTCGTCAAATCCCTTGCGGTTCGATGCGGTCAGATAGTCGATCGCACGGACGATCCCACCCGCTCCGATGCCCGGGGCCTGAAGATCGCGGGACTTGTAAACGCCCGTTGCGATGATCACCGCATCATGCTTGCCCCGGATGGCGTCAAAGGTGATGTCCTCGCCGACGTTGCAGTTCAGAACGAACTCGACGCCGCCATCCTCAAGCTGCGTGATCCGCTGCATAACCACCGGTTTTTCCAGTTTGAATCCGGGAATGCCATAGGTCATCAGCCCGCCCGCACGGTCATAGCGATCATAGACGGTCACCTGGAGACCAGCGCGCCGCAGCATATCCGCGGCCGCCAGCCCACCGGGCCCCGCGCCGATGATGCCAATGCTCTCGGACCTCTCTACGCCGGGCCGGATTGCCGGAACCCAGCCCTCGGCGAATGCCATATCCGTCAGATACTTCTCGACCGACCCGATCGTCACCGTGCCATGGCCGGACTGTTCGATTACGCAGTTGCCTTCGCACAACCGGTCCTGTGGGCAGATACGGCCGCATATCTCGGGGAAGGTGTTCGTCGCCTGGCTCAGCTCATAGGCCTCGCGCAGCCGCCCCTCTGCCGTCAGCTTCAGCCAGTCGGGGATGTTGTTGTGCAGCGGGCAATGGGTCTGGCAATAGGGTACGCCGCACTGGCTGCACCGCCCGGCCTGTTCCGCGGCCTTGTCCCGCGCGTACTCGCCGTAAATCTCGCCGAAATCCTCGCGGCGCAGATTGGGGGGGCGTTTCTCCGGCATGTCCCGGTCAACATCCACGAAAGTAAGCATCGGGCTCTTGGCCATGGGCAGACTCCATCAAACAGACGGCCTCTTTAATCAACTCCCAAAGCAATTAAAAGTCAAAAATACTGACCTATATTTCAAAAAAAGTTGCAAACGCACCAAACATCATTCTGCAATGCCGCATATTAGGTAATCTATACTGACATAATCTTCACCTTTCCTTTAGGAGTCAATCCACTAGTCTGCCCCCATCGAAAGGGGCGCTTCGCGCATGACGCTGTTTCACCTGTTCCTCGTCGCCGTCATTCAGGGACTGACCGAGTTTTTGCCAGTCTCAAGCTCCGGCCACCTGATCCTTCTGCCGAATCTCACCGGCCTCGACGATCAGGGTCAGGTGATCGACGTTGCCGTCCATGTCGGCACTCTGGGCGCGGTCATTCTGTACTTCTGGACCGACGTGAAAAAGGCCCTGATCGGCCTCGGTCAGCTTCTCCGCGGCAAACTCGCCACGCCCGACGCCTTCCTCGCCCTCTGCCTGATAATCGCCACCATCCCTGTCGTCATCGCCGGCCTCGCTCTCAAACTCACGGGCCTCGATGACATGCTCCGCTCCACCGCCGTGATCGGCTGGACGATGCTGATTTTCGGCCTTGTCCTCTACTGGACCGACCAGAAAGGTGAAACGACCCGGGTTACCGAAGGCTGGACCCTGAAACATGCAACGATCATGGGGCTTTGGCAGGCAGTCGCCCTGATCCCCGGCACATCCCGATCTGGTATCACCATCTCGGCCGCGCGCCATCTGGGCTATGCCCGCGAAGACGCAGCCCGCCTGGCGATGCTCATGTCGATCCCGACGATCCTTGCCTCTGGAACCCTCCTTGGCATCGAGGTGGCGCGCACCGCCGATGCCGCCTCCGCCCGCGATGGCGCAATCGCCGCGGTCTTCGCCTTCATCGCCGCCCTTCTGGCGCTTGTCTTCATGATGCGACTTCTGCGCAGCGTCAGCTTCACGCCCTACGTGATCTACCGATGCATCCTGGGGGTGATCCTGCTGTGGATCGCCTATACTTAAGTCTTAAGATTTCTGGCCGATTTCGTGATGTCATCGTACTGACCCTGAGGGCGGAACCGCCACAGATACTCTGGCAGAACCGCCTCAAGCGACGTCGGCGTGATCCCAAGATCTGACAATCCCCGCGCACCTTCAGATACGACGTTGTCACGCGCGAGGTTCTTGACCTGATCGCGCGTCACGGGCCCCTGTATCAACCCGAGACTCAAACCCTTGATCCCATCGAAGACGACGCCCATGATCCGCCCGATCCAAAACGGAAGGCCCAGAATCAGACGCCTCCGGTGGATCACCGCCAGCATCTGCTCCATCAATTCGCGGAACGTGTTCACGTCCGGTCCGCCCAGTTCATAGACGCCCGGGGCGGCCTGACCCATTACGCCCATCGCCGCAGCCTGTGCCACGTCATCCACGTAGACCGGTTGAAACTTTGTTTTCGCGCCGACGATGGGCAGGATCGGGCCAAGCCGTGCCATGGCCGCAAACCGGTTAAAGAATTCATCCTCGGCTCCGAACACGATCGACGGGCGCAGTATGACAGCGTCCGGCATATGCTTCAGCACGGCTTCTTCGCCCAGACCCTTCGTTCGCGAATAATCGCTGTCGCTTTTCGGATCCGCCCCGATCGCCGAGACATGAACCATCCGGGTCACGCCTTCTTCCGTGCCGATCCGCGCAATCCGTTCGGCCCCGTCAGCCTGCACCGCATCAAAACGGTTCTTACCGCTCTCGGACAGAATTCCCACGCAGTTCACAACCGCATCGGCACCCTGCATGACCGACCGGACGCTTGCATCATCGCGAATGTTGCAAAGTACCGGTTCAACCTGACCGACCGCGCCGTAGGGCTTGACGAACATCGCTTCGTTCGGGCGGCGGACAGCCACCCGGATGCGCCATCCCTCTTTCGCCAGACGACGCGCGATGTAGCGCCCGACAAAGCCAGAACCGCCATAGATGGTGACCAGTTTCGACATCTTTGCCCTTTCGCGATTAGCTGCTCGTGCATAACCGTCGGCGAACGCGCGAACAAGCCGCCATAGGGACGCAGATTACCCCGTTGACAGGCTCAAAGTGGAAGAGTAATCCCCGCCCTCACGACACCTGCCCAGGTGGCGGAATTGGTAGACGCGCTAGCTTCAGGTGCTAGTATTCGCAAGGATGTGGAGGTTCGAGTCCTCTCCTGGGCACCAACTACTCCGCAAATCTCATCAAGGCGCGCAGCGTTGGGCTAAACGGCCCGAGTTACTTCCGCAGCATGTGCTTCTGATCCTGTCTTCACCTTTTCTGCGGCATCCGTTTGCAAGTTGCAGTCGCTAACCGGCGACTCGCGGGTTGAAATAGCCTTGGAAAACGGCCCGGCTGAAGTGGTGTCACCATGCCAATGCAGTGGCTTTGTCCCGGCGAGATGCTCTGAAATTGACGGCAGCACCAGATACCGCTTCCTTGCGTGCTCGATCGCTCAGCGTACGTGTTCCCAAATCAAGGAAGATGACGCATCTTTTCAACGAACTGGAGATCGGACAAGGACAGGCTTTCGACTCCGACAGTTTCCAAATGCAATACAACCTGTTTCGTATTGAGCCTCCATATCTATTCACTATCAGGTTCCGCTGAAACTTAATTAACAAAATCAAGATCTTAAAGAACCTCAGCGGCCTTCAATGGACCTAATCTCTGTCAGTCTGCCCAACAAGCGCCACAAACAAGTTCGTATCTCGTCATATTCAGCCTTACTTATCCCATATTATTTATGCTAATATTACGATGTTGGTTAAGAGTTAACTTAGTTGGTTTGGTAGCGAGTTTTAACGAGTTCTTGTGTGAAGAGTATGAGTTCCGATTTCCGTTAACGAGTATGAAGTCATCTTGCGGGGCTGTGTTTCAAAGCAATGGTGCCCCCGCCATCTATCAGTCCGTCTGGCTGACGTAAAAGAATGAGTAACTGAGTAGGAGCCCATTTGTATCCGGGTGCAGCGCCGCCGAAAGCGTGGCGCAGGACAGAAGTTTAGCTAGCAGAGGTAAAGGCATGAGTTCGTCGGAGGCATTTGTATGGATCGGCTTTCTTGGTCCGTTCCTTGTTGCCAGCCTTGTCATTCTTTCTGCGCGCTATCCGAGCGCATTTAACGCTGTCATGTCGGCGTTAAAGACCCTGTTCGCCGGCAGAGGCGGATATGATCCTGGAGCAGGGTCAAATCGCAACAAGTTCGAGAAACGCAACCAGCCATAGGAACTGAGAGCTGGGGCAGAGCGATTTCCCGATACACGCACTGATAGGTTCAGGCGTACGGGGACGTTATCGCCTACCTAAGCTCAGAACAACCTGTGGCCTTTCGCATCAGGCGCGTTGTTGCCACGCATCGCTGCAAACAACCCTAAATCCCGGATATCGAAACAGACGAGATCGGTTTGCGTCAACCGTCAACTGGATGGTGTCAATACACCGTTAACTAGCCCATTTAATGCCATATTATCGCTCACAACCCCCAAGAAATTTTGGACAAGTAACGGTATTCTGGAATTAAATGAGATCTCAATGAGACAATCGTCAGAACTTGTACGGAAGAGCGAAGAGTCCGTGTTCTCTCAGCGCCTCGATAAACTGTCAAAGAGCCGACGGCGGCCAAGTTCCGCAAAACAATCAAAAGGCAAAAGTCTTTTTGAGGGACGGGATACGTCTTCCCGCCGGAATCCGCTCGTATTCTCAAAGAAAACTTCGAATGAATCTTTAGAAGACTAGATTTGCACCGGATGCGCCACTAGAGCTGAGATCTCAGCGCGGCGACAAATCTCCGATACTGTTTTGCGTTCACACTTATGGCCCGCACATCGGTGCATGCGTAACGAACCGCCTTTCCGAGGGATATGCGGTGATGCGCGTGCCATGCCGGCCCGAGAGGTGGCATCCATACAGTCACCGCCAGCGGCAACAAGAACGGTGACGGATGCTAAGCCCTGAGAGCGAATTCCTATCGGCATGGGTTGAGCGGGATCAGCCGCCGTAGAGTTCGCTTTCAGCTCCCAGATACCCGTTCCATGCAAACCAATAGGCGATATGCCCGGCGACACGCGGGAATGTTGTTCCATCCTCGGCGGTCAACGCGTCTTCACCCACGGACCAGCGCGTGCCGCCGCTACTCGTCAGACCATCGGCCTCGCGTGTAAAGGTCAGATCACCCCTCTCATAGGCGCGTACCGTGCGCGTGTCGTGATCGCCGATCAGCACAAGGGGCGTATCCAGCATTCTATCGTTCAGAACTCTGCCGCCTTTGAACGCGGTCAGGGGCCAGGCTTTCGCACCACCGAACATCCGGATGCCGAATACATAGTCCTTTTGCGCATGCTGCGATTCATCCACCTGCGTCGGGAACATCAGGTCGGGAGACGCAAAGTAGTCACGATAGACAACACCCGAACCATAGTCGCGCTGGAAGCCGGTGTTCAGGGCAAGGACCCTAGTCCACGGATTGTCGCGCTGCCAGTTGGACCATGTGTCGATCGCAATCGGACGCTGAGCCAACGTAATCCCACTATCGGTCAACGGGCCCACCACCGGCTGACCGGTAAACTGGTTCCAGAGCGAATGGGTTTCGCGATCGAACATCAGCTTGTTCGACCGATATAGGAAGCCGGACGATCCAAATACAAAAGGTGAGTTGCGCCCCTCGACCGATGTTTCGAAAAGGATGCCCGATCCGCACAAAGTGCAATAGGCCAATGCGACCGGAACGCCTCCGATCACCTCGTTGAACATCTCGTGCCAGCCCATGATGCGAAGCGGATATGCACGGGTGTCGCCATTTATCGAAACGCCAAAGACAAGGTCATCGTCCCGCAGGTATGAGGCGTCCGCAGCTGCAATCAGTGTCGGATGATCGAGCGACGGGATGCCGTCCTTCACCACCCCGCCCCATGTGATCTCTTCGAGCCGGATTTTCATGCGGTCACGAACAAGGTATTCGGGCTTCAGGAATACCGCGAAGTTCGGATCGATCCGCAAGAACATGAGCCTTTTGACTTCGGAATAGCTGGGGTGCGGTATCACATCCTCGCGTTTTTCCTGCCAGAGCATCCAGTTGAACCATCCGCGCCCCGGGTCTTCGCCCGCCAACTCGATCATCAGCCGTTCGATCGGCTCGCGTGGCCCGCGTGTGAACCGCAAAGCAATGATAAGGCCGGGGATCAGGTCGGTCCCGCCATGGGTCCCGATTGTCTCAAGTGCCGAAGTGTATTCCTCCGGTCCGGAAAAGATCAGCCGCAACTGGGCTGTGAACAGATCTTCGTCCGTCACGGCCAACGCGCCACCGGGGGCAATTGCGGCCATGGCAGCCAGTCTGGCAATCTCGCGACGGGTCAGTTTCATGGCGTTCTCCTTTGTGGCAATGCCAGTCTTGCCGGTGACGCGGTCACATGCACCTCAAACTCCGGTGATGGCGTTACAGTTGAGTTCACCTGCCAAACACCGTATCGCAGGGCCCAACGGCAGAAAGGCAGACCCCCTGTGGCAAACCATCTTCACCAGAATGACCTTCCTGACGAGCTCGATCTGGGACCCGTCGTCGCTATCGATTGCGAGACGATGGGATTGAATCCGCACCGAGATCGGCTGTGTCTGGTTCAGCTTTCTAGCGGAAACGGAGATGCGCATCTGGTACAGATTGCACAAGGTCAGCCCGAGGCGCCTAATCTGGCGCGGCTCGTGGCAGACCCGGAAGTCCTGAAGCTGTTCCACTTTGGTCGCTTCGATATTGCGGCCCTCTACAACACGTTCGGAGCCCTTGCCGCACCGGTCTACTGCACCAAGATCGCGTCGAAACTGGTTCGGACCTATACTGATCGGCACGGGCTGAAGAACTTGCTTGATGAGCTTCTGAAAGTCGATATCTCGAAGCTGCAACAAATGAGCGACTGGGGCGCGCCCGAGTTGACGAAGGGCCAGTTGGACTATGCGGCGTCAGACGTTCTTTATCTGCATGCCTTGCGCGAAAAGCTTGATGAACGGCTGGCACGGGAGGGCCGGGCTGAACTGGCGCAGGCCTGTTTCGACTTTCTGCCGACGCGCGCCAAGCTTGATTTGTCGGGCTGGCCAGAAACCGATATCTTCGCCCATTGACCAGTGTGGTCAGCCAACCCAGAGTCGCGGCCAATGGCCTTTGAGAACTTCTATTCCCGTCTGGTTGCGTGGCTTAAGATCCTGTTGCCGCTCGCGGCTCTCGGAATCCTTTCGACGGTGGTTTTCTTTGCCCGCGAGAATGACGGCCAGCGCGAAATCCCCTTTCTGACGGATGGTGGCCCGGATACACCGGGCGAGCGGTTGGCAGCCCCGGAATTCCTTGGTCTGACAAGCGACGGGTCCGAGGTAATCCTGCGGGCCAGTCAGATTACGCCAGCATCCGACGATCCGAACACGCTGATCGCAAATGAACTCTCGGGGCGGATCGAAACCTTTTCCGGGCGGATCATTCAGGCCGCCGCCCCAACCGGCCATATCGATGTGGCCGGTGAGATGGCTTTTCTCGAAGGTGTCGTATCGGTCGACACCTCGGACGGTTTCCATCTTCTGACCCGTGATCTGACGACCCGTCTTGACGTGACCTTTGCCGAAACCGGTGGAGCGGTTCGGGGCGAGGCGCCTTTCGGCGCGTTGGAAGCTGGTGGAATGCTTCTGAGTTCGGAAAATGCCGATGGAAATCTTCTTGTTTTCAACGGCGGCGTGAAGCTGATATATCAGCCGGGAAGTTAAGGGATACCCAAGTGTCGCGTTTTCGATCAGGTCTGATTGCCGGGCTGTTTGCTGTCAGTGCAGCGGTCGCCAGTGCGCAAGGCACACGTATCGATCTGGGCAGCCTTGAACACGATACGAGCCTGCCGGTCGAGGTCTCATCCAACAGCCTCAGCATCGCGAACGAAAACGGCCGCGCCGTCTTTGACGGCGATGTCGTCGTGGTGCAGGGGCCGATGCGGCTGGGCGCCGGTCGGATCGAGATTGAGTATGGGCAGTCGGATGGCGGCAACACGGATATCCGTGAAATGCTGGCCACCGGCGGCGTGACCTTCACCAACGGCACCGACGCCGCTGAATCGCGCGAGGCAGTTTATAGCCCGGAAGATGGTGCGTTGGTCATGACAGGCGATGTTGTGCTGACCCAGGGTCTGGGCGTGATCTCCGGCGACAGGCTGGTGGTCGATCTGGGCGCGGGTACCGGGGTCATGGAAGGGCGCGTGCGAACCGTCTTTCAGGCGGAAGATAACTGATGGCCACACCTGATCTGCAACTAACGCCCGGAACGCCGGGTTTGCAGGTGGTTGGGCTGCGCAAGAGTTATCGCAAGCGCCCCGTCCTGCGCGATGTGTCGCTGACGCTTCAGCGCGGTGAGATCGTCGCATTGCTGGGTCCGAACGGATCGGGAAAGACCACGAGTTTCTATGCCGTGGCCGGCCTGATCAGCCCGGATGGCGGACAGGTGATCGTGGACGGGCGGGATGTCACCATGCTGCCGATGTACCGCCGGGCGCGTCTTGGGATCGGGTATCTACCGCAGGAAGTCTCTATTTTTCGCGGGCTTAGTGTCGAGGACAATATTCTTGCCATCCTGGAGATCTCGGAACCCGACCGAATAAAGCGCCACGAGCGGCTCGACGAGCTTCTTTCGGATTTTTCGATCACGCATCTGCGCCGCGCGCCCGCATTATCCCTGTCGGGTGGCGAGCGGCGGCGAACCGAAATCGCGCGCTGTCTTGCCGCCGATCCGAAATATCTGCTTTTGGATGAACCATTTGCAGGTGTTGACCCAATTGCAGTCGGTGAGATCCGGACACTTGTCGCAAATCTGAAAGATCGGGGCATCGGCGTACTGATCACGGACCACAATGTACGCGAGACACTTGGGATCGTGGATCGCGCATACATCTTGCATGACGGTCAGGTTCTTATGAGCGGGACGACCGATGAGGTGATCGAGGACGAAAACGTTCGTCGCGTCTATCTGGGGCAGCACTTCAAGATCGGCTGAAGATCCAGGGTAGTTTTGTGGTCGCTGGCACCCCCTTCCCCTAGATGTCGTAGTTAAAGGAATTCTTCATGGTTACCCACCTGTTATCGTTGACAAGCAGTTGTGAAGTACCGCCAAATGACAGCGATGAAGGACCAGAACCATACCGATTTCGGAGGCCCGGCCTCCTGTCGCGAAAGGGGTCAGCGGGCCGACAAAACACGGGCCTGGCACATCTTATATAACAAAACCTTCGGTCATTCAGCGGGATTGGCCTCGCGTTGAGTGCCCGGTCAAGTCATTGAGGAGAAACGATGCGGTTTCAGATAAGCGGCAAGCAGATCGACATTGGAATGGCGCTTCAGACGCATGTGGAAACGGAGCTCGGCACCGTTGCCCAGAAGTATGCCGGACGTCCAACCGATGCCGTGGTCATCTTTTCAAAAGATGCCCATGAGTTTGTTTGCGAAGCGGTTGTGCATCTGTCGACCGGACTTACAGCCCAGGCACGGGCCCATGATACCGAGATCTATGCAGCATTCGACAAATGCCTCGACAAGATGGAAAAACAGTTGCGCCGCTACAAACGCAGGCTCAAAGACCACCACCGAGACCGCGCTCAACCTGTTGAACTCATGGAGGCTTCCTCATATATCCTCGCCGCGTCGGACGAAGCAGACGATTCGGAACCCGAGACGCTGCAGCCGATCATTATCGCCGAGATGGAAACGAAGATTCCATCTTTGACCGTTGGAGAGGCCGTTATGCAGATGGAGCTTGCAGGTGCGCCCGTATTGGTGTTTCGCAACGAAAAGCAGGACAGCGGCGTGAATATCGTGTACCGACGCGACGACGGAAATATTGGCTGGATCAATCCGAACTAGCCAAGACCCGATTTGACCTGGGGCAGACGCAGAACGCGGACCCTGAGCCAAGGAAAGAGTTAATCGCAGATGGAACTTGTTTCACTCCTCTCGCCAGAGGCAATTCGTGTTCTTCCCGGAAGTACCAGCAAGAAACGCCTGTTTCAGGAGATCGGTGAGATTATCGAATCCGCGCATGGGCTGCCGGCCGGGGCTGCCTTTGACGCCCTTCAGGCACGTGAAAGCCTTGGACCAACCGGGGTCGGAAACGGGATTGCCCTTCCACATGCACGGACGTCGGAGCTATCGAACGTGACGGGCCTGTTCGTGCGTCTGGAGAAGCCGCTAGAGTTCGATGCGGTGGACCGTTTGCCCGTCGATCTGATCTTTGCCCTGTTCGCCCCCGAAGATGCGGGTGTGGATCATCTCAAAGCCCTGGCGCTGGTGTCGCGAACGATGCGGGATCAGGCGCTTTGCTCAAAGCTTCGGGCCAACAGCGACCCCGCGACACTTTACGCTATTCTGACCGCCAAACAGGCAAGTCAGGCGGCCTGATCCGGCTGCCACGGACCATAGCCAAACATGAGATAATCACGCTGATAGGCCGAGCGCGCTGCGCGCTCGAGGTCTTTGGAATAGATATCCGCAAGTGCGAACTTCCCGACTGGCACCGGTGATCTGTCGGGGAGTTTTCTTTCAGATGGCGAGATGAGCACTTTCAGATCCTGTTCCAGCCGCTCCGCTCGCAAAACATGATCCGGGGGGCAGAACGCCGTGATCCCCTGCAATGCCGACAATTGCGATGCCCAGGCCGCATCGACGCGAATAGAGGTCTGCCCCGAGAGGTTTCCCTTCAGGAACCGCAGGAACGCAAGAAAGGCTCTGTGATGCACCTTGGCGTCGTAAGCCGGATCATCTGCATGATCGGGCAGCGGCACCTCGTAGCTTCTTCGCAAGGTCTCGCGAATACCTGTGAAGGAGCCGTCCTCCACCGGGAGAATGAAGCGGCAAAACGCGTTATGGGCGCGTCGAAGCGGATGGGTCACAACGGTAAAACTCTGGTGGTTCCGGTGCCGGCGTTTCCATTGACGAAGGGTTCTCTGCGAAAAACCCTGTTCCAGATCCGCCTCCGGCCTTTCGTCCAGGTCGGCCATCCACCGCCGGACGATCAGGTCGGATGCGCATTTGATCGGCATGAAAAGCAGAGGCTGGCTACTGCATGCGAAATAGGACGGCACATTCGGGCCGCGGATCGGTTCATGATCTGGCAGATCGTCAAGACCAAAGGGATCTTCGTTCTCCAACGCTGCCCGCATCTCTTCGAAGTTATCCACTTTTTCGGACATCGGGACCGGATTCTGACGTCTGCCATTGCGAACCGACCGCTCTTCCTCCTTTGCGCCAAGAAAGCGCGCGAGGCCCATAACGATCTCCCGATCGTCAATGTCCGCGGCATCTATCCAAAATGCACTCTGGCCGGACTTCTGCAACTGCAAACGAATCTGCCGAACAAACTGCGCGCGTGCCGCGCGATAGGCGGCGAACTCGGCCGCATCGAACCGAATCCTACCCTTCTTCGCAGCGTTGAGATCGCCCAGCCACCATTGCCCTGTCTTGCGTGCGATCTTGAGTGAAATGAAGCTTTCCAGCGGGTTCCGGGTCAGCACAATCTTGGCGCAGGAGCGGTCGGACAAACAGAAGTCCAGCACCCGGGGATCATGATCTGAAAACAAACGAAAGCCAGCTAGGCCATCGGTCTTGCGGCATATAAGATCGATAAGCATCCGAGGGTTGGCTTCTCGTGCCTTGATATCTACCCCGAACAGCGATTTCTGATCAGGCTTGCCGACAAAATGCGGGTTGAAGACCTCCCCATGACTCGTCAGGCCGCGAAAAGAGTTCAGTTTCTCTTCCAGCGCATTCGAGCCGGTTCGCATGTCTGCAAGAACGACGAAACTACCCCATTTCTTTGCCATATCCTAGTGAACCACACGCGGGCGACCCGCTTTGCGCACGGTGACGGGTATATCGGACGGGTCTGCAATCTCACCAACCAGATGCAATTGCAGCCCATCGTTGCGTTGGGCCGTCAGGAACGCGGAAAATCCATCGAGATTCACCATACGCGGCGGCTCGAAAAGCGGATGACCGTCGCGCATCCGTGTTTCGGCGGCCAAAAGCTGTAACCTTTCGATGGGCGCATTCAAGAACTCCGCGAGCGTCCAGATGCGAACCCGTGCCCTTGTCTCCTGTGATCTGAGGGCCTGAATATAGGCAGTCTCGATACTTTGCAGCCGGGCGGCCTGTTCGCGGATCTCGCTGGGGTCGCGCCCGGAGTTGAACAACCCGATCGACCAGGCACCGCTGATCAGCCAAATATGCGCATTACTGTCAGCCATCATGAAACCCGTGACCTCTTGCCTGTCACGGGGACCGAACTGAAATGCTTGCCGTTCACCCCGCGTCGACCAGATGAGGTTCGTGAGAAACGCTGTCGGATTGTAGTCCCGCAATTCGGCGCAATCAGACAAGCCCCCGGCAAAATCCGTATGGCCATCGGCGAACTCCGCCCTTTCCGGCGCATAGAGATGACCATGTGCGCGGCAATCCGTCGTGCGCGAAAGCCATTTGCCAAAGTCGTCGTAGAGTTCGTCGAAACCCGATAGCACCGTGTAGGGCGCAGCCGACACGGCATGTTCGGCGGAGCGGCTTGGATAGCGGCTTTGCATATAGAGACCGGCCCGACCGACGATGCGGCGTTCTCCGGCGCGCACGAAGCTGCGCTCGATGCGGACGGGTGCGGGTGGAGCTTCGTTCAGATGCCCCGGCCCATCGCCGAGGAAAGTACCGTACAACTTGTCGGCTCCGGGCCAAACCTTTCGTACGACAAAGCAATCTGACCGCTGCAGCAACTGCAGGTGGTCATCATAGAACACATGCGGTTTGCCCTGATAGTCAAAGCGGGACAGGGTCAAAGTCCGGCTTTCGATCTGCCGGGAGTAAAGCCGGGCGAGGGTCTGGAAGTAGCTTTCGTCAGGAATCCAGACATGTTTGAAGTATCGCTCGAACGCGCGGCGTCGCGGATCTGTGATGATTGCCGTCAGCGTTTTTCGCGTCAGGCACCACCATTGAGACCCAAGATGAGGCTCAATGCCTCTTGGCACCCGACGGCTGTAATTGAGACGACGTTGCAGATCGACGGATAGGTCGAACAGTCGCCGATTCTTGCGCCAGGCAAAGGGAAAACTGAGAGTGAAGCGTTCCGAATCCAGTCCGCCGATCGTCCATGGAACGTCTCGGGTCGTGACGCTTTCTATGAAATCGGTCTCAGGATGAGCACCGAGAAACCTTTGTAGTTCGGTCACGGGGCGAAGAGGAAGGCAACTTCCCGACGCCAGATAGACATGCCGGACCGCCGGAAATCGCTCCAACAGAAGTTCAGTGGCGCCCAGCGTTGCCTGAACGAGCGACCAGGTTCCCCACTCGCATCGAAGCCTGGGGCCGAACAGCAGGTTCGGACAGTCGGACATGGCATCAACAAAGGCATCATGCGCCTGACGCGAAACCGACTTGTCCAGATGAACGACGACGGGACAGCCCGCGTTCGCCCAATACCGGCAGATCTGCGATGCCCGGTCCAGCGGCTCATGCGCGAGAACGACGAACCCGAGCCCGCTCATATCCAGTCACCCTTGGACATCAGTCCGAGCGCCTCCAACTGGCGCCAGTTCACGTATTTCTCGGACCAGCGCGTCCAGAGCGTTGGCTGGGTGGCGGATTTCTCCTGATAGGCAAGGTATTCGCGGCTCGCCGCGAAATGCTCGCGCCGCTCGATCTCTTCGGTAACCTTTTCGGGAAACATGCTGAGGAACTTCGCATGCAGTAGGCATCCCGATGCCTTTTCACCCCCCGTCTCGTCGTAAACTGTGTTCAGACCCCGCGGCAGCAGCGCATGGGTCGAACTGGCATAGACAAACCGGCGATCCCAGCGCACCAGTGGTATCTTGTTCAAAGCTGGCGATTTCTCGGGCGCATTGGCAAAGAAGGCGCGTGCGCGCGGGCCTCCCTGGATGAACAGATTGCGCAGGAGATGGTGTTTTGTGATCGTGTAATTGCCAGCATCAAACCATGATGCGATCTCGAATGGATTCTGCCCAGGCTGATAGACGGTCTCGGCAATTGCACCTTTCGGGTACATGTCCAGAAGCATCGCGCCGAACGATCGGATCTGCGCAGATTGCAGCCACTCCGTCAGGGCCGGCAGCGGTCTGGTATCGCAGAATGGAAAGACAAGGAACTCGTCGGCATCGACCGTCAGGCACCAATGACCGTGGCCGTGGCGCGAAAGCAGCCAGTTCATCCAATCCATCCCATATCGCGCGCTACGATAGCTCGCTTCGGTCTGCCAAAGAGATACATCCGGTTGGTCAGCAAGATACTCACCCGAACCGTCGGTCGATCCGTTATCGACCATCAGAAAGTGGGACACCCCAAGGTCGCGATAGTACGACAGGAAATACGGCAGCCGCAGCATCTCGTTTCGCAGGACTGTAAAGGCCAGAACCTGACCAGGCCGGATCGTCTCTGTCCTGCTGACAACCAGCGAAAGCTCATCGCGTTTGCGCCATGCCCGAAGCCGGCGCCGTCTGCGACGCCACCGCAATCGGTAAGACGTTGCTAAGCCCATGGGCTGACTCCGAACCGGACAGCCTTCAAGGGGATCAATCCCACAGGTGGCTTAAAACAAGGTTCAGATGATCGTCCCATGTAGGCCTGTTCAAACGGGTACTCATACGGCTCCGCGATACAATCGTTCGCGGATCGCGCTCTATTAGTTGCTTTATTGCTGAGACCCATTGATACCGATCCGTGGGCTCTACGTAAATGGGAATATCGGCAAGCGTTTCCCGAAACACAGGCAGGTTCGAGCAGACCACTGGAACGCCGCGCAACGCTGCTTCGAACGGCGGGAGTCCGAACCCTTCCGCAAGGCTTGGGTGAAGAAGGGCTGTGCTTCCAGCTATCAGTGCGGAAATGGCACCGTCATCGAGGCCCGGCATTTCGCGAACGTTAGATGGATGGTCGTCCAAGCGTCGTGTCAGTTCCGCATCGCACCAGCCCCGGCCACCCAGTAAAAGAAGGTGCGCCGCTGCGGTACCAAGTTCCGCCCACACGTCCAGTAGAAGCGACTGGTTCTTGCGCATGTCGATCGTGCCCAAGCAGACAAAGTAGGGCCGGGGGATCCCCGGGTCGGACTGGTCAGGTGCCGCAAGAGTCACTCCAAGCGGCGCAACGAAGGGCTCGGGCTTTCGAATGTATCGCCGAATGTCAGAGGCGACCGCATGGGAGGGACACAGGATCTCGTCTGCGAAATCCCCGACGGCCGAAACCCGCTCACGAAACCGCGCTGCCATACCCGGGCGCTGCGTCTTGTGTAAATCGAGGGGGATCATGTCATGTAACATCACGACTGTCCGGACGTGATCCGGCAAGGCACCAAAAACGCGCACATCCAGATTACTGTGACCCAGATTAAGGTAGTGCGAGCCTGATCTCAGGTTTCGCGCCAGCATGCCCCCAAGCCCAACGCGCGTGCAGGATGAAACGGCCAGCCGCCGGAGATCGGCTTCGGCTGCGCGGCGCGGTGCGGCAAGTCTGCGCGAGAGCCGTGACTGAATGTCGGGCGGACCCCAAGGTGTAAATCCGTCCAGGCGATCCTTTAGTGCCACGAGCCCAGGCCGATCCAACCAGCTGAAGCCGACAGCAGTACGCGCGAGCCCATAAAGCTCGATATCACGGTCAAGCAGACCGGAGAGCCACGCATATTCGACCCTGTCGATCCCCGTATGCGGGCCGCGACCGACCCGGCTGACGAGCCGCGTGACGTCTATGCAAATCGAACGCTCCCCTGTCACGGGTATTGATCAGCAGCCATGGTGCAAGAGTTCCGTCAGATTTTGGGGATCGTCCAACGACCACCCGCCCTACTGGGCAGCCTGTCGGATTGCCGTCACGCTTGCAAGGAAGTCCAGGAGTTCATCGCGCAGATCTGGACGCCCTAAAGCGAAGGCCACCGTAGCCTGCAAGAAACCGGCTTTCGATCCACAATCAAACCGATCACCGTCAAAGCAATAGCCATGGACCGGACGGCCCTCCTTCAGCTCTTCGGCGATCGCATCCGTCAGCTGTATCTCGCCGCCTGCACCACTTCCGATGTTGCAGAGGCTGTTCATGACAGAAGGCGGCAGAATATAGCGCCCGATAACGGCGAGGTTCGAGGGTGCCGACCCCGCCGCGGGTTTCTCGACCATCGCGCCGACTTCGACCAGCGGTCCCTCGGCATCAGCGACATCCAGAATACCATAGGACGACGTCTTCGCTGGCGGGACTTCCATGGCGGCAACCATCGCCCCCCCCGTCTCTTGGTAAGCATCGACCATCTGCTGAAGACATGGTTTTTCTGCATCGATCACGTCGTCCGGCAGAATCACGGCAAAAGGTTCGTTCCCAATAAGGCGGCGGGCGCACCAGACCGCGTGCCCAAGCCCAAGCGGCCGATTCTGCCTGATATATGCAATGGCGCCGGAGTCCATATTCGTGGAGTCCAGGACATCCAGAAGTTCATGTTTGCTCTTCTTTCGCAGCGATGCCTCAAGGTCGGGCGCGGCGTCGAAATAGTCTTCCAACGCGCTCTTGCCGCGCGAGGTGACAAAAATGAACTCGGTGATACCGGCAGCCCGCGCCTCATCAATCGCATACTGAATAAGCGGGCGATCCACCAAGGTCATGATTTCTTTTGGAATAGACTTCGTCGCTGGGAGGAAACGCGTTCCCATCCCGGCTACCGGAAAGATAGCTTTTGCTACTTTTCTGCTCATTTGCAGCATACCTAGACCCAACCTTGATACTCGTCACGAATAAACACAGTCACATGGGCGAATTTATGACCGTCGTTCTTCAAATGCCATACGCTCGTTCACACCAGCATCATAGGGGGAAAACTGCCGGGAGAGCATACCGTTCCTGCGCTCATCACGGATTCGTTTTCGAAAACGCGTCCAGCGCAACAGAGGTTCGTTGC
This sequence comes from uncultured Paracoccaceae bacterium, assembly GCA_947503175.1. Taxonomy (GTDB): domain Bacteria; phylum Pseudomonadota; class Alphaproteobacteria; order Rhodobacterales; family Rhodobacteraceae; genus Ovoidimarina. The sequence goes on from CANNCO010000003.1 coordinate 430,603, forward strand.
GTCGTGCACGACCCCAGAGTCCACCCCGCTGAAGCCAGTAGCCCGGCTCTTGGAATGAAACCTTGTGATAAAGGGCCGTGGGAGACAGACGAAGCAGCAGGTCGGGGCGGTCTTCGCGGCGCTCGCCCCGTTGCCAGATCCAGCGGCTTTCCACATTTAGTTCCCGGGATGGCACAGCATCAAAAAGCGGACGAAACGGTGGTTCGCAGGCGCTGATCCAATCGGGCTTGCCTTTTCCTGGATTCTCGCATCCCTCGGCGAACTGGTTCATTTGGCGCGTAACGTCACCAGGCATGATGCGGCCCGCCACCATGTGGCGCAGAAGCCGACGCAACTGATCTGCGCTGTGCCAGTCCAGCGCAGGCTGAACCTCGTCGTTTGGACAGTAGAGCGTCAGGAAACGGCGCAGGCTTTGGCCGATTTGCATTAGGTTGCGCGGTTCGCGGTTGTTTCCTCGCCGAGCCGACGCCAACTGCCGATGCCAGACCCGCGCCATCGGCACCAAGGCGGTTGCATGCCCGGCCCGGAACAGGCGCATGTTCAAATCCGTGTCGTCCAGATAGAATGCAAACGACGTATCGAACCCCCCTAGACAGGCAAGAACGTCTTTCCGCACGGCCATGTTCGTGCCTTCTGTCCGAACAGCGCGTTCTTCGAAGCCGGTCATCACAACCGGGGCTTTGTCAAGAACCGGTATGTCGTGATGGCGCCCCCAGAGATCGACGGATCGGGCACCCCATTGAACGCTGATCCCGTTTCTCCCCGCCACATAACCGCCCGCCGCCATAACGGATGGGTCGGTGAACGGGTGGCTCAGATGGGCCAGCCAGAACGGCTCGGCAATTGCGTCATCGTCAATGAATGCAACGATCTCTCCGGCGGCCGTCTCCAGTCCGGCGTTCCGCGCAGCCGACAAATTGGATTTCGAGAACTCAGTGATCTTCAGCTGATTGGCCAGAGGATGCTGCGTTGCCGACCGCACCCCGTCAGCGCAGGCAACAACGATTACCTCGAAAGGATGGTATCGTTGTTGACCCAGCGCCGTCAGACAAAGCGCAAGCGCATCGGGCCTGCCCTGCGATGCAATAATGACACTGACGCGGGGGGCCGCCATCCGACGTCAGCTACTGGGAGCGATCTCTGGCGGAACCAGGACCGTCGCAGGCGAGGCCGCAATGAAGAACGGGTTCGCAAAACCTGGCTTGCCATAGCGCAGCGGTTCATGATCGTCGAAATTCAGAACCACACCACCGGCCCCGGACAGAACGGCATGACCGGCCGCCGTATCCCATTCCATCGTCCGCCCGAGGCGCGGATAAAGATCTGCTTCACCGGCGGCGACAAGACAGAATTTGAGCGATGAGCCCGCGCTTTTTGTATCTGCGACTGGATACTTCGCGATGTAGGCATCGGTCGCTGCATCCCTGTGCGATTTCGACGCGACCACACGCAGGGCGTTCGGATCGGGGATCGCAACCGTAATCGGCGTCAATTCACCCGGTAAATCCGGGTCAAACGGGCCGGTCTCTTCGACCGAACGCCCGTCGGGAAGCGTATAGAACATCCTCTCTTTTGCGGGCGCATAGACGACGCCACGAACGGGATTACCGTGCTGAACGAACGCAATGTTGACGGTGAAGTCACCCCGCCGCTTGATGAACTCCTTCGTCCCGTCAAGGGGGTCCACAATCAGGAAAGCCTCTGCCTGAATGCCATGGCTCTCGGACTGTTCCTCGGTCACCAGCGGCGTATCAGGAAAGGCGGCCCGCAGCCCGGCGGAAATGATCGCATCGGCGGCTTCGTCGGCCGCGGTAACCGGACTTGCGTCCGACTTGCTGCGAACCTCGAAATCCGGTGACGCGTATATCTCCATGATCTGTGCCCCCGCCGCGAGGGAAAGCCTGCGCATCTCTGCGGTCAAACGGTCGAAATCCAATAGCCTGCTCCGTCATTGATCCTGCGGCGTCTGAACCTTATGATACGATGCACACGGGACGGCAAGAATTCCGCGCTAGGTCCGGCAATCAGGCGGAACAGGACACACCATGTTCGAGGCACGCGAAATAACCGGAGTAGTCGGTTCGGCAGGCGGCATGCTGAGGCTGATCTTTCACAACACGGTCCGAAGCGTGCGCAAGACTCATGGGAACGCCATGCTGGCCTTGCTCATCAACATATTCCAGACGCTTATGATGGTCGCCGTCTTCTATGTGATGTTCTCGCTGCTTGGATTGCGGGGCATGGCAATCCGGGGCGACTTCCTTCTCTACATCATGTCTGGCGTTTTCCTCTTCATGGTCCATGTCAAAGCCCTGCAAGCCGTCGTCAAATCCGAGGGCCCGGCCTCGCCGATGATGCACCATCTGCCGATGAATACGGCTGTCGCGATCGCGTCCGCGACCTTGGGGTCACTTTATATTCAGACACTTTCGATGGTCATAGTGCTGTTCATCTATCATGCGGGATGGGGGCCAATTTTTATTCACGATCCGATTGGGGCCTATGCAATGGTCCTTCTGGCGTGGTTTTCCGGCCTAAGCATCGGCATGATCTTTCTGGCGCTGAAACCCTGGATGCCAGGCGTCGTGGATATGGGCGCAACACTCTTTACCCGCGCGAACATGTTCGCATCCGGCAAGATGTTCGTTGCGAATTCACTTCCTGCCTACATGCTCGCGATGTTCGACTGGAACCCGCTGTTTCATGCGATCGATCAGGCGCGCGGTTTTATATTCATCAATTACAACCCTCATTTTACATCGCTTGACTATCCGATCTACGTCTCGCTGATTTGCTTGACGATTGGTCTTATGGGTGAGTTCTACACGCGTAAACACGCTTCGATCAGCTGGAGCGCGCGGCGGTGAGATGGGCCGTTCTTCTGATCATTCTGGCATGCCCTGCCTCGGCATCTCAGGATGACTGGCCCGCTTTGTTCAACGTGACAGGCGTCGCTCAGGACGATGTTCTGAACATCCGGGCAGAGCCTGATGCAGCATCCGAGATCATTGGAACGCTGGCGCCGAATGCTGCGAATATCGAGGTCTTGTGGCCCGACGAGAAATACAACTGGGGACAGGTGAATACCGGCGAAGGCGCTGGCTGGATCTCGCTGCGTTATCTCGCGCGGCAGGACGGTCAATGGGCCGGTCGCGTTCCGCCGATCGTCCGTTGTTTCGGGACTGAACCGTTCTGGTCGATTGACCGGGAAGGAGAGTTCCTTCTCAGTGCCGGGCTTGAACGAGCCACCACCGCCTATCGGGTTTCAAGGACACTCACTGCGGCCGGGCGATACGATCCGCATGTGATCCAGGCCGAAGGTCCAGATGCAACGCTCTGGCTGCGCTTTGGCCGGGCGGAGTGTTCCGATGGAATGTCAGAGAGGCTTTACGGGATCGAGGCCGATGCAATCATCGACGGCGTCAACGGCCCCGAGATGCTGTCCGGCTGCTGCTCCCTTGTCGCGAACTAGGTCGCCACGCGAAGTGTTAGATTGATTCGGCCACCGCGCGGCAGAAGCCGGGATGACCCGAACCTGATCCGGTCAATCCCATGATGGGCCAACCGTGCAGGACCTCCCATGACGAGAACGTCCCCTGATTTCAGCCAGACACTTCGGGTCCTGACGCTTCTTTCGATCCCTCCGATCCGGAACAGGGCGTCGTCGCCGAGCGAGACCGAGACGACCGGCCAGTCAAACGAGACTTCGTCACGGTCCTGATGAAGCCCCATACGCGCGCCTTCACCGTAGAAGTTGATCAGGCAGGTGTCGGGCAATCGCGTGACGCCGCTGACCGCCTCCCAGATACGAAGGACAAGACCGGGGATCGGAGGCCAATCAGCGCCGGATGGCTGAGACTTTTCATAACGATAGCCCTTTCTGTCCGAGAACCAGCCGCAGGTACCGGCCGATGTCATCTGCACCGACATCTTCTGACCCCGGCGGGTCTCATGCCGGTGCATCGGCGCCTTCTTCGCCACCTGCCGCACAGCTGTCAGCAGCGCCTGTTGTTCGGAGGGATCGAGAAACCGTTGCCAAAGCACCGCATCGCCGATGCGGACGATCCCCGGCCCGTGATTCCGGCTCTTCAATTCGTCGCCCATGAGAAACGCCCTGATTTTTAACCGTCCGGGTTGCCTACGCGTGCTTGCAGCCCAATTTCGCTGTCCCTATATACGCTCGGAACCCGGTCGGGGCACGCCTCCGGCCAAAACTCTGGGATCGGATGGTGGTGCCATAACGGGCCACGGGTCCGGAACATCGCCTAAGAAGAGGAAATGACATATGGCCAAAGTCATCGGTATCGACCTTGGAACCACAAACAGCTGCGTTGCAATCATGGATGGTTCGCAACCCCGCGTGATCGAGAATGCGGAAGGCGCACGCACCACGCCCTCGATCGTCGCCTTCACTGAAAACGAGCGCCTTGTCGGCCAGCCGGCCAAACGACAGGCGGTGACCAACCCCGAAAACACCATCTTTGCCGTCAAGCGTCTGATCGGGCGTCGCGTCGATGATGCGGAAGTTACGAAGGACAAGGATATTGTCCCCTACGCAATCGTCGATGGCGGAAACGGAGACGCCTGGGTCGAAGCGAAGGGCGAGAAGTACAGCCCGTCACAGATCTCGGCGTTCATTCTGCAAAAGATGAAGGAAACCGCCGAATCCTATCTTGGTGAGAAGGTCGAACAGGCGGTCATCACCGTACCCGCCTACTTTAACGACGCCCAGCGTCAGGCCACCAAGGACGCAGGCAAGATTGCCGGCCTTGAGGTTCTGCGGATCATCAACGAACCGACGGCTGCCGCGCTTGCCTATGGTCTGGACAAGAAAGAGACACGCACCATTGCCGTTTATGACCTTGGTGGCGGTACATTCGACATTACGATCCTTGAAATCGACGACGGTCTGTTCGAGGTGAAATCCACCAACGGCGATACGTTCCTTGGCGGTGAAGACTTCGACATGCGGATCGTCAATTACCTCGCCGGCGAGTTCAAGAAAGAGAACGGTGTCGATCTGACGAAGGACAAGATGGCGCTGCAGCGGCTCAAGGAAGCTGCCGAGAAGGCCAAGATCGAACTGTCTTCCTCGACCCAGACCGAGATAAACCAGCCGTTCATCTCGATGGACCCGAACGGTGGCCAGCCGCTTCACATGGTGATGAAGCTGACACGGGCAAAGCTGGAAAGCCTTGTGTCGGACCTGATCAAGAATTCGATCAAGCCGTGCCAGGCAGCGCTCAAGGATGCGGGCCTGACTACGTCGGATATCGACGAGGTCGTTCTGGTCGGTGGTATGACCCGGATGCCGAAGGTCGTTGACGAGGTGACCAAGTTCTTCGGGAAAGAGCCGCACAAAGGCGTTAACCCGGACGAGGTGGTCGCACTTGGTGCCGCAATCCAGGCCGGTGTTCTGCAAGGCGACGTGAAAGACGTCGTTCTGCTTGACGTCACGCCGCTGTCGTTGGGCATCGAGACGCTGGGTGGCGTGTTCACCCGCCTGATCGACCGCAACACCACGATCCCGACGAAGAAGTCTCAGATCTTCTCGACCGCCGAGGATAATCAGAACGCAGTGACGATCCGGGTCTTCCAGGGCGAGCGCGAGATGGCGACGGACAACAAGTTGCTGGGCCAGTTCAACCTGGAAGATATCCCGCCAGCTCCCCGTGGTCTGCCTCAGATCGAAGTGACCTTCGACATCGATGCCAACGGCATCGTGTCGGTCAGCGCCAAGGACAAGGGCACCGGAAAGGAACAGGTCATCACGATCCAGGCCTCGGGCGGTCTGTCGGACGATGAGATCGAACAGATGGTTCAGGATGCCGAAGCGAATGCCGAAGCAGACAAGGATCGCCGCGAGCTTGTCGAAGCCAAGAACCAGGCCGAAAGCCTGATCCATTCGACTGAAAAGTCGATGGAAGAGCATAACGACAAAGTCGATCCGACCACGATCGAAGCCATAGAACTCGCCATCTCGGCGCTCAAGGATCAGCTTGAGACCGAGGATGCGGGCAAGATCAAGTCGGGCATCCAGAACGTCACCGAAGCGGCGATGAAACTGGGCGAGGCCATCTATAAGGCCGAGCAGGAAAAGGCCGCTGGCGAACCGTCGGAAGAAGAAGACGGACCACGTGATGTGGATGACGAGATCGTCGACGCCGATTTCGAAGACCTCGACGACGACAAGCGCGCCTCTTAAAGGTGCGCCCCGAACGCAACCGGCCGGCCTGCCACCGCGGGCCGGCCATCGCGTTCAAGGCAAGGTGACCACGAATGGCAAAGCGCGATTATTACGAGGTTCTGGGGGTCTCGAAAGGTGCAGGCGCCGACGAGATCAAGAAGGCCTATCGTCAGAAAGCCAAGGAACTGCATCCCGACCGCAACGCAGACAACCCGGAAGCCGAAACACAGTTCAAAGAAGCAAACGAAGCCTACGAAGTTCTGAAGGACGCCGACAAAAAGGCGGCATATGACCGCTATGGTCATGCGGCCTTTGAGGGTGGCATGGGTGGCGGCGGACCCCGTGGCAGTCAGTATGGCGGGGGAGATTTCGCCAGCGCATTCTCCGATGTCTTCGACGATCTGTTCGGTGATTTCATGGGCGGACGGCAGGGTGGGGGCGGACGGCAACGTGCTGCCCGCGGCTCGGACCTGCGGTATAACCTGCGTGTCACGCTGGAAGAGGCCTATTCGGGTCTTCAGAAGACGATCAAGGTTCCGACGGCTCTGACATGCGAAACCTGCGACGGATCCGGCTCGGAGTCCGGAACCGAACCCACAACCTGCCCGACCTGTTCAGGCATGGGAAAAGTCCGCGCGCAGCAGGGGTTTTTCACGGTCGAGCGGACCTGCCCGACCTGCTCTGGCATGGGCCAGATCATCCAGAACCCATGCAAGACTTGTGGCGGGGCTGGCCGTGTTCAGAAAGACCGGTCATTGTCGGTGAACATCCCCGCAGGCGTCGAAACCGGAACACGTATCCGTCTTGCCGGCGAAGGCGAAGCCGGAATGCGTGGCGGCCCGACCGGAGACCTTTACATCTTCATCGAAGTCTCCGATCACCCCCTGTTTCAACGCGACGGTCAGCACCTGTTCTGCCGCGTGCCTGTCAGCATGACATCGGCGGCGCTGGGCGGCGATATCGAAGTTCCCACGATCGACGGTGGCAGGTCCCGGGTTAAAGTCCCTGCTGGAAGCCAGTCAGGCAAGCAGATGCGCCTGCGCGGGAAGGGGATGCCCATGCTTCGTGGTGGCGGGCAGGGTGACATGTACCTTGAACTTGCGGTCGAGACACCGGTGAACCTTTCAGGGCGTCAGAAAGAGCTGTTGAAGGAGTTCGAAGGATTGTCCAAGACCGATACCAACCCTGAATCTTCGAACTTCTTTTCGGCGGTCAAGAACTTCTGGGACAGCATGAAGGGCTGAGTACCAGCAGCTAACACCTCCCCGGTTCAAGGTTAACGCTTTGTTGACCTTCCGGGGCGAGTGTCCGGGTATGCCACCGCGTCATAGCCAGTTTTCGGATGCAGCGCCTTCATTGTTTGAGGCCTCTCCGGTTGTCCAGCCCAAGCCTCAGCAGAAACTTCCGTCCTACATCCGTGACCACCGGAAACGTCTGCGTGCGCGATTCATGGAAGGTGGGCCAAGCGCGATGCCCGATTACGAAATGCTCGAACTTGTCCTGTTTCGTGCAATCCCACGGCAAGATGTAAAGCCTCTTGCCCACCGGCTTCTCGAGAAGTTCGGCGACTTCAACCGCGTTATCTCGGCACCATCTCACCGTCTCGCAGAAGTTCAGGGAGTTGGCGATGCGGTGGTGCAGGAACTCAAGATCGTCGAGGCCGCCGCGCAGCGCATGGCGCGATCCCGGGTGATCGGAAGACCCGTTCTGTCCGGTTGGCAGGCCCTTCTCGACTACTGTCACACCGCGATGGCCCATAAAGAAACCGAACAGTTTCGGGTTCTGTTCCTTGATCGCAAAAACACGCTGATTGCAGATGAAGAACAGGCGAAGGGAACCGTCGATCACGTGCCTGTCTATCCCCGCGAAGTCGTGAAGCGGGCATTGGAACTGTCGGCTTCGGCAATAATCCTTGTTCACAATCATCCATCCGGCGACCCAAATCCATCACCCGAGGATATTGCCATGACGAAGGATGTGGAAAATGCGGCCAAAGCTCTTGGTCTGACGCTCCATGATCACCTGATCATAGGCAAACAGGCCGAGCTTTCGTTCCGCGCGCACGGCTATCTCTGACGAAGCCAGACCTCGACACGGCGGTTCATGCGGCGACCCCAATCATCCTCGTCGCACCCGATCGGCATAACTTCACCAAACCCGTCCGCAACCAGCTTTGTTGTGACGTCTTCTGGCGACTCTATCGCGGCGGCGACAGCCTCGCGCACCGTCTCGGCCCGCCGCCGCGACAAGTCGAGGTTGGCGCTTGCGCCGCCCTGCCCGTCGCTGAACCCTGCGAAAAGCAACTCGGATTCGTCAAAGCGACCTTCTGAAAGGTATTTCGCCAACAGAGTCACGTTAGCGCGCGACGGTGCATCAAGATCAGCGGACCCGTCCTCAAACCGAAAGGTGATGCTCAAGCGAGATCCGTCCTGCAGCGCCGTCACCACCCGGCGCAGATCCGAAACACCCACCTCGCGGTCGGTCGATAGAATGGCGCGTCCAAGGCGGGTGCCCTGCATGGAAAATGGTTCGAACTCAAGACTCTGATCGACAAAGCCCGCTGCTCTCACCACATCCTGCGCCGTTTCCGATCCGGCAAATTCCAGAAATTCCCGTGCTATGGCAGGAAGACGCCGTGACGGAGTATAGATGTAATGCGGCGCAGTCAGGGGATAATCCTCCGACTTGATCGCAGCGACGTCCGCTCGGACGACTTGCCCACAGGAACCGACGAAAGGCAGAACACGCGCCATGCCGACCTTGGACGTCGTACCGATGCCAAGCGCCGCCGGGTCGGAAGCCACGGCTTTGGCGACAGCCGCAACCGTGGTGTGCCTCGTGATGCGCAGAACATCATCATTATCGGCCTCCTGACTCTGGAACAGTCCAGACAGACCATGTTCTTGCGCAGGCATGTGTAATCTGATCGCGGTATCAGGCCCGCCCAGCTGTGCCCAATTCGTGATCTGGCCAGAAACGATCCGATCCAGATCGGCAAGACTGATTTTAGTCATCGGGTTATCTTGTGCCACCAAGGGCGCTATCGCATCCAAGGCAACGATTTGACTGCGCCGCGGGGCACGTAGATTCCCAAGATTGGCCTCAACGGATCGTGCGTTCTCGGCGTCCGAAATCTCTCGGAAGGCCATGGTGATATCTGCCTGTTCCGCCACGAGATCGGCAAATCCCTCGGTCGTGGTCGTGACACGGAACCTGATCCGGGCAACCGGGTTTCGCGTCGCCGGATCAGTTAGAAGGTAAAGAAAATGGGTCGCATCCTCGTCCTGCCTCACAAACATGAGACCCTTGCGCGCCGCGAAAGCTTCCAGAAGTCGTGGAAGCAGGTCCGTCCCTGTCAGGCCCGATCCCGAGACCATCAGTTCAGCCATGTAGAAACCGGGGATAGGGCAGGCCGCGCCTTCGCAGACGACGCCCGATCCATTGACCGTCAGCCTTCCATAGATGGTATCGATGCGGATGAACTCGCCATCATAGCTTAGCAGATCGCCCGAGAGGACAATCAGGCCATCATGGGACGTCAACGTGACACGGTCTGAAGCGAACGCAGCAGAACACATCAAACAGAAAGCTGTGACCAGCGCCGCCGGTCTTGGGAATGTCATCAGTGGGAAGGGCCCAAATCTACTTTCGGGCGATTTTCAGGTCTTCAACCAGGTTTTTCAATACAAGAATCCTGCCTGCGAACTCACAATCCGGAAAGCCGATCTGTATATCCGTGTTCTCAACAGGCGCTCCCCCACGGGTCTGAATGCGCGATACAGCAAGCGTGTCACCGCAGTTCTCGGTGGTCACCCGCGCCGCTACCGAAAGGCGAACCGTGCCCTCACGTTCGATATAGCCAGAAGGAAAGGAATAGACCTCGACCAGACTGGCATCATCAAGTTCCGGGTCGCCAAGCCGCTGAATAAACCCGCCTACCGCCACATCGCCGCTTGCAGGAAGGACAGAACGGCGTGCTGACACATGGCCGGCGCCACCGGGTCCGGCATCGAACTCGAGCGCATGCAAAGAGAGAGCAGAAGATCCCTCCCAAAGCATCGCGACACGATCGAAGTCTGCCGCGTCCGGCACGGGCACCGTTTCTGTCACGGCGACGTTCTCTCCGACAGTCACCGAAATTCGCGCTTTGCTCTGCATCGCGGGAATAGACACCGAAAGCTGGCCGGTTGTGTCGGCGCGCATCCGGAACCTCAGGCCCGCGTGTTCGAGCAGGACAACGGCATTCGGCTCACACGGCGCTTCGAGAAGGAGTTCTATCATCCCGCCAGGCGCGACGGTTGCTTCGATGTTTTCTTCGCAAGCCATTCCGAAACCGTTCAGATTGATCTCGTCATCCCCCGGCGGGTTGTAAGAGGAATCCGCCGGTACGGAAATGCGAGAAACCTTTGCCTTCGGCAATGCTGGCGAAAGACCCGTCACTGTAACAGGCTCGGGAAAGGTAAGTTGAGACTCGGTTACCGAGGGGCCGGGCACAGCCGTCCTCAGGGTCGGAGAAAACAGCATGGAAGCATCGGCACGGGTTTGTATTGGCGTCCATTCTGTAGGCCGTGGTGCCGGCATCGCCTGATTGCTTTCACCAGACACGCCATATTGCATGATGTGACCCGCACCAGCCGCAATCACCAGCGTGACGACGGCGGTCACGAGCATCCGCCTTGTGAACAAAGTGCTTTCCCCTCAAGCCGCGAACGCAATGTTTCTCGCAGGGAAATACGCCATTCCTAAGGCATGGAGGACTTTATAGTTCTCGAATCGATACCAATAAAACCCGCATCGGTTCGCAGCGTTATCTACATCTGGGGGTCGCGAACCCATAGCCTACAATGCGCGCGCCAGATTCCGGCCATAAATCAGATCTCTCAGGTAAGGCGGCCGTGGCAGTGCTTGAACTTCTTGCCTGATCCGCAAGGACACGTGTCGTTACGCCCCGGATTGCCCCATGTGGTCGCGTCATTCTCGTCGAACCCTTCTGCTGCAGCCGGGCGGTCTTCCCCATTCGTGGGTGCCTCGGCCGGTTTCTGCAGTGCGGCTTGCTTGGCGGCCAACTCCTTGACCATGGCATCCTGTTCTTCCTGCGTCATCGGCCGAATCTGCGCCAGCTTTTGTGTTACATCTTCGCGCAGGCCATCAAGAAGTCCTTCGAACAATTGGAACGCCTCGTTCTTATACTCATTCAGCGGGTCACGTTGAGCATACCCACGGAAACCGACGACCGATCGCAGATGCTCCAGTGTCAGAAGGTGCTCACGCCATTTCTGGTCGATGGTCTGGAGAAGGATCTGCTTTTCGATCGAGCGCATCATATCAGGTCCGAACTGTGCAGCCTTCGAAGCCATATGTTCGTTGGATGTGCGGTAAAGGCGTTCGCGGATTTCGGCATCGTCCACGCCCTCTTCCGCTGCCCACTCGGCAACCGGTACATCCAGGCCGATCTTTGTCTTCACGTCTTCCTGCAGCGCATCTGTATCCCATTGATCGGCATAGGTCTTGGGCGGCATGTAGAAGTCGATCAGATCGTCGATGACCTGATGCCGCATGTCTTCGGCAATCTCCGAAATCTCTTCGGCATCCATGATCTCGCGACGCTGCGCAAAGATCACTTTACGTTGCTCGTTCATGACATCATCGAACTTCAGAAGCTGCTTTCGAATATCGAAGTTGCGGCCTTCGACCTTCGCCTGCGCTTTCTCGAGGCTCTTGTTCACCCAGGGGTGCACGATCGCCTCGCCTTCCTTCATACCGAGGGAGGACAGGATCTTGTCCAGACGTTCCGAGCCGAAGATCCGCATCAGGTCGTCCTCCAGCGAAAGGTAGAACGACGATTTTCCGGGATCGCCCTGACGGCCCGAACGGCCGCGCAGCTGATTGTCTATCCGGCGGCTCTCGTGCCGCTCCGTCGCCAGGACATAGAGTCCCCCCGCTTCAATAACCTTCTGTTTGTCGTCCGAGTGTTCGGCTTCGATACGCGCCCGAACCTCGTCAGGATGCGCGTCGGGATCGGCCGCCAGAGCTTCAAGTACCTTCAACTCGACATTGCCGCCAAGCTGAATGTCGGTGCCGCGACCGGCCATGTTGGTCGCGATGGTCACCGCGCCCGGTTTGCCTGCCTCTGCGACGATCTGGGCCTCCTTCTCATGCTGTCGGGCATTCAGAACGTTGTGCTTAACGCCGGCCTGATCCAGCAAGTTGGAGAGGTACTCCGATTTATCAATCGATGTCGTACCGACCAGAACCGGTTGATTTCTGGCATTTGCGGCCTTTATTCCCTTGACGATGGCATCGAACTTTTCCTTTGCCGTTCGAAAAACCTGATCGTGCTCATCAACACGCGCCACAGGCATATTTGTTGGAATCTCGACAACCCCTAAGCCGTAGATCTCCCTGAACTCCTGCGCTTCGGTTGCGGCAGTTCCGGTCATCCCCGCAAGCTTGTCGTAGAGACGGAAGTAGTTCTGAAACGTCACGCTGGCCAGGGTCACGTTTTCCGGCTGAATCTCGCAGTTTTCCTTCGCCTCGATGGCCTGATGCAATCCATCGGAGAGGCGCCGACCCGGTGTCATTCGGCCCGTGAACTCATCAATCAACATCACTTCGCCGTCCCGGACAATGTACTCCTTGTCCTTCTGAAAAAGCTTGTGTGCCCGGAGGCCCTGGTTCACGTGATGAACGATTGTCGTCGACTCAGGGTCGTAGAGGGTCTGATCCTCCGGCAGAATACCTGCCTCGTGCAGCCGGGCTTCCAGAAACTCGTTGCCCTCATCGGTAAAGGTCACGTTCCGGGTCTTTTCATCCAGCTCGAAATGTTCATCTTTAAGTTCCGGAATAACATCGTCGATTATCTTGTAAAGTTCGGAACGATCCTGACTTGGACCAGAGATGATCAGCGGCGTCCGCGCTTCGTCGATCAGGATAGAATCCACCTCGTCCACGATTGCGAAATTGTGGAACCTTTGATGCATATCCTTGAGTTCAGACTTCATGTTGTCGCGCAGATAGTCAAAACCAAGCTCATTGTTGGTCGCATAGGTGATGTCCGAACCATAAGCTTCGGCCTTCTCGGAATCCGGTTGACGGGGATAGATCACGCCCGTTGTCATGCCCAACGCGGCATAAACCTTTCCCATCCATTCCGCATCGCGCTTGGCGAGGTAATCGTTCACCGTCACGATATGCACGCCTTTACCGGTCAGGGCATTCAGATAGGCCGGGAAAGTGGCGACAAGTGTCTTGCCCTCCCCCGTTTTCATTTCAGCGATATTGCCTTGGTGCAGGAATATCCCGCCCAAAAGCTGTACGTCGAATGCCCGCAGTCCCAGCGCGCGGCGTGCACCTTCGCGGCAGTTGGCAAAAGCTTCAGGCAGAAGATCGTCAAGGCTCTCGCCATCGCGGGCGCGTTTCCGAAGCTCGACCGTCTTTTCGATGATCCCTTCATCCGTGAGTTTTTCGAACTCGGACTCCAGCGCATTGATCTTCGCGACCATGGACCGCATCGATTTGACCTTGCGGTCATTCGGCGTCCCAAGGACCTTCTTCGTAATCGTTCCGAAACCAAGCATATTCAACCAGCCTCAATGCGCATTTGACAGGATCGTGTGAGGGGTTGCGCTTGCCGCCGCTTCTGACCCGCCATAGAACACGCGGGAACGTACTGCCCTCACAGTAGGACAAACGCGATGTAAGGGGCCGTATGGAAGGTGTCAACGCCGGGGCGCGCCACGGCAAGATTGAAGGAAAATCCAATGCTGATGCGTATCCCGGCTGCAATAGCCCTGACCGTTTGTCTGTCGTTACCCGTGGCGGCACAGGAAACGACGGCTGATACGGTTGTCGCTACGGTCAACGGCACCGACATTACGCTTGGGCACATGATCGTTGCGAAAGAGCGGCTGCCGGATCAGTTTCGCCAGCTGCCAGACGATGTCTTGTTCGATGCTCTCCTGAACCAGCTGATTCAGCAGGCGGCAGTTGCAGCCAACGGAGGTGAGCTTTCGAAACGCGGTCAGCTTGCCCTTGAGTACGAACGCCGCGCCCTGATCGTTTCCGAAGTGGTGGACGCACTGACCGCAGATGTCGTGAACGACGCAGCACTTCAGGCCGCCTACGACGAGACCTACGCGAACCTCGAGCCGGAGGATGAGTTCAATGCCGCACATATTCTCGTCGAGACCGAGGAAGAAGCACAGGCGCTTTTGGAGGAACTGAATGCCGGTGCGGATTTCGGCGCGCTAGCTCGTGAACATTCGACCGGTCCTTCCGGTCCGAACGGTGGTGACCTTGGCTGGTTCGGGAAAGGTATGATGGTTCCCCCTTTTGAAGAGGCGGTTCTTGCCCTTCAGGCCGGCGAAGTTGGGGGTCCCGTACAGACACAATTTGGCTGGCATCTGGTGCGGCTGAACGAGACCCGGAAAAAGGGCGCTCCTCCGTTCGAAGAAGTCCGTGGCGAACTGGCGCAACAAATTCAGCGCACGGCGGTGGAAGCGCTTTTGGACGAAGCAACCGAAGCAGCCGAGATCACCCGCATCGAAGCCGGAACGATCGACCCCAACTTGCTGAGCGACACCACCCTTCTGGACGAATAACTCGAATGACCAAGGTTTCCCCCCTTGCGCCCAAGGCGGGCTTCCCCGCTTTACCACCCGTTACCGGTGTCGAGTTCGCGTCAGGTGCCGCCGGGGTTCGCTATTCCGGCAGAGCTGATGTCATGCTGGCCCGATTGCAGCCAGGCACCACTGTTTCGGGCGTCTTTACGCAATCGGCAACGCGGGCAGCACCCGTTCTGGATTGCCAAAAGAAGCTGGGACACACCTCGCCCGAAGGCGCTGCAATCTTTGTGAATTCGGGCAATGCCAATGCATTTACCGGACGCCGCGGGGCCGACGCCGTCCATGCGATCACGTCCGCCGTTGCATCGGCCACTGGAGTTCCCGAACAACGGGTTTTTACTGCGTCCACTGGGGTGATCGGCGAACCGCTGCCCCACGAGAGGATCACGGCGAAGCTCCAGGAGCTTTCTGAGGGTCTCACAGCAGACGGAATTGCGGACGCGGCAAAAGCCATCATGACGACTGACACGTTTCCCAAAGGGGCAGCGCTGACGATCGACATTGATGGCACGCCCGTGACCATTGCGGGGATTGCAAAAGGGTCCGGCATGATTGCGCCAGATATGGCCACGATGCTGGTCTATATCTTCACCGACGCAAAGATCGGGTTCGACGATCTGCAGGCTCTTGTCTCCAGTCAGAATGCAAAGACCTTCAACTGCATAACCGTCGATAGCGACACCTCGACGTCTGACACGCTTTTGGTCTGTGCAACCGGTGCCTCGGGTGTCGATGTAACCGGGCAGGAGTCGTTTGCCGATGCACTGTCCACGGTGATGCTGGACCTTGCCCATCAGGTCGTACGCGACGGCGAAGGTGCCACGAAGTTCGTGACCATCCGCGTGTCGGGTGCCGCTGATGAAACAGATGCCCGCAAGGTGGGACTGTCCATCGCCAACTCCCCATTGGTCAAAACAGCAATTGCGGGCGAAGACCCGAACTGGGGTCGGATCGTCATGGCAGTAGGTAAGTCAGGCGCCCAAGCGGACCGGGACACACTTTCAATCCGGTTCGGCGATGTCCTTGTGGCCGAAAACGGGTGGGTGGCCCCCGGTTATCGTGAGATCGAAGGAGCGGATCACATGAAAGGTGAAGATATTGATATCGCTGTCGATCTGGGAGTTGGAAGTGGCAGCGCTACAGTCTGGACCTGCGATTTGACGAAGCGATATATCGAAATAAACGCGGACTACCGGTCGTGAAAACGGTCCTTGTCTCCGCGGTGGCGCTGATCGACCGTGACGGTCGCATCCTTCTTGCTAAGCGCCCGGAAGGCAAATCAATGGCCGGTCTCTGGGAGTTCCCCGGTGGCAAAGTCGAACCGGGTGAAACACCCGAAGTAGCTCTCATCCGCGAACTACAGGAAGAGTTGGGGATCGACACCTGGGCTTCGTGCCTAGCGCCACTTACCTTCGCAAGCCACAGCTACGACGATTTTCACCTGCTCATGCCCCTCTTTGCCTGCAGGAAATGGGAAGGTCAGCTCATGTCGAAAGAGGGCCAAACCCTGAAATGGGCACGCCCAAACGATCTGCGCAGTTATCCGATGCCTCCCGCCGACATTCCTCTCATCCCAATCCTAAGAGACTGGCTTTAGTCAGCGCGCAAGGCCATTTACCGCTTCTTCAGCCCACGTACGATGGATGGGTTTACAGAAAAGGGCGGCCGAAGCCGCCCGAATTCAATATCCAAGTGGAGTCCTTAAGAAAGGGTCCGTTCGACTTCTTCCCGTGTGAAGATCTCGATCACGTCGCCAGGACGAATGTCCTCATAGTTCTCAAATGCCATGCCGCATTCCTGACCGGACTGAACTTCAGCAACTTCGTCCTTGAAGCGCTTGAGCGTTTTCAACGTACCCTCGTGGATAACCACGTCGTCGCGCAAGAGACGCACACCCGCTGATCGGCGAGCCACGCCTTCGGTCACCAGACAACCGGCAACCTTGCCCACACCCGAAACCTTGAAGACTTCGCGAATCTCAGCATAGCCAATGAAGGTTTCACGAACTTCCGCAGACAACAGGCCGGATGCAGCAGCCTTCACATCATCCACAAGGTCATAGATCACTGAGTAGTAACGGATCTCGACGCCCTTCTGGTTCGCGGTGTTCCGCGCACTGGCATTCGCCCGCACGTTGAAGCCAAAAACCGGCGCACCCGACGCTTCGGCCAGGCCGACATCCGTTTCGGTAATCGCACCCACACCAGAATGCAGCACGCGCACACGCACCTCGTCATTGCCGATCTTGTCCATGGCCTGGACGATCGCTTCGGCAGATCCCTGCACGTCGGCCTTAACGAGAATGGGAAGCTCTTCCACATTCTCGTCGTCCTTGGCCTTCGCCATAAGCTGTTCAAGCGTCGTCGCAGCACCGGCAGCGGCACGTTTCTCTTTTGCCGCCTTCTCGCGATATTCCGCGATCTCGCGGGCCTGCGCTTCGGTATCAACGACGTTCAGAACGTCACCGGCTTCCGGCGTTCCGTTCAAGCCAAGAACCTCGACCGGTACAGACGGGCCAGCTTCCTTGACGCGCTTACCCTGATCATCGACCAGTGCACGCACCTTGCCCCACTGCTCGCCTACGACAAAGATATCACCCTGACGAAGCGTACCGTTCTGAACAAGAACCGTCGCCACCGGTCCGCGACCCACGTCAAGCTGAGCCTCGATAACGGCGCCGGATGCCGCACGTTCGGGGTTCGCCTTAAGCTCAAGGATTTCTGCCTGAAGCGAAATCGCCTCAAGAAGCTCATCAAGACCCGTACCTTTGATTGCCGAAACCTCGACATCCTGCACGTCGCCCGAAAGCTTCTCGACGATCACTTCGTGCTGAAGAAGATCCGTGCGTACTTTGTCCGGGTTGGCGTCCGGCTTGTCGACCTTATTGATCGCAACGATCATCGGCACCTGAGCGGCCTTGGCGTGATTGATCGCTTCGATTGTCTGCGGCATGACCGCGTCATCGGCGGCAACCACAAGCACAACGATATCCGTCACCTGGGCCCCACGTGCACGCATCGACGTAAACGCCGCGTGGCCGGGTGTGTCGAGGAACGTAAGTTCCTTACCATCCTGAGTGACCTGATAAGCACCGATATGCTGGGTGATACCACCCGCTTCGCCGGCAACAACCTTGGCATTTCGGATCGCATCAAGAAGCGATGTCTTACCGTGGTCCACGTGACCCATGATCGTAATGACGGGCGCGCGGGTCGCCAGATCCTCGGCTTTGTCCTCGACCGTGTCGATGACGTCTTCCACATCCGCATCGGAAACGCGAACAACCTTGTGCCCGAACTCTTCGATGATCAGTTCGGCCGTGTCCGCGTCAATCGTCTGGTTCTGAGTCGCCATGATACCATTGTTCATCAGCGATTTGACCACATCGGCCACACGCTCCGCCATCCGGTTGGCCAGTTCAGACACCACGATTGCCTCGGGCAATTTGACGTCACGAACGACCTTCTCGCGCTCGACCTGACCGCCCATGGCCTTCTGACGCGCACGCTCCTGCTTCCGCTTCATCGCGGCAAGGCTGCGTTGACGCCCGCCTTCTCCACCTGAGAGGGCCTGGTTCAGCGTCAGCTTGCCGGACCGGCGGTTGCCATCGTCACGGCCTTTGCTGGGCTTTGACCTGTCACGGTCATCCCGCTCGCTCTTGCGCGGTGGTGCAGATGGTTTCGGTCCGCGTGCAACAGTTTCCTCGCCAGGAGGCGGCGGCGGAGCAGCTTCGGCTGCCTTGGCCTGAGCCGCGCGTTCTGCGGAGCGCGCCTCTTCTTCGGCCTTACGCTTTAACGCCTCTTCACGTTCGCGCTCTTCGCGCTCTTTCGCCTCGGCTTCGGCGCGGCGGCGGTCGCGTTCTTCTGCACGGCCCCGCTCTTCGGCTTCGCGCTTCTCAGCCTCTTCCGACTCGCGCGCCTTTGCGGCGGCAAGTGCTTTCATCCGGCGCTCAAGTTCGGCATCCGAAATACCGGCAGGCCGCTTGGACGGGTCGCCACCAGATGCAGCACCCGTGCTCTTCGATCCGGCGGGAACCGCGGCACCCGGCTTGGGCACCACAACGCGCTTTCGCTTGGTCTCGACGACGACGCTCTTCGTGCGGCCGTGGCTGAAGCTTTGCTTTACCTGACCCGCACGTGGTCCGCCGCGAAGACCCAAAGTCTTTTTGCCGTCATTATCGCTCATACTGTCTTCTTTGCCTTTCCAGTGGATTCACCACCGCCAGTCCTGCGAACGCCCGACAACCGCAAAGCGTCCTCTCTGATCCGATCAGTGAGTCCGCCTGCGGCAAGCGCCGCATGTATCACATGTTCCCGCCCGAAAGCCAAACCCAATTCTGACGCCGTTAGAACGTCAAAAAATGAATCTTTTCCGTCCGGTGGCCGCAACCGGGACTTGCCCCGCTCCGACCCGTCCGCAGCCTGCAAAAGCACTGCGGCTTCTCCGGTCAAGAGCCATCCCTTGACCTTTTCAAACCCTGCAACCGCACGCCCAGCCTTGCGGCCCATCGAGATCAGATCGACGACGCGGCGCGAGAGTTGTGCCTCAACCTCGGCGACAAGACCCTCGGGCACCGCCGCAGGGGCTTTGGCCGCACGCGCGAACGGTTTCTTCGCCACCGCCCGCTCTAGTGCCTCACGGCTGGCCCCAACCCAGATACCACGGCCCGGCAGCTTGCCCATGATGTCGGGCACAACCACCCCATCTGGACCCAGCACAAACCGGATCATCCCAGTCTTTGGCCCGACTTCACCCGTAGCAATGCACCGGCGTTCCGGTTCACTTCTTTGCTTATCCCGGCCACCACGAGACATCGCCGCCACCCAGGGCCTGCGATCAGGCCCCAGCCTCCTCTTCGGTTTCGCCTTCGGCAGCATCGGCATCCGCTTCTTCCGACACGAGATCAGCCGGATCGACCCAGCCCAGCTGAATCCTGGCGGTCATTACCATATTCTGTGCTTCTTCAAGCCCCACATCGAATGGTTCAAGAACGCCATCATCCTTGGAACGTTCACCATCCACAATAGTCCAGCCACCGGCGATTTCCCAGTCGGCGAGCGTTGCAAAGTCCTCGAGCGTCTTGACGTCGTCATTGGCCAATGCCTCCACCATTTGGGGAGTCAGGCCGTCAAATTCAATCAGGCTGTCCTCAGCGCCCAAAGCACGTGCAGTTTCAAGAGCTTTGGCATTTTGTGCTTCCAGATAGTCCCGGGCCCGGGCCTGCAACTCACCGGCCGTGCTTTCATCGACACCGTCAATGACCAAAAGCTCTTCGGCCTCGACATAGGCGACTTCTTCCAGCGACGTGAACCCTTCCGACACCAGAAGCTGCGCAAAGAACTCGTCCAGATCGAGAGTATCCACGAACAGCTTCGTACGCTCCTCGAACTCGGCCTGACGACGTGCGCTCTCTTCTTCCTCGGTCATGATATCGATATCAAGACCGGTCAACTGGCTAGCCAAACGGACGTTCTGACCACGGCGACCGATGGCCAGCGAAAGCTGCTCGTCGGGCACGACAACCTCGATCCGTTCGGCCTCTTCGTCCAGAACGACCTTGCTTACCTCGGCAGGCTGCAACGCGTTCACAAGGAAGGTCGGGGCATCCTCGTTCCACGGGATAATGTCGATCTTCTCGCCTTGAAGCTCGTTCACCACAGCCTGAACACGGCTGCCGCGCATACCCACACAGGCACCCACGGGGTCAATCGAGTTGTCATAGGAGATCACCGCGATCTTCGCACGACTGCCCGGATCGCGCGCAACGGCCTTGATATCGATTATACCATCATAGATCTCGGGCACTTCCATCTTGAACAGTTCCGCCATGAACTCCGGCGCCGTGCGGCTCAGGAAAATCTGTGGGCCTCGGGCTTCGCGACGCACATCCTTGATGTAGCAACGGATGCGATCACCATTGCGGTAAGCTTCACGCCCGATCTTTTCATTACGGCGCAGGATGCCCTCACCGGCCCCCACATCGACGATGATGTTGCCGTACTCCTCGCGTTTGACGACTCCATTAATGATCGTACCGGCTCGATCCTTGAACTCTTCGTACTGGCGATCGCGCTCGGCTTCGCGGACTTTCTGCAGAATCACCTGCTTGGCCGATTGCGCTGCAATACGGCCCATCTCGACCGGCGGAACCTCTTCGACAAAGGTGTCGCCGACCTTCGGGTCATCCAGATACTGCTTGGCCTGCTCCACGGTCATCTCGGCCTGATAGTTCTCAAGCTCTTCTTCTTCGACAACGGTGCGTACGCGGGTAAACGTGGCGCGACCCGTCTTGCGGTCGATCGACACGCGTATATCCATCTCGGCCCCGTAGCGGCTCTTGGCAGCCCGGGCGAGGCTCTCCTCCATCGCCTCGACGACCAGCGCAGGGTCGATCATCTTTTCGCGGGCAACGGCCTCTGCCGTCTGCAACAGTTCCAGCTGGTTTGCCGAAGTGATGGCCATTCTCAGGTCTCCTCATCCCCATCGATGATGGTTTCAATTTCGTCGAATTGCGTTTCGTCTACCTCGCCGGCGTCCTTGCGGGCGCGCAGCACATCGCGAATCAGATCATCCGTCAGAACAAGCTTGGCATCGGTCAGCCAATCGAACTCAAGTCCGATGGTCGTCGCCTCGCCGTTCACCTCGATCTCGATCAGAACTTCGTTGCCATCGGTTCCCTGCAACGAGCCTTTGAAGCGCCGCCGCCCGTCGATCATATCGCCAGTCTCTAACTTGGCCTCGTAACCCGTCCAGGTCTCGAAATCCTTGAGCCGCGTCAGCGGGCGATCAATACCTGGGCTGGAGACCTCCAGAGTATAGGCGTCCTCGATCGGATCCTCGACATCCAGTGTCGCACTCACCGCCGTCGAAATCCGGGCGCAATCGTCAACCTCGATGCCGCCGTCCGGACGTTCTGCCATGATCTGAACCGTCGCCGTCTTGCCACCCATGTAACGCACGCGCACCAACTCGAACCCCATATCTTCAATGACAGGAGTGATAATCTCGGCAAGACGCCGATCAAGGATGGCTTTGGCGACGAGGTCGGACATTGGGATCCAAAAACAAAAAAACGGGCACGCGGCCCGTTGATCTTTCCCGGTGGAGCCTTGGGGGTGGAGGCCAAGACGCCGCTGATGAGGGGCATATACGCCTGCCCGGCCAAGACTGCAAGCCTTCAGGTGAAGAACCAACGCTCGGCGGTGCGTCCGCCATCGATAGTTGCGTCTTTCGAAGTACTGCCGATCTGGCCAAGCCTTCCTGAAAAGCCCCAGAAGACAGGGACATCAACACTGAGGTTCGGTCGCGGGCCTTCTTCGAACTCCGGCGCCAAGGATGTCGAGACCACCAGTTGCGCCCTGGTGCTGGCCGGCTCAACGGAGATACCTGTCGCTCCGGCAAACGCCCAGATGGACTGAAGAACACGTCCCGCTCCGGGCCATTCGTCAGTTACCGGTGCCAACGCGACATTAATTTGCTCCATTGCGCTCCTGTTAAGCACGTCCCGCGCTGCCCGGTAGTTCGAGATAGCGTTCTCTATTGCCCCGGACCCGCTGATGAAGTCTCCAAGCGCCTTCCGATCGAGACCCAGCTTCAGCGCGTCACGTAACGCGTCTGCCTTCGGACCTCTGGTCTCAAAAGTAACAAGACGATCCCCCGCGACATGGACCGTGCAGGATCGAGAGATTTCCGGCATGCGGTTTGGCTCGATATCAGCCGCGACGTCCACCCGACCGTTCTGCAACGCCTCCAAACGTCCATCGGGCCGACCGATATGCAAAAGCTCGACTGCGTCGAACCATCCGCCTTGACCGTCACGATAGTGTCCAACGACTCGGTCCAGGCGCGCCATCTCACCCGAAACGAACTCGGATACACGATAAAGACCTGTTCCGATAATGCTTTTGGGATCTGCCGCACGCGGTCGGATCACAAGCGACGGATGTGCAAGAATGAACGGGAACTGCGGATCGGCTGACCGCAACCGGATCTGGATTGTGCCGATGCCTGTTTCACGCAGCCGGGCAACATTCGCCAAGACACCGCGCGGTCCAAGATGCGGTCGCAGTGACTCGACAACATCCCCTGCAACCAGCGCTTCGCCATTATGAAAATGCACGCCTGCCCGCAGCGAGAATTCCCAAATCTGCGCACCCTTCCGGGCCAGCCAGCTTTCCGCCAGTTCGCCGCGCAACTGTCCATCTGGTCCAACCTCAGTCAGGCAGTCAAAAACGCTTCCGGGGGCAATCACACGCCCGAACAGGTCCCCCTTGCCCCAAGGAGCAGAGCCGGCCGGTCCAGGCGCTGCAATGCGAAGCGTTCCACCCTGCCGAGGGGCCGCCGCCGATCCAAATCCCGTCGCTGCCAATACTGAGGCCGCCGCACCCGTTCGGATCAACGTTCGCCGGCTGATCCGACCCGAATGCGTGCCCCAGCCGCTCATATCCGATCCTCAACGGGTGCTGGCGCTCTGAAATCCCGTCGCAGGCCGTTTGTAGTTCGAACAAGTTGCGAGGTTATTCCAGGTTCAGATAACGCATGCCCCGCGCGCGGAACGATTGCCAGCTTCGAACCGGACCATGCCCTATGCAGCCGGTATGCAGAAACCGGTGGACAAATCATATCGTAGCGGCCCTGCACGATGGTACCCGGAACACCGGCCAGCCGATCCATGTTCTCCAGAATCTGACCGTCCTTCTCCAGAAAGCCCCCATTGCTGAAATAGTGGTTCTCGAGCCGGGCAAAGGCGCGCGCGTATTCCGCAGGACTCTCACCCCCAGGCCCATCATTCGAAATCGACGCAAGCGTGTTTTCCCAGCTTGCCCAGGACCGCGCGAAACGGGTCTCTTGTACTAGGTCGCCCGAAAACAGACGCCGCTCATAAGCCCCTATCAGATCATCGCGCTCATCTTTCGGGATCGCTTCGACAAACCGTGACCAGACATCCGGCCAGAACTGCCCGGCACCACCACCATAGAACCAATCCAACTCGGCGCGAGTCATCAGGAAGACGCCCCGCAAAATCAAGTGTAGCGCCCGCTCGGGATACGTTTGCGCATAGATAAGGGCCAGCGTAGCGCCCCAACTTCCGCCAAAGACGATCCACTTCTCGATGCTCAACGTCGTCCGGATATGCTCGATATCCCGCACCAGATGCCACGTGGTGTTGGCCTCTACGCTCGCATGCGGCCGCGACCGGCCACATCCACGCTGGTCGAACAGAACGATTCGATAGTGCATCGGGTCAAAATAACGCCGCATGGCCGGGCTGCACCCGCCGCCCGGGCCACCGTGCAGGACAACGACAGGCACGCCATCGGGGTTGCCACACTGCTCTACGTAAACCCGATGTCCGTCTCCAACCTCAAGCATCCGCTGATCGAATGGATCGATCGGCGGATAAAGAAACTGGGTCGCACCCTTTTGTACTGCCACCTTGTCCATACGCCCTATATAGCGCGGGGAACGGCCGTTAACGAGGCCACTTTTGCAATTCCGGATGCAAGGAACTTCAGATGCAAACCGCGACCAATACAGTCGATGCGGCCGAGATCGAGAAATTTCAAAAGATGGCCGCTGAATGGTGGAACCCCGAGGGGATGTTCAAGCCGCTGCACATGCTGAATCCTTGCAGGCTCGACTACATCACGTCGCAGATCGCTGCAGAGTTCGACCGGGATCTTTCGGCGGACAAGCCGTTTTCTGGGCTGCGCATCCTCGATATTGGTTGCGGTGGTGGGCTTCTGTCCGAACCGATGGCCCGACTGGGCGCCGATGTCCTTGGCGCTGATGCAGCGGAACGGAACATCCCTGTGGCACGTATCCATGCGAAACAGTCGGGACTGGACATCGACTATCGCCATACAACCGCCGAAGCCCTGGCAGAGGCAGGCGAACAGTTCGACGTGGTTCTGAACATGGAAGTTGTCGAGCATGTGTCCGATCCTCAGGCCTATACAGTTGCCTGCCAGCGCCTGCTAAGACCGGGCGGCCTGATGATCTGCTCGACGATCAACCGCAATCCCAAAAGCTTTGCGATGGCCATTGTGGGGGCGGAATACGTGATGCGCTGGCTGCCCAAGGGCACGCATGAATGGTCGAAGTTCATTACGCCGGACGAACTCTACGGGCTCATCCGAACGGCGGGGCTTGAGCCAGTCGACCGCACCGGCTTCGTGTTCAACCCGATCACATGGTCGTGGCGCCTGTCCGACAAGAATCTGAGCGTCAACTATGTGACGGCCAGCGTCAAACCAGCTTAAGCGCTGTCATCAAAGCGCGTGCGAACCTCGCGCAGAACCGGCAGCACAGCCCGGACTTTTTCCGATCCGATCTGCGTCACGACATCGGCGACGATGGGCGTGATCGCGGCCATCGCCGCGTCACGGGCGGCCCGACCCGACGGGCTGATTGTCACGAATTTGCGCCGCGCATCGTCCCAATCGGGGCGAATATGGACGTGGCCCGCCCATTCCAGTTTGCCCAATGTGTTGGTCATCGCGCCACGGGTCACATGAAAGGTCCGGGCGAGTTGCGCGGGAGTTTTATCCGTACCCGAACGGGCCAGGTGATTCAGTACCGAAAAATGCGACAACTCCATCCCTTTCGGCAGGGCTTTCGACAGCCGGTTTCGCGCCAACTGATCGGCCATGAATATCTCGCTCAAAAGCGCGACAGACAGGGAATCGTTCGACTCGGTCATTACGGTCCTTTGAAAGGGCGGTCATGGCTCAGGGACGGTACGCGACGATGCGCATCATCCACGTCTGCCATGTTCAGATCAACCAGTGTGACCCCGGGCAAATCGCCGCCATCCGCCAGAACCTCACCCCATGGTGCAACGGCAAGGCTGTGACCATGGGTGCGCCGGGCACGTCCGGCCTGCGCCGCATGCTGCCCGGTCTGGGCTGGCGCAAGGACGAAACACCCATTCTCGATCGCCCGCGCGCGCAGCAGGCTCTCCCAGTGGGCCGGCCCCGTACCGGGAGAGAATGCCGCAGGTACAGTCAGAACTCGTGCACCAGCTTTGCCGAGTGCGCGATAAAGGTAAGGAAACCGCAGGTCGTAACAGATCGACAGGCCCACAGGCACATCGCCGACCCGCGCCACGACCGCCCTGTCACCCGGATAAAACCCCTCGGATTCGCGGTAGGTCTCCGTTTGCGAGACATCCACATCGAACATATGGATCTTGTCGTATCGGGCCACGATCTCTCCGGCAGGGCTGATCAGGAAGGATCGGTTCGCAAACCGTCCATCGCCACCCGGCACCTTAAGCCCAAGCGAGCCGATCAGAAGCCAGACGGAATTCGCTTCTGCCTCGTGTCGTAAACCTGCAAGCGTGACGTCCGACTCTTCCGGCTGAAGCACCTGCTCCTGATGCGACCGGCTGGCGGAAACACAATTCGTGACTTCTGGTGTAAGGATAAACTCTGCTCCGGCCTGTGCCGCCTCGCGGACAAATTTCCGTGTCTGATCAAGGTTGCCGACCGGATCGTCCGACGAGGTGAGTTGAACCAGCCCGACGCGCATCCTGTTCAGGCGGCCAGGAGAGCATCGAGCTTGCCCGCCCGCTCCAATGCGTAAAGGTCGTCGCACCCGCCGACATGCACTTCACCAATGAATATCTGCGGCACCGTGTAGCGCCCGTTTGCACGTGCAATCATCTTTTGCCGCAACTCAGGATCGCCACCCACGTTATACTCGGCAAAACTCACACCCTTTGACGTCAAAAGGCGTTTTGCCGCGAAGCAAAAACCACAAAGGGACGATGTATAGATTTCGACGGATTTCATCGGCAAGCTCCTTCAGCCCACCGATATAGACCCTCAGCCGTTCTTTACAACGCGCGCAAGCACAAGCACCGAAACGGATTGCGCGCCAGCTTCAGTTGCCGCCTGTGCACACGCACGCAGTGTCGCACCCGAGGTCATGACGTCGTCAACGATCATGACTGATTGTCCGTCCAGTTGCATTCCACGGGCCGGATGGCTCCTGATCGCACCCTCAAGGTTACGCTGGCGTTCTTCACGTGTCATGTGTTCCTGTGCCTTGGTGCGCCGCGTCCGCACCAACGCATCTGGGCAGTACCGGCCGCCGGTCAGCCGACTGATTTCGCGCGCGAGCGACGCCGACTGATTGAACCGGCGCGACACCAGCCGCGTCCAGTGAAGCGGTACTGGTGCAAGGCATGTCTTGTCATCGATCATGGCCGCCGCGCGCGCAGCCATCCACTTTGCGGCCGGGCGCACAAGGTCCAGTCGATCCCCGTGCTTCAGTTGAAGAACCACGCGGCGCGCGGTGTCACGATAGGACAGGACGGCTATTCCATGATCCCACGGCGGCGGATCCGCCATGCAGGTGTCACATAAAGGACGAACACCATCGTTTTCGCCGATCATCGGAACCCCGCATCCGTCACACGCCAGCCCGGCGATGAATGGGGTCTCGGTCCAGCAAGCTCCGCAAAGACCGTGCGCTTCCTCGACAAGAATACCACAGGCGATGCACTGATTGGGATAAAGAATGCGTAACGGGTTTTGCAAATCCGACCCTCCCTCCCTAGGTTTCGCCCATGACTCCGCACCTCACAGATCGTGCCGCCCTGATGCTACACCGGGCCCGAGCGCGCAGTTCCGGCGATCCGGCTCTGTTTCTGCACGACACCGTGCGAACCGAAATCGAAGAGAGGCTGGAAGAAGTTAATAGAACGTTTACGAACGCCGCGATCGTGACGGGCTTTCCGGAAGCCTGGGAAGGTTTCCCGGCAGTGAGAGTTGTACCGGATAGCGATCCTCTGGACCTTGAGCCCGAGGCGCATGATCTGGTCATTCATTCCATGGCCCTGCACTGGTCCGACGATCCGATCGGTCAGCTTGTGCAGTGCCGTCGCGCGCTGCGCCCCGACGGCCTAATGATTGCTGCGGCCTTTGGGGGCCAAACACTACAAGAACTGCGCCGCTCGCTTGCAGAGGCCGAGACGCAGATGCTGGGTGGCCTATCCCCCCGCGTCGCTCCGATGGCCGAGATCCGTGATCTGGGCGGCCTTCTGCAACGCGCAGGACTGGCGCTTCCAGTGGCCGACAGCCGGAGATACGAGACGACCTACGCCTCTCCCGGACATCTGATGCATGACCTCCGTTCAATGGGTGAAACCAACGCACTTGCAAGCCGCGACAAGCGCGTGGTGCCAAGGCGCATGTTCGACGCTGCCAGCGAAATCTACAGGGAAAGTTTTCCCGCTCCGGGTGACCGGATCACTGCAACCTACGAGATTATCTTTCTCAGCGGCTGGGCACCTTCCGACAGCCAGCAAAAGCCCTTACGCCCGGGAAGTGCCTCAAGACGGCTTGCCGATGCGTTGGGAACAACCGAAACGCCGACTGGTGACACAGCCGGACCCGGTCAGGATTGACCCCGGACGATTTGCGTTTATGTCCCGAGACATCTATGCCCGCAAACTGACCGGATTGACGTAATGTTCGACGCCGACGAAGGCCTCGCAGAAGGTACAGAAATGAATCGTGCCGAAATCATGCACAGCCACCTCCCGGAGGATCATCCCCCGGTGCAGCGCCCGCGCATTGGTGTCCTTTTGGCCAATCTTGGAACGCCGGACAATTACGACTATTGGTCGATGCGCCGCTACCTGAACGAATTTCTGTCGGATCGCCGCGTAATCGATTACAGCCCCTGGATCTGGCAACCGCTTCTTCAGACCATCATTCTCACCAAGCGCCCTTTTTCATCAGGTGCGGCCTACAAATCGATCTGGAACCATGAGGCCGGAGAAAGCCCCCTCATGACGATCACCAAGGATCAGACCGCCAAGATCAAGGCGGCTATGGCCGAACGCTACGGCGATGATGTGATCGTGGATTTCTGCATGCGCTATGGAAACCCGTCCACGCGATCAAAGGTTCGGTCGCTCGCTGAACAGGGATGTCAGAAAATCCTGTTTTTTCCGCTTTATCCCCAATACGCGGGCGCGACGACGGCAACGGCGAACGATCAGTTCTTTCGCGCGCTGTTGTACGAGAAATGGCAGCCTACGGTACGAACTGTCCCGGCCTATTACGAACATCCGAAGTATATCGAAGCACTCGCCCAATCGGTCGAGCGGGCGTACGGCGCGATGGAGACACGCCCGGACGTGCTTGTCGCCTCCTACCATGGCGTCCCGCGACGGTATCTGATGGAAGGTGATCCCTATCACTGCCAGTGTCAGAAGACGACGCGGCTCTTGCGGGAGCGCCTCGGCTGGGATCAGGCCGAAATCGTGACAACCTTCCAGTCACGATTTGGACCCGAAGAATGGCTGAAACCCTATACGGTTGAAGAAGTTGCGCGGTTGGCCGAGACGGGGAAAAAGAACATCGCCGTTATCGCACCGGCATTCTCGGCCGATTGCATTGAAACGCTTGAAGAGATCAACGAAGAGATTCGGGAAAGCTTTGAAGAAGCCGGGGGAGAAGCATTTACCTACATCCCCTGCCTGAATGACGACGACACCCATGTCGAGGCGCTTTCGACGGTTATCGACGAAAACCTCTCCGGTTGGGTGGCACCCCGTCGCTAGGGCGCCAACGCCAAATTCCGAAAAAAGAGGGCGGTAGTCTACGCCACCGCCCTCTTTTCTCGATAAAGACTGTAGTTGTCTTAGCTTGAAGCCGCCGCAGCGATCACTAACAGAAGCAACAGAGGCACAACGATGCCGCCTGCCGAAGTACCCGCGGATTCTTCCACGATGACTTCGGGCTCCATCACGGGTGCTTCCATGCTGCCGGCATAGGCCGTCGATGCTGCTGCAGTCAGAGCTGCTGCAAGAATGAGTTTCTTCATAGTTCCCTCCAAATAATCAACGGCGCCTGTGTTCAAGGACGCCGACACGATATCCGTACCTCGTGCCGTCGTTTAATCAACTTCTTGCTGCACTAGCAAACAGGCCCCGCTAACGATGGCTCGATTCGTCAAAATGTCGTCAAATCAGCAACACTTGAGTGCCATTTTTGGTCAAACTGAACAGCTCTGCGATATGCTCGTTGTAAAGCCCGATGCATCCGTTGGACGATCTCCGGCCGATTTTCCGTGTGTCGTGGGTGCCGTGAATCCGGTAATACGTCCAGGACAGGTAAAGCGCGTGCGATCCCAATGGATTATCGGGACCAGGCGGCACGTAGGGCGGCCATTCCGGATTGCGCTTCAACATCGCTGGTGTCGGCCGCCAATCGGGACCTTCGACCATCCGCACAATCTTGGTTCGTCCACGCCGGGTCAAATCCTCGGAAATTGGAACGCTCGTCGGATAAAGCTTGTAGACGCTCTGATCCTCACTCCAGTAGTGCAAGGCGCGAGAGTTGATATCAACAAGAATCGCACCGTTCCGGAGGCTCGAAAAATAGGGCTTCCATTCCAAGGCGCGGAAACTTGCAGAGTTGCCGCGCACCGGTGTCCCGTCGACCCAATCCGGAACAACCTCCTCACGATACTCGGTCGTGCCGTCCTGGGCAAAAGCCGGTGCAGCAAACGAAACCGCAGAGCTCGCCAGAAAGCTTCTGCGGCTCAGAGTCGAGAAATTCTTGCTCGCCATTTCAATCCCCTGATCACGACTTGGCTGCATTTGAGCATAGACGGCAATAATTCGCCTCGCAAACCAAACCCCTTTCATTTGGCCAAGTTTTGCCATCTCGGTTTGAAACGTGCGACCGAACGCGCTAAAGCGCAGAAAGCCAATCGCTTTTCGAGGTCTTTGAATGCGTTCGATTCATGCTGCTTTTGCTGCGCTTGTCCTTCTTGCAGCCTGTACCACGGCACCAATTACGACCACGCCGAGAATCGGACCGGACGGACAGCCCCTGCCAACCGTCTATCGGATCAGCGCGTCAGACGAAGACAGGATCAAGATCCGGATGCAGGATTCGATCAATGCACTTCGCCGGTCCTCAGGGCTTCCCGAACTCAACCTAGATGCAAAGCTGATTGCGGCTGCGGCGACACATTCCCGGGACATGTCGGTTCAGAACCGCCCGTGGAACTTTGGATCTGACGGCTCGTCCCCGCTCGACCGGATCGCACGCGTTGGGTACGCGGGCGGCCTTGTCGGAGAGAACATCCGCGAGACATATGAGACCGAACTGGAAACCCTGTCCGCATGGATGGAAGAGCCGGGACCCCGCGCGGTTATCCTGGATCCGCGCGCCCGCAACATGGGATTCGATTGGTTTCAAGAACCCAACGGCAAGCTTTGGTGGACCCTGATCCTCGGAAGCTGAAGACAGGCTTGTTTGTCGCAGCCAATCGACTATCTTAGAATAATTCTAAGGTAGTCGGGTTCGATCATGCGCGCAATGCTGTCAGGTCGGAAGCGGTTTCACGACCTCTCCGATCAGGAAATCATAGCTCTCGCCATCTCGTCGGAAGAGGATGACGCACGAATCTATCGCGGATTCGCGCATCGCCTGCGTGCCGACTATCCATCGACGGCAGCCATCTTCGAAGGCATGGCCGAGGAGGAAGATACGCATCGCAAACGTCTGATCGACCTCCATGTCCAGCGTTTCGGAGAGACAATCCCGCTGATCCGGCGCGAGCACGTCTCGGGATTCTACGCCCGCCGCCCGGTTTGGCTGATGGAACAGCTCCCCCTCGAAAAGATACGAGACATCGCAGGCGACATGGAGACCGAAGCCCAACGGTTTTACGAAAAGGCCGCCCAGCGCACTCAAGACGCGGACACGCGTAAGTTGCTGGGCACACTTGCTGCGGCCGAAGCAAGCCATGAAGAAAGCGCATCCGCCCTGACCGAAACACACCTGACGGACGACGCCGTTTCCCGCGAAGATCGGGACGCGCATCGGCAGTTCGTCCTGACCTGGGTACAGCCGGGACTGGCCGGCCTTATGGACGGGTCGGTGTCCACATTGGCGCCGATCTTCGCCGCCGCTTTCGCCACTGGTGATACCTGGAACACGTTTCTTGTGGGTCTTGCCGCGTCTGTCGGCGCCGGCATTTCGATGGGCTTCACCGAAGCAGCGTCGGACGACGGGGAACTCTCAGGTCGGGGAAGCCCGCTGAAACGCGGCTTCGCATCTGGCGTCATGACGACGCTCGGCGGTCTAGGCCACGCGCTGCCCTACCTCATCACGGATTTCTGGACCGCAACGATCACGGCGATCATTGTCGTGTTCTTCGAGCTTTGGGCAATCGCCTGGATCCAGAACCGCTATATGGAAACGCCGTTCTTCCGGGCTGCGCTTCAGGTCGTCCTCGGTGGAGGGCTGGTCCTTGGTGCCGGCATTCTCATCGGTTCCGGCTGATCACAGGTTGATCGCTAGAAGCGCGCCAGCCACCACAGCTTCGACGGCAAAGAACTTCATCTTGCTGGTGTTCTGATACCCATCAGCAATGATAGAGGTGAGCCGCCCGATTGCAGCACCTGCCCAGGCAAAGCCGACCATCGCATAGCCCATTGGAGTTCCCAAAACCAAAGCGCCCACCCCAAGGCCAACAAACAATGCGCCGGAGGCCGCTCGAATCTCGGACAGACCCATCGTACTTCCCCCTGGCGCGATGTCGAGAAGCCGCATCGTATACCGGGGCGCAAGCCACCCAACGGCACCAAGCCCGATGCTGACAAGCGCTAGCAGGATATTGATCAGGTCGGCCATTGCATCCTTTCAGGTGTCAACTTCAATGTGTCTAATTTTGTTTACGTGCCAGATCTCCAGTCGGATCACTTTGGTTCTTCACCCTTGTTTCACGTCGTTGTAACCCTGTTTCCCCAATAGTCTGTTTGGGTTAAGCTTCCCTCAAAGCAGCATCGCGAACAACAGGCGGGCAGAAATGAGCAGGTTTTTGGTGGCGGGCCTTCTGGCCGTGGTCATGGCGCTTTCAGGCTGCGCCACGAAGTTCAAGACATATGATGGGCCAGAGGTAACACGCGTCCTTGTCTACAAGGAAAGCAGACGCATGTACCTGATGCACCACGACGCTGTGCTGCGTGTGTTTGACTTCGAGCTTGGCTTTGCCCCGGCCGGTCACAAGGTGATCGAGGGCGACGGGCGCACGCCGGAAGGCGAATACATCATCGACCGCCGCAACCCGGATTCTGACTTCCACCTGTCGATCGGAATATCCTATCCGAACGCGGATGATATAGAAGTTGCCCGGGCGCTGGGGCAAGACCCGGGAGGCGACATATTCATTCACGGCACACCGAAACTGTTCGGCGGAAGGGATGACTGGACATGGGGATGTATCGCCGTCACGAATGACGAGATGGAAGATATCTACGCCATGGTGCAGGACGGCACACCGATCAGTATCTATCCCTGATCGCGCACGCCCAGTCGCCGCTCGATTTCAGCCAGACGCACCAAAACCTCGTCGCGATAGGCCTCGGTCTTCTCGCCTTCTTCCACGTTATGGGCATCCTGCATCGAGTTCACGATCAGACCCACCAGCAGGTTCACGACCGCGAACGTGGTGACCATGATAAAGGGCACGAAGAACGCCCACGCATAGGGATACACCTCCATCACCGGGCGCACGATCCCCATGGACCAGCTTTCCAGCGTCATGATCTGAAACAGTGAATAGGCGCTTTGACCAAGCGTTCCGAACCATTCCGGGAAACTGTCCGAGAACAGCTTCGTCGCCATGACCGCACCGATATAGAAGATGATCGACATCAACAGGAAAACCGAACCCATCCCTGGCAAAGCGGTCACGAATCCTTCGACCACACGCCGCAGGCGCGGCGCGGCGGAAATGACCCGCAGCACCCGGAGGATCCGCAAGGCCCGCAGAACGCTGAATGTCTGCGCGCCGGGGACCAGCGCTATACCGACAATCGCGAAGTCGAACAGGTTCCAGCCCGACCGGAAAAACCGCCCGCCATGGGCAAACAGCTTCAATGAAATCTCGACAACGAAGATCCCAAGGCAGATCCGGTCCAACAACAGGATGACGGGCCCGAACTGAGCCATCACCGCGTCCGACGTTTCAAGCCCAAGGATCACGGCGTTGAACAGGATCACCGCAATGATTCCGTTCCGCACCGCCGGACGCTCAAGCCAGTCACCTATCGTTTCGCGCACTTATCGTCCCCTGCTCTCGTTGCCGTCCGGCATATGGCCCCGCACAAAGGCAGCTGCAAGTTCCACATGCGCACTCCAGCGGAATTGATCGACGACGCGAACGGTTTCCAACCGATATCCCGCATCAATCAGAATTCTCGCATCCCGGGCAAAGGTAGCCGGATTACATGACACCGCAGCAATGCGACCGACCTCCGATTGCGCCAGTTCCCGCATCTGGGCTTCGGCACCTGCGCGCGGCGGATCAATGACAACCGCATCGAACCGCGCAAGTTCACCGGCAAGCAGCGGTTGTCTGAAAAGGTCTCTCGTTTCGGTGGTGACCGGTTTCAGCCCCGCTCCTTGGCGCCAGCCCCGATCAAGCGCGTCCAGCATTTCGCGCGAGTTTTCGACGGCGTGAACCTCTGACCCGGAGGCGAGGGCCAGCCCAAATGTCCCGCACCCGGCAAACAAATCGGCAATGCGTCGCGCAGACCCGACCGCCGCATGTACTGCAGTCACAAGAGCTGTCTCGCCTTCAGGCGTTGCCTGCAGGAACGCGCCCGGCGGCGGCACAACATTCACCGTCCCAAACACGTGAACAGGAACTCGCCGTTCGACAATCACATCATCGCCCGTCGACAGTCGCGCGAGATCGGTTTTCTCTGCCAGTCCCGTAAGTTCCAGACGTTCAGGGCCACCAACTGTTCGCCCACCCTCAAAACTCAGATCCACACCCGCATCGGACGCTGTCAGAATGAACTTCATCTCGCCTTTCCGCGATCCGAGAAGACCCACAATCCTTGCGCAAGCCGGTATCGCCGCCATAAGCTGCGGCAACAGAAGGTGACACTCCGGAATCGGAACGATGGTTCCCGAAGCACGGCCATGAAACCCAACCACAACCCCGGACTTCAAACGCCGCGCCGACAGAACCGCCCGCCGCCGCGACCGGGGCGGCGACGTATCTGGTCCATCCACCAGAGCGTCGATCCCTTGCGCCTGCAGGGCGCGCACCACCACTTCCCTTTTCCAGTTTGCAACGAAGTCATCGCTCGCATGCATCAGCGCGCAGCCACCACACGCTTTGTAATGCGGACAGGGCGCACGAACGCGATCCGGCGAGGGCATAAGAAACCTTGGTGACGCTATCCGACCATCGATCACATCGCCATCGACCATCTCACCCGGCAGTGCACGCGCCACATAGACCGGGCCATCAGCGATCCCCTCACCCTTGTGGCCCAAACGCGTGACAGCAAGGCTCACTCGGCGGCCTCTTGTGACTCGAGAAATCCACCGGACTGCCGGTTCCAGAACCGCGCATACAGCCCGCCTTGGGCCAGCAGCACGTCATGGGTGCCTTCTTCGACGATATGCCCTTGATCCAGTACGACGATGCGATCCATATGCGACAGCGTCGACAAACGGTGCGCGATGGCCAGAACCGTCTTGCCCTCCATCACACGCTCCAGCGCGGTCTGAATCGACGCTTCAACCTCACTGTCCAGGGCACTTGTCGCCTCGTCCAGCACCAGAAACGGTGCATCCTTCAGAATAGCTCGGGCCAAGGCAATCCGCTGCCGTTGTCCGCCTGAAAGCTTGACCCCACGCTCGCCCAGATGCGCATCATACCCCGTCCGGCCTCGATGATCCTTCAGCCCCAAAATGAAGTCATGTGCCTCGGCGCGTTTTGCCGCCGCGATCATCTCATCCTCCGAAGCATCCGGACGGCCGTAAAGAATGTTCTCGCGCGCGGAACGGTTAAACATTGCCGTCTCCTGCGTCACCATCCCGATGGCACGACGCAGGCTCTCCTGACTGACGTCGCGAATATCTTGCCCACCAATGCTGATCCGCCCCGCCTCGGGGTCGTAGAACCTCAGCAAAAGAGCAACGAGTGTCGACTTCCCCGCTCCAGACGCGCCGACAATTCCCAGCTTCTCACCGGCAGCAACGTCCAGGTTGATCCGCTCAACACCACCCGTCTCGCGGCCATAGGCAAAGTCCACATCGTCGAACCTGATCTCACCTGCTTCGCTCAGCTCCTTTGCATCGTCGGCATCGGGCAGCCTGTCCCTTCGCGCGAGCGTCCGCATGCCATCCTCGACCTCGCCCACATTCGAATAGATCGCCATGAGCGTGAAACTGACCCAGCCGGTCATCTGGGCAATCCGGATCGAAACAGCGCCCGCTGCAGCTATGTCGCCGGGCGTCGTCACGCCGCGGGTCCACAAAACCAAGGTTCCGCCGATCAGCAGAACGGGAAGTGTTCCCGCTAGCGTCATAAGCGAAAACCGAAACCATGCGGCGGTATAGCCAAAATCCAACGCCCGTCTTCGAAACGTCTCCATCGCACCGAGCGCGGCTCGGTCCTCGTGATCGGCCAGCGCAAACAGCTTCACCGTCTTGATGTTGGTAATCGTATCCACCACCTGACCCGACACCATGGCCCGCGCCCCTGCCCGCGCAGCCGACCTCTTGCGGACTTCCGGCAAAAAGAACCGGATCAGCGCAAAATAGAAAACCAGCCAGACCGCAAGACTCAATGCCACGCGCCAGTCAATCGAGGTCAGAAGCAGTACCGAACCGATCAACGTCGCCAGTGCAAAGGCGACCACATTGATCAACTCGCTGGCGATATCGGTAATGGCCCGCGACGTCTGCATCTGCTTCTGCGCCAGCCGACCGGCAAAGTCGTCATCGAAGAATGTCACTGACTGACCCAGCGTCCATCGATTGAGCCGCGACAGAACCAGCGGATTCAGATTTGGCATGACTACAATCGAGTTCGCCGCCGAACTCAGCCCGAAAGCCAAAGGCCGGACCACAACGAAAAACAGGACGAATCCGGTCAAGAGAAGCCAGTTCTCCGCAAAAAACGCCACCGGCCCTTCGGCCACCGCCCGGTCGATCACGGCACCAAGAATGAAGGCGGTGACCACCTCAAGTGTTCCTGCAAGCGCCGAAAACAGCGCAGCCAGAAGCAGCACGGGCACCGTACCGTGCAGTGACCAGCGAAAGAATGCGCCCAGAGTCTCGGGCGGCGGGCCGTCCGCGGGCTGAAACGCATCAATCCAGTTGCCGGGGTTCATTCTGCGGCCTCGACGGTTCCGATGAACCCGCCCGACTGACGCTCCCAGAAGCGGGCGTATAGCCCGCCTTGCGCCAGGAGTTCGCTATGACTTCCCTCTTCGGCAATATGCCCGCCATCCATGACCAGAATGCGGTCCATCCGGCTGATCGTCGACAGACGGTGCGCAATGGCGATCACCGTCTTGCCTTCCATGATGCCGTAAAGCGTATCCTGAATGGCCGCCTCAACCTCGCTATCAAGGGCGCTCGTCGCCTCATCCAGCACAAGGATCGGCGCGTTTTTCAGGATCACCCGTGCCAGGGCGATCCGCTGACGCTGGCCCCCCGAAAGCTTCACACCCCGTTCGCCCACCTGCGCGTCATAGCCGCGCCGTCCCTCGGAATCCTCAAGCTCCAGGATGAACTCATGCGCCTGCGCCCGTTCGGCGGCCGCGACCATTTCCTCTTCGCTGGCCTCCGGCCGGCCATAAAGAATGTTGTCGCGGATCGACCGGTGCAACAGCGACGAATCCTGCTGAACCATTCCGATATTCTTCCGCAGGCTCTGCTGCGTAACCTCGGTAATGTCCTGACCGTCAATGGAAATCTGGCCCTTGTCGGCATCGTAGAACCGCAACAGTAGCTTCACGAGCGTCGATTTCCCGGCACCGGACCGCCCGATCAACCCGACCTTTTCACCCGACCGGATCGTCAAATCGATCTTCTCGATACCGCCGGCGCCGCGACCATAGTGATGGCCCAGTTCCGTCAACTCGATCTCGCCGTCGCTCAGGACCAGCGCTTTCGCATCGGGCTTGTCGACAAGCGTGATCGGCTGCGCAATCGTCTCCATCCCCTCGGAAATCACACCGAGGTTTCTGAAAAAGCTCGTCAGCGCCCACATGATCCATCCGGTCATCGCGTTCAGACGCAGGGCAACCGCTGTCGCCGCGGCCACGACGCCGACCGACGCAGACCCGATCGTCCACAACCAGATAGCCCAGCCAACACATCCGATGATCAGCAAACCGTTCAGGAACGTCAGGACGACATCCATGATCGTATAGATCCGCATTTCGGCCTGAAACGTCTGGCGTGAGCGTTCGATTGCCTCATGGGCATAGTCCATCTCGCGGTCATGATGTGCGAACATCTTGACCGAGTGGATATTCGTATAGCTGTCAACGACCCGACCGGTGACAGCACTGCGCGCGTCCGATGCTTCTTTCGACGCCGGACCAACCCGCGTTGTCGTCCACCATACCAGAATCCCGTAAAGCCCGACCCAAATCACAAGCGGGATCGCAAGCCTTGGGTCACCCTGCGAAAGCAACACAGCCGCCCCGACGAAATAGGCGATTGAAAACGTCATCGCGTCGAAGACCTGAAAAACAGCTTCCCCCGCTGCAGGCGGCGTCTGCATGATCCTGTTCGCTATACGCCCGGCAAAATCGTTCTCGAACCAACCCACGGACTGGCGAAGGACATGCCGGTGCGCCCGCCAGCGGATAAGCGTGCCAAAGTTCGGCATGATCGTGTTGTTCAACAGCAGGACATCCAACGCCTGCAACAATGGCCGCAGGATCAGGATGAAGATCGCGACAAGGATAAGCTCGGTCCCGTGCTGCGCCCACATCTCCGCCGGCCCACTCTCCGACAGAATGTCCACGACCCGGCCCATATAGGCGATCAGCCAGATCTCCACGACCGCCACGACAACAGACATCACGCCCGCGACCCAGAACACGCCAGTGAACGGGCGGGCATAGTCTCTCATAAACGGCCAGAGACGCGTCGGCGGCCGGTCGTTATCCTCGTACTTAACGTACGGGTCGACCAGGTTTTCAAAAAAGCGGAACACCGGGGAGCCTTTCAGCTATGCCAGCCATATAGCCCGGATTTCGCTACAGGAAAACCATTGCCCCTGAAATTCCCAGAAACACCGCCATCCCGCGCATGAACACCTTCCAGACCGGTGGGCTGGACAACAGATATGACAATAAACTTCCAGCAAAACTCCAGAACAGGCAGACGAACAGGTTGATGCCCGAAAACGCGCTCGCCAGCCGCGCGGCTTCTTGACCGGGCGGTAATCCGATCGCGTACCCGGACGACGCCGCCAGGGCGACCGCCCAGATCTTCGGGTTCACCCACTGGAACAGAACCGCCTCTACCAGCGTGAAGGGCCGGTCCCGCCCCTCGGATCGTGCGGCGCGGGTCGATGTCCAAAGCTTCCATGCCATCCAGAGGATCCAAGCGAACGCCCCGCATTTCAGTGCAAACTCCAGCCCCGGACGCGCGGCCAGAACTGCGCCGATGCCAAGCCCCGTCAACGCAGCGATAACCCCGACCCCAAGTGCGACGCCAAGAACATGCGGCACTGTTCGTCGGAATCCGAACCGCGCTCCGCTCGCCGTAAGCAGGATGACGTTCGGACCGGGCGAAAACAGACCGGCAAAAACGAATGCATATAGTGGATCGAACTCCATGGCCCGCTCAGACACGAAAAGGCCAGGGCCTTCAATCCTTCAAAAGGGCGTCGCGCGTCAAAGAGAACTCCGATTCGATCCAGCGGGCTTCCAACTCCGCCAGCTTGCGCCCCAATGCAGGACCACGAAACTCCGGCATCAGATCGGCTGCCTTCACTGGAAACTTCGCTTCGGCTCCAAGAGCCGCCATGGCAAAGTCCTTCTGTCCGACGCCCGACTCGGTCATTGCGGCCCGCAACAACAAGGCATCAGTGGCAGGCTTCCGGCCCATCTTGTAACCAAGCGTCTGCGGCCCATCCAGAGACTCGACCCCGGCGCGCAGAAGCTGCAACGTTTTTTCCTCCTTCCGGGACAGGCGCAGGCGCGTAACCGCGTCAGCGCTACCCAATGCACAAAGCCTCCGGACAGAGTCCGGTGCGACAGAGTTCGCCTCTTCCAGATACGCAAGCGGTGCAATTGCCATCGGGTCCGCACCCGGAAGAACCTTTGCCAACGTCCCGGTTGCGGCCATCGCAGCAAGAGCAGGTGCGGGGTTGGGCGCAGCAAGCAGGCGCATGATCTCATGGGTGATACGTTCCGACGAAACAGACTCTAATCCAGCCAAATTCTCGGAAATCGCTGAAAGAGCGTCCCGGTCAGGGCCCTGATCCGAAGCCCCATACCAGGCATAGAACCGAAAGAACCGAAGGATACGCAGATAGTCCTCGCGAATACGCGCCTCGGTATCATCGATAAAAAGGATGCGACCGTTATCAAGATCCCCCAACCCACTACCCAGCGGGTCCAGTACCGTCCCATCCGCCTCGGCATAAAGCGCGTTCATCGTGAAATCCCGGCGCCGGGCGTCATCAGCAATATCACGCGAGTAGGCGACAACAGCGCGCCGCCCATCTGTTTCGATGTCCCGCCGGAACGTCGTGATCTCAAAGGCGCGGTCTCGGGTCACCACGGTCACCGTTCCATGGTCGATCCCGGTCGGCACAGCCCGGAATCCCGCCGCCTCGGCCAACTGCGTTACCCTCTCCGGCACGGCATCGGTTGATATATCGATGTCCGAAACCGGCCTGCCCAGCAGCGCATCCCTGACACAGCCGCCGACAAAAAGCGCCCTATGACCGGAACTCGCCAGAACCGCCATCACCGATTGTGTCTGTGGATCCGAGACCCAGTTGCCAGAAATACGGCTCACGCGTTCACCCTGTCCGCCAACGCCCGCAAGATACGCGCAGTCGCACCCCAGATATAATAGGGACCCCACGGCACAGCATAGTAAGATCTCCGATGGCCACGCCAATACCGGGACTCGATCACGAACTGCGCGGGATCCAACACATGGGTCAGCGGAACGGAAAACACTTCCGCGACCTCACCGATTTCAGGCAGGGGCGTGAAATCACTGGTGATCCAAGCAACTACGGGCGTCACCGAAAACCCCGTGACTGTTTCGTGGGGTGGCATCACACCGATCAGGTCAACCAGACCTTGCGAAAGCCCGATCTCTTCTTCTGCCTCTCGCAGGGCCGCCGCCTCGAACCCGGCATCAACGTGATCGACCTTTCCGCCTGGAAAAGCGATCTGACCCGGGTGATGTTTCAACCGGGACGATCGCTTTGTCAGAAACAACTCCGCCACACCATTCCGTTCCCGAATCGCGACAAGAACCGCTGCGTCGCGCAACTGCCGTTGCTCTGGCAGCACCATCGCGGGATTCAGATCAAGATCGGAAGATGGTGAGCCCTCGCGCGCAACAAGGTCCTCCAGCAAGTGGCGCGCCGCGTCCCCGTTCAACCCGAAGCCTCGAACCCAAGCGTTGTGGGCTCCAGTTCATAATGCGCACCGCAAAACTGGCAATCCGCCGTAACGATCCCGTCGTCTGTCGTCATATGCGCGATATCCTTTGCCGAATAGATCGACAGGCTTTGACGAACGCGATCTTCCGAACAGGTACACCCAAAAACAACGGGCTGAGAATCGAAGACACGCGGAACTTCTTCGTGAAACAAACGCACCAGAAGGTCCGTCGGATGAACCGTCGGTCCAACCAACTCAAGCTCCTCCACGGTATCCAGAAGGATGTTCGCCCTATTCCAGTTCTCAAGCGCCTCGCCTTCAAGCACGTCCTCCGGCGTCAAAAGCCCAGCTTCACCAGACGCACCACCCGAAGCAAAGGGTGACGCCTTCGGCATCAACTGAAGCATAACCCCACCAGCACGCCATTTTGCGCCCGATCCTGGCAGAATAGACTCACCAAAGCTCAGGGCGAACCGCGTCGGCAATTGCTCTGACTGGGCAAAATACGTCTCGGCGCAGGCTGCCAAGGATCCTGCCGCAATCGGTGTGATCCCCTGATATGGCGTTGTGCCCTTGCCCTGATCGATCAGGACGGCAAAATACCCCTTCCCGATCTGCTCAAATGCGGCATCTGTTGTCGTCCGATCCGCATCATAGCTTGCATAGGCGCGGATTTGGGCAGGTTCACCTTCACCTTTCGGTGCATAGTAATCCGTCGCGATCAGGCGGATCGGCCCGTCACCACGAATCTGTAACGACAGCTTCCAACGCAACTTCAGCGTCTGCCCTATCAATGCGGCGAGCAGCGCAGTCTCGGCGATAAGCGCCTCGACAGCCGGCGGATAGTCGTGCTGCCCGAGAATGGCATCAAGCGTCCCGTCAAGCCGCGCAACCCGGCCCCTGATGTCCGAGCGGTCAAGCTGAAAAGGCAGGACGGTATCGTCCCAGGCGATCTGAGATCCAAGTGTCATGGGGTTTCCTTAGGCGCCGATGGTTGGCATACCGCGACTATATAGGGTTTGCCGGGAAGGGTCCAAGCAGGTGATCAGGCGGGTCGGGGAAGCAGTCAAGGCAGGTATGCGGTATCGTCAACGCACCGGCGTCTATGCGATCCTGCCACGCGGATCGGACGTGCTTCTGACCCATCAGGCCGAACCTGAGCCAGAGTTTCAACTTCCCGGTGGTGGTATCGACCCGGGCGAGTCCCCGATCCAGGCGTTGCATCGCGAGGTATTCGAGGAAACCGGCTGGCGCATTGCCTCACCGCGACGGATCGGCGCCTTCCGGCGCTTCACCTACATGCCGGAATACGATCTTTGGGCGGAGAAACTGTGCCACATCTATCTCGCACGCCCTGTCCGGCCCCACTCCGAGCCATCCGAACCCGGGCATACGGCGCTCTGGGCGCCCTGGTCCGTTGCCAGCCAGATCGTTGGGAACCCGGGTGACAGACTGTTTCTGTCAAACCTTCTCTGACCCGATCCCTTTGTACTCCAGAACCACGCCCGACACATCATCGTCAAAGTCGGCATTTCTGGCGTGATCGGCAAGCAACCACATCATCGTTTCAGTGAAGTCCTGACCCTTTGCCTCCGGGATAGATTCCACGAGCCGTGCAAGACCATCCTGATCGAGCATCTTGCCATCCCGGCTCTCGGCCTCGGTGAATCCGTCCGAATGCAGGAACAGGCGGTCACCGGGCGAGAGCTGCAAATCGAACGCCGTGTACTCTGCCCGGTTCAATAGACCGATCGGCATCCCGCCATCGCCAACAAACTGAACAGTACCATCCGCCCGCTGAACCAACGGGTGCGGATGCCCGGCCTGAACGATTGAGAGGCGACCGGTTCTCAGATCACAATCGGCGATAGCCATCGTGAAATAAAGTTCGGTCGCCATGTCATCGATCAACAGGTGATTGAGACGTGAACACACTTCAGGCAAAGATCGCATGGAGTACTCGCCAGCATCACTGACGCTCAGCGCCACATTCTGCTCGGGTGACGATCCCGTCAGATAACTGGCAAGCCGCGCTGTCATAAGCGCCGATGCGATTCCGTGGCCGGATACATCGATCGAAAAGATACCGATGCGGGTATCGTTTACTCTGAACGCGCCCACCAGATCACCACCGACCTGCCCGCAAGGCCGCAACAGCAAGCTCACATCCGCGCCCGGATAGTGCCGCTGGCGTTCGGGCACCAGAGACTGTTGCAGCCGCCGCGCTTCGGCCAGATCCCGACCGAGGTTGTCATAGAGGGTCTGAAGCTCGGTCAATGCGCCCCCAAGCAGCCTGTTTTTTTCTTCGAGGGTTCGCTGAACCGCAACCAACCGCCCGCCCGCAGAAATGCGCGCCTTCAGTTCCTCAGTATCGATCGGCTTTGAAAGGAAATCGTCGGCTCCGGCAGCGAGGCCGGTTGCAACGTCACCCCGGTCGGACTTCGATGTCAGTAGGATGAAGTAGACATAGTGATCGCCACCAAGCTCACGGAACGCTCGGCACAGATCCAGACCGGACATTCCGGGCATGACCCAGTCGCTCAGTACCAGATCGATGCCGCCGCCCTCCAGCGCCGACAGAGCATCCACACCCGAAAGCGCCTCGACCACCGAATAGCCCAGACGCCGCAAGACCTGACCCGTCAACCTGAGCTGCGCACGACTGTCATCCACGATCAGAATGGTCCTGATCGCAGCCTCTTCTGGTTGATCGATCAGGGCAACCTGCCCTTGATCTATCTGGTCCGGAAGCG
Organism: uncultured Paracoccaceae bacterium; assembly: GCA_947503175.1. GTDB lineage: Bacteria > Pseudomonadota > Alphaproteobacteria > Rhodobacterales > Rhodobacteraceae > Ovoidimarina. Next base: position 474,598 of record CANNCO010000003.1, read on the forward strand.
GTCCCAGGGCCGCTGAATCAGCCGACATCCAATCACCCATGGGCATTAAGGTTTAACATGCCATGAACCCTAAAATGCCCCGGATTTTCTCATCCTGAGGTTAACTGGTGAAAAGAGATTTCGGCTTTACTGTCTAGCGAATACGCCTTGGACTAAAGCGATGATTGACTGGAAGCGCATAGAAGACCTGCGGGACGAGGTCGGGGTCGACGATTTCGTCGAAATCGCGGGCCTCTTCCTGCAAGAAGTCGAGGATGTTCTCGGGTCGCTGTCGGGTGTTCACGGCTCCGTTTCGCGATCCGAAAGCTTTCACAGCCTCAAAGGCAGCGCAATGAACCTCGGATTTTCGCATATGGCTCAGCTTTGCGCCGAGGCAGAAACGCACCCCGATGATGCCGACGTAAACCTGATCCATGGAGCCTTCGAGGCTTCGAAACAGGCATTGCAGGGTTGGTTCGCGGCTATCTGAAGGTCATACAACGAATTCAGCGACTGCCTCATCGTTCGTGATATCGCGGCAGGAAAACCCGGCTTGGTCCAATGCCTCTGTCAGACGCGCGAAATTCTCGGGAGCGCTGGTCTCGATCCCGATCAGAACTGTTCCAAAGTTCCGTGCTGACTTCTTCAGGTACTCAAAACGGGCAATATCGTCATCCGGGCCCAGAAGCTGCAGGAAATCGCGAAGTGCCCCGGGGCGCTGCGGCAGGCGCAACAGGAAGTATTTCTTCACACCCGAATACCGCTGTGCCCGCTCCTTAACCTCCGGCAATCGCTCAAAGTCGAAGTTTCCACCGGATGTCACGACAACGACCTGCCGCCCCTGCACCCGCTCGGCGATGTCTTTAAGCGCATCAATCGCCAACGCACCGGCAGGTTCAAGCACGATACCTTCGTGATTCAACATCTCGAGAATTGTCGTACAAATCCGGTCTTCGGGTACCGACAGAACGTCTTTAACACACATATCGGTCAACGCATCAAAGGTCAGCGTTCCAACACGGGCGACAGCGGCACCATCAACGAAAGTATCAACGCGTTCAAGGGTCACGGGCGCGCCTGCGTTCAGCGCCGCGGCCAGACTTGCACCGCCACTCGGTTCGGCAAGCACCAATTCCGGTAGCTTGCCTGTACCTTTCAGATAACCCCGGACGCCCGCCGACAGACCTCCTCCACCGACCGGCAGAATGAACAAATCCGGTGATCCACCCAACTGGTCAAGGACTTCGACCGCGACCGAGGCCTGTCCCTCGATCACGTCCGCATCATCGAACGGCGAAAGGAACTGTGCACCAGCCTCGGCGCAATAGGACTGTGCCGAGGCAAGCGTGTCGTCGAAATAGTCGCCGGTCAGGCGAATCTCGATGGCATCACCGCCAAACACCCGCGTCTTGTAGATTTTCTGATCCGGTGTCGTTACCGGCATGAAAATTACACCCGAAACACCGAAATGCCTACAGGCATACGCAACGCCTTGAGCGTGATTCCCTGCACTCGCACAGACAAACGTCGTCGGACCTCCCGACTCGATGGACTTGCGCATGGCGTTGAACGCGCCCCGGATCTTGTAGGATCGGACCGGACTGAGGTCTTCGCGTTTCAGCCAGATTTCGGCATCATAACGTTCGGAGAGGAAATCGTTCTTCATCAGCGGCGTCGGCTCGAAAAGCGACCGCATTTCCCGCTCTGCAGCGGCAGCCTGTTCTGAAAAATCCGTCATCGCTTTCGAAAATCCTGCCCAGTCACGTGCCGCGTCACGCATCAGCCGCTGCAACAAGGGTCAACGACTGCCCCAGAATCGGCTCATCTGTAAAGGTTCATGCAAAATCTAGTCCGATGTCACTTCGATCCGGCCATCGTTGCGCTCCTCCGCAAGCTTCCGCATCCGGTTCGGGACAACCCCGGGTTCCGGCACTTGTCGCGCCCCCCAAATCCCTCTAAACGCCCGTTGAATTGCTTAAAGGCGGGGCACCCATGTCCGATCCCAAGAAAGTCGTCCTGGCCTACTCAGGTGGCCTCGACACCTCTATCATCCTGAAATGGTTGCAAGCGGAGTACGGCTGCGAAGTCGTCACGTTCACCGCGGATCTTGGACAGGGCGAAGAGCTTGAGCCCGCACGCAAGAAAGCCGAGATGCTTGGCGTGTCAGAGATTTATGTCGAGGACGTCCGCGAAGAATTCGTGCGAGACTTCGTGTTCCCGATGTTTCGCGCGAATGCCCTTTATGAAGGTCTCTATCTGCTGGGCACATCGATCGCGCGCCCGTTGATTTCAAAGCGCCTTGTTGAAATCGCGGCCGAGACCGGGGCCGATGCTGTCTCTCATGGAGCCACTGGCAAGGGCAACGATCAGGTCCGGTTCGAGCTTTCATCATACGCGCTCAACCCCGAGATCAAGGTAATCGCGCCATGGCGCATCTGGGATCTGTCGTCGCGGACCAAACTGATCGAGTTCGCCGAACAGCATCAGATTCCCATCGCCAAGGACAAGCGCGGCGAAGCACCGTTTTCCGTCGATGCAAACCTTTTGCACACATCCTCCGAAGGCAAGGCGCTGGAAGATCCCGCAATAGAGGCGCCCGAACACGTTTACCAGCGTACCGTGAATCCCGAAGACGCGCCTGATACTCCGGAATACGTCGAGATCGGGTTTGAACACGGCGATGCCGTGTCCATCAACGGCGAAGCACTCTCTCCCGCAACTATCCTGACCCAGCTGAACGAGTTGGGTGGAAGGCACGGGGTTGGACGGCTCGACCTAGTCGAAAGCCGTTTCGTGGGCATGAAATCACGGGGCATCTACGAAACGCCGGGTGGAACGCTTCTACTCGAGGCACACCGCGGCATTGAACAGATCACTCTCGACCGGGGCGCCGGGCATCTGAAGGACGAGTTGATGCCGCGCTATGCAGAGCTGATCTACAACGGTTTCTGGTTCTCGCCTGAACGCGAAATGCTCCAAGCCGCGATTGACAAGAGCCAGGAGCATGTGACCGGAACGGTTAGGCTCAAACTCTACAAGGGCCTCGCCAGAACGGTCGGTCGCTGGTCGGATCATTCGCTTTACTCCGAAGCTCACGTCACCTTCGAGGATGACGCAGGCGCCTATGACCAAAAAGATGCCGCCGGTTTCATTCAGCTCAATGCCCTGCGGCTCAAGCTTTTGGCTGCGCGCAAACGCCGTCTGACCCGATAAACGATGCCAATCGGCCACAAACGCATGTTGAGTCCCGGTTTGAATCACACCGTACTACAGGGAATCGCTCCAGATCAGTAACTTCTCCTCGGGGGCGAGGAGTGTAAATGCATTACGATAGCCCCGAGCTCGAGCCGTTTGAATTTCACGGCTCTGCAAAGGAATGGTTCGGTATCTGGATCGTCAACCTGTTCCTGACAATCATCACCGTTGGAATATACTCTGCCTAGGCCAAGGTCCGGACCAAAAAGTATTTCTATCAAAACACTTATGTCGACGGCCGTAACTTCGACTATCATGCAACCGGACTGCAGATTCTTATCGGCAGGGCCATCATGATCGCGGCAATCGTCGCGTTTTCGGTCGTCTCTGCGATCCCGCTGGTCGGCATCATCGCGCTCGTCGCACTTGTCTTTGTTGTGCCGTTCCTGCTGGTCCGATCCTTCAAATTCAATGCACAGATGTCCAGTTGGTCGAACGTGCGCTTCCGCTTCGAAGGCAGCTATATCGGCGCGATGCTGGCCTTCATCATCTATCCGATCCTCACGGCATTGACGCTCTACCTGACGTTCCCGTTCCTTGATCGGGCAATCAAGCGTTTCGCGCTAAATGGATACTCGCTCGGCGGTCACAGCTTTTCGTTCGATGCGGCAATCGGGCCGTTTTACCGGGCGTTTCTGGCCGCGGCGATCTGGGTCACAGGCATGCTGATGATCATCGGAAGCGTCACGTTCGTTTCGATCGGAACGCTTGATTTCAGTACCATCGAAACTGATCCAACCGCATCCCTTGCGCTGATTGCAGGTATCTACGCCGCAATCTTCCTGGCTTTCTTCCCGGCCATGACGATCTATCAGGCCTTCGTCCGCAACGTGACGCTGAACAACCTCGCACTGGAAGGTGGTCACACTTTCGCATCCGATGTTCGCCCGCTTTCGCTGATCTGGATCGCGATCACCAACGCGGTCCTGACAGTGGTTTCGCTCGGGCTCCTGTTGCCCTGGGCACAGGTCCGGATGTTCCGTTATCTGACTGAACATACTGCCCTCATCCCGGGTGGTCCGCTCGATCAGTTCGTGGGTCAGCTTGAGACGCGTGCAGGTGCGCTGGGCGATGCCTATACCGATATCGAAGGCATCGATCTGGGCTTGCCAGTCTAGGTCGATCTACTGAAAATCGCTCCGATGAAGGGCGAACAGGATCATATTACGATACCGGGCCGGTTCTTTCCGGCCCGATCTTCTTGTGCCGTGCCCGTAAGTCTGGTTGTCGGTCCGAATGGCTTTTTCCTTCGCCCCGACGGCGAACAGACGAGCATCATTGAACATCCGGGCAGGCCCCAGTTCGATGCTCCCATCGGTCGCGCACCCCGGCGCCTTTCTCTTCCAGATGGCGCATTGTTCGAAACCGAGGATCTGTCGGGTGCCGATGCGCTCGCCCGTGGCTCCGCGGGTCAGATACTGCACGAGGCCGAGGGTTTCCAACGCCGACTGATCCTCATCGTCGCTCTCAGCCTTGTTGGCGTCTATGCGATCTGGCGCTTCGCCCTGCCAGCTCTGGTAGCGGTAGCTGTCTGGCTGACACCACCACCGCTGAAACGGGCCATGGACGCCGGAACGCTTCAGTCATTCGACACGGCCATCGCCGAGCCATCGATGCTAGACGACGCACAAAAAGACTCTATTCAAGGGATTTTCGATGATCTTCTACGCGAACTGCCCGACGACGAACGCACCCGCTTCGACTTCGATCTGACGTTCCGGCAAATCGACGGTATCGGCCCAAACGCATTCGCACTCCCCGGCGGGACGATCGTCATGACCGATGCCTTCGTTGCCGCGTTCGACGATCCCGACATCATCGGAAGCGTTCTGGGCCATGAGATCGCCCATGTCGTTTCTCAGCATGGGTTGGAGCAACTCTACCGATCTCTTGGAATCTATGTCTTGGTCGCGCTTATCGCCGGCGATACAGGACCCATCCTGAACGATATACTTCTCGAAGGCGGGGTTCTTTTGTCCCTGTCGCATTCGCGGGAACATGAGCGTGAAGCCGACGACTTCGGAATGCGCCTCGCCGCCGATGCGGGTTACGATCCCGAAGGTCTGCTGCGTTTCTTCGAAACGCTCCCCGATGCACAGTCCTCGGACTCAAACTGGTTCTCGACCCACCCATCCTCCGGCGAACGGATCGAGGCCATCAAGGACTTCATCGAAGACCGTTAGATCGCCCCGCGCATCCGCTCATAGTAAGGCAACGCGCTCTGGACCAAAGCTGCATAGTCACCCTCAAGTTCGGGCAAGGGCGCCTCTCCAACATCGAACCCCGTCGACCGGTGGATTGCCCCATACCAATGGCGAGCCCATACCCCGTCTTCGCGGCGTCCTCCGGCTGGCCAGTGCAGCATCGACGCGTCAAACGTGATCGCAAGAGCACCGCAAAGCGCAAGGAGCGCACGCTCGGGGTCCGCCAATATGCTGCCGCTGTCCACAACGATCGGCTCTTGTCCCAGCCCAACTACATAATCCAGCAACTCGCACTGCCTTCGAAAACCGATATCCTCCAACGTCGGTGCCTCCCGCTTGCGCGCATAACTCGCCACGACACGGGCCGGATGCCGGATCAGAAAAACGTTACGCATGTCGGCCAGCCATTCCAGCGGAAAGCTATCCACCATGTGGTGGGTCATGTGTTTTTGGTACCAGATTGGTCGCCCCTCGGGCACCGGACCAGTGCATCGGGCCGCAACCTCGGCGGCCCTCGCCGGCTGAGACGTGAGAATCTCGTGATGCAGGGGATGATCCGCTCCGGTTGCCGCCAGATACGCGGCGTAAAACGGCTCATCGGTCACGGCACAGTCCGCACGCTGGCCGAACGCATACATCATTGCCGTTGAAAGGTTTCTGGGACCCGACCACATCGCAATTCGCAAAGGTTCTGTCATTGAAACACCTCTCACCTATGCGTGACATCACAAGCGGTTGAATTGCCCGCGCCCGCGTCTGGACCCATGATCACCGCAGATCAGGAGAGGTTCAATGACACTTACGTTCAACAGCATCAAACCCGCTCTGCTGGCCGTGGCCATCCTTTTCGGCCTTGCCGCCGAATGCAACCGCGCCCATGCGGCCGATCAGGCAACGGCGATTGTCGCGGGGGGCTGTTTCTGGTGCGTCGAATCCGATTTTGAGCGGGTCTCGGGCGTGATCGAAGTTGTCTCGGGCTACACCGGCGGAACCACTGAAAACCCCACATACAGACAGGTTGTCAGGGGCGGCACCGGCCATTACGAGGCCGTGGAGATCAGATATGATCCCTCTGTGATCACATATGATCAGATCCTGCATATGTTCATGCGTTCCGTTGATCCAACCGATGCGGGCGGCCAGTTCTGCGACCGTGGCGACAGCTACCGCACAGCGATTTTTCCCTCGAACGAAACCGAAAGACAATCCGCCATTGCGGCCGTCAGAAGCGCCCAGCGCGACCTTGGACAGCGTGTCGTCACACCGGTCCTGAACGCCAAGACCTTCTACGATGCGGAAGAGTACCATCAGGACTACTACAAGAAGTCCGAGGTCATCCTGACCCGACGCGGCCCGAAGTCCAAAAAAGAAGCCTACAAGTTTTACCGCACAAGCTGCGGTCGTGATCAGCGCGTCCTTGAGCTTTGGGGCAATGCCGCGCCTTTCGCCAGCTAGGCCTTTTCGCCTTTCACCTGAATCCCGCGAGCGATAAACTTCCCCCATCGATCATCCGGGGGGAGGCTCGTGACCGTCCAGAACGCCGCCGTCACACCCATGATGGCACAATATCTCGAAATCAAATCGGACTATCCCGATGCCCTCCTGTTCTACAGGATGGGCGATTTCTACGAGATGTTCTTTGACGATGCCGTGGCCGCCGCTGCAGCACTGGACATTGCGCTTACGAAGCGCGGCAAGCATCTGGGCAACGATATCCCAATGTGCGGCGTGCCCGTCCATGCGGCCGAGGGTTACTTTCTCACCCTGATCCGCAAGGGGTTTCGGGTCGCGGTCTGCGAACAGCTTGAAAGTCCGGCAGAGGCCAAGAAACGGGGCTCGAAATCCGTCGTTAAACGCGGCGTGACGCGCCTTGTTACCCCCGGTACTTTGACCGAAGACAGCCTGCTGGAAGCGCGACGCAACAACTTCCTCGCCGCTGTCGCCACCGTCCGCGATAGCCATGCTCTGGCCTGGGCCGACATTTCAACCGGCGAGTTCCGCGTCATGGAGACGTCACCGCTTCGCCTCGGCGCAGATCTCGCCCGTCTCGCTCCCCGAGAGATCGTGCTGTCCGAAACAGCCGATGATCAGCTTCACAATGCCACAAACGAAGCAGGCGCTTCGGTCACACCCCTGGCACGAACCAGTTTCGACAGCACATCGGGCGAAAAACGTCTGCTCTCGCTCTTCAACGTCTCCTCGCTCGACGCCTATGGCACCTTCTCACGCGCTGAAGTCGCGGCAATGGGTGCCATCGTCGACTACTTCGACATCACCCAGCGCGGCAACCTTCCCCTGCTCGGACCACCTCAACGAGAGATTTCAGGTGGCACGATGCAGATCGACGCCGCAACCCGGCGCAACCTCGAGATCACGCACAGCCTTTCGGGAGGCCGCGAAAGCGCGCTGCTCTCGACCATTGACCGCACGGTCACAGCGGCGGGTGGTCGTCTTCTGGAACGCCGGCTGTCTAGCCCATCCTGCGACCTTGCGACGATCAACGTGCGTCTTGACGCAGTCAGCCATTTGGTCGAAGCGCGCGATTTGCGCAGCGATGCTCGCGACCGTCTCCGCCGCGTCCCCGATATCGATCGCGCCCTGTCCCGCCTTGCCCTTGAGCGCGGCGGCCCCCGCGACGTGGCTGCAATCCGCGATGGTCTGGCCCAGGCCGCTGCAATTGCCGACCTCGTACCAAAGGACGCGCCCGATCTCATCTCCGCCGCAAAGCGCGACTTGACAGGTCACGATACGCTGCAAGCCCACCTCGAAGCGATTCTTGTTGCAGAACCGCCGCTCCTGACCCGCGACGGCGGCTTCATCGCAGAGGGTGCCGATCCGGAACTCGACGAGGCACGCAAGCTGCGCGACGAAGGCCGCTCCGTCATAGCCGGAATGCAGACCGAATTCGCAGAACGGACCGGCATCACCTCGCTCAAGATCAAGCACAACAACGTTCTGGGCTATTTCATCGAAACCACCGCCACTCACGCAGACAAGATGCATGCGACCGAGGGCTTCATCCATCGTCAGACAACGGCCAACGCAGTTCGCTTCACAACCCTTGATCTCTCCGATCTGGAGACCCGCATTCTGAACGCCGGCGGCCGAGCGCTCGAGATCGAAAACAGACTCTATTCAAGGCTAAAAGCCGAAATTTTGGATCAAGCGGCTCCGATCAGCGCAGCCGCCCGCGCACTGGCAGAAGTCGATCTTGCTGGCGCTCTGGCAGAACTGGCCGAGACCGACCGTTGGACGCGGCCTATCGTCGATGCCTCGCGCGCATTCGAGGTTCAGCGTGGTCGCCATCCCGTCGTCGAACGCGCCCTTTCGGCCGAGGGTACCTCTCGTTTCATCGAAAACGACTGCGATCTGACGGCCACTGAAAGCGCCGCAATCTGGCTGCTCACCGGCCCCAACATGGCAGGTAAGTCGACGTTTCTCCGCCAAAACGCCCTGATCGCGCTTCTCGCCCAAGCTGGAAGTTTCGTTCCGGCAGCGTCGGCCCATATCGGCCTCGTCTCCCAACTCTTCTCGCGCGTTGGCGCGTCAGATGATCTGGCCCGCGGACGGTCCACCTTCATGGTCGAAATGGTCGAAACCGCCGCGATCCTCAATCAGGCTGACGACCGGGCCCTCGTCATTCTGGACGAAATCGGGCGCGGAACAGCAACTTATGACGGTCTGTCCATTGCCTGGGCGACACTGGAACACTTGCATCAGTCGAATGGCTGCCGCGCCCTCTTTGCCACTCACTACCACGAACTCACCGCACTTTCCGAAACGCTTGAAGGCGTCCGAAATGCCACCGTCGCCGTGAAGGAATGGGAAGGCGAGGTCATCTTCCTCCACGAAGTGCGAATGGGCGCCGCCGACCGCAGCTATGGCGTTCAGGTGGCTCGTCTTGCGGGTCTTCCATCGCCGGTAATCGACCGCGCACGCCAGGTTCTCGAAACACTTGAAAAGCACGCCCGCGAGGGCGGGGCAGGGGCAAAGGCCCTCGTCGACGATCTGCCGCTGTTCTCCGCACCGCCCCCGCCGCCGCCAGCAAAAGAATCCGCAGCCGATGCAATTCTGAAAGATATCCAGCCCGACGAGCTTAGCCCGCGAGACGCACTTGATCTGATCTACCGCCTGAAAGAGGCTCAGACGAAATCGTCACGCGAATAACCCTGAAGGTACAACAACGCGGTCAGATCCCCGAAATTCACCCGAAGATCTACCTGTGCAGCGACCGATGGCTTTGCATGGAGCGCGACACCGGATCCGGCACGCTTCAGCATCCCCAGGTCATTTGCCCCATCTCCAACAGCCAGAACGGCACTCTCGGAAAGCCCCAGCCGCGCGGAAATCTCTTCCAAGGCGGCGACTTTGGCGTCCCGGCCGAGGATCGGTTCAACAACCCGGCCAGTCAGGACTCCGTCTTCGATTTCGAGCGTATTTGCACGGTTCTCATCGAACCCGAGTTTTCCGGCAATTGCCGCCGTAAATGCCGTGAATCCGCCCGATACGAGCGCCGCGTAAGACCCATCAGCTTTCATAGTGCGAACAAGCGTGTCCCCGCCCGGCATCAACTCGATGCGGGTCGCAATAACAGTTTCTATTACTGCTGAATCCAATCCTTCCAACAGTGAAACCCGCTCACGAAGCGCCCCTTCAAATCCGATCTCTCCATTCATCGCCTTGCGCGTGATATGCGCAACTTTCGCGCCAAAGCCCGCCACATCGGCAAGCTCGTCAATACACTCCTGACGGATCATCGTAGAGTCCATATCCGCAAGAAGGATGGATTTCCGGCGTCCTTCGGCTGGCTGCACGATCAGATCGACACCGCGCTCCTGAAGGCTCTCCCAGACATCCCATTGGTTCGCCGGCAAAGAAGGCAGGGAAAACTCCGCCGCCTCATCGGGTGAAAGCCAAACCGCATCCCCGCCTCCCCACGCGTTCCGCACAGCGTCAACCAGCGCGGGTTCCAGTCCGCGCTCCTCCGGATCGGTCAGCATAGTCACAACAAACATCGGCACCCCAAACGTTTCGCGCCCTCTTAGACCAACGGGCCCGCGAAGAAAAACATCGAAGATCCGTCTGCGACGCTTCGGCTCCATTTTCCGTCTTGCACGGCATCCGCCGCGCCTCTATGCCCAAAGGCGGGACACCCCTCCCCAACGAGGGGCACATATCTGGAAGGATATTAAGTATGAGCACGACAAAACCGGCCACGCGGCCGGATAACCCGCGTTTTTCATCCGGCCCCTGCGCCAAACCCCCCACATTCTCCCTGTCAGCCCTCAAGGACGCGCCTCTTGGACGGTCCCACCGGGCCAGTGCCGGCAAGGCAAAGCTGAAAGCCGCCATCGACGGCACGCGCGAAATACTCGGCGTTCCCGATGACTACCGGATCGGTATCGTTCCCGCTTCGGATACCGGGGCTGTCGAGATGGCCATGTGGAATCTCCTCGGCCAACGCCCCGTGGAAGTTCTGGCATGGGAAAGCTTTGGTGCAGGCTGGGTCACCGATATCGTCAAGCAACTGAAACTCGAAGCGATCGTTCGAACAGCGGAATACGGCCAGATCGTCGACTTCGCGCAGGTCGATTTCGAGAGCGATGTCGTCTTCACATGGAATGGAACGACATCGGGCGTCCGCGTGCCGGAAACAGTGTCTATTCCTACGAAACGTGGCGGTCTTACGATCTGTGACGCCACGTCTGCCGCCTTTGCCCAGCGGCTTCCCTGGGATGGCCTGGATGTCACGACGTTCTCTTGGCAGAAAGTTCTTGGAGGCGAGGCAGCCCATGGAATGATCGTCCTAAGCCCGCGTGCTGCCGAAAGACTTGAAAGCTATACGCCGCCATGGCCGCTGCCCAAGATATTCCGTCTGACGAAGGCTGGTAAACTGATCGAAGGCATCTTCGAAGGGGCCACGATCAACACGCCTTCGATGCTGGCCGTAGAGGACTATTTGCAGGCGCTGGAATGGGCCCGCTCGGTCGGCGGACTGGATGGTCTGATTGCCCGCGCCGATGCGAACGCAAAGACGATCCATGACTTCACGTCATCCCATAGCTGGATCGAGAACCTGGCGGAGGATCCGGAAACCCGATCCAACACCTCGGTCTGCCTGAAGTTTACTGATGGCCGCATCTCGGATGGAGCTGCCTTCGCAAAGGCTGTCGCGAAACGGCTCGAAGTCGAAGGCGTGGCCTATGACATCGGTGCATATCGCGATGCACCTCCGGGTCTTCGCATCTGGTGCGGCGGTACGGTGGAAACAGCCGACATCGCCGCCTTGCTGCCTTGGATCACCTGGGCGTTCGAGGCCGAGATCGCGGCCGCGTCACAAGCTGCCTGAAATTCCAAAATAGTGTCTAACACAGGGCTTTTTGCCCAGTTCTATAGGAGCGCCACCAATGGCCCCCAAAGTTCTTGTCTCCGACAAACTCTCCGAAACCGCAGTACAGATATTCCGGGATCGCGGGATCGATGTCACGTTCGATCCCACCATCGGGAAAGACAAAGATCGTCTTCTCCAGATGATCGGTGAATATGACGGTCTTGCGATCCGATCCGCCACGAAGGTCTCTGACAAGGTCCTTGCCGCGGCATCAAAGCTCAAAGTGATCGGTCGCGCGGGCATAGGCGTCGACAATGTCGATATCCCGGCGGCCTCTAAGCGCGGCATCATTGTCATGAACACGCCATTCGGTAACTCAATCACAACGGCAGAGCACGCCATTGCGATGATGATGGCCGTCGCGCGCCAGATCCCCGAAGCCAACTCTTCGACCCATGCCGGAAAATGGGAAAAATCCCGGTTCATGGGTGTCGAACTGACCGGCAAGACCCTCGGCGTCGTTGGCGCGGGAAACATCGGCTCCATCGTGATCGACCGTGCGCATGGTCTCAAGATGAAGGTCATCGCATATGACCCCTTCCTGTCCGAAGACCGTGCAGACAAACTTGGTGTCGAAAAGGTCGATCTCGACACGCTGCTGGGACGGGCGGACTTCGTCACACTCCATGTGCCCGTGACCGACAAGACCCGCGACATCCTGTCTGCCGAAGCAATAGCGAAACTGAAACCGGGAGTGCGGCTGATAAACTGTGCACGCGGCGGTCTCGTTGACGAAGACGCGCTCGCCATTGCCCTTAAGTCTGGTCATGTCGCCGGCGCTGCGTTCGACGTGTTCGCCACGGAACCCGCAACCGAAAGCCCGCTATTCAACCTGCCCAATGTCGTCGTCACACCTCATCTCGGTGCCGCAACCACCGAAGCGCAGGAAAACGTCGCGCTTCAGATCGCCGAACAGATGTCGGACTATCTTCTGACGGGCGCTGTTTCGAACGCATTGAACATGCCGTCCGTCACTGCCGAAGAGGCAAAGGTGATGGGCCCGTGGCTCACACTTGCCGGGCATCTGGGCACCTTTGTCGGCCAGATGACGGAAGAGCCGATCGTTGCGGTGAACATTCTGTACAACGGAAACGTGGCCACGATGAACACTGCAGCGTTGAATGCTGCCGTGATCGCCGGCGTCATGAAATCGGTCAACCCGGACGTCAACATGGTCTCGGCACCGGTCATCGCCAAAGATCGCGGTATCGACGTCACGACGACAACCCAGGGCAAAACCGGTGTCTTCGATGCCTACATCAAACTTACCGTGGTAACGGCACAACGCGAGCGCTCGATCGCCGGCACCGTATTTTCGGACGGGAAGCCCCGTTTCATCCAGATCAAGGGCATTACGATCGACGCCGAAATCGGTCGCCATATGCTCTATACAACCAATACCGACGTCCCCGGCATCATCGGCGCCTTGGGCAAGACGCTGGGCGAAAACGGTGTGAACATCGCGAACTTCACCCTTGGCCGATCCGACCGGGGGAAAGAAGCCATAGCACTTCTCTATGTCGATGAGCCAATCCCGCAGCCCGCACTCGACCAGCTTGCAGCGACAGGTCTTTTTAGGGCCGTTCGCACGCTTGAGTTCGACATCACCTGACCACCCTTCCACCAACCCGCAGCAACCGCTAGCGTGCGGGTCGGAGAACCACCATGCGCATCTACGCCATTGGCGACATTCACGGACAGTTGGGCATGCTGAGGCAGGCTCACAAGCGCATTGCGGCGGACAGACAGCGCACGGGCGATACAGCGGCAACCGTCGTTCATATCGGCGATCTCGTTGATCGAGGCCCCGACAGTAAGGGCGTCATCCAATACCTGATCGACGGAATCGGAAACGGCGAACCGTGGATTGTCCTGAAAGGCAATCACGATCAGATCTTTGCCGAAGTTCTCTCGAAAAACGAGTCGGGCCGCTCGCCTTTCCTGTCATGGAACTCGTCTTCTATGGGCGGCGATGCGACAATGGCCTCCTATGGAGTGGAGACGGGCACATTCGCACTCGCCCGAAAACTTCAGCGCGCGTTACGCAAGGCGGTTCCACCAGAGCACCGGGATTTCCTGGACGGTCTAAAGCTCTACCACAAGACGTCGGACTTGCTATTCGTCCATGCGGGCATTCGCCCGGGTCTCGCTATGTCGGAACAGATCGAAGAAGACCTTCTTTGGATTCGCAGGGACTTCCTGAACGACATGCGCGATCACGGCCGCCTGATTGTCCACGGTCATACCCCTGTTTCCGCACCGGTACACTGCGGAAACAGGGTCAACATCGATACGGGTGCAGGATATGACCGTGCGCTGACGGCCGCGGTCTTCGAGAATCGCAAAGCATGGATTCTGGATGACAAGCGGCGCATTCCGCTGCCGCCACCCTAGCGCCGGGCCAGTTCAAGTGCTTCCGACAATGCGGCCCGGTCGCCCACATGATTTGCCAGGATCAGAATGAGCTGCGCGTGGAACGCCGCAATCTCCTCGGCGCTCAACCCGTCATGGGCACGCAAAAGCTCTTCATAGAAACCATCGTGATCGGAAAGGTTCGGTTCCTGAATCAGTGCCATTCGACAGGCTCCCAAATCGCGTCAATTGCAGCCTGAACAGTGTCTAACTCGGCTGAAATCCAGCGTGCGGCAACAATCTGATCAGGCCGGATCACATAGATCGCGCCCGGCGCATCGCCCAGATACCGCGCCTTCACATCCGGGTTCACCTTCGGAGTAATCACAGCGGCACCGCGCAGGCCCGATATCTCCGCCCCGATCGCCATGACAACGATCTCGCCCCCAAGATCCGAGAGAAGCCAGCTGTCTCCCTGTGGCGCATCAGGCGCAACAGAGCCGGGTCGCGAGACTTCGGGCAATCGGCGATCATCTGCGCCGATCAAGGGATAGGTGCATGGCCGCGACAAACGCCCTGAATTGACCCAGGATCGGGCAAAAGACGCCTTCTCCGCCAGCACCAGAACGTTGTCACGAAACAACCGCTCAATCCCGGCATCCGGCGTCATGAACCGGGTCGTGCGGCTCGAGTTCGCGATATTCTCGTCTGCGCCGTACCGGCGCTCACGATCGTAGTCGCCCAACAGCCTGTTGGGCGCGCCGCCGATGATAGCCGACAACCGCCAGCCCAGCGCATCCACATCCTGCAACCCGCCATTCCCGCCACGCGCTCCAAAGGGCGACACCACATGCGCGCTATCCCCACAGAAGACCACCCTCCCATGCACGAACTCTTCCAGACGCGCACATTGGAAGGAATAGATGCTCACCCAGTCCAGCCGGAAGTCCGAATGCCCGACGACTTTCTCGATCCTCGGGATCACCCGGTCCGGCTGCGCCTCTTCCTTGGGATCGGCCTCCCATCCAAGCTGCAGATCGATCCGATAAACGTTGTCCGGCTGCTTGTGCAAAAGTGCCGATTGGCCTGGATGAAACTTCGGCTCGAACCAAAACCAGCGCTCCGACGGAAAATCCGCCTCCATCTCGATATCCGCGATCAGGAACCGTTCCTCGAACTGTTCACCCGCGAAATCCAGCCCCAGCATACCGCGTATGGGCGATTTTGCTCCGTCACAGGCAATCAGCCAGCCTGCCTCCAGCGAATACTCACCATCCGGCGTGTCGATATCCAGAAACACATGGTCTGAATGCCGGTCAATCCCCGTCAACCGGTTCTTGAAGCGCAGATCGATCAGCGGGTTCTTCAACGCGGCTTCGATCAGGTACTCTTCCACGTAATACTGCTGAAGATTGACGAAGGCTGGCATCTTGTGACCATCCTCCGGCAGCAGATCGTACCGAAAGACTTCCCGCGTTCCATGATAGGTCCGGCCAACCTTCCATGTTTCGCCCTTCTCGACCATCCGGTCCGCAACGCCAAGCCGGTCCAGAATCTCGAGCGATCGCTTTGACCAGCAGATAGCGCGGCTTCCGACAGAGACAACGTTGTTGTCATCCAAGACGACGACCCCAACACCATGTCCCGCAAGGTCAAGCGCGAGCGCCAGCCCGATCGGCCCAGCGCCAACAATGATCACCTCGTGGCGCGGCTCGGGGGCAATCAATCCCGGCGGCTGCACGTAAGGGTAGGGCGTATAGTCATAGGCCATCCGCTATACTCCGAATGCGGCCCGGCAAAGCTTTGGCATCAGCGCCACTCTCTTTGTCATCACCTCTCCAATTCCGGTGGACGCCGCATGTTTCCCGTGATTCCCTCGGCCTATGCAACGCGCGCTTCTTCCCTATTGGATCACGGCTTTTATCGTCGCCGCAACCGCTGCGTGGCTTCTGCTGATCGGACGAGAACCCATTTGCACCTGCGGCTATGTAAAACTCTGGCATGGCGAGACGATGAGTTCCGAGAACTCACAGCATATCGCAGACTGGTACACGCCCTCGCACGTCCTGCACGGCTTGATCTTCTATGCTGGTCTTTGGTTCTTCGCACGAAACCTGCCGTTCGGCTGGCGCCTCTCCATCGCGACACTGATCGAGGCAGCCTGGGAAATCATCGAGAACTCCGATGCGGTTATTGAACGCTACCGAGCCGTCACCATTTCACTCGATTACTATGGCGACAGCGTTCTAAATGCGACATCCGATATTGTTGCAATGCTTTTCGGGTTCTGGCTGGCGCGCACAATCCCTGTTTGGGCTAGCATCGCGCTTCTGATCGGTGCCGAAGTTCTGACTGCAATCGTGATCCGCGACGGGCTTGCGCTCAACATCCTGATGCTGCTCTGGCCATTGGACGCCGTGCGCGACTGGCAGGCAGGGTAGGGGTCACTTGTCCCTGTTCCTCTTTTGCCGCCAGCGGAAATAGACGAACAAGACGGCGAACAGGATTACCCAGAACCAAAGATCACCCACGCTGAGACTCCCTGAAAATGCCGTATGTCCTCAAACCCTATGATAGGGCGTCCCTGCCAGAATACCCGCAGCCCGGTAAAGCTGTTCCGTCAGCATCACCCGCACCAGCATATGCGGCCACACCATCGCACCGAAAGACAGGACAAGATCCGCCGCATCCCGAAGATCCTGCGCGACGCCATCCGCGCCTCCAATGACAAAGCTGGCATTCTGCCGACCCTGGTCGCGCCAATCGGCGAGGCGCGCAGCAAAACCGGGTGAATCCAGTGCCCGCCCGCGTTCATCCAGCACACACAGAACCGACCCGTCCGGAATGGCCCGTTGCAACAGCACCGCTTCGGCGGCCATCCCGCCACCCTTACGATCCTCCACTTCGGTGATTGTCAGCGGACCAAGCCCCAACGCGCGCCCGGTTCTGTCGAACCGCGCGCGGTAGTCGTCAATCAGCGCGGCTTCCGGGCCGCCGCGCAGGCGACCCACCGCACAAAGGTTCACGCGCATCAGACTTCGGTGGCTGCCTGTCGCCCCGCGGGCATCCACATTTTTTCAAGCTGATAGAATTCCCGAACCTCTGGCCGGAACACATGCACCACAACATCGCCCGTATCGATCAGCACCCAGTCGCCGGCATCCTTGCCTTCGACCTTGGACAACACGCCGAACTCCTGCTTAAGCCGGTCGACGAGCTTGTCCGAGATTGACGCAACCTGCCGCGATGACCGGCCAGAGCAGATCACCATGTGATCGGCCATCTCCGATTTACCGCTCAGGTCGATGACAACGACGTCTTCGGCCTTATCGTCATCCAGCGATGTGAGAATTCGATCAAGCAATTCGCCTGATGCTTTGGTCGGACCCGCGCTCATGGCCGGGTCCTTTGCGGTCTGATCACGGACCGCCTCGTGAAGCTGAGACAGGACATCGTCCTCCTTCGCAACGCGCCGACAAGCCCCGGCGCTGGGCACGCCTCGAATGTAACAACGGGTATTCTAAATCTCAATGCATAGGGCGCATCTTCGCCATCCTGCGTGTCCCGCAGGGCGCATTCCCGCGACAATACACGCCCGAAACGATCAGTAATCCCGTTCAAAGAACACGCCAATACTAGACTGTCCTTCACTGTCGACGCTGCCTTTCACGGTGACAGAGCGTGAAACATCGAGGTTGATCGAAACCTCGGCCTCTCCCTGACTGTCCACCGCCAGATCGGTATAGACGTTGTCCGAAATGTACTTGCCCGCGCGAACGCCCACACCGCCGGACCCGTCTCCCGTCACATCCAGATCGTCCAGACCGAAGTTCTGCCGCAAGCGCGAAACGATGCCTTCGCCGCCCGCACCGGCCAGTGTCGCGACGGCACTCGCCAGCTGCGCCGCCTGCAAGGGCGAGAGCGTCTCGATCCCCCGACCGAACAGCAACCGCGCCAGAACCTCGTCTTCCGGCAGTTCCGGCTCTGACAGAAACAGGATCTCCGGCTGCGATGCCAGACCCTGCACCACGATCCGGATCAGCGTATCTTCAACGCTCGTCTCGGCCACGAGCCGCAGGAACGGGTCGAAATCCCCCTGCAAGGTCGCGAACCCTTCCGACAAAACCAGCCGCTTGCCTAGAATATCCAGCCGTCCACGGATCAGCTCGAACCGCCCGGAAGGCACGATGTCAGCCGTGGTCCCGCCCAACTGAATGCTGCCGCCAAGCTCCGCCTCAAGCCCTCGACCCCGCAGGAAAATCTGGTTCGGCGAATTCACAGTGACATCCAACCCAACGGGCCGTCCGCCGCCCGCTGCCGTCTCTGTTTCGATCAGCCCCGCCCTTCGTCTTGTCGCCCGTACCTCGGACGGCTCGTTCAGATGAATAAGATCGGGGATCGGGGAAATGCCGCCCAGCCCGCTTGACGGTATCTGCACCTCGGTCCCGCTCAACGCGACCGCGCC
Organism: uncultured Paracoccaceae bacterium; assembly: GCA_947503175.1. Lineage (GTDB taxonomy): Bacteria > Pseudomonadota > Alphaproteobacteria > Rhodobacterales > Rhodobacteraceae > Ovoidimarina. The sequence goes on from CANNCO010000003.1 coordinate 493,244, forward strand.
CGAAATCCGCGCGCCGCCAACAAGCCCACCCGCCACCGACAGGGTGCCATTCGTCGTGGTCCTGTAAAGCGCAGGATCGGTCAGCACCGCATTTTGCACCGCGATGCTCAGGTCCGCCGGAAAACCACCCGACAGCGTGACCGGCCCGGTGACCGAAACCCGACCTCCGCTCGTCAGGGTGCCATCGACCGCAACCTGCGCGCGCGCGCCCGAAAGACCCACATCAATGCCCAGCCCCACAAGCGATACACCCAGAACCGGTGCCACGAACCGCGCATCCGATGCGCTGATCTGTCCGGAAACGCTCTCAAGGGCGGGGGGCCCAGCAACACGAAGTTCGAAATTCGCCGTGCCCGCCAATGCACGCGGCTCGATGAACCTGTTCACGCCCGCAAGCGGCAGGTTTCCAACCACATTCAGATCGACCCGGTCAAAGCTCTGCGCAACGGCCCCGGAAACTTCGGCCCGGATACCGCCCGGGCCGCCCCCCGAAACCGCAACGTCCCAGTCGCCTGTGCCCGCCTGATCAGCCCTGCCTTCGATGCTCAGAGCACCCGAGAAACCCGGCAGATACTGTTCGATGCTCGCCAGCCGCGCATCGAACTCAATCTCATTCGCCGCCGCCCCCACACTGCCGGTTGCATTGGCCGTGACCTGCGGACCCTCGAACGAAAACGTCTCGATCCTGATGACGTCATCATTCCGCTGCGCATCAAGAACGACGTCATTCGACCCTTGAAAAAGCGCATCCATGTCCGGTTGACCAATCCGGACATCCTGTATCTCCGCATTCGCTTCGACGTCAAACGCACTCAGATCAAGCGTCACCGACCCTTCAGCCTCGGCATTCAACCCACCGGCCAATTGCCGCCTGGCAATATCCGAGAAGGGGGCAAGATCTGCTGCCGAAACGCTGATCCGCCCGGCAACTTGCGGTGATGATCCCCGCAGGTCGACCTCAAAGTCGACCTCGCCAGTCGTCCCCGGTCCCGAAATCGCTGCGGTGACGTCGTAACGTCCGGGCCCGCCCATGACTTCGGCCATAGCTTCGACAGGCCCCGGCAGTCCGGGAAGAAGCGCACCGGGATTCTCAAGGATCAGCGCCATGTCGGCTCCAACCGAAAGATCGTCCGCCAGAACGCCCTGCCCGGTAAGCCGCCCGAAATCACCCGAGGCCGTCAGACCACTAACTCGGTACGCACCCTGCGCCCGCGAAACCGTCGCATCGGCATCCACCCGGCCCGTCAGCAAGGCATCTGCCTGGGCCTGGCCGACCGTCAGGTCATCAGTGGTTGCCCGCACCGCCAGATCGAAGAAACTCAGATCGGCAAGCAATCTGCCTTCGGCCCGTCCCGCAACCCCGCCCGCAACCGGCTGGCCGATCCTCACCGAATAAGGCGCGATATCGCGTATTTCGGCATCGATGACGCCAGCGATATCTGACGCTTCACCGTCAAGCGTCAATTCCGTATCCAGATCCAGCCGCAACCCCGGACCCCGCGCCGCGCCCTGAACGTCCCAGACCGGCCCAACACCATCCGCCGACACGTCCAGATTGACCGGCCCCGGCACATCCGGCGCAATCAGGCCGGTATCGATCAAGGTCATTTCGGCCTCAACACGCCCTGTCTCGATCAAAAGCTGCCCGTTTGCCTCGATTTGTGCGGCATCGCTTTCGGCAGTCAGTCGATCCACATAGCTCCCGGTTTCATCCCGCCGCCCGCTGATCTCTACCGCGAATCCACCCGACAGCAGCCGGTCCACCTCGTCGATCCCGACATTCAGCCCCGATCCGGTCGCCCTGACGGTCCCGTCCACCAGACCAGAGATCGGTTCCACCCGTCCTTCGGCATCGACCGTGATCCGGCCCGCCAGATCGCGACCGGCAACCCCCGAAAATGCCGCCAGATCTTCTGCTTCTGCCTGCGCCGCAACTTCGATGGCAAAACCGCCATCGGTCGTCGTAACAGTCGCATTTCCGGCCAGCGCATAGGTTTCGCCATTCACCTCGATGCGCCGGAACTCGAACGGCGCATCCGATGTCCAGATGATCTCCGCCTCGCCGGAAACTTCGCCCCCCAGCGCCTGTTCTGCCTCGGGATCGCTCAGATCCAGTTCCGTCGCAGCGAACTCCAGATCGGCGCGCACGCGTTGCGCTCCGTTTCTCTCGATATCGCCCGTCCCGGTCAGCCGGATGTCTTCGGCAGAGAGTCCCGCCCGTGCCAGTTCCTGAACCACGATCGCACCGGTCCACTGATCCCGGTTCGCCGCATCGAACCTCAGGCGCAGATTCGCCAGTTGCACCCGCGTCTCGCCTCCGGCAATCGGCAACAGAACCGGCGACCCGTCGGCGGCCTCGATCCGTCCGGTCAGATCGATGATCTGCGGCAAGCCATCGGCACTTGTCTCCAACTCACCCTGCAAGGCAACCTGCGCTGCGCGAAGATCGATTTCCGACAAACGGACACCGCCTTCTGCTTTCTGCGTCCCCGAAACGACCAGCCCGATCTCCGGGCCAAAGAAGTCACGGTAAGCGGGCGCAAAAAGCGGCGCGATATTGCCCGAAACATCGGCTCGAAAGGCACGACCCAGACCATCCCCGTTGGGTGAGATCAACAATTGCCCCGCCAGCCGCTCCTGTCCCTCTGTCGCAAGCGCAAGGGTCGCCGCGAACTCTGACAAGGGCCCTTCGCCCGTAATCTCAAGCCGAAGCGAGGGCGCACGATGGATCCGCGCCAATGTGGCGACCAGTCCCTGCGGATCTTCGTCGATCAGGCCATTCAGCATCAAAACGCGGGTGCTGTTATCGAAAGAGCCCGAAATATCGAAGCTTCCGGCAACACCATCAATGCGTTCGGCAACAAACGAACCTTCGCCAGCCCCGGCCTCAAGCTGAAGTCCACCTTCGATACGCAACTCGGCAGCGACCCCGATCAGCGCCTCACCCAGTTCCAGCCGCTCCGCCGAAATCGTCCCGATATTCACCGCGACCGGCAGTTCGGGAAGCTGGAAACCCGACGCCGCAGCCGAAGGCGCACCGCCGGACGGGACCGGCGCACGCTCGACTACAATCTCTGCCGCAACCAGCCGTTCAACCTCGATCCTGCCCCGCAACAACGCAGACCGCGTCCAGCTCAACTCGACATCACGCAAGGTCAGCCAGACACCTTCCGTATCGGAAACCGTCATCTCATCCAGCGCCGCATCAGAGCTCAAAGCCCCGCGAAACCCCTCGATCTGAACCACACGGCCATCGCCGGAAAGCGCATCCTCCAAAGAGGTTTCGAGAAAACCGCCGCTCTCCTGCGCCGCGACCGGGACAGCGAGACCTGTCAGAACCGCAATGATTGCAAGGAGACACCGCATCAGAAGGCCTGTCCGATCCCGATGTATATCTGAAAATCCGAGTCGCCTTTCGGTCCAGCCACCGGCACGCCCACGTCCAAACGCAACGGCCCGATACCGGTGTCGTATCGAAGTCCAAGACCAGCACCTGTATGATCTTGGCCACCCTTCCCCGGGGTGGAGCTTGCGCTCACATAGCCCCAGTCGACAAATCCGACGACCGAAATCGCGTCGGTCACCCGGCCCCGCAATTCCGTTTGCAGCCCGAGAAGACTTCGCCCGCCCGAACGCGCGCCACCGCCCAGATCCACACCCAGCGACTGGTACTCGTGTCCGCGTACCGTACCACCGCCGCCAGAGTAGAACCGCAGATCGTTGGGCAATCCGGTCAAAGACGCCGCGGCGATACTGCCAACCTGCAAATGCGCGGCCAGAACATACCGGTTGTCTGGTCCGAAATCCTCATAGGCGCGCGCATCAAAGGTGATGCGCGTCCCACTTTCCGACCCTGAAAGACCGATGAAGGGCGCGATCTCGAAATCGGCATAGTATCCGTCATTCGTGTTCAGCAGGCCCTCCCTCCGGTCCAGCGTCCATCCAAACGGAAAGGACAGATGCTGATACTGCTCGGTTCCGGTGGCGTCTTCGACATCGGTCAAACGATATTCGATCGCCGCCTGAAAGGTCAGTTCGTCACGGACTTCCCGGATGAATCCCAAACCGAGACTGACCGAACTTGACGTAAAGTCCGGCTCATCCTCTCGGGCCAGGTCGAATGTCAGGACCGCATCCGTCTTCGCATCGATCGTCGCAGGACGACCCAGTTCGACTCCCAGACTGTAGTCTATTCCACCGGTATCGCCCGCTATACCGGCAACCTCGCCTTCGATGCGCAACCGTTCCGCACCGCCGCGCAGATTACGATGCATCCAGAACGCCGACAGGGTCAGGCCCTCATCGCTCGCCAGTTCCGCACCAAATCCGAAACGCCGCGGCTTCTGGTCGACGACCTGCGCTGTGACATCGAGCGACCCGTCCGGGTTGGGCACCTCCGCCTCGGTCAGCGAAACAGAACGAAACACCCCGGTATCGCGCAACCGCCGTGCCGACCGCTCGATCTCTGCCGGAGAATAGACAGCACCCGTCGGCAAACCCGCAATCTTGATGATCCGTCTTGGCGAAACACCTGACTCGCCTTCAAGCAACAAGTTGCCGAAGGTCAGCTTCGGACCCGGCTCCAGATCAACCTCGGCACTCAGCCGGTCCGCCGCATGATCGGCAACGATCCTCTGCCCCGAAACATCCGCCTTCGCGTGCCCCTCCATCCGCCATGCCTCGATCCCCGAGTCTACGGCGTCCTGGATCAGACCCGACGGGGCAGGGGCACCTGTCCGAAATCCTTCCGGCAGTTCCGTACCCGGGGCCAGCGGTGCAATCCTTGCCTGACCGAACCGATACTGTCGCCCACTCCGAACCCGAACGATGATGCGATCTATCCGGGCCGGTGGCGATAAGGGATCGATGCTTGCGGCTTCACGTCCATCCACCAGCACCAGAACGGTTCCGCCATAGTATCCTTCGCTGTAAAGCGCGCCGACCATGCGCGCATACTCGGCACGGGCCGCCGCCATCAGTTCTGTCGGACTGGTCACACCCTCTCGCGACGCCACCAACAGAAGCGATGCCTGTTCCAGCGCCTTGGCAACGGACTCGGATGCCCCCGGCGCCTCGATACGGAACGTCTCCAATGCAAGCCCGGGCCCGGCCGCCAGACAGCCGGACAGGGCAATAGCAGCTATCTGATTGCGTAAACCCAAGCCCACGACCGCCCACACTCCTCGCCTGGCCACAGCCTATGTCGTGTAATGCAGAAGGGCCACATGAAAGACATTTGCGCAGCGACCTCAGTTCTCCCCGGCACCGGTTTCGATCCGGCTTCCCTCAAGAACCTTAACTTCCCGCTGCGGGAATGGGATCGAGATACCATGTTCCTGAAACGCATCCCACAGCGCCAGATACACATTTCCGCGAATATTGGTCAGCCCGCCGGTCGGATCAGAGATCCAGAACCGCAGGATGTAGTCCACCGAACTGTCGCCAAATCCGACGATGTGACAGACCGGCGCGCGATAACTCAGCACACGGTCGACCCCCGATGCGGCGTCAATCGCGATCTTCCGGACGATATGCGGATCATCGCCATAGGCCGTTCCGAAATGGATGTCCAAACGAACGAATTCATTGGAATGGGACCAGTTCACCACCTGCCCGGTGATCAGGTCCTCGTTCGGAATAAGGTACTCCATGCCGTCCCGCGTGACGACGGAAACATACCGCGCGCCCAGCGAGTTGATCCAGCCGAACGTGTCGTCCAGACTGATCACGTCGCCGGGCTTGATCGACTTGTCCAGAAGGATAATCACACCCGAAACGAGGTTCGACACGACCTTCTGCAGGCCGAAACCAAGACCAACACCGATGGCGCCCGACAAAACCGCAAGGCCAGTCAGATCGACACCAACGGCCCGCATACCCACAAAGAATGCCGTTGCGTAAAGCGCCACCTGCAGGAACTTGACCACCAGCACCCGCATCGAGGGCGACAGATCCTCTGCGGCCTCGATCCGCGCCGCTGTCGTCCTTGAAATCAGGCGTGCGCCGAAAAAGAAAAGTCCCAGAACAAAGACGGCTTGAATGATGATCCAAAGCGAGATCCGCATCTCGCCCAGCTGCAATCCGATCCCGTCAAGAATGCCTTCGGTCTCGTCGGTCAGGCCGAGAATCCGCAACGTAATCCAGATCCAGGCCCCGTACCGGACAATCCCTCGCACGAGCGGGTTCGCGATCAGGCGCGCGGCGAAGCTGACGATCAGCCAGGCAAGGGCCAGATTCGCGATAATCAGCAACAGGTAGGATCGGCTGGGCCATGTGACCTCGCGCATGATCAGCCCCACGGACCAGATCAGAACGACGAACATGACCATCCGCAGCCGCTGCTGGACCACCAAAGCCAGCCGAAGCCGCCATTTCGGCCAGCCTTCCCGCGTGCGCAGCCATTCGTGCAGGCGCGGTGACAAATAAAGGCGCAAGAGATGCGCCAGCAAAAACAGACCTACGATAATCGCAAGCTGATAGGCGTTCCAGGGTCTCAGGAAGGACTGAAAAAGCGTATCGGCCTGCGCCCACAGGCTCTGACCGATCTCAACGATTTCCTCGGCACCGTCCACGATACCGGTCTGAGCGTCTTCCTGTTCCATCGCTGCCTCCTATGGGTCAGCATGCCAGTGCCGGGTGCAGCGTACAATCCACAGTCATGTGGTCAAAGGCTGGAAAAGCAGGGTGCTATCAGCTACATGATTGACGAGATAGTTTTATTGTTTTACATTAATTTTTATATGCTAAATTGGAGCACACCATGGCATCCTCCACCACAATCCGTCGCTGGTCGTCGGTCCTCAATGTCCTCGCGATTGTCGCAATCGTCATCATTTCGGCCGCGGTCGTCCTTGGTGCGCTCTTTTCCGACTTGCCGGCAGATATTCGCAGCGACGCCGGAGTGGGCCCCAACAGCGAGCTGTCTCGGGCGTGGTTGATCACAATCGCTGCCATTGGCGCTTTGCCTGTCGCCGCCATGATCTATGCCCTGACCCATGTTCGTGCCCTATTCGCGCGTTACTCCCAGGGCGAAACACTTACACCGGCCTGCGCCAAACACATTCACCAGATCGGGATGGGTTTGTTGGCATCGGCAATGCTCGGCCTCGTCACACGACCCATCCAGATCATGCTGGCCAGCCTGTCGAACCCACCGGGCGAACGGGTACTGGCACTGGGCGTCGGCAGCGCAGACCTCGGGCTTGTGCTGGCCGGTGGGCTGATGTTGACCATCGGCTGGGTTATGGGTGATGCGGCCCGGATCGCCGAAGACAGCAAAAGCATCGTCTGATGGAAATCGTCGTTCGCCTCGACGTCATACTAGCGCATCGCAAGATGAAATCGCGCGAACTTGCCGCGATCGTCGGAATCTCGGAACAGAACATCAGCCTTCTGAAGTCGGGCAAGGTCAAGGGCATCCGCTTCGAAACCCTCGCCAGCATCTGCAAGGCGCTCGATTGCCAGCCGGGCGACCTGCTCGAGGCAGTTCCCGGTGCCACCTGACGCCGCAGCTCTCCCTTGCCTGCCGGCCCGTCCCACTGTAAATGCGACTGTCATGAAACGCATCTTCGATATGGACGATCGCGCGCGCCTGCCGTGGCGCTTTTTCGGCGCGACCCGGTCGGTACTGGCGCGCCGGTAACGACGCCTGCCCGCACTTCGTAAGACCCACGACATTTCCGGGAGAGGACCGATATGACCGCCCGCACGCTTTACGACAAAATCTGGGACGCCCATCTGGCTCATGAGGCCGAGGATGGCACATGCCTTCTCTACATCGACCGTCACCTTGTGCACGAGGTGACCAGCCCACAGGCCTTCGAAGGCCTGCGGATGACCGGTCGCACCGTTCGCGCTCCGGACAAGACCATCGCCGTGCCCGACCACAACGTTCCCACCACATGGGATCGCGAAAAGGGCATCGACAACGAAGAGTCCCGCATTCAGGTCGAGGCGCTCGACAAGAATGCCAAAGACTTCGGCATCCACTACTATCCCGTGAACGATATCCGTCAGGGCATCGTTCATATCGTCGGACCCGAACAGGGCTGGACCCTGCCCGGCATGACTGTCGTTTGCGGCGACAGCCATACGGCAACTCACGGCGCATTCGGCGCGCTCGCCCACGGCATCGGCACGTCTGAGGTCGAACACGTCCTGGCCACGCAAACGCTGATCCAGAAGAAGTCCAAGAACATGAGGGTCGAGATCACGGGCCAGCTTCGCCCGGGTGTCACGGCGAAAGACATCACGCTGTCGGTGATCGGCAAAACCGGCACTGCCGGGGGCACAGGCTACGTCATCGAGTACTGCGGCGAGGCTATTCGGTCCCTCTCCATGGAAGGCCGGATGACCGTCTGCAACATGGCCATCGAAGGCGGCGCGCGCGCCGGTCTCATCGCACCGGATGAAACGACATTCGAATACGTCCAAGGCCGCCCGCATGCACCGAAAGGGGCGCAATGGGAAGCAGCCCTTGCATGGTGGAAGACACTCCACTCTGACGACGATGCGCAGTGGGACAAGGTCGTCACGATCCGCGGCGAAGACATCGCACCGGTCGTCACCTGGGGCACCTCGCCCGAGGACGTGCTTCCGATCACCGATGTCGTCCCCGACCCTGCCAGTTTCGAGGGTGGCAAGGTCGAAGCCGCCAAACGATCGCTCGATTACATGGGTCTGACACCCGGCACCAAACTGGCAGATGTCGAAATCGACACGGTCTTCATCGGCTCCTGTACCAATGGTCGGATCGAAGACCTGCGCGCCGCAGCCGAAATCGTGAAGGGCAAAAAGATCAAGGACGGCCTCCGTGCCATGGTCGTGCCCGGTTCCGGTCTCGTCCGCCTTCAGGCCGAGGAAGAAGGTCTGGCCGACATCTTCAAGGACGCCGGTTTCGAATGGCGCCTTGCGGGTTGCTCCATGTGCCTCGCCATGAACCCCGATCAGCTCTCACCCGGTGAACGCTGTGCGGCGACCTCGAACCGCAACTTCGAAGGCCGTCAGGGTCGCGGTGGACGTACCCACCTCATGTCCCCCGCGATGGCCGCAGCGGCAGCCGTCACCGGGCGGCTCACCGACGTACGGGAGATGATGTAATGGAAAAGTTCGAAACGCTCACCGGCATCGCCGCCCCTCTGCCCCTGATCAATGTCGATACCGACATGATCATCCCCAAGCAGTTCCTGAAGACGATCAAGCGCTCCGGCCTTGGCGTGAACCTTTTCGACGAGATGCGCTATGCCGATGACGGCAGCGAGATCCCGGAGTTCGTGCTGAACAGGCCGCAGTACCGCGAGGCTCAGATCCTTGTGGCGGGTGACAACTTCGGCTGCGGCTCGTCCCGCGAACACGCTCCATGGGCACTTTTGGATTTCGGTATCCGCTGTGTCATCGCACCCAGCTATGCCGACATCTTCTACAACAACTGTTTCAAGAACGGGATCCTTCCCATCGTTCTGCCGCAAGAGCAGGTCGATGTGCTGATGAAAGACGCCGAAAAGGGCGCCAATGCCCGTATGACAATCGATCTCGACGCTCAGACGGTGACGAGTTCCGACGGCGAAGTCTTCTCTTTCGATGTCGATCCGTTCCGCAAGCACTGCCTGATGAACGGTCTCGACGATATCGGCCTGACGATGGAGAAATCGGCATCGATCGACGCCTTCGAAGCCAAGGCGCAAAGTGAGCGCCCCTGGGTGTGAAGCAACCCTGAAACAGCGGCCCATAGGCCATTGAAACCCGGCAAGAAATTGTCGGGTTTCTCTTTGTGGACGATTTGTACACGGCCACCACATCTGGTGTCAGACGGCGCATCATCCTGAATTTGAACTAAAATTGATGCAATGCCGCACCAGTTTCACCACGAAAATGCCCCAGAGTCCGAACATGGTTAATCTCAAGATTGAAGCGCGGAACGAAAGTTGTCAAAACTTGGGCAAAAATAAGGCAACCCGCCACAATGTGCGGGACAGACAAGAAAAGATGACATTCGGTGCGCTTCGTGCCGAGTTTTTTATGTGGGGCAGAAAGCTGTGATTTCCCGTTTGGCTGCGACTCTTGTCCGCGCGTTTCTCGTCATTTTGCTGATTGCGATGCCGTCTCTCATGCTGCCGGGAGTCAGTCCGGATTCAGCGCAGATCGTGGCCCTTGTCGCGCTCTTTGCCGCGGTTCTTGTGATCATCGAATATGCGTCCGCTTATCCAGGCCTTATCGAATTTCGCGATGCACCACCGTTCAACCGGGTCCGCTTCGCATCGCTGTTCATTACAGTGCTGCTGCTGACACTCGTGACCCAAGGCGTTTATGAGCCAAGCACGCTTTCCAGCTTTGTCACCGCGGTCGGCGCGCTCATCGGTCATGCAATTGACTTCCCGTATTCACCCGTCCGACTTGTGGTTCTCATGCTTCCCGAAAATACAAGCATCGAGCATATCACATTGGTCCGAACCGCCGCGGGCATCAGCTATCTCGTCTCGCTTCTTACCCTTGCCGCTTTCCTGATCATCCTGCGTATTCAGGGCTGGCCCAGCCGGAACGGAAGCTTCAACGTCTGGGTCAACCTTCCGACATTCGATCCGACCGCCGGCGGCGACGTCGTCGAACGCCTCGAACGCGATGCACGTTTTAACATTGCATTAGGATTTCTGCTGCCATTCTTGACACCGGCGGTCATCAAGGCTGCGGCCTCAAGCTTTGGGGCCATGTCGCTTGAGAATCCGCAGACATTGATCTGGACGGTCGCTGCATGGGCCTTTCTTCCCGCATCTCTCTTCATGCGTGGCATCGCCATGGGCCGCATCGCATCGATGATCCAGCAAAAACGCCGCGAGGCGAATGCAGACGCAGATGGCGAGTTCTTGCCTGCCTGATCGCAGCATGTATGGTTCTTGCGTCGCCCGTCGTCGCGGAAACGTTGCGCATCGCCACATTCAACACCGAACTGCAGCGTAAGGGCCCGGGTCTTTTCCTGCGCGACATCACAAGACAGGACGTCCCGGACATCGAAGAAGCCGCCCGCCGCATTGCGCACGCAGATGCCGACATCATTGTGCTGCAGGGCATCGATTACGATCACGGGCAAGTGGCGCTATCGGCCTTTGCCGCGCGTATCGCGGATCACGGCATCTCGTATCCACACCTGTTCTCACTCCGGCCCAATACGGGTCTGCCGACGGGACGGGATCTGGACCGGAACAATCGGCTTGGCGAACCGCGAGACGCCCAGGGATACGGTTCGTTCTCGGGACAGGGCGGGATGGCGCTCCTCTCAAGATTTCCCATAACCGGCCACACTGATCTGACCGGACTGCTCTGGAAAGATCTGGCCGAAAACAAGATGCCGAAAGATGATCCGGGTCACGACATTCAGCGTCTGTCGACGACAGGTCACTGGGTCGTCGAAATCACCCCTCCCGCAATGCCGCCACTCTCCATCATGACGTTTCACGCCACACCCCCAGTTTTCGACGGCCCCGAAGACCGCAACGGGCGGCGCAACCATGATGAGACCATACTTTGGCGGCACTTTCTGGACGAAAAGCTGGGGCAGGGCGCACCAAAATCCCGGTTCATCCTCATGGGGGACGCAAATCTCGATCCGATCGACGGCGACGGCATAGCTGACGCGCTGAATGCGTTGCTGACAGACCCGCGCCTTCAGGACCCCGCACCGCTAAGCCGAGTCGCCCGGGAAGCCGCGCTAGCCGACGGCGGCGCAAATCTGAACCATAAGGGCATATCCGCTCTCGACACCGCCAACTGGCGTGACATGCCCGGCCCCGGCAACCTCAGGGTCGACTATATCCTGCCATCCGCCGACTGGGCCGTCATCGATGCCGGCGTGCTCTGGCCGGACCCCGACCAGGCACTGTCAGAGAAAGACCGCCTGACCCTCTCCCGCCATGGCCTCGTCTGGGTCGATATGCGCCCCTAGCGCGATGGCCAAACCCTCTTCGACGGGCGTCGACCGAAACTCCGGCAAGAGCGCATCGAACCCGGCGGGATCAATCCGATGCCGCATGCGCCAAAGATACGACATCTCGATCAGATGCCGTGCCATCTTCCAGAACGGCACGGCAAGATAGAGCGGCACCCAACTCATCCGCACGACACCAACCCTCCGGCCAAGCACGTTCGCACAGGCCGCCGCCAGTTCCGTCCCGGTCAGCGTCCAGCCGGGAAACATGACGTCCGAGTAAACCGGCAATGTCTCTCGTTTCTCGGCAAGGGCCACTGTCGCCCGCGCCAAATCCGGCAGCCACGCCCAGGCATGCGGAACATCCACGTCACCCGGATAGCTCAACCGACCCCGTGCGATCGGCCCGACAATCACCTTGTCGAACCAGTTTCCCGACGCCTCGCTATCAATGAAATCCCCGGCCCGAAGCAGGATCACGCGGACCCCGGACGCCCTGTACTGCGCCTCCATTTCGATCCGAAAACGGCCAAGCGGGTTTTGCGCGGCATGGGGTGTCCCGGCATCAAAGAGCGCCGGAGAACCTGCCCCATAGACGTAAACGTTTCCGGGCAGGATGATCGTCGCACCGCTCGCTTGCGCCGCTTCGATCACCTGGGTTGTCTGACCCGGTAACTCCGCGGCCCAGCGCTCGTAGGGCGGGTTCCAGCCGTTTACGATCAGATCCTGACCCATCGCCGCCTGCATCAGATTACCCGACGACCGATCATATTGCGTAACCCGCCAGCCCGCATCCCAGAAGGTCTGGCTTGCATGACGGCCAAACCGCCCGTTTCCGCCAAGGACAAGAACCGAACCAGACATCTGCGCCTCCAATCTCGTATGGCGCATAATCTGACACCCCAGATGCCATTTGAAAATTTACAGTTTTTGCAGATGTGATATTCATTTCTGAATGGCACGAAACCTGAACCGACTCGACTGGTCCCTCATCGAAACCTTCGTCACAGTCGCCGAAACCGGCTCACTCTCCGCTGCCTCACGACGCCTGGGATGCAGTCAGCCCACGGTTGGGCGGCAGGTGCGCGAGATCGAAACAACGTTCGGTGCACCTCTGTTCCGACGCCGATCGAACGGCATGATCCTGACCGAAGAAGGCATGTCGCTGATCGAGCCTGCACGCGCCATGCGTCAGGCTGCAGGTCATTTTTCGGTAATCGCAGCTGGCGCCACGGACACGTTGCAGGGCAATGTTCGCATCACCGCCAGCGTCTTTGCCGCGCACCATTTCCTGCCGCCGATCGTCGGCCGCATCCGTCGCGCTGAACCCGACATCGCGCTTGATCTCATTTCAACCGACACCGCCGAAAACCTTCTGTTCCGCGAGGCCGACATCGCCGTCCGCATGTTCCGCCCATCGCAACTGGACGTGGTGACACAGCATATCGGTGATATGCCCCTCGGCCTCTACGGAGCGGTGTCCTACCTCGATGCCCACGGACGGCCAACAGACCGGGAAGACCTCGTAGAACATGACTTCGTAGGCTATGACACGAACGACCGGATCATCCGCGGCTTTCGCGAAGCCGGTTGGGACGTTGACCGGGATTTCTTCCGAACCCGCTGCGACGCCCAGGCCGCGTATTGGGAGCTTGTACGCGCAGGCTGCGGCCTTGGGTTCGGGGCAATGGCACTGGCCGAGACCGATCCAATCGTCGAAAAGGTCGATCTCGGCATCCCGATCCCATCCTTGCCCGTATGGCTGACGGCCCATGCGGCGTTGCGCGATACACCCCGTATCCGGCGTGTCTGGGACATGCTGGCCGATGATCTGGCACAGGTCCTTTCTTGACCCCCCCGCGCCCCCGCGATACCCGAACGCGACCCGATCATTTGCAAGGACGTTCACCATGACCACCCAATCCCTTCTGATCCTTCCCGGCGATGGCATTGGCCCCGAGGTCATGACCGAAGTGCGCAAGGTGATCGGCTGGTTCGGTGAAAATGCAGGCCTCTCGTTCGACGTCTCAGAGGATCTGGTGGGCGGTGCCGCATATGACGCCCATGGAACCCCACTGACCGATGCAACGATGGCGCGGGCACAAGAGGCTGATGCGGTTCTTCTTGGCGCGGTCGGCGGTCCGAAATACGACGATCTCGATTTCAGCCTGAAGCCGGAGCGTGGCCTTCTGCGCTTGCGCAAGGAGATGGACCTTTACGCAAACCTGCGCCCGGCCCAGTGCTTCGATGCGCTTGCGGACTTCTCGTCACTCAAACCCGATGTGGTCGGCGGTCTCGACATCATGATCGTTCGCGAGCTGACCTCCGGTGTCTATTTCGGCGAGCCGCGCGGGATCATCAAGGAAGGAAACGAGCGCGTGGGCATCAACACCCAACGCTACACGGAATCCGAGATTGCGCGCGTCGCACGCTCGGCTTTCGAGCTGGCCCGCAAGCGCGACAACAAGGTCTGTTCGATGGAAAAGGCCAATGTCATGGAGTCGGGCGTCCTTTGGCGCGATGTCGTGACCGAGGTTCATGCCGCAGAATACCCCGATGTCGAGCTGTCGCATATGTATGCCGATGCCGGCGCCATGCAGTTGACCCGCTGGCCCAAGCAATTCGATGTGATCGTTACCGACAATCTTTTCGGCGACCTTCTTTCCGATCTCGCCGCGATGCTGACCGGCTCACTCGGCATGTTGCCTTCTGCCTCGCTCGGAGCGCCGATGGCCAATGGCAGACCCAAGGCTCTTTACGAACCCGTCCATGGTTCGGCGCCGGATATCGCAGGGCAGGGCAAGGCCAATCCGATCGCCTGCATCCTGAGCTTCGCGATGGCGCTGCGATACTCCTTCGATCAGGGCGATGCCGCGACGAAACTGGAACAAGCGGTCGAGGCGGTACTGGCCGACGGGTTGCGCACCGCCGATCTGATGGGCCCCACAGGGGGCACACCGGTCTCGACATCTGAAATGGGTGACGCGGTCGTTGCGAAGCTCTCCCTAGGATAGTCGGTAGCAAGCTTCGGATTTGGCTCGTTCGCAGGATGAGCATTAAGAACCGCCGGTGCCGGACGATTGACATTAAATCTCCGTAACTTGCGGAGATGTGCAATCATGCGCATGAAATACACATAGTTTGCGCATAGCTTCCGCATATGACCGATTCAGCCCGTTCGAACCTTCGCGGCGCCACCTTTGCGCTCTGCGCCTTTGCGCTTTTTGCGGCCCATGACGTCGTCGTGAAATTCCTCGGCGGCGAATACGCCGTCTTTCAGATCATCTTCTTCAGCGTCCTTTTGTCCTTCCCGCTGGTTCTTCTGATGCTGATGCGCGACGCAACAAAAGGGACACTGATCCCAGTTCATCCTTGGTGGACCGCCTTTCGGACCCTCGCCATTATCGTCACCGGTTCTTCGGCCTTCTACGCCTTCTCTGCCATCCCGCTAGCACAGGTCTATGCCATTCTTTTTGCTGCACCTTTACTGATCACAATCCTTTCGATCCCGGTACTCGGCGAAAAGGTCGGTATCCATCGCTGGGCCGCAATTGCCGTCGGTCTGGCTGGTGTGCTTGTCGTCATCCGGCCCGGTGCAACAGATTTGGAACTCGGCCATCTCGCCGCAGTCGCTGCCGCCATCTGCGGTGCATTCGCATCGGTCATCGTCCGCAAGATCGGTCGCGATGAACGAAGCGCCGTACTGTTGCTTTACCCGATGATGGCAAATTTCGTGGCAATGGGCTTTCTGCTGCCTTTCATCTATCGCCCCATGCCCATCGAACATCTCGGAGCACTTGGCCTGATCTCCATCCTCGCATTCTCCGCCGGCCTTCTTCTGATTGCCGCCTACAAAACGGGCGATGCGGCCGTCGTCGCGCCGATGCAGTATTCGCAGATCCTTTGGGCCGCGGGCTATGGCGCTTTCTTCTTCGGGGAAAGCAGCGACCGCATGACGTGGATCGGTGCGGCCATCATCATCGCCAGCGGGATCTACATCGTCTTGCGCGAAAGTCTTTCGGGCATCTCGCGAACGACACCCGTCCTGCGAACCAGAACGCGTCCCGATACCGGAACAGCCCCGCGCGTCGGAAGCGCCGACCAAAGTCAGGAACAGACGAAGCAGACTATTGCAAAACCAAATTCCAACCGCTAACCCGCTCCGCACGGTCGGAGTGTAGCTCAGCCTGGTAGAGCACTGTCTTCGGGAGGCAGGGGTCGTGAGTTCGAATCTCGCCACTCCGACCATGTTTAGGGCCCTCGATTTTCCCCACTACCGTACTTGATGTACCTGTCAGGCGCGTCGAATTCGTCATCTATCGCAGGTTTGATCCTCACCGTCAGGTTGGCGCAAAATGACTTCAACTCGCTGCATTCACGGATGAGAACGGGAGAAATCAAGCGGCGTCACAAACCCGGGCGGCTTCACGGCAACGACCGAGCAATCGATGCTGTTCAAAACATCTTCCGCAGTATTTCCGATGATCACCCCCTGCAGGCCCGTTCGTGCCACCGTCCCGATGACCAGAACATCTGCGTGAAGCGCCCTCGTCTGCTCCGCTATCACCGCCCGTGCTGTTCCTCGTTCGAGGATCGTGCGGTATCCGGGGTTTCCGAACCCTGCTCTATCCAGAACATTTGTGACATCCAACGCAAGGGACTGGATTTCTTTTGCGCGGTTTGCGTGGATGGTGGCGATATAGGCCTCGGCCGCCGCGCCGGCATCGGGTCCGCTTGTCCAAAGACGCACCAGGCCCTCACCCGGAGCATCCCAGGCATGCAATGCGCTGATCGTCGTATCCGAAATCGGCGACAGGCGTGCCGCCGTTTCCATGACACTCTTGTTTAGCAGTCCAAGCGTCTCTGGTTCGATTGCATCGTCCAGATCGACATCTACGGCTGCAATGACATTTGTAACCCGGCGTGGCGTGTCGGGTTGGCGGAGCCAGACGGAGCAGGGGCATTTCCGCAAAAGGTGTTGGTCCGTGCTCGCAAAAAGAAACCGTTTTGCACCCAGCAGAGGTTCGGCGGTCTTCACGACGAAATCAAAGTTCTCATCAATGACATGGCGAATGATCTCGAGGAACGGCTTGCCAACGCGAACTTGGACCGGCGGGACATGCTCCGGAACTGCTTGTTTCGCCCGTGACAGGATCTCGGCGCGCCGTTCATCCAACAGGCGCTTCAAAGCGACATCGATATCAATGTTCGCCGCACGTGCCAGTTCGCGGGCATCAGGCGGCATCTCGACAACCGAGAGCACGACAAGGCTTGCACCGTTCAGTTCGGCAAGATCCGACGCGGAAGCGAGAAGGTTTGCATCGCTGTCGGAGCCTGAGCAAACGACAAGCACTTTTCGGATAAGGACTGAATGCTCTGCGGCAGCGGCCCCGTTCATCAGACGAACTCCCGCTGCCCGCCCGGATCGGAAATGCCCTCATGAGCCAAGGTCGCATTGGTCTGAATCAATGTCGCAGCCTGCGCCGCAGCATCCGCATAGGGCATCAGAACCAGATCTGCTTTGGCGTCGCGCAGCCCCTCGGCCGTTGCTTCGTGATGGGCCGAAACGGCAATACGGCCAGCAAAACCCAGATCCTTCATCGCACCGATCAGTGACCGTCGGGGGTCGTCATGGGTCAGTCCGGTATCGTGTTCCGGTACCGCAGAAACCACCCATTCCACATCATCCAGTGGAAGGTGCGCAAGAAACTCGGGGTCCGTGGCATCGCCAAAAACGACGTCAAAGCCTTTGGATCGTGCATGTCGCACTGCGACCGGACTAAAATCGACGCCAAGAACACGCCGTCCCGCATTGGTCAGTTCGCGTGCGATGCCGACCCCGTAACGTCCCATCCCGAACACGATGATGTCGTGCTGGCTTTGACGAACGGCAGTATCGGCCTTGTCCCGCGTCGGATCCCTCCGTTCGAACACACCAAGCAGTGGTTCGAGCCGTTCATAGAGTTGATGCGAATAAGTGATCATATAGGTCGACGCGGCGATGGTGATCAGACCGACCAGTGTCACCAGACCAAGCGCAGTGTCAGAGACATGGCCGATCGCAACGCCCATAGCCATGAAGATGAGGGAGAATTCGCTGATCTGCGCAACCGTGAGACCGGCCAGAAATCCGATCCTCTTGCGATACCCCATGGCCCCCATGATCGCCAAAACGATAAGCGGATTGCCGATCAGAACGAACAGTGAAAGGACGATAGCGGCTCCGACACTGGCTCCAAGAATTGACAGGTCGAGCGCAGAACCAAGCGCAATGAAGAAGAACAGGAGGAGGAAATCACGCAGTGACGCCAGCCGCGCCGCAATAGCCTCCCGGTAGGCTGTCGAGGCGAAGGAAACACCGGCGAGCAAGCCTCCAAGCTCCTTGCCAAATCCCAGATAATGCCCGGCCGCCGCCAGAAGTGCCGCCCAGCCGATTGCGAAGGACACCAGAAGTTCAGGTGCACGCGAAAGGCGCTCAACCAGCGGGTTGGCAATATACCGGATGAAGACAGCGACGAGCGCGAGCATGCCAGGACCATAGCCAAGAACCAACAGCACATCGGTAACCGCGGAGTCGCCCGCCGCACCTATCCCCACGGCAGAGAGCACGATCATCGCCACCACGACAACGATATCCTGTACGATCAGAAACCCCAACGCGATCCGACCATGCAGCGAGTCGATCTCCCGCTTGTCGGACAATAGTTTCACAATGATGATCGTGGACGAGAAGGTGAGTGCAATCGCAACGTAGATACTTGTTACAGTATCCAGCCCCAACGCCAGCCCTAAGAGGAAGCCAAAGACAGTTGTAAATGCAACCTGCCCCAACCCGGTCATAAGGGCCACCGCACCAAGCGTGCGCACTAACTGGAAGTCGAGCTTCAGCCCGACCAGAAACAGCAGAACCGCGATACCAAGTTCTGCCAGAAGGTCGATTTGCTCATTCGACCGCACGATGTCGAGCACCGACGGACCAGCGATGATCCCAACTGCGATGAAACTGACGATCAGCGGCTGACGCAGCAAAAGACCGACAAAGCCAACCGCCGCCGACAGTACCAGAAGCGCGGCAATCTCATAAAAAATGTAGGCTTCAATCGTCTCGACCATCACTGCCCCTTTGCCTCCAAACTTTCTTCTTCAGACCCCGCACCACTGTGGCGGGTCGTTCCGGTCAACTGCATGACAGGTGGTCTATCCGGCGCAGCGGAAAACTCATTGGTTTCCGTCAAACGCCGCTTCCACTTTCGTCCCAACTAGGTTCGCGCGTCGCGTGCTCATTCACGAATGCTTCCAAGTCTTTGACGGCAACGCGAAACTCCCGGCCGAGTTTCACCGCCCGCAACTCCTGTGCGTGGATCCACGTGCGCACTGTCTGCTCTCGCACTTTCAGCAGTTCGGCAATCTCGTGCGTCGTAAGGAAGGGTTTGCTCAACATATTTCAACAGGTATCAGACTAAACAAACATTGTTCAAACAATATAAGACGATCTAAGAAATACCGAAGGGACAGCACCGCAATAAGTCTATCTTTGCCGCTTCGGAGCATTGACGAACCGCAATGTCTTTAACAGTTGAATGGTTGGCTTGTCCGGTCCTAGGGGGCCGGGGTTACCGCCGCCCGCCGCCGCGCGAAAAGTCACTTGAATGCTTCATGCCGTTCTGTTGGCTGCCAGATTTCGAGGCTGCTTCCGGGCACTCATCAATAGAAAAACCGCTTTTGATACATATTTTCGTCAATTTGTACGGATAGTTCGAACAGGTCCGTTCGTGTTGGCGGTCGTTAACTGGTTCGAGTAAATGGTTTTCTTCAAGTCCCCCGCATGTTCGCTCGCGAACATCAACGTGCCTCAAAAACTAAAGCAGTTCTGGTCAGATTCTTCCGGCGCATCGACAGCGGACATGGTTGTCATCACAGCTGGCATTGTCCTTCTTAGTGCTCTCACAGTGTCGTCGGTAGGCGAAAGCACCGAAGATGCGGCAAACCGCATCAGTGATCGCGTTGCATCTGCTGAGATCGCCGATGCACCTACTCCTCCGACATCGTCGTCATCGTCGAAGGGCTCAGGCTCGCACCACGGTGGCAGCCAAGGCGACAACTACGGAGACGACACGGTTGGTGGCGGCTCATCGTCGGGCGGCTCACAATCATCCGGTGGTGGAACTGGCTCAAGCGGAAACGGTCAATCTGGCGGCAGCACACCAAACTCGGGGAGCAGTGGAGCATCTTCGGGAGATGCTGGCGATGCAACGGATAGTGGCGCGAACGCCGGGTCCGGCCCGACTGACAATGCTAAAAAGCAGCCTGCCGATAAGAAGAACGGGAAAAACTCGAAAGCTTCCAAAGGCAAGGGCGGTAAAGATGCGACCACGGACAATACTGGACCTGATGCTGCGGCCAAATGCCCTGAGCCGAAAAAGAAGAAGAATGGCAAGTACAAGACGAACAAGAAAAACAACAACAAGGGCTGCAAGGCCTAAACCATCTTGATAACGTCCTTTTCGATGGCCAAAACATAACCACGGCGGGCAATCGTCTTGATCAGCAATTCGCTGACCATCTGATTACCCAGAGCGTCACGAAGACGCTTGATCCGTGTTGCCCCAGCAGCCTCGTCGCAATCGCCCGCGTTTCTGCCAGAAATGATGGCCTCAAGTTCGGCACCGCTAAGGACATCATCATCCATCCGCGCTTCGGCCAGCACCGCCAGGGTTTCAACCATCGCGCCGGTCAGCTTGAACTCCATGTTGTTCAGGTAGACCGCGTTGTCTTCACGGCTGATGAGAAGCGATGAAACCTGTATGCCGTGTCGCTCGATCTCGCCCATTCGCCGATTCAGGATCATGATGGTGACGACAAAAACAAGCGATGCCACCAGAAGAGCGGTCGCAAAAACCATTAGCACGAAGATGACAACACGGTAACTCATCAGTGTTTCGGAGAATGCCGTTCCGGATTGAGCGAGAATTTCCAGAAGCTTGATTTCAGCACCGGATGTAAGGTCGTCGTTTTCGACGAACAGGCGCTCGACCCGTGCGTTGAATGCATTCGCATCCGGCAAGTTCAGGAACAGAAAAACCGCTGCCGCGCCAAGTATCACGATGATCGCGATAACACCGATTGCAACGACACGCGTACCTGCTGCGCGACTGTCAGAAGCGGAGGAAGAAGTCGGCCGCACTCTCTTTCCTTTGCTCCAAACCATCCTCCGAGAAAACCGAAACTACGCTCAGAAGCGTCCAGCCACCAGATGCGATTCGACGCTGTACTTCGTCCGCCGCAACTTCGGTATTGCCGCAAAGCGAGTCCGGTAGCTCGATTACACCGTAGTGAAGGCGTAGCGGATCGTCCTTTTTCGCTTTGTAGTCAGCATAGCATGCGGCGTTCGCGGGAACGGCAGCCAACAACAAGCAGGCAATGGTTGAGAAGCACAGACGTTTCATACTCCGACCCTGATCCACGTGGCGCAGTTATACAATATCCGAGATGGGTCATACGGAACGCTATCGGCTAGCACCCCCGCGATATTGCCTGACTCCATCGAAAGCCTTCACGCTGACGACACGATCGCTCTGTCCCGATCAACGTGAAAGGAAACATTATGAGAACCGTAACGATTACAGCACTGCTTGCCCTCGCGATTGGAGTTGCTCCGATCAATGCACGCCCCGCACACGCCCTTACTGAATCCGAGCTGCTTGCGCTTCTGGCAGGTGCTGCCGCAGTGGCCATCATCGGAAAGGAGATCAATGACCGACGAGACGAGGCCTCGCGCGCACCAACGGTTCGCCACTCTGACGTCCATCAACAAAAGAAGCGTTACGGCAAGCATGGTTACAACAAGAGACGTTCGCTTCCTGCAAGATGCCTGCGCACAATTGAAAGAGCGGGGCGGCGTGATCGCCAAGTGCTCGCCGCGCGTTGTCTGAAACGCAACGACGTTAAGCTCGCGCGTCTTCCAGAGTCGTGCAAGCTATCCGTACGTACCGACCGGGGGTTTCGTAGTGCATACGGTGCGCGCTGTGTCAAAAGAAACGGCTGGAGGATCGATAACGGACGCTATTGGAGCAGATAAACTGGAACATGAACCGGGTGGCAAAACCCGGTTCCGAGATAGGTGAGGCACTTGCAAGATCATGTTGGATCGAGTCTTTCTTGCCCATGTTCCAAAAGTTCCCCGATTTTGAGGCCGAACGTCTTGCCCGTTCAGAGGGCTACAACCGGGTCGCCGGAGTTGACGAGGCGGGTCGGGGGCCATTGGCCGGCCCTGTCGTCGCTGCGGCCGTTGTTCTGGACCCAACTGATACCCCCAATGGATTGAACGACTCAAAGAAGCTGAGCTCCGTGCGGCGCGCCGGTCTGACGGCGGAACTACTAAAACGGGCACATGTCGGCGTTGGCATTGCCTCGGTCGAAGAGATCGACGAAATCAATATCCTGCAGGCGTCCCATCTTGCGATGATCCGGGCAGTTGATGCGCTTCCACACCGCGCCGAATTTGTGCTGATCGATGGCAACATGATTCCAGCAAGTCTGAACCTTCCGGCACGATCAATCGTAAGGGGGGACGCGTCGAGCCTGTCGATTGCGGCCGCTTCGATCGTCGCCAAATCGACGCGTGATCAGATCATGGTGGATTTGGCGCAACAGCACCCGGGGTATGGATGGGAGCATAACGCAGCATACCCGACCAAAGCCCATCTACAGGCGATTCGAGATTTTGGTGTGACCCCACACCATAGGCGTTCCTTCAAACCGGTCCACAATATCTTGTGTCGAGAGAAATCTGTAACCTCTTGATTCAAAAAAGAATTTGACGGCGAATCGGCTTTGAATCATCTTTGACCCCAACAATGTGGCCCATAGCAGGCCCGGGACAGAGGCAGAGATGACGACAAAAACCGATCGCGGAGCTGGAGCGCTTCCGCTGAACAGAATTCTTTCCGATGACTGCATCAAGGCAATGAATGAGTTGCCCGAGGCATCAATCGATCTGATCTTTGCCGATCCGCCGTATAACCTACAGCTTCGCGGCGATCTGCATCGTCCCGACAACAGCCGCGTCGATGCCGTCGATGATGCGTGGGACAGTTTCGCGTCTTTCGGAGCTTATGATGAGTTTACGAAATCTTGGCTCAAAGCGGCCCGCAGACTGTTGAAGCCAAACGGCGCGATCTGGGTCGTGGGGTCTTACCACAACATCTTTCGCGTGGGATCGGCGATGCAGAATGCAGGGTTCTGGATCCTGAATGATGTGGTCTGGCGCAAATCCAACCCTATGCCGAACTTTCGTGGCAAGCGCTTTACGAATGCGCATGAGACGCTGATCTGGGCGTCTCGGGGCGAGGGTGCAAAATATACGTTCAACTATGAAGCGCTGAAGGCCTTGAACGAAGGCGTCCAGATGCGCTCTGACTGGGTGCTTCCGATCTGCACCGGGCACGAGCGGCTAAAAGATGAGAACGGGGACAAGGCACACCCAACACAGAAGCCCGAGAGCCTTTTGCATCGAGTGCTTGTTGCGACGACAAACCCGGGTGACGTTGTTCTTGACCCTTTCTTTGGTACCGGAACGACCGGCGCCGTTGCAAAGATGCTGGGACGGGACTTCATTGGGATCGAACGGGAGGCGGCGTATCGCAAAGTTGCCGAAAAGCGGATCGCGAGCGTGCGCAAATTCGACAACGAGGCGCTTGCGGTTACGGTTTCGAAGCGAGCAGAGCCGCGTGTTCCTTTTGGTCAACTTGTCGAACGCGGATTGCTTCGCCCTGGCGAGGTTCTGACCAGTCCGCGCGGCAAGACCGCAAAGGTTCGTGCGGACGGCACGCTCATTGCTGAGGATGTAAAAGGGTCGATCCATCAGGTTGGTGCAGCCTTTGAGAGTGCACCATCCTGTAATGGTTGGACCTACTGGCACTATCGCCGTGAAGGTCAGAACATACCCATCGATATCCTGCGCCAGCAGATCCGCGCAGAGATGTCATGACGAATTACCGCCTGTGTCTGTGGCCGTCCACGGCACATGACTGGCCCCGCGCTCAACCCGCGGGGTCTTTTTTTGCCTATGGCCTGCTGCGCGGTTTCGCTTTGCCAAGGAACGGCGTAAAAGCTGGCCTGAACCAGAGAGGTCGGCCATGGCACCCCCCAAACCTGTTGTATTATGCATCCTGGACGGGTGGGGACTGAGCGATCAGCGATCAGCGAATGCTCCAGTTTTGGCCAAAACACCGACTTTTGACCGCCTGATGGCAGATTATCCCAGCGCGCAGCTTGTGACGCATGGGCCAGATGTTGGGTTGCCGTCAGGTCAGATGGGGAACTCGGAAGTCGGCCACACAAACATCGGGGCAGGGCGGGTCGTCGCCATGGATCTGGGTCAGATCGATCTTGCCATTGAGGACGGAAGCTTTGCCAAGCAGCCTGCGCTTCTTAGATTCATCGAAGATTTGAAATCGGTAAACGGTGCGGCTCATCTGATGGGTGTGATCTCTGATGGTGGCGTACATGGTCATATCGACCATTTACTTGCTGCCGCTCGAATCATTTCTGACGCAGGGTTGAAAGTCTGGATTCATGCAATCACCGACGGTCGCGACGTACCTCCGAAGTCGGCAGCACAGTTCATAAAACGCTTGTCCAAAGAGGCCCCGCAAGGCGCAACGATAGCCACGGTGATTGGGCGCTACTACGCGATGGATCGAGACAATCGGTGGGAGCGGGTTGAAGAGGCTTATCAGGCAATCGTTTCTGGCGAAGCGAAACATCAGATTACTAAAACGGCCGCAGAAATCGTCTCCGACTACTATGACACCGGGCTGACAGACGAATTCCTGCCAGCCACGGTTGTCGGCGATTACCCCGGAATTGCAGAAGGTGACGGGTTCTTCTGTCTGAACTTTCGGGCAGACCGCGCAAGGGAGGTCCTTGCCAGCCTTGCCGATCCCGACTTCACCGGATTCGATCGCGGCGAGGCCCCACAACTCTCGGTAAGTCTGGGAATGGTCGAATACTCTGATGCCCATAACGCCTGGTTTGACGCGGTTTTCCCAAAGCGGAAACTGGTCAACACGCTGGGTGAATGGATTGCCAAGCACGGGCTGCGTCAGTTCCGCCTTGCCGAAACCGAGAAGTACCCTCACGTAACATTCTTTCTGAATGGGGGGAAAGAGGATCCGGAAAAGGGCGAAGACCGCTATATGCCGGAATCGCCTAAGGTCGCTACCTATGACCTGCAACCGGAAATGTCCGCCGTAGAAGTGTCTGACCGTTTCGTCGACGCAATCGAAGCGCGCTATGATCTAATCGTAACGAATTATGCCAATCCGGACATGGTCGGCCATACTGGTGATCTGAACGCGGCTATCGCAGCTTGCGAGGCTGTCGATCGGGGTTTGGGCAAAGTCGTCGAAGCTCTTGAGCGGGTTGGTGGTGCAATGATCGTGACGGCGGATCATGGAAACTGTGAAACGATGGTGGATCCCCTGACAGGCGGCCCGCATACGGCCCACACTACGAACCCGGTTCCGGTAATCCTGTTCGGAGGACCAGAGACTGCCACGCTGGGAAATGGCAGGTTGAGTGATCTGGCCCCGACGCTTTTGGAACTCATGGAACTCCCAAAACCAGCCGAGATGACCGGCGAGAGTCTTATTCGGAAATGATCAAACGACTGGCCATCAGTGTCTTTCTTGCGGTTGCCGCCCAAGCAAATGCAGAGACAGATTCTGCACAGGTCGCAGAAAGCGCCGTCACCGCACTTCAAGAGGCGGCCGCAAGCCTCGCTGCTGCGCAATCTTCGAATGATCGCGTGAGGGCTCTAACAGAGACTATTCGGGCATATGAAACCGGTCTTTCCGGCCTTCGCGAAGGAATTCGCCAGGCCGCTCTGAGAGAACGCCAAATCGAAGCAAAGTTACGTTCAGAGGAAAAAGAACTGTCTTCGCTTCTCGGCGCTCTTTCGTCGATGCAGACATCGCCGGAGGCACACACCTTGTTGCATCCTGCAGGTCCACTTCAAACGGCACGCGCTGGTATGATCCTGTCCGATGTCTCACCCATTCTCCAGCGCAAGATTGCTGACCTGCAGGTCCAGCTTTCCGATCTTGTGATCATGCGTAGTCTCCAGGACAATGCTTTTACCATTCTTTCCGAAGGGCTTGCGGGCGTTCAAGAGGCACGAACCGAGTTGAGTCAGGCCGTTCAAGACCGGAGGGCGCCGCCGAGCGCGTCTGCGATTGAAAGTGCAACAATGCAAGCACTGGTAAACAGTGCCGATACGCTGCAGGGATTTGCAGCGAGCCTGGCGACGGTGGAAACCAGTCCCGACGGCACGGCAGGCGGATTCGCCGAGTTGAAGGGGACGTTGAGTTCGCCCGTGACAGGTACCGTTATTTCCGGCTTCAGCCAGCCAGACAGCAGTGGGATACGGCGTCCCGGCGTTTTGGTTGCAACGACTTCCGGAGCTCTCGTTACGGCGCCGCATACCGCAACAATCCGGTATTCCGGTCCTTTACTTGATCTTGGACAGGTCTCGGTACTCGAGCCGGAATCGGGCTATCTTCTGATTCTTTCAGGAATGGCAAAGACATTCGCCGATGCGGGAGAAATCGTTGAAATCGGAGCGCCAATCGGCCTGATGGGTGGGCTGTCGCCGGATGCTGAACAGATTTTGATCGAATCTCGCGACGGAAGTGGTCAAGATCGCTCGGAAACGCTCTATATTGAACTCCGACAAGGCGAAACGCCGCTGGATCCGACCGACTGGTTTCGTCTGGCTTTAGAATAGGACGCATCGATGAAAAAATTCATGTGGGCCGCGATTGGCGGAACCGTAGCGGGCATAGTTCTTGCGACCCAGGTTGCAGGGCCGTTGATTGCTCAGGAAGCCGACAAGCGAACATCAGTCTATGAGCAACTCGATCTGTTCGGGGACATCTTCGAAAGGATCCGTGCGCAATATGTTGAGCAGGTCGATGAAGAGGAGCTGATCGAAGCTGCCATCAACGGAATGCTTACGTCGCTGGATCCGCATTCCAGTTATCTGTCGCCGAACGATGCCAGTGCGATGCGCGTGCAGACCCGCGGCGAGTTCGGCGGCCTTGGAATCGAAGTCACGCAGGAAGAAGGCTTTGTGAAAGTCGTTTCTCCCATGGACGATACGCCGGCAGAGGAGGCAGGTATCGAGGCTGGCGATTTCATTACCCATGTCGACGGTGAGAGCGTTCTTGGGCTTACCCTTGATGACGCGGTTGAGATGATGCGCGGACCAGTCGGTTCGGAAATCATAATCACCGTCGTCCGGGAAGGTACTGATGACCCTTTCGATGTTTCGATCATCCGCGATACGATCAAACTAACGGCCGTCAGGACGAGGACTCTTGGCGAAACCGTTGTGCTTCGGGTCACTACCTTTAACGATCAAACCTATCCGAACATGAAGGAAGGCCTTGAAAAACAGATCGAGGAAGCCGGCGGTCTGGACAACATCAATGGAATTGTCCTGGATCTTCGGAATAATCCCGGTGGGCTTCTGACACAGTCAATCCGCGTATCAGATGCCTTCCTAAATGCGGGTGAAATCGTTTCGACTCGTGGACGCGATCCACAGGACGGCGAAAGGTTCAATGCGACGGAAGGCGATCTTGTTGAGGGCAAGCCGATCGTTGTCTTGATCAACGGTGGATCGGCTTCGGCGTCCGAGATTGTTGCGGGAGCATTGCAGGATCACCGTCGTGCAATTGTTATTGGCACGAAAAGCTTTGGTAAAGGATCGGTCCAGACCGTTATGCCACTTCGCCAGGAGGGTGCGATGCGCCTGACGACGGCGCGGTATTATACGCCATCAGGCCGCTCTATTCAGGCGTTGGGAATCTCTCCGGATATCATCGTTGAGCAGCCTCCACGTCGCCCAGAAGGCGAAGCCGGAGAAGATCAGGACGCAGCAAACCGGAACAGGTTTGAGTCTGACCTTCGCGGAAGTCTTGATAACGACAGTCTGACCGAAGATCAGCGCCGTCAGATTGAAGCCGAGCGTGACAAGGTCGAAGAGGCAGCGAGACTGCGGGATGAAGACTATCAGCTTGCATATGCAATCGATATCCTGAAGGGCCTGACTGCACTGGGACCCGCTGAGTAAGCCAGAAATCGTCGGGCCACTCGTTGGCCTACGATAGGTCATTGCAAGACAAGCGGAGGACGAATGGGCTTGGGCTATCGACCGTGCGTGGGCGCGGTTCTGATGAACTCGAATGGGTCTGTTTTCATTGGCGAGCGCGTCGATACGCCTAATGCATGGCAAATGCCTCAAGGCGGCATCGATGACGGCGAATCCCCGGAATCTGCCGCGCTTCGAGAACTGGAAGAAGAGACCGGGGTCACCAGCGATTTGGTGCAGGTCGTAGATGAAACGCCTGACTGGATCAGATACGATCTACCCGATCATCTGATTGGTAAAGTCTGGAAAGGCCGGTTCCGAGGGCAGGAGCAAAAGTGGTTTCTGTTGCGGTTCGAAGGGACGGATCAGGATATTCGTATCGACACCGCCCACCCCGAATTCTCCGACTGGAAATGGGTTCGCCCTGAAGAAGTGATTGAAGGCATTGTTCCTTTTAAGCGCACGGTCTATGCGCAAGTGCTGGAACAGTTTGCGCCGCATTTCTAACGTTCAACTTCACAGCCAGCTCTGACAGGGGACTTATGCGTTCAAAGCTTGATACTCGTGCGATTGGACTGGATATCGGGCTTGCATTCACGAAATGGCTCACGGGTGCCGAAAACCTTCACTATGGGCTCTGGGACGATCTTGAGGTTAACGCCGCAAACCTTCGCGCGGCGCAAGATGCCTTTACCGAAAAGCTCTTTTCGTTTCTGCCTCCGGGAAGGCTGCGAATACTGGATATTGGTGGTGGCGCAGGCGAAACGGCAGGAAAGCTGTGCGCGCTTGGCCATAGCGTTGAGATCGTTGTACCATCAACCTACCTAGCCAGCCGGTGTCGCGAGAATGCCCCGGATGCAAATGTCCACGAAGTACGGTTCGAGGACTTCTCGGATGACAAGGCATTCGATCTTTGTCTCTTTTCTGAGAGCTATCAATACATTCCGCTCGAAATAGGCCTTTCAAAATGCGCAGACCATTTGGTAGCGAGTGGGCATGTGCTATTGGCAGATTGCTTCCGATCGAATGAGTTCGACGGATTAGATCATTCAATCGTTGGTGGTGGTCACCGACTCTCAGATTTTCGGAGCGTCCTTGACGGCAGTCCGTTTGAGGAAACCGCGGGTGCCGACATCACCGACAGTGTCGCACCCTCGGTAGATCTGGAGCAGGCATTTTTTAATGTCCTTGGCTATGCCGGATCGCGGATAGACAGCGAACTCGAAGCCAAACGCCCCAAACTGCGGTGGCTGTTACAAAAAGCGATCCGCGTGATGATCAACCAGCGCGGCCGCAAACGGCTGGATCAGAGGCTGAACAGACAGACACGAAGCAGCGATGTCTTTCGCCGCAACAACAGATACATCATCGCACTGCTAAACCGCATAGGCTCATAGAGCCGACGCTTTCGTTGTCACCTCTGCGTTTGCGGACCTCCCAAAAGGATCATGGCAACACAGCTTCGAAGATCCGTCTGGGTTACCGTAGACGGCGAAGAATCTCATAACTGGCGTATCCGTCCGGAGTCATACCTACGGATCGCTGAAATGCTCGTATCGCGGCAATCGTGTTCGGACCGATTATGCCATCGACCCCCTTGGTGTCGAAGCCTGCGCGTGTAAGCCTCTGTTGCATCTCTTGTCTCTCGGAAAACCTGAGGTTTCTATCGTCGCGCGGCCAACCCGACTTCAGCGCAGCGCCCCCGGCGATACGGTCGCTGAGGTGACCAACGCCGATTACATAGGCATCGGCTGTATTGTACCGCTCAATAACGTGGAAGTTGTCGAAGATCATAAAGGCCGTGCCCTGCGCTCCAGCGGGTAGAAGGATCGAAGCGCGTCCGTGGTTCGGCACCGGGCGCCCGCTTGTGTCGCGGACACCCATTCTTGCCCATTCTGCCGGGCTTTTCTTGATACGAGCACCCGTCTGATCGTAGTTAAAGCCGCGAGGCAAAATGACCTCCACACCCCACGGCTGACCTTTAGTCCAACCAAACCTCTGGAGATAAGCTGCCGTTGACGCCAGTGCATCTGTTGGATCATCAGACCAGATGTCCCGCTTGCCATCGCCGCGAAAATCCACTGCGTAAGCCAGATAGGATGTCGGAATGAACTGGGTATGTCCCATCGCACCGGCCCAGGATCCGGTCATATCCCGGGGT
The DNA here is from genome assembly GCA_947503175.1 of uncultured Paracoccaceae bacterium. Classification (GTDB taxonomy): domain Bacteria; phylum Pseudomonadota; class Alphaproteobacteria; order Rhodobacterales; family Rhodobacteraceae; genus Ovoidimarina. The sequence goes on from CANNCO010000003.1 coordinate 523,478, forward strand.
CGCACATCGCCCTGTTGAATGATCTTCAAAGCTGCGACCAGCTGTTCTTCAAAGAACTTTCCTCGCCGCCCATCGAACGCAAGTGTTGCGACAGCAGAGATGAGCGGCGTGTCACCCTTGAATGCACCGTAGGCACTTTCCAGTCCCCAGACCGCCGTGACGACTTCCGCCTCTACGCCAAAACGCGCTTCGATCTCGGTCAAGATCCCGCGATGTTCACGCAAGGCCGCTCGGCCGTTCTTAACGCGCGTCTCACTGACAGCGCTGTCCAGATAGTCCCAGATCTGCTTTGTGAACTCGGACTGATTTCTATCTCGCTCGATCACGTCAGTTTCGTATCGCACATTATCAAAGGCGGAAGCGAATACGTCCGGGCGGATACCCTGTCGCAGGGCCCGTGTCCGAAAACCGTCAATCCATCTTTGAAATGTACGGTTCGACACAGATGCGGTCATCGCAATCGATCCGGGTTCAAGGAGCCTGGCCTTCGGTCGAGGCGCCGTGTCCGGCGCAACGGCAAACGAGGGAAGCGCGGTGACAATGCAGGCCACCACAGCCAAAGCAAATCGCATGGGAACACCTGATTCATTCTTTCTGCTCAGGCTCAGTGTAGCGCAGGCTTGGTCGAGCACAAAGTCAGAAGATTGACAGCGGCAAAGCTCTGCTATTTCCGGCGACGGCGAGAGACGTTTCGTTTGAAACCCCTTCGTGGTCCATTGCGCCGCTTTCCACGAACGGGAGAGGGCATCATTTTGTCTTCCACTTCAAGAAGTTCCAGCATCAAGCCGCCAGTGACAGGCTCCGCTTCAACAAGCCGAACCTTCACGCGAAGACCGATGCCAATTTCAAATCCAGTATCGGCACCCATCAGCGTTTGTGCGTCGCGATCGAAATGGAAGTATTCCCGCCCGATAGAGCGGATTGGGACGAGACCATCCGCACCGGTTTCATCTAGCTTGACGAAAGCCCCGAAGCGCGCAACTCCGGAAATTCGTCCAGACATCTCGCTCCCGACGCGTTCTGAGAGATAGCTCGCAAGGTAGCGGTCTGTCGTGTCACGCTCTGCCGCCATCGACCGGCGTTCGGTTTCGGAAATGTGCTTTGCTGTGTCAGAGATTGTCTCGATTTCAGCATTCGACAGGCCGTCTGCCCCCCAACCATGAACAGAAACCAAAGCCCGGTGAACAACGAGATCGGAGTAACGTCGGATTGGAGAGGTGAAGTGGGCATAAGATCGGAGTGCCAGCCCGAAATGACCGAGATTCTCCGGCGAGTAGTATGCTTGCGTCATCGAGCGCAGTGTCGTGAGATTTATAAGTTCATCATGGTCGGTGCCCTCTGCCTGATCGAGCAGGTGATTGAGGTGACGTGTCTTGAGAACCTGACCTTTCGCAAGCACAAATCCAGATGCAGATGCGACCTCCCTTAGAGCTTCGAGCTTCTCTGGAGAAGGTTCCTCATGAACACGGTAAAGAAATGGCGAACGGGCTTTCTGTAGCTCCTCCGCAGCTGCAACGTTGGCAAGCACCATAAACTCTTCAATCATACGGTGTGCATCGAGTCTTTCCTTGTAGTTTACGGACTTCACAGTTCCGGATTGATCAAGTTCTATGCGTCTTTCCGGAAGGTCCAATTCCAAGGGCTGGCGCGCCTCTCGTGCTGTTCTGAGCGCCCCGTAGGCACGGAAGAGGGGGTGGATGACTTCGTCGACAAGGGCGGTACAACGTTCCGATGGCATACCATCCTCTGCCATCTGAACTTCCTCGTAGTTCAAGGATGCCAGCGACTTCATCATTCCCCGAACAAACTGGTGCGAGAGCTTCTCTCCGCCCCTCGTTATTTGAATCCGAACTGCAATACATGCACGCGGCACGCCTTCGTGCAACGAACAGAGATCACCCGAAAGCCGATCGGGCAACATCGGAACAACCCTGTCAGGGAAGTAGGTGGAATTACCTCTAAACCGTGCCTCGCGATTCAGATCAGTGCCAGGTCGCACATAGTGCGCGACATCCGCGATCGCGACCCAGATAACGTAACCCCCTGTGTTCTGCGGATCTTCATCCTCATGCGCCCAGCAAGCATCATCATGATCCCGAGCGTCCGAGGGATCAATCGTCACCAACGGTAGATCGCGAAGATCCTGACGGTCGTCCAAGTCGGCCGGACTCATCTTGTCAGCTTCGGCAATCACCCCGTCGGAAAAACGGTCGGGAATGCCATGTTGATGAATAGCAATAAGTGAAACCGCTTTCGGTGCTGCCGGATTTCCAAGCCTGTTGATGACGCGGGCCCTTGGCAATCCCATCCGACCTTTGGGACCGGATTGCTCTGCTTCGACCAGTTCGCCATCCTGGGCGCCGCTTATGTCACGCTCGCCAATGTGCCATTCTCGGGCCGCGCCTTTGTCAACGGGAACAATGCGCCCCCCTTCCGAGAGTTTCCTGAAGACACCCAGTATCCTCTGCGGGTTTGTACCGATTCTGCGGATCATCCTTGCTTCGTATGCGTGATCATCACCGGACACTTCTGTCAGTCGAGCGAGAATACGATCCCCTTCGCCCAGCGCAGGGTCGGAATCTCTGGGTACAAAAAGAATGATCGGCACCGGGGCTTCACCCGCCCATTCAAGCGGCCGCGCATAAACATCTCCGTCTTGCCCGGGAGATTCTATTTGTAGGACAGAAACCGGGGGCAGCTTGTCGGGGTCGCGATAGGTCCGCTTTCGCTTTTCCAGGTAACCTTCGTCCTGAAGTTCTCGAAGGATCCGCTTGAGATCAATGCGATCTGATCCTTTAAGACCGAACGCCTTCGCAATCTCGCGCTTTCCCATCTGCGTGGGGTTCTCGGAAATCCAGTCAAGTATCTCGGCTTTTGAGGGAATACGAGCCATGGTTTCGGCTATCATGGCCGGTGGTGGCCGTCACCGGAATTATTCGCCTTTAGGTCTGATCCACAATCGACGTCCGAAAGTATGTCGGTATCAGCGATACTGAGGCCTTCCAAGGTCGCTAGGGTGTCGTTCAATGCGTGACGGCCAGACCAGCGGACACTGGTGAACGCCTTTCTTGGTAACCTATTTCCATGTCGAAACCCTATCAGCCAGTATCCGCCGTCACGCGCAGGTCCGACGACACAATCGTTTCTGCCCAACAACCTGAAAGCCCCGGCAATGTGGTGCTGTGTCACCCCGGGTATGTCCGCCCCAATAACAACTGCAGGACCCGGTGGTAGACGTCGGAAGACACTTGCCATCCTTGAGCCTAGGTCTCCCCGCCCCTGTGAGAGTCGGAAGAACCGATTGGGCCAAGCCCGTGAGTTAAGCCCCTCGATGTCCGGACTGACCGCCAGAATGGTGTCCCATCGTGGGTCGGAAAGACGCCGGAGCAGGCATTTTACCTGATGCCTGAACCACCAAGCAGACGTGACAATGCCAATATCGCGTCCCAGTCTGGTCTTTACACGCCCCGGACGCGGAACCTTGACCATCACAACGACACGTTGGCGAAACCTAGGCGAAATAGTCACGCAGAATACGGGAATAAACCGCCTTCAATTGCCGGATATGTGAAATCTTCACACGCTCGTTGATCTGGTGCATGGTCTGGCCGACCAGTCCAAACTCAAGCACAGGACAATGCGCTCTGATAAACCTTGCATCGGACGTACCACCGGCCGTGGAAAGAACGGGCTGCGTTCCGGTTTCGGCTTCGATGGACCTAGAAACCAGATCGGAGAACTCACCCGGCGGGGTCAGAAAACTCTCACCAGAAACACGCGTCTGCACGTCGATTGACACACCTGTGCTTTCTTCGACAGCGCGCACCTCTTCTGCCAGCCAGTCCAGAAGAGTGGCCGAGCTCTGTGCATCATTGAACCGGATATTAAGAACGCCTCTGCATGTAGCGGGGATCACGTTGGTAGCGGCGTTGCCCGTGTCTATTGTGGTGACAGCAAGGGTCGACGGATCGAAATGCTTTGTGCCGCTGTCGAGTTGCTTTGAACTTAAGCGATGCATCAAGGTGGAGAGCGCTGTAACCGGGTTTCTGGCACGGTCTGGATAGGCCGAATGACCCTGAACACCCGTCGCGGTGAATCGCGCGGTCATGGAACCACGGCGCCCGATCTTGATCGTATCGCCCATGATTTCGAGACATGTCGGTTCACCAACGATGCAGACAGACATGCGTTCACCCTGTCGCTCCATCCAATCGAGGATCGCGACCGTACCGTCCGTTGCATCCCCCTCTTCATCGCCTGTGATGGTGATGACAACCGAACCTTCGGGTGGTTGGTTGCGAACCATGTCGACGGCTGCAGCCACAAATGCCGCGACACCCGACTTCATGTCTGCTGCGCCGCGCCCCCAAATCTGGTCTTCTGCAAGGACTGCATCAAATGGAGGAACGCTCCAGTCTGAATGATCACCGGGTGGAACGACATCGACATGCCCGTTGAAACCGAAACTCTGTGCGCTGCCCCTCGGACCCCAGCGGGCAAACAGGTTGGATACTCCATTTCGATCAGCCCGAAAGCACTCAAAACCGGCACTCGCGAGTACATCCTCGAGAATCTTCATCGCGCCTGCATCTGCCGGAGTGACAGATGGGCACCGGATCAACCGGGCCGTCAGTTCAACCGGATCGCATTCGTCCAAATCGGCTACTCCTCCACGATCTGACATGTTCATACTTGGCCGGCTTCTTCGAAAAGCGGCTCGATGCTTGCAACGATAACCGCGTTCTCTCGTAATGCACGGTTCATCAGGTCAGCCTCTTCTCCCGGGATATCATGCCCCATCTCGCGTCTTTCTGCGGCAGTCCCGTATGCGGTGACGTCAAGCGGTGCGAGACCTGCCTGTTTGAGAACTGAGACTGTCTCCCGAACCGCTTCGCCCTCAGTTGCGCCACTCGCATAGCACATTAGAACGGCACCAGTTGCCAAGTCTGGCAGATTGTCATCTGCCTTGCGTCCCACCTGAACCAACAGCGTGTACACGGCCTGTTTCTTTTTCTCCGAAACCATAGCTTTGATCTGACAGAGACCAAGCTAACGTGCAAGATTTCAGCGGTTACTCCGGCAATACAGGAATCAGGCGGAGTGAATGCCCAAGAGGGGGAAACTCTCTCCCCGGGTACGGATCCCAGCTTTCATTAGCTTCATAGAGGTATCGGAATGCTGCGATCAGGCGCCTTTGAAAGAGGTCACCATCTGCCTGTTCGATATTGGCCGCATCTGCCCATATACGTGCAGTGGACTCCAGGTCGCCCCCTGTGAGAGCAAGCCTTAAGGCCTCCAAGGTCCCGTCATCAGTGGGCGGGGATTTGCGTTCCAGAAGCAACAAGACCGACTTTCTTTCTTGAGTCGTACAAAATGCGGCATGGGGAGGATCTGTGAGCAGTACACGGCCCTCCCGGTGCGCACGCAGGTAGCCGTGCAGTATGGCACCTCTGCCAGCAGGCTCGATCAGTTGGTAATGAGGTTGAAATGCATCCCAATGCCAATAAAGGTCATCCAAACCGGCACCCGACTGGAGTCTATCGGCAAGCAGCACTGCAGTCGACGTAACAAAAGCAGTATGGTCGTCGTCGGGAAGAGTTGCAGCAAGCAACAATGCCGTATGAAGAATCGCCGCGTCTTCATCGGTTAACTTACAACCCTGTTCAAATATCAATCGCCGTAGATGTGCGCTGCCGTCACCAGCTGAAACACCGGCGCCAATCCGTTCCAACGTCTCATCGGTAACCAAACACGCCAAGGCTCTAAGGTCGTGAATAGCCTGCAGAGTTCGGAAGCTCACTAAATCATTTTGACTCGCACACATCCGATTAGCCTCGGTCACCATTTCGTCATGACGGCGGCAATTGACAGACCGATTGACTGCAAATTGGAAACAGTTCGTTTCACTAATCGCGCAAGAGTTCGTTGATTCCGGTTTTGGACCGGGTTTTTTCGTCGACGCGCTTAACGATTACGGCACAATAGAGGTGAACCCCGTTCGAAGAAGGCATCGAGCCGGCCACAACAACAGAGTAAGGTGGCACTTCTCCATAGATCACCTCACCTGTGGAACGATCAACGATCTTGGTCGACTGACCAATGAACACCCCCATTCCCAGAACAGAACCTTCTCGAACTATGACCCCTTCAACGACCTCTGAACGGGCGCCTATGAAGCAGTTATCTTCGATTATTGTAGGTCCCGCCTGCATGGGTTCCAACACACCGCCGATACCAACACCACCTGACAGATGAACGTTCTTTCCGATCTGTGCGCACGAACCGACCGTCGCCCAAGTGTCAACCATCGTGCCGGAGTCCACATAGGCGCCAAGGTTTATGAATGAGGGCATAAGCACGACACCCGGTGCGATGAATGCCGACTTCCGAACGATGCAGTTGGGAACCGCGCGAAACCCCGCAGCTCTCCATTGATTGTCGCCCCAGTCTCTGAACTTCGAATCAACTTTGTCCCACCAAGATCCACCCTGCGGCCCACCAGATTGCTGCTCCATGTCGTGAAGCCGGAAGCCCAGAAGAACCGCTTTCTTTGCCCATTGATTCACATGCCATGTGCCGTCTTCCTGTTTTTCGGCGACGCGCAGTTTTCCGCTATCGAGGGCCGCAAGCGTATCTTCGATCGCTTCCCGGGTCTCACCCACGGTTTGCGGTGTAATACTGTCACGAGCATCCCATGCAGCTTCGATCGAAATCTCTAGTGCAGCGTTGGACATCGGCTTTCCTCAATTTCGTTACTGGCTTCGCTTACGCGGAGCCTATATGCGGTTGCGGACCAGCACGCAACGCGACAGGAGCCGGCAGTGACAGACGATCGTAACAGACCGTTCCGCGACGCCCACCAGGATATCGAAACCACTCAAGAGATACCCGATACGCAACAAACACGGGCATCAGCCTATCGCCTGGCATTCAACGATCCCGATTTCTTGTGCCGGGATGAGTTGCGTCCCGTACGTCTTCAACTTGAGCTGCTGAAACCCGAGATGTTGATGAGCGAGCTGGGGGTCGATTCCACAATCGTTCTTTTTGGTGGCGCAAGAATTCCTTCTCCGGAAAACCAAACTACAGCACGGACAAAGACGCTTGCCGATCTGTCCCGCTATTATGAAGAAGCGCGCAGCTTCTCACGCATCATGACGGAACGCAGTAAGTCAAACGGGCATCGTACGGATGTTATTGTGACCGGTGGTGGGCCCGGTGTCATGGAGGCGGGAAACCGCGGCGCGTCAGAAGCCGGTGGTGTTTCAGTTGGTCTGAACATCGTTCTTCCCCACGAACAAGCCCCGAACGAGTTTGTCACACCAGAGCTGTGCTTCAACTTTCATTACTTTGGTATCCGAAAGATGCATTTTTTGATGCGCGCGCGTGCCGTCGTTGTCTTTCCAGGCGGGTTTGGAACCCTAGACGAACTCTTTGAAACTCTGACACTCGTTCAGACAGGGCGTATGGAGCAGGTTCCGATACTTCTGTTCGGCAAGGATTTTTGGCAGTCCATCGTAAACTGGGATGCGCTTTCTGACGCAGGTACTATCTCAGAAGAAGACCTGTCTCTGTTCCGCTTTGTCGAAACGGCTGACGAGGCGGTACATGAGATCGACAATTGGGCAAATGCGGGTGAAAAACGCGGCCACATCCCTGGCCGTTGATCGGGAAAGCGGTCCAAGCGGAAAACCAATCTGTTGAAATCTAGTCTAACCCCGCCTCAGCCGCTATTTGCACACGGCTTTTTCTAGCCCGCTCTGTCTCCGATTTCAGCTGACCACATGCAGCCATGATATCTTCACCACGCGGCGTACGTATTGGAGATGCATAGCCGGCCTTGTAGATGATGTCTGCAAAGGACTGAATGCGACTCCAATCCGATCTTTGGTATGGTGCGCCCGGCCATTCATTGAACGGGATCAGATTGATCTTCGCCGGAATACCGGAAATTAGCTTGATCAGCCGGCGTGCATCTTCGTCGCTGTCGTTAACATCCTTTAGCATCACGTATTCAAATGTGATCCGCTCTGAATTCGAAAGCTTCGGATAAGCCCGAAGGACGTCAAGCAAAGCCTCGATGTTCCACTTCTTGTTGATCGGAACGAGTTTGTCACGGATCGCATCAGTCGTTCCGTGGAAGGACACTGCCAGTAGGCATCCGATTTCCTCGGCTGTCCGGGCAATCTCCGGGACCACGCCGCTGGTCGATAGCGTGATGCGTCGCCGGCTTAACGATATGCCTTCCCCATCCATAGCTATCTTCATCGCGTCACGCACGGCCTCGAAGTTATACAAGGGCTCGCCCATGCCCATCAGAACGATATTCGACAGAAGGCGGGTCTCGTCATTTGGCGCGCGTCCGAGTTCCGGCCACTCGCCAAGATCGTCCCTTGCGATCATCACCTGACCGATGATCTCGCCCGCTGTTAGATTGCGGACAAGCTTTTGGGTCCCCGTGTGGCAGAACGAGCAGGTCAGTGTGCATCCAACCTGTGAACTGATGCAAAGCGTGCCGCGCCCCTGTTCGGGGATATAGACGGTCTCGACCTCATGTCCGCCAGCGATCCGCACAAGGTATTTGCGTGTTCCATCTTCAGAAACCTGGCGTTGGACAACCTCCGGAACCTCAATCACGAACCTTTCTGACAAATCCGCCCGGTAGGGTTTGGCAAGATTTGTCATCTGGTCGAAGGACCGAACGCCCTTCTGGTAGATCCATTGCCAAATCTGCCCGGTCCGCATTTTCACCTGACGCTCTGGCGTGCCTGCATCAATCAAAGCATCGCGCAGCCCCTCACGTGTGAGACCGATTAGGTTAACTGGACCGTCCGGCAGCTTTCTTGGGAACGTCAGAACATCCTGGGTAATTGGAGCGCTTGCAGTCATCATGGCCTCGGAACTGATCCGTGCCTGATATAGGGTTCAATCGAATTTGAAAACAGGCCGCGTCAGCTTGCGCAGCGACGCTCGGCCTCATCAAGAGCTGCGGTAACGCCGAGAAGCGAGAATGTGTCCTTGGTTACCGTACCGCGAGCCGACCGTGCTGTCAGGATTGCCTGTGTACCGCGTTTCATCGACGTGGTGATCTTCGTATCATCTCCTGTCGTAGCAGGCCAAGCCCACTCTCCATCGGTGAACAACTCAAAGGTCGTATCGTCGATCTCAAGCGTCACCGTAGAGCCGTCAGCAAATGGATAGCCGCCCGTAAATGACACCTCACCAAGTATACTGTCGGACGGCCGGTGAGTTACGAACAGAAGGATATCACCACGACGCACTGCGACGACACGGCCGTCGCGCATGTTCACAGTCTCCTTTGGCGCAGACACAATCCAGCACTCGGTCGGATTCTGCTCGACGAAAACAGACCAATCCGTTTCCGCCGCAACTCGGTTCGAGGACTCTTGGGCGGTTGCCATCGACAGAGTCGAAGCGAGGATCGCCACACAAAGACCGGTAAAGCCTGTTTTCTTCATCTGGTGCTATCGCCTCCAGCTGCCACTGCCTCGGCCTCTCGCGGGACTTCTTCGGTCCAAAACTCTGCGCTAGGGCCATGTTCGACGCGAAATATAGCGCCAGAATACAAGAACATGAAACCCCTTCGAAGGGAAATTGCGTTCACGATCTACCATAGTAAGCGTTAAGACGCTGGTGATGAACTGACCCCCACCTGAGCAGGGCGCAAAAGTCGTTCATGCAGCATGAAACCGGTCGTCATAACCTGAATAATCTCACCGGCTTTCGTCCCGGGCACAGGAGCCTCGAACATTGCCTGATGAGCCTGCGGGTCAAAAGTGTCTCCAACCTCCGGATCAATGGGTTCGATCCCGTGTTTCTTAAACACATTGACGAGTTCGCGCATTGTCAACTCGACGCCATCAAACAGTGCCTTATCCTGATCCCGCTGGATTTCGGTTGCCGCGTCCAATGCCCGACGGAGGTTATCGTAAACCGGCAGCATATCACGTGCGAGTTTTGAGCCGCCGTATTGTTCAGCCTCTTTTCGATCGCGCTCACCGCGTTTCCGCGCATTCTCGGCATCAGCAAGCGCGCGCATGAACCGGTCGCGCATATCATCACGCTCAGCCCGCAACGCTTCCATTTCAGCCTCGACCGGACCCGATTCTTCCATCACATCGATTTCGGTTTCGCCCCCTACAGGCGCTTCGGCTATCGATACCTGATCAAGTGTCTCGTCTTTTTCCGTCTTGGTCATGATCCGCTCATTTGCCTCGTTCGGACAGGATTCTGCCCACTAGTTGCGCTGTATAATCGACGATCGGTACGATCCGACCGTAGTTCAGTCGTGTGGGTCCGATAACGCCGACCGCACCGATCACTTTGCGATCAGCGTTCATATAGGGAGAGACAACTAAAGAGGAACCAGAAAGTGAAAAAAGCTTATTCTCAGAGCCGATAAAAATGCGAACACCATCTCCGTGCTCCGCAAGCTCAAGGAACTCCGCAACGTCACGTTTCCGTTCCAGGTCGTCAAACAGGCTGCGAATGCGTTCAATGTCCTCACCGGAGCCCTGCTCATCGATAAGGTTTGCGCGGCCCCGAACGATCAAGCGCTCGGTTGGCTCCCCTTCGTTTTCCCAGATTGCCAAACCGCTTTCGACCATTGTTCGCGCCAGATCATCGAGCTCCTGACGTCTCTTGGAGATCTCGAAAGACAGCGCACTTCTGAGTTCGGACAAAGTCCGCCCTTCTGCCATCGCGTTGAAAAAATTGGCAGCCTCCCGCATCGACGACGGGGTTTGTCCGGGCGGCGGCGTGAAAACACGGTTCTCCACATGGCCGTCGTCAAAAACCAGAACGACAAGCGCACGGTCATGGGCAAGGCTGACAAATTCGATATGGCGAATCGGGGCCTCGTGTTTCGGCGTCAGAACAAGGCTCGCACCGTGGGTAACACCCGACAGCGCCGATCCGATACGATCAAGAACGGTCGCAACATCCCGCTCGTTCGACCCAAGGGTTGCGTCGATCCGACCGCGATCCTCATCATCAAGGTCCCCAACCTCAAGAAATCCGTCAACGAACATGCGCAAGCCAGTTTGCGTCGGAATCCGTCCAGCGGAAACATGCGGACTGTCCAACAGCCCCATGTGTTCAAGGTCTTGCATCACGTTTCGGATCGTTGCGGCGCTGACTTTTTCTGACATTTCGCGGGTGAGCGTACGTGACCCAACCGGATCGCCCGATGAAAGGTAGCCCTCGACCACCCGCCGAAACACCTCACGGCTTCGGTCGTTCATCTCTTTTAGAAGTTTGGAACCGTCCGACATAATCATCCACAGGGTAAGCAGCGGTATTAAATGCAGCAGCACGGCGTCGTCAATCGGGGTTGCATCCGCAATGGGCCCACAGGTATCACACCTCATTCCAAACATCAGGACACAGCATGCGACCCTCAGGCCGTCAGATCAACGAAATGCGCCCCGTCTCAATCGACGTCGGGATAACCCGCCACGCCGAAGGTTCATGCCTCATACGTTGCGGAGACACACACGTTCTTTGCACAGCCAGCATTGACGAAAGGGTTCCACCCTTCCTGAAGAACAGCGGGTTGGGCTGGGTTACTGCCGAATACGGAATGCTCCCACGTGCAACCCACACCCGGATGCGCCGTGAGGCAAAGAACGGACAATCCGGTCGAACGCAGGAGATTCAAAGGCTTATCGGGCGTTCACTTCGCGCGGGGATTGACCGCGTTGCCCTCGGCGAACGCCAGATCACTGTTGATTGCGATGTCATTCAGGCTGATGGCGGCACGCGCTGCGCTGCCATCACGGGTGGCTGGGTTGCACTCCGGCTGGCCGTCAACAAGCTTTTGGATGCCAGTGAAGTTACTTCGGATCCGATCACAGATCACGTCGCCGCCGTTTCCTGTGGCATCTATGCTGGCAGCCCCATTCTTGATCTGGATTACCCGGAAGACAGCGAAGCGGGCGTCGACGGAAACTTCGTGATGACTGGGTCGGGCCAGATGATCGAGGTGCAGATGTCGGCCGAAGGCTCCACTTTTTCTCTCGAACAGATGCAAGCCCTTCTTGAGTTAGCGGACCAGGGATCGAAGGAACTTGTTGACGCACAAAGACTGGCGACCGAATGAAATCGAAGCCGTTCCCAGAAGGTCTGGTCGTAGCGTCTCACAATGATGGCAAAGTCTCGGAGATCAGCGCATTACTTGAAAAGTTTGGTGTTAAAGTCGTTTCTGCAAAAATGCTAGGCCTATCGGAACCTGCCGAGACGGAGAATTCGTTCGTTGGTAACGCCCGGATTAAAGCGCATGCGGCCGCCACAGCATCCGGGTTACCTGCGATTTCAGATGATAGCGGGCTGATGGTTGAGGCGCTCGGAGGTGATCCAGGTGTTTACACCGCGGACTGGGCCGAAACTCCGGACGGACGGGATTTCAACATGGCTATGGAGAAGGTCTGGAAGAAACTGGAGGCACTGAGATCACCTGAACCGCGCCGGGCAAAGTTTTGTTGCACTCTATGCCTTGCATGGCCGGATGGTCGGGATGAAGTATTCGAAGGTATTGTAGAAGGAAGCCTCACTTGGCCGATCCGGGGCGATCGCGGGTTTGGTTTTGATCCGATGTTCATCCCTTCTGGCCAAGCGAAAACCTTCGGCGAGATGGACCCGGCTCAGAAACACAGGATTTCACACCGTGCTGCGGCATTTGCGAAATTTATGAAAGCTCGTTTTGATTGAAAACTGGCAGTCTGCTGGCTTCGGGCTCTATCTTCACTGGCCGTTCTGCTCGGCAAAGTGTCCCTATTGCGACTTCAACAGCCATGTCGTGGCAAGCGTAGACCAAAGCCGCTGGACACAAGCATTCGTTTCCGAGATCGAACGCACCGCCAGAGAAACGGAGGTCCGAACGCTGTCTTCCGTCTTTTTTGGTGGTGGAACCCCCAGTTTGATGCACCCAGCCACGGTCGAACGAATCCTGGATACTGTCCGCAGATCGTGGAATATGTCGAATGATCTGGAAGTAACTCTCGAAGCCAATCCAACCTCTATCGAGGCGGGGCGATTTCAGGCTTACCGCGACAGTGGGGTTGGTCGTGTGTCAATCGGCATCCAAGCGCTTAACGACACTGATCTAAAACGACTTGGACGACTTCATACAGTCGCCGAAGCACTGGCCGCTCTGGAGATCGCACGCGATGTGTTCGATCGGGTCAGCTTTGATCTTATCTATGCAAGACAGTTTCAGACTCTTGCAGAGTGGCGGAATGAACTGACGCAAGCTTTGAAACTCGATCCGGATCATCTTTCGCTATATCAACTGACAATAGAGGCCGGCACATCATTTGGAGATCGCGCTGAAGGAGGAAAGCTGCCCGGCCTACCTGACGAGGATCTTGGCGCTGACATGTACCTGATGACACAGGAAATGATGTCTGATGCTGCGCTTCCTGCATATGAAATCTCCAATCATGCCAGACTCGGACGAGAATCCCGTCACAATCTGATCTACTGGCGAAGCGGAGACTACGTTGGGATCGGTCCGGGAGCACACGGACGTCTGACAATGGAAGGCCAGAGAATAGCGACCGCCACACCACTCGCACCGTCAAGATGGTTAGAACAGGTCGAAGAAACGGGAAACGGCGAGAAGGAGCGAGAGGTTATCAATGCGCGGGACGATGTCTTGGAACGCCTGATGATGGGCCTAAGGCTGACTGACGGTGTTCCTTGGCCTCCGGTCAATGCTGCGCTGGATGATACTTTAGTGTTTAATATCAAAAGTTTAACTCAAGAAGGCGTGTTATCTTATCAGTCAGGCAAACTGCGCATATCGAAGGATTACATCCCTGTGCTCAACTCGGTCATTCGCCGTTTGATGTACTAATCAAGTGAAGTTTGCATCACAGCGGTCAGTTTCTTGCACAACTCGTCGAGTTGATCCATGTTGCCGTACTTGATCGCCAACACCCCACCGTTTCCCTTGGCGTCGTGATCAAGTGTAACCTTCATTTTCAAAGCAGCCTTGAGATCGGCCTCCAGCGCACGGGTGTCAGCGTCTTTCGTGGGTTTTGCCCTTTGGGTCGGGCTGCCGGTTTTGCCCTTTGCAAGTTTTTCAGTTTGACGAACCGAAAGGCCTTTACGGATCACAAGGTTTGCCAATGATTCCGGGTCCTCAGCGGTAATCATGGCCCTTGCGTGACCTGCTGAAAGACGCCCATCGACAACGAATGACTGAACCGCTGCAGGAAGCCCAAGGAGTCGGATCAGATTCGCAATATGGCTTCGGCTTTTGCCAAGTGCATCAGCAAGGTTTTCCTGCGTATGTCCAAATCTGTCCATGAGTTGCCGATAGCCGGCCGCTTCTTCAATCGCATTTAGATCAGCCCTCTGAACGTTCTCAATGATAGCTATCTCAAGAACCTGAAGATCATCGTAATCACGGATAACCGCTGGCACTTCATGTATCTGAGCGAGCTGCGATGCCCTCCATCGCCTTTCTCCGGCAACGATCTGATACCGCTTGACGTCTTTTGGGTCAGTTCGAACAACGAGCGGTTGGATCACCCCCCGTGCCCGGATCGAAACCGCAAGGTCCTCTAACTCACCAGCATCAAATCGACGCCGGGGCTGATCCGGATTAGGTACGATCTTGTCGATGGGAATGAGGACACCTGAACTGACATCTTGGGCGCCGGACTCTTTTTCGACGACCGCGACATCGGCCATAAGGGCAGATAATCCCCGACCGAGTGCCTTGCGTTCCTTTTTTTCAGACATAATGAACCCACCTTATATGGTATGCTAGTTGCGACGTGATACCATTTCTAGTGCTAAAGCACGATATGCTTCGCTGCCTTTCGATTTGCTATCATATTCAAGAACGGGGATTGAGTAGGACGGAGCCTCACTCACGCGTACATTCCTCGGCACAATCGTCTCAAACACCATTTCTCCCAATGTCTCGCGCGCATCCTCTTCGACAAGCTGACTAAGGTTGTTTCGACCATCATACATCGTCAAGACGATACCATCGATGCGCAGGTCAGCATTGGCCGAGTGTCGAACTTCGCGGACGGTCAGCATCAGTTGCGACAGGCCCTCGAGTGCAAAGAATTCGCTTTGGAGCGGTACGATGATGGAATGGGCGGCAACCATTGCATTTACCGTTAAGAGACTCAGCGATGGGGGGCAATCGATCAGGATGAAATCAAACCCATAAGCATCCATCTGCGGCTGGCGCAATGCATCGTGAAGAAGAAAGCTCCGCTTTTCGTTCGCCACGAGTTGGATATCAGCAGAACTAAGATCGGTGGTGGATGGAGCAAGCCACAAACCGGGCGTCTTTGTTTCTTGAATCACATCTTCAAGAGACGCCTCATCTAGAATCAAGTCATACGTAGTGTGCTCTCGTTGAGATGCCGGGACACCAAGGCCGGTTGACGCATTTCCCTGTGGATCAAGATCAACCAATAGAATCCTTTTCCCAAGCTCTGCCAGAGCCGCTCCGAGATTAATGGCCGTTGTTGTCTTTCCGACGCCGCCTTTCTGGTTTGCAATGGCAATAATCCTCGGGGCGCCAGGCCGTGTGGGGTCATGCACGTTCGATCTCCGAGATGCTTAGGATAACCGCGTTAGCATCGGTCTTGCTGGGATGTGTCTCGCAGCGAAAAGACCATGAATCAAGAGCTTTGGTTAGCTCTTGCTCGTATCGAGCGCCCTTGAGGAATAGAGCTGTACCATCAGGAGCAAGGTGGCGGCTGGCGTGTCCGAGCAACGTTTCAAGTGGCGCAAGCGCCCGAGCTGAAACGACATCGGCCGCCATTGGCGATGTATCTTCAGAGCGTGCACATATCACTTCACCCTTAACGCGTGTTTCTCGAAGCACTGTGGAAAGGAATGCACATTTTCGCTGATCGCTTTCGATCAGCGTCAGTTTTTGAAGGCGGTCCCGCTCTTGCGACAAGATACCAACAACCAGCCCCGGAAATCCCCCGCCACTGCCAATGTCAAGCCAATGCCCTACTTCTTCGCGGACAAGCGAAAGAAGCTGCGCAGAGTCCAGAACGTGCCGGGACCAGACATCGGGTAACGTGGATCTAGAGATAAGATTGATTCTTGGCGACCATAGATGGATCAAGCCGACATATCGTTCTAGCTTCGCCAGTGTTTCACGTGAAACACTGAGTTGCTGCTCAAATTCAAGAGATCGCGAATTCACGCCGACTTCCGTCGCTCCTTGCGGAGCCGCGCAAGTATGACGGTCAGGGCGGCTGGCGTCAGGCCTTCAATGCGACCTGCTTGTGCAAGGGTCCGCGGCCGAACCGCAGTGAGCTTTGCCCGAACCTCATTCGAAAGTCCGCCAACTATCGAATAGTCAAAGTCAGATGGAATTTCATGCGCTTCGTCGCGTCGCATCGCCTCAACATCGCGTGCCTGGCGGGCGATGTAATGAGCGTACATACCATCTCTTTCAAGCTGTTGACGTATCTCGGGCTCAACCGAGGAAAGGTCCGGATCGAGCGATATGAGCGTATCGAAAGATATTCCATCTATAGCCAGAAGCTCGAAGCCATTACGTCGGACCCCATCTGCCGAAACAGAGACTCCGGCTGATTTGAGCTCATTTGAAGTCCAGCCTTTGGATGAGATTGCAGCCCGGCCAGCGGTCAAATTCTCCATCTTCTCTTTGAACGCCCTCCGTCTGGTCTGACCAACGCATCCGGCGGCCTGCCCTACTGGAGTCAGCCTTTGGTCTGCATTGTCGGCCCTCAGAGAAAGACGGAACTCCGCCCGAGAGGTGAACATCCGATATGGCTCGGTAACACCGCGCGTTATGAGGTCATCGATCATCACCCCAACGTACGATGTGCTTCGATCGAACATTGTGCCGGAATGCCCCAATACGCTCTGCGCTGCATTCAGTCCGGCGACGAGTCCCTGCGCAGCCGCTTCTTCATAACCAGTCGTACCATTGATCTGTCCTGCGAGGTGAAACCCAGAAACGTCTTTCATTTCGAGTTTTTCATTCAAGCATCGAGGGTCGACATAGTCATACTCAATGGCATATCCCGGCTGCATGATCTCAGCCGCTTCCAGACCCTTTATCGATCTGACATACTCAAGCTGAACATTCGCTGGCAAAGAAGTCGATATGCCGTTTGGGTAAACGGTTTCCGTACTCAAGCCTTCCGGCTCCAGAAAGATCTGATGCGAGCTCTTCTCAGAAAATTTGACAACCTTGTCTTCAATCGATGGGCAGTAGCGCGGACCGACCCCATCTATCCGCCCACCATACATCGCAGATCGATCGAGGTTCGCTCTTATTACATCATGCGTCAGTTCATTGGTATGCGTAATGCCGCACGAAATCTGTCTCACCTGCACGCCAGCTGACAAAAACGAAAACAACTCCGGCTCGTCATCGCCTGGCTGCCTGTCCAAGATATCCCAGTTTATCGACCTGCTATTCAGACGTGGCGGGGTACCTGTCTTGAGGCGACCGAACGAAACACCAAAGTCATCAAGCCTCTCAGCAAGGCGTACCGTAGCTCCCTCACCCATGCGACCGCCAGGCCGTCGCTCATCTCCAATATGAATTACTCCGCGCAGGAAAGTCCCGGTTGTCAGGACAATAGATCCGCAATCGATGCGTGAGCCATCCCCAAGAATGACGCCCGTGACGGCGCCGCCTCCTACCGCGATGTCTGTAGCTTCGGCCTCGATAATATCGATGTTTTGCTCAGCTTCAATTTCACGAAGCATCGCCTGACGGTAAAGAAGTCGATCTGCCTGCGCTCGTGGGCCCTGAACCGCAGGTCCTTTTCGTCGATTGAGAAGACGAAACTGAATGCCGGCTGCATCTGCCACGCGACCCATGACACCATCCATGGCATCGATTTCACGAACCAGATGACCCTTGCCCAAACCGCCTATCGCAGGGTTGCAGGACATAACCCCAATTCCGTTGCGCGAAAGGGTGATCAGCGCAACTTGCGCACCGACCCTTGCCGCAGCATGTGCGGCCTCGCAACCAGCATGCCCGCCACCAATGATGATGACGTCAAATTTCGAATGTTTCACGTGAAACACTCCCACTCATTTTCCGATACAGAAACTCAGGAATATCTCGTCCAGAATTTGTTCAACATCAACCCGGCCAACCAGAGAATCTAGTTTGTGCATTGCTCTGTAGAGGTCTTCGACAGCATATTCAATTTTCGATGGTTCGTCAGAAAGAGTTCTTATCGCAGCAACTATGAACTCCAGCGCGTCCGCGATTGCCATCCTTTGCCTCGTTCGGATAGCGATCCCGGAACCAGTCGCCCTTTGCTCGAGAGTATCCGCGAGCGAGTCGATCAGTTCCGCGATGCCCTTCTCTGTCGTTCCAGAAACACTTGGAAGTTCTCCTTCATAGAGGTCGCCCTTCCCAACGAGGATGATATCATCTGGTTTCGGCTCAATTATCGGATCAGAATCATCGGGTGAAAGCAAAATGATCCGAAGGTCTGCAGATTCTGCCCTTTTGAGCGCGCGTTCGATTCCCAGCGCCTCAATCACATCCATTGTATCACGTAATCCAGCAGTATCCAGCAACGTGACCGGCAGCCCCCGAAGATCCAGGCGAACCTCGAGCACATCTCGTGTCGTTCCGGCGACTTCCGAGGTTATTGCCACATCACGTCCTGCGATCGAATTCAGAAGCGTTGATTTTCCGACATTGGGGGCACCAACGATGGCGACCTCAAAGCCCTCTTGAACTCTCTCGGAAACGGCAGATGCACTCACTTCGCGCCTTAACTGCTCAGCAAGCATCCCCAAGATCTTAGCAACCTCTGGGGTCACATCCTCCGGAACATCCTCGTCTGCGAAGTCTATTGTTGCTTCCAGAAGCGCAGCCGCTCTTATCAGGTTGGCGCGCCAGATTTCAGCCGTGTCCCCAAGTACACCGGACAGAACCCGAAGCGCCTGAAGTCTTTGAGCCTCTGTCTCGGCTTCAATCAGATCTGCTAGGCCCTCTACCTGTGCGAGGTCGAGTTTGTCGTTCTCGAGTGCCCATCGGGTAAACTCACCGGGCTCGGCCAACCGGGTGTTCTCAAAGCCAGCCAACACATCCAGAACTGCATTGACAACCGCAAGACTCCCATGAAGGTGAAGCTCAACCGTCTCTTCACCCGTAAAGCTTGCACCTTTTTCGAATGCCAAGACCAAAGCTGTATCCAGATGTCGTCCCGTCTTGTCACGCAGAACGCGAACCGACGGCCTACCAACAGGCACTGGTTTTGATACGAGATCTTCGAGGATCTGGAACGAACGGGCGCCAGAGATCCGAACAACAGCCACGCCGGATTTCACTCGTCCACTGGCGAGTGCAAAAATGGTATCCATAGCCTTAAACCATTGTTTTTAAACAATAGTTACGTGTTCATTGAGTCAAAGAAGTCGGAGTTTGTCTTCGTCTGCTTTAGTTTTGAAAGCAGGAACTCAATGGCATCTGTCGTTCCCATCGGGTTCAGGATACGCCTGAGAACGAACGTCTTCTGGAGATCGACCTTATCAACAAGAAGCTCTTCTTTGCGTGTTCCTGACTTGAGAATATCCATCGCCGGGAACACCCGCTTGTCGGCAACTTTCCGATCCAGAACAATTTCAGAGTTACCGGTGCCTTTGAACTCTTCAAAGATAACCTCGTCCATCCGGCTTCCCGTATCAATCAAGGCCGTCGCGATGATTGTGAGCGACCCGCCCTCTTCAATGTTCCGAGCAGCACCAAAGAAGCGTTTCGGACGTTGCAAGGCATTTGCATCCACGCCGCCGGTCAATACTTTGCCAGAGGATGGAACGACAGTATTGAAAGCACGGCCGAGGCGCGTAATCGAGTCCAGAAGAATGACGACATCGCGCTTATGCTCTACAAGTCTTTTCGCTTTTTCGATAACCATCTCAGATACGGCGACATGGCGCGTTGCCGGCTCATCGAAAGTCGATGAGATGACTTCGCCCTTCACAGATCTCTGCATGTCGGTCACTTCTTCCGGTCGCTCATCGATCAGAAGCACGATAAGATAGCACTCAGAGTGATTGAGTTCGATCGAATGCGCGATGTTCTGTAGCAAGACAGTCTTACCGGTCCGCGGCGGTGCGACAATCAGACAACGCTGCCCCTTTCCGATCGGCGCAACAAGATCGATTATTCTCGCCGAGCGATCTTTGATCGTCGGATCTTCGATTTCCATCTTGAGACGCTCATCGGGATAAAGCGGCGTCAGGTTATCAAAAGCGACTTTATGACGCGCTTTCTCGGGATCTTCGAAGTTAATCCGTTCGACGCTCGTAAGTGCAAAGTAGCGTTCAGTGTCGTTTGGCGCACGAATGACCCCCTCGATCGAATCGCCAGTTCGAAGCGAATACTGTCGTATCATGTCCGGCGATACATAGATGTCATCGGGTCCTGGCAAGTAATTC
Source organism: uncultured Paracoccaceae bacterium (assembly GCA_947503175.1). Lineage (GTDB taxonomy): Bacteria > Pseudomonadota > Alphaproteobacteria > Rhodobacterales > Rhodobacteraceae > Ovoidimarina. Next base: position 543,932 of record CANNCO010000003.1, read on the forward strand.
GCCTCGGGCGACCGTAGGAATCCGAATCCATCCTGAAGGACTTCAAGAACTCCGTCGCCACCGATAACCCAGTCTTCCTCGGCCCTTTCCTTCAGGATCGAGAACATCATGTCACCCTTGCGCATGGTCGACGCGTTCTCGATTTCAAGCTCTTCTGCTAACGCAAGAAGATCCTTTGGGCTTTGTGCCTTAAGGTCAGAAAGGTTCAGTCGATCGCTCATGGGGAGTCCTTGCATACTGGCTCTGTTGCCAGACATGACGTTTCATAATGGAAAATCGCACAACCGGACGGTTGAACACGTTAGATATGTTGGACAACGCCCGAGGTCAATGAATTGATCAGAACGGACGCGCAATGACAGAGATGACAATCACTATCAGAAGAAGAGTCGGAACTTCGTTTGCAATCCTGTAGCTTCTGCCAGTTCGAGTATTGGTACCTGCCGCAAACTCCTTCCGGCGAGCAGAACACCACATATGAAACCATGTCATACCGATGATTGCAGCCAGCTTTGTCCAGGGCCAGATCGCAGCCCAGTCAACGACACCAGGAGTTATCGCCAGAGCTAGGCCAAAGAGCCATGTTGCGATCATCGCCGGCGCCATAATGGCACGAAGAAGACGTCGTTCCATGGTCTGAAACAACTCATCAAGTTCCGAACCAACGCTTCCTTTCTCTGCGTGATAAACGAAGAGTCTTGGCAGGTAGAAAAGCCCTGCCATCCAAGCAACGACCGAAATTACATGTAATGTCTTTGTCCAGGGGTATGTCATCGACAGCAGATCGATCATGAGCAGGTCGTTCCTCCTGGACCTTCTAATATAAAGAAAAGAGAGAAGAGAAAATGTAGTATTGGTAGGAGCTTGGGATATTGGGGATAAGAATTCTAACCACAGATCCATCCACAGGTATCAAGTGCCTATCTTCGCAGAAAGAACCGCAGATAAATTATTATATTACAATATCTTAAGTAAAAAATGTACTTCTGGAAAACAGTACTCGATTAGATCAGAGTAAACTTGTCCACGAACGTCTAAGCAGATATCCCATGGGGAAAACTTGGTGAACTCTGCCGCGGTATGAGGCCTGTGTTTGGTTGTTCCAGACGTCCGCTAGGTCGTACCAACAACATCCCAGCGTTCTTCACCGGCCTATCCATAGGAACATACCATGATCAAACCATTGGTCCTTGCTTCAAACTCTCGAACCAGACGGGCACTTCTTGAAAACGCGGGTGTCGATCATGTTGTGTACCCGGTTTCGATAGACGAGGAATCGCTTCGTGAAAGCCTCGCAGAAGATGGAGTAACTCCCCGCGACATGGCGGATTATCTTGCTGAAATGAAGTCTTTGCGAGCAAGTGGTTCTTTCACAGGCGATGGTATCATTCTTGGGTGCGATCAGATTCTCGATTTTCAGGGTGCGTCATTGGCGAAAGCCAAGACGATCAGCGATGCTAAGTCCCAGCTTCGCCAGCTTTCAGGTCAGCAGCACCGGCTGCATTCCGCTGCGGTCTTGTATGAAGGTGGCAAGCCTGTCTGGCGGCACGTCGGCACTACGGTGCTACATATGCGTCAGCTATCTCCAGACTTCATCGATCAGTACCTGGAAAGAAACTGGGAGACTGTCCAACACTCGGTCGGCGGGTACTTGATTGAAAAGGAAGGCGTTCGGCTATTCAGTCGTATCGATGGTAGCCACTTCGTGATTATGGGGCTCCCACTCTTGGACATATTGTCTTATCTGGCACTCAGGGGAATCCTGACGACATGAGTGGAGATACAATTCCTTTGGCTGGGGTGATCGGATCACCGATTGCACACTCGCGGTCTCCAAAGCTCCACGGATACTGGCTCGAACGGTATGGCCTTCACGGTCATTACATCCCCATGGATATCGCACATGCCGACCTTGCCAACGCTGTCAAGACTTTGCCTTCGCTTGGTTTCGTTGGCGTCAATGTGACGATACCGCATAAGATATCTGTTCTCGGTCTCGCGGACAGCGTTTCAGACAGAGCTTCGCTGATCGGTGCAGCGAATACATTGACGTATCAAAGCGACGGGAAACTCCATGCTGACAACACTGACGGCTACGGTTTTCTCGAGAATCTAAGATCAGGCGCGCCCGACTGGGATCCCGAAGCGGGGCCAGCTCTTGTTTTAGGCGCTGGTGGCGCTGCGCGGGCAGTCATTGCGGCCCTTCTTGGAGCGGGAACGCGAGAAGTTCGGATTTCGAACCGCACGCGTGCACGAGGGGACGCGCTTCGGGCGAAGTTCGGTAACCGGATCGCGGTGTACGACTGGGTTCAGGCAGGGAATGCGGTCGAGGGTGCCGCGACAGTTGTAAATACCACATCTCTTGGCATGGAAGGAAAGGCTGAGTTCCGTGTTCCGTTGGATGGTCTTGATCCGTCTGCAATCGTTACAGATCTGGTCTACACACCGCTTGAGACGACACTGTTGAAGAGAGCACGAGACGCCGGGTGTACGACAGTAGATGGTCTTGGGATGCTGCTTCATCAAGCAACGCCAGGGTTCGAACGTTGGTTTGGGGTCAAGCCAGAGGTCGACGAAGAAACAAGAAGAGTGATGCTGGAACCGTGACCAAGTCCTTTCTTCTTGGCCTTACCGGCTCGGTCGGTATGGGAAAGACTACAACTGCCAACATGTTTGCCGATTTGGGGATTCCTGTCTGGGATGCAGATAAAGTTGTTCACGCGCTCTACGATGTCGGTGGCGCGGCCGTCGAACCAGTCTCGGCGCTTGCGCCAGAAGCATTGCAGGATGGAAAAATCGACAGAAAAGTCCTTTCAGACTGGCTTGCCGAGAGTCCCGGCCGTTTCGCAGAACTCCAAGCGATCGTTCACCCCTTGGTTGCCGCCGATCGCAAGAACTTCATCGAACAATCAGAGAGTCCAATAATTGTCCTAGACATCCCCCTTCTCTTCGAGACGAAGGCAGAAGATACCGTTGATGCAGTCGCGGTGGTTTCGACGTCGGTCGAAACGCAACGCAAAAGAGTAATGCAACGGCGGGGCATGAACATCGAGCGTTTTCAGACTCTCCTTGACCGGCAGATGCCAGATGTCGAGAAGAGAAAACGTGCAACTTATGTGATCGATACCTCGTCTCTTGAATCAGCGCGCTCCGCGGTAGAGAGTATCGTCGAAAACATCAGGAATTCCCGGAATGCGTGAGATAGTCCTCGACACCGAAACGACAGGGTTTGACCCGGAGGCGGGCGACCGGATAGTCGAGATCGGCGCAGTAGAACTCATCCGCCATGTCCCAACAGGGCGCACTTTTCATCAGTATATAAACCCCGAACGTGACGTTCCCGAAGAGGCGCGCGCGGTTCATGGACTTGATGAGGGTTTCCTACGCGACAAACCAGTATTCCGGGATGTCAGTCAGGTATTTATCGACTTCATCGGAAATGACAAGCTCGTCATCCACAACGCGGCATTTGATATGAAGTTCCTCAATGCGGAACTGAGCTGGATAGGCGCCCGGCAGATTCCTTGGGAGAACGCCATTGATACACTTCAGATGGCGCGTAGAAAGTTTCCCGGATCTCCTGCGTCGCTAGATGCGCTCTGCCGCAGGTTTGGGATCGACAACTCGTCCCGAACGCTTCACGGGGCACTTCTTGATAGTGAGATCCTTGCCGAAGTTTACCTAGAGCTCATTGGCGGAAGACAGCCGGATTTTGCGCTTTCAACAGAACAAAAGCCCACAGTCATCGAAAGATCAGATTCTTGGCGACCAAGTGCTCGGAGCAAACCATTGCCTTTGCGGCTATCCGAGAAAGAGCTCGAAGCGCATCGAGAACTCGTTGAGTCAATCGGCGATAACGCAATCTGGAAGGCAATTTGATTACGCTTCTGGTTCTTTCGCAGCTTCCGCAGCTTGGCGTTGCAGCAGTGTCTGTCGATATAGCTGCACGAAATCAATCACTTCCAGGTTCAGTTGAGGAAACCCTCCGTCGCGGGTCACATCGCTTACAATTCGGCGCACAAACGGAAAGAGCATTCGCGGACATTCGATCAAGAGGAATGGGTGAAGTTGTTCATCGGGAACGTTCTCGATCAGAAATATCCCACCATACTCCATCTCAAGCGCAAAAAGCGTGGTCCCGTCCGATCTGTTCTTTGACGTGATCATGTACTTGCTGATGATCTCGTACTGGTTATCGACGCTGCGTTTTTTAGCGTCCAGTGCGACCTGAACCTGAGTATCGGGGGTGACTTCGCCCTGCACACCTTTTTGCGCAACGATGTTCTCAAATGACAGATCACGAATGAACTGTGCCATGATCTGCAACTTCGGTTGCGTGGCTGCGTCGGAAAGATTTGCAGCGCCGCCATTTGCAGTCTCGGCCATACTCTGAACTCCCTGATTTGAATTTGTGACGCCGTCCTTAACAGAGGCTCAGGACCGGCTCAATGCCGAGTCCAGCCCGAAGACTTGCCGCCCGTCTCTGACCGTTGCGACACGTCCTCAAATTCTCCGTCAATCACGATTCCTGAAGTCTCTTCTCTCCGTTGGCTTGTATGTCCATAAGTAAAATGAGTTTGACCAACCCGACGCCGAAAATAACGATAGGTAACCGAACGAACCTGCGGGATAAGCAACGCGAACCCGACTGCATCTGTGAAGAAACCCGGTGTAAGCAATAAAGCGCCGGAAAACAGGATCATCGCACCATGCGCCAATGGTTCCGTTGGGTCTCTCAACTCATCGAAGGAACGGCGAAGTCGCATAATAGCCTGAGCGCCCTGACTTCGGACAAGGATCGTACCCAGGACCGCTGTGAGAACAACGATTCCAAGTGTCGGCCAAAGTCCGATCATCCCTCCAACTTGGATGAACAAGGCGATCTCAACCAATGGAATCGTCAGAAAAAGAAGAAACAGCCACATGTGACCCTCAATCGTTCTGGCGCTGCGGTAGACTTGCGCCCGTCGAAGACCTACATAGGGGCCAGACGACGAGATTTCCATTCCAGTGTCCTTAGACGAGGTTTCGATGAGCTCAGCCATCATACAGCTCCTGGTACTTGCCGGTATCGCGGTGTTTCTGATCCTGCGCCTTCGCAGTGTGCTTGGGACTCGCGATGGTTTTGAAAAGCCTCCCGCACCGCTACCGGGCTCCAGCGAGCGCCGCCGCAGCGGTCGACCCGAGCTGGATGTGATCGAAGGTGGTCCGGACCGGGATATCACGGACCATGTCGAAGACGGCTCACAAGCGGCGAAAGCACTAGCGGCCATGAAAATGGCAGAGCCAGGCTTTAACGTAACAGAGTTTCTGGAAGGTGCACGTGGGGCCTATGAGATGATTCTGATGGCCTTCGAGAAAGGCGATATCGAGGACGTGAGAGGATTTCTTTCTCCAGAAGTCGCCGACACGTTCGATACAGTAATCGCCGATCGGAAAGCGCAGGGTCTAAGCATTAATGCGAACTTCGTTGGTGTACGAGAAGTGTCTTTGGCGTCTGCCGAGTTCGACAGAGATTCATCCGAGGGTAACGTCACCGTCCGTCTTGTCGGCGAGCTCACTTCGGTCGTCACGAATTCGGACGGTGATGTCGTCGAAGGCGACCCGTCAGAGATCAAACGACAGCGAGATGTCTGGACCTTTTCCCGTCGAATGGGTTCCGATGACCCGAACTGGATTCTGGTAGCGACCGGCGAGTAATGCAGGCCCTCTTCGCGGTTGTTTTGATCGCTATATCGATAGTGGGGACAACGGCGATGTCGGACCCACGATATACTGTACTGGATTGGTCTGATCTGAGTGGTTGGGATGATGATGACCATCAAGCGGCGCTGAGGGTTTTCAACGAGACTTGCCCAGATCTGGACGACGCCGAATGGGCGTCTCTCTGTGCGGTCTCTCAGGAGAACGGTGCTGCTCAATCCTTTTTCGAGCTGTTTTTCCTCCCGGTCTTGATCGAAGATGGCGACCCAGCTCTCTTCACCGGATACTACGAACCGGAACTACGCGGATCGAGAACCCCAAACGGCGTTTACCGCTTTCCACTTTACCGCAAGCCACCAGAGATTGTTCCAGGTCAGCTTTGGCGAACGCGGGAAGAAATTGAGCAGCTAGGCCTGCTGCAAAATCGTGGTCTTGAAATCGCTTGGCTGGACGACCCCGTCGATCGTTTCTTTTTGCATATTCAGGGCTCTGGCCGCATCAAACTGGCAGATGGCACGTCCATCCGCGTTGGCTACGGTGGCCGTAACGGTCATGATTATCGTTCGGTCGGAGAGGAAATGGTGCGGAGAGGGCTTTACCAACGGCATCAGGTTTCTGCTGCGACGATCCAGGGCTGGGTCCGTCGGAATCCTGAGGAGGGCCGCCGCCTTCTGCAGCATAATCCATCTTATATCTTCTTCCGGGAAGTCTCGGAGGTGCCAGCCGACAAGGGTCCTTTGGGCGCGATGAACCGGTCTATCACTGCCCTTAGATCAATAGCAGTCGATCCGGAGTTCACGCCCTTAGGTGCGCCGGTCTGGATTGAGAAGCTAGGGAAAGACCCGCTCAATAGGTTGATGATAGCTCAGGATACAGGCTCCGCTATAAAGGGCGCCCAACGTGTCGACGTTTTTTATGGAAGTGGATATGAAGCTGGCAGACGGGCTGGCAGGACTCGCGATCCCGGTCGGATGATCACACTCTTACCGATTGCTCAGGCACTTTCGAAATCGACGGGCGGGTAGTCCGGTGTCTCGAAAGAAAAGCGGTCGTAAGCTAAGCTCACATGAGAAAGAGCTTTGGGATCAGGTTGTTAGACACGCTACGCCGCTTTCACCAAAGTCTGCCTGCACACTTTCCACGAAGGCTCGACCTCCCGCCAAAGCACTTTACGCGAAACCAAGCGAAGACCTTGGGCTTCACCTGGATTCTAGGTTGGGCGTGACATCAAAAAAGAACACAGATGCATTCCGCTTGGACAACTTCAAAGCAACATCTGGTGTCCCCATAAACATGGACAAAAAGAGCTTCGGTCGGATGAAAAGGGGCAAGCTCCGACCGGAAGCGAAACTTGATCTTCACGGGATGACGCTTACGGAGGCACATCCCGCACTGCATCGATTCATTCTAAATTCTTTCTCGAGCGGGGCACGACTAGTCCTAGTAATTACCGGTAAAGGTAAGGAAGAAGAAGATTTCGGCCCAATTCCCCACAGGACAGGAGCTTTGCGTCACCAGGTTCCGGCGTGGTTGAAGTCGCCACGACTCGCGCATGCTGTTCTCGAAGTTTCGCCGGCACATCAACGTCACGGAGGTGCAGGGGCGTTCTATGTGTATCTACGACGAAGGCGATAACGACCTGTGTGCTCGACTGATTGCCAAAGCAACGATCATCGAGATCATAAGGAACCATATACCGATCCAGATCATCTGATCGGGAAAACTGTATCCATAGTCAATTAGTACACCAGTCAAACCCGGCCCGATCGCCGATCCGAGAACCATAACTGCGGTAGCGAGCGCCTTGATCGCACCAAGGTGCCGTGTGCCGTAGAACTCGGCCCAGAATGCACCTGGCAAGGTGGCGTTCGCACCGAATGTCAGTGCCATGAGCATTATCGAACCCGCTGCAACAAAAAGCGTGTCGGCACTCGCAAGCACCAGAAAGGCGATGCCCACCGGCACCTGTGAAATCGGCATCAGGACTCCGGTTCCCCAACGGTCGATTGCCCAGCCCGATACAAGCATCGCAAGAACGCCGGTTGCCGTGTAGAGTGGAAAGAGAGCAACAAGTTCCAGGTGAGACCAGCCCTTGACCTCTGCAAGATGTACTTGCTGAAAGAAAAAAGCCGTGCCGAAAGCCGAAGGCCCAAGAACGGCTGGCACCATCAGCCAGAAGAGCCAGTGCCGCAGCACGTTGCTTCGTGACCAATGCACTCCATCCATACCGGTCGAGATCTGATCTTCTGCCACAGACTGCGGTGTTCGCTCCTGACTTAGGAGTTTGACGACGATAGGCAGGATCAAAAGAAGGATCAGTGCTGCAACTAACCAAAGTGATCGCCAAGGTAATACCGTCAGGAGTGCTACGAAGATAATCGGCAGACAGGCTTCGCCAATGGCAAATCCGAGACTTGCGATGCTGAGCGCGCGACCGCGCGCTGCGACGAACCACCGTGCCATTGCAACGGTAGCAATGTGGCTCGACATTCCTTGGCCGCAAAGCCTCAGGGCAAAAATGATGACCGGAAGAAGCCAGACGATCGGTAGAACGGCCATTCCGATACATGCAAGCGCCAGTCCAAGGAGAACAACAACACTGAGGGTCCGGACCCTAAAAACATCCGTAAGCGCACCGCTCCAGATCATGACCGCTGCCGAAACCATCGTGCCGGCGGCATAGATCGTGCCCCAAGCCCCATGGCTCAGGCCGAACTCGCTTCGGATTTCGCCAGCGAAGACCGAGATGAAATAGGTCTGACCGAAACTCGATGCAAAGGTCAGCAACATGCCGACTGTCAGAAACGGCACATTACGCTGAAGGAAATCAAGAAACCCCATGGGCCTCTTTTGACTGCCGTGCCGGGAAATGAAAGCGATTATTCTTGCTCAACGACCCGGCTGGAGAACGATCTGAGTGGCGTTCTGAACCGTCAAAACGGTCGACGGGATCAATCCTGGCCGACCTGCGGTGTCTTGACCGAAGGTGTCGCCTAGTTCCGAAGACTGAGCAAGCAATGCGATCAGTGCAGGAGATGTGCCTGGTATGAAGTGACCTGCCCCTTCGGAGAAGGCCGTTACATCCAACAGGACAACATCCAAATCGGCGACCGCTGCTGCATCAGACAGATTTCCAAGTCTGTTTGTTTGTCCCGTCAGGCGCGCCGAAAGCTGCAAAACGCGGTCGCGCTCGGATACGACAATTGCGAAAGTCTCTGGCAGCTGCCCGATGGCTTGAGCTTGAGAGCGAAAGACATCAAGGTCGATATCCGGTGAAACCAGAATAACCCCGTCGATAGTCCGTGCGGCTTTGCCTGGACCCATCCGCATCATGGTTTCCATTGTCAGCGAACTGCCAAGCGAGTGGGCGATCACGACAACTTGCTCCGCACCCAATCCCGACAGTGAATCAAAAAGGTCAAGGAGCCCATCTCTGGCGAATAACAGACTGTCGCGATCGTATGCGTAGTTCAGGGGGTTAGCCGCACTCGGCCACGAAAAATGGACAGGCACACCGGGAAGGCCCAGATCTCTTCGCAGCTGGGCAATACGAAAGATCCCTCTTGGGAAAGATGTGTTAAACCCGTGTACATAGATGACGATCTCTCGTTCTTCTTTCGGCAACTTCCTTAGTGCAGTTGCGACATCGCTTCTGAACTGTCTCTTGTCTGAGTAGATCAGCGCATCGCTCAGAAAGAAGTCACGACGGGGATCAGGCACATTCTTCGACATACGAAGTGTTCCGGGCGCTCTGTCTTCCGGGATCGAGACGCCAACACTGAGAAACGAACTCTTGGCAGCCCGTTTCGACGTTATCGCGCCACCGTCGTCAATAGCGCGCACCGTGCCGACAAAGATCCGTTCATCGGGGGGCGAAGATGTGTCCGGCGGACTGACGAGCGCAACTTGAGAGGTGCAAGCACCAATCCCAACAAACGCGGCAACAAAACACGCGCGCATGATGCTTTGCTCCTCCGTGGCAAACCCTATCCAATCAGACCTTACAAAACGTAGCGACCCATGTCTGATGAGCGTATCAGCTCACCAAGATTTTTTTCGACGAATTGAGCATCGACGACAATGTTTTCACCCGCCCTATCAGGTGCCGAGAATGACAGGTCTTCAAAGACCCTTTCCATTACCGTGTAGAGTCGTCGCGCGCCGATGTTTTCCACACTCTGATTAACATCTGCAGCGATCTTTGCTAGCTCGGCAATTCCTTCTGGGGTGAAGGAAACCGTTACCTCTTCGGTTGCCATGAGAGCCGTGTACTGAAGCGTTAAGGCGTTATCCGTCTCTGTCAGAATGCGTACGAAGTCATCCTCGGTCAGCGCACGAAGCTCGACCCGGATCGGCAAACGCCCCTGAAGCTCCGGCAAGAGGTCGGAGGGTTTGGCGACATGGAACGCACCTGATGCAATAAAGAGAATATGGTCCGTCCGCACCGGACCATGTTTTGTGCTAACCGTTGTTCCTTCTATCAGGGGAAGGAGATCGCGCTGCACACCTTCGCGACTTACATCGGCACCGCGTGTTTCGCTACGCGCGGTGACCTTGTCGATTTCGTCCAGAAATACGATACCGCTTTCTTCGACCGCTTCTACGGCGGTTTTCGTTACCGTCTCATCATCCAGAAGCTTGTCGGCTTCTTCCCCCAAGAGAATTTCGTAACTCTCGGCAACGGTTATCCTTTTGCGCACTGTTCTGCCCTTGAATGCACCTCCAAAAAGATCACCCAAGTTCATCATGCCGCCAGCTTGACCCGGTTGCATACCCGGCATCTCCATGCCTGAGAAAGGGTTGGATGTATCCGCAACGTCCAGTTCAATCATCGTATCATCCAGTTCGCCACGATGCAGCTTCCCCCGGAACATCTCCAGTGTTTGCTCCCGTGCATCCTGACCGGCAATTGCACGAAGCACCCGATCTTCCGCGTTTTCTTGTGCGCGTGCTTTGACGTCATCCCGCATCAACTCGCGGGTCATCGTGATTGCGGCTTCAACGAGGTCCCGAACGATCTGCTCTACATCGCGGCCGACATATCCGACTTCCGTGAACTTTGTGGCCTCGACCTTCAGAAACGGTGCGCGCGCAAGTTTCGCCAGCCGTCTACTTATCTCTGTCTTGCCCACACCAGTTGGTCCGATCATCAGGATGTTCTTTGGATAGACCTCATCCCGAAGATCACCGTCGAGTTGTTTCCTGCGCCAACGATTCCGCAACGCGACGGCCACCGCGCGCTTTGCATCCTTCTGTCCGATGATGAACCGATCAAGTTCAGAGACAATTTCGCGGGGTGTGAGATCAGTCATTCGCCCATCCTTTTCCTTCGGTCGGATGTATGGGAGCGCGCGCGGGGATTAAAGACCGATTTGAAGGCAAGCACCTCGCCTCGCGTGAGAAGACAGATCGTCTCGACAAAGTTGATATCCAGCGACGAGTCACTCAGAAGATCAGCGGTTCTGAGTTCGCACAAACTTTGCGCCAGATCTATTTTTCGATGGTTTCGACCGTCACGTTCCCGTTGGTGTAGACGCAAATGTCGGCCGCAATCTCCATCGCGCGGCGGGCGACCTGTTCGGCCGACATCTCAGTTTCTATCAATGCCCTGCCTGCCGCCAATGCATAGTTGCCGCCTGATCCGATAGCAGCCACATCATGTTCGGGTTCCAGAACATCCCCGGCACCTGTCACGACATAGAGATCTGCGCCATCCGAAACGATCAGCATCGCCTCCAGCTTTTGCAGATACTTGTCGGTTCGCCAGTCTTTCGCCAGTTCAACACAGGCGCGCTGCAACTGCCCGGGGGTTGCTTCTAGTTTTACTTCAAGACGTTCAAGCAGCGTGAAAGCGTCTGCAGTTGATCCGGCGAAGCCAACAACAATCTCCAGACCTCCGGGCTGCAAGCGACGCACTTTTCGTGCCGTTCCCTTTATGACCGTCTGCCCAAGACTGACCTGACCATCGCCTGCCACGACAACCCTGCCGTTTTTTCGAACCCCAATGATAGTTGTGCCATGCCAGCCAGGAAATTGGTTACTTGCCATCTTGATCTCTGGTTTCCCGATCAGATTAATCGATGCAAAAGGGTGCCCGAAGGCACCCGTCACAGCTTTAAGGACACGTCGTGCAGAACTGCCTAGATCGTTTCCTTTATCCAGGCCTCAAGTGCGGCCTTTGGCGCTGCCCCGATCTTGTTGGAAACGACCTCTCCGTCCTTGAACATGAACAGTGCAGGTATGCCTCTCACTCCCATCTGAGCCGGGGAGCTCGGGTTCTCGTCAACGTTAACCTTGACGATCTTGATGCGTCCTTCGTACTCGGAGCTCAGTTCTTCCAAAGCTGGACCGATCTGTTTGCAGGGGCCACACCATTCTGCCCAGAAATCCACAACGACCGGTAGGTCAGACTGCTTCACTTCGGTTTCAAAAGTGCTGTCGGTAACTGCGAGGGTGGCCATGATGACTCTCCTAGGGGCGACTTAACTCGGAAAGAGAACGTAAGTTCAGCGGTCGACAGCGTCAAGATATAGTCGACCGCCGAAGCGCCTCTATCACGATGTCGTGGGGAAGAGGCATGAGGCATCCGGTTTCTGTCCACAGAACACTGACATTGGCGTTGAGATCTGGATAAATCTCTCGCAGCGCCAAAAGATACGCTCCCATTTGGCGGAGAATACCTTCAGGCACCTGGTCCACGGTATCAGGAACGACTGCATTCGTCTTGAAGTCGACGGCGAAGACATGGTCATTACTTATGAACAGCCTGTCGATCACACCCTGCACACGTTGGCCACCAAGATCGCGAAGTTCTGCGCAAAACTCGACTTCTGCCAATGAGTTGCCAGAGAAAATGTGGCTAAGATCCGGATCTTTAAGCAAATCGGTAGTGACTTTTAAAACCTCATCTGCATCCAGTAACTCTTGGTCGCTTACGGTATTCGAAAGAAGCATCTCAGCAACTTCTGGCCATCTGGCTTGCGGGAACTCAGGCAGATGCTCGAGCAACAGATGCACATATTGACCCTTTTGAAGTGATTTCTCGAGGTCACTGGAGCTTTGTTTACTTTCGGCCATGAGCGCTTTGGGGCCGCCGAGATCAGACGGTGACAGGACACGCCCCGATCTGGGAGTTTCCACAGATGGTGTACTCTCCCAGTTCAATGTCGGCGATTCAGACGACTCATCATCCACCAGATCGTTAATGTCGCCGCTTTCCCAATCGCCGCGCTCATATCGCAATCCGGTTCCGGTCCGAAACTCGGCCGATACAGCACCCACGGCATCCATCCCCGCGCAGATGCTGTCGTACCAGTTGCCGCCTTTCTTAACTCCGCTTTCTGCACCGCAAACGATCAACCAGGACTCAGCGCGTGTCATTGCTACATACAAGAGCCGGGCGCGCTCAGATGCATCCGCCTGTTTTACTTCATTGATGATCGACAATAGCGTTTCGGGTGCACCCTCTGCCTTGGGTCGCCAGTGCGCAGCTTCCTGTCCTTTTTGGATGAACGGATCTGTGACAGCGCGCTCATTCCTCTGTGTGTCAGGCAGGATCACAACCGGCCGCTCGAGTCCTTTCGCGCCATGGACAGTCATCACTTGAATCATATCGTTCGACGTATCGATTTGTCGTTTGATTTCGACGTTTTCTGTCTGCAGCCAGGCGAGGAAACCCGTCAGGTTCGGAATTTCGTGCTTTTCATAGACAAGCGAAAGGTTAAGCAGTTCGTCGATGCCATCCTCAACTTCCATACCCAGTCGTGCCAGAAGATTTTGGCGCCCGTCATGCTTGATCAAGATCCGTTCCAACAGATCATAGGGTCGAAGGAAGTCTGCAGAGTTTCGCAGGTCATTTAAGATGTTCAGAGTATCCGGATACTCTTCAGAACGGTTGCGAAGGGTCTCCCACAAGTGGACTTCAGACCTCCGAGCGGCGAGTCCGAAGAGGTCGTTCTCCGTCCAGCCAAAAAGCGGAGACCGAAGCGCCGAGGCAAGTGACAAGCTGTCCTCTGGCAATGCAATAAATGCAAGAAGCGCCCGAAGATCACGTACGGCCAACTCTGAGGCGACGCGAAGCCTGTCTGCCCCGGCCACTCGGAGTCCCTTGGTCTTGCAGGCGAGAATCAACGACTGGAACAATTTCCCGACACCCTGCCGGCCTTGCACGAGAATCAGGACGTCGCCTTCGGTCAGGTGCCGTCGTCTTGGCTTGCCATCCGCACTTGGGCGAACCGGGATCGTTGCGCGTTCAACCTTGATCAACCTATGCAACTCTTCCGCAATCTGATCGGCAAGGATCTTGGCTGGATGGTTCTCCGCAACATGGTCAACCGGGGCGGTCCAGTCGCTGGGCTTTGGGCTATCGGCCTTCGGCGTTAGAGGCCAGAGATCGACCCGACCCGCCATATCGGAGAAAAACGGTCTGTGCCGAACATCTGCTTCAACCCGCTGGGTTTTGTCCAACTTAAGTGTCTCATCAACGACTTCGAGAATGGCCGGTGACGATCTGAATGAAAATTCTAACGGAAGCGATTGCAGGCCGCCAACCGGCGCAAGACGCTCTTTGAAGAAAACCCTCATTCGGTCAAAGGCATCAGCATCTGCGCCCTGAAAGGAGTATATCGACTGCTTTCGGTCACCAACCACAAAAAAACTTCTGTGCTTCTCGACTGCTCCAGAACCAGCACCGAACTCCTGCGTTAGGAGTTCGATCACCTTCCATTGCGCAGGGCTGGTATCTTGCGCTTCGTCCACAAGGATGTGGTCTATGCCGCCGTCAAGTCGATACAATACCCACTGAGCCGCATCGGAACTCTCCAGAAGCAAAGCCGTTCGGTCAATCAAGTCATCGAAGTCAAGAAGTCCAAGTGCCTGCTTGCTGGCTTCATATGCTGGCAACAACGCGTCTGCGAACCGATGAAGCGACAGTGTTTTTTGCGCCGCAAGAAGAGCGATGCGAAGGACACGCGCACGCTGAACGCGCTGCATGAGATCTTCTAGTGATTGAAGATCACTCATCATCCCGGCCCGAGTATTTTTCGTCGGGAAAGACCCCAGTCTTGCAGCAAATGGTGTCTTGCCGCCTTTGAACAGAAACACGTCCTCAAGCAGTTGCAGATCCTTCAGTGTTGGGTTCTCTGCCTCCACCTCGGAGAGTTTGGCCGATGCCGCCTTGTCGGTGGTCGAACCTGACGAGAGTGCCATGATGATCCGTTCTAAGAGACCCCGATCCAGGTCGATGTCATTGAGAATCGTGCCTTCACTCGTGTCGGCATTTGCACCGTATTCGGTTAGCAGAGCATCGAGTTCTTTCGGCTGTTTGAAACCCGCCCTATGCCGCACAATCTCTTTCATGACATCCGAGAGGTTGTCGGAGGTACACAATCGCAAAAAGTCCGATACACGACCATCTGGATCGTCCATCGCCAAATCGTCCCCGACCCTCCCAAGGAGTTGTGATTGGGCGCTTTCGTCCAACTCGACAAACCTTGGAGAGATCTGCGCCTCTAACGGAAAAGCCCGAAGTATGGTTGCGCAGAACGAATGAATTGTCTGTATCTTGAGCCCGCCTGGCGTCTCGATAGCGCGGGCAAACAGTGTTCGTGCATTCGACAAATCCGGTAGATCGACGACCCCCAGTCGATCCAACGCTTTGCCAAGCTTCTTGTCGTCAAGCATCGACCATTCGCCAAGGCGCCGAAAAAGCCGGTTCTGCATTTCACTTGCCGCTGCCTTCGTGAAAGTCAGGCAGAGGATATTCTGTGGAGAAACACCCTGCAGAAGAAGCCTTGCAACACGGTCTGTAAGCACACGCGTTTTGCCCGAACCCGCGTTTGCGGATAACCAGGTGGAACTTGCCGGATCGGAAGCCTGAATTTGGCGCAGCGTTGCTTCGTCTAAGCCTTTCATCCAACGTACAATCTTGATGGTGCTTGGCTCATGTCCCATTCGCCAAAACGGGACAGATGATCATAGTCCCCGTCGAACCGTGTCTCTCTCGCCGCCCGCCTTGCAGTAAAACCATGATCTTTGCTCATCATGGCCTGAATAAGTCGAACAAGACCCGCTTTTACAGTACTTGTTGCGAACCGGTACTCCTCCGTGTCTTCGAGTTGATGCTTGCGAAAGACCATGCTTGCGCCAAGTCCGATGTGAGCGACATGGTCGACGGGAGAGCGTTCCAGACCTTCAAACCCTCCGGATTCTGCGATCAAAGCCTCAAGCAGAAGTTGCTTGTCGAAATGCTCCATCTCAAGAGCAGTCGGAACAAGACCGGTCTTGTAATCAAGGATGACCAGATCGCCACCCTTCATTCGATCGATCCGGTCCGCGATAGCGTTCAGTCTGAAGTCGATCTCGGGAAAATAGAGAGATCCTTTCAGTTCCGCCGCGACGAAAACAGAGGTTTTTCTTCGATCAGCCTCGCCTGAGACAAACCAGTCGGCGATACGCTCGATACGTGCGTACCAGGACTGCCGGATCAACGGCCAAGGCACTTCGTTCTCTAGTCTATCTTCTACAATTCCAAGGAACCGCGATCTCTCATCTTTCTCTGGTTTTTGACCCAAGTAGTCTTCGAGAATCCTGTGCAGGATTTGTCCGCGAAGCGAGGCTCCGGGGTCCGGAATCAGCGGATCCAGTGGTTTCAGTCCAAGTATGTAGCGGGAGTAAATCGCATATGGATCACGGATGAGACGCTGAATAGCAGTTACGGGAAGTTCTTTCGGCCGAACATCTCGGGGTGGTACGGGCGCTGGTCTTGGCGCAGGTTCCGTCATTTCGAGCGGTGCCTCAAGCTCATGTGCGAGCCGAATCCAGCTTTTTCCTCGCTGCCGCATCTCCTCAAGAGCTTCCGGTCCGCCGTTTTCAACCAGCCCGCTTAGTAGATTCGTAAACCTGTTCAGCCACCTCGACGGTACCGGCTCTGCGTCATTATCCCGTATCGTGCGCGAAAGAACGATCTTTTCCGCTGCAGATGCTTGTTGGAAGTCGTGGGCCGATAGCCCGATTTTTCTGTCTGGAAGCAATAGTCCGGCTTCTTTACGCATCCGCCGGTTCAGCCACGGATCGGGTGCGGGAAGTTCTGGCCAGGTCCCCTCATTCAAACCAGCCAATACAATCAACTCTGCGCCTTGAACCCTCGCCTCCAGCGTGCCCCAGATCATTGTGCGAGGATGGGCGGACACCGAGTCACGGACTTCTTCTTGGCTGAAAAGGGATCCAATAAGTGTCTCATACTCGAAAGACGAAATCCTACCGCCATATGGCGCCTCGCGTCTGAGCAACTCCAACGTATCGAGTGCTGTTTGTCCTGCTACTGCTTCCCAAAGATCGCCGGATCCTTCCTGACCGGGACCGGAAGCAAAGGCATTGGCAAGTCGAAAATGTTGTTTCTGATGATCGGCCAGTGTTTGGATTCCGGGCTCCGGAACAGAAACGAGAAGTCTCGAAAGCCAGGCCACCCATGGTTCGATGTCTGGTCTCTGTCGTGAACTCTGCCAACGGCCCAGAATCGTTTCATCGATAAACGCTACGCCGCTCTTTCGAGCCCACAATTCAAGCTCGCGAGTGTTCAAGAGATGTGATCCGCGCTCAGACCCGGTATGCACAAGTGGGTGCTTCAACAGGGCAAGAAGCATGGCTGTCGTAATCGGCCCGGTCATAAGCTCTGCGATCTGCCCTAGAAAACGGCCTGGTGCGGTCAAACCCAACGGAACTCCCGCGCTGTCATCGGGTACGATGCCCCATCGGCTCAGCACGGCCGTGACACGACGCGTCAATACTCGATCCGGGCTGACCAAAGCAGCCTTCCGGCCGTTTTCGGATGCATTACGCAAGATGAGGGCAATTGATGACGCTTCGGACCGCTGCGACGGCGCTTCAATCAGCGTTACGTTTTTTGTTGCTTCCTGCATTGAACCAAGTAAGGGGCCGTCGTTCATCCACTGATCCGTGACCGGGGCAGGTCGCAATGCCAGCGAGAGAAGCCTGTTGCGCGCTGGGTCAGGGGCGAGGCTCTCTGGCCAGGGATGGACGTCGGTGGCTGAAAGTCCGAGCCTCTCCAAGAGGCGGGCAAATCGGAACTGAGGGTGGTCTTCGGCCTCTGATGCACCGACTAAAGACGACCAGACTGTCGGCGGCACGTCAAAATCGAATCCGGGGAGTAAAACAGTTCCGTTAGGTCGTTTTGCAACAGCCTCCATCAACAGTGCTGTCGTTCCGCGAGATCCGGTAGAACCGGCAAGGATTACCGGATCAGGTGGCGGTGCCTTTTCCCAGGCACCAATCATTCGCATGACGGCTAAGCGTTGCCGCGCTTCCGACCCCAATGTTGCGTCTTCGTTCTCGTTCAAGAAAGACTGAATAATCTTCAGGAAACTCAGACTTCGTGCCCAATGGCCGGACTGATCGGTGACATCAAGGGAGTGTAATGCATCAAATGCAATCCCCTCGCCCTGCATTTCATCCAGAAGTGCTCGAAGGCTCTCAGCCAGATCAAATGCGGCGGCGCGCGGTGCAAGATCGGACTGTACTTCAAGCAGCTTTGAAACCATCTGCGCCAACTCAAGACGACGACGCAATGACGAAACGGGCGAAGGGATGTCGGTTAGTACGGCGTCACGGCCGATCTCGGTAATCAGTTTTACTCTTGGGAGCAGTAATGCAGGCCCTTCAGCGAAGAGAGTGATGAGCCGCCGACGTGTTCTTGCCGAGTTAACAAAGACGGTAACGCGTGCCAAAGCCTCCGGGCGCCTTCTCTTACCCCAGGTGACAAGACCGGAAACCAGCGCAACCGGAAAATCCGCTCCCGGCGGAACGCCGTAGATGTTGGGCCCATCGTCTAGATCAATCACGCGTGTCGCCTCCGACGATGCGCTCCGCGATCGCCAAGCCTTCCGGGTTCCCGACATCTATCCAGTCACCATGCCAGACAGTTCCGAACAGCCGCCCCTCCTTTTCGAGTGAATCCCAGATCCGATTCAGAGAAAAAACACTGTCGGGCACCTCAGCGACACGATCCGTATGCAGTATCTGAACACCGGAATAGACGAGGTCGCCATGGCGCGAGAGATGGCCATTCTCGCCCAGAGAGAAGTCACCGCCCTTCGCACGGCCAAGACAGCGTTCGACCGGCACCACCAACAAAAGCGCGCCCATCTCCTTTGGCCGCCAGGCTTTCGCCAATGACAGAAATGGGTTTGACCCAAACATAATGGTATCCGAGTTAGCTGTGAAAACAGGGCCGGTTCCGAGAATGGGCAAGGCAGCTTTCAGTCCGCCACCAGTATCCAGAATGTCCGGAGTCTCGTGTGAAAGATGAACGGGCCGGTCCGCGAGATGCGCCCTGATCTTGTCTCCCATGTAATGAGTATTGGCGACGACAGTCGGGATACCTGCGCCACCGACCAGATCGAGTGTTCGGTCAAGCAGGCTGCGACCCGCAACTTCGATGAGTGGTTTTGGGCGATCGGATACAAGGCTTCCCATCCTCGTACCGAAACCGGCACAGAACACCATTACAGATTCGGGGGGCATGACCTCTCCAGTTCTGCAAGATGCTCTCCCGAGGGTTCTGGTAGTGTGCTCATGACAAGCTCGCGCAGCAGCGCAAGTTTAGGGTGCGCGAGATCTTTTTGAAGGTGGCGCCAGACACGTGGAATGAGCTTCAGGTAGCCGGGCTTTGCGTCACGACTGGCCAAGCGTGCGAACACACCTAGAATTCGGAGATTTCTTTGGGCACCATAAAGCGAGAAAGCTGAAAGGAACTCGTCATGGTCATGACCGGTTCGATCGAGAAACCGACTGATCAAAGAGGCTTCAAGACCTTCTCGCAGGTCGCGACGCGCATCCTTTGTTAAGGAAACGAGATCGTATGCAGGATGACAAGCTAGGGCATCCTGAAAATCCAGTAGCCCAACGCGCTGAACTCCAGTTCTTTCGGGGAGCCACAATAGGTTTTCCGAATGAAAGTCCCGGAGTGCGAGCACCGATGATCGGGCAGGTATCGCGGCAAAAAGCTCTTCGAGCTCAATCGAGAACGCGCAGCCCTCGGATTGTCTTGCGTACCACTTCACAGACAGCGCGGCGCGTTCAGCGAGCATGGAAGTATCGTATACGCCGATTTCGGACGGTGGCGCATGTCGATGCAGCTCGATGAGTGCATCGACCGCAGCCTCGTAGATGACGTCCTCCTTATCAGGATAATCAGCAGCATATCGGGCATAGAGTTGATCACCCAGATCCTCGAGTAGCAGATATCCAGCTGCTACATCTGACTGCAGAATGGCTGGAGCACTCAGGCCGAGGTTCTTGAGGTGTTTTGCTATGCTGACAAAGGTCTCTATGCCTTCGTCAGAGGGAGGCGGTGCAATCATCAGGACCGCGGTTTCTCCGTCTCGCTTTGCCAAGCGCTCGTACCGGCGATTTGAGGCATCGCCTGCCAGAGGACGGCGCGCTGCGTTCTTCCAGTTTCCCTTGGACAGGAATCGCTCGACTGTGCTTTCACCGCCGGTACCAACACCACGAAGCCTGTCGTCCCAGGCCCCGGTTTTGCAATCCATGGTAAGCATCCGTCCGTCCGGCCGGGCTGCCTGAGCGAGACTCAGCTTTAGTGAATCAGGCGGCGCGAAGTCGCCAAGCCGATCAGGCCACTCAATCAAACATATCGCGGAGTCAAATGCTTCTGCCAGCCCAAGTTCCGAGTGCTCATCGACACTGTTCAGGCGGTAAAGGTCGGCGTGGAGAATTTCACTCTCCCCATCATCATATGTCTGGACAAGAGTGAAGCTGGGAGACGGGACTTCCTCATATCGGCCCACCTTTGCAAGGCGGTGTTGTATGATGTGCCTCGCTAGAAATGTCTTTCCCGATCCAAGTGGGCCTTCCAGCAGGACTGTATCGCCCGGACGCAGGATGCCGGTAAGGTCTCTCGCGAAACTAACCGTATCATCTTCATTTTGCAGGTGGATTGTCTGTGGAAGGCTGCGCGACATGACACGACTGTGCCGCTCTCCCAATCCTTGTGCAACCCCGCTTAGGCTGACCTGCGCGAAGCTTCCGAGAGTTTACCTGCTTCATCGATCCGTTCGAACCCAACCAGCGTGGAACCGCCCGAAACGGGGCGGACTGTTACGTGAAGGGACTCGCCAGTCGCAAGTGCTATCTCTTCTCCCCAAGACGCGCGCTCTTTGTCACTCAGAACGAAATCCCGAATCTCACCCCAGAGTTTTGTGGTGGCGCACCGCGTCATCCAGTCTCGGGAAAGATCAGTTATGCTTGGAGAATTGATTACCTCAAGCGCCTCTGTACTCCAAAGCTCCTGATAGGCTCGGTTGGCCATCGAGACCGCCCCTGTAGGAGAAAAGACGATGAAGGCGACATCCATGGAATCGATTACCGCTTGGCCAAGTTCCAACTCACTCCTGAAACGGCGTGTCATCGATATTTCGGCAGTGATGTCTTCGATAATGAATGCCAGTGCGCCGCCGGGATGTGGCCGACCGGTGACCCTGAAAGTCCGTCCATCGGCCAGCGACCATGTTTCCGAATATGTACCATCCGCGGCGGCGGCTTCCAGTTCGGAAATCTGACGCCGCCATGCACCATAGTCTTTGGGCTCCGGCATCATCCTGCGGTCGCGCAACTGGTCCAGCACGCTATGGAGCGAAGGCCGGGCAGCCAGAAAGTCGACCGGCAGGCTGGTCAGATCAGTGAGGGCGGGATTGAAAAGCGTAAGCCGGCGCTGTTTGTCGAAGATGGCAAGGCCTGTTGTGAGGTGCGAGAAAGTCTTTGTCAGCGTCTGCATGAAATCTCTGAGCTGACGCTCGGCTGTTACCGCCGCGTTTATCGGGATGCTGAAATAGAGGGTGTCGGATTCCAGTGCGGTAGCCGAACACTCAAACCACAACTCTTCACCCGTCTTCTTGTTTCGGATGCATTGACGGCGTGTGGTTCCATCACGAAGGATCTCTGCCATCGCTTCGCGGCCGAAGATTGGGGGCAAGGGCGTCGTCGTTTGGACGCCCGGATCCAGATTCACCCGGACGACGTCAACGTATGCCGCATTCGCCCATCCGATCTTTCCGTCAGCCGATTGCCTCCATGCCAGGTAGGGAACGTTATCAGTCGCGGCTCGGAGCGCATCGACTTCTCGGGCGAGCTTGTTTTGAGCGATACAGTTTTCGGTCGATGGATTGTTGCTTTGTGTCTTCTCGATAAGCGCAAGGCGGACGCGCCCGCCGACACACTGCGCCAGAAGGCGACTGTCATCGACGCTTGAATGTAGGGAAACGCTGGATGACGGTGTAAGAAGCTCCAGCTGATCAGATGCTTCAGGAAACAATGGGGCGATTGCTGACATGGTGCGCGCCCAGTCGTTTCCGTTTCCTTCGGTTTCGGAAAAGATCTCCTCTGCCGCAGGGTCAGCATCAATGAGATCTGGCCCCTCAAAAAGAAAAGCTGCGCTCACCCGTTCATCCTGGCTTTCGTCGAAGTCTTGGTGCTGACGTTGACCGAAGATTACATATCCAAGCGCGATCAAGGCAGATGCCGCTGATGCCAGTAGTCCCAGTATCGCGACGTCCCAGGGCACCTGGCTGAACACATTTACCTCGTGAGATTACCTCAACCGAGTTATGATTGGGAATAGGCAGTTAATTTCTGGTTAACGCGAACTGCGAAAAGATGCCGCTTTGAACGGATCAGACTTCGATTTCGCGGTTGGCACCTAGGGCAGGGCGCGTAGGTGAAGGAGTAGCAGAGATTGCCTTCCTCGGCCATCTGGTATCGACAATCGCGCCTCCTCGGACGGGTCGTGACGACGAGTTCACAAACGGATCGCGTCCGTTTGCAAATGTCAGTTCGGCGCCTGAGCGTTCCAGCAACGTCTTTGCGATGAATAGTCCAAGGCCCATTCCTTCATATTGTGGCCGCCTGTTATCGACGGAGTTCTCGCGACGCTGGCGGACAAACGGATCTCCGATCCGCCCGAGAAGTTGTGGTGGAAATCCTGGCCCGTCATCGATGATACGGACAGAGATGCTCGCATCGCTCCAGGTGATGTCGATCCAGATAGCCGCATTCGCGAAATCAACCGCATTCTGAATCAGGTTGCGAAGTCCATGGACGATCTCCGGTCGCCGCTCGACGATTGGCTGACGTCCGTCCGCATCTTCAACTGGTGCGATATCGTAATTGATATGTATACCGCGATCCTGATGAGGCTCGGCTGCCTCGCGAACCATTTCCGCCAGCGGTATCTGCTTCAGATGAAGGTCGTCTTTTCCGGCACGACCCATCGAGCGAAGGATATCGCGACATCGATCGGCCTGTTCCCGGATAAGTGATACGTCTTCCTTCAGGTCCTCCCGATCATCTAGCTCGTCCATGAGTTCTGAGCTGACCAACTTAATAGTTGCGAGCGGTGTGCCTAGCTCATGTGCGGCGGCTGCGACGACACCTCCCAGATCGGTCAGTTTCTGCTCCCTTGCCAGTGCCATTTGCGTTGCAGATAGAGCGTCGGACATCGCATGGACTTCCGCCGTGACCCGCTGGGCAAACCCGGC
The DNA here is from genome assembly GCA_947503175.1 of uncultured Paracoccaceae bacterium. Lineage (GTDB taxonomy): Bacteria > Pseudomonadota > Alphaproteobacteria > Rhodobacterales > Rhodobacteraceae > Ovoidimarina. The sequence continues at coordinate 567,202 of CANNCO010000003.1, forward strand.
GAGGAAGACGACGCCGATCACGATCGCAACCCAGAACCCGAACACGAAATCGGTGGGCATCCGCATGATGAAACCAAGATCAGTTCGCAGTGGGATGTGATATTGGGCGACAAAACTGACCTGCAGGATCGCAAGCGTTCCGATGATGACCGTGGTACGCAACTGGAGTGCCGTGGCCGAGACGGTAACGGGCACCAGCATCAACAATGCAAAAGGGTTATGTAGGCCGCCAGTCAAATAGAGAAGAAATGCGAGTTGGGTTATGTCAAAGATGAGGTGCATGGCTACCTCACCTTCGCTCAGGCGCTTGTTCTCCGGATACACGAAAATGGCGATCAGATTCGCTGTGATTGCAGCGCCTATCGCAAGGAATGCTAGGCCTAGTTCGAGGTTCAGATCAAACAATCGCTGCGCGACCGTAATCGCGGCGAGCTGTCCGGCAATGGCTATCCAGCGCAAGAAGATCAGAGTGCGCAGGCGCACCCAATTGACGCGACTCGTCGCACCTACAAGTCCGAGGGTTGGATTCGCCATTCGTTATGTCTACCTGACCAATGACTTGTTGATTTGCAAACGTATCCTACGGGTTTGGTTGTCCGGTTATCAATCAGCACCCGCATATCATTGGAGGTGGCGATGACGAAGTATTATGCGGGTGCAGCTGTCCTCGCGGTTGTTGCGGGACTTGGTGTTACACTTGGCATGACGACGCTCGGTAGCTCCGGCGACCCGTTCGATCCGTGCCGGACAACATCAATCGCTGGCGGTGTCGGAAGCATCGGTGGACCATTCACGCTTGTATCCGAAACCGGAGACACCGTTACTGATCGTGATGTGATCACAAAGCCCACTTTGGTATACTTCGGCTACACGTTTTGCCCTGATGTCTGTCCGCTCGATACCGTTCGAAATGCCGACGCCGTCGATATACTCTCGGCCGAAGGTCACGATGTCTTGCCTTTGTTCATCTCTGTGGACCCCACTCGCGACACTCCTGATGTTCTTGATGACTTCACCGCGAATATCCATCCCGAGATGTTGGGGCTGACCGGTTCGCCCGAGCAGATAAAGGAAGCCGCGGCAGCATATGCTGCCTACTACAAAGCGCACGAGGCCGAGGACGAGTTCTATCTGGTAGACCACTCGACATTCACCTATCTCGTCTTGCCGGAAACGGGCTTTGTGGAGTTCTTTCGCCGGGATATTCCAGAGGATGTACTTGCCGAACGCGTTTCCTGTTTTTTGGATGCCGTCTGAGCAAGTTGTTTGACCGGACATTACCCTCACCCTATCCTCTCGTGAACAAAAAACAAGAATTCGAAGGGATCGCATGTTGGATCGCCCCTTGCAGGATATTGGTCAGGATCGGTCGTTGCTTGTCGTTGACGATGACGAGCCGTTTCTGAAACGTTTGGCGCGGGCCATGGAGAAGCGCGGCTTTGATGTCGAGACAGCAGGTTCAGTGACGGCCGGAAGGGCAATCGCGACAGCGCGCCCGCCAGCATATGCGGTCATTGACCTTCGTCTCGAGGACGGTAATGGCCTCGACGTCGTAGAGACCATCAGAGAAAAGCGGCCCGACAGCAAAGTTGTCGTACTCACGGGTTATGGGGCGATTGCGACTGCAGTGGCAGCTGTCAAGATCGGTGCCACCGACTACCTTTCAAAGCCAGCAGATGCGAATGACGTTACTGCAGCGCTCTTGGCTACCGAAGACGAACTTCCGCCACCCCCCGAAAATCCGATGTCAGCCGATCGGGTTCGTTGGGAGCACATTCAGAGAGTCTACGAGTTGTGCGACCGTAATGTCTCGGAAACAGCGCGCCGTCTCAACATGCATCGCAGGACACTTCAGAGAATACTGGCAAAACGTTCGCCCAAATAGACTCTAAACCTGCGCAATCAGTTCTGTTATGCGATCGGTATATGCACGGCGCACATTTACTGGTGGACGCAAGACAATACGAAGGTTCTCCACAACAGATTCCTTCGGGCGTCCAAAGAATCTATTCGCCTCATCCTCAGAGAATCCGGCGATTTGAACCGCTTCAAGCCAGGCAGATACTCTGTCTGCACGTTTGATCTTTGCCTTGACCGTTTTCGGAAGCGCGGCCGGAAGACCGAACCTAAGGTGAATTGCGGCCGCAAGCCGCTCGTCCAACTCACCATAGCCAGGTCCCACTGCCGCTTTGACAGGGCTGATCATATCGCCAATCACATACTCTGGAGCGTCGTGAAGCAACGCGGCCAGCCGCCAGCGATCAGGCGCCTCTGGTACAAGTCGCCCGAATATCTCTTCCACCAGCAAGGAGTGTTCGGCGACCGAATAGGGATAATCGCCGCTGGTTTGCCCGTTCCAGCGCGCTACGAATGCCAGTCCGTGCGCTATGTCTTCGACTTCGACGTCAACAGGAGTCGGATCCAGTAGGTCCAGCCGCCTTCCAGACAGCATCCGCTGCCAAGCTCTGGGCATTTTCGTCAAGTCACGCTCCATTCTCGGAAACGACAGATATGCTATTTCATTGTTGCAACATAAATGGTTCCGATGAGCAAACACCGTTCCTTTGTCGCCACCGAACTGGAAATGACCAATGCGGCATCAGCACCCGAGTGCTTTCGATCATTAGAAAGCAGCGGACTCGCACGTTGCCGACACCGTGCGTCGATGTTAAGTGCGCCGCAACCAGAGTAATTATCGTGGAGTCGGGCAATGGCCTTTGACTACGTCATAAAAGACATCGCGCTTGCCGCCTACGGCCGCAAGGAACTTGATATCGCCGAGACCGAGATGCCGGGTCTGATGGCTCTTCGTGAAGAATATGGCGAGAGCCAGCCTCTGAAAGGTGCTCGGATCGCCGGATCGCTTCATATGACGGTTCAGACTGCCGTTCTTATTGAGACGCTAAAGGCGCTTGGTGCTGATGTCAGGTGGGCCTCTTGCAACATCTTCTCAACGCAGGACCATGCTGCAGCAGCAATTGCGGAGGGCGGAACGCCCGTATTTGCGATCAAGGGTGAGACGCTAGAAGACTACTGGTCTTACACCGACAAGATTTTTCAGTTCGGTGGCGAAGGCGGTACATGCAACATGATCCTCGACGATGGTGGTGATGCGACGATGTACATCCTGATCGGTGCGCGGGTTGAGAATGGCGAAACCGACCTGATAGAGGTTCCAACTTCCGAAGAAGAACAGTTTCTTTTCGCGCAGATCAAGAAGCGGCTGGCGGCAAGTCCAGGCTGGTTCACAAAACAGCGCGACGACATCAAGGGTGTTTCCGAAGAAACAACGACGGGCGTGCACCGCCTCTATGAGCTCGTGAAGAAAGGGTTGCTGCCGTTTCCCGCGATCAACGTGAACGACAGCGTCACCAAGTCGAAATTCGACAACAAGTATGGTTGCAAAGAGTCCCTCGTCGATGGAATCCGTCGTGCGACTGATACGATGATGGCCGGGAAAGTTGCCGTCGTTTGCGGTTACGGCGATGTCGGAAAAGGGTCTGCTGCCTCCCTGCGTGGCGCCGGTGCCCGAGTCAAAGTAACCGAGGTCGATCCGATCTGCGCCCTTCAGGCGGCGATGGATGGATTTGAAGTGACCATTCTGGAAGACGAAGTGGAAACGGCCGATCTGTTCATCACGACGACCGGCAACAAGGATGTCATCCGGATCGAGCACATGCGCGCCATGAAGGACATGGCGATTGTTGGCAACATCGGCCACTTCGATAATGAGATTCAGGTGGCTAACCTGAAGAACCACAAGTGGACCAACATCAAAGAACAGGTCGACATGATCGAGATGCCCTCAGGCAACCGCATCATTCTGTTGTCCGAAGGCCGGTTGCTGAACCTGGGTAACGCCACGGGGCACCCGTCATTTGTCATGTCGGCCTCGTTCACAAATCAGGTGCTTGCACAGATCGAGCTTTGGACAAAAGGCGATGAGTACGGAAACGACGTCTACATTCTACCAAAACACTTGGACGAGAAGGTTGCCCGGCTTCATCTGGCTCGCATTGGTGCAAAGCTAACCGAGCTGAAGCGGGAACAGGCCGAATACATCGGTGTTGCACCGGAAGGTCCGTTCAAGCCTGAACACTACCGGTACTAACCACCAAAAATCAGGCGAGGGGCGGCAATCCCGTCACCTCGCCTTCCCGGACAACTGCGACGTCGTAGGCTTTGCGTCCGAAAACCTCCCGGACAAGCGGCTCGAAGCGATCAAGCGGCTCACTTGCATACTCTGGATCAAACGAGGCCTGATCCCAACGCTCGCAAAAGTCGGCGCACACGTTGAAACATGGGTGATCTTTGAAGCGGTCCCTTGCATTCCGATCCCATCCATAGTGATGGCCGTAATAGAGCATCTGAAAGATACCATGATGCTCTACCACCCAACTCACTTCCCAACGCACGAAAGGACGCATAACCTCGGCTGAGAACCGATCATGGTTTTGCGGCGCAAGACCATCACCAATATCGTGGAGCAGAGCACCAACGACCCAATCCGTGTCAGCGCCGTCGCGTAGCGCGCGCGTTGCTGATTGCAGCCCGTGTTCCAGCCGTGTGATGCGGTAGCCTTCAAGAGTGCTTTCGCCGTGACGTTCAAGCTCTGCTAGAATCCGGTCGGCTGTCAAAGCCAGATAAGGCTTCTCAAGCCTTTCGAGGAGCTCATAGTCTTCTCTCGTCCCATTCTTCATTTCTGTGAAGCTTACCGTCTCATTGCTCATTTCGAGTGGCCCTTCATCGGAGAAAACCCCTTTCTTGGAACGTGACCACAACACGAGAGCAAAAACCAGATGCTGATTTCGTTCTCGCAGCGATGCCTGCCAGACGTCTTTTTGATCGAGGATGCCCGCCCTGATCGGCAGAATTGAGCCAATACCGCCGACATTCCCCTTTCTTTGAAATGTCTCAGGCTTCAAGTTTATCACGCAATCGAGGCCTTCATGCCTCAACACCAGGACTGGGAGAATGTGATGGGCAAGAGAGACGATCTGATCGCACAATATGCAGACGATCTTCGAAACAAGTGCGGAATGACACCTGATATGGATCTGCTGACGAAAGTCACGATCGGGTGCGGGCCAGCGATCTACGATGGGGATGCTTCGACGGTCGCCGGATCACAAGAGTCCGAGCTGGAAACGGTTAAGAACAACTTTCTCGTCAAAAAGTTGGGACTTCCCGATGGTCCTAGTTTGATGGATGCGATCAGGGAAGTAATTGATATTTATGGACAGTCTGAGCGAAACAAGTACCGTGCGGTGGTTTACTACATGCTGACCAAGCACTTCGGAAAAGAGTCCGTTTACGGCTAACGCGCGGCATTCTACGAAAGTCTTACACATCGATTTCTGGGCATGTGCCACCGTTTGGTGTAGCACTCGCGAACCGGCCAGGATGGCGGGACTTTCCAAGATGAGGACGTGTGACCGAGGGGATCACGTGGGGTGTGGAGGGTTCCGAGGGGTCGGAACCCTCCTTCTTTCTTGAGACTATTGAAACACATGGATCGGTGACGTTGAGTGCGAAACCAACATCTCTGGGTTTCATTATCTCGGGCAAGTTATGACTTCATGCCTCCGATTTCACAAATGACCGTCCATTCGGCTTCGGTGACAGGCTGAACCGACAAGCGGGTGTTATTGACCAGTACCATCTCGGCAAGCCGTGGGTCTTTCTTGCAGTCTTCAAGTGTCACTGCACGCGGCATTAGGCGGACGGCTTTGATATCAACGCACTCCCATCGCTCGTCATCCGTCGTGCTATCCGGATGTGCCGTCGCTATTACCTCTACGATACCAACGACTGCTTTCTCCGTCTGGGAATGGTAGAAAAACCCAAGGTCGCCCAGCCTCATCTCCCGCATCATGTTGCGCGCTTGATAATTACGCACTCCATCCCATTCCTCACCGGCGTCGCCACGCGCAACCTGATCGTCCCAACTCCATGTCGACGGCTCGGATTTGAACAACCAGTACCGCATCATCCAACGACCCTCTTCCACTTCGTAAGTCGGACCGATTCAAACAGTCCGGCTTCTGCATATGGATCACTCTTTGCCCAACGTTCTGCATCGGCCAACTCTTCGACATCCAGAATGATCAACGATCCAATCATCTCGTCTTTGTCATTCAGGAACGGGCCGGCCTGAACCACGATGCCTGTCTTTTCTACATAAGCAAGATGCGCCTTGCGATTTTCCATCCGGGTTTGCAGTGCGCCCGGTTTATCCCAGGCCATGAGGGCTACAAGCATCATTCCTCCTTCAGCGGTCGTGACAGCAGCAGGTCTTTTGCCTGATCGACCGAGAGTTCACCTTGCACGATTGCACCCACCATCGTCGAGAGCGGGGCATCGATGTCAAGACGCGCGGCAATCTTTGAAATCGCCTCGGCGGTCGCCAGTCCTTCGATCGTAACCCCCTCTTCCGGAGAGCCGCCCTGCCCGATCCTGATGCCCGCCGCGTAGTTTCGCGACTTCTCCGAGCTACAGGTAAGAATCAGATCGCCCAGACCGGATAGACCGGTAAGGGTTTCAGGACGTGCGCCAAGCGCCGTTGCAATACGTTGCATTTCGGCAAACCCACGGCTTACGACGGCAGCACGGGCGCTTTCGCCCAGTCCTGCTCCAATCGTGAGCCCTGCGGCTAGGGCGACAACATTCTTAAGGGCGCCTCCGAGCTCTGCTCCATGAGGATCATCACTCCGGTACAGACGCAACGTGTTCGTAGACAACCTGGCTTGAAGGACCTTGCCTAGTTCAGCATCACCACATGCAATCGTCAGAGCAGTTGGCAGGCCAATTGCGATATCTGCCGCAAAGCTGGGCCCGGTGAGAACGGCGCAGCGCGCATCTGGACAGTGTTTTGCAATAAGGCCGCATGGGCCAAAGCCAGTCTCCAGATCGACACCCTTGCAACAGGCGATGAGAACTGAACCATCCAGAGAACGCGAACTCTCTTCTAGAAAAGCGCCAAGTGCCTGCGTTGGTATGGCAAGCAATGTCATGTCAGTACGCGGCAGCTCCGAGGTGATGCGTATATTGTCGGGGAGTCCTACGCCAGGAAGTCTTTTGCGGTTTTCGCGCGATACCTCGATGTCGTTGGCCAAGCCTTCGTCTCGTGCCCAAAGCACGACTTCCTCCGAGCTTTCAGAAAGTGCAATCGCAAGCGCGGTTCCAAATGCACCAGCGCCCAAAACAGACAGGCTTCTCATGCTTTCGCACCTTTTCGTCCCGAGCCCAGCATTGGTGCCTGTGACATATCAAGTGGCCATCTTGGGCGTGCTGCTAGATCCATGCCGTCGCGTCGCCCCATGCGAAACAACTCGATACCAGCCCAGCCGATCATGGCAGCGTTGTCGGTGCACAGGGCCAATGGCGGCGCGATAAAGCGAACGCCCATATCCCCTGAAGCAAACTCTAATGCGGCCCGAATGGTCGCGTTGGCCGCGACTCCGCCAGCGACTGCGAAGGATCGTTCGCGTGGCGCGGTTTCGAGGTACTCGATTATTGCACGGCGACTTTTCTCGACAAGAACATCCCGAACCGCCGCTTGGAACCCGGCTGCGAGATCCGATCGGTCCGCCTCGGTCAGTCCGCCTTTACTTGCGACAAGTCCTTCATGGGCACGAATGAGGGCTGTCTTCAGACCTGAAAATGACATGTTGCAGTCTTTCCGATCCATCAACGGTCTGGGAAATTCGAAACGGTGTTCGTCGCCACTCAATGCTGCTGCTTCCACTGCAGGTCCACCAGGCTGTGTAAGACCCAGAACGCGCGCCGTCTTGTCGAACGCCTCTCCCGGGGCATCATCGATTGTGCCCCCCAGCCGAATAAAGTCATCCGGTCCTCGGACAATTACAAAAAGACAATGCCCTCCCGAAATGAGAAGCATGAGATAAGGATAGGGCAGGTCGTCTGTAAGTCTGGGCGTAAGTGCGTGCCCGGCCAGATGATTTACGCCGATCAGGGGCAATCCTGATCCCGCCGCGATACCCTTTGCACACATCACGCCAGCAAGGACGCCACCGATCAGTCCCGGGCCGGCAGAGACGGCAACTCCGTTGATCTCGGACATCGGGAGTTCAGCGTTCGCTAGCGCAGCCGATACAACATCATCAATGCGTTCGGCATGAGCACGTGCAGCGATCTCGGGAACGACGCCCCCATAAAGGGCATGCATCTCCGTCTGGCTGAACACGACAGACGACCTGATCCGCTCTTCGCGCTCCCGATCGCTGATTACGGCCGCGGCCGTGTCGTCGCAGGTGCTTTCAAGCGCAAGTATGGTAAGCGCGTCGGGCATGGGGCAGCCAGTTGCAAGGGGTTGACCCGGCAGGTACCACCAGAGGCAAGACCCTGCAACCATGAGAACTGAATGACGAAACCCGAACCGATCGTCCTGCTGACCCGTCCCAGCTTGGGCTCCGAACAGTTCGCGCAGGCTCTCAGGCAATCCTGCCAGGTGCCGGTTTCAGTTATTATCTCACCAGTGCTTAAAATCGAAACGACCGGCAGATCTCCAGATCTCACCGGCTATGAGGGCGTTGTTTTGACTTCTTCCCACGCAGTTGATGCAGTTAATGGCTCTCATGACCTTGGTGGATTGATCGCTTACTGTGTCGGGGCAGCGACTGCTCGGAAGGCGAAAGAAGCGGGATTTGCCGCGATTGACGCGGGTGGCAACGCAGAGGCCCTGATCGATAGAGTGATGCGGGATCGCCCAGAAGGACCCCTGTTACATTTGCGTGGTGTGCACTCCCAAGGAGACATAGCTGCTCGGCTATCGGAAGATGGGATCAAAACCAGTGAACTCGTCGTTTACGATCAGGTCGAAATGGAACTGGGACCCGACGCAAGCGCGGCCATTCATACTCAGCGCCCGCTGATTGTGCCCGTCTTTTCGACCAGAAGCGCGGGCCTCCTTTCTGCGTACTTCGCAGACAATGTTTCGGGGCCGCATGTCGTTGCCATAAGCGAACCGGTTGCCGGTTCTTGGAAAGCACGGGCAAGCAGGGTGACTATCGCGAAGCGACCTGATGCAAGATCCATGGTCGAGGCGGTTGTCGAAGCAATTCAGATCGACTCGCCTTGTTGAACAACTTGAGGCAGTCTAGGCTGAGATCTGCCGGGTAATGCGCCTTGGCAGCGGAGAAGAGTGAAGGGTTTCGTCGCCTTGGCAAGAACGCGAAAGAAGAATGACGGTCAGGATAATGGCAGTCCGCGTAATGAAACGGGCAATGCGACCGCGACTGACCCGGGCACATCGTCAGAACCTGTGGAGAACAACCCGGATGTCGGTTCGAATGATGACGTCCGATCCGAGGGTGACGTTGATCAGGAAGCCGCTGGCCAAGTCGATGAAGAGATAGAAGACTCTTCCGAAGCCGAAGCCGAAGCCGAAGCCGAAGCCGAAGCCGAAGCCGAAGCCGAAGCCGAAGCCGAAGCCACGCAAGAACCTGAAAAGGCATTGCCGCAGGAAAAGCCACAGGAAGCGATCGCCAAACCGGCAGCGAGGCAACCCGCATCCGCATCGATCATACCTATGCTCATCGGCGGGATGGTTGCGGCGCTCGTTGGATTCCTGGTTGCCCGTTATCTTGATGACGTGGCTCTGAACTCGTCCGGCGCTCCAACGACAGTTGAAAACGCGACCGCGATTACGGAACAGTCAGACCGTGTCTCCGAGATCCAGTCGCAGCTTCAGGAGCTTATGTCAGCCGACAATGCTGCGGAGATCGAGGCCGCCATAACATCTTCGACAGATCCGCTTTCGGCCGACATCGCCACCATCGAGCAAAGCATTGCCTCGCTGTCGGAACAGTTCGATGCGCTCTCTGGTCGTGTCGAAACGATTGCATTGCGCCCCGAGACGAGCGCGGCGCTCGACCCGGGGGAGTTTGACGAGGCGCTCAGCCAGTTCAGGACTCAGCTCTCCGAGGCAATCGAGCAGGCTCAGGTCGAAATTGCCGAGGCACGGGCGGAAGCTTCGCAGATATCCGAGCAGGCATTTCAGGCCGAACAAGCCGCACTCGCGAGATCGGCTTGGGCACAGGTTCAGACAGCATTGGAAAGCGGTGCACCGTTTGCCGAACCTCTTGCCGAGACTGCATCCGTATTGAACACGGACCTTCCGGAAACGCTGACGGCTGCGTCCAGCGACGGCGTGGCGAGCCTGTCAGAGCTGCAGCAAAGCTTTCCCGATGTTGCGCGCGCCGCTCTTGCTGCATCAATCAGGGTGTCGGTTGATGGAAGCGCGATGGACAGGTTAGGAGCGTTTCTCCGAGTGCATACCGGCGCAAGGTCGCTGTCTCCACGCGATGGCGATGATCCGGACGCAATCCTTTCGCGCGCTGAAGCAGCCGTACAGCGTGGCGAGCTTTCGGTCGCGTTGGAAGAACTTGACGCAATGCCGGAGGCCGGAAAGGTAGAGCTTTCCGGATGGACAGAGCAAGCCCGATCCAGACTCGTTGTGCTCGAAGCAGCCGAAGCTGTTTCGCAAAGACTGAATTCGAACTAGGGAAACCGGAATGCTCTGGTCGCTGATAAAAATCGTCCTGTTCATCGGTATCATTGCCGGCCTGACATTGGGGGCCGGCTACCTGATCGAAACAGGTGGCGGTGTCCGTGTTGCGGTTGGCAACGTCGAACTAAATCTTGGGGCGCTTCAGGCAGCGGTTGCTCTGATCATATTGATCCTTGCGGTCTGGTTGTTCCTCAAACTCGCCAGTTTGGGTGTCGCTGTCCTACGGTTTCTGAATGGAGACGAAACTGCCATTTCACGCTGGTTCGATCGGAATCGCGAACGTAAGGGGTTCGAGGCACTGGCGGATGGTCTTATGGCGCTCGCATCGGGCGAGGGCCGTACTGCAATGTCCAAGGCCGCGCGCGCTGAACGCTACCTTAAGCGGCCCGAACTGACGAATCTGATCACAGCACAGGCTGCAGAAATGTCCGGTGACCGGGCCAAGGCGGAAGAAGTCTACAAGCGCCTACTTCGGGACGATCGTACCCGCTTTGTCGGGGTAAGGGGGATCATGAGACAGAAACTGTCTGATGGCGATACCGATACCGCGATGAAACTGGCGAAAAAGGCATTTGCGCTGAAGCCGCGCCATGAAGAAACGCAGGACGTATTGCTGCGATTGCAGGCTGACAAGGGCGACTGGTCCGGCGCACGGCAGACATTGGGCGCAAAGCTGAAATATGGAGCGTTGCCTCGAAACGTATTCCGGCGTCGGGATGCTGTCCTGGCTTTGGGTGAAGCAAAATCGATCGTCGAAGAAGGTAAATCGATTGAGAGCAGAGAGGCCGCAATCACCGCGAACAAACTCTCTCCCGATCTTGTGCCTGCGGCTGTCATGGCCGCCGAGAGCTATCGACAGCAAAATCAAAAGCGATATGCATCGCGCGTGATTTCGAAGGCTTGGGCGGTGCAACCGCATCCGGATCTTGCGGCGGCATTTGCAGCAATTGAACCCGATGAAAGCCACGAGGCTCGGATCAAACGCTTTCTGACATTAACCAAGCTACATCCCTCGAATCCCGAGACGAGGATGCTGATCGCAGAACTCAATATCGCCGCCGGACGTTTCGATGAGGCGCGTCGTGCCATGGGCGATCTTGCGTCGGCAAACCCGACAGCGCGAAGTCTCACCATCATGGCGGCGATCGAGCGCGGTGAAGGCGCGACGGACGATGTGATCAAAGGGTACCTCACGCAAGCGCTTGGCGCCCCAAGAGGTCCGCAGTGGATTTGCGAGAATTGCCAGAACATCCCGGGAAAATGGGAGCCAGTCTGCACCAATTGCGGTGCGTTCGATACTATGAGCTGGAAAGATGCTCCGGTCGATCCCGAAAACCGTTCAACGACCGCCAGTGAGATGATACCGATGATTGTCGGCAAATCGGCAGAGTTGGACTCGGCACCAGATGTTGCCGAAGCCACGGTTATAGAGGACGAACCGGCAGAAAAAGAGGTAGAGTTCCCGGAAACGAAAACCCCTTCAACTGACCCGACAGATGCCGAAGGAACACTGCGTCGGCCTATTGATGCAGAATTGGTAGATGACGGCGAAGTCACACGAAAATAGGACTACCGCACTTTAGAAAAGGTTGTTAAGAGGCGCCCGTCGCCGCTGTAGCTCAGCTGGTAGAGCACGTCATTCGTAATTAGCGGGTCCCCGCGAGAATGACTTGCGAAACCAACGGGTTCGCGGCAAAGGAGTGAAACTAGTAGGGCCATAGTAGGGTCCAGGAAGCCGCTGTAGCTCAGCTGGTAGAGCACGTCATTCGTAATGATGGGGTCGGGGGTTCGAGTCCCTTCAGCGGCACCAGTTCTTCAAAGAAATCAGAAGGTTAATGAGACTGGCGACCTACTGGGTATCGCGGTATGCCAGTTCATTCCTAGCGAGCCTTAGGATACCCTCGACACACTCGTAGCGTTTGGTCTCAAACCAAATCCCCGTCAGGCCAAGGCTCGCGAGGAACGCGTTCCGACTCCTTAGTTCCTCGAGGCTCTCCGGGCAGGACTCGACGACGAAATGCTGTGGCAGGTCGTCGCCGTGGTGGCTGGCCTTGATCGCCTTGAAAACCTGAATCGTCCGATCGTTGTGTAAACTGCACCCAAGGAAAAGCAGGCTGTTGTTCCGAAAGTAGTAGTCGAGCAACTTCGGAATGGGCAGAGAGAGATCGATCTCATCTGCGCCATAGGCAGCATCGTACTGGTCTTTGCTGAGGACACAGTGGCCAGGGCGGCGAATGTCGCCATGTAGCTTGACCACGGTGGTTTTGTCCGCATCCGGAAATTCCGTAGCGTTTTCCGCAGTGAGTGTCTGTACCGGGTCCGGCTTTCCGGTCTCGAAAGCCTGTTCGATCAGTCGGTCATAGTTCGTTGTGATGATCGTGTCGGCGAAGAGCTCCGCCAATCGAAATATGACATCCGGTATTGTGCCGTTGCGGTCGAACTCGTCCCGAGTGTCCTGAACGAACACATCTCGACCTCGTAACGCCACGATTTGCTCGATGACGCTCTCGTACTGGCCTTCTTTGAGCAGTTCCTTGACGGCTTCGCGTTCCAGACCAGCCGTTTCTGCCTGGTGCCACAAATGCCCCTCCCAAGACGAAAAACCACCGGGCACGGAAAGCCCTGCGCCAACGAAGGGAAGTGTGTCCTTTGTCGCCAAACGGCCCAAGAGTTGATCAAAGCGCCGCTGGTTCAGTTCGAACCAGTGGTTGTCGTCACCCTCTGCAGGAAAGGTGTCGGCGAAGAACTGCTCGCACAGGACTTCGTGCCGTCTTTCCTTTCTGTATTCCCGGAACGCCTGGTCATAGGCTTCGCGGTCTCCGGCAAAGAACGCCTTGCTGGGATCGGTAAGCTTGGCCAGCCCGAATTCGTCCCGGATTTTTTCTCCGTCCTCGCTGTTCAGCCACTCGTTGAAGTCCGAGAATTTCTCGAAGTGCCCGTGGTGGTCTTCGTCGCACCAACTCATCTTATGAATAGTCATGCGCGAGCCCTGCCGAGGTGTCTTGCGAGGGTGCAAAAACACCAATGGTTCTTTGCGGACCTCATGATCAAGCAGCTCTTTCGACCAGCGTATCAGACAACGCCTTTTGGTAACCTTGTGCGATCTGAACCCTTGTCTTGACCTCATCGCACAAAGCGACGAGGCGATGGACGCGGTCTACAATTCGCGCTTGCTCCGCTTTCGGTGGAACAGGAACCAATAGGGTCTCGACGCCGCCAACCCTCAAATGCTCGACAGTCATTCCCAACGGCTTGTCTTGAATTCGGTCCATCAGGTCCGGTGCAAGAAATGTGATGAGCAAGTAATCCTTGTTTATCGTGTCGGGGACAAACCGTGCGAGCATCATTCTTTGGCCCAAACACAGCCGTTCACCCTCTGGTATCAGGCAGGCTTCCCCCATAGGCGCTTCCCGCGTAATCAATAGGTCGCCGGGCTCCGGTTTCGCGCGGAGACTCCAGGCTTCGTAGGTCACTTCGTCGACGTATTTTTGATCTGTGTCGTTCAGAAGGCCATTGCGCACATTGGTTGTTCGGATCAGGCGCACTCCGTCGTCAGAATAGGGTGCGGTCTTATTCTTGCAGTCGATCACCATCAGGCTCGCCTGCATGAGCGTTGCCCATTCCCATCCTGGTGGGAGTTCCGGTAGGTCGCCCGGGATAGTCTGTTTTTTCGATTTCTTTATCTGCGTCTTGGCTTCTTTTTCGTTTGGATATCCAGCTTCCAAGAGTTCCTGCCGACGGCCAGCCACTTCCTGAAGTAGATGTTGGGCAGACACCTCATCGGGGTCTTGCGCCACCAGTTTTCCTTGAACCGCAAGGAGATAAATCGTTTCGCGAAGCTTTTCGACGCTCTCTTCAGTCGTGAACAGAGCGTCGAAGTTGGCTGCTAGGCGGGCCCAGTTCTGGGCGAAGTCTTCGGGGGTTTGGCTGCTTGTGAGGGCCGCAAGGCAGGTTTCTACGAGGGTCTGGTGCGCCTTGAGGCTGTCTTCGGCCTGCGCCTCCAACGTATCGCAAAGCCCCATCAACTCATCCACCTTGGCTATGATGCGGTGCTGTTCGGCCAAGGGTGGGAGCGGAAAGGGAAGCCCGGCGACGATTTTTCCCGACACTTCTTTGAAGGTCGTCCCCGGGGCAGCAGCATCTATTTCTCGGGCGAAGCAGCGCAAGACCAATGCGATGTAGCGTGCCATATTTGGTTCATACGGAACTACCGATTTAAACCCTTGATTCGTGGAGATTGGGCCCGCCGAAATCGCGACGTAGCCGATGGGCGCGCGGCTGGTGAACAGAATGGTATTTTGCGGCATCCGTGTTGCAGAAGAGGAAGCCAAGCCGTTTTCGCTGAGGTCCCGTTCCCCACGTTCGACGTAGACGTCGGAATACCGACTGAGATCAGCTGGGGTTAACCATGGAAACCCTTGCCCAGGTTCATCAAAGTTTGAAGGATCGTCAGCTCTTGGCGTTCCTCCACCTACAACGGCCCCTACCGTATCAAGTCGAACCCATGCCCAGTTTTCAGGGACTGGGTGTCTTTCCTTAGATATTTTTTCGCCAAAGTTGCGCGGTTTCTTGATTTGTTTCGACGCGATCAGCGCCAGCTTTTTCATATTGAGAGCCTTCAAAAGGCTTTCCGCTGTACCTTCATCAACATCCTGCGGAGCGAGCTTGCCTCTTACTGCAAGCTCTAAGATCAGTTCCCGCAGCTTTTTGATCCCATAGAGAGCTAAAGCTTTCCCGTTCCTACGGCCTGCGCCGGGCCTTCTCTCAATAGCCGAGGTCCAGATATCCAAATGCTCGGTGATCAGCTGGTTTACGTTTGTCACGAGCGCCCCCCATTCAGTGCGTCTGACAAGATCGTCTTCAGTTGGTCGCGTAGCGCTTGGATTTCATTTTGCGTGGTGGTGAAGTTTTCCAGCAGTTCGTCCGGGTCGTGATTGATCGCATCGCCAACGTGCGGGTTCTTGAGGTCGAAGTTGTAGCCCCGGGCCGCGAGGTCTTCGGCGCTGATCTTCCAGGCCTGGTCGGTCTCTAAACGTGCTTGGAACCCATCCGTCTCATCACCCCACCAGTCGATCTCTGTCTGGAACTCCTCAAACTTCATCGGCTTGGTTTTGTTGTAGCTGGTCACGCCCTCTGGATAGGGGTGCTCGTAGAACCAAACATCCTTGGTCGGCGTGCCTTTGGTGAAGAATAGGATGTTGGTCTTGATGCCAGTATAGGGAGCAAAGACACCGTTTGGCAGGCGAACAATGGTGTGAAGGTTGGCCTCTTCCAAAAGGGCTTGTTTGAGGCGCGATTTCATCCCCTCGCCAAAGAAGAACCCGTCCGGCAAGACGACGGCAGCCCGCCCATTTGTTTTCAGCAGTCGCAGGATCAACGCCATGAACAAATCGGCCGTTTCGCGCGTACGGTAGTGAGAGGGGAAGTTGTTCTCGATCCCATCTTCTTCCATCCCGCCGAACGGTGGGTTGGTTACAATGACGTTTACGCGGTCCTTGTCACTGTAGTCCTTGTACGGGCGTTCCAAGGTGTTCCCGTGAACGATGGTCGAGGGCGTGTCGATCCCGTGCAGGATCATGTTTGTCACGCAGAGCATGTGCGGGAGCGCCTTCTTTTCTACGCCCCTGATCGACCCTTGCAGAACCTCTTCGTCCGCACCTGACTTTACGTACTTTTCCCGTTTGTGGTCGACGACGCAGGCAAGGAAGCCTCCAGTGCCACAGGCTGGGTCGAGGACCGTTTCGTCGAGTTTGGGGTCAACACGATTGACGATGAAACGCGTCACGGCGCGAGGCGTGTAGAACTCGCCCGCATTGCCTGCGCTCTGCAGATCGCGCAGTATTTGCTCATAGATACTGCCAAATGTGTGGCGGTCCGCCGTGTTGTTGAAGTTGATCTCGCAAATCTTGTTGACGACTTGGCGGATCAGCGTGCCCGATTTCATGTAGTTGTAGGCATCTTCAAACACACCGCGGATCACCTGCGCTCGGGCGGCTTGTGGTCCATGCGTCGGCAGTTTTTCCTTAAGGGTCGGAAACAGCTGCATATTGACGAAGTCTGACATTGCGTCGCCGGTGATGCCTTCAGGATCCTTTGCCCAAGAGCGCCAACGGATGTGTTCAGGCAATGGGGAGGTGTAGTCGTCCTCCAAGAGCTCCGTTTCGGCTTCTCGATCATCGAGGATCTTAAGAAAGAACATCCACACCATCTGGCCAATTCGTTGAGCGTCACCATCGACGCCAACATCTTTGCGCATGATGTCTTGAATGGATTTGATGATGCTGGATACGTCGCTCACTGTGCGTCTGCCTGTTTATAGATTTCGTCTTCAAGCTCTTTGAGGGCTTGTTCGTATTCTTCCTTCCCACCGAAGACATCATTGATGATCTCTACAGGTGTCCCGATCGAAGTGAAGGGTTGGAGGCGCAAAACCTTTGCGCTTTCGATGGTTTGGATGCCCTCATCAGCGTACTTGTCTAGCAACGCAGACAAGACGGCCCGTGCCTGCTCACCGTACTTTGTGAAGTAGTCTCGTTTCTTCACATTGTTCGCCCGCTCTTCTCGGGTAAGTGGCGGTTGCTCGTACGCAACGTGGCAAAGCAAATCGAAATCGCCGAAGTCTTTGCCAACTTCTGTCGCAAGGTTCTCCAAAAGAACGCCGTGCTCTTCCAGCTCCTCAATGATCGCCTGCTTCTTGTCAGCGTCGTTCCAAGTCCGGATGAACTCATCGAGGGATGCGTATTCTGATAGCACCTGTTTTCGCGCAAAATCCTTATAGGACTCGGTGATCAGCTGGCCATCCGGACCCAGATACTCGATGCGTTCGGCAACTATGTTGGCGTCAACGCCGCTAACGCGGATCTTGGTGGTGCCGCCCGGCTCATCGTCTGGACCATCGCCGTCGTCATCGGGGCCCTCAGGTGGGTCCGGCGGAACCGGATCGTCGTCATCACCCGGTGTGTAGATGACAACCGGATCGCCATCGAAGTCGGGGTCGCGGAATAAGTCGGTTGCACCTTTGAAGTCCATGATCGTGAAGAAGTATTTGTTGTGTTCCTCGTCGATGCGGGTGCCGCGACCGATGATTTGTTTGAACGTGGTCATGGACGAGATGCTCTTATCGAGCACGATGACCTTGCAGGTCTTGGCATCTACCCCTGTTGTCAGGAGTTCAGAAGTTGTCGCGATCACAGGAAACTTGCTTTCCGGATCGATGAAGTTGTCGAGCTCGGCCTTTCCCTCGACGCTGTCGCCGGTGATGCGCATCACATACTTCGGGTTCTCCAAGGCAAGGTGGCCTGCAGCATTGACAATTGCTTTGCGCATCCGCTCAGCGTGATCGATGTCCTCGCAGAAGACGATTGTCTTGGAGAGCGGATCGGTAGCGTTCAGAAGTTGCATCACCCGGTTGGCGACAAGTTTTGTACGCTGGTTCAGGACCAAAATCCAATCCATGTCCTGTCGATTGTACTCGCGCTCTTCTATCTCGGCTCCGAGATCGTCGGTCATTCCAGGTGGCGGCGTCCACCCTTCAATGTCTCTGTCAATGTCGATCTTCACGACCTTGTAGGGTGCCAAAAACCCGTCATCGATGCCTTGCTTGAGGCTGTAGGTATAGACGGGCTCACCAAAGTAATCCGTGCTGGAAACATACTTGGTTTCCTTGGGTGTTGCTGTCAGACCCAGTTGAATGGCGCCTGAGAAATACTCGAGAATTTCTCGCCAGGCTGCATCAGCAGCCGCACTGCCCCGGTGACACTCATCAATGACCACCAGGTCAAAGAAATCAGGCGATACGCTTTTGAATATTTTGTCACTCTCATCGGGGCCAGTGAGTGCTTGGTAGAGGCCAAGATGTATCTCGTAGGAAGGATCGATCTTGCGGTTTCTGACCTTGGTCATGACGGAGCCAAAGGGCTTGAAGTCATTGACCAGAGTTTGGTCGACTAGGACATTTCGGTCCGCCAAGAACAGGATGCGCTTGGCTTCGCCCGCTTTCCACAAGCGCCAAATTATCTGGAAGGTTGTGTATGTTTTACCGGTGCCAGTGGCCATAACGAGCAGCACCCGGCGCTGGTCTTTGGCAATCGCTTCAATGGAGCGATTGATGGCCTCCACCTGATAATAGCGCGGCTCTTTGCCTGAGGAGTCTTCGTGATAGGGCTCAAGAACGAGGCTTTCGTCTTCGTCTGCAATCCCACGAAACTCCTTGTATCTGCGCCAGAGCTCAGTGGGCGGAGGAAACTGATCAAGAGGAAACTCTGTCTCTATGTCTTCTCCAGCATTCGGAACTTTGTTGTGGCCTGCAAAGGCGTCGCCATTCGAACTGAAAGCACTCGGTACCTCCAGCAACTCTGCATAACCAAGCGCCTGCTGAATGCCGTGACTTACACCGACATTGTTGTCTTTGGCTTCAACCACAGCGACGGGCACCGATGGTTCCCATGACAAAACGTAGTCTGCGAATTTTTTCTTCTTCTTGTTTCGAGAAGATATATTTCCGCGCACCACAACAGGGCCCGGTGTAAGGGTCACTTCGCGCCGAATTTGTGTGAAAGGGTGCCACCCCGCATTACGAATTGATGGCGAAATGAAGAGATCGCAGATATCGCTTTCGCTTAATTTCTTCTTTTCGCTTTCATCCATGACAGCGACCCTGCGGAGCTTCAGTTGTACGGTGGTGCGCCTAGAGTAACGCTTCGGTTGAAATCCGCTAGTTGAAACTTGGGCTTAGCGGGCGGCTGAGCGCGCGTTAGGGTGTTCGCATGGGGTTTGTTTTCTACGATACCGAGACAACGGGCACGGACACTACATTCGATCAGATTCTGCAGTTCGCCGCGATCCGGACGGATGACGACCTAAACGAACTCGACCGCTTCGAAATCCGCTGCCGGTTGCTGCCGCACGTCGTCCCGGCACCTGGCGCCCTACTGGCCACAAGGGTGACGCCAGCGATGCTGACGGATGACAGCCTACCGACCCACTACGAGGCCATGCAGACTATCGCCCGGAAGCTGCGTGAGTGGTCGCCAGCGATCTTCACCGGATACAACACACTCTCCTTCGACGAGCCTCTGATGCGGCAAGCGTTCTTTCAGACGTTGCAGCCGATCTACCTGACCAACACGAACGGCAATCAGCGGGCAGATGTCCTGCGCCTGGCGCAGGCCACGGCAGCCCTGGCGACCAACGCCATCACGGTGCCTATCAACCACAATGAGCGCCCAACTCTGCGACTGGACATGCTGGCCCCTGCAAACGGGTTTGCCCACGAGAATGCCCATGATGCGCTGGCCGATGTCGAAGCAACCATCTACATGGCCCGCGTGATCCGGGAGCGCGCGCTGGCTGTTTGGGATTCTCTGATGCCTTTGATCGACAAGTCAGAGGTCCAAGCGAGGGTACTTTCGGGACGACCACTTTGCTTTGTCGAATATCATATGGGGCGCTCCGCCGTCCGGCCTGTCGTTGGCTGCGGTCAGAGCCCGGACAATCCAACCATGCTCGGGGTCTTCGACCTGACTAAGGACCCTGGACCAGTTCTACAAATGAACGTCGACGATTTGGTGAAAGCGATGCAGGGACCCGACAGGGCTATTCGGATCGTCACGTCGAACAAGATGCCAGCGGTGGTGGATATGTCGCTCGGGCCTGACTTCGGGGTGCCAGAGGGTGAGATCGTCCGTAGGGCGTCTCTGATCGTCCAGGACGGCCCCTTTGCCGCGCGGGTAGGCCAGGCCCTGGCACAGCGTTATCCGCCCTGGCCGGCGGAAGAGGTGGTCGAAAAGCGAATGTATGAGGGGTTTCCAAGCCGGGCCGACGAAGGGCGCATGCAGGCGTTTCATGCGGCATCATGGCCCAAGCGCGCGGAGCTGACTGAAACATTCGAAGACGACCGCCTGCGCGAACTCGGGAGGCGCATCGTGTTTCTCGAAAAGCCGGAGGTGCTACGGCCCGAGCTTCGCCAGGGGCTTGAGACCTGGCTGCGCAATCGACTGCACGGCAGGGAGGGTGTGGAAGCTGGGCGAACGGTCCTTGATGCTCTGTCCGAGCTGCAGGAAAGCTCGCCATCTGATCCGGTTGAGCATGTGGCCGTTTCCGATATCCGCGTCTGGCTCGAAAATATGGCCTCTAGTGCATGACCGCCCAGGTTTGGGGGGTTTGGAGGCTTTGAATTGGGCCTGCGGTGCCAAAATAAACCCGCCAAACCAATTAAAGCCGGCGCGGAGGTCGATTCCCCCGCGCCGGTACAGTTGAGCTTACCATATGCGTTCAGAATGGAAATTCTGTCTCATGCTCATCATCAGTTTCTGTCAATCTCTGGCTGTCGATGATTTCCACGCGGTAAAGCAGTGACCCGGAAGACCCAGAGTTTTTCCGCAACGCACGACCATTGACGATACGGTCTATATGCTTTCGCAAGAGCCGCCCGATACTCTTTGTGTTGAACTGGCCGTTCCGTGTCATCGACGACAGCGCCTGGTATAGCTCATTGATCTGGGATGAACGGCTTTGTTCGGCCTCAATGCCGATGTCGGCCAGGCCGACCTTCTTTTCGCCCAATGCAGCAACCCATAGCTCGAGCAGATTAGACAGCTCGGACTTCAACGGATCGTCCACCTTGTTGCGCTCAACCGTGATCGCAGGGTCCGGTAGGCCCAACCAGATCACCGCATCGCGAACGAGGTTCCACTCGCTGAAAGAGCCGAGTGGTTTTGACTGCTTTGGACGATCAGCGGTGATGAAAGCTCGGAGGATTGTCAGTCCCGCCGAGACGATTTCCGTTCGGTGTTCCGCCGCCTCCGTGCGCGGGTCAAAATCGTATTCAGCCTGCTCGGGGTTTTCCATGCGGGGATCAAGTCGACAGACCAGAATGCGACGCGCCATATCGCCGGCGACAACAAGATTGTTGCCTGTTGCCATGAACAGCGTGTTGGTCGGCACTTTGGCCAACTCTGACTTGCCGAGGATGCGCGCGCCCCAGGTTTCAGCCGTCAGCACACCGCACAACGCATCGCCGCTGATCGTGCGCTCGCAGTTGTCCACCACGACGATCGGATCCCCCGCGATGAGAACGGTCGAGATGCGTTTTTCATCTTCTTCGTCGGACTTACCTTGCGCGATCAGCGTCGGAATGTGCCCAGTGGCAATTATGCCAATCGTCTGGGCTATGTAGGTCTTGCCACTGCCAGCCGTAGGCGCGTCGACCGCGAACATCGGAGCCGTAGGCAGAGAACGTCGGATCAGTGCGGTCAAAGCAGCGGTGACGAGGACACTTTTGGCGACTGCGTCTGCAAACGGGAATTCGCGGAACGGTCGCATAAGCACATCCAGTGCCTCGACGGCTTGATCGCGGGAAGGCGCCTCAGGGACCGGAGCATACTCAACACCCCGCGGGTCATAAAGAAGACCGGACTCGAAATCGAATCCAGGCTCTTGGAGGATTGATCCGTCCACGCGCAACGTGGGCGTCGCGATTATGCCGTTGAGTACCGGAACGCGCCACTCGCCCACCCGCGCAATGTAGGCGGCGGCGTGTTCGAACGGCGGGTTAATCGGCTTTGTTCCATCCTTCACCGGCCTTTCCCAATTGGCGGACCGCGCGAATTGTTCCCTCAGCCATGGCGATATGACCTTTGTCAGTACCAGTGCACCGCCCGGGCGCTCGATTCCGTCCTCGCTGATTTGTTTCGGAATCTTGCTTACCCGAACCAGCTGGTTCCCGCGCTGATACACGCCGGCATTGCCCGCGATGAGTGCGTCCTCAGCGTGGTCGACCTCGTACGGCAGGTTGCCTTGTTCTATCAGAATAGTTGGTTTGCCATTCGGTTCGCGACCCGTGAAATCCACTCCGGAGGTTTTGCCCATGCCCATCCATTTGCGGAATGTGGGTTCGAGCTCTTGAATGGCAAGGCGATCACAGAGCTCCGGCAACCCCCAGGCGGTTTCCCCAGCGTCGATACGCGCACGCGCAGCTTCGGCCTTCCCAACCCGTTTCTCGGCTTCGTCGTCACCGGCTGCCGTAGCGATAGCTAGAACGAGGCGATCGATCTGATCGTCCGAAAGATGTACGCGAATGAGTGTACCTGTAAGAGCAAGGCAGACGTTGTCGCGATCTCCTTCGACGCGGGGATAAAAGCGCAGAACCAGAGCCAGCGTTGCGCACAGTCCTGCCAACCGGTGCAGTTCGTCAAGATCAATGGTGGGTATCTTCGACGGGTCACCGTACCATATGACTTTTTCACCCTTGGGATGGATCGAAGGTGCGACCATCGTCTGACCACCATCGCCACGCACCTCGAGGATTGTGGCTCGCTCCAACCCAAGTTTCTTCGCGATTTTTGCTGTAACTTGGAAGCGTTTCGTCTTTGTATTGGAGCATCTTACGAAGCGGTGACTACGGGGCGAGTCGACACGACCCATTGCGATCGCGCTAGCGAAGATCACATCCGCAACCGGCACGGCTTCAGGAGTGTCAAAGTCAAGATCAACGATGCCGCCAGACCGCCCGCCGAGCGCAGCACCTACATTCGAGTTGGCACCAAAGTGTCGAGCAATCTCATCCGGGCTCCACTGCCGTATAGTCCCCCAATCGATCGCTGGGCATTTCCCACGGGTCAAAAGCGGTATGGGCTCGATGCCAAGTTCCGAATAGAGAAGCGCCGCATCAGCGGCGCTCCCCTCGTTGATTTTTGTGCTTATGGGAGTCTCAGGCATCGCTCGGGCCTCCCAAATCCTGGCGATTGGAAGAGAGCCAGGCATTGACGTCGGCTTCGTCATAAAACACGCGCCCGCCGAGTTTGGTGATGGGCGGCGCTTTGCCGTCGGCCCGATGTTTTTCGAAGTATGCGACGCTCAGTCCTGTCATCGTCGCGAGCTCCTTACGCGAAAGGAGCCTTGGTTTTGAACGTGCCATTTCCGGCCTCCACTAGTGTCTAGTGGTTACCCCTAATAAGCACATCTCGCATTTTCGCATTTTACTTAATCGGCTTAGGTTTGTGTCCCAACTTGATGTCCCGTGGCATACCCACCCGGATTCCAAACTGATCCAGCCATTCAGCCAGAGGCGCCACAATGGCCTCGTCTGGCCTGACAAATGCACCGCTTGTGAAGTACGCCTGTCTCAACAACTCTGATTTGTGTTTTCTGAAGCTTCTTCGGAGTCTACGTTCGAAGCTTTCGAATTGCTTATCGTCTAAGTCCTTTGATGCCCGTAGGCGTACCAATGCGCGAAATGATCGCGTGTTCGTGGGCTCTGGATCCCAAAATAGCTCCCAGTCCTCGGAGATTTTTGGCTCTCCTCTATCGGCAATATAGTGACGAGCGATGCTGAGAAGATTTTCCCAATCGTCGATAAAACGATTCCCGGAAGGCGCGGGAATATTGAAGACTGCTTTGCGCGCCACATATAGGCGTGCCTCGACGATCTCATCGCTTTGGCTGTGCCCATCATGCGCCTCGATCAGACCAAGAAGAATGGAGTTGATGCGATCGACGACTTCGGGCGAGTAAGTCAACTGATTTTCTCTCCATCAAAACTATCCGGCGCGTCTCTCGTTTTGGTAAGAAACGAGATCGAGTATCCTTGCCGCAACCAGCGCCACTGGTCCCCGCAACCGCTCTAAGTCGCTAACAATGTAGCCAGCAGTCACGTCGCCAGAAAGCCTGTGATTTAGGAGACGCTTCAGTGCGTAGTGCGGGATGTCCAGACCCTCAGCAATCGTCACAAACGTCCGGCGTAGGTCATGCAACGTGAACTGTACGCCTGACCGCTCGGATACACGTGCCGTGAACTTCTTGGTCTCAACGAGATGACCTGTTTGGCCGAAACTTGGAAAGACCCACTCTGATCGCTTGCTCGCCCGTTTTCGAGCCGTGAGTAAGTTCACCAGAAAATCCGAGAGAGGAAGATCGAGAGGATCGCCATTCTTGGTCTTGGGCATGTGAAGAGCACGTTCTTCAATATCGACATGCTCCCACCTGAGACTGATGATTTCATTACGTCGCATGCCGGTGAACAAAGCAATCAAAAGGACATCCCGTGAATAGTCAGGTTCTTGCATGACTGCTGCCCACCAAGCAGGCAACTCATGCGCAGGGACAGCCCCCCGCCGCCGGCGCTCATGGTACCAAGCACCAGCCTGCGTCAAGATTGCGACCGGGTTTGGCGGGAACTCATCGAACGTCGCGGCGGTGAAGTTATATACCGACCTCAAATGGCGCATAACGTTGTTAGCTGTCACTTGACCATGTTCCGCGGCGATCCTCCGGTGACGTTTAAGGATCATCTGTCGAGTGTTCGCGGTGATGGGCGACCGCTTCCAGTCCCGAAGGTAGAGGTCACGTGTTCGACTGTAGGCATCGATGCTACCTGAAGCCATCTCAGTGCGGGCTTCAAAGAAACGGCCAAAAGCTTGTTCGAGTGTTACAGCTTCTTGTGCGACACGGCGCTTTTCTTGGTTTGGGTCCACACCTTGCGCCATATCGCTCAATGCAGTTAACGCCCGGCGCCGGGCCTCTTCAACGTTCAATACATCCGCGCGCCCCAACGTCACTCGGCGTGTTCGACCCCTTACTTGACCTTCGACGACATAGACCTTCGAGCTCTTGCCGATACGAACAGCCAGGCCCCTTAGAGTGCTGTCGCGGTAGATTTTCTGACCCTTCGCAGTGAAGGGGAGTGCTTCAACTGAGCGTTTTGTGAAATGTAGTTTTGTCATTGAGACCTCCATCTGGCCTCAACTCAATGTAACAATCCGTTCCCGAAAAAACAATCAAATTCAGACACTTATCATGCTTCAGCCAAAGCTGTCTGGCGCCGTCCTACATGCGCGGGCGTGAGCAAACTCCGGAGGATCAGTGGGTTAAGAGATTCCTGCCTGACGTGTGGGTCTTCGATGGCCGCGAGATAGTTGCTCAATAGACTCATATTGGTTCGCAAACTCGGGTGGACCGACAGCGGCCTCACCATTGGTGCTCAGAAACCCGTCGATGGGGTGGGGTAGCAGTGACAGCGAAAGGCGCCTTGGTGTTGTCCCAATCTTGTGTAGCCTTGTCTTGACTAAGCAAACGAACCGCACCCATTTTGCATGACCGATTTGAACAAGATCCAGATTTCAAGAAACCTGCTGGCAGGCATGTTTCTTCGCCCCTTTGGATTTCGGCGAAGCGCCATCCGCCTGACGGACACCGGAGTTCAGTTGCTTGGCGGCACGGAAAGGGAACTGGAGTTTGGCGATTTGTCAGCGCCATTGGAAGTCACGCGACGGGCCGGATTTCCATCTGAGATAGTCGACGATCCGCTCTTGGATCTCGTTCTGCCGAAGCCAGAAGAATATGACCATGCGGAAGAACGACGCTTGTTCTATGTTGCACTTACTCGAGCTAGAAAGTCCGTCACCGTCTTAGCCGACCGACAAAGACCATCGGTATTTGCGCGAGAGCTTATCGAAAACACCGAATACGGAGCAGACGAGCTTGGTGAGGCTGGAGTGGTGGCGCACCGATGCGGCGCGTGTGGCGGGCGGATGCTTTCGCAGACGTCAAAGAAAGGAAATGTGTACTTTCAGTGTGAACACCGAAGGCTTTGCGGCGAGATGCTTCGGCCCTGCAGCGAATGCGGCAAAGACCTTCCGGTCGCGGACAAGGCTCATCCCGGTCAGCTCACGTGCAGTTGCGGAGCGATATTCCCGTTTTGTCCTGAGTGCTCCGACGGCTGGTTAGTTGAGAGAAAGGTGAAGTGGGGCCCATTTCTCGGTTGCGTGAACTTCCCCAAATGCAAGGGGAAGATGAGCTTGCCCAAAAATAAATCCAATCGATGGAACGGAGGTGGCTGAGTGGCTTCCGAAGACAACCGGGTTCTTGAGACCATCCGAAAGATGGACTCGGACGAACGCCTTGCGAAACTTGAAGCGAACATTCGGTCTCAGGACAGGCTGACACCGGAAATCGAGAAAGCGCTGAAGGCACAATACGCAGTTGTCGGTCGCGAGATGGTAGCAACAAAGACCGGCCTCGACCTCTCGGACCTCACACCAGCAGAGGAGAAGATCGTTGCGGCGGTGGGCGAGTACGTCGGTCTTCAGAAGCGGGAAGGCAAGAATGCGACGCGGACGGTTAGCCAAATTCAGAATCGGGGCTTGATTGAGGCTGCAGAGATCTCGGTTTCGAAATCAAAGCCGACGCAGGGATTTGAAGTGTTGAACGATGCTGATCGTGCGGAGCTCTCCTACGAGCAGATTATCGTTGACCATTCGGAAGAGTTCTCGGCGCGAGCACTTTGGTATGCTCGCCGAACCCTCAACCTTCCGAACGATACGGACAGGCCTCCCGCCTCCGCTGAAACGAAGACCCAGGAGCGCACGGAAGCCTTTCTTGACTGGCTGTGGAAACGCCGAGACGAGGAAAGCGGCACCATAGAGGAATTTGCGAACGCCGAGGCGGCAGCAGCCATAGGCATGCCTGATATGGCGCGCTTCGGGCGCGTGCATGGGAACATCCAGTCTAGGATCGATTTCGCATGCTACGCTTGCGGCTTGCCACCGTTGGGCCTGACAGCCAAGGCACCTTTCGAGAGGGCCTGGCGATCAGAAGATCCGGCTTGGGACTTTCCGATCCCGGAGATGCAAAAGGCGGCGCAGTCCTGGTCCTGGTCGGAGGAGCAGTTTGATCTGATCCGTTCCAAAACGCGCGAGCTACCTGGAACCTCAAGCGTGTCATGGAAGAGTGAGTTCGCCGACGACGTGGATGCCGTGAAAGCTTGGGCGTTCGGCCTGAAGAAAGCAGAGCAGTCGCAGGGGGAGGAAAAGAAGCGCAATCCGCCATGGACGCGCGACGAGCTTATTCTTGCACTGGATTTCTATCTTCGACATCGGAACGCGACACCTGACAAGTCATCTGACGCCGTCACGCAGCTTAGTCTGGACATCAACGGACTAGCCAAACGTTTGGGGCTCTCAGGTTCAGATACGCTGAGAAACTCGAACGGCGTTTACATGAAGCTGATGAACTTCCGAAGCCACGATCCTGAGTACACTGACCTGGGCAAATCTGGCCTGACCCGGGGAAACCGCGAAGAACGAGTGCTATGGGATCAGTTCGCCCATGATCCAGAACGGCTTGCGCACGTTGCGGAGACCATTCGTGTGGAACTTACATATGAACCTGAGCCGGGGCTTGAAGCGGATGAGCCTGAGGTTGCCGAGGCCGAGGAAGGGCGTCTTGTCACTCGGCTTCACCGGACAAGGGAGCGATCGCGGAGCATCGTCCAAAAGAAGAAGTCTTCATTTGAGAGAAAACATGGCCGCCTCTTCTGTGAGGCATGTGGGTTTGACTTCGCCAAAGCCTTTGGTTCTCGGGGACAGGGATTCATTGAGTGTCACCACACGAAACCCGTCCATTCGCTAGCTCCCGGTGAGAAAACGAGCCTGGATGACCTTGCTCTCCTTTGTGCAAATTGCCACCGAATGGTGCATGCGAAGGCGCCTTGGTTGTCGATGGAGGAGCTAAAGGCGCTTGTCACATAGCCCAAGCCGGGTAGATAGGTGGAATCGCATTCGCTCCATAGCTCGGCTTACCATCTCAGGTGATCTACCGAGACCTCGCTACACCCCGCTACGGGTAATCATTGACAGCAGAATGCCGTTGGTGGGTTTGGGTGAGCTCGGCGTGCCCGCCCTGGCGCATTGGGACTCGACTCAGCATCTGCAGGACGGATACCATATCTTCCGTGGAATCATCTCCCTACCGCAAGCCCTAGCCTGAAACGTGGCGGGCAACGGCCCGGGAAAGGAGGTGAAAGCCTATGGCTAAGTCCACTTATAAGATCGGGCGTAGTGCGGTTACTGGCCGCTTTACTCCGGTCGCGAAAGCTCAGCGCATGCGCAAGACGCATGTCGTTGAGACTATGAAAAAGCCGAAAGCTCGTAAGAGCAAGTAAGCTTCAGGGCGGTTCATTCTTGACGGGGTGGGCCGCCCTGTTTTCGTATAATGGCACTTTCGTCCAGCCGATTCAATGTTTCTTTTCAGAGACTTAAGTGGCAGGAAAGTTGGATTCTTTCAAAGGCTTAGCCAACACTAGGCTCGAAGCTGCTTCGGGAACGCGGACACTCGCAGTCGCGCAGTAGGCATAATAATTGCTCACGATCGGCCTTGGACCGAGGAGGCTGACACCTTGCGTCGCGATAGACCCGTCGATGGGGTAGGGTGCCCAGTCTTGCAGTTTGTCGAGGCTGTCGGCGCCACGGCTCCAAATTCAACACAAGGGCGCTTATCCGGCCCGGTGTACCTCACTCGAGGTACTCCCAACTTTGGAGGCCCTCAGTAATTTGGCTGCTGGCGGAGCACTAGATTGATCCAGTCCCCGAGGAAGACTGGCAAAGTAATTGGTCCCTAAAAAGGGTCGACGCTCAAGGGCCGGGTTGGCAACTTGCAGACTCAAGTCATCGTCGCGAGCTCCCAGACTCAATCGTTCTGCCGCATTCTGAGTGCACGAATGATATAGGCGGTTGCAAAAAATGCGCCGGCTAGACCGAGAGGGGAGAGGTAAACGATTGCTGCTTGAGCAATGGTGGAGCCACCGAAGGGCAGTCCCGAAAGCCCTAGCGCTTCTGCCACGGTAAGCAAGGTCACGACAGCCGTCGAAAGGCCGAGACAACCAAAGATGACGTGCGGTTCGGACATTGTTTCTCCCCAGTTGGCGCGAAGCAAGAGTTACACGGTTGAGCAGCTATAGTCAACATAGTTAAGCAATTTAAAGCAACCGAGCTATCATCTAGGTCTAGGAAGGTCTTGCTTAAAATTCCTATATTTTGATAAATCATCAATATATTGTAGCCGGATCTATGCCGGGACTTGCGTTCCTTTGTTGAATTTGGTATCTGAAGTTCAGAGCAGAGTTAGTCAAGCAATAATGAATAAGAAAGCACACCAATGAGCAGCAGCATCCAGTTTCCGGAGTTGGGTGAAATACTTGTTCTGACGGGATTAAGCATTAATCGTTTGAGCAAGATTACCGGGGTGTCGCGAAACACCCTCACCGCAATGCGAGATCATCAGAAGGTTAGTGTGAACTCTGTCACGAAGCTGCTCAATAGCGTGGAAAAGCAACTGGATTTTGACGTTCGCGATCTAAGAGCGATTTTGCAACGCAAGATGGCGCCGCAAAAGAACAATAAACTGGTTGCTAACGGGGGGCCAACTCTGGCGGTGGACAACTCCGGCGGGATGAGCTCCGTTAGGCGCACTTCTCGGAAGATTGCGGCTGATCTATTGGATCGAATAAGAATTTGCGCAGAATTGGCATCTGAGTTGGCAGATGCCGCGTGTGCCGGCGATCGAAACGTAAGCAAAGACGACCCCCGACAAATTTCGAGGTTTCATAAACGTCTCAACGCGGACCTCGACGAAGTCTATCTTCAGTTTCAGAGCATGTTTCCGCCTGCGTCCGACGAAAAGTAACAGAGTTTGCCGTGTGCGTGGCTATCCATTTTCGGCCAATAGGCGGCGCCAATACACAGACTGCCCAAAGCTCGATTTCTGCTCTGGCCCGCCGGGTCTCACAATCTGTCAAAATTTCACGCAGATTAAGCCATTTACCATAATGGACCCTATGCGCGCGGCAGTATTCTGGGTTCATGCGGGCGTTCTACAATTCGGGTGGTGATGTCCGCTTCGTGGAGTTTGCTTCCTAAAGCAAATGTAGCAAAACCCGCCTCCTCGGCACTGCAGAATTGTTAGTCTGTTACGGCGGCGCGATACGCGGCTTGCTCGTCGCCGCCGACCGTGAACCAGGTTGAATCTTGCACGGAAGCTTCAGGCTATTCCTTCACAAAGTAAAGCTTCGGATCCCTCTCAGATTCCCTCTGTTGGCCCAGCGACAGCCGCCATTTGGCAAACCCAGGAGCTAAATGTTGAGGTCGAGGCGATGAGCAAAGAGTCGACTTGCCCATGCCGTCCCCTCGGACGAGCGCCGTGGCAGGAGTCTGCGCAACGACAAATCGCGATTGTCCGCCACAGAAATCTCTTGAAGCAGGCCCTTAGTCACGCGATGTTTACTCAAGGCAATGGTCGGCCAGTGATTGCGACCACCGAGAATTTGATGCGGAGGGAATAGTCTCATGCTGCGTTTTGCCGTGGTTCTGGCCGTGTTCAGTATTGCCGGATCGGCCTTGGCCCAAGATCCGCCTCGCGGAGAGATATCGCTGTCCTCAATGATCGATGCGGTCCAGGGCGCCCTACTTGACGCTCAGAAATCCCTTGAGGAGGACCAAATGCTGCCGCTCAGCGAGGTCGAGCTGGTCCTGAATACGATCAATACAAGTGAAGTGTCGGGACGTACTGGATTCTGGATTTTCCGGGCAGATGCCGCTTACTCCTCTGCCGTGACCTCCCGGGTGGAAATGACATTAACGCCGCCCCCGGCCTCGGCGGATGACTCTCGTTCGCCCGCCTCCCAAATCCGCGAGGCTCTTGGGGATGCGATCTTCGCCGGGGCAGCCGCGCGCTCCGCAGCAATCAACGGCTCTCCGCCTCTTGATGCGAAGAGCTTTTTGATCAATCTGGAGTTCGCGGTTGTGTCCGATGGTGAGGCTGGTGTCGCCCTCGCATACCCGCCGTTCTCCGCCGAGATCAGCGCTGGACTTTCGGAGAACCAACTGCAGAAAATCGTTATGAAGTTCGAGTAGAGTCTATGGTGCGACCTCGACTAAAGCACTTGATGTTCGCCGGAACGATCTGGGCCATGGCCTTCCCGTCCCAGGCCAACGTACTATGCGATGCGCGACACTATCAGACACGCTTCTATGATGATGATCTGAAACGCTATGCGCTGGCCCATGTCTACCCGCACGACCAGGAGGCGCCCTATACCGGCAACGCCTTCGTTGTCGACATCGCGCACGGCCTTGTTCTGACGGCGTTTCATGTCGTTAAGGACGCTGTGGGCGACCTACCTCGCGAGGGGGACGAAGTGGACCTCTACTTTCCAGGATTGCTCAACGGGGAGACCGGAACAGTGGCAACC
Source organism: uncultured Paracoccaceae bacterium (assembly GCA_947503175.1). Classification (GTDB taxonomy): domain Bacteria; phylum Pseudomonadota; class Alphaproteobacteria; order Rhodobacterales; family Rhodobacteraceae; genus Ovoidimarina. The sequence goes on from CANNCO010000003.1 coordinate 598,755, forward strand.
GCCCTGGTCTTGGAGCGCTTGCAACTAGAGCACGGGAACGACCGCCAAACCGTAGAGGATGATGTCGCACGTGACCTCGCACTCCTGAGAATCGAAGGGGACATTCCGGATGGGCTTCAGAGCTTTCGGCTGGGCTTCGAAGCTGAACAGTTCGCAGAAACGAAGGTCCTGTCATATTTCGGTGGCGTGAGCGACGCGCACGAATTTGACGTAATGGTGCAGCGTGCACAAATCAGTCGGGACCGCTTTGCCAAATGCCGTTTGCAGTACTTCAATGACGTTGGGGCCGGGGATTCGGGTGGACCTGTGGTCGAAGCGTACAACGCGCGGGCGATCGGCATGGTGCTCAGCAGCCGCACCGAGGGCGACAGGGTTGTGGGTGAGGTACTTCCGTTTCATTGCACCAGCGAAATCCTCAGTGCCTGGATGTCGGAGCATCTGGAGCTTGAGTTAAAACAGACTCTCGAAGCACTCTTCGCTATGGACGAGCAGGCGCGCTCCGATTTCTTAAGAGACGCCCAGACCGATGAGAAGGTATCAAATCTCAAACTGATGGCCATGATGACCGTTCTGGCCGACTCCACGTTGCTGCCCGATCTCGACGAAGCATCGGTCAAGAGGTGGATTGAAGCGACCTTCTCTTGTCCGGTCTGGCCTGCGGTCACAGGCCGTCAGCTCGGTGCAATTGCGCTAGTGCCAAATCTGACCAGGCGCATGACGGGCGAAATCTCCCTTCGCGGTGCGGCGGATACCCGCTTTGCCAATGCGATCCGAACAGAGGACGGCCCGCAAAAGGCCGCACTTTTGCAAGAGGCCGTGGTCTTCTACCGGGCCGCAGCCCTGGAACAACGGCAACAGGTGGAATTTGCGGTCATGGGCACATCGGATGTTGGCGAAGAGGTCGGCCGGGTTGCACCTGTCACGTTCAAGGGTCTTGCCGATTCCCTTTACGCCCTAGCGGGCCAGACCGATGAAGCCACTGCAAGCGAACTCTTGCAGGAGAGTGCGACAGCCGCTCTGATCTCGGCCGCTCTGGGCCAGGAGCGAGTGCCCGAGGTTTCAGCTCAGGCGCTTACGACCTATGCAAGCGTGGCCTCCCTGCTGGACCAGCATGAGTCCTCCGCACAAGCCTGGGCGACAGCTTGGGCAAATGGCGCCCAGAATGAATGGGTGGCGCAGAGCTATGATTTTGAGGTGAGCAAGAGGGACGACTATTTCAACAGTTCAGCAAACCAGAACTATGTGCCCATTGACGAGGCCTCGAACGCTTTAGCCGGGGATTTCGCTCGACAATTGCTGGCGGAGTCCCGTCCCGAATGGCTCGGTCATCAGACAGGGCTGATTGAGCTGGACGGCCGAATCCGTCTGGAGGCTTTTCCGGGTATCGAAGCCGGCGGGCGGTTCTAGGCAGCGCCTGAAGGACCTTTTTGTGAAGAGGTCAAGTGGGTTCGCGTGCAGGTTCCTTGTTCAACGAAAAAGGATCTCTGGTTCTAGGACACTGAATATGCTTGGAAACGACGTCTATTAGCGTACTTGGCCTAACCAGAAACCACCACCAGCTCGTGGGGTTCGACGGTCATTCGAACGGTCGTGTCGGTCGTCTCTATGACATTGTCGAAACCGGTGAAAAGGCCTTGGGTCGGAACACTGACACGTTCATCTTTCTCATGCTCAATCCAATCAGTCAGATTGGCAAAAGGCCGGCCTGGATCAAAGAATGTATCATCCTTCACGAACTTGTCGATGCGACGCCAGAGCTTTGGGAAGATTGGCGCCATTGTATCAGGATCACCTGTCCATTCTGCACCGGTGTTTGTCTCGTCTTCTGACCAGACCCCGAGACCGCTGGCCCTAGCAGCAAGGGACACGCTTGCGCAGCGTTCGCGAAGATCATCGAACAGAGTGTCATAAAACAGCGGGTAGGCATGGCCCCTTTCAAGCTGCTGGACGTTAATGCTCGACATTATGGAGTCGGCGTCTAGGAATAACTCCGAACCATCTTGATGTGCCGTGTCACCTGAAAATACAAATGCGATCGGTCGGCCGTTTGGGCCCAACTGGTTTGTGAAGATGTGACCAGGTGCGCTCTGGGTTCCTCCGATTGTTCCCGCCAGGTCTAGGTTCGACTTGGTCGCGTCCGATGAGTATGGTTGGAGCGCTGCGCTTTCCATTGTGTCGATAGCTTCGTAGCGAAGCTGAATGCTACCGTTCGTCTGGTTGATTTTTGGGGGCCTGCCCCGGCGCCGTAGTTTGAATATCGGGGATGGATCGTTTGGGACGAAACGTAGGGAGTCCCCGTCCGGCCGGCCGAAAGACGGTTCAAATCGGCCCTTGATCAATGTAAATGGCATCGCGTTATAAACTCGTTTGAAAGCGAGAATGCCTGGCAAGGTTGTCGCACGCGGGCTTGCCAATCAAGTCCTGAATCCGTTGGATCATCGTTTGTAACAAACCCCAGCCCACCAATCCTGTTTTTCGAGAAATCCGCCTACGCTCTGATTGATGAGCCCGGCGTCGCGCCCAGCTGCTTTGGCTCTCCTGCCGCATGTGCGGGTCCGGGATCTTCTTGAGCATCAGTAGGGGATTAGTAGGGAACGTTCGTCAAAGGTTCTCTGACTTGGTACGGCACCGTCCAAGAGCGCCAAATGAAATAGTGATGTAATCGTAATGAGTTATACCGCTTCAGGTCGCGCTGTCTGGTCATGTCCAACACGTGGACGGCAAAATTCGTAATGATGGGGTCGGGGGTTCGAGTCCCTTCAGCGGCACCACCTGATCAAAACCTGGCAGATCTCCAAACGTCGCTTCCTCAAACTGAACGGGGAGCAGAGCTTTGAGGCAGGAAGATACAGTACCAAAAAAGTCACCCAAGGCACTCTTCATGAACCATACAAAGAGTACCTCGCGCCCGAGCGCTTCATGAGAAGTTTCACGGGATCGGCCCAGTTCCGGCCGTTCTCGTTAGTCGCCGCTACTTTCTTTAGAAGTAGATGTTGTAAGTGCTGCGGATCGCCGCATCGACATCGGGCGCAAGTTGGCAGGGGGCGTTTGCGAGTATCTCTTCCTTGCGCTGTGTGACCCGGTCGAGAAGAAGTGGACGATTTGCCTCTTGCCATTCTTTCGGGCTCATTCGGTTCCCGCAGGTGGGATAGACATATTCCGTCTGCATCAGCGCAAGTGTCTGATCGGTTCCGAGGTAGTGACCGGGACCGTCGAGACAGACGGACTTCATTGCATCGATCGAAACAGAGTCTTCGGTCACGTCAATGCCCCGCACACAGCGCAAGACCTGCCCGATGATGTCGTCGCCCAGAACAAGGCTTTCCTGACAGAAACCAAGAAGGGATGCGTGCATCCCAGCGGCTTCATACACCATGTTCAGACCCGACAAGCCGGCAAGGACGTTGGTAATCATCTGTTCCCAACCGGCCTGCATATCCGGCAGCTTGCTATCCGATATGCCAGCCGCGGCGCCACCGGGCAGATCATAGAACTTGTGCATCTGGGCACACCCAGCGGACAAGAGGGCCTGCTCTGCCGAACCGCCAGACATCGCGCCGGTGCGCAGGTCAGACACGAACGGCCATGTTCCGAATATCGCCGGATGCCCGGGGCTGACGGAGTTTACATAGACCACCCCGGCCAAGCACTCGGCAACGGCCTGAACGATCGCAAGGGCGATTGGTGCCGGAGCGGTCGCACCCGCCTGACCAGCCGATAGAAGCAGAACCGGCATGCCTGCACGGATGCAGTTCTCCATCGCCATGCAGCTTTCTTCGGCAAACTTCATCGGTGGCACGACGAAGCAGTTCGAGTTCGAGATGAAGGGCCTGGCGCGCCACGCCGCCTCATCTCCGGCGATCATGTGGATCAGATCCATGCATGGCGCAACATGGGAAGGATCGGAGAAAGACGTGCCAACGTGCTTGGTCGTGCCGGAACAGGCCGCAACCAATGTGTTGATATCCATCTCAAGATTGTCTTCCACGTCACGACAGACCATTGCGCGCTGGAAAAAATGCAGGTTGTCGAGATGTTGAGTGATCCGCGCCGCATCGTATAGGTCGCGGGTGGTACTGTCGCGGTACTCGCCGGTCACGTGATCAACGATATGAACAGCGGCGCCGGCAGTGCCAAAATGCACGCGATTGCCGGAGAGATACAGGTCGTGTTTCTCGTCTCGCCCATGAAGTGTGATGTCGCGTGACGCCAGCGCCAGCATGTCCTCGACAAGCGCCCTCGGAAAGCGAAGACGGCCATCATCACCAAGGATCGCACCGGCCGCCGTCATGGCATCGACACCCGATTGCGGGGCCTGCGACAGACCGATCTGTTCAAGAGCGTCCAAAGCTGCCGCGTGGATGCGGGCGACCTGAGCATCCGTCAAGGGACGGTATTGACCCCCCGACAGCCCGGCACGGATCGGCCGAAGGTCCTCGGCCAAGGGCGCGGCCCGCAATGCGACACGCGCCGCACGACCACCGGTCCGGCGGCCCTTCTGGGCTACGTTTGTCTCACCTCCGGCATTCGACTGATCTGTCATTGCGCTCTCCCACTTCATGAAGGCGGCTTGGGTGACGTTGGTCTTGAGCTAGCTGCGCAGCCGCTCGTTCTTTGGATCCCAGAGGGGTTGATCCTCTTGGACGACAGCGCGGCGCATCTCGCCATAGATGTCCACATCAAGTTTCGTCCCGGGCTTTGCGAGATCGCTGCGCAACATGCCCAGCGCAATCGAAGCATCCACGCGGTAGCCCCACCCGCCACTGGTTGTTTCGCCCACCACTTTTCCATCATGCCAAAGCGTCGACATGTAGGGCGCATCGGCATCGCCCGCATCGACCGTGAGCGTGACAAAGCGTTTTTTCGGTCCGTTTTTGCTTTCTTCGATCAAAGCTGACTTGCCCGGGAAGTCCTGGTTCTTTTCCAGCTTGATGAACCGGTCAAGACCGCCCTCGAGGAGTGTGTAGTCGGACGAAAGGTCCCCCTTCCAAGCGCGATAGCCCTTCTCCATACGCAGGCTGTTCAGCGCCCACATGCCGAACGGTTTGGCGCCACCATCGAGAAGCGCCTGATAGACCTTCGGCATATCGGAATGTGGCGCATGGATTTCCCAGCCCAACTCGCCAGCAAAGGAGACCCGCACGAGCAATGCGTCTATGCCCGCAACCGTGGCACTTTGATGTGTTAGCCAACCGAGCGAAAGGTCGGCATCTGTCATGCCGGACAAGAGCTCTCGTGACCGCGGGCCTGCAACGATCAGGGTCCCGAGTTCCGTCGTGCGATCTGTCAGTTTCAGGCCATCGGCAAGATGTGACTTCAGGTACTCGAAGTCATGCCATTGCGCGGCTGCCGCGGTGATCAGCGTATAGTCTTCCTCTCCATGACGCAGCACGGTCATCTCGGTCAGAATCCGGCCCCGATGATCGGGGAAATAGGCAAGGGTCATCCGGCCCGGTTTTGGCAATCCGCCGGAAACAAGGCCAAGAAGCCATTCCGACGCGCCGGCGCCGGAAAGCGCATAGCGTGAGAAGCCCGGGAGATCGAGGACGCCCACATCATCACGCACCGCTTCGCATTCTTCGCGTATACGTGGTTCCCAGGGGCCCGCCCGGTTCCAGGTCTGGGTGGAGTCCTCACTGGTATCGTCGCCCGGCTTGGCAAACCAGTTGGCGCGCTCCCAGCCGTTATAGGCACCCATCTGTCCGCCCAGTTCGATAATCCTGTCATGAAGCGCGGATTTCTTGCGATCCGCACCCGCCGGCCACCGATGCCAGGGAAAGTGCATGGCGTATTCATGGCCATAGACTTCTTTCCCCTTCTCGACGCAGTAGTCGTGATCGGTGTAGTCCGTGTAGCGCCTTGGATCGCAGGACCACATGTCCCATTCCGTAGCCCCTTCGGTAATCCATTCCGCCAGCACTTTGCCTGCACCACCGGACTGGGCAATTCCGAACGTGAATACACAGGCCTCGAAGGCGTTCGGTACGCCGGGCATCGGCCCGATCAGGGGAAGACCATCGGGGGCATAAGGGATTGGTCCGTTGATCACTCTGGAGATCCCGGACGTGCCCAGCAACGGGACGCGTGCCATCGCATCTTCGATGTACCATTCAAGGCGATCGAGATCGTCTGGATAGAGCTGGAAACTGAAGTCTTCGGGGAACGGGTCATCGGGTGTGACCCAATGGGCTTTGCAGTTCCGTTCGTAAGGGCCAAGATTGAAGCCCGTTTTCTCCTGGCGAAGATAGTACGAAACATCGACATCACGAAGCAGCGGCAGTTTACGGCCATGCTCCTTCGACCAGGCTTCGATCTCTGCGACAGGTTCCGACAGAAGATACTGATGGCTCATGACCATCATCGGAACCGTCCGGCCCCCATAGGGTACAAACCACTCGCCGACACGTTGGGCATAGTAGCCCGCGGCATTCACCACATATTCGCACCGGATTTCGCCCTTTTCCGTCTCGACGATCCATTCGCCGTTCTCGCGACGGACGCCCGTGGCCGGTGTAAACCGCAGAATCGTAGCACCCAGATCGCGGGCACCTTTGGCAAGGGCCTGGGTTAGCTGGGCCGGATCGATGTCACCATCGTCAGGGTCATAGAGTGCACCCGCCAGGTCGTGTGTTTCGAGAAACGGATATCGGTCCTGAATTTCCCCGACGGCAAGAAGCTCAAGGTCAATACCCTGGTATCTGCCCATCCCGCGCGCGCGCTCGAACTCCTGCATCCGTTCCTTGGAATGGGCAAGCCGCACGGAACCGGTAACATGATAGTTCATCGGATAGTCGACCGAGTCTGCCAGGCCCCGATATAGCTCGGTTGAATAGCGCTGCATGTTCATGACAGACCACGACGTCGAAAACGTCGGGACGTTCCCTGCTGCGTGCCAGGTGGAACCTGCCGTGAGTTCGTTCTTTTCAAGAAGTACACAGTCCGTCCAACCTGCGCGCGCCAGATGCAGAAGCGACGATGCACCAACGGCACCACCACCGATGATTACCACGCGGGCGGTTGTTGGAAAGTCGGCCATACTTGTGTCCTCTCCTGTATCTCACGCAGAGTATTTACCGAGAATGCCGCTGGTTCAATTCACATGTCGCATTGATATTAATCGGAATTGCCGATTACATTACGTTTATGCAGATAGAGCTGATCGACACTTTTCTGGACCTTTGCGAAACGCGCAGTTTCAATCGGACGGCTGATCAGATGGGCGTCACTCAGTCGACGGTCTCGGGGCGGGTTAAGTCCCTTGAACGCATACTGGGATGTCGGCTTTTCGTGCGGGGCCGGGCCGGGACGCAGCTGACGACGGAAGGTCTGCGATTTGAGCCCCATGCCCGAAGCCTTCGGCGTAGTTGGGTTGAAGCTTTACATGCCACTAGGAACAAGGCTGCCGCTGCGCTGACGCTGCGGATCGGAATTCAGCAGGATCTGGTGATAAATCATGTGGGTGACTGGATTGGCACCCTGCGTGCTGCACTTCCTGAAGCGGCGCTTTATGTAGAGGCCGATTTTTCGTCCCAGATTCTGAACGACGTACTTTCCGGTGACTATGAAATCGGCATCATATACACGCCAAAGCCGCACCCGGACCTGCATTTCGAGACGCTGGGTGACGTCGTGTATCGCATGGTGTCAACCGAAGCGACCACGGTTAGTGAGGTATCGCCGGAGTCCTATATCCTTCCCAATTTCTCGCCGGCCTTTTCCAGAACACATGCGGCACTTCTCCCCAATCTGTCATCGGCGAAGACCGCGAGCGGCCAGAATGCAATCATCGCCGGATTGGTAAGCTCATTGGGTGGATCGACCTTTGTGCTGGACGCGACGGCACGAGAACTTGAAACCACCGGACGGTGCAAGCTTGTTCGGGATGCCCCGGCTATCGATCAATCCGTCTATGCTGCAATCCATCTTCGAAACCGTCACCGTGTCCCACATCGGCGCATGATCCAGTTAATCAGGCAGCAGATTTCGGGCGTCCGAGGTCCGCCTTTGGGCACGAGATAGGCTGGTGGCCAGACTTGATTGTACCGCGCCTCAGATCAGTGAAAGTCACGCGATTTCGGAATGATCCGCACATCGCGGGGATGCCGCGCATGTGGGCTTCGGATAGGGCGCTTCACTTCATCAGCACGAGCAATCGGCGTCGGCATGGAGGTATCCGCCAGATGGTTGAGTGTAGCGCTTCGGTCCTCAAGATGATGGGCGACGACATGGATGATATCGGCATCACGCTGCACCTTACCCTGAACTGCGATAAGGCGTGCGCCCATGATCGTTGACCTGTAGGTCTCCATAACCTTGGGCCAGACCACCAGATTGGCAACGCCTTCCTCGTCTTCAAGCGTAATGAAGCAAACACCCTTGGCGCTGCCCGGCCGCTGGCGGATCAGAACGATTCCGGCAAGCGAAATACGCTCTCCATGATGTGTGTTCAAAAGCGTTCGCGTTGAGATGTACCCCTGTCTCCTCAAACTTTTACGCAGAAATGACATCGGGTGTGCTTTCAGAGACAAACGAAGCGTCTGATAGTCGGCGACGACCTGTTCGCTTTTGGGCATGGATGGCAGTTGCACGGACGGGTCCGTGCCCTCATCACGCGTCTCGGAGGCGGTGAAGAGCGGCAGATCAGGTGCGTTGCTCAAGGCAACGGCCCGCCAGAGCGCCGCGCGGCGATCAAGCGCCATGGATCGAAAGGCGTCCGCGGCGGCAAGGCGGCGAAGCGTTCCGGCATCGAGTGTGGTACGGGCCTTGAGGTCTTCGAGATCCAAGAACGGAACCTGTCGTACCTTCAAGAGTTTCTCCGCCGCAGCTTCCTTCATACCATCGATCTGCCGGAAGCCAAGGCGCACTGCAAACTTGCCTAACCCAATCGGCTCAAGCGTATTATCCCATTCGCTGAAATTCACGTCAGGTGCCCGTACCTCTACACCGTTTTCCCGGGCATCGCGGACAATCTGCGCGGGTGCATAGAACCCCATCGGCTGAGAGTTCAGAAGCGCTACACAGAACACATCCGGGTAGTGGCATTTGATCCAGCTGGAGACATAAACCAGGTGGGCAAAGCTGGCCGCATGACTTTCTGGAAAGCCATATTCGCCAAAGCCTTCGATCTGACTAAAGCAACGGGCCGCGAATTCTGCATCATAGCCGCGTTTGACCATTCGCCCGACCATCTTGTCTTTGTGTTCACTGACCATTCCCTTGGCGCGAAAGGTAGCCATCGCCTTACGCAGCTGGTTGGCTTCTATGGGAGAGAACTCCGCTGCGACCATGGCGATCTTCATCGCCTGTTCCTGAAAGATCGGCACGCCAAAGGTGCGTTTGAGAATGCGTTCAAGCTCATCCGGCGGGCCGAACTCCGGCGCAGGAGAAGGATAGTCGATCTTCTCTTTTCCAGAGCGGCGCCTGAGATACGGGTGCACCATATCGCCCTGAATGGGGCCGGGCCGGACGATCGCCACTTGGGTGACCAGATCATAGAACTCACGTGGCTTCAGGCGTGGAAGCATGTTCATCTGCGCACGGCTTTCCACCTGGAACACGCCGAGCGACTCGCCCCGGCAGAGCATGTCGTAGACGGCCTCGTCCCCCTCCTTGACCGAGGCCAGCTTCATCGGCTTGTTGTAGTGGCTTTCGAGCAGGTCGAAGGCCTTGCGGATACAGGTCAGCATCCCCAGCCCCAGCACATCGACCTTGAAAATGCCCAGCTCGTCGATATCGTCCTTGTCCCATTCGATGAAGGTGCGGTCGGGCATGGCGCCGTTGCCGATAGGTACCGTATGGCTAAGCGGGTACTGGGTCAGGATGAACCCGCCCACGTGCTGGCCCAGATGGCGCGGCATTCCGATCATCTGATCGGCCAGCTTGATCGCGCGCGAAAGATGCGGGTCATTCAGATCAAGCCCCGCTTCGGCGGCCTCCCTTGCCCCGATCTCACGTCCGAAACTGCCCCAGATGGTTTTGGCCAGGGCAGAGGTGATATCCTCGCTTAGCCCCATGACCTTGCCCACTTCGCGAATTGCCATACGCGGGCGGTAGTGGATGACCGTGGCGCACAGACCGGCGCGCGCACGACCGTATTTTTCATAGATATGCTGGATCACCTCTTCGCGGCGTTCGTGTTCGAAATCAACGTCTATGTCTGGCGGCTCACGCCGTTCCTCGGAAATGAAGCGCTCAAAAAGTACATCGTTCAGATCCGGATCGACCGATGTGATTTTCAGGCAATAGCAGACGGCGGAATTGGCCGCTGACCCGCGCCCCTGGCACAGAATGCCGATGCTGCGCGCATAGTCCACGATGTCACGGATGGTCAGAAAGTATCGTGCAATATCGAGCCTGGCGATCAAAGCCAGCTCTTTTTCCAACGTCGCACGAACCTTGTCCGAAACACCGTCCGGATAACGATCCTGCGCCTCGGCCCATGTGAGTTCGGTCAGATATGCGTTGGCATTCTTACCCTCTGGCACGGTCTCTTCGGGGTATTCATAGCGCAGTTCATTCAGCGAAAAAGCGGACGCATCCGCCACGTCGCGCGTCGCCCGGATGGCATGGGGCCACTCGGCGAAAAGGCGCATCATCTGCTCGGGTGATTTGAGGTGCCGTTCGGCATTGGCATGAAGCAGGGAACCGGCCTTTTCGATGGTTGTTTTTTCACGGATGCAAGTCATCACATCCTGCAAGGGCCGTCGGTCGGGAGCATGATAGTGGACATCATTGGTTGCCAGAATTGACAAACCATGAGTGCGGGCGAGACGATCCAAACGGTTAATCCGCGCGCGGTCATCCCCGCGATAGAGATAACTCGCAGCGATATGGCGAAGGGTTGGCAGATTGCGGATAAGCCGTGGGAAGTCGGACTCGAACCGGCCCAATTCTTCACCCGGCAGTGCGATCAGTTGGACATCTTTGGAATGCGCCGCCAGATCCTTCAAGCTGATCTCGCAAGCCCCCTTATCCTGCCATTCCCCATCGAGCTTTGACATCTTGCCCTTGGAAAGCATTGCGCACAGCCGGCCATAGCTCGCCCGATCTCGCGGGTAGGCCAGAAACGCCTCACCTGTCACAAGCTCGACGCGGCATCCGATAACCGGGCGGATATGGGCTTTTCGCGCCTCGGCGTGAATACGGACGATGCCCGCCATCGTATTGCGATCTGCGATACCCAGCGCGTCATAGCCCTGTTCCCAAGCCGTCGCGGCAAGATCGACAGCATCGGACGCGCCGTAAAGGAAAGAAAAGCAACTCGTGACGCCCAGTTCCACATAATCAGCGGGGGCGTTGGGCGTAAGGTTCCCGACTTCCAATGTGCGACGGGGGTGCTGATGATCATTCTGTGGCATCAGGTGAACATCCCGTGCAGAAACCATCGCGGCGCTCCGCCCCGTCCGTCGTCATGTACCCCTTCGCGATAAAGCCAAAGGCGGCGCCCGGTCTGATCCTCGACCTTGAAGTAATCCCTAAGCCGTGTGCCCGGCCGGTCCTTCCACCATTCCGGTGCAATGCGTTCCGGCCCGGCATAGCGGGTGACCTGAAGGCTTTGACGTCTCCAGACAAACTTTGCGGGCGGGCCTTCAGGAAGGTCGTAAAGCACACGGATTTCTTCGGGTGGCTCCAGAAGACGGATCGGACGTTCACATGAAGAGACCGCGGGTGTTTCGGGTGCCTGAGCCAATGCAGTGACCCAGTGTTGCGCCCGTTCGGGTACATGGCTTTCGCGCAAGGCCGGATAGTTCACGGCGCGTGAGCCGAACCGGGCTGTCAGCCTGTCGACCAGATGGGACAGGTCGATATTTTCATCCGCTTCGCCATCCAGCCTGTGCTGAGTAATTTCAAGCGGCTCGATCGCGGCTGCTTCCAGTTTGATCAGATCGAACCCGTAACCGGGATTGATGCGCTCCAGTTTGCCATCAAAAAGGCGCGCCAGATGCCCTGCTGTTCGGCTGGGACGCGACGTGGCGACGGCAACCGCGCTGAACTCGCCATCTGTGTGAAAGACTGTGAGCCGCAGCTGGCGGCAGCCGACCCCTGCAGCATCCAGTTGATCGCAGATATCCAGACAAAGGCTTGGTACATATGGTGTCGGGTCCTGTATCGGTTCAGACAAACGGCAAACGACACGAAAAGGCGGCTGTTCTTCAACACTCGACACCGGCTCGGCCATTCGACCCATTGCCTGATCAAGGCGCAATAATGGGTTTTCCTCCAGTTCTGCCCGTTTGAACCGGCGGGCCAGTGAAAGGCGCGGAATGGCTGCGATGTCCGCGACGGTCTTTAAACCCAGCCGATGCAAAAGCAGCACCGTGTCCGAGGTCAATCGCAGGCTTTTGACCGGCAAGGGCGCAAGCGTTGCGGCCAATTCTGTTTCACTGCAAATTACCCGGACCGGCCCGAATCTGGCCAAGGCCCAAGCCGCGCCCCAAGTCGGTGCCAAGGCAAGTTGTGTCGAAAAACCAAGCAGCGAAAATCGCGTTTCGATTTCCCGCAGAAGCGCCGCCTCGCCTCCGAAAAGATGGTCTGACCCGGTTGTGTCGAGGATCAGCCCGTTGGATCCGTCCGTCACGGTCCAGGGGCACCATTGCCGAGCCCACAGCATGAGCTGGCTCAGCAGTCGTCGGTCGCCTTCCAGATCAGCGTATTCCACCTGCAAGGTTGGGCAGAGCGCGCGCATGTCCACTACGCGCGCTCCTATCTCGATGCCGACCTTCTGTGCCGCCCGGTTGACGGCATGGATCACCGGGCCATGCGGCCCTTCGGCTGCAAGTGCGATTGGCAGGTCATCTGGCGGCGCGTCGCCAGCCCGTTCCATTGCCCGCAGCCACCGCTCCATCGCGAACCGGGGTAAAAAAATCGACACGATCCGCCGCCCGGTCATAGGTCGCGACCCACTTGCCGGGATTTGCCTGACGGGATTTGAACAACTCTATCTGCCAGCGTGGATCGCCGGGAGACCTCCAATCGTCCGGATTGGTTTCCGAAGGCAGCGAGGCCACACGCCAACGGTTGCGCGCTGCGCTGAGATCCGGTGATGCCGCGCGGCGCAGCAGCCAGCAGGGTATGGCATTCGCTTCGGACCGCAGCGCCAGACGTTTGGTCGAGGTGAAATCGAGCACAGAAGGTTCGGCCCAGATTTCTCCGATAACGGCGCCGAGGGATGTACAATTCAGCCCATCCTCCATTGCCTGCAGAACACCCGCCGGATCGCTGAGATGAACCCGCAGAATCGGTGCGCGCATCTTCATCGCTGGCAAATAGGGAATCCCGGCCTCTTTGCAGGATAGGCGATCCTGCACCCATAGAATGGGGCGCGTGCATTGCGTTAGTGTAGACAATACGAACCCAGCGCCGCCCGCATCTAGTGCTTCTTTGGAAAAAACCTCTGCCAATGTTGGAGCACGACTGATTGCCCGGATATCTGTGCTCCGGGACCGCGCTTTTGAGAGAGAAAGAACAGATGCCATACACATTAGAAACCAAATTGTTCTTGTTTTGTTCTAATCTCTCTGCTGCAAGAGTCAAATAGTGTTTCCCGACATCGCCGATTACGGCACTGTCAGATGCGCCGCTTGCTAATCCAGTGCAATCTCTCTCAACTTGTCAGCCGCCACTTTCAGCCTTGGCAAATAAGCCTTCAGTCCCTCGATACGGTGCCGCTGAACAGGTGCGTGGATGGACAAGGTCGTCAACAAGCGATTGCGATCGTCACAGATCGGAACGGCGATAGCGGCCATACCTTCCATGAACTCTTCATCATCGGTCGAAAACTCCTGTTGCCGGGTCTTGCCAAGTTCGCGTCGGAGATTCCCAGGATCGGTCAGTGACCGGGACGTGTTTGCACTCAACTTGAGTGAACCCAGCAACCTGTCCAACTTGTCTTTCCGGAGAGACGACAGGTACATCTTGCCGCTCGCGGTGCAGTGAAACGGGACCTGCGTGCCGACAGGCAACTGAATACGCAAAGGCCAGTGCGTTTCGACACGATCAAGATACACCATGCCGTAACGTGCGGGCACCGCAAGATTGCAGGTCTCGCCCACATCCTCGGCCAGAGACTTCATCACCAGCAACCGTTCTGTCCTAATCCGCTGCGACGAAACCGTATTGATTGCCAAAAGGCGCATACGCCGCCCTGGCCCATAGGAACGCCCGTCGACATGGCGCTGCAGGAAGCCTTCTGTTTCAGCCGTCACCAGAAGACGATGGACCGTCGCCCTTGGCAGGTTCAGCGCATCGGACAAGGCCGAAGGATGAACCGGAACGCCCGACTGCGCGATATGCTCCAACAGGTAAAGAAGCCTCAGGTTTGTTGGAATCTGTGCTTTCCCATCGACCAAGAAATCATCGGGCATCGTTCGACCTTTATCGGTTCGGCAAGAGCGCCAGCGCCAGTTCGGGTGTCAGTGATACCAGAAGCCACACACTGATCAATGCAATGAGATAGGGCACAGTGTATCGGAGCAATCGAAAATACGGGACTCCCGTGACACCGGATGCAACATATAGATTGAGTCCGTAAGGCGGCGTGATAAATCCGATCGAGGCACCGACGAGGAAGATGACCGAGAAGTGGATCGGATCAACGCCAACACTGGCCGCGATGGGGGCCAGAATCGGTGCAAGGATGATTGTGACGGGCAGCGATTCAAGGACCATGCCGGAGAAGAAGACAATCACCATAGCCGTGAAAAGCACCGCATAGTACCCGCCCATTGAGGTCACGAAGTCGCCGATCACCTGCTGCGCCCCAAGCAATGAAAGGATCTGCTGCATCACCACCGAGATGGCGATCAAAGGCGCTAGGATCCCGGTAATCTCGGCAGAGCGCATGGTGATTCCGGGGATCTGCCAGAAAGTGAAGCCCTCGACCACGAGCATCTCGCCATAGCTCTTTTCTTCCCATGTCTTGTCCGCGCGCAGTTTCAGGGCACGGCTCACGACCCAGGACAGGACCCCGGCTATGATGCAGAAACCAACGGTCACGCCTGCCGCTTCGGTGGGAGAGAATTTTCCGGTGTATATACCCCAGAGAACAAGACCGATTGCAAAGAAACCAAGCCATGCACCGAAGCCGGTCTTCAAAATGCGGTTCAGTTGCAGCGGGATCAGGAAGCCCCAACCGTTGATCCGGCAAACGATCCAGCAGGCAAACTGCATGCCGATCACCATCAGTGCCCCGGGCAGGATCCCCGCGACGAAAAGATCGGAAATCGGTAGGTTCATCAGAAACCCGTAGACAATAAAGATAATTGACGGCGGGATGATAATTCCGACCGTGCCACCGGCAGCCGCGGTTGCCGCCGAAAACCGTTCGTCATAGCCACCCTTGACCATCTCCGGGTGTAGCATCGAACCGATTGTCGCTGTTGTCGCCGAGTTCGACCCGGAGATCGCGGCAAAAAGCCCGCAGGCGCCCAGCGATGCCATCGCAAGGCCGCCACGCAACCAGCCCAGACAGGCATAGGCAAAATCCGAAAGCCGTCGTGCAATACCCGACTTGTTGATCAGGTCACCGGTAAGGATGAAAAGCGGCATCGCAAGCAGTGCAAAGCCCTTGTTGAAGACGTTGAGCAGTTCGGCGCCCATATTGTCCAGCGTAAGCCCAAGGACAAAGGAACACCCGATCACCCAATAGGCGATGACCAGCAGCACCGGAACGCCCAGCATGAAAAGAAAGGTGACTCCGATCGAGATCAGCGTGATGATGGTTCCGTCGGTCATCACACATCCCCCCCGATCACTGCCTGCCTGATCAATGGCTGGCCGTTTCGGTAATTCTTGATGTCGTCCTGAATGTTCTCGACAGCCCGGGCTGCCATCAACGTCGCGGCGACCGGTGCGCCAAGAAGGAACCACCACTGCATCGTGTCATCGGTTCCCAGCACGATCTGAAAATTGGAGGCCGACAGCGCAACGACACGCAATGTCGTGACCAGAAAGATCAGTGCGAAGCCGAACCAAAGGAAGAAATCAAGCCACAGACAGGCGAATTGCCCGATGCGGGGCATTCTGGTGCGGAACTCAGAGAAGCTCAAATGCGTTCGGACGCGAATGTTGTAAGCGGCACCAAACCAAGCCATGACCATGAACAAGAAAGGCGGGATGGTTGTGGACCAAGGTTGCTGGTTCGAAAACACGAAGCGGTCGATCACGCCCCAGAAGATGATCATCGCAATCGCGAGATAACATGTGATCATCACCGTACGCTCGAAATAGCGTTCGATCACCGGAACCCGATGATAGACCCAAGCCAAAACCAGGCCCGAAAACAGCAGGTAGAAGATACCGACGACATAGACATTGTTCGGACTTAATGCCTGGCGGATTTCAAACGAATCTTGGCTTGCAAAGGCGCTGAACAGCGCGCCTGCATCGGACCAGATTGACATCGGGCCACCCTCCCTTGCGAATTGCCGGCCGGGTCCGTCTTGATAAAGATCAGCCCGATCTTTGATTTTTATCGTAGTAGCCAGTCCCGGAATAACGGGACTGGCTTTGACCTTAGTGAAAGATAACTAGCCTTTCCACCACCGGCGCGGCTCGACGTTCTCGGCCAGGGTGTGCGGGTTATTGCGCACTTCGTTATAAATATCCTGGTATGTGTCGATGCCACCGGCCCAGCCGTTGATCCGCTCGCGCCACTGCTCCCACAACTGGGGCTGGAACTCGGGCGAACACATCTCTTCGGCTTTCTTGATCTCTGCGTCCGAAAGCTTTGCAACGCGCACGTTGTTTTCGGCAAAAATCGTACCCGGCATCGGCGGATCGGTGAAGCCGACCGTATTGACAAGCGCCGCTTCGTTGGCTGCCTGCACATGGACCTGCGTCAGGTAGGACGATTCCATAACCGCATCCTGCAACTCGCCACCGAGGCTATCGAAGGTCGGCGCGGTCATTGCAGTGTGTTCCGTTCCGCAGAAGAAACGCAGGTCGACACACTGGCTGACCACCGGCGACATGTTTGCATAGGCCACGGCGGAAGCCCATGTTTCGGCACCATCGATCAGGCCCTGCTTAAGACCGTCGAGTGTCTCTTCCCAAGCTACAGGTACGGGGTTCAGACCCAGCGCATTCATTGCAATCCGGCCAAGCTGCGTGCCCGTGACACGGTTCTTGGTGCCGTTCAGCTGGTCGATGCTGGTCACGGTCTCTTTGTCTTCCCAGGCCAGGCCCAGCTGGATTCCGCGAAGCTCGGCATGAGTGAAAAGAAACTTCAGACCATGCCGCTTTTCAAAGGGTTCGCGAAGGATACGCTGCGACTCCGGGCTGTACATGAAGTAATATTGGTCTGCCCGTGTCCGGAACATGTAAGCATAGTCCAGCACGTTGAGGTAGGGCGCGCCGCCAGCGGAATTCTGGGTCGACGCAGCATAGATGTCGATTATGCCCTGCTGCGCCTTCTCCACGCAGGAAAGCTGACCGCAAATCTGGTTGTTGCCGATGAACTCGATACGAATTTCGCCATCGGTGCGCTCTTCAAGATCGCGGGCAAACTCAAGACAGCCTGCGCGCTCGATCAAAAGGTTCTGCTGGTTGAAACCGGCTGCACCAAACTTCAGATTGAACTTTGGCTCTTTTGCAAAGCGCTTGTTATAGGTTGATTCAGCCGCTTTCGCGAGGTTCGCCGCTGTCATGGCCCCGCCGAAGGCCCCGGCAGCAAGCAGCGTCGAACTCATCCCGTATGTGCCTGCTATCCTAAAGAAATCTCTCCGTGAAACGCCACGGATCCGATCATTGATTCCCATTTTGTCCTCCCATTTAGACAGTTTTTGAGACCTTATGTTTCAAAAAAGCCTAGAATAGTCTGGTCGATCTGCATAGAGTTTTTTTCGGGGAGGATGAATTCTTGGAAGCAGATTACATCGTCGTTGGCGCAGGGTCGGCGGGCTGCGTGATTGCGAACCGATTGAGTGCGGACCCAAAAAAGCGCGTTGTCCTGTTGGAAGCGGGAGGCCGCGACACCAATCCTTGGATTCATATCCCGGTTGGCTATTTCAAGACCATGCATAATCCCAGTGTCGACTGGTGCTATCGAACCGAACCTGATCCGGGCCTGAATGGCCGCTCTATTGACTGGCCTCGCGGAAAGGTTTTGGGCGGGTCATCTTCACTGAACGGTTTGCTCTATGTCAGAGGTCAGCCCGAGGACTACGACCGTTGGCGGCAAATGGGGAATGCAGGATGGGGCTGGAACGATGTCCTTCCGCTGTTCAAGCGCGCCGAGAACAATGAACGCGGGGCAGATGAATTTCATGGCGACGACGGGCCGCTATCGGTCTCGAACATGCGGATACAGCGCCCCATTTGCGATGCCTGGGTCGCGGCAGCTCAAGCTGCGGGTTACCCGTTTAATCCGGATTACAACGGAAAAGAACAGGAAGGCGTCGGGTACTTCCAGCTAACCACACGAAAAGGGCGGCGGTGCAGCGCAGCCGTGGCCTATCTGAAACCGATCCGTGAACGGAGCAACTTCCAGATCATCACCAGGGCACTCGTTTCACGAGTGTTGTTGGACGGCAAAAAGATAACCGGCGTAGCGTATCGTGATGCAAGTGGCGCAGAGCGAATAGTTACGGCGCGGCGAGAAGTGATTCTGTCGGGCGGAGCAATCAATTCGCCTCAGATCCTGATGTTGTCTGGTATCGGAGATCCCGAAAAGCTAACGCAAAACGGCGTCACTCCGGTCCATAGCCTCAAAGGTGTCGGTCAGAACCTTCAAGACCATCTGCAAGCCCGCCTTGTCTATAAATGCAACGAGCCGACATTGAATGACGAGGTCCGGACGCTCTGGAATCAGGCGCGCATCGCGCTGAAGTATGCGCTGTTTCGTGCCGGCCCGATGACCATGGCGGCGAGCCTCGCAACCGGCTTCTTCAAGACCCGGCCAGACGTCGCGACGCCAGATATCCAGTTCCATGTACAGCCATGGTCGGCTGACAGCCCTGGTGAAGGCGTCCATCCGTTTTCCGCCTTCACCATGTCGGTTTGCCAGCTTCGGCCCGAAAGCCGGGGGGAAATCATGCTGAACGGCCCCGATCCACAGACATACCCGAAGATTCACCCCCGATATCTTTCAACAGAGGCCGACTGCAACACGATCGTCGATGGTGTTCGTATCGCAAGGCGGATCGCCGAACACGCGCCGCTATCATCGAAGATTTCATCTGCGTTTCGCCCTGACCAGTCGCTAGAGCTGGACGACTTCAAAGGGACTCTGGATTGGGCCCGAAGCAACAGCGTATCGATCTACCACCCGACTGGGACATGTAAGATGGGAACTGATGATCAAGCTGTGGTTGATGCAAGTCTGAGAGTTCGCGGGGTCGAAGGGCTTCGCGTCGCGGATTGCTCCATTATGCCCGAAATAGTTTCAGGCAACACAAACGCACCCGCGATCATGATCGGCGAGAAGGCGTCCGACCTGATCCTCGCTGACGCTCGTCTGGCAAGCTGAGATGGTCACTCACCGCTGAGCAGTCTGCCAACTCGGATGCATCCAGGGTTCGGCATTTGACGGGGGCAGAACGCCCCGCCCCAGGATGTGATCCGATGCTTTTTCACCAACCATGATTGTCGGTGCGTTAAGATTCCCATTGGTGACGCGCGGGAAGATGGAGCTGTCGGCAACGCGCAGCGCATCCACCCCGATAACGCGGCATTCCGGGTCAACAACGGCCATCGGATCGTCTGTCTGTCCCATCCTTGCGGTTCCGCAGGGATGGTACGCACTTTCGGCATGTTCGCGGATGAACTCATTGAGTTGCCCATCAGTCAGGCAGTCGGTACCCGGCTGAATCTCCTTGCCCACAAATGGTTTCATGGCTTCCTGCTCAAAGATCTCGCGCGTCATCCGGATGCATTTGCGAAACACGTCCCAGTCTTCGGGGTGGCTCATGTAGTTGAAGAAGATGCGAGGAGATACTTTCGGGTCGGCAGATCTGAGCGTGATTTCGCCTCTCGAAGGCGAGCGCATGGGTCCGACATGGGCCTGAAATCCGTGCCCTTCCGCGGCAACTTTACCGTCGTATCGCACGGCAATGGGCAGGAAGTGATACTGAATATCGGGATAGTCGATGCCGGCGGCCGAACGCAGGAATGCAGCGGACTCGAACTGGTTGGAGGCGCCGGGGCCTGTCTTGGTGAACAGCCAGCGTGCGCCCACATACGCCTTGCCTGCCAGATTCCAGTACCTGTAAAGTGTTACCGGCTGCAAGCTGGCCATCTGGATATAAAGCTCAAGGTGGTCCTGAAGGTTCTGACCAACCCCGGGCCGGTCAGCCACAACGCCGATTCCATGCTCGGCAAGATGCGCGCCTGGCCCAATGCCGGAAAGCATCAGAAGTTTCGGTGAGTTGAATGACGATGCCGCCAAGAGCACTTCGCGCCTTGCCCGCACTACGGAAAAGGTGCCGCCACGCTCAATCTCGACCCCGGTTGCCCTGCCTTCCTCTATCACAACCTTACGCGCGAAGCCGCGGATCATGTCGCAATTCTGACGTTTGAGTGCGGGCTTCAGATACGCATTGGCTGCCGACCATCGCCTGCCTCTATAGACGGTCTGATCCATTGGCCCAAAGCCCTCCTGCTTCTCGCCGTTGTAATCTTCCGTCACTTCGTATCCGGCCTGCTCGCCTGCAAGAACGAATGCCTGATGCAGCGGGTTCGTCCGCGACCCGCGCGTCACGTGCAAGGGACCATCGGACCCTCGCCACGCCGGATCACCACCATGGCCGCCCGAATTCCAGGTCTCCATTCGTTTGAAGTAGGGCAGAACAGATGCGTACGACCACCCTGTCGCACCGGCGTCCTGCCAATGGTTGAAGTCTTGTGCATGTCCGCGCACATAAACCATCCCGTTTATCGAGGATGAGCCCCCGATGACTTTTCCGCGCGGCGCCGCCAACCGGCGATTGCCCAGATGCGGCTCTGGTTCAGATGAAAACCCCCAATCGTAGGTCTTCATGTTCATCGGGTACGACAGGGCACCGGGCATCTGAATGAAGGGGCCCAAGTCGGAACCGCCGGCCTCGATGACTATGACGGAGTTCCTACCGTCTTCGGACAGCCGATAGGCCATCGCGCAGCCCGCCGAACCGGCGCCGACAATGACAAAATCAGCTTCCATTCCTGCCCTGTTAGTATGCGGATTCGACGGGCGTCATCGCAACGTAGACTGATTTTAGTTCGCTATAGTGTTCAATCGCGGCCTTCGAGTTTTCGCGACCGACACCCGACGACTTTGAACCGCCAAAGGGCGCCTCGACCGGCGCCAGATTATAGGTGTTGATCCAGCACGTTCCTGCATGCAATTGCGCAACGACCCGATGAGCACGGGTTATGTCCTGCGTAAAGACGCCCCCTGATAGCCCGAACTCCGTGTCGTTGGCGCGCGCGATAACCTCTTGCTCGTCCTCAAAATCAAGGATCGACATCACAGGTCCAAAGATTTCCTCCCGCGCGATGGTCATATCGTCGGTCACATCGGCAAAGGCCGTTGGCTCGACAAAGAAACCGTCCTTGTCCGCGATCCGATTGCCGCCGCAGATCAGACGCGCTCCCTCTTTCTTCCCGATCTCAATGTATCCCAGAACCTTCTCAAGCTGCTCTTCATTGACGACGGGACCCATATGGGTCTCTTCATCAAGCGGGTCGCCAATCCTGATTGCCGCGGAACGCTCGGCGAACCGTTCGCAGAACTTATCCTTGATGTTTTTATGCACGAAGACGCGCGTTCCGTTGGAACAGACCTGTCCTGAAGAGTACATATTGGCAAGCATAGCGCCGCTTATGGCGTTCTCGATATCCGCATCATCAAAGATGATCAGCGGAGACTTTCCGCCCAGCTCCATCGTCACATGTTTCACGCCCGCCCCGGCCGCTGCATAGACCTTCCTGCCTGTCGGGACCGAACCCGTCAGCGAAACCTTGGCGACGCGTGGATCGGTCACCAAAGCACCCCCCACATCGCCATAGCCCTGAACAACGTTGTAGCATCCACGCGGCAGCCCGGCCTCGATCAGGATTTCGGCGATCTTCAGGGCGCAAAGCGGCGTCACCTCAGATGGCTTGAAAATCACTGAATTGCCACAGCAAAGCGCCGGCGCAGCTTTCCAGCATGCGATCTGTGTCGGATAGTTCCATGCGCCGATGCCCACACAAAGGCCAAGCGGTTCGCGCATTGTATAGACGAAATCATCGCCCAACGGGATGTACTCGCCCGTCAGACTTGCCGCGAGGCCGCCGAAATACTCAAGTGCATCCGCGCCCGACGTCGCGTCGGCGACCAGTGTCTCTTGAAGAGGTTTGCCCGTGTCCAAAGTCTCGAGAATCGACAGTTCCCTGTTGCGTTCCCGGATCATGTCGGCAGCCCGGCGCAGAACCCGGCCACGCTCGACCGGGGATGTCTGGGACCAGATTTCCTGTGCTTTCAGTCCCGACGCGATAGCCATTTCAACGATGTTTGATGTGGCAGAATGAACCTGAGCGATCGTCTTTCCCGTTGCTGGGTAAACGACTTCGATGACAGCCCCATCGGTATCTTCAACATAATTCCCATCGATAAAGTGGCTTGCCTTTGGTGTTACGTCAGGCATGGAACGTTCCCTCGAAAATTGCATTGTCCGTCCAGGGCACGTCAGAGTCGGTGCGTGCTTAAGAGTTGTCATCACCCGTCGGCGGAAGGAAGCCAGCCACCGACTTTCGCCAAATAAGCGAGAGACAGACAAAATACCAACGAATCCTTGCACCTCAGATCGGCAGCCGGGCCGCAGGCGTTCACCTCTCATAGTTTCGCCTTCACCAAAGTGAGGTTTCAGCCCCAGGTGCTGCCCCAAACGCTATGATGATCGGTGTTTCATGGTCCGCCGGATGAACTCCGGTCAGTACTGATATCCATACTTGTCAGACTGATCCAGATAATTGCAACGGTTCAGAACCACGCCAAGCATGTTGGTTTGCTCTGCGATTTCTTTTTCGCACGCATCAATCTGATCGGTCGTTGTCATTTCCGCGCCCGCGATCAGGATGGCGCAATCCATGTACTTCAGCATCCCCGCTGTATCGTCGGTCGCCATCAAGGGCGGTGCGTCAAAGAGCATGATATCTGGCTCGTAACGTGCCTGAAGCTCATCAAGTACCCGAGGCGTCTGGTCTTGCAGGATCAGCTGCGATGGGTTCCCGTACGGACCGGCGTTCGCTGCGATTACGACATTCGGTGCCAACTTCTTCGCGACCGACTCGAACGTGGCGTTACCATCCAGAACCGCAGAGAGGCCAGCTCCGGGATCCATACCCATCGTGCGGGCCATTGCGGGGCGACGCATATCCATATCGAACAGCATCAGTTTCCTGTCGCGCTGACGTGAAAAGCTGCTCGCGAGATTGCAGCAGGATGTTGTTTTGCCACAGCCTTTCGTCGGAGAAGTCACGACGACTCGCGTCCAGCCATTGTCCTGACAGAGTTGAAGGACCTTGGTTCTTAGCTTGTCGAAATACGAGGCCTCCGGGGCTGTGCCAGAAAGAAAAACCCTTCTCTTCAGAAGAGCTTTCTGATCCGCAACAAGATCGGGCAGAGCGGTCCAGGCATTCGTGTCAGACTCTGTCTGTCCCGTAACCGACTTGGATACAGGGCGCGACGAAGCCCGCTGGACCCGCGCCTTTTCGATTGCTGCCTGAAGTTTTTCCATTTTTCGGTCTCCGTCCGTCCAGCGGCCTAAAGCCCAAGCTTCGACAAGGTGCGATCAGCCAGCAGGTCAAGTGGCATGATCTGTGTGTGCGTATAGAATACTGTCGCGACAGCGACGGAAGTCACCATTACGATCGAACCCAGTATGATGCTGCGCCGAACCAGGGTTTCACCCGGTGTGCGTATCATCGGAACCGTGGCAAGCGGCGCGATTCCCAGAGAGCGGGTCAGTTCGACCGGACGGCGGATCGACCGGTTCAGAAACTCCAGGAGCATGACAAGACCAAGGCCCAGAGCGACCGCGGCCACAACGCCGCCAATCGCGATAAGCGGCCTGTTCGGCGATGATGGCTCGCGTGGGGCGACGGGTGGGTTGATCACCGAGATACGCTCGCCCTTCGACAAAAGCTCGATCCGTTCACCCGTTGCCGCTTCCGATCCCCGGGCGACTGCGACATTGTATTGCGACTGGATGTTCACATAGTCCCGTTCGAGCGCCTCAAGCGCAACCGAATTGCCCGGAATCTCTGCAAGGGCATCGGACAGTTCTTCGAACTGAATCTCCAGACCGGCCTTCTCCTCGTTCAGAAGTGCAGCCCGCGCTTCAAGCTCGGCAAGCTGCACATCAAGAATTGTGACCGGTTTCTCACCTTCAACTTCATCCGGGTTCAGGCCAGCCTCGGCCGCGACCGCTTCCTGAAGCCGCTCCAGACGTCCACGCAGCACCCTGACCCTCGGATTAGTTTCGGAGTAGATCGTAAGTGCTTCGGTCAGCTCGTTCTGAACCTGATCAAGCTCCCGTTCCTTCGGTGACCGAAGATCCTGCTGATTTGAACCAAGGCCGCCTGTCGCGTTGAATACAAGAATCAGCCGTTCGCGCTGCTGGCCCAGCCCGCCGATTTCGCGGTCGATTTCCAAAAGCCTGTCGCGGACCTCGTCATGGCGAGCGAGCGTGTAGTCAAGGTTCTCCGGCAAGGCGTTGATGTTCCCATTCTTGAACTCAAGGATCTCGGCGCTCTTCCGGGCAAGATCGGCACTCAGGCGCTCGATCTCCTGTTCGAAGAAGTCCAGAGTCCCTTCCGCTCTGTCGGTGCGAAGTTCGACATTGCTTTCCAGAACGCGCGTCACGTAGTCGCCGACGACCTGTGCCGCCGTGTCCGGTCGCCCCGCTTCGAAACCGATAAGAAAAAGTGACGCCCGGTTCTGTCCTGTCGAGATCTGGGTGGTTGTCGCACGTCGCATCTGTTCCACGACGTCGTCGGGAAACATCTGGTCGCGATCCTCGAACACATTGAACTGGCTGGCGATTTCCAGAAGGTTCGCACGCGTCAAAAGACGCTGCTCGATGACCTCAAGAAGTTCGGCGGGATTAGACTGAACCGTGGATGCGGCAAGTTCATCTGGAATCTGCGGTGACTCCACCAGCAGCAACGCTTCAGAGTAGTACTTGGTGGGAAGCAGTATCGACGTCGCAATTGCAGCTGCCGAGACCACCAGCGTGACAAGCGCAAAGTAGTGGAAGCGTCGAAGAAAGATCGACAGATAGAAACGGAGCTCACTATTCATTTCCTAGATCGTCCCCGTTGTAACCAGCAAAGAACACACCATCGCTCACCACCTGATCAACTATGGATGACAGGACCAGACGTTCATCACCTGTCGCCGCATACACCATCGAGAAATCGCAGATCTGGTTCACAAGTCGCGGAATTCCGCCCGACACTTCCCAGACCCGCTCGCAGGCCTGTTTCGTGAACTCGTCGCCACGCCCGCCCGCGATCTTCAGCCGATGCGCGATGTAGTCGGCGACGGTCTGTTTATCCATTCCCGGCAGATGAAAATTCGCCACGACCCGTTGTGCGAACTGCCGAAGCTCAGGGCGAAGGATCATGTCACGAAGTTCGGGTTGACCTACCAGAACCAGCTGCAGAAGTTCATCCTTGTTCGAGTTCACATTGGTCAACATGCGCAACTCTTCAAGCCCTTCTATCGAAAGGTTCTGTGCCTCGTCGATCATCAGGATTGATCGATGGCCCTTTGCGTACTCATCCACAAGAAATGTCTGCAGAAGTTGGAAAAGCTCGACATAGTCAGATGCGCCGGATGCATCGACATCCAGCGCGTAGAGAACCCACCGCAGCAACTCGCCACGACCGCCCTGCGCATTTGAAATAAGCCCAAGACGCACGTCGTCAGGAAGCGACTTCAGAAGCTTCTGAACAAGCGTGGTTTTCCCCGCACCAACCTCACCTGTGATCACAGTAATCGGCGCGCGCGTCAGGATACCGTATTCAAGGATCGAATAAGCCCGCCGATGCATCGGGGTCCAGAAGATGAACTCCGGATCCGGAACAAGCGTAAACGGTCGTTCGTGCAGGTTGAACTGCTCGGTGTACAGGCCGGCTTCGCTCTCCATAATCACGAACTCATCTCCAATTCACACACCGGGCAGATTGATAGCGTGGCAGCATCACTGCAGCAGAACACATAAGAAGTCACTGTGGTGAAGGCCAGAAGTTCCCTGATGTAAGACAGTTGCAGCAATCGCTTGTTCGCCTGTCACTTTGTTTCAGTATGGGAAGCAATCGCCGGTTAACCGTCGAGTGCGGACGTTAAGAATCGAATCGGTCGCAATCGACGCGAATGCGCAACCAATCGTTGTGATTCTGCCATAACTGTTCACAGTCTGCATATGCTGATGAACGCCTCTCGGACGCATTTTCCAGGCAGCAAGACCGACTTTGCCT
This sequence comes from uncultured Paracoccaceae bacterium, assembly GCA_947503175.1. Classification (GTDB taxonomy): domain Bacteria; phylum Pseudomonadota; class Alphaproteobacteria; order Rhodobacterales; family Rhodobacteraceae; genus Ovoidimarina. The sequence continues at coordinate 625,197 of CANNCO010000003.1, forward strand.
TGAAAATAAGACGCTTTGGGTCGGTAACGCGCTCAGTTGAAAGAAAGAATCTTTTTCGGCGGCGCTCAGAAAGTTTGAAGTAACCAAAGCGCGGTGTTAACGTTAATCCGTGGCACTGGGGCCATGCGTACTGAAGCGTTGTGCTTCGCCGGGGAAAGTTCTGCTTTCTCTATTGGAATGAGTAAGGGATGTCGGCACGTGTGCCGGTTGGTTAGTAATGACAGTACATTTTGAAGCTATTGAGACGGCAGGTATCGAAGTCCAGATACCGGACGTAGGGGGATCACAAGGATTAGGACGATATGCCGATCGCGGCAAACGGCTGATCGATCTTTCGTTGATCGTGTTGAGCCTGCCGATCGTTCTTCCTCTCCTCTTCGTTGTCTGGGCTCTTATCTCGCTGTCTGGCGGCAACGCAGTGTTCGCGCAGCCTCGGGTTGGGCGGAACCACAGGATATTCACGATCTGGAAGTTCCGGACGATGGTGCCGGACGCGGATGCAATCCTCAAACGCCATCTTGATGATAACCCCGAAGCACGCCGCGAATGGGATCTGCATCAGAAGCTCAAGCACGATCCGCGCGTCACGCCGTTCGGCCGGTTTCTCCGCAAGTCGTCGCTGGACGAACTTCCACAGCTTCTGAATGTGCTGGTCGGAGACATGTCGCTCGTGGGTCCGCGCCCCATGCTGCCGGAACAGCAGTCGATCTATCCCGGCACAGCCTACTACTTTCTGCGCCCGGGCATCACCGGGTTCTGGCAGATATCGGACCGCAACAACTGTTCTTTCCGCAAGCGGGCTTTCTATGACGCGATGTATGCAAGGTCGGTATCTTTCTCCACGGATATCCGCGTTCTCGCAAAGACCCTGATCGTCGTCGTCCGGGGCACCGGCTGCTGACCGAACCGGATGACAAGACAATCTCTGGTGACGTTTGAGTACCTTTGCTAACCTGCGCGAGTTTTAAGGCGCTGTGCAAACTGTTCCATTGGGGTGATCGATGACCATTCGCAAGCTGCGAGCTATTGTGACTGTTGTGGCCGCTTCTGCTATTCTGCTCGTGGCAGGCTGCGACAGCGCAGAGGAGCGTGCCGAGGCACATTACCAAAGTGGGCTTGAACTTCTGGAAGCTGGCGACGTTGATCGTGCACTGATCGAATTCCGGAACGTCTTCGATCTGAACGGTCTCCACCGCGATGCACGCATAACCTACGCCAACACCGTTCGCGACATGGGCGACATTCAGGAAGCCTATGGGCAATACCTGTTGCTGGTCGAACAGGATCCGAACGATGCCGGTGCGCGCATCGAACTCACGGAACTCGCGATCCGGACAAACAACTGGGCCGAAGCGCAACAGCATGGAGAGCGGGCGGTCGAACTCGATCCCGATGCGCCGCGATCCCGCGCGATTTCGGCGCTTCTTTCCTATTACAATGCCATCGAAGAAGACGACTCTTCGGCACGGAGGGCTGCAGCGGAACAGGCGCAGCTTGCAAGTGCCGAGCTGGGTTCGCGCCATCTTACGTCCCAGGTTGTGATCGATAGCAGGCTGCGAGACGGTGATATCTCCGGAGCGTTGGAAGAGGTCGAAAACTTCCTCGCGGACAATCCCGAAGTCGAGCGGTACCAGCAACTCAAGCTGCAACTTCTTTTGCAACTTGGTGATGACGAGGGTACGCAGAGACAGTTCGAAACACTGATAGACCTGTTCCCGGAGAACCCAGACTACGGCAACGCACTGATCCGGTGGTTTGTTTCCAGAGGCGATGCGGCTTCCGCCGAGGCTTTTATTCGCGAACGGATCGAAAGGGCAGACGGAGAACGGCGCGCGGGCGAGAGGCTCCTGCTCATATCCTTTCTTCGCCAGATAGAAGGCCCCGAAGCGGCTCTGGCCGAGATCAACAGAATGATCGAACAGGATGAAAACGTCATGCTGCTTCGGTCGATGCGGGCAGGTCTGATCTTCGATCAGGGCGATCGAGAGGCTGCCATAGACGAACTGGAAGATGTACTTGCCGGCGCAGAGCCCGGAGCCGAGGCAGACTCGGTTAAGGTGGCGCTGGCGCGGATGCTTGTTGCCGTGGGTAACGAAGTAGGCGCGCGCCAGAGGATCGAGGAAGTTCTCGAAAATGATGCAAGCCAGACCGACGCGATCAAGCTGCGTGCGGCCTGGCTGATACAGGACGATTTGGCGGATGAGGCAATAGGTCAGTTGCGCTCCGCTCTGGACCTTGCACCGGATGATCCCGGCATCATGACGCTCATGGCTCAAGCTCACCTTCGCAACGGAAGCCGCGGCCTTGCCGGAGAGATGTACTCTCTCGCCGTCGATGTGTCGGGCAATGCCGTGCCCCAGTCGCTCGACTATGCGCGCTTTCTTCTGGCCGATGACAACCTTGCGACCGCCGAATCGGTCTTGATCGAAGCTCTGCGACGCCAGCCCGACCAAATCGAAGTCCTCGCACTTCTGGGGCAGGTTTACGTCGGCCAGGAGGACTGGCCACGAGCCGAACAGGTCGAGCGTACCTTGCGCCGCCTGGAGGTTGACGAAGCGGAGGGTATATCTGATCGGCTGCGTGTTGCCCGTCTGCGCGGTCAGGATCGTGACGGCGAAGCACAGCAGTTCCTGCAGGAACTGGCTGCAAGAGAAGGCGGAGCCGGCGCGCCCGAGCTTGCAATTCTCCAGACTTATCTCGAAGCCGACGATTTCGAAGCTGCAGAAGAGTATGTAAATCAGCTGATTGCGGAACAGCCCGAAAGCGCGACGCTGAAGATGTTTCTTGCGTCAGTCTTCGTCAGAAGCGAACGGATTGATGATGCCCGCGAGATCTATCGGTCGCTGCTCGCCGAAGACGATCAGCGAGAGCCGGTCTGGCGCGCGCTCTACTCGACAGAACTGGGCGAAGGAAACTTCGATGGGGCGCGCGGTGTCCTTGAGGAGGCTCTGAACGCGGTTCCGGATGCACCCAACCTGCTGTGGCTGCGGGCGGGTGAGCTCGAGAGAGACGGCGAGATCGATGCGGCGATCGAGATCTATGAGGGTCTCTATGAGGCCCTGCCAAACTCTCCGATAGTCGCCAATAACCTCGCCAGCCTGATCGCGACCTTTCAGACCGATCCGGCCCAGATCGAGCGTGCCTACACGATTGCCCGAAGACTACGCGGCGTCGAGGTCCCGGCTTTCCAGGACACGTACGGGTGGATCGCCTATCGCCGGGGATTCATCGATGATGCGCTGGAACACCTTGAACCTGCGGCTGCTGGACTGACCAACGATCCTATCGTTCAGTATCACTACGGCATGGCTCTCGGCGCTGCCGAACGGCACGAGGAAGCGATTGAGCAACTTCGAAAGGCGCTCGAACTCGCAGGACCGGCTGACACACGTACACAGTTCATAGATGCACGCGAAGAGGTCGCCCGTCTCGAGGGACTGTTGTCATCCACGGAAGCGAACTGAAATCTTCTAAGAAAGGGTTAATTGTTGCCAATCGGGAACTGCTGGGCGTGTTGAATCTGGTTTTGTGCCAGAATCACGCAAAAAGAGTTCTATCCTCTGGCTTCAGATACCATAACTGTCACCACTAAAGTGAAAGTCGCTGAAATGACTATGCTGCATCGCATTCTTGTACTCTGCTTCGCTCTTCTCTGGGCGGTTTCTGCCTCCGCGCAACAAGGTTATCAGATCAAGGCTGGTGACCAGTTGTCCATCGAAGTTCTGGAAGATCCCTCCCTGAACCGGCAGGCTCTGGTGCTTCCCGATGGGCGTATCTCCTTTCCTCTCGCTGGCAGCATCATTGCCGGCGGGCGAACCACCGATGACGTTCGCCAGCAGCTTTCGTCAGCACTGGCCTCCAACTTTGCATCGCCACCTTCGGTATTCGTGTCTGTGCTTGCACTCGGCCAGCAGGCAAACGGGACCGGGTCACGCCGCACTATTGATGTCTACGTCATCGGCGAAGTCGAAACGCCGGGTATGATCGAAGTACGTCGTGGCACGACGCTTCTCCAGATGCTTTCTCAGACCGGTGGGTTCACAAGGTTCGCGGCTACCAAAAGAATTCAGTTGCGCCGGGTTAATCCACAGACGAAAACCTACGTGACATATCCCTTTAACTACAGGGCCGTCGAAAGCGGAGCGCAGATTTCCGGAAGCACGGTCTTGTCAAATGGCGACGTAATCGTCGTCCCACAGCGAAGGCTATTCGAGTAGCAGAAAGAAAGGTCCTATGACGGGCGGGTGGGCCAGAAACATAACCGCAGGCATCGTAATTGCATCTGCTAACGGGCTGTTGGCCCATTCGGCGCGGGCCCAGGATGTTGGGTCTGCGTTCTCCGTGACGGGTACGGTTCGAAGCACCGTCGAGATTGATGACAACCCGTCGCTCATAGTGAATCCGCAAGGGACCGAAACGACATTCGGCACGCAACTGGGCCTCGATATCGTTTCACAGACACCGCTCAGTCAGCTGGAACTGTCCTTCGGTGGCACGGTGCAGTTCCAGGATTCTCCTGATGGCTTCGACGATAATGGCTTCGTCGATCCGTTCGCCAACTTCCGCTTCGAACGTGAAGGGGCCGATACTCTCCTGACGCTCGATGGATCCTATCGAGAGTCGGATCTTGTCGACAGTCTCGGGTTGGATACCGACGCCGACCTGATAAACGACCTTTTCCTTTCCTCGGTCGGTGAACTCGAAAGCCTGTCGCTTGGCGGTACATTCTCGTTCGGGATTGATGCGCCGTTCGGGGCAGACCTAAGCCTTCGACGCGAAGAACGCGATTACAGCAACACGATCAGCAACGACGTTTTCGACAACACTACCGATACAGCCCGGGTGGATCTTCGGTTCCGGCTTGCGCCGACGGCGACGGCGCGTGTTTTCACATCTGTGAGAGAGTACGACGCCGAAGACCTGGAGCAAACTGAAAGAACCACACAGGCATATGGCGTCGGCCTGACCTATGAGATCAATCCCGTTCTGACATTCGACGGCGAGATTTCGCTTTCCGAGATTGAAGAAACCGAGCTTGTTTTTGGAACTCCCGTAACAACAGAGGACGACGGAGTCGAATTCGACCTTTCGCTGACTCGCGAACTTCCAAATGGCAGCATCGTCTTCGAAGCATCCCGCGACGTCGCGACCTCACTCTCCCGCAGCCAGTTTTTGGTGACCCGGGCAATGGACTTGCCGACGGGGGGGTTGAGCTACTCGCTTGGGGTAAGCGAAAGCGATGTCGGTGATACCGTTTTGATTGGTTCCGTCGACTATTCGAGAGAGTTTCCGACCGGGGTCATCAGCGCATCTTTGTCACGGACAGCCTCGATCGACTCGGATGAAGATGAAATAGCGCGTACAACACTCAACATCGACTATTTGCGCGAACTCACGCCAGTTGCCGGCCTTGAGGTCGGGCTGAATCTCGCGAAGATCGATGATATCGGGGCCGGTGTGGTCGACGAGGGAACGCGGGCCGATTTCTCCGTCACATATCGCCATCAACTAACCGAGGACTGGGATTGGACGCTTGGATATGTTGGCCGCTATTCCGATCCTGAAGACACCGCTTCTCGCACATCGAACGCTATCGTGACATCGATAGGACGCAGCTTCTCGATTCGTCCGTGACGCGAAAGTCGGACGGGCTTCCAGGCCGACTGCCAGGCCCGTGAACCTATGGTTTTCGGAACGTTTCTCAGGCGCGTCCGGATGGGTCCAGTCACTTGGACGATCCTTGCCATTTGCGTGTTTATCGAGGCGATGGCGCAGCTTAGCGACCATGATCTGATCGCGGTCCGGTATTTTCGGCAGGGGGTTTACTACTATGGCGGTTTCTGGCCCGGTCTCTTGGGGGATTGGAGGCCGAACTATCCCGCCCAACCAGCCTTGATGTTTCTGACCTATGGGTTTCTCCATCTCAGCGCATCGCATCTTTTCGTCAACATGTGCCTTCTCATCATCCTGGGTAGCATGGTTTCGGAACGCGCCGGTCAGTGGCGGTATGCGGCGATCTACATGATCTCGCTATTGGGGGGTGCTGTCGGTTTCGGTTTTCTGACATCGGGGCTGGTCCCCATGGTCGGGGCGTCGGGCGCCTTGTTTGGGCTGGCGGGCGCTGTTGTTGCTTGGGAATACATCGATCGCCGACGCGAGGCTGAACCACTTGCTCCACTGGCCTTCTTCATCGCCTTCTTCATCGCTCTCAACGTCCTTCATTGGTGGGTCATGAACGGTCAACTCGCCTGGCAGACTCACATGGGCGGTTTTTTGGCGGGCTTTGCTGCCGCGATGTATTTTGGTCGTCCGCGACCCGATTAAGCCTTCGTTCAGGTCCTCCGTCTAGTTCTTACCTCGGGTGAGATGAGAGGTGGATCATGACTGCGCAATCAAATGCGCCGGTCATCATCAAGCGTAAGAAGATCACAAGCGGCGACGGTCACCACGGTGGGGCGTGGAAAGTCGCCTATGCGGATTTTGTGACGGCCATGATGGCCTTCTTTATGCTGATGTGGCTATTGGGCGCGACCAACGAGAAGCAACGCAAGGGCATTGCCGACTACTTCACCCCGACCATTCCCGTGGTTCGGGCTTCCGGAGGCGGGTCCGGCGCGTTCGGGGGCGACAGCATCTTTTCCGAGGCAACACTGTCACGCAACGGCACCGGCGCGACCCAGGCGCGCCCGGCCGAGGAACGCCAGGCGCGTGGTGAAACAGGCGTCGACTCATCGGAAGATGCCGACGCGTCGGCGTCGGCCTCCACGGCAAGCGAACTGGACCAGATCCAGCAGGCCCTGCTGGGTCAGGGCGGCGAGAGTATGATATCCGAATTGATGCAGCGCCACATCGTCACGCGGCTCAGTGACGAAGGCCTCGTAATCGAACTCTTTGAAACTGACGATTCTGCGCTTTTCGACGGTGATGGGGCGGCAACACCTTTGCTTGAATCCCTGATCGCGTCGATGACCCCGGTCTTCGAACTGGTGGTCAACCATCTTGCGGTTCAGGCGCATACGCGGGCAGTCCCGATTGTCGCGAAAGAGGACAGGTCCTGGGACATCACGACCGCGCGCGCCGAACAGGTGCGAAGCCTTCTGGAACTCTCGGGTTTCCCGGGTGATCGGATCGACCGCATCACCGGCTTTGCCGACCGGCGCCCGGTGACGCAGAATCCCATGGCCCGGCGAAACGATCGAATTGAAATCATTCTTCTGCGCGACCGCCTCTAGAAAACCGGAGAGGATTTTATCTGTTAGCGGCCTGTTAAGGGCGGGCTCATAGCTATCGTCCGACTGGGGGATGATGCAGCAGAAAGGTGCAATATGACAATTTCTTCCTCGCTGAACGCCGGGGTGGCTGGCCTTGCCGCCAATGCCAGCAGACTCGCGACCATTTCCGACAATATCGCGAATTCGGCCACATACGGGTACAAGCGTGCTGAGGCCGACTTCTCTTCGCTCGTGATTTCGTCGGGTGCAGGAACCTATTCTGCCGGTGGCGTGCGCGTCACGACGCAACGGCTGATCGATCAGCCGGGCGCTTTGGCGACGACCAATAATCCGACCGATCTGGCGGTTCGCGGGCGTGGTTTCCTGCCTGTGACAACGGAAAGCGCGGTTGATAGCGGAACCGGCGATTTTCCGCTTTTCTTCGCCACAACCGGGTCGTTTCGAACCGATGCCGAAGGGTTCCTGAAGACGAACACCGGCATTGTTCTCATGGGTTGGCCCGCAGACCCCGACGGTACCGTTCCGACATTTCCGCGGGATACGGGCGACGGTCTTGAACCGGTGCAGATCAATGTGAACCAGTTCACGTCTGAACCGACGACCCGTATCTCCATGGGCGTTAACCTGCCTGCAACCGAAACTGAATTCGGCGCCTCGGGCAACCCGCTCGAACTCTCGATCGAGTATTTCGACAACCTTGGCACATCGCAGAACATCGCGATCGAGTTCACGCCGACAGTACCGGCTGCACCGGGCGCTTCGAACACGTGGACGATGACGTTGAGCGACTCTGCATCCGGCGGCACGCAGATTGGCGAATATACAGTTGTCTTCGACGATACACGTGGCTCTGGTGGCACAATCGCATCGGTGACCACCGTCTCGGGCGGTGCCTATGACGGTGCGACGGGCGAACTCTCAGTAAACGTCGCCGGCGGGCCGATTTCAATCAACATCGGCGCGGTGGGCAGCGGGCAGGGTCTGACCCAGCTTTCGGACAGTTTTGCACCCACTTCGATTTCGAAAGACGGCTCGCCAGTGGGCAATCTGATCGCTGTTGAAGTTGATGCGAACGGATTCGTCCGTGCGAATTTCGACATCGGGATCACCCGCACGATCTATCAGATTCCCCTGATCGACCTTCCTAATCCGAACGGCCTGATTGCAGAGGATAACCAGACCTATCGGGCCTCCAACGAAAGCGGCACGTTCTTTCTCTGGGATGCGTCCGACGGACCGACGGGTGATGTCGTAGGGTTTGCTCTCGAGGAATCCGCGACCGATGTCGCGGGGGAACTCACGCAACTGATCCAGACACAAAGGGCATATTCCTCGAATGCCAAGGTGATTCAGACCGTCGAATTGTCTTTGGCAGAAGAAATGCTTTTGCCGGTGGCGATCTCGTTCTGAGCCATTGTCAGGTTCGAGTTAATGCCACGCAGGGTTTGAAGTGCGACCATCGCACTTGTATTGGTAAGTATACTTGACATGGTTTCCCCTATGTCTTCGGGGCGCTTTGCGCCGGTTTCCTCTTCGCCCGTGAGGACGAAACTCTGGCGCCGTTCTGACGAGTGCGGCAGGTTTGTTTCTCAACATACCGCGCCATCCCCTAAGGGTGCGGACCCGGTGCTAGCGGCGAATTCCTAACACCTCGCTAACGCGGTCAGGCTTTGTGCTCCCAGTTCGGGCGGGTGTTTCCGATCTCGCGCGGATCGCCCTTCGCGCCGTAACTCGCGATCGGTCCGGCGGCCTTCTGCACCTCCCCGATCCGGCGCATGGCCGATTTGATTCCGTCCCGGAACGCCTCCATGAGAACCGAGTTCCGCCGGGCTTTCTCCTGGACCCGCTGCAAATGCGCTGCATCCGATCCATCGGTCGAAATCCGTCCGAGCAGCGCGTCACGCTGCTCGGAAATACCGCGGATTGCCTCAAGGTGGCCCGCTTTGAGCGCGGCGCGTTCCTCATCCAGCAATTTCTCGAAGTCAGACAGTGATTTATCCATTGGTTTCGACTCCTTTCATCATCGAGCGATAGATCGACTCTGCCAGTCCGATACCTCCCGCCCTGGCCATCTCGTCTGCCTGCGCCTGTCGCAGAAAGGACGAAAACTGTTCTTCGCCCGCGCCCCCGCCAAAGGTTTCCCGCGCCGCGCCTAACCCGGCTGACTTCAGCATTTCGCTCAGAAAAGCCGCCTCAAGCTTCTGTGCGGCGATCCAGACGGGATCTCCGGTCCGATTGGGCGCAACCGCGACCGGAAGCGATCCGGCCGGTCCGATCTCGATCATGAATGTCTCCAATTCTTTGGATTTCAGCGCCACCATCCACGGCAGCGGTAAATTTCCGGTAACTCAAAACGACGAATATCCGGCATTCGGGACAGAAAGTTCGGAAGGTCATATGATTACGTCAGGTGCCGCTCTCACGGATGCCGCGCAAGCAACTCAACTGTTATCCGCACGGGGACCCGTGGCGGGCAAGACAGATGAGTTTCCGCCGCCCGATGCTGCTTTCTCGCTTGAGATAGCGGTGCCGGTCCCGGTGTCAGAGGGTCCGGCGATTCCCGTGGCAAACGCCCCGGGTCCCGGTGATCTGCCCACCCTGTCGGTCGGAACAACAGCACCCGAATCCACCGACGCGCAAGGACTGCCGGAACAGCCTGTCGTTGCGAACCCGGATCAACCGACTGTGCCCGATGTGGCACCGGTCAATGCGGTCACGACGCCGGCAGCCATTTCCGCTGACGTCCGCAAAACCGTGCCTGTTATCTCTCTTCTCCGGACGGCGCTTCCCACACCCCGACCAGAGCTTGTTTCCATACCGCGGGTTGCGGCGGTCCCGGTGAATCAACCAGCCGCGATCACTCCTGATCCGTCCGTAAGATCACCCATCGGGCAAACGCCGGCCGAGACACCGCAAACTGCCACGCCCTCCACGCTACCTGCCGCAGAAGTACCGAAAACTCCTCCGCCAGCGAGGGACCCAGTCAGCAAACCACAGCCCGCGCCCGGATCGACCGCCTCTCCACAACCGCCGAAATCCGATGTTTCGACAGCCGCCGTTCAACTCTCGTCGGTCGACATATCCTTGCCAAAAACAACCCCTCTGCCTGTACCAGCTCGACCGGCGGCGGAACGTCCGGACGGTCGGGGTCCGGTCATACCCGGGGCACAGGCCGCGCCTTCCGAAACCGACGTGACCGAAGCGCGTCCGGCAAAACCTGCTCCCTCGCCCGAGATACCGGAACTGCCCGTCCGGTCTGCACAGGTCTTGAACGGTTCTGGGGAACCCATTCCGCAAGACCTCGGCGACGACTTAAGGAGAGCTACGGCCTTACTGCCCGGCATCGAAGAACCAGCATCGGTGCTAAAGACCGATCGAACAACCCTCCCGGCGCAGACAGCATCTCCTGCGTTTCGGCCGCAGCAAGCTGTTTCCGTTTCTGCCCCTCCGCAAACGTTGCCGGTGCCAGCGTCTCTGCAAAACGGACCCATTGCCGCACCCGACCCGCAGCCCAGGCCCGGCGCGCGCGCGATCCCGCTACTCACCGCCGGGGATGTGGCCGCCACACCACCGGATGTGCTCCCATCGCCACCTCCGGCGACAAAAGCGCCGCGATCCGATCTGTCCGGCAACCCGGTCATCGCGCCAGCCGCTATCTTCAATACGAAGCCACCGGTCCCGCAGGCCCCTGAAGTCCCTGCAACCGCAGCCCCGCCGGTCGCGTCGGCCCCGGTACCAGAGCGTCCACGCTCCGACACCTTCCGGTCCATGCCTCCTGAACGTTCAGCCGTTGTCGCGCCCACACTCCAACCGGCGCTTGCCGCCGCAACGGCCATACCAACCGTACAGACACAACCAGCCATACCCGCGGAGGTTGATCCGGCAATCCCCGCCGAGGCCCTGCTGACAGAAGCACGGGGTCCCGCCGCTCCGGCACATCAGGAACAAGCCATGCCGCGCGCACCGGAACTCGCCCGCCCGGTCGTGGCCCAGATCGTCGAACAGCTCCGTTTTGCGAACGGAACCATCGATGTCAGCCTGTCTCCCGAAGAACTGGGTCGTCTGACCCTGTCGCTCACGGCACAGGATGGTGCCCTGGCGGTCACGGTCGCCGCCGAACGACCCGAGACGCTCGACCTGATCCGCCGCCATCTCGACATCCTGCAACAGGAAGCGCGCGATGCGGGCTTCTCCGGTATCTCCTTCGATTTCGGTGGTTCAAAGGGTGAAGACAGCAACGGCCGGAAGGCCATCGAGCCTACCGGAAATGGCGAGGGTGCGATGACTGCACCGACAGGCCAGCCCGCACTCCCGACACAGACCCAAATCCGATCCGGTTCGACCCGGGGCCTCGATATTCGCCTTTGACAGGAGCTTTTGATGGACGTCAATCCGACCACCACCCAGCCTAACCAATCACCGGCACTTGCCGCGCCCGAAACGGAAACCGAAGGCGCGGCCGCGCTCAGTTCCGACTTCGAGACTTTTCTGAAAATGCTGACGGTCCAGATGCAGAATCAGGACCCGCTCAATCCAATTGAGTCAGCCGATTTCGCCGTACAACTCGCCACATTCTCCGGTGTCGAACAGCAGGTGCGCACCAATGACCTTTTGGAATCGATGACGGGGCAGCAATCCTTCTCGGGTTTGTCGCAAGTCGCGGACTGGGTCGGGATGGAAGCGCGTGCACCGGTCTCTGCCCGCTGGGATGGTACACCCGTGGCGCTATATCCCGATATGCCATCCGGCACAGATCAGGCCACGCTGATCACCCGCAACGATGCAGGCGAAGAGGTTGCCCGAACCGCCATCCCCGTCTCAAGCGAACCGATCCAATGGGTCGGAAGCGATGCCGGCGGGGCTAATCTTCCGCCCGGTTACTACAGTTTCGAGATCGAGGCACGCCAGGACGGCGACCTTATCTCAACCGACCCCGTCAACACATACGCCCGGATCACCGAAGCGCGGCTTGTGGACGGTGCGCCGGTCATGGTCTTTGCTTCAGGGGAAACACTGGCCGCTGACGATGTGACCGCGGTTCGCCTGCCGCAGATCTGACCCTAAAGCAGCAGGAATGCCCACACGGCCGCACCGCCGGCAAGCAACCCGGCGGCAAAGATGCCCAGCGTCATCACGCGCCTGGACTTTGGCGGCGGCTCGTCGGGCATCCCCTGCCGGATCAGAGCGGCCTCCGCTAATTGCGGCAGTTTCGGCCCGAACCGGGCCAAAACCCGCGCCGTCTTGGCCAGATCGCGGAACAGCGCCTTCGGCCCCACATTATCCTTGATGTAATTCTCGACGATGGGCCGCGCGACTTCCCAGATGTTGATATGCGGGTGAAGCGAGCGCGACACGCCCTCGACCACCACCATCGTCCGCTGCAACAGGATAAGTTCGGTCCGCGTTTCCATCCCGAACCGCTCGGTCACTTCGAACAGATAGCTCAGAAGCCGCGCCATCGAAATCCGCGTGGCATCCATCCCGAAAATCGGCTCGCCTACACTGCGCAGGGCGCGCGCGAATTCGTCGATATCCCTGTCGGCAGGCACATACCCGGCTTCGAAATGGACTTCTGCAACCCGGCGATAATCCTTCCGGATGAACCCGAACAGGATTTCCGCATAGACGCGGCGGGTATACTCATCAAGCCGCCCCATGATGCCGAAGTCATAGACGACGATATCCCCGTTCGGCGCGACCTTCAGGTTCCCTTGATGCATGTCCGCGTGGAAGTACCCGTCGCGCAGCGCATGCATCAGGAACATCCGCAGTACGCGTTCGCCCAAAGCCGCGCGGTCATGCCCGGCAGCCTCGATCGCATTGACTTCGCCCGCCGGAATGCCCTCCGCCCAGCCCATCGTCATCACCCGGCGCGACGACAGAAACCAATGCACCTCTGGTACCGCGAAACCTTCGTCTTTTCCTGTATTCGCGGCGAACTCCGCGGCGCCGGAGGTCTCAAGCCTCAGGTCCAGCTCGCCCATAACGACGCCCTCGAAATGGGCAATCACGTCCATCGGCCGCAAACGCCGTGTCGCGGGCGCAAGCAACTCGATCATCTGCGCGGCCAGATAGAACGCATCGATATCCTTGCGAAACGCCCGTTCGATCTTTGGACGCAGAACCTTGACCGCCACGTCCTCGCCGGTGTCCGCCAGCCTCGCCCGGTGCACCTGCGCGATCGACGCCGCCGCCACCGGTTCGGAAAAATCGGCAAAAACCGTCTCGACCGCCACGTCCAGTTCCCGCGCGACGGTCTTTTTGGCCACAGCGGTGGGGAAGGGCGGCAGCTTGTCCTGCAACACCCGCAACTGCATGGCCAACTCGTCGCCGACCACATCGGGCCGCGTCGACAGGATCTGACCAAACTTGATGTAAGCCGGGCCAAGTGCCGTCAGCGCGCGGGTCGCCGGCGGCAGCGCAGGATCGCCCTTGATCCCAAGGAACTTGAACGGCCAGCCCAGGATGCGCGCCACGATCCGCAAGGATGGCGGTGCCTGAAACGCATCAAGCACGACCCGCATCGCGCCAGTGCGCTCCAGTGTCGCGCCGGTCCGGATCAGCCGAAAGATATTGTGGGGGCCGCGCACTAAAGCTTCCAGCCCGAATGAAGCGCAGCAATCCCCATCGATAGGTTGCGATACTTCACCTGCTCGAACCCGGCCTCGCGGATCATCCTCGCAAAGGTCTCCTGATCGGGGAACTTGCGGATCGATTCGACCAGATACTGATAGCTGTCCCGATCGCCCGCGATCACCTGACCCATCCGCGGGATCACGTTGAATGAATAGGCATCATAGGCCGCCTGCATCGCGGCATTGGGTAACTGGCTGAACTCCAGCACCATCAGCCGCCCGCCGGGCTTCAGAACCCGATATGCCTCGCTCAGTGCATCGCTGATCCGGGTCACGTTCCGGATGCCGAAAGAAATCGTATAGACGTCGAACTCCGCATCCTCGAACGGTAATGCCATCGCATCGCCCATGACCCAGTCCAGCTGGCTGGCAAGGCTTTCGGCATCCGCCCGCTTCTGGCCTTCCACCAGCATGCTATCGGTCATGTCGCAGACAACGGCGCTGGCCGCACCCGCGCGCCGCAAAAACCGGAACGCAATATCGCCCGTACCGCCCGCCACATCCAGCAGCCGCTGACCGGCCCGGGGCGCAAGCCAATCCATCATCGCATCCTTCCAGAGACGATGAATACCGACGCTCATCACGTCGTTCATCACATCATACTTCGATGCCACGTTGGAAAAGACACCGTGCACCAGCCCGGCCTTTTCGTCTTCCGCAACCGTCCGGTTGCCGAAATGCGTTGTCTTGCCGGTTTCGTCGCTCATCGGCCCTTGCGTCCCTTGAAACTCACCCTTCTTATAGGTCGCCGCAGCCCCGCTGCAATGCGGCATACCCAGCAAGGAGTCACCCGTGCCCGAATTGCCAGAGGTTGAAACGGTCCGCCGGGGGCTTCTCCCTGTGCTCGAAGGGCACCGGATCGCGCGTGCACAGGTCAACCGGCCCGATCTGCGCTGGCCCCTGCCCGAACACTTGGCAGAGCGTCTGACCGGCAAGACCGTCACCACGCTGCGGCGCCGCTCGAAATACATCCTCGCCGACCTGTCTTCGGGCGAAACGCTGATCATCCACCTTGGCATGTCGGGCCGGATGCTGATTTCCGGTGCGCAGATCGGGCAGTTCCACCACGACCACGCCGCACCGGAGAAACACGATCACATCGTCATTGATACCGATCACGGCGCACGTGTCACCTTCAACGACGCCCGCCGTTTCGGCGCGATGGACCTCTGCCCAACCGACTCAGTCGATAGCCACTGGCTGCTTGAAAGGATCGGGCCCGAACCGCTCGGGAACGCCTTCAACGAAGACTACCTTGTTGCCGCCCTCCGTGGCCGCAACACACCGATCAAAACGGCCCTGCTGGATCAACGAATCGTCGCCGGACTGGGCAACATCTATGTCTGCGAAACATTGCACCGCGCGCGGATTTCACCAAGGCGCAAGGCCGTAAACATCTCGGCGGCACGCGTCCGCACGCTGGTTCCCGCGATCCGCGACGTTCTCTCCGAGGCAATCGAAGCAGGCGGATCGTCCCTGCGCGATTACCGGCAAGCGGATGGAGAGCTCGGATATTTTCAGCATACTTTCCGGGCATATGGCCGCGAGGGCGCGCCATGCGTCACACCCGATTGCCCCGGTACGATCTCGCGCATCGTACAATCGGGCCGCTCCACCTTCTATTGTCCGACCTGCCAAAGATAGACGACGCCGAGACCGATCCGGGGTTGAAAGCACCGCCCGGGCTGATAAGCCTTCCCTCTGACCTGCACCCATCAAAGAAGGATGCCATGGCCTATAAGACCCTGATCGTCGAAAACGAAGATCACGTCGCCACCATCACCCTCAACCGCCCCGACGCCATGAACGCTCTCAACGCGGAATTGTTGCGAGAGCTCAATCAGGCGCTGCGCGAGGCGGAAGAAAACGAAAAGATTCGCTGCATCATCCTTACGGGGTCCGAGAAATCCTTCGCCGCCGGTGCAGATATCAGCGAAATGGCCGGGCTCAGCTTTGTCGAGGTGTTTTCCTCCGACAAGTTCGGCCACGAAATCGAGCAACTTGCCCGGTGCCGCAAACCCATCATCGCCGCCGTCGCGGGCTACGCGCTGGGCGGCGGATGCGAGCTGGCGATGATGTGCGATTTCATCATCGCCGCGGATACCGCGAAGTTCGGCCAGCCCGAGATCAATCTTGGCGTCGTCGCCGGCATCGGCGGCACCCAACGGCTCACCCGGTTCGTCGGCAAGTCCAAATCCATGGAAATGCACCTCACGGGCCGCTTCATGGACGCCGAAGAAGCCGAACGGTCCGGCCTTGTCAGTCGCGTCGTACCCGCCAAGAAACTGATGGAAGAGGCTTTGGCCACCGCCACCAAGATCACCGAAAAGTCGATGCTGACGACGATGGCGGTCAAGGAAGCGGTCAATCGCAGCTACGAATTGACGCTGAACGAGGGCCTCCTGTTCGAACGCCGCCTGTTCCACGCGCTCTTTGCGACCGAAGATCAGAAGGAAGGGATGCAGGCGTTTCTGGACAAGCGCGAGGCGCAGTTCCGGGACAAATAGGATGCCCGTCGCGATCCTCGATGGCGGCATGGGTCAGGAACTGATCCACCGCTCCGGCCGCGATCCGACCGGCCTCTGGGCCACGCAGGTCATGATCGACGCGCCCCACCTGGTCCGTGAAGTTCACGATGACTACTTCGCGGCAGGCGCATCCATCGCCACGGCCAACACATACGCCCTGCACCGCGACAGGTTGGAGCCTGCCGGACAAATCGCCCGGTTCGACGAGCTTCATCACCTCGCCTGCGAACTGGCCGTTCAGGCGCGCGATGCCCATGGGTCGGGCCGCGTGGCCGCGGCGCTCGGCCCTCTCGAATGGTCCTATCGCGGCGATGACGGCCCACCCTTCGCAGACGCCGCGCAATCCTTCTCCGAGATCGCCAAGATCCAGCAGGAACATGTCGATCTCTACATCCTCGAAACGGTGTCCTCTCTGGCCCGCGCAAAAGCCGCTTTGGCGGGAACGCTTCCTGTCGGAAAACCGGTCTGGCTTGCGGTCACCGTCGACGATGACGATGGCACGCGCCTCCGTTCCGGCGAGCCGGTCGAGAGCATCCTGGATCTGCTCAAGGACTATCCCTTCACCGCGCTTCTCGTGAACTGCTCGATCCCCGAGGCGGTGACGACAGCCGTCGCCAGGCTGAGCGGGGCGCCGGTACCGCTTGGCGCCTATGCCAATGGCTTCACCGGCATATCCCAAGCTTATCTTGAGCCCGGTTCCGCCGTTGACAAGCTTGCCGCCCGCACCGACCTCGGACCATCCGAATACGCGGACTTCGCGGCACGCTGGGTCGAAGACGGGGCCGCAATCATCGGCGGCTGTTGCGACGTCGGCCCGGCCCATATCCGTGAACTCGTAAAACGCTTTGCCGATTGACCTCGCGCGCCTCACGATTTGCCCCAGACCGCTGTTGACAGACCCGCGACTCGCGCCTAGAAGCGCGACTTCAGATTAAACCGACCCGAAATTGGGAATCCGTACGCATGGCTAACTCGCCTCAGTCCAAGAAACGCGCCCGCCAGAACGAGCGGCGCTTTGCCGTGAACAAGGCACGTCGGTCGCGCATCCGCACCTTCCTGCGTAATGTCGAAGAGGCGATTGCCTCGGGCGACAAGGATGCGGCAAGCACGGCGCTCCGCGCAGCCCAGCCCGAGCTAATGCGCGGCGTCACAAAAGGCGTGTTTCACAAGAACACCGTGGCAAGAAAAATGTCGCGGCTGTCCAGCCGGGTGAAAGCGATCGGCTGATCGCCGCCAATTGGACAGACGACCAGAAACGCGCCTCCGGGCGCGTTTTTTATTAGCCTGATTTGGGTTACGCGCCGCTGCAAAAGTGTGCGCAAGACACGCCCTCCGGATTCGTTCCGACAAAGTGTGAGTCAAGGTTGAAGTTCTGTTGCGGAAAGGGTCGCGCCGTTGCTAGCGTCCTCTTGCGATTCACATCGTCTTGGGGGGACATGGATGACAGGGCACGGCGCTGCCGCGCCGGTTGGTGAGGTTTCACCTGCCGACGCATGGGACTTGTTGGCAGATAGTCCCGACGCTGTGCTCGTTGATGTCAGGACGCGGGCGGAATGGAATTTCGTCGGCACACCTGACCTCGGGAGTTTGAGGAAGTCCACGATCTTCGTGGAATGGTCCTCCTTTCCCGACATGTCCATAAACCCGCGCTTTGTCGCGGACCTTGAGGAGAAGCTGGACGGAGCTGCACCGTCGCATCTGCTTTTCCTCTGCCGGTCCGGAGCGCGATCCTTGAGCGCCGCTCAGGCGGTCGCCGCGTATTTGTCCGATCAGGGCAAGTCGGCGGTCTGTCTGAACGTTGCCGAAGGGTTCGAGGGCGATCTGGATCCGGCAGGACACCGGGGGGCGGTCAATGGCTGGAAATCCCGGGGGCTGGCATGGCGCCAGTCTTGAACAAGAACTTGAAAACCGGGTCGGGACAGTATGACGGAAGAAATCTGGGGGGAAATTCGTGAAATTCTTATCGGGCGTGTCGGAAAAAATAACTATGTAAACTGGATCGAGCCGCTGGAGTTCTCTGAACTCGCCGATGGCGTCGCCCGGTTTCTCGTGCCCACCCAGTTCATGGGCACTTGGGTGTCGCAGAATTTCGGGGATCAGATCCTCCGCGCCTTGAAGGGTCATGGGCAATCGGTAAGCCGTATCGAGTTCGCCGTTCCCGCAATGGGGACAAAACCCTCCTGCAAGAAGGTCAAAGAAAAGGTGGAGCGCTCCGAACCCGAAGAATCCGAAGTCACAGTCGAGACGAAACCCGCCACGGACGCGCTGCCGGGCGCTTCGCTTGATCAGCGTTTCACCTTCGACAGCTTCGTCGTGGGCAAACCGAACGAGCTGGCCCATGCCGCCGCGCGCCGTGTGGCCGAGGGCGGTTCGGTCACCTTCAACCCACTCTTCCTTTATGGCGGTGTCGGTTTGGGTAAGACCCACCTGATGCACGCCATCGCATGGGAACTGAAAACCAAAAGCCCCGGTCTCCGCGTCGTCTATCTCTCTGCCGAACAGTTCATGTACCGATTCGTTCAGGCGCTTCGCGAAAAGGACATGATCGGCTTCAAACAGCTCTTCCGCTCGGTCGATGTACTGATGGTCGACGACATCCAGTTCATCGCGGGCAAGGATGCGACGCAGGAAGAATTCTTCCACACCTTCAACGCCCTGGTCGATCAGAACAAACAGATCATTCTGTCCGCCGACCGAGCGCCGACCGAAATCCACGGCATCGAAGAACGCATCGTCAGCCGTATGCAATCCGGCCTTCTCGTCGATCTGCACCCCACGAACTACGAGCTTCGCCTCGGCATCCTCCAGCAGAAGGTCGAACAGTTCTCGGAACAGTTCCGCAATCTCGAAATCGCCGAGGGCGTACTCGAATTCCTCGCCCACCGCATCTCGTCGAACGTCCGTGTCCTCGAAGGCGCGCTCATGCGGCTCTTCGCGTTCGGCAGCCTTGTGGGCCGTGAGATCACCCTGGAACTGACCCAGGACTGTCTGGCCGATATCCTGCGCGCCACGGATCGCAAGATCACGGTCGAGGAGATCCAGCGCAAGGTTTCGGACCACTACAACATTCGGCTCAGCGACCTGATCGGTCCCAAGCGCGTCCGCACCTTCGCCCGCCCCCGTCAGGTCGCCATGTATCTGGCCAAGCACATGACCACCCGCAGCCTACCCGATATCGGACGGCGCTTCGGTGGTCGGGATCACACCACCGTCATGCATGGCGTGCGCCGGATCGAGGAACTCAAGGCCCGCGACAGCCAGCTTGCCGAAGATCTGGAGCTTCTGCGCCGCGCGCTCGAAGGATAGGGCGCGGCGCAATCCGCCATTATTTGCACCTTATGCAGGGGGCGGGGCCAACCCGCCCTTGACCCCGATTCGGGGATTGCCCACAGTCGGCGTAATCCGCTTGCGCGGGCGCAAAAAACCGATAGGTTTTCCGCCCCGGCATCCGAGGTGAGGGACAGGCCATGAAATTCTCCATCGAACGCGCAGCGCTTTTGCGTGCAGTCGCTCAGGCGCAATCAGTGGTCGAGCGGCGCAACACCATTCCGATCCTCGGAAACGTCCTGATCGAGGCCGAAGGCGACAATGTCACCTTCCGCGCCACCGATCTGGATATCGAGGTCGTGGACCGCGCGCCCGCGCAGGTCACCCGACCTGGTGCGACGACCGTCCCGGCCGTCACGCTGCACGAGATCGTGCGCAAGCTGCCCGATGGCGCGCTCGTGACCCTCGCCGATGACGGCGCGTCGGGCCGCATGTCCGTCGATGCGGGCCGCTCGAATTTCGCACTGGCCACCCTGCCGCGCGAAGACTTCCCTGTAATGACCAGCAGCGACTACGACGCAAACTTCTCCGCGCCCGCACCCTTGCTGCGCCGCCTCTTCGACAAATCGAAATTCGCCATCTCAACCGAGGAAACCCGCTACTATCTCAACGGCGTCTATATGCATGTCGCCACCGGCGACGACGGCCAGACGCTCCGCTGCGTCGCCACCGATGGCCACCGTCTTGCCCGGATCGACGCTGATCTACCGCCGGGCGCCGAAACCATGCCGGGCGTCATCGTCCCCCGCAAAACCGTGGGCGAGCTGCGCAAGCTTCTCGACGATGACGATACTGAAATCGCCGTCTCCGTCTCCGAAACCAAGGTCCGCTTCGCCACCCCCGAGATCACCCTGACCTCCAAGGTCATCGACGGCACCTTCCCCGACTACACACGCGTTATCCCACAAACCAACACCCGCAAGCTCGAGGTTGACGCGGCAGAATTTGCCAGGGCCGTCGACCGTGTCGCCACCGTGTCTTCCGAACGCTCCCGCGCCGTCAAACTCAGCCTCGACAACGACAAACTGGTGCTGTCGGTGAACGCGCCCGACGCGGGCGCCGCGGAAGAGGAACTGGCGGTCGCCTATGGCGACGAGGCGCTCGATATCGGCTTCAACGCCAAGTATCTGCTGGAAATCGCCAGCCAGGTCGATCGCGAAAACGCCGTGTTCCTGTTCGACACGCCGGACCGTCCGACACTCATGCACGAAGGCAACGACAAAAGCGCGATCTTCGTCGTCATGCCGATGCGCGTGTGACCGGGCCTATCAAACCGCTCGAAACGCTCTAAGCCGCGCGGGGGGCCGGGGACTGATCCATGCCCACACAAGCGCTCACCAGCCTGACCCTGTCCCATTTCCGGTCCCACCGTCTGGCGCAGATCGACACCGATCCGCGCCCGGTTGCGATCTCCGGCCCGAACGGCGCGGGCAAGACCAACATCCTCGAAGCCGTCTCGCTCCTGTCCCCCGGTCGCGGGCTGCGCCGCGCCGCACCCGCTGATCTCTCGCGCAGGCCCGAGGCGCTGGGCTGGCGGATCGGGGCCACCCTCCGATCCGGCCACCAGACACATGAGATCGACACCCGCGCCGAACCCGGCGAACCCCGCCAGTTGCGCATCGACGGCAAGACCGCACCTCAGACGGCCCTTGGCCGCATCGCCCGTATCCTCTGGCTCGTTCCCTCCATGGACAGGCTCTGGATCGAGGGTGCCGAAGGCCGCCGCCGCTTCCTAGACCGGATCACCCTGTCCTTCGAGCCGCTCCATGCCGAGGCCGTTCTGACCTATGACAAGGCCATGCGCGAACGGAACCGGCTCCTGAAGGACATGGTTCGAGACCCCCATTGGTACACCGCGCTGGAAACCCAGATGGCCGAGGCCGGAACCCGCATTCGCGACAACCGCGCCGCCGCCCTCACCCGCCTTGCCGCCGCGCAGGACGGCGCGGATACGGTATTCCCCGCCGCAGCCCTCACCCTGACCGAGCCCGAAGACGCGCCCGATCTCACCCCGGCGCTCGCCGATAACCGCCCCAATGACCTGCGCGCGGGCCGCACCCTGCTCGGCCCCCACCGCGCCGATCTCGACGCGACCTATACGGCCAAGAACGTTCCCGCCGCCCAGTGCTCCACCGGCGAACAAAAGGCGCTCCTGATCTCGCTCATCCTCTCGAACGCCCGCGCCCTTGCCGAAGACACCCGCACCCCGCCGATGGTTCTGCTGGATGAGGTCGCGGCCCATCTCGACCCCGACCGTCGCGCCGCACTCTACGATGAAATCTGCGCCCTCGGGGCCCAGGCCTGGATGACCGGCACCGAACGCGGCCTGTTCGATGCGCTGGGTGACCGGGCCCAATACCTCTCCGTCACCGAAGAAGACGGCCAGTCCCACGTTGTACCCGGATGACGATTTCACCCGCCGAACTGGCGCTCTATTGCGGCGCGCTCCTGATCCTGTTCCTCACGCCCGGGCCGGTCTGGGTGGCCCTTACTGCCCGCGCGCTTTCGGGCGGCTTCCACGCCGCATGGCCCCTCGCCCTCGGTGTGGTCGTCGGTGATGCGCTCTGGCCGCTTCTCGCCATCCTCGGGGTTACATGGGTGGTGTCGGTCTTTTCCGGCTTCATGATCGTCCTGAAATGGGTGGCGGCGATCGTGTTCCTTGTCATGGGCGCACTGATCCTGCGAAACGCCGACAAAACCATCGCCAGCGACAGCCGCCTCACACGCCCGGGCATGTGGGCGGGCTTTCTGGCGGGCATCGCCGTGATCCTCGGCAACCCCAAGGCCATCCTGTTCTACATGGGCGTCCTGCCGGGCTTCTTCGATCTGACCCGTGTCACCGGCCCCGACATCGCCGCCATCGTCGCGGCCTCCATCGCCGTGCCCCTGATTGGCAACGTGTTCTTCGCCTTCTCCATCGACCGGGCGCGTCGCCTGCTCTCGTCACCCCGCGCCCTGCGCCGCACCAACATCATCGCGGGTATCCTGCTGATCTGCGTCGGCCTTGTGATCCCCCTCACCTGATCCTGGCTGCAGCCACGCGCGAATATAGGGCCGCACCCGGTCGTTGATTGACCGCGCGTTGTGCAAAGCACAGAATTTCAGCCCCATGGCGTTCAGCGCGAAAGCCAGAACGCCCTCGGCCAGAAGCTCCACATCCACATCGCGCCTGATGCCCGGTATCTCCGGCAGCCAGAGCGTCAAAAGCTCCACCTGGTGCAGAAAGTTCAGCGCGATCTCGGTTGCCTCATCGACGGCAGTGGCACCCGAATACCGCATCACGATATCGAAAACGAAACGGTCGCGCGCCATGAACTCGTACAAGGGATCGAATACGTCACAAAGCTCTTCGACCGTCTGCGGAACCGGCCCCGTGGCGATCTTCGCAAGGATGACGTGCATCTCCTCGCCTAGAAGCTGCGCCAAAAGACTGTCCTTGTCTTCGAAATGCGAAAAGAACGTCCCTTTCGCAACACCGGCATCCCGCACGACATCTTCAACCCGCAAGCCGGCAGGGCCATCGCGGGCAACAATGGCCGTCGCCGCCTCGATCAGGCGGGCGCGGGTCTCAAGTCGGCGTTTCTGCGGAGCGCGGGACATGATGTCTGAATATCAATAGAAATGACCACGGTCAAATTTATATATTGACCACGGTCACTTTTTGCGATTATGAAATTGACCACGGTCATTTTTATAAGGAATCATCCCATGCCCACCAAGAAAATCCTTGTCCTCAACGGACACCCCGCCAGCGGCTCCCTGTCCCGCAAATTCGCCGAAACCTATGCCAAAAGCGCCACCGAGGCCGGGCATGACATTCGTCTCCACCATCTCTCTGAAATGTCCTTCGACATGGATTTCGGTCAGGGGAACTACAAAAACTGGAAACCTCTCGAACCGGAGCTTGAGAAATTCATGACCGATCTCGAGTGGTCGACCCATATTGTAGTCACCCTGCCCATGTGGTGGGGCGGTCTTCCGGCGAAACTCAAGGCCCTGTTCGACCGGGCCTTCGTGCCGGGCCGCGCCTTCGATCCGCGCAACCCCAACAAGATGGGTCTGCCCGCGCCTTTGCTCGGTGGCCGCACCGCGCGCGTCATCATGACATCGGACACACCGGGCTGGATTCTTCGCTGGATCTACAACCGCGGCATCATCCACCAGATCAACAAGCAGATCCTTGGATTTGTCGGGGTCAAACCAACGCGTCACACCCACTTCTCTCCTGCGTCCGAGGCCAAAGGCTCTACCGTCGAAGACTGGATCGCTGTGGTCTCCAGACTGGGCACCGCCGCCGCTTGAATAAATCGCGCCCGGACACTAAATATTGTGTCTCGAGCGTGACAATCCCCCCATAAACGCCTATAAAATCACCGAAAAGACCAAGGAAACTACGTATGGCCGAAGCTGCTCGTCAGCCGGACGACTACGGTGCCGATTCTATCAAGGTTCTCAGAGGGTTAGAGGCTGTCCGAAAGCGTCCCGGTATGTATATCGGTGACACGGACGATGGCTCTGGCCTGCACCATATGGTGTACGAGGTCGTCGATAACGGCATCGACGAAGCTTTGGCGGGTCACGCGGATGCCGTGACTGTTACAATCCACGCGGATTCCTCGGTTTCCGTGAGCGATAACGGGCGCGGAATTCCGGTTGATCTGCACTCCGAAGAGGGCGTGTCGGCGGCCGAGGTCATCATGACCCAATTGCATGCGGGCGGTAAATTCGACCAAAACTCCTACAAGGTCTCCGGCGGTCTCCACGGTGTTGGTGTTTCGGTGGTGAACGCGCTCTCCGACTGGCTCGAACTGCGCATCTGGCGCGACGGCAAGGAACACTACGCCCGCTTCGAAGGCGGCGAAACGGTCGAGCACCTCCGGGTCGAAGGCGACGCGGGCGGACGCAAGGGCACCGAGGTGCGCTTTCTCGCCTCGACCAACACCTTCTCTGACCTCGACTATGTCTTCAAGACACTCGAAAACCGCCTCCGCGAATTGGCCTTCCTGAATTCCGGCGTCCGCATCATCCTGATCGATGAACGCGAGGCTGAACCACAACGCTCCGAGATGTTCTATGATGGCGGCGTCCGCGAATTCGTCCGCTATCTCGACCGCCACAAGCACCCGCTGATCGAAGAACCGATCTTCATTTCTGGCGAACGCGACGGGATCACCGTCGAAGTCGCGATGTGGTGGAACGATAGCTACAACGAGATGGTGCTGCCGTTCACAAACAACATCCCCCAGCGGGATGGCGGCACGCATCTTGCGGGCTTTCGCGGCGCTCTGACCCGCACGCTGAACCTCTACGCGGGCCAGTCCGGCATCGCGCGCAAGGAAAAGGTCTCGTTTACCGGCGACGACGCGCGCGAGGGCCTGACCTGCGTCCTGTCGGTCAAAGTCCCTGACCCGAAATTCAGCTCGCAGACCAAGGACAAGCTTGTCTCGTCCGAGGTTCGGCCCGCCGTCGAGGGTCTGATGAACGAAAAGCTCGCGGAATGGTTCGAGGAAAACCCGAACCCCGCCAAGATGATCGTCACCAAGATCGTCGAGGCCGCGCTGGCCCGCGAAGCCGCCCGCAAAGCGCGCGAGATGACGAGGAAGAAGTCCACGACCGACGTGAACTTCCTCGCCGGCAAGCTCAAGGAATGCTCCGAAAAGGATCCCGCCCTGCGCGAGTTGTTCCTTGTCGAGGGTGACTCTGCGGGCGGATCCGCCCAAACCGGCCGCGATCGCCGCACACAGGCCATCCTGCCCCTGCGCGGCAAGATCCTGAACGTCGAACGCGCCCGCTTCGACCGCATGCTCGGCAGCCAAGAGATCGGCAACCTCGTCATGGCGCTCGGTACGGGCATCGGTCGCGACGAGTTCGACATCTCGAAGCTCCGCTACCACAAGGTCATCATCATGACCGACGCCGATGTGGACGGCGCGCATATCCGCACGCTGCTCCTGACCTTCTTCTTCCGGCAGATGCCCGAACTCATCGACGGCGGCTATCTCTACATCGCCCAGCCACCGCTCTACAAAGTCGCGCGCGGCAAGTCCGAGGTCTATCTGAAGGATCAGACCGCCCTTGACGACTACCTGATCGAACAGGGCATCGACGGCGCGGTCCTCCGCCTCGGCTCAGGCGAAGAGGTCGTAAGGGCCGACCTTGCGCGCGTCGTCGAAGACGCCCGCCAGGCCCGCCGCGTGATCGAGGCGTTTCCGACCCAATACCTGCCCCGGATCATCGAACAGGCGGCCATCGCCGGAGCTTTCATTCCGGGACGCGTCGACGCCGACCTGCAAAGCGTCGCCGATACCGTCGCCAAGCGGCTCGACATGGTTGCCCTCGAATACGAACGCGGCTGGCAGGGCCGACCGACCCAGGACAAGGGCATTCGTCTGACGCGCTCCCTCCGCGGTGTCGAAGAGGCCCGGACGCTTGATGGCCCGATCCTGCGCGGCGCCGAAGCGCGTCGTCTTGGCGCGCTGACCGACAATCTGGTCGAGATCTACCGGAACACCGCCCGCCTGACCCGCCGGGACAAGACGTTCGAGATCAACGGACCCCTCGATCTGCTCGAAGCGATCCTGGAGGAGGGCGAAAAGGGTCTTTCACTCCAGCGCTACAAGGGTCTGGGCGAAATGAACCCCGGCCAGCTCTGGGAAACCACGCTTGACCCCGAGGCCCGCACGCTTCTGCAGGTCAAGGTCGAGGACGTGGCGGATGCCGATGACATCTTCACCAAGCTCATGGGCGATGTGGTCGAGCCTCGCCGCGACTTCATCCAGCAAAACGCCCTGAACGTGGCCAACCTTGACACCTGACCCGGCGCAGCCCCGGCCCCCGCGCCGGGGCCTCCCGTGTCAGGACCGACCCAGTGCCCTCCCGCAACGTCCTGCGGAAATCGCTCGTCGCCCGTCTTGCGCGCTCCCCTGATCCAAGGCACTGCTGACGCAGCATTACTCAGGACGTCGAACCGTGACCAAAAACGTGCTGCTTCTCAACGGGCCGAACCTCAACCTGCTCGGCCAGCGTGAACCCCACATCTATGGGACCGAAACGCTTGCCGATGTGGAACGTGACTGCGCGGCGACAGCGGGCGATCTGGGCCTGACACTCGACGCCCGCCAATCGAACCACGAAGGCCAGCTTGTCGATTGGATCCAAGAGGCGCGTGGCACCGCCCAGGGCATCGTGATCAATCCCGGCGCCTACAGCCACACCTCGGTGGCGATCCTAGATGCGCTGTCGGCTTTCGAGGGCCCGGTTCTCGAAGTGCACGTCTCGAATATCCACGCCCGCGAGGCGTTCCGGCACCACTCCTACGTCACGCAACGCGCGGAAGGCATGATCGCGGGCTTCGGCACCGATGGATACCGCTTCGCACTTCAGCGTATGGCAAAGATCCTCGCCGATTAACCCCGGGCCATCTGCCTCTGCCGCTCGCGAAACCGCGCCCGATCTTCGTCGGTATGCTCGCCGATACAGCGGTGACAGCTCACGCCCTCTTCGTATTCCGGGCGCTCAAGATCCGCCGGCTCCATCGGCCGCCTGCACCCGTAGCACAGCACATGCGGCCCCTCGGCCAGCCCGTGCCCTACCGAAACCCGCTTGTCAAAGACGAAACACTCGCCTTCCCACAGGCTCTCCTCCTCTGGCACGTCTTCGAGGTACTTCAGAATACCGCCCTGCAGGTGAAACACCTCATCCACGCCCTGACAGATCAGCCAGCTTGTGGCCTTCTCACAGCGGATACCGCCGGTACAGAACATGGCGATCTTCTTGCCCTCGAACCGGTCCCGGTTCTTCTCCCACCACTCCGGAAACTCGCCGAAGCTCTGGGTATCAGGGTCTATTGCACCTGAAAACGTCCCGATTCCCACTTCATAATCGTTCCGCGTATCAATCACCGCCACGTCCGGCGCCGCGATCAGCGCGTTCCAGTCTGCGGGCTTCACATAGCGTCCCACCGCGCCGCGCGGGTCCACATCCGGCTGACCCATCGTTACGATTTCACGCTTCAGCCGCACCTTCATCCGGTTGAACGGCTGCGCCTCGGCATGGCTTTCCTTCCATTCCAGTTCCGCACAGCCGGGCAGGGTGCGGATATGCGCCAGAACCGCCGCGATCCCGTCCGCCGTCCCCGCGATCGTCCCGTTGATCCCTTCCCGCGCCAAAAGCAGCGTCCCCGTCACACCCTCGGCCAGACACACCTCCAGCAACGGCCCCCGCAGGGACGCAGGGTCATCAAACGGCGTAAAGCGATAAAGGGTGGCGACGGTAAACATGGGCCCAGCATCTACCCAGACATGGCCGCCCCATCAAGCACCGTTGACACGGGGCCGTCCCGCCGCCTACCCAAGGTCCAACCAGCCCGGAGACTGCCATGCGCCCCGCAAACGAAGCCCTGATTGTCATCGACGTGCAAAACGACTTCTGCCCCGGCGGCGCGCTTGCCGTCGAAGGCGGTGATGAGATCGTCGCGCCGATCAACGCGCTCCTGCCCGAATTTCAGGTCCGCGTCCTCACCCAGGACTGGCATCCGGCGGGCCATTCGTCCTTCGCATCGACCCATCCCGGCCAGGACCCGTTCTCGGTGATCGAAATGCCCTATGGCCCACAGGTGCTGTGGCCCGACCATTGCATTCAGGGCTCGGACGGTGCGGCCTTCCACAAGAACCTGAACACCGATGCCGCCGATCTTGTGATCCGCAAGGGGTTCCGCCCCGGCATCGACAGCTATTCGGCGTTTTTCGAGAACGATCACGAAACCCCCACCGGGCTCGAAGGTTACCTGCGTGCCCGTGGTGTCGATACCGTCACCCTTGTGGGTCTCGCCACCGATTACTGCGTGAACTACTCGGCCGTCGACGCGGCCGGGTGCGGCTTCAAGGTACGTGTGATCACAAGCCTCTGCCGCGCGATCGACATGGACGGCTCGCTCGATGCCGCGCGTGACGGAATGAAGAATGCGGGCGTTACGCTTGCCTAAAGCCCCAGAAAAGCCCGGCCCTGCCACACCACGACCGCAGCGACCGCAATCGCCGTTGTCCCGCTGACCACGGCGTTCCGCACCGACTCAAACGGCGCCGTCAGGATGCGCTTGCGCGCCTCCGGCGCCGAGTCCAGCGTGGCCACTTCCAGATGATCCATGAACGCCTCGAAATCGAAACCGTTCATCTCCCGCCCGGCGATGTCATAGGCGGCCAGATTGGTCGCCAGACGCTCGACCAGCCGCAGCCGCGCCTCCCTGTCGCCCTCGTCGGTACCGCTGCTGTCCGGAAGGGTCAGCCCGAAACCCGATGCGATGAAATAGGCCTGAACCATTTCGTCGGCCCCGCGCAATGCCGCGACCGTTCCCGGATCACTGAACATCGCCAACAGGCCCCGGTCCCCGGAACGAAACTCGAAATCATAGCGAAGGGTCATCGGACTCCCCTATGCAACGCCCCGGACGTCACGGGTTTGACGGCAAATTGTGGCGAAACCTTGCCAATTCCCTAACATTTCGCCCGATATCCCGAACCGGCACCGACCTAGACAAGTCCCGACACCCACGTCACAAAGCCTGGGTAAGGAGAGGGAACCCATGGTCGACATCGCCACCCGCGTCTGGAACCACAAGTGGAAGATCGACCCGATCGTCCGGTCGCTGATCGACACGGATTTCTACAAGCTCCTCATGTGCCAGTCGGTGTTCCGCAACAAGCCCGACACCACCGTCACCTTCTCGCTGATCAACCGCACGACCGACGTTCCCCTCGCCAAGCTCATCGACGAAGGCGAGTTGCGCGAACAGCTCGACCATATCCGCTCGCTTTCCCTCACACGGGGCGAAAGCACATGGCTCCGCGGCAACACGTTCTACGGCAAACGCCAGATGTTCACGCCCGAATTCATGGAATGGTTCGAAAACCTGCGCCTGCCGCCCTACCACCTCGAACGCAAGGGCGACCAATACGAACTGACCTTCGAAGGCAAATGGCCCGAGGTCATGCTCTGGGAAATCCCCGCCCTCGCCATCCTGATGGAGCTTCGGGGCCGCGCCGTCCTTGGCGAAATGCGCCGGTTCGAGCTTCAGGTGCTCTACGCCCGCGCGATGACCAAGCTGTGGGAAAAGATCGAAACCCTCCGCCCGCATCAGGGCCTGCGCATTGCCGATTTCGGGACACGCCGCCGTCATTCCTTCCTCTGGCAGGACTGGTGCGTGCAGGCGATGACCGAGGGTCTGGGCCCCGCTTTCGTCGGCACCTCGAACTGCCTCATCGCCAAGAACCGCGATGTCGAGGCGATCGGGACCAACGCCCACGAACTGCCCATGGTTTATGCCGCGCTGGCCGATACCGACGGCGACCTCGCGCGTGCGCCCTATGACGTGCTGTCGGACTGGCACGAAGAACACGACGGCAACCTGCGCATCATCCTGCCCGATACTTACGGGACCCCCGGCTTCCTTGAAAACGCGCCCGACTGGTTGGCGGGCTGGACGGGCGTGCGCATCGATTCCGGCGACCCGGCGGAAATGGCCGAGGTCGCGATCCGCTGGTGGCAGGACCGCGGCGAAGACCCCCGCGATAAGCTGGTGATCTTCTCCGACGGCCTCGACGTGGACAAGATCATCGAGTTGCAATCCCGCTTTCAGGGCCGGGTCAGGGTCTCCTTCGGCTGGGGCACGCTGCTTACGAACGACTTCCGGGGCCTCACCCAGGGCGACGCCCTCGCCCCCTTCTCGCTGGTCTGCAAAGCCGTCGCTGCCAACGGCCGCCCCACGGTAAAGCTCTCCGACAACCCAAAAAAGGCCATGGGCCCCGAAGACGAGATCACCCGCTACAAACGTGTGTTCGGGGTAGGGGCGCAAGAGGAATTGGAGGTGGTGGTTTAGGTTGGGCAACGACGGAAAAAAGTTCGAACTGGAACGGATTGGAAAATATGAGCTGAGAAAGTCGGATTTTGACGCTCATGACCTTGACTCGGTCGCTGCACTCGCCGCTCTGAGTTATGCTGTGTCAGAAATCAACGTTGTCCTTCGGCTTTATCTATTTATAGATCACGATTTTGATGGGCCGCCTGAACTTGACTCGATCAATCATGTTCAGCGGAACGTATTGCTGAGGATCCTGTCCGCAAAAATTTTCGAAGCATCGGAGATGGTCCAACTCCGAGGCCGGTACAATAGATCGAACTCCGTGCACCTAAAGTCCACGCTTCTTCCATTCCAAAAGAGCTTTAAGAGGCTAAAGAGGCATCCAGGATATACTTTAGTCCAAAACCTTAGAAATGAAGCTACCAACCATTGCACCCTCAACGCCGCAAGACTGAACTTGTCTGAAATCCCCGACACGTCAGACTTTAGCTTCTTGCTCCATAGTATGGACGGGAACTGCCTGTATCTGATGGGTGAGACTGTCATGCACTATGGCCGTGTCTTGCGTCAATCAAACGAACGAGAAGCGGAAAATCCATTGGGTGATAGTACTGAGTACGATATCTGGATGAGTTGGAACATGGCTACATTACGCTGGCTAAGACGAGTGCACACTCGCCTCGCAGAAAAGCTGACAATTGATCACTTTGAAGGAAAGCTTGGGCGTGAGCTAACAATGTGGATTCCTGAGGGTGCTTCGGCCAAACCAAAAAGCAGACTAACGCCGTTCTTTGTCCGCAAAGATGAGTAGTTTTGATTCAAGAGTATGCATAGCCAACTTGCACTACCCCCTCAAAACCCGTCCCTCCCCCAGATCCACATCAACCCCAACCTTCGCCCCCGGCTCCAGACCCAGCAGCACCGGCGTATCCGCGATCCCCGACAGAACCTGCACGGGCTGGCCGCTCTCCAGCGTCACCTCGACAATCGAGCTGTCCCCCTGAAACCCCACATCTCCCAGTGTCGCGGCAACGCCCGTCCCGTCCCACGGGCGCACGCGCATGTATTCGGGCCGCACGGCCAGCACCAGTTTCTCACCCGCCGCGAATTCCACCGGTGTGGGCAGGGTCACGGCCCCCAGCGACTGCACCCGCACCTCCGCCGATCCCGGCTTAAACTCCTCGACCTCAAAGAAATTCACCCGCCCGATGAAATCCGCCACGAACGTATCCGACGGGTGCTTGTACAGCGTCATCGGATCGGCCAGTTGCATCAGCCGCCCGTCCTTCAGGACCGCCACCCGGTCGGCCATCGCCAGAGCCTCGGACTGATCATGCGTCACCATCACGAAACTCACGCCCACGCTTTCCTGCAGCTTCACCAGCTCCAGCCGCATCGCATCGCGCAGCTTCGCGTCCAGCGCCGACAACGGTTCATCCAACAGCAGAACCCGCGGCCGCTTCGCCAACGCCCGCGCCAGCGCCACCCGCTGCCGCTGTCCGCCCGACAACTGATCGGGCATCCGGTGTGCGAAATCCGTCAGCTTCACCTGTTCCAGTGCTTCCGCGACCTTCTCCTTGATCTCCGCCCCCGGCAGACGGTCCATCTTCAGCCCATAGGCCACGTTATCGGCCACCGACATATGCGGAAACACGGCATAGGACTGGAACACCATGTTCACCGGCCGCCGGTTCGGCGCGACATCCGTCACATCCTTCCCGTCGATCAGGATATCGCCCTCGGTCGGCGTCTCGAACCCCGCGATCATCCGCAACAACGTGGATTTCCCGCATCCCGACGGTCCCAGAAGCGCGAAAATCTCGCCCGGCTGGATGTCGATCGTCACATCCTCGACGGCGGTGAAACTCCCAAACCGCTTCGTCACATTGCGGATCGAAATGATGGCGTCTGTCACTTGTGCTCCTCTTCGAAGCTTTGAAACCGCATGGCGATGGCGGTCAGAACCAGTGTGATCAGGATCAGCACGGTTGAGGCCGCGTTGATCTCGGGAGTGACCGAGAACCGCACCATGGAATAGACCTTGACCGGGAAGGTCACTGTATCGGGGCCGGAGGTGAAGAAGGTGATCACGAAGTCATCCAAGGACAGCGTGAACGCCAACAGCCCGCCCGCGATCAGACCCGGCTTCATATGCGGCAACAGGATATCGCGGAACACCTGAAACTCGCTCGCGCCCAGGTCCTTCGCCGCCTCCTCCATCTCGCGGTTGAAATTGTTCAGCCGCGTCCGGATCACCATCGCGGCGAACGGGAAAGAGAAGGTGATATGGGCGATAATGATATTCGTCAGGTTGAAGGGCCACAGGGTCCCGGGCGACACGTAAAGCCCCATGGACGAGAAAAACACGGCAATCGCCACACCCATGCAGATCTCGGGGATCACGATGGGCAGGGCCACCAGCCCCTCATAGCCGGGTTTCAGCGGAAACCGGAACCGCCACAGCACGATGGCCGTAATGGCCCCCAAAATCACCGCAAAGATGGTCGAGATCACTGCGATGGCCAGCGAGTTCACAAACGCCTCGATCAACGACGCGTTGTTCGCCGCCTTCACATAGTAATCCGTCGTGAACCCGCGCCAGATCACGTTGCCGCCCCTGCGCGAGTCGTTGAAGGAAAAGATGATCAGAACGACGATCGGCGCATAAAGAAAGATCGTCGCCAGCACGAACACCGTCTGCATCGACAGCTTGTGGGCATACTCGAACGGCCCCCGTTTGTTGCGTCGCGCCTTAGCCACGTCGTTCACTCCGCTTCTGTTTGCGCATCGCCGCGAAGGCCTGGATCGCCAGAATGATAAAGGTCACGTAAAGCAGGAACAGCGACATCGCCGCCCCGAAGGGCCAGTCATTGGCCCCCTTGAACTGTCGCTCGATGACATTGGCGATCATATCCACCTGTCCCCGACCCAGAAGGGCGGGCGTCAGGAACGAGCCCAGCATCGGGATGAAGGTGATGATCGCGGCGGTGATCACACCGGCCATGGTCAAAGGCAACAGAACCGACCGGAACGTCCGCCACTGGCTCGCCCCCAGATCAAGGCTTGCTTCCAGATAAGACCTGTCCAGCCGTTCCAGCGCCGCATAGATCGGCAGGATCGTGAACGGCAGATGCACATAGACCAGCCCGATGATCACCCCGCTCCAGCGCCCCAGAAATACGATCGGTTCGAACTCTTCCCCGATCAGGTCATAGGCCCCCAGCCCTATCAGGGTCAGAAAACCGTCCGCCTTGGTCCACAACCATTCCAGCCCCTCGTTTACCCGCCCCCGGGTGCCAAGAATGTTCAAAAGCGCATAGGTCCGGATCAGAAGGTTCGTCCAGAACGGCAGGATCACGATCAGCAACAGCCATGGCTTCCACTTCGCCGGTGCCGTCGCGATGACCAGCGCCACGGGATAGCCCACGACCAGACAGACCGCCGTGGAGATCGACGCAAGCCAGATCGACCGCCAGAACAGGGTCTGGATCTCCGGCTCAAGTAACCGGCCGTAATTCTCGAATGTCCATGTCAGCTCGACCTCGGTGAGAGAGATCGTCTCGCTGAACGAATAGACAAAGATGATGCCAAGGGGCGCGATGAAAAACAGAAACAGCCAGCCGGCGCTGGGTGTGAAAAACGCCAGAAAGACGCTCAGGTTCTTGCGGAAACTTTCCATGCCCCCTACGAAATGGGCCGGTCCGAGATGTCAGACCGGCCCGATTTCATGTCACCCTGCCGCCCGGACACGGGTCCAGGCCGCATCGATCTTGGACAGCACCTCCTGCCCCGGAAAGATCGAGACTTCGGATTTCGCAATCGCATCGGGCGGCGGGAAGATCGCGGGGTTCTGGGTGTAATCGTCGCTCAAAAGCGCCTTGGCCGCCATATTTGGCGTCGCGTAATAGATGAAGTCGGCAATCTCCGCCCCCACCTCTGCGTCAAGGATAAAGTTGATCAGCTCATGCGCGCCTTCGGGGTTCGGGGCCCCCACGGGGATACACAGATCGTCCTCCCACAACAGGCCGCCCTCGGCGGGTACGACGTAACCGATGTCATCGTCCTCATCCATCGCCTGAAGGATGTCGCCGTTCCACTCCTGCGCAAGGTCCACTTCGCCCGCAAGCAACAGGTCCTGCCCGTTATCCGGCGCAAAGGACGTGATCTTGGATTTCTGCGCGATGATCATCTCTTCGGCGGCGGCGATGTTTTCGTCGCTCCAGTCGTTCAGCGACTTGCCCATCAGCTTGAACGCCATTTGCATCACCGTCGTGGGCTCGGCCAGAAGCGCGATCTTGTTGGCGTACTCGTCCGACGTGTAAAGATGCGACCAGCTGTCCGGCACACCGCTCACTTCCGACGTGCGATAACCGATCCCGATCGTGCCCCACATATACGGCATCGAATAGCGGCGGCCCGGATCATGGGCCGGATCAGCAAAGGCCGGGTCGATATTCGCCATGTTGGGAATGCGCGAATGATCCAGCTCCTGGAGCAGTTCGGCCACGATGAACCGCTCGACAAAGTCGTTCGTCGGAACGATCAGATCGTAACCCGGGTTCCCATTGCGGAACTTGGCGAACAGTTCTTCGTTATCGGCGAACAGGTCGTACTGAACGTTGATCCCGGTCGCGGCGGTGAACTCCGACAGGGTGTTCTCGCCGATGTAAGTGTCCCAGTTATAGAAGTTGACGGTACCACCCTGCGCCGCCGCGAACTTCGGCAGCGAAAAGCTCAGGCCGACCGCACCCATCCCCTGCAGGACAGACCGGCGACCCGGCGAAAATCTTTTTCTTTGCATTTCTAGCTCCCATGCTTGACCCGTCTTTGTCGCGGGTACATTGTCGTGTTATAACACCTGTCCAGCGCCCGATAAAGCGTATCAATCGGAAACGATCCAACCCGATGCTCGGGACGGACTCAAGCATTAACTTCTGAACGATTTTTGGGCGTTTATGAAAAAGGACCCACAGGCCAATGGCGCAGCAACATGACGTTGGATCAGACCGATATCGGCCCAGCACATTGGCCGATTCGCTGAATGCACGGCTCAAGGTCGACCTCAGCGATGGCGACTTCGCACCCGGAGAGGCAATCTCGATCCGCCGCATCGCCGAACGCGAGGGCGTCAGTGTCATTCCCGCCCGCGATGCGCTCCGTGGCCTCGTCGGTGCCGGCGCGCTTCAGTTCCGCGACAGCCGCACCATCGTTGTCCCGCCGCTCAGCACAGACACCCTGTCCGAACTCAGCTATGCCCGCATCGCGATCGAGGGCGAACTGGCCGAACGCGCGGCCCGTGACGCAAACACGGACGATCTGATCGAACAGCTTGCCACCATCGATGCCGATGTCACGGACGCCGTCCTGACCCGCGACACGGCCCGCTACATGCGTACAAACCGCGCCTTTCACTTCGCGATCTACCGCGCCGCAAGCGCGCCGGTCCTTTTGGAACTGGCCGAGATGCTGTGGCTGCGCTTCGGCCCCGGAATGCGCATTGTCTGCGACAGTTTCGATGGCCAGCTGCCGGGCCAGGACCACCACCAGAATGCGATCCACGCGCTTCAGGCGGGCGACGCCGCCGCCTTCCGCATCGCGATCGCCAACGACATCGGGCAGGGCATGGACCGCATCCTTGCCCACGCCGCCACCCTTCCCATCAACGACGAACCGCAAAGGGACGCTCCATGAACATCCGCCTCAACCACCTGCCGACAGCCGAGCTTCAGCGTCTCGACGCGGCCTATCACATGCATCCCTTCACGGATGGGGATGCGCTCGCCGAACGCGGCGCCCGGATCATCACCGGCGCCCAGGGCGCAATGCTCACCGATTCCGAAGGCGTACAGATGCTCGACGGTATGGCGGGTCTCTGGTGCTGCAATATCGGCCATGGCCGCCACGAGGTTGCCGATGCGGCCCATGCCCAGATGCTGCAGCTCAGCTACTACAACACCTTCTTCATGACCTCGCACCCGCCGGTGATCGAACTGTCCGAACGGCTTGCCGAACTCGCCCCCGGCCCCCTGAACCACACCTTCTATGCCTCGGGCGGGTCCGAGGCGAATGACACCAACATCCGCCTTGTCCGCCATTACTGGGCCGCCAAGGGCAAGCCCGAGAAAAAGATCATCATCGCCCGCAAGAACGGCTATCACGGGTCGACAATCGGTGCGGCAAGCCTTGGCGGAATGCAGGCCATGCATGCCCAGGGCGGCCTCCCGATCCCCGATATCGTCCATATCGATCAGCCCGACTGGTGGAGCGAAGGGGGCGACATGGACCCCGCCGAATTCGGCCTCGCCCGCGCCCGCCAGCTTGCCGAAAAGATCGCCGAACTGGGCGAGGACAAGGTCGCGGCCTTCATCGCCGAACCGGTTCAGGGCGCCGGCGGCGTGATCGTTCCGCCGGACACCTACTGGCCGGAACTGCAGGCGATCTGCGACGCCCACGATATCCTCCTGATCGCCGACGAGGTCATCACAGGCTTCGGGCGGACCGGCAACATGTTCGGCTCGGAAACCTACGACATCCGCCCCGACATCATGACCATCGCCAAGGGACTCAGCTCCGGCTACGCGCCCATTGGCGGCTCGATCCTGTCCGATGACGTGGCCGAGGTGATCAATTCCGCCGGCGACTTCAACCACGGCTACACCTATTCCGGCCACCCGATGACCTGCGCCGTCGCTCTGGAAAACCTGCGGATCCTGACCGAAGAAAAGATGGTCGAAAACGTCCGCGACAACACGGGCCCCTACCTTGCCGAGAAATGGGCAACGCTCGCCGATCACCCGATGGTGGGCGAAGCAAAAATCAAGGGCTTCATGGCCAGCGTCGCGCTGACACCTGATAAGGCTGCGCGCGCTCCGTTTGCATCTCCGAAAGGAACCGTGGGCCTGCGCTGCCGCGACCGCTGTTTCGCGGGCAATCTCGTCATGCGTCACGTGGGCGACCGGATGATCATCTCGCCGCCACTGATCCTGACCCATGCCGAGATTGACATGCTGATCGAACGGGCCTGGCGCGCGATCGATGAAACCTATGAGGGTCTGAAGCGCGACGGTATGTTCACCGCCGCAGCTTAAGCGAACCGGGTTCGGGCGGCGCTACGCCGCCCGCTTGAACTTGCCACGCGACGGCCTGCGCCGACGACGCTGTGCGCTGGGCTTGCGCGCATCGCGTTCCGCTTCCCAGGCGGTACCACTGGCCACCGGTACAGTCGTCCCCAGATTTTTCTGGATCGCCCGCCATTCGCCGCTCTCGTCCTTCGAACAGAATGCCACGGCACGACCGGACGCACCGGCGCGTGCCGTCCGTCCGATCCGGTGCACATAGTTCTCGGGCACATTCGGCAGATCGTAGTTATAGACGTATTTCACATCCGGAATGTCGATCCCGCGCGCCGCCACATCGGTGGCCACCAGAACCGTCACCTCGCCCGACTTGAACTGCCGGATCGCCCGGTCGCGCTGACCCTGGCTCTTGTTGCCATGGATCGAATCCGCATCGAACCCGGCCCCCCGCAGCTTCTTCATCAGCCGCTCCGACCCGTGCTTCGTGCGCGCGAAAACCAGCGCCCGTTCGCCCATGTGATCGGCCAGAAGCTCGGTCAGAAGGCTCGTCTTCTCTTCCTGCACCACGTAATGCACCGATTGCGCGATCTTGTCGGCGGCCACACCGGGCCGCGCCACTTCGACCCGCACCGGATCGGTCAGGTATTCGCGCGACAGATCCGCCATCAGCTTCGGCATCGTGGCCGAAAACATCATCGTCTGACGGCTCTTCGACAGAAGCGGCGCGATCTTCCGCAGCGCATGGATGAACCCCATGTCCAGCATCTGATCGGCCTCATCCAGCACCAGAAACCGTGTCTGATCCAGCCGAACCGCCTTGCGATCCAACAGGTCGATCAGCCGCCCGGGCGTCGCGATCACCAGATCGGCGCCCTTGCGCAGGCTGTCAATCTGCCGGTTGATCGACGCACCGCCCGTGACAATCGCCACCTTCAGATGCGAGCCGCGCGTATAGGCGGCAAGGTTATCGGCGATCTGTTTCGCCAGCTCCCGTGTCGGCGCCAGCACGAGACCGAACACCTCTTTCGGCCCGGGTGCGACCCCCGCCGTCGTCAGCGCGTGGATCAGGGGCAGGCCGAACGCGGCTGTCTTGCCCGTCCCGGTCTGCGCCAGACCCATCACATCCCGCCCGTTCATCGCATGCGGGATCGCCTGCCGCTGAATCGGCGTCGGATCGGTAATGCCCTGTTCTTTCAGGCGGGCCACCAGTTTGGGCGAAAAGCCCAGCATATCGAAATCCATTCGAATCGTCCTTTCGGCGCGGGGATCGAAACCCCGCAAAAAAAAATCAACCCGGGCCGCCAAAGGGCTGCCCGGAAGCTTCGGGTGCGCATCAAAGGCGAAAAACCGCCCGGCGCAGACCCCCTCGCGTGATGTAGGAAATCAGTTCAACGCTCGCCTGTGGCCCGTCTTGGGGCCGTCTGCTCACGCGGCAGAACGTCAACGTTGTGCCGCATATCGGTGGTTTCGGCTGATAAGTCAATGGTATGGAGATGGTGCCGACGGTGTAACGCCGGACATGTGGCGTCTGTGCGGGACGGGGACGTGGCTGATGGCGTGGACGTCATCCATACGGATGTCTGGGTGTCCATGGGCGAGGCCCCGAAAACTGCGAAAAGCGCATCACGCTGCTCACACCCTGCTAGGTTAACAGGGCCTCGATGGGTGCAAGCGGCAATCGGCGGGCTTGCGCACCTTGAGGGGATCGTTGCAGGCACCCATGGCACGACGGTTTCACCTTCAATCGGTAGAATAGCCTGTCATGATGGGTGACACACAGCACAGGAGCCTCAAAGATGATCCGTGATCTGGTCAGATTTTCCCGCGTTTTAGAGATCGTGGGGGATACGATCAAAATCTCCGTGCCCGCAGATCAGAGCGATGCGACCATGGTACGTTTTGGCGATCTGGCGCTGATCGAAGGCGATGAGGGTGAAAGATCGCTCGCCCAGGTCATCAACATCGAACGCAGTGAGGTTACGTTACAGGTCTTTTCCGGAACCAAGGGTGTTTCGACCAGAGCAACTGCCACGTTTCTCGGGCATCCCATGCAAACCCCCTACTCCGAGAATATTCTCGGCAGGGTCTTCGACGGAGCAGGAGAGCCCATTGACGGCGGTCCCGACCTGTCGTCGGAGCCGCGTTTTGATATCGGCGGCCCCTCGGTCAACCCGGCTGAACGTTCGGTGCCCAGAAAGATGATCCGCACCGATGTGCCGATGATCGACATCTTCAACACGCTTGTCGAAAGCCAGAAGATCCCGATCTTCTCGGTCTCGGGAGAGCCGTTCAACCCGTTCCTTGCCCGCATCGGCATTCAGGCAGATGCCGATGTGGTCGTCTTTGGCGGGCTGGGCCTGATCTTCGATGACTATTACACTTTCCGTCAGGCGTTCGAAGATGCAGGTGTGTTTTCGCGCACGGTGATGTTTGTGAACCAGGCCTCGGACCCGCTGGTCGAGCGGCTCTTGGTGCCGGACATGGCACTGGCGGTGGCCGAGAAATTCGCGGTGGAAGAAGGCAAGCGGGTCCTGGTTCTGCTGACGGACATGACGGCCTATGCCGACGCCATGAAAGAGGTCGGAATCAGTCAGGAACGGGTGCCGTCCAACCGGGGCTACATGGGGGATCTCTATTCCCAACTCGCGCGCCGTTACGAAAAAGCCTGCGACTATGCCAAAGGTGGATCGGTCACGATTCTGACCGCCACGACGATGCCGGGCGGCGACGTCACCCACCCGGTTCCGGACAACACGGGCTACATCACCGAAGGCCAGTTCTATCTGCATTCCGGCGTCATCGACCCGTTTGGCTCTCTGTCACGTCTCAAACAGAACGTGATCGGCAAGGTCACGCGCGAAGATCACGGCCAGATCATGAACACCATGATCCGCTTCTATTCCGAGGCGCGGGATGCGGCCCAGAAGCAGGCCATGGCGTTCGAGCTGTCAGACTACGATCACAAGGTTCTGAAGTTCGGCGAGTTGTTCCGGGCGCGGTTCATGGACATCAATGTATCGATCCCGCTGGAAGAGGCGCTTGACCTGTGCTGGCAGACTCTGGCCGAGTGTTTCCAGCCTGCAGAGCTTCTGATGAAGCAGGGGCTCGTCGACAAGTATTACCCGAAGGATGATGATGGCGCGGTTGCAGCTGAATAAATCATCGCTGGCCAGGCAGCAGACGCAGCTGAAGTCATATCAGCGGTTTCTGCCGTCGTTGGACCTCAAGCGACAGCAGTTGATGGGCGAACGCGCCAAGGCGGTGGAAGAGGTCGCAACGTTGGAGGCCCGGGTCCACAGCCTTGCCGGACAGGTCGGCGATCAGCTTCCAATGCTGGCGAACGAGGACATAAGCCTGGACGGTTTGGTTCGGCTGATGGACTACGAACTGACCGAAGAGAATGTTGTCGGAACCAGGCTGCCAAAGCTCGATCGGGTTGAGGTGAAAGTGGCCGACTATTCACCCATGGCCAAACCGCACTGGGTCGACGACGTCGCACGCTTGTTGCACGACATGATTGAGGCGCGGCTTCGGGTGCAGACTGCCAAGGCGCGGTTGAAGCTCTTGGACAAGGCGGTGAAGACCATCACCCAAAGGGTCAACCTGTTCGACAAGGTTCTCATCCCCGGCGCGCGCGCGAACATCAAGAAGATCGGCATCTACCTCAACGACGAGGAAATGGCATCG
The DNA here is from genome assembly GCA_947503175.1 of uncultured Paracoccaceae bacterium. GTDB lineage: Bacteria > Pseudomonadota > Alphaproteobacteria > Rhodobacterales > Rhodobacteraceae > Ovoidimarina. The sequence goes on from CANNCO010000003.1 coordinate 666,537, forward strand.
GTGGTGCGGTCAAAAATCTCGAAACGCAAGAGAGCAACATGAGCATTGCCGCACTCAAGAAGCTCACCCTTGCAGGGCCGATAGACCAGAAGGCAGAGGTGCTTGCCCACTTTCAGAATCTCGGCTGCCTGCACGTGGTGCCGATCTCCTTGGAAGTCACGCCACCGGAAAAGGCCCCGACCCGCGGGGCAGAAGACACCTACAAGGCGCTTCGGTTTCTGGCGGATGTCGAGGGATCGCGAAAACAGCTGCGCCATGCCGCTGATTTCGATGTGACGGCTTTTGTGGCCACGGTCCTGGACCTGCGGCAATCCATTCGAGAGACCGGTGACAGACGCGATGCTTTGGATGCCCGGATCAGGTCACTGGAACCGTGGGGCGAACTTGTTTTTCCGGACCGCTCCGCTCTCGATGGGGTGTCATTGTGGTTCTACGAACTTCCCCTCAAGGACCGCGATGCCTTGCAGCATATCAGCGAGCCCTGGGAAATTGTCGGTCATGACCAAAAGACGTTGTTTGTGGTGGTCCTCTCGGTCGAGGAACCCGCCGATGATCTCTTGCCCGTGCCGCGCGTTCATGTGGGGGCCAAGCCGCGCGCCGCGCTGATCGCCGAGCTTGAGGACACGGAGATTCTGCTTGAGGAACTGCAGGCAGAGCGCATCGCGCTCACACGGTATCTCAAGGTCTTCAGAGAGCATGTATCAGAAGCGGAAACCGAGGCCGAGCTTGAATTTGCCATGGCCCAGACCCGGGACGACACAGACATCTTCGTGGTGCAAGGGTGGGTGCCGGAAACCGACATAGCCGCGATCGAAGACTACGCCGAAAGCGCTGGCCTCGCCGTGATCGAGCAATCCCCGGCATGGAACGAAACACCGCCCACTCTCTTGGTTCAGCCCGAGACCGAAGCGGCGGCGGTGGATCTGGCGATGTTCTATCAGGTGCCGGGATATCGCGGCTGGGATCCGTCGCTGCTGCTGGTGGTCTCATTCGCGATCTTCTTTGCGATGATCGTGGCCGATGCGGGTTATGGGCTTGTGATCCTGCTCGGCCTGCTTGCGGGCTGGTCCAGATTAGACGCGACTCCAAAGCTCAAGGCATGGCGGCGCCTTGGCCTGATCATCGCAGGCGCGACAGTGGTCTACGGTGCTGTGGTCGGCAGCTATTTCGGGGCGGCCCCACCGGAAGGCTCGAGCCTCGGCAACCTGATCATCTTGGACCTGCACGATTTCGACACGATGATGCGACTATCGATCCTGATCGGCGTCGCCCACATCGTCTTTGCCATCGCCATGAATGCCTGGGTCAATCGGGCGCATCGTTCTGCCAAGGCGCAACTGGGCTGGATCGGTCTGATCGTTGGCGGTCTCTTTATCTGGTTGAGTGGTCAGACAGGCCCCGGATTTGTCTCAGGCGCTGCCCTGTTCGCCGTGGGATTCGCCTTGATCGTGTTTTTCACCAGCGAGCGGCCGATAGAAAAGCCGTCCGATTGGGCATGGCGCATCTTTGACGGCGTGACGGCGCTCAATGGCGCAATGGGGGCATTTGGCGATGTCCTGAGCTATATGCGACTTTTCGCACTGGGTCTGGCCTCCGCCTCACTGGCGCTCACGTTCAACGATCTTGCCATGCAAGTGATCGAAGCCTCACCGGGTATCGGCCTGCTCTTTGGCCTGATCGTCCTCATCATCGGGCATGTGCTCAACTTCGGCCTCGCCCTCATGAGCGGCGTCGTCCATGGGCTGCGGCTCAACTACATCGAATTTTTCAAATGGGGCTTACCGGAGGAGGGCGTGGCCTTCCGGCCGCTGACCCGAAAGGAGGTTCAGAAATGAGTGAACTGGTTTTGGCGCTCGGGTGGGTCGGGATATTCTCGCCGATGGCCCTGGGCGCGGTGGCAAGCGCAGTCGGATGCTCGATTGCCGGACAGGCCTCAATTGGCGCGATGACCGAAACCGACGGCGGCTACGGGCGCTTTGTCGGCATTTCGGCCTTTCCGTCGACCTTCGTGATCTATGGCATCGTGATCATGTTCACACTGAACCGCGAGGTCACGCCAGAGAACGCCGGCGGGCTGTTCGGTGTCGGCCTCCTCGCAGGGATCGCTCTGCTCTATTGCGGGATCTGGCAGGGCCGGGCCTGTGCGGCGGCGATCAACGCGTCGAAGGAAAAGCCCGAGATATTCGGCCTGTCCCTTGCACCTGCGGCCATCATCGAGGGCTTTGGGGTCTTCGCCTTTGTCTTCGCCCTGGTCATCAGCGCGGGGATTGCGTGATGGCAGCACCCGAAGGCACCTCGAAAGGCGTTGATGCGCTCATTGCCCGGCTGCGTGACGATGGTGTCGCCGCGGGCAAGGCCGAAGCAGAACGGCTGAAGACGGAAGCGCAGTCAGAGGCCGCGGAAATTGTGTCGAAAGCCAGGGCCGAGGCCGAACAATACCTCGCACAGGCGCGCAAGGACGCGGACAACTACCGCCGCGCCGGCGAAGAGGCGCTGAACACAGCGATGCGTGACGCGGTTCTGACGATGAAATCCGGGCTGATGGCGAAATTCCAGGCCGATGTGAAACGCATGGTCTCCAACGCCGCGGCAGAGCCGGAGATGCTGAAACGCATGATCCTCGAACTCGTGGGCCGCACCCGCGACGCTGCGGGCGGCGGTGAAACGGATGTTATCCTGCCGGCACATGTCGTCAGTTCGGAGGCGATCAAGGATAACCCCGAAGACATCCAGTCCGGCCAACTGACGCAGTTTGTACTGGGTCTTACCCAGAAGATGCTGAAAGACGGTGTGACCCTGCACGCCTCCGATGATCTTCAGGCGGGCATTCGCGCGCGAGTGACGGGAAAGGACATCGAACTGGATCTTTCCGATGAAGCGATTGCGTCGCTTCTGATGCAACACCTGCAACCCCGCTTTCGCGCCGTGATGGAAGGTGTGATCAAGTAGGACATGACAGATCCCGACGCCTACATCGCGCTGATAACCAGCCTGCCAAGCCCGGAGCGGCTGTTTCGAGCCAAACAGCCCCCGATCTCGCGGCTGCGCCTGGATCGTCGTCTGGCGGTACTGGAGCCGGAACATCGCACGCTGCTGACCGAGATCGAGGCCGTGATGGCCTGGGGCTCATATGGCATGGGTGATGACGGCCAGGTGGCACGAACGCGCGCCAAAGCGTTGATGGCCCGGCTCGACAACGACACGCTATGCGCAATCGTATCGCAGCGGATCGACCTGCGGGCGACACTGGCGGCCCTTCGGATGCGGCGTGACGGGCTTGGCCCCCCTGCGGATGGCTGGACACAAAGCCGATTGTCCCGACATATCATCGCGAACTGGTCAGAACCGACGTTCAGGCTCGACACGCGCATGCCCTGGGTTCGGGATGCGCTCGAACTGCTGCAGAAACGGGACCCATTGGCGCTGGAGCGTTTCATTCTCGACGTGACGTACCGCCAGCTTCGGCGTCACGGCGCGCGGCATTGCTTCGATTTCGAGGCCGTCGTCATCTACGTCCTGAAATGGAGTATCTTTGACCGCTGGGCGCGTAGCGATGCGCGTGCCGCCGCCGCCCGATTTGAAGCGATGACCCAACAGGCACTCGGCGATTTCGCCGGGTTGGAACTGAAAGGAGCCATGTGATGGCTTTGGACGCGAACCCCAGCGGCAATGGCACGGTGACAGCCCGGATCGTGGCCGTTCAGGACGACCTTGTGAAGATCGAAGCGCAAGTGGATGCCGACGGAAACCTCGCCGCCCTGGTCAAGAACGAGGTCGTCTATGTCATGCCATCCCGTCTTGGCGCCAATGGTCGCCAAGAGCGCCTGAAGGCCGAAGTGCTGCGTGTGCGCGGCGCGGTTGCGGATGCACAGGTCTATGAAAGTACCCAGGGCGTCGCCGTCGGAGATCCCGTTGAACAAACCGGTCAGCTTCTGTCGGTGGAACTGGGGCCCGGACTCTTGGGCTCGGTTTTCGACGGATTGCAGGCCCCGCTGGCTGCCGTCGCTGCCGAGTACGGTATCTTCCTCCCTCGAGGCGCTTCGGTTGATGCGCTGGATTCCAAGGCAAAGTGGAGCTTCACGCCTATCGTCAAACTGGGTGACGAAGTTGTCGCGGGCGATACACTCGGAACGGTTCCCGAGGGCCGGTTCACCCATAAGATCATGGTGCCCTTCGGCTGGGCCGGTCGCTACAAGGTTGCATGGATCCAAAAGGGGTCGGCGAAGGGCCACGAGGCAATTGCCCGGCTTGATGACGGGTCGGGCAACGAACGCAAAGTGTCACTGAACCAGAAATGGCCCGTGCGCCGATCGATCCCGGCGCCGCTCTTGAAAAAGGCCACGTCGCGCCGCTTGTTTCCCGACGAACCGGTTCTGACATCCCAGCGTCTGATCGACACGTTCTTTCCGATCGCACGCGGCGGCACCGCTTGTATCCCCGGACCGTTTGGTGCGGGCAAAACCGTGCTGCAGAACCTGATCGCGCGGAATGCCCAGGTCGATGTGGTGGTTGTAGTGGCGTGCGGCGAACGTGCGGGTGAAGTCGTCGAAACCATCCAGGAATTTCCAGAGATGACGGATCCCAAATCGGGCGGAAGCCTGATGGATCGCACCATCATCATCTGCAACACGTCCTCCATGCCGGTCGCGGCGCGAGAAGCGTCGATCTTCACCGGGATCACGCTTGGTGAATACTACCGGCAGATGGGCCTCGACGTTTTGCTCATAGCGGACAGCACGTCCCGGTGGGCGCAAGCGATGCGGGAAACCTCCGGCCGGCTCGAAGAGATTCCGGGTGAAGAGGGATTCCCGGCCTACCTGCAAAGCTCCATCAAGGGACTTTATGAACGGGCCGGCGTCATCAAAAGCAACGATGGCGACATCGGCAGCCTGACGATGATCGGCACGGTATCGCCTGCCGGTGGCAACTTTGACGAACCCGTTACGCAGTCGACGCTTTCCACCGTAAAGTGCTTTCTCGGCCTTTCGTCCGAACGTGCCTACAAACGGTTCTATCCGGCCGTCGACCCGCTGATGTCCTGGTCCCGCTACCTGGATCAGATGGAAGACTGGTATGACGAAAACGTCCAACCGGGTTGGGTCGCCAAGGTGCGAGACCTTCAGTCGCTGCTCGAACGCGGCGAACAGATAGATCAAATGATGCAAGTGACCGGCGAAGAAGGCGTGACGGCGGAAGACTTCGTTACCCAGCAACAGTCGCTGTTTGTCGACATGGTCTACCTGCAACAGGATGCGTTTGACGATATCGACGCAAGCGTCTCCGTCGACCGTCAACAGCTGACGTTTGAGCGCGTCTACAAAGTGGCCATGAGCGAAATGGAGTTTCCGAGCAAAAGCGACGCGCGCGCTGCTTTCACAGAGCTGACGGGCAAGTTCAAGAACTTCCACTACGAGGCCGAAGGATCGCCGAGATATTCAGAACTGCTGGGCGAAATCGATGCTTTGATCGACGGCATGGTGTCCAGATGAACGCAGCATCCGGGCGGCAGATGCGGTCGCATGGACACTCGCGACCCCGGGGCAAACCGGTTGTCTTGCCCGTCTGATTTGGCCCGCAAGCGGACGCTCACTCACGCCGCAGCATCGGTTGATTTGGGTCCGAACCTGGCTTTCTGGGCATTCGGGTACGGCTTCTCACATGCGGCAGGTCGCGAACGCAACGCTCACTCCGGATCGACCCCACCGCGCAGCGCCTTCACCGCCCCACGCTTTTTCTTGGCATCGACCCGCTTCCGTTTCTGGTTCAGCGACACCCGCGTCGGCACCCGCCGCTTGGGCCGCTCGCACGCCTTGCGGATCAGATCGGCCAGCCGCTCCCGCGCCAGGTCCCGGTTCCGTGCCTGACTGCGCTCCTCGCTCACCTGCAGCACGATCGCTCCGTCCTTGGTCCAGCGCCGTCCGGCCAGCCGTTTGAGCCGCGCCTTTACCGGATCGGGCAGGTTGGGTGACCGCGCTGCCTCGAACCGCAACTCCACCGCCGTCGCCACTTTGTTCACGTTCTGCCCGCCGGGGCCGCCCGCGCGCACGAACTGCTCGGTGATTTCCCAATCCTCGATCGTGATCTGGTCGTTCACGTTAATCATTTGTTATCCGCATGGTATGCGCATGGAATACACATCGGTTCCGCATTGGCGTTTTGTAACCGAAAAGGGCCACCGGATGTCGGTGGCCCTTCGAGTCATTCAGAGATGGGCCAGTTAGGACTGGAGCCCAATCAGGAGTGTTTTCTACCCAGGGCTGCCTGGGTCAGACGGTCCCCCCGACTGTTCCGACACCTCTCTCCAATATCACTCTCGACACTGGACCACCTCCTTTCGTTTGTTACCGATAGGGGAAGGTTGGCACAGATATTGCGTTTGTCAAAACAAATTACGCTACCTGTGGCGTCATTCGCCTCACAATCATGCGAAACGGCACCAGCGCGATCAAAGCAAGGGCAAGTTTCACACCCCAATCCGCAATCGCCAGCGACACCCAAAGCGGCGCTTCGGGGCCCGTTCCGAGGATCGGCAGGATCTCTCCTGCCCAGCTCACGTCATTGGAAGGTTCAATGAAAACAAGGGTCTGGCTGAAGGCGATGGTAAAGAACAGTGCCGTATCCACGCTCGACCCGATCACGCTCGACGCAAGCGGCGCCCGCCACCACGATCCTTCGCGGAGGCGATTAAAGACGGCAATATCAAGAAGTTGCGCCGTCAGGAATGCAATCCCGCTGCCAATCGCGATGCGCAGCGTCACCAGCGGCCCGAACTCGCCCACGATCTGCGTCCCGATCAGCGAACAGGCGACACCTGTCAAAAACCCAATGAAAACAACGCGCCGGGCGATCTGCGTCCCATAAACGCGGTTCATCACATCCGTCACAAGAAACGCAATCGGATAGGTGAACGCCCCCCATGTCAGCCATTGACCGAACAGGAACTGCACAAGGATATTCGATGCCACCACGACGGCGGCCATGGCGATGACGCCAGGAAGCATTTGTTTCATAAGGTTTTTCCGTTTTTTCAAGGTAGCGGAGACTTGGCCCCGCACCGTGCGGGACGCCGCCAGATAACGGATCGTCCGGACAGGATCAAGTCATTCCGTCAGCCGGTACTCGACGATTTCCGTGCGCTGAAACCATCGAAAATTATCATCGGAAATCATTATGATACGCTGAAGGCCCCGGTCGTCGCGCCAGACGGCGATCCCTTCCAGATTGTCATGCATCCCGCCCTCGGTCTCCAGCAGCGTCTCGACCGATACTACCCCGTCCGGCCCCAATTCGAACCGCCTGACCCGCGTTGAAAAACCGAACAGGCCGAACCCCCGCTCCAACAGGTAAAGCCGGCCCACATCGTCGAAATCCGCACCGGTCGGGCGGAAGCTCTCTTCGGGCAAGGTCGCGGCGATCTCCCAGCCGTCATCGTTCTGCCGATAGACGGGTACGCGGTCCGACCCCCGTGGCGGTTTCTCGGGTATCGCGTAAAGCCTGCCCTCACCATCAATCGCCAGCGCCTCAAGGGCACTGTTGTAACGCAGATCGCGGAACGCGGCCTGATCCCCCATTGGCTCTGCCACCGCATCACGATCGGCATAGCCCCACACCCGATGCTCGCGCTCAAAGGAGACATAGATCCGTCCGTCAGGCCCGACTGCGATCCCCTCGGCATCGGTGAAATCACCATCCACCCGATTTCCGTCCGGCATCTTCCAGCCGCCGATCCAGGGGGATTCAATCCCCACGATCTTGTCCCCGTCCCGCAGCAGTTCTCCGATCAGCGTCTGGGCACTGTCACCGGTCGCCACGAAACCTGTCCCGTCGGCTTCAACATCGATCCCCGACATGCCGCCGAAATAGGGCTCCGGGCGGTCCCAGTGATAGACGCTGAGCAGTTCGGCACCAGCAATTCCCTGAGATGCGAAAAAACCGCTTGCGATCAGCGCGACGACAGAACGGCGGAACAGGCGCGCGGCAGATCGGCCATCACGTATTCCCGGCGCGGCACCGGCGGCGGTGCATTCGGGTCGGGCGGTGGCGGGTTCAGAATGTCGCGCACCCACCGTTCGGCATCGGCGCAGCCATCGCCCGGAGGCGGTGGTGCCTGATTGACACAGTTCGATGCCCCGCGCGGGCAGTTCAGCCGCACATGGAAATGGTAGTGATGTCCCCACCATGGCCGCACCTTGCGAAGCCAGTTGCGGTTGCCTTTTTCGTCGTTGCACATCTGCACCTTTGCGCCCGGAAACACGAAGATACGCGCAACCGCCTTGTCCTTGGCCGCAGCCTTGATGATCTCGTGATGCGCCCGCGTCCATGCGCTGTTGACGAACGCGCCCTTGGCTCGCCGCATCGAGATCGAAGAGATCTCTTCGCGCGCCTTCCGAGACAGGCGCAGGTTGTCGGCGGGCCGCATCCAGACATCGATATCCAGCCCGATCTGATGGGACCGATGCCCGGTCAGCATTGGCCCACCGCGCGGTTGGGAAATGTCGCCGATGTAAAGCCCGTTCCAACCCGGCTGGCGCGCGGCCTTCTTCGACAGCCTCTCGATGAACCGAACGGTTTCGGGGTACCCCCAGTTCCGGTTCCGCGACAGGCGCATCGCCTGCCATGTGGGCCCGGTCTCGGGCAATTGCACAGCGCCCGCGACGCATCCTTTCGCATAGCTGCCGAAAGGCTCCGGCTTGTGTACAGACGCCCCGCGTTTCGCGCCGAACAGCTCTTTCGCAAGGGGTTCCGCGCCCGCCGGAAGCGCGGCAAGCAGTGCAACGATGCTCAGAATTCGGAGGATCATTCTGCCCGATCTCCGTTTGGTTTCACCCAGAATAGCAGAACAAACCCGATCAGGAAAAGCACGATCAGCGGCACCACGCCCAATTGCTGACTTCCCGTGGCGGCCGTGACAATCCCGATGGACAGGGGCGCCAGAAAGGACGTGGCCTTTCCGGCAAGGGCGTAAAGTCCGAAACCTTCCGTGATCCGCGCCGGGTTCGCCTGCCGCACCATCATCGTCCGGCTGGCGGTCTGAAGCGCGCCACCCGCCGCGCCGATGATCGCGCCCACGACGTAGAATGCGATGTTGGGCAGGGAAGATCCCTCGGCAACGCTCATGCCAAAAACCGATGTGGGGGCGATGAAGATGATCGAAACCGCCACACCGGTCAGCAGCAGAATACACGCGGTGATCACCGGTTTCGGCCCGAACGCGGAATCCGCCCGCCCGCCAATCCATGCGAACAGCGCCCCGGTGATGATTGCCAGAATACCGAAAACCCCGGTGTCGACCACGCTCCATCCCAGCACGCCGGCCGCATAGATGCCGCCGAACGCGTACATCCCGTTCAGCGCATCCCGGTAGAACATCGACGATCCCAGATAGGCGAACAGGCTGGGATGCGCGGGCAGACCACGCACGGTTTGAAGAAGCCCGGTCATCGCCGCCCGGATGGCGCCCGGTGCGGCACGGCCCGCCTTCGGGTCCTTCACCAGAAGGAAGAACGGCACCATGAACACGATGAACCAGATCGCGGTGAACGGCCCCACGGCCCGCGTGCCCTCCCGCGCTTCCGCGTCAAGGCCGAAAATGGGTGAGATGCCGATGAACGTTTTCCCGGTCGCCGCACTCTCGGCAAAGAACAACAGCATGATCACCAGCGCCACCAGCCCGCCCAGATAACCGAAGGCCCAGCCATTCCCAGAAATCCGCCCGATCTCGTCCTGCGTTCCCAGATCGGGCAGCATCGCATTGGTGAAGATCGTCGTGAACTCCATCCCCACAAGGCCCAGTGCGAAAAAACCCAGAACAAGCACAAGGTTGAAATCCCCGGGCGCGGCCAGCCAGACCCCGGCGCTGCCCACGACATAAAGGCACGAGAACAGCCAGATAAACCGCATCCGCCCGCCCGTGGAATCCGCAATCGCCCCCATCACCGGCGCAAGAAATGCGATCACGATCCCCGCAGACGCGATGCCAAAGCCCCACGCGGCCTGCGCCCGGCTGCCATCGCCCAGAATCTCCTTGATGTAGGGCGCAAGGATGAAGGTCAGCAAAAGCGTCGCGAAGGGCTGGCTCGCCCAGTCAAAGAACATCCATCCCCAGATGCGCCGCCTGTTCGGATGTGCTGCCATCGTTAACCGCCCGTTTGCCTCCGGCCACTAAGCCCGGCCCGGGGCGATGGCGCAATGCACAAATCCCGGTGGCTTGCGTCCCGGCCCCCGGACGCTTACCTATCCGCGAAGAAATTCAACTGCAGGACGATCCAATGAACGCACTATTCGGTATCCTTGATATGCTTCTGAGTGTGGCGTTCTTCATCATGATCGTCCACATTGTGTTCTCGTGGCTGATCACCTTTCAGGTGCTGAATATGCGCCAGCCGCTGGTCGCCCAGATCTGGGAAGGGCTCAGCCGTTTGCTGGAGCCGATCTATCAGCCGATCCGCCGCTGGCTGCCCAATACCGGCGGACTGGACCTTGCGCCGCTGGTGGCGTTCCTGATCATTATCGCGCTTCGCGACTTCATTCTGCCCGATCTCTACCGCGCGTTGGTAGTGTAGGGCTTTGGTCCTTGTTCACCGATTCTTCATCTGCGATGGTCATCCCAAACGAGCAGTTTGAATAAAATCGTCAGGACCAATGCCCGAACCGAAAGCTCTGCTTTCCTCTGTCTTCGGATTCGATGCCTTCCGCCCGGGGCAGAAGGACATCGTGGATGCCGTCAACGCAGGCCGTAACACGCTGGCCATCATGCCCACGGGTGGCGGCAAATCCCTGTGCTTTCAACTTCCGGCGCTCTGCCGCGATGGCGTCACGGTCGTGATCTCGCCCCTCATCGCGCTGATGCGCGATCAGGTGCGCGGGCTTCAGGCGGCGGGTGTGGCGGCAGGTGCGCTGACCTCCGGCAATACCGAGGATGAGACGAACGCGGTTCACGCGGCCCTCGATCGGGGCGATCTGAAAATCCTCTACATGGCGCCCGAACGGCTTGCCTCGGGCGGCACCGACCGCTTCCTGCGCCGCATCAACACCACCCTGATCGCGGTGGATGAGGCGCATTGCGTCAGCCAGTGGGGCCACGACTTCCGCCCCGATTATCTGCGGATCGGAACCTTGCGAAAGGCGCTGGGCGTGCCGCTCGCCGCGTTCACCGCCACCGCTGACGCCGAAACCCGGGCCGAGATCGTCACGCGCCTCTTCGATGGTGAGCCGCCAGAAACTTTCCTGCGCGGCTTCGACCGGCCCAATATCCACCTTGCCTTTTCGGTGAAGGACGGCCCCCGCCGCCAGATCCTCGAATTCGCTGCCGCGCGCAAAGGTCAGCCCGGCATCGTCTATTGCGGCACGCGCGCCAAGACCGAGACCCTTGCCGCCGCACTGTCTGCCGAAGGGCATTCCGCATGCGCCTATCATGGCGGGATGGAACCCGATGCCCGCCGAAGCGTCGAGGCGCGGTTTCAGACCGAGGATGGGTTGATCGTGGTGGCCACCGTTGCCTTCGGGATGGGGGTCGACAAGCCCGATATCCGCTGGGTCGCCCATGCCGATCTGCCCAAATCCATCGAGGCCTATTATCAAGAGATCGGGCGGGCCGGGCGCGATGGCGCGCCCGCCGAGACCCTGACCCTTTTCGGCCCCGACGACATCCGCCTGCGCAGAGGGCAGATCGACGAGGGTCTTGCCCCGCCGGAACGCAAAAGCGCCGACCATGGCCGTCTGAATGCCCTTCTGGGTCTGGCCGAGGCGCAGGCCTGCCGCCGGATCACGCTTCTGGGCTATTTCGGCGAAGATGCGAAACCCTGCGGCCATTGCGACCTCTGCGACCGCCCGCCGGAGCTGTTCGACGGGTCGGTGGCCATTCAAAAGGCCCTGTCTGCGATCCTGCGCACAGGCGAGTATTTCGGCGCGGGTCACCTGATCGACATCCTGACCGGCAACGCGACCGACAAGGTCCGGGGGCGCGGCCACGACCAACTGCCGACCTTCGGCGTCGGTCAGGATATCGACCGGCGCACTTGGACCGCGATCTTCCGGCAGATGATGGGCCACGACCTCGTCCGCCCCGATCCCGAACGCCACGGCGCCTTGCGGATGACCGAGGCCGCCCGTCCGATCCTGCGCGGCGAGGCCGACATCACCCTTCGCCGCGACACGATGCGCACCGCCGCCCGTCCACAGGCCCGCGCGCTTGTGTCCGACGAGGACGCGCCGCTTCTTGCCGCACTCAAGGCCCGCCGCCGGGCCCTGGCCGAGGCGCAACGCGTGCCCGCCTATGTCGTCTTCAACGACCGCACCCTGATCGAAATGGCCGAAAAGCGCCCCGAAACGCTGGACGACATGGCCCGAATCGGTGGCGTCGGTGCGAAAAAGCTGGAACGCTACGGTGCCGCGTTTCTTGAGGTGATCACGGGCGAGGCCCCGACCCCCCGCGCATCCCTCCCGCAGGAAACTGGCCGGGGGAGAGGCGGGAGATCTCTACGACCGCCTGTTTGAGGTGCAGTCGCAACTGGCCCGCGGCCCCTGCGGCACGGAAAAGCCCATGTCCTGTCCCGCATCTCTCTTGGCCAAGGTCGCCTCGCTCCACGCACCCGATCAGGGGGCAATGCGTCGCGTTCTCGGCGAACGGCGCGACGAAAGGTTCGGCGCGGCCTTCCTTGACGTTCTGTCGGGGGCTTGAGACAGACGGCGGGTCGGCTAAATCAGAAACATAAGTGAATTTGGGGGCAGGGATGCTTGTCGTGATATCGCCGGCCAAGCGGCTGGACTGGGACGGGGCGAAAGCGCCCGAAACCGAACCTGTCTTTCTGAAAGAGGCGGGAACGCTTGCCGGCCACGCGCGTCAACTGACGCTGACCAAGCTCAAGGGTCTGATGGACCTGTCTGACGATCTGGCACGTCTCAATCGCGACCGGTTCCGTGCGTTCGAGAACGCGCCGGGTCATGATGCCGTTCGTTCCGCCGTCCACGCCTTTGCGGGCGACACCTATATGGGTCTCGAGGCAAAGACGCTGGATGACGACGACCTGCGCTGGGCGCAGGATCACCTGCGCATTCTCTCGGGCCTCTACGGCGCGCTGCGCCCCCTTGATGCGATCCAACCCTATAGGCTTGAGATGGGCAGCCGTCTTGCTACCCGCCGTGGCAAGAACCTCTACGATTTCTGGGGTGACAGGATTGCCAAGAAACTTCGGCAGGATGCCGAGGCCGTTGGGACTGACGTGCTTCTGAACTGTGCCAGCCAGGAATACTTTGGCGCGGTTCCGCCAAAATCTCTGGGCCTTCGTATCGTGACCCCAGTGTTCCTTGAAATGCGCGCGGGCAAGGCGCGCACGGTCAGCTTTTTCGCCAAGAAGGCACGCGGTGCCATGGCCCGCTACGTGATCGAGAACCGTCTGACTGATATCGAGGATGTGAAAGGCTTCGACTTCGGCGGCTACAGCTTTGACCCCGACCGAAGCGAAGGTGACAGCTGGGCCTTCGTGCGCGGCTATCCGGAAAACTGACGCCGTAGCCTTCCCGGCACAAAACGCTGCGACCGAGGTAAAGCGGACGGGCTACTGCGCGGCAACCGGTGCAGCGGCAGCTTGCCCCATCCGCACCTCGTCCAGCCGCGCGATCAGCACCTCCTTGCGCAACGGCTTGGTCATGTAGTGATCGATCCCGGCGGCAAGGATACTGTCCTCATCCCCTTCCAGAGCATGGGCCGTCATCGCAACGATCGGAATGCGCGCCCGCCCTGCCCGAAACTCGATCTCGCGGATCGCCCGTGCGGCATCCTTGCCGTCCATGACGGGCATCGAGATATCGGTGAACAGAATGTCGGGCGGATCGCCGCCTTCGAAAGCTTGAACGGCCTCTCTTCCGTTTTCGACCATGGTCAGGTCGATATCCTGATCTTTCAGAAGCTTGCGGAACACCAGCTGATTGGTCTTGTTGTCTTCGGCGGCAAGCACCCGCAACCTGTGGCCCTGATGATCCTGCACCGCGGGTTCGTGCGAAACCGGCAGGCCAAGCACCGTATCCAGCGCCGAAAGCAACTCCCCACGCAAGATCGGGCGCGCGAGTGTATGAAGGGCCGTGTCCTCTTTTTCCCCATCGGGAGAAAGGCCCAACCCGATCCGGATGGTCCCGGTATTGATGCCGGAATCGGTGAGTATGACCAGGTCCTCCGGACCGGCCCCCTGAAGCGCGGCGTCACTGGCATTCGCATGGCATTCGGGCCGCAGACCGAGCGCCATCAGTTGCTTCGACAGGATCGCGCGGCTCGCCGCGTCCGGATCGCACAACAGGACCCGCCGTCCGCTCGTGGGCAGGCTGAAATCCGGCATCTGGCTTGCGCCGCCTGTCGACATGACAAGCGAAAACCCAAAGACCGACCCCGCGTCGATCTCCGATTCGACCCAGACATCGCCGTCCATCAGCTTCACAAGCCGCTGTGTAATCGCAAGGCCCAGACCGGTACCGTCGAACTGACGTGTCCTGTCCGACTGGGCCTGATTGAACTCGCCAAAGATATGCGCCCGCATGTCAGGCTCGATGCCGATGCCCGTATCCTCGACCGTGACATGCAGTCTGTAGGACTCCCCGGAGTTCTGCGAAAGTCCGACGACACGGATCAGCACGTGCCCGTCCGGCGTGAATTTCACCGCGTTGCCCACAAGGTTCATCAGGATCTGGCGGATCCGGCCCTTGTCGCCCGTGAACCTCGTTGGCAGGAACATATCATAATCCACGACAAGGCTCAGGTCCTTCTCGCGCGCCGCCGGTTGCAACAGCGTCACGACCTCGTTGATCGTTTCCTCAAGATCGAAGGGGGCCGGGTTCAACTCCAGCTTCTGCGCCTCGATCTTCGAGTAATCCAGAACGTCGTTGATGATCACCAAAAGTGCCTCGCCCGAGCTTTTGATCGTGTCGACACACAGGCGCTGTTCCTCGGACAGCGCGCCCTCGGCCAAGATATCTGCCATGGCAAGGACGCCGTTCATCGGGGTGCGGATCTCGTGGCTCATATTGGCAAGGAAGTTCGACTTGGCCCGGTTCGCGGCCTCCGCCCTGTGGCGGGCGAATTCAAGCGCGCGCTGGCGCCGCATCGTGGGGGTGATGTTCGACCCCAGAACCACCATGTCGCCGTCATCGGTGCGCCGCTCGACCATCCGGACAAAGCTGTTGTCCCAGAACCGGATCACCACCGGATCGATCTCGTCGGCATCCCATCGCGATTTCATCCAGTGCGCCCATTCCGCGGGGCTGCGGTCACCCGGATCGATCAGCCCCTCTTCGGCGGCGATGTCGATCAGATCGGAATGGGAAATGCCGATATCGACGCATTCCATATCCGCGAAGGGAAGCAGGAATGCCCGATTCGCCGCAATCACCTTGCGGTCGCGATCAAACACCGCGAACCCATCTTCTATCGTCTCGATCGAGGCCCAGAGCCGCCGTTCGGCCATCACCACATCGCCGCGCGCCTTGCGCAGATTTCGCAGGGCCTCATGCGTGCGGGTCTTGAACTGATTGGCCTCCATCAGGGCCGCTTCCGCAGCCTCGCGTTTCTCGATCACCTCCGTCGACAGGATCTTGGCCTTTTCCGATATTCGGGAATTGGCCGAAGCAAGCTGGTCACGCTGATGCGTCAGCAGGCGTTCCTGGGCAAGGCGCGCCCGCAGGGCTTCGGTGTCAGTGTCGAATTCCAGCATTCCGGGGCGTCCTTGGCAGCGGCAGTGCGGCCATCATCGCCCCGGTTGAGTAAAAATGTCATTAACCGCGATTTGGTGTCAGTCACCCAACCGCTCGATGGCCAGCGCGATGCCTTGCCCGCCGCCGATACACATGGTGATCAGGGCGCGCGCGCCGCCGATACGCTCCAGCTCGTAAAGCGCCTTCACGCACAGGATCGCGCCGGTCGCACCAACCGGATGACCCAGTGCAATAGCGCCGCCATTCGGGTTCACCTTCGCCGGGTCCAGACCCAGCCCCTTGTTCACGGCAAGGGCCTGCGCCGCAAACGCCTCGTTCGATTCGATCACGTCGAAATCGCTGATCTTCAACCCGGTCCGTTCCAGCAAGGCCTCTACCGCCGGGACCGGGCCAATGCCCATCACCTCGGGCCGCACTCCGGCATGGGCATAGCCCAGAACCCGGGCGCGTGGTTTCAGCTCCGCGGCCTCCGCCGCTTCGCCCCGCGCCATCACAATTGCCGCCGCACCATCGTTGATGCCGGACGCGTTGCCTGCGGTCACCGTCCCGTCTTTCTGAAAGACTGTGCGCAACCCCGCCAGCGCCTCGGGCGTCGTGGCCTTGGGATGCTCATCCACCTCGAACGGCATCACCTCGCGTTTCACCCGCACCTCGACCGGCACGATCTGATCCTTGAACCGGCCCTCCTCGATGGCCCGCGCCGCACGGTTCTGGCTTTCCAGCGCAAATGCATCCTGATCCTCGCGGCTGATGTCGTGCTCGGCGGCCACATTCTCGGCGGTCACGCCCATATGCCCGGTGCCGAACGGACAGTTCAGCGCGCCCAGCATCATGTCCTGCGACCCGATATCCCCCATCTTCTGGCCCCAGCGCGCTTGCGGCAGGATATAGGGCGACCGGCTCATGCTTTCGGCACCGCCTGCCAGTCCGAAATCCGCATCGCCCAGTTGCAACGCCTGCACGACCGACACCACCGCCTGCGCGCCCGAGCCACACAGCCGGTTCACGTTCATCGCGGGCGTGGTTTCGGGCACACCCGCATCCATCGCCGCAACCCGTGACAGGTACATATCCCTGGGTTCGGTGTTGATCACATGGCCGAACGCCACATGGCCGATCTGGCCACCCTCAACGCCTGCGCGCTCCAGCGCGGCTTTCGCAGCAACCGCACCCAAGGTGATCGGCGGCGTTGCCGCCAGCGCGCCTCCGAAGGTTCCGATGGCGGTACGTGCGGCTCCAAGGATGACGATATCGGTCATGGGCGTGGTCCTTTCCGGTTGTCTTTCGCCGCGACTATAGGAACTGTCCGGAACAGCCGCCAGCCGCAGATGGTTCCGGAAAACGACGACCCTGCGTCGCAAACCTCGTGGTAGACTGGGGCCGACTGCGGCAATGCTGCGGCCACAGGAGGAACCGATGTCATCATTCCACGCCCATATCCGCATGACGCTGGACGAGATCGAAAACGCGGGCCTGCTCAAGCGCGAACGCCCGATCACCGGCCCGCAGGGCGCCCATGTGATGGTCAAGGGGCGCGAGATGCTGAACCTCTGCGCCAACAACTACCTGGGCCTTGCTGACGATCCCCGCCTTGCCAAAGCGGCAAAGGACGCCATCGACACCCATGGCTACGGAATGGCCTCGGTCCGCTTCATCTGCGGGACGCAGAACCTGCACCGGGATCTGGAACAGGCGCTTGCCCGTTTTCTCGGTCATGACGATGCGATCCTCTTCGCCGCCTGTTTCGATGCGAATGGCGGTCTGTTCGAGCCGCTTCTGGGCCCCGAAGACGCGGTCATCTCCGACGCGCTCAACCACGCCTCGATCATCGACGGTATCCGTCTCTGCAAGGCCAAGCGCTATCGCTACGCGAACTCCGACATGGACGCGCTTGAGGATCAGCTCAAGGCGGCTCGCACCGATGGCGCCCGCTTCATCATGATCGCGACCGATGGCGTCTTTTCGATGGATGGCTATCTCGCGAAGCTTTCCGAGATACGTGCGCTTGCCGACACATACGACGCCCTCGTGATGGTCGACGACTGCCACGCGACCGGGTTCATGGGGCCCGAGGGGCGCGGAACACCGGCCCATGCAGGCATTCATGCCGATATCGTGACGGGCACTTTGGGAAAGGCGCTGGGCGGTGCAATCGGCGGCTATATCGCGGCTTCGCAGCCTGTGATCGACCTCCTGCGCCAGCGCGCGCGGCCTTACCTGTTTTCGAACTCCCTCCCGCCGGCCGTCGTCGCCGCCGGGATCGAAGCCCTGAAAATCGTCGAAGCCGGCGACGACCTGCGCACAAGCCTGTTCGAGAATGCCGACTACTGGCGCGCCGGTCTAGCCTCGGCGGGGTTCGAACTTCTCCCCGGCGAGCATCCGATCATCCCCGTCATGCTGGGCGACGCCCGGCTCAGCCAGGATATGGCCCGCGCACTCTATGATCGCGGTGTCTACGTCGCCGGGTTCTTTTTCCCGGTCGTCCCGAAAGGACAAGCGCGGATCAGAACCCAGATGAACGCGGCCCTCACGCGCGACGATCTGGATCGTGCGCTGGCGGCCTTCACCCAGGCCGGCAAAACCGTGGGGGCGCTATGACCAATCAGATGAAAGCCCTTGTGAAGGCAAAACCCGAACCGGGCCTCTGGATGGAGCACCGCCCGGTCCCCGAAATCGGACCGGATGACGTTCTAATCCGGATCAACAAGACCGGGATCTGCGGCACCGACATTCATATCTGGAACTGGGACGACTGGGCGGCGAAGACCGTGCCCGTGCCCCTGATCACCGGCCACGAATTCGCGGGCGAGATCGTCGATATGGGCCGTGATGTCGAAGATCTGATCGTCGGTCAGCGCGTCTCGGGCGAGGGGCACCTGATCGGCAAGACCTCCCGCCAAAGCCGCGCGGGCAAGTTCCACCTTGATCCCGCAACCCGCGGCATCGGCGTCAACGAACCGGGCGCCTTCGCCGAATACCTGCGCCTGCCCGCCTTCAACGTCGTCCCCCTGCCGGATGTGATCGACGACGAAATCGGCGCGATCCTCGACCCCCTCGGAAACGCCGTTCACACCGCGCTCAGCTTTGATCTTGTGGGCGAGGATGTGCTGGTCACCGGCGCCGGTCCCATCGGCATCATGGCTGCCGCCGTTGCACGCCATGTGGGCGCCCGCCATGTGGTTGTCACCGACCTCAACGACGACCGTCTGGCCCTTGCCGCCCGGGTCGCGGACGTGGTGACGGTGAACCCGAAACATCAGGATTTGGCTGGAATAGTGTCTGATCTGAAGATGAAAGAAGGCTTTGACGTAGGTCTTGAAATGTCCGGCTCACAGGCCGCGCTCGACCAGATGGTCGAGGCACTGGTGATGGGTGGTCGCATCGCCCTTCTGGGCATTCCACCCGGCAAGTCCCCCGTCGACTGGTCCCGCATCGTCTTCAAGGCGATCACGATCAAAGGCGTCTACGGGCGCGAGATTTTCGAGACCTGGTACAAGATGATCGCCATGCTCGAAAACGGGCTCGACGTCCGCAACGTCATCACGCACCGGTTCAAGGTCGACGACTTCCGCGAAGGGTTCGAGGTGATGCGCGGCGGCTCCAGCGGCAAGGTCGTGCTGGACTGGACTTAGTGCATTCCTGCTTTGACAGTCATGTATCCTGCGACGGTTTTTGCGCTCGAGCCGAGGGCGAGAGGCAGCGAAAACAGTCTCTGATTCAAGCAGAATGCACTAGCGGGGCATCGGATTGGCGGCCGTATCGTAAGGCCGCCAGTCACTGATCTCCGGATAGTGCCGCTCCCGCCAATCCGTCACCCGTGGGTTCATCACGTAACGCCACACGGGCGGCACCATCGCCAGCGTGGTCATCACCGGATACCCCCGCGGCAGTTGCGGGATCTCGTCCACGTTACCGGCTTGCAGTAACGGAAACGGTCGCGAGGGCGAGGTGTGATGATCCGAATGCCGTTGCAGATTTATCAGAAGCCAGTTCGACGCCTTCTGCGTCGCGTTCCAGCTATGGCGCGGCTGCGCATGCTCATACCGGCCCTCGCCCAGATGCTTCCGGGTCAGCCCGTAATGTTCGACGTAGTTCACAAGCTCCAGCTGCCAGATCGCGATGAAACCCTGAAACAGGATCAAAGCGACCCCCAGCCACCCGGCCAGCAGATAAGCGATCACCAGAAACACCGCCTGCGCCCCATGATACATCCAGAACGGGTTCAGAAAACTCCAGGGTGACAGCCCCTTCCGCCCCAGCATCGCCGCCTCCGCCCGCCAGGCAGAACGATAACACCCGGGCAGAACACGCACGAAAAAGCGAAAGAAACCCTCGCCGAACCGCGCCGTTACAGGATCGCGCGGCGTGCCCACATAACGGTGATGCACCAGAAGATGCTCGCTCCGGAAATGGCCATAAAACACCATCGCCAAAAGCAGGTCCGCCAGCCGCCGTTCCCCCCGCCCGGGCCGGTGCATCAACTCATGCGCATAGACGATCCCGATCGTTCCCGACACGACACCCATCCCGAAGAACAGGCCAAACTTCTCCAGGGTCGAAAGGTGGTCCGCAACCGGCATATAGGCCAATAGCGTCAGCAACAGCACAAGCTGGACGAAGGGCCAGACCAATGTCACCAGCCGATACCAGAACAGCCCGCTTTCAGGCGTATTAGGGTCTAAATCCGTCAGATCCTTCCCCAGGATCGCATCCAGAAGCGTGAACAACACCCAGGTAAAGGCGGGGATCAGCAGGATCGCCAACCCACCCGAAACCGCCGCGAACCAGACCACGGGGATCAGCAGAAAGGGCGACCAGAAGGGAAGCGCATGGCGCAATCCGATCCGGGTGGAAGGCAATGTATCCTGTGCAGTCATGGCGGCAATCTACCGCGACCTGGCCGTCGGCTCAATTGACCCGGGGCGATTGCGACGCAAGGTCAAATACCTTTCGCATGACCGTGGGCAGGTCTCCGGGCCGAAACTCCGAATGCGGAACGAAAGCACCGGTTTCAGGGTTCGACGCGTCGGGAAGCCGCGCGACCATCACCTTCAGGCGCAGATGGAAATGCGTAAACGTATGGCGGACTTCCGCGTCAAGATCGGCCCAATCGGCGGATACCGGCGGTGCGGGCAGGGGGGCATCCGACCAGTCCGACCCCGGCCAGCCCAGCATTCCACCCAGCAGTCCCTTCTCGGGCCGCCGTTCCAACAGCCAAGCCCCATCGTTGCGCCGCCCGACATAGGCATAGCCCAGCCGCACCGGTTTCGCCGCCTTGGGGGTTTTGCGCGGCAGGTCCGCCGCCCGCCCGGATTTCCGCGCCGCGCAGGCCTCCATCACCGGGCAAATCCCGCAGGCCGGGCTGCGCGGCGTACAGATCGTCGCGCCGAGATCCATTACCGCCTGCGCATAATCCCCGGGGCGCCGATCCGGCGTCAGACGCGCCGCCAGCACCGTCAGTTCCGGCTTCGCCGCAGGAAGGGGCGTATCCACGTCATGTAAACGCGCCATGACCCGCTCGACATTCCCGTCGACCACCGTTTCGGGCCGATCGAACGCGATCGAGGATATCGCAGCAGCGGTATAGGGTCCGATCCCCGGTAACTCCAAAAGCCCCTCCCGCGTATCGGGAAAAACGCCGCCCAGATCATGCGCCACCACCCGCGCGCATTTCAGAAGGTTCCGCGCCCGGGCGTAATATCCAAGCCCCGCCCATTCCCCCATCACATCCGCATCGTCCGCCGCTGCCAGATCGCCAACGCTCGGCCACCGCGCCGTAAACCGGTGAAAATAGTCGCGGACCGCCGCAACGGTCGTCTGTTGCAGCATCACTTCCGACAACCACACCGCATAAGGGTCGGGGCGCGCACCGCCCCTCCGGTCCGCAGGGCCCACCCGCCACGGCATCTCGCGCGCATGGATATCGTACCAGTCCAGCACGGCTTGGGTGATTTCCGTTTCACGCAATCTTTATGCTCCCCGTTTGCGTTTGCTCTGGTACGTTGCCCCCCAGGCTTTAAGATAGCCGCGCAACAGGACTTGGGTAGCAATGGCCGTAAGCGACCAGACCAAAACGCGCAACCGCCGCTACGGCTTTCGCCGTGCGTCGCAGCTTGTCGCGCGCCCGGTGCGCGAGGTCGGCGAATCGCGTGGCTTTGCCGTCAGCCGTCTTCTCACCCACTGGGCCGAGATCACAGGCGAAGACATCGCATCCCACACCCGGCCGGTCGAGGTCAGCTATGGCCGTGGCGGTCTTGGCGCGACACTGACGATCCTGACCACCGGTGCCCATGCGCCGATGGTCGAAATGCAAAAGGAAAAACTGCGCGAACGGGTCAACGCCTGCTACGGCTATTCGGCGATCAGCCGCATCCGCATCACGCAAACGGCGGCCACGGGCTTCGCCGAAGGACAGGCAGTGTTCGCTCCGGCCCCCGCCGCGCCCGAACCCAAAGGCCCTTCGCCCGAGGCACGGGCCGCCGCCGCTAAAACCGCCGCCCCCGTCTCCGATCCCTCTCTGCGCTCGGCGCTGGAGAGGCTGGGCGCAAACGTCATCTCCCGAAAATCTTAGTGAAGCAGGTCCCCATGAACCGTATTCTTTCCATCGCCACGCTCGTGGCCATCGCCGTTGCAGGCTATTTTTACCTGACGGGCACCCCGTCACAGGCCCCCGGCGTGTCGCTTGGCGCGGCAGAAGCGCAGGATGCCGATGTCGACACGTCGATGGTGGCCGAGATGACCCTTGGCAACCCGGACGCCGACGTGACCGTCATCGAATATGCCTCGTTCACCTGCCCCCATTGCGCCAACTTCCATGCGGGCGGATTCAATGACCTGAAGTCCGACTTTATCGACACCGGTCTGATCAACTATGTCTATCGCGAAGTTTACTTCGACCGGTTCGGCCTCTGGGCCGGGATGCTGGCGCGCTGCGGCGGTGAAGAGCGTTATTTCGGCCTCGTCAGCCTTATCTACGAGAACCAGCGTGACTGGACGGCCTCGGGTGATCCGGCGGTTGTGGCCGACAACCTGCGCCGCCTTGGCCGGACAGCAGGGCTTGAGGACGAAACGGTCAATGCCTGCCTGCAGGACAATGACATGGCCAATGCCATGGTCGCCGTCTATCAGGAAAACGCGACCGCCGACGGCGTGAGCTCGACCCCATCCTTCCTTGTGAACGGGCAGCTCCTTTCCGGGAACAACTACAACGCCCTGAAGGCCGCGATTGACGAGGCGCTTGGAAGCTGATGACCGCCCCGCTTTCGGGTCTCAAAGTCGTTGAACTCGCACGTATCCTGGCCGGCCCATGGGCCGGTCAAACGCTTGCCGACCTTGGTGCAGAGGTCATCAAGATCGAAAGCCCAGCGGGCGACGACACGCGCCGTTGGGGCCCGCCCTTCGTCGACCGCGAGGGTGACAGATCGGCAGCCTATTTCCACAGCTGCAATCGCGGAAAGCAATCCATCGCCCTCGACCTGACCAATGCGGGCGACCTCGCCCTCGCAAATGACCTGATCGCCGAGGCTGACGTCCTGATCGAGAACTTCAAGCTGGGCGGCCTCGCGAAATACGGGCTCGACTTCGAAACCGTCCGAACGGCCAATCCGCGCCTGATCTACTGCTCGATCACCGGTTTCGGCCAGACCGGGCCTTACGCGCACCGGGCAGGCTATGACTACATCATTCAGGGCATGTCCGGGCTGATGTCGTTCACCGGCGATCCCTCGGGCCAGCCGCAAAAGGTGGGTGTCGCCGTCACCGATATCTTCACCGGCGTCTATGCCACCACCGCGATCCTCGCCGCCCTGCGCCAGCGCGACAGCACCGGGACGGGCCAGCACATCGACATGTCGCTCCTCGATGTAGCCACTGCGATCACTGCCAATCAGGCGATGAACTACCTCACCACCGGCACGGCACCCGAACGTATCGGCAACGCACACCAGAACCTGACACCCTATCAGGTGTTCGATTGCGCCGATGGCTGGATCATCATCGCCACGGGAAACGACGCCCAATATCAGCGATTATGCGGTCTTCTGGGGCTGGAGGACATGGCCACCGATCCCGACTACCTGACCAATGCCGACCGCATCGCCCACCGGGCCGAGATGACCCGGCGTCTGACCGAGGCCACGATGACATTCACGAAGTCCGACCTGCTTGCAGCCTGCGAGACCGAAGGCGTGCCAGCCGGTCCGATCAACGATCTAAGGGAGGTTTTCGACGACCCGCAGGTGATCCACCGCGCCATGGTGCGACAGGTCGACGGCGTGCCAACACTGCGCACGCCCATCACGTATTCCGACGCGGAACTGTCAATCGACCGCGCCTCGCCCAAGCTCGATCAGGATGGCGACACGATCAGGGCGCGTCTTCGGAAAGACTAAGCCGGTCCAGCAGGCGCGCCATCGCCTCCGGGTCGTCGAACTCCAGCCGCACCGGCACCGTCATCACCTTCTGCCGAAACGCCTCCGGCAACCGCACCGCATCCTTCTCGGTCGTCACCAGTTGCGCCCCACGCGCCAGCGCCTCGGTCTCCAGCCGCCGCATCAGCGCGGGCGTCAGCGGCTGATGGTCGCCAAGCGGCACCGACCGGATCAGATCAACCCCCATCTCCCGCAGCGTGGCAAAGAACTTCTCCGGCCGCCCGATCCCCGCAAACGCCAACGCGCGCAGCCCCTGAAACGGCATCCCCGTAGGCAACGGGTCCAGACGGGCGGTCAGCAGCGGCAGGCCATCTGGCATCGGCCACACTTTCTTAAACGCAACCTTCGCATCCGCACCTCCGATGACGATCACACCATCCGCCCGCGCCAACCCTGCCGCCACCGGTTCGCGCAAGGGACCGGCGGGGATCACGCGGCCATTCCCGAAGCCTGCAACCGCATCGACCACGACAAGCGACAGGTCCTTGGCCACCGCCGGGTTCTGAAACCCGTCATCCATGATAACGACCTGCGCACCATCCGCCTCTGCCGCGCGCACACCGGCGGCCCGGTCGCGGGCCACCCAGACATCGGCAAAAGCCGCCATCAGGAACGGCTCGTCTCCCACATCCTCGGCGGTGTGGGTAGCCGGGTCGACCTTCAGCGGGCCTGTGAGCTTTGCCTTGTAGCCGCGCGATACAATAGCCACCCGAGACCCCCGCGCCTGCAGCATGCCGACGAGCGCCACGACCGTGGGGGTCTTGCCGGCCCCGCCCGCATTGATGTTGCCCACGCAGATCACCGGTATACCGGCCCGCACCTCCGGCGGTCGCGCGACCCGCCGTGCGGTGCCCATCGCATAGACCCACGCAAGCGGGGACAAGAGCCATGCGGCCAACCCGGGTTTGCGATCCGACCAGAACCCCGGCGCCCGCATCACGGTGCCGCCCTGTCGGCGTGCTGCTCGATCAGTTCGATGATCCGGCCTGCGACATCCGCACCCGCCGATGACACCTCCCATGCCCGATGGGCCATCCGTGCGGCGCGTTCTGGCGCCAGAAGGTCGATCACCGCCGCGCCCAACTCGTTCCCCGTTGTCACCCGCCGCAGCGCTCCCGCCTCGCGCAGCCTGCGTTCGATCTCTTCATGCCGTCCCAGAAACGGGCCAGAGATGATGGCCGAACCCAATGCGGCAGCCTCGGCAGGGTCGTTTCCACCCGCAGTCGACACAAGGGTCGAGCCAACGAAACAGATCGGCGCCAACCGATACCAAAGCCCGGTCTCATCCTCCGTATCCGCGACATAGACCTGAACATCCGGATCGGGTTCCCCCCCCGCGCTGCGCTGGGCCACAACCCACCCGTCTGCCTCGAATGCCTTGAGCAGCGCGGGGCCGTCCGAGGCTTTCATCGGCGCCACGATCAGCAGCAATCGGTGGGACAGACGGCTTGCCGTCTTATGCGCTTCTTCCACAGCCGCGCGCTCTGACATGTCGATCCCGGCGGCGACCCAGACAGGGCGCGTGTTGATCAGACGGGCCAGATCGCCTCGTTCCGACTCGTTGCAGGGCAGCGGCTCGAACACCTCGCGCAATGGCCCCGTCACCTCTATGCGCGCGCGATCGGCCCCCATGCGCTGCAACGTTTCGGCATCCCCTTCGCTTGTCGTCAGGATACCGGCCATACCGCGCAGTTTGGTCCGCCGCCGGAACCCCGACAATGCGCGGGACAAACCGGCATCCTGCGAAGCGCTCGCATTGAACAGGATCGCGGGGATGGCCTTGTCGCGACAAACCGCTGCGGCAGATGGCGGAAAGTCCAGGCCGGCAAACAGAACGACCCCGGGGTCGATCTCCTCAAGAAACCGTTCGACCATCTGGTAAAGGTCCAGCGGCCTGGGATATTCGACGATTTCCTCCGGCAACGTCTCCGGCAACGTCACGCCGCGCGATATCGTCAGGTTGACGCGCGTCCCTTCAAGCTGCTCAAACATGTGGATTAGGGCGGGAATCTCCACCGACTGCCCCACATGGCACCAGATGTTCAGGGTCGCCTCGGATGTCTCTGCTGCCCCGCCCCGGCGCGCCGAGGCCATTCGCAACGGCATCGCGGCAAGGGCGCGGATATCCATGGGCTCTAGTGCCCCAGTTCCTCGGTGGTCGAGGTTTCGGCCTCTTCGTCCCGCAGCCTGTGCAGATGCGCAATGAAATAACGGGTATGGGCGTTGTCGACCGTGCGCTGCGCCTCGGATTTCCAAGCGTCATACGCGCTTGCATAATCGGCATAGACACCGACCATATGAATGTCGTCGACATTCTTGAATTCAGTCGTTTGCGGGTCGATCAGATCGCCGCCAAAGACGAAATGCAGGCGCTGTGTCATGGGTCTCTCCGGATGGTTTTCGCCCGTGACCCTACGCATCGCCGGGATGCGGTCAACCCGAAGCGCGCAGGGCCGTCGTCCGCTCCGGCAGCGTATCCAGCGCCCGCAGGATATGCCGCGCGACAACATCGGCGGCTTCCTCATGCGCCAGATGCCCCAGTCCCTCAAGCACCGCCAGAACCGACCCCCTTAATTGCGCATGTGCCTTGCGCGAGACTTCTGGGGATACCGTTCCGTCCGTCGCCCCGGCGATCAGGATCACCGGCAGGTCGATCTCGGGCAACCTGTCCAGCAACCGCCCGATCTCCCATTGCGACATCATCGCGAGCGTTCCGTCGATATGGGCGCGGTCGGTCATCAGGCTGCGGTAGAGCGCAACACCTTCCGCATCGACCTCCGATCCGGTCGAGGTCAGCAGTTCGGCCACTCGCGCCTCGCCCCCGGCCATCCGCGCCAGAAGCGGCGGGATCAGCGGGTTGATCGCCATGAATTTCGCCATCAGCGGGAACAGCCACCCGGCCATCCCGTCGAATTTCGAAAGCGCCGCGTTCAGCCCCACGACCGCGCGCGGCTGCATCAGATCCCGATGCACGATTTCCAGCGCCAGCGCTGCGCCGGCGGAATGCCCCACGATGATCTCCGGAACCCAGCCCTCCGCCTTGCAAAGCGCAGTCACATCCTCGGCCATCGGACCAATGCCACAGCGCATCCGCGTTCCCATCCGGGTAAAACCCTGACCGGGCAGGTCGGGTGCCACCACGCGATACCGCTCCGCAAGCAACGGCAACAGATGCCGCCAGCTCTGCGTCGCACCCCCCGCGCCGTGCAGCAGCAGCATCACCGGACCGTCGCCCGCGACCTGCACATGCCAGCGATGGGGCGCTGCATCGACAAACCTCGAATGCGCCGCGTTGGGCCAGTTCTGTCCGTCGCGCGCCCAGTCCATCGTCAGCCGTCCAGTGCGACAGTCACCGCCGCCGACAACCGCCGTGCATCTGCGCGCGGCAACGCAATGTAACGCGCACCCAGTTCACCCGACAGTTTCGCCAGCGCGGTCTGTGGACGGACGGCCGTATCGATCACAAGCGACGCAATACCCTGCCGCATGATCGCCCGCGCGATGCCCGATGCGTCCTCTGCCGCTGCAGACCGGTCCGCGCGCCCATCCAGCGCGATGTTCCCGCGCCCGTCGGTCAAAAGCGCGATCGTCGGCGTCATTCCCTGACCGCTCGCGCGCATCGCCGTCTCCAGCCCCAACCGCAATCCGGCGGCCAGCGGCGTCCCGCCACCCCCCGGCAACGCCTGCAAGCGCCGCTTCGTCTGCACAAGCGACCGGGTCGGCGGCAACAGCATCTCCGCATCCTCACCCCGGAATGCCACCAAAGCCACATGGTCGCGCCGCGCATAGGCTTCCGACAACAGCAACTCGACCGCGCCCTTGGCTTCGGCCAGACGCGACATGGCAAGCGATCCCGACGCATCGACCACAAAGATCAAAAGCCGGTCGGAGTTCTCCTGAAACCGCCGCAGCCGCAGATCGGACCGCCGCACATGAAGCGCCCGGCCATCCCGCGCCTCGGCCCGCCGGATCGGCTGCCATGGCGCGGCGGCGCGCAGCGTCGCGACCAGATCCACACGCGATGACCCGTCAGGTGTGCCCGGACGCGAGGGCAGGGGCCGACCCCTCCGGTTGCCTTTATGCGCCGCGCCACTTCCCGCAGCACCCGCGGCGGCGCGCGTCTTGCGCCCCTCGGCCAGCGCCGAAAGCACATCTGCGGGCAGCGCCGTCTGCACCGCCTCAAGCAGAATCTCAGCCGGGATCATCGTCTCTTCTTCATCGGCGCTCCGGTCCTGCCCCTCACCGGCGTCCTGATGCTCGGGCGAAGGCATCTCTTCCTCAGGCGTGGTGTCCGCCTCCGGCATCATCGTCGCCCGATGGGCATAAACCAGCTCTGCCGCCCCCCGGATATCCTCGGATGTGACCCTAACACGGCCCGAAAGGGCGGCCAGCGCCCGCGCAGCCGCAATCGCCTGAAGCGGCGCGCGCAGCGATCCGATACCCACCATCGCCGCCAGGGTGACCAGCTCCGTCGCCGCGTCGTCATCCAGTGTTACGTCCGGCAAAAGCGCCCGCGCCGCGATCAATGTCTCCGGTGCCGGGCCCCGATCCCCGGCATCGGCCAGCGATATCCCGTCCAGCGCCACGAACAGCCCCAGCCGCTCGGTCAGCGCCGCTGGCGCAATCTCGTCCGGGTCCGCCCCTTCATCCAGCGCCACCACCACATGGGTCCCGCGATCCACCACGCCGCCCAGATGCGCGGCAAGCCGGGCCGGGCACCGTTCGGCCATGGTCAGGGCCAGCGCAGCCGGATCGTGCAAAAGCCCCTTCGACTGGACGAAATGGCCCTCGTGCAGGGTCGCACTCAGGTCCAGTTCGCCGAAAAGCTGCGTATCGCTGACCGAGGCATGCACCTTGCGCAGGGGAAGCGGCAGGCACTTCAGGGCTGCCGAAAACCGGTCCCGCACCGGCCCCGATCGCGCCCTGATCCAGAGACCGCCGAGACCTGCAGGATCGACGGCCAGAACGGCCAGTGCAAGCTGCGCCCTCTGCCAGCCCGTCATCTGGATCTGGCCGGTCTCGGGCATCTACTCGGCAGCCGTCTTAAAAGCCCCGAAAAGGTCCGCCATGGCGCGCCCGACCCGCTGGGTCGATCCGGCCTCGTCCAGCGGATCGCGCCGCAACCTGTGCCGCAGCGCCGATGGCGCGATCTTGCGCAGATGCGCCCGTTCGACCGATCCGGCGCCTTCGAACGCGGCCAGCGCGCGCGCTGCCCGCAGCAGGGTCAACTCCCCGCGCAACCCGTCCGATCCAAGCGCCACACACAGCTCGGCACAATCGACAAGGGTCTGTTCCGGTGTCTCGACCTGTTTCACCATGTCGCGCGCGGTCAGAATCTCCCGGCGCAGCTTTGCATCCTTCCGATGCCAGCGCTTCAGAAACGCATCCCGGTCGTTCTCATAGTCATCGCGACGGCGGATCACCTCGATCCGCTCCGCGATATCATCCGGCGACTTCACCTCGACCGACAGGCCGAACCGGTCCAGAAGCTGGGGCCTGAGCTCACCCTCTTCCGGGTTGCCCGACCCCACAAGCACGAACCGCGCCGCATGGCGGATCGACAGGCCCTCGCGCTCGACGACATTCTCGCCCGATTGCGCGACATCCAGCAGCAGATCGACAATGTGATCCTCCAGCAGGTTCACCTCGTCGATGTAAAGGTATCCCCGGTTCGCACGGGCCAGAAGCCCCGGCTCAAACGCCTTTTCGCCCCGCGACAGGGCGCGCTCTATATCCAGCGCGCCGACCACACGGTCCTCGGTCGCACCCAGCGGCAAGTCGATCACCGGCGTCGGTTTTTTGACCACCCGTTTCGACCCTATTTCGGCCCAATCCGGGCATCGCTCCAACTTCTCGGAATTCACCGGACACCCGGCAACCGCCTTGATCTCTGGCAGAAGCGCCGCCAGCGCCCGCACGGCGGTCGACTTGCCGGTCCCCCTGTCACCGAACACCAGTACCCCGCCGATCCCCGGGTCGATGGCGGTCAGAACCATCGCCCGTTTCATCTCGTCCTGTCCGACGATCGCAGAGAATGGGAATGGCGCCGTCATGCCGCTGTCCTTTCAAGCCGGTCGAGTGGGCTGTGCCCACCCCACTGCCCCGCATCCCCAAGGACACGGAACCTTGCGTATAACTCTTCCTTGAACCAGCCCTCTTCGCGCACCGCCCTGATGGCGCGCGCATGGGGGCCGCTCTTCCGCGCAAAGGCGTCCATCGACGCCTGATCGGGCCAGATCGAGAATGTAACCTGATGCAGCCACGGAACCTCGCCGATCCCGATCTTGAAGGCCACGTTGGGATCGTCGCCGATCACGTTCTGAATATCCGGCACCCGTCCCCAGAACTTCGCAAGGACGCTGGGCTTCACCGTCGCCCGCGTCAGCGCCGCAATCGGCCCGGGTGACGCATCGGGCTCGGCCTGAAACGGTTCGACCCCGGACCACGCGCCACGCGCCGATGTGGGCGACATGAACACGGTCCAGTCTTCGGAGGCATGTGCGCGCCATCTGCGATAGACCGGCGTCTCTCGGCAATTGCGCCGCGCGGTCTCTTCGTCGGGCCATGTAGCGAGGATCGCCCAGACCGCGGTGTTGGGCCGCGGGGTGAACCCTTCACCGGTTCCCGACCCGCACAGCTTCCAGAACCCCACGTCCTTCATCCGCATGAAAGACAGCCGCGCAGCGCCCATCTGCCCCAGCACCCACAACCGGGCGCCAGCCGACGGAAACCTGAAAACGCTAAGACTCACGGCTTGGATAAGGCGATTCCTTCACAGACTGTCAACTTATACTGACACACTATTCTGGCCGAGAAAAGCCACAAGAGCCTGCGACAAATGAGTGTCCAATCATTATTGTAAATCAAACTAGACAGTTGTACGCTTGCCTCATGTTGCACGATCCCTCTTCTTCCACGGCAAGACCCTCCCATGCCATCGTGATCGGCGCGGGCCTCGGCGGTCTGGCCGCCGCGATGCGTCTGGGGGCCAAGGGCTACCGCGTCACCGTTCTCGACAAGCTCGATGTCGTCGGCGGACGCGCGTCCTCGATCCACCAGAACGGCCACCGGTTCGATCTTGGCCCCACCATCGTCACCGTGCCCATGGTGTTCGAAAAGCTCTGGGCCGATTGCGGGCGCGATTTCCACAAGGACGTGGATCTGCGGCCCATGGACCCGTTCTATGAAATCCGCTGGCCCGATGGATCGTCCTTCGCCGCCCGCCAGTCCACCAAGGACATGGAGGCCGAAATCGCGCGCCTCTCCCCCGGCGATGTGGCCGGCTACCGCAAGTTCCTGAAGGACGCCCATCGCCGCTATATCGTGGGGTTCGAGGGGATGGTGGCCGAACCCATGCACCGCCTCTGGGACACGATCAAGGTTCTGCCGACCTTCGCGCTGCTGCGCGCCGACCAGTCGATCCTGAAACTGGCCCAGCGCCGGGTCAGGGACGAACGCCTGCGAATGGCGCTGTCGTTTCACCCGCTCTTCATCGGCGGCGATCCGATGCATGTGACATCCATGTACGCGCTCGTTAGCCATCTGGAAAAGGAATACGGCGTCCACTATGCCATCGGCGGGGTGCAGGCGATGGCCGACGCCATGGCCGGCGTCATCTCCGATCAGGGAGGGCGCATCGCCCTTGGCGAAGAGGCCGACGAAATCCTGATCAAGGACGGCCGCGCCCGCGGCGTCCGCATGACGTCGGGCAAGGTCCATCAGGCCGAGGTGATCGTATCGAATGCCGATGCGGGCCACACCTATTCCCGCCTGCTGCGGAACCACAGGAAATCCCGCTGGACCAACAACAAGCTCAACCGCCGCCGCTGGTCCATGGGCCTGTTCGTCTGGTATTTCGGCACGGCCGGCACGCGCAAGCTCTGGCCCGATGTGGGCCATCACACGATCCTCTCGGGTCCACGCTACGAAGGCCTGCTGCGCGACATCTTCATCAAGGGGCACCTGTCCGAGGATATGAGCCTTTATGTCCACCGCCCCACGGTCACCGATCCGACGGCGGCCCCCGAAGGGGACGACACATTCTATGCCCTGTCGCCGGTCCCGCATCTCGGCCATGACGATCCGGTGGATTGGGAGGCAGAGGCCGAACCCTACCGGCAAAAGGTCCTCCGCGTGCTCGAAGACACCCTGCTGCCGGGCCTTTCCAGTCACATATCGGCCAGCATGGCCCTGACCCCGCCCGATTTCCGCGACAGGTATCTGTCTCCGAACGGCAGCGGCTTTTCGATCGAACCGCGCATCCTGCAATCGGCATGGTTCCGTCCGCATAATGTCAGCGAAGAGGCCAAGGGCCTTTACCTCGTCGGCGCAGGCACCCATCCGGGCGCGGGTCTGCCCGGTGTCGTCTCCAGCGCCGAGGTGCTGGGCAAACTCGTCCCCGATGCCACGCCCGTGGCGCTTCCCGAACGATTGGCGGCCGAATGATGCGCGCACCCGATCTTGCACATTGCAAAGAGGCGATCCGTCACGGGTCGCTGTCGTTCCACGCCGCCTCGCGCCTTCTGCCCGCGGCGGTTCGCGACCCCGCCCTTGTGCTCTATGCATTCTGCCGGATCGCCGACGACGCCGTGGACCTGAACGATGAAAAGCCGCAGGCGGTACTAAGCCTTCGCGACAGGCTCGACCTGATTTATCAGAGTCGCCCGCGGAACACGCCGGTCGACCGCGCATTCGCCGCGGTGATCGAAGCCCACGATATGCCCCGGGCATTGCCCGATGCCCTGCTGGAAGGGCTTGCCTGGGATGCGATGGACCGCCGCTATGCCACGCTCTCCGATCTGCGCGCTTATTCCTCGCGCGTGGCCTCTGCGGTTGGCGCGATGATGTGCGTCCTGATGGGCGTGCGCGATGCTGACGCGCTGGCCCGCGCCTGTGATCTGG
Organism: uncultured Paracoccaceae bacterium; assembly: GCA_947503175.1. Taxonomy (GTDB): domain Bacteria; phylum Pseudomonadota; class Alphaproteobacteria; order Rhodobacterales; family Rhodobacteraceae; genus Ovoidimarina. The sequence goes on from CANNCO010000003.1 coordinate 699,566, forward strand.
GCGTGGCGATGCAGCTGACGAATATCGCCCGCGACGTGGGCGAGGATGCCCGCGAACGCCGCATGTACCTGCCGACCGAATGGCTGGACGAGGCCGGGATAGACGAGGCGGCATTCTTTGCCGATCCGCTGCCCGATCCGCGTATCCGCAACATGGTCAAACGCCTCCTGCTCGAAGCCGACCGGCTCTATTACCGGTCCGAGCCGGGTATCGCACTTCTGCCATTCTCGGCCCGCCCGGGCATCTTCGCGGCGCGTCACATCTATGCCGGCATCGGTGGTGCAGTCCGGCGCAACGGACATGACACAATCTCCTACCGCGCCCACACTTACCGTGCCCAAAAACTGGGGTGGCTGGGTGTGTCGATGATTCGCAGTGCAATTACAGCGGTCATGCCGCGCTCCGCCGTGATGTACGCCCCGCCGCTGGACGAGACGCGTTATCTGGTTGAAGCCGCAGCGCGGGCCACCCGCCCCCGTGGTATCTGGGGAGAAGGACGCTCCGGCAATCTCATCGCCGCACTTGCGCAACTCGAAGCGCAGGATCGCGGAAACTTGGAAGAACCCCGCATCAACGCTATGTAGGGTGTATGGATTGGACCCTATTTGCGATCTTCCTCGCCGCGTGCGTGGCTGCCGGTACGACCGGGGCCATGTTTCAGCCCGGCGACTGGTACAAGAAGCTCGATAAACCCGACTGGACCCCGCCCGACTGGGTGTTCCCGGTCGCATGGACCGCTCTCTACCTTTGCATCGCTGCAGCCGCGTCCCGGGTTGCGGGTCAGCCGGGATCAGCCATGGCGATGGGGTTCTTCGCCCTTCAGATCGCGCTGAATACCCTCTGGACGCCCGTGTTTTTCGGCCTCCGCCGCATGGCCGCCGGAATGATCGTGCTCGTGGCCCTCTGGCTGGCCGTCGCCGCAATGATCGTCACATTCTGGCAGATCGACTGGATCGCGGGCACGCTTCTGTTGCCCTACATCCTCTGGGTAACGATCGCGGGCGCGCTTAACTGGTCCGTCTGGCGGCGCAACCCGAACGAACCGGCGATTACCCCGGCCGAGTAACCTAGTCGCGAAAAGTCCAGCCCCTGCGGCGCGGCACCCGCACCGCAAGCATCGGCTTGATCAGGGGCGACGCGAACCGGTCCAGATCCAGCGCCTCGTGGACGCCGACGGTCTCTTCTCCGTCAATCCGCGTCCGGATCGCCGACCGCGAATAGAACGGCGCATCCAGCATCGCCTTGACCTGTTTCGGACGATATCCCGGATCGGCCCGTGTCTCGCGCCGAACGGCCCAAAGCGTGCGGTTGAACCTCGTCCGGGGTGGCGGGTCGATCACCTCTGCCGTACCATCGCCGCCAAACCGGACACCCAGTTCCAGATGCGTCCCGTCCCGTCTTTCGGCATCGTAAAAACAGGTCGCCCCGTCCCCGGTCGGAAACCGCCCCCATGTCCAGTATCGGAAATCCTGTTCCAGCGCCCGCGTCCCGAAATTCGCATCGAAATACCCATGCCCCGACCACTGCCAGCCCCGGTTCAGATCGACGTCAATCGTTGCCGAAGGCGCAAATGGCCGCCACACATGCGTCCCGTCGGGCAAAAGCGGTGCTTCGACCTCCGTCACGGCATCGGGCGTCACCGTAATCCGTCCCCGCACCCGGCTGACCAGCGGCAGGGACGACATCTCGTCCACGTCGATCTCCAGCCTGCCACCCCGCCACCGCAATGCGCTCGGCCCGACCCGGAACTCGGTTCGGCTGGTGCGCAAGGCCGACGCGCCACGATCCGTCATCGTGAACCGCCCGCCTGGCCCGTAAGTGGCCACGTTGATGCACACGTGGTTTTCCGGGCGCTTCCGCCCGCTCCACCGGTACCACGGCGAAAACACCGACCCTATGAAGGCGATGACCGAGATCGCGCGGGTCCCGCAATCCGAGATCCCGTCGACATACCACCACGCATAGCCGTTTGCGGGGACGTCGAGGTGGAAGCAAGGTCCGTCAATATCGCCTCTGCCGCGTGCCGGCCGGAGAGGGTCGCCATCGGCACCCCCGCCCCCGGATGCGCCCCGCCTCCCGCCAGGTAGAGGCCCTTCAGCGGTGTCCGTGCTGTCGGTCGGGCAAAGGCCGACAGAAGCCCCCGCGGGCTCCGCCCGTAGAGGGAACCTAGGCTCGCCGGAAACAGTTCCGAAAACCCCGTCGGCGTCGTCAGCGCCGCGTCGGGCGGCTCCGGCGAAAACCGAAGCCCGCGCCGCGCCAGAACCGGGAAAGTGCGTGTCCGACATGATGGTATATCCTCCGGTTCGCCGCGCGCGGGCGGCGCATTCATGATGATCTCAAACCGTTCCGGCCCGGCGGGAGCTTCGGCCCCGCCCCGATCCTGCGCACAGACATAAAGCGTCGGATCCTCAGGCAGCCCTCCTGCCGCGATAGGGTCGAATTCCGTCCTCGGATCGGCCCCGAAAAACACGTTGTGATGGGCCAGCTCGACCCCGCGCGGCTCCGCTGCAAAGGCCCAGACATTGGCCGACAGGCTGCGCGGCTCAACCGCCTTTGGAGGCACCGCACCCTGCGCCCGGTCCCCCAACAGACCCGTCGCCAGCGCCCGCGGATCGCCATTGAACACAACCCGGTCACATGGGATCCTTTCCCCGGCTTCCGTATGCACGGCAACGATTTCGCCCGACTGCGTCTCGATCCGCCGCACGCTCGTACCATAGGAGAACGTGGCACCTTTGGCCTCGGCCAGTCCCGCCATCGCCACAGCCAGCCGGTGCATCCCGCCCTTCACCCGCCAGACGCCCCGCGCCTCCGCATGGGCGATCAGCCGCAAAACGGCGGGGCTGTCATAGGGCGACCCGCCCACATAGGTCGCGTACCGTCCGAACAACTGCCGCAGGCGCGGGTCGTCGAACTCGCGCGCCAGCCGCGCCGCCATGCTCGACACGCCTCCCATCGCGCGCCAGATCGCGGGCCGTGGCGCCACATGGGCCACAAGCCCGGCAAACGACGGGCGCGCCGCCTGCATCACCGGCCCGTCGAACCCCTCGAACAAGGCCGCCGTCGCCGTGCTGAACCGCCGGAACTGCCGCTCTGCCTTCGGCCCGGCAAAGGCGCGCACGGCATCGGCGCTGTCCTCAGCGTCAGCCAAAAGGTCCAGCGTCGATCCGTCCGGCCACCAGTGCCGGGCCAGGATATGGTCGGGCTCCAGCGTCACATGGTCTTCCAGCCGCGCGCCCACATCCGCGAAAAGCGCATCGAACACGCCCCGCATCGTCATTACCGTGGGCCCCGCATCGACCGGTCCCGCAACGCTCGGCACGGTCCGCATCTTCCCGCCGGGCGCGTCCTGCGCCTCCAGCACGGTCACATCCAGACCGGCATGGGCTAGCCGGATCGCCGCCGACAACCCACCCAGTCCGGCGCCGATAACGACCACATGTGACATGTTGTGTGACATGCGCTGGATTGTTGACTCGTGCGGCCAATATGTCCACTATGATTTACACATTTGTGTCCAATTGGATTTACACTCCGTTGTCACACCGTTCGCCCTGATCACAGGAAACGCATTGATGGACATTTCTCAACGGATCGACGCCGCGATTCTCCGGGCCATAAAGTCCGGACAGGCTGGTATGCCTCCGCCGCAACTGGCTTCGGCGCTTCACTATGCGGTGACCCCCGGCGGTGCCCGTATCCGACCGACGATCCTTATGTCCGTGGCACTTGCCTGTGGCGATGACCGCCCGCTCATGGCCGATGCCGCTGCAGCGGCGCTTGAGATCATGCATTGCGCCAGCCTCGTCCATGACGACATGCCCTGTTTCGACGATGCCGATATCCGCCGGGGCAAGCCCTCGGTCCATGTCGCCTATTCCGAGCCGCTGGCCCTTCTGACGGGCGACAGCCTGATCGTGATGGCATTCGACATTCTGGCAACGGCGGGTCACTCCGATCCTGCCCGTGCCCTCGAACTGATCCGCATTCTCACCTATCGCAGCGGCATGCCGGGCGGCATCTGCGCAGGGCAGGGCTGGGAGAGCGAACCGACGGTCGATTTGTCCGCCTACCATCAGGCCAAGACCGGCGCGCTCTTCATCGCCGCGACCCAGATGGGGGCGGTGGCCGCCGGGCAGGAAGCCGAACCCTGGTTCGAACTGGGTGCCCGGATTGGCGAGGCGTTTCAGGTCGCCGACGATCTGCGCGACGCGCTTTACGACGAAGAAACGCTGGGCAAGCCCGCCGGTCAGGACGATCTGCACGACCGTCCCAATGCGGTCTCGCTTCTGGGTGTCGACGGGGCCGTGGCCCGGCTCAAGGATATCCTGGCCGGCGCGATCTCATCGATCCCGTCCTGTCCGGGCGAGGCCCAGCTGGCTGAGATGGTGCGCAAGACCGCGCAGCGCCTCACGCCGATGACCCCGGCCCGCCGGACGGTGCCCGGTGAGTGACACGGCACTTCCCGGCCCCTCGCCCGCAAAGCGCGGGTTCCGACTGTCACGCTTACGCAACCGCCTCATCTCCTCTCCCGGCTTTCAAAGCTGGGCCAGCCGCTTTCCCCTGACCCGCCGCATCGCCCGCCGCGATGGCGAGGCGCTGTTCGATCTGGTCGCGGGCTTCGTTCATTCGCAGGTCCTGTTTGCGCTCGTTGAACTGCGCGTCCTGCACATGCTGACGGATGATGATCTGACGACCGGCGCGCTTGCACGGCGGTGCAATCTCGATCCTGACCGGATGCAGGTTCTGCTTCAGGCCGGTGCCGCCCTGGGCCTTCTTGAACGCCGCCGCAATGACCACTACGGGCTGGCGCGCAAGGGTGCGGCTCTTCTGGGCGTTCCGGGTCTCGAAGGGATGATCCTGCACCACCGCGCCTTCTACCGCGATCTCGAAAACCCCGTGGCCCTTCTTCAGGGCGGCAAGACAGAGCTTGCGGATTTCTGGCCCTATGTCTTCGGCGCAACCAGCGTCGACGACCCCGACGTCGCCGACCGTTACTCGGCCCTGATGGCGGACAGCCAGACGCTCGTGGCCGAAGAAACCCTGCGGGCCGTGAACCTCGCGAAGTCGACGCATCTTCTTGATGTCGGCGGCGGCACTGGTGCGTTTCTGATCGCCGCACTCCACGCCAATCCCGGGCTTCGTGGTACCCTCTTCGATCTGCCGCAGGTCACACCGGGAGCGATTCAGCGAATCGCGGCGGCGGGACTGGACGACAGAGCTGCACTTCACCCCGGAAGCTTTCGTGATGACCCACTCCCAGCGGGAGCAGACACGGTATCTCTAGTCCGGGTGCTTTATGACCATGGCGACGACACTGTGCGGGCCCTCCTTGCACAGGTTCACCAGACGCTTCCACAGGGCGGTCGCCTTGTCGTGTCCGAGCCGATGTCGGGCGGCGACCGGCCCCAACGCGCAGGCGACGCCTATTTCGCCCTCTATACCATGGCGATGCAGACGGGGCGCACCCGTTCCGCCGCCCGGATATCCGAACTGATGGCCGAAGCCGGGTTCACCGACATCAGATCTCCCCGCACCAACCGCCCGTTCATCACCAGCGTCGTTACGGGCATTCGGGGAGACAGCAAGAAAATGTCTAAATAGATTGACAGTATAAACTGTCAGTTTAAACTGACACATATATCAGACAGCACGGCTGAGTCTCTCGGCAGTGACAAACGCATCGGGATGGGAGCGACCGGGGTGCAGACAAAAGCAGTCATTCTTCAGGGTCCAAGGCAGATCGGCCTTGATACACTGACGCTGACGCCGCCCGGACCCCGCGATCTCGTCGTCGAAGTTTCCCATTCAGGCATTTCCACCGGAACCGAGAAACTGTTCTGGTCCGGCACGATGCCGCCCTTCCCGGGCATGGGGTATCCCCTTGTTCCCGGCTACGAATCGGCGGGCGAGGTTGTCGAAGCCGGTCCCGAAGCGCCCTATAAGGTCGGAACCCACGTCTTCGTTCCCGGCGCCAACTGCTATGAAGGTGCGCACGGATTGTTCGGAGGCGCGACCCGGCGTCTGGTCACCGATGCGGGCCGCGTGACACCCATCGACCGGGCCCTTGGGGCCGAAGGTGCGCTTCTGGCGCTGGCCGCGACCGCGCGCCACGCTATGGCGGGTCTTGACAAATGCCCGCCCGACCTGATCGTCGGTCACGGCACGCTGGGCCGCCTTCTGGCGCGCCTGACCATGGCTGCAGGCGCACCCGCCCCCACCGTCTGGGAAATCGACCCGGGCCGCAGCAGCGGTGCGCAGGGTTACGAAGTGATCCACCCGGATACGGACGAACGTCACGACTACCGCGCGATTTACGACGCGTCGGGCCGCGGTGATCTTCTTGACCAGCTTGTCACCCGCATCGCCAAGGGCGGCGAGATCGTGCTGGCGGGCTTCTACGAAAAGCCCCTGAATTTCGCCTTCCCGCCGGCCTTCATGAAAGAGGCGCGGTTCCGGATCGCTGCCGAATGGACGCCCGACGACCTGACCTCCACCCGCACGCTCGTCGAATCCGGCGCGCTCTCGCTGGGCGGCCTGATCACCCATACCCGACCCGCAGCCGAAGCAGGCGCGGCCTATGACGAGGCGTTCAACGACGCCGCCTGTCTCAAAATGATCCTTGATTGGAGCGCTGAACAATGACCCTCGATGTGCCGAATCTGAAAGACTTCGACCAGCGGCTTCGCGACGAAGCGCATGAGGATCTGGCCGACCTGATCACCGAGGAACCCACCAAAAAGACCCAGATCATAGCGATCTACGGCAAGGGCGGCATCGGCAAATCCTTCACCCTCGCCAATCTCAGCCACATGATGGCCGAACAGGGCAAGCGCGTCCTTCTGATCGGCTGCGACCCGAAATCCGACACCACATCGCTCCTGTTTGGCGGCAAGGCCTGCCCGACGATCATCGAAACCTCGACCAAAAAGAAACTGGCCGGCGAAGAGGTCAAGATCGGCGATGTCTGCTTCAAAAGGGGCGGCGTGTTCGCCATGGAGCTTGGCGGGCCAGAGGTCGGTCGCGGTTGCGGCGGACGCGGCATCATCCACGGGTTCGAACTTCTCGAAAAGCTGGGCTTCCACGACTGGGACTTCGACTATGTCCTCCTTGATTTCCTGGGCGACGTGGTCTGCGGCGGCTTCGGCCTGCCCATCGCGCGCGACATGGCGCAAAAGGTCATCCTGGTCGCATCGAACGACCTGCAATCGCTTTATGTGGCTAACAACGTCTGCTCGGCGGTCGAATACTTCCGCAAGCTGGGCGGCAATGTCGGCGTCGCGGGCCTTGTGATCAACAAGGACGATGGCACGGGCGAAGCCGCGGCATTTGCCGAAGCGGTCGATATCCCGATCCTCGCCGCCATCCCGCAGAACGACGACCTGCGCAAGAAATCGGCCAACTATCAGATCGTCGGCACCGCCGAATCCGAATGGGGTGAACTGTTCGCCGGTCTGGGCGACTCTGTTGCCGCGGCTCCCCCGGTCCGCCCCGCGCCGCTGGATCAGGACGGTCTTCTGGGCCTGTTCGATGCCAAGGATACGGGCGGCGACTTCGTTCTGGAACCGGCCACCGACATGGATATGCGCGGCAAGAACGCCGCCCCGAAAGAATCGCTCGAGGTGATCTATGACGAAGCCTGATCTGCCCCAGGATACGCTCGCGACAATCCGCGAAATGCTTGAACGCGCCACCTCCGAACAAATCCGGCGTCTGGTCGCAGACATCAAGGGGACCGATCTCAAGGGGCCGGAGCCGCAGCAATGACCGGCGAAGTCACATATGACAATGCCCACGAGGCGGAAGTGACGGTGGGCACCTCCACCGCCGCGCCCGAGGATGCGCCACAGCTTCAGGGCGGCGACGGAATCGGATGCCACGCCGGGGCCGCCGAAATGGAAAAAGCCGCCCGTATGGCGGGCAAATCGGAAATCCTCGATCAATACGCCAAGGACTATCCGCAAGGCCCCCATGACAAACCGCAATCCATGTGCCCGGCCTTCGGGTCATTGCGCGTGGGCCTTCGGATGCGCCGCACCGCCACGGTCCTGTCGGGGTCGGCCTGCTGTGTCTATGGCCTGACCTTCGTGTCGCATTTCTATGGGGCGCGCCGGTCCGTGGGCTACGTTCCCTTCAACTCTGAAACACTCGTCACGGGCAAACTGTTCGAGGATATCCGCGAGGCCGTTCACGACCTCGCCGATCCCGAGAAATATGACGCCATCGTCGTGACGAACCTCTGTGTCCCCACAGCATCCGGTGTGCCCCTGCGGCTCCTGCCGGACCAGATCGACGGGGTTCGCATCGTCGGCATCGACGTACCGGGTTTCGGCATTCCGACACACGCCGAGGCCAAGGATGTGCTTGCCGGTGCGATGCTGAAATACGCCCGCGAAGAGGTTGAGGCAGGCCCCGTTGCCGCCCCCGCCGGTGGACGGTCCGATCGTCCAACCGTTTCGTTACTGGGCGAGATGTTCCCGGCCGACCCGATGATGATCGGCGCGATGCTGGCCCCCATGGGACTTGCCGCCGGTCCTGTCGTGCCCTGCCGCGAGTGGCGCGAGCTATACGCGGCCCTCGACTGCGGCGCGGTCGCTGCGATCCATCCGTTCTACACCGCCGCCATGCGCGAGTTCGAGGCCGCTGGCCGCCCCATCGTCGGCTCTGCCCCGGTGGGCCATGACGGCACCGCCAATTGGCTTGCCGGTATCGGTGATGCGTTCGGCATTGCCGCCGATCAGGTTGCCGCCGCGCAAAACGCCTTCCTGCCCGCGATCAAGGGCGCGCTGACCGAGGCGCCGATCAAGGGCACCGTGACGCTCTCGGGCTACGAAGGCTCCGAACTTCTGGTGGCCCGGCTTCTCATCGAAAGCGGCGCGGACGTGCCTTACGTGGGCAGCGCCTGCCCCCGCACGCCGCAATCCGACTGGGATCGCGAGTGGCTCGAATCCCGCGGCGTGAAGGTTCAGTTCCGCGCCAGCCTCGAAGACGATTGCGCGGCGATGGAGGCGATCAAGCCCGACCTTGCCATCGGCACGACCCCGGTCGTCCAGAAGGCCAAGGAACTGGCGATCCCCGGCCTCTACTTCACCAACCTGATTTCCGCGCGTCCCCTGATGGGCCCCGCCGGTGCAGGCAGCCTCGCCGAAGTGATCAACGCGGCCATCGCGGGCAAGGACCGCATGGAGCACATGCGCGAGTTCTTTGAAGGCGTGGGTCACGGCGACACCGCCGGTGTCTGGGAGGGCGATCCGAACCTCCGCCCCGACTTCCGCGCGGCGCACCAGAAGAAGCTCGACAAGCAAGCCCGCGCGGCGAAAGCGGAGCAGATGATATGATAGCGCGTTATCCGCATAATGCGCCACGGTGCGGGAAAGCGATTGGCCAGGCCGGTTGCGGTCGCACATCGTCGACCCCGATGCGGATATGCGCATGGAATACACATACTATGCGCATGGTATGCGCATTGAGCGTCCGGGCCCTTAACCGCACCTTCGGAGGTGCGCCATGTTGATCCAGGATCACGACAGGGCAGGGGGATACTGGGGCGCGGTCTACGCGTTTACCGCCGTTAAAGGCCTGCAGGTCGTGATCGACGGCCCGGTCGGCTGCGAAAACCTTCCCGTCACCTCGGTTCTGCACTACACCGACGGTCTGCCACCCCATGAACTGCCCATCGTGACCACCGGTCTCGGCGAGGAAGAGCTGGGTCGCGAAGGCACCGAAGGCTCGATGAAACGCGCCTGGGGCACCCTTGACCCGGCGCTCCCTGCCGTGGTCGTCACCGGTTCGATCGCCGAGATGATCGGCGGCGGCGTAACCCCGCAAGGCACGAGTATTCAACGGTTTTTGCCGCGCACAATCGACGAGGACCAATGGGAATGCGCCGACCGCGCAATGACCTGGATCTTTACCGAGTTCGGGATGACCAAGGGCCGGATGCCGCCCGAGAAAAAGCGCGAAGAGGGTGCTGCCCCCCGCGTGAACATCCTCGGGCCGATGTATGGCACCTTCAACATGCCCTCGGACCTCGCCGAGATCCGCCGCCTGATCGAAGGTATCGGGGCCGAGGTGAATATGGTCATGCCGCTCGGCGCGCATCTGGCCGAAATGCGGAACCTCGTGAATGCCGACGTGAACGTCTGCATGTATCGCGAGTTCGGGCGCGGGCTTTGCGAGGTTCTGGGCAAGCCCTATCTGCAAGCGCCCATCGGCGTGGAAAGCACCACCAAGTTCCTGAGAACATTGGGAGAAATGCTCGATCTCGATCCCGAGCCCTTCATCGAGCGTGAAAAGCACTCTACGATCAAACCGGTCTGGGATCTCTGGCGCTCGGTCACGCAGGACTTCTTCGCCACCGCCGGCTTCGCCATCGTCGCGAACGAAACCTATGCGCGCGGTGTCCGCCATTACCTTGAATCCGATCTCGGTTTCCCCTGCGCTTTCGCTGTCGCGCGCACCGCCGGTAAGAAAACCAATAACGACGAGGTCCGTGCCTTAATGGCTCAGAAACGGCCCCTGATCGTCATGGGGTCGATCAACGAAAAGATGTACCTCGCCGAACTTAAAGCCGGCCACGGTCCGAGTCCCGCGTTCATTCCCGCAGGTTTCCCCGGCGCCGCCATCCGCCGCGCAACCGGCACGCCTTTCATGGGCTACGCGGGCGCTACCTATCTGCTTCAAGAGGTCTGCAACGGCCTCTTCGACGCGCTGTTCCACATCCTGCCCCTTGGCTCGGAACTGGACGCCGCCGAAGCGACACCCACGACACTTCGCCGCGATTTCCCATGGGATGCCGACGCGCAGGACGCGCTCGACCGGATCGTGGCCGAACACCCCATTCTCACCCGCATTTCTGCCGCCAAGACTCTGCGCGATGCCGCCGAAAAAGCCGCGCTGGAGCAAGGGGCCGAACGCGTGGTGCGAGAAACCGTCGAGGCGCTCGCGCCGCCGGCGGCCCAACAAGGAGACGAAACATGACCGACCAGACAAGCGACATGAGCGTGCAGGCAACTCGTGCGCACCGGCCGCCCAGAACAGAGTTCTGCGTCTATTTCGGCATCATCTTTCTGGCGACCCTTCCGCTCGCCTGCCTGACATGGGCGCTTTCAGCGCTGAAGTCCGGCGGCCTGCCCGAGAAGGGCCCGGTGGCCCGTGCCTGGTCTCAGGCGCGGATCATCACGCCAATGATTTTCTCCGCCTGAGCGCGGAGACCCGAGATTCCGTCTCTCCCCCCCGGGGAGGCGGATGCCCGATAGGCATTCAGCCTAAAGGGGACCCGGCCGCGGGGGACGCGGCGTCAGTCTGACGATCCGGAGGATAATATGGCTGATAGAACCGACCTGTCTTTTACAGGTCTGACCGACGAGCAGGCGCAGGAATTGCATGCCGTCTATATGAGCGGGCTTTGGCTATTCGTAGGCATCGCGGTTGTTGCTCATATTGCGACGTACATCTGGCGTCCGTGGTTCGGATAAGGAGACCGGAGAATGGCTAAATTCTATAAGATCTGGCTGATCTTCGACCCGCGTCGCGTATTCGTGGCGCAAGGTGTCTTCCTTTTCCTGCTGGCAGCAATGATCCACCTTGTGGTGCTTTCCAATGGCATCAACTGGTTCGAGATCGCTGCCTCGAAAGGCATGTAAGCCCTTTGACAAAACAGCTGTGGGCGGGTTCGCCCGCCCACGGCAAATCCTAGCAAGACGGCACCCGGAAGACCGGCTTCGCCGCCAGAAACGGAGTAAGAAGTATGGCACTGCTCAGCTTCGAACGAAAATATCGTGTGCCGGGGGGCACACTGGTCGGCGGTGATCTGTTCGACTTCTGGGTCGGCCCGTTCTACGTCGGCTTTTTCGGGGTCACGACGATCTTTTTCGCAGCCCTCGGAACCATTCTGATCTTTTACGGGGCGTCGATGCAGGGGACCTGGAACCCCTGGCTGATTTCGATCAACCCACCGCCCCTGTCCTATGGACTTGGCCCGGCGCCACTTAACGAAGGCGGTCTGTGGCAGATCATAACGATCTGTGCCCATGGCGCGTTCATCAGCTGGGCCCTGCGTGAGGTGGAGATTTGCCGTAAGCTCGGCATTGGTCTCCATGTGCCTTTCGCATTCGGTGTCGCGATCTTCGCCTACACCACGCTGGTGGTGATCCGGCCCGTCCTGATGGGCGCATGGGGTCACGGCTTTCCCTATGGGATCTGGAGCCACCTCGATTGGGTCAGCTACACCGGTTACCTCTATGGTAACTTTCACTACAACCCCGCCCATATGATCGCAGTGACGTTCTTCTTCACCACATGTCTGGCGCTGGCGCTGCACGGATCGCTGATCCTGTCCGCCGTCAACCCGGAAAAGGGTAAGGAGATCCGGTCGGCCGAACACGAGGACACGTTCTTCCGTGACTTCATCGGCTACTCGATCGGGCCGCTCGGCATCCATCGTCTTGGCCTGCTTCTGGCGCTCAATGCCGGGTTCTGGAGCGCGATTTGTATCGTGATCTCCGGCACCGTCTGGTTCGACCAGTGGATCGTCTGGTGGGATTGGTACATCCAGTTGCCCTGGTGGGTCGACATCGCAGGAGGCGTCAATGGCTGAGTATCAGAACATCTTCACACAGGTTCAGGTGCAGGGCCCTGCCGAAATGGGCATGGTCGAGGACGCTCTTCTGGGCGACCGCTCCAAGGGAACCCGGTTCTCGGCGCTCTTCGGCTGGTTCGGCAACGCTCAGCTTGGTCCCTTTTACCTGGGTCCCTGGGGCGTCCTGTCGCTTATGTCGGGGGTCACATGGTTCCTGATGGTTGGCTTCTGGTTCTGGGGACAGGCGGGGTATAATCCGGCTGTCTTCATGCGGGATCTGTTCTGGTTGTCGCTGGACCCACCCGCACCGGAATACGGCCTCGGCATCCCACCGCTCGCGGAAGGTGGCTATTACCTGATTGCCTCGTTCTTCCTTCTGGTATCGGTGATCGCCTGGTGGATTCGATCCTGGGTTCTGGCCAACCAGCTGGGGATGGGCAAGCATGTCTGCTATGCCTTCGCCAGTGCAATTTGGCTGTTCCTTGTCCTTGGCCTGTTTCGCCCGATCCTGATGGGGTCATGGTCCGAAGCTGTGCCGTACGGGATCTTTACCCATCTCGACTGGACAAACCTTTTCTCGCTGACCTACGGGAACCTCTTCTACAACCCGTTCCACGCGCTTTCGATCGTGTTCCTCTATGGCTCGGCCCTTCTGTTCGCCATGCACGGAGCGACGATCCTTGCGGTCAGCCGTTTCGGCGGCGACCGGGAACTGGAACAGATCGTCGACCGGGGCACGGCCTCCGAGCGTGCGGGCCTGTTCTGGCGCTGGACCATGGGGTTCAACGCGACGATGGAGGGTATCCACCGTTGGGCGTGGTGGTTCGCGGTGCTGACAACGCTTACCGGCGGTATCGGCATCCTGATCACCGGCACGGTCGTCGACGATTGGTTCACCTGGGCACAGGATCACGGTTATGGCGCGGCAAACAACTATGTCCCTGCCGAGACACCGGAAGACTTCCTGCCCTATCTGCCGCCTGAGTAAGGAGAGATCGAAATGTCAGACAACGAACACTGGTATCTGGACCACGATCCGAAACCGAACCTCTATGGCTGGGTGTTCAAACACATGGCGATGGGCGCGGTCTATGCGGCGCTGGCCTTCTTCGGGATCATCGCGGTGATCCTTCTGATCCGGGCCTTGTCGTTCATCCTGCCGGAAGATCCGTTCGCGGCTCTCGAGATCGGCACGCGCGTCGCCAGCGCGCTGGCCTGAGGGGCGGCGGTGTACATCACCGCCCCTTGCAAGCGGTTCGGGTGTCGCAACGCATCCGATCCTCGGGGTCTCCACACCCCGGTTCCCTTCCTGTTGGCTACAGGAGACTGGACGCCGTCAGAGCGTGCTCTGACGGCGTCTTTTTAACACAAAACCCGAGGTTTCGCCATGACACGCCCAGATACACCGACACTCAACCGTATCGCAGGGCCGTCCGACCTTAAGGGCCTGTCGGATAATGAACTGAGTCAACTGGCGGGTGAGCTTCGGTCCGAGGTGATCTCGGCGGTCTCGGAAACCGGCGGGCATCTGGGAAGTTCCCTTGGTGTGGTGGAACTTAGCGTCGCCATTCACGCGGTCTTCAACACACCGTTCGACAAGCTGGTCTGGGATGTCGGGCATCAGTGCTATCCGCACAAGATCCTCACCGGGCGTCGCGACCGGATCCGGACGTTACGGCAGAAGGACGGTCTGTCGGGCTTCACCAAACGCTCCGAATCGGAGTTCGATCCGTTTGGCGCGGCACATTCGTCGACCTCGATCAGCGCGGCCCTGGGATTCGCCGTCGGGCGTGACATGGGGCGGCCAACGGGCGATGCGATTGCGGTGATCGGTGATGGGTCGATCAGCGCCGGCATGGCTTACGAGGCACTGAACAACGCCGGTCATGAAGGCCGCCGTCTGTTCGTGATTCTGAATGACAACGAAATGTCCATTGCGCCCCCCGTGGGCGCGATGTCGAAATATCTCTCGGGTCTTTACGCCAGCCCGCAGGGCGCGGCGATCGAAGCGATGTCCGAAAGCTTCGAAGCCCTTCTTCCGGGGCCCTTCCGCGAAGGCGCAAGGCGCGCGCGGCAACTGGTCACCGGCGCCGCCGGCGCCAGCGGGACGTTGTTCGAAGAGTTGGGTTTCAGCTATATCGGGCCGATCGACGGGCACGACATGGACCAGCTTCTTCCGGTACTCCGCGCGGCGCGTGCCCGGGCAACCGGCCCGGTTCTGATCCATTGCTGTACGGTCAAGGGTAAGGGCTATGCCCCCGCCGAAAGCTCGGCCGACAAGTATCATGGTGTTGCCAAATTCGATGTTATCTCCGGCACGCAGAAAAAGTCTGCGCCCAACGCGCCCGCCTATACCAAGGTATTCGGGCAGGCGCTGACACAGGCGGCGGAAGCAGATTCCCGCATCGTCGCAGTGACCGCTGCAATGCCATCTGGCACTGGTCTCGATATCATGGCGAAACGGTTCCCGGCACGCGTCTTCGATGTGGGGATCGCCGAACAGCATGGAGTGACATTTGCCGCCGGGATGGCGGCGTCGGGGATGCGTCCGTTCTGCGCGATCTATTCGACCTTCCTGCAGCGTGGCTACGACCAGGTGGTCCACGATGTCGCCCTTCAGAAGCTTCCCGTCCGGTTCGCGATTGATCGCGCCGGGCTGGTCGGTGCGGATGGCGCGACCCATGCGGGTGCGTTCGACATCGGCTATCTGGCCAACCTGCCGGGGTTTGTAGTGATGGCAGCGGGCGACGAAGCCGAGTTGCAGCACATGGTCGCGACCGCTGCCGCCTTTGACGAAGGACCGATCGCCTTCCGCTATCCGCGGGGCGAGGGTGCGGGCGTCGAGATGTCGGAACAGGGGCAGGAGCTTGAAATCGGCAAGGGCCGTATCCTGCGCGAAGGTTCGAGTGTCGCGATCCTGTCCTACGGGGCACATCTGAGCGAATGCCTGCGCGCCGCCGAAGACCTCGATGCCAAGGGCATTTCAACCACCGTCGCCGACGCGCGCTTTGCCAAACCGCTGGATACTCAGTTGATCGGGCAGCTTGCCCGCCATCACGAGGTGCTGATCACGGTCGAACAGGGTGCGACAGGCGGCTTTGGGGCACTTGTCCTGCATCATCTGGCCGATCACGGCGCCCTTGATCGCGGCCTGCGCATCCGGACGATGACACTGCCTGATACGTTCATCGATCATGCAAGCCCGGCGGATATGTACGAGGCCGCAGGCCTGTCCGCACGCCACATCGCGCAGAAAGCAACCGAAGCTTTGGGTGTGGTCAGCCTTCCGGTGGGTCAGGCCAGCGCCTGATCCCGGAAGCGGGCTGATAACTGAAGTCTAGTGGGTGATCAGGCGCGCACCAGACGTCCGAATATACGGTCGTGATGCAGCTCCAGATAGATCCGCAGCCATGGCGTGAAGCGTTCCGGCCACCGCGCGACTTCCGCCGTCAGATCGTAGACATTGATCCAACGCGTATCCATCACCTCGTCAGGGTTCGGTTCGACGACCATGTCTGGGGTCGCCTCGGCCAGAAACAGATCGACGACTTCATGTTCGATCAGCCCGCCACCCACATCGGCGCGGTATTCGATCTGATCGCGATGCGACGGGTAAAGACCGTTGATCCCCAACTCTTCCCGCAGGCGTCGGATCGCACAATCAACCGGCTCTTCCTCCCAATCTGGATGGGTGCAGCAGGTGTTCGCCCAAAGCCCCGGCGTATGGTATTTGCACATTGCCCGACGCTGGATCAGCACCTTGTCGCCCTGCATGACAAAGACCGAAACGGCCTTGTGGCGCAGGCCCTTCACATGGACCTCCATCTTGTCCACAGGTTTCAGGCGGCCATCCACCCATGCAGGGATCTTGCTGGTCATGTAAAGGCTTCCGGTACGATTCTGGTCAGATGGGCGAGGTTCTTTAGCCCGATCTTCAGATGCGCCATCGGGCGCGCCCGCACGAGCTTCTTGTTCATATAAGCCTCGAAGGTCAGACGTTGCACGTCGACATCATGACACAGGGAGACAAAGCGCTCACGTCGTTCGTCCGACTTGTAATAGGCGTCCTGCATGGCGCGCAGCACCTTGAACACGGTCTTGTGCTCTTTCATAAAAAGCTTTCGGGCAAGCTGCAGATCCTTGACCCGGCCCGAGGCCAACGCGGCCATCGCCGCCGTTGCCGCGACCCGGCCGCCGACCATCGCGTAATAGATACCCTCACCCGAAGATGGGGCGACGACGCCTGCGGCATCTCCGGCCAGAACGACATCTTTGCCATTGTCCCAGCGATCCAGCGGTTTCAGCGGAATGGGCGCGCCTTCCTTGCGGATCGTCTCGCATTCTTCAAGGCCCGAGGCGAGGCGCAATTCGGCGGTCGCTTTCTTCAGGTCCACGCCTTGGATGCCCGAACCCATGCCGACTGACGCGCTTTTCCCGTGAGGAAAGACCCAGCCATAAAAGTCAGGGCTGATCGCGCCGTCATAGACCACATCGCACCGCTTCGGGTCATATTGGCCGACCGCGCCCGGCGCCTTGATGATCTCGTGATACGCAATCACGTAGGGGATCTTGTCGCCACCCGGCACCTCCAGCCGGGCCACGTCGGACCGCGCGCCATCGGCCCCGATGATGATCTTACCCGTCAGCTTCATCTCGTTGCCCGACACCTTGTCGCGATAGATCACGTGGGTGCCGTCCGCAGCCCGTTCGATCCGCTTGAACGTGCCGGTGTTGCGATGTGCGCCGGCCTTGGCCGCGCGGGCGCGCAGGAACTCGTCGAAATATTCACGGTCGACCATTCCCACGAAACCGTTCTCGATCGGGATGTCCACATGCCGCTGGGTCGGCGATATCATCCGCGCGGTCGAGATCTTGGCAACCAGCTGATCGTCCGGGATATCGAAATCCTCGATCAGCCTTGGCGGGATCGCACCACCGCAGGGTTTGATCCGCCCGGCCCGATCCAGCATTGCAACCTTTCGGCCTTCAAGGGCCAGATCATGTGCGGCGGTTGCCCCCGACGGGCCACCTCCAACCACGACTACATCATAGATCATATCATCATTCTCCGGGAACGAGGGCACCCTGAGGTGCGGTTGGCGGTGCAGAGACGCGCAAGGCAAGAAGTGCTGCGATCAGGAATATCGCACCTTCGACAAGAAAGACGCTGCCATAGGCCAACGCATCGCTTTCCAGCAATGCGCGCATTATGTCCGCAGCGGCGGTTCCAAGGAATGCGCCAATGCCAAAAGCAATCGCCTGAGCCGCGCCGAAAAGGCCCATCCGTGCGCCTTCACGCGCCTCGGTTCCTTCGCGGGACAGGCCCATCATCGCGCCGATTGCAGCGACGGCGAAAACCCCGTTGGCAAAGCCCAAGAGGAACACATTCGGTGCGATGGGCCAGGTCTCCGGCGTCTGTCCGCCAAGACTCATGCCGACGAGTGCGCTGCCCGATAGAACGCAGCCACCGACGATCCAGACGCGAATGGGAACCTGGAACCACCGGGCCAGAACCGTGCCCGACAACAGCACGACGATCATCCCGACCAGCGCGCCTGCGTGATGCATTCCGCCCAACTGCGTGCTTTCGCCCACGGTCATGCCGAAGACGTGGCCCGCGAACGGCTCAAGGATCAGATCCTGCAGGTTGTAGGCGAGCATCGATGCAAAAACGAAGATCGTGAAGGCCCGCACGCGCGTATCGGCCCAAAGCTCGCGCGTGATCTGACCAAAGTCCACATCACGCTGGGGCGCTGGGCGGGCAGGCGAGCGTTCCTGACCCCAGACACCCAGCAGCGTCAGCATCATTGCGATGCCGCAGATGCCCGCCGCCACGGCAACAAGCCGCAAGGGTGTGTAAGGATCCAAAAGCATTCCGGCCGTTATGCCGGTCGCGGCCAGACCGAAAATCATCATGATCCAGACGGCGCTGCCTGCAGCCGCCTGCCGATCTTCGGCAACCCGTGATGCAAGAAGAGCCAGGAGATTGGTGCCTGCGGCCCCGATCCCAAGTCCGATCAGCAGGAACGCCGGAACGGCCGCAGCGATGCCAAGGGCGGCATTCGATCCCATCAGCCAGACCGACAACGCGGCGCCGATGGCACCG
Organism: uncultured Paracoccaceae bacterium; assembly: GCA_947503175.1. GTDB lineage: Bacteria > Pseudomonadota > Alphaproteobacteria > Rhodobacterales > Rhodobacteraceae > Ovoidimarina. Next base: position 718,252 of record CANNCO010000003.1, read on the forward strand.
GTTGCAAGTGTCAGCATCCCACCGATGATCCACGGTATCCGACGCCCGCCCTGATCCGCGCCGTGGCCAAAGCGGGGTCGCAGGAACTGGGTCGCGTAATAGATCGACACCAGAAGGCCGGGCAGGATGGCCGGGAAGGCCAGCTCCACGACCATCACGCGGTTCATCGTTGCCGTCGTCAGAACCACTATGGACCCAAGGGCCATCTGCACCAGCCCCAGACGACAGATCGAGAACCAGGACAATCCCATCACACGCTCCCGATGCTTCTGATAGCGAAGGCTGTGATCATCATGCCCGACACATAAAGCATCACGCCGGTTCCGTTATACCAGGGCGCCTTGGCCTTGGGATCGCGCAGCATGACACGCATTGCCGCGAACTGGGCCAGAAGAAGAGCCATCACGGCGGCGGCATGCATCGGTCGGTCCCAGACCAGAAGCAGGCAGATCACCACCATTTGCGGCAGGGCCATGCCGATACAGGCGATCTTGGCAGCGACCTCGGGGCCAACTGTCACCGGCAGGGAGCGCACGCCGGTGGCCCGATCCCCCTCCAGCGCCTTGAAATCGTTGAGTGTCATGATGCCGTGCGCGCCCAGACCATAGAGGACAGCGATCGTCACAACCTCGAAACTCGGTGCGCCAAGCGACAGAACGGCCGCGCCTGTGAACCATGGCAGGGTTTCATAGGAGAGACCGACAAGCCCCGGCCCCCACCAACCCGACCGCTTCAGTCGGATGGGTTCGACGGAATAGGCCCATGCTGCCAGGACACCGACGACAGTCGCGCCGAAACCCCATGGGCCGAGCATAGAACCGACGGCCAGTGAAAGCGCGGTCATCGCCAATGCGACCCACAAACCCCAACGTCCCGGAACACGGCCCGACGGGATCGGGCGGTCAGGTTCGTTGATCGCATCCACGTGACGGTCACACCAGTCATTGGCCGCCTGGCTCATCCCGCAGACAATCGGACCGGCCAGAATGACGCCAAGAAAGACGAGGCCCCACTGTCCTTCTGGCCAGACGCCGGAAGAGACGACACCGCACAGATAGGCCCACATGGGCGGAAACCAGGTCACCGGCTTGATCAGCGTCAAAAGCGCGGCGGGTTCAGGGTAGCGGCGAGGGTGTACGACATTGCTTACACTCATACTGTAAATCTAGACTTACAGTATGAGTCGCACAAGCAGAACGTGCACCCTCTGCCGGGTCAAAACGTCCCAATTGTCGCAGAGAAAGCCTAGCTTGGGTCTTTGCTCAAAAGTCCGTATTTACGCAGCTTGACATAAAGGCTCTGTCGGCTCAGACCGAGCATCTCGGCGGCGGCGACGCGATTGTTGCGCGTCAGCTCAACGGCCGTTTCAATGCACATCTTTTCGACCACGTCCGTGGTTTCGCTTACGATGTCTTTCAGCGTCGCGGAACCTACGAGTTCCATGACACTGCGCATTCCATCATCGGAGACCGCGATGCCCGGTTGTCTCGAGGCTTCCGCACGGCTCGCATCGCGGATCACAAAGACAAAGGCAGGGCTTGTGCGATCGGCCAGATAGGTCGTCGAGATTTCGACCGAGGTTTCCCCGCCATGTTCCGAAACAAGCTTGGTCGCGTACATCGGCATCTGGCCAGAGCGTGACGCGTTCTCGGTCATGACCTTTGTGTCGACCGTACCCCGGGACAGGTGATCGGCCAGCGGCTTGCCCCGCAACAACGTCACATGCGCGACATCGGCAAGGTTCAGAAACGCCTCGTTGGCCGCTGTGATAACCCCGTCGCGATCAGTGAAGACGATGCCATCCGCGCCTTCCTGATAAAGCGCATTCAGATTTTCCGTCAGCGCGTCTGCCGCTGGCTCCGTGTCGTCCGCGCTTTCCAGGCGGATCAGAAGGAACCGTTCGCCGGCTGCGCGGAACATCTTGGGCTTTAGGAGAACCCGCTTCTTCGACCGACGCAGCGTGACTTCGACTGGTTTGGCTGCATCCGATATTGCGGCTGTAATCAGCGTTTCGATCAGCTCACCTTTTTTACGGTTGTCAAACTCCGGGCCAAAGGCCGAGTTCTGCAAGTCGCTTGTCGGTGTGCCAAAAAGCTTGGCCGCGGCGGAATTGACATCGGTGATCCGCCCTGAAGAGACCGAGACGAACACCATCGCCTCGCGGATCCCATCCATGAGCACGCGGAACCGCGTATCGTATTCACGTTGCGTCTCGTAATCACGCTCCAGCGCCATCTGCGCGCTGACAAGCTGTTCCTGCATCTCCGCAATCGGGCGCAGATCCCGGCCCAGCATCAGCAACGCGCCGTCAGGCCCGATCTGGTGGAGCGTATAGCGCACCGGGAAGGCCCAGTTCACGTTGTCGGAATGGTTCAGTTCCATCGCCCGCGTTCCGCCCGTACCCGATGAAAACGCCGTCAGCTGACGATCGAGCTTCGGAACTGACTCCGAGGTCAGGAAATCGCGGATGCTCCGGCCTTCCCAGTGATCGAGATTACCAAAACTTGGGTGGGTCGGATTGACAAGGACGCTCAGGACCTCGCCCACATCTGAAATGACGATGGCAAGATCACTGGCGGTCGAGATGATATCGCCAAGAACATCGGGTCCGATCAGAGGAATCGCACCGCTGCTCCAATATCGTGTACCGCGAGAACTCACCGTACCTGCCTCTGATGCGGTGACATGTTCATCGGCTACTCCAACATCGCGCGAGCCTTTGCGCCTTCCAGAGAACTCGTCAGCCCGCACAGCCGAATAGCCTCGTTAACATCTGACGTCGAGAAATCGGCACCCGTTAAACTCACTATGTCCGTCCCCAGCCCGCAAACGGCCCCCCCGACAAGGATCGGGGTATTGTCATGGGCGGTCGCGCGAAGCTTTTCGATCAAACCACGCAGAACTGCAAGCGATTCAACGACCGCGGCTGATAAAAAGATCGCATGGAACTGTCCGCTGGTCACTGTCTGGACAATCACGTGCTCCGGCTCGCCGAAAAGCAGCCTTACCGAAAAGTTCCGCCGGCGAAGCTGTTCGGAAAGCGTCATGGCGCCCAATGTGTGGGCTTCGCTGCCGAGTGCGGAAACAAGAAGCGAATGCGTGCTGTGAGCGTCAAAGCCCCTGTCACGGGGATTGATGGCCAGGTCCCGCAACGTGCGCTGAAGCCGGGCCGTTCCGATCGACACTTCTGCAAATCCAAGCGTGTCCTCGGTCCAGGCGTCGCCAAGCCGCCGCGCGGCCTCGGGAATATAGAAATCGAGGATCTCATCCGCCGAGATGCCGGAGCGCCTGATGTCAGTTATCGCGCTTTGAATGGCGGTTTCGGCTTGAGCGTAGGCTGCTTTGGTTAGCTGCGACACCAGCTGTTCCGAAACGGGAACCCGCCCCGAAGACCGGCTGGAGGCGAGGGCGGCAATTGCGCGCGACGCAAGTTCGCTAACGCTGGACTCAGCATTACCGTTCCTCTTGCCGACCATTCGTTCCGGACCATCGGTCATCAGTCTCGAATCCTCGGCGGGTTGTCCCGCCGCACAGGTGAGTCGCACATGATACATACACGCACGAACGCAGTTTCTGGTATACGGCCAGTAATGTCAAAGATAATTGACAGTTTACCGTCTTCAGATTTGCGCAACGATGGACCGAGACTTCTTCAGAGGTCAAAAAACATTGGCTAATTCGAGCTTTAACCGCGCTTCTGCCGGGCGCCTCGCAGGAATACATTTCGTGAATCGAAAGTGTAAATCATAATTGACACTTTGGGAGTTGCGCGGCTAGTCTTTGTCTAGAACTGGACGACCGGGAGCACCTCCATGCCGCAACAGGGCCAGAACAGCCCGCGCCTCAACCGCCTCTACACGGAGGAAGAAAGGGCGCGTCGGGATGCGACGGTCTGGACCCTTGTGCAGGGTATTCTGGCGCCCTTGCAGTTCCTCGTATTTCTGGTCTCTCTCGTCCTTGTCCTGCGTTATGTCTGGACCGGAGAAGGCTACGTCGCGGCGACGGTTTCCATCGTCATCAAGACCGGGTTTCTTTATGCGATCATGGTCACCGGATCGATCTGGGAGAAGGTGGTTTTCGGTCGTTGGCTTTTTGCCCCCGCGTTCTTCTGGGAAGACGTTTTCAGCTTTGTCGTCATCGCGCTTCACACCGCGTATATCTGGGCCTTATCAACAGGTTCGGTCGGGCCGGATGGTCAGATGGCGATCGCGCTGGCGGCCTATGTCGCCTATGTCGTGAATGCAGGTCAGTTCCTTTGGAAGTTGCGTGCAGCGCGCCTTGAATCCGAGGTGCCGGCATGAACGACTATACATCCATCCCGTCCTCCGGCGGCTGCCGCGATCTTCCGGTTCTGAAAGAGCGTGGGCAGCGTGAGGTTTTTTGCGGTTTGACGGGCATAATCTGGCTCCACCGGAAGATGCAGGATGCGTTCTTTCTGGTCGTCGGAAGCCGGACCTGCGCGCACCTTCTTCAGTCCGCCGCGGGCGTCATGATCTTCGCCGAACCACGATTCGGAACTGCGATTCTCGAAGAAAAGGATTTGGCGGGTCTGGCCGACGCACAGGAGGAGTTGGATCGCGAAGTTGATCAGTTACTGTCACGCCGGCCTGACATTCGGCAACTCTTCCTTGTCGGTTCCTGCCCATCCGAAGTCATCAAGCTGGATCTGGCGCGCGCGGCAGAACGTCTTACCCAGATTCATGCGCCCCATGTCCGGGTTCTGAACTACTCCGGCTCGGGGATCGAGACGACCTTCACCGAAGGAGAGGATGCCTGTCTGGCCTCGATGGTTCCGGGTCTGGCCGAGACCCGGGAGCGCGAGCTTCTGATTGTCGGGGCGCTGCCAGATGTTGTCGAGGATCAGGCACTGGGATTGCTGAACGATCTGGGTATCGACCGGGTTCGCACCCTTCCGGCGCGGCGTGCGGATGACGCACCGGAAGTCGGGCCGAACACCGTATTCGCGCTGACCCAACCTTTCTTGGGCGAGACCCACGCGGCGCTGACCCGCCGCGGCGCACGGCATATCCAGGCACCCTTCCCGTTCGGTGAAGAGGGCACAACAGCATGGCTGCGGGCTGTCGCAGATGAGTTCGACGTCTCCGCCGAAACGTTTGAGCGCGTGACGGCCGCTCCCAGAGCCCGGGCCCGCAAAGCCATTGCGGCGCAGGCCGCCGAGTTGAACGGCAAGTCGGTTTTCTTCTTCCCCGACAGCCAGCTTGAACTGCCGCTGGCGCGCTTTCTGACCCGTGAATGCGGCATGGATGCCATCGAAGTCGGCGCGCCCTTCATTCACAAGGGTCTTGTCGGTCCGGACATGGATCTGATCGCACCGGGACCCGTCATCTCGGAAGGTCAGGATGTCGACCTGCAACTGGACCGCGCCCGTGCGGCCAGACCGGACCTGACGGTCTGTGGTCTGGGTCTGGCAAACCCGCTCGAGGCCGAGGGCCTCGCCACGAAATGGGCGATCGAGCTGGTCTTTACGCCGGTCCATTTCTACGAACAGGCAGGCGATCTTGCCGGTCTCTTCTCGCGCCCGCTGCGCCGCCGCGAAAGACTTCGTCTGGAGGCAGCCGAATGAAGCTGACCGTCTGGACATATGAAGGCCCGCCCCATGTGGGCGCGATGCGGGTCGCAACCGGTATGAAGGGCTTGCATTATGTTCTGCACGCCCCGCAGGGCGATACCTATGCCGATCTTCTCTTCACGATGATCGAGCGGCGCGATCACCGCCCGCCGGTGAGCTATACGACGTTTCAGGCCCGCGATCTTGGCGCCGATACCGCGCATCTGTTCAAAGATGCCTGCCGCGATGCCTATGATCGGTTTCAACCCGAGGCGATCATCGTCGGCGCCTCCTGCACCGCCGAGCTGATTCAGGACGATCCCGGCGGTCTGGCCGAGACAATGGGCCTGCCGGTTCCAGTGATCCCGCTGGAACTGCCAAGCTATCAGCGAAAGGAAAACTTCGGCTGTGATGAGACGTTCTTTCAGATCGTCAAGCATCTGACCCGGCCGCAGGAACTGACCCAGCGGATCACCGCGAACTTGTTGGGCCCTACCGGCCTTGGCTTCCGCCACCGCGATGACATTCAGGAGATCACCGCGATCCTTGGCGATCTGGGCATCGACGTGAATGTGGTTGCCCCGATGGGTGCAACGCCTGCCGATATCACCCGGCTTCCGGCGGCGCATTTCAACGTTCTGATGTATCCCGAAACCGGCGAGGCCGCGGCCCGCTGGCTGGAACGCAACCACGACCAGCCTTACACCAAGATCGTTCCGATCGGCGTTGGCGCGACCCGCGATTTCATCGCCGAGGTTCGCGCGATCACGGGCGTTGAGGGGCAGGTCGACGATAGCCGCCTGCGCCTTCCCTGGTACTCCAAATCGGTCGACTCGACCTACCTGACCGGTAAGCGTGTCTTCCTGTTCGGCGATGCGACCCATGTGAAAGCCGCTGCCCGTATCGCTCGCGACGAGATGGGGTTCGAAGTCGCAGGCCTCGGTTGCTACAACCGCGAATTTGCCCGCGATATCCGTGCCTTAGCCAAGGAATTCGGGGTCGAGCCGCTAATCACCGACGACTATCTGGACGTGGAAAAGGCCATCGAGGCCGCGCAGCCCGAGATGATCCTTGGCACACAGATGGAACGCCATATCGGAAAACGTCTTGGCATTCCCTGCGCCGTGATTTCGGCCCCCGTCCATGTTCAGGATTTCCCGGCCCGCTACAGCCCGCAGATGGGCTGGGAAGGTGCGAACGTGATCTTTGACACCTGGGTGCATCCGCTTGTGATGGGGCTGGAAGAGCATCTGTTGCATATGTTCCGCGACGATTTCGAATTCCACGATGCGGCTGGACCCAGCCACCATGGCGGGCACGCCCCGCGCCCGATGGATGCGTCAGAACGCGACGAAGCCCCTGCAACGCCGGTCGTCCAAACCGATGGCAGCATCGTCTGGCTTGCGGATGCGGAAAAGGAACTGCGCAAGATCCCGTTCTTCGTGCGCGGCAAGGCGCGCCGGAACACCGAACTTTATGCTGCCGACAAAGGCGTTTCTGAAATCAGCGTCGACACGCTTTATGAGGCAAAGGCCCACTATGCGCGATGACGGGCATATCCCCGGCTACCGTGTGGCGATTGTCACGCTGGATGCCCACTCGGCAGGTCCGGCCTCGCGCGTGTCCCCTCGTCTGGCGACCGAGTTTCCGGGTCTATCGATCAGCGTCCATGCCGCTGCCGAATGGGCCGAAAACCCTGCGGCTCTCGATCTGGCGCGTGACGCCGTGCGCCATGCCGACATCGTCGTCGCCAACCTTCTGTTCATCGAAGAGCACATTAAGGCGATCCTGCCAGAGCTAGAGGCGCGGCGTGACCACTGCGATGCGATGATCGGCATCATCGCCGACCCGGCCATCGTCAAGCTGACCCGGATGGGCGATCTGGACATGGCGAAACCTGCCTCGGGCCCGATGGCATTGCTCAAGAAGCTGCGCGGGAACTCCAACCCGTCGGCATCGTCGGGCGAAAAGCAGATGAAACTTCTGCGCCGCCTTCCAAAGATCCTCAAGTTCATCCCGGGCAAGGCGCAGGACCTGCGTGCATGGTTCCTGACCATGCAATACTGGCTGGGCGGGTCGGATGACAATGTGGAACGGATGATCCGGTTTCTCGTCTCGCGCTACTCGCATGAAGAGACATGGCGCGGTCGCGACGCCCCTTTGCCGGTCGAATACCCCGAGGTGGGGCTTTACCACCCCGATCTGCCGAACCGCATCACAACAAACCTGGCCGATCTGCCGATGCCCGAAACGCCGGTGGGCACGGTTGGCCTCCTGATGCTGCGCTCCTACATCCTCGCCTCCGATACAGCCCATTACGACGCGGTCATTCGGGCGTTCGAGGCCAAGGGCCTGCGCTGTATCCCGGCATTTGCGGGCGGGCTTGACGGGCGTCCGGCCATCGAAGCCTACTTCAAGGGCCATATCGACGGAATGGTCTCGCTTACCGGCTTCTCGTTGATCGGTGGACCAGCCTATAACGACAGCGATGCAGCCGTCGAGGTGCTGACCGAGCTTGATGTGCCCTACATCGCCGCACATCCGCTGGAGTTCCAGACGCTTGGCCAATGGGCAACGTCCTCGGGCGGCCTTGGTCCCGTCGAGACGACAATGCTTGTGGCATTGCCCGAAATCGACGGCGCGACCAATCCTACGGTTTTTGCCGGCCGGCACGGAAAAGATGGCTGTCACGGCTGTCAGCTCGATTGCCGGGCCAAGTCGGATTCCCGCGCGATGGCACCTTGCCGGGAAAGGATCGAGGTTCTGTCGGAAAAGACCCTGCGCCTTGTGCGTCTACGCCGGTCGGAAGCCCATGAACGCAGATTGGGTATCGTTCTGTTCGGCTTCCCGCCAAATGCCGGCGCCGTGGGCACGGCGGCCTATCTTTCCGTCTTTGAGAGCCTTCACAACACACTCCATGCCCTCAAGGCTGACGGCTACGACTGTGAGCCGCCAGAGACGGTCGAAGAGTTGCGCAAGGAGATACTGGAAGGGAACGCCCGGCAATATGGGCAGGAGGCCAATGTTGCTGCCCATGTGGATGCCGACACGATCGTTCAGCAGACTGGCCCGCTGGACCTGATCGAAGAAGTCTGGGGCCCGGCACCGGGACGGATACAGTCGGATGGGCGCGGCGTCTTCGTTCTGGGCAAGTCCTTCGGCAATGTGTTCGTCGGCGTCCAGCCAACATTCGGCTACGAAGGCGATCCCATGCGTCTTCTGTTCGAGAAGGGTTTTGCGCCGACCCACGCCTTCACCACCTTCTATCTCTGGCTGCGCAACACGTTCGGTGCCGATGCGATCCTTCATTTCGGAATGCATGGCGCGCTGGAGTTCATGCCCGGCAAACAGGCCGGTCCCGGTCCGATGGACTGGCCGGATCACCTGATCGGCGAGATGCCGAACATCTACCTTTATGCCTCAAACAACCCATCCGAGGCGACACTGGCCAAGCGCCGGTCGAACGCGGTTTGTGTCACGCATCTGACGCCGCCGCTTGCCAGTTCCGGCCTTTACAAGGGCCTTCTGGAACTGAAGGACAGCGTGACGCGCTGGCGCGGCATGGACCCGGGCCACCCTGATCGCGCCGACCTGTCGGCCCTGATCGTGGATCAGGCTGCGGCTGTCGACCTGGACGGCTCCGACCCCGACACGCTGTGGCTCAAGCTGCTTGAGACCGAAGATGCGCTGATCCCCGATGGCCTGCATATTCTTGGCAAACCGATGAGTACATCGGAACGCGCGGGTCATTTGGAGGCGATGGAATTGGACGCGGAAGAGCGTGACCGGATCGACACTCTTCTTGCAGAAAACAACGAAATTCGCGCGCTTCTGAATGCGCTCGGCGGGCATTACATCCCGCCGGTTCCGGGTGGCGATCTGATCCGGTCGCCCGAGGTTCTGCCGACGGGCCGCAACATCCACGCCTTCGACCCGTTCCGTATGCCAACCGCATTCGCGATGTCGGATGGTGCAAAGCAGGCCGATCTTTTGCTTGAAACCCACGAGACCCTGCCGCGCTCTGTCGCGCTGGTTCTGTGGGGGTCGGACAATATCAAATCCGATGGTGGCCCGATCGCTCAGGCGCTTGCGCTTCTGGGTGCCGCGCCAAGGTTCGATCACTACGGGCGTCTTTGCGGCGCCGATCTGATCTCGCTGTCTGAACTTGGACGTCCGCGGATCGACGTTGTGATGACGCTTTCGGGCATCTTCCGCGATCTTCTTCCGCTCCAGACCAAGATGCTGGCCGAGGCCGCGTGGAAGGCCGCGACGGCAGAAGAGCCGCTTGAGATGAATTTCGTCCGCGCCCATGCGCTCGCCTATGCCGAGACGATGGATTGCGACATGGAAACGGCCAGCCTGCGGGTCTTCTCGAATGCCGAAGGCGCCTATGGTTCGAACGTCAATCAGCTGGTCGATTCCTCGGCCTTCGGCGACGAGGACGAACTGGCTGACGCCTATCAGGCGCGCAAATCCTTTGCCTATGGCCGCGACGGCAAGGCGAACTCGAACGCAGCCCTTCTTCAGCAGACGCTGAAGGACGTGGACGTGGCCTATCAAAACCTCGAGTCTGTGGAACTGGGTGTCACGACCGTCGACCACTACTTCGATACGCTGGGTGGTATCTCCCGAGCGGTGAAGCGCGCCAAGGGCGAAGAGGCCGCGATCTATATCGGCGACCAGACCCGTGGCGCGGGCAAGGTGCGCACCCTAAAGGATCAGATCGCACTGGAAACACGGTCGCGCAGCCTGAATCCCAAGTTCTTTGAGGGTCTCTTGAAGCACGGATCCGAAGGTGTTCGGCAGATCGAGGCGCAACTGACCAACACAGTCGGCTGGTCCGCTACGACGGGGCAGGTCGAGCCGTGGGTCTACCAGCGGATTTCCGAGACTTTCGTTCTGGACGACGAGATGCGCGACCGGCTCGCGGATCTGAACCCCAAGGCTTCGGCCCGGATGGCCAATCGCCTGATCGAGGCCAGCGAACGCGAATACTGGGCCCCCGACGCAGAAACACTGGCAGCTCTTCAGGACGCGGCGGACGCGCTTGAGGACCGACTGGAAGGAATTGCAGCCGAATAGGCCGCAGAAGGAGGATGAATGAGCCCGCTTGATGCAAAATCGCCCCCCGCCGCACTGGCAAACGCCCGTGAACAAGAGGGTCTTGCAAAACGGCCCCCGGTCCTTCGCGGCGAGGACGGCGAAGGGTCGGTTCAGGTCCACCAGTCCGACGATCTCAAGATCGAAGGGGCCAAGGTGTTTTCGGTCTATGGCAAAGGCGGGATCGGCAAATCCACGACCTCGTCGAACCTGTCGGCGGCGTTTTCGCGGCTGGGCAAGCGCGTGCTTCAGATCGGTTGCGATCCAAAGCACGATTCGACCTTCACCCTGACGGGCAAGCTTCAGCCTACGGTGATCGATATCCTGAAAGAGGTCGATTTCCATGCTGAAGAACTGCGTCCCGAAGACTTCGTAACCGAAGGCTATAACGGCGTTCAATGCGTTGAGGCCGGCGGGCCGCCAGCTGGGACCGGGTGCGGCGGTTATGTTGTGGGCCAGACGGTCAAGCTTCTGAAGCAGCACCACATGCTGGAAGACACCGATGTCGTGATCTTCGATGTGCTGGGCGACGTGGTTTGCGGCGGTTTCGCAGCACCACTGCAGCATGCCGACCGCGCCGTCATCGTGACCGCCAACGATTTCGACTCGATCTATGCGATGAACCGGATCATCGCAGCGGTTCAGGCCAAGTCCAAGAATTATGGCGTCCGGCTGGCAGGGTGCATCGCCAATCGGTCGAAAGACACTGACGAGGTTGATCGATACTGCAAGACGGTTGGTTTTAACCGCATCGCCCATATGCCCGATATCGACGCGATCCGCCGGTCGCGGCTGAAGAAAAAGACGCTGTTCGAGATGCCCGACGACGAAGACATCGTCACCGCGCGCGCCGAGTACATTCGCCTTGCCGAAACGCTTTACGCGGGCACCGAACCCCTTGCCCCGGCACCGCTGCCGGATCGGGATATCTTTGAGCTTCTGGGTTTCGATTGATGAACGAACTGGCCACATACGGGCGCACTCGCGACCGGGTCGAGGATTATTTCGATCGCACCGCCACCCGGACATGGGAGGCACTGACATCGGATGCGCCGGTCAGCAAAATCCGCCAGACGGTGCGCGAAGGGCGTGACCGGATGCGCGCGGTGATGCTGTCGCGCCTGCCGGACGATCTGTCTGGCGCGCGCGTCCTTGATGCGGGCTGCGGTGCGGGTCAGATGACGGCTGAACTTGCTGCACGCGGCGCTTCGGTCATGGCCTGCGATATCTCTCCCCGCCTGATCGAGATCGCCGAGGCACGGCTTTCCGATGCCGACAAGCCCCGGGTCACTTTCCGTGCGGGAGACATGCTGTCCCCCGATCTCGGGCGCTTCGATTACGTCGTCGCGATGGATAGCCTGATCTATTACTCGGTGCCCGACATCACAGGCGCACTGTCGAGACTGGGCGCACGCACGGATCAGTCCGTGGTTTGCACCGTTGCGCCGCGCACACCGTTCCTGATGACGTTCTGGGGTATGGGAAAGCTCTTTCCGCGCTCTGATCGGTCACCCACCATGGTGCCCCACGCGCGTGAGAAACTGTCGAAGCATCTGGATGGCGATCTCAGCACGATCGAGCGCGTGTCGCGCGGCTTCTACATCTCGGAATGTCTGGAGTATCGTCCATGATCCTGGGCAAATCGCAAGTCAAGCGCCTGTCGCTTTCGGTTCTGCCCTTCTCCGACGCAGCGTCGGAAGGCCTTCCGCTGCCGCAACTCCTGCGGCTGGCGCTGTTCCAGGTTTCCGTCGGGATGGCGACGGTCATGCTGCTGGGCACGCTGAACCGGGTGATGATCGTCGAGCTTTCGGTGCCGGCCATGATCGTGGCTGCGATGATCGCGCTGCCGGTTCTGATCGCGCCGTTCCGCGCGCTTCTGGGGTTCCGGTCGGATACCCATCGCTCTGCCATCGGGTGGAAACGTATCCCCTATCTTTGGTTCGGGTCCCTCTGGCAGATGGGTGGGCTTGCCATCATGCCCTTCGCGCTTCTGGTTCTTGGCGGCGACACCGTTCATGACGTGCCCTTCGCCGGTGAGGTGCTGGCGGCATTGGCTTTTCTGATGACCGGCCTTGGCATGCACATGACCCAAACCGCGGGTCTTGCCCTGGCCGCCGACCGCGCCGATGACAAAACCCGCCCCCGCGTGGTCGCACTGCTTTATGTGATGTTCCTCCTGGGCGCCGGAGTCTCGGCCCTCATAGTCGGCTGGCTCCTGCGCGACTTCACGCCAATAACGCTCATCAAGGTGGTTCAGGGCGCGGCGGTGGTCACAGTCGCACTGAATATGGTGGCGCTGTGGAAGCAGGAAACGGTTCGTCCGATGTCACGCGCCGAACGCGAAGAGCCGCGCCCGCGTTTCGCGGATGCCTGGGCTGATTTCGCCCGCGGCGGCGATGCCGGGCGGCTTTTGGTCGTCGTGTTCCTCGGCACAATGGCTTTCAACATGCAGGACGTTCTGCTGGAGCCCTATGGCGGCGAAATCCTTGGTCTGTCGGTCTCGGCAACGACGCTTCTCACGGCTCTCTGGGCCGCGGGGGCTCTGGTCGGGTTCGCCATTGCGGCGCGTTGGCTGGCCCGTGGGCTCAGCCCCTACCGCATGTGTTCGCGCGGGATCCTTGTCGGTATCAGCGCATTTTCGTTCGTGATCTTTTCAGCTCCGATGAGCTCTCCGGCCCTGTTCTACCTTGGCGCGGCCGGGATCGGTCTGGGTGGTGGTCTCTTCGCGGTCGCGACCCTGACCGCCGCCATGACCATGCCTGCATCCGGTGCTGCGGGGCGCGGTCTTGCCCTCGGCGCATGGGGCGCGGCACAGGCGACGGCGGCCGGTCTTTCCATTGCGCTGGGCGGTGCGATCCGTGACGGGGTCAACGCACTCGCCCTTTCGGGCAATCTGGGCGAGGCGCTGCAAACCGCCTCGACAGGGTACTCGGTCGTCTATCATCTTGAAATCGGGCTGCTCTTTGTGACGCTGGTCGTCCTTGGGCCGCTTGTCAAACTATCGTTCTTCCACCCTCAATCCAATTCACTTGAAAGCGGCAAAATCGGTCTTGCCGACTTTCCCACCTAACCTTTGGAGGTATCACAATGGTCGGTGTCAACTTCTTTGGAAACTTCGATCTGGCGTCTCTCGCCATATGGGGTTTCTGGTTCTTCTTCGCATATCTCGTCTACTACCTGCAGACCGAGAACATGCGCGAAGGCTATCCACTTGAGATGGAAGATGGATCCATCGCTCCGAACCAGGGTCCGTTCCCGGTCCCGTCGCCCAAGACCTTCAAACTGCGTGACGGCAAGGGCGAACTGACAGTCCCTTCGGCCGAGAACGAAGCGGCCCATCGCAGGTCCGATCTGGCGCTTGCCAAGACCGAGGCGGGCGAAGGCTTTCCGCAGGTGCCGACGGGCAACCCGATGGCCGACGGTGTGGGTCCGGCATCTTGGGTGCCGCGCGCGGACGAGCCAGAACTCGATGGCCATGGCCATCCCAAGATCACGCCGATGGCAGGTCACGAAGCGTTCTTTGTTTCGGCCGGGCGCGACCCACGCGGTCTTCCGGTGCTCAGCCGTGACGATCAGGTGGTCGGCCACGTCAGCGAGATGTGGGTCGACGCGTCGGAGCACATGGTCCGCTACCTGCAATACGATCTGGAGCCGGAATGGGGATCGGGCAGCCGTATCGTCCCCATCACCTTGTCTCGGATCAAGGACCGCTGGGTGATGGTGCGCTCACTTAAAGCAAAGGACTTTGACGGCGTGCCGCAGATTTCGCGGACCGGTCAGATCACCAAGCTCGAAGAAGACAAGATCTGTGCCTACTACGCAGGCGGAACGCTCTACTCCTGAAGCAATACACCGGGCACCCGTGGAAGGGGTGCCCGGCGACTACTCCAACGGGAACCACGACAAGAAAGGCAACAGCCATGCCGCATGATGACTTCGCAACAGAACCGGTCGAGGGTCTTCCGGAAAAGCCGCCTGCGGGCGAAATGATCCTGTGGCAAGGCAAACCGCTGGCCTTCGCTCTCGCTCGCGACGCACTGTCGCTCTATTGGGTCGCAGGTTACTTCGTCCTTCTCGCGATCTGGCGTGTTGGTGTGTCCTCGGCGGACATGCCTTTCACCGCGGCGCTGCCGTTGGGCGTTCCATTCCTGGTTCTGGGCGCTGTGGCCTGTCTGGTGCTTTATGGTGTCGCCTATGTTCTGGCGCGCACAACCGTCTACACGGTCACCACGGCCCGCGTCGCCATGCGGGTGGGTGCCGCACTGACGGTGACCCTGAACCTGCCCTTTACCCGCATCGCCTCGGCCGATCTGATGGTCAAGTCTGACGGTACCGGATCGGTTGTGTTCGAGACGCTCGGTGATGTGCGGCTCAGCTATCTGGTGCTCTGGCCCCATGTACGCCCGTGGCGGATGAAAAAGACGCAACCTGCGCTGCGCTCGATCCCGGACGCAGCCCGCGTGGCACAGATCGTCGCGGATGCCGCGGAAACCCGCATCAGCCAGCCCGAGATCTCAACCCGAGCACCCGGTGGTGCAACGGTTGCAGCAGAATAAGGGAGGAATGGAATGACCGATCAAAGAACCCATTCCGGCATCTACTACGATGCGGAGAACCGCACTTCGAATGTCAGTGGCAAGGAAACGATACCGACCCGTCTTGTCATTCTGATGTTCGGACTGGCCCTGACGGCACTGGTGCTCACCTCGATCTCGGTCCTGATGGGCGCGGAGAAGGTGGGTGTTCCAGAGGCCGAAGTACCGCTTACAACCCACGAAGTCGTCATTTCGGGCGAAGGAAACGCCGCCAAGGTTGTGATGACCGATGGCACGGTTCTGCTCGATGCCGAAAACGGTGCCTTCGTGACCGTTGTGCGGTCCGGACTGGACCGGGCACGCTTCAACCACCGGATCACCGACAACCCGCCGGTGATCATCACTCGCTACCCGTCGGGACGCATGACGCTCAATGATCCTGCGACCGGCTGGGAAATGCATCTGTCCTCCTTCGGACAGGGCAACAAAGCGCACTTCGAGCGTTTGCTCGCGCCAAAAAACTAAGGGAACCGAAACCATGGGATTGCTCACCCGAGAATACGAGACGGCGCCTTGCACCGTCGAAGTCAGCCACAAGTTTGAAAGCCTCCACGCACATGTCCGTTTCGATAACGGCGCGGTCATCCACCCGGGTGACGAAGTACTGGTAAAGGGACCGCCGGTTATGGCGCCCTATGGCGAAGTCGTGATCGAAAAGCGCGAGGCGCGGATTACGCGTGCCTCGGGCGTTGAACGGCTCTGGACCCGCATGACTGGTGATTTTGAGTTCATGGAGCTTTGTGAGTTCTCATTCTCAGAGGAGGCCACGCTATGAATGTCCACGCTTCACATACGGCCGACGCAACCACCGTCGAAGAAGGCCTCGCCATCCAGGAGGCGCAGGCCGTCCATGACAGCGAAAGCGCAACGGCGCTCGCGATGCAGAACACCCTTCTGACGCCGCGCTTCTACACAACCGATTTCGACGAGATGGACGCGATCGACGTATCTTCCGTTCGCGACGACTGGGACAAGCTGATCGCACAGATGGAGTCCGACCCGAACAAAGGTCATTTCAAGAAAAACGAAGACTGGGACCACATCGACTGGGACGGGATTGACCCGGAACTGCGCAAGGAGTTCATCGATTTCCTTGTCTCGTCTTGCACAGCCGAATTCTCGGGCTGCGTCCTTTACAAGGAAATGAAGCGGCGCGGGAACAACAAGGACATCACGCAGCTCTTCCAGCTGATGGCGCGCGATGAGGCCCGGCATGCCGGTTTCATTAACGATGCGCTTCGCGAAGCCGGAATTGCGGTGAACCTTGGGTTCCTGACGAAGGCCAAGAAGTACACCTACTTCAAGCCAAAGTTCATCTACTACGCGACCTATCTGTCCGAAAAGATCGGCTACGCGCGGTACATAACGATTTTCCGGCATCTCGAAGAGAACCCGGAATACCGGTTCCACCCGATCTTCAAATGGTTCCGCGAGTGGTGCAACGACGAGTTCAGCCACGGAGAGGCCTTCGCCCTTCTGATGAAGACCGATCCCAAGCTCACCTCGGGTCGCAATGTCTGGTGGATCAAGTTCTTCCTGACGGCGGTCTATGGGACGATGTATGTGCGCGACCACCAGCGTCCGGCCTTTCACAAGGCGCTGGGTGTCGACCCCGACTGGTACGGGCAGGCCGTGTTCGAGAAGACCTCTGAAATCTCGAAGCAGGTCTTCCCGATCACGCTTGATATCGACCACCCGCGCTGGATGCCGTCGCTGAAGCGTCTGCAAAAGGCGAACGCGGACCTAGACCGGGCCAAGAAGCGGGGCGGTGTTGCCGGATCGCTTGGAAAGCTTGGCGCAAGTGCGCGGGCTGCCATGGCGTTCCTGTCGCTCTACACCATCCCGGTCAAGCATCACAAAGTTCCGACCGAAACGCGTCTGGAGCCCATGTATTGAGACCGACCCGTCTTCATAAGCGCAACGACGCCCCGGGCCTGACCCGGGGCCTCGGTACTATCGCTGAGGGCCGCCGATGCTAGCCTCGCCGTGGATTGCGGCGCTGGGTGCGCTTTTTATCTGGTGGTTCTCCACCGGCGCGATCCTGTGGGTCGTCAAAGGTGCCGATGACCGTGGGCGGTACGGCCATCTCTGGTCCGTAGTACTAGCCCTTCCACTTCTCGTTCTGGGTGCGGTGGGGCTTTTCCAGACACTTGAAAGCAACACGATCTATGGTGTCTACGGGGCGTTTCTGGCCGCGCTCGCGATCTGGGGATGGATCGAACTGTCATTCCTGTCGGGAGTCATAACAGGCCCGAATTCGGAAGACTGTCCAGCCGGCATTGCGGAATGGGATCGGTTTGTCCGGGCCTGGGGCACGGTCGCGTATCACGAGATCCTGTTGACCGTGGCGCTTGTGGCGATTCTCTGGCTGTCCTGGGGAGCGGAGAACATGTTCGGGTTCTGGACCTTCGCGGTGCTCTATTTCGCGCGCATCTCGGCCAAGCTGAACCTGTTTCTGGGTGTGCCCAAGATCAATGTCGAGTTCCTGCCAAGCCCGCTGACGCATTTGCCCAGCCACTTCCGGTTCGCCAAACTCAACCCGCTGTTCCCGGTCTCGGTTACGGCGCTCAGCTTTGCCGTGGCCTGCTGGCTTGAGCGGATCTACGCATCGGCCACGCCCGCCGACACGGTGGGGTTCGCACTTCTTGCCGCGCTGACCGCGCTGGCCCTTCTCGAACACTGGCTGATGGTACTGCCGCTGCCCGATGAGAAACTCTGGCGTTGGATGATTCCCGCGCCCAAAACCAACGACAAGACACTGCTACGCGAGGATGGACATGGACTTTGACGCACTTTTCGAAGCCCAGATCGAAGATCTGAAAGCTGAGGGGAACTATCGGATCTTCGCCGAGATGGAGCGCAAATGCGGCGCCTTTCCAAAGGCGCTGAACCACCATGACGGCAAGGTGCGTGACGTTACGGTCTGGTGTTCCAACGACTATCTCGGGATGGGACAACACCCCGATGTCGTGAAGGCCATGGTCGAAACCGCGCAATCCTGCGGCACCGGCGCGGGTGGAACGCGGAACATCTCGGGTACGAACCACCACCATCTTCTGCTCGAAGCCGAGCTGGCCGACCTGCATAACAAAGAGGCCGCCCTTCTGTTCTCCTCCGGCTACGTGTCGAACTGGGCTGCGCTTTCCACATTGGGCTCGCGTCTGCCCAATGCGGTGATCCTGTCCGATGCCCTGAACCACGCCTCCATGATCGAAGGCATCCGGCATTCGCGCGCCGACAAGGTTCTCTGGAAGCACAACGACCCCAAGGATCTTGATGAAAAGCTCGCGGCAATCCCAGCGGATCAGCCCAAGATCGTGGCGTTTGAAAGCGTCTACTCGATGGACGGAGACATTGCGCCGATCAAAGAGATCGTCGAGGTGGCCGAAAAACACGGTGCGATGACGTATCTCGACGAGGTTCACGCGGTTGGCCTCTACGGTCCGCGCGGTGGCGGAATCGCCGAGCAGGAAGGTCTGATGGACCGCATCACCCTGATCGAAGGCACGCTGGGCAAGGCCTATGGCACGTTCGGCGGCTATATCACCGGATCGGCCGCGCTTTGCGACTTCATCCGCAGCTTTGCCTCCGGGTTCATCTTCACGACGGCGCTCCCGCCCGCAGTGGCTGCCGCTGCAACGACCTCGATCAAGCATCTCAAGGCGTCAAGCATGGAGCGGATGCGCCAGCGTCGTCAGGTGATCAAGCTTCGGGGGATGCTGGATGCCATTGGCATTCCGCATATGCAGAACCCCAGTCACATCATTCCGGTCATGGTCGGAAATCCTGTCAAGTGCCGTATGATTTCGGACATGTTGATGGATGATTGGGGGATTTACGTCCAACCGATCAACTATCCCACTGTTCCTAAGGGAACCGAGCGTCTTCGGATCACCCCTTCACCGCTTCATAGCGACGATGATATTGAATATCTTGTCCAAGCTCTGTCAGAACTCTGGAGCCATTGCGCGATCGCGCGCCAAGTTGCGTAGGTTCACGAAAAAGGAACTTTACCTAAACGGTGTGTGGTTTATTTAGTGAGCCCAGAGATCAAGGGAGAGACCTGATGAACAAGTTTTCGATTGCTGCAGCCGCCGCGTGCCTTCTGGCAGGACCGGCATTTGCAGAAAGCCACGCCATGGCAGAGCCGACGGGCGATGCGGCAGCCGGTGAGGCCGTGTTCCGCCAGTGCCAGACCTGCCACGTTGTCCAGGATGCCGATGGAAACACGCTCGCCGGTCGTAATGCAAAGACGGGTCCGAACCTTTACGGGATCGCCGGTCGTGCCGCAGGCACCGTCGAAGGGTTCCGCTACAAGGATTCGATTGTCGCCGCGGGCGAAGCCGGGCTGGTATGGACCGAAGAGACTTTCGTTGCCTATTCACAGGACCCTCAGGGTTTCCTCCGTGCCACGCTTGACGACAACCGGGCGCGGAGCGGCATGTCGTTCCGGCTCCGCAACGAAGAGGACGCTGTGAACCTCTGGGCCTATCTCTATTCCCTGGCTCCACCTGAAGCCGCGACCAACTGATCTGCGGGATCTGCTATTCCGGGCCGTCGGGTGACCGGCGGCCCTTTGCGTTGCGCTCCCCTTCTTCGGGTGACAGCCCGTAAGGTGCAGCAAGATCCCAGACATGATCAGGTATCATGTTCTGCATCCGGCGCGGGTGTTCGCGACGCAGATGCAGAATCGTCTCGGCGGCTTTCATCTCGACCCGCGTGCGCGCAAATTCCAGCCCCTTGGGCCCGACCCGCGGCATCAGCCAGCCCATCACGCCGCGCATCCAGTTCGGCATGCGCCGGAGCGGCAGCCCACCTGCCGCCCGGCGGGTATTGTCGACAAATCCCGCGACGGACGAGGCCCGTTTCCCGGAACTTCCCGGTTCAGACAGCCTGATCTCATTCCCCAGCGCGGCAAGAAGCGCGGCACCGCGATCATTGCGGGCGATCACCCATTGCTCGCCCTCGCCACCCATATAGCCCACCGTGATATCGGCAAGCCGATTGGTGTAGTCGACGCAGGTCCGGCAGGTCGTGGGAAAGAAGTCACCCGGCAGATCCGCGATCGGTAGTTTCAGAAACGGGATCGTCCGCATGCTGCCGTCATCGAACCGTAGTTCCACATGGTAATCCGCCCGGAACTCCAGGTAACTGATCGTTTCAGGCTTGTCCGACAAGAGCGCGAGAAACTCGTGAAAGCGTTCGGTGGTCGTGTTGTCCGAACACGGCGTCCCGATCACCGTGATCGACTCGAACTCCAGTTCGGCCTCGATCGCGCGCAGGGCATAGACCTGGCAAGGTATTCCGATGATCGCCAACCGGCGATGTCCGGCGGCACGCGCCGGTTCCAGAAGATGCAGAAGCGGCGCATATCCCATGCGCATCCCGCGCGCCTGTCTCATCCCTTCGGCGTCGGTGATGATCCCTGGCACGGGTTTCCAACGATCCTTGGTGTCCGGCACGACCGTCAGAACAGCATCGACCGCACCGGTCTCCAGCATCCGCTGGGCCAGCCGTGTGGTAATGCCCGTCCATTGCGCACCCTCGCGTGGCGTCACCAAGGCCGCCCTATGCATGGTCTTGATCACACCGAAAAAACGTTCGTCCCCATCACCTGCGGCGCGCCCGTGAACCCGTCTTTCTACTGCGGGATAATCCGGCTTGATGAACTGACACGCCCTGCCGCAATCCTTGGCCCGTGGCCCCCGCGACAGGCCGCAATCGGTGCACAGGTTGCGATGTGCCGCCGGCGGTGCCTCGGGCGTCCAGACAGGCGGGTCGGGGCGATAGGTGTCAGGCATCTGTGCGGACCGTATCGATCATTGTTACAGAGTACCGCTTTGTGACTGTAAAGCAAACTTGACAATGCCGCGCAGGTATAACCGCATGTGCTCTCTTTCGCAGGTCTTCCCAATAGGCTAAGAGCCGCGCGGAATACCTTAAGGAGACCCCGAAATGGGCTATCGAGTCGCCGTCGCAGGCGCCACCGGCAATGTGGGCCGCGAAATGCTGAACATCCTGGCCGAGCGCCAGTTCCCCGTGGATGAAGTGGCCGCGCTTGCCTCGCGCAAGTCGCTGGGCACAGAGGTCAGCTTTGGCGATAAAACACTGAAGACGAAGGATCTCGACACGTTTGATTTCGAGGGCTGGGATATCGCGTTGTTCGCCATCGGGTCGGAGGCGACCAAGCAATATGCCCCGCGCGCGGCGCAGACCGGTTGCCTGGTGATCGATAACTCGTCGCTCTACCGCTATGACCCGGCAGTGCCGCTGATCGTGCCCGAAGTGAACGCGGATGCGATAGACGGGTACCGCAACAAAATGATCATCGCGAACCCGAACTGTTCGACTGCGCAGATGGTCGTCGCGCTCAAGCCCTTGCACGAACGGGCACGGATCAAGCGTGTCGTAGTCTCGACCTACCAGTCTGTTTCCGGCGCCGGTAAGGGCGGCATCGATGAGCTTTGGGACCAGACAAAGGGCATGTATGTGCCGGGTCAGGAGGTCGGTGCATCGGAGTTCACCAAGCAGATCGCGTTCAACGTGATCCCGCATATCGATGTGTTCATGGAAGACGGATCGACGAAGGAAGAATGGAAGATGGTCGCCGAGACGAAAAAAATCGTCGATACCTCAATCAAGGTCACTGCGACCTGCGTTCGCGTTCCGGTCTTCGTCGGTCACTCCGAGGCGATCAATATCGAGTTCGAAGAGTTCCTTGATGAAGAGGAAGCCCGAGACATTCTGCGGCAAAGCCCGGGCATCCTTGTCGTGGATAAGCGCGAGGATGGTGGCTATGTCACCCCCGTGGAATGCGTCGGTGATTTCGCAACGTTTATCAGCCGCATTCGACAGGATTCGACCGTCGAAAACGGCCTGAACATCTGGTGCGTCTCCGACAACCTGCGCAAAGGTGCGGCCCTGAACGCGGTCCAGATTGCCGAGCTTTATGGGAATCGCGTGTTGCAGAAGGGTTAGGGTCAGGACTCAATTAGGTCCACCATGAGATAGCTGCAGCGAGGCAGATAGCGGAAAGGAAAGTGTCTGCGCGC
>CANNCO010000004.1 GCA_947503175.1 uncultured Paracoccaceae bacterium
AAGATCAGACATGTTCACCGCTCGTTTTCGAAACGTGAATCACGCAGCCAAGCAGAAATCAATGGGTCCTGACCCTAAGACCGCGCCTACCGTCCTTTGAACACCGGCGCGCGTTTTGCCAGGAATGCGCGCACGCCCTCGGCATAGTCCGACGTGGCGCCTGACCTTGCCTGTGCCTCCGCTTCAAAGGCGATCTGGTCGTCAAGCTTGGCCTCCGACGACGCCAAAAGCGCTTCTTTCGTCAAACCCAGCGCGAAAGTCGGCCCGGTGGCAAGGGAGGTCGCCAGCGCCTGCGCTTCGGTGCTGAGCCGGTCGTCCGGCACACATTTCCAGATCATCCCCCAGCCCTCGGCCTCGCGTGCCCCCACCGGGCGACCCGTGAGGCAGATGGCGCGGGCACGGGCCAATCCGACGAGCCGCGGCAAAACCCAGGTCCCCGCAGCATCCGGGATCAAACCGACGCGCGCGAAGGACTGGATGAACCGGGCCGTCTCGGCCGCGAGAACGATATCGCAGGCCAGCGCGAGGTTTGCACCCGCGCCCGACGCGACCCCGTTTACGGCGCAAACGATGGGCTTGGGGCAATGCAGGATGGATTTTACCAGCGGGGCATAGAAATCCTCGACGCTGCGGCGCAAGTCCGGCGGCCAGTCCGGCCCGTCCGGATTCCTGCGCCCAAGATCCTGACCCGCGCAAAAGGCGCGACCAGCCCCGGTCAGAAGGATCGCCCGTATATCGGGATCGTCGCCGGCGCGCCGGATTTCTGCCGTGAGGCTTGTAATCAGGCTGGTAGTCAGGGCATTGAGCTTCCCAGGCCGGTTGAGCGTCAGCAACAGGCAAGCCCCGTCGCGGTCGGCGCGCAATTCGCTCGCGCCCGTCATGAGAAACCACGCCGCAGCATGTCCGACAGTGTCCAGTCACCCGGTTGATTTCTCATGACATCCCCCATCCAGTCCGACACGCGACGACGCCCGATTGTCTCGGCAAAATGCATGACCCCGCCGCGCCACCTTGGAAATCCGCATGCCCGGACGGACAGGACATCAATCGCTCCCGCCGCCGCAACGCAGCCATTTTGCAGAGCCAGGGCACCCTCGTTGACGAGAACGGCAATTGCGTCCTCAACGCACGGATCGGGCGCCGCTTCGGGAACCGGGACGATCCGGTGGATCGCGTCTGCCGAGACCTCGTTGGTCAGCCAGAGGCCGGTCTGACCGCCGAACGCAGCCCAGTTGGTCGTGATCTCCGCTTCTGATCTGCCCGAGCGGGTTCGGTAGTGCCGAAGGGCGTTCACAAGCCGCGAAGTCAGGAGCGTATCCTTGGGCGTCGTAAAGACAGGCGCGAGACGAAGCCGGTTTGCGAGCGCGCGCGCGGCACCCACGGCAATCGCCGGCGCCTCGGATCCTGTCGCAATCTCCACGCCTTGATCCTTTGAGGAACCGAACCCGAGAACGACGTCGGTAGGGGATCCGGGCAACCCAACGCTTTGAGACACATCCACGGCCCGCAGCGCGGGACCTTCGACGGGTCCAAGATCGCTGGGGGGCGAGGATCCGGTGAGAACGACAACGCTGCGCGTATCCCTTGGCGGCGCATCCCGGCTGATTTGCAGCCCGGCTCGCGCGATGTCAGCCGCAAGCCGGTCCGCGAGCGGATCGGTGCCCGGAAGGACAATCTCTGTCAGGCAGGGGCGCTCGGACGGCAGAGGCTTAGGTGGCCGGGCCACGGCCCGTTCGGCAAAAAAGATGTGGCGCAACGCGCGTGACTGCACCGACACCCGAAGGTCAAGATGGCGGGCCCGTTCCTTTGGCTGCCCTTCCTCGAACGGGCGAGACGCGGCTTCGGCGATCAGCGCGAGGGCCTCCATCGGGGCGATGGCACCGCGTGCGGCCTTCTGCACCGCGTCTCTTTGCCCTGCCCACCAGGTCTTTGGCATCGGTTCGACAGGGCGCTGTCGCACAGGCGTCGGGCGCGGCCCGAGATCTTGCGCAGCAGCCAAGAGCGTCGCGTCTTCAAGATCGGGGCACAGGGCGTCAATCGCACCGGCCTCAAAAAAAGCCTCCGCCGAGACCGGCGTCCCGGTCGTCGCCATGCGCAGCGCCAGATCCAGACCGACCAGACGGGGCAACCGCTGCGTTCCCCCGGCCCCGGGAACGATGCCCAGCGTGACCTCGGGAAGCGCAAAGCGCGTGCCCGGCAAGGCCACGCGCCAGGCGCAGCCCAGAGCAATCTCCAATCCACCCCCAAAGACGCTGCCATGCATGGCGGCGATCCAAGGCACGTTGCACGTCTCGATCCTGTGGATGACATCCGGCAGATCCGGCAGGATCGGTGGTTTGTCGAACTCGGTGATGTCGCCGCCCGCCACAAAGGTGCGCCCGGCACAGCGCAGGATCGCAGCTCGGACTGGCAGGCGCGACACGTGGTCCACGGCGTCGTCGAGTCCCTGCCGGACAGCTGCAGAGGTCGCGTTGACCGGCGGGTTGTCGACTGTGACCCAGGCCAAGCCATCGAACTGATGCACGCGGACGGGGCTGCTGCTCACCTGCCCGCCCCCTACACGCGTTCCAGAACGACAGCGATCCCCTGACCGACGCCGACACACATGGCGCACAAGGCATAGGCGCCGCCCGTTCGGCGGAGTTGCAGCGCTGCCGTCAGTGCCAGGCGTGCCCCGCTGGCACCAAGCGGATGACCAAGCGCGATTGCACCGCCATTGGGGTTGACGTGGCGGGCGTCGTCGGCAAGCCCAAGCGCCCGCGTGACGGCCAGAGCCTGCGCGGCGAACGCTTCGTTGAGCTCGATCACATCCATTTGGTCGAGCGTAAGACCCGTGCGCTCCAGGACTTTGCGGATCGCGGGCACCGGGCCGATACCCATCACTCGCGGCGGTACGCCGGCGCAGGCCATACCGACAACGCGTGCGATGGGCGTGAGGCCATGCGTTGCGGCAGCAGCTTCGCTGGCAAGCAATAGCGCCGCCGCGCCGTCGTTGACGCCAGAGGCATTGCCCGCCGTCACGGTCTGGTCGGTACCGTTGAGAGGGCGCAGTTTGGCGAGCTTGTCCTCGGTGCTCTCCGCGCGCGGATGCTCGTCAACTGCGAAGAGGATCGGCTCAGCCTTGTGCTGGGGGATCTCGACCGGGACAATCTCGTCGTCAAAGAGCCCTTGCTCGGCAGCGGCGACGTATCGCGCCTGCGACCGGGCGGCAAAGGCATCCTGATCGGCGCGCGCGATGCCGTGCTCTTCGGCCACCTTGTCGGCCGTTTCGGGCATCGAATGGGTCCCATGGGCGGCCGCCATCGCGGGGTTGACGAACCGCCAGCCGATGGTTGTGTCAAAGATCTGAGCCGCGCGCGAAAAGGCACTGTCGGCCTTGGCCATGACGAAAGGTGCGCGTGTCATGCTTTCCACCCCACCCGCGATCATGAAATCCGCGTCACCCGCGCGGATGGCTCGCGCCGCCGTTCCGACCGCATCGAGCCCCGATCCGCAAAGCCGGTTGACTGTCATGCCGGGCACATCGACGGGCAGGCCGGCCAGAAGCGCCGACATGCGCGCGACGTTGCGGTTGTCTTCGCCCGCCTGGTTGGCGCCGCCGAAAATCACGTCGTCAAGCTGCGACCAGCCCGCATCCGGCGCGCGCGCCATGAGCGCCCGGAGCGGCACCGCACCCAGATCATCGGGGCGGATCGCGGCCAATGCGCCGCCATAGCGCGCAAAGGGGGTTCGCTGGCCGTCGCAAATGAACGCGTGCATGGCTGGCTCCTCTCGTCTGGGCGCTCAGCGCCGGATAAAGGGGTTGGCTACAGGTTTTGGCTCAGCCAGCCAAACCGATTTCGGCTGGAGATACTCCATGATCGCCTGGCTGCCGTTTTCGCGGCCGACTCCGCTAAGTTTGTAGCCGCCGAACGGCGTTGTGTAGCTGGTCGAGCGATAGGTGTTGACCCAGATCGTTCCGGCCTGAAGCTTGCGCGACATGCGAAGCGCCCGGGTCAGATCGTTGGTCCACACGCCCGCGGCGAGACCGTAGAGCACGTCGTTGCCGATGGCAACGGCCTGATCTTCATCGGAAAACCGCATGATCGACAGGACCGGGCCAAACACCTCCTCCTGCGCGATCCGCATGTCATTGCGCACATCGGTGAAGATCGTGGGCTCGATGAAGTATCC
The DNA here is from genome assembly GCA_947503175.1 of uncultured Paracoccaceae bacterium. Taxonomy (GTDB): domain Bacteria; phylum Pseudomonadota; class Alphaproteobacteria; order Rhodobacterales; family Rhodobacteraceae; genus Ovoidimarina. The sequence goes on from CANNCO010000004.1 coordinate 4,174, forward strand.
TTGCGATCCGCCGGGGTTGGCTGCTTTGCCACCCAGAACGCAGGTTGCGCCTTCGTCTTTGGCAATGGCGATGTAATCCAGGATCTTCTGATGCTGCGCTTGCGTGGCCACGGGCGAAATATCCGTGTCCGCCTGCATCGGATCACCCAGCTTTGCCGCGCGGGTCATGTCGATCAGGCGGTCCAGAAACACGTCATAGATCCCGTCCTGCAACAGCAGCCGCGAGCCCGCAATGCAGGTTTGGCCGGCCGCCGCGAAGATGCCCGAGATTGCCCCTGGCACGGCCGCATCAAGATCCGCATCGTCGAACACGATATTGGGAGACTTGCCGCCCAGCTCAAGCGTGACTTTCTTGAAGTCGCGCGCGGCCGCTTCGTTGATCGCCCGCCCCGCGGCCTCGCCGCCGGTAAAGGCTACCTTCCGGACAAGCGGATGGGTGACAAGGGCCTGCCCCGCATCGGCGCCGAAACCGGTGATCACGTTGACCACGCCCGCCGGGATACCGGCCTCCTCGACAAGGGCCATCAACTCCAGCGTCGAAGCGGAGGTGTATTCCGACGGCTTGATCACAACCGTGTTTCCCGCAGCCAGCGCCGGCGCAAGTTTCCACGCCAAAAGCAGCAGCGGCGAATTCCACGGCGTGATAAGAGCACAAACACCGAGCGGCTCATAGGTGACCATGTTGACGACGCCGGGTTTGTCGATCGGGGGAACAAGGCCCTCGACCTTGTCGGCAAGACCGCCATAATACGCGTACCAATTGGCCATGTATTTGGCTTGATTGGACATTTCGGCGATCAGCTTGCCATTGTCGCGCACTTCGATCTCGGCTAGGCGCTGCGCGTGGCAGGTGATCAAATCGCCCAGCCGAACCAGCGCCGCGCCGCGCGCGCTGGCTGTCCATGTCGGCCATTCGCCTTCGGTATAGGCAGTGTGGGCGACTTCGACCGCGCGGTCGACATCCTTTTTCGCAGCACGTGGAAACCGGGCCCAGTCCTCGCGCGTGTAGGGATCGGTGGAGAGGAACGTCTCGCCCGATGCCGCTTCGCTATAGATGCCGCCGATCCACATCTTGTAGTCTTTCATCAGGCTACCCTTTCGCAGTGCTGAGGCTCAGGCCCAGGGTCGCGCGTTGGCGAAGCCACTGGCTCGGGCGATATCGCGGATCGCCTGTCAGATCGTGAAGCCGGGTCAGGATCTGCATGACCCGGTCTGCCCCCATTCCGTCGCCAAGCTCCAGCGGGCCCTTGGGGTATCCGAGGCCAAGCCGCACACCGTCGTTGATGTCTTCTGGCGCGGTGATGCGCATTTGGGCAATCTCGCAGGCGATGTTCACAATCGTCGCCAGGACGCGCTGCGCGACAAAGCCCGGACTGTCCTCGATCACCGTCACACGACGCCCGGCGGCCAAAAGGGCGGCATGAACCCCATCGCGCAAGGTGGTGTCTGTGGCAGGCGTGCCCATCAACGTCAGCCGTTCGGATGCGGCGGTGAGCGGGTCTATCGCGACCACCCGGGTGGCATCCAATGCCAGTCGGTGCGCGGTAGCCGTGGCATCGTCGCCCCAAGGCGCGATCAGCAAAGCGCCGTGCGCCGGGGCGCTTAGGCTATCCTCAACGCGTGTTCCGACGTCGGCGAGCAGGCGCGCGACGCCCACGAGCGTGTCCCGCATCTCTGGCGCGATCCAGATGCTTTCGACGCGGTCGGTATCCGGTGCGGTTTCGGACAGATCCTGCCGCGCGCCATCGGTGTAGGCGTAAAAGCCTTCACCGGATTTGCGCCCGTGAAGCCCGGCGGCCACCCGCGCCTGCAGATGCACCCCCGGGCGGTAGCGCGGCTCCTGAAAGAACTGGTCGTAGATCTGCCGGAAGACCGGCAGCGACACGTCCAGCCCCATCAGATCCATCAGCTCGAACGGCCCCATCCGAAAGCCAAGGCCCTCGCGCATCACGCGGTCCACATCGGCCTCGGTCGCCAACCCGTCCTGCACGATGCGCAGACCTTCGGTGGTCAGCCCCCTGCCCGCATGGTTGATCAGAAAGCCAGGGGCGTCGCGGCACAGAATCGTGCGGTAGCCCAGATGCGCCCCCGCTTGCAGCACCGCGTCCGTTGCCGCCTGCGTCGTTCTGAGGCCCGGAATGACCTCAACCACCTTCATCAGCGGAACCGGGTTGAAGAAATGCAGCCCGACGACGCGACCCGGATCGCGGGTGCCCGCAGCAATTGCTGCGATGGAAAGCGAGGAGGTGTTGGTCGCCAGAACCGCGCCGGGCGCAAGCACGGTTTCGAGCTTGGCAAAGAGCGTCTGTTTGATGTCCAGGTTCTCTGCGACAGCCTCGATGGCCAATGTCGCAGGCGCAAGACCCTCCAGCGTTTCGGAAACGGTGATCCGGTCCTGCGCCTCTTGCGCCGCCGCCGGATTCATGACCCCCTTTTCCGCGGCGCGGACCAGCATGCGCCGTGCAAAATCGGCCCCGGCCCCGGCGGCATCGAGGCTCTGGTCGTGGACAAGGACGCGAAACCCGGCAGCCGCGAAGGTCTGCACGATCCCCCGGCCCATCGTGCCCGCGCCGATGACAGCAATCGTTGCGCCGCGGTCCATCAGGGGGTCTGCCTTGGCGGGCGCTGCGAAAAGCGGCGCTCAAAGATACCTTCGGCGATGCGGTTGCGCATCATTTCGAGCGAGCCCCCGGCGATCTGCCAGCCACGGGATTTGCGAAAGCAGTACTCCACAAGCGACTCGTCGCAATAGCCCAGACCGCCCATCGCCTGCATCGATTCGTTGCAAGCCTCGAACCCGGCGGTATTGCAGGCGAGCTTGGCCAGCGCCGTCTGCTGCCCGTCGGGCAGACCGCGGTCGGCGCTGACGGCGGCGCGGTAAAGCAGGAGCTGCGCGGCCTCCAGCTTCATCAGCATATCGGCAAAGATCCACTGAAGCCCCTGGAACTCGGCCAGCGGACGGTCAAATTGCGTGCGTTCGAGCGCATAGTCGCGCGCAGTGTTAAACGCAAACCGGCCAAGCGCCTGCGCACGGGCCGCGTTGCCGATGCGTTCTGCGTTAAAGCCGGTGATCTGCTTTTTGAACCCGCCCGGCCCCAAAAGCACGTTTTGTTTGGGGACATGGACTTCGTCGAAGTAAAGCGCGCACCATTTCTCGCCGTTCATATAGGTGCTGGGTTCGCCAAACGAGAACCCGTCCATACCGCGCTCCATGATCACCGAGCCAATCCCGCCCGTACCCGGGCCAAAGCGCAGATAGACCAGAAAGGTATCCGCTTCCACGGAATGGCTGGTGAAGACCTTGCCACCCGAGACGCGATACCCGTCGCCGTCCTCGCGCGCCTCGGTTTTGAGGTCGGTCACGGCAGAGCCCGCGCCGGCCTCGGTCATGCCCAGCCCGATCACGGCCTCACCGCGTAGCAGCGGCCCAAGGTATTGCTCCTTCTGAGCCGGAGTCGCGTATTCTGCGAGGGTGCGGATCGCGCCGAAATTGCCCGCCTGGATTGCGTCGGCGCTTTTCGGGCAGACCAGCGCGACCTCTTCGATCGCCAGCACCGCATCCATCAACGTGCCGCCCATGCCCCCTTCCGCCTCGGGGATCGTGATGCCGAAGAGACCGTTTTCCGCTAGGATCCTGGCCGCATCGAAGGGAAACTCAGCCTTTTTGGCGCGCGCGAGAGCACCGTCCTTGAGATGCCGCTCGGCCAGCTTGCGCACGGTATCCTGAAAAAGCTGGTGTTCGGGGTTGAGCGTGAAATCCACAGGTATTCCTCAAATCTGCTGAGTGACCGGCAGGCGAGCGGACCGGCCATTTGCGCGCGGCAACGATCCAATGCGGCCGCCCGCGTGTCTGAACGGCGCGACCCTCATTCGCCGAGTTCGATGATGAGATTGCCATGCGCGTCGGGCACGGCGACCGCGTTTGGCGGCACAATGATGGTCGACTCGCGCTCTTCGAACAGGGCGGGGCCGTCGATCTGCTCTCCGGTTTTCACGCGATAGCGGTCGTAGACCGGCGTGTCGACAAAGCCGCCGCTCTCGCTGAAATAGACGGCGCGTGTGCCCTTTTGCGCGGGGCCGTCAATCAGTGCGGCGGTTGGCTCCAGCACCGGCTTTGGGCCTGAAACCTGCACCCGCCACGAGATCACCTCGGTTTCCATCTTCTCTGTCCGGCCAAAAAGCGCCTCGTAACGCGCAACAAAGAGGCTCTCTACCTCTGCCGTGTCTCTGGCGTCGAGCACGCTGCGCGGGATGGTGACTTCAACCTCGTAGCCCTGCCCCATGTATCGCATCAAGGCGCCAATCGAGGTTGTCGCGTCTTCTGGCGCGACACCGGCGGCCGTGACAAGCCTGCGTCCCTCCTCCTCCAACTCGCGCACCATCGCGTCGATGCGATCAAGGTCAAGCTCGGCCACCGGCTCGATCGCGGCACGGACAAACTCGAAAGAGGTCGGAGAGGCGAGGAAGCCGAAGGCTGACGCGACGCCCGCGCCGACCGGGCAGATGACACGCCGCACACCCATGCGGCGGGCGAGGTTCGAGGCGTGCACCGGCCCGGCCCCGCCAATCGCCAGAACCGTGAAATCCTGCACTTTCCGACCGCTTTCCAGTGCGTGGATCGTGGCGGCCTGCGCCATGCTCTCATTCACTGTCTCGTAGATGCCCCAGGCCGCCTCGACGACTGACAGGCCCAGCGGCTCGGCCAGCGCCTGGCGGATAGCGTTTTCAGACGCCTCCTTACTGAGCGCCATGTCGCCGCCAAGGAACGACGCCGCATCGAGATAGCCCAGCATCAGATCGGCATCCGTGACCGTGGGGTGCGTGCCACCAAGACCGTAACACGCCGGTCCCGGTTTGGAACTGGCGCTTTCGGGGCCAACGCGGATCAGCCCCAGCTTGTCGACATGCGCAATCGAACCGCCGCCCGCCCCGATCTCGATCATGTCGATGACCGGCACCTGCAAAGGCAAGCCGCTGCCCTTGGCAAAGCGAAAGACGCGCGCAACCTCGAAATTGTCGGTCTTCAGCGCCTCGCCATCCTGGATGAGGCAGGCCTTGGCCGTCGTGCCGCCCATATCGAAACAAAGAATGTTGGGCTCTTCGGCAAGCTTGCCGAAGACTGCCGCCGCCTGCGCACCCCCCGCCGGGCCGGATTGCACTAGGCGGATTGGATATTTGACGGCCGTCTCGTGATGCACTGTCCCGCCATCCGCCAGCATGAGGAACAGGTCCTCGGGCAGCTCGAGGCGGGACATCTCCGAGACCAGCCGCGCGATGTAATTGCTGAAGATTGGCTGGACAAAGGCGTTGGCGACGGCGGTCGATGTGCGCTCGTATTCGCCAATCTGCGGCATCACTTCAAAGGAGGTGCAGATGGTAATACCGGGCAGCGCTTCGGCCAGAAGCTCCTTCACGACCCGCTCGTTTTCATCGTTGCGGAAGGCGTGCAGGAACACGATTGCGACCGCTTCGACATCGGCTGCACGAATATCGGCGGCAAGGGCGCGCAGCGCCCCGGGGTCGGGGGCGCGCAAAACCGCACCCTTACTGGTCATGCGTTCGTCAACCTCGAAACGCAGCTCGCGCGGAACAAGCGGCACTGGCGTGTCAATGAAAAGGTCGTAGATCGAGTACCGCAGTTCGCGCCCGATCTCGAGCACGTCGCGAAATCCTTTTGTCGTCACCAAGGCGGTCTTGGCCCCTTTGCGCTCAATCAGCGCATTGGCGACAAGAGTCGTTCCATGGATCACTGTCTGCACCGACGACGACGTCGCATTGCCCGCAGCCAGGATGCGCGTCACGCCATTCAACACACCTTCGGACGGATCGTCCGGCGTGGTCAGCACCTTTTCATTGGTGAGCTTGCCTGTCGCCGGATCCAGCATCACGACATCGGTAAAGGTTCCGCCGATATCGACACCGATCCGGTAGGCTGTCGCGGTCTTGGCGTCTGGGTTGTGCAGGTTCATGGTTCGTATCCGTAACGCTCTTTGGCAAAGGCGGGTGTCACAAGGCCGCTTGCGATATCGGTGCGGATCGCATCAGCGGTGCGGTCGCCGGGCGGGCCCATGCCGCCCCCGCCCGGTGTCTGAAAGGTCACCGTGTCCCCCTTGGCGATGCTGTTTTGGGATTTCGACGGGATGCGGTCGCCATTGATCATGTCGATCCCGCCGGCGCCGGCTTCGCCGCCCAAAAGGCCACGCGGCGGGTTAGCGACACGCTCATGCCGGATCGTCACGGTGATCGGCGCATCGCCCAGATTGCGGAATGTCAGGCGCTGCGCATTGCCACCGCGGAACGCGCCGGCGCCGCCGGTGTCGGGCACAAGGGTCTTTTCCTCGACCAGCATGGGCACCTGATTTTCGAACTGCTCGATAGCCTGGTTCGACACATTGGACGGAAAGCTCAGGCAGCCGGGCCCGTCCTGGGTCGGGCGTGCACCATGGCCGCCATTCATGAAGAACATCTTGACAAAGGGCCGGTCCTCACCATCGCGCCGACCCTTGAAATAAACGTTCCAAAGCGGCGACCCGCAATCGGCGATCACCTTGTCTGGGGCCACTTGGCTCAGCGCGCCGTAGATTGCCGGAGGCATGTAGTGGCCCGACAGGTGGCGACCCCAGACGGGCGCCGGACGCCTTGGGTTCACCAGGCAGCCCTCGGGGGCCGTCACGGTGATCGGGCGAAAGGCGCCGTCGTTGATCGGCGTGCCGGGGTCGAGCGCGCATTTGATCGCGTAGCAGCTATAGGCCTGCGTAAAGGTCAGCGGCGAGTTGACCGGATGCTCGATCTGATCGGTTGTGCCTGCAAAGTCCACCGCGATGTCGGACCCTTTGATCGTCACGCTCACCCGAATATCGAGCGGGTGGTCAAACCCGTCGGCGGTGAGCGTATCGCAGTAGGTGCCATCCGGGATCGCCTCGATGGCGCGGCGCAGGCTCGCCTCGGACCGGTTGAGCACATCGTCGGCAAAGGCTTCGAGATCAGGCAGATCTTCGTCGTCGAGCAGGCGAAACAGGCGGGCAGCACAGGCGTGATACGCGGCAAAGCCCGACCGTATATCGCCCAGCGTTTCTTCTGGCTCGCGCAGGTTGGCTTGCAGGATATCAACGAGAAGCGGGTTTTCCTCACCGGCAATCAGAATCTTCGAGATCGGGATATTGAGCCCTTCCTCGTAACAATCCTTGGCCGCGGGCGACGGCGCCCCGCCAATATCGACCGTGTGAAAGATCGAACCGATGAAACCGATAAGCCGCCCGTCGCGAAAGAGCGGTTTGATCATCGTGATGTCGTTGAGATGCCCTGTGCCCAGCCATCCATCATTTGTGATCATCACGTCGCCGTCATTCAGCGTCTCGATCGGAAACTTTTCGAGCATCGCGGTCAGTGTGCGTGACATCGTGCCGATAAAGGACGGCACGCTGCGGCGGCTTTGGGCGATCTGGCGCCCACGTTTGTCCAAGAGCCCTATGGCGAAGTCGTAATTTTCGCGCACAACCGACGAAAATGAGGTGCGCACGCAGGTCTCTCCGACCTGGTCCATCAACCCGCTCAGGCGCTCCCAAACTACGCCAACCTTCACCGGGCTCAGTTTCACCGGGGGCTGTTCTGTCATGCGTGTGTCTCCAATTGGGTTGGGATCGGGCTGAGCCAGGTGTCAGGGGCGTCCTGCGCCCCGCGCACCAGCGCGAAGTAATCGTCTTGCAAGGCCTTGGTGACGGGGCCGCGCGCGCCGTCGCCGATGGAAAACCGGTCGACCGCGACAACGGGCACAACCTCCATCCCAGTGCCGACAAGCATGGCCTCGGAGGCGGCATAAAGCTCGGTCCGGTCAACCGGGCGTTCGACGACATCCTCCGCGAGGCCAAGCGCACGGGCGCGACGCAGGATGGTGTCCCGCGTGAGGCTTTCGAGAATGCCCGAGGTCACTGGCGGTGTGATCAGGATATTGTCGCGGACGATCAGCAGGCAGGCGCCGGGGGCCTCCGCGACGCTGCCGGACTCCGTCAGGATCAAGGCCGTGTCATAACCGTCGGCCTTGGCCTGCAGGCCCGCGAGGCGCCCGTTGAAATAGTTGGCGGCAGCCTTGGCGCGGGCGGGGCTCGCATTGTCTGCAATCCGTCGCCAGCTCGACACCTGGCAGCGTATGCCGCGTTCCAGCCTGTCGGGCAATTGCGGGCGCGGACGGGCAAGGGCGGCAACGCCAGTTGGCCCGCGCGAGGTCATATCGCCATCACCACCGAGATAAACCTGGATACGGATGTAGCAGTCTTCGCGTACCGCGTTGCGCCGCATCAAGTCATAGGTCGCGTCCGCCATCGCTTGCGCCGTTGGAATCTCGTCAAGGCCGAGAATCTGCGCCGAGCGCACCAGCCGCTCCATATGCTCACCAAGCCGAAAGAGGTTGAGCACCGTACCGCTGTGGTCGAGATAGCCGCGAATGCCCTCAAAGACCGACGCTGCATAGGTTACCCCGGGCGCGAGCAGCGGCAGGCGCACTGCGTCCGCAGCGACAAAGGATCCGTCGAGATAGCCGACGGGATAAACCGCACCTCCCGCCATCTCAGCCGCTCCCCAGCCCGGCTGCCTTCGCGGCCTGCCGGTCTCGCTGGATCCGCCGTATCACGAGGATCAACAAAATGGCCATCACGCTAATCAACGCGACAAATGCGGGTCGCCCAAAGAAATAGGCCAGGGGGCTGGGCACGGAGCCCGCGATCAGCATCGACACACGCAGGTTCGATTCCAGGATCGGCATCAGGATGAACCCGATCAACAGCGGCACGGTCGGAAACGCCAGCTTGGTCAGCCCCCAGCCGAGCAGGCCGAAGAGGAACACCAGTTGCACATCGAAGACCGATCCGCGCATCGCATAGGCGCTGGCCGCTGCGATCACGAGCACCACGGGAAAGAGTATGCGCTTGGGCACTGTTACCACGCGGCGCGCCATTTTGATCAGGCCATGGCCGAGAATGAGATTGAAGAAGTTGGCCAGAAGCAGCGCGGTGAAGATGGCATAGATCGGTTCGGGATTGTCACGGAAGACAATCGGCCCCGGCGTGATGCCCTGGATCAGTAGCGCCGATAGGATCAGCGCCGCCGCGATATCCCCGGGAATGCCAAAGGCCATCAGCGGGATCAGGTTCGCACCGGACACCGCGTTGTTGGCACTTTCCGGGGCGGCAATGCCCTTCAACTCACCCTTGCCGAACTTCTCGGGGTTCTTTGAGGAACGCTTGGCCTCGTTATAAGCCAGAAACGCCGCGACCGTGGCCGAGATGCCGGGCAGCGCGCCGACCGCCGTGCCCAGTGACGAAGACTTCATCAGCGTCGGGAAGACCCCCTTGAACTCCAACCAGGACACGCGCCGATCCGCCGGGTTGTCGGAGAACGACACGGTGCTCGCGGCGAGCTGCTTGCGCGGCAGTTCCATCTGCCGCATCACCTCTGCCACGGCCAGAAAGCCGATCAGCATCGGAATCAGGCCAATGCCCTCTTCCAGTTCCAGAAACCCGAGCGTCATGCGCGGACTCGCGGTCACCGGATCGAGCCCGACAATGCCCAACAGCATGCCGAGCAGCATTGCAAAGAGACCCTTCCAGATCTTTGCACCCGACACGAAACCCATCGTCAAAAGCGAAAATGCGACAAGCAGCGTGTATTCCGCCGGCCCGAATTTCAGCGCGATCGCAGCAAGGAACGAAGCGCCGAAAATCAGCACGATGTCGGAAAAGCTGTCGCCAAAGACCGAGCTGTAAAGCGCCATCTTGCAGGCTTTTTCGCCCTTACCCTGCTGCGCCATCGGATAACCGTCGAGCACCGTGGCTGCGGCGGCGGGCGTTCCGGGCGTTTTCACGAGGATCGCAGTGACCGAACTGCCAAAGAGCGATCCCTTGAACATCCCGATCAGCATCGGAATACCGACCCAGGGATCGAGATAATAGGTATAGGGAATAAGCAACGCGACCGTCATCGTTGCGGTCAGACCGGGGATCGCGCCAAGCAGCTGACCGGCCACGATACCCGCCAGAACCGCCAGAATGGATTGCCAGGTCAACGCCAGCGAGACCCCTGCGAGAATGCTCTCCATGGCGTCAGCCCTCCAGCGCGTCGCCGAGCAGCCCGTCCGGCAGACGCACACTCAGCAATTGTTCAAACAGGAAATAGGTGAAGGCGGCCGCGGCGACCGCGATGAACACGCTCATCCAGAGTCGCTTTTCGCCGAGCCGCCGCACGAGATAGGTCGTCAGACACACGCTCGCGACGTAAAAGCCGAGGATCGGAATGAGTGCGAAGGCATAAAGGTTGACGGCAAAGTTCAGAACCCCGCCACGCTTGGTTTCCTCGGCTGTGCCAAGCTCATCCGTCAAGTCATCAATGAACTGGTCCAGAGTACCTCGCACCAAAGCCAGCCCGATTTGGATGAAGCGGCCGATCATGGCCGCGGCCATTAGGGTCGACAGAAGATAGGGCGCAAAGCGTGGCGAAATCTCGCTATCCGCGCCAAATCCCTGCGGCGCATCGATTGAGAGCGGCACAAACCAGAACGCAAAAAGCGCGATGGCCGGCAACAAAACGGCGATGAGCCACAGCTCGAGACGCACATGGTTGGGCATGCTCTCTTCCTTCAGACGAACACAAAGGGCAAAGGGGTTCGGCGGTCATGCAACCGCCGAACCTGAGGTTTTGGGGTAGGATCAGTTGGCAAGACCGAACTTGGCCGTCGCCTCACCCATTGCCTCGAAGTCAGCTCGCACCCTTGCGGTGAAATCGGCCGAGTTGAGGAAGGCACCCTCGGCCTTGATCCGCTCCATCAGGGTAGCGAACTCCTCGCTGTCGGTGATCTGCTTCATGGTGTCGTCCCATGTCGCGATCACGTCGTCCGGCAGGCCGGCGGGTGCGGCAAGCGCAAAGAAGCTTGCGAGTTCAAGCGGATAGTCAAGCTCACTCAACGTCGGAGCGTCCGGCGCCTGCGGGTTCCGGCCAGGGCTTGTCTCGGCCAGGATCTTGATCTCACCATTGTCGAGCGCCGGGCCATAGTCAGAGATCACCGCCAGGTCGATGGTTCCCGACAGCAGGTTGGCCAGTTCGACCGCTCCACCCTTGGACGGCAGGAACGTGGTCTGCGCGCCTTCGGCGCGGAACATCGCCTCGGTTGCCAAGTGCGGACCGCCACGCGGAACGGCTGCCGACCAGCGAAGCTGCCCGGGGTTCTCCTTGGCATAGGCGATCACATCGTCGATGGAATCGAACTTGCCGTCATTGCGTACGATCACAGGCTGCTTGGACAGCATGAACTGTCCGATATAGGTCAGGTCCGTCATCGGGTCATACGGCGCCTCGATCACATGCGGGCGCACCGTGATTGGGCTGGTGGAAATAAAGCACACCGTGTAACCATCCGGATCGGCATTGGCACAGCTGTTGATCCCGATAAAGGCACCGCCGCCGGCCCGGTTCTCGACCACGAAATTGACGCCCATGATATCGCTAGCCTGATCGGCGATGAAGCGCGAGGTGATGTCGCCGTTACCGCCAGGCGAATATGGCACGATCAGAGTGATCGTCTCGGACGGGTACTCTTCCGCAGTCGCCAGACCCGCGGTCAATGCGAGCGCAATCGCGCCCTTGACAAAATGGTTGATCATAGTTGCTCTCCTGTTGACTGCGCACGCTGCGCGACGAATGCATCAATCCCGGTCGAATGCCGATTACCGTTCGTCTTGATGACGAGATCGGTTCGCGGCTTCAGACCGGAACGGACGCGCCTGCGACGCCGTGCGTGCCTGTCTTGGCACTCGTCGACATCGGACAGGGAGGGCTCGGCATGGCCGAACATAAGGTGGTGGATCTGCGACAAAGCCTTGCGACGGCTCCGGCGCGAGACGTCCGGATGGCGATCCGGAACGGGACATGGCGGGGCACAACGCACGGGCTGGCGCGCGGATATGTACAGGCCAATCTGGCCATTGTACCAGAGGCTTACGCCCTTGATTTCATGCGGTTTTGCCACAGAAATCCAAAGCCGTGCCCGCTGCTGGACGTCACCGATACCGGCGATCCGGAATTTCGGCAGATCGCACCGGGATCGGACGTGCGCACGGATCTGTCGCGCTACAGTGTCTACCGGGACAGCGCCCTCGCGGAGGAGGTCGACGATTTGGTCGACCTGTGGCGCGATGATCTTGTGGCATTTGCCATGGGCTGCTCGCTGTCCTTTGACGCGGTTCTGCAGAAAAACGGGCTTTCCGTGAAACATCTGGAACGGCCGGGCGGGCGGATCGCGGTCTACACATCCGGGATCGATTGCGCGCCCGCGGGTCCGTTCGCCGGGCCTATGGTGATCTCGTTGCGACCTGTTCCAAACGATCAGGTCGCGCGTGTCGCAGAGGTGACGCGCCGCTATCCGGCGACCCATGGCGGGCCACTGCATATCGGCGATCCGGCCGAGGTCGGCATCACCGATGTCGACGCGGTTGATTGGGGGCTGCCGCCGCAGATCGGTCCCGACGACACCTGCATGTTCTGGGGCTGCGGCGTGACACCACAGGCCGTCGCCATGGCCGCTAAGCTGCCGTTGATGATCACACATACGACGGGTCATATGCTGCTCTCGGATCTGACACTGGAGGATATCGAAATATGACCAGCCCCTTGCGCGAGCGACTTCAAAGCCGCCCCTGCTTTGGCGTCAGTTGCCGTCTGACCCGAACCACCGATATCGCGCCGATGCTGCGCGATGCGGGTTACGACTGGATGTTCCTCGATCTGGAACACGGCCCGCTCAGCTTTGATCAGATCACCCAGATGGCGCTGGCCGGGGTCGAGGCAGGCGTCACGCCGCTGGTGCGTATGGCGGACGCTTCCCCCGGCCCAATCCATCGTGCTCTCTCCAACGGCGCGATGGGTGTGATCGTTCCGCATGTCGACACGCCCGAGACCGCCGCAGCTGTCGCCCGGCAATGCCGTTTCCCGCCGCTCGGAGAGCGCTCCGTGCCCGGGCTTGTGCCGCAACTGGGATACACGCCGCTCAGCTTTGCCGAGGCGGCCAAGCGTCTCGATCCAGTCACCATCTGTGCCGTCATGATCGAAAGCGCCGCCGCCGTCGACGCGGTGGACGAGATCGCCTCGGTCGAGGGGGTCGACATCCTTTTTGTCGGCGCCTCCGATCTGACCTTTCAACTCGGTGTCCCGAGCGTTTACGACGATCCGAAGGTGGCAGGCGCAATGGAAAAAGTCGCCGCCGCAGCGCGCCGCCATGGCAAGATCGCGGGTTTCGGTGGCGTTGCCGATGCCGCGATGGCGCAGCGCTACATCGCGTTGGGTATGCATTTCGTGCTCGCGGGCAATGATGTCTCCATGTTCATGGCGGGCGCACGGGCGCGGCGCGCGGCTTTGACCGGGGAGTGAACGCATCATCGCTATCCCCTCATCGCTTTGAGCTGTGCGGCGTAACCCGACGGGTCCAGCACGACATCTATGAGCGACGGGCCTTTGGTGGCCTTCGCCTCTTTCAGCGCGGCGCCGTATTCCTCTGTGCTCGACACGCGCCAGGCCGCACATCCGAACCCCTTGGCAACGGCCGCGAAATTGGTGCGGGGCCAGCGGGTCCCGGCCGGATCCAGACCCCGGCTCTGTTGCTTGAGATCGATCATCGTGAGCGCGCCATCGTTGAACACGATGACCGTGACATCCACATCGTACTGCACGGCTGTGGCCAGTTCACCAACGCACATTTTCAGCCCGCCATCCCCGGTAAAGGCCAACGCCCGCGTGCTTGGATCGGCAAGGGCCGCCGCGATGCCTGCGGGCAGCGCGAAAGCCATGGAGGCCAAACCGTTCGAGATCTGGACGTCATTCGGGCGCATTGCCGGCCAGAAGCCCGTCGCACTCAGCATATGTGCGCCTGCATCGACAGTCACGCGCGCCTCCACTCCAAAGACCTCAGCCGCGCGCTCGACGATATCTTGGGCCGAGATCCCCTTCGCCCCGGGAAACCCGATCCGGGCGCGCTGGTCATCGCGCAGATCTGCAATCTCTTCGACCGTCCAGCCCGGCGCGGTGTTGCGCCCGGCAAGGGCGCTGAGCGCAGGGGCGAGCGGGCCGTAGACCGCTTCAGTCGCGGCAACGTAATGCGGCCTATAGCGGTTTTTGGCAATGTCGAGAACCGGCGCCGCGTAGCGCCAGGGCTGCAGGATCAGCTCGACCGGGTCGAGCCCGACCAGCACGATCAGATCCGCTTGGTCAACGGTCGGTGCTTCGGCAGCCCCGCCGGTGAACAGGCCGACCCGCGCGGGATAGTCGTCGGGAATAACGCCCTTGGCCTTGTAGGTCGTCAGAACGGGGCAGCCTAGCGCCTCGACAAAGGCCCGGGTTTCGGCTGCTTCGGTCCGCGCTTCGAGCCCGACAACGACAACCGGGCGCTTTGCCTCTGCCAAAAGCGCATGCGCCTTGGCCAGATCCGGCGCGGGACTGTCCACGACAGAGCCGTCAGACGCAGCGCGCGCCGAAACCGACGGGGCGGGCACGACGCGCCTGGCCGCAGCCCCGGTCATCTCGACATGCACCGGGCCCTGTACACCGCGCATGGCTGTGTCGATCAGATCCTCGATTTCGCGTGCCGGGTCATCTGACTCGAGCCTGCTATAACCTTTGATCACCGGCGCGCTCATTGCGGCCTGATCAAACACCTGATGCGTGACGTAGCTGGCAAGCTCATCGGAGAAACCATCGGTCACCACGATGACCGGCGCACGGTCCAGCGCGGCATGGGCAATCCCGTTCATCGCTTGGGCAAGGCCCGGCCCCTTGGTTGTCAGCGCCATGCCGGGCGCCCCCGTCATATCCGCATCAACCGCGGCCATCATCACGGCGGCATTTTCGGTGCGCGTCAGGACAAAGGTCATGCCAACGGCCTCGGCCGCCGCGATCAGATCGAGACTGGAGCCACCGCCAGGCACGCCGTAAACCCGCTTTGTCCCGCGACGGTGCAGCGCGTGGATCAGAGCCTGAGCAAGCGTCTGCTCCGCCACCGCAGATATGCTCCCTGTCTCGTTCATCGCAGGCTTGGCGCGAGCCCCTCGCAGAGATGCGCGAGCCGTGGGCCAAGCTCGTGTTCGAGTTTTTCGCGTTCGACGCGGAACGCCGGGGCGCCGCACATCATCGACATCACGGTGCTGCGATCCGATGCGACAAGCGGTGTGGCAACCGCGCGCATGCCGCGATGCCATTCATCCTCGACATAGCAATAACCACGCTCGTCAACCTGCGCGATCGCTTCCTCGACACGGGGCCGCAGATCGGCCCAATCCTTGGATCCCAGCCGTTCTTTGAACCGCTCGAAAAAGAACGCCCGCTCATCCTCCGTGACCCCGGCCAGAAAGGCCCGGCCGACGGCGGTTGTGGGCATCGGCACACGCGAGCCGACATCGAGGTGAAGCGTCGAAAGAAGGCGGCTTTTGCACACGTCGACAAAGATCAGGCTGAGCCGGTCGCGCGAGGCCAATCCGACCGACACATCGTGCTGCAACGCAAGCTCCATCATCGGATCATGCGCCACCTGCCGGACAACAAGATTGGAAATCACCGAATAGCCGAGCGCAAGGATCGCTTCGGTCGGCTCATACTTCCCTTCGGCCTTCAAGTGCCGCAGGTAACCAAGCTCTTCGAGCGTGTGGGTGAGCCGCGAAACCGTCGCCTTGGGAATTCCGGTCGCCGCCGAAAGCTCCTGATTGCCGAGGGCCCCGCAACCAGGTCGGAACGCGCGCAAAATCTCGAACCCACGGGCAAGGGCTGTGATGAACTTCCGATCCCCCGAGGGATCGACCACCGTTTTGTCGAGGTCGCCCACATCCGTGTTCATTCAAGATCCGTCCGCCAAGATCCACCCATTCGCGTTGCTACGGTATGACGCGGAGTGTTAGTCAAAAAATCCCTTCTGGCAATTCAAAAATGATCCACTAATACCGACAAGCGGAATTGGAATACGATTTTCGGCAGAAATGCGACCTATGTTTCAACAAAGTCAAACGCAGTTTCGGCAGATAGTGAGGGGTATCGCACTGATTATAATCATGAAATTTCTGTCAATATATTTCTCTGGAAAGCAGAGCGCTCATCGAGCCATCTTCCAGACCGTCGGCGGAGCTGAGCGTTGACCGGCTCACGGATTGTCGAGGCGCGGCCCCTTCTCGGGGCGGCAGCGATTCTCGCGAACACGATTCTGGTGCCGATTGTCGGTGTCTCGGTGAAGATGCTGGCCGAACAGGGCGTCGCTCCACTGGAGCTTTTGGCGGGTCGCGGATGGCTTACCTTTGTGCTGTTGCTCCCGCTTCTCGTCTTTGCCAGCAACCGCCGCGCCGTGGCCCGGGCCGATCTCAAGGCGCACGCCATCCACGCCGCTTTTGCCGTCTCGACGATGGCGTGTTTTTACTACGCGCTGCGCACGCTGCCGCTGGTCACGGTCACGGCGATCAATTTTACCTCACCGGCGCTCACGGTCCTTCTGGCGGCGCTCATCTTTGGCGACCGTGTCCGCCCACTTGGCTGGGCCGCGCTGGTTTTGGGGTTTGTCGGCACGCTGTTGGTGCTGCGGCCGGGCGTCGAGGAATTTGGCCTCGACGTCATCGTTGTGCTGATCGGGTCAATCTTGGCTGCGGGGATGAACCTGGCCGTGCGGCGCATTCCCGCGCGCAGCACGACCTATGCGGTTTTGTTCTACTTCAGCCTCGCTGGCGCGATCGTCTATGGCGCCCTCGGCGCAACCAGCGTCACGATCCCGACCCGGACCGAAGCGATCTGGTTCCTGATCCTCGCCGCCACGGCGATCTGCGTCCACACCTGCATCGCGCTGGCCTATCGCGTCTCGTCGACGGTTTTGGTCGGGGGGCTCGATTACGGGCGCATCGTGGGCGCAGCGCTATTGGGGTACTTTCTTTTTGCCGAAGTCCCCAATCCGCTCGACGCCGCCGGCATCGTATTGATCGTCCTCAGCGGGGTGATTGTCCTGCGCGTCAGCACCGAAGGAGACAGGCAACAGGGACCAGTCTAATTCCGATCTGGGTCACGCGGGCAAGCCGTGAGCTCCGGTGTCGCGGACTCATAGGCATGGGCAATCCGGAGCACTTGAGCATCACAACGCATGGGCGCCATGACTTGCAGCGCCATCGGCAAGCCAGCCGAGGACAGACCGCATCGGACGCTGACCGCTGGCAGTCCCGCGATATTGGCCGGCGTGGTGAACATCGGCGCCTGCATGTAATCGAGCGGAGCGATCCCTTTACAGCGTGCGGGGTCTCCGGATGCAACTGGCAGGATCACGGCGTCAATATCGGTCATCGCGGCCCTGGTACGCTCGGACAGGAACTCTCTGCGGCGGCGGACCTCGGGCCGCAGCGATACCCGCGACGCACCCGCGCGGATCCGGGCCTGTGTGATGGGGCTGACCTTTTCGGGATGCCGAGTTATCTTATCGCCGTAGATCGCGAAAGCGTCGCCCAGCATCAGGGTCAGCCCGCAGTCGGAATAGTCTGCCAGCGGGGACAGAGCGATGTCTCTGATCTCAGCACCGAGCCTGCGAAACAACGAACAGGCATCTTCGAACGCGCGGTGCCAGTCTACAGAAGCCGGCGCGATCATGCGGGAATCGACGCCCAGCCTAATCCCATCGAGGCGTGATGTCAGCGCCGCCGAATAGCACTTGTTTTCGGTCAGCGCGTCGAGCAGCAAAGCGCAGTCGCGAACACTGCGCGCCATCGGTCCGATCTGGTCAAGGCAGGGGGCCAGCGGGTTCAGACCCTCGGGCGGCACAAGCCCGTCCGTCGGCTTCAGGCCAGCCACGCCGCAAAACGCGGCAGGCAAGCGAACCGACCCGACCGTGTCAGTGCCTAGCGCGGCCGGGAACAAGCCTGTTGCCAATCCCACGGCAGAGCCGGAGGAGGACCCGCCCGGGCTGTAATCCGGGTTGAAGGGGTTGGCCGGCCACGGAACCGCGTCGTCCGGGCCCGGCGCACCCAGACACAGCTCGGCGCTGTGAACCTTGCCCAGCGGGATAGCGCCTGCGCGCCGCAAGCGCGCGACGGCCGGCGCGTCCTTCCGCGCCGCCTGTGGCTCGATCAGCCGCGAGCACGCGGTTGTAGGAAGGCCGGCCACATCAATCGCGTCCTTCACGCCAAAGGGGATGCCGTGCAGCGGGCCGCGCCAGCCTCGGCGCGCGATTTCGCGGTCGGCGTCGCGCGCAGCTTTCCGCGCCGCAAAAAACATCGGCGCCACATAAACATGCGGCACGGTGTCGGCCCGCGCAATCACCGCATCGACCAGCTCCAGCACACTTAACTCCCCTGCCCGGATTAGCTCTGACAGTGTGGCGATATCGCGCTGGTGCAACGGGTTCACAAGACGCTCACAGGTCGCTTAGGATCAGATCGGCAGCGCGTTCGGCCACCATCATTGTCGGAGCGGCCGTATTGGTCGAGGGGATCGACGGAAAGACCGAGGCATCGGCGACACGAAGGCCTTCGACTCCGCGCACCCGCAGGTCCGGATCGACCACGGCACCGTCATCGGCACCCATCCTACAGGTGCCGCAGGCGTGATGAACGGTGCCCGCCGTTTGCCGCACCCAATCACCGATGGCCTTGCGCCCCGTGACGCCCGTGCCCGGACCAACCTCGCGCTGCCGGTAGGGATCAAAGGGCTTTTGCGAGAACACGTCTCGCAGGATCTCGACGGAGTCGACCAATTGGTCGAGATCACGCGGATCGGAGAGATAGTTGAATGCAATCTCGAGCGGCGATCCGGGCTGCGCCCCCGTCAGGCGCAGCCTGCCCCGGCTGGCTGGTCGCATGATCGAGGCATTGGCCATGAAGCCCGCGCGGGTATTGGCCGGGGGCTTGAACGGGTTGAACCGAACGGTCGCGCTGCTGAGCGCGGGCATGAAATGACTTTGCAGATTGGGCAGATCAGCGCCGGGGCCGCGCAGATATGCCCCCGCCTCCAGCGGAAAGATCGACATCGGCCCTCTGCCCAGCAGCCAGGCTTTGAGAAAGGCGAGGCTTGCGCGGTCGATCCGCGTCAGTTCATGCAACGTCACATCCGCCGGGGCCTCGTGGCCAACGCGGATCAGAACGTGATCGTGAAGGTTTTCGCCCACTTCGGGCCGGTCCGCAACAATGCCGACCCCGATCCCCGACAGATGATCCGCCGGGCCAATGCCCGAGCGCATCAGGAGCGCGGGCGATCCGAACGCGCCGCCGCAAAGCAGAACCTCCGCGCTTGCGCGATAGGTCGTGCGCACGCCCTTCCGGACCAATTCGACCCCCGTCGCTCGGGTTCCGTCGACAGTAACCCGGCGCACCGTGGCGCCCGCGATCACGGTCAGGTTGTGCCGCCCGCGAACCGGATCGAGAAATGCGGTCGCCGCGCTTTCGCGCCGACCGTCGCGGATCGTGAAATGATACCGGCCAAAGCCCTCGGCATCCGGCGCATTGAAATCGGCACAAGCCGGATAGCCCGCCGCAAGGCCCGCCTCGATGAACGCGTCCGAAAGGGGGCTGGGCGTGACCCGAGGTCTCGAGACACCCAGCGGGCCGTCGATCCCGTGATCGGTTGCGTCTCCGGGCCCGCCAAACCGCTCGGATTTCAGAAAATGGGGCCGCACGGCTTCCCATGACCAGCCTGGCATCCCCGATTGCGCCCATGTGTCATAGTCCTGAGGCAGACCACGCACATAGACCATGCCGTTGACGGCGGTCGATCCGCCCACAACCTCGCCCCGGGGCAGATCAACTACTCGACCAGCCAGGCCCGGCTCCGGACCCGTGCGAAACTGGTGCATGTGACGTTGGCCACGCAGCAGGATCGCCGTCATCATCGGAACCTTGAGCATCGGGTCGAAACGCCCCCTGGCGCCGGCTTCGATCAGAAGCACCCGCAGGTCGGGATTGATAGAAAGCCGCGCTGCCAGAACGCAGCCCGCCGCCCCGGCGCCGACGATGATATGCGTGTAATCGCCCGATGCACTCATGTGACGCCAGCGGCCTCGTCAAATCCGCCCTGTCCGGTCATCCGAGCCCAGGCCCTGAACGGCGCGCTCGCATCAAGCCTGCCATCGAGGATCATGTCTTTCCAGATCTCGCAGGTATCGACAAAATTCGGCACGCCGCCGGGAAACATCGCCAGAGCAAGTCCCTCGGCAATCGCCACCTCCTGCGCGCCGGCGCGGTAGGCTCCGGCAAGATGTTCGCTCACCCAGTCCCATCGACGGTGGCACTGATGCGCGGCGGCAAGCCCGACCTCGGCGACCCAGGGTTCGACGGGATACCGCTCCATCAGTGCCGCGAGACCCGCGCGATAGCTGGCGACCGCGTCAAAACCCTTAAGATGCGCGGCCCAATGCTTTTCGACAAAGTGGTGGCGGGCCGCGCCATCGCTCCAGGCCACCAGCGCAAGTGCGGCCTCGATCTCGGCCTGGCCGCCGCCGGCCTTGCGCAGCCGGTCAATGTGATGCGTGGCGATGGCCTCCCCGGTCGAGACAAGAATGATCAGCCAGATCACCTCCTTTTCATGGAGCGACAGCTGCCCTTCTCGCAGGGTCAGTTCCGAATACATCCCGTCATAGGCCGCCAGCAGCGTCGGCGTCGCAACCGCAAGCAGCCCGTGATGGGGCAGAAGATACCCCCGTTTGGCACGGATCGCGCTCAAGTGTTCTTCGACGTCTGCAACGGTTGTCGGCGCGGGGCTGTCGGTCATTTCGGGCTCTCCTGCATCTATCGGGTTCGCGGCATTTGCACCTGCAGGCTTAAGGCCCTAGCCTTGGCACCTGCGACGGACGGGATTGGGGTCAATGGGTCAACTGAATGGAAAGATCACTTTGGTCACCGGGGCCGCACGCGGGATCGGCAAGGCCATCTCGGACCGGTTCGCCGCAGAGGGCGCGCTGGTCATTCGGCTCGACCGGCATCCGGACCCGGGGATCACCTGCGCCGATGTCACCGACGAAACGGCTGTCGAGACCGTAGTGCGCGAGGCGGTTGCCGAGCATGGCCGGATCGATGTGCTGGTCAACAACGCCGCTGCGTCGAACACCAAGGCCGCGTTTGCCGACCTCTCGCTCGCCGATTGGCGGCAAAGCCTGGATGTCAATCTGACGGGGATGTTCCTTGTCAGCCGCGCGGTCATCAAAGCCATGCGGGGAACCGGCGGCGGCGTCATCATCAACGTGGCGTCCCAGCTTGGCAGCGTCGCCGTGCCGGGCAGGGCGGCTTATTGCACCACCAAGGGCGGCGTGCTGCAGATGACGCGCGCCATGGCGCTCGACCATTCGGATGACGGGATTCGGGTCAACGCGCTGTCGCCGGGCGCAGTTCTGACCGAGAGGCTGCTGGACACCTATGGCACGGCGGACGCGGCAAACGCGGCGCTTGCGCCCAAGCATCCCATCGGCCGGATCGGCATGCCGCGGGATGTGACCGGTGCGGCGCTCTTTCTCGCTGGTGACGACTCCGCGTTTATGACCGGCGCCGATCTGATCGTCGACGGTGGCTATACGGCGCAGTGAGCCGGGGCCTGAGCGTGTCCGATCAGGCATTGGCAGGCCGTACAGTCTCAAAGCGATCCGCCCACCCGGCGCCGGTCAACCACGGCTCCAGCCCCGCGCGCGACGGCGGCTCGCCGGACAGCGCCAGCGCGGTGCGCCACATGACAGCAAGGTTCGGGGTGAGGATCGGAACAGGCTTGCCCTCAAAATCAAGAAGCGTGCGCAGGGTCGGCAAGCCGGTTCCGAGGATCAGGATGACATCGAGACCCTCGTGCCCCAGCGCTCTGACCCCGCGTGTCGCGGCATCGCTGCCCATGCCGTAGATCGGGTGGAAATCGCTGTCATTGCCGGCCAGTCGCTCGGCGCGCACGATCTCGAGTCCCTGATCCGCCCAAAAGCGCATCCCCTGCCCGTGGAGCGGATCGCCATAGGGCGACAGGATGCCAACACGGTGCGCCGCCAGCGTCTTCAGCGCCGCAAGGATCGACGCCGCCGCCGTGATGACCGGATAGCCGCGGTTCTGCTCGATCCGATCAAGCGCCGCGCGTTCCGAGTCAGCCGGCACAATATAGGACATGCCGGTGCAAGCCAGGGCAACCGCGCCGAGCGGGGCATTGGCAAACTGCGAAACCGTCTCGGCCAGGCGGTCGACATACTCCAAAAGCCGGTCGTCCATCGTGGCTTTGGTGCTGACCATCCGTGCGGTGAGACCGACCATGCCCGGCGGGCAGAGCCTGTGGATCTCCGGCTCGGCGGTGGTGTTTGCTTGCGGTGTCAAAAGGCCAAAGAGGCCGCTTGAGGCATATTCTGTCATTCGGGCTTCTCATCATTGCCATTGAGCACCTCAGTGGTGTCAGCCCCTAGCGTCGGCGCTGTCATTGCCGGCATGTCGGGATGGTTCGTCATGCGGACCGGAGCGCCGGGCGTCAGAACCGGGTCGATCCCGGGATGCGCGATGCGCTCGAAAAGCGGGTTCTCCGGGCTGGCCCTGCGGTCTTCGGCGAGCATCTGAGCCGTGTCTCGATACGGGCTCCAGCACACGGCAGTGCCTTTGAACGCGGCATCAACCTCGGCAAGCGCGCGCGCCGCCGACCATCGCTCAAGCGCCGCGCCGATGCGCTCCCGCGCGGCGTAGCGCGCGGCATCGCTGTCGAGCGGTGTGCCAAGTTCGGCTTCGATCCTTGCAATCTCGTCACCAAGCCCGGTCGCCTCGACAAGCGCCGTCCATTGTTTCTGCGTGACCGCCACCACCATGAAGCTACGTCCGCAGGCTGTCGCGAAATCGCGCCCGAAAGATCCATAGACCCAATTGCCGTCCCTCGGGCGGGCCATGCCCGTCAGCTCCGCCTCAGGCATGACGCCGATATTGGCGAGGCTTTCCATCGCGATATCCGACAGGCTCAGCGAGATATGCTGGCCTTTGCCCGTGCGGGCCCGCTCCAAAAGCGCGGCAAGCAGGGCCGTCGACAACGTGCGCCCGCAAATGATGTCCCAATAGGGCACCGCATTGTTCATTGGCCTGTCGCTTTCGGCGGGGCCAGACATCATCGCGGCGCCGTTGGCGGCATGCACTGTGTAGTCGATGGCCGTCGTCCCGTCCGGACTGCCATCGAGCGTGGCGATGATGCAATCGGGGCGGCTCTCCAGCAAAGCGTCGGGTGCAAGCGGCCCGCGCGTCGGAAGGTTGGTGACAAAGATGCCGTCCTCCGCGGCGGTCTTTTTACAGATCAGCGCCGCAATCGACGCACGATCAGCATCGTTGCGCGGATCGAGCGTCACGGACCGCTTGCCGCGGTTCAGCATGGTCCAGTAGAGGCTGGCACCGGAAGGCGCGAGCGGCCAGCGGCCATAGTCCAGGCCGCCTTCGGGCGGATCGATCCGGATCACCTCGGCTCCCATCTGCGCCAACGTCATGGTTGCCAATGGCGCCGCGATAAATGCGCTGATCTCGACAATGCGCATACCGGCAAGGGGCCCTTTGCTTGTCTGGGATGCCACAGAACCCATCATGCGCCCACATCTCCCGGCGCGCGTTTGACCACCAAGGCGTCCAGCGCAAGCACGCCTTCGCCCTCGGGCCGGATGAGGAGCGGGTTGATCTCCGCCTCCGCCGCGTTTTCACAAGCAGCGAGCTGAGAGAGCGCTACAACGGCCCGCGCCACGGCCTCCAGATCGCCCCGGGGGCGGTTTCTGAACCCGGCATAAGCCGTAAAAGAACGCAACTGGCCAACCATCTCGCGCGCGGTTGGCAGATCGACGGGGGCGACGCGCAGCGTTGTGTCCTGGATCAGCTCCGCCAGCACACCGCCTGCGCCCAGCAAAACAATAGGTCCCATCTGAGGATCGTTGCGGTAGCCCACCAGCGCTTCGCCGACACCTTCCGCCATCTGCTGCACAAGAACGCCGCGAAGCACGGCTTTCAGGTGGGCCGCCTGTTGCGCGGCCATGATCGCCTCGAACGTCGACTCGGCCTCCGCCTTGGTGGCAACCCCGAGCACGATGCCGCCGGATTCGGTTTTATGCAGGATGTCGGGCGATACGATTTTCATTGCGACGGGCCCGCCGATGGCCTCGAAGGCGGCGCCGGCCTCTTGTGCCGAGGTGACGAGGCGCCCCGCCGGGCCGGACAATCCGAGCCTGTCGAACACCTGCCGGGCCGCCACTTCGTCGAGCGAACGGCCGGGCGTTGCCCCGAGCTCGGCTTCAACCGCGCGCACCAAATCATCGGGTATGTCGGGCGTTTGGGCCGGGGGCCGCCGCTCAAGCCGCGCGCGCAGCCCTTCGGCACAGGCTTCAGCGGTGCGGAACACGGCCAGCCCTTCTTCCGTCAACATCCGGCGGGACGTGTCGGCCGCCGGGACGAGGTACACCGCAAGCGGCTTGGAGCTGTTTGCAAAACCGCGCAACGGGGCGACGGCCAGTTCGGGATGAAACTGGGACGACGATCCGATGACCATGGTGACCGCATCGACCGCCGCGCTTTTCATCAGGGCGCCCAGCACCGCGCGCACAAGATCGGGTTGCGTTCCGGCGAGAGTCAGATCGATCAGCCCATGCCCACCGCCGGTCACGCCATGGGCCGCCAGAATGGCGCGCACCTCCGGCAAATCGGGTGCGATCTCAAGTCCGTTCGAGGCCAGCGCATCTACAACCATCGCGCCACCACCCCCGGTTGTGGTCACAACAGCAACGCGTTTGCCCCCGGTCGGCCCCGAGCCGAGAAACAGCGGCGGCGCCTCGTAGAGCGCTTCGAGGATGCCCACCCGCGCGATCCCGAGATGGGCCAGAACCGCATCGACCACCGCGTCATCCCCTGAAAGCGCGCCGGTATGCGACGCCGCCAGCGCCTGTCCCTCCTTCGAGCGGCCAAGCTTGTAGGCGATCAGGGGCTTGCCGGCAGCTTCGGCGCGATGGGCAAGCCTGGCGAGCGCAGACCGGTCCTTGATCGCTTCGAGAAAAAGCAGGATCGCGGTGCAGCGCGGATCCTCCAGCATCGCGTCGCCGACTTCCCCGACGGTCAGGTCGATCTCGTTTCCGACCGACACCACGGATCTGAACCCGATGCCACGCGCCGCGCCGTGGGACAAGAGCGCTCCGATCATGCTGCCGCTTTGCGAAATGACGCCGTAGCCGCCCTGTGGCAGGTCAGGCATCGCCAGCGCGGCATTGGCACTGCAGGCGAACCCGTCTGTTGTGACAACACCGATGGAGTTCGGGCCAAGCAGCCGGACACCGTGCGCACGCGCCGCTTCCAGAACAGCGCGTTCGCGCGCCTCGCCCTCCGGTCCGATTTCGCCAAAGCCGTCGCTGAGGATCGTTGCGCAGCGTACACCCGCCGCGGCACAGTCACGGACGCTTTGCGCCACTGCGCCCGCGCCAACCATGATAAACGCGTGCTCCACCTTTTGCGGCAACGCATCAAGGGCGGGATAGGCGCGAACCCCGTCGATCTCGAGAGCGTTGGGATTTATGGGAAAGACGGCACCCGTATAGCCATGCCGCTGGAGAAACCGCAACGGACGCCCCGTGTTCTTTTTGGGGTTGGTCGAGGCGCCGATTAGCGCCACCGATCCCGGGGATAAAAGCGCACGGGCAAAGGTGTCTGCATCACGCATCACGACACAAGTCCAAATCGGCGCGGGACCGCACCGGCCAAGCACAAAAGCGCAAGGTCAAAGACAGCATTCCATACCCCGTCCGTGATGAGTTGTCTTATTGACTATAACTTAATACTTTTGGATTTCCACCCGGTCGATTACCCTGCGTCGAAACTCACGATCCCCGGTACCGAAACGAGCCTGACACCCATGCACGACCCCACCCCGCTTTATCACCGCATCTATCTGGCTTTGCGCGAGGATATCCTGAACGGAGCGTTTTCCTTTGACGCCCCGATGCCAAGCGAGATTGAGCTGGCCAGCCGGTTTGGTGTTTCGCGTGTGACGCTGCGCCGGACGCTCGAGCGGCTGGATGCCGAAGGGCTCATCAAGCGCGCGCGCGGGCGCGGGACGTTTGCGCAGCGCCAGCCGGATGCGCGCGCCACGCGGGCGGACATTCGCGGGCTTGTCGAAAACCTGCTTGCCATGGGTTTGCGCACCGAGGTGACGGTGTTGGAGTTCAGCTATGACCCGATGCCGCTGAATGTCGCGCGGGCAATGAAGCAGGCCCCAGATACCACAGCGCAGCGGGCCGTGCGGTTGCGATCCTACGAAGGCAAGCCGTTCTCATATGCCACAACCCATGTACGCGAGGACATCGGGCGCAGCTATGACCGCGAGGCGATGGCCGACACGTCCCTTCTTCGCCTGATCGAACGGGCGGGGGCGCAGATCACCGGCGCGAAACAAAGCGTTTCGGCCACTGCTGCGGACCGCCGCGTCGGCGATCTTTTAGGTGTGGATGTTGGCGCGCCGCTGCTGGCGGTCACACGGGTTGTATTCGATCAGGACGGGCAGGGATTGGAACATATCCGCGCGCTCTACCGGCCCGACATGTATGAATTCGAACTGGACCTCACCCCCAGCGTCGGGCCCGGCGGCACGCAATGGAGCGCGTCTGCCTAGCCGTGCCTTCCGGCACTTTGATGGGCGGGTGGTATGCTCGACATACTGCACAGGGGTGCTGTTACTGTACCACTATTGAACGGATGCGGCGCCTGTTGAAGCGTTTCTGTACCCTTAATTCTCAGATATCCACAGGCTGCCCTCGGCTGATTTGCAGGATGCCCTCCGCACATCGGAGCAACTCACCTTGGTCTGCAGTTTCACCGAGTTGAATGATCGCCTGCTTGGCCGCCGCCAGGTACTCGGGCTGAAATGTGGGCCTTATGGGTGCCCGCTGTCTGGTCGACCGGGCCATCGGTCTGTCTCCGCTCTCCGTTCTGGGGCTTGGGCGGGGAATGGTCCCGGCGAGGCGAACCAGTCAGTGCAGCAGGTCCGTCTGATACGAGAAGACTTCTCGCAACCGGGTTTCGGCCTTCGGATCATTTCGCAAGGCCAATGCTGCTGCAAGCATCGGTCTCGAAAATCCGAGGGACAGCGCGGCCAGCATCGCGTATCGGTCGCCTTGGTCTTGGGAGAAGAGCGCACCATAGCGTAGATCTGGCATGAGAACCCCAACGACCTCAATTGTCATATCGGCGCGTTGTACCGCGCGACGGCTCGCATCTTGATAGACCTGCTCCAGCCGCGGTGCTCCGTCATTGACGCGTAAGTGCGATCGCGGTTCGGCCGCTTGGCCGGGGCCGCAAACGGTGCGAACCGGCTGCAGGTGAGCCCCGCAGGACGTGCAGACAATTGACCAAGCATAGCACCAATGGTCGTAATGAAACCTTGGGCGCATTTCGGCGGCATGTCCGACAATACTGAAAGTTTGGCCGGCAAATGCATTCGAACGGATACTCCGCGCGGCGGATGAGCAATATGCCCTTGAGATCGCCGGACGTCAATCGAGTGATCGAGCACAACCGTTCGATATCCACGGTCGTCATTTCCTTCGTTGTTTCCAGAGGCTGTTCGCCCGGAAACCCAGATACCCACAGAGCTCCGGCACTGAGCAGAGTCTGGATGAGCCAGGAGAACTCGGCATCGTCTTACCAGAGCGGCAGGAAGTGTTCGCCCAGACGCCGGGCAGAGCGGGCAGAGATCGTTGGCGAGGAACCGCAGCATGTTGGGAAAGCGCCTTTGCTCCCGGTAGCTGCCGGCCAGCAAGCTTTGCACCTCGTCGATCATAATCATCTTGAGATCCATGTCGCGCAAATGGCTGAGGGCCCGCACCTCCAGTTCGGACACCGTATGCCGCCTCCACTTGGGCGCGCCAATCGACGCCAGAATGTGCTGGTAAAACCGCCGTTGATCCGGTGGCGTTTGCAAGAGCAAGATCGGCGTGCGCGTGACGCCGATGTCAGATGCATATCGAGAGGGATAGAGACCCTCCATCCGCTTGGCTATCATGGTCTTGCCAGTCCCCGAACTGCCATAGACCATGAGACCCGGCATTCGGGACTGCCGAGGCATTTCCATCAGGGATATCAATCTGTTCAGAACAATCGTCGCGCAGTCGAAGGCGCACCCTCGCGGAAATCAATTTGCTGCAAAGTGTTCGCTTGTCATACCGCAGGACGGGGGCATCGGGGTCCGGGGCGGCGGCACCGCCGCATATAGGAATGGCACAGCTCGTAGTCAGGAGAATCCTGCGCGACCGGTCTCAGCCGCCGACATAGACGCCCTTCTGTGGCCGGTAGAAGACTTTCTGATTGTGCAGCCGTCCCAGAAGATCCTGCACCGCGCCCGGATCGACCGCATTGTCATTGGCCGCACCGCCTGAACTGCGGAGTGCCGTTTCGATCAGTTCCATGTCATCCAGGCTCAACTCGAACTTGGTGTTGTATTTCGGCATGAAACGCTCCTCAGGTCGCGGTGACTGTCGATCATCGATATGGGTCACGATATAGGGCAAAAGCGACCTGTTCAAGAAAAAATCATGCCTTATCAATGTGTTCCATTGTATACAAGTATACAATTGTACGCGAAAGCGCGGCTGGTTTGCGTAAGCCGTGGAAGGCGCACGGGATTTCCGACGGGCGGATGCCCGAATGAGCCCCTAGCCCCCGGGCTTGATCCGCAACGGCTGCCCGGCGACCACCAGCACGACCTCCGCCACCCGATCCGCGACAAGGCGGTTCATCACCCCCGACGCGTCCTGAAACCGGCGCGCCAGCGCATTGTCCGGGACGATCCCCGATCCCACTTCGTTCGTCACAAGGATCACCGGGCCGGACTGCCGCCCGAGACAAGCGACCAGCGCATCCACATCGGCGCGCCAGTCCCGCTCTGCATGGATCAGGTTCGACAGCCACAATGTCAGGCAATCGACCACGCGAACCCCGCCGTCCGAGGTCTCGAG
The DNA here is from genome assembly GCA_947503175.1 of uncultured Paracoccaceae bacterium. Taxonomy (GTDB): domain Bacteria; phylum Pseudomonadota; class Alphaproteobacteria; order Rhodobacterales; family Rhodobacteraceae; genus Ovoidimarina. Next base: position 33,113 of record CANNCO010000004.1, read on the forward strand.
CGCGGCCGCAAGCGCCACAGGCGCTTCGACCGTCTGCCAGTCTGCGGGCCGCCGATCCACATGGTCCGCGATCCGCCGCGCCATCTCGGCATCGCCCCGCTCCGCCGTGGCGATATAGGTCACCGGCCCGCCCGCCGCCGCGGCCCGGACCTCTGCGTAATGGCTTTTGCCCGACCGGGCCCCGCCAGTGACCAGAAGCGTCGTGGTCATCGCGCCTCTCCCACCGGGGCCGCCAGGGCCAAGAGCCCCTCCACATCCAGATGCGTCTCCATATGCGCAGCAAAGTGGTCAAGGATTGCGTCCACCCGCGCACCGTATCCCATACCGCCGGCGGTAATCCCAAGATCGGCCAGCCAGGCCGCACGAAACGCATCGCTGGTAAACACGCCATGCAGGTAGGTTCCGGTCACCTGCCCGTCCCAGGACAGGGCCCCATCAACATGGTCGCCGATCCGGGCAAAGGCGCGCGCGCAGTCCGGGCCGGTCGTCGCCCCCATATGTATCTCATAGGCGTCGATCCCCGCCCCCGTCGCCACATGCGCGGCGGCTGTGCGGGCCAGCGTCTTGTCCCCCGCCATCACGGTTTCCACGTCCAGAAGGCCCAGACCTTCGGACGATCCGGCCTCTCCATCCACACCATCCGGGTCATGCACCATCCGGCCCAGCATCTGATAGCCGCCGCAGATGCCAAGGACCTGCCCGCCCCGGCGCAGATGCGCGGCGATATCCACGTCCCATCCCTGCGCCCTGAGGAACGCCAGATCGCCACGGGTCGATTTCGTACCCGGCAGGATGATCAGATCGGCATCGCCCGGCAAAGCCTCGCCCGGCGGCACCATCGTCAGCCGCACCGACGGCTCGGCACCCAGCGGATCGAGATCGTCGAAATTCGCGATCCGCGACAGCATCGGGCAGACGATGTGAAACCCCGCGTCACCCCCTTTCGACGACAGGTCGACCGCATCCTCGGCAGGCAACAGATGGGCCTCGGCAAACCACGGCAGAACACCGAAACCGCGCCAGCCCGAATGCTCTTCGATCTGGCGATAGCCGTCTTCGAAAAGCCGGGGATCGCCCCGGAACTTGTTGACCAGAAACCCCCGGATCATCCGCGCGTCTTCGTCGGGCAGAACCGCGCGCGTGCCCACGATCTGGGCGATCACGCCACCCCGGTCGATATCGCCCGCCAGAACCACCGGCACGCCCGCCGCGGTCGCAAACCCCATATTGGCAATGTCGCCTGCGCGCAGGTTCACCTCTGCCGGGCTGCCCGCCCCTTCGACGATGATCAGATCGGCGCTCGACCCAAGCCTTTGAAAACTCTCCAGAACCCTGGGCATCAGATTCGGCTTCCGCCCGGAGTAATCCTTGGCCCAGAGCCGCCCCGCCGCCCTGCCCTGCACCACGACCTGCGCGCCCGTATCGCTTTCGGGTTTCAGAAGGACCGGGTTCATATCCACCACCGGTTCGCGCCCCGCGGCCATGGCCTGAAGCGCCTGCGCACGCCCGATCTCGCCCCCATCCGCCGTGACGGCTGCATTGTTCGACATGTTCTGCGGCTTGAACGGCGCTACCGAAATCCCGCGCTTCCGCGCCACCCGGCACAGCCCCGCCACCAAAAGCGACTTGCCCACATTGGACCCCGTACCCTGGATCATCAACGCGCGCGGGGCCATGGGTCAGTCTTCCTCAAGGGCCGCGCGGGTCCGGGCCAGGGCCTCCACCGCATCAAGCGTGAACGGCGTCCCACAGACCCAATCGGGACCGGACAGGATCACCCGCCCCCCTGCGAAATAGGGATCGAGCACCGGGTGGCGGGCCACATCCTCAGCCCGCGAATTGCCGGGATAGGGCTGACCCGAGATCAGCACGTCAGGCGCCGCCGTGACCAGCGTTTCCAGCGACAGGCGTGCGCCACCGGCAACGCCCCTTTGTTCCGCCAGATTGGCGAACCCCGCATGGGTGATGATGTCATGGGACAGCGTCCCTGCCCCCAGTGAATACCCGTTGGCATAGAAAAACGCCGCCACCGGCGGGTCTTCGGGGGGCTTTGGCAAGGCCGCGAGACGGGCAACCAAGGCCTCCGCCATCTCCTCGGCCCGGTCGCCCTGCCCCATGGCCGCGCCAACGGCGCGCAGCGTATCGGGGATATCGGCAAGGGCGGTGACGGCGGGCACCTGCACCACCTCCACCCCAAGCTGCCGGAGCATCGCTATGGGCGTGGGGCTGGTGAACGTGCTGGCCAACACCACATCGGGCTGCATCAGAAAAATCTCCTCGGCATTCCCGTTGTTCAGCGGCAGCTCCCGCGCCCGCGCGACTTGGGGCGAACTCAGCGGATCGGCACTGATCCGCGTCACCGACAAAAGCTGGCCGGGATCGGCCAGAAGCATCGCGAACTGATCGGTGCACAGGTTCATCGACACGACGCGCGGCGGCGCATCGGCCGGAACCGCCCCGGCCCAGAAACAGGCCAGGGCGGCGAGGAGGGCGCTAGAACGCCGCACGCAGCCCCACATAGACCGCCCGGTCCGACGCGTTATAGCCCCGCACCGTCTGGTACTGCTCATCGAACAGGTTCTCGACCCGCGCATAGGCCTCGACCCTATCGGTCACGTCATAGGAAATCGAGGCATTGGCCAGCGTATAGTCATCCAGCGGCCCGGTATCCGGGAATGCGGTGAAATCCAGAAGATCCGAGATATGCTGCACCGAGACCGACCCCGAGAGTGCGTCGGTGATATCCGCCGACACGCCCAACAGCGCATCGTGGCGCGGCACGCGGACCAGCCCGGCATCCTCGGTGGCCGCATCGGTGAACGTATAGGTCCCGAACAGGGTCACCCGGTCCGACACCATGTATTCACCCGAAAGCTCGACCCCCTGCGTCACCGTCGTGCCCGGCAGTTGCACGTAACCGCCCGAGAAGGTGATCAGGTCGTCGATTTCATTGTAAAACAGCGTCGCGCGGGCAAAGCCCCGGTCAAAGCGCCGCTCGACACCCAGTTCCAGACCCCGGGCCTGCTCCGGTGTCAGGTTCGGGTTCGCGCCAAACGGCCCGAACAGCTCGTTCAGCGAGGGCGGGCGATACCCGGTCCCGGCAGCGGCACGGATCGTCACATCGTCGCCCACCTGCCACGCCAGCGCGGCCCGGCCCGACAGCTGCCCGCCGAACTCGGAATGGTCGTCATAGCGCAGCGTGAACGCCAGATCGAGATCGTCGGACGCCCGATACTGCACCTCGCCGAACAGCCCGGCTTTCGTGATGTCGCTGTCGGTCGTGCTGAGCGTGTCCAGCACCAGCGCCGATTCTTCGATCCAGTCGCCGCCGAAGGCCAGCGTCGCATTGCCCAGCTCCGCCGTGCCCTTGTATTCAAGCTTTTCCCGCTCACCCAGGAACGAGAACGTGAACGCGCCCGGATCCAGCCGGTCGGTTTCCGATCTTGAATAGGCAAGCTCGTGCACGATCCCGCCCGCATCGAACTCGGCAAAGATCCTTGCGCCGGTCTGCACCTTGTCCAACTCGCCGGTCTCGTCCGACGTACTTCGGTCGAACTCGGCCACCCCGTCATACCGGAAGGCCGAAAAGCCCAACAGGACCGTATCGGAAAACCGGTGCGAAACCGACAGGTTCATACCCACCTGATCGAACCCGTCCGCTTCGGTATCGCTGTCGCGCGCCGAAAACCCTTCGGTACTCACGTTGGTCAGGGTGAAGGCCAGTTCGGTCTGCGCGTCCAGATATCCAAGGCTGACCGACCCCAGATACGTGTCGAAACTCCCCGCCTCGGCCCGCGCCTCGCCGGAAAAGCCCAGCTCTTCGGGCCGCCATGTGGTGATGTCGACCGACCCGCCCACCGCACTTGCGCCCGCCACCGCCGATTGCGGGCCTTTCAGCACGGTGATCCTGTCCACGCCCGGCGTGATGAACGTCCCGAAGTCGAACCCGGTCTGGGTGCCCGCCGGATCGGTGATGTCGATCCCGTCCACCGTCACCCCGATATAGCTCGATCCAAGCCCGCGAATGCGGAGGCCCGAGGTGGTGCCAAGCCCGCCGTTCGAGCTGAACGACACGCCCGGCAGCGCATCAAGCGCGGTGGCCGTATCAAGGCTCAGATCGCTCAGCTCGTCGCCATCGACCACCTCGACCGTCGCGCCGGTGCGGCTGGCTTCCGATGGCAGAATGCCCCCGTCCACGACGATCTCGTCCAGAACGAACGCATCCTGCGCCGCAGCCTGACCCGCGATCAGCGCGATCACACTGGCCCCGGCCATAATTCCGATATTTTTCATGGGTTTACCCCTGTCCCCTTTGGCGGATTCGCCGCCTGTCCCAATGATGTCGTGGGATCGGGCACGCCCGGTCCGCAGACGGTGTGAAGCACCACTACGGACTGAAAGCCGCCGCCCTGCCACACCCCGTGACGGGACTGGGTGACCGCGCTGGCAGGTCTCCTGGCTTGCGGGTCATCGCTCGGCCGGCCTTCCCGGAAGGGCCTTTGGGGCCCCGTCCAGTGGCATAGTCGGCTTCGCTCTCCGCCTACAGTTGCGGGGGCAGCCGTGGATTTGGCCCGAAAGCCGAACCACGTTCCCTTTTATCGTCCCGAAGGACGAACCAGCGTGTGCTTTAGCGGTAGTTCGCGGGAGGGGGCGGTGTCAAGCCGTCACCGTCACGGGCCCCGAGACACGGAACCCGACCGCGGGTGGGTGCTTCCTTCGCTCTGTCGAACCAGCTCGTCCATCGACAGTCATCCGCCTGACAGAGGGCGGCGCCCGACCGCGGGTGGGCGCCCCAACGGTCATGCGGCGCGTTTTATCGTGCACCAAATCCCATGTTTCGTTCGGTCGACTGACCTCGCAAAAGCGCCCGCCCATGGGGCGGTCGGGCGCTGCCCGGCGGCGCTGCGCGCCTTGATTCCGGGCGGTAGACCCGATGGGCTTCACCCGTCATATGCTTGCTAGCTGAATAAAAACTGATAACAATACAGGATGATTACCCGACGGCTTGCTCGATAATACTCCATGATATGATCTAATACTCGAAACCAGAGCAAGAATCCACTCAACAGTGAAACTTTTCATTAGCCCCTGGCTGACGAAGCAAAGGAAAATGAAATGTCAGATTTGAATGGTCTTACTTTTTAGTATCGTCTATTCAGACGCTCAGTAGACCGGCCGAAGAAGTATCTGGGACAGTACCAGATGCCCTATATAATATATTTGATAATCATTCCTTGGGTATTTTCTCTTGCTGTTTATACATGCATGCTTGTTCTCAAAATTGGAGATGATATTCCACCAGCATTATTGGGATTCATTTTTATTAGCGGAACTATTATTTATACTGTGATTTGCTCGATATTTGTTAAGGATAAATAATTACTGGATTCTATTGGCCGTGAAAATACTTGATAGCGCTCATTCCAAATCGGAAGAATGATTGAGATCATACATTCTGCGCTGCATATTCTTCCAAAGCATCAAACTCAAACGGGAACCTCGGGAAACTCGCCCGCCTCACCTCGCAAACTTCTTGTACTTGATCCGCTTCGGCTCCAGCGCATCCGCCCCCAGCCGCCGCTTCTTATCCTCTTCGTAATCCTCGAAGTTGCCCTCGAACCATTCCACATGGGCCTCGCCCTCGAAGGCCAGAATATGCGTACAGATCCGGTCAAGGAAGAACCGGTCGTGCGAGATCACAACGGCGCAGCCCGCGAAATCCACCAAAGCATCCTCCAGCGCCCGCAGCGTCTCCACGTCCAGATCGTTGGTCGGTTCGTCCAGCAAAAGGACATTCCCGCCCGATTTCAACAGTTTCGCCATATGCACGCGGTTCCGCTCACCGCCCGACAACAGCCCCACCTTCTTCTGCTGGTCGCCGCCCTTGAAGTTGAACGCCCCGCAATAGGCCCGTGAATTCATCTGCGCGTCGCCCAGCTCGATAATCTCGGCCCCGCCCGAGATTTCCTCCCAGACCGTCGCATTCGGGTCCAAAGCATCGCGCGATTGGTCCACATAGGCCAGCTTCACCGTATCGCCGTATTCGACCGTCCCCGCATCGGGCTGTTCCTGCCCGGTCAGCATCCTAAACAGCGTCGTCTTACCCGCGCCGTTCGGGCCGATCACCCCGACGATGCCACCGGGCGGCAGGCTGAACGAAAGCCCCTCGATCAACTGCTTGTCGCCCATATGCTTGGCCAGCCCGTCCACCTCGATCACCTTCTGGCCCAGACGCGGGCCATTGGGGATCACGATCTGCGCGCGCCCCACCTTTTCCCGCTCCGACTGGCCGGCCAGTTCGTTATAGGCGTTGATCCGGGCCTTCTGCTTGGCCTGACGCGCCTTCGCCCCCTGCCGCATCCATTCCAGCTCGCGTTCCAGCGTCTTCTGCTTGGATTTGTCCTCGCGCGCCTCCTGCTCCAGCCGCTTGGCCTTCTGCTCCAGCCACGACGAATAGTTGCCCTCGTAGGGGATGCCCCGGCCCCGGTCCAACTCCAGGATCCAGCCGGTGATATCGTCAAGGAAATACCGGTCGTGCGTGACGATCAGGATCGTGCCCTTGTAGTCGATCAGGTGCTGCTGCAGCCACGCGATGGTTTCGGCATCCAGATGGTTGGTCGGTTCGTCCAGCAGCAGCATGTCGGGCGCTTCCAGCAAGAGCTTGCACAGCGCCACACGCCGCGCCTCACCCCCCGACAGCGTGCCCACGGCTGCGTCATCGGGCGGACAGCGCAGGGCCTCCATCGCCACGTCGATCTGGCTGTCCAGATCCCACAGGTTCTGACTGTCGATCTCGTCCTGCAGCTTCGCCATCTCGTCGGCGGTCTCGTCGGAATAGTTCATCGCCAGCTCGTTATACTTGTCGAGCTTAGCCTTCTTCTCCGCGACCCCCAGCATCACGTTGTCCCGCACCGTCAGGCTTTCATCCAGCTGCGGCTCCTGCGGCAGGTAGCCGACCTTGGCGCCCTCTGCCGCCCAGGCCTCGCCCGTGAAATCCTTGTCGAGCCCCGCCATGATCCGCAACAGCGTCGACTTACCCGCACCGTTGACGCCCACCACACCGATCTTGACGCCCGGCAGAAAGGACAGGCGGATATTCTCAAAGCATTTCTTGCCGCCGGGATAGGTCTTCGACACACCATCCATGTGGTAAACGTACTGATAGCTGGCCATGATCCGCTCCTGCAACTGGGGTTGCCCCGTTCCTAGTGCGGTGCGGGGCCGGGTTCAATCGGGGTTTGACGTGGAACAGAACAACGACGGACGTTTTCAAAGACTGCGCCGCAAGGCCATGCGCCGCGCCGCGCGCATTCCACCGGGGCTGCGCAGCGTGGTGGGTGTTCTCCTGATCCTCGGCGGCATCCTAGGCTTCCTGCCGGTCCTCGGTTTCTGGATGATCCCCCTCGGCATCGCCGTGATCGGCCTCGACATCGCCGCATGGCGCCGACGGCGCAAACGCGCGTCTACTTCACCGCGCCCGCCGCCATCCCCTTGATGATGTAACGCTCCAGCAGAATGCCTATCACGATCAGGGGCAGGATCGCCGCCGTCGACAGGGCCGCCATGGACCACCAGTTGATCCCCTGACTTCCCGTTTGGCTGGCGACCATCACCGGCAATGTCTTGGCATCGGTCGAAGTCAGAAGGGCGGCAAAGAAATACTCGTTCCACGTCAGAACAAGGCTCAGGATGAACGCCGCCACCATGCCGGGCAGCGCAATCGGCAGGACAATCGTCACGAACGCGCCCCAGATCGACAGCCCGTCCACCAACGCCGCCTCTTCCAGCTCCACCGGGATCGACGCGAACTGATCGCGCATGATCCAGATGACGATGGGCAGGACCGTGAGCGTATAGAGAAGGATCAGCCCGATCCGTGTGTCCAGCAGCGCCAGTTCCTTGTAAAGCACCAGAAACGGCAGCGCCAAGACCACCGGCGGCAGGATAAGCTGGCTGAGGAAGAAGAACGAGATATCGGGGTTCCGCATGAACCCGAACCGGTATCTGAACCGCGACAGCCCATAAGCCGCCATCGACCCCAGAATGACGGCGAGGGTCGAGGCCGAAACGGCGGTGATCGCCGAATTGGTGAACCGTTTGATGAATTCCTCGCGCACCGTCGATTCCTGCCCGATCAGCCGCGGCGACAGGCCAAGGCTCTCCCACCCCCGCCATCTGGGCTCGAAATCCACGAAGGGCACCAGATGCCCCTGCATCACATTGGGCGCCATTTTGAAGCTGGTGGTGATCGTCCAATAGATCGGAAACAGGCAGATAACCGTCCAGAGAAACAGAACGCCGTAGATCGCCACCCGGCCCATCCACCATTTCGCGGTGTGGCCCTTGTCGGCCTCGTGATCGTGGAAAATCTGCGCCTCGGCCATCCTAATACCTCGGGTTCATCCAGCGATCGACCAGCTTCATGAAGACGGTGATCGCGATGACGATAAGCAACAGATAGACGATGGCCAGAAGCGTCCCGTATCCCACATTCGACCGGTCCCGGTACTCTCGGAAGATAAAGCTCGTGACCGTATCCGTCGCGCCCCCCGGTCCGCCCGAGGTGACGTTGATCACCACGTCGGCCAGCTTCAGCTTGAAGATGATGCGGATCAGGATCGCGGTGATCGACACGGGCAGCATCAGGGGAAACGTCACCTCCCAGAACCCGCGCCAGCCCGAAGCGCCATCGACCCTCGCGGCCTCCTGCACCTCTTTCGGGATCGCCTGAAGCCCCGCAAGAAGCATGATCATCATGAACGGGATGAACGTCCACGCATCCATCATCATGATCATCGCGCGGGCAATCTCCGGATCGCCAAAGAATGACGGCCGGTCCCATCCCAGCCAGCGCGCCAGCCGCGAAATGGGGCCGAACCGGATCTCCAGCATCGATTTGCCGACCATCCACGACACGGCCACGGGGCTCAGCATCAGGGGCATCAGAAACGCAACGCGAAAGAACTTCCGTGCCTTTATCTGACTGGCAAGGATCAGCGCCAGACCGAACGCAATGGCGTATTCCACAAGGATCGCCAGCGTGTAATAGACCATGTTTTTCAGGGCGTTCCAGTAAAACGGATCGCCCCACATCTGCCGGACATTGTCCAGCCCGTTGAACTGCCGCCCATCCGGCGATGACAGGTTCCAGTTCGAAAACGCGATGCCCAGCGCAAATATCAGCGGAAACACCACCATCGCCACGACAAACAGCGTCGCGGGCAGGATGAACAGGCTGCGCTTGCCCTGTTCGCCATAAAGCACCACCTGCGCGATGCACAGGCACGTGGCCCAGAACAGATAGGCATAAAGCGCGGGCCGCCATGTGGCGAACTCCATGCCGATCCGGCCCGCCTCGCTCAGACCCAGCACCACGAACACCGCGACCATCACTCCGAACGATCCCCAGATCAGGGTCTTACCCAGCCGCCGCCGCTCCGGGCTGATGGCATCCGATGTCACCACGTGAAGAAGATCGCCCTGCGTGCTCATCCCGCCTCTTCGTTTCTCACCTGTCCCCGGGGGGTTTGGGGGGCATCACGCCCCCCAGTCCGCACGCAGTGCCAGAGGTCATGCGCCTTGAAGGCGCACCTTTGGATCACATCCCCAGCGACGCCTTATAAAGCGCGATCTGGTTCTCCCGGCCGATCTGGTCGGTGATGTTCTCCCACGCCGCCGCAATGGCATCCGCGATTTCCTGGGCCGAGCCGTATTGACCGGCAAAGCCCTTCGCCAACTCGTCCTCGGCGACCGAGTAGTACTGGAAGATGCCCGGAATACGGGGTTCGACCGCCGCGTTCGGGTGGTTGTAGCTGTCGGCATTGGACGACAGGTAATCCTCCACGAACGCCCGGTCATAGCCCGCCGCTTCCCATTCGTCATACTGGAAGTGCGAGTTCCGGTAAGGCTGGAAACCCGACGGATAGGCCGACGCCCACAAGGAAAGATCCTTGCCCCCCAGATGCGCGGCAGCCGACCACGCGGCCTTCTTCTTCTGCGCGTCCCCATCGACCGTGGCCATCACATAGACGCCCCAGCCGATATAGGCGTTGTTGGGCGATACATTCGGCGTCATCTCCCACTCACCGGTCTGCGAGTTCCAGACCTTTTCCGACCCGGGGTTGATGTCGAAGCCCACGACATCGCCCACAACGGACGTATCCGACGTGCGTGCCGAGGAACCCACATCGCCCCACCAGTTCAGCATCCCGCCAGTGCCCGCAAGGAACTGCTGGAACGCGGTGGTGCCGGGATCGGCGTTGATCTGGTCGGCGGGGTAAGCGCCCGCATCGATCAGGTCGAGCACGTCCTGAATCGCCTGCACAAAGCCCGGGTTGTTGACCCGCGGGGCCATCGTCTCGGGGTCGAACAGCCATGCCGGATCATCGGGGTGCTTGGCATAAGGCGTGGCCCGGTTCTCAAGGAAGTAGAAACCGAACCCGCCCCAGCCCTTCAGCGGGTCAAGATAGCCATGGGCGTCCAACCCGGTCAGGGGATCGGTCTTGCCGATCAGGAACTTCGAATGGGCGTTCACCTGTTCCCATGTCTTGGGTTGCTCCCACGCCCCTTCACCGCCCGATGCGGCCCAGGCTTCGGCAAACTCCTCGTTCTCATAGTAATCCTTGCGGTACGCGAATGTGTGGGTGTCGCCATCGATCGACACGCGATAGGTCTTGCCATCCCATGTCCCCACGGGCGCTTTCAGGTAATCCACGTAATCGTCCATATCGATCACGTCCTTCACCCAGTCCGGCATCTCCGATGCCATGCCCCGGCCCAGAACGTCGCCTTCGAACGGCGCACCCATTTCGATGATATCGAAATCCACGGTGCCGGTCGCGATCGATTGTTGCAGGCGCGCATTATAGTCCGCTTGCGCAAGGTCGATCCAGTTGATCGTCGCGCCGGTATAGGCCTCCCACGGCTTCAGAAAACCCCGGAACAGAAAGTTGTGCAGGTTCTGGTTGTTCAGCCCCATGAAGGTCAGTTCGACCCCCGCAAACTCGCCTTCCGCCACGATCTCCTTCGTCGGCCCAAGGCACAATTCACCGACCTGCTGCCAGTCCGCATCGGTGGGCGATCCCGCGCCGACACCGGGGATGCCCAGAATCTCGGCCCGCAGCGCACCATGGGCGGCGGCCCATGCCGGACGCACAGAGGTCCCCGTGGCCACGCCGGAAAACGCCGCCAGCGCGCCGGTCGCGCCCATACCTTTCAGCATGTCTCTGCGGCGCAGCCTGCCGCTCCGCACGAGCCGGTCGTAAATATGCTTCTTCATCTGGATTTCCTCCCATCCTGAACTGGCCGGCCCCTGGGCCGCGAGGGAATGAGAGGGTTCGACCCGTCCGAGGGGCCTTGTCTTTTCCGGGCACTCACCCCCGGCGGATAGCCTGAACATCGAGATCCAGACCCAGCCTGAGGGAAAGTGTCACCGCCCGGTGCAGACCTGTCAAGAACCTAACATGCTAGCATGCCAACATTGGCATCTATCCGAACCATGGCACTCCAAAGGCCGGATGCTGGGCCCAGGCCCACCAGCTATGGTTCATGAACTGCCCCACGACGATCAGAACGACGAGGCCGAACCAGATGACGACAAGGCTGATCAGCCGGATAAACCGCCCGATCCGCCAGGGCGCCGGGGCATCTGACGCGGCCCTCGCGGCTGCCCGCGCATAGATCCGCGCCGCCCAGCAGCGCAGCCACCAGAAGCTCGCAAAGACATAGACCGCCACCGCCAGACCCGCGATCTCCTCCACCTGCATGACCTCTTCCGGGCTGAAATCAGCAAAGCCCGGAACGATCCCCTCGGCAAAGACCACCAGCGACCGGCTGGCAAAGAGCGGCAGGGCAAAGAACACCGTCGCAAAGGCCAGCGCCACATGCCCCCAACCGGCGTTCCGCACCACCTCCCGCACCTGCCGCCACTCGAACAGCGCAAACCAGCGCCCGGCCGCCGCCTGATGGGCGAGCGCGAGGGGCAGATGCACCATCACCGCCAGAAACACGGCAATCCCCGCAAAGAACAGCGCCGGACCGGCCCAGGCCTGTTCATATCCCTTGTTGAACGAGTTGTCCCAACCCGCCCACCACGCCAGAAGCCAGAGCAGGCTGAAGGGCAGCATCGCCAGCGCCAGTGCCAGCGCAGCCTTCACCCCGTCGCGAATGTTCGCGGCCAGACCGCCCAGCGCGCGCGTGGGCCAGCCCCGGCCCCGCGGCCCCAGTATCCAGCCGGTCACCTCCGGCGCACCGCCCTGTTGGCGCTCGACCGCCACACCCATCCGCCGCATGAGCCAGCCCAGCGCGATGACAGACGTCACCGGCGAGACGCACAAAAGCCCGCCGACCACCAGATCGACGATCCCGCGCACCGCCCGCATCACGCGACTGCCCCGGCGCGCCGGTATATCCGCCGCAACGCTCACGCAAACACCGCGTCAATCGCCCGGTTCTCCGACCGGTGCGCCCGGAACCCCATGATCGCCGCGACCGTGGGCGCAATCGCGCTTTGATCGACCACCCGGTCGAACACCCGGTCCGTCACGATCCCCGGCCCTGATATCAACGCCCATGTCTCATGCGCCGCGCGGCTGTTGAAATGGTGCTGGAACGGGACATCCATCAACGGGTTCGCGTCCCGTCCGCAGTCGGGCGTGATCACGAACACCGTATTGCCGCGATAGAACGGATCGGCATCCGCCGCCGCCACCAGCCGCTCCAACCCCTCGTCGATGATCGAAATCGCGCGGGTGTAATGGCTCGGGTTGCCCCAATGCACATAGTCCGGGTCTTGATAATTCACCATCATCAAACGCGGACGCAGCTCCGCCAGCGCCCGCGTCGCCAGCGCCGTCAGAAGCCGGTCACCCCGCGCATTCCGAAACCCGTCATCGCCGTAATCCCGCCGCCAGCCATCCCAGAAGCCCTGAACGGCAGGCGACTGTTCCGGCGCAAACTCCCGGTGATCGGCGGCGAGAAGCTCCGACTGCGCCTCAACGATGGCGTCTCGCGCCTCGTCCGTCAGACCGCCCTCTTCCAACTGACGCGCGTATTTGTGCAGTTTGAACCGATGCAGGCTCAGCATTTCGGACCGATAGGTGATGCCGTAATGCGGGTTCATCCCGAAGGTAAAGAACTCCTCCTGCGGGCGATCCTCGCCATTGATCAGCAAGACCTGATGGGCGGGAATGTCGAACGCCTCGCGCAGATACTCGAACAGCGTGGGTTCTGTCGGCTCCAGCCGGTCGATCTGGAACCTGCTTGCGACGTCCCGATAGCCCAGATAACGCCCCGTCAGGATGTTCAGCGTCCCCTCGGCATGGGATGTATCCACACCGTCCAGTTGCTCGATCCGCACATCCGGGATCAGCACCCCGCGCTTCGCCAGATGATTTCTCAGATAAGGGGCATAGGTTCCGGCCTCGTCGATCGTCTCGAACCGCCGGACACCACCCCCAAAGCGCACCAGAACCACATTCGGGCCGCGATACTCGGAGGCCTGCAACGCGCCGGGCATGCCAGCCAAGGCCCCCGCGCCCAGACCGGCCGTAAACGTGCGGCGTGTGATCATCGCCTTCTCCGTCGCAGTGCCCCGCGCCATCTTTTAGCACGCGAAACGCCTCCGACAAAGCCGGGACCCCGCCATGGACAGCGCCCTGCGGCTTCGCTACCACTTTGACAAAAGGGGCAATAAGGGGGGCGCATGGCCGAAGTCACAATCCGCGATCTGCGCAAATCCTACGGATCGACACAGGTGATCCACGGGGTCGATGTGGATATCGCGGATGGCGAATTCGTGGTCCTCGTCGGTCCCTCGGGCTGCGGCAAGTCCACGCTTCTGCGGATGATCGCGGGGCTCGAAGGCATCACCTCGGGCACCATCGCAATCGGCGACAAGGTCGTGAACAGCCTGCCGCCCAGCGAGCGTGACATCGCCATGGTGTTTCAGAATTACGCGCTCTACCCGCACAAAACCGTCGCCTCGAACATGGCTTTCGCGCTTCGGATGCGGCGGATGGAGAAGTCCGAAATCGCCGACCGTGTCAAACGCGCCGCCGAGATCCTTGGCCTCACCCCCTATCTCGACCGCTACCCCCGCGCGCTATCGGGTGGCCAGCGCCAAAGGGTTGCCATGGGCCGTGCCATCGTGCGCGATCCGCAGGTGTTCCTCTTCGACGAACCCCTGTCGAACCTCGACGCGAAACTCCGCGTCCAGATGCGCACCGAGATCCGCGCCCTGCACCAGCGGCTCAAGACCACCACCGTCTATGTCACCCACGACCAGATCGAGGCGATGACGATGGCCGACAAGATCGTCGTGATGCAGGGCGGCAATATCGAACAGGTGGGCAGCCCGCTTGAGCTTTATGACAGGCCCGCCAACGCCTTCGTCGCCGGTTTCATCGGCTCGCCATCGATGAACATGCTCGACGGGACGGTCACCGGCGATGCCGTCCGGATTGGCGATGTGACCCTGCCGATCACCGCCACACCCGGGGTCTCGGACGGCCAACCGATCACCGCCGGTATCCGCCCCGAAAACCTTGCCCTTGCCGATCGGGGCATCCCCGCAACCGTCTCCGTGATCGAACCGACCGGGGCCGAAACCCATGTGGTCCTGAACGCCAACGGTGACGAGGTCACCGCCGTTTTCCGCGACCGCACCACCTTGCGGCCCGGCGATACGGTTCACCTGACGGCCCCGCCCGAGGCGCTGATCCTCTTCGACAAGGACAGCGGGGCGCGGATCGGGTGACGAAAACGGTCCTCTGCTTCGGCGACTCGAACACCCACGGCACGTTGCCGATCACCGACTGGGCCACGCGCGGGCGGCTTGATCATCATCTGCGCTGGACGACACTTCTGGAACAGGCCGTCAGCGGCATCCGCGTGATCGGCGCAGGCCAGCCCGGCCGCACAACCGTCCATGACGATCCCATCGAAGGCGCGCATAAGAACGGGCTGACCGCCCTGCCGATGCTGCTCGAATCTCACGGCCCCCTCGATCTGGTCGTTGTGATGCTTGGTACGAACGACTGCAAGGCGCGCTTCTCCGTCGGCCCGGCGGATATCGCCCGCTCGGTCGACCGGCTTCTGGGTGTCATCGCGCAGGCCGAATGCGGGCCGGACGGCACCGCTCCGAAAACCCTTGTCATGGCTCCGGTTCCGATCAGGGAGGTCGGCCTTCTCGCCCCGATCTTCGCCGGTGGCGCGGCCAAGTCCGAAGCGCTTGCCGCGCCCCTTGCCGAGGTTTCGGCGGGTCGCGACGCCTGGTTTCTGGATGCGGGCCTTCATGCCGATACATCGCCCGTGGACGGCATTCACCTGACCGCCGAAGCGAACGCGTCGCTTGCCGCCGCCCTTGCCCGCCTTGTCCGCCGGTGCCTTGCCTGACCGCAGGACCGGACGCTAGGGTCGAACCAACATAAGGGAGGATCACATGCTCAAGGGAATCGATCCCCGGCTCAATGCCGAGGTTCTTCATGCGCTGCGCGCCATGGGGCACGGCGACGTTCTGGTCATCGCGGATACGAACTTTCCCTCCGATCAGGTCGCCCGCCACACGGTCTATGGTGCGCTTCTGCGCATGGACAACCTGACCAGCGCCGAAGCCACGAATGCGATCCTCTCGGTCCTCCCGCTCGATACTTTCGTCGATGACTTCGCAGGCCGGATGGAAATCGTCGATGCCCCGGACGAGGTGCCCCCCGTGCAGGCCGAGGTTCAGGCCGAAATCGACGCTGCCGAAGGCAAACCCCGGCCCATGATCGGCATCGAACGCTTCGCCTTCTACGACATGGCGCGCGAGGCTTATGCGGTGATCCAGACCGGAGAGCGCCGGTTTTACGGCTGCTTCATGTTCCGCAAGGGCGTGATCCCGCCGGACGAGGACTGATCCATGGGCCATATCGCAATCCTCGGCGTCTTCGTCGCCGACACCGCCTATCGCGCCGACCGCCAGCCCCGGATGGGCGAAACGATCCTTGGCAACAGCTTCGCCCTCGGCCCCGGCGGCAAGGGATCGAACCAGGCCGTCGCGGCGGCAATGGCAGGCGGAGACGTACATTTCATCTCGCGCCTTGGCCAAGATCCCTTTGCCGATATGGCATTGGAAACATGGAAGAAAGCGGGTGTAATCCCGGAAGTCACCCAACATGAAGACACCTATACCGGCGCCGCCTATATCTTCATCGAAGAGGCCACGGGCAATAACGCGATCATCATCTCGCCGGGCGTCGCCAGCACCATTTCCGTGGCGGATATCGACGCGCGCGCCGATCTGATCAGCGGTGCGTCGGTGTTCATCACGCAACTGGAACAACCCATGGACGCGGCCCACCGCGCCCTCGAAATTGCACGCGACGGCGGCGCGAAGACGATCCTCAACCCCGCGCCCGCCGCCGCCATTTCGGACGACATGCTCGCGCTTTGCGATTACGTCACGCCCAATGAAAGCGAGGCCGAGGGGATCACCGGCATCGCGGTGACATCGGTCGATGACGCAGACCGGGCCGCGCAAGCGCTGATGGAAAAGGGCGTCGGTGCAGCGATCATCACGCTTGGCGAAAATGGTGCGCTCTACCGAGATGCCGAAACCCGCGTGCATATCCCGCCCTTCGATGCAGGCCTCGTCGTCGAAACCACCGGCGCGGGCGACGCGTTCAACGGCGGGTTCGCCGCGGCGCTTGCGCGCGGCGCGGATCCGGTCGACGCCGTCCGCTTCGGTTCGGCCACCGCCGGGATATCGGTCACCCGGCCCGGAACAGCCCCGTCCATGCCAGAACTATCTGAAATCGAAGCGTTGCTCGCGCGCGGCTAGCTGTCCAGCGTCGCCCGCCACGCATCGGTCAGATGCCCCATCCGGTCGGGCGGCACCGCCATCCCCAGACGCGCGCCCCCCAGATCAAGCGCCACGGCAAAGCCGGGTCCGGAGGTTGCCGGCCGCAGGGCCAGCATCGTCCAGCTTGTCGCGTTGGGCTCGGGGTCCGCCAGACCCGCCAGCGCCGTTTCCAGAAGTTCAAGCGCATCGGGGTCGCCCGAGGCCTCCCTCTCGCCGTCAAGCATCAGCACCCAGGCCATCGCATCTTCTTGAATTTTAGACAGAAAACTGTCGAACAGTACCGCTGGCTCGCTTTGATCCGCCGGGTCGGTGGAAACGCCCAGCGCCTGGGACAGCGTCTCGGTCGAAATGCCGCTCTGGGTCGGATCGAACGCCGTCTTGCTGGTGTCGAACCGGATGCGAACGCTTTTCGCCCCCTCGACCAGCGCCTCGAAAAACACGCGCAACGCCTCGGCCTGACCCTCGGCGTTCTTGTCCGGGGCCGTACCGGTCAACCGCTCAAGAGCCGGATGACCAAGACCCGCTTCGATCCGCAGAAGGCGCCGGTTGGCCACGTCCAGATGGGCCTCGCGCCCCGCGGGGCTTTCTATCACCACCCGCCGCGGCATCACCGCATAATCGATCTCGCCCACGATCCGACGCAACAGAAGCTTCGCGTTCGAGCCGCGCAATTGCCGACCACCGGGCTCTCCCAGCCCCGCAGCGGCCAAGGCAAGCAGCCTCTCTTCTAGCCCTGATTTGTCGGTCACGCGCGCACTTTCAACAATAAAAGGTGAAATATTCTTGGATCATTCCGTGACATTTTCCAAGACAGTGCGCGCTTTGTACCGCGCGGCGTCAAGATCGATATCGGGTGCGCCGACGATGCAAAGCGCCTCGGCCGGCGCATCGGGCGCACGCAACAGAACCATCGCGCCGGTTGCGCTCAGCTTGATCGCCTCTCCTGTATCGGCCCCGGCCCCGCCCAGAATTTCGTTCGCCGACACGCAAAGCTCATCAAGCCATTCCTGGGGCTGCACCATCGCCGATGACCAGCCCAGAACCATGCCCGCGCCAAGATCCACATAGGCCACGACTTCGGTGCCCGGCAGACCGGTCCGCAGTTCGTCTAGCTGATGCAGGATTGTCATTGCCCGCGCGCCCCGGATGAAGTGTCCGGAATATCTCTGACCTAAGGGCACGCTCAATGCAACCGTGCCGGGACCCGAAGCCGCACAAGGCAGCCGGGGCCTAAGCTACCGGCCAGGGACGATTTCAGGCGACGGGACGCCGGAAATCGCGGTCGGGACGGTTTGTGGTCACCTCGTCGGATTGCACCGCGACCCGGCGCGGCATGACCGCAGGTTCCGATGGTGCCGGGGCGTTGGGATGCAGCGGGATCGGCTCGTTCGCGCTTTCCGCCTCGGTACCGGCGCCCAGCGCAATCTCCAAAAGCGCCTGCGTGAACTCTTCCGCGCCGCTTGCCTTCCATGCATCGAAGTCATCGCCCGCATTCATCGCCTGGGTCAGGGAAACGGGATAAACTCCCCGGAACAGGCCATCGGTTTCGGCATTGACCCGGCGCAACACGCGGGCGCGATCGCTGTCGTTCAGAATCTTGTCGAAACGGGTCAGCAGAAGCAGGCTGTTTTCCTGCAACTCGGGCGGCAGGTCGTCCCAGACCGCCGCTTCCGACTGACGCCACGCCTGTGTTGCATGGGTGCACCAGATCACGCCATCGGCATGGTGCAGCGCGCGCTGCCAGACCTCGGGCGACATGTTCGGGTCCGAATTGCCCGGCATGTCGATGATATCCATGATCTCAAGGATCTCGGACTGAAGGAAAATGCGGATATGGCTGGTATCGGCGACCGACACGGTTTCGAGGTCGTCCATCGTCACCGGCGTATGCTCGCCCTGAAGATCAACCGCATAGGCATCGCCGTCGCCCAGCGAAAACCAGACCGGCGGAAGCTGCGTCGCCGTCACCTTGACCGGCGAACGGCCCTCGCCCAGAAGCATGTTCGCCAAAGTGCTCTTGCCGGCGCTGAATTCGCCCATCAGGGCCATGACCGGTCGTTTGGTTTTGTTATTGTCTGCTAGCATTTCCTCATCCTCCGGGTGCGCAGGGCACATCAATCAATGAACTGTTCAAGCAACGCACGCGTCGTATTCAAGACTTCACCCTTGTTCTTGGTCTCATCGGTTTCGCTGAAGTCTGCCAGATCGTCTATTCCGGTCTCGGCCTCCTGTGCCAGCGACAACAGCACCTCTCGCTGGGACGCGATGAAATCGTTCTGGATCTTGCGGGCATCGACCAGCACCGCATTCACATTGTCCGATTTCAGGGCCTCGACGATCGGGTCGGTTTCCGCCTTGATGATCTCGGCGAAATCCTTGGCAAAGCTGCCATAGCCCTTGCGGCGGCGCCACCAGCGCGACCACCAGCCCGACGACATATCAAGGGCGATGGTCTGGCCCAGCATGACCGGCGCGGCAACTCGCGGGGCGGGCGGCGCCTCCAGCCGGAAACCGGCATCGGGCACGCTGAAGGCCCGCAAATAGATCTCGCGAATATCGGCGGTGGTCTGCAACAGCACGCCCTGGCAGGTCTTCTGCGCATTCCGCGCGAAAACCTGAAACGACGACCGCAGCAGAACCCGCAGGCCCGTGGCGTCGTAATGCCAGACCTCGGAATCCCCGTAATCCTCGAGATGGCGAACCAGCGATGCGGTGGCGCGTTCGAGAAACGACTGATGCGACCGTTCAAGCCGGGTATAGAAGCCCTGCCGGATTTCCTCGAACTCGCGTTCCAGCCGTTCGCGCGCATCCGCTTCGATCCGGTCGATCTCGGCCGGGATCTGGTCGCGTTCAAGGGGTTCGCCCGCATCGGTGCTGACGCGCTTCGACACCATGTGCGCGCCGGTGGTGACACCGCTCAACAGGTTCATCGCCGCACGCGCGGTCTTGGTCACGACCTCGCGGCCCTCGCCCTCGGCCACGCGGGTCGAAACCGCGCGCAACAGCTTGGGAAGGCCCGACAGGGTCCAGACCATATCCTCGACCGACGGGTCGTCGCCGTCTTCGCGCAGCGCCGCCTCGGCCCAGTTGAAAAGCGCGTTGCGGCTGGATTCGCTCAACTGGCCAATGGCGCCGCGCAACACATGGTTCGCCCAATAGGCGCTGCCAAAGATGATCTCGGCATCGGCGGGGCCCTGATGATCCTTCAGGGTCTTGCGGATGCTCTCCTCGATCTCGGGCACCTGCGACGCCGGGTCGCCCAGCTCGTCGATCCGGTTGACGAAGATCATCACCTCGCGCGACGGCAGGTTCGAAATCAGGCGGATCAGCGCCAGATCGACCGTCGACAGCGCCTGATGCGCCGACAGGACGACAACGCACATCCGGCTTTCGCGGATCGCGCGGATGGTGATCTGCTCGCGCATCATGAATGTGTCGTTCACACCCGGCGTGTCACGGATGCAGAAATCGATCGGGAACTCGTCGCGCTGCAGATACAGCGCCGCCGACTTGGTGATATCGGCGAACCGGCCCTGCGCGTTCGAGGTTTCGGTATCGCTTTCGAAATCGTCGCCAAGGCAGACATAACGCTGGATCAGTTCGCTGTCGAAATAGCCATAGCCGTGTTCCTGCCCCATGAGCATCTCGAACTTCCGGCCCAGACGGCGGCGGGATTTCTCGCGCATCGCCTCAAGCTGCGCGGTGACCTTCTGCACCTCGTCCTCGGCACCGGCGCGACCGGCCAGCTCTCCGATCCGGCCGCCGCGCTCCAGAAGGCGGGTCCATTCGTCCTCGTCGAAGAACCGGAAACTGGCCCGGCTTCCGGACACATGCGCACGCGGGCTGACATGCAGCGAGGTCACGACCGAGGTCCAGGGATTGACGTCGGCGGGAAGAAGATCGGGCCATCCGACCATCGCATTCACCAGCGATGTCTTGCCGGCCTTGACCTGTCCGATCATCGTGACGCTGGGTTCGACGCGGTGCAACTGGCGGTTCAGCTTGCGGGCGGCGCGGACGGTCGTGCGGTCGGCGATCTCGGCGATATCGTTCAGGGCGCTGCCGACGGCATTGCTGGCATCCAGAAATCCCGACAACGGTCCGAACCCCTTTTTCAGAAGGGCGGTGTTGATCACTTCGGACGGGCCGGTGGTTTGGTCCGCCGCAACAGGCGCCTCCGCCACCTGCGGCGCGGCTCCGGGGTTCTCCTGTTCAAGAGCCGCGTTCGGCTCGATCTTGTTCTCTACGTTCATTCTGTACCCCTGACCTCACGGCGCTGCGTCCCTAACCGCGCCATCGGACCCATGGTTGTTCGTTTTGCGCGCAACAATCCCGGCAAGCGAGATTGCATTAGCCATTTTATCGGCGGCCAAAGTGGTGATTCTAAGGCGGCTTTCTGACCCAATTCGCGAAATCCGAAGGACCGGATCAGGCGGCAAGGCAGGTCTCAAGATCGCGGCGCATCTGGAGCAGGATCGAAACGGCCTCAACGGCGGATCTGTCGGATCCTTCGTTTTCCATAAGGATAACAAGGCTTTCCGCCTCGTATACAGTGTCGATCAGATGCGTGATCTTGTCGACACCGTCCTCCTCGCAGCCGTTCAGGATGTCGCCCAGCTGCTGCAACGTTTCGGTACAACGTCCCGGCAGGTCCTGTGCGACCGACGGATCGCCGGACCGTAGATCGCTCAGCGCATCGTCACCGAAACGGCGCAGAAGCGTGAGCCCGGCACTATAGGTTTCCGCATGGGGAACACGGGCCATGCGCGGGCGCGTCACCGGCCGGGGCGCGGGCGCGGCGGGCGTTTCGACCGGCGCCTTGGCGGCGGCCTTGGGCGCGCGCGCCGCCGGTGCGGGCTTCGAACCGGGCCGGGGAACCGGCACCGCCTCGGGCGCGGGCTGCGACCTGACCTCTTCGTTCGCGCGCAGAAAGAACAGCGCGCTGTCCGCATCGGCCTGACGGCCAAGATCGGCATGTTCGATGATCCGCGTCGCCAGCGCATCGACGCCGGTCGCGCCGACATTCACCGCCTCGGCGCTCAGATCCAGCTTGTAGACATCGACGAATTCACCCGCCTGTTCGTCCTTGACGGCACTGGCACGCTCTGCATCGCAATCGGTCAGCACCAGATAGGCATGGTCGCGCAGGCTGTCGGGCACCTCCGACCAAAGCTTTTCGTCGGTTTCCGAGAACCTGGCAGAACACCAGAGCGCGATATCGGTGCGCCGCGCGGCCCATGCCGTCGCGGCCCGCTGATCCTGCAGCGATGCATCGGCCATCACGCTCAGAAGGCTGATCCGGCGCAACAGCGGCAGCGGTCGTTCGATGACGATCAGCACCGCCTGCGACACACAATCGGCGGCAAGCTGCCCTTCCCGTTCCTCGACCGTTCCGTCCGGCAGCGTCACCTGCACGCGCGTTTCCGTTCCGAACCGCACCTCGATCGTCGGCAGATCCTGCGTCTCGCCGATCACATTGCCGCCAACCAGCGCGTTGACCAGCCCCGGCTTGCCCGCGTCGGGCAGTCCCAGAAGGCTGACCCGCACCGGCGATGTCAGGCGCGACAGCAGGTTTTCGGCCTGCTCGCGAACAGACGTCGCGCTCGACTGCGACATGGCGACGGCGCGAAGCCGCGATTCAATGGATTCGAACCGGCTGATCTGGTTCATCGGCGGGCCTCGGCATGGATCAGACGGGTCAGGCCCACACGGCGCGGACGCACAAAGTGGCCTTCAGCCACGGCCTCCGCGCTTTCCCGCAAAGGGCGGGTCGCCACCCGGGCATTGTCCAGCGCGTGAACATCTGCCTCCGGCAAGCTGACCTTGACGACAGCGATCGAGATGTTGTCCTGATCGGGGTCGTCGACCCGCGCGATCTCCTCCAGAAAGTTCTGTGCGATATCGGCGCTCGGATCCTCGGCCCGGATTTCCAGTATCTTCGAGATTTCCCAGTCTTCCAGGAATTGCAGGCCATCTGACGCGGCCACGACGATATCGCCGTCGCGCAGGGTAAACGGGTGCTCGGGGCAGTCGATCTTGGCGATCTCATCGCCCGCCAGAACCGATGTCAGGCAGTTCCGGTCGGGATGGTCGATCGCCGCATCGGCGTCCAGAAGACCGGCCTCGACCATAAAGTCGATCTGCGGCGCCATCGAGTGATCTTCGTTCAACTGGCTCAGCGTTCCGTCGCGATACAGGAACAGCGGCGAGTCCCCGATCGAGATCCAGTGCAGACGGCCCCGGTTCAGCACCGCGGCAATCAGCGTCGCGCCCATGCCTTCGGATTCCGGATGCTCGGCGATATGCGCGCGGATACAGTCATTGGCCGCGTTCGCCGCATCCGACAGAAGATCGGGAAGACCCCGGCGCAGCACCTCGGGGTTCGAGGCCTGAAGCTTCAACTCGCTGAACACCTCGGTCATCACGATCTTCGAGGCCACATCCCCCGCCGCGTGACCGCCCATACCGTCCGACAGGACGATCAGGCCAAGATCACCACCGACCGGAAAGTCCGCGACAACCGCGTCTTCCTGGTGGTCACGCGCGCCCTGGCTGAGCGCCGTGACCCCATCGAACAGAGTTTCACTGCGCTGCGCCATGCCATTCGCCTGCCTGATCTGCTTCATCTTCCCAGCTGAACTCGGGGCCGCACAGGGCCACGAACCGCAACGTGGTCTCTCCGATCCGGATAAGGTCGGCATCGGTCAAGGGTTCGGTCGCCAGAACCGGCATGTCGTTCAGCCGCACAAGGTTCGCCTTGCCGCCGTGACCCAGAAAGAACTTCCGTTGCTCGTTGTCATAGGCCACAACCGCGTGGTTATCGCGGCTGATGCTGGTGTCGCCGAAGTTCAGCCGCACCGGCTGATCCTCGCCGCGTCCGATCTTCGAAGCGCCTGCCCCAAGGGTAAAGCACGCGCCGCGCCCCGGACCCTTCACCACGATCACCCAGCCGACCGGGAAGGTCGGGGTGTCGCTCTGCTGGCTGGGGGCGGCGGCCTTGATCGGGTCGACATCCGCCGCGTCGGTCTTGTTGAAACCCAGAAGCCGCGTCTTGACCCGGCCAGCGCGCCGCTTGGGCGCGGTCATCGGCGCAAGCGCCGCCGGCACCTCTTCGGGGTCGCTTTCGGGTTCGTCGGCCACGGTGTCGCCGATCAGCCGGTCGAGCGTGTCATCGCCTGCCTCGGGCTGGACCGCATCGCTCGCAGCCGCAGCCGCCTCGTCATCGGCATCCTCTTCTTCCGAGGTGTCAAACACACCGACGGTCAGGGCCGGTTCATGATCGTCTTCGTCGTGAATGTCCCAGATCTTCCGGTTCGCCGGGGCGGGTTGCGTGTCCGCCTCTGCCATTGTTTCTTCCGCGATTTCTTCGGCGACCTCCGGGGTGGCCGCGATTTCGTCGGCCATGGCGTCGCCGTCGTGGCCGGCGGCAACCTCGGGCACATCGTCGGCGGCCACATCGTCCGCGGACAGATCGGCAGCCGGTACGTCCTGCTCCTGCACCAGCTCGGGCTCCGGCGCCGGCTCGGGGGCCTTGGCAACCGGCTCGGGTTCTGCAACCGGCTCCGGCGCGGCAACCGCAACCGGTTCGGGCGCAGGTTCAGGTGCCGGTTCGGGCACCACCTGCGGCGCGGGCTTGGCGCTGACCGGCTTGGAAACGCCGCTCTCGTCGTCCTGCCGCGTGCGTTCGGCACGCTCGCGCGCCGCGCGGATCGTGGCCAGCATCGCCTGTTGACCGGTCGGCTCCGCAGCTGCCGGCTTGGCGGTCGCAGCTTCGGCGTGCCAGGCGTCAAACGACATCTCGGCGGGCGCCTCTTCCATCTCTTCGGTCTCGTCGACAGCCGGTGCCTCGGTGGTCTGCGCCTTGAGCGCGGCCATCACATCGGCGACCTCGAACGCGTCACGGTCTTCCATATCCTGCGCGGTCTCGTCCGCATCCGGTGCATCGTCCGCCGTCGCCGCCGGTTCCGGCCTCGCCTCCTGCGCAAGCCTCCGCTCCAGCTCGGATGCGGCAGCCGCGGCCTCCTCTTCCGTCTCGTAGGGCTCGATCTCGGACAGGTCCCAGTCATAGTCCCCGTCATCCTCCAGAACGGTCCGACTTTCGGACCCGTCAGGGGCGGCAGCACCTGCCGCATCGGGATAGTTCAGGATTTCGGCAGACCCGCCGGGCGCGCCACCCAGAGGGGCATCACCGGACGCTTTCGATGCCTGTTCAGCCTTCAGCGCCTCGTGGAGCGGCATGGGATCCGCAAGCTCCGCTTCGGGCTCTGACTGCTGCTGTTGCCGCTTGCGCGAAATCATTTCCTGCAGAAATTTCATGGATCTACCTTTCCAGCGATCGTCGCTTGCTGTCCGTCGTCGCCCTGACTGTGCCGCCAGAGGGATACACTCAACACACGGGTTAAAAGCCGCTTGCGCGGCGTGGAGCCACCTTCCAGCACAACCTTCTTGATATGCGCCGCAGCCGCGGCCGCATCCGCCGCCGTCTGGTCGGTCAACGGGACAAGCGGCGTTTCCGCAGGCTTTGTCGCATCCGCGGGTTTCTGCTCGAGTTCAGAGGTGGGCGTCAGTTTCGGCTTCGGCTTTACCGGCGGCGGCGCTTCCATCAGTTCGGGGAACATCGGCTTCGGCTCGACCGGTTTCGGCGTCTTCTTCGCCTTGGGCGGCGGCGCGACAGCCTTGGTCTGCGCTTCCTCGACCTGGCGATTGGTCTCGATCACAAGCTTCTGGATCGACTCCTGCATCTTCTCGTCGGTCTGCGCCTTCGACTGGGCGGCCTGACGGCGCCGTTCGGCGTCGATCTCGGTCAGCCAGTCCTCGGCGCTCTGCAAACGGTCCTTCGGGAAAATCTCCAATGCACGATCAAGCGCGGCAAGGAAGAACCGGTCATACCGGTTGAACCGTCCGGACAGGGGCACGAACGGGTCCTGGCGCTCTTCGGCCACGGCGGCAAGCCGGGCCTGGCTGATCGGCGGCGCTTCACCGGTGATCAGGTGATAGAAGGTCGCGGCCAGCGCATAGAGGTCGCTGGCATTGGTCTGCTTGCTGCCGGAGATATAGAACTCCTGCGGTGAATAGCCGTCCTTCACCGTATTCTGCGCCGTCAGAATCCGGCTTTTCCGGGTCGCTTCCTCGCGCGCCGCGCCGAAGTCGATCAGAACCGGTTCGCCGCTTTCGGACAGAAGGATGTTATCGGGCGAGATATCGCGATGCAGCACGCCTTCGTTATGAATATAGGCCACCGCATCCAGAATCTTGGTCAGCAACGCCCTGATCTCGGGCGGGCCAAGGCGTTCCGGCTCTTCGTCGATGATGTCCAGAAGGTCCCGGCCCTTGACCAGATCAAGCGCCATATAGGCGGTGTGATTGTCCTCGAACACCTGATGCACGCCGACGATATTGGGGTGATCCAGCTTGGCCAGCGCCCGGGCTTCCTGCCCGAACAGGCGCACGATGGATTCGAACTCGCGTTCATTGCTGCGCGACCGGACCCGCACATCCTTGTCCGCCCGGCGGCACATGGTGGCGGGAAAGCACTCCTTGATGACGACGGTGCGGTCAAGACTGTCCTGCGCAAGATAGGTGATGCCGAAGCCGCCCGCGTTCAGGAACTGCGTGATCTCGTATTGACCATGCAGAAGCTGGGTACCGTTGGGAAGCGAGTCGCCAAAGGTCTCGGTCACTCCGACATCTTGTCTGGATTCGGCTTGCGCGCTCATCTAACTCCCAGTTTTCGCAACGACCTGAAGGCCCTTACGCCCAGCACTTGTTTCACACCGTCTATTTGGGTGACCGAAGAAAGTGTCCGAAAGATGGTCAGAATCGGAAATTCCTCGGTTTTGACTCCATTCCGTGGACGATCCGACGGCGTTCAACCCCGGCAACGCGGACAAACTGTTTCGTCATTTAGACGAATTGAACGCACCTCCGGGCCGCCCGAAGACCGGGGAAATCGAGGTGTCGCACCCTCTGCGCAGACACCTGCACGGCCCCCTTCCATGTGCCGGATATTTGATTGGACGCGGGCATCCCGCGCGATAGGTATCCGTCATGTCACTGTCGCGCCGTCTTGTTCTGGCCGGGCTCTCCGCCACGGTCGCCCTGCCCGCCCGGGCCCAGTCCGCCCGCTTCGCCGCGGCCTTCGACCAGGCGCGCGCGCTTGACCAGCTCCACAGCCTCGTCATCGCGCAACACGGAACGGTCGTGGCCGCCGATGCGCTGCGCGGCCCCGCGCTCGACCGCCCCGCAAACATCAAATCGGTCTCGAAAACCGTCGTCGCGACGCTTACGGGCATCGCCATCGACAGGGGTGACATCCCCGGCACGACCGCCCGGCTGGGCGATCTGGCCCCGCGCCTGATCCCGGCGGACGCCGAACCCGGCGTTCCCGGTATCACCATCGCCGATCTCCTGACCATGCAGGCCGGGCTGGAACGCACCTCGGGCGGCAATTACGGCGACTGGGTGTCCAGCCGGAACTGGGTCGCCAACGCCCTGTCCCGGCCCATGGTGGCACAGCCGGGCTCACGGATGCTCTATTCCACCGGCAGCTACCATATCCTTGGCGCGGTTCTGGCCGAGGTCACGGGCAAGTCGCTTCTGACTCTCGCGCGCGAGGGGCTGGGCCAACCCCTCGGCATCGAGATCCCCGCATGGACCCGCGATCCCCAAGGCCGCTATCTGGGCGGCAACGAAATGGCGCTGTCCCCACTGGCGCTGGTGCGTATCGGCGAGGTGTTTCGCAGGAACGGCAGCTATGACGGCACACAGGTTATCAGCGAAAGCTGGATCACCGCCGCGCTTACTCCGAAAACCCGCTCGTTCTTCTCGGGCCACGACTACGGCTACGGCTGGTTCCTGTACCGGACCCGCGGTCATCCGGTGGCCTATGGCCGGGGCTATGGCGGGCAGATGCTGTTCGTCCTGCCCGACCTCGGCCTGACGGTGGTCGTCACTTCCGACCCCACGCGCCCCGCCCGGTCCCAGGGCTACGCAGGCGACCTCCACCGCCTCCTGTCCGAGACGATCCTGCCCGAGGCGGAAGCGGCCTAGGGTACCGTTTTCGACAACCGCCCAAAGCTTGCCGATGGCCGTGCAGTCATGTGTAAGAGATCCGATGCTAACAGAAGTCAGCGGCACATTCGTCAAGATCGCCTTTGCAGAAGACGCGGATGTAAGCCTGATGCGCGGAGACCCGGACCGTCCGGCCGCCCGCTTCAATCGCACCGGGCAGGACGCGCTCTATCTAAGCCCCGACCAGACAAGCGCGGCGGTTGCGATCGGCCAGTATGTGACGCCCGATGATCCGCCGCGCGTCCTGCTGAGCTTCGCGGTCGAGCCTTGCAAGCTTCTCGATCTGCGCCACCCGGACGCGGCAGATCTCTATTCGCGTGCGCGGCAGCCCTGGCAAAGCGCGCTCGCAGCAGGCCGCGATCCAGAGCCATGGTCCGCCGCAGATGCCGTTCGTGCCTCGGGTCACGCGGGCCTGATCGATCCTTCGCGCCGACGGGCCGGTCTTTGGCATATCACCCTGTTTCGCTGGAACGATATCGGCGCGCCGACGATACGCCGGGCGGGACCGCCCACGCCGGTCTCCCTTGCACCTGACATCCGATAGTCCCGGATTGCACAGGATGCAGCCGTCAGGCCCACGGATTCCGATCAATCCTCATCTACCCGCACCCTAACCCCTGCACCAACGACGGCACTCAACGGTCGGTTCCTACGGCAGAACCGGGCGCAAAGGAGAACCTGCAGACAGAGATCTCGGCGGATACCCGATTGTTTTGCATGATTTTTCGCTCCGGAAGGCTCGGGCATTGTACCTTAGCCGGGTTGCGCATATTTCACGTCTGCACCGCCCTCCTATGGATCTTGGAAGCGTTCATGCGGCAACGACCTGGACAGAAGACCTGCATCGGCACGAAAGGCCAAGTTGACGATGGATCGCCGCCTTCATCGCTGTCATCCTGCGCTACCGGATGGACCGTCAGGTGCCGTTCATCGCGCTGGCCACGGTCGCCCTTTCGATAACCCTGCTTACGGTGGGGATCGTCCTGGACGATGAGAGCTACATCAAGATACGGCCCACCATCGGCAGCGTCGCCTTCGCTACCATCGTCGCCATCGGTTTCGCCTTCCGGCCAAGCATCCTCGAACGGTCGCTCGGCTACAAGCTGACCATGACGCCCACGGGATGGACCCTACTCCATCTCGGCTGGATCGGCCTCGCCCTGTCGCTCGCGATGCTCAACGAACTGGTCCGGCGCAACACCTCCACCGATCTCTGGGCCACCTATCACGCCGCCTCCGGCCCGGTTTCCTTCGGGCTTTACTGGCTGGTGACATGGTGCGTCGCATGGAACTACTGGATCGAGGACGACCAGCATCGGCCCCCACCCTTGCATCCCGCGCCCCGTTGCGCGACAGGAGGTCCGCCAAGGACGAACAGGGGACACCGCCCATGACACGCATCGACGATACCTTTGCCCGGTTGAAGGCCGAAGGCCGCAAGGCGTTCGTCTCCTATATCATGGCAGGCGATCCGGACTATGACCGGTCCCTCGAGATCGTGCGTGGCCTGCCCGGCGCGGGCGTCGATATCATC
The DNA here is from genome assembly GCA_947503175.1 of uncultured Paracoccaceae bacterium. GTDB lineage: Bacteria > Pseudomonadota > Alphaproteobacteria > Rhodobacterales > Rhodobacteraceae > Ovoidimarina. Next base: position 62,557 of record CANNCO010000004.1, read on the forward strand.
GAACTGGGCCTGCCCTTCACCGATCCGATGGCCGACGGCCCCACGATCCAGCTTGCGGGCCAGCGCGCCCTCGCCGCCGGTCAGACGCTGGAGAAGACGCTTCAGATGGTCCGCGATTTCCGCACGGATGACGCGACCACACCCATCGTACTCATGGGCTACTACAACCCGATCTATTCGCGCGGCGTGGATACCTTCCTGAAAGATGCGGTCGAGGCTGGGATCGACGGTCTGATCATCGTCGATCTGCCCCCCGAGGAAGACGACGAGCTGTGCATCCCGGCGCAGAAGGCGGGGCTGAACTTCATCCGCCTCGCCACCCCCACGACCGACGACAAACGCCTGCCCAAGGTGCTGCAGAACACCTCGGGTTTCGTCTACTACGTCTCGATCACGGGGATCACGGGGGCGGCACAGGCGCAGGCGGCCGACGTCTCGCCCGAAGTGGCCCGCATCTCCGCCGCCGCGAACCTGCCCGTGGTCGTGGGCTTCGGTATCAAGACCCCGGAAACGGCGGAAGCGATTGCCCGCGTCGCCGATGGCGCGGTGGTCGGCTCGGCCATCGTCGAACGCATCGGGGCGGGCGACAGTGCGGATGATGTGCTGACCTTTGTGAAGTCGCTGGCGGACGGTGCGCACCGGGCCTGAAGCGAGGGCACGACTGCATTAGCCCTTGGCAGCAACTATTTGCCGCCCTCATTTGGACCGGAATCAAGCCGAAGGCGCCGGTCCAGCGCCTGCCCGTCCCGGCGGGCTGGCGCTTTGTTGACCGTGCGTTTTGTTCTGATCGAAGAGGTATGTGGGACCACAAATCTCTTCCCTCAACCAATGCAGCGCCATCCCACGGACAGGCGCCGGACCGGCTCAGGTTACGCTTGTCGCAGATATCATCTTCTTACGCACAAGTGTTGGACCCGCCCTCACGCCTCTTCGCGGCGCGCAGCCATCGCAATTCCCCATTGCAGGCCTGCAAGCGCCAAGGCAGAACAGGACACCCAAGGAGTCCGCCCATGCCCGTGATCACCAATATCGACGACCTCAAGCGCATCTACCGCCGCCGTGTGCCCAAGATGTTCTATGACTACGCCGAAAGCGGCTCATGGACGGAACAGACCTTCCGCGAGAACACCACCGATTTCGACAAGATCCGCCTGCGCCAGAGGATCGCCCGCGATATGGCGGGCCGCTCCACCGCAACACAGATGATGGGCGAAGACGTGGCGATGCCCGTGGCCCTCGCCCCCGTGGGTCTCACCGGCATGCAATCGGCGGATGGAGAGATCAAGGCGGCCCGCGCGGCCGAGAAATTCGGGGTGCCCTTTTGCCTTTCGACCATGTCGATCTGCTCGATCGAGGATGTGGCGGCAGAGACCTCACGCCCCTTCTGGTTTCAGGTCTACACGCTCCGCGATGACGAGTTCATGAAGAACCTGATCGACCGTGCCCGCGCCGCGAACTGCTCGGCCCTCGTGATCACCGTCGATCTTCAGGTGCTGGGCCAGCGCCACAAGGACCTGAAAAACGGCCTCTCGGCCCCGCCGAAACTCACCCCCGCCTCCATCGCCAACATGATGACGAAAATCCCATGGGGTCTGGAGATGCTGGGCACCAAACGCCGCTTCTTCGGCAACGTGGTGGGCCACGCCAAGGGCGTCAGCGATCCCGCCTCACTGTCCTCATGGACCGCCGAAGCCTTCGACCCCTCGCTCGACTGGGATCGTATCGCCCAGATCATGAAGATGTGGGGCGGCAAGGTGATCCTGAAGGGCATTCTCGATCCCGAAGACGCCCGCAAGGCGGTCGAGGTCGGCGCCGACGCCATCACCGTATCGAACCACGGCGGGCGTCAGCTTGACGGCGCGTTGTCCTCGATCCGGATGCTGCCGCAGATCATGGATGCGGTGGGCGACAAGATCGAGGTGCATCTCGACAGCGGCATCCGCTCGGGCCAGGACGTGCTCAAGGCCGTGGCGATGGGGGCCAAAGGCACGATGATCGGCCGTGCCTGGGTCTATGGTCTGGGCGCGATGGGTCAGGCGGGCGTGACCAAGGCGCTCGACGTGATCCACAAGGAACTCGACACCACCATGGCGCTTTGCGGCCACCGCGACATCACCGAGGTGGGTCGCGATATCCTTCTGATCCCCGAGGACTTCGAGGGACGCTGGGCACGGAACGCATAAGCCACAACAAGGGCGGTACGAACAGCGCGAAAAGCGCCACGCTGACGAACGCCACGCGCAGCCCCGCCAGTTCCGACAGGCCGCCTACCAGCGTGGGTCCGATCAGGAAGCCCATGAACCCGATGACCGACGCCCGCGCGATGGCCCGCGTCCGCGCCCGGTTCGACACCCGCCGCCCGATCAGCGCCAGCGCCATGGGCGCGATCACCGACACGCCGAGGCCCGCAAGCCCGAACCCCAGATAGGCGATGGCCGGCCCCGGCGCGGTGCCCGCGATCGCCAGCCCGCCACAGGCCAGAAGCGCCGCACCCACCAGAACCGGCTCTTCCGGCCAGCGCCCGGCCACGATCTGACCGGACAGACGTCCGATGCCCATGGTCAGCCCCAGAACCGCCGGGCCCAGCGCGCCTTCTGCCGCAGCACCCCCCAGCGTCCGCTCGATATGCAGGGCCGACCAGCCTTCCATCGAGTTCTCGATCAGGAAACCGATCATCACGATCAGCCCGCCCCAGACAACGACCCCTGTCGGAAACCGCCCGTCTACCGGCTCAGCCGCATCCACGGGGATCTTGCCGCGCATAAAAGGCGTCAGTGCCAGCCCGATCAGCGTCACCCAGACAAAGACCGAAATCGCCGGCAACCCCGCATCCCGCGTGAAACTGCACACCACCGCTGCGCCCGCATAGGCAAAGGAGAACACGGCGTGGTTCACGTTCATCAAGGACAGCCGGTGACGCGACTCCAACTCCGACACCCGCGCATTCATCACCACATCGGTCAGGCCCGAGGTCGCGCCGAGGCAGACCATCACCAGCGCAAACAGCACCGGCGCCGACACGAGCCCCGGCAACAGAAACGACAGCGCCAGAAGCCCCGCTGCCACCGGCAAGGCCATCTTGTGAAGCGCATCATCCAGCCGCGGCGCCAGCCACATGGACGTCAGAAGTCCCAGCGACGAGAACAGGAGAAGCCCACCAAACACCCCGTCGCCCACACCCAGCCCCGCCTTGATCTCGGGCACATAGGCCGCAAACGTCCCCCACCCCATGCCCATCGTGGCAAAAGGCAGGATCGGCGAACGCGACAGGCGGATGGCATGAATGACCGACATCGCCCGGCTCTGACACAACAGCCCCGGCCCGCGCAAGACAAACGCAACCGGTCCGGGACAGGTCGACCCGCGGATCAACAACCTTGTTGAACATCAGATGAGTTTGACCGTCACGTCGCCTATCTGACCCAAACCGGAAAACCGGACCTTCGCGCAGGATGCGGCGAATGATGCCGAAGAGCCCATACCTACCGAATTGTTGCGTAATGGCGAACGGCCGCTTCTGAGACCTGGCCAAAAACGTGACAAATTCAAGAGTAGTTTGGCCAAGAGATTGTGTCATAAGTTTTCTTAGACTAGGTTTTGGGCAGCACTCGTTTTTGGACAAAAACGAGTGATTTGGGACGTATCCCTCGGAGCCACACATCTTCTGATTGAGCCAACGCCATTGCGGCGAACGTCAGCGCAAATTCAGGGCAACACTACGACTTTGCATCTGCGGTCGAACCTGGGCCCTGCGCTGGTTGCGAAATGCCGCTCAGGAATCGCCGGACCGCCTCGCGCAGTTGAGATACCCCCGGTTCCTCGTACGGTAGATGTCCGCAGCCCTCCAACATCACCAATTCCTTGTCGCATCCAAGCCTGTCGAAGAACGGTTGGCTGACCGACAGCGGCGTCCAGGTGTCCTCGGCGGGATGGGCCAGCAGCAGTGGACACCGGTCGAACGCCTCCGGCGCGATCGGCGGATCATAGCTCGCCATGGAGCGGTAGAAGCCGATCTTCACGCGCGCGCCGCCGACCAGCGGATCCTCGACGAAGACGCGTGAAAAGGCGGCATCGTTCGTCATCGCCCACATTCGCGAGATCATGCGCGCGGGCACGGTCAGATGATCCGTGAGCTGCGGAAACGCGTTCATCGCCAAAATGCCGATCCGGCTCCAGAGCTTGCTGTGGGCGAGTGCGTCCAGGGCTTCAATGTTGCGCGGATCGGCCAAGGTCGTGGCGATCACGCCCCGCACTTTGCCGCTTGCCGCCGCCGCGTTATAGGCAAGCATCCCGCCCAGGCTACCGCCGAAGGTCACGACCGGAAGACCGTCACGGCTCTGCTCGCGTTCGATCAGATCTGCCACTAGGGAGACCCACGACCGGTAGTCGGGGTCGTAGTCCGGTCCGGGCACCGTCAGCCCGAACCCGGGCAGATCGGGCGCTGCATAGCTGTAGCCGAGACCGTGCACGAGGGCTCCAAAGGCCGCTAATATGCGTCCGTTTCCAGCACCGCCGTGAAGGACGATAATCTTCAGGGGCGCGTCATCGGCGTCAAGCCGATCGAGATGGACCTGCGTATCCCGCCATGTCCACCACTCCTCTTCCGGATCCCTCGACAACCGCATCACGTCCGGTAAGAAGGGCAAATACGGTCGCAAATAGTCGCGCGCCGCATAGCTATCCGGTAAGCTAGTCATTCCGCTCCCCTTAAGCATCATCTGCCGGGCCGCTCACTTCGTGATGTGATGCAAAGCTGCCGAGCACTTCAACAAGTTGCTGCTCACAAAGCTCTCGCGTTGGTAAGCCGCCCTCTGAGAGCGTCTGCCCATGAAGTTTACGGACGGGGCGAAGCCAGGTATTGACCCAGGTCAATCGGGTCCGAATGGTGCGGAAATGGCTCACGTCGCCCGGAGAGCCAGACCGGACGTTCGCACGGCTGAGATGAATGCCCGCTAGGTCCCGCAAAGCGACCATTTCACTGTACTGCCTCAAATGCCCGAACTGGGTCAGCACCGTCTGACTTTGGGACAGTATTGCCTGACGCGGACCCTTGATCGGATTTGGAAAACCGGTCGCATCGAGTCAACGGATGTGCGATGCTCCACAACCCCAAAAACAGGGAAATTCGATCAATCAATCGCCTTGGCCCCTCTTGTGGATCGCAAGAAGGAGACGGTCACCCCTATCAGGATGGGGGTTTTCGCTGATTGTCTCGAACGAATACACACATCGCAGCGGCTGCTTCGTGCTGCGCCGACTTGGCTCTCTGACCCGTTCTCCGTTTGGTATCTCGGGGCTTCCAAAGCTATCTGGTTTTCTGTGCAGACCGCGCACGACCTCAAAATGCGCTTTGACGGATCGACCTTCAAATCAAAGACGCCGATATATCGCGGGTTAACCTCGTGGGCGTTCCGACATGGATCAGAGACAGTCCAGGTGGTATCCGAACCCCGCGGCACGTCTCCTTTGCATTCTGCCAAGCAGGTATGAACCATCGTCGCACGCAGCGGTAACGCATCATTATCCGCATGACATGCGCATGGTTTCCGCATCGAATACACATTGTCGATTTCCACGGGAAACCCCGTAATTACTGGACCGAACGCCGGATTTCCGCACATATCTTGCCCAACCCGCCGCATGCTCCGACAACACGAAATTCAGGGCTTCCCACCGCCCCGAATCTCGCCTATACGGCGCGTTTCACCGGGCCTACACCCTTGGAGGAGGCCCGATTATACAGAACTGGAGATACCTATGGCTGGTGAAGTCCCTGACTTTCACGCCACGGTACGGACGGGGACAGGCAAGGGGGCCGCTCGTCAAGCTCGCCGTAACGGCGACGTACCTGGCATCGTTTACGGAGGTGGCGTCGATCCCCTTCCGATCAACGTTCCCTTCAACGTGCTTCTGAAACGGCTCCGTCAGGGCCGCTTTCTGGCGACGCTTTTCAACCTCAAGGTCGAGGGCCAAGACGATGTCCGCGTGATCTGCCGCAACGTGCAGCGCGACGTGGTCAAGGACCTGCCGACGCATCTGGACTTCATGCGGCTGAAGCGCACCACGCGCATCGCGCTGTTCATCCCGGTCGAGGTCGTGGGCGAAGAAGACTGCCCCGGCCTGCGCCAGGGCGGCGTTCTGAACCTCGTCCGCCCGGAAGTCGAATTGGTCGTGACCGCAGGCGACATTCCCGAAAGCATCACTCTGGATATTTCCGAAATGGAAATCGGCGATACCGCGACGATCTCGAGTGTCGAACTGCCCTCGGGCGCCAAGCCGACAATCGCCGACCGCGACTTCGTGATCGCCAACATTCAGGCCCCGTCGGGTCTGGCCAGCCAGTCCGATGACGAGGACGGCGAAGAGGGCGAAGCCGAAGAAGACAGCGAAGCAACAGAAGAAGAATCCGAAGACGAAAAGGATTGATCCTTCATCTTTCCGGACGTTCAGACGGGGCCCCGCGCGGGCCCCGTTTTCGTTTCGGTCAGGCGACCTTCGCCAACCTGACCTCTCCGTCATTCAGAAAAACGGCCTTGCTGAACAGACACAGATCAACCGGGTTCGGCAGACGGATATCCGCCAGATCCGGCAGCTCTTTTGCGACGGGATCATACGCGCGGTCGACCTGAGAAATCAGCACCACGATCACGCCCGCAGCATCCGCCCATGCCTTGAGCGCAGCCACCTGTTCCACCAGCGGCGGCTTTCGGCGATCCTGATCCAGAAGCTGAAGATAATCGACGACGACCACGGTGCCCCGCTCGGCCTCCGCCATCCGCGCGGCGATATGGCCCGCGCAAATCCCGTCCGAGGTATCAAGCGTCAGCAGGGAGCCGCGGCCGCCCATCTCCGGGTCAAGCGCGGTGAGCCGTTCGCTCGCCTCCTCCCGCGTGTATTCAAGCGTAAAGAACGCCGCTGGCTGCCCGCCCGCAACCGTCCGGGCAACCATCTCAAGGCCCATGATCGTCTTGCCATGGCCGGGCCGTGCTGCAAGCAGAACCAGATCTCCGGGCACCAGTGCAGACAGAACTCTCCCGGCCGGGCTCTGACCGGCAAACCGCGCCGCCAGCAGGCTCCAGCTCGCAAATCCCTCCTGCTGCGCAATCCGGTTCAGCGCCGCGTTCAAGGGTAAATCCTGCCTGCGCGACAGCCGCTTTGCATCGCGTTTCAGTCGGTAAATCGGGGCAGATAGTCTCATCAGAAAACCTCCTGTCCGGCGGAACGCGCACTCCCTCCTTCTGCGCTCGCCCAAACGGTTGGTTCGATGAAGTATCGGCGCGCCCCGCATGTCGTCTGCTGTCCCGTCGGAGGGGGGAGGCACGGGCCATGCCTGTGCCCGCTACGCTAGGTCGCGCATGCCAAACACGCAAGCCCGATCGCTAGCGCCGAAACGGCGACGGCCGTAGCCCGCACTCAAGCGACGCAACGACATCGGCAATCCGCCTCTCGCGCGTCGGCGCCGTCTTCGCCGTCTTGATCCATTCGAGCGTCCCGCGCTTCACACTGCGCGGCCAGGCCTCCCAGCCCGCCACAAGATCGCCCAGGGTGGCCTCCAGATCGTCGGGCCGCTCCAGCCGCTCCACATCGTCCAGAAAGCTCCACATGCCATTGTCCTGCGCGGCCCGGATCAGCGCCTCCCCGGCCTCCGTCATCGCGCCCGAGGCGCGCGCCGCCGCTATCTTTTCCTTGTTCACCGCCGACCATGCCGATTTCGGATTCCGGGGCGCGATCAACACGCTGGTCCGATCCGCGTCCACGCCGCGGGTCTGGCTGTCGATCCAGCCCCAGCACAAAAGCTCTTCGATCAGATCACCGTAGGACAGGTAGTGGTCGGTATGCTTCTTCCACGTCATCAGCCAGACCGACGGGCTGTCGCCGTGATGGGTCTCCAGCCATGCGCGCAATTCGGCGCGCGAGCGCACCTCGACCTGTGGCGCCTTCATGGCGGCAGCGCACATTACCGCGCGAACACCCCGGCCCCGTCCGCCTTCGGCTCGGGCTTCGGGTAATGGGCCGGATATCCCGGATGGCCATTGCCAAGGCTCAGATAGAAGTCGGGCCTCTTGACCACAAGCCGAAACCCGCCCCGCCGCTTGACGGGATGATAGATCCTCCGGGGATATGTCAGCACGACGACCCGCTCACGACGGAGCGCCGCGGCCTGCGCCTCTGCCTGCAACCGGGCCTCGGCCGCTGCGGCGCGCGCAATCTCCCGGTCCCGAAGAACATCCTCGACGCGGACCGCGCTGTTTCCCGGCAGGGGTGCAACCTCACGCACGACCGGTCCAGGCACGTTCTCCGGCCCCCGGCTGATCCGGATCGCGCTGCCCGGTCCGCCCATGCTGCCGGGAAGCGTGTAGGCGGGCGTCGCGGCCTCTTCGGCCACGGCAAATCCCGTCGCGGCCAGCGACACGGCCAGTCCTGCGAACAAAACCTTCAATCCCGACATGGGGTGCGACCCTTTCCTGAACAGCGCCCCATCCTGCCACAAATCGCCCTCCCGGTCGATTCACAGGTCCGGCACCCGAATCTGGAACCCGAAAAGCCGGCCCGTTTCATTGTTCCCGAAATACTCCCGCCGGAGGCACCGCGACCGCCAAAGGCGGGCGCAAAACAAAGCCTCTAATGCGCCTCGGCCCAGTTCGCGCCCTGCCCGGCATCCACGGTCAGGGGCACCGTCAGCTTCACCGCCGGATCGGCCGCCCCCTCCATCACTTCCCGCGCCGCGCCGATCAGATCGTCGACGGCACCGTTCTCTACCTCAAAGAGAAGTTCATCATGGACCTGTAAAAGCATTTTCGCGGGCAGTTTTTCGATCGCCTCCGGCATCCGGATCATCGCCCGCCGGATGACATCCGCCGCCGTTCCCTGGATCGGGGCGTTGATCGCCGCCCTGCGCGCGAACCCCGCCGTGGGGCCTTTCGCGTTGATTTCTGGCGTGTTGATCCGCCGCCCGAACAGCGTCTGCACGAAGCCGTTCTCCTTCGCGAAGGCAATGGTGTCGTCCATATAGGCCCGGATCCCCGGAAACCGCTCGAAATAGCGGTCGATGAAGCCCTGCGCCTCGTCCCTTGGGATCCGCAGGTTCCGCGCCAGACCGAACCCCGAAATCCCATAGATCACGCCGAAATTGATCGCCTTCGCCTGCCGCCGCACTTCGGGCGTCATCTCGTCCAGCGGCACGTTGAACATCTCCGATGCCGTCGCCGCGTGAATGTCCTGCCCGTCGCGGAACGCCTGTTTCAGCGCCTCGATATCGGCCACATGGGCCAGAATACGCAGCTCGATCTGGGAATAATCAAGGCTCACCAGCACATTGCCCGGCTCCGCGACAAAGGCTTCACGAATGCGCCGCCCCTCTTCGGTCCGCACCGGAATATTCTGCAGGTTCGGGTCGGTCGAGGCCAGCCGTCCGGTATTCGCACCCGCGATGGAATAGGACGTGTGCACCCGCCCCGTCTCGGCGTTGATATGCTCCTGAAGCGCATCGGTATAAGTCGATTTCAGCTTCGACAACTGCCGCCAGTCCAGCACCCGGCCCGGCAGTTCATGCTCAGTCGCCAGATCCTCCAAAATATCGGCGCCCGTCGCGTAAGCCCCTGTTTTCCCTTTCTTACCGCCCGGGATGCCCATCTTGTCGAACAGGATCTCTCCCAGTTGCTTGGGACTGCCAACGTTAAATGTCTCACCGGCCAGCTCGTGTATCTCCGCTTCGAGCCCCGCCATCTTCTGCGCAAACGCGTTCGACATCCGGCTCAGCGTATCGCGATCCACCTTGATCCCGGACATCTCCATCTTGGCCAGCACCGGCACCAGCGGCCGCTCCAGGGTCTCGTAGACCGTGGTCACCCGGCTCAGATGCAGTTGTGGCTTCAATACCTGCCAGAGCCGCAGGGTGATATCGGCATCTTCAGCGGCATATTTCACCGCGTCGTCAATCGGCACCCGGTCAAAGGTGATCGCAGACTTTCCCGTCCCCAGAAGCGGCTTGATCGGGATCGGCGTATGGCTCAGATACCGCTCGGACAGCGCATCCATCCCGTGATTGTGCAGCCCCGCATGCTGCGCATAGGAAATCAGCATCGTGTCGTCGATCGGCGTGATCTGCACCCCGTAACGGGCAAAGATCTTGGCGTCGTACTTCATATTCTGGCCGATTTTCATCACCGCGCCGTCTTCCAACAGCGGCTTCAGCATCGCCACGGCCCGCTCCAGGTCCATCTGCCCCTCGGCCAGGTCATCCGAGCCGAACAGATCATCGGTCGAGGCGGCCTTATGCGTCAGCGGGATATAGCAGGCCTGCCCGGCATCGACGGCCAGCGAGATGCCCACAAGCCCGGCCGTCATCTCGTTCAGGCCGGTGGTTTCGGTATCGATCGCGACCCAGCCCCGCGCATTGGCCCGGTCGATCCATACCTGCAAGGCGGCTTCATCGCGCACACATTCATAGGCGTCGGCGTCGATCGGCGGTACCTCCGGCATCGCCGGGTCATCCACCTTGCGCTCGACCTCGGGGATCGCCGGGGCTTCGACACCAAGCTCTTCAGCCACGCGCTTGGTGATCGTGCGAAACTCCAGATCCGTCAGGAACTTGAGCAGATCGTCCGACACGGGCTCACGCACCTCAAGCGTGTCGATCTCATAGTCCAGATCCATATCGCAATCGAGCTGCACCAGTTTTTTCGACAGCCGGATCTGATCGGCATGATTGATCAGCGTCTCGCGCCTTTTGGGTTGCTTGATCTCTTCCGCGCGCTCCAGAAGCGTTTCCAGATCGCCATATTCGTTGATCAGAAGCGCCGCGGTCTTGATCCCGATCCCCGGCGCGCCGGGGACGTTGTCGACACTGTCACCGGCCAGCGCCTGCACGTCCACCACCCGGTCCGGCCCGACCCCGAACTTGTCCTGCACCCCCTCCACGCCGATCCGGGCGTTCTTCATGGCGTCGAACATCTCGACCCCGTCGCCCACAAGCTGCATCAGGTCCTTGTCCGAACTGATGATCGTGACCCGCCCGCCGGCGTCCCGTGCCTTGCAGGCAAGGGTTGCGATGATGTCATCGGCCTCGAACCCTTCCTGCTCCAGACAGGCGATGTTGAAGGCCCGCGTGGCCTCGCGCGTCAGCGGGATTTGCGGACGCAGGTCCTCGGGCATCTCGTCCCGGTTCGCCTTGTACTGGTCGAACATCTCGTTCCGGAATGTGTGGCTGCCCTTGTCGAACACCACCGCCGCATGGGTCGGTGCATCGGGGCCCTTGTTGTCCTGGATCATCTTCCAGAGCATGTTCACGAAACCCGATATCGCCCCCACCGGCAGCCCATCGGACTTGCGCGTCAGGGGCGGCAGCGCGTGATAGGCGCGAAAGATGAAAGCCGAGCCATCGACCAGATGCAGGTGGGAGCCTTTTCCGAACGTCACGTGATTACCTCCGCTGCGACTATCGAAGTGATGCCACGATCAGGGTCGATCCGCCAGTCGCAGATCATCCCCCTTGTGGAACGCGAAACCACCTTAGCGAAAGATCGACCGAATGGGGGATCGGGGTCCACCGTCCGATGGCGATGCCTGCCTGTGCCAGCATCTCGCCGACCCAGACATTACAGGTACGAAACAGGTGGAACGGCCCGCGCGCGGTAAAAAACGCGTCGTTCTCGCTGAAGCCGTCGTGGTCGATGGGTTCGGCGGCGCGGGCTTCTTGTTCGAGCGCCGCTATCAGGCGGTCGAACTGCGCGTTGCTCAGGTTCAGCCATCGCAGCCCCGGAGCCGTGGCGGGCAAGGTCCCGAGAACATCGACGCGCAAGACCGCGTCGTCGCCGGTGGCGCCGCGCCAGAGCGCCCGAAACGAGACATCGCTGTAACCTCCAACCGTCGTGTAGAAATCCCGCGCGCCCCAGCCCACAAGAATCCAGCGGACGTCGGGGTGAGCCAACGGAACGCCCGCCCGATGCGCGAACTGAAACACATCGCGGGTGCGGTTCGTCGAAGGCACCAGGAAATCATAGTGGATCGGCCCGCGGATCAGCCCGACCGTGATTTCGGGAGGGCCGCCTCGGTCAGGACTGACCGGCGCAGGCAGGATCGCTCCGGCCAAGGCGGCAAACAGGTAGACGACAGGCAACAGTGCGACAAGGCCCAGCCACTGAACCAGACGCCTCACGGTCAATCGGAACCGGCAAAATCTTCGTGGATAAAACGTTTGTCGCAATAACCGCATTCGACCCAGCCGATCTTGGGAGAAATCGACAGCCAGACACGTGGGTGGCCCAATGCACCGCCGCCGCCGTCGCAGGCGACGCGGAAGGTCGACACGACCTCGGTTTCAGGGACGTCGGGCGCGGAGCGATCTTCGTCGGACATGGGCTTTCCTTGCTTGTGAACCGGTCGCGCCCGGCCTAGGTCTGGGCGCATGATAGTCACCGCTGAACCGGGCACAAGGGGCTGAGATGAGCCAGAGCGCCGCGATAGAAATCGAAGGCCTGCGCAAGACTTACCGCGGGTCTGCCCGCGCAGGTCCACAGGAGGCGCTGAAGGGCATCGACCTGACGATTCCCGCAGGTTCGATCTTTGGCCTTCTGGGGCCGAACGGGGCCGGGAAATCGACCCTGATCAACATCATGGCCGGGCTGGTCATCAAGACATCCGGCAAGGTGCGTATCTGGGGCTTCGATCAGGATGTGAACCCGCGACAGTCGCGCGCCGCCATTGGTGTGATGCCGCAGGAGCTGAACCTTGATCCGTTCTTCACACCGCGCGGTGCGTTGAACGTGCAGGCGGGGCTTTACGGCGTGCCGAAGTCCCAGCGGCGGACCGATGAAATCCTTGAAATGATTGGACTTACAGACAAGGCCGATGCCTACGCCCGCAGCCTGTCGGGCGGGATGCAGCGGCGGCTTTTGCTGGGCAAGGCACTGGTCCATACGCCACAGATCCTGGTGCTGGACGAACCCACGGCGGGTGTCGATATCGAGCTGCGCAAGATGCTGTGGACCAATGTGCGCAAGCTGAACGCGCAAGGCATGACGATCATTCTGACGACCCATTACCTCGAAGAAGCGCAGGAGATGTGCGACGAAATAGCGATCATCAATCACGGCTCCGTGGTCGCGCGCGACACGACCTCGGCGCTTCTTGGCCGGATCGATGCGCGGACGATGGTGATCGTTCCCGAGGGCGACGTACCGGCGAGCCTGACGCTGCCCCATGGGGCGAAGTCGCATATGCGGGAGGATGGCGCGCTGGCGATCAGTTTTGCCCGGAAAGACGTCACACCAGGTGCGATACTCGAGGCGCTTCGAACCGGCGGCGTGACGATCCGGGACGTTGCCACCGAAGAGGCGGACCTGGAGGATGTGTTTCTCGAACTGACGCGCAGCTAGCCCATCAACCCGCGTCGGACGAGGTTCAGCCCGGCAACGACTAGTACGATCAGGGTCAACCGTCGGAACATCACCTGGTCGATCCGGTCCTGCACAAGCTGCCCAATGAACAGACCCAGAAGCGCCGGGATCAGCATGGTCGCCGAAAGCTGCGCCGTGCCCCAGGTCAGAACGCCCGACTGGATGTGTGAACCCATCAGCATGATCGCGCCGGATCCATAGACGACGCCCTGCACCCGCACATGTTCGCGTTTCTCGATGTCGAGCGCCGTCAGATATGCCACCGTCGGCGGGCCCCAGACACCTGACAGCCCGCCGATGAACCCGGCAATCGCACCGATTGTCACCTCGACGCGGCGCCGTGCCTCGGGCGGGAAGCGCAGCTTCCAGCCCATCAATTGCAGGAACGAGAAGATTACCACCGGCACACCGAGGATCAGGAACATCGCGTATTCCGGCAGGACGTTGATCAGTTGCGCGCTGAAGATCAGCACGATCCACAACACCAGGATGTAACGCCAGTGGACGCGCATCGCACCGACCGCCGCGCGCCAGCCGGTTCGCAGGGCCTGCCAGACATTCGTTGCGACGGCGGGAAGAATCAGCACCGCAAGCGCCAGTTCCGGCGGCAGGATCGTCGCCATGCCCGAAATCATCACCATCGGCAGGGCGAAACCCACCACGCCCTTCACGAATCCCGCGAACACGGTGACCGCGATCGCGATGATCCAGATTTCCGGTGCTAGTTCAGGCATTTCAGGTGCATTTCCTTATGGATTCGGACATATCTCAGCCTGCGGGGATGCGCACCCGCTAATCTGTTGAGTAATCATTGTTCAAAATGTCGCCCCTTTGTGAAATGTTGTTGCCCAGACGCTGCGTTTGCACTACGTCCTTCGCAACTGCAGAATAGGAGCACTGCAATGGCCCATGACGGACAGGATTCTCCCGTGGCACAACCGGCACTTCTTCCCGACCTGCTGCGTCTGACCTCCGACGCCGTTCCAGCCGCCGAGGCGCTTCTGGAGCGGGCGACGGTCCGCGTGCGCGAGATTGTCGAAGAGGACGGAAAGGTTTCGGCCGCGCTTCTGGAGACCAACCAGACCGCCGCGCATGGCCTTGCCTGGCTTGCAACCTATGTCGAGGCGCTGCGCCAGATGCAGGGTTGGGCCGAGCGCCTCGAGGCGGACGACAAGTTCGGCGAGACCGAGGCGCTGATTCACCAGATCGCGTTCGGTGAATACCTCTGGCAGATCTATGGCGGTTTGCCGATGAACCAGGGCGAACTGGTGCGCCCGCAGGATATGGGCCTGACGCAGGACGATCAGCGCGCGATGATGACCCCATCCGTGATGACGCTGACCCAACAAGGCAACAGCCAGGACGCGCGCACGCGTCTGGTCGACCTGATGCGCGAACATGCCGCCAATATCACTGTGGGTGCGGCGGGAATCGACGACGAGTTGGAGATGATCCGCGAGCAGTTCCGCCGCTTCACCATCGAGAAGGTCGAACCCCACGCCCATGACTGGCATCTGAAGGACGAACTGATCCCGATGGACGTCATCTCGGAGCTTTCCGAGATGGGCGTGTTCGGCCTGACGATCCCCGAGGAGTTCGGCGGTTTCGGCCTGTCGAAGATGTCGATGGCGGTTGTCAGCGAAGAATTGTCGCGCGGCTATATCGGCGTCGGGTCGCTGGGCACCCGGTCAGAGATTGCCGCCGAGCTGATCTTGTGCGGCGGCACCGACGAGCAGAAGGAAAAGTGGTTGCCGGGCCTCGCCTCGGGTGAGATTCTGCCGACGGCGGTGTTTACCGAACCGAATACCGGTTCGGACCTTGGGGCCTTGCGCACGCGCGCCACCAAGGATGGCGACGACTGGACGATCACAGGCAACAAGACATGGATCACCCATGCCGCCCGCACCCATGTGATGACGGTGCTGGCGCGGACCGTGCCCGACACGACCGACTATCGCGGGCTGTCGATGTTCCTGGCCGAAAAGACCCCCGGCACCGACGAAGATCCGTTCCCGACAGAGGGTATGACCGGCGGCGAGATCGAAGTTCTGGGCTATCGCGGGATGAAGGAATACGAACTGGCCTTCGACGGATTCAGGGTCAAGGGCGAGAACCTGTTGGGGATGACCGAGGGTCAGGGCTTCAAGCAATTGATGCAGACCTTCGAATCCGCCCGCATCCAGACCGCCGCACGGGCGGTGGGCGTCGCGCAGTCGGCACTGGATATCTCGATCAGATATGCCGAGGACCGCAAGCAATTCGGCAAATCGCTGATCGAGTTTCCGCGCGTCTCCGGCAAGCTGGCGATGATGGCGGTCGAGATCATGGTGGCGCGGCAACTGACTTATTTCTCGGCCCGCGAGAAGGATAACGACCGGCGCTGCGACCTTGAGGCCGGGATGGCTAAACTTCTGGGTGCGCGCGTGGCCTGGGCGGCTGCCGATAACGGGCTTCAGATCCATGGCGGCAACGGCTTTGCGATGGAATACGCGATCAGCCGGGTGCTGTGCGATGCACGGATCCTGAACATCTTTGAAGGCGCGGCAGAGATACAGGCGCAGGTTATCGCCAGACGGTTGTTGGGGTAGGAAACGCCATTCAGGCATTGCATTGGGCGAAGTGGCGCTACCTCTATTCCAAGACAACTCACGCGAGCATTCAATGCCAGAAACTGTTCTTTTGACCGGTGTCACCGGTTTCATCGCCAAACGGATCGCACTTGACCTTCTGAACGCCGGTCATGCCGTACGCGGGTCGCTGCGCAGTCTTGACCGGGCCGATGAGGTACGCGCGGCGGTGCGTCCCCGCCTGACAGACGATGCGGCGCTTGATCGGCTGGAGTTCGTATCGCTCGATCTGAGCGCCGATGACGGCTGGACAGACGCGATGGCCGGCATCGACGTGCTGATGCACACCGCATCCCCGTTTCCGATGGTCGCCCCCAAGGATGAGGATCAGATCATACGCCCCGCCGTGGATGGCACGTTGCGGGCGCTCAAGGCAGCGCATGGGGCGGGTGTGTTCCGGGTGGTGCTGACCTCTTCGGTTGTGGCGATCGAGGCAAAGGACAATCCGGATGGCACGCCGTTTACCGAGGCTGACTGGAGCGATCCCGATCACCCGAAATCGACTGCCTATTACAAGTCCAAGACCCTGGCAGAACGGGCGGCATGGGCGTTTTGCGAAGATCACCCGGAGATGCGGCTGACCACGATCAATCCTGCTCTCGTGCTGGGGCGGCCTCTGGACCGGAACTACGGAACCTCTTTGCAGGTTATCGAACGGATCATGGGTGCAAAGGATCCGGCATTGCCCGATATCGGGTTCGGTATCGTCGATGTGGCAGAGGTTTCGGCGATGCATCTTGCCGCGATGGCGCGGCCGGAGACGGCCGGAAGCCGGTATATCGCCTCCGGCCACTCGGCCAAGATGCCGGAAATCGCGATGCATCTGAACGGTCTCTATCCGGACCGGAAGATACCGACACGCCGCGCGCCGCGTGTCTTGCTGCGTTTCCTGTCTCTTTTCGACCCCTCGATCCGAACCATCCTGCCCGCATTGGGCAACACGCCTCGCTTCGACAACGGAGCGTCCCAACGGGATCTTGGGGTCGCATTCCAGCCCTGGACGGATACGGTGGCCGCCTCGGCAGCCTTTTTGGCCGAGGAACCCCGCTAGGAAGACGCGATGCGGTCAGCCCTTCTGATCCTGTTTATGGCGGCGGCCACGTCCTGCGGCGGGGGCAAGACGATCTCGGGCTATGCCGACAGGTCTGCGGTCTTTCGTTTGGCAGAAGTCGATGGTGTGACGTTTTCGGCGTCCGCCACGATTTCGTTCCCGGAGGAGGGCCGGATCGCCGGTCAGGCACCGTGCAACACCTACTCGGCCAGCCAGTCTGCGCCTTATCCGTGGTTTGCGCCCGGGCCGATTGCCGCGACGCGACGCGCCTGTGCTGATCTGGACGCAGAGACGGTGTTCTTTGAGGCGTTGGCAGAGATGACGCTGGTCGAGGCTTTGGGCGATACCCTGCTTCTGACGAACGAGGCGGGGCGCGAGATGGTGTTCGGGCGCGTTCAGGACTGACGGGCCACGAGATCGATGAACCTCTGGCGCGCCTCGGGCAGAGGCCTGTCGCCCAGTGACGGCGCAAGGTGATGGATCAGGAAATGCCCGGTCGTGGTCAGCCCTTCGGCGATCTGCGACATATCCCCGTTGCCATGGCCCAGAAGCGCGGGCGGCAGGGGTAACAGGCGGTCCGCCCATTCGCCCGCGGCCTCGGAGCTGACGGCCCGGCCGGTACGGGGCGAGACGAAGGCCAGATCGTCGAGCGTGCCTGTCACCGCACAGGCGGACAGATCAAGGCCAAAGCCCATCTCGTCGAGGAGCGCCAATTCCCAGCGCAGGTAGGCCATGGACCATGCCGGATTGTGCCCGATCATGTCCAGAAGACCGATGGAACGTCGATAAAGCTGCGGGTGCGGCTCGCGTTCGGGCAGCGTAAAGGCCAAGAGCGCGCAGACCGCATTCAGCCCCGCCAACGTCAGCCGCTCGCCCATCACGGCCGCCGCCCGGCTTTTGATCGGCTCGACCGTGAACGTGCCCAGATGCTCGTCCAGCCGGGCGCGCCACGTCACATCAAGTTGCGCACCCGGTTGCAGGATCGGCGCGATCTTGCGGCTGGTGCCGCCGCGCACGACGCCCGCATGGCGACCATGGGCAGAGGTGAACACCTCGATGATCGCCGAGGTTTCGCCGTGCCGCCGCACCGATAGCAATGCGCCTTCGTCCCGCCAGTCCATGGCACCCCTTCAGGCCAGCCCCTCTTCATCCAGTAGATGACGGCCCTCGCGATCCTCGACCTCGATGACCCACAGGTCCCGGTCGAATTCGCGCTGCCGGGCGATGGCCGCATCGACCTCGGCCTCGTCGCCCTCGCTCAGCACCACCCAGACCCGGTCGCCGGAATTCAGGTCATAGGATTTCTGAAACACCTTGGCCTGTCCGTCCAGCGTTGCAAGCTTGACCATCACCACACCCGCATTGGGATCGCCCTTGTGGATCACGTAGGCGGGGATGTTCACAAGTTGCAACCGGCGCAGATAGGCGTCGATCCAGACCCGCGCCGCCAGACGTGGGCTCATGCACCGCCATCCTTGAAATCAAGGCCCATCTCGGAATACCGCTCGGCCTCGTCCAGCCATCCCGGACGCACCTTGACCTGCAGGAACAGGTGTACCTTGCGGCCCAGAAACTCTGCGATCTCGGCGCGCGCGGCCTGGCTGATGGCCTTGATCGTTTCGCCCTTGTTGCCCAGGACGATGCCCTTGTGCCCGTCGCGCGCGACATAGATTACCTGGTCGATCCGGGCCGAACCGTCCTTGCGTTCCTCCCAGTTCTCGGTCTCGACGGTAAGCTGATAGGGCAGTTCCTGATGAAGCCGCAGGGTCAGCTTTTCGCGCGTCATCTCTGCCGCGATCATCCGCATCGGCAGATCGGCGATCTGGTCTTCGGGATAGAGCCACGGACCTTCGGGCAGGGTTTCGGCAAGCCACCGGCGGAGGTCATCGACGCCATGGCCCTTTTCGGCCGAGATCATGAAGGTCCGGGCGAAGGGATAAAGCGCGTTCAGCTCTTCGGTGAGGCCCAGCAGAACCTTGGCCTCGACCCGGTCGATCTTGTTGA
Source organism: uncultured Paracoccaceae bacterium (assembly GCA_947503175.1). Classification (GTDB taxonomy): domain Bacteria; phylum Pseudomonadota; class Alphaproteobacteria; order Rhodobacterales; family Rhodobacteraceae; genus Ovoidimarina. The sequence continues at coordinate 81,636 of CANNCO010000004.1, forward strand.
TGGCCAGCGCGATGGTGCAGCCCCCGGTCCGGTCGCCCAGCGCCTCGATGATCGCGCGGACGCCATCGGTGACACCCCGATGCGCCTCGACCAGAAGAACCACGATATCGGCATCCGCCGCACCGCTCCATGCTGCCGCAACCATCGCGCGGTCAAGCCTGCGCCGGGGCCGGAACAGACCCGGTGTGTCAACGAACACGATCTGCGAATGCCCTTCCATCGCGACACCACGGATACGGGCGCGGGTGGTCTGGACCTTGTGGGTGACGATGGAGACCTTGGCCCCCACCATACGGTTCAGAAGCGTGGATTTGCCCGCATTGGGCTCGCCGATCAGGGCAACGAAGCCTGCGCGTGTCTCGCTCATGCGCCGATCCTTTTCAGAAGGGCGCGGGCCGCGGCCTGTTCCGCCTGACGTTTCGATCCGGCCCGCGCCTGTTCGGCGGTGCCATCGGCAAGGCGCGCTTCGATCGTGAATTGCGGTGCATGGTCGGGGCCGGATCGTTCAACCTCGACATAAGCCGGGGGTGTCTGGCTGCGGGCCTGCGCCCATTCCTGTAGCGCGGTCTTGGGGTCACGGGCGTCTTCTTCGACTGCATTGATCCGGTCGCCCCAGAGCCGGAGGACCATTTCCTCCGCCGCGCGGAACCCGGCGTCGAGATAGACAGCGGCAATCACCGCCTCGAGCGCGTCGGCCAGAAGCGCGTCCTTGCGCCGCCCGCCAGAAAGCATTTCCGACCGGCCCAGCCGCAGGACATCTCCGAGTCCGGCATCGCGGGCGACGGCGGCGCAGGTTTCCTTGCGGACAAGGGCGTTGTAGCGGGGGGCAAGCTGTCCTTCCGTGGCCTTCGGATCGGCCCGCAAAAGCGCCTCGGCCATGACCAGACCCAGAACCCGGTCGCCCAGAAACTCAAGCCGCTGATTGTTGGCGCGGGCCGCGCCTCCGATGGACCCATGCGTCACAGCCTCGGTCAGAAGCTCGTCACGCACGAAACGGTGGCCAAGCCTTTCTGCAAATGCCCGCAATTCGCCGGCGAGAGGCATCACTCAAGCGCCTTGAAAAACCGGTCGCCGCGCCACGTCCAGAAGAAGAACAAGGATTTCCCGGCGGCCGAGAACATCACGCGGTCGGCCCGCCCGATCAGGTTTTCAAACGGCACGAAACCCACGCCATTGGGCGGCATCACCCGGCTGTCGGTCGAGTTGTCGCGGTTGTCGCCGATAAAGAAGTAGTGCCCTTCGGGAACGGAATAGACCGGCGTGTCATCCATCCGAGATTGCCGCACGTTCAAAACGCTATGCGTCGTCCCTTCCGGCAGGGTTTCAATCGCGCGATCCTTCAGACAGGTGCCGCCAAAGCCGACACCGGCATTCTTGCAAAGCGGCACGTTGCCGATCGGGCCCTGCCGTTCGAAGGCCTCGATGAACTCGCCATCGGGGTCCTGGGGCGCGACGGTATCGTTGATGTAGAGAAGCCCGTCACGCATCTGGATCCGGTCACCCGGCAGACCGACAATGCGCTTGATGAAATCCGACCCGTTCACCGGGTGACGAAACACGACGATATCGCCGCGTTCGGGTTCCGAGCCGAACAAGCGCCCTTCGATAGGGCAAAGCGAGAACGGGCAGGAATGCTGCGAATAGCCATAGGCCATCTTGTTGACGAACAGGAAATCGCCGATCAGGAGCGTGTCCTTCATCGAGCCTGAGGGGATCCAGAACGGCTGAAAGAACAGTGTCCGGAACACACCCGCGATCAAAAGCGCATAGACAATCGTCTTGATCGTTTCGGCGATACCGCCGCCTGCATCTGCACTTTTGGCCATGACTGCTCCGAGTTCTCTTGTTGCAGGCTAAATGAAAGCCCTTTGGCGATTAGTCAACCGGCAGGTCCCCTGCCTTCGGGCGGGCTTCGATCACGACAAAGGCCTGTGCCCAGGGGTGATCGTCGGTCAGGGTCACATGGATCACCGCTTCGTGTCCCGGCGGGGTCATCTCGGCAAGCCGTCCGGCGGCCCATCCTGTGACTTTCATGACCGGCTGGCCCGAGCGGAGGTTCAACACCGCCATGTCCTTCCACGCGATCCCCATGCGCAGCCCCGTTCCCAGTGCTTTGGAGCAGGCTTCCTTCGCGGCCCAGCGCTTGGCATAGGTTCCCGCGGTGTCGGCCCGACGTTCCGCCTTGCCTTGCTCTATTTCGGTAAAGACACGGTTACGGAAGCGGTCGCCGAAACGATCCAGCGTGCCCTGGATTCGTTCGATATTACAAAGGTCAGTGCCGATGCCGAGGATCATGGGCGTATTTGTGCGCGGGCGGGTGAGAATGGCAAGCGTCAACGGTTTGGTCAGGTGTAACTGATAGAAACGGTCCAACCGAAACTATCGGTATCTGATGATGCGCGTTTTCCTTTTTGCCGTCCTTTTGGCACTCGCCGGATGCGGCGGACTTGCGTGGAATACGGATGTGGCCAATACGCCGGCAGGCCGTCTTGCCATCGCGATGTCGATTGAGCCGGGTATTACCACCGAGACGGCGATGGTCACGCGCTGGGGTCATCCCGTGCAGAAGGTGCGCGAAGGCGCGCAGACCGAGTTCATCTATCGTAACGTCCTGAACCCCGACTGGTACACGCTGCCGCAATTTGGCGACAGCAGCGACTATGTGATCGTGACGTTTCAGTACGGGCTGGCGACGGGCGTGCGTACCTCCGACGGCATCGCCTGCCGGGGCAGCTTCATGCCGCGCCCGCCGGGCTACGGGTTCGACAATCCCACGAACGTCCGGCTGATCGGAGACTGCCCGTTAAGTGGGCTTTGGAACACGGGCGGTCCGAACGGAAACCCGGGCGGAAACGGAGGTCCGGTTCGCGATCCGGTTCGGGAGGACGCCTATGTTCCCGGAGCGGGTGTCGCGAAATAAGGCCCTGCCACATCCGCCAGAGGACGGGCAGTGCGCAGCGATCACTGCGCGCGGGCGTCGTCCATCAGCCGGCGCATCTCGGCAATCGCCGGACTGAGGCCCCGAAATATCGCCTCGCCGATCAGGAAGTGCCCGATATTCAGTTCGCGCACCTCCGGAAAGGCCGCCACCGGAGCGACGGTGTCATAGGTCAGGCCGTGACCCGCGTGGACCTCCAGCCCCAGCTCGTGCGCGAATGTCGACATCTCGCCCAGCCGCGTGAGTTCGGCATCCCGCTCGTCATACCTGCCCTCGGCATGGGCGTCACAATAGGCGCCGGTATGCAGCTCGATCACCTCCGCGCCGATCCGGTGCGCGGCCTCGATCTGCGCCACATCGGCGGCGATGAAGATCGACACACGGCAGCCCGCATCGCGCAGGGGTGCTATGAAATGCGCCAGAAGGTTCTCTTCCCGAGCAACCTCCAGCCCGCCTTCGGTCGTCCGCTCTTCGCGTTTTTCAGGCACGATACAGACCGCGTGGGGCGTATGGCGCAGGGCAATCGCCTGCATCTCTTCGGTTGCCGCCATCTCGAAGTTCAGGGGCACCGAAAGCCGCTCCATCAGCGCGTCGATGTCCCGGTCCGAGATGTGGCGGCGATCTTCGCGGAGATGCGCGGTGATCCCGTCCGCCCCCGCCTCTTCGGCCAGAAGCGCGGCCCGTACCGGATCGGGCGTTTCGCCACCGCGGGCATTTCGCACGGTGGCGACATGGTCGATATTCACCCCAAGGCGCAAGTGCTGGTCGTTCATCAGTGTTCCATCCTATCGTTCACGCCCTTGGCCGCACGACTGGCTTCGTGGGCTTTACGCGCCTTCGCGGCCTCGGACTGTCGCCGCCTGGCCTCGAACCGTTCCTTCAGTTTCTTGATCCGCCCCCGTTGATAGGAGGCGATTACCGGATTTGCCATCAGATAGGCCGCCACGCCCGCAAAGAAGCCTGGGATGATGCAGCCCACGAGATAGGGCATGAAGATGTAGGAGAAGAATTGCCCGGTCTCGACCCAGCTCACACGTGCCGGCGAAAAGATCGCCGCGAAATTTCCCCAAAGCTCGACCGAGGCCAGCGAAAATCCCAAGAGGATATCCTGCGGCGGCACCCGCGAACCGCCGAGAAGCCACGAGCCGAACTCGACCGATATCGTCGCGATGACCGGGAACGTGATCGGGTTGCCGAAAAAGGTTGCAAGCAGGGCGGCCAGGATGTTGCCGCGCAGCGCCAGCGCCAACAAAGACGCCAGCACGAAGTGAAATCCGAAAAACGGCGTGAAGCTTGCAAACACGCCCGCTGCTATGCCCCGGCTGATCTTATGCGCGGGGTCCGGCAGGCGGCGCAGGCGGTGCACGACGTAACGGCCCGCACGGGTCCAGCCGCCGCGCGGATAGATCCAGCGCAGAAGCGCCTCTGTATAGCTTATCGGGGACCGCCGCTTGAACAAAACTCGTTATCCCTTGGCACCAGCCATATGAACTTTGCGTGCGGGATCCCGGTGCCGCGAAATGGCCGCAACATCGCTGTCGGCCTCAAGCGCCAGCATCACCGCATGAAGATGCTCTATATCCCGAAGATCTATATCGACAATCAGACGATAAAAGTCCGGTTTTCTGTCAAGAAAGCGAAGATCCGAGATATTCGCCCCCTGTTCGCCGATCTGGGTGCACAACCGCCCCAGAACGCCCGCATCGTTTGAAATCGTAAGGTCCAGGCTGACATCGTAGGCCGGCTGGTGCTGCCCCGAATGCCAGCGCAGATCGACCCAGCGCCCTGGCTGCTCTTCGTATTCCTCAAGTGCTGCGCAATCGATCGTGTGGATGATAACACCCTTGCCGCGAAACGTGATGCCCACGATCCGCTCGCCCGGAACGGGCTGGCAACAGGGTGCGCGCTGGAACCCCTGTTCCCGCTCAAGCCCGACAACGGCGTGGGCGCTGTCGATCTCTTCGCCCGGACGATAGGCCAGATCGGGATAGAGCGTGCTGATCACGTCGCGCGCGGTCAGTTCTGCCGATCCGATCTGCGCCAGAAGTTCGTGGGAGTCGGACAGGCCCATATGGCGCGCCGCCGTCGACAGCGCCTTTTCGGTTGCGCGCTTGCCCACATGTTCGAACGCGACGCGGGTCAGTTCCTTGCCAAGCTTCACGAAACGTTCGCGGTCCTCATCCCGCAGACTGCGCCGGATTGCAGCCTTGGCCCGGCCCGTGGCCACGATGTCGATCCATGTGGCCTGCGGGCGCTGACCTTCGGCGGTGATGATCTCGACCGACTGCCCGTTCTTCAGCCGGGTCCAAAGCGGCACGCGGATGCCATCGACCTTTGCGCCGACACAACTGTCGCCGATCCGGGTGTGGATCGCATAGGCGAAATCCAGCGGCGTCGCGCCACGCGGCAGTTTCACGACCTCGCCCTTTGGCGTGAAGCAAAAGACCTGATCGGAATACATCTCCATCTTGACGTGTTCGAGGAACTCGTCGTGATCTTCGGCGCTTTCGATCCGTTCGGTCAGCCCGGCGATCCACTCTGCCGGATCAACCGCAAAGGGGTTTTCGGCCCGTTGCCCGTCGCGATAGGCCCAGTGCGCGGCAACACCGGCCTCGGCGACCTCGTGCATTTCGCGGGTGCGGATCTGGATTTCCACACGCTTGCCGTCACGGCCCGAAACCGTGGTGTGGATGGAACGATAACCGTTCGATTTCGGCTGGCTGATATAATCCTTGAACCGTCCGGGCACGGCACGCCACCGCTGATGAATCGCCCCCAGAACGCCATAACAGTCGGCCTCGGATCGGGTGATCACCCGGAATCCATAGATGTCGGACAGGCGCGAGAAGCCCTGATCCTTTTCCTGCATCTTGCGCCAGATCGAATAGGGTTTCTTGGCACGGCCATAGACATCGGCCTCGATCCCCGCCTTCTCAAGCTCCTTGCGCATGTCGCCGGTGATCTTTTGCACCACGTCACCCGTCTCACGCTGCAACGTGATGAACCGGCGCAGGATCGAATTCCGCCCTTCGGGGTTCAGGACACGGAAAGACAGATCCTCAAGCTCGTCGCGCATCCACTGCATCCCCATGCGACCGGCAAGCGGCGCATAGATATCCATGGTCTCCCGGGCCTTCTGAACCTGCTTTTCCGGCCGCATGGATTTGATCGTGCGCATGTTGTGCAGACGATCGGCAAGCTTCACCAGGATCACGCGCAGATCCTTGGACATGGCGATGAAGAGCTTGCGAAAGTTCTCGGCCTGCTTCGTCTCGGTCGAGGACAGCTGAAGGTTGGTAAGCTTGGTGACGCCATCCACAAGCTCGGCCACTTCCTTGCCGAAATAGCCGGAGATCTCGGAATAGGTCGACCGGGTATCCTCGATCGTGTCGTGCAGGAGGGCCGTGATGATCGTCGCATCGTCAAGATGCATCTCGGTCAGGATCGCGGCGACGGCGACGGGATGGGTGAAATAGGGCTCGCCCGAATGGCGGGTCTGCCCCTCATGCATGCGCTCGCCATAGTCATAGGCGGCGCGCAGTTTTGCTTCATCGGTCTTTGGATTGTAGTTGCGGACCAGAGCGACAAGATCGTCGGCGTCAATACTCATCTGGCCCGCTCCGCAGGGGCGGCGTCTGCCCCTATTGCCGCTCTTGCGCTTCCATGAGCGCGCGCAGCAGTTTCTCTTCCGACATGTCGTCTTCGGCCGGTTTGTCGGCATCCGCGGCACCCATCAGAAGCGCCATTGCGTCTTCTTCCGGCTCGTCGACCTCGATCTGGGTCTGGTGGCTTTCGATCATGCGCTCGCGCAAATCGTCTGCCTGCTGGGTCTCTTCCGCGATCTCCCGAAGGCTGACGACGGGGTTTTTGTCGTTGTCACGATTGATGGTAAGCGGCGCGCCGCTGGAAATCTCGCGCGCACGATGCGCAGCAAGCATCACCAGTTCGAACCGGTTAGGGACTTTATCAACGCAATCTTCGACCGTCACGCGGGCCATTTGCTTCTCCAATTGCCTTCAGGGAAGTCTGAAAGGCGCTAAATAGGGCCTTGTTCAAAGGATGACAAGCCGAAAACCCACCTTCCCGACATCGTGATCGCGCCCGGCGGAGACAACCGATCCAGTGCACGATCCGGTCCTGAAATGCCATCGGTGCCGGGTTCCGCCGACATCTTTGGCACAGCGACTTGTTGCGATATGGCACGCATTGGTGTCATTCTGCTGTTACAGGTGTCGATTTTTGCATGTGACGTTGCGGATATCTGCATAGTGGAGAGTTGAACCTGGACGGTTAACGTCTATTTTCCGAGTGCTTTCAGGACGCCAGAGTTCGCGTATTTCGATTAGTCCCGAAGCCAACGAACCGGAAGGATACCGACAATATGTTCTACAGAGACGAGCGGCTTGCGCTGTTCATCGATGGCTCCAACTTGTACGCTGCGGCAAAGTCGTTGGGTTTCGACATCGACTACAAACTCCTGCGCCAGGAGTTCATGCGGCGGGGCAAGCTTTTGCGCGCGTTTTATTACACGGCGCTTCTCGAGAACGATGACTATTCTCCGATTCGTCCTTTGGTCGACTGGCTGCACTACAACGGCTTTTCGTTGGTAACGAAGCCAGCAAAAGAGTTTGTCGATGGTCAGGGCCGACGCAAGGTCAAGGGCAACATGGATATCGAACTGACGGTCGATGCCATGGAACTGGCCCCGCGGATTGACCACATCGTGCTGTTTTCCGGAGATGGTGATTTCCGCCCGCTGATCGAGAGCTTGCAGCGTCAGGGCGTACGGGTTTCGGTCGTGTCCACGATCCGCTCGAACCCGCCGATGATTGCCGACGAACTGCGCCGGCAGGCAGACAATTTCATCGAACTCGACGAGTTGAAGGACGTGATCGGGCGTCCCCCCCGCGAACCGCGCGAGGAACTGAACGCGCCGGAGATGGTCGAGGAATAGAACCCTAGGGTCTGGCGTCTGCGTTGATGCGGTTATGGGTCTCGATCACGCGGTCGGGCCATGTGCTCTTGATATAGGCCAGAACACTCAGGATTTCGGCGTCGGTCAAGACATCGCCGAAGCCCTGCATGTTGCTTCTGTATGTTCCGCCGACGACTGCCTCGCTGCCGTATTTCGTGATCTCGAACAAAAGCGTATCGGCGTGATGCCAGGTATGTCCGGTTTCGTCGTGAGGCGGCGCACGTAGCAGGCCGTCGGGACCCGGTGATCGCCAGTCGGCTTCGCCTTCCAGTGCAGCACCATGGCAGGCGGCGCAGTGTTCGGCATAGATCCGGGCACCCGCAATCGCCGCCTCGGCATCCATATATGGGATCAAAACAGCCGTTTCGCGGGCCATCACCTGCCAGACGCCGATACCTGCGACGCCCACGACCGCCAAGGCCCCGAAAACCTGCTTCATGTCCGCTCCCGTCCCATCATTTCACACCGCACTTGCGGTATTCCGGCGCAGGAAGGTCAAGTCCCGGTTGCGTGAACGGTCATCCTCTTTATCTTCGGGGTGTCAAATAAGGATGACAGCCCGTGCCGAAACCGTCTCTAACCCTTTATCTTGCCGCCCCGCGCGGCTTTTGTGCCGGAGTGGACCGGGCGATCAAGATCGTCGAAATGGCGCTGGAGAAATGGGGGGCACCCGTCTACGTGCGCCACGAGATCGTTCACAACCGCTACGTAGTGGACGGGCTTCGTGACAAGGGTGCTGTGTTCGTCGAGGAACTGGATGAATGCCCGAACGATCGACCGGTGATCTTTTCGGCCCATGGGGTGCCCAAAGCCGTCCCGGCCGAGGCCGCGCGGCGCGAGATGCTGTTCGTCGACGCGACCTGTCCGCTTGTCTCGAAGGTGCATATCGAGGCCGAGCGCCACTATGCCGACGGGCTGCAGATGGTGATGATCGGCCATGAGGGGCACCCCGAAACCGTCGGTACGATGGGGCAATTGCCAGAAGGCGAGGTCATTCTGGTCGAAACGGTCGAGGATGTGGCAAGGGTAACCCCCCGCGATCCGGGCAAACTCGCCTTCATCACGCAAACCACCCTTTCGGTCGATGACACCGCCGACATCGTGACAGCCCTTCAGGCCCGGTTCCCGTCAATCGTCGGGCCGCATAAGGAAGACATCTGTTACGCGACGACGAACCGGCAGGAGGCCGTCAAGGCCATGGCGCCGCGCTGCGACGCGATGCTGGTGATCGGTGCGCCGAACTCGTCGAACTCCAAGCGCCTAGTAGAGGTCGGCCGGGCGGCGGGCTGTGATTACGCGCAGCTTGTTCAGCGCGCGGACGAGATTGACTGGCGGGCGCTGGACGGGATCGCCAGTGTCGGACTGACCGCCGGTGCCAGCGCGCCCGAAGTGTTGGTGAACGAAGTGATCGACGCATTCAGGGCCCGTTTCGATGTGACCGTCGAGATGGTCGAGACCGCCGTCGAGCGGGTGGAATTCAAGGTTCCCCGCGTGTTGCGCGAGCCTGCGTGAAAGCGATCCTTGCTTCGCTGACGGGCGGGGCGATCCTGATCTTTGCCCGTCTTGTCACCGCCGTTCGCGGCATCTGGGACGGCATCGAGCCGGTCCCCGCGCAGCGGGTCTATTTCGCCAATCACACATCGAACGGCGACTTCATACTGATCTGGACGGTGCTCCCGACCACGCTTCGGTCACGAACCCGCCCTGTCGCGGGAAGCGATTACTGGCTCGCCTCACCGATACGCCGGTTTATCGGCGAGGACGTGTTCAACGCCGTCCTTGTCGACCGTCGCCCGGAGGCGCGCGACACCGACCCGATGGACACGATCCTGACCGCCGTGGATGAAGGATCGTCGCTGATCATCTTTCCCGAAGGCACCCGGAACATGACGGAAGAGCCGCTTTTGCCCTTCAAGAGCGGAATCTACAACATTTCATCCAAACGCCCGGAGGTGGATCTTGTCCCCGTCTGGATCGAGAACCTGAACCACGTCATGCCGAAGGGCAAAGTCATCCCAATCCCGCTTCTGTGCACGGTCACGTTCGGCGCGCCGATCCGTGCCGAAAAGGATGAAGTACGCGAAGCGTTTCTGGAGCGGGCGTCCGCAGCACTCATCGCGCTTAAACCCGAAGGCGCTGCATCATGACCGGGGCACAGAGTGACTTTCTGCTGCTTCTCGCCGGGATCGGTGCGCTTCTCGTCGTGGCAACCCTGATCGGCCAGACCCTTCGCCGAAGACTTGGCCCGGATGGGCAAAACTCGACCGTCGAGAACCTGAATGCCCGGATCGCCGCATGGTGGGCAATGGTCACGCTTCTGGCCATCGCTTTTCTCGCGGGTCGTGCCGGTGTCATCGTTCTGTTCGCAATCTGCTCGTTCGCGGCGTTGCGCGAATTCGTGACGCTCACGACGCGGAACACGTCGGACCACTGGGCCATCGCGGCAGCGTTTTTTGTCGTACTGCCCGCGCAATACTGGCTGATCTGGGATGACTGGTACGGACTCTATTCGATCTTTGTCCCGGTCTATGCATTTCTTTTGCTGCCCGTCATCGCCGTGCTGCAGGGCGATACGCGCAATATCCTGAGCCGGATGTCCGAGCTGCAATGGGCACTGATGATCTGTGTCTATTGCGCATCCCACGTCCCCGCGCTTCTGACGCTTGAGATCGACGGCTATGAAGGGCGGAACATCCTGCTGATCGCCTTTCTTGTGGTCGTGGTGCAGCTTTCGGATGTTCTGCAGTACACGTGGGGCAAACTGATCGGACGGCACAAGGTCGCGCCAAACCTGTCGCCATCGAAGACATGGGAGGGTCTGGTGGGCGGTGTCGCATCGGCGACGCTTGTGGGGGCGGCATTGTGGTGGATCACGCCGTTTTCAGTGCTGGAGGCGGCGGGAATGGCACTGGTGATTACGCTGGCCGGGTTTCTGGGCGGCCTTGTCATGTCAGCGATCAAGCGTGACCGGGGCGTCAAGGACTGGGGCCACCTGATCGCCGGGCATGGCGGTTTCATCGACCGGCTGGATTCGGTCGTCTTTTCCGCCCCGATCTTTTTCCACCTGACACGTTATTTCTGGTCGGCCGGGTGACTGCGTTCGCGGACAGGACATCGGTCCACATGGCTGGCGGGTTTCTGGCCATGGGCGGGTGGGCCGTCTTCGCCAACGCCGCCCATCCGATGCCGGAGCCGGTCATTGCAGGCCTCGTTCAGGGGGCGATGACGGCGGTTATTACGCTGGGCATGAAACAGATGCTCGAGGCGCTCGTTGAGCGCCTTCCCGGCGTTTCGGGGCGCATCCTGCCGCCATTGGCCGCCTTCGTCTTGTCGATCTCGGTGCTGTCTCTCGTTCATACGGTTGCGGGAACACCCGAGGTTCTTAAAACCCTCGCCATTCCCACCTCGGTGGCAACGGTCTATGCCGCAATCTATACGCAGCGTGTCTGGAAAGGGCGCCATGGCTGAACGCAGACCGATCGCCACGCGCAACGCGCGCTGGGCCGCCGCCACGGCACAGGCGCTCGCCCGGTCGCGCATCACGCCCAACATGATCTCGCAGGCGAGTATCGTCTTTGCCGCGCTGGCGGGGCTGGCCTTCTGGGCCTCCGCGCAGGCCGTGGCCCTGGGCGCAGCGGTGCTTCTGATCCTCGGTGCTCTCGGATGCCAGTTGCGGCTTCTGTGCAATCTTTTCGACGGGATGGTAGCTGTCGAAGGCGGGAAATCCGCGCCGGACGGCCCGTTCTGGAACGAAGCCCCGGACAGGTTCGCGGATATCGCCATTCTGGTCGGCGCCGGTCTTGCCCTGGATCAGCCGACGCTTGGTTTCGCCGCTGCTGCCGCCGCTGTTCTGACCGCCTACATCCGCGAACTGGGTCGGGCGGAGGGTGCGCCGGTGGATTTCTCGGGGCCGATGGCAAAGCCGCAGCGGATGGCGGCGATCACGGCTGGCGCGGTCCTCGGCGCGGTCGAGATACTGACGACTGGCACACAGTGGGCGCTGACCGTTACGCTCTGGGCAGTGGCCGTTGGTGCCGCTTTCACAGCGCTGCGGCGGTCGGCACGTCTTATCGCCCATCTCAAAAACCCTGACTGACCCTTGCCAGTCGCCCACGGATTGCCCAAAAGCAGGCCATGAACCGCATCCCCTATTCCGCGCTTTTCCTTGGCCTTGCCGGTCTGATCCCGTTTCTCTGGGGCACGGCCACAGAGTTCAGCCCGGCCCTTGCCCAGCAAGGTCAGGACTGGTTCGGACCAAGGTTCATCAGCCCGCATATCCAACTGTTCTATGGAACGATCATCCTGGCCTTCATGTCGGGTGTCCTCTGGGGCTTCGCGACCAAGGCAACCGGCAAAGTGGCGACAACCGGTTACGCCCTCTCGGTGCTGCCTGCGCTCTGGGTGTTCTTTTTCGTGGGCGGCGGGCCAACCTCCACGGCCATATATCTGATCACCGGGTATATTGGCCTTCTGGCGCTGGACTACATGTTCTGGAAACAGGAGCTGGCCCCGCCATGGTGGATGCAGCTGCGCATCCTGCTGACGCTGATCGTCATCGCCTGCCTCGCGGTTGTGGCCTTCTGATGGCGGATCGCGAGACCCTTTTGGTCTATGGCGCAAAGGCCGAGGACTATGCGGCAACGGTCGCGGACCAATCCGGCGACCCGCAACTTCAGACGTTTATCGCGGCCCTTCCGAAAGACGCGCGCGTCCTCGATCTTGGATGTGGGCCGGGGCTTTCAGCGAAACAGATGATGGATGCAGGCCTGACCGTCGATGCCACCGACGCATCGCCGGAAATGGTCGCCATGGCCCGCAAGCTGGGCGTTTCGGCTGAGTGCAGCGTGTTTTCCGATCTGTCCGCCGAAGATACCTATGACGGTGTCTGGGCGAACTTCAGCCTGCTCCACGCCCCCAAATCCGACATGCCAAAGCATCTTGCGCAAATCCACGGGGCGATGCGCGCGGGTGGCCTGTTCCACATCGGGGTCAAGACGGGTGAAGGAGAGCACCGGGACACGCTGGGCCGGTTCTATGCCTATTACGAAGCGCGCGAACTGATGAACCTTTTGCGCGATGCAGGATTCACCACCGAAGATAGCGACACCGGCGTAGGCCGCGGCCTTTCCGGAAGCTATGATCCCTGGATCGTGGTGCGCGCCCGTGCCTGAACTTTACGCCTATACCGACGGGGCCTGCTCGGGAAACCCCGGCCCTGGCGGCTGGGGTGCCCTGATGATCGCGCGCGAGGGTGACACGGTCCTGCGCGAACGCGAACTCAATGGCGGCGAGCCGGACACCACCAACAACCGGATGGAGCTTCTGGCCGCAATCTCGGCGCTGGAGGCCCTGTCGCGCCCCTCGGAAATCACCATCGTGACCGACAGCGCTTATGTGAAAAACGGTGTGACCGGCTGGATCCACGGTTGGAAGCGCAATGGCTGGCGCACATCGAACAAGAAACCGGTGAAGAATGTCGACCTCTGGCAACGGCTGGACGAGGCCCAGGCCCGGCATGACGTGACATGGGAATGGGTCAAGGGTCACGCGGGCCATCCGGAAAACGAGCGCGCCGACGAGTTGGCACGCGCTGGGATGGAGCCGTTCAAACCGAAAAAGAGCCGCGACTAGGCACTACTTGCGCCAATGGGTCGGCACGATCACCAACGCACCGATTGACGCGATGATTGCATTGATCCCCGGTCGGCCAAAGCTGATCCCGAACATCAGCGAGATAAAGTAGAACAGGAATGCGCCGCCCACGCAGATGATGATGGATTGCAGGTAACCGTTATGGGTGAAGCCCGAGCGTTCGGCCAGATAACCCACGATCCCCGCGATCACGACCGTGCCGATAATGGTGGGAAACATCGCCTACTCTCCTAACCGGGTTCCGGGTGGCAGCGGCGTTCCATTGAGAAACGAATTCGCACCCTGCCGACCGCGCCCTTCGATCTGTGCCTCGGTGATTTCGACGGCGCCCTGACCGCAGGCGATGACGAACCCTTCCAGCACTTCACCCGGCGCACCCTGCCCCGCCGCCACCGCGCTGCGCAAGAGTTTCAGCCGTTTGCCACGCAGCATCGTCCAGGCACCGGGAAACGGTGACAGGCCCCTGATCTGCAGGTCAATCTGGGTCGCGTCCTGTGTCCAGTCGATCCGCGCCTCGGCCTTGTCGATCTTGCTGGCATAGCTCGCGCCTTCTTCGGGCTGAGGTTCAGGCGTGATCTCACCGAGACGACCCAGGGTAATAGCGATAAGATCGGCCCCCATCCCGGCCAACCGGTCATGCAGATCACCCGTGGTCTCATTTGCGCCGATGGGGGTCGCCGACCGCATGAGCACCGGCCCGGTATCAAGCCCGGCCTCCATCTGCATGATGCAGATGCCGGTTTCGGCATCGCCGGCAAGGATCGCCCGATGGATCGGCGCCGCACCGCGCCAGCGCGGCAAGAGCGAGGCGTGGATATTGAGGCAGCCGTGGCGCGGCGCATCAAGGACGGCCTGCGGCAGGATCAGCCCGTAGGCCACGACAATGGCCACATCGGCCTGAAGCGCCGCGAACTCTTTCTGCGCTTCCGGCGTGCGCAGGGTTTTGGGGTAACGCACCGGAACACCCAACTGCATTGCCGCGCGATGAACCGGCGTCAGCCGCTCTTTCTGCCCGCGATCTGCGCGACGGGGCGGCTGGCAATAGGCTGCAACGACCTCATGCCCCGCCTGAACAAGGGCCTCCAGAGCAGGAACCGAAAACTCCGGCGTTCCCATGAAGACAATCCTCATCGCGCGGCCTTTCTGGATTTCCGGATCAGCATATCGCGTTTCGTCCGGCTCAGGAGGTCAAAGTACATCTGCCCGGCCAGATGGTCGATCTGATGCTGTACGCTTGTGGCCCAGAGACCTTCGAACGGGCGTTCAACCTCTTGTCCGGCCTCGTCCGTGAAACGAACGACGACGCGCAGGGGCCGCACAACCTCTGCCGACACACCGGGCAGGTTGGGGCTGCCCTCGGGATAGGAACCCGTCTCGGGCGAGGCCTCAACAAGCACCGGGTTGGCCAATCGGATCGCCTGTCCGCGCGCGTCGCTTGCATCGACCACGGCAAGCTGAAGCGGTACACCGATTTGCGGAGCAGCCAGACCGACGCCCGGCATGGCATCCATCGTTTCGATCATGTCGTCCCAGATATGACGAATCTCATCGCTGATCCCGGCCACAGGCTCCGCAGGTGTCCGAAGCCGCCTGTCGGGCCACATGACGAAGGGACGGACCGTCACGCCCGCGCGCGCTCTCGTTTCAGCTTCATCATCTTGCGCGTGATCATCTGGCGGCGCAAAGGCTTCAGGTAATCGATGAACAGCTTGCCATTCAGATGGTCGATCTCGTGCTGAACGCAGGTGGCCCAGAGACCCGAGAACTGCTCTTCCTGACGTTCGCCATCCAGATCGGTCCACGTCACCTGCACCTCGGCGGGGCGTTCGACATCGCCGTATTGTTCGGGGATCGAAAGACAGCCTTCCTCATAGGTGTTCAGCGCCTCGGACGACCACGTGATTTCCGGATTGATCAGCACCATGGGGCGTGGCGGCGCGCCCTCTTCCTTCACGCAATCCATCACCAGAAGCCGCGACGGGATGCCAACCTGCGGCGCGGCCAGTCCGATGCCCGGCGCATCGTACATCGTCTCAAGCATGTCATCGGCAAGCCTGCGCAACTCTGTCGACACGTCGGCAACAGGATCGGCAACCTTTTTCAGCCGCGGGTCAGGATGGATCAGAATATCTCGTAACGCCATGGGCACTCATTTAGGGCAGCGGCGACGCCTTCGCAATCGGCTTGCAGCCAACGATGTCCCCGCTAGGTTGCCGGCCTGAAGATTGGAGGCACGCATGGATTTCGACAAGATCATCGACCGCAAGGGCACCCACTGCAACAAGTGGGACGACGCCGGCAAGCACTATGACGTGCCCAAAGACACATGCCTGCCCATGTGGGTAGCCGATACGGATTTTCGCGCCCCGCAGAACGTGCTCGATGCGATGCAGCGCATGATCGACCATGGCGTGTTCGGCTATGGCGGGGACGATACGTCTTATCGTGCGGCGATCGACTGGTGGATGACGACCCGGCACGCTTGGCCGGTAAAGCCCGAATGGATTTTCACGACGACCGGCCTTGTGAACGCGATCGGTATTTGTCTCGATACCTACACTGATCCGGGTGATGGAATCGTGATCTTTCCGCCGGTTTACCATGCCTTCGCCCGCATTATCGAAGCAGCGGGTAGGGAAGTGGTGAACGCGCCGCTTGCCCGCGACAGCGACCGTTACATGCTTGATCTGGACGCCGCACAGGCGGCGCTGACGGGACGCGAAAAGATGATCGTCTTCTGTTCGCCCCACAATCCGGTGGGCCGCGTCTGGACACGGGAAGAACTGGAAGCCGTCGCCGCGTTCACGCGGCGGAACGATCTGCTCCTGATCTCGGACGAGATCCATCACGATCTGGTCTATCCCGGCCACACCCATATCCCGATGGCCCATATCGACGGCATACTCGACCGGCTGATCATGCTGACGGCGGTCTCTAAGACCTTCAACACCGCCGGAATGCATGTGGGCAACGTCATCATCCCCGATGACACGTTGCGCAGGCCTTTTGCCCAAAAGATGAAGGCGCTGAGTCTGGCAACCCACACGATGGGCATGGAAATGGTCACCGCCTGCTACTCGCCCGAAGGCGCAGAATGGGTCGATGCGTTGGTCGCCTATCTGGATGAGAACCGCAAACTCTTCGACGCTGGCATCAACGCGATACCGGGTCTGACGTCGATCCCGCTGGAATCCACCTATCTGGCGTGGGTCGATTTCGCCGACACCGGAATGGCGCAGGACGAGTTCATCGCGCGCGTCGAAAAAGGTGCGGGCATCGCAGCGAACCACGGGACGACATTCGGACCGGGGGGCGAGACGTTCCTGCGGTTCAACCTCGGGACGCAGCGCGCCAGAATAGAGGATGCCGTCGCCCGGCTAAACAAAGCCTTCGGCGATCTTCAGTAAGCTCTAGTGCTGCGACAGAAGCGCGACCGGCGCATTCTCGTCCTTTGCGAAGTCTCTCGGGGCGGCGGCGGCGGCGGGCGTGGCGCGCTTGAACTCATAAACCATCTCGGATCCGTCCTCTTCGGACGCAATGATCAGACATTGCGAGATGTGGCGCGCGCCATCATAGATATCCACAAGCCCGCGCAAATGCGGCGCGTCAGCAGGGTCGAGTGCAAAGCCTTCGTCCCACAACCTCAGAATCGTGAAGCTTTCCTCGCCGACGCGCAGACGAAGCCGGCTCTTGCGATGCAATGCCTGCTTTCGGGCAAGCTCGAGGCCAGCGCGAACCTCTTTTGGCAGGTATTCGGACATGACAATCCCCCATGGCATGTGACTTTCAGCATCGGCTGAATCCCACACGGGTCAACGATTCGTTCGTCAACATGCTGTTTCTTCGAAACAATCCCGATCTGTCAGGACCGTCGTTTCCCTTTTGGTCGAAAGCTGTGCGTAGCCGCACGACGCCTGCGCCAACACGAAGGTGTCGTGTCGCTCCCTAAACGCTAAGTGTGACCCGAAGATGAAAGCAAGGATGCGATATGGGCCAGCTGGTTGACGGAAAATGGCACGACATATGGTATGACACGGCCTCGACGGGCGGCAAATTCGTCCGCAAGTCCGCCGCGTATCGCAACTGGATCACACCTGACGGTCAGCCGGGCCCTTCGGGCGAGGGTGGTTTCAGGGCCGAAGCCGGGCGTTATCACCTCTATGTGTCCTACGCATGCCCGTGGGCAAACCGCACGCTGATCTTTCGCACACTGAAAGGTCTTGAGGATCTGATCACGATCTCGGTCGTTCACCCCGACATGCTGTCCGATGGCTGGACGTTCGAGACCGATTTTCCGGGCACGACCGGCGACACGCTCATGGGGCACAGTTTCGCGCGCGACATCTACCTTGCCGCCGATCCCCAAACCACCGGGCGGGTCACCGTGCCGATCCTGTGGGACAAGGAAAGACAGACCATCGTTTCGAACGAAAGCTCGGAAATCATTCGGATGTTCAACTCGGCCTTCAACGGGTTGACCGGCAACACCGACGACTACTGGCCCGAAGAAATGCGTGACGAGATCGAAGAGGTGAATGCGCGGATCTACAGCAACGTGAACAACGGGGTCTACAAGTCCGGCTTCGCCACGTCGCAGGCAGCGTATGACGCTGCGGTCAATGATCTGTTCGATACGCTGGACTGGCTGGAAGAGCGGCTAGGCAGGAACCGCTATCTGATGGGCGAGCGGCTGACCGAGGCCGATTGGCGATTGCTGCCGACGCTTTTGCGGTTCGATCTGGTGTATCACCTGCACTTCAAGTGCAACCGGCGGCGGATCATCGACTATCCGAACCTCTGGGGATACACGCGCGAGCTTTACCAGATACCGGGTGTCGCCGGAACGGTGCATTTCGACCATATCGTGCGACACTACCATTACAGCCACGAGACGATTAACCCCCACCGGATCATCCCCACCAATCCGGTGCTGGACTGGGATGTCCCCCACGATCGCGGTGATCGGGCCGCCTCTGCGGCCTAGGCTATCGCCCGCCCGTGATGTTCGACGATTGCCGCGAGATCGTCAGGCGGCGTTCGGGCGGGAATGAAAGCGGCGGTGTTCGGAATGAGGCTAAAGATCGAACCGTCCGAAAAGAAACCGGAGCGGGTAACGAAAATCACCCGGGCATCGGGCCTGCGATAGCTTGCGAAATCGGCCACCGCGAACGCGCTCCCCCGTTCGAGATCGAGGCTGAGGACGATTACACCGACGGGTTCATGCTGCAGAGTTCCGATAGCCTCGGACTGACAGCCGGCAACCGAAACGATGGTATCCTGACGTTCCAGGTGCCGCTTCCAGACATCGGCAAGCGCCGTGTCGGTTTCCACAATCAAAACGTGCATGTGACCTCGAACAACCCGTGCGTCAGACGCGCACGTCGCCCCCCACGCTCAAGATTTACCCATTTCCCTAACCAAAGGTTAATATCCCAGTAACAAACGTTACGTAAGCGTAAATCCGCCAAACCCTTGGCAAAATCCGGGTTTGCCGACGGTTGCAAGACTGCGGCGCTCGGGTAGTGTGACGCGAGTCTATGGATCGGAGACCCCATGCGCATTCTGTACGCCGCCCTTCTTGCCTCTGTGATCGCGACACCCGGATCGGCGAATGTCGCCTGCGATGGCGGGTTTTCTGACTTTGTGAGCCGCATGAAGGCCGAAGCCGTGCGCCTTGGCCATGACCGCGCGACGGTGGATCGGTTTTTTGCGTCCGTCCGTCAGGATCCGAACGTCATTCGCGCCGACAGAGCGCAGGGTATCTTCCAGATGCCGTTCACCGATTTCGCCCGCAGGCTGATCAGCCAAGGCCGGGTCACTAACGGGCAGCGCAATGCCGAACGCTATGACGCTGTGTTTGACCGGATCGAACAACGCTGGGGTGTGAACCGCGGTGTCCTTTTGGCCTTCTGGGCGTTCGAGACCGATTACGGCGCGGTACAGGGCGACTTCAACACGGTCAACGCACTGATGACACTCAGCCACGACTGCCGCCGGCCCGACCTGTTCCGGCCACAGGTCTTTGCTGCGATCGAGCTTTACGAGAACGACGATCTTGACCCCGCGCGCACCACCGGCGCATGGGCCGGAGAGATCGGGATGGTCCAGATGCTGCCCGGGGACATCATCGAAAGCGGCGTCGACGGCGACGGAGACGGGCATGTGACGCTCAAGACATCGGCGCCGGATGCGCTGATGTCCGGGGCGAACATGCTGTCGTCGCTGGGCTGGCGCCCGAACGAGCCGTGGTTGCAGGAGATCGTACTGCCTTCCGGGCTGGATCTGCGTCTGACGGGGCTTGAGACCACCAAACCCGTCTCCGAATGGGCAAGGCTTGGCGTTACACCACGTGCCGGATCGCTCGGCCCGTCGAACCTGCCCGCGTCGATCCTGCTGCCTCAGGGCCGCAACGGCCCGGCATTCATCGCCTATCCGAATTTCAGTGTCTATTTCGAGTGGAACAAAAGCTTTGTCTACGTGATGACCGCGGCCTACTTCGCAAGCAGGCTTGAAGGTGCGCCCGTGTTCAGCGCCGGCAATCCTACCCCCGCGCTGTCCGAAGGCCAGATGAAGGCATTGCAGCAGAAACTGACGGCACGTGGCCAAGATGTCGGCGGCATTGACGGCATACTGGGGCGGATGACCCGTGCAGCGGTTCAGAAAGAGCAGGCGCGACTGGGCCTCCCGGCGGATGCGTGGCCCACGACAGAGCTTCTGAACCGGCTCTGATCACTCCGCGGTCAGGTTGCGCACCGGAAACCGGGTGCCGTCTTCGATCACAAGGATCAGACGTTCGCCATCCATGACGAAATGATCGCAGCGTGACGCGCCGTTTTCGAATGTCACACAGACCGTGCTGTCATCGGCAGTGGTGTACTGGCCAAGAAAGGGCGGGTCGTCGTCGGTATAGGTATAGCGGTAGCTGCCATCCGTGCCATAGCGGGACTTCGAGCCATCGTAGAACTCGACCACCCTGCCCGCCAGTATCTCGGTCATCTCGGATGCATCAAGACGGCGGTCGCTGTCTCTGATGCCCTGCGCCACGACTGGCGTCGCCACAAGGCAGGCGGCGGCAATGCCGGACATAAGGGACTGCTTCATACCGTCACCCTAGCAGGGCGGCATGAATGCGAACCTCAGAACTTTGTGATCGACGGCGCGGCAGAGGCCCCGCCTTCAACGGACTGTTGAACAACAGAAGCCTGCCGTTCGACCAACAGCGTTTCGGGAACGGGATCGCCGGCGGATGCCAGGACCCCCATGACGATCGCATAGAAAAACACTTCACGCATTAACACACAGTCCCATAATCTCCTCCTCCGAGATACGATACCAGGGTTAACGGGGCGTTACGGCCCTCAGGCCACCATTGACTCGGCCCTCCGCAAATCAACCGAAACAAGCTGGCTGACACCCAGTTCGCCCATCGTAACGCCGAACAGCCGGTCCATGCGCGCCATCGTCACCGCATGGTGCGTGATGATCAGAAACCGCGTATCCGTGCGCCGGGTCATTTCGTCCAGAAGGTCGCAGAACCGGTTCACGTTGGCGTCGTCAAGCGGCGCATCGACCTCGTCCAGCACACAGATCGGCGCGGGGTTCGCTAGAAACACCGCAAAGATCAGGGCCAGCGCGGTCAGCGTCTGCTCTCCGCCTGACAGAAGGCTAAGGGTGGCCAGTTTCTTGCCCGGCGGCTGACACATGATCTCCAGCCCCGCATCCAGCGGATCCTCGCTTTCGACCATGACAAGCTTGGCCTCACCACCACCGAAGAGATGTTTGAACAGCATGCCGAAGTTCGAGTTGACCTGCTCGAACGCGGTCAACAGCCGCTCGCGGCCTTCCTTGTTCAGACCGGCTATTCCAGACCGCAGGGCACGAATGGCCTGTTCCAGATCGGACTTCTCGGTCGTGAGCATGTCGTGTTCGGTCTGAACCTCCCGCGCATCCTCCTCGGCACGCAGGTTCACGGACCCAAGGGCATCACGCTGCCGCTTGAGCCGTGCCACGTCCGCCTCGACCTGTGCCGCCGGGGGCATCTTATCGGGATCGTCACCAAGCCGTTCCAGCAACTCCGCCGGGGTCGCATCCTGTTCTTCGGCGATCCGTGCGGCGGCCAGTGTCACGGCCTCACGCGCACTCGCGGCGCGTGCATCGGCGGCGGCTCGCGCTTCGCGGGCTTCAGATGCCGCACGTTCCGCACCCCGCTCGGCCTCCAGTGCCTGGCGGGCGGCGGTTTCGGCCTCGACAAGCGCATCCGCTGCCGTCTTGCGCCTCCCCTCGGCCTCGTCGATCTGATCGGCCAGACGCGCGCGATCTTCCGCAAGGCTTGCCGGCGCGTCCTTTGCTGTCTTCAGTTCTTCGTCCGACTCGGTCTTGCGGGTTTCCAACTCGGATATGCGCGTCCCGGCAGTCGCCGCCCGCTTGCGCCAGCCTTCGACCTCGCGGGCAATCGCTTCGGTGCGCCGTGCCCGATCCTCGCCTTCGCGCTGCAACTCATCAAGACCCGAGCGCCGGGTCATCATCGTCATGCGCGCGGCCTCGACGGCGACCTTGACGTCTTCCACCTCGACCCGTGCCGCATCCAGATCGGCAAGGTCGGCAAGGGCCGTCTCTGCTTCAAGCATCCGCCCGCGGGCCGCCGTCGCCTCGTCCCCATGGCGGCGGACAGCAAGCTTCTGACCTTCGAGGCGCCCGGCGGCAATGCTGCGCTCCGCCTCTGCACGTGACAGGGCGCGGCTGGCCTCGGTCACGGCCGCATCGGCCACACGGCGGGCATCGCGGGCCGCGACATCCGCCTCGGTCACCGATTGCAGCTCGGCCTTCAGGTGCTCATGGGCCTGCGCGGCCCCTTCGGCCCGGGCCGATGCCTCGACGAGATCCTGTTTCAACTCCTGCAACCGGTTCAGCTGCTGCAAACGCAAAGCCGCCGCCGAAGGCGCGTCATCCGCACCGGCACGGAACCCGTCCCACCGCCACAGGTCGCCATCAATGCTGACAAGGCGCTGACCAGGTAAAAGCTGGGACTGCAGGCGCGGACCATCGGCCTTGTCCACCAGCCCCACCTGCCCCAGCCGCCGCACCAGAACCTCGGGCACGCTCACGTGGTTGGTGAGCGCCGCAACGCCCTTGGGCAGAAGCTGCGCCTTCGGATAAGCGGGCAGAAGCGCCCAGCCCGTCGCGGCATCATCTGCCACCGCGGGCGCGCGCAGATCGTCGGCCAGTGCCGCACCCAGCGCCTTTTCATATCCCGACGCGACCCGCAGCAGATCAAGCACCTGACCGCCCTCGGCGGTGTCGCGATCGACCAGACGCGACAACGCGGCAACTTCCGCCTTGAGCGCGCTCTCCTCACCTTCGGCTTCGGACCGTCCGGCCCGCGCTTCGGCTTCGCGCGACTGAGCGTGCCCGCGGGCGTCATCGGCCTTGGCAAGCTCGGCTTCGGCTTCCTCAGCCGCCTTTGTCGCAATGGCCAGCGCCTTTTCGGCCGCCTCGAACGTACCAGCCGCAGCCTTTTCGGCGTCCAACGCGGCCTCTGCTGCGGCCTCCGCTTTCGCCATTTCCGCATCGTTGCGTTCTGCCGTACTGCGCGCATCATCCAGAAGGCGCTGCGCCGACTGGTGACGGGCCGCCAGACGCGCGACGTCTTCGGTCAGCCGCGCATAGGCCCCTTCGCGTTCCTGCAAGACCTGCGCAGCATCACGCGCCTCGGTATCCGCAGTCGCAAGCCGCTCTTCATGGCCCTCTCCGGCTGCCGCGAGTTCCGCTGCTTCCTCCTCGAGCCGCGCCACGGTTTCATCCGCGTCATGGCTCAGCGCATGTTCCCTTTCAATGTCGCGGGTCAACTGGGCAATTCGTGCCTCAAGCGTCTCGATCGCGGCCAGTGCGCGCGCTTCCTGATCGGCAAGCGTATCGCGCTGCACCACAAGTCGCTGCAGGACGGCCCCGGCAATCGCAGCCTCTTCGCGCAACGGCGGCAACGCCGTGTCCGCCTTTTCCCGCGCTTCGGTCGCTTGCCGAGCCAGCCGTTCTGCCTCTGACGCGTCGCGCACCCGTTCGATCAGTACCGCTTCGGCCGCTGAAGAAGCCTCATCGGCCTCCCGCCACCGACGGTACAGCAACAGCCCATCGGCCCGCCGCAACCCCTCGCTCAACTCGCGATAGCGGGCCGCCTGCCGCGCCTGCCGGGCAAGCTGCGCAAGCTGCTGGGCAAGCTGTTCGATCACATCGTCAACGCGGGCCAGGTTGGTTTCGGTGCCCTTCAGCTTGAGTTCGGCTTCATGACGCCGCTGATAAAGGCCCGAGATCCCGGCAGCCTCTTCAAGGATGCGCCGCCGCGACTTCGGCTTTGCATTGATCAGTTCGGATATCTGGCCCTGACGGACAAGCGCGGGCGAATGCGCACCGGTCGAGGCATCCGCGAACAGCATCTGCACATCCCGCGCACGCACATCCTTTGAATTGACCTTGTAGGCAGAGCCCGCATCCCGCGTGATCCGCCGCGCGATGTCGATCATGTCGGCCTCGTTGAACCCCTGAGGGGCAAGACGATCCGTGTTGTCGATCAGAACCGAGACCTCGGCGAAATTCCGGGCGGGACGCCGGGAGGTTCCGGCAAAGATCACGTCCTCCATGCCATCGCCACGCATCGCAGTGGGACGGTTTTCGCCCATGACCCAGCGCAGCGCCTCCAGGAGGTTCGACTTGCCACAACCGTTCGGGCCAACCACGCCGGTCAGACCGTCCGCGATCACCATTTCGGTCGGGTCAACGAAGCTCTTGAATCCGTTAAGCCGGATTTTCGTGAACTGCACCTTGGCTGGCCTTCCTGCTCTGATGGCGATTCCACCTTGGCGCACAGGTTCGCCTTCGCTTGAGGCCAAGTCAATCGCGAACACTACCAAGAGCAGTATCAGGCGGATTATCCACAAGATATGGTTACGATCTGGCGGTTTCCACCAGACTTATCCACAGGTCGGGGCTTTTCCTTGACCAATCGCCGTCTGCCCCGCCAAATCTCTAGCGAGGGAGAAATCTGCTGCTCAGTTCGCGGGGTCAATTCACGATGTCTAACCGTCTGGAAACAGGGGCATTCCCCTGCAATTCAACTGGAATGGCGGCATGACCGGCGCAAGCGCAAAGCCGGAGATTGCGATTCGCATCGAATCGCCCGCGAAATCGGAAGTTCAGGCCCTGATCAGTCAAAGCAACGGGATCGCGCCTTTCGAGGCGCTCAATGCACCCAATGCCGAGCTTCTGGTGGCGCGCATGGATGACCGGCCGGTGGGCTGGGTCGCGCTGATAGACCAACTTCGGTACGGCGAGGTGCTTGGGCTCGTCGTTGACGAAACCGTCAAGGGCAGCGGCGTTCGTTCGGCCCTGATCGGTGCGCTCGAGGCTGCGGCGCGGGACGTGGGGTTGCAGCGGTTGGCGGTATCTGCCGATGGGATCGGCGACACGGTATCATCGACCTTTTCCCAGCTTGGCTTTGCTCCGGCCCCCGCCGGAGTGCTTGAAAAGTATCTGTAAAACCGGAACCGGGGCTTGTCCCCGATGTCCTGCGTGTTACGTCCCCCGTCGTTAGAATGAGGGACGTGAACAACGATGCTTCTTTGTATTTCTGGGTCTTTGCGGGCCAACTCCGTAAACCGCCGTCTTCTGGCAGAGGCCGCGCGTGTCTATGGCGGACCTGTCCAGAACGCCGATCTTCGCCTGCCGCTTTATGATGGCGATCTGGAAGACGCCGAAGGCATACCGGCGGTGGTTCAGACCCTGTCCGACCAGATCGCCGGGGCCGATGCGGTGGCCATCTCCACGCCCGAATACAATCAGTCGTTGTCCGGCGTCCTGAAAAACGCCCTCGACTGGATCAGCCGGACCAAGGGCGGGCCGTGGCGCGACAAACCCGTTGCGATCATGTCGGCGGCAGCAGGCCGGGCGGGCGGTGCGCGCGGCAGCTATGCCCTGCGCTTGGCGATGACCCCCTTTCGTCCGCGTCTTCTGACCGGGCCGGACCTATTGCTGGCCGATGCGTCAAATCAGTTCGATGCGGAGGGGCGTCTGACGAACGAACTCGCGCTCAAGACACTGACCGAACTGATGGAGGCATTGCGCGCCGAGGCGCGGCGCTAGCTCAAGACGGCCAACTGCGATAAACACAGTTCCCATGGATGGGACACGGACAACGACGCATAGCGCGGCCGACCGGCTTGACCCGGCTCGTGTTGCCGCGCTTTTTGCAACGCTTGGGATAGAGGCGCCGCCGCCAGACACCGGCCAACCACTGCCGCCCTTCGCGCATCAACTCTACTTCTGGCAGGCCGAACCACCTTCGGCGCTTGGTCCGGATGGGCATCCGGCGAAAGGCGCGCTGATCCCCGATCTGGGATTACCGCGCCGCATGTGGGCCGGCGGGCGGCTGACGTTTCACACCCCTCTTCTGGCTGGGATCCGGGCCGAACGCCGGACCCAGATTGTGGCTGTCACCCAGAAAACCGGTCGTAGCGGAAAGCTCGGATTTGTCACGTTGCGCCATGACATCCACCAGCGCGGCATGATCGCGCTCAGCGAAGAGCAGGACCTCGTTTATCGGCCCGCCGATACCGAACGGTCCGAACCTCCACCTGCACCGGGCGACGCAGAGGAGAAACAGCCCGTCGCCTTCGACACGACGACCCTCTTTCGCTATTCGGCCCTGACCTTCAACGGACATCGCATCCACTATGACGCCCAGTATGCCCGCGACGTCGAAGGCTATTCCGGCCTTGTCATCCACGGCCCGCTTCTGGCGCAGCACCTGATGCTGATGGCAGAGGACCGGCAGGGGCCACTGGCGCGATTTACGTTCCGGGCGACGGCCCCCTTATGCCTTCCCGATAGCGCGCTTTTATGCGCGCGGGGGAACACCTATTGGGTCGCGGCACCCGATGGACGCCAATGCATGATTGCCGAAGCAGGCTAGCCGGGCAGGTTCGCCTCGACGCGGAAATCATCGGGTATCCCATCCCGCCCCTCGAGAACCAGATCGGCCATGATCTCCGCCACCTTCGGTGCCATCCCGAACCCGATCTTGAACCCGCCATTGGCGATGAAATGCCCCGCGCGGCCGGGCCAGGGCCCCAGCATCGGCGCCCGCGACCGCGCCCGTGGCCGTACGCCCGCCCACCGGCTCACAACCGCCGCACCGTGCAGGATAGGGACATGTTCAATCGCACGTTCGATCAACGCATCCGAAGCCCCATCGACCGTATCAGGTGCATCGAACTCCCGCTCCGTCGTCGATCCGACCGCGACGGTCCCGTCGGCATGGGGCACGATGTGCAGATCGTCCGCAAAAAGCTGCCGCGCGTCGGGTGGCGCGGCGTGCCGAAGAAGGACGGCCTGACCTTTGACCCCAACGCCCACGGGCGACGACAGCGCCTCGGACAGTTCAGTCAGTCCTGCCCAACCGGTCGCATGAACCACCTGCCCCGCCTCCTCGGCCTCTTCCAATACCGGGCACCCGCGCGCGTCCAAGGCCGCGGCAAGGCTTTCGCAGGCCCGACGCGGATGGATCAGGGCGCTCAGCGTATCGCGTATGAGGTACCCGGTTGGCGACAGCGGCGCCCAGGCTGGTTCTTCAGCGCCGATCACCTCCCAAACCGCCTGATCCTTCCAAAGCCCTGCTGCGGTTTCGGTACGTGCCCGGGCAAGAGCCAACCCGGCCTCATCGACAACAGGCTGCAGACGACCGGTTCGCGCATAGCCGGACGACACGCCCGACACGGCCTCGACCCCCGCCCAGAACGGCCCCGCCATGAGCAGACTTTCCAGCTGAAACGCCTTCTTCACATTCCAGTTCTCGGGCACATGCGGCGCAAGCGCCCCGACGACCCCGCCCGACGCACCAGCCCCCACGCCGCCCGGATCCACGACCCGTACCCGCGCGCCACGCCGGACACAGGCCCAGGCCACCGACAACCCGAAAATGCCCGCGCCCCGTATTGTCACGTCCACCGTTGCCAAGGTTCCGATCCTCCGTCACTAGTCGCGGGGATGACACGGGCCGGGGATTTGAACAAGGGATGGACCAGCAGGCGCGGATTACCTGGCGGGACGGTGTGCCGGTCTCGGCGCGCCATGACGATCCCTATTATTCGCTCGATGACGGTCTCGCGGAATCGGCCTATGTCTTTCTCGACGGCAACGACCTGCCTGGCCGGATGCGGCCCGGGTTTCAGGTGGCGGAACTCGGGTTTGGAACCGGGCTGAACCTTCTTCTGGCCCTCAGCGCGGCACGAAAGGCCGGGGCACTGCCACTCAGATACACCGGCTTCGAAATGCACCCGCTGTCGCCCGATGACATGGCCACAGCACTTGCCGCCTTTCCCTCACTTGCCGATGATGCCGCGATACTGGTCGAATGGTGGAGGGACGGTCCGGGGGTCCGGACCGAAGAACTGGAGGCGAAGGTCATTCTCGGCGACGCCCGCGACACGCTCCCGCATTGGACCGGTCGGGCCGATGCGTGGTTTCTCGACGGTTTCGCACCCGCCCGAAACCCGGAACTCTGGTCGGACGACCTGATGGCCGAGGTTGCCCGCCACACGTCTCCGCAAGGCACGTTTGCAACTTACACCGCTGCGGGCCACGTCCGCCGCGCTCTGGCCGATGCCGGGTTCACGGTCACGCGCCGCCCCGGCTTCGGGCGCAAACGTCACATGACGATCGGGCGGCTCGGATGACAGACCAGAATACGCGTCTCGGCATCCTTTTGATGGTCGTCACGACGTTCGTTTTCGCTGTGCAGGACGGGATTTCCCGGCATCTGGCCAGCGAATACAACGTGTTTCTGGTCGTGATGCTGCGGTTTTGGTTTTTCGGCGCATTCGCGGTCTGGATCGCGACGCGCCAGCCCGGCGGGCTGCGCCGCACCATGCAAAGCGGTGCACCGCGAACGCAGTTCTTTCGCGGTGTCCTGCTCGCAGCCGAGATTTGCGTGATGGTTCTGGCCTTCGTCCTGTTGGGGCTGGTCGAGAGCCATGCCGTCTTTACCTGCTACCCGCTGCTGGTTGCGGCCCTGTCCGGCCTGGTGCTGGGAGAACGGGTCGGCTGGCGGCGCTGGATGGCGATCGGGGTGGGGTTCATCGGTGTACTGGTCATTCTGCAGCCCGGCGTAGCGGTATTTTCGCCGGCAGCGCTGGTACCGCTGGCCGCCGCCACGATGTTCGCCATTTACGGGCTTCTGACACGGTACGTTTCGCGTACCGACAGCGCGATGACGTCGTTCTTCTGGACCGGAACCGTGGGCGCGCTGGCAATGACGCCCGTCGGGCTTTGGTATTGGGAGCCGATTTCGGGCCCGGACTGGTTCTGGATGTCCGCGCTCTGCGTAACCGGGGCGCTCGGCCACTGGCTTCTGATCCGCTGCTACGAGGTGGCCGAGGCAAGCGCGGTTCAGCCGTTTGCCTATCTGCAACTGGTTTTTGCGTCGATCGTGGGCATCACGATCTTCGGGGAAACGCTCGAACGCAATGTCGCGATCGGTGCGGGGATCGTGGTTCTGGCGGGAATCTTCACGCTCTGGCGCGAAGCGGTGGCCAGCCGGCGCGAACGGCGTGCTATTCCGACTTGAGCGCGTCCGTCAGTGCGATGGGCGAAGTCGTACCGGTCAGCCGTGCCCGGTATACGGGAAGGCTTTCCATAACCCGCATCACATAGTTCCGCGTTTCCCGGAACGGGATGTGCTCCACCCAATCCACCGGATCGACATCCGGGTCGCGCGGATCACCGTAAAGTCCCATCCAGCGGATCGGTCGGCTCGGCCCTGCGTTATAACCGGCGGATACAAGTGCCTTGTTGGTGCCAAAGACCTCGATCAGTTCCGCCAGATAGGTGGTACCCAACCGCGCATTGTAAGCGGGATCGTTCTGCAGGCGGGAGACGTCGTAGCTGACCCCCAGTATCCCCGCCACCTCGCGCGCCGTTCCCGGCATCACCTGCATCAGGCCGATCGCCCCGGCGCCGCTGCGCACCGACGGATCGAATTCGCTTTCGCGCCGTGCAATGGCCAGCGCCAGTTCCGCAGGTACCGGCAGGTCGCCAATGCCGAAATCCATCACCGGGTAATAGGCCCGCGGCAGCGTGATGCCCATCGTCGCCGCACGCTTTGCGATCATCAGCGCATAATGGGGCTCGCCCAGCGCAAGAGCGAAGTCGGCCAGCGCCCCCTGCTCTTCCGGCGGAAGGCTCTCGGTCAGGTGGGTCATGAACCGTTCCGACAGGTTCATCTCGCCGGCCGCGTGCAACAGCTTCGCCGCCTCGAAGACCGAGGAATCCGCAAAACTCGTGTCCCGCCAGGGGGGGTAGGCCTCGCGCCCGATCAGTGCCGGGTCCATGGGCAGCCCGGCACGTTCCGCAGCCAGAAGGCCATAGTAGCTGGTCTGATATTCTGCACCGAACGCATAGGCCATTGCCGCCTGTTCGGCATCGCCCAGCGCCTCATGCGCCCGACCTTCCCAGTATCCGGCCCGGCCAAGGCTGATCGGGGTTTCAACGACAATCCGGAAGTTCTGGAAATGCTCCAGTGCTTTTGCTGGGTCGTCCAGATAGCGAAGCGCCAGGTAGCCGGACAACCATTCGAGATCGGCATAGGCTGACCCGCTTGTTAGGCCATGGGTGGAGGCAAGCTGATAGGCGCGCTGGCCATTTCCGTTGCGCATCGCCTCACGCGCAAAGATGCGCCGCCAGTTCGACCATGCCTGCGGACGGCCCAGCGCCTCCTGCGTTCCGGCACGCTCAAGGATCAGATCAGCCGCCGCCTCGCGCCGCCCTTTGCGGACGCGCCACATGAACCGCTCGTAAGCGAGGCCCGCATCCGCTGCGAGATCTGCGGGCACCGCGGCGATCAGCCCATCGACACCCGGCCTGTCATCCTGCAGGGCAAGGCGCGCGCGCGCAAGCTTGCGCCATCCCTCGGGCACCCGCGGCATCAGCCGTTCGACGGCCTTGCCGCGCTCTTCCCACAACAGGTAATCCATCCGCGCGATGTGATGCGGCTTCAGAAGATCGCCGTAACGCTCAAGCAGATACCGTTCGTCGCCCACGGACAGCTTCATTTCCGTCCACGCCCGGATCAGAAGCGGCTTCGCGGCCTCAGGATCGCCAAGTGTCTCCAGAGCGGCGGCCAGAACAATCAGACCCGCGCCGGTCTGTGGCGCCCGCTCCGAAAAGAAATCCACCACCTCGTCCGGGCGGGCGCGATAGGGAACCACGCCCTCGCTTCGGCGACGCAGATACGCCAACCCGGGCCAATCGGGCCTGCGCTCCAGAAACGCCAGAACCTGATCGAACCGGCCCTTGCCCGCCCGCAGGCGGTGCCATTCGACGATATCCCGCGCCACCGGGCCCGCCATCTCGGCGGCTTCCATCGCCGCGTCCCAATTGCCCTTGCGCAATTCGATCATCGCGACCTTGAGCGGAAGCGACGGCGGCAATGCAGGGGGCGGTACGATGCCGCCTTTCGTCGAGACGGTCGTCCGCGAAATGATTGTCGCGTTCCGGGCTTCGGCAAACTCTTCGGGCCGCGCCTTCGGGCGAATCGAGTCCGCAGGGCTTGTCACAGCGTCCACTGCCGCAGCCTGCGACGCACCGATCATGACGAAGGTTGCCGAAGCAACGGCCAGCAGCACGCCTGCCGCGCAAAGATGGAAAAGGGAGCTAGCTGATCGCATATCGCCGAAACCTATCGCCCCCGGGTTAATCCACAACACACAAACTTGGCATTGACAAGGCAAGCGGCTAGTGTCCGCCGCACTCTGTCCGGGGGTCTGGCCGACCCCCGCCGAATTCAAAGGATTTTCACCATGTTCAAGGGATCGTTTCCCGCCCTCGTTACACCCATGACAGATGGTGAGGTGGACTTCAAAGCCCTTGAAAAGCTGGTGAACTGGCAGATCGAGCAGGGCAGCCACGGCCTTGTTCCGGTGGGAACGACGGGGGAAAGCCCGACGCTCAGCCACCGCGAGCATGAAGCGGTGATCGAAGCCGTCGTTGCGGCAGCGGCAGGGCGGGTTCCCGTCATCGCCGGGGCGGGATCGAACAATACGTCCGAGGGGATTCGCCTGATGCGTCACGCCGAATCGGTTGGCGCCTCTGCGGCGCTTGTCGTGACGCCCTATTACAACAAGCCGACACAGGCCGGTTTGATTGCGCATTTCAAGGCGTTACATGACTGCTGCGAGTTGCCAATCGTGATCTACAACATCCCCGGACGCTCGGTCGTCGACATGACCCCGGCGACCATGGGCGAACTGGCGAAGCTGCCCCGCATCATCGGCGTCAAGGACGCCACCGGCGATATCACGCGCGTCTCCGATCAGCGGGAGACCTGCGGCACCGATTTCATCCAGCTTTCGGGCGAAGATGCCTCGGCCCTGGGGTTCAACGCCCATGGCGGGGTCGGCTGTATCTCGGTCACGGCCAATGTCGCGCCGAAGCTCTGTTCTGAGTTTCAGGAGGCGACGCTGGAAGGCGACTATGCCAAGGCGCTCGACTATCAGGATCGCCTGATGCCGCTCCACCGCGCGATCTTTCTCGAGCCGGGCGTTGCAGGCGCGAAATACGGTCTGTCGGTGCAGGGCCATTGCAGCGAAGAGGTACGCCTGCCCCTGGTCGGGCTGTCGGACGGCACGAAATCCGCGATCCGGTCGGCATTGGTCCATGCAGGGTTGATCAACTAGGCGGTCGTCTCAGCTATCCCGGCCCCAATCGCGGCGCTGAAGACCGCGGGTCTGCCGCAGGGTTTCCACCACAATCGCGGTCAGCAGGCCAAAGATCAAAAGGCCATTAGCTGCCGCGAGGCCGCCCAGCAGGCGCCATTCCAGGGGCAACAGGATATCGCCAAAGCCAAGGGTGGTGAACGCAACCAGCGAGAAATAGACGGCGGCTTCAAACGTGAAAAAGATGTCCAGCGCCCAAAGCGTGGTGGCCCAAATCCAGACTGCCGCGGTCATCATCATAAGCGTGGCCAACAGCGTTAACGCCAGAACGACGACCAGTTTCGGGCCATGAGGCGGCCGCCCGACCCAGTCATGAAGCCGGTTCAGCATGATCTGCAGACCCCACCAAGACGCGGCGGCAACGAAAACGGTGGCCACGATCAGTCCTGAGCCCAAGAACAACTGCATAAACATGCGCTGAATGATCCGCACTGTGACCGCGGGGTCAATGGCTGCAATCGCGCCGTCGCCGGAATGCAACAGTCGCGGGGCTTGATGGACAAGGCGCGCATTCCCAGATACCGAACCGCATGGCCAAACCGAAGGACAATCCGAACTACAAGGTGATCGCCGAAAACCGGCGGGCGCGGTTCGACTATGCCATCGACGACGACATCGAATGCGGCATTCAATTGATGGGGTCCGAGGTCAAATCCCTGCGCGAAACAGGGGCGAACATCGCCGAAAGCTATGCAACTGTGGACGATGGTGAGTTGTGGCTGGTGAACAGCTATATCGCACCCTATGACGCAGGCCGGACCTTCGGGCACGAGGATCGGCGGCGGCGCAAACTGCTTGTCAGCCGCAAGGAGCTTTCCGACCTCTGGAACGCGACCCAGCGCAAAGGCATGACGCTTGTCCCGCTTGTGATGTATTTCAACCATCGCGGTCTGGCAAAGCTGAAAATCGGTATCGCGAAGGGCAAGAAACTGGCG
Source organism: uncultured Paracoccaceae bacterium (assembly GCA_947503175.1). Classification (GTDB taxonomy): domain Bacteria; phylum Pseudomonadota; class Alphaproteobacteria; order Rhodobacterales; family Rhodobacteraceae; genus Ovoidimarina. The sequence continues at coordinate 114,894 of CANNCO010000004.1, forward strand.
GACAAACGCGAAACATCCGCCAAACGCGACTGGAACCGCCAGAAGGCCCGGCTGATGAAAGAGCACGGCTAACTGGGGCGTCCCGCCCGCAATCTTTCGTACAAGAGATCAAAAACCAGACGCACCCGGCGGCTGGTGTGCAACTCCCGATGCGCCGTAAGCCAGATCGGAAAGCGGATGGGCCCAAGCCCCGGCAAAACACGCTCGACCCCGGGCGTCAGCGCGGCGACATCATCCGACATCACGCCAATCCCGATCCCCTGTCGCACCATCTCCCAGAACACCACCCCATTGCCCGATTTCACACGGATGATCTCGGGCGTAAGGGGAATGCCAACCTCGTTCAGACCTTCGATCAACCGGTCGTTCTGCTCAAATCCCACGAAGATGTGCCGTGCGATATCCTCGGGCGTTGCAGGCCGTCCCATCCGGTCGAGATAGGCCGTCGCCGCATAAAGATGCGCGCTGCCTTCGCCCAGGCTCCGGGCGATCAGATCCTGCTGCTCGGGCCGCATGTGACGGATGGCGATATCTGCCTCGCGGCGTTGCAGATCGGCGATTTCGTTCGAGGCGACGATCTCGATCGCGATCCCCGGTGCAACCTCGCGCAGCTCTGCGACGATCGGGGGCAGCATATAGACCGACATCACGTCACTTGCAGTGATCGACACGGTGCCGTCCACACCCTGCGACCGGCCCGAGGCCACCAACGAAATCCGCCCGGCCGCATCGCCCATGGCGCGCACATGTTCCAGAAGATCGTGACCCACCGGCGTCAAAACCAGTGATCGCCCGACCCTCTCGAACAGCACCACGCCCAGCGCCTTTTCCAGAGCCGCGACCTGCCGCCCGAGCGTCGGTTGCGACTGGCCAAGCGCACGCGCAGCGCCCGACAGTGTCCCCTCTTCAGCCGTCGCGAGAAACGCGCGCACCTGATTCCAGTCGAATGCGATACTTTGCCAATTCATGCATTTCCGTATAGATCATCGACGAATTTAGGCAATTCACCAATCAGAGGCGCATGAGTATTGGCATGGCAACGAAACGCAAACGCAACGAGGCCGCCATGACCCATGCCATCCGATTCTGGGACGCCATCGCCCCCAAATACGCCGCCAATCCCGTCAAGGACCCCGGCGCATACGAACTGACGCTCGACCGAACCCGCAGCTACCTGCGCAGCACCGACAGGGTGCTGGAGGTGGGCTGCGGCACAGGCACGACCGGCCTGAAACTCGCGCCCTCGGTCGCCCACATCACCGCGACCGATTTCTCGCCCGGGATGATCGACATAGCACGTAGCAAGGCCAAGGCCGCGGGAACGGAGAACGTGACCTTCGACGTCGCCGCTGCCGGGGCACCCGGCCCTGCCGAAACCTATGACGCGGTCATCGGTTTCAATCTCCTACACCTTGTCCGCGACTTGCCCGGAACCATTGCCGCGCTCAGTACCCAACTGCGCCCCGGCGGCTATTTGATCACGAAATCGGCCTGTCTGGGCGGCATGTACGGCCCGCTTGTCCTGATGATCTACGGGATGCGGGCTCTCGGCCGCGCACCCTATGTCAACGTCTTCTCGCCGCGCAAGCTGGAGGCCGAGATTGCCGCGCAGGGCTTCGAGATACTCGAAACCGGCGACTACCCGGCCCGTCCCCCCAATCATTTCATCGTTGCGCGCAAGCGTAAGGCGTAACTTTCCTTGATCCCCCCGGCCCTTGGGCGTAGCACATTCCCCGACCAACCGAAGGGGCGCCCATGGCCGACGATCCAAAAACACTTGTCTCCACCGACTGGCTTGCCGCCCATCTGAAAGACCCGGATCTGCGCATATTGGATGCAAGCTACTATCTTGCCGATATGGGTCGCGATGCGCGAGCGGAGTACGACGAGGCTCACATTCCGGGCGCGCGCTTTTTCGATATCGACGAGATCAGCGACCACCGGTCGAAGCTGCCGCATATGGTGCCACCGACCGAGAAGTTCATCAGCCGCATGCGCGCTATGGGCGTGGGCGACGGGCATCAGGTGGTCGTGTATGATGGGGCCGGACTGTTTTCGGCGGCCCGCGTCTGGTGGCAGTTCCGGATGATGGGCAAGACGGATATTGCCGTTCTGGATGGCGGGATGCCGAAATGGGTTTCCGAAGGGCGCGAGATCGAAGACATGCCGCCAATCGTCCGCGACCGGCACATCACCGTAAGCGTCCAGAACCAGATGGTCGTGGATGTGACCCAGGTCGCCGCCGCATCGAAACTTGAAAGCCACGAAATCCTCGACGCCCGTTCGCCGTCCCGCTTCACCGGTGAAGAGGCCGAGGCCCGCGAAGGCCTGCGTTCCGGTCATATCCCCGGATCGAAGAACGTCCATTACCGGACGCTCCTGAACGACAACGGCACCATGAAAGACGAAAAGACCCTGCGCGCCATCTTTGACGTGGCCGGTGTCGATCTGACCAGACCAATCATCACCACATGTGGTTCGGGCGTGACCGCCGCCATCATCTATCTGGCGCTAGAACGGATCGGTGTTGATCGCGTCGCGCTCTATGACGGATCATGGGCCGAATGGGGCATGTATAACGATTTGAAAGTCGCGACCGGATGACCATCCTTCCGGCAGGCACAAAGGTCGACTACACCGTCACATGGCTTGAGATGACAGAGCGCCCTGCGTGGCCCTGGCCCGCCCTGCCAGCCAATCGTGCCGCAACCCTCCTGCACGCCCAGAACCCGCCCCGCTGGTACTTTCTGGCGCTCTACGATGCCGTGGGCCGCGACTATGTCTGGGAAGATGCCCATGGCCGGGACCCCGCAGAACTTCAGGACTGGCTCGATGACCCCGAGGTCGACATCTGGACCCTGATCGCAGACGGCGTTCCAAATGGCTTCTTCGTCCTCGACAGCCGGGACAAGGGCATATGCGATATTACCAATTTCGGCCTTGTGCCCGAGGCGGTCGGACAGGGCTACGGCACCTACCTGCTTCGCACCGCCATCCTGACGGCATGGGACCGGCCCGACATTGCCCGTGTGACAGTGAACACCTGCACGCTCGACCACCCCCGCGCCCTGCAAACCTATCAGCGCGCCGGTTTCACACCGGTGCGGCGTGGTGATTTCACCCGCGTCCTCACCCGCCCCCGTGATCTCTCTCGCATCCCCGAATGAAAGGCTCAGCCGATGTTCCAGAACCTCAAGGATCACCCCGCGGACAAGATCCTCGAACTCATGCAGCTTTATCGCGAGGACCCTCGCGAGGATAAGGTCGATCTGGGGGTCGGCGTTTACAAAGATGCCACCGGCAAGACCCCCATCATGGGCGCCGTAAAAGCGGCGGAACAGCAGCTTTGGCTCAATGAGACGACGAAATCCTATGTCGGTCTGATCGGTGATCCGGCCTACAACACGGCGATGCGCGACCTGATCCTTGGCGATACCGTCGCGGCAGAGCGCCTTTCATCCGCAGCGACGCCCGGCGGCACGGGCGCCGTGCGGCAAGCGTTTGAACTGGTCCGCATGGCAAACCCGGATGCAACGATCTGGGTATCGGACCCCACGTGGCCGAACCACCTGTCGATCATCAAGTATCTCGGCATTCCGATGGTCGAATATCGCTATTTCGACAGCACGACCCGCGCGGTCAATTTCGACGGGATGATGGAAGACCTTGCAGGCGTGAAGCCGGGCGATGTGGTCCTGCTTCATGGCTGCTGCCACAATCCCACGGGCGCGAACCTGACCATGGATCAGTGGTCTGCGGTTGCGGAGCTGATTGAAAAGACAGGCGCGCTGGCGATGATCGACATCGCCTATCAGGGTTTCGGTGACGGGCTCGAAGAGGACGCTGGCGGCACCCGGCTTCTGGCCGCGCGCCTGCCCGAGCTTCTGATCGCGGCAAGCTGCTCCAAGAATTTCGGCATCTACCGCGAACGGACGGGCATCCTGATCGGCATCTCGGCTGATGCAAGAACTGCAAAGACAACCCAGGGCAACCTCGCCTTCCTGAACCGCCAGAACTATTCCTTCCCACCCGATCACGGCGCGCGGCTGGTCACGATGATCCTGAATGACCAGACACTCAGGAGCCAGTGGCAGACCGAGCTGGAGGAGGTCCGTCTCGGCATGCTGAAACTGCGCGAAGATCTTGCCGCAGAACTGCGCCAGCGGACGAATTCGGACCGGTTCGACTTCATCGCCCAGCATCGCGGCATGTTCTCGCGTCTCGGTGCAACACCGGAACAGGTGCTCGCCATGCGGGAAAGCCACGGGATTTACATGGTCGGTGACAGCCGCGTGAACATCGCCGGGCTGAATGCCACGACCCTTCCGATCCTCGCCGAGGCAATGGTCGCCGCCGGTGTCTGATCCCTGTTCGGTCTTTGACAACAAAAAACCCGGGCGCGGACGCCCGGGCAGTTGTTCAAGACTGAAAGGAAGGGAAATCAGCCTTTGGTGAAGTCGGGATAGGCTTCCATCCCCAGTTCGGTAACATCGAGACCGTTGATCTCGGATTCCTCGCTGACGCGGATACCCATGATGCCCTTGAGGATGATCCAGACAATCAGCGCACCGACGAAGGTGAACACACCGTAAGCGATGATACCGGTGATCTGCGCCACAAGGCTCGCGTCGCTGTTATAGAAGACAACGGCGATCGTGCCCCAGATACCTGCAAAAAGGTGTACCGGGATGGCGCCGACCACATCGTCGATCTTCAGCTTGTCCAGCATCGGAACCGCAAAGACCACGATCACGCCGCCGATCGCACCGATCCAGAGTGCGCCAAAAAGCGAGGGTGCCAGAGGCTCGGCGGTGATCGAAACAAGGCCCGCCAAAGCGCCGTTCAGCACCATGGTAAGGTCGACCTTCTTGTACAACACCTGCGTCAGGATCAGCGCCGCGATGGCGCCCGAAGCTGCCGCCATGTTGGTGTTGGCAAAGATCCGGCTGACATCGGTGATATCGCCCACCGTACCGGCTGCAAGCTGCGAACCGCCGTTGAAACCGAACCAGCCAAGCCACAGGATGAACGTACCAAGGGTTGCCAGCGCAAGGTTCGAACCGGGCATCGGATTGACCTTGCCGTCCTTGTACTTGCCCAGACGCGGGCCAAGGATGATGGCGCCCGCCAATGCGGCCCAGCCACCGACCGAATGCACGATCGTCGAACCTGCAAAGTCGGAGAAGCCCATTTCCGACAGCCAGCCGCCGCCCCACTGCCACGAACCAGAGATCGGATACATGACACCGGTCAGGACGATCACGAACAGCAGGAACGGCCACAGCTTGATCCGCTCGGCCAAGACACCCGACACGATCGACGCCGTGGCAGCAACGAACATCAGCTGAAAGAAGAAGTCTGAACCGACGGAAGCATAGTCAAGCGTGGCCTCTTCCGCACCAAGCCCAACCGCCTCCAGCTCTGTCCAAGAGAAGAACGGGCCGACCCAACCCGAGATGATCCAGCCATCGCCGGGATACATCAGGTTAAAGCCGATCAGCCAGTACATGATCGCGGCAAGCGAAAAAAGCGCGATGTTCTTGGTAAGCTGCATGGTCACGTTCTTGGACCGGACCAGCCCGGCTTCAAGCATGGCAAAGCCTGCGGCCATCCAGAACACCAGAAAACCGCCCACAAGGAACAGCAGGGTGGTCATGATGTACGGCCCGATTTCGTCGAATGTCGGCGCCGCATCGGCAGTTTGTGCAAGGCCAAGGCTTGGCAAAGCTGCCATCGCACCCGCGGCCAGAAGTAGTTTAGACAGTTTCATGTCATAAGTCCCCATATCCGAGAAGCCGCGTTAAACCGCGTCTGCGTCCGTTTCGCCGGTGCGCACACGCATGGCGCTCTGCACGTCCAGAACGAAAATCTTGCCGTCGCCGATCTTGTCGGTCTTGGCGGTGGTCGCGATCGTCTGCACGACCTGATCGGCCATGCTTTCCGCGACAACGATTTCTAGTTTGACCTTTGGTACGAAATTCACGGCGTATTCCGCGCCACGATAGATCTCCGTATGGCCCGACTGCGCGCCGAAGCCCTTGATTTCCGTGACCATCATCCCGCTCACTCCGATCGAGGTCAGAGCCTCACGGACCTCTTCGAGCTTGAACGGTTTGATCGCTGCAATGATGAGTTTCACTTGCATCCCCTTCCGCAACGCGGGGACCGCCCCCGCAATTCACTGGGGGCAAGAGGAGCGTCAGACTGCGGGAACTCAAGGAAACCGGCCGGGAAAACACCCCAGATTTTCGGGTATTTGCACATTTTTTGCACAAATTTAGTGCAGTGCCCATTTTTTGATCAAAATTGAATCCGGCTCTGGCGGATTCATGGGTCCACATCCACATGCGCAAGGGGTAGTGTGACGGGAACAACAGCTGGGACAGGCTGGGTATGAGCAGTAATCGCAAATCCGGATCGACGCTTCGGGCAGAGCGTCGGTATCGCGAACCGGAAAAGCCCAGGAAACCTGCGCGGAAATCCAAATCGCGCCGGACACGCAAACCTGCGCACAAGGTGCCCCTGCTCCTGCGTCCTTTCGTGTGGCTCTTGCGGCTGTTCTGGCGTCTCACGCTGCGCGTGGGCGTCGTGGCTGTCCTCATTCTCGGCCTTGTCGTCGGCTACTATGCCGTCAGCATGCCCCCTGCATCCTCGCTTCTCGATGCGCGCGCCCGGGGGTCGGTCACGATCCTCGACCGGTATGGCGAGGTCTTTGCCTGGCGGGGCGAACAGTTCGGTGGCCAGATCACGGCCGACACGGTTTCCCCGCATCTGCGCAACGCGATCATCGCGACGGAAGACAAACGCTTCTACCGGCATTTCGGTCTCAGCCCGCGCGGCATTGCCGGTGCGATGAGGATCAACCTGCGTGAAGGCCGCGGGCCCCTGTCCGGCCATGGCGGTTCGACCATCACGCAACAGACGGCCAAGCTTCTGTGCCTTGGCGACCCCTACGACCCCTCCTCTGGCATGACCGAGGCAGAGTACGAGGCCGACTGCCGCCGCACGACCATCGCACGCAAGGCCAAAGAGGCCGTCTATGCCCTTGCCATGGAAGCGCGCTACTCCAAGGACGAGATCCTCACCATCTATCTGAACCGGGCCTATCTTGGCGCGGGGACACGCGGGTTCGAAGCCGCAGCACAGCGTTACTTCGGCAAATCCGCCAATATGGTCGGCCCGGCGGAAGGAGCGATGCTTGCCGGTCTTCTGGTCGCGCCAACCCGATACGCGCCCACGGCCAATCTTGAACGGTCCCAGAACCGCGCCAACCTGATCATCGGCCTGATGAACGATCAGGGCTATCTGACCGCAGACGAAGCGACGCGCGCGCGCCAGAACCCCGCACAGCTCTCGGCGGCAGCCGAGCGGCGCGCCGGCGGATACTTTGCCGATTGGGTGATGGACCAGGGTCCCGCCTTTCTGACCCGCGAGACGACCGAAGACGTGATCGTCCGCACGACATTCGACCAAAGCATCCAGACGGCTGCGGAGGAAGGTCTTCAGTTCATCTTCGACACCAAGGTGCGGGAAGGATCCGAAGCCCAGGCCGCGGTGGTGGTGATGAGCGCCGATGGTGCGGTCCGCGCAATGGTCGGCGGGCGCAAGTTCAGGGGCGTTGCAGGCCAGTTCAATCGCGCGATACAGGCCAAGCGGCAGACCGGTTCGGCGTTCAAGCCCTTTATCTATGCCGCGGCGATGGATCTGGGCTATGGGCCGAACGACACGATCCGGGACGAGCCGTTGACGATAGATGTTCCGGGCTCCGGCCCATGGAGCCCGCGCAACTATACGAACGAGCATTACGGCGTTGTCACCCTGACCCAGGCGTTGAAGCAGTCGCTCAATATCCCCGCCGTGAAGATCTCGGAATTCGTGGGCCGGGAAAACGTCCGTATCGTCGCCGAACAGTTTGGGATCGAATCCGATCTGGCCGATGGACCGGCGCTTGCCCTTGGCGTCTCGGAATCGACGCTTCTAGAGATGACGGGCGCCTATGCAGGCATTCTGAACGGCGGATCATCGGTCACGCCCTACGGCCTTGTCGAGCTTTCGATCAAGGGCGACGATACGCCGATCATCGGCCAGGAAGGCGGGATGGGCGAACGCGTGATCTCGGACGAGGCGGCGCGAAAACTCGTCTACATGATGCGCGAAGTTGTCCGCTCCGGCACCGGGGGCCGGGCACAGGTGCCGGGCCACGAGATTGCGGGTAAAACCGGAACAACGCAGGCCGCCCGCGATGCCTGGTTCCTTGGCTTCTCGGCGGATTACGTCACCGGGGTCTGGATGGGATATGACGACAACACGCCCTTGACCGGCGTCACCGGTTCGGGCCTGCCCGCCGAGATTTTCGGAGAAGTGATGAAGCGGGTTCATGAAGGTCTTCCGGCAAAGCCCCTGCCGCTTTCCGAACCCGCCCCGGCGCGTCAGGTCTCTGAAAACCGGCAAAACCGCCAGACCAGACAACAACCAACCCGCGGCAATAGCGGCAACGAGCTTGAGCGTGCCCTGATCGGCGTGCTGCGCGAAATCTTCGGCGGGAACTAGCCCGCCGACCTTAGATCGCGGATCAGCGCATCGAAGTCTCCGCGCCGCGCGTCAAGCATCGCACCGATCTCGGTGCGCTCTGTCTTTCCAAGACTGATGCCTTCGATCACGATGTCGAAGAAAAGATCGCGGCCCGACCGGTCTGAAACACGGAACGTGACGTCGAACGGGGCCTGGCCCCGCAGCCGCGCAAGAGACAGCACTTCGTAATACCTGCCAGTGTTCCGAGTGCCCTGAACTTCGATCTGACCGCCGATGAACTCGCGGAAGCGTTTCCCGTACTTGCGTGCCAGATATCCGGCGAACGCGTCGGCAAACGCGTTGACCTGCGACTGACTGGCACGCCTGCGATCTGCGCCGAGAACCGAATAGGCGATTGTGGGAACATCACCATACCGCCGAAACAATCGCTCGAAATCGGCATACATCGCCTGTTCGGACTTGCCCGAATTGATGATGCGGTTGATGTCGGCCACGACCTGCTGGATCAGCGCCTTCGCCTTGGCATCGTCCAAAGCTGCATATGCCGGAAGCGCGGCCATTCCCGCTGCACCCGCCAGAAGCGCCAGTACGGAACGTCTGTCGAAATTATTACTCATCGAAATCCTCGTATGGGTCGAATGCAAACTCGTCGTCGCCGCCAAGCTCGAAACGGCGGTTCTGCAGATACAGGTTCCGGGTCTGCGCATAGCTGTCTGCGCTTTCGTACAACAGACCGTCGATCGTCGCCCCGAACTCGTACCGCTGTCCCAGCCGATCCATCACATTGGCCGTGGGCGGCACCCAGTCTTCCGAGGAATCCAATGTCCCTGATATGGGGTTCGAGATGAAGTCGACAACCTGACCGACGGCATCCCGCTCATTGGACGGCCCCAGGACCGGCAGTTCGATGTAAGCCCCTTCCTCCGCACCCCAGACGTGAAGAGTTTCGCCGAACCCGGTGCGGCGGCTTTCAACGCCGGCGGCGCTCGCAAAGTCCAGAACACCAAGGCCAAAAACGGTGTTCAGCATGAAACGGGTGAAGTTATGCCCCGCATCTCCGATGTTTCCCTGCGCAAGGTCGTTCAGGATGAAACGCGGCGTGTCGATATAGTTGGCAAAGTTCGACACCCCCCGGCGCACAGGTTGCGGCAGGATCGTACCGTAGGCATTCGATGTCGGACGCACGACAACGCTGTCCAAACCCTTGTTGAAGGAATGGATCTTGCGGTTGGTCTTCTCATAAGGGTCGAAAATCTCGACGTTATTGGTGTTCTGGCTACAGGCCGCGACAAAAAGAACGGCCACAAGAGCAATTGAAGAAACAAAACGATTTTGACGCATGACCAAGTCTTTCTATCGCGGGGGAAATACCCCGGTATGCAGGCAATACATACGCTTTGCGCATGGAAAGCACATCCTTGGACCACCGCAGATGGCGAGGTTGTGACTGTTTCGAAACAATTCATCAAACATTGCACAAATGACACGCTAGGAGTGGCGAAATTTTGCGCTTTCCGCCGCCCGGACGGCCCGATACGGTCGCCCCAAATCTGATCTGGAGACCCCGATGACCGACTCGATTGACGAAAAACTGGCCGAAATGGGCCTCTCGCTTCCGGATGCCCCGGCACCGGCGGCGAATTACGTGCCCTTTGTTCAGACCGGAAAGCTTGTCCATGTTTCGGGCCAGGTACCGGTCCGCGACGGCGCGCTCGTTACGGGCAAGCTCGGCGACACAATGAGTGTCGAAGACGGCGCCGCGACGGCTCAGATCTGTGCACTGTCGCTTCTGGCACAGGTCCGCGCGGCCTGTGATGGCGACCTGTCCCGCCTACAACGTGTTGTAAAGCTTGTGGGTTTTGTCAATTCAACACCGGATTTCGGCGATCAGCCCAAGGTGATAAACGGCGCGTCCGATCTGATGGTCGCCCTTCTGGGAGACAAGGGACGGCACGCGCGCTCTGCGGTCAGCGCGGCATCGCTGCCCTTCGGCGTCGCGGTCGAGATCGAAGGCATTTTCGAGATTTCATGACCCCGAAGCTGCCCAGGGGGTTTCTCGACCGGCATTTTGCCCACAGAGGGTTGCATGATGCGCTCCTGCCGGAGAACTCTGCCGCAGCGATCGAGGCTGCGGTCAATGCCGGCTATGGCATTGAAATGGATATTCAAATGTCCTCCGACGGTCAGGCTATGGTGTTTCACGATGCGATACTGGACCGGGTAACGGACAAATCCGGCCCGGTCCACGATTTCACGGCAGAAGAACTGTCCCAGACGCGGATTCTGGGAACATCCGAGACGATCCCGACATTCGCCCGCATTCTCAGCCTCGTAGCGGGGCGTGCACCGCTTCTCGTGGAACTGAAGGATCAGGATGGAACTCTTGGCCCGAATGTCGGACCTCTGGAGACCGCCATTGCACGCGATCTGAAGGGCTATGACGGCCCCGTCGCCGTCATGTCCTTCAACCCGCACTCGGTCGTCGCGCTACGGGAACTGGCCCCCGATACGCCGCGCGGCCTGACCACCGAAGACTTCCCATCCGCCGACTGGCCCGATGCACCGCTGGCTCGCCTTGAAGAGCTTGCACAGATCCCCGATTTCGAACGCAGCGGGGCCGCCTTCATCAGCCACGACGTCCGCGACCTGCACGCGGCGCCTGTCACCAGGCTCAAGGCGCAGGGGGTTCCCGTTCTCTGCTGGACGGTGCGTTCACCGGAAGCAGGGCAAGAGGCGCTGAAAATCGCCGATGCGGTTACGTTCGAAGGCTACAACCCGACAATCCCGGGCGCTTGACGACGCCCCCGGCGACACCACTTATGGCAGGACCGCAAGCGGACCCAGCATGACAGAAACCCGGATCGAGATCGAAGCAGTCGGTTCGCTGACCGACATCGCGCCCGAGGACTGGGATGCCTGCGCCTGCCCGGAAGTCGAGGGTGGCGGGCGCGCATTTGATCCGTTCACCACCTATCGCTTTCTTCATGCGCTGGAGGCCTCGGGGTCGGTCGGCGCCGGGACGGGATGGCAGCCGCAATACCTTGTGGCCCGCGCAGATGGGCAGGTCATCGGTGTGGCGCCGCTTTACGCGAAAAGTCACAGTCAGGGCGAATATATCTTCGACCACAACTGGGCGCATGCCTATGAGCGGGCGGGCGGGCGCTATTACCCCAAACTTCAGATCACCGTTCCCTTCACCCCCGCGACGGGCCGCAAACTGATGGCGCGTCCGGGGTTCGAAGTCATGGCCCGGAATGCGCTGGTCGAAGGGGCCGTGCGCATCGCGGCCCAGAACCATCTTTCCTCGCTTCATGTCACCTTCTGCACCGAGGACGAGGCCGAAGCAGGCGAGGCCATGGGCCTTCTCCATCGCAAGACCCAACAGTTTCATTGGGAAAACAATACGTATTCCGACTTCGACGCATTTCTTGCACAGCTTTCCTCGCGCAAGCGCAAGAACATCCGCAAAGAGCGGAGCACCGCGCAGGCTTTCGGCGGTGACATCGTCTCGCTTTCCGGCGATGCGATCCTGCCGGAACACTGGGATGCATTCTGGGCGTTCTATCAGGACACCGGCGCGCGGAAATGGGGCACGCCCTACCTGACCCGCAAGTTCTTTGACATCGCCCATGAAACGCTGCTCGACGACATCCTGCTGGTGCTCGCGCTGCGCGATGGTCGTCCCGTTGCCGGGGCACTGAACTTCATTGGCCGGGAAACGCTCTATGGCCGCTACTGGGGCACCGTCGAGGATCACCCGTGCCTGCATTTCGAGCTTTGCTATTATCAGGCGATTGACTATGCCATCGCACATGGCATGACGCGGGTTGAAGCGGGGGCGCAGGGCGAACACAAACTGGCGCGCGGATATCTTCCGGTGGTCACGCATTCGCTTCACTGGGTCGCGGATGAGGGCTTCAGGAATGCGATCGAGCAATACCTGCGGGCTGAACGGGAAGCCGTCGGGCAGGATATCGAGATTTTGACAAGTTACGGACCCTTCAGAAAAACAGGATCGGAAGACTGATGGCTGACAAACTCACCGAAACGCAGCGTGCGGAACTGATCGAACCGCTTCTCGAAGGCGGCTGGACCCATGACACATCCCGCAATGCAATCTCGAAAACCTTCAAATTCAAGAACTTCGTTCAGGCGTTTGGCTGGATGACGCAGATCGCGATCCATGCGGAAAAGCTGAACCACCACCCCGAATGGTCGAACGTCTACAGCACGGTCAACGTCACCCTGACAACCCACGATGCCGATGGCCTGACCGAGCTTGATGCGAAACTTGCGCAGCGCATGGACGCCCTTGCATGACTCTTTCGGAACTTCTCGATTATCAGATCCTCGGAAAATCGGTGCGAGAGCTTCTGTCGGCGGAATTCCTGATCGGTATTGCCGGCAATACGCTGGCCGCCATCGCCATCCTTCTGATCGGGTTTTTGTTCGCGGGCTGGGTCAAACGGCGCATCCGGGGCATCGGCGGACGCGGCCCGCATCTGGACCAGACGCTGTTCAGCTTTCTTGGCAACATCTCGCGCTATGCGATCATCGCATTCACGATCCTGATTGTTCTCAACACCTTCGGCGTGCGCACCACATCCGTGGTGGCCATCATCGGTGCCGCCGGTCTTGCCATCGGACTTGCCTTGCAGGGCACGCTGTCCAACGTCGCGGCGGGCGTAATGATTGTGTTGTTCCGTCCATTCAAACTGGGCGATTTCGTCGTGGTGGACGGTCAGATGGGAACGGTCAAGGACATCACCTTGAACTTCACCGAACTGTCCGACCTCTCGAACGTCCAGATCATCATTCCCAACGCCAATGTCTGGGGAAACACGATCACGAACTATTCCGGCTATCCCGATCGCCGGGTCGAATGGGTGTTCGGGGTCAGCTATGGCGCGAACCTCGCGCAGGCGGAAAAGATCATTCTCGAGACGATCACCGCCGATCCGCGCGCGCAGGCCGAGCCGGAACCGTTCATTCAGGTCACCAACCTTGGCGATTTCTCGGTGGATTTCACGGTGCGCGTCTGGTGCGCCAGTGGTGATTTCTGGGGCTTCAAGACAGACATGACGCGCAAGGTGAAAGAAGCGCTCGATACAGGCGGGGTCGAGATACCGTTCCCGACCCGCACCGTGATTCAATCGCAGGCAGCGGAATAGCCTAACCCAGCTCCGCCAGCATCGCCTCACCGGTCGAGATCGCGCATTGCCCGATCTCGTCCAGATGCAGCGCCTTCACGACCCCGTCCTCGACCAGCATCGCATAGCGCCGCGACCGGTCGAACATGCCCGCAGCCGGGTTCGAGAACAAAAGCCCGAGCGCCCGTGAAAACGCGGCATCGCCATCGGCCAGCATCGTGATACCTGCCGCATCGGCCCCGCTTTGTGCACCCCAAAGCTGCATCACAAAGGCATCATTGACCGAGACACAGATGATCTCGTCCACACCCTTTGCGGCAAAGGCGTCTGCGTTGCGGATGAAACTCGGCAAGTGCGCCGAATCGCAGGTGGGTGTGAACGCGCCTGGAACCGCGAAGAACACAACCCGCCGCCCGGCCAGCCGCGCCGACAGATCAACGGGGTGAATGCCATCCTCATCCTTCAGCAAAAGCTGCGCGTCCGGCAACCGGTCACCGACAGCGATCATCCGTTCAGCGCCTCAAGAAGCTTCTCACCCGTCGAGATGTCGCAGGTATTGGGCTCGTCGATATTGGCCACCGTCACGACACCATCATCCAACACGACGGCATAGCGGTTCGACCGGTCATAAAGGCCGATCGGCGGGGCGGTGAACTCCATTTTCAGCGCCTTGGTCAGTGCGGCATCCGCATCGCCCAGCAGCGTGATGCCGGCTTCGGTCGCCCCGCTCGCTTCGCCCCATGCCTTCAGGACGAACGGGTCGTTGACGGCGACACAGATGATCTCGTCCACGCCCTTTTCGCGAAACGCGTCGGCGGTGCGCATGAAGCTTGGCAGATGCACGGTGGAACACGGGCCCGTAAACGCCCCCGGCAACCCGAACACGATGACGCGGCGCCCCGCGACATAGGACCCGAGGTCCACCGTTTCCGGCCCGTCAGCCCCGATCCGCACCAACTGTGCATCGGGCAGTTTTTCTCCTACTGAAATCGTCATCGGTATGCGCTCCGTTCTTGCATTAACCTTCCCCCCTGACATAGCGTCCCGCCTCGCGGGTACCAGCGAAAAGGGGCAGATATGGAACGGATCTTCGTGATCGGCGGGGGGCAGGCCGGGTCCTCTCTGGTGGCCCGGCTTCGAAGCGAAGGATTCGAAGGCACGATCGACCTGATCTGCGAAGAACCCGTCCCCCCCTACCAGCGCCCGCCACTGTCGAAAAAGTACCTGATGGGAGAGATGGAGGCCGAACGTCTCTATCTTCGGCCAGAGAGCTTTTACGAAGAGCACGACATCACGCTGCACCTGTCGGAAACTGCGGTTTCCATCGACCGCGCGGCAAAGACAGTTCAGGTGAATGGCGCGGCCCTCGGCTACGACCAACTTGCGCTGACAACCGGTTCGGTCCCACGGCGGCTTCCGGCCTCGATCGGTGGCGATCTTCCGGGTCTCCATGTCGTCCGCACCCTCGCCGATATCGATGCGATGATGCCGGATGTGACCCCCGGCAAGCGTGTCCTGATCGTCGGCGGCGGCTATATCGGGCTGGAGGCGGCGGCGGTCTGCGCCTCGCTTGGCCTGAAAGTGACCCTGCTCGAAATGGCATCGCGTATCCTGCAACGCGTGGCCTGCCCGGAAACCTCTGATTACTTCCGCGCCCTCCACACCAGCCACGGTGTCGATATACGGGAGGGAACCGGGCTTGAGGCGCTCCTTGGCGACGATCATGTCACCGGTGCCCGCCTGTCGAACGGCGAAGAGATCGCGACCGATATGGTCATCGTCGGTGTCGGCATTGCCCCCGCCACGGACCTTGCCAAGGCGGCCGGACTTACACTCGACAACGGGATTGCAACCGACCAATACGGACGCACTTCGGATCCCGCGATCTGGGCCGCCGGCGATTGCGCTTCGTTCCCATGGCGCGGCGCGCGCATCCGTCTTGAAAGCGTCCAGAACGCCATCGATCAGGCCGAATGCGTGGCCGACAACATCATGGGCGCGACCAAACCCTATGACCCGCATCCGTGGTTCTGGTCCGACCAGTATGATGTGAAATTGCAGATCGCAGGTCTGAACACCGGGTACGATGCCATCACGACGCGCCCGGGCGACCGCGATAGCGCGGCAAGCCACTGGTATTGGAAGGGCACGACGCTTCTTGCTGTCGACGCCATGAACGACCCCCGCGCCTACATGATCGGGAAGCGTCTGATCGAGGCTGGAAAATCCCCCGATCCACAGGTGATCGCCGACCCGGATGCCGACCTTAAAGCCCTTCTGAAAGCGTGAGGATCGTCGGCGGAGAATGGCGCGGCCGCCCCCTTGCCGGCCTTGGCAAGGGCGACCCGTCCGCCCACCTGCGTCCGACCACCGACCGCGTTCGGGAAAGCCTGTTCAACATCCTCGAACACGGGAGTTTCAACGATCCGATCGCAGGCGCACGCGTTCTCGATGTCTTTGCCGGCACAGGCGCGCTTGGACTCGAAGCCCTGTCACGCGGCGGCGGCCACGCGACATTCATCGACAATGGCCGTACCGCAGGCCGCCTGATCTCCGACAATATCGCCCGGACCGGTGCCGGTTCCCGCGCAACCCTCCTGCGCCGCGATGCAACACGGCCAGGGCCTCTATCGGACGATCCGTTCGATCTCGTTTTTCTCGATCCGCCCTATGGAACGCCACTGGGCCAGACTGCCCTCATGGCGCTGTCAGATGCCGGTTGGCTCGCTCCAACCGCATTAATCGTGTGGGAAGACGCGGCACCAAAAACCGCCCCACCGGGGCTCGAGGCTGTTGATCAAAGGAGATTTGGCCAGACCTATGTGACGTTTCTCAGGCTCGCGCCCGGCGCCTAACCCCAGGTCGGATGAAACTTCCCACCGGGCGACAGCGTAAAAATATCCACCCCGTCCGCCGTAACGCCTACCGAATGCTCGAACTGCGCCGACAGGCTCTTGTCGCGGGTGACGGCGGTCCAGTCATCGGCCAGAACCTTGGTCTCGGGACGCCCCAGATTGACCATCGGCTCGATCGTGAAGAACATGCCCTCTTCCAGCACCGCCCCGGTTCCGGGCCGCCCGTAATGCAGGACATTGGGCGGCGCATGGAACACGCGGCCCAGCCCATGCCCGCAGAAATCGCGCACCACGCTCATCCGCTGGCTTTCGACATAGGCCTGAATGGCCGCACCGATATCGCCGAATGTCCGGCCGGGACGCACCGCCTCGATCCCCTTGAACAGCGCGTCATGGGTCACCTGAATCAACCGCTCGGCCTTCCGGCTCAGCTTGCCAGCGACATACATCCGGCTGGAATCGCCGAACCATCCGTCAACGATGACGGTCACGTCGATATTCAGGATATCGCCATCCTTCAGCAGCTTAGAACCGGGGATGCCATGACACACGACATGGTTCACGCTGATACAGGAGGCGTGCTTATAGCCCTTGTATCCGATCGTGGCCGACTTCGCCCCGGCCGCATCCACCATCTCTTCGATCAGACGGTCGATCTCGCCGGTTGTCTGACCGGGAAACACCGCCGCCGCGATATCGTCCAGAATGCGCGCGGCCAACTCACCGGCACGATGCATACCGGCAAAGTCTTCGGCTTCGTAAATGCGAATGCCGTCTTTCGTCATACGGCTACGGCTCTCGTCCAAAAGCGGGACTCCTTACGTTTTCGCGGCACTAGATAGGCGACAGGACGCGCTTTGACCAGAGTACGTCTTGCATCGCCTGACGCGAGCCAATAAGCCGCTCCCCGCAAAAGAAGGAACAGGCCCGGTGATTCGCTAAATCTCTTCCCCCGCACACCCTCCCGCCCCCGGGAGACACTCGTGTCCGACAATGAGAGATCTCATGCGACGTATCATCTATGACGTGGCCGTCAGCGCAGACGGCTTTATCTGTGGACCTTCCGGCGATATCTCGTCCTTCCCCGCAACCGGTGACCATCTTACTGCATATCAGGCGCGTCTGGCGACGTATTCGACCGTGATCATGGGCCGCCAGACCTATGAGTTCGGCTATGGCTATGGGCTGGAACCCGGAGCACGGGCCTATCCCGATATGGATCACCACATCTTTTCGCGCACCCTCGAACTGCCCGAGGGCGCAGAGGTTGCAGTGGTTCGAGTTGGCTGGTCAGAGGTGTTGGAGCGCCTTCGAAAGACGGGAACGGGCGACATCTACCTGTGCGGCGGCGGCCTGTTCGCGGCTTGGGTTGCAGGTTGCGGGGCACTTGATCGCCTCCGCATCAAACGCGCGCCAGCTATACTCGGCAACGGCATCCGCCTCTTCGACGGTCTCACGACCCCCCTGAAACTCCGGCTCGATCAGACGGTAAAGCACGAAAGCGGCGTGGTTTTCGAAGACTACGCCGTCCTGCCATCCTGACGCATGACCGGAAGGGGTTTGTCGATCCAGACCCCTTCCGGCGATATCCGCGTCCCATAACACAACATCTCGACACCCGCCTCGGCGGCGCGCTCGAACGCAGCGCCATAGCCGGGATCCAGATCGAAGGCCATTTTCAGCCGTGCGCAGTCGGTCCGCTGCACAAGATACAGCATCACCGCCCGATGTCCTAGGGCGACCATGGACGACAACTCGTCCAGATGCCGTGCCCCGCGCGTCGTCACGCTGTCGGGAAACTCCGCCCAGTCAGCTTCGCGTCGAAGATGCACATTCTTCACCTCGACATAGGCATCGGGCAGGTCAGGATCGGTCAGCAGAAAATCGACCCGGCTCTTCTCGCCATATTTCACTTCCGGTCGCACCGTCTTGTAAGCTGCCAGTTCCCGAACCAGCCCCTCCTGTAACGCCTCTTTCACCACCCGGTTGGGCACCGCCGTATCGATGCCCGACCAATGGAGTTCCGGCAACTCCGCCAGCCGCCACCCGTATTTCAGCTTCTTCCTGGGGTCGTCGTTCGGCTCCAGCCACACCCGCAGCCCAGGCTCTTTCAGCCCCATCATGCTGCCAGGGTTGGGGCAATGGGCGCGCACGATCTCGCCCGTATCAAGCTCGACTTCGCACAGGAACCGCATCCATCGGCGGATCAGACGGCCCGGGACAAGAGGGGTTTGAAAGCGCATGGCTTGCCCCCTATACCGCGAAGGACCATCGGGCAAGGAGGCCGCAATGCCAAACCCCAAAGCCGCAATGCTTGTCATCGGAGACGAAATCCTGTCCGGCCGGACGCGGGACGCGAACATGCACTATCTGGCCGGCGAACTGGCCAAGCGCGGCATAGACCTGGCAGAGGTGCGGATTGTCTCCGATGACCACGCGGCGATCATTTCCGCCACGCAGGCACTCTCTGCTGCATATGATCATCTCTTCACATCGGGCGGCATCGGACCGACCCATGACGACATCACGGCCGAGGCCATCGCCGAGGCACTTGATACACCGATCTCGATCCGCGACGACGCCCGCGCCCTGTTGCAAGCCCATTACGACCGGCAGGGAAGCGAGTTGAACGAGGCACGGCTGCGCATGGCCCGCGTCCCGGATGGCGCAACCCTGATCGACAACCCCATTTCCGCCGCACCCGGCTTTTCGCTGGGCAATGTGCACGTCTTGGCGGGCGTACCGATGGTGTTTCAGGCAATGGTGGCCAGCGTTCTGCCAACGATTACGGGCGGCGCACCGATCCTCAGCCAGACACTTCGCATCGATCGGGGCGAAGGCGACATCGCGGGTCCGCTTTCCGATCTCGCCGCCCGCTATCCAGACCTCTCCTTGGGCTCCTACCCGTTTCTCCGCGACGGCGTTTACGGGGCCAACATCGTCATCCGGGGGGCGGACGGGCCGGCAATCGACAGGGCGATGTCAGAACTCTCTGCGCTTTTTCCCGGCGAGATTGCATGACACTACCCTCGGCAGATGCCGTACAGGCGGCGGTCGAGGCGACATGGCCCCCCGCCGATCGCTGGCAGGACGGGCCTTTTGTCCATCGGGACGGGGCCGGGGGCGGCAAACGCGTGTCGGCAACGACAGTGTCCGGCCCGGTCACAGAGCAGCAGATCGCCGACCAGAACAGCCCGCTTTTCTGCATCCGTTCCGGCGAAGACGCATTGGACCGGATATTGGAGGCGGCTGGCTACCGCATCATCGATCCGGTCACCCTCTATGCCGCCCCGGTCGAAGGCCTGATCAACGCCGATCTGCCCCGGCTTGCCGCGATCTGTTGCGACGTCCCTTTGGGCATACAGCTGGAAATCTGGCAGGAGGGCGGAATAGGCCCGGGCCGGATTGCGGTGATGGAGCGCGCGCCAAGCCCAAAAACCTATATTCTCGGACGCTCCAAGGACCGCCCCGCCGGTACCGCCTTCGTCGCGATCGCGGACGGCCTCGCCATGATCCACGCGATCGAGACGCGGCCCCACTTCCGGCGGCAGGGCGTGGGCCGCGCCATGCTGCAACGCGCCGCCGGCTGGGCCTCCCGCAACGCGGCGACCCATCTGACACTTGCGGTTACCACGGCGAATACGGCAGCCAATGCGCTCTACTCTTCCCTCGGGATGCGACCCGTGGGACAGTACCATTATCGCATGCGGCCGGAGAATCCATCCTGATGACCGATCACCCCACCGCCCTTGATCTGCCACCGGTCGATCCGCTGCCGGACCGGACCCAGGCCTATTTCGATCTATGCGCCGAAAAGCTCGGGATCCTGCCGAATGTCCTGCGCGCCTATGCCTTTGACATCGAAAAACTCGATGCATTCACAACGCTCTACAATCAACTGATGCTAGGAGAGAGCGGGCTGAGCAAGCTGGATCGCGAGATGATCGGTGTCGTCGTCTCGTCCATTAATCGCTGCTGGTACTGTCAGGTCGCCCATGGCGCGGCGGTACGCGAATACTCCGGCGACCCGGCCCTTGGCGAAGCGATGGTCATGAACTGGCGCGCCGCCGATCTGGATGAGCGGCAAACGGCGATGCTGACATTCACCGAGACTGTCACGACAGACAGCGCCCGGATCACCGAAGTCGACCGCGAAACGCTGCGGTCGGTCGGGTTCAGCGATCGCGACATCTGGGATATGGCCTCGGTCGCGGGTTTCTTTGCAATGTCGAACCGCGTGGCGTCGGCGACAGGCATGCGACCAAACCCCGAGTACCACGCACGCGCCCGATGAAATCAGCCCCCTTCGCCCTGATCACTATTCTCCTGACAAGCGCTGCCTCGGCGCAAACCTTTGATTTGCCTGCAAATGCCCGCCTGACCACCGAGGATAAGGCCCCGGCGGGCGTTCTCGCGCTGGCAACGGGGCCATGGTCCGACGGCACTGTTCCGGTGCGAAAGATCGAAGGCCCCTTGTCACGGCAGGCATGGCGGATACCGCAAACCGGCCTGACACCGCTTCAGATACTCACGCCCTTGCGCGACACCCTGACCAGCGCGGGCTTCGAAATCCTGCTGGAATGCGCCGACCGGGCGTGCGGCGGGTTCGATTTCCGTTTCGCGCTTGATCTATTGCCCGAACCTGACATGCATGTGGATCTTGGCAATTATCAGTATCTCGCGGCATTGGGGCCGGACGGCACGGGGATTACGCTCGTGGCAAGCCAAAATGCCGCGACAGGTTACCTCCACATCGCACGCGTGGGCCCCGGTCAGGCCCCCGAAGTTCAGGGGCCCCAGCCGCAAGCCGAAGATGTACCTCCCCCGGCCACCACGATCCCGCTGATCAACCGGCTTGCGCAAGACGGCCATGTCCCGCTCGACGATCTGGAATTCGCGACCGGCTCGTCCGATCTTGCACCGACGGGCTTTTCCTCCCTCATCGCCCTCGGCAGTTGGTTGAACGCCGATGTGGAGCGTCGGGTGATATTGGTGGGTCACAGCGACAACGTGGGCAACCTTGACCGCAACATCGCCCTTTCGGAAAGCCGTGCGGCCTCTGTCGTCACCCGTCTGATCCAGGCACATGGGGTGGCATCCGGTCAGCTACGGGCGAAGGGCATTGGCTTTCTTGCCCCCCGCGCCAGCAACGCGACGCCCGAAGGACGCGCCCTTAACCGCCGGGTCGAGGTCGTTCTGGACGAAAACTAGGTCGAAACGAAAACGGGCGCCCCAGAGGACACCCGTAATCTGCACCCCGAACCTGTGCCCTTACCAGGCGTCGGGACCCTTTTCGGCAAAGGAATGCACCAGAAAATCGATAAAGGCGCGCACCTTGGGCTGGGTAAACCGTCCTGGCGGATAAACCGCGTAGATGCCTTGCGTTTCAATCGGCAGGTCCGGAATGGCCTCCTCGACAATCCCATCGGCCAATGCATCGGCGTAAAGGAAGCTGGGAAGATACGCGATGCCAAGACCGGAAATCGCTGCATTCAAAAGGGATTGACCGTCATTCACCGTAAGCCAGCCCGCCGTCCGGACCTGACGCTTTTCACCCGAAGGGGCGGTCAGCTTCCAAACATTGCCCGATGACTGGTTCGAGTAATGCAAAAGCTTGTGTTCGTTCAGATCGTCGATCTTCGCGGGCTTGCCGTATTGCTCGAAATAGGCCGGGCTGGCGATCATCCGCTTGGTGGTTTCGCACAGTTTGCGCGCACGCAGCGTCGAATCCTCCAACTCGCCGATCCGGATCGCCATGTCGAAGCCTTCGGAAATCAGCTCCACATAGCGGTTGTTCAGCACCATGTTCACCGTGATCTCGGGAAATTCCTGAAGGAACTCTCCCAGCACCGGCGACAGGTGGTTCACACCGAAATCCGTGGCCACCGAAATCCGCAATAGCCCGGAAGGCGCGGATTGCATCGAGGTAACCAAAGCGTCGGCTTCGCCTGCATCGTTCAGCACACGGCGCGCCCGATCATAGTAAGCAAGACCGATTTCGGTCGGGCTTACCCGGCGCGTTGTTCTATTTAAAAGCCGGGCACCCAGACGGGCCTCCAGCGATGAAACGTGTTTGGAAACTGCGGATTTTGAAATCCCCATCTTCTTGGCAGCATCCGTGAATCCCCCCTGATCCACGACCGTTGCGAAGGCTTCCATTTCGGTCAAGCGGTCCATTATTTAACCTTTATCCCGTATCCCTCCAGCGTTCCTCCTTTTGAAATCCAAATCGGGCGACAATGCGGAAGACGACCGACAATAGTTTGGTTTCTTCGGGATCGTATTATGTGGCGAAACACAACTATTAACGACTGCTCGTCGACACGGATCACACAGACCGAGAAACTTCTATTTCTTTTCAGAGGCTTGCGGCAAGGCGCGCGCCCTGATCGATGGCCCGCTTGGCGTCCAGCTCCGCCGCGACATCAGCTCCGCCGATGACATGTACTGCAACATCCCGTGTTGAAAGCGCTTTGGCCAGATCGCGCCGCGGCTCCTGTCCTGCACATAACACCACGGTATCGGCCGGAATCAGCCGGAGGTTCTCACGATCCGGTCCGAAGGTCACATGCAACCCATCAGAATCGATCCGCTCATAATTAACACCACCGACCATCTCGACCTGTTTCATCGCCAGCGATGCGCGGTGAATCCATCCCGTCGTCTTGCCCAGCCCCTTGCCCGGGCGACCGGGCTTGCGCTGCAAAAGTGTCACGTTGCGCGCCGGGGCTGACGGCTGCGGTCCGTCGGGCGCCAGCCCACCCCGCGCCGCTTCCGGGTCGGTCACCCCCCACTCGGCCAGCCACGAGGGCAGATCTTCGGTCGGGCTGTGGTTCTCGACCAGGTATTCGGCCACATCAAAGCCGATACCGCCCGCGCCGATAATCGCCACGCGTTCCCCCGCGGTCACACGGCCTGTCAGGATATCCACGTAAGAGGCGACATTGGCCCCGTCCTGACCTTCGATCTGCGGATCGCGCGGCACAACTCCCGTTGCGACGACAACGGCATCGAACCCTTCAAGCATCTCCGCATCCGCACGGGTCCTCAGCTTCAGATCGATGCCAGACGCCGCAACCTCGCGGGCATACCACTCCACCAACCCGTGAAACTCTTCCTTGCCCGGGATCATCCGGGCCATGTTCAACTGGCCCCCGATCCGCTCATCCGCATCGAACAAAGTGACCTCGTGCCCGCGCTCGGCGGCGACCAAAGCCGCCGACAGACCGGCAGGCCCCGCACCCACGACAGCAACGGATTTAGGGTCTTTTGCGCTGGAATAGACCAGTTCCGTCTCGTGACAGGCCCGCGGATTGACAAGGCAGGAGCTGACCTTGCCGGCAAACGTGTGATCCAGACAGGCCTGATTGCACGCGATGCACGGCGCAATCGCCCCGGCCCGACCCTCAACCGCCTTCCGCACGAATTCCGCATCCGCCAGAAACGGGCGCGCCATCGACACCATATCGGCGCAGCCTTCGGCCAGAACCGCCTCGGCCACCTCGGGCGTATTGATCCGGTTCGATGTGATCACAGGGATGGCGACCTCGCCCATCAGCTTCTTCGTGACCCAGGTAAAGGCCCGCCGCGGCACCGAAGTCGCAATGGTCGGAACCCGCGCCTCGTGCCAGCCGATCCCGGTGTTCAGAATACTGGCCCCCGCCGCCTCCACCGCGCGGGCAAGCGTCACGACCTCGTTCCAGGTCGATCCACCGGGAACCAGATCGATCATGCTCAGCCGGTAGATCAGGATGAAATCATCCCCCACGGCCCCACGGACCCGCCGCACGACGTCCAGTGGCAATCGCATCCGGTTCTCGTAACTTCCGCCCCAGCGGTCGGTGCGCTTGTTCGTATGGGTGACCAGAAACTGGTTCAGGAAGTACCCTTCCGACCCCATGATCTCGACACCGTCATACCCCGCCTCGCGCGCCCGCGCGGCCGAGGTTACGATATCCGCGATCTGTTTCTCTATTCCCGCCTCATCCAGCTCTGTTGGCGGAAAGGGTGAGATCGGCGACTTGATAGCAGAGGGCGCCACGCAATTCGGCCCATAGGCATAGCGCCCGGCATGCAGAACCTGCATGGCGATCCGCCCGCCCGCATCATGAACCCGGTCCGTGACAACGCGGTGGTTCGCTATGTCAGTATTGGAAAACAGCCCCGCCGCGCCCGGAAACACGCCCCCTTCCAGATTGGGCGCCATCCCGCCTGTTACCATAAGGCCGACACCGCCCCGCGCCCGTTCGGCGTAGAACTCGGCCACGCGGTTCCAGTCGCGGGTTTCCTCGAGCCCGGTATGCATCGACCCCATAAGCACCCGGTTGGGCAGGATCACATGGCCCAGATCGAGCGGTGCCAGAAGGTGTGGATACGCGGTCATGCTAGGGCCTCCCTGACGGTCAAGCGACCCTGCCGCGCGGGCCTTGGCTTGTCACGCCCCGACGCCGCGTCAGCCCGGCAGTTTGCCGGTCAGGACATAGCGCAGGACATCGACCACCTGACCGGGCTGTTCCGCCACGGCCAGCGCCGCCGCGTGAACTTCCTTCAGCGCATGCTGGTGCTCGGGCGGGTTCAGAACGATCAGAGACTTGCCCAGCGCCGCGGCATAGCCCGCATCGAACGCCGCATTCCACTGCTTGTACTTGTCCCCGAACCGCACGACGACGACATCTGCATCCTCGATCCCCTTCCGGGTCCGGATCGCATTGACCATCGCGCCCTTGTGGTCGTGCCAATACTTATTCGGCTCTTCCCCAAGAATCGCGACGCCGCAATCGTCCGATGCCCCGTGATCGGTAACCGGCGAAGCGAACGTCACGTCCAGCCCCTTCGCGCCTTCGACAATCTGCTCACGCCAATCCGTATGAATCTCACCCGAAAGGTAAACGTTCAGGGTCATGGTCGCTCCTCCATCCTGCTCTTTTCTGCCTCGGCCAGAAGCGCGATCACGCGATCATCCCCGACCTGTTCGAAGTGATGATAGTGCACCCCGACCGCATAGAAAGGCTGCGGCGTCTCAAGACACACAACACCGTCCACCAGTGCGGCGACCTCGGCGAGTGTATCCGGCGGCGCCACTGGAACAGCCAGCACAATCTCATGCGGCGACGACCGCCGCAACCCGGCCAGCGCCGCCTTTACCGTAGCACCGGTCGCAATACCATCATCGACAACAACTGCGGTACGGCCAGAGACAGGCACAGGTGAGCGACCTCCCAGATAGCGGGCGCGGCGGGCAACATTCTCGGCCTGTTTCACCTGAATGGCGTCGGCAAAGTCTGCCTCGGTCAGCCCCGACTGCCGCAGGAGCGCCGGGTTGAAAACGGACTGCGGCGGCGTGCCGTCAACGACAGCGCCCGCCGCCAGTTCTTCATGCCCCGGAACCCCGATCTTGCGCACGAGGATCAGATCAAGGGGCGCGCGAAGCCGCGCGGCCACCGGCACCGCCACGGGCACGCCACCCCGGGGCAGCGCAAGAACCACCGGGTCGGTCAGATCGAGCTCTGCAACCCGATCCGCCAGCGCCAGCCCCGCAGCCAAACGATCTTCGAACAGCCATGCCATGTCATCTCTCCGCTTTTCGCGAAGAGTTGCATGATTAACAGACCGGTGGGTTGACCAGCGTCAGCCCCGCAGAACCCCGCCCGTGGCCTTTACCACTTTCTCGACGATCTTCGTCCCCACCGCCTCGATCTCCGCTTCGGTCAGCGTCTGTTCCGAAGGCTGCATGCGCACTGTGATCGCAAGGGATTTCTTTCCCTCGCCCAGCGAACCGCCAACGAACTCATCGAAAACACGCACGCTCTCGATCAGGCCCTTATCGGCCCCGGCGGCGGCATTGACGACATCAAGCGCCGCCACATCACCATCAAGAACAAAGGCAAAGTCGCGCTCGACCGCCTGCAAATCCTGCAAATGCAGCGCAGGCCGCGTTGCCGTCTTCGACCGCGGCTCGGGCACTTCCTCCGGCCAGATCGTGAACGCCATGGCTGGACCTTTGACGTCCATCTCGCGCAGCACCTTCGGGTGCAACTCGCCGAATATGCCCAGCACCTTCTTCGGCCCCAGACAGATCATGCCATGCCGCCCGGGATGCCACCATTCGCGCGCGCCGCGCAGGATCTGAACCCTCGCCGGCGCGCCGATCGAGGCCAGAACCGCCTCTGCATCCGCCTTCACATCAAAAACGGTCACGGGCCGGGATGCGCCGTGCACATCCTTCGGCCCGGTCCGCCCGATCAGAACCCCGCTGATCAGCCAATGCTGCTCACCCGGCTCTGCACCGTGAAACGCGGGCCCGACCTCGAACAGCGCAAGATCCATGAACCCCCGCGCCTGATTACGCGCCGCAGCCTGCAAAAGGCCCGGCAGCAAGGCAGGCCGCATATGGCTCATCTCGGTTGAGATTGGGTTTTCCAGTTCCCCGCCATCGTTGCCGAACAGCGCCGCCGTCTTTGCATCGATGAAGCTGTAGGTGACGCATTCGTTGTATCCCAGCGCCGCCGCCGTCCGCCGCGCGATCTGTTCACGCCGCTGGCTAACGGTCAGAACGGGTTTCGGAACCGCCGCCTGGGGCCTTGGCATCGGCTTTGCCTTCAGCTTGGTCAGCGACGCAATCCGCGCAACCTCCTCCACCAGATCCGCCGCGCCCAGCACATCGTGCCGCCAGGACGGCGGATGGGCCATGTCACCCTCCATCCGGAAGCCGAGCGCCTCAAGCGTGCGCCGCTGTTCATCCGCCGGTATTGCCATGCCCACCAGCGACTGCACATGGTTCGTATCCAGCGCATAGGCGCGGTCCGTCTCGACCGGCGCACCGTCCGACACGACCTCCGACGCCTCGCCACTGCACAGATCCAGCACCATCTGCGTCGCGGCCTCCAGCCCCGGCAGCGTATGGGCCGGGTCAACCCCCCGCTCGAACCGATAGCGTGCATCCGACGTGATCTTCAGCTCGCGCCCGGTCCGCGCAATCGTGACCGGATCCCAATATGCGCTTTCCAGAAAGACGTTCACGGTCTCCGCGGTCACGCCAGACTGCGCCCCGCCCATGATCCCGGCAATACTTTCCGGCGCGTTATCGTCCGAAATCACCATCATGCCCGCGGACAAAGTGTATTCCTTGTCATCCAGCGCCATGATCGTCGCATCCTCCTCCAGCCGGTGAATCCGAAGATCGCCTTTGACGATATCCGCATCGAAGACGTGCAACGGCCGGTTCTGGTCGAAGGTGAAAAAGTTGGTGATGTCCACCAGCGCCGAGATCGGCCGCAACCCGATCGCCCGCAAGCGGTCCTGCAGCCATTGCGGGGACGGTCCGTTCTTCACACCCCGGATCACCCGGCCGGTGAAATGCGGCGCACCGCCGGATTTCAGGCCGTCATCGATATTCACACCGATGGGGCACGGAAACGCGCCCGGCACCGGCGCGATGTCCAGAGGTTTCAAAACCCCGATCCCCCGCGCCGCCAGATCACGCGCGATACCATGCACCCCCAGCGCATCCTGCCGGTTGGGCGTGATCGCGATCTCGATCACCGGGTCGGCCTTGGACGGATCGTTGGCCGCCAGCCACTCGACAAAGCTGTCGCCGACCTCGCCCGAGGGCAGTTCGATGATCCCCTCATGCTCGTCCGACAGTTCCAGCTCGCGCTCCGACGCCATCATCCCGTGGCTTTCGATCCCGCGGATCTTGCCCACACCAATCGTCGTATCGATCCCCGGCACATAGACACCGGGATGGGCGATCACGACCGTGATCCCCTCGCGCGCATTGGGCGCACCGCAGATGATCTGTTTCTCGCCCTGATCGGTCGCCACCTGACAGACGCGCAGCCGGTCCGCATCGGGATGTTTTTCCGCCTTCAGCACCTTGCCGATGGTGAACTCTCTGAGCCGCGCCATAGGGTTCTCGATCCCCTCGACCTCAAGCCCCAGATCGGTCAGTGTCTCGGCGATCTCGTCCACCGAGGCATCGGTCTCAAGATGCTCTTTCAGCCAGGACAGCGTGAATTTCATGTCGCTTCTCCCTGAAGCATGGCGTCGACACCCACAAGCATCGACATGATGAAGAACAGAACCGATGTGATCACCGTCAGCACGATCACCCGGTTGAAATAAAGGACCTGCTTGATCGCCTCGATCTGCAGGTGATGGTCCTCGTCCACCTGATCCATCTCGAACACATGCCGCAACCGCGGGCTGGGTTCATAGATCAGACAGCGCAACAGAAACAGGATCGACACCGAGACCGTCACCACCTGCCCGAACATCAAGGCCAGCGTCACCCAAGTCTGATCCAGCGAAAAGACGAAGGCAGAGGTCGCCAGAATGATCGCGAGAACGGCGAGCAGGGCCGACGATTTCGCGTCGATCTCGCCCATGATCTCGCGCGCCTCATCCGCCTCCATATTGTCCACGCCCACATCCGCGTCGATCGCCACACAGACCGGCGACAACGACAACTCGCTCGCCCGCGGCATCAGCCAGCGGTCCATGAGCGCCACAAGGCGCGAGAGGGTCGGGGCGGTTCTCATG
Organism: uncultured Paracoccaceae bacterium; assembly: GCA_947503175.1. Classification (GTDB taxonomy): domain Bacteria; phylum Pseudomonadota; class Alphaproteobacteria; order Rhodobacterales; family Rhodobacteraceae; genus Ovoidimarina. The sequence continues at coordinate 143,971 of CANNCO010000004.1, forward strand.
CGTGGGTCAAGAACTTGGGCCGTTTACTGGCAGAAAGCCGGAGGGTGTCTCCGTGACCTCGTCCACCGAAGCTTCGATGTTGAGATACTCTTTCGGCCAGGAAAAGGTTAATTTCATTCTTCTTGCCTAGAAACATGCAGCGTTGTCACATTTGGTTTTACATTGCTCTCCTTGAGGTCCAACACACGAATCCGGGCAGCATTAAGTGCATCCGCAAAGTCTGAAATGAAAGACACGTTTGCTAACGCCACTTCTTCCGTTTCATACGCATTTGAAAGGCGCTTGTGCTTTTGCGCTGCTCTAAAGACGGCGATCGCGCTTCTGTAAAGGCGCTCTTCTTTGGAAAAGTCGCCTGTTCGTGACGTCAGATACAGCCTGTTGAGAGCAGCCTTTGCTGAATGGATCCGATCAATGCTTTTCTCTCCATCCTCCACAACAGAGACGACTGTAACCCGCTCGATACAAGCAAAGAACTCTCGATAGGCGTCTCTGAGTTCGCCATCCATTTGCTGTTTGCGGTCTAGGCTCCGTTGCCAAGGATAGACAAAGACTGCGATTCCGAAAGCAGTGAGTGAAGCCACTACCGCACTTGCAAAAGCCCACCACATTACCGCGACAGTCCCCCATGCAAGGTCGGCACATCCAGCGCGGAAAATCCGTAATGGCGCAGCCACCGCAGGTCTGAATCAAAGAACGCCCGCAGGTCCGGAATCCCGTATTTCAGCATCGCGATCCGGTCGATCCCCATGCCGAAGGCAAAGCCCTGATAGACCTCCGGGTCGATCCCGCCGGCCTCCAGCACTTTCGGATGCACCATGCCACTGCCGAGGATTTCCAGCCAGTCGTCGCCCTCGCCGATCTTCAACTGCCCGCCTTCCCAAGAACAGCGGATATCGACCTCCGCCGACGGCTCCGTGAACGGGAAATGCGAGGCGCGGAACCGCAACTCTACCCCGTCGACCTCAAAGAACGCCTTCACGAACTCTTCCAGCACCCATTTCAGGTTCGCCATCGAGATATCGGTATCGACCGCCAGCCCCTCGACCTGATGGAACATTGGCGTATGTGTCTGGTCGTAATCCGCGCGGTACACGCGGCCCGGGCAAATCACGCGCAAGGGCGCGCCCGCCAGTTCCATCGACCGGATCTGAACCGGGCTGGTATGGGTCCGCAGCACATGGGGCGGGCGATTGTCGCCCTCGGCGCGGGCCATATAGAACGTGTCCATCTCGCCCCGCGCCGGGTGATGGTCGGGAATGTTCAGCGCGTCGAAATTATGCCAGTCGCTTTCGATCTGCGGCCCCTCCGCCACCGAAAACCCCATATCGGCAAAGATCGCGGTCACTTCCTCGGTCACCTGGGACACCGGGTGGATGGTCCCGCGCGGCCGGTCGCGGCCCGGAAGGGTGACATCCAGCCATTCATCCTTCAGCCGCGCGTCCAGCGCGGCATCTTCCAGCGCCGCCTTCTTGGCCGAAAGCGCCGAATTGATCTCGTCTTTCAGCGCATTCAACGCCGGTCCCGCGACCTGACGCTCCTCGGGCGTCATCTTGCCCAGCTCGCGCATCTTCAGGCTGATCTCGCCCTTCTTGCCCACCGCCTGAACGCGCAGATCCTCCAGCGCGGCCTCGTCGCCCGCGCCCGATATCGCATCCAGATACTTCTGCCTCAGATCGTCCATCCGGACCCCCTTGGTTTGGTTCCTGCCCTGCTACAAAGCAGACCCCTGAAAGACAAGAAGCCGCGTGACCCCGAAAGGTCCGCGGCTTCCATAATTTGACCCGACGGGTCTTGTTTACGCGAGCGCGGCCTTCGCCTTATCGACGATGGCTGTAAACGCGTCCGGCTCATGCACGGCCAGATCGGCCAGAACCTTGCGATCCACTTCGATCCCGGCAAGGCTCAGGCCATTGATGAAACGGCTGTAGGTCAGCGCTTCGTCATGGGCGCGCACGGCGGCGTTGATCCGCTGGATCCACAGGGCGCGGAAATTGCGCTTGCGGTTCTTGCGGTCGCGCGTTGCATACTGGTTCGCCTTGTCGACGGCCTGCGTCGCAGTGCGGAAGTTCCGGCTGCGCGTGCTGTAATAGCCTTTGGCGGCCTTGACGACTTTGCGGTGGCGGGCATGGGTGACCTTGCCGCTGGTAACTCTCGACATATCAGGTCTCCTTAGCGGTCATAGGGCATGTAGCCCTTGATGATCTTGGCGTCCGGGGCGGACAGAACGGTTGTGCCACGGGCGTCGCGGATGAACTTTCTGGTCCGCTTGATCATGCCGTGCCGCTTACCGGCCTGGCCGGCAATCACCTTGCCGCTGGCCGAAACCTTGAAGCGCTTCTTGGCGCTCGATTTCGTCTTCATCTTGGGCATTTCCGTCTCCTAATCTTGGTCGGTGTAAACGCGACTCGGCATGCCACATCGGCCGGCCGCGCATCGAAGCGCGTGCTATAAGAGGGACCGGGCAGTCTTGCAACCCAAAATCGACCGGATCAGAACTGCTCCAGGATCAGCGCCGGGATCTGGGTGATGCTGTACCCGCCCGGTGTCTGCGACGTGGCCCAGACGATCAGTGCCCCGCCTACCAGAATGGCGATGATCGCAGGTCGAAGTGTCTTGCCGCTTGTCGAAAACGCCGAGATTGTTGCGGGCACCGAAAGGGCGAACACGAATACCCCCAAGAGGAAGATCAGATCCGGGTCCATCGGCGCTCCCCACGCGAACTTGCATGGGTTTACTCCGGATCGGTGGCGAAAATCAACCTTTCCTGGCAAGGCGCGATCCGCAGGATGTTCGTCGAACCCGGCACATTGAATGGCACCCCGGCCATGACGACGATTTGATCGTCTTCCGAGGCGAACCCGTCGACGCGCGCCGCGCGGGCCGCATTGACGACCGCCTGCTTGAACCGCTCCAGTGGTCCTGTCATCACGCAATGCAGCCCCCAGGTCAGCGACAGCCGCCGTGCGGCGCTCAGCAAGTGGGTCATGGCAATAATCGGAACCCGGGGACGTTCGCGCGCGATCAGCCGCGCGGTCGTTCCCGATTGCGAGAAGCAGCAGATCACGCTGATATCGGTCGTTTCCGCGATCTCGCGTGCGGCCGAAACGATCGCATCGGCGGTGGTCTCGCGCAGTCCGCCGCGACTTGCATCGATCACGGCGCGATAGGTCGTATCGCTCTCCACCTCGCGCGCAACATTGTCCATCGTGGTGACGGCTTCCACCGGATAGGCCCCCGCGGCGCTTTCCGCGCTTAGCATCACCGCATCCGCGCCCTCATAGATCGCGGCGGCCACATCCGACACCTCGGCCCGTGTCGGCATCGGGCTTTCGATCATCGACTCCAGCATCTGCGTGGCCACGATCACCGGCTTTGCAACGGCCCGGCAGCGCCGCACAAGCCGCTTCTGGATGGGCGGAACGTTCTGAACCGGCAACTCCACGCCAAGATCGCCACGCGCGACCATGATCCCGTCGGACACCGCCAGAATGTCATCGAACCGGGTGACGGCGGCGGGCTTTTCGATCTTCGACATGATCGCCGCACGCCCCTTCACCAGTTCGCGCGCCTCCGTCACATCTTCGGGCCGCTGCACGAACGACAGGGCCAGCCAGTCGACCCCCAGATCACACACATATTCCAGATCGCGGCGATCTTTTTCCGAAAGAGCCGCCAGAGGCAGAACCACATCAGGAACGTTCACACCCTTGCGGGCCGAGATCGTGCCGCCGACAATCACCTCGCAATCTGCAAAATCAGCGCCGCATGCCGTCACCTTCAGCCGGATCTTTCCGTCATTGATCAACAGGGTCGATCCCGGCTCAAGCGCCTCGAAAATCTCCTTGTGCGGCAATTGCACCCGTGTCACATCGCCTTCGGCATCGTCAAGGTCCAGACGGAACGCCTGACCGATCTCAAGCTCTTCGGCCCCGCTCGCGAACGTACCGACACGCAGTTTCGGACCCTGAAGATCGGCCAGAATGCCGACCGGCCGACCCGTCTCTTCCTCGACGCGCCGGATCTGGGCGTGCCGCTCTGCGATATCCGCATGTTCGCCGTGGCTCATATTCAGGCGAAACACATCCGCACCTGCGTCAAATAGCGCACGAATTGTCTCATAATCCGATGAAGCCGGGCCCAGAGTGGCCACGATCTTTATATTCCTCAGGCGTCTCATGCGGCCCTTCATCCCCTTGCTTTCGCGCGCTCGGCGCGGTCGCGCGGGTTATGACAGTTTGCGCTAACGGTGACAACTGGCGCTCGGGTCCGACCTCGCATAAAAGCCTGTGACGCAACACAATGACGGGCCAATGACATCTGAACCATATCTCGTAATCGGCGCGGAAAGACCCGCCCCATGGCTAATCGCCTGCGATCACGCGACAAACCGCATACCGCCATCGGTGGCAGGTGGTACGCTGGGGCTTTCCGACGACGAAATGGCCCGCCACATCGCCTATGATATCGGCGCCGAAGGCGTCAGCCGCACATTGGCCGATACACTCAACGCACCGGCGATCCTGTCCCGCTTCTCACGCCTCGTGATCGATCCGAACCGGGGAGAGGATGACCCGACACTGATCATGCGCGTCTATGACGGCACGATCGTTCCGGGCAACCGCAACCTCGATGCAGCAGAACGCGAACGCCGGCTGAACACATTCTACCGCCCCTATCATGCGGCCTATGCCGAACTTGCGGCCCGCCGCCGGGATACGATCGTCGTCGCCATTCATTCGTTCACGCCCCGTCTGTTCGGCCGCGAACCGCGGCCCTGGCATGTGGGCGTCCTTTTCGATCCCCGCGACGAACGCCTGTCGCGTCCGCTGCTGACGCACCTTCACGCACAATCCGATCTCGTCGTCGGCGAGAACGAACCCTATGCGGGCCATCTCGCGGGCGATGCCATCGACCGGCACGGGCTGATCCCCGGACGTCCGAACGTGCTGATCGAACTGCGTCACGATCTGATCGAAACGCCCGAACAACAGGCATCCTGGGGCAGTCGTCTTGCTGGCCTCCTTGAAGCCGCGCGCATCGACGCCAATCTTTAGAGAAACCGGAGGACCACCATGGATGACAAAACCCGCACCGAACTCGAAGCCGCTGCCTTCCGCCGCCTGCTTCAGCATTTGTCCGACCGCACGGACGTACAGAATATCGATATGATGAACCTGACCGGCTTCTGCCGGAACTGCCTGTCACGCTGGTATCAGGAAGCCGCCAACGAACGCGGGATCGAGATGTCGAAAGATGAAGGCCGCGAAATCGTCTATGGCATGCCCTACACCGAATGGCGCGACCGATACCAGACCGAGGCTACTGCCGAACAGCAGGCGACGTTCGCTCAGGAATCGGCACGTCACAACTGACGCGCACCATCGTGATTTGCCCGAAGGCGCCTCGCGCCCTAAGATTTTACAATCACCCAGAGAAAGGGAACCGACATGCGCCGCATCGCCCTCCTTCTTGTCCTGATCCCCGCGCTCGCCGCGCCCGTCATGACCCCGGCGGCCCCTGCCGAACAAACGCTCCTTCAGACCGAAATGAAGCTGAAGAAATACGGGCTTGAGACGGATACAAGCCTGCTGACCACATCGCAGATCGCCGGCATCCTCCTGGTCGACTCCGATTTTGAAAAGGGCTCGTTCGGTTCCGACTTCCGCATCCGCGAAGAACTCAAGGCCATCCTTCGCCGGAACCCCGCAACGAACCCGGATTTGCAATGACCCGCATCATCGCCCTTGTCATAGCACTCGTGATGGCCGCCCCCGCCGTACATGCCCGCGAACAGTTGGAGCGTGCCGCCGCCGCCGACCTGCGCGAGTTCAACATACGTGGCGTCGATGTCTCATCGCTCGAAACCGCACAGCTCGCCGCGATCACCGCAATCGCGCATCAAAGGGGCAAACGGGGCGGAAAACGCGCGCAAATCCGCTCGGTCCTGCGCGGGCCGGATACACTGCGCGGCCTCCTCTTCGGCGGACGCGGCAACTGACCCGGCCTCAGACGGCCACGGCCCGGCTTTCTTCCAGATAGATCTCTCGAAGACGCGCGGCCACCGGGCCGGGCGTCCCATCGCCAAGGGCCGTCCCGTCGATCTCGACGACAGGCATGACAAAGGTCGAAGCCGAGGTGATGAAGGCCTCATCCGCCACCTTTGCTTCGTCTATCGTAAAGGCCCGCTCCTCGACCTCCATCTGCGCCTCGCGGGCAAACCGCAACACAGCCGCGCGGGTGATCCCGTGCAGGATATCATTCGAAAGATGCCGCGTGATGATCTTCCGGCCCTTGACGATATAGGCGTTGTTCGATGTGCCCTCGGTCACCGCCCCGTCCTCGATCATCCATGCATCGTCGGCCCCGGCCTTCTTCGCCGCCATCTTGCCCATCGACGGGTACAACAGCTGCACCGTCTTGATGTCACGCCGGCCCCATCGGATATCCGGAATGGAAATCACCTTGATCCCGACCTTCGCCGCCGGACTATCCGCGAGCCCCGGCTTGGCCTGGGTGAACAGGACCACCGTCGGCGATGCGTCCTTTGGATAGGCAAAATCCCTGTCCGCCGCCCCCCGCGTCACCTGAAGGTAAACCAGCCCTTCATCGATCCCGTTACGCGCCACAAGCTCGCGGTGAACCTCAAGCCACGCGTCCTCGCTCAGCGGGTTGTCCATCTCCAGTTCGGCCAGAGATCGCGACAAACGCTTCGCATGGCCCGCGAAATCGATCAGCTTGCCGCCCAGAACGCTGGTCACCTCGTAAACGCCATCGGCAAACAGAAACCCACGGTCAAAGACCGACACCTTCGCCTCTTCCTCGGGCACATACTCTCCATTGACGTAAACGATCCGGCTCATCGCGCGCTCCCTCATGGCTTATCCCGGTTGATCGGCTTTCAACCCGCAGGCGTCAAGGCCGCTTTGGCTGCCGCAGGTCATCGGGCGGCAATCGCCCGCCGCGCAGCTCATGCTGCAAGGTCCGCGCCAGAGACATGGCATCGAACAGCGCGTCATGGGCCGCACCCTCGGGTTCTTTCAGACCCAGATAGGCACAAAGATCCGAACTCCGCGTCGTCTTCATGTCTTCATAGGGCATCCCTGCGGCCAGCATCGCCACGCAGGCATTCCCGAAACGCGCCGCCGGAATCACCGGCGCGATCCCGGCCACGTAACAGCTGATTGCCATCATGTTCATCTCGTCCTTGCCCCAGGACCAAAGCGTCGCATCCGCCGCGAATTCCGCCAGCGCATCAAGCACATCGGCAAGCGGTTTGCCGTCCTGTGCAACCCGTTCTTCCGACAGCCCCGTCAGCCTGATGAACAACGGGTCCAGCGCAACGGGACGCCCGGACCGGTCCTTCGGCTCGATGATCTCCATGAACCGGTCGCCAAGATCGAACGGCTCCGACAGGTTCAGCTTCACCGCACCCACCTGAACGACGATCGGGTCGGGGTCATAGGGACCGCACCAGAACCTTTGCCGCGCGCCGTCCGAGACAAGAAACTCCACGTCAAAGATGATCGCGCTGCCCGGCATGCTTATCCCCAAAGCGCGGCGTCGGGCGGATGCACACCCTCCGCGTCATAACTCAAGGGCACATCCCGGTCTTCCGCCAGCAACAATGGCCCATCCAGATCCACGAAGGCCGCGCCCTGGGCCAGCAGAACCGCCGGCGCCATCGCAAGGCTCGACCCCACCATGCACCCCACCATAATGCCATAACCTTCGGCCGCCGCCGCCGCGCGCAGCGCCAGCGCCTCGGTCAGCCCGCCGGTCTTGTCCAGCTTGATGTTCACCACATCGTACTTGCCGCGCAGCCCCGGCAGACTGTCCCGGTCATGACAGCTTTCATCGGCGCAGACCGGCAGGGGCCGCGCGATCTCGGCCAGCATGTGGTCTTCGCCGGCGGGCAACGGCTGCTCGACCAGTTGCACGCCAAGCCGCACCAGATGCGGCGCAAGCTCGGAGTACTCCCCGACGCTCCAGCCCTCGTTCGCATCGACGATGATCGGCGCATCGGGCGCCCCGGCCCGCACCGCCTCGAGCCGCGCCATATCGCCCTCACCGCCAAGCTTGATCTTCAACAGCGGGCGTTCCGCATGTTTTGCCGCCGCCACCCGCATGTCTTCGGGCGCCGCCAGCGACAGCGTGAACGCTGTGATCTCCGGCCCCGGTGCCTGCAATCCGGCCAGCTCCCAGACCCGAACACCCCGGCGCTTCGCTTCCAGATCCCACAACGCACAATCGACCGCATTTCGCGCAGCCCCGGCAGGCAACAGATCCTGCAACGCCGCGCGCGTCAGATCCTCGCCCAGACATTCAATCTGCGCCGCAACACTCTCCAGCGTCTCGCCATACCGCGCATAGGGGACACATTCGCCGCGCCCCTCACCCCCCCCCGCGGCAGTGCAGCGCACCGTCAGAACCTTCGCCTCCGTCCGGCTCCCCCGGCTGATCGTGAACGCCTCGGCCAGTCGAAACGTATCGCGCGTAACGGTCAGTTGCATCGGCTCTCGCTTCATTGTTCCCGAAATACTCCCGCCGGAGGCTCCCCACACCGCACCCCGCGCGACGGCTCAAATCCCGTCCAGCGCATCCACAAGCCGGGCCGCACCCTGACGGAACGGATCGACGCTCGGCAGTCCCATCCGCGTCTCGACGCCCTCAAGATAGCTCAACGCCTCATCCTCGCCCATGGCCGCCGTATTGACCGAGACCCCCACGATCTCCGCCTTCGGGTTCACCACCCGCGCCAGCGGCAGCGCCGTGTCGCGCAACGCCTCCAGCGACGGCAACCCATAATCCGGAAGCCCCCGCATGTGGGTCCGCGTCGGCTCGTGGCTCAACACCAGCGCATCGGGCTGCCCGCCATGGATCAAGGCCATCGTCACACCGCTATAGGAAGCGTGAAACAGGCTCCCCTGCCCTTCGATGTGATCCCAGTGATCCTCGTCATTATCCGGCGTCAGAATCTCCACCGAACCGGCCATGAAATCGGCGATGACAGCGTCGAGTGGAACACCCGAGCCCGTCACCAGGATGCCGGTCTGCCCCGTCGCCCGGAACGTCGATTTCATCCCGCGGGCGCGCATCTCCTTGTCCATCGCAAGCGCGGTATACATCTTGCCCACCGAACAATCCGTCCCAACGGCAAGACAGCGTTTCCCGGTCCGCTTCACGCCGTTCCCGATCGGATAGCGCATCTGCGGCACCCGCACGTCGAACATCTGCCCGCCATTCGCAGTTGCCGCCGCCGCCAGATCGGGCTCGTCGCGCAACAGGTTGTGCAGGCCGGAGGCCAGATCGTATCCCATCTCCAGCGCAGCCACCAACTCGGCCTTCCACGCCTCCGAGATCATGCCACCCCGGTTCGCGACACCGATCACCAGGGTCTTCGCGCCGGCCTCGCGGGCCGCTTCCAGCCTCATGTCCGGAACGCCCACATCGGCCTTGCAGCCGGGCAGGCGCAACTGGCCCACCACGTTCTCGGGACGCCAGTCGCGGATGCCCTGCGCCACCTTGACGGCAAGGTTATCGGGAGCGTCGCCCAGAAAAAGCAGATAAGGGGTTTCAATCATGTCGCGCGCCTCCAGCCAGTGTCGCCGGAGATTGGGACATTTTTTGGGGAATTCCATCGCAAAACGAAGTGCCGAAGTCGAAAAATGAACAAGATTTCATCACTGAATATGATCTACCTGCAACATTCTTCGTTCGACTTCATTTCAGACGCCCGATTCTCCCATAAACAGCAAAAGCGCGCCCGCGACAGAATGCACTTGCAGCAATTCACGCAATAATCTACGCCGCAACCAATCTCAAACGTAACAAAATTGCCAAGGTGCCCATGTCCTTCCGCGTCCAGCCCGCCGCCCCTGCCCGTCCGAACCGCTGTCAGCTCTTCGGCCCCGGGTCGCGCCCCGCCATCTTCGAAAAGATGGCGAAAAGCGATGCGGATGTGATCAATCTCGATCTCGAGGACAGCGTGACCCCGGATGACAAACCGGAGGCCCGCAAGAACATCATTCAGGCCATCGGCGATGTGGATTGGGGATCGAAGTATCTGTCGGTCCGGATCAACGGCCTCGACACGCCCTACTGGTACCGCGATGTGGTCAACCTTCTGGAAAATGCCGGGCCGCGGATCGACCAGATCATGATCCCGAAGGTCGGCTCCGCGGCGGATGTCTATGCCGTAGACGCGCTTGTCACGGCTGCCGAAGCCGCCACCGGGCGCACGAAACCGATCAGTCTCGAAGTGATCATCGAAACCGCAGCGGGCATCGCCCATGTGGAAGAGATCGCCGCCTCGTCACCGCGGCTTCAGGCGATGTCGCTGGGTGCCGCCGATTTTGCCGCGTCCATGGGGATGCAGACCACCGGGATCGGCGGGACGCAGGAAAACTACTACATGCATCACGAGGGTGCGAAATACTGGTCCGACCCGTGGCACTGGGCACAGACCGCAATCGTCGCGGCCTGCCGGACCCACGGCGTTCTGCCGGTCGACGGGCCGTTCGGAGACTTCTCGGATGACGAAGGATTCCGGGCACAGGCGCTGCGCTCCGCGACCCTCGGTATGGTCGGCAAATGGGCGATCCACCCCAAGCAGGTCGCCCTTGCCAACGACGTCTTCACCCCTTCGGCCGAACAGGTCGCCGAGGCGCGCGAGATCCTCGAAGCGATGGAACAGGCCAAACGCGATGGCGCGGGGGCCGCGGTCTACAAGGGCCGACTGGTCGACATCGCCTCGATCCGGCAGGCAGAGGTCATCGTCCGGCAATCGAAGATGATCGGCGGCTGAGCCTCAGAACAGAAAGTCCTCGGCCCCCAGATCGGCGATGCTGACACCGGTGAGTGTCAGCACATCGCCTGCCGCCCCGTCGATCCGGACATCGCCACCGTCCTGAACCATGTGATTGGCCATCAGGTCGGCCAGATCCGTGATGCTTGAAACGCCCGAAAGGTCGATCTTCTCGAAATCGTTCGTCGCGGCGAAATCGGTGATCCGGTCCGCCCCGAACCCGTCGACGAAAACGAATGTATCCGCGTTGAAGTTTCCCGACAGGATGTCATCGCCCACCCCGCCCCAAAGCGTGTCGAAGCCAGCACCACCCGCCATCTCGTCATTGCCCGCGCCGCCCCGGACGTGATCGTTGCCGGGCCCGCCGTTCAGCCGGTCGTTCCCGTCGCCCGCATCGAGCATGTCGTCGCCCCCCTCACCGAACAACGCGTCGTCGTTGTCTCCGGCCCGTAGGTCGTCATTCCCGAAACCGCCGAACAGCCGGTCGAACCCGCCTTCGCCGATCAGCAGATCGTTTCCGTTTCCGCCATACAGGTTGTCTGCCTGCCCTCCGCCATTCAGCGTATCGTTCCCCTCGCCGCCTTCAAGCAGGTCAAACCCCGCATCGCCAAAGAGAAAATCGTCTCCCGCCTCGCCATAAAGCCGATCCTCCTGTGCGCCGCCACGAAGCGTGTCGTCCCCGTCGCCGCCGCGCAACCAGTCATTGCCCGCGCCCCCGGTGATCAGGTCGGCCCCGGCCTCGCCATAGGCCGTGTCCACACCGTCGCCGCCGTCGATCGTATCGTCGCCGGACCCTCCCCAAAGCGTGTCCGCCTGCGCCCCGCCATCGATCTGATCGGCGCCGTCGCCGCCAAAGATCGTGTCAAAGCCCGCATCTCCCGACAGCACATCATCGCCCGATCCCCCCGACAACGTATCCTCGCCAGTGCCGCCCGAGATCGTGTCGTTGCCCAGACCGCCGGTCAGAACATCATTTCCCGCGCCGCCGGTGATCACCCGGTCGGCGGGAAAGAAGGGCGGGCGCTCAAGCGGCACGACATCCCATCCGGCAACATCCCCTGCCGTCAGCGGATCACCGGTCGAGGTGATAATCTCAAGGCTCTCGTCGCCAAAGGCGATCATCGCACCCGTGGCGGTGGGCGTCACCGCGAACTGTGCGGCGCTGTAAAGCATCGGCCAGCCGGAGAGATCCAGCCGGTCGACGCCGACCTCGAACCCGTCGATCACGTCAGTCCGCCCATCTGCCGCCAGAACGAACAGATCCGCGCCCGTGCCGCCCGCCAGCGTATCCGATCCGCTTCCATCCCAAAGGATGTCGTCGCCGCCCGCGCCGTCCAACGCGTCGTCACCCGCGCCGCCAATCACATGATCGTCGAGGGCGGTCCCGGCCAGCGCCCCACCGCCCGGTCCGGCGGCAAGTGCATCTCCAAGGGCCGAGATGTCGTATGACAGACGTGACAGGCCCGCCTCGCCAGACCCCGCCGCAACAATCTGCAGACTGTCCGACAGGGGTACCATCGTCAGCGCCGAGATATTGCTCAACGTCAGTGGGACCGTATCTGCAATGCTCTCCAGATGAACCAGCCTGCCCCCCGGCAAAAGGGTGAAGAGGCTCAGCCCGTCATCGCTCCCGCCCGCCAGCACGAATGCGAATCCGTCAACCTCTGCCACCGCAAGCGCACCCACCCCGTCGAACCGCGTTGGCAGGCTGTCCAGCACATGGTCGGCCAGCGACAGGCCGCCACCCGGATCAAGCGCAACGACCGTCAGCGCGCCGTTGCCCACCGAACCGATCACGGCATAACTCTGACCGCCGACACTCAGGATTTCCGCCCGTCCCGGCGCGTTCAGCCCCAGCCCGTCCGCCGCGCCCAGCCGCGCGGTTTCGGTCAGGCTTCCGTCACTTCCGACGGCGAACCGCATGATGGAATCACCTGTTTCGGATACGGCGATCAGGGTGCCGCCAGTCACCTGCAATGCGGCCAGGCCCGAAAGCGCGGGATCGCCCATCGCGGGAAGGGTTGCGGCAAGGGTCAGGTCGCCATCGGCCTCCAGACGGAAACTGTCTATGCCACCATCGCGCCGGGATGCGAACACCCCGTCGAACGCACGTCCCGACGCGGGCGCGACCAGACGGTCGGTCAGCGCATCCAGCGGCATAACCGCGCCGAATGTTCCATCCGCGCCAAGGCTGACCGCCGCGCCGTTCAGCGGGTCTGCCCCCGCCAGATACAGAACCGGGCCGGTTGCGGTGTCCGCGATGACCAGATCGGGTCTGATACCGGGCTGAAGGAACAGAGGATGGGCAAATTCCCAAAGCAGGCTCAGCGCGCCGTCCGGACCGACCCGGAATGCGCTCAACCCCCCGCCAGTGCCACTCGCCGCATAGACGACCGGGCCCTGGGACGTCTCAAGGACGGCCAGCGCACCGATTGCAACCGAATGATCAAAGCTGCTTTCACCCAGAATCTGCTCGACAGTCAGTGCCATGCGTCACATCCCGTTACGGTCGCGGTTTCGGTCAGGCCGCGATCCCCATCAGATCCCGGTGGTGGTCGATCGCATCCATCACATCCTCGTGCCAGGTCAGCCGTCCCGCCTCCAACACCGCGCCCGACTGACACAGGCGGGCAAGGTGCCGAAGCGAATGACTGACGACGATCGCCCCCGCCCGCTCCAGCCGCGCGCGAAGCAAGGCTTCGGACGATGCGCGAAACGCGGCATCGCCGACGGCGGTGACCTCGTCGACAAGATAGGTATCGAAGGGCAGGCCCATGGACACACCGAAGGCCAGCCGCGCGCGCATGCCCGACGAATAGGTGCGGAACGGCGCGCCCATATGGGCACCCAGTTTCGCGAAATCGGCCACGAAGGCGGCAAGCGCGCGCGGACATACGCCGTAAAGCCGCGCCACGAAGCGGATGTTTTCCGTGCCCGACAGATCGGGATGAAAACTGCCCGCGAAACCAACGGGCCACGAGACGCGGCCATGGCGCAGGATCTGGCCTGCATCCGGCCTGCTTGCACCCGAAATCAGGCGCAGCAGGCTGGACTTCCCCGCGCCATTCCGGCCCAGAAGGGCAATCGCCCGGCCGCCGGGTAGGACGACCCTGATCCGGTCTGCGACAACCGACACGGCACCCCGCGCGTGATGGGACTTGCTCACGTCCCGCAACACGATCGTCCCGGGCGGTGCCAGATACGTGTCACGCATGGCGGCGACACTCATTGCCTGTCCCTCAGACTGGCCAAGGTCAGCGCGCCGATGGCCCAGATCAACACCAGGAAAAGCCCGCCCAGCCCAAGGATCACGGCCGGGTCGGGGGCAGTGGCGCGCTCGGCCAGCGTCGGTTTGATATGCGCGGCCAGATAGCGTGTCTGCCGGCGCGCCTCGGCCACGGCAAGGTCATAGGCGGCCAGCGCGGCAAGATAGCTTTCGCGCGCGAACTCCACATCGACGCTCAGCCGTTCGAACGCCGCCATCACGCTGGCATAGTCCTCTCCGGCGGGACCTCCGCCGGATCCGATCTTCATGCGTTCCGTTGCGATCCGCGCCTCGATCACCTCGATCCGCTGGCGGGCCTGTGCAATGCGCGGATCGCTGTCCCGGGTCTGGGTCACAAGCAGGTCCAGACGGATCAGCTCATCGGCCAGTTCCGCCTGCAAACGGGTCAAAAGCCCCATCTGACCGCTGACATCCGCGCCCGGATCGACGATCTGGCTTTCCGTCCGAAAGGCCGTCAGGGCCGCCCTTGCATCGCGCAGCCGGGCGCCGGCCTGATCCAGCCCGAACCGCGCCGCTTCAAGGATGTCGTTGCGGGCAATGGCCGACAGTTCATTGATCAGGGCCTGTGACCGGGAAAACGCCGCCCCGGCGATGTCCTGCGCAAAGGCGGGGTCAAATGCTCTGACCCGCAACTCGATCAGACCCGTGCCCGCATCATAGGACAGGCGCGTCATCCGCTCCCAGTACCGCACCAGATCCTCTATCGTCCCATCCTGTGCGAAGGCGAAGACCGGGTCGCGCGCGGCGTGAACCGAATAGGCAGACCGCAGATCCAGATCGCGGTCGAGCGCGGCGACAAGCTCCTGACTGGAGAGATAGGCGTGCAGAATGTCCGCATCGGCCGATCCCGACCCGGAAAGGCCGGCAAATCCGCCGAACAGATCGACCGGAAGCGCCGCCTCCTCGCGCCGTACGGAAAACCCAACCGTCGACTCGAACTGCGGCACGGCTTTCCAGTAAAGATAGGCCGCCGCGCAGAGAAGCGGCGCAACGACCATCACAAGCAGGCTCGCCCACGGGCCGCGACCGGGGCGCGCGGCGGCAACCGGTGGCAGCGGCTCTTGCCGCAGCTCCGCATCCGCGCGATAGGCCAGGGCCGTTCCGGGTGCGTCGCGCGTCGCGGGCACCCCATGGCCTGGGTCGGTCGGGACAGGAGAAAGCACGGTTTGGGCGCCTCTGGGTAAAGCAAAATTAACGCTGCGAACGCTAGTGTCTTATCCGACAGCCAATGAAGAATTCGTTGCCCGAGGTGCCCGTCTTGACCCTGCCGCAGGCTTTGCCGCCGCCGTCCGCCCGCCGCGCCGTCACTGCGATGATGCTGCGCGAGATGGCCGGCACATATGCCCGGACGCCGGGGGGGTGGGTCTGGGCGGTGGCCGAACCCGTGGCCGCAATCGCGCTTCTGTCGGCCGTCTTTCAGCTGGCCTTCGATGCCCCGCCGCTGGGTCACAGCTTTATCCTGTTCTATGCGACGGGTTACCTGCCATTCATGATTTTCACCGATATTTCCGTCAAACTTGCCAATGCCTTACGCTTCTCGCGCCCGCTTCTCGCCTATCCGGCGGTCACCGGGATCGATGCGCTTCTTGCGCGCCTTCTGCTGAACACGCTGACTCATCTCCTGATCACTCTCACCGTTCTGGGCGGGATCGAGATACTTTTTGAAACAGGCGCGCAATACGCACCGGCAACGGTCTTGACGACACTGGCGATGACCATCGCCCTTGCGGCGGGGGCGGGGACGTTCAACTGCTACCTGTTCATGCGCCTGCCTGTCTGGGAACGGTTCTGGCAGATCGCGACACGGCCTCTGTTCGTGATATCCGGCGTCTTCTTTCTGTTCGAGGATATCCCGGCGGGTTGGCGCGACGTGGCGTGGTTCAATCCGCTCCTGCACATCACGTCGATGATGCGCGCGGGGGCCTATCCGACCTATTCCGCGCCCTATGCCCAGCCGGCATTCGTCTGGGGTGTCGCGCTGGCCTGCCTTGTCCTCGGGCTTCTGACGCTCCGCTTCCTGCGCAGGGATCTTACCCATGGATGATCCGCTGATCGACCGCCTGTTCATCGGCGCCGGCGCCATGAAGGCCGGAACGACGTGGCTTTACTCCGTGCTCGACAAGCATCCAGACATTTTCTTCTCGCTGGAAAAAGAGATCCACTACTTCTACGCCCGTCACGTCCGGGCCGATGTTCTCTCGGAACAGGCCCGGCTTGCGAATGTGCAGAACAAGTACCTTCGGTTCGATCCCGCGCGCGCGTCCGCCGGTGCTATCCGAAACCGGCTGCGATGGGCGGCGAACTATCTTGACGGCCCGGTCGACGACCACTGGTATCGCGGGCTTTTCGCATTCCGGCGCGGGCAGGCCTGGTGCGCGGACTTCTCGAACCTCTATGCGCTTCTGCCTGCCGAGGCCTGGACAAACATCGCGGGCCGCGTCGGCACGCTGCGTGTTCTTTACACGATGCGCGACCCCGTTGACCGGCTTTGGAGCCACATGAAGTTCCACCTCGCGATCACGGGCCGGGCCGACGCGCTGGACAGCTGGAAAGTGGACGAGGTCGCCCGCTTCATCCGCCAGCCCTTCATCTGGGACAATGCCGAATACGGGGCCGCGATCCGCCGGATGCGGGCTGGTCTTCCCGAAGACGCGCTGATGCTTGCCGTTCACGAAGATGTTCACGGCGACGAGGCGGCGGCCTTGCAACGGATCGAAACGCATCTCGGTATTGCGCATTTCACCTATCCCGAAGCGGTTCTGGCGCAGCGCGTCAACAGCACGCCACAGCGTCCGATCCCACAGTGGTTCCGCGACCTGCTCGCCCCGGATGTGGCCCGGATCAAAACGGAACTCGCCGACCTCGGGATCAGCATTCCCGAGGCATGGGGCGATACCGTGGATACGGGTAATGGTGCACCGGACAGAAAGTCGGCCTGACACTGGCGGTTCGCCGTGACGGACGCGTCTTCGATGTCGGGAATGCCGCCGCCCTGATACGCTTTGCACGCGGCACCTGCCCGGGGCAGCCACTGCAAACATAGGCAGTGTGGCCCGCGCCGGATGCCCCGGGCGCACCGAAGGAACCTTGTTACCGGCCGCAGAACGGTGCCCGGATCGCACCGGGACCGCGCGGTTCGGCACCGAACAAAACCTACGGCACTAGTGCTTTCACCACGACGCGCCACCACGCCCGACCGCCCGACCAGCCCCGAATCGACCTTCCGTCATGGCGCCCCGATCTGCGGGGCGCTGTCACCGACGAGTCCCTCGGCCATGTCCAGAAACGCCTTTGCCTGAGCCGCGTAGCCCTCAACACCGACCGGTTCACAGCCCCGCGTGCCAGCGTTCAACTCGGCGAGTATCTCTGCCCTCAACCGGCGCGGCCCGCACCCGATCGGCACGACCCGCACCGCATCTTGGCCCCGGTGTTCCATGGCCCCGCCCGCATCGGTCTGGATGACCCGCACCCCCCGCGCCAGCGCCTCGCGGATCGTCAAACCGAACGTCTCTTTCCATTGGGACAGAAAGACCAGCACGTCGATCTTCGCGAAAAACCCATCGATCGCCTCCTGATCGTACCGCGGCTCGATCCGCCAATCGCCCTGCAACTGGCTCAGATGCCGCTTTGTCCACCAGCCTTGATCCAGACTGCCATCCACGAGAATTCCGGCAAAGTCGTCCCGACCCAGATCACCGAACGCATCCCGCATCAGCGGCCATCCCTTGATCGCCGACGGCCCGCCCACATACCCGAACACCAGCCGCGGGTCTGCATCCCGCCGCGCCCTCTGATCTGCCTCGAACCGTGCTCCGGGAAGCCGGACACCGTTCGTCCACACCCGCAGCTTTTCGGGCGCGAAACCCGAACGCGCATAAAGCCCGGCGGCGAACTTCGAAGGGCAGGTTACGATATCGGCCAGTCCGCCGATCATCCCCAGCGCCTCGAACCGGGTACGCGCGGCGCCCATATCAGCCGCGCAGCCCCGGCAGGCATCGACCCGGATCGGATCCTGACCGCAATAACGTCCGTCGGGACGCAGCATGAACTGGCGTTCGCAAAGCCACCAGAAATCGTGGGTCGACAGGATCACCGGTACCCCCTGAGATTTCAGCGCCGCGACGGCATCGGCCCCGATCTCCTGCACGCAATGGACATGCGCGACATCCGCACCGATCCCCCGGGCGATTTCCGCGATCCGCGCCGCAACCTGCGGGTTCGCATAGTGCTCGACATAACTGCGGCCCGGCGGAAGGTTGATCATCACGTTCTGGATACCGTCCACTTCGGTGCGCAATGTCGCATAGGGCGGCAGGTCTCTCCGCGCGATTCCGGAAATCGCGGTAACCCGAACGCCATGGTCGGACACAAGGCGGCGGGCCACCTGTTCGGCCACGATCGTCGCGCCGCCATAGCTGTGGGGCGCGAAAAAGACGTTGATCAACAGGACATGAAGCGGCGCGGTCATTCGGTCACCCATTGGATAAGCTCAGGGTCGACGACCGGCAGGGACAAACCAACACCCCAGCGCCGTTCCAGTGCATCGCGGGCGGCACGCCCCCGTTCGCGAAGCGCCGAAGGGTCGGCGGCCAGTTCGGCCAGCGCATCGTCCCACCCGGTCGGGTCGACGACACGCCCGGTCTGTCCGTCGACGATCAGCGATCCGGCATCGCCCACATCGGACACAAGCGACGCAACGCCCACGGCCGCCGCGTCGATCACCCGCACCCCGCTTTTGCAGGCGTTGAAGGTGTCGTCCGTCAAGGGAAGCAGGGCACAATCCGCCCGCGCCAGATGTGCCAGATAGGCGGGATAGCTGGTAAAGGGCCGGGCCTCGACCCGGTCCTGAACAGAGTTTGGAAAGACCGCGCGATCCAGATGGCCCAGAACCATCAGGCGCCGATCCGCGCTGCCTTCCAGAAACCGGCGAAGCGGTGGCAGAATCACGTCAAGATCGGCTGCATGGCCGGCTGATCCGCTGGCGACGGCAAGCGTCACACCAGCTCTCCGGCGAGCGGCCCGCATCGCATCGGCGCCGGTCGCAAGCGTTGCCCGATCCGCGAAATTCCTGCGCAGAAATGCCGGGCGCGCGGTGAACTGCCTTGCATGCGCGACCAGACCGGGCGTTGACAGCGACACCGCATCCGCCATGTTCATGGCGTCAAGGTAAAGCGGCGCTTCGGCCTGAAAATGGGCCTGCATCGGCGCAGGCAGGATCGCGGCGTTGGAATAGCTTTCGTAGGCCGAAACCGAAAACAGCGGATCATCTATATCGTAAAGAACCGGCAGCTTCAGCCGCCGCGCCTCGTACAGATACATCGTCGCCAGATCGCTGCGCCCAAGACGGTACAGCATCAGATGCGTCGCGCCCTGAAGGATCTCACGGCATCTGGGCACATCCTCGTAATGCGCGAACCGATAGGACACACCCGCCGCCTGCCAGATTTCGTCCAGTTGTTCGACCCGGTATTTCCGGCATTGCGGCAGGTTCAGATCGCCGATCAGCGCGACCGAACGGTTGCGCGTGAGAACCGCGGGCGGTTTCGAGACATGAAAGGCCCGATCCCGCGCCAGCGACTGCCAGATCGGGGCAAGCGGGAACCGGTGCACCCCATTGCCCGCGTTGCCACCGGCCTGTGCCGTAACCTCGCTGGCAACTTCACCGCGCCAGAAAAGCCGAAGGAAGTAAACGGCCCGCGCCATCGCCGGATACAGCCCGTCCCGGCGCCAAAGGCCGATGAACTTTGCCAGATGCGCGGGGCGAAGAACCTGGGAAAGACTGCTCATGCGATGTTAACCGTCTCCGGGCAAGGGTAGGCGAAACCTGTTGGGGATTCGCTCAACTAACCCGGATATCGCATTGAAACATTACCCTCTCCTTTACCAAGATCGGCCACGCCAGTTAACCAACCGCGATCTGCCCGGGTTTCTGCGACATCGCACCCATGATGCATCCCGTGTCGCGATCCTTCTGGGCCTCTTCAACGGCGCGCTCTACCTGCCGGAGCAGTTGGAAAGCCTTGCGCGCCAGACCCATCGCAACTGGACGCTGCACATTCGCGACGACGGCTCGCGCGACGACAGTGTGGGCATCGCTCATCGTTTCGCCGCGACCATGCCGGGGCGCGATGTCAGTGTCGAAACCGGCGCGCATCGCGGATTCGCGCGCAACTTCCTGACGCTCATTTCCGCCGCACCGCCCGATGCGGATGCCGCGGCCTTCTGTGATCAGGACGACGTGTGGTTGCCCGGTAAGCTCGAACATGCGCTCTCGCGCCTTGCCAAGGTTCCCGCTGACAGGCCCGCGCTCTATTGCGGCCGCACCGTCCTGACCGACCGGTCGCTGGTTCCGATCGGAACCTCACCGGAGTTCACCAGACCTCCATCATTCCGGAACGCCCTCGTCCAGAGTATCGCCGGAGGCAACACGATGGTCATGAACCGTGCGGCCCTCGACCTTGTCCGCGTTGCGGCAACCTATCGCGGACCCGTCCCCGCCCATGACTGGTGGTGCTACCAGATCGTGACCGGCGCGGGGGGTGTGGTGATCTATGATCCTGAACCGCAGGTGCTCTACCGGCAACACGCGACCAATGCGGTCGGCGCGAATGCGGGCACGCTGGCCCGGCTGAAACGGCTGGCCGCGCTTTCGAAGGGGCAACTCAGCCGCTGGAGCGAAGACAACCTCGCCGCCCTTGGCGCCGTTGCCCCTCTGCTGACGGCCGAGAACCGGAAAACCCTGCAGGCGTTCCGCGATCTTCGCGCCTTCGACACGCCCCGGCGGCTGCGAAAGCTCGGGCAGGTCGGCCTTCACCGGCAAACCCGCAGCGGCACCGCCGCGCTCTGGATGGCCACGGCGCTGGGCAAGATCTGACGCCGCTCAGGTGCGCGGATGGTTCTTTCTGTCAAGGCTGGCGCGCCCGATCATATGCGCCGCCAGCGGGGCCGTCAGGACAAGGAACAGAACCGCGGCCACGCATTTCACGGCAACGCCAATCTCCTGAAACTCCACCGCAACGGCCGCCAGTATCAGGCTTGACGCCAGTGTGCCTGCCTTGGTCGACGCATGCATCCGCATCAGCACGTCGGGCAGCTTGATCAGCCCCACCGTGGCGATAACCGCGAAGATTCCGCCAAGGATCACAAGGATACCGGCAATCACTTCGATCATGGCGCATCCTCCGTCTCGTCTCTCTCTTCGCGCAGCATCGTGCGCTCCGCAAACCGCGCCAAAGCGACCGTTGCCAGAAACCCGACCAGCGCCACAACGATCGCCACGTCCAGAAACGCGGCAACCCCGCTCTGGATCGCATAAAGCCCGCAGAAGGCCACGATCGCGACCGTCATCATATCCAGCGCCACAACCCGGTCGGCAAGGCTCGGCCCCTTGGCGATCCGGTAGAATCCCAGGCCGATGGACAGCATCACCATCACGAACGCGGCATCCACCGCATATTCCAGAAACAGTTCCGGCGTCATTCGAACACCTCCCGCACCATGCGCTCCATCCCGTGCTTCAACTCCCGGATCAGCGCATCCTCGTCTTCCGCAAACATCGCATGCACGATCAGCGTCTTGCGATCCGGCGTCACATCGAGGCTCAGCGTTCCCGGCGTCAGCGAAATCAGGTTCGTGACCAAGAGGATCTCCAGATCCGACTTCACATCCAGCGGCATCTCAAGAATGGCCGGGGACGACAGATCGGTGGGCGTCAGCACATCCCACGCCACCCGGACTGACGACACGATCAACTCGTAGACAAAGAACAGAACCAGCCGGACAACCCTGTAGGCGCGGCGGAAATAGGGGCTGGGCGTGTCGAACAGGGGCTGCGCCAGCCACAGGGCCATGAACCCGACGTAATACCCCACAAGAAGCTGGAGCGCCGAAAAGTCACCCCAAAGACCGGCCCAGACGATGGCCAGAACCACATTCAGCGCGAAAAGGTTCATGTCCCACCTCCAAGCACCGCCGCGATATAGTCCGACGGGTCCAGCAACTGCGCGGCCGCACGTTCGGCGAACTGAACGAACGGCTCGGGGAAAAAGCCGATGATGATCGTCAGCGTCGCCAGCCCCGCAATCGGCACGAGATAGGCGATCAGCGCCGCGCGCGGGATCGCCCGAAGCTCGGGCTCCACACCCTCGGGATGCGGCTTCCAGAACGCCTCGCCCCAGATTTTCGTCATCGAATAGATCGTCAAAAGACCCACCGCGAGCGCGATGAAGGCAATGAACCACGCATCGATATCAAGCGACGCCTTCACAAGGATGTACTTCGCCCAGAAGCCCGACAAAGGCGGAAAGCCCGCCAGCGAAAAGGCCGGGATCAGGAAAAGAACCGCCAGAAGCGGCGCGGATTTATACAGCCCGCCGATCTTCCGCAGATCGGTATCGCCACACAGCCGCTGCGCCACGCCCGCCACCAGAAACAGGTTCGCTTTCACAACGATATGGTGGACCAGATAAAAAACCGCGCCAACGATTGCCAAAGGCGTGTAAAGCGCAAGGCCAAGGATCATGTACCCGATCTGGCTGACGATGTGGAAACTCAGGATTTTGCGGAAATCCTGCTGCGCCGCCGCGCCCAGAACGCCCACGACCATGGTGAAACAGGCGACCCACAACAGGATCGTATGGGTGAACCCGATGTCATGGTCGAAAACCAGCGTGAACATCCGGATCAGCGCATAGACCCCGACCTTGGTCAGCAGCCCGGCAAAGACCGCCGAAACCGAAAAAGCGGGCGTGTGATAGGCCGCGGGCAGCCAGAAAAACAGCGGGAACAGGGCGGCCTTCACACCGAAGGCGAACATGAACATCACCGCGATGACGGTCAGCAGCCCCTTCTGATCGGACTGGTCCACGGCCAGCGCCAGATCGGCCATGTTCAGCGTGCCGGTCACACCATAAAGCAGGCCCACACCGGTCAGGAAAATGATCGTCGACACCAGGTTCAGCGCGACATACTTGATGCCGCCGTCGATCTGCGCCCGCGAACCGCCCAGCACCAGAAGGCCAAAGCTTGAAATCAGCATGACCTCGAACCAGACATAAAGGTTGAACAGATCGCCGGTCAGAAACGCGCCGCAAACACCCGCGATCAGCACCTGAAACAGCGCGTGATAGCCCAAGCGCTCCTTTGCCTCGTCGATATCGGCCAGGGCATAGACCGCGACGGCAAGGCCGGTGATGCCGGTGATCACCACCATCACCGCGCTCAACAGATCCGCCACCAGCGTGATGCCGAAGGGTGCCGGCCAGTCGCCCATCTGCGCGGCCACGACACCTTCCTGCAGGACCACGACCATCAGGGCGGCGGCGGCAATCAGCGTCAGAAGCGATCCCAAAACGGACCACCACGCCCCCGAAGGACGCTCCTTCGTGAGAAATGCGATGACGGCGGTAAAGAATGGAATGATGATCGGAAGACCAAGAATCCAACTCACTTCGTGTCCTCCACCGGCTCGGCAACCCGCATCTCGTCGGAATCCAGTGTGCCCAGCGCATCATAGGCGCGGAATGCCAGCACAAGCGCAAAGGCGAACAGGCCGAACCCGATCACGATTGCGGTCAGGACAAGCGCCTGGGGCAGCGCATTGGCCACCAGACCCACGGGGGCCTCGGCCCCTTCCGGGATCAGCGGCGGCGCGGCCTCGGTCACGCGGCCGCTGGTAAAGATCGTGAGGTTCGCGGCGTTCGAGATCAGGATAAGCCCGAACAGGAACCGCAACACGTTCCGCGCCAGCATCAGGTATACGGCGGCGGCGACAAGGACGCCCACCAGAACCGACAACATCACTTCCATCAGTCGGCCCCTTCTTCCAACGCGAATGTCAGCGTCAGGATCGAGCCGAGGACGACCAGATAAACGCCGATGTCGAACACCAGAACCGACGACAGCGGCAGGCCCTTTTCGGTCTCGGTGGCGCCGATGAATAGCCACTGGCCGACAAAGAACGCGTCACCGAAGAACGCGGCCATGACACCGGCGAACAGCCCGATGCCCAGGCCGACCATCGCCACGTTCTCCGGCGGGACGCGCAGCGCCTGACGTGCCTGCTCGGTGCCGCAGGCAATCGCGTAGACCACGAACCCCGTCGCTCCGATCAGACCGCCGATGAACCCGCCGCCCGGCGTATTGTGCCCCCGCAAGAGCATGAACACGGAAAACACCAGAAGCAGCGCAACCAGCAGCCGGGTTCCGGCCAGAAGAATGATCGAATTCATGCTTTGCGCCCTTTTAGCAATGCAAACGCGCTCAGCGCCGCGATGGCGACGACCGCGATCTCGCCGAACGTGTCAAGCGCCCGGAAATCCACAAGAATGACGTTGACGATGTTGCGCCCAAACGCCTCGGGCCAGCTCGTCACTTCGAAATAGTCGGTCAGACGCCGGTCGATCGGGCCATCCGTCACCATCAGCATGACCACCGTCACGCCGATACCGATTGAGACGGCCAGAGCCGCATCCAGCGGCCGGTGCCTCTTGGTGCCATCGGGGTCCAGTTGCGGCAGTTTCAGGGCCGCCACCGCGAACAGAACGACCACCAGCGTCTCGACCAGAAGCTGCGTGATCGCCACATCTGGCGCACCGAAGATGATAAAGATCAGCGCGACCCCGATCCCCACTGCGCCCAGCCCCGCAATCGCGGCGATCCGGCTCGATGTGGTCAGCGTCAGCAACGCACCGGCAACAACGATCGCGATCACCACCCAGTGCTGAACCTGCAGAACCGGCCATTCCAGAGCCGGCATCGGCCCTGCCTTCAGCCAGATCGTCCCGGCGACGGCGACCAGAAACGTCGCGAACGTGATGAACAGATACCGCCGCAGAAGACCGCCCTGAACAAGCCGGGTCTGCCAGGCCGCCAGCGCCTTCAGCCCGTCCAGCACATTGTCCCAACCATTGTCGAACACCGGCAACCGCTCGCCCAGACCGATCAGCCAGGTCCGCAGACCCCGCCGGTAATAGTAGAACAGCCACCCCAGCGCGAAGGTCACGAGGCTGAGGACAAGCGGAAGGTTGAATCCGGCCCACAGCTTCAGCGCCGCGGGCGTCACATCCGGCCCCAGGATCGCGGCCACACCGGGGTTCACCAGACTGCGGGCCAGAAGCTCGGGATAAATGCCGAACAACGCACCCAAAGCCGCCAGAATGATTGGCCCGGCCAGCATCTGCCACGGCGCCTCGTGGGGGTTGAGCGGCTCGGCCAGATGCTTGCGCCGCCAGAAGGGCGAGAAACTTACGATCCCGGCGACTGCCAGCATCAGCGCATTGGACACAAGCACCGCCGCCGCGACAAAGGCAGGTTCCGATCCCACGGCCAGGGCCCCTGCGTATTTGATCTCCTTGCCGATGAAGCCGATGAAGGGCGGCAATCCGGCCATGGACAACGCGGCCACGCCCGCCGCCACAGCAGTGATCGGCATCGCCCGCGCCAGCCCGCCCAACTCGTTGACGTGCCGGGTCCCGGTCGAATGATCGATGATGCCGACGACAAGGAACAACGCCGCCTTATAAAGCGAATGCACCACAAGGAACGTCATCACCGCCGTGATCGCGTATCCCACATCCGCCGCCAGAAACAGCGTCAGCGTGCCCAGAGCCATCAGCGTCGTGTAGGCCAGCGACTGTTTCAAGTCGGTCTGCTTCAGCGCCATGATGCTGGCAAAGACCGCCGTCACCGCCCCGGCAATCGTCAGCACCCAGAGCCACACATCCGTGCCGCCAAGGTTCGGATGCATCCGCGCCATCAGGTACACACCGGCCTTCACCATCGTGGCCGAGTGCAGGTAGGCCGAAACCGGCGTCGGCGCCGCCATCGCATTCGGCAACCAGAAATGCAGCGGGAACTGCGCCGACTTCGTGAACGTGCCCGCCAGCACGAGGATCAGGATCGGCAGGTACAGGGCGCTCTCGATCAAGACACCCCCCTGCGCCCGGATCTCGGACAACTCGAACGTGCCCGCCACGTTGCCGATCAGAATGAACCCGGCCAGAAGCGCCAGCCCCCCCGTCCCGGTCAGCAAAAGCGCCTGCAACGCGGAACGCCGGCCCTTCGCCGTAGAGTGATCGAACCCGATCAACAGGTAGCTGGTGATCGTGGTCAGCTCCCAGAACACAAACAATGTCAAAAGGTTATCGGCCAGGACCAGCCCCAGCATCGACAACATGAACATGACAATGAACAGCATGAACCGCGCGAAATGCGGATGGCCTTGCAGATATTTCGATGAATACAGAAAGACCAGAGAACCGATGCCGGTGATCAGAAGCGCAAAGGTCAGGCTCAGCCCGTCGACGAGGAATGTAATCGCGATTCCAAGGCTCGGAACCCAGTCCCACGCCCAGCGCAGAACCTGTTCGTCCGCGATCTCCGGCACCATTCCCAGAAACAGCACAAACAACGCCGCCGCCAAGACAGGCGGCAACAGCCCGGCAGGACGCGCCCAGGGCCCCTTGTCCGCCACTTCACTATGTCCCGCCATGTTTCTCCGATCCTGCCTTCATTCCCGGTCCTGGCTGCAGACGTACCACGCCCAGCTTCGCCAACCGTCCGGTCAGTCGCATCAGCCGCCGCTGCGCCTCGTCGGACCCAAGCTTTTTGTGTTTCTCGTCGGTGCCCTGCACTATCCCGCCAAGCTGTGCAAGGCGGGCAAATCCCATATCTGTGACCGACGCTTGCCGGGCATCCCGGCGTTGCTGGACGCCGGTCGTCATGGAATCAAGCGCTGCACTGACCTCGGTCAGCGCCCGCAGCAGGCCCGGCGACGTCACGCCGAACTCGGTGTCCCTGTCCCGCCCGCGCCACTCCGCCGCGGCGTCGCCCAGATCGTTGATCCATTGCCGGGCGCGTTTCGCCTGTGCGGTTCGCCCCGCCAATGCCGGGACAAGCTCCTCAAGCACGGCAAGCCGTTCCGCCGCTTCTTCAAGCTGGGCGGCATCGGGCCTCCCGTGAACCGTATCTATTGTCCGCTCAAGATCGCTCAGGTGCCGTTCGATCAACCTCGTCTCGGCTGTCGCTTCGGCACGCTGGCTTTCCAGAACTTGAAGCGCGGAATGCAACCGCCGGTCCAGCGTGGTGACGGCTGCGTTCAGAACCGAACGATGGGTTTGCTGCTCTTCTTCGGCAGGCACGGCAACGCGCACCTCGGCCAGAAAGGCCGAAAGCCTCCGCTCGGCGCTCTCGGCACCCACAGCTTCCAGAAAACCCTGCATGGTCCGCCGGCGCCCGCTATTCAAGACCGACGGGCGAGACAAAGCCCGGCGGTTTCACGGTCAGAACAGAACAATCGACCGATGTCAGGATCGTCTCGGCGGTGTTCCCGATGAAGAACCCGCTTACACCCGTGCGGCCCACCGTTCCCATGACGATCGTGTCGATCCCGTTCTCGGCCGCATAGGCCGGGATGATATCTCCGGCGAACCCTTTCTGCACGACGACGTGCCGGTTTTCGGGTTCTGGGAAATCCTTCAGGAAATCCGCCATGCGACCCTCGGCATTCCGACGTTCGGACTCGAGGATAGTGGAAAGCTCGCTTTCCGGCATCCGGAACCGGCCAGACCGCAGGATCGTCTCTTCCTGCAGGCGCCATGCGCCAATCACATGCAACTCGGCACCGTCACGAACCGACAGGGACGACGCCAGTTCCATGACAACCCGGTTCAGGCTGGTTTGCGGATCGTCATTCGGGTCGGGGTCGATGGCGGCAAGAATCTTTTGCGCCGTCGAGGGCTGGCCTTCGTGCAGAATCCACACCGGGCACGGGCATTTGCGCAACAGATGCATGTCATTGCCAGCAAGCTTGCCGCGCCCGGTCTCGCTGGTCAGCGCGCCCTTGATCACCAGATCATGTTCGCCCGTCATCACCAGCCGAATGATCTCGATGAACGCGACGCCTTCACGCATCTGAGTGTCCACCGGCACGCCCGCCGCACGCACGGTTTCGGCATGTTTCTCAAGAAGCTTGCCATAGTATTCCTGCACCTGACCGGCGATCTCGGACGCGCGCGACTCGGACAGGCTGGAAAAGGCCCGCGCCAGCGTGTCGGGCTTTGCGGGGTTCACATCCATCAGCGTCACGCGCGCGCCATTAGCCTGCGCAAGCCAGACGCCCCGCGCGACGGCCTGGTCACAGGCCGGGCTCTCGTCGCAGACGATCAGAATGTTCTGAAATCTTTTCACAGCGCCCCCAAAAGATGTTTGGGCACATGTAGCGATGAACATTCATTGGTGAAATCGAAAATTTCAGCTATTATGATAGAGATCCTCTATCAAAGTTCCCGCAATGCCCACACTGCAACAACTTCGCTATCTCAACGCGCTCGCCGAAACGCTGCACTTTCGCCGTGCCGCCGAGATGACGAACGTCACCCAGCCCACCCTGTCTGCCCAACTGAAAGAGATGGAGCGGCGCCTTGGCGCCCAGCTTGTCGAACGCTCACGCACACGCGTGCTCCTGACGCCCGTCGGGCGCGAGATTGCGGCCCGCGCCAGCCGTATCCTGCGGGAGGTCGAAGATATCCAGGTCATCGCCCGCCAGGCCAGCCCGCTTTCGGGCACGATCCGCGTCGGCATCGTCCAGTCGCTTGGCTCCTATCTTCTGCCGCTCATTGTTCCCGATCTGCATGAAAGCCACCCGGACCTGCGGCTTTACATGCGCGAGGCATTGCCCGAAACACTGATCGGCCAGCTTGAAAACGGCGCGCTCGACATCCTCTTCTACCCCCTGCCTCTCGACCTGCAGGACGTGGAGACCGTCCCCCTGTTTTCCGAACCGCTGCGCGTCGTCGTCCCCCGCGATCACCGACTTGCCGCGCTCGAGGCGATTCCGCCCGACGCATTGGCGGGCGAAACCATCCTGACCCTTGAACCGGGACACCGTCTTTATGATCAGGTACGCGTTCTGGCCGAAACCTACCATGCAAGGCTGTCCCACGATTTCGAGGGCACCTCTCTCGATACCCTGCGCCAGATGGTTGCCATGGGCATGGGGATCTCCTTTCTTCCCGCGCTTTACGTCCGGTCCGAGGTGACGCGCGAACCGCTTGTCGTCGATCGCCCCGTCGCGGTCTCCGAACCGGCGCGGCTGATCGGGATGGCATGGCGGCGCTCGACCGCACGCGCCGACGAATACCGCGACCTGTCCGAAATCGTCGCGGGCATCCTCGCCGCCCGCGCACCGGAAGTGAAAATGCGCGACGCCGGCGCCCGCCTTCAGGCGGGGTGATGCGTCAACTGGACCTGTCCGAAGGGGACAATTGGCCCTAGCCCTCGGCGCCGCCCCGGTCTAGCCTTTCCGGCGGGAGGATGCCCTTGACACAGCAACCAAAAATCGACCTCAGCCCACCCGTCTCGGACGAAGTGCGCAAGACCACATGCTACATGTGCGCCTGCCGCTGCGGGATTAACGTGCATATGAAGGGGGATGAGGTCGCCTATATCGAGGGCAACCGCGATCACCCGGTCAATCGCGGCGTTCTCTGCGGCAAGGGTGCGGCGGGCATCATGCAGCATACGGCACCCTCACGCCTGCGCGCCCCCATGAAGCGCACCGGCCCCCGCGGCTCCGGCGAATTCACGGAAATCAGCTGGGACGAGGCACTGGAACTGGCGACCTCATGGCTGAAGCCCATTCGCGAAGAAGCGCCCGAAAAACTGGCCTTCTTCACGGGCCGCGACCAGTCGCAATCCTTCACTGGCTATTGGGCCCAGGGCTTCGGCACACCGAACTACGCCGCGCACGGCGGCTTCTGCTCGGTCAACATGGCGGCGGGCGGCATCTACACCATGGGCGGCGCGTTCTGGGAGTTCGGCCAGCCCGACTGGGAACGCACGAAACTCTTCATGCTGTTCGGGGTCGCCGAAGACCACGATTCGAACCCGATCAAGATGGGCCTTGGCCGTCTCAAGGAACGCGGCGCGCGCGTCATCGGCGTCAACCCGATCCGCACGGGATACAACGCCATCGCGGATGATTGGGTCGGCATCACGCCCGGCACCGATGGCCTCTTTATCCTGTCGCTCGTCCACTGCCTGCTGAAGGCCGGCAAGGTCGATCTCGACTACCTCGCCCGCTACACCAACGCCCCCTGCCTCGTGAACCGCGATCCCGCATCGCCGGATTACGGGCTGATCCTGAAAGACGATGACGGCAAGGACCTGATCTGGGACCGCAAGGAAGACCGCCCGCGCTGCTACGACAAACCCGATGTGATCCCAGATCTCTCGGGCACATGGCGCCACGCGGGCGTGACCCATGTCCCGGTCTTCCACCTGATCGCCGAACGCTATCTGTCCGACGAATACGCCCCCGAAACCGTGGCCGAAACCTGCGGCATCCCGGCGACGCGCATTCGCGCCATCGCCGCCGAACTGGCCCGCGTCGCCTTCGAGGAAGAGATCACCATCGACCGCGAATGGACCGATTTCCGCGGCGTGAAGCACGCGAAGATGATCGGGCGCCCGGTCAGCTTCCATGCCATGCGCGGCATCTCGGCCCATGCGAACGGGTTTCAGACCTGCCGCGCCCTGCATCTCCTGCAGATCCTCTTGGGCAGCGTCGAATGCCCCGGCGGCTTCCGGTTCAAGCCGCCCTATCCGAAACCGGCCACGGCCCACCCGAAACCCCATGCCGATGCGGCACCGGGTCAGCCCCTTGGCGGCCCGCATCTTGGCTATCCGCACGGACCCGAAGACCTGTGCCTGAACGATGACGGTACCGCCCAGCGCATCGACAAGGCCTATACATGGGAAAACCCCATGTCGGCCCACGGCCTGATGCACATGGTGATCTCGAACGCCCATGCGGGCGATCCCTATAAGATCGACACGCTGTTTCTCTACATGGCCAACATGGCCTGGAACTCCTCGATGAACACGGCCCAGACCATGGGTATGCTCACCGACATCGACGAGAACGGCGAATACGTCATTCCCCGGATCATCTATTCCGACGCCTATTCGTCGGAAATGGTGGCCTATGCCGACCTGATCCTGCCCGACACGACCTATCTTGAACGCCACGACTGCATATCGCTTCTCGACCGCCCGATCTGCGAGGCCGAGGCCGCCGCAGACGCGATCCGCTGGCCGGTGGTCGAACCCGACCGCGACGTGCGCGGGTTCCAGTCGGTCCTGTGCGATCTGGGTCACCGGCTCGGCCTGCCGGGTTTCGTGGCCGAGGATGGCAGCGCAAAGTACACCGATTACGCCGATTACATCGTGAACCACGAACGCCGCCCCGGCGTCGGCCCCCTCGCCGGGTTCCGTGGCGATGGCGACCACCATGGGCGCGGCGCGCCCAACCCGAACCAGCTAGAGAAATACATCGAAAATGGCGGTTTCTGGATCGGGCACATCCCCGAAGACGCGCAGTATTTCAAACCGTGGAACACAGGCTATCAGGACTGGGCCGTCGAAATCGGCCTTTATGACCGGCCAACCCCCTACCTCTTCACGCTCTACTCCGAACCCCTGCGCCGGTTTCAACTGGCCGCCGAAGGCCACGGGTCGCGCCAGCCGCCCGACCACCTGCGCGAACGGATAAAGTCTCAGCTCGATCCCCTGCCGATCTGGTACGCGCCCGAGGCAGAGGATGCCGACACCTATCCGATCCACGCGCTCACCCAGCGCCCGATGGCCATGTACCATTCATGGGGCACCCAGAACGCGTGGCTGCGCCAGATCCATGGCCGTAACCCGCTCTACGTGCCGACAAAGATCTGGAAAGAGAACGGGTTTCGCGACGGCGACTGGGCGAAACTGACCTCGCCTCACGGGGCGATCACCGTGCCGGTCGCGCATATGGCATCGCTCAACGAACACACCGTCTGGACATGGAACGCCATCGGCAAGCGCAAGGGCGCTTGGGCGCTCGACAAGAACGCGCCTGAGGCAACCGAGGGTTTTCTCCTGAACCACCTGATCCCCGAGCTTCTTCCGCCCAAGGGCGATGGGTTGCGCTGGTCGAACTCCGACCCGGTGACAGGTCAGGCCGCGTGGTTCGATCTACGCGTCCGGATCGAACGCGTGGAAGCCCCGGCAGAGGCTCAGCCGGACTTCCCGCCGATTAAGTCGCCGGTCCCGCCGGCACCACGGGATATCCTGAGAAAGACGAAAGCCTGATGCGCATGACATACACATGGTATGCGCATGGTATGCGCATAATGGGGTCGAGGCATTAATGACCAGTTTACCAACCCACACCGAAAAGAAGCTCGGTCTTGTCATAGACCTCGACATCTGTGTCGGATGCCACGCCTGTGTCACCGCCTGCAAGGGCTGGAACACCCAGAATTATGGCGCGCCCTTGGCCGATCAGGATGCCTATGGCGCAGATCCCGTGGGCTCGTTCCTGAACCGCATCCATTCCTACGAGGTTCAGCCGGAAAAGGGGCCCGCACAGCTCGTCCATTTCCCGAAATCCTGCCTCCATTGCGACGACGCTCCCTGCGTCACCGTCTGCCCCACCGGGGCCAGCTACAAGCGCGTGGAAGACGGGATTGTCCTTGTAAACGAGGACGATTGCATCGGTTGCGGCCTCTGCGCATGGGCCTGCCCCTATGGCGCGCGCGAGATGGATCCGGTCGAAAAGGTGATGAAGAAATGCACGCTCTGCGTCGACCGCATCTATAACGAAAACCTGCCCGAGGAAGACCGCGAACCTGCCTGCGTGCGCACCTGCCCGACCGGCGCGCGCGCCTTCGGCGATCTTTCCGATCCCGAAAGCGCGGTCTCGAAACAGGTCGCGGCCCGGGGCGGCATGGACCTGATGCCCGAACAGGGTACGAAGCCGGTTAACAAATACCTGCCGCCGCGTCCGCGCGATGAACCCCTTGATGTGCTGGGCCCGCTGCTCGCGAATGTCGCCGAAGAACCAAAAGGCTTCCTCGGCTGGCTGGACAAGACATTGGAAAAGTTGGGATAAATGCACCCCGCCGTCTCGATCATTCTCTTCACGACACTGTCGGGCCTCGGCTTCGGCCTGCTCGCATTCCTCGGCCTCGGTTATCCGAATGTCGAAGGGTTCACGGCCTTCGTTTTCTTCGCCCTCGGCTTCGCGTTGGCGGGCGGTGGCCTGATTTCCTCGACCTTCCATCTGGGCCACCCCGAGCGCGCGCTGAAGGCCTTCACCCAATGGCGCTCAAGCTGGCTTAGCCGCGAGGCCTGGTTTGCCGCGATTACCATGGTTGTGATGGGCATTTACGCCTTCGCGCTGGTGATCCTCGGTATCCGGCTTATACCGCTCGGAATCCTCGGCGCCGTTCTGTGTGTTGGCACGATCTTCACCACTTCAATGATCTATACGCAGATGAAGACCGTTCCCCGCTGGCACCACTGGTCCACACCGATCCTGTTTTTCGCCTACGCCATCGCAGGCGGCGCGCTTTTGGCCGGTCAGACGACACTTGCGCCGATGCTGATCCTCGCGCTCGCCGCGTTTCAGCTTTGGGCATGGCAGTCGGGCGATGCCCGGTTCCGTACCTCCGGAACAACTCTTGCCACGGCAACCGGCCTTGGCAATCGCGGTGACGTGCGATCTTTCGAGCCGCCGCATACCGGGGGCAACTACCTGACCAGGGAAATGGTGCATGTCGTCGCCCGCAAGCATGCGATGAAGCTCCGGATCATAGGCATTGTCCTCTTCGCGATGATCCCGTGGGTTATCCTGTTCGTCCTGCCGTTCAGCCATATCCTCGCCGCCATCGCGGTTCTGTCGCACCTGGCCGGTGCTCTGGTCAGCCGCTGGCTGTTCTTCGCGGAAGCGGAACACGTGGTCGGGCTTTACTACGGCAAGCGGTAATGCCCTTCCGGCCCGGATTCGACCCGCGCTGGACATCGGAAGAGGGTTTCATTCTCGGTATAACCAGTGACATCTGGGAAGATCGCGGCATCCACACGCTGCACGACTATTACGGTCCCGATCTTGTGGTCCGTTCGCCCGCTTCGGTGATCAAGGGCAACGCCGGTATCATCGCCGCCACACAAGCGACGCTGGCCGAGTTTCCCGATCGCGAACTTCTGGGCGAAGACGTCATCTGGACTGGGGTCACGCCCGGCAGCTTTCTGTCCTCTCACCGTCTTCTCTGCACCGCGACGCATACCGGGCCGGGAATGTATGGTGCCCCAACCGGTCGGCGGCTGGAATACCGGATCATCGCGGATTGCTTTTGCGAAAACAACGGTGTAGCCGATGAATGGCTGGTCCGCGATCAGGGCGCCATCGTCCGCCAGATGGGTCGGGACGTCGTCGACTGGACCCGCGATCTGATCGCACGCGAGGGTGGACCCGAGGCCTGCATCCGCCCCATGTCACCGTCCACCGATCTGCCCGGACCATACAGGGGCCGGGGCAACGACAACACCCATGGCGCGCGCCTCGCCGATATCCTTACGCGCATCATGGCAGACGAATTCTCGGTCATCCCCGCCACCTATGACCGCGCCTGCGAACTGGCCTACTGGGGTCACTCACACCAGCACGGCACCGATGCCGCCGACCGGCAGTGGCTTGGCCTGCGCAGCGCGTTTCCCTCGGCCACCTTCCGGGTCGACCACGTCATGGGCGTCGAGACCAAAGGCACGCCACCCCGGGCTGCCATCCGTTGGAGCCTCCATGGCCGCCATGACGGGTGGGGGCATTTCGGAGCCCCAACCAGGGCAGAGGTCTACGTTATGGGGATGACCCAAGCCGAGTTCGGACCTTGGGGTCTTCGCCGCGAATGGACGCTGATCGACGAAACGGCGGTCTGGAAACAGATACTGCTCGCGACCGGCTAACCCCGGCCTACGGTCGATCCCCGCACGCTGAGCGTCACCGGGACAAGCCCCGTCACCTCCGCCTTGCGCCCCTCGATCCGCGCTATCATGATCTCTGCCGTGTCCTCTACCATCCGGTCGATGTCCTGCCGCACGGAAGTCAGGTCATAGCCCGGCCACGCGGCAACCAGCGTATCGTCGAAGCCTGCCATTGCCACATCGCCCGGCACATCCAGCCCAAGCTCGGACCGCAACACATCCATCGCCGCAAACGCCATCGAATCGTTTGCCGCAAAGACCGCATCCGGCCGGTCGGGCCCCCGAAACATCTCGCGCACCGCATCCGCCGCAATCTCGGGGCGAAAGCCTCCGATAGCGCGCGCATAGACAGACAACCCCGCCTGCTCCAAAGCTTCGCTAAATCCGACCTCCCGGTCCCGCTGCGTCGAAGCACCCTCGGCACCGGCCAGATAAGCGATCTTGCGGCGCCCGAGCGAGATGAGATGCTCCGCCACCTGCCGCCCGCCATCGCGGTTGTCGGACACAACCGCAATCTCGCCACGCCGCTCCTGCCGCCGGTTGAACAGGATCACGGGCACCCCCGTCGCGCGGCATCGTCTGGCGATGTCGCCAGTCATCGCGACCGAGGCAAGGATCAATCCATCCACTTGATAATCAAGGATTTCATCGGTCACCTGATCAAGGTTCCCAGCATCCTGCGAGGCCATGAAGACCAGTACGTGATAGCCTTGGTTCTGCAGCGCATTCGACAGCCGCTCCAGAACCTGCGGGTAGAACTGATTGTCCAGATAGGCCGCCACCAGCCCGATCATCCGGCTGCGACCCGTCAACAAGGATCGTGCCAGGATGTTCGGGCGATATCCCAGCTCATCGGCCGCACGCCGTACCTTTTCGGTCGTCTTGGCCGAGGCACTTGCACCTGGCGTAAAGACACGACTGACCGCCGAGCGGCTGACGCCTGCTCGCGCCGCCACATCCACCGATGTGACGCGCGCGCCGGGGGGATCAGCCCTTGACGGCACCGGCCGTCAGACCCGAAACGATCTGCCGCTGGAACACCATGACCAGCAGGAACAGAGGCGCGGTGATCGACACGGCTGCCGCGACAGCCTCGACCTGATCGGTCGTCGTCGTCTCGCGGTTAAAGTATCCTGCAATTGCGGGAACCATCGTCTGATTAGACTGGTCCAGAAGCAGCGACGTGACCAGAAAGTCGTTATAGGCCAGCAGGAAACTGAACAGGCCCGTGGTGATCACCCCCGGCCACATGACCGGCATGATCACCCAGCGGAAGGCCTGAAAATGGGTGCAGCCATCGACCCGGGCCGCCTCATCCAGATCGGTGGGAATGTTCTGGAAGAACGACCGCAGCATCCAGATGGTGAAAGGCTGGTTGATCGACGCCAACACCGCGATCACCGCAAGCGGCTGGCCATAGAGCGTAGGTGCATTTTCCCCCAGCCAGGGGCGGAGGATTTCGGCGGAATTGACGAAGGCGGGCAGATAACCCGCAACCAACACAGTCGGCGGCAGCGCCCGGAATACGAGCGCAATGACCAGTATCCAGAAGGCCAGGTTCGATCCCGACCGGGCCAGACCATAGCCCGCCAGCGTACCCACCGTTAGCGAGATCGTCACAACACCCGCCGTCACGATCAGCGAGTTGCTGAAGTTCCGCCAGAACTCATTCTCGACCCAAACGGCATTGTAGTGCTCGGTCGTCAGACCCAGAACCGGTCTGCCCAATGGCCCCGCGATGTCGTTCAGCGGCCCCAGAACCCAGGGCAGAAGGAAAAAGAACACTGCCACGAACAGCAGTCCGAACCCAAGACAGGCCACCAGCCAACTGAAAACCCGCTGTATCAGGCCGTCACCAGCCGCCATCGGCATCAGCCAACGCATCGCCAACCGCGCGCTAACCCAAAGGACGACAACGCCAAAAATGATGTCCAACGCGGAAAGCCCGTTGCCACGCGACAGGGTTTCGGGTCCGATCACGACATCCAATGCCGAGGACGAGAACGCATCGACGGGCGACTTGAAGCTCATCGCCAGAATCCAGAACAACGGGAACACGGCCAGCAGAAGCCAGAAGATCAGGAACGCGTTCGACGCAAGTTTCAGCGTCAGCGGCTGTTGCAGCGCCTTGGGTGTCGACATGCCCCCTAGCCTCCCTTGTGATCGCGCCATGTGCGGCGCAGCGGCGGCATCAGGATGATGACGATCCCGATCATGGTCAGCATCGCGCTGGCAGAGGCACGGCTGATCGCCCTGTTCCCCGCATCGTCCGGTTGCAACAGGTCATAGGTCAGCCATTGCAGCGTGATCCGTTGCGCCTGACTTGAGAAGCCAACGACCTCCTCGAACGCGCGATAGGCATCCATGAGGTGAATAAGCGTGATGAAGACAATAAGCGGCATCAGGTGCGGCACGATCACGTAGCGCAACCGGTCGAACCGCGACGCCCCGTCGATGATCGCGCTTTCCAGCGTGTCCTGATTTACCGTCTGAAGCCCGGCATAGAAAATGACAAAGGCGAACGGCGCCACATGCCAGACCCGATAGAACATCATCAGGAACTCCACCGCCCAGCCGTTTGCGGCCACCGACAGGTTCGTATCGAACAACGCCTCAAGCCAGACGGTGACGATCCCGTCCCCGTAAAACAGCCACCGGATCGACAGCGCACCGATCACCGGCGTGATGATGAAAGGCAGGAGCGAGACAAAGATCACCGGCCCCTTCATCGACTTGGTGGCATTGTTCACCACCATCGCGATGGCCAGACCCATCCCGATCACGAAGGGCAGCGTGATCAGCGTAAAGGTCAGCGTGAACCGCAGCGCCTTCCAGAAATCGATGTTCAGGATATCACCCCAGTTGCCCGATGAAATCGCGGC
Organism: uncultured Paracoccaceae bacterium; assembly: GCA_947503175.1. Lineage (GTDB taxonomy): Bacteria > Pseudomonadota > Alphaproteobacteria > Rhodobacterales > Rhodobacteraceae > Ovoidimarina. The sequence goes on from CANNCO010000004.1 coordinate 181,745, forward strand.
GCCCACGGCATCCAGTTGCAAGACGCGCTGATAGCTCAGCAGACCGACCCATTCGGTCGTGGTGACGATATTTCCGAACTCGTCCAGTTTCGGCACGGTCTTTGTCTCGGTCGTACAGGTCTGCGTCAGGAAACCTGCGGTACAAGTCTCGACCTCCTGCATCTCGACAACCGGCTGGGTGATCTGAAAGCTTTGCAGGAAAACGCTGACCAGCGGCGCCGCGATGAACAGCACCATCAGAAAGATCGACGGACCGACGAACATGGCGAAGGTGCGGAATTTCATGATGCGTATCCCCTGACCCGGCTGGAATGCGCCCGGGATTACCCCGGACGCATCGATTTTACTGCAGCAGGCCGGCCTCCTCGGCGGCCGTCGTGTAAGCCTCTTCGATCGCGGCCAGCGTGTCTTCGGCCGACCGGTCGCCGGTGAAGAAGGCGGGCAACTCATTGCCGATCGCGGTGTGCATCAGACCCATCTGGCTGGTCGACGGATAGGAGGACGGCGCAGGCTGGGCCGTGGCAGTTGCAATCGCACCCTGAGCCAGCTTGCTCGGCTCATAGCCCGAGACGAGCCAGATCGCGGCATCGCTGTTCGCCTTGACCATCTCTTCGTCGAGGCCTTCCATCGCGACGCGGAAGGCCGCATCGGCCTCTTCGTCCGAGATGTTGGCGGCAACGACGATCCCGTCCCACCACAGGGTCGTCGCCGGTGCGCCACCTTCCATGGCCAAAGGTGCGGCTGCCGCGCCGACCTTGCCCACAACCTGGCTTTCGCTCGGGTCGTCCATCGCGCCACCACGGCTGGCCCACAGGTTCGCCATGGCGATCTTGCCCTGCTGGAACTGTTGTTGAACATAGGTGGAATCCGACACCAGGTATTCGGGGTCGGCGTATTCCGTCAGCCTTTTCATCATATCGAGCGCGTTCAGACCTGCTTCGGTATTCACGTTCGGCGTCGAGTCGGCGTTGACGAAGGTCCCGCCATATCCCAAGAACATGTTGTTGAAGTCCTGGGCGATGTTCCAACCTGACTTCATCGTCACGCCCAGCGGATACTCGACGACACCCGCCGCCTTGATCGTCTCGGCCGCTTCAAGGACCTCATCCCAGGTCCCGGGCACGTCAAGGCCAAGATCGGCAAAGATGTCTTCGCGGTACATCATGTGCTGCGTGTTCACCATCATCGCCACGGCCATCGTATGACCATCGATCTGGATCAGCTGGTTTGGACTCAGGTTCTGGCCGTACTTCTCGATCAGATCGTCCAGCGGGCGGATCGTGCCTTCGTTCAGAAGCGGTGTAATCGTCCCGTTCGACACACCACCCAGCGTATAAAGCGACGGGTTCGCCGCAAAGGCGGCAGGCTGTTTCTGCCGGAACTCCTGATCCAGCTCGGCATTCACGTTGCCGCATTCGATCATCGCATCCGTGACGGCCTTCCAGGCCTCAAAGCCCGCCGAAAGGATCGATACCTCTGTTTCGTTCTCAAAGGCACAGGCCTGTGCGCCGGCCGAAAGCGCCAGACTGGCGGCCCCCGCCAGAAGAAGTCTCTTTAACATCGTTCGGTCTCCCTAGGTGTTGGCGGGTGCGCCTTGCAAGTTCACACCCCGGTTGTCTTGCCGCGCCATGACGCGACTCGAGTTCTGGGATCATCCCACGATCCGCGCCCCCGATTTGGTATCGAACAGGTGACAGATCGTTGCCGGAACCGAGATCGCGACGGGATCGCCGATCCTTGCTCGGTGTTCCTTATGTGCCTTGACGCTGACCAGCGCGCCGCCCGCGCGAACGGTGATCATCGTCGCGTCGCCCAAAAGCTCCATCGTATAAACCTTGGCCTCGATCTGCCCGCCATGCTCGGCAATCGCGGCGTCCTCTGCCCGGAAACCCAGCGTGATGGGGCCATCGGGACCGGACAGCCCCGGAATGGTGACATTGGTCCCTATGAACGTTCCGTCTTTCACATCGCCCTCCATCAGGTTCATGGCCGGACTGCCGATGAACCCTGCGACGAAGGTATTGGACGGGTTGTCATAGATCTCGACCGGAGTACCGACCTGCTGCACCACGCCCTGCTTCATGATCACGACCCGGTCGGCCAGCGTCATCGCCTCGATCTGGTCATGGGTCACGTAGATCGTCGTGACCTTCAGTTCGTGCGACAGGTTCTTGATCTGCGCCCGCGTCGAAACCCGCAGCTTTGCGTCAAGGTTCGAAAGCGGCTCATCCATCAGGAACACGTTCGGCTCGCGCACGATTGCGCGGGCCAATGCCACACGCTGTCGCTGACCGCCCGAAAGCTCTGCCGGTTTGCGGTGCAGAAACTCGTCCAGTTCCACCATGGCCGACGCTTTGCGCACCCGCGTGTCATGCTCTGCTTCCGGTACCTTCCGTACCTTGAGCGGAAAGCGGATGTTGTCGTAGACGTTCATGTTCGGGTAGAGGCCGTAGGACTGAAACACCATGGCGATATCACGGTCCTTCGGGTCCAGATCATTCACGACCTTGCCGTCGATGATGATCTGACCATCGGTCGCTTCCTCCAGCCCCGCGATCATCCGCATCGTCGTCGTCTTGCCGCAGCCCGACGGACCGAGCAGCACCAGAAACTCTTGATCCGCAATCGTCAGGTCGAAGTTATCAACCCCGACAAAGGACCCCCAACGCTTCGACACGTTGCGCAATTGTATTTCGGCCATGGGTGGCTCCCCTGTCGGTACGTTTTTTGCACACGTTTGCAAAAAGGCTAGACTTGGGGGTTGGCTTTTGCCAAGTCTTTTTTGTCGAGCAGATGAACTTGGTCCGGAGGATCTCCGTAATTGACTGATATAAGAAAAGAAATCAGCGCCGGACTCGATCATCTCATGCGCTGCTCCGACGATGATCTGATTGGCCATGCCAATCATCTGATCGCTTCCGATGCCGTCTGGGACATTTCCGATCCCGTGAACCGTCTCGCGGGGCGCGAGGCGATTCTGGAGGGGTTCATCCGCCCGCTTCGTGCGGCGTTGACCGCTGTCCACCGACGCGACGAGATCGTTATCGGCGGCCAGAACATCCGCGACGAAGGCGGCTATTGGACGGCCATTCTGAACCATTACGTTTCGACATTCTCTGAATCGCTGTTTGGTCTTCTGCCTTCGGGAAAGCTGGGCTTCCTTCGGTCCGGCGAGTTTTACCGGATCGATGATGGCCAGATCACGAAGGCCAGGATCATCATCGACCTGCCCGACCTGGCGCGCCAGTCCGGTCGCAGCCCGTTTCCGCCGATGCTGGGAACCGAGACCCTGTTTCCCGGCCCCGCGACCCACGATGGCGTCTGCCCGACCACGGGCGACGGTGCGGCAAGTCTTGATCTGGTGCAGCGAATGCTCGGCGACCTCCATGTCTATGATCCAGAAACCGGAGCATCGCACGGCCAGACCGGCAGCGACGGGCACTGGCATGAAGATATGCTGTGGTACGGCCCCGGTGGCGTCGGCTCGACCTACCGGTGGGACGGATTCGTGGACGATCACCGCGCGGCATTCCTGTCAGCTTTCCCCGACCGGAAGGGTGGCAATCACTATTGCCGGATCGGCGACGGGAACTATGCCGCTGTCTCAGGCTGGCCCTCGATGACAATGACGCATCGCGGCAGTTATCTGGGCGTCCCGACAACGAACCTGCCCCTGACGTTGCGGGTCATGGATTTCTATCGCTGCGAGTTTACGAACCCACGCGGGAAGATCGCCGAGAACTGGGTCTGTCTCGATTATGTCGACCTGTTCCGGCAGATGGGCGTCGATCTGATCGCCCGCGCGAACGCGCTTACGCCCGCCTGAAGGGCGCGAAAAGCAGTGACAGGGTGAACAACCCGGCCGCCGCCGCAACGATGGACGGTCCCGCAGGCGTGTCGGCATAAAGCGAGGCTGTCAACCCGCCCGCCACGGCCGCAAGGCCCAGCACCACGGCCATGGCCGCCATCGCCTCGGGCGACCGCGCAAGGCTGCGCGCCGCCGCCGCCGGAATGATCAGCATCGCCGCGATCAGCAACGCCCCGACGACCTTTATCGCCAGAGCCACGACAACGGCCAGCGCGACGGTCAGAACCAGTTCCTCCCGCCGCGGATCAACCCCCGCAGATGCCGCCAACTCCCCGTTCAAAGTCGCTATTAGGAGCCGTGACCACCTCCAGATGATCAACCCCGTCACCGCCAGCGCACCCAGCCAGATCACCGCAAGGTCCCCCCGCGACACCGCCAGAATATCCCCGAACAGATAGGCCTGAAGGTCGATCCGCACCGATGTCACAAAGGAAATCGCCACCAGCCCGATTGCCAGCGCGGAGTGCGATAGAACGCCCAGCGTCGCATCCATGGCATGCCCCCGCGCCGACAACCGCGCCACGGCAAGGGCCATGGCCAGAGCCACCACCATCGTGCCCACGAAGATCGACATCTCGAACGCCAGCGCCAGCGCGACCCCCAGCACGGCTGCATGGGCCGTCGCGTCGCCGAAATAGGCCATCCGCCGCCAGACCACGAAGGCCCCCAAGGGGCCCGTGGCAAGCGCAACACCAGCCCCGGCCAGTCCTGCGCGGATCAGGAAATCGTCAAGCATCGCGGCGTTCCATCAATGCTGGTGCCCGTTCGTACCATGGTCGTGATCGTGGTCATGATGGTGCTGGTACAGCGCCAACGCACCGCCAGTTCCGTCGCCGAAGAGAGCGCGGTATTCCGGCGCCGCCAACACCGCATCCGGCGCCCCTTCGCAGCAGATATGTCCGTTCAGGCACAAAACGCGGTCGGTCGCGCTCATCACCACATGCAGGTCGTGGCTTACCAGAAGGATCGCACAACCCAACTCGGTCCGGACCTCTTCGATCAACCGATAGAATGCCGCGACACCGGGCTGATCAAGGCCCTGGGTCGGCTCATCCAGGATGAGAATATCGGGCTTGGCCAACAACGCCCGCGCCAGCAGAACCCTCTGGAACTGTCCCCCCGAAAGCGCCGTCATCTGACGGCCTTCAAGGCCCGGCACACCGACCCGTGTCAGCATCGCCGCAATCTCGGAAGCCTTCTGGGGTTTCGGCAAGGACAAGAACCGCGCAACTGTGATGGGCAGGCTGGCATCGATTGAAAGGGCCTGCGGCACATAGCCGATGCTCAGCCCCGGCGCCCGTTCGACCCGACCTTCGCTGGGCGCGATCACCCCCATCAACACCTTGATAAGTGTCGACTTTCCCGAACCATTCGGCCCAATCACCGTGACGATCTCGCCCTTGTCGATCGAGAGGTTCATATCACGAAGCGCCGCGATCCCCGCATAGCCCGCGCTCATATCGGTGACGTCGATCAGGCTCATGGGTTGCTTCGGCAGGTCGGACACTGGCCCACCGCCTCGATGCTGGACCGCGCGATTGCAAAGCCAATCGCCTCGGCCGCTCCATCCAACGCGGCGCGCACTTCTTTGGCTGGAGCTTCGGCCACATGGTCGCAGCTTTCGCAGATGAAAAACGCCGGCGCATGCGCCGTCCCCGGCTGTGCGCAAGCCGCAAACGCATTCAGTCGCCGTATCCGATGCGCAAGCCCGTGTTCCACCAGAAAATCCAGCGCGCGATAGGCCACCGGCGGCTGCGTTCCAAACCCAGAGGCGGCGAGCCGCTCCAGCACCTCATAGGCACCGAGCGCGCGATGCTCTTCCAGCAGTATCTCAAGTGTCCGACGCCGCACCGGCGTCAACCGCAGCCCGTGTTCAGCAGCTGCGACCTCCGCATGGCGCATCGCCGCCCGCGCGCATCCTGCATGGTCGTGCTTCGTAAAGGCTTTTGGCTCTTCCATCCGGCTTCCGTATTGTTATAACATCACATTTGAGTTTATATCCCTCTCGTCCGATTCACAAGGAACATCCGATGCGTTCGCTATCTGCCCTCGTTCTTGCGCTCTGCTTTCCGTTCTCTGCCAATGCGGCGCCACAGGTCGTCACCGATATCCCCGTCGTCCAGGGGCTGACCGCCAGCATTCTGGGGGAGGACCCCGTTCTGCTGATGGATGCAGGGGCCGATCCGCATTCCTTCCAGTTGCGCCCCAGTCAGGCCCGCGCCCTTGGTGACGCCGACCTGGTCATCTGGGTCGGGCCCGAGATGACACCGTGGCTTGAACGTGCTCTCGCCTCCGACACGGAGGACAAGAACGAACTTCGGCTTCTGACGGTTGATGGTGTTACCTTACGTGAATTCGACGAACACCATGGCGACCATGGCCACAGTCACGACCACAGCCACGACCATCACCACGCCGCGACCGATCCGCACGCGTGGCTCGAACCGGACAATGCAGCGGTATGGCTTCGCGCAATCGCAGATGCGCTTGCCATCGCTGATCCGGCGAATGCCGCGACCTATGCCGACCGGGCGGATCAGGCCATCGTACGCATCGCCGAGGCCCGCGAAACGGCGAAAGCGCGTCTTGCACCCGTCGGCGACCGACCGATTGTCGTATTCCACGATGCATATGGCTATTTCGCCAACAGTTTCGACGTGACCGTCGCAGGTAGCATCGCGCTCGGAGACGCTGCCGCACCCGGAGCCAAGCACCTTCACGACTTGCGCGACACGATCAGCGGCAAAGACGTCATCTGTATCTTCCGCGAACCTCAGCACAACCCGGACCTGGCGAAATCCCTTGCAGAGGATATGGGCCTTGGCCTTGGTACCCTTGACCCTACGGGCGCAACCTTGGAACCCGGGGCAGACCTTTATCCCCGCCTGCTTGTCGCAATGGCTGATGCAATCGCAGAATGCATCGCGGCGGAGAGCTGACGACGCTCAAGAAGAGTCGCGCAGTCGATTTAGGCCGGAACCGGCTGAAGCCGTCGGACACAGTTCCTGCAAAGGGCACTCACCACAGACCGGTGCCCGGTATCGGCAGATGGATTGGCCGAGGGTTTTGATGAGGCAGTGATGTTCGTCGAAATCGGCGGCCCGCCAGTCAGATGGCAAAAGGGGCATGATGCTGTCATAGGCCTGCACAAAGTTGCCGCGCTCCCCGACAAACCGAAGACGGCGTAGTACACGCAGATGATGGGTGTCGATGACCAAGGCAGGCTTGCGCAGCGTGCTGAAATTCAGAGTCACAGCGGCGACCTTGCGGCCGACCCCCGGTAACCGTTCCAACCAGACAAGCGCGTCATCGACTGACATCTCATCGAGATGATCAAGGGTCAGCGCACCACGGTCTTTGGTGATCATCCGAAGCGCGTCCCGCAGACGTCGTGCTTTGACGTCAGAGAAGGTCACTCCGCCAATCGCCGCTTCGATTGAGGGGACCGGCGCATCACGCAAGGCCTCCCAACTGCAGAACCGTTTCAGGAGCCGTTCGAAGGCTGCCTTCGAGACGTCGCCATACGTCTTGCCGCCGATAAGGCCCATGACCAATTGGCTTACGGGATCAAGCTGCAAGAACGGTCCTTGGCTGCCGAAATGACGTTGCAGCCGTTTGTGGATCTGCGCCAGAACCCGCGCCCGACCGTCGAGATCCAGCACGAGTTGCATGGCAAACAGTGTATACCAAAGACAGGAACAAAAAAAGAACATCTGCAATGCGGTGGCCATATGCAACCCGAGCTTTTCTTCTGCGAGACGAGAATGCCGACCTTTGGCCTGCCCTGGCTGCGATCAAGTCGGGGTTGGTTTCGAAAGCGAGGCATAACCGCTACTCGTGCCCGAGCAAGGAAGACTGCCTGGGTCAGTCTGCTTAGCGGCAGAACCATGATCCGACCATTATCCGGTTTTTCGCGAAGCTCCGAACGCTTGAGATGATCCCGTCAAGTGTTGGGGCAAAAGCCGACCAACCTCGACCGGCAGTCGCCCCCTACGCGCCAGAGGGCTCGACGACACATAATAGGATCAAAGTGCAGGTTCACCGGGTTGCCCGTTGGCAATGGCCCGAGGCAACTTCGGTGATAAGCGGCTCGAAACGTAAAGCGAATGCGGTCTTGTCCGCCTCCGTTCCGTTGACACGTTCAGTGCCAAGAACTTTTCGGCGCACTTTCGTGCCCGGATGGATTCTTTCGTTTATCAGTGATGTTATCCACGAATCTCACAAGGGCTTTCGTAAACGCCTCCGGCGCCTCGATGGCGGGCAGATGGCCCGTCGTCTCAAACATCACAAGGTCTGCGTGCGGCAGATTACGGGCAAGCCTCTCAACCACCTCGGGCGGGGTTGCAAGATCGTGTCGTCCCCCGAATACGAGCGTTGGCTGCTCTACTTCGCCAAGATGATCGGTGATGTCGGTGCCCGCAATCGCGGCGCAGGTCGCGATGTAGCCCGCCCTGTCCGTTCGGGCGAGCATTGTGCGCCATAGCACCGCTTCCGGCCTTTCCAGCATTGCGGGACCGAACCAGCGCGGCAGGATAGTTTCGGCCATCGCACCCATGCCGGTCGTATGCACACCTTCGATACGGGTGTGCCAGCCCTCCGACGCGCCGAGCATCGAAGCTGTATTCGACAGCGCAAGGCCTATCACCCGCTCCGGTACCAGCAACGCGATATGCAGCGCGATCAGCCCGCCGACGGAACAGCCGACGAATACCGCCCTTTCAATGCCCTCATGATCCATTGCGGCGATCACGTCCTCGGCAAGGTCGGGAATGCCGTAGCCTTGCGGCGCGGTTTCAGACAGGCCGTGGCCGCGTTTGTCCATGCGCAGGCTTGACCAGCCCTTGGGCAGACGTGACACGACCGCGTCCCACATCCGCAGATCGGTGCCGAGCGAGTTGATGAACACAAGCGCCGTATCGCTGCCGCGGATGAGATTCAGGTGCATCATGCCCCAGTCGCGTTTCAATGCATGCATGGGTTCCTCCCGATGACCAGCGCAGTGGGGCTTAGCCCGGAAATTCGCCTTCGGCGAAGGCAGCCCGGACAATCTGATGGCAAGACTGCTTCACCAGCGGGCCAGAAGAAGTCACCGCCCGCTGATCGTCGTCACAGAGCTTCGAGAGCAATGGCGATCCCCTGACCGACCCCGATACACATGGTCGAAAGTGATCTCTCGCCCGGCTTCAGGTCGAGCATGGCAGTGCCGGTGATGCGCGCGCCCGACATGCCGAGCGGATGGCCAAGCGCGATCGCACCGCCGTTCGGATTCACGCGATGATCGTTGTCAGCGATCCCGAGAGCGCGGAGCGTGGCAAGGGCCTGCGAGGCAAAGGCCTCGTTCAGTTCGATCACCGCAAACTCTTTCGGTGTAAGCCCGAGACGCGCCATCAGCCTCTTCGACGCAGGCGTGGGTCCAAACCCCATGATTCGCGGTGCGACGCCAGCCGCCGAGCCGCCGAGCACCTTCGCGATTGGCGTGAGGCCGTGCTTCTTCGCAGCCCCCTTTGTGGCCAGGATCAGCGCCGCAGCCCCGTCGTTCACACCCGACGCGTTGCCGGCGGTCACCGTACCGTCGGCCTTCACGAAGGTCTTGAGCTTGTGCAGATCGTCTAAGTTGGATGAAGGGCGCGGATGTTCGTCTGTGGTGACGACAACCGGATCACCCTTGCGCCGGGGGATCGTCACCGGAACAATCTCGCGCGCGAGACGGCCATTCTTGATCGCAATGCCCGCTTTCTGCTGCGACCGCAGTGCAAAGGCGTCTTGATCGGTACGGCTGATATCGAAATCCTCGGCCACGTTCTCGGCCGTTTCCGGCATCGAGTCGACGCCGTACTGAGACTTCATCAGCTTGTTGACGAAACGCCAACCGATTGTGGTGTCATGTAACTCGTTCGTGCGGGAAAAGGCAGTGTTGGCCTTTGGCATCACGAAAGGTGCGCGTGACATGCTTTCGACCCCGCCCGCCACAACAAGCTCTGCCTCTTCCGACTTGATCGCCCGGGCGGCGGTGATAACCGCATCCATCCCGGAACCGCAGAGCCGGTTGATCGTCGTGCCCGGCACGGTCTCCGGATAGCCTGCGAGCAGAAGAGACATACGCGCGACGTTGCGGTTATCCTCGCCCGCCTGATTGGCGCAGCCGAAGATCACCTCGTCGATGGCAGACAGGTCCATCGCTGGGTTGCGTTCGGCCAGCGCCTTTAGCGGAATGGCGCCAAGGTCATCGGTGCGGATCGCGGAAAGCGCTCCGCCATATCGGCCGATCGGGGTGCGGATATAGTCGCAAATGTAGACTTCGGTCATTGGATACTCTCTGGCACGATGAGGTCGCCGACAGTGCCCTCGGTGTGGAGCGCCGCACCTGTGACCGCTTGCAGGTCTTCCATGGAAATCGCAGGCAGTTTCTCGCGCAGCACGAACTTCTCGTCCACGACATCGACCACGGCAAGCGAGGTGTAGACGCGCGTCACGCAACCGACGCCGGTCAGCGGGAATGCGCATCTGTCAACAAGTTTCGCCCCGCCCTCTTTGGTGACGTGATCAGTCACGACCGCTACGCGTTTCGCCCCATGGACAAGATCCATCGCGCCGCCCACCGCCGGAACGCCCTTCGAGCCGACGCGCCAATTGGCCAGATCGCCGTTCTGCGCTACTTGGTAGGCACCGAGTACGGCGAGGTCCAGATGACCGCCCCGTACCATCGCGAAACTGTCGGCATGATGGAAAAAGGACGCGCCCGGTTTCAAGGTAATCGCCTTCTTTCCAGCATTGATCAGGTCCCAGTCCTCTTCGCCCGGCTTTGGCGCGGCACCGAAGCCCAATACGCCGTTTTCGGTGTGATAGATCACTTGGCGACCCTCGGGCTGGAACTTGGCGATCATCTCGGGAAAGCCGATACCGAGATTCACGTAAGAGCCGTCCTCGATGTCCTGGGCCGCGCGCCAGGCGATCTGGGCGTTTGTCAGTTTGTCTTCCATCAGGTTGAAGCCGGACATCAGTAGATAACTCCTGTGCGGACGAGCACTTCTTCCTGCCGCGGTTCCGCTACTTCGACGATTGCGTCAACGAAGATGCCGGGGGTAACGACTTGTTCGGGGTCGATCGAGCCTGGCGCGCCCAGATCAGCAACCTGGGCGATGGTCCTGACCGCGGCCATCGCCATTAGCGGATTGAAGTTCCGCCCGGCAAGACGATAGGTCAGGTTGCCCGCGTGATCGCCCTTCTGACCCTTGATCAAAGCGAAATCAGCTTTCAGCCAGGCTTCGCGCACATACATCTTGCCGTCGAATTCTTCGACCGGCTTGCCCACGGCAAGCTCGGTGCCATAGCTCGAAGGCGTGTAGAAGGCTGGAATGCCTGCACCGGCGGCGCGAATCCTTTCCGCCAGCGTGCCCTGTGGGACCAGTTCAAGTTCGATCTGACCTGAGAGGTATTTCTCGTTGAACGCCTCAGCATTTGACGAGCGCGGGAATGAGCAGATCATCTTGGCGACCATACCTGCCTTGATCATTGCAGCGATACCAATCGCCCCGTTACCGGCGTTATTGTTTATGACCGTCAGATTCTTGGGGCTACCGGTCGCCCGAAACCTGTCGATCAACGCGTGGATCAACTCGATCGGCGCACCGGAACCACCAAAACCACCGATCATGACCTGCGCCCCGTGTGGGATCTCCGCGACCGCATCAGCCACGGATTCGGTGACTTTGCTCATGCTGCTCCTCCGTTGAATGCGGATCGCATATCGCCAGAACGGGGCGGCAAGCGAGTCATTTGTTCATATATTGATATTTGTTCAATAAATGAATAGCGTTGTTCGCATGTTGAACAAGCCAACCGACTACATTGCGTCGTTGGTGAAAGGTTTGAAGGTGCTTGAGGCCTTCGGAACCGAAACGCCGCGCCTGTCGATCTCTGAGGCGGCCAACGCCAGCGGTCTTGACCGCGCCACCGCGCGGCGCGTGCTGCTGACGCTGCACCGCGAGGGTTACTCCGATTACGACGGCAAGTTCTTTACGCTCACACCGCGGGTGCTGAGGCTGGGCGTTGCGGCAATAGCCTCGTTACCATTGCCGCAAATCGTGCAGCCCTGGCTCGACCAGCTGTCTGAGCAGATCGGCCAAAGCTGTTCGGTGGCGCTGCTGGACGAGACCGAAATCGTCTATATCGCACGGGCTGCGCAGAGGCGGGTGATGTCGATTGGGCTGATGCCGGGATCGCGCCTGCCAGCCTGCACCACCTCGATGGGGCGCGTTCTGCTTGCCTCCCTGCCACCCGAGCGGGCCCGGACACTGATCGATGCCTCGGACCTGTCGCCGCGCACCAGTTTTTCGATCTCCGATCCCGATGAAATCATGGAGCGGATCGACAGCGCCAGGGTGCTTGGCTATGCGATTATTGAGCAAGAGATTGAAATCGGACTGCGGTCGATCGCGGTGCCGCTGATCGACGGGCATGGCCGGGTTGTGGCGGCGCTGAACACCGGAATGGCAGCAACACAGGAACACGCCGGGCAACTAGCCGATATCTATTTGCCGAAACTCCTCAAGGTGCAGGCCGGGCTGCAGCGCATGCTCTGAAGTCAGGGCAATCAGGCAACTATGCCTTGAAATGCGGCTTTGATCGCTCGTGGATCGCCTTGCCGCATCAGATCGGTCGCGGGCGTGAAGCCGGCAGCAAGCATCTGCCGAGCCAGCATGTGTTCGCCGCCGCTGTTTATGGTTTCAACTGCGATCAACTGCCCGGCACGCAGGTGGTAAACCGACTTTAGCCGTCCTTCAGGGGTAAAGCTTTCGACGCTGGCATCGGCACCCGCAGAGAGCCCCGCGATCTGCAGCTTCAGTGTGCCAATGTCCGACCAGAACCATGGTACAGCAGAATAGTCAGCGGGCCTTCCCGATAGCGTTTTGGCAAGCGTTCGCGCCTGATCGGTGGCGTTTTGCACCGACTCCAGCCGCATTCTCGCGCCATCCATCGGAAAGGAGGCGCAATCGCCAAGTGCAAAGATGGCAGGATCCGAGGTCGCCAAATGCGCATCCACCACAATGCCGTTATCGACGGATAGCCCCGCGTCCTCGGCAAGCCCAACCACAGGCACTGCACCAATACCAGCGATGACAAGATCGGCAGGCAGCGTCCGGTTCTCCAGTAGTACGCCATCGACTCTTCCGGGTTTGCCCACAATCCGTTCGATCTTGGCACCTGCGAGAACGCGCACACCAGTTTCAATCAAGGCGTGTTCAACTGCCGAGGCCATAGCGGCGCTTGCAGCGCGCCCCAGAAGGCGCGGCGCGATCTCGACAACCGCGACGTCTAACCCGCGCGCCGAAAGCATCGCCGCCGTCTCGAGTCCGATGAAACCTCCGCCGATCACGACTACCCTCTGTGCGCCTGGCAACGCAGCGCGTAACCGACGGGCGTCTGCGGCGGTGCGCAGTGTAAAAACGCCGGCATGGTCGTTGCCAGGCAGGGTCAGGGGACGCGCCTCTGTACCGGTCGCGAGCACGAGTGTCGCATAGTCGAGGGGATGACCATCTGCGAGCCGCACCCGACACTTCTCCCGGTCAATCCCGAGCACCCGCTGGCCGAGTCGCAGCGTGATCCTCTTGTCATCAAACACTTGCTGCGCCCGCAAGGGCTGTAGCGCAGCATCGGGAGTTTTCATGAACGATTTCGACAACGGCGGCTTGTGATAGGGATGGTCGGGATCGGCGGAAATCAGATCGATCGTCCCTTCGTAGCCTTCGTCGCGCAACGAAATCGCGAGCTGGCTTCCGGCATGGCCTGCGCCGACGATGACAATCCCGGCCATGTTCAGTGCCCCACGACTTCGAAGACGATGCCCTCCAGCGCCGAGGTCACCTCGATCTGGCATGTCAGGCGGCTCGTTTCGCCCATCGCATCCGAAGTGAACTCCAGCGTGTCGCGCTCCGCGTCCTCCATCTCCGGCAGGCCCTCACCCTGCTCGACGACCCGGCAGTGACAGGTCGCGCAGACACAAGAGCCGCCGCACTCGGCTGCGATCCCGGCGATGCCGGCAGCGGTCGCTGCGAGCATGGCACTTTGACCCGGCACCGCCTCGATCTCTCTACGATTGCCTGACGGCTCGATGAATGTCAGTTTGACCATTGTCCTTCCTCAGTTGAATTGACGGCCGCCGTCGACAATCAGAGTCTGGCCAGTCACAAAACCCGCAAGGGGCGAAGCGAGATAGAGCGCGCCACCAACCATGTCGTCCGCCCTTGCGGCACGTTTGAGCGCCCCACGAGTGACCCCGTAGGAGGCCGCGTCCTGCATCAGCCCAAGGCTTGCATCAGTAAGTGTGAACCCGGGGGCCAGTACATTGACGCGTATGTTGTGATCTCCCAGTTCGCGCGCCATGGCCCGCGACATGGAGATCACCGCACCTTTGGTAGCTACATAATGCAGCCATTGCGGCGAGCCCGAGAAGACCGTCGCCGAAGAGACGTTGACGATGGCCCCGCCACCGCTCGCACGCATCAGAGGAGTGAAGGCACGGCTGACCTGCCAGACGCCCTTGACGTTGACCGCCATGACCTTGTCCCACACCGCTTCGTCAATCTCTTCGAGCGCCTGACGCTCCAATCCCGCATAGATCGCGGCGTTGTTCACCAGAATGTCTGCGCCACCGAATTTCGTTTCGGCCGTACGTGCCAGTGCGAGGCAGCTCTCACGATCAGTGACATCCACGGTTGCCATATGCGCCGTACCGCCGGCCGCTTGGATCAGCGCGACAGTTTCGGCGCAGCCCTCAGAATTGATGTCGCCGACGAGCACTTCCACCCCAGCCTTGGCAAACCCTTCAGCGAATGCGCGCCCGAGACCGCCCGCCGCGCCGGTGATAACCGCACTCTTGCCCTTCAGATCGAGATCAGACATGGCTGCTCTCCTTGAGATAGCAAGGGGCTTCAAGCGTGGCGCGCGCGGCGGCGAGGTAGGCCCGCGCCATGGTCCCCCCGGCATCGGTCAGAAACTGTGGAAGAACGAAGTCCTCCAGCATGTCGATTGTCTCGCTTTCAGGCGTATCGAACCAACCGCAGATGGTCTCGATCCCGTGTGGGGAAAAGCGCCAACCCTTGTCGGCATCCTTGACAAGCGCGTCCTCCGGCGAGGTCGCCTCCTTCAGCGTGTCGTGCCGATCGATGATCGTCAGAACCGCATCAATGTTGACACCCTGCGGGCGGTGACGACGCAGGATATCGCCGGCGATCTCCACGCCATGCATTTCATGTTCGCGTACCAGTTCCTTGCGCGTCGGGTTCGGACCGATCGCATCAACCATCAGCTCTGGATCGATCCTTTTCCAGCCGACGTCATGCAAGAGGATCGCCGGCAGGACGGTACTCCCCTGCACAGTTGGGTGTTCGACCAATAGCGCCCTGGCGATGCCATAGGAGATGAGCGTATGCACATTGTTTGACCGCACGTCGAGAAAGGTCCGAGCCTCCTCCCAGAGCGGCTGATCGCGCGGCAAGAGCGTGGAAGGTGTCATGCCGGCACCTCATAGCTCAGGTACATGGTCTTGTATTCGAGATAGCTTTCGACGCCGTAGCGGCCCTTTTCACGCCCCAGGCCGCTTTCCTTGACACCCCCGAAGGGCACGTAGTGCGACGAGCGGTGGATGTCGTTCAGCCAGACGGAACCTGCCTCCAGGCCTTCGCAAAGCGTTAGCCCTTTTGCCAAGTCGCAGCAGAACACAAACCCCGCAAGCCCGTAGCGGCTTTGGTTGGCAAGCTCCAACGCCTCCTGTGCGCTGTTCACTGGCGCGATGCCGAGCAGCGGGCCAAAAGTCTCTTCGCGCATGACAAGCATGTCCTCCGTCGCGTCTGCGATCAACGTCGGTGGAAAATAGAAACCGTCTTCAAATCCCTCCCCGATTTGACGCGCTCCGCCCAGAAGGATACGCGCGCCTTTTTCGCGGGCATCATCGGATTGCAACTTGCTGTTGGAGTAGATTTTCTCGTTCACCAACGGACCGAGGTCGCCCTCGCCGCCAAAGGGCTGCAGAGTCAGCTTGCCAGCTTTTTCCGCAAGGCGCTCTAGCACCTCCTCGTAAACGGGACGCTCCACGAACACACGATTGACGCGGTAGCAGAACTGCCCCGAATTGGCGAAACCATGGCGTGCAATGGCAGTGGTTGCCTTATCGAGATCGGCATCCGAACAGACGATGGCGGCGCTTTGCCCGCCCAACTCCAGCGTCACCCGTTTCATCGTTCCGGTGGCCGCCGCCGCGATCGCCTTGCCGGCCGCCGTGCCGCCGGTGAAAGCGATCTTGCGCGGGATCGGGTGTTCGATCATCGCCGTGCCGATTTCCCGGCCTTTGCCGGTAACCACGTTGAAGACCCCCGCCGGAAGCCCCGCCTTGTGGAAAACCTCCGCCAGCATCAGCGTCGACATCGGCGTGTCCTCGGCAGGTTTCGCAACCACTGTACAGCCTGCTATCAGCGCAGCGCCCAGTTTGAACATCAGGAGCGTGATCGGGTAGTTGAACGGCGTGATCGCAATCACGACACCCACCGGTTCACGCGTCACAACCGTCTTTTCGCCCGGCGCGGCCCCGAGCGACATGGTGGCCGAGAGGCGCAAACCCTCTTCGGCGTAGACATCGAGCAGATCGGCGGAACGGGTGACCTCCGCGATGCAGGCCGGCAGCGGACGGCCCAGTTCGGCATGAAGTGCTTGCCCCAGCGCTTCAGCGTGATCACGCATTGCCTGGGCGCAGGTTTTCTGGATCGCCACACGATCGCTCATCGGGCGGCGTTTCCAATCGGTCATGGCACGCTCCGCAGCGCGGATGGCGAGATCAGCGTCGGATGCACCCCCGCGCGGCACTGTGTCAATAACCTTGCCCGTGGCCGGCGCGGTGACGTTCAGACGCTCACCGTCCGCAGCCGCATGCCACGTTCCATCAATAAACATTTCCATGGTTCCGTCCTCAAATCACATGCAGCATCAGCGCCTTGCGTGTCTCAGCTAGCGTCTCTGTCGCCATTCTGATCCCGGCGTCCGTTTCAAGCTGCGTCTTCTGCTCTTCCAGCCGGTCGGCATAGCCATGCGGTGTGGTCTTAAACCAGTCGCAGGCGACCGACACGCCGGTCACGGAAAAACGCCAGAGCTTGTCGGCATCGCGCACGATCCGGTCATTCAGATGGCGCGGCTCGGTTCGGGTATCATGCCCGTCGATGATTTCGCAGACATCTGCGATCAACGCTTCGTCCCAGCCGGTGTCGCGCAACACCTCCGTCGCCAAGCGCACCCCCTCGGCCTCGTGCAGATAACGCACGTCTGATTGGAGCATGTTGGGTCCGGAAAAGCCTTTCTCGATGATGTCTTCCATGTCGATCGAATACCAACCGATGTCATGGAGAAGGATCGCCAGCGAACAGATGTCATGATCGGCTTCGGAATACTCAGCAAGTAGTCTCTGAGCCCAAGCGAAAGAGAGCGGGATATGCACGTCGTTCTTGCGCGCCCGCATATAGGGTTCGGCCGCACGCCAGACCGTATCGTACCGGCTCTGTTCGATGGATTTGTCGAGCATCGGAACCTCAGTGTCAGATAGGTTTCGGGGGCCACAGGTGGCCGCCGAAATGTCTCAGTCCAAAAGTGTCACCTTGCCGGAGCTGCCATCGACTCGCAGCTTTTGCCCGGTCTTGATCAAAGACGATCCGTTGCCCGTACCGGTCACGGCAGGAAGCCCGTATTCGCGGCAGACGATAGCCGCGTGGCTCATCATCCCACCGATATCGGTGACGGTGGCCTTGATCTTGCCGAACACAGGCGCCCAACTCGGAGCAGTGACCGGCGTCACGAGTATCTCACCTTCCTGGATCTCGTCCAGCTGATCGGGGCTGCGCACCACGCGGGCGAGGCCTTCGACCGTACCGGGGCTTGCCGCCATACCGGTCAGACCGTCCTCTGCGCTGCCACCGCCAACCCAGTTTTGAATCGACTCCGAGGTGATGCCCCAGAGCATGATGGTGAACGGTTCGGTGATCACTTCTGGCGGGTTGTTCAGCGCAGGCTGCGGCGGCTGGGTCGAAAGCGCGTCGATGATGCCGCGTCGGCGTTCGATCTCCTGCGGCCAGTGACTTGGCCCGATCCATTCACCGCCGGTGGCCCAGGCATTGCCGTAGTCGAACAGCGCATCGCGCACTTCCTGACGGTTAAGGTAGAACATGCCGTCTTCGGTCGGCCAGAAGCCTTCTTCCATCAGAAGCTTGCTGAGGCTGCGCATCTTTTTCCAGAAGACGGACATCGACCAGTGTTCGATGTAGAAGTTGTGGTTCTCCACATAAGGGAACACAACGCGCGCGAGGCCGAGCTTCTCGCGGAAGACCGCGCGGGCCTCTTCTTCCATCATAGCTTCGTACTCGGCAGTGATCCGGTCGCGTTCAGCAAGGAGTTTTGCCGTCGGCCGTTCAATCGTCTGCCCGGCTTCAGCGCGCGTGATGTAGTCGCGCAGATAGCCCATCGGGATGTCGAGATGCTCGATCCAGTACTTGTCGGTCGAGTAAAAGCCGTTACCGGATGTAAAGTTGAACCAAGGATCCTGTGCTGCTTCCCAGGCATCGACCCACAACTGACCTTTGGCCTCTTTTGCCACCGCAGCAAGTGCTTCGTCGACAGAGCCGGATTTCAACGCATCTGCCACATCGAGTTCGATGGCGAGGCGTGCGAGCTTCTTCAATTCGTCGTCAGGACGAAACAGATCACTGTCCACACCCTGCACCATCTTGGCAATGGCCTGATCGGGAATGGTGGGGAACTGCCCCTTCATGAACCCGAAAAAGTCGAGATAGGCCGCATAGCCGAGATTCAGAAACTCGAAATGGTACTGCCACGTCTTGTAGAGAAGCTGGATTGCGGCATCATAGCTTGCCATCATGTCGAGATGCGGATCGGCGCCGCGCCCTTCGGTAATCCAGTCGATATGTACCGTTTCGGGCAGCTTCTCGAAACTCAGCGCCTCCATCTCGGCGATATTCGCCCTGACTTTCTTGTGCCAGTTGTCGAGCAGGCTGTCCCAGTTTTGGAAGTAATGGCCGGCACGTTCGAGAAACTGCGGAATGCGGCCTTCGATCTTTTCGGGCGCGACCGCTATCGGCGACATGTAGCAATACCCATTGTGGATACGGTAATCGACCCCATTGGCCGGCGGAACGAGGTAATGGCGCGTGTT
The DNA here is from genome assembly GCA_947503175.1 of uncultured Paracoccaceae bacterium. Taxonomy (GTDB): domain Bacteria; phylum Pseudomonadota; class Alphaproteobacteria; order Rhodobacterales; family Rhodobacteraceae; genus Ovoidimarina. The sequence goes on from CANNCO010000004.1 coordinate 200,821, forward strand.
GTACTGCCCCAGGCAGCGCACAGCATACTCCACCGTCACCGCATCGAAGGGTTTGAACGGGTTCGGCCAATGCTGACTGTCGCAGAACCAGAACTTCGCATCCTCCTTTTCGCGAAGATTCGGCTGGAACGTCAGATAGTAAGGATAGAGCTCTTCCCAGCCCTCCGCCCCTTGCGGGGCCTTGACGTCATAGGCGCTGGGAAACAGCGGCGTTTGCTTGTCCATTCCGGTTACTCCTCCCTAGAATACCGAGTGATGTCTTGTACGGGTTTTCTGTGCGTCCGGCGGTCAGCCGCTGGATCCAACTGGGTTGTTCAGTGCGCCGACGATGCCCATCATGCCCGTTGCATAACTGGTCTTCGGGTTCTCGGCAGGCTTGCGGGACCAGACCGTTTCAGGCCGGGCCTGTACCGCTAGAAGGTTTTCCCCATCCGGCAGATCGGCGTCGATCGCCCATTCCACGTCCTGCGGGCAACCCTTGATGCGTTCGAGATCCTTGGCAAGTTTCGCGACCGCGATGATCTCGGCATCCGACAGGCATTGCGCTGTGCGGCGCGAACCCTCGATCTTACACTCCATCGTGCTTTGGGCTGCCGGGTCGGGCAAAAGCTCCAGATGCTTGTCAGAAATCTTGCGATCCACGACTTCCATGAGGACTTTTTCGACCGAGTAATTGTCCGGGGTCACGATGCCGGACACCACCAGCTCGCCCAGCCCGTAAGAGGCATCGATCACGATCCGGGTCCGATCGCCGTTCACCGGATCGAGTGTCATCGCCACACCGGCCGCGCGTGCGTTCACCATCTTCTGTACGGCGACGCTCATCAGCACCTCGATCTGGCCGAGGTTATGACTGTGGCGATAAGCCATGGCGCGGGCAGTAAAGAGCGAAGCCCAGCAATCGCGCACCTTCTCGACGACGGCATCAGCGCCGGTGACCCAGAGATAGGTATCCTGCTGCCCCGCAAAACTCGCATCCGGCAGATCCTCTGCCGTCGCGGAGGAGCGCACCGCAACCGGCATGTCTTCGCCCATGGCAGCGTACTCCGTGCGGATCGCCGTCTCTATGGCAGCTGGCAGCGGATGCGAGCGGAAGCGGATCTGGATCGCCTGTGCGGCACGTCCCTGATCGGCTACGTTATCGAAATCGAGCCGGGCGAGTTGGGCTTCGATCTCGGCCCTTAGGCCGGTTTCGTTCAACATCGCCTCATATGCATCGGTCGTCACCGCATAGCCCGGCGGCACCGCCACGCCCAATCGGATCATATCACCCAGCGAAGCGCATTTGCCGCCCACCCGATCATGATCCTCGGCCGTGATCTGATCGAAGGGCAGGATGAAAGTCGTGTTTGTCATGTTCATCCTTCCCACTGAACATCTACCTTTGCAGGTACCCGGAACGAGATATTGTGCAGGTAATCGATATCCTGCCCCTCTTTCAGACGCATCTCCGGAAAACGCTTTATCAGTTCGCGAAGCATGATCCCGAATTCGAGTTTCGCGAGTTGCGAGCCGAGGCAAAAGTGAATGCCAAAGCCAAAGCTCAGGTGATTGCGCGCATTCTTCCGCGCCACGTCGAACCCGTCGCCATTCTCGAACACAGCCTCGTCACGGTTGGCAGAACCCATGATCAGAAGAATGTCGGAACCTTCCGGCACGGCCACACCTCCGATCTCGGTATCCGCTTTGGCCCTGCGTCTCCAAGCGACGATGGAGGGCGAATAGCGCAGCACCTCTTCCGTCGCTGACTGGATCAGGGACGGGTCGGCACAAAGAGCCTCCCATTGCTTACGATCGGACATAAGGGAAACCACCCCGTTGGCCATCAATGTGGTGGTAGTCTCATGCCCTGCAAAAAGCACGGAATACATGACACCTGCGATTTCCTCGTCACTGATCTCTGCGCCTTCGATCTGAAGCCGCACCAGATCGGAGGGCAGATCGTCGCCCCGTTCGAGTTTACGCGCAGCCACGAGCGCCCGGCAGTAGGCCCAGTACTCGACCATCTTATGTGCATGCGGGATCTGTTCCTCATCGGTCAGATTGCCCCAAGTCAGAAGCGCTCGACTAACCGCCCAGTCCTTGACCTTCGGCACGTCTGCGTCCGGAATTCCCATCAGGGCGAAGAGCACGAGCGCGGGCACTTCATAGGCCACTTCGCGGAAGAAATCGCAGCCGCCCTGGGGGCCGACCTTATTCAACTGGCGGTCTATGATCTCCTCGATCTTCGGTTCGATCGACTTGAACCGCCTAGGCCCGAAACAGCCCTGAACGATCTTGCGAATGCGGGTGTGATCGGGGGGGACCCTTGCAGAAAGGCCGGAATAGGCGGTGAAACCGCCCTCCTTCATGATGCGCTTTCCCTCCTCGCACATCGGCCGCATCGGCGCCTGTGCATTCTCCGAAGAAAAGGTTTTCCAGTCGTCAAACACCGCCTTCACATCCGCATAGCGTGTGACAATGAAGTAGCCGGTGGGTTCGTGAAAGAAGACAGGCTGCTCCTCACGCAGACGCTCCCATTTATCGAAAGGAGCCTTGAGGTCGAACGGATCGAATCCGTCTTCCCCGCGGATGATTTCTGCAACGTTCATCGCAAGTCCTCCCATGATGTACGTCGTATGTCGTTTCAGATAGCAGACTAGCAATGTCGCTTTGGTTTTTCTTTGGTCTTCATATTTTGTTATCGAACAATGGCTTGCAAAGTTTTGCACGACTTCAGTATCATCTGCGCCGCCTTATACACTTAGATTCTGGAATACCTGACTATGACGGGAAGGAGTGTTCTCGGCACCATGCTAACCGTGGCACCTCCGAATCGTCCTTGGGCCGCTCCCGCCCAGAAAGGAGCGTTTCGTTTGGAAGGCGCTTGATGTGCTGACGCCCACTGAGCGGCTTTCTACAGGAGTCGCCGCCCGGACAATATCAGGGCAGTGAATGTGTATTGCAGATGGCGCACGCCGGTATCCCCAAGAAGCTCAGGCGACGGCCACTAAGGACAAGGCTACCTGCGCGAGTAGGCATGACTGGTCCGAGTCCGCTATTGAAGCCCTGAGCCTAAGGTTTTTGCGCTTGTAGGGGTATCTCTGCTGTCATTTTACCAGAGATTGAAAAATCTTCTTAAGCTCTGCACTGCGCGGGCGATCATCAAATCGGGAAAGCGACTCGGCATAGAGCGCGTATTGGCGTTCAATAGCTTCGCGCCGCCCCTGCGCGGCAAAAACCAACATTGCCTCTTCATGAGCGAACTCCGCAAGCGGGTCTATCTTCAATGCTTTCTGGCAATGGCTGAGCGCCGCGGAGTATTCGGCTCTTTCGCGGTAGATCCGTGCCGCATCGCGTTGAACTTTCAGGAACATGTCGCGCAACCAGTACCGGCGTGTCCAGCACCAGTCGCGCTCTTGATCATCGACATATTCCGAAGGAATGTCTTCAAAGAGGTCACCTGAGTAGAGGCGGTCCGCCGCGCGCAGGCAGACGAGTGCTTCGTCCAGATCACGCGCCGTGATGTGACTCTGTGACTGTCGGCAAAGCTGTTCGAATGCGGAGATATCGAGCCAACTGCGATCAGGTGGTGCGAGGATATAGCTGGCACCGTCGCGCAGCACGTACCCCGAGTTCTCGTTCCGGCTCGAACCCTGTAATGCCTGACGGAGCGCGCGCACAGTATGGTAAAGCCGGTTGCGTGCTGCCTCTGCGTTTTCCGCACTGGGCCAAAGAAGATCGGCAAGGTCGTCCGAACGTGCGCCTTTGCCACCTTGTTGCAAGAGATACGCAAAAAGTGTCTTGGTTTTCATCCTCGCGCCGCCAGGTACCGCCCAATTAACCTGGCTGCCGTTTGCACGGTAGATACGTAACCGACCGAAACAGCGGATCTTCCAGCGTTCGCGGAGGTTTTCTCCGGGGATTGTCGGTTCGTCTGAGCGTCGGTTGAGGAGCCACATCGGGTCAGCTCCTTCGGCCGCATGCCTATCGGCACTGGGGCTATCGCGAACCAAACTGGGAGCAATGCCGCCAAGCCAGAAGTTGACCTGCTCGCGCAGCGTACCCTTGGCATAAAGCGGGGGTGGCAGCCAGTGAGGGTTAGGCGTGATACCCTCCGCCGCAAGCACCACGGGGTGACCGCGCAGTGCCGCAAGAAGATGTTCGTCGATAAGCAGGCTTCGGTTGTAAAGCGAGACTATCGGGCGATTGGCCTCCTCGGCGAGTCTCTGGGCTATCGCCATCCAGCCCTCGAAATTTGCAGTAGCCGAGGCGGTTTGAAGTCCCCAGCCCATGTCTACGGTGAGTACGGTTCCTTTCGGAGTTTCGGCCAGCCTTCCGGCGAGCTCCTTCTCGACGACGGAAAAGGAGATTGGAACTCGTTCGAAACCGAGTTCTTCTACCGAAATCGGCTGTGGTCTAAATCCGTCAATCACGGCGTTCCGGCCAGTACGCGTCTGCGGCAGCGGCCCCACATGCAGAACTCCCGTTGCGTTCAGATGTGCCTTGGCCAAGCGGACGGAGCTTCGTAAGAGCTCACTCTGTTTTGCGCCAAAAAAGGCAAAGCTCTGGGAGTTCGAGGGCGTTTTTTTTCTGCCTGCCATGCGGCATCAAATCAATCAGAGCAACTCAAGACAAGCAGCGTTTTCGGTTCCCGTACAGGCTTTCTGCCCAGCAAGGGGGTCCCGGCCGATGCGATCAAAATCGACGGACCCAACCTGCGTGTAGAATAAGTGGATCAAGGTCGATCTTCGCATCTATCGGCGCACCGCCGAGCGAGACTGCGTTGCCCGTGGCAGTTGTGTTTACGAAGACCTTGTTGGCCGAGAAGAAAAAGCCGTCCGTCTCATTCATCATATAGTCAAAGCCAAATCGCAGTACTGCGCCGAAGGCATTGTCAGCCTTCAGGTTGGAAATTCCGCTATCCGCCGTATCAAAGACAATCGTGTAGTTGATGCCTGCCCCAACGAAAGGTTGGAACTTGCCCTTCGTCGGTATGTGATAGTTGGCCGCCAAAATCAGCGGGCCGTAGGTCACGTCGCCGACGGTTACACCGCTCAGTGGCCCGGTGCCTTCAATTGTCGTGGTCGGGGGCACGCCAGCGACCGCGACAACCGAGAATGTATCAGTGAAGCGGTATCCAAGGCCAACTCCAAGGGTGACATTGTCCGAGAGCGTTGCGCTCGCGCCTGGGATCGTGCTGCCACCTGCCGAAATGCTGGCACCCTCGGAAAAGGTAACACTAGCCGGTCCCAACTGGAGATACCAACCGAGCTTGGTCTCGTCGGCGGCCGCTGGGACTGCCAGTACTAACCCCAACAAAGCAATGGGCATTGCAATTTGTTTGTTCATTTGTCTTTCTTCCCTTGACTGTTGACATTGCACTCTGCAACCCGCTCCGGCGGGTTTGCCCGACCGCGCCGAAACCCGCCTCGCGATCCCGGCGGATAGGCACGGGCGAGTTGGTTGAGTGCTATGCGGTGTTGTGTCATCGCACGGCGGGTCTTGTGGACATCCTGTGTCAAAACAAGATCCGACAGCGGTCGCGATGAGCAGAGCAGGACGAAGCCTGCCGTGGAGTCTTCTGGGTAGTTCGTGAGCGCGGCTGTGCGGTCAACCTCTCCCTCGACCAGTTGTGCGGCGCAAGCGAGACACCAGCCCTGTTCGCAGATGTATGGACTTTCGATGCCGGCATCCTGCATCGCGTAGAGCAAGAATTCGTCCGAAGGTGCATCCAGACAAAAGACGCCGTCAGGTCGCCGGAGGGTCACATGGAATAGCTGGGGAGCGGTTTTGTTCATCGTCTCGATCACCAGCGGGTGTCGGGCAGGATCAGATCTCCGATCCGTCCCAAGGCATAGGCATGTGCGGCAATTGCGATGCGGCCGGCGACAGCAATCTCCGCATCATTGCGCGGTGCGTAGACGACCAGGCTTTGTGGCGGTACCGCCCCGGCCATGTACCGGGCAAAGGGATGGACCGTAGCCCAACCATGGTTCACCACCCTCTGCGCCCAGTCCGGCCTCAGGCTCAGATGCATCGCGCCGGTCGGTTGAAGTGCAAGCCAACAACTTCCGCTAATGAAGGCCTCTGGCTGACCGCAGGCGAGTTCCTCGGTCAGGGCATATCCAAGTCCGGGCGCCTCGAAAGGACTGGGACATGTGAACACGCCCTCAAGCGCTAAAATCGCCTGTTTAAGCGCGTCAAGCGAGGGCTCGCTGGAGACTTGCTCCACCTGCTGGCAAGGCCATTTCGGCTCGATACGGGGCCGTGCACCCGATCGGCGCGCTAACCGTTTCAGGCCCGGCGGGAGAGGTATACCGGCTCCCGCAGCCGACCCGCGTCTAGCCGAAACTGTCATAGCGAATCCGGGTAATCGGCACCCCAGCGTCTTTGAGACGACCCTTTACCGCATCGACCATCGCAGGAGGGCCAGCCACATAGAATTCAGTGTCGGCGGGGTCAAAGCTGGTTGCGGCGATTGCGTCTGTCGGACGACCGGAAGAAAGCGTCGTCTCGCCTGAATACTCCTCGACGTGGGGCCGGTAGCACGCGCCCGGCACCTGGGCCACCGTCGCGGCGAGCTCGGCCCCCGCGGCAAGGTCCTCCGGCCTGCGGGCACAGTAGATCACGTCTATTGGTGCGGCGAAATCGATGTCATCGCGCACCGCTTGGCGGATAAGCGCGAGGATCGGCGAGACACCCGTGCCCCCGGCGACGAAGACCTTTCGCCCAGGGCGCGGGTTGAGTGTACAAGTACCGAACGGGGCCTCCAGCGTCAGCACGTCCCCCGGCGCCATAGCCGCGAGTGCAGCCGAGCCAGAACCGCCAGAATAGCGCTTGGAAATGAACTGCAGAGTGTGATCGCCCGGAAGACTGCACATTGAGTAGGCCCGTCGGAGCCTCGGCCCGAGGTGAAGAATCGCGTACTGTCCGGGGAGAAAATCTGCCTCCACCTCGGTGCGGAAGGTGAAGCGGCGCACCTCCGGCGCCAGCTCCTCCACTGAAACCAACTCGGCGCGAAGTGCTTGATCAGGCACGGGGAGCGGCGGAGACGCAGCGGGCGACAGCCGGATCGTGAGGTCACTTCGCGCCATCGATTGGCAACCGATGATCCGCCCGGTGCGGGCGTCCCGCGGGCTGATCGCCGGAGCGTTCGGAAACAGAAGTTCAGTTTCGCCCGAGACGAGCGTTACCTTGCACGTACTGCAGTTCCCCCAGCCGCATTCGTGCGGCAGGCCGAAACCTGCGCGCCGTGCGGCCTCGAGGAGCGTTTCTTCGGGATTGGCGTCGAAGCACGGCCCATCGGGCACGATGGTGACGGTGTAACTCATTGGATCGTCCTGAATGAGGGGGCCGACGGACGCACCGTCGGCCCGGCCGCTCACAACCCGCAGGAGGCAACGAACCTGCTCTGCGCCGCAAGCGTACGTTCAGTGATGGCATCGGCGCTATCCGCTCCAGGCGCTTGTGCGAAGCCTTCTGCAATTCCCCGAGCGGCCTTCTCACCCAGCGGCAACCAATTTGAAGCGAGCGAGCGCAGCAGTTCGTCATTGCCCTCTCCATGCTCCACAGCGTAGCGCACAAAGCCCTTGGTGTTATCTACCGCGTAGGCCTCATCGTACGTGCGGAAATCATCGTGGAGCATCGACAACAGCCGATCATCATTGGCTTCGGCAATCAAGGCGAGTTCCGTGTTGAACAAGTGATCGAAGATCGGGCGCAGCACCAACTGCCGTGACGCGAATGCCTCGCTGAAGTCATAGGCGCACAGCTGCTTCTCGATCAGTTCCCTGAGACCCTGCCAAGTCTCGCCACCGGTCCAAATGGCGCGGGCATGTTGACTGTCGGCTAGGATTGGCCGCTCGGTATCCATCGCCAAGACCTGGGCCAGATAGGCTTGACGCTGCACCCGGCGCATCTCGTTGGCCATCTGGAAGTAAAAAGTGTTGGTGACAAAGGCCGAGGGTGCCATCTGGCCGAGATAAACGGCACTCATCTGTTGGGCGTGGCCTGCAAAGCGTACGGACAGATAATAGTCGCCAAGGAACTCCAACCAAGCGGGGGCCAAGTTTTCGTAATGGGATCGGGCCTCGAACTCGTCGATCAGGTTGTCGCAGTAAACCTCGCGGTCTTTCTGATCCTCAACGTAGCGCCGATAAGTATAGGCGCGGGTGTCACGATAACCTTCCCAGTCCTCAACTGCCGCGATGAGAGTGGAACCCTCTCGGTTCGTCTTGTAAAAAACATTGATTCCCCAGTCTTCCGACAGCTCAAACGGAGCCGGCTCGTTGCGAAAGTGGTTGTGGAACATGTAGGTCACGGCCTCATATTCCGATGGCACGCGGCGCTCGGTCCAGAGGCTCCACGGCTGCTTGCGTTTTCGCGATTTCGAATTGGTGATCATTTCTAGTCTTCCTCCCTAGCCCGCAAGGGGCGTTATCAGTGAAGGGCCCACTCCCAACGGTCGTCCATCGTGTTCAGACGGCCCGCGAACGAGACGAGGCTCGGCTCGAGTTCGGACAACCGGAATGGCCGACCAAGCATCTCCACCATGCTGTCTTCGGTGAGCACCATTGAGTGTTCGGTCTGAATGCGGACATAGCCCGAGCGATCGTCGATGAGAATCTCGCTGTCCGGGTTGTCTTGCTCGGCAGCGCCGATCACAGCGTCAATGATGTCGTCGTCCATTCCACGGATGATCGGTCCGACCAGCTTCTTGGTTTTCTCTTCTGCCATTTGGGATCTCCTCAGGCGTCTTCGGCTTCGTGGCGCAGACGACGCAGACGCCCGTCGGTCGGCACACCAATCAGGACATTCTCGCCCTCAAGTTTGACGTCGTATTGAAACAGACGGCAGCCGCTGGGGTTGATGCCTTTGCCGCAATCCATGTCGAACTGCCATTCATGCGCAGAACAGGTGATCGTCCCAGAATCGAAGTCGATATCACCGTCGGCCAGCAGGATTTCCTGATGTGGGCACATCCCTTGGAATGCCCGGAGTTCGCCGCCTTCCCGGTGAAGGATGATGACCACCTCGCCTTCGATCTCGACGTCAATGAAGTCACATTCCCAAAGGTCGTCGAGCGTGGTCGCCTGAACCCAGTTTAGGTCATTCGACATATCCGGCCTCAATGTAGTCCATCGGCCCGATACCACTGTCTGCAAAGCTCATATCGGGCGGCAACTGCTCATCGTTGAACCAGATCGCCATTGGCGTTTGACGTTCAGCCACCCTGAGCCCCACCGAATGATGGGCAACCTTGGCAGCTACCGCGGCCATGTCATCACCGTCATCCACGGGGACAAGCTGTGTCAGGAAATCGCCTCGGAAGGCTGCCATCAAAGGGATCATCGCCATTCTTTCCTCCAATTCCTTGAGTGCCGGACAGACGCTCCGCACCGTGCGGTGGCGCAGGCGTCTGCCTGTATTGTTGCTACGTCTTGCGACGATTTACTCAGCCGCATGGCGCATCTGGTGCGCCCAGGCATAGTTGTCGGCATCGTTACCTGCGACCTCCGGAGTGATGCTCATGTATTGCAGCGCTCCTTCCAGATTCGGTGGCTGAATGTGGCCGGCGAGGAACCGATCGACGAGCGAGAGATGCGTGTCGTAACGCTCCGGCTGGCTTTGCCACACCCACTGACAGATCTCGCTGCAGAAGGTCACCTTGCGATCGTTGTGCACATGGCTGACAGGCCTTTTGCCCGCTGCGTTCGCGGTCACCGGCAGCTGGCAGCAGTTGCAGACCATCGGCAGGGTCTCGGGGTAAGTCTTCTCGATCCGCCCCGCCCGTACGTTTTCTGTAATGACATCCCAGTACTTGCCGAACCGGTCGTTCCAGCCCGGGTACTTCTCTTCCAGCCAATCGCGTTCCTCGGGCGAAACTCCGGCATCGGGGTTCCACCATACGGTGGGCCGCCAGAACCACACGCCAAGGTGCTGGGCGTGATGATACCAGTCGAGCTCGGGCAGGAAATGCTCCTCCCAGTACCACGGCATTTCCATGCCAAGATCCTTGAACTGGTCAGAGAACTGGCGGACAATCCATTCGGTCATGAATTCCTTGAAGCTCATGGTGCGGTTCTCGAGCGGCGTGTAGTAGTCCATCGAGAAGCCCGTAAGCAGACCGAAGATGCGCCACGAGCGCCAGAACATCTGGTCGACCAGTTTCTGCGCCTCTTTTTCCTTCCCGTTCTCGACCAGGATCTTGAGCGTCGGCTCGCCCTGCTGCGAATGGCGCGCTTCGTCAGTTTGAATCGAGGATATCAGCGCCCCGAATTCGATATCCCCCACATGCAGTGCGTCCGCCGCCATGCCAAGGAACTGCAGGTTGGTAAACCCTGTCTCGAAGGTGAAGGTGAGCTGGATTGCGGTGGAGACCGCATCGTTCGCGGTAAACATGTCGTCAAACAGACTGCGCGCCGCAATCGCAGCCCACTCGTTGGTGTGGACGGTCTTATGCGCCCAGTCCATTTGCGGATCTTTGTCGGTCAGGCAGTACGGGAAATAGATCTGCGCCTGGCCGTGGCGGCATTCGTCGAGCGTGCCGAAGCTCGCCATGTTGCGCCATGCCGCGGCTCGACCAAAGCGCGCCATGCGCGCCTCACCGATCGAAGCGAGGTACTCCGGAACGGGAATCGCGCCGTAGTGCGCTTTGACCGCCGACTTCCAGCCTTCGTCGAGCTTATCGTACATATTGGAACGGGCGATCGTCGAACGGATCGAGTAGATGCCTGCATCCTTGCCGGCCTGGTTGTGGACATACTCGCGGAATGTCAGCTTGTAAGGTTCGTCCCAACCCCACCACTTCTCACTATCGATACCGAAACTCTTGGAGAGCGCCTCGGGAAAGGCCTCTTCTTCAGGCACGTAGGTGAATGCCCAGTTCATGTCCCTAGCGATATCGTAGTAGTCGTGGCGTTGCAGCTTCGGCATGAACAAATCTCCCAGTTCGTGTCTAGACGATCCCCGGTCCGGCAGAATTCGGCGGCCAGGGAAAATAAATCTGGGAGGCGGGTTCGCTTTAGATCGGAAGGTCGCCAGAAATTGACATATGGCCCCCAACCAACCCGAACATTGCGCCCCTCCTCCCATCGAGCGCCATGTCAAGTTCCACACGTTCCGTGCAGCTTGGGAATCAAGTTAACGGGGCAATCTTTGGTTTTCCTTTGGCGCTCTAGGCGACGTAATATCTATATATTTCAATTTATTACGGCCTTAAGATCACTCACCTACTTATCCGAGCTGCGCCGGTTTTTCGGTATCCCGCATGTACCGAAAAACACTTAGAAGGTGCCGTGAAGTACAGCAGATCAATGTTCCCATCAGGTGCTGGAGTGGCTGGAGATATGGTGGTGATCTTACGCTCGCTGGTCGATGCGATTGTGCGCACTCCAGCAAACAGGGCGATCGAAATCGGCGTTCACGACAGTCTCGATCGATCCGTTACCCTTTCTAGCGAAAACAAAACCCCGCAGTGGGTGAAACTAAGGGGCGAATGTCGGGCACCAGCGACTGTTCAACATAGGCTTTGGAAAGCATCGTGATTGATTGGGCCTGACATAACTCACGGCGCGATCATTGTAAGTGTCGTTAGCGTAGCGACGAATGTGGATGTCTTCCGGTGACGATGAGGAGCCTACATGTGCAGCCGCTTGCCTTTACGGTAGCGGCCATTGGTGCGCGTGATGTTAGTTTCGGCCCAGATTTCGTTCACCGAGTCCGGCTTCGCCAGCTCGATTACAGATTTTAAAGAGCAGTCTGCCTTGCATGGCCGGTCTTTCTTGCGCGTCAGGCCATGGCAGATCAGCTACCGCAACCCAACAGGAGACCTCTTTGAAACCAAGGTGGCCTTGAGTTGATGGATGGTAATGTCAGGTGTTTCTTCGACCAACGCACCGACACAAATCAATCAAAAGGGCTTTGGACCTGTCTGCCGCCTCCAAAGCCGCAAGCACGCTGATTCACAAACGGGTGATCTGCGAAGCTTTCATTCTACTAAATCGGGAAACTTTCTAGCCGGCGGGCATGATCCAGCCATGCCTGGACTTTCGCGCATCAAAGAACGCGTCAATGGCGCCGGAGTGTTGTGCGGTCAGATCGATGTCGTCCCAGCCGTTCTTTAGTTTCTCAAGCGAAACCGGGTCCAGCTCGAAGCGCGCGTCTCGACCCGCTATTCGCGCCGTGCCAGCAACGAGATCGATACGGACATCTGCCGGACCGCCCGCCAGATCCGACAGCAAGGCCTCGATCTTCTCGTCTGACAGGCGAGCGGGTAGCAGGCCATTGTTGACCGCATTGCCGGAGAAGATATCGCCGAAGCTTGGCGCGAACACGGCGCGAATGCCGAAGTCGCGAAGTGCATAAACCGCCGCCTCGCGGCTAGAGCCGCTGCCGAAATTGCGTCGCGCCACCAAAACGGTTGCGGTCGCATGGTTCAGTACATGATCTGGATCATCCTGCCGCATGTCGTGCAACAGGAATTGGCCATACCCTTGACTGCGCGGGGTCGACATGAAGCGAGCCGGGATCAGTTGGTCAGTGTCGACATTTTCAGCGGCAAGCGCAACGGCGACGCCATCGTGTATCTGCCAACCGTTCACAATCGGCCCTCCAGCAGTGGGCGGACATCAGTCAAATGGCCTGTCACGGCTGCAGCCGCCACCATTGCAGGGCTCATCAAGTGTGTGCGCGCGCCGCGCCCTTGGCGACCCTTGAAATTGCGATTGGTCGAAGACGCGCATCGCTTGCCTGCCAGCACCTCGTCACCATTCATACCCACGCACATGGAACAGCCACTGTTGGCCCACTCCAGACCGGCTTCGGTGAAGATCAGTGCCAGGCCTTCGGCCTCGGCCTGCCGCTTGACCTTAGCCGATCCGGGCGAGATCAAACCGGGTACGCGCGCCCGCCGCCCGGCCAGCACCTTTGCGGCCATGCGCAGATCTTCGATCCGGCCATTGGTGCATGAGCCGATAAAGACCTGATCGATGGGAATGGAGTTGATCGGCGTGCCGGGTGTCAGGCCCATATAGTCGAGCGACGCGCGTATCGCGGCGCTTTTGCCTGGCGCGGACGCAGCCGGGTCAGGTATTGTCGCGCTGATCGGCAGTGCCTCCTCCGGCGAAGTGCCCCATGTCACTGTTGGTGCGATGTCGGCGGCGTCGATGTACTCCTCACGTTCAAATTCAGCATCCGCGTCGCTTTTCAGCGCCGCCCAGTCATCGACGGCTCGCGCTAAATCGGCGCCCTTCGGCGCAAATCGGCGTCCTTCCAGATAGTCAAACGTCACCTCGTCCGGCGCTATCAGACCTAGTCGTGCACCGCCCTCAATCGACAGATTGCACAGCGTCATCCGGCCCTGCATGCTCAGGCCCCGGATAACCGCGCCGGCATATTCGATCGCGTGACCACGCGCGCCGTCCGCTCCGAGCTTCGCGATCCAGTGCAGCGCTAAATCCTTGGCGGTGACGCCAGCGCCCAAAGCGCCGCCCACCGTGATCCGCATGGTGCGCGGTTGCGCCTGCCAGACCGTCTGGGTGGCCAGAATATGCGCCACCTCGGTGGCACCGACACCAAAGGCCAGCGCACCAAACGCGCCATGGGTCGATGTGTGGCTGTCGCCGCAATTCACCTGTAGTCCCGGCAGTGTCAGGCCCAGTTCTGGACCGATCACGTGAACGATCCCCTGTTCTGGATCCTTCAAATCAAACAGCGTCACATCGTGCGCACGCGCATTGTCGCCCAGCGTTTTGATCATGCGCGCGACGTCAGGATCGACAACTCCAGCGCGTGTGGGCGCGTAGTGATCAACAACCGCGAATGTCAGGCCCGGTCTCGCTACCTTTTGGCCGCGCGTCTTCAGCTTGGCAAAGGCGTGGTGCGAGCCTTCATGCACCAAATGCCGGTCCACCCAAAGCAGCGTGTTCCCGTCATCGCGCCGCACGACAGCGTGCGCGCTCCAGAGCTTTTCAAACAGCGTGCGTGGCGTTGTCATTCGGCAGCTTCTTGCTCCGGCATCTCGATGACCGGCTCCCAATGCCGGGTCTCATCGGTGCCCACACGGTGCAGTGACATCTCCAGGCGAAAAAGGTCGGGCCTGTAAAGCGCCGACAAGTATTCGATACCGCGGCCATCGGAATCGCACACGACCCGGCGAAGCGCCAGAACCGGGGCGCCCATGCTCAGCCCAAGCACTTCGGCAACATCTGGCGCCGCCAGTGTCGCGCTGACGCTTTGATGGGCGCTTTCGATACGGACGCCTGATCGCTCCAGCAACCGAAACAGAGGTGTGGTGGCAAGATCCGCTTCGGTATAGTTGGCGGCGATAGCTTCGGGGACATAGGTAGTCAGATGCGAAAACGCGCGCTCCTGAACGAGCCTGACGCGTATTGCGGTCTGGACGCGCCCGCCTTCCGGCAACCCCATCGCTTTCGCCACGGTCGTGGGCGCGGCGCCATATGAAAAGGACAATAGCCGCGCAGTTGTCTTTTGACCCATTTCCACAAGCTGCGGCATGAGGTTGGCGAAATCCGCCAAAACAGCCGGCTGCGAAGCCAACTCCTGCACCACGGTACCCGAGCCAGCCCGTCGCGCGATCATCCCGTCGTGTTCTAGCGCATCCAGCGCTCGCCGAACGGTAACGCGCGAGACACCCAAGCGCAGGGCAAGCTTCTGCTCACCTTCCAGCAATGCGCCAGGCGCATGTATTCCGCGTAAAATCTCTTCCTGCAACAGAAGATATACACGTCGCGCCTTGCCTCCTTCGGGAAGCCCGGCGCCTTTGCCAACTGCTCCGTCTTGCACCATGAAATCCTCCAACGCACCTAGAAGTCTAGCGTCTTGGGTTTCTAATACAAGAAATCCACGTCCAGAAAACGAAAATTATTACCCTTTTCGGGTACTCAGATCTGTATTACAAAAAATACAGATTGAAGGAGATGATGGCCATGTCGGCGATCGAGATGCAGCGTGTTCGCCGGAACGACCCACGGTCCCAACACGATGATAGCAAACCACTGCATGCCGTTTCGTTCAGCCGGCACATGACCCGAAACGACATCGCAGATACGAAGGCGACCGCATGACCGAGGTTATCGATCCAATCACCCTTTCGGTACTTGCCGGCCGAATGGAGCAAATCGCGGACGAGATGGATGCGACGTTGTTCCGCGCGGCTTTCAACCCAATCATCGCAGAAGCGCATGACGCTTCACACGGGATCTATCACCCGACCACGGGCGATACGTTGGTGCAGGGGAAGTCGGGTCTGCCGATCTTCGTTGGTGTCATGTCCTTCGCTGTGAAGGCCGCGATCGACAAGGCTGCAGAGTATGGCGATCCGGCCGATGGCGACATCTACATCTTCAACGATGCGCATCTGGGCGGCACACATCTGAACGACATGCGCCTCGTGCGGCCCTACTTCCATGATGGCAAGCCGTTCTGCTTCTTGGGCTCGGTCGGTCACTGGCACGATTTGGGCGGCGGCGTGCCTGGCAACTACAACCCCGCCGCTACCGATGCCTTTCAGGAAGCGTTTGTGCTGCCACCGGTCCGGCTGGCGCGTGCCGGTGTTATCCAGACCGACATCGTGGACATCTTGATGCGTAACACGCGTCTGCCGCAATCGGCGGAAGGTGATCTCAATGGGCAGCTTGGCGCGCTGGATCTGGGCGTCAAACGGCTCGATGAGTTGCTGGCCGAATATGGCGCCGATACGGTGCGCGCAGCGCTCGACGCGCTTCAGGATCGGGCCGAAACCCTGATGCGGTCCGAATTGAGCGATCTGCCCGATGGCCGCTGGGAAGCCACGGACTTTCTGGACAATGACGGGATCACCGACACGCCGTTGCCGATCAATGTGGCGCTCGAAATCAAGGGCGACCAGATGATCCTTGACTTTACCGGCACCGCCGAGCGCTGCGCGGGCCCGGTCAACATTGCGCTGCCGACAGCAGTGGCCACCGCCTATGTCGCCATCAAGCACATCTTCCCGACCCTTCCGGCCAATGCTGGCCTGATGCGCCCGATCGATGTCGTCGTGCCAGAAACATCGCTCCTGTCGGCACCGTTTCCAGCACCGGTCGGAGGTTATACCGAAACCATCCTACGGATGATCGATGTGATTTTCGCCGCCGCGTCACAGGCCGCACCGAAGCGGTGCGTGGCCAACGCCTATGGCACGATCAACGCGCTTTCCATCGCGGGCAAGCGCGAGAACGGCCAGCCTTGGGTGATGTTCAGTTTCTACGGCGGCGGGCACGGAGGTTCATCCGAAAGCGACGGTCTGAACCATGGCAACGCGCCGATCTCGACCGCCACAATCCCGCCGATGGAGATCCTAGAAGCGGCTTATCCCGTTGTGTTTCGGCAATGGGCGCTGCGACCCAACAGCGCGGGCGTTGGCACGCACCGGGGCGGTATGGGTGCGATCTATGAAATTGAATTATTGGAGAAATCGGCAACTGCCTTTCTGTTTGGGGAGCGCGGACGATTTCCTCCGAAAGGCTCGGCAGGTGGCGGCGAAGCTGCAATGAATGTGTTCTCCTATGAACAGGATGATGGTTGGCATCAGCCACCCATGGCGTCCAAGATGGTCGGTATTCAGCTGCGTCGGGGTCAATCGCTGCGGTTGGAAACACCCGGCGGCGGCGGCTATGGCCCTGCGTCCGAACGTGACCCGGCAGCCGTGGCCCGCGATGTGGCAATGTCCCTGATATCGCCCGAGGCAGCGACCGAAACTTATGGTCCCGCCTGGACGGAGGTCTCCACATGACCAACACGCATATGATCGGCGTGGATGTGGGGGGCACATTCACCGACGTGTTCGTTCTTGACGAATCGTCCGGCACTGCACAGGTGGCTAAGGTGACCACGACGCGCCCAGATCAGTCGGGCGGTTTTCTCGACGGGATCGCGCTGAAGATCGATGATCTTGCAAAGGTGTCGGTGATTGTGCATGGCACCACTGCGGGGACCAACGCGCTACTTGAACGAAAAGGCGCGCGGATCGGCGTTATCACGACCCAGGGTCTGCGCGATGTTTTGGAAATGCGCCGCCGCGACCGACCGCGCACATGGGGTCTGCGTGGCGATTTTGTTCCCGTCGTGCCCCGTGATCTTCGGCTCGAGGTGCCGGAGCGAACACTGGCCGATGGCACAGTCCGCACCGAGGTTGACCTTGAGGCAGTGCGCGCCGCTGCCCGCGCCCTGATTGATGACGGCTGTCTGGCCTGCGCGGTATTGTTCGCCAACAGCTATGCCAATCCGAACAATGAGCGGCTGGCCGTTGAGGCGGTACGCGAGATTTGGCCCAACGCCCATGTTTCCGCGTCTTCGGAAATTCTGCCGGAAATTCGGGAGTTCGAGCGGTTTTCGACCACCGCGCTCAATACCTATCTGCAGCCCGAAGTCTCCGGCTACATCAATCGGCTGGAAACCGCGCTTAAGTCGGACGGGTTCGTCGGTGAGTTCATGATTGTGCAGTCCAATGGCGGTGTGATGGATGTCGCCACAGCCGCCAAAGTGCCGGTGCGAACGGCGCTTTCGGGACCAGCTGCCGGCGTGATTGCCGCGGGCCATATTGCGCTGGAAGCCGGACACCCCAACATCATCACCGGCGACATGGGCGGGACCAGCTTCGATGTCTCGTTGATCGCCCAAAGTCGATCAATTCTGACAGCGCAGACCTCTGTCGATTTCGGCATGGTCATACGCTCGCCGATGATCGAGATTACAACCATCGGGGCCGGGGGCGGCTCTATCGCCTGGGTGGATCAGGGCGGGTTGCTGAACATCGGCCCAGAAAGCGCCGGATCCACCCCGGGGCCGGTCGCTTATGGTCAAGGCAACACCAGTCCAACGGTCACAGACGCCAATGTCGTGTTAGGCCGAATTGACCCAGACAGTCCGATCGGCGGCAAGCTCGAGCGTTTGGATGTCGACGCCGCGGAAGCTGCAATACTAAAATGCGTCGGCGAACCTTTGAACCTGAATTCGATGGAGGCCGCCGAGGCAATCCTGCGCGTAGCCAACAGCCGAATGGCTGGCGCCCTAAGGCTGGTCAGCATCGAACGCGGGTTTGACCCCAAGAATTTTGCTTTCATGCCCTTCGGCGGCGGTGGTGCGCTGCACGCGGGAGCCCTGCTGGCCGATGTCGGTCTGGCTCGTGCCATTATCCCCCGTTTCCCTGGCGTCATGTCGGCCATGGGCTGCGTGATTGCCGATATGCGGCAGGATTTCGTCCAGACGATAAACGCGCCGTTGGACGGGCTCGATATCGACGCGCTGAAGGCATTCATGCAGGAGCATGTCGATAGCGGCCATGCGACCTTGGACGCCGCACGGACACGGTTTAAGGCGCGCGAAACCACGTTCACGCTGGACATGGCTTATCTTGGTCAAACGCACACCGTACCTGTCCCATTTGTTGTAACCGTCACTGATGGCAAAGTGCAGCCGGTAACGCCGCAAAAGATCGCCGATGCCTTCGATGCGGCCTATCTGGCGACCTATGATCGGCTGCTGCCAAACGGGACACGCCGCGTCATCAACCTGCGCTCGGCAGTGACCGGAAAACGACCACGGTTCGATCTGAGTACGCTCGCCCCGGTTGGCGGCAGCGTCGAGGCGGCTCACGTCACCACCCGAAAAGTACATTTTGGCAAGGCCATGCATGATACCGCGATCTATGATCGCCTTTCGCTGCCGGTCGGTGCCCAGATAGAAGGGCCCGCCATTTTGGAACAACCGGACACCACCGTGTTGATAGAACCTGGCCTGACCGGCAAGGTCGACAGCTTGGGCAACACCATCATCGAAAGGTCCGGCGGATGATCCCTCAATGCACTGCGCTACTCACGATTGATCTACAGAACGATTTTCTCCACCCCGAAGGGGCTTATGGTCGCGCTGGCCAGACAGCTGAAAGCATCGCTGCGCTGCCCGCCCGGATCGCGCCGGTTCGCGATGCCTTGCGCGCCAAGGGAGGCGTATATCTTTCGGCGCAATTCACGCTGGTGCCTAGACCGAATGGTGAGCCTTTAATCTCGCCACATCTTAAATCGCTGCGCCCGTTCCTGACCAAACGTGACTTCGCGCCCAACAGCTTCGGTCATGATCTGATCGATGCGCTGGCGCCTGCAGATTACACGGTGGAAAAAGTCGCATATTCTGCATTCTTCCAGACACGCCTGGATTATATCCTTCGTGCGTTGAACATAGACACATTGATCATTGGGGGTATTGTCACCAATGGTGGTGTGGCCTCAACAGTACGTGACGCTCATCTGCGTGACGTGCACACGATCATGCTGTCAGACGGGTGTGCTGCCTTCAATGAGGATGTTCACGATGCAACGCTGGTTTCTCTCGGATCGGTGTCAGACGTTGTCACCTGCGCCGCAGCCATTGCCATGATCGAGGGCGCATCATGACTCTACGCAAACGCATTGCACGGAACGAAATTCTTATCGCGCCGGGAGTTTATGACGGGCTGACCGCCGCGCTCGCCGGACAGGCAGAGTTTGAGGCGCTTTATCTGTCAGGCGCCGCCGTTGCCTATACGCGGCTAGGGCGCCCCGATATCGGACTGACCACCGCCAGTGAAATGGCAGATACCATGGCTCTGATTGCCGATCGGACCGATCTCCCGGTGATCATTGATGCCGATACAGGCTTTGGTAATGCGCTGAACGCGCGCCGCACTATGCAAAGCTATGAACGGGCTGGCGCGGCGGCGCTTCAGATTGAGGATCAAACCTATCCGAAACGCTGCGGCCATCTGTCGGACAAATCGCTGATCCCGACACAGGAAATGGTCGGCAAGATCGCCGCAATGGCGGATGCACGACGCCACGATACTTTGATTTTCGCCCGCACGGACGCCATTGCCGTCGAAGGGTTTGAGGCCGCCATGGATCGCGCCGAAACCTATGTCGAGGCAGGCAGTGATGTCCTGTTCGTCGAGGCGCCACGCGACACCGATGAACTGTCGCGCATTGCGGAACGGTTTGCGGGCCGGGTACCGCTGCTGGCCAATATGGTTGAAGGCGGTGCAACACCGATAACCCAGGCAAGTGACCTCGAAGAGATGGGTTTTGACATTGTCATCTTTCCCGGTGGAATCGTCCGCGCGTTGGCTCATGCCGCGCGTGACTACTATGAAACGCTGCACAAGCACGGCTCAAACAAGCCATTCTCGAACCGGATGTTCAATTTCGATGGTTTGAACAATGCGATCGGGACGCCCCAGATGCTGGAACTTGGCCGCTCCTATGACGGCAAATCCTGACCTTGGACGTTTTCCGTTGACGCACCTCATCGTTCGGAAAGCAGAACATGATGCGGCTTGCGGGCCGAACCGTACTGGTGACGGGCGCGGCTCAAGGTATCGAACGGGCCATCGCGGATCGCTTCTCAGCAGAAGGCGCACGCATTGCTCAGCTGGACCTGAACGTCCCTAAAAAGGGGTAGAAGATGATCTGGCTTTGGTCGCTGATGTCACGGACGAGGCGGTCAACACCGCACAAGCTGCGTTCGGAAGGATCGACATACTTGTCAACAACGCTGCCGCGAACAACTCGCTGACACCGGCAGCCGACCTGACGCTTGCGGAATGGCGTGGAACCATCGACGTCAATCTGACCGGCACATTCATCATCAGCCGGTCGGTGATCCGATAAATGCGGAAAACCGGTGACGGAGGCACTATCAATTTGGCTTCGCAACTGGGTAGCGTTGCCGTCAAAAACAGAGCCGCCTGTTGCGCCTCGAAAGGCGGCGTAGTGCAGTTCACCCGAGCCAAAGCGCTGGACCATGCCGATGACGGCACCCGGTCAATGCGCTGTCTCTGGGCGCGGTGATGACGGAGCGGCTGACCAGACTCCTTCGCTCCGAAGACGCAGCAACGGCGGACCTTGCCGAAAAACACCCGATTGGACGCCTCGGTGTGCCGTCCGACATAACGGGCACTGTGCTATTTCTCGCCTGCAATCACTCCGGGTTCATCACGGGACCGAATCTGGTTGTCGATGGCGGCTATCTGGCCCAGTAGGGCACGCCGCCAGCCATCGGCGTATTGCGCAGTTGATTTGGCGCGACGCTCCTGATTAGCTTAAGGAGGCTGGGCGGTGCTGGCAGCGTTTCTCGCTGTGCTCAGTTTCAGAACGATCACACCGCTGAGCACGATCAGCAAGCTGCCGAGGCCATCAAGCAGATCAGGCATTTCAGCGAGAAACACATAACCAATGAGCACTGCCCAAATGATCCGGGCATAGTCCAGAGCCCCGATAAGCATGGAGGACGCCACGCGATAGGCCACGGTCGTGCAGGTGTGGACCATCAGCGCGATGGCGGCCAGAATCAAGAACCAGGGCCATTCCTCAAGCTGTGGCTTGGTCATGACCGGTGCGGCCGCCGCGCCATAGACCAACGCTCCGCCGACACTGAAATAGAACAAGACCGCATAGTTCGTGCTGCGGGCGGGCATCCGACGGACTGCCAGGTTCATGCCGGCAGCCGTCATAGATCCCAACAGGACCACAAACGAATCCAACCCGATCCCGCTGGCGTCGGGCCGTAGTACGACCAGCGTACCGCCGAAGCCGACCATCAACGCAACCCAGCCCAACGACGCAACTCGCTCGCCAAAAAGCAACCGTGCAAACACCAGCGCGAAAATGGGTGTCGTGAAGTTGATCGCAGTCACGGTCACCAAAGGCAATGTGCGAAGGGCAAAATAGAAGCAAGCCATCGTCGTGATCGCAAAAGCTGCATGCACGGCATGCGCACGAATATCGGCCATCTTTACAGCACGCAGATTATCGAAAAAGAACAGCAGTGGCAACAGCAAGCCCAGTGTGATCCATGACCTGACGGCCAGCATCTCCAATGTGCCCACTTCCATCTCTGCCAGCCGTTTGATGACGACGCCCATGAAGGGGATCGTCAGTGTGTTCAGCATCATAGCTGCAACGCCCAGAACGGGACGCTGGGCGATGATCCCCGAAGTACCAGTTATGCTCAATCGACTGGTCTCCAGATCGGACCACGCGCCTTAACGGCATCGAGCAGGCTCTCATCGAATGGCTCGAGCTCATATCCCAAAGGTTGAGGCGGGCGGTTCTCGTATCCGGTGAGGCGTTCTATGACGTCGCGGATCCTAGGTGTGGTGTAGTAAGCGTTATAGCTAACGGTGACGACCGCATCGAACTGGTCTGCCCTGTCGGCCTCGATCCCGCGCAGGATGTCTTCGCGCTGCGTCTGTTGCAGTGTCCCGAAATCGTCTGGCAGGGCGTTTAAAATCGCGGTCAAGGCATCGGAAACGCCAGGCGCGCCCCTAGCGAGCTCAATCGTCCGGGCAGCCATGGCATCGCTTCCCGCAGATGGCCAATCGGCTCCATCTCCGGGCAACAAGGTGTTCAGCAAAGCAATCAGACGATCGGTCATGCGACGGCCTTTTCGGTTCCGGTGTGACTGTCACGCATTGCAGTGGCGGCACGCAGAGCGATGGCTTGAAGCGTTGGCGTTGGGTTGACGGCTGCGGCGGTCACGAAGGTTGACGCATCGACAATCGAGAGATTGTCCATGCCGAACACCCTTCCATAGGAGTTCGTGACACCCAGTGCGTCGCTGGACGACATGCGGGCTGTGCCCATCAGATGAAACCCGGCATTGCGGGTCAGCGGATTGACGTCGATGTGTCGCGCACCCGCCGCGCGCAGAGCTTCTGTCGCGCGATCGATGCCAAAGGCCAGCATTTTGCGGCTGTTGTCGCCGACGCGATAGATCAAGCGCGGCACCGGCAAGCCAAGGCGGTCCCGCGCGGTTTCGTGCAAGGCAATCCGGTTATGCTCTTCGCACAGATCATCGCAGGTCACCGTCAGCGACAGGGTTTGGCCAAACCGTGCCACAAACGTTGGAATATGACTCTGGCCCCACGGCACGCGCAGACCGTATCCACCAAGCGCTGTGGTCAGAGGTCCCTGCCCTCGCAGCGCCTGAAGCTGAAATCCGCCGGTAAAACCCCGAGCGGGATCGCTCTCACAGAATTGCTGGCAGACCATGGCCGCCGCGAAGGGGCCACGCCAACTTTGAACACTTTCGTCAAACAGCCCCGTCACGATGGCGGTGGGGTGCACCATCAGTCCACGCCCGAAGAGCCGATGATCCACAATACTATCCAGCAACCTCGCATTGCCCAGCGCGTTGCCGGCGAACACCACTTCGCCGCACGCGATCTGGCCTTCGCCATCGGCATCTTTGTAGCGCAGGCCAGTGATCGTACGGCCATTGCTCGTGCGTTCCAGTTCCACAACCGCCGTGCCCGCGCGCAACTCGATGCCGCGTGCCTGTGCGGCGGCGAGATAGGCGATATCGGCGCTGGCGCGCGCATGTAGTGGACAGCCAACGCCGCACGGTCCGCAATTGTTGCAGCTGGCGCGTTCTCTGCTTGCCTTGCTCAGAATTGCGGCGTCGGAAGGCCACCAGTGCCAGCCCAGCCGGTCAAAGGCTCCGGCCAGCCTTTCCGTCGCTGCACACAATGGCAGGGGCGGGCAGGGGCGCGGCGCGCGCGGAGGATTTGCGGGGTCGCCGGAAAGGCCGGAGACGCCCATCATCTCGTCGTTGGTATCATAAAACGGCTCAAGCTCGGAATAGGAGAGCGGCCAGTCTGCCGCCGCACCGTCAAGACTTTGCCTGCGAAAATCAGATGGTCGAAAGCGCGGGAAATGAGCGCCCCATCTTATCGTGCTGCCGCCAACCGCGTTGAAGATAGCAGGGTGGATCGCGCTTTCAGTGTCGTCGACCGGATAGTCTGCGGGCCCCTGCCGCACGTTGGGGTTGGCGTTGAACGTCGTCTGTAGAGCCAATTCCCAATCTTGCCGCAACGATGGCGCGCGCGCCTGATCGACGGTGCCGCCCGCCTCCAATACCACGATCTTCAGCCCAGGCGCGGCCGCTGACCAGGCAAATGCCAGGCCCGCCGCGCCCGCACCGACGATCGCGATATCGGCGGTTTCGGTCACGTGTTGGCATTCTCATCCGGCACGTCGATGTCGACCCATTTGTCGCCGGCCTTCATCTTATTGAAAGTGTGGCAAGACGCTTCGAACGCGGGGATACCGGCCGGCAAAGCCGCCATGAATGCGGCTTCATAGACTTCCTTCCATGTCGCGCCATTTTGCACCGCGCGTGCTGCCGCCCATTCCACACCTTCACGATCACCCTTGACCGCTGTTGTAACCCCGACGAGCACGAGAAACCGTGTCTTGAGGTCCATCGGGCGCCCTTCTTCAGCGCCAAACAACGTGTACGAAGCAAGGTCGCCATAGCGGCGCAGCATCTCAGGATCGAGTGCCGCAAGATATTCGTGAACAGGAAGCGTGTAACCCCGTATTTCCCGGATCTTGTCGAGCTCGGCTTGTCCTTCAGGCGTCATCTTGTATCCTTTTTATTCGGTTAGAAGCTAGATTTGGCGGGCAGCCAGCTCGCCTTCCCTGATGGCGTCATTGACCCGCCGTGCCGACATGGCATCGCCGATCAGATGGCTCTCAAGTTTGCCGTTGAGTTGATGAAACAACTCATCATTGGCCGAGCCGCCCTGAACCATCACGACACGGTCGATATCATCCAGTGTCTCAGTTTCGCCGGTGAAAAGGTCACGCATAGTCACGCTATCCTGAGTTATCGCGGTCAGTTCACGATCGACATGGAACGTCACGCCGGCCCGGCGCAGCATGCCGTGCACCTTGCCCCAATCGCGCGACGAGGCCAGATCAGGCGACGGCTGACCCAACTGGGTCACGAAAAACACCCGCGCCCCACGTTGGGCCAAGTATTCTGTGGTCACTGCCCCTTGCCGGCCGCCCATCGTGTCGAAGACAACAACACGCTTGCCAACCTCCGGATCGGTCTCCAGCAGTTCGGTATAGGCGCTCACATGGGGCAGTTCGGCGCCAGGCAACGGATCGCCTGCCCATTTTTCTGGCCGTTGCATGGTCCAGCCATGCCTTAGTCCAGTCGACCCGGTGGCAACCACCGCCGCGTCAAACCCTGCCAAATCATCCACCGACGCCATGGTCTCAAGGCGGATCTCAATATCTTCTTCGGCCAGTCGCTCCTCCAGCCAGTCGACGATCCCGACCAGTTCTCTACGACTGTCGGCCTTTGCCCACCAGCGCACTTGGCCCCCGAGCCGCGCACCCGCCTCAAACAACGTCACTGCATGACCGCGCCGCGCGAGGGTCCAAGCCGCGCGCATGCCTCCGGGGCCACCTCCAACGACCGCGACTTTCTTGTGCTTTTCGGCGGGCGGTACCGTCTCCTCGTCCAGTTCCAGTTCGCGGCCAGCGGACGGGTTGTGGATGCAGCCAATCGGAGCCTGGGCAAATATCGTCGACATGCACCAGTTGGCACCGACGCATGGGCGGATTTTTCTTGCCTCACCGGAGAGCGCCTTTTCGCCCCATCGCGCATCGGAAACCAATGCACGGGCCATGCCGACGAAATCGCATTTGCCGTCGGCCAGATAGCCTTCGGCTTCCCCAGGATCGACAATGCGGCCGACACCAACCACGGGCAGCTTCAGCTTTGCCTTGACCGTCGCCGTCGCATCGAGCTGGAAGCCGTGCTGTTCCGGCGCGGTCGGGTAGATCAGCATCCGGTCGATGTACGTGCCGTGCGACAGCGAGATGTAATCGATCAGGCGTGTCGCCTCAAAGCGCGCGGCTAGGTCGGCCCAGTCGTCTGGCCGCAACCCGCCTTCGTGGCCATCATCGGAGTTCAGACGCATGCCCATGATCATTTCGGGCCCGAGTTCTTCCCGACTGGCCTCGAGAATTTCGATGACGATCCGCATCCGATCTTCGAGCGTGCCGCCATAGGCATCGTCCCGCATATTGGTCGCTGGCGACAGAAACTGGTTGAGAAGATAGCCGTGGGACATCCCATGCACTTCGACACCGTCCAGCCCGCCCTGGCGTGCGTAGCGTGCCGACAGGCGATAGCCTTCGATGATCTCGGCGATATCCTTGCCGGTCATCACATGGGGCATCTCTCGGTACACACCGCAAGGAATGGCCGACGGTGCCCAGACCGGCAAGCCGTTGGTCACTGAGTTGGTCTGCCGTCCGCGGTGCCAGGGTTGCGCCAGCAGCAACGTGCCATGTTCGTGCACCGCATCGGCCAGCTTGCGGTATTCTGGCACCATGCGTGGGTCGAAGGCGAACGCCTTACCCTTGTACGGCTGCGTGGTGGGATGAGAGGCCATTGCCTCCATCGTGATGACGGCCGCGCCACCCTTGGCGCGCGTCGTATAGTAGGCGATGTGGTCGTCGGTAAACAGATGGTCCTTGACCAAAAGCGTCGCATGGGCAGTCATCCAGATGCGGTTTTTGGCCGTTTTCGAGCCCAGCTTCATTGAACTTCCGAGAATAGGATAGGCGCTCATGCAGTTTGTTTCCTGTGGTATATGTTTCCGCCGTCGGGAATACGCAGGCACCGCGCATGCTGACCGGTCGGCACCTGGTGAACCTCTGGCACATCGCTGCGGCATCGATCGATTGCGACTGGGCAACGAGTGTGAAACTTGCAGCCGGATGGCAGTGCGATGGGCGAAGGCACCTCGCCTTCCAGCACATGGCGGTTGACCTTCACCATGGGATCAGCGGGCAAATGGGCTGAAAGAAGCGCCTGCGTGTAGGGATGGGAGGGGTTCTCGAACAGTGCCTCTGCCCGGCCCTGTTCAACCACTTCGCCGAGATAGAGAACCGCAATCCGATCGCTGATCATCCGCACGGTGCCAAGGTCGTGGCTGATGAACAGAAGCGCCGCACGGCTCTCTCTGCAAATCTCGTTCAATAACTCCAGAATGCCGGCGCGCACTGAAAGATCGAGCGAGCTGGTCGGTTCGTCCAGCACAATCAGCTTGGGCTCGGTGGCAATGGCCCGCGCGATACACACACGCTGCAATTGCCCGCCAGACAGGTTGGCTGGAGTGCGATTCAGATAGGCGTTGCTCAAATTGACCCGGCGCGCCAGGGCTTCGATCCGGTCGTCGCGTTCCGAGCGTGACAGGCGCATGTGCAGCTTGAGCGGTTCGCCAATCAGATCACGGATGCGCATGCGCGGGTTCAGCGCGCTCCAGGGATCCTGAAACACCATCTGCATGTCGCGGCGCAGCGGGCGCACACGTCCTTTCGGCATTTTCGTGATGTCCTGTCCATCGAACTCGATGCTGCCTCGCGTTGGTTCGGACAGACGCAGAATGACACGGCCCAGCGTCGACTTGCCGGACCCGGATTCACCGACCATGCCAAGCGTTTCGCCCCGCGCGATCGACAGGTCGACATGGTTGACGGCATTGACGAACCGGTCGCCCCCTGCCGGAAACCGCTTGCACAGGCCCCGTACGGTCAAAACCGGCTGGCTCATGCGTGGTTCCTCGAGGCCTGGTCTTTCACGGGCTGCTTTTCGGCCAGTTGTCCAGCGAAGTGGCACAATGCCAGATGGCCGGGAGCGATTTCAACGTTGGGTACTGTTGCCTTGCAGGTGTCGCTCGCATATGTGCACCGCGATTG
Source organism: uncultured Paracoccaceae bacterium (assembly GCA_947503175.1). Lineage (GTDB taxonomy): Bacteria > Pseudomonadota > Alphaproteobacteria > Rhodobacterales > Rhodobacteraceae > Ovoidimarina. The sequence continues at coordinate 228,381 of CANNCO010000004.1, forward strand.
CAGCGTGCAGCCAAGCGGTAGATTGTAGAGGTCGGGCGGCTGCCCGCCCAAAGTCCGCTTCTCGCCCATGCGAAACCGCTCCGGCGTGGCGTTGATCAGACTTCGGGTATAGGGGTGTGCTGGCTCAGCGAACACATCGGGGACAGGTCCGCTTTCCACGATGCTGCCGGCGAACATCACCGCAATGTCGTCGCAGAAGTGCGCCACCACCCCAAGGTCATGAGTGATCATCATGGTTGCCATGTTGAACTGCGCTGTCAGATCGCGCAGCAGATCAAGGATCTGCGCCTGTACAGTCACGTCCAGCCCGGTCGTCGGTTCGTCCGCGATCAACAGTTTGGGGTCGTTCATCAAAGCCATGGCCAGCAAGACGCGTTGTGCCATGCCACCCGACAGTTCATGCGGCCAAGAGCGGGCGCGACTGAGCGGATCGGGTATGCCGACCGCTTCCATCATCTCAAGCGCGCGTTGTTGCGACAACGCCTGCGGCCCACCGGTGTGGACCTGATGCAACCGCACCAGTTGCTCCCCGACGCGGGTCAACGGATCGAGCGAGGTACGCGGGTTTTGCACCACCATCGCGATATCGCCACCACGCAGGTCGTTCAGCTCGGCGGCGGGCATATTGGTCAGTTCCTGCCCCTCGAAAATCACGGACCCGGACACGATCCTCGCAGGTGGCCGCAATAGGCCAACGACTGACTGGGCCGTCAGCGATTTGCCCGCGCCGGTTTCGCCAACGATGCCCAGAGTGCGCCCGGCATCGAGCGAAAAGGATACGCCGTTGAGCGCCTTTGCAACGCGAACACGATTGTCGGCGTCGCGAGAGACAAAGTGGGTGTGCAGGTCCTTAACCGCCAGAAGCGTCATTTCGCCGCCCTCCGGCGCGGATCCATCAAGTCCTGCAATCCGTCGCCAAACAGATTGAGTCCGAACACCATGAAGATCAGTGCCAAACCGGGATAGACCGCGACCCACCACTGGCCTGACACCATGAACTCTGCTCCCTGCCGGATCATGGCGCCCCATTCTGGAGTGGGTGCCTGAATGCCAACACCCAAAAAGGCGAGCGTCGCCGAAATACGCACGGCCCAGGCAGCGCGAACGGCGGTCTGCGCCATGGCGCCCTGAATGGCGTTGGGCAACAGATGCACAAACAGGATGCGCCATGTCGGATTGCCGGCGGCAACCGCGCTTTCAACGAAATTGGATGATCGAAGGGCCAGAACTTCGGCACGTACGACGCGGGCGAAGACCGGACTGTCCAGCAATCCCAGAACGAGAATGACGTTGAACAGCGACTGGCCGGTTGCGGCAACCACGGCAAGGGCCAGTATGATTGATGGAAAAACGCGTAACCCGTCGAAGAACCGCATCAGTATCTCATCGAGATATCCGCCACGATACCCGGCGATCAATCCCACCGGAACTCCGATCGCCAGGGACAGCAGAACAGCGGGTATCGCGATACCGAAACCAAACCGCGCGCCGTAGATCACACGACTGAACACATCCATACCGTTGCCGTCGGTGCCAAACCAGTGCTCGGCGGACGGCGCTTGCAGCACGCGGTCGGTATAGGCCGCCACCGGATCATGCGGCATGATCCAGGGAGCAAGGAACGCTAATAGCCCAAAAACGCCGATAATGAACAGACCAATGGCGGCGGTCGGACTTAGCCGAACAACAGCAACGAAGCGGTTCCAGAACACCGAAAACGCGGACCGCTCGGCGAGATCGGTTTGGGCCCCGTAAGCCATCAGGACAACTCCGAGCGCGGTTCGATTAGATGCACGATGATGTCGATGACGATGAATACCAGCACCGAGAAAAGCGCCAGCGTCAGCACATAGCCCTGTACGGCGGTGAAATCGCCGCTGATAATGGCGTTAAGCCCATATTGTCCGAGGCCACCCCAAGCAAAGACGAACTCTATCAGCGACATCGTACCGACCAATCCAGTCAATTCCGTGCCAACAAAGGTCAGGACGGGCACGGCGCTGTTGCGCAACACAAGTTTGCGCACGGTGCGTTCGGGCAGGCCGCAGGCATGGGCGTAGCGGACCGCGTCCGACGCCAGAACTTCAATTGCAATTGCGCGCGTCTGCTTGATGATTGGCGCGGCCGAAACGATAGCCAGACATATGACTGGCAACACCAGGTGCGATGCGGACGACCATGCCGCCTCCCAATTGGCCGTCAGGAGCCCATCGATCAGGTAGGACCCGGTAATCGGGTCGGGCGGCGTCACCAAGAGGCTCATCCGACCGATCGCCGGTGGCGCCCAGCCAAGTAGATAGAAAAAGACAAAAATCATCACGAGAGCCAGCCAGTAGGTTGGTATCGAAAAACCCAGCAGCGACAGTACCCGCGTGAACTGATCGAACCGGCCGTTGGGGCGGAATGCCGCGCGCAGTCCAACAGGGACCCCGACCAGCGTACCGATGCCAACACCCCAGAACAGCAGTTCCAGCGAGATGACTGCGCGCTCTCTTATGTCGTCGAGCACCGAGCGGTTTGACAGCCAGCTTTCGCCCAAATCGCCCCGCAGAACACTGCCCACATAGATCGCAAACTGATGCCAAAGCGACTTATCAAGCCCCAAGCTTTCGCGGATCGCATCGAATTCAGCCTGAGTGGCGGTGGGGCCAGCCAGCCGCCCGACAGGATCCAGACTGCCGACACGAACCAGCATGAAGGTGATAAACACCACCCCGATCATGAGCGGCACGACCATGATCGCACGCCGTAACAAGAACCGTTGAAAGCTCACGGTCGTCTAGTCTCCGTTTGGTGGGTGGGCGTCGCTCGAAGACCACGCCCGAGGTGACTCAGCAATCAGTTACCACGTAGCTCGCGCCAGCGCTCGTGCTCGTCGGGGTAGTACACCCAACCCGAGACATTGGGCGCCATCGCTTCGAATGTTGCGGGATAAGCCGCCAGAACCCAAGGTGCATCATCGGCCCAGATCTTCTGTGCGTCGTCGATCAGTCCCAGGCGCGTTTCAGCATCAAGCTCCTGTCGTGCTCGGTCGATCAAGGCATCTAGATCGGGATTGGTGTACTTGGCGCGGTTCGACACGCCCGTGGAATGCGACATCAGGAACATCGAGTAGACGGCATCCAGAACGATCGGTCCGTCTTCCCAGGCGAAAAAGCACATATCCTGAACGGCCGGCGCTGCGCGGGCTCGCATTTCCGATGATGTGATGCGCGTGGGAACAGCGTTGATCCCTACCTGCTTCAACATATCGGCGACCTGGATTGCCACTGGCTCCTGATGCCAGAAGGCATCGGCATAGAGTACCTCGACCTCTTCGGTTATGCCGTCGGGATAACCCGCTTCAGCCAGCAGAGCCTTGGCCTTTTCCTGACTGAAATCATAGGCGAAATGGTCTTGGTTGCTGCCTGCAATGATCGGCGAAACGATGGACTTGGCTATATCGGCCTGACCGGCGAACACCGCCTCGTTCAATGCGTCCTTGTCGACAGCATAGTTGAACGCCTGACGAACGCGCGCGTCCGAGAATATCTCACATGATGGGTTCATCCGCACTGCCGCAACTGAGCGGCTGGTCGCGCGCTCAACCTTGACGTCGTCATCGGCCTGCATGTCAACGACCTTCTGGATCGAAGGACGGTCGATCCACTGGACCTGCCCTGCCTTCAGAAGGGTCACCCGGCTGGCCTCTGACGGTATCTCCTTGTAGATCACGCGGTCGTAGTAAGGCTGATCCTCGAAGTAGTTGGGGTTGGCGACGAAAACAGCCTGATCATCAGGGCGCAGCAGATCCAAATGATATGCGCCGAAACCGGCCGTGTTGGACTGCATCCACTCCAGTGCCCAAGGATCGTCTTCGGTAACGTGTTTCTTGACCTCGGTCGTATCATAGATCGCCGGCACGTAGAGGGTCAGCGCGCTCAAGAAGATGGCTGATGGTGCGGACAGGGTGAACTCAACCTCATACTTGGAGATTGCCTTCACGGTTTCGACGTTCGAGACTCGAGCAATGAAGTTGCCGGTGCGCTTTTGGTCCTTGGACTTGGCCCAACCCCATTCCACATCGTCGGCCGTCAGTTCGTTGCCGAATGGACTCATGACACCCTCGCGCAGCTTGAACACCCAAGTCTTGCCGTCTTCCGATGTCGTCCAGCTCTCGGCAAGATGCGGCTGCAAATCATTGGGGTTCAGAACGGTAACGCCGTCGACTTCCATTGTACCGTACTTGACAAGGTTCTCGTAGACCTGCGTGACCACGTTCTGGGTATGCGCCTTCAGCGCGTCACCATCGAACCCTTCCGGTGCCTGCGGCGAGGCGATAATCATGGTTTCGGCCTTCGCCAAACCAGACATCGCCATCATGGATAGTGAGACGCATGCCGATATGGACAGTAGCTTTCTGGTCAACTTCATTTGTCGCTCTCCCTTGCTGAACTGGGTTGTTGCCGTTCTCAGCCCGCCTGGGCTGTGACCTCTTTCCGGGGATTGAAGAAAGGCACCCTGAAATCAGGTTTCACCTCGGATAAGATATCGACCACGCGATAGCTTGCCCCGATGCTACGCCCCGTTGCCGGGGCCTCCATCTCGTACTTCCATTCAGTTCCGAAGCCGAGTTCCTTGTCGACGCTGACAATCGTGCCACAGAAGATCGTGAAGTCCCGCTCAGGCACATTTTTTACGCGTTCGTGCAGCAGCGCGATGATGTCGTCCGGGGGTATGAACGCATCGACACCCACCTCCTGATAAAGCCGTCCATCGACCCAACTGCGCATGACGCAATCGTCCCAAGCGTCGCGGATTTCGTCATAGGGCCAGAAGACGGGTGCGACATGGTTTGCGCATGCCTGTTTCGATCCGGGGATCGACACCGTTTCCATGGCCCGATCAGTGTGATCTGATCCGACCCCGACATAAAGACGGTCGGCCATATGCAGGACAATCTCGACCTCGCCCGATGTTCGGTCGGTTTGCACAAAGAGATCATCGTCGGTCGTCAGCGCATGCAGGGCGATGGGGTAAATCCGTGGCGCGGGAATATCAAACGCAATGTGAATGCCTGATTTTGCGACCTCTTTCTGATGGGCGACCGCGGTACTGGGATCGCGCGTGGCAGATCCGAAGTTATACATCCGCCGCGTTTTGAAACTGGCCGCCTGAGATGTACCGTCAGCGGCCTGAATTGAAACGTCGAGCGTATGGGTCATGCAAAATCCTCCAGATCGAGTGTAACAGGGTCGATGCCAGCACCGGCATGTCGCCGCCACATCCAGAACCGTTTCAGCGTGCGGCCACCCGACCCAGCACCGAACGCTTCACGTCCATGCAGGGCAATGAGATTATTCATCACAAGACACTCGCCGGGCTTGAGCGTGTAGCGAAAGTTGATTTCAGGCCGGTCGAGAATGCTGTCGAGATAGTCCAAAGCTTCGCGCTGGCGATCAGATAGCGGCGTCCCCGCCATTTCCATACCCGGCTCGATCATGATCCGGGCGTAATGAATGCGCAACTCGCCCTGATGGACTTCCATGATCGGCTTGCGAACCGTCGGCCCGCGCGATGGCCAGACGTGGGCCTGTGGTGCGCGGAAGTGGTAGGTATCGAAATAGAGCGGCAACAGATCGGGGCGCTCGGTCCTGATCGCCTCATAGATGTTGCGCGCCGAAATGATCGTGCTGTCACCACCTTCGGCGGCCGAGCGGTAGCAATAGAGCGCCAGATAGCAGGGCGGACGAGGCTCCAGACAGCCATTATCGGAGTGCTTCGCCGACCGCTTGGCACTGGCGCCGACGCGGGTTGGATCCGTGTTGGCCGACCCTTTGTCGCTTACTGTAAAGAGCCGACGGTCCTGACCTATCCCCTGGCGGATCGGCTGCCCCAGATAGTTGCAGAGCGACCAGGCGACGATCTCCGCATCCGCCTCACTCCAATGGTCAGCACCAATGCCGCGCAGGACAAAAAAGCCCCGCCCCGCGTCCAACCTTCTGCGCAGTTCGGGTACATCGCGGGCGAAAGACGGTATACGGAAATCCTGCTGCTCGACGGTGTCAACGGTCAAGCCGTTGGCACGAGCAAAGGCAATGCCATCCTTGATCTCGGCGATTGCAGCATCGGACAGCTCATAGAAGAGCGATGATTCCTCGGAAGTCACATCTTCTTGCCGCCAACTACGGGCATCAGGGTCTGTTAATGGAACCGCAGGCACGAACGTGGCCGCGTTGGATTCGTCGGATGGCTGCACGTCAACGCTCCCCTGACCTTCTTTAACAAGACAATACCGATTTTTTGCTCAAAAGAAATACAAATTTTTGGTCTTTATGATGAAGCCGATCAGGACGGGAACAGACGTCGGATGGCGGCAATCCGGTCGGCCGCGCGCAGCGCGAGCGCCTGAAGGGTATTGGTCGGATTGACCGCTGCCCCGGTCACGAACGCTGATCCGTCCGTGACAAACAGTCCCGGGAGGTCGTGTGCCTGGCACCACCTGTCCAGCACCGAGGTTTCGGGATCATCGCCCATCCGCGCCGTTCCCATCAGATGAAACCCCGCCTCGGGGATGGTCTCCATCTCAATGAAGTCACGCGCGCCTGCGGCCTGGAGTATCTCGCGAGCTCGATCACGGCCGAAATCCAATGCCTTCTTCGCCTCATCCGGGATGCGGTAGACGATGCGTGCAGCTGGCAGCCCGTCCGAACAGGACATGCGATCGGAAAGGGTAACGCTGTTGTTCGGATCAGGCATATCCTCAGCACAAACGGATAGGCTGTAACCATGGCCGAACATCGTGGCAAAGTCGTCATGGTGCTGCCGCCCCCAGCGTGCGCGCCGGCCCAGTGAGCCGAGCGCGGTCAAGGCCGGACCATGCGTGCCCAGCGCCTGCAATTTTACCCCACGCTTGAAGCCGCGCGCTGGATCGGTCTCATAGAAATGATGGCTGACCAACGTTCCCGCAGCGATGCCCCGATGGCCGCCCATCAGCTGTTCAAACAGTCCGGTGACCCGAGCAAAGGGATGCAACATCAACCGCCGGCCGACGAGGCCACTGCGATTGACGCGAGCCGCGCCTGGGGCGTTGAGCAGTAGGCGCGGCGTCCCAATCCCGTTGGCCGCAACGATGACGATGGGAGCCTCCGCCTTATGACTGCACCCGCTGTCGTCCAGCCAGACAGCGCCACGGACGGTTCCTTTGGGGGATGTCAGAATGTCCGTCACAAGCGCACCGGTAACGAGACGTGCGCCCGCTTTGATCGCGGCAGGCCAGTAGTTCAGATCCGTCGCCGCCTTGGCACGGCGCGGGCAGTGCAGTTCGCAAGGGCCGCAATTGTTGCACTGGCCCATGCCGTTCGCTGCTGGCCCTGTGTTGATGGCGATGTCGCCGGGCCACCACGACACGCCGCTTTGGTTGAAGGCCTTGGCCATACGCCGCGCGCCCGGCGACAATCCCACCGGCGGTAGGCGTGGCGCGTCAGACTCTGGATAGGCGGGATTTCCGGGCAAGCCCGCGACGCCCATCATTGTCTCGTTCAGATCGTAGTAAGGCGCGAGTTCATCATAGCTCAGAGGCCAGTCGTCGCCGACCCCATCCAAGCTTTGTGTTCGGAAGTCTGACGGATGAAATCGCGGGAAATGGCAGGACCACAGAATCGTGCTGCCGCCGACGCCATTGAAGTACAGCGGCTTAATCTCACTGTCGATGTCATCAACCGGATCGTCATGGACACTGCGGCGCCGATTCGGGTTCGGATTCCAACTGCGCTGACGGGTCACTTCCCAATCATCATCGGAAGAGGGCGAGGATGCTGTATCGACCCAATCGCCACGCTCCAGACAAACGACCGAAAACCCATGGCGCGCGAGACGCCAGGCCGCCGCCGCGCCTCCGGCACCGGCTCCGACAATGAGAACATCACACTCCAAGACAACCATTCATCTGTCCTTTTAAAGATACAACTTTGCGTGCATGATAGGTACAGACATGGCGGCGAAACAAACGATTTCTGTTGCCAGGCCAATTGCTTCTAGGCGCAACCGCACACAGGAAGACCAATGACAAACACAAGCACCAATCGGGCGGTCGCAATCGTGGGGGCAACCGGCGGCATTGGCAGCGCCATCACACGGCGGGCGCATGCGGACGGGTTTGCGCCGCTGCTGCTCATGGATCAACCCGGCGACGCGCTGGACGCCATGGCATCGGAAACCGGCGGGCAGGCCATTCCTGTCGACTTGGCTGATGGCGCATCCGTCGTCGCCGCCTTCGCGCTGGCAAAGCACGCCGCGCCTTCGCTCTACGGTCTCATCCTCGCCGCCGGCATCGTAGACAATGGCAAGCTCGCCGATCTCGCCCCCCCGCGTTGGGATGAGATCGTGGCCGTGAACCTGACCGGACCGTTTTTGTGTTGTCTGGCGGCACATGAATGGATGGCCGATGGCGGCCGCATCGTGACCTTGGGCTCACTGGCAGGACGAACCGGTGGTGTCCTTACCGGTACGGCCTATGCCGCCAGCAAGGGTGGCATCGAATCCCTTACAAAATCGATGGCTCAGGAGCTTGCGCCACGCGCTATCACGGTCAACTGCGTCGCGCCCGGTGCCGTCGAAACACCGATGCTTGCCGCCCATACGCCTGAACGTAAAGCAGCGATTTCCGCATTGGCCCCGCTTAAACGCATGGGTAAGCCGCGCGAAATTGCCGCCGCAACATCCTATCTTTTAAGCAAGGACGCAGGATTCACCACCGGGGCTGTTCTGGCCGTCAATGGCGGGCTGAGGATGGACTGATCCCATGGCTCCGCATCCGCGCTACCCGCACGTTTTTACCCCCCTTACCATTGGCGCGACCACGGTCCGAAACCGGATTCTCGTGCCCGCACACACAACCAACTATGGCGAAAACAACCTGCCCTCGGAACGGCATCTTGCCTATCACCGGGCGCGGGCCGCTGGCGGCGCGGGGCTGAACATCTTTGAAGGCATACGCGTTCATCGCTCCAGCCTCGGGCGCCAACAGGGTGTCAACGGATTTGATCCCGCCTGTATCCCGCACTTTGCGCGCATAGCCGATGCCGTATGCGCCGAAGGTGGCAAGCTGTTCGGTCAGATCATCCATCTGGGCCGCCATATCGACGGCAATTACGCCCGGACGCCCGCGTGGTCTGCCTCGGACATCCCCTGGACCGCCGCCGCGCCACCGCCGCACCCGATGACAGAGGAGGAGATCGCTTTGATCACTTCGGCTTTCGCCGATGTCGCTGCTAATCTGATCAATGCCGGCTTCAACGGAATCGAACTGACCATGTCGCACGGGCACTTACTGCAGCAATTCTTGTCACCGGCCTCCAACCAGCGCACTGATAGCTTTGGTGGATCGCTAGAAAACCGGCTGCGCTTCCCACTGAACACGCTGCGCGCGGTGCGCCAGAAAATTGGCCCTGACCAGACACTGGGCATTAGGATCAGTGCCGATGAGTATCTGCCGGGGGGGCTGACGCTGGACGATATGACGGGCATCGTCCGTCATATCGTCGACCAGGTGCAAGTCGACTTCGTCAATGTCTCCCATTCGGCCTATCACGGTAGCTACACGGTCTCGACGCAGATGGCCGATATGGCTTTCCGGCTGGAAGACTTCCAACCTCTGACCCATGCCATCTCGGCCGCGGTGGAAGGCGCGGCGCACAAGCCGGTAGTCATGACGGTTTGCCGTTATCAAAATGTCGCGCAGGCCGAACAGATGCTGGCCTCCGGCGCGACAGACATGGTCGGAATGGCGCGCGCGCATATTGCCGATCCGGCCATCGTCTCCAAGGCGCGCAGCGGGCATGAACATGAAACCACGCCGTGCATCGGATGCAATCAGGGATGCGCGGGGATGCTGGCACTGAACCTTGCGATCACCTGCCTGACCAATCCTGCTGCGGGGCGCGAGGCGCAATGGCCTGCACCAGGGCCATCAAACCGGATCGGCCAACGCAAGCGCGTGTTGGTCGTCGGTGGCGGACCCGGCGGAATGGAAGCCGCTGCGACAGCGGCCGAACTTGGCCATGAGGTCGTGCTCGCCGAACGGTCCGATGCGCTCGGTGGCTCACTCCTCTGGGCGACCAGAATGCCCTTGCGTCGTGAGTTCGGAGCGTTGCTCGACTCGCAAAAAGCCCGCATGGACCGGGCAAGCGTGTCAGTACGTTTGGGTTTTGAAGCAGATTCTGACAGCGCCTTGGGATATGATGCCGTTATCTTTGCCACCGGCGCGACACCGCGCGCGCAGGTCCTGCCCTCTGGCGTGCGAACGCTGACGCTTGAAGCGAGCCTCAGCAATCCGAACGCGTTGGGGGACAACGTCACGCTGGTCGATATGCTGGGCACGTGGTCGGTTGTTTCCGTGGCCGAATGGTTGGCGGATCTGGGCAAATCGGTGACGCTGGTGTCGCCCGTCGGCGCGCCTGGATGGACGATCAGCATGTATAGCGGTTTCGCCATGCGGAAACGTCTGTATGACAAGCGTGTGCGCGTGATCCAAGGCCATGCGCTGGCCGATTTCAAGGACGGCATGGTGCAACTGACTGATCTGTCGCTTGGCACAGACGGCGAGCAACTGGTGGCTAATAGCGTGATCGCGCCGCTGGCGGCTCAACCAAGAACCCCAAAGGACACGGCAACAGGCCGTGAACGGCCGCGCACATTCACGATCGGAGACTGCCAATCGCCGCGTACAGCGCTTGAAGCCGTGTTCGAGGGGCACGAAGCTGCGCGTGGACTGTAAGCGCGGCAATACGCTTAACCCCTTGGCCCGAAGACCTAAAGGGTTGGAGGCTTGCATCGATAAGTTAGGGACCTGTGCGATCTTTAGCCAGTCAACGAAAGCCAACAGCGAAGGGCGATCCCATGAGGCAGCAGGCCGGATCAGCGCATAGGGCGCTGCGCCGGCAACGGTGATCTGGAACGGTGTGGTCAGCGCTCCGCGCACCGGACTAATGGCTTTAAACATCTCAGGCACGAGACCGGCCCGGGGCCCTGCTTCGGCTGCGGCCAATACCATGTCGAAATGCTCGAAGCGTGGACCGCGTAACTGCCGAAAAGGCTCAAGCCCGGCGGCACGCAGCCAGTCGACCCACAATTGCTGGCATGTTGATTTCTGAGTCAGCGGAAGTTCCAGCAGGCATCGGGCGTCAGCGTCCCGCTTCTGACCAGGCGTGGGCTTCCCACCGCAATCAACCGCTCTCGGCAAAGCTCAATAGGCTTCATTTCGGCGCGGGCCATCTCACGTATTCGCAGCGCTGCATCGAACGGCGTTTCATCAAAGTCCACTGCAGATGGTGCCGGTGCCAGATCCAGGTTGATCTCGGGATGCATCTGCACGAACTCATACAAGCACGGGATGAGCCAATGACTGGCGAAACTCGGCAAGACAGCCAGACGCAACACACTCTCCGAACTGCCGAAAGCCATGACCATGCGGGCCGTGACATCCAGTTTTTCGAGTACATAACGCGCTTCCCGTAACATCAAGCGTCGGGCATCGGTTTTCCGCCATGCATGTCGCGCGGTGCGGGCGATCTCGAGTGCCTTGCCGCAGTTGTTACGCTTGATGAGCGAAGTTATGCTTGGGGCCTCCTGCCCCGCATCGAAAAGCCTGCCAACCCGCAATGCAGCCTGAAGACCGAGGGCGATATCGGTCTTCATATCGGCGAGCTTCTTTTGGTAGAGTTGAGTTGTGGTGAGCGGTCGACCGGACTGAACCCGGTCGAGCCCATATTGAAGCGAGCGGTGCCAGCACGCCTCAGCCGCCCCCAATCACACCCCAACTGATGCCGTAGCGCGCCCGGTTCAAACAACCGAAAGGCCCTCCCAATCCATCGGCGTCGGACAGCATGGCATCGTCCGGTACGTCGACGTCGTTCAGGCAATCTGGCCGGCAATCGATGCCTGCAGCGACAGTTTCCCGTCGATCTTCGGCGTCTCCAAACCAGCCATACCGCGGTCCAGAACAAACCCCTTCACGCTTCCACCGTGACTCTCCGATCGCGCCCAGACGACGAAGACATCCGCTATGCGGGCGTTTGAAATCCAGGTCTTGGTCCCCGGATGGTTGGTATCCATGTTTCGTCTTAACCGCGCGTATGGCCATGCCGACGGGATCTGAACCCGCGTCGGGTTCGGTAAGGCCGAAGCAGCCGATGCGCGATCCGTCAATCATGCTGGGAAGGTAACGTTCTTTCTGATCATGCGATCCATATGCGAGAATCGGGTAAGTCACGAGAGAGGACTGAACCGACATCATTGAACGATAGCCGCTGTCAATCCGTTCGATCTCACGAGCGACCCAGTCCGTAGGAGGCATATCTGGCGCTTACTCCGCCATTGCTTTCGGGTGGGGTGACACCAAGCAAACCCGCCCGCCCCATCTCAGGAAACACTTGTGGATCGCGGACTTCGTTTAGATACGCCTCCGTCACGCGACGTAATAGTGCCCTTACAGCAAAGGCGAACGCGGAGTCTCGCACCATGCGCTACTAGACGGTCACCGCGGCGATCCTGTCGCCCCCGTGAATGTCGCATAGACGCACGAGATCGTGCGCAAGGTGCGCACCAGCCTCGGGTTGCCCGCCCTCACCCCGGGCCTGATGGTAGGCAAGGGCGATCTTCAGGGCGGTGTCCACAGCCTCCAACCCGGAGTTCGTGAAAAGGATCTGATCGAAGCCGGGCGCAATCTTCACCATGCGTACCGCTGCCTCGAACGCGATCGGATGGCTTTGGTTGAACGAATGCGCGAAATCGAGCGTTGCCGCCTGAGCCTGGATCGCTTGGGTGATGTGCCTACGTTTATGGCCTGCACTGCAGCACCACAGCCCGCCTGTTCCGTCGATTAGCCACCGACCATCGGCGGCCTGGTATTCGCAGCCCCGCGCATCGACCAAAAGCGTTGGATTGCGCGTGAAGGGCTCCGATGCTGTAAAGGGCATCCAGTAACGATCGAGGTCGTTGAGGCGTTTGGCGGTCACGGTACGGGACCTTTCGTCTTGCGGAGGAGCACGGGGACAAGCAGCGCAGTTTTCGGGTGCGCCGCTTGTCATTTCAGAGATCGGCTCGGCGGGCCGCCGGACGACCGGACCACGGTGATCGAGATACGACCGAACTGCGCGATCACATCGTCCGGGCGGGTGGGGCGATTGAGCGCCAGCGGTCTCCTTGACCACATGCTTAGTCCATCTCGGCATCGGTGGCCGAAAGATCCTCGCCCATATGAGCTGGGAGGCTAGAGGACCAATCCACTGCCGCCCGCGGTCGGTTGTCCACGGTAAGCCGGAAAACGTCCGGGCGATTGTAGTGACCTACCGAATCCAGCAGCAGGCGTTCCTCTATGCAGCGGTTCAGATCGATTTCGCCGTAGATGATGGCTTCTTTGCCAGCTACCGGTCCGGCGACCCAGTTTCCATCCGGACCGATGATCCCCGAACCGCCCGGCATGATATCGTCGGCGGCGCCGCCCAGATCGCCCATACCTCCGATGGCGTCGATCAGCTCGAAATCCACGGGGATATGGCAGGTGTTCTGGTACGAGCCTACGCAAATCACATAGCATTTGCCCTCGAACGCATAATGCCGACTGGCAAGGTGATGCTCTTCCGGCAGTTCCGGCCAAGCCGCGACATGCACGTCCTCATGTTTGGCATGCATTGCGAAGCGCGTCAGTGGCATCCAGTGTTCCCAACAGATCAGCCCGCCGACGCGGCCCTGCGCGTCCGTGTCGAACGCATGCAGCGTGCTGCCATCGCCGTAGGCCCAGATGTTGCGTTCGGTGTAGGTGGGCATCAATTTGCGATGCACACCCAGTAATTTGCCTTTGTCAGATATGAAGAACTGCGAATTGAAGAGCGAGCTGGACTTCGGCGACAGCTTTTCACTTGCACCGATGACCACCATCGCCCCCGCCTGAGCGGCTGCGGCGCATAGCCGCTCCAGCGGCTTACCCCCGATCATAAGCGCATTTTCGTGCAGTCGACGATACACTCGTCCCGAGACCTCATCGCCCCAATTGGCGGCACCGAAAATCCACAACGGGTAGGTGGGAACCCACGTTTCGGGAAAGGCGATTAGTGTAGCGCCCTCTTTTGCAGCCTCGTGGATCAGGCGGATACCCTTGTCGATCGTGGCATCGATATCCATGAAAACGGGGGCCGCTTGTACAGCAGCAGCGATATAGGTGTTGTCTTTGACTGATCTTGCCATCGCTTCATTCTTTCGACTAGGGGGCGCTTTCCCCGATCCACCGGACCGGGGCGTAAGCGGTTCAGCGCAAGAGATTAGTCCAGATACGATCATAAAGCGCGATCACATCGTCCGGGCAGGTCGGTACGAAATCGGGCGGCGGTGCCGATGCCGGAATGTTCGCCTCGACGGCCTCCTGCAGATCAGCATCGAGAAACGCTTCAACGCCCTGTACACCGGCCCCAAACCGTGCCCAGTTCGTTAGCTCGGCCGCGTTTTCCGGTTCAAGAAGCCAATTCATGAAGACACGCACGTTCTCGGCGTTGGGCGCACCGTCCAGCATCACCAGGCTGTCGACCCAGCCGGTATAGCCCTCATCGGTGTAGATGTATTGCAAGCTCGGCAAGTCTTCCCGCGCGCGCATACCAAGCCCGGACCATATCTGACTTACGACGACATCGCCGGAGACCAGCAATTCCCGTGAGCCATCCGCATTGATTGAACGCCAGTTGTCCTTCGATGCAAGCAGAAGGTCGTTGACCTCCCGCAACTCCTCGGGGTTTGCGTTGCACCTGTCGTAGCCAAGGTAGCGCAGACCGGCATTGATGACGTCGTGCATGTCGCGATGCACGTTGATCCTGCCTTTCGCTTCTTCGGGCGGATCGAATAGCAACGACAGGCTGTAGGGCGGATCGGCGATCACGGCGGTGTCCACCATGATCGAGGTGGTCCCGGTCTGAAACGGAACGGCATACTGGTTTTCGGGATCGTAGTAGGGGCTCAGGAACGCCGGGGACAAATTGCCGAAGTTCTCCAGCTCGGACACGCCGGCTGGCTGAATCAGACCTTCCCGCGCGAGCACCTGGACCATATAGTCCGTCGCCACGGCGGCATCGTAATTCGTCCCGCCTGCCTGGAGCCGGGCAAGAAGCGTTTCGTTGGAATCGATGACATCGACCACGATTCTGATCCCGGTCTCTGCCTCGAACCGGTCCATTTGCTCCTGCGACATGTAGTCGGCGTAGTTGTAAAGATTGATGATTTCATCCGCTGAGACCGGCGAACCGGCGACGGCCAAGGCTGCGAGTGTTGATAATCCCCAGGTGGTCCTGATCATAGTTAACATCCTCCTTTAGTTGATCTGCGTTGTTTTTCTGCCGAGAAACCAGGACAGCCCTACGAACAGGATGGAAACCGCCAGCATCAACGTGGCGACGGCGTTGATTTCCGGGGTGAAGCCGATCCGGGCGAGGCCATAGATCGCGACAGGCAAGGTCGTGGAACCGGGCCCTGAGACAAAGTTTGCAATGATGAAGTCGTCGAGCGAGACGATGAAGGCCAGGCAGAAGCCCGAGGCGATGCCGGGCATCATCAGCGGGATCAGGATCGTGCGAATGACATCCGCGCGGGAGGCATAGAGATCGCCCGCTGCCTCATCAAGGGTCGCCTCGATACCGCTCAGCCGTGCCGAGATCGGCAGGTAAGCAAAGGGGATGCAGAAAACCGTATGGGCCGCGATCAGCGATACAAATCCAAGCGGAACGCCGATGGTCACGAAGAAAATCAGGCTGGCGATCGCCGTGATGATCTCGGGCACCATCAGCGGAAGGCTGACCAGTGATACGGCCCCGGTCTGCCCCTTGAGCGGCGGACCGCGCAGCAGTGAAATCGCCGCCATTGTTGCCAACGTCGTTGCCAACGTCGCCGCACAGACCGCCACGAACAGGGAGTTTCCGGCCGCGTCCCGTATCGTTGGATTGTTGAAGGCCCGGACATACCAGTCGAACGAAAACCCACCCCACTCGGTGATCGAGCGCGTCGCGTTGAAGGAATAGACCGAAACCACCAAGAGCGGGGCATAAAGGAACGTCAGACAAATGATCGTAAGCGGTCCGAAGCCGGGATAACTGCGCAGGCGATCGATGCGGGTCGCGTGGCTCATCGCATCTCTCCGCGCCGGGTGCGTTCTTGGGAGCGGACGAACTGAATCAGCCCCAGCATCACGACCGTCATCAGGATGACGGCGCAGGCTGCACCGAATGGCCAATTTCGGGAAGCCTGGAACTGCTGCGCAATCAGATTGCCGGCAAGCAACTCCCTGCCGCCGCCCAGGATATCCGGCGCGAGGTAGGAGCCGATCGATGGAATGAAGACAAGAATAGCGCCCGCAATAATCCCGGCCTTCGCACCAGGAATGACCACATCGACCAAGACACGGGCCTTGCTGGCGTAAAGATCATAGGCCGCCTCCACAAGGCGCGTGTCGGACCGTTCAAGCGCCGCGTAGATCGGCAGGATCATGAAGGGCAAATAGCTGTAGGCAAGACCCAGAACGATGGCAAAATCAGTGTAGGCGATCCGCAAAGGCGCATCGATCATATCGAGGCCCTGCAGCGCCGCGTTGATCGGCCCCTGATCGCGGATGATGAAAAGAAGCGCCAGCGTGCGGATCAGAAGGTTAACCCAGTAAGGCACGGTGATCAGGAAAACCCAGAACATACGCTGCTCGGGTGGCCGGGTCGCGATGAAGTAGGCGGTGGGAAACCCGATGGCGAGGCAAACGGCCGTCGCCAGCACCGCCATGAACAGCGAACGGCCGAATATCTCCAGATAGGCCGTGGAAAAAGACAGGCTGTCGTCGAAGATATCGCGCTGGAACAGGAACTGCTGGTAGGCCTCCAGCGAAAAGCGCCATTCCACGCCACCATAGGTCCCGGCCTCTAGAAACGAATAGACCAACACGATGATGAGTGGGCAGACGAGACCGACGACAAGCACGGTCAAGGCTGGCGACAACATCACACGCCGCGACCGGGCCTCGCCGACCCGGTAGGAACGCTGGGCCACGGCGGCCGCGTCCTGCATGGGTGCCGAATCCGCTGTCATCGATTTGACCGCGCTACAACGGTCGCTGCGCCCGGATCGATGTGTACGCTGCAATGATCGCCGGGAGCGGGCACGGGGCGGGCGCGATCCGTGTGCTGCAGTCGGGCTTGCAGAGTTTCTTTGCCAACCTTCAAATGAACAACAGTATCCGTGCCCAAGAACACCGTCTGCTCGACGATGGCATCGACTGCGCCCTCCCCCGGCGGCCGAAGGTCCACTTTCTCCAGGCGAACCGACACTCCGACCCGCTCGCCGACCGCCAGATCGGCATCAGCGGCGAGCGCGATACCCCCCAGCACGATGACCTGCGCGGCGCCCGAACCTGTCTTTTCCACGAGGCCAGAAAGAGCGTTGGTCTCGCCAATGAAGGTTGCCACAAACTCATTGGCCGGGGCGTTGTAGATCGCCTCGGGCCGACCGATCTGCTCTACCTGGCCATTGTTCATGACCGCGACCCGGTCGGACATGGCCAATGCCTCTTCCTGATCGTGGGTGACGAACAGGAAAGTGATCCCTGTCTTGATCTGGATCTGCTTGAGCTCTGTGCGCATTTCGCGGCGCAGTTTGAGGTCGAGCGCCGAGAGCGGTTCGTCCAGCAACAGAAGCCGTGGATTAGGTGCAAGGGCACGTGCCAGGGCGATGCGCTGTTGTTGGCCGCCGGAAAGCTTTGCGGGTTTGCGGTCCGCCATTTCAGCCAGCTTCACCAAGGCAAGCATCTCTGCCACCCTGCGCTCGATCGCACGGGCATCCAAGCGCAAGCGACGCAGCGGATAGGCCACGTTCTCGGCCACTGTCATATGCGGGAACAACGCATAATGCTGAAAAACAGTGTTGATCGGCCTCTGGTTCGGCGCAAGCGATTCAATACTATCGCCATCCAGACGTATGGATCCCGATGTGAGGTCTTCGAACCCGGCGATGGACCGAAGAAGGGTCGTCTTCCCGCAGCCGGATGGACCCAGCAAGGTGAAGAACTCGTTCTCGGCAATGGAAAACGACACGTCGTTGAGGGCGGGCATCGGCGCATTGGGATAGTACTTGACCGCCCCCGACACCGTCAGGGCGGTCTTCGCGACCAAAGGATCGGTCGCCGGTGGCACCTGTGTTTCATCGAGGGACGTCGCCATGTCTTTCACATCGTTCTCCATGCGCACCCCGGTTGACGCCCCTTAGTAGCTCGGCGGTGTTATGGCCCAGATGACGACCGTCTCGACTGTTCCAGTGTTGGCGTATCTGTGCGGGGTCGTGCTTGGAAACCCGAAGCTATCACCCGCCATTAGCAAAAAGACATCATCTCCGATTTGCAGCTCGAGTTCCCCCTCGAGAACGACACCGGCCTCTTCGCCCCTATGGGTGTAAGTTTCGGGGCCACTGCTGGAGCCTGGCGGAAATCGGCAGTGCAACAATTCCAACTGCCCCCGCAGGTTGGGCGACAACAGCTCGTCCCGCACACCGGCTTCGAACTTCAGGGCGCGCCGTTGCTCTGCCCGAACGACGAACGCGCGCTCAGTTTCGTTGACGGCTTCTTCGTTTCGAAAGAACCAGCTGATCGACACCCCAAGGGCCCGTGCGACGCGTTTGAGCGCATCTACACTGGGGCTGGAAAGGCCGCGCTCCATCTGACTGATGAAGCCAGTCGAAAGACCCACCTCCTGTGCGAGGTCGGGAATCGTCATGCCCTTTGCCTTGCGCAGGTCACGCACTTCCTGACCGACAAAGCTGTCGGGTTCGACGTGTTCGACGCCCGAAGCACTGCGAAGCATGTCTTGAATTGTATCGTCCATGTGTTCTCCTTTTCATACGCTGGTTCACTTTCGTGAAATTTTCAATATTTTTTTTCACTTTTATGGTTTTTGTGTTAGGTTTCTTCAGTAAAATGACATCAAGAGGTGTGAAATGAAAGACGCGACTGAAGCCGGCTTCGCAAGTGCCGTTCAACTGACCGGGGACGGCTCCTTCATGGAAATCGTCGAATTAACCGCTCGGGACGATGAGCGCGTCTGGATCAAGGAGCCCGGCATCGGGGTCGATGTGTGGTGGCGACCCTTGATGTTCGATATCGCAAACGGCAATCACGTGGAAATTCTTCGCGTGCGCAAGGGCGGGTCTCTGGGCAAGCACCTCCACGCGACACCTGTGCACGGTTTCGTTCTGGAAGGTCGGTGGCGCTACCTCGAACATGATTGGGTCGCGGAACCGGGCGCCTACGTTTATGAACCCGCGGGCGATCAGCACACGCTGGTTTGCGAGGAGGAGGAGATGAAAACGCTCTTCCACATCAGCGGCCCGATTCTCTACGTCGACGACGACAGCAACGTGATCGCGATGGACGACAACAAGTCGCTCATCCAGCGTGCGCGGGAGCATTACGCGTCAAACGGCCTCGGTACCGACTTCGTAAATCGCCTGTTTCGCTGACCGCGATCTGCTGAACCCAGACAAGACAACCACCTGTGAACATCGGGGTAAACTGGATGCCATCGACGCAGCCGAATCGCGAATATGACGTTGTTGTTGTTGGAGGGGGCGTGGCCGGCTGCTCGGTTGCCTACCACCTCACGAAGATTGGGATATCAGACGTCGCCCTTTTCGAGCGCAAACAGCTCACTTGCGGAACGACATGGCATGCAGCCGGCCTTGTGACACAGCTTCGGGCGACCCGAAACATGACGGAACTGGCCAAGTACACGGGCGAGCTGTTCTCCAGCCTCGAGGGAGAGACAGGTCAAGCCACCGGCTTCCGTCAAAATGGGTCGATCCGCGTTGCGACCCACATGGCCCGCTTCGAAGAACTCAAGCGCGGCGTCTCGATGGCGCGGAATTTCGGGTTGGAAGCGGATGTCCTGACCGCTGAAGAAATCAAGGAAAGATGGAACCCCGTGGCCACCGGCGATATCGTTGGAGGGGTCTGGATGCCGAAGGACGGTCAGGTGAATCCTGCCGACGTTACCATGGCCATGGCCAAGGGCGCCAAAGCAGGCGGGGCATCGATCTTCGAAGGTTTGAAGGTCATCCGCATCCTCGTGGAACAGGGCGTCGCGGTTGGGGTGGAAACGGATCTCGGGATCGTGCGCGCAAAGTCCGTTGTCATTTGCGGCGGCATGTGGTCCCGGACCCTGGCCGGCGATATCGGGGTGTCACTGCCCCTGCACGCGGCCGAACACTTCTACATCGTCACGGAGGCGATTCCTGAATTGCCACACGATCTGCCCGTTCTGTTCGTGTCGGACGAACACGCCTACTATAAGGAGGATGCGGGCAAGATCCTGCTTGGGTGTTTCGAGCCCAACGCCAAACCATGGGGGATGGACGGCATACCGGAGGATTTCTGCTTCGACAGTCTGCCGGACGACTTCGACCATTTCGAACCGATTCTCGAAAAGGCCACGCGGCGGGTCCCGATGCTCGCCGATGCAGGCATTCAGTTATTCTTCAACGGGCCCGAGAGTTTCACGCCGGATGACAGGTATCTTTTGGGCGAAACGGCCGAGGTCGAGGGGCTGTTCTGTGCCTGCGGATTCAACTCGGTCGGCATCCTGTCCTCGGGCGGTGTCGGGAAGGCGCTGGCCTCGTGGATCAAGGATCGACGCCCGCCGATGGATCTGATCGACGTCGATGTCCGCCGGATGCAGCCCTTCCAGAGCAATAGCAGATACCTCCACGACCGCACGACGGAAACCCTGGGCCTGCTGATGGATATGCACTGGCCCAACCGCCAATACGAAACAGCCCGCAACCTGCGCCGCAGTCCGTTTCACGACAGGTTGCGCGCCGCCGGGGCCGTGATGACCGAGGCCGCAGGGTTCGAGCGGCCCGGCTTTTTCAAGTCGGGGGCGGAAACCGGAGAGTTCGGCTACTCCTACGGCCCCCAGGACTGGGACGGCGCATGCCGTCGCGAAGTGCAGAACACCCATCAAAACGTGACCCTTTTTGATCACAGCTGCTTTGCCAAACTCATGGTCGAAGGACCGGATGCCTGCGCCGTACTCAACCGGATCTGCGCAAACGAAATCGACGTGCCGATCGGTCGGCTGGTCTACACCCAATGGCTGAACTCGCAGGGCGGGATCGAGGCCGACGTCACCGTCACCCGCTTAGGCGAAACCCGGTTCATGGTGGTCACCATCGCGTCCTCGCAGACGCGCGACATGGCGTGGCTCGAGCGGCATATCCCGGATGACGCCAGAGCGTTCGCCTACGACGTCACCTCCGGGATGCCCATGCTCGCACTCATGGGTCCGCAATCGCGCGCCCTTCTCGAAGTTGTTTCGGGTGAGGATTTTGCGAATGAGGCGCATCCATTCGGGACCAGCCGCCAGATCGAGATCGGCTACGCCACAATCCGCGTCTCGCGCGTTACCTTCGTGGGGGAGCTGGGCTGGGAAATCTACATGCCGACCGAGTTCGCGGCCTATGTCTTCGACCGAATTACGGAGGCCGGGCAAGCTTTTAGCTTGGGCCATGGCGGCTTTTTCGCGATCAACTCGATGCGGATGGAGAAGGGTTACCGACATTGGGGTCACGATATCGGCGTCGAAGATACGCCATTGGAAGCCGGACTCAGCTTCTCTGTAAGCTATGACAAGCCCGGTGGCTTCATCGGCCGTGAAACCTTGATAAGGCAGCGCGACGCAGGCCGCCCACGCAAGCGCCTCATTCAAGTGTCACTCGAAGGTAGCGCCAATGCGCCATACCTCCATCACGATGAACCGTTGTTAATGGATGGCGACATCGTTGGTTCGATAACATCGGGGGCCTACGGACACCGAGTGGGCTCATCGTTGGGGATGGGGTATGTCACGTGCGAAGAAAGCGTTACCAGTGCTTTGCTCGACTCCCATGCTTGGGAAGTAGAGGTGGCGTGTGATCGTTTTCCGGTTAAGGTGAAACTGGGACCTTGGTTCGACCCAAAGAACGAGAGGGTTCGCATGTGATATGCGGCTTCAACCGGTTGAGACGCGAACCCTTAGACCTGAAGCAAGCATGTCTCGAAAGGCGACAATGGAGCGCCCTCCTTCCATTCAGATACGCGTTCTTAGGTTGGCTCCTGCGAGCCTTTGGCCATTTGCCTCGGGTTGATTTTCCGGTAGCGTTAACCTGCAGTTCCGTAGTGCGCTAACGTCAGCACGACCAAGCGCTTTCTTCCATCGCGGCGTAGCTAGCCCCATTCGCGCTCAGTAAATGCACCGGAAGGGCGTACATGCCATCTCGGCTTGCCCGCCGATTGCAACGAACCAGGGTCGCGACGGCGCGATGCACAAAGGAATCCGCGCCCCAAATGGCATAGCCCAACCTTCCAAAAAGAAATGCAAATCGCCACGGATTATCATGTGATCGGCGCCTGCACCCCCGACCGCAAGCCCGCGAAATTGATTGCCGGGTGATTTGCGCTCAAGGGCTCAAGTCTGTGATTTCGCCGCCATCACATCTGCAGCATTTCTCAATGGAATCGACAAGTCATTGAAACTGATATTAATTCTTTGCTGTCTTGGTTGCAGGGGCTCGCAACTCACGATTTCTGCGGTTGGTCGGAGGCGTGGTGCCGCGGCTTGCGGCGTAGCTTTGGTGAGAAACTCTGGCTTTGGCGTAATAGGCGCAAAACAGTAGTCGAGCGTGGGTAGCACCAGTCTTGGCCTAACCGATGCACATGTGATGCACACCCAAACGTTCCAATTGCCTCAAGGAACTCGCGGATCGCTCCGATCCTCGAAGGCACGCGCTTTGGGCGACGGGGTGTAGGCGCTTTCGGCGGTCTCGTTGGCCACGCCTACACTTCTCGGGACTGCGTATCGCAAGAACCCTAAGGCAGCATTTTGCACCTTGAGGGAACAGGCCGGCCCCGACTAGTCACATTCAATGCCAGGAAGCCGGCGGCACGGGATGGTCGCGACTGAATTCAAGCAGCGCTCTGCCCTGCTGCGGCTGTCATCACGAACCAATCGGACAGGGCTTTGCGGTCTGGGCTGACTTCGAGCGAAATTCCTCCGGTGAATTCAAGGAAGGCTGCCCTGTTCAATGCGTTGATACCAACGAGCACCGGAATATCCAGTTCCAGCGCCTGTGCGATCACCGGGCGAAAGCCGCGCCCTTCCGCTTCGTGCTTTCCGAACTTGTTGACGATCAGACAGTCGGCATCACGACTCAGGCTGGCGCTGACCGCGCCTACGGCCTCTTCCAAGGTGGCAGGGTCAAGGCGGCAACCCCTGGACGCCGGCCCAAGGTCTTGTGAAATGCGGAACACCGGACCTTTTGGCAACACCAACACATCCATGTCGCAGGGACCCGCGTCGGCACGCTCGGTGTTGATCTGGACAGTGCCGCAAAGGCGCAGGCCTAGCGTCAGTAGCGATTGCGCGAAGCCATGGAGCAATAGGTCGGTGTCTCCCCGGCCCGGCGCAATCGTGTAGGCGATGTTCATTGCTTCGATCCTTATCTCTCGTGAAACGGTTGAAACTCGACCAGCGCACCTTCGGGCAAGGTGTCTGCGTCAGAGGGCAGCAGGATGAACCCATCCGCCTCCGGCAGGCCAGAGACACGGCCGGAATGGGTCGCATCCTCGAACTGCACGACGTTGCGGCCGAGACCGTCAATGCCCGCGATCCACACAAGGCGCAGCTCGCACCGGCCCGGTTTGCGGCGCATGGCGCGCCCGGTAAGAACGATCCGGCGCCTTGGCTGCCAATCGCACCGGTTCGTCAGGGCTGCAAGGATGGCCGGGCCGAAGAGGGTCCAGGTCAGGTAGGCTGAAAGCGGGTTTCCCGGAAGCCCGAGCCACAGCGCAGACCCGAGCCGCCCGAAGGACACCGGCTTCCCGGGCTTCATCGCCACACCGCTGAACGCGATCCGCGCGCCGAGATCGGCGAGCGCGGGTTTGACGTGATCCTCCTCCCCGACCGAAATGCCGCCGGTCGTGATGACGAGATCCGCATTCTGGGCGAGATCTGCCAGTTGCCCGCGAAGTGCGTCACGGCTGTCGGCGCAGGTATGGGTGGAACACTGGGCCTCGCCTGCGCCTGATATCGCCGCGGTGAGCATCGGCGTGTTCACGTCCCGGATACCGGCGCGGCCGAGCACGCCGCCCGGGCACGTCACCTCGTCCCCGGTAACCACCAAGGCGATGCGCGGCGGTCGGCAGACGCGCACACTATCCGCCCCGGCGGCAGCGCAGGCGGCGATGTCGCGGGCACCGAGCCGCCGCCCCTCTGGCACGATCATACGACCCTTTGTCATGTCATCGCCCGCGCGCCGGACATGGGCGAGTGCAGTGGGCGTATGGTCGACCCGAATGGCATCGCCAACCCGGAGCACGTGTTCCTGCATCACGACCGCGTCCGCGCCATGGGGCATCGGCGCACCCGTGAAGATCTGAATGGCGGAGCCGTTCTCGAGCATCGGGCAATCGGTCTGCCCGGCAGCGATGCGCCCTTTGATCGGCAGCGTCCAGGGGCCGGTACCGCACAGATCATTGGTGCGAATCGCGTATCCGTCCATCGCGGCATTGTCGAAGGGCGGCACATGGCCATCGGCACGCACCGAGTGCGCGAGAACGCGGCCCCTGGCCGATCCGGTCGCGATGCACTCGGTCCCGGTCACCGTTGATGTCTCGCGCGCGATACGGGACAGTGCCTCGTCGATCGAGATCAGTTCCGTGGCGACATCGTCGCATCCGCATCCTGTCTCCGCGATTGTCTGGATTATCGTCATTCCTGCACCTCTGGTTGGGGCGGTTTTCCCGGTGCTTCAGGTTTCTTCGGGTACATCGAGGCCCCGGCGTTCATGCATGTGGCGTTTCATGATCCGAAGGTCCGCTTTCGTCAGCCGGGCGCGGGCGATCGGCATAATGATCGCGTTCTCCAGCACCAAGTGTCGCCGGGCATGCCGCGCAAACTCCGCCAGAATGTGGCAGGCCTGAGGGGTCAAGTCGCCCCCTTGCGTCTTCATCAGCCCGACGACCGCAGGCGCGTCGGCAATGGCGTGGCCGTGATCCGAGGTCAGCCTGTCGATCACCTTGTCGATCTCTTCCTCCGGGTCGCAGCGTTCCAGCATCATCGGGAACAGGTCGATCTCCTCATCCTGCAGATGCTGCGGCAGCTGCTCCTGCAGGAATCCCAGCACCATGTCGTGTTCTTCCGCGCTGATCGGCACCAGAGCGACCAACCTGTCGATCAGGGCGCATACCTCCCGCTCACGCATGTGGTCCTCGGCAATGAAATCAAGCGGGTTGCCAATCTTGCCGATGCTTGCCGTCTCGCCTCGTGGCGGTGGCGCGCTTGGTTCCTTTGGCTTTTTCATGGCCTGTCCTCCCGATCAGGCGGCCTTCAACTCGGCCCCCTGGATGTCGGCGGCGGCAATCAATTCCTCGACAAAGGCTTTGGCCGCTATCGCCCAACCCGCCTTTTCCAGCGCCAGCGCGATCTTGTCCCGCACCGCGTCGAAGGGCAGCACCAGCCCGAGAGCGACCGCCTCCATGCGGATGATGTGAAAGCCGTGCCGCGTCAGAACCGGGTCGGGCGTGGTCTGTCCCTCGGACAGGGTCCGCAAGACCGCCTCGAACTCGGGCACCGTATCGCCGGGGCCGAGCTGACCCAGGGCACCACCCGACGCCTTGGAACCGCAATCGCTTTCGCGCTCGGCCAGTGCCGCGAAGCCGTTGGGCTCGCCGGTCGCCAGCTCCGCCAGGGCCTTCGCGCGGCTTTCGGCCTTCTCGCGGGCCGCCGTATCCCGCGGATCGCAGGCGATGAGGATATGGGACACATCCCAAAGTGGCGGCGTGCGGAACAAGGTGGGGTTCCTCTCCCATTCAGAGCGGATCTCCGCCCCGGACGGTGCTGCGACATTCACCGCGGTTTCGAGAAGGCCCCGGATCAGGGCCTCCTCCTCGGTTTCGAACCGGCCCGGGCCGACTTCATCTGGCTCCGCCGCGATCTCCCGGGACCGGGCCTCCTGAAACAACAGGGTCCGGATCGCGATGGCACGCGCCGCCTTGCGCCAGGCAAGCCCAGGCCTGCCCTTGGGCGCCTCATGGTTCTGCGTCTCGGCAGCCACCAGCGCATGTGGCACCAATTCGCCGTTGACGATCAGATCAGGAAAGAGGGATGCGTGCATGGTCCTCACTCCGCCGGGGTTGCCGGGCGGCCGACCCGCTTGGGAAGAGCCGTCTTCCGGCGTGAGCGGACGATCTGATAGCCCGGCCGCATCAGGTAACGGAAGGGTGCCGCGAAGCCCGACCAGATGTGCACCAGCCGCGTGAACGGGAAGAGCATCGTGATCAGCAAGCCGAGGAAGATGTGCAGTTTGTAAAGCCAGTGCACATCGACGACCATCGCCCAGGCGTTCAAGTTCCAGGTCACAACGCTTTGCGACCAGGTCATGAAGCGGACCATTTCCGCGCCGTCCATGTGCTGCAGCGTCTGCGTGATCGTCAGAAGACCGATCGCCAGCTGCAGCCAGATTAACACCATGACGATGATGTCGGGATAGCTGGAAGTCTGGCGAATGCGCGGGTCGACGAGCCGCCGGTGCAGCAGCATCGTCCCCCCGATAAGCGCCGCGATCCCAGCAGGTCCGCCGATAATCACCGCCATCCACTGCTTGAGCGCATAGGGAATGCCCAGGGCATCGAGCACCCAGACCGGGGTAAAGAGACCAACGAGGTGGCCGAAGAATACCGTCAGGATGCCGACGTGGAACAGGATAGAGCCCCAGACCAGTTGCTTGCGGCGCAAGAGCTGGCTCGAGGAGGATTTCCAGGTGAACGGATCGCGCTCGTAGCGCGCGATCGAGCCCAGAAGGAACACTGTCAGGGCGACATACGGAAAGATGCCGAAGATGATGAAGTCGAGATCGAAATCGGTGAACATGGGTCTTTCTCCCTATTCGGCCGCGTGGCGCGGTGCAGGGTTGATCGGGGTATCCATGCGAGAGAGCATGTCGCGAACTTGCGGGCATCCGGCATTGGGATCGGGGCCAAAGAGTACTTCGCTTTCCTCCCAGACCTCGTCCAATGCCTCCAGATCGGTGGGGTCCACCTCAGGCTGCTCAAGCAATTCCGCCACGGCCTCCTGGTCGGCTTTCACTCCGGAAAGCTGCAAAAGGCTGGCGAACACGGCGCCATAAGGGCTTTCCCGGCGGACAAGCCGCGCGTTCAATGCCTCGAAGATATGGGCCGCGTCCGCCAGAGTGTCCTGAGCCTCCGCGAAGGGTCGTGTAGACAGGAACTCCAGCAGCACCGGCAGGTGGTCCGGCAGTTCGGACGTGACGGGATCGAACCCGCCCGCCCGGTAGGTCTCGACCAGCGACACCATCGCGCCGCCGCGATCCCGGCTTTCGCCGTGAACATGCTCGAAAAGATTGAGCGACAGCGTGCGCGAGCGGTCGAATAGCAGCACGAACTGCTCTTCGAGTTCATAGATGTCGCGCCCGCTTAGCTCCTCCACGAGCGGGCGCAACGCCCGACGGGCCGCCGCGGTCAGCCGTGTGTCGGAGGCCAGGACGGCCCCGATCTCCGGCATGGCCGCTTGCAGCTCCCGCGTCGGGTAACTGAGGATCAGCGAAAGGGCTTTGAAGGTCCGGTCCATCTTACATCACCTCCGATGGCATCTTGAGGGGTTTCTTGGCACCGCCGAACAGTGACTTGCCCGACGCCCCGGTGGAGCATCCGTTGGTGTCGGTGAACCCGCAGCCACCGCGCAGATCGTAGGCTTCCTCAACCTGCTCGCGATGGGTGGTGGGGATGACGAAACGGTCTTCGTAGTCAGCGAGCGCCATGATTTTGTACATGTCCTCGATCACGCGACCCGATAGACCGACGCGGGCAGCGATGGCTTCGTCGATGACGCCCTCCACAGTCTTCGACCGCATGTAGGAGCGCATCGCCAGCATCCGTTCCAAGGCCGTGACAACCGGGGTCTCGTCGCCCGCCGTCAGCATGTTGGCGAGGTAACGCACGGGGATACGCAGGGTCTTGACATCCGGCATGCCGGCGTCGGTGCCGATGGCGTCGGCTTCGGCGGCGTTCTGGATCGGGCTGAGCGGCGGGATATACCACACCATCGGCAGCGTCCGGTATTCGGGATGCAGCGGGAAGGCAACCTTCCACTCCATCGCCATCTTCCAGATCGGGCTTTCCTGCGCGGCCTTGATCCAGTCCTCGGGGATGCCGTCGGCACGCGCGGTCTCGATCACGACCGGATCTTTCGGGTCGAGGAAGACACCCAGTTGCGCGTCATAGAGATCGTGCGCGTTTTCCATGTTGGCGGCGTCTTCGATCTTGTCGGCATCATAAAGCATCACGCCAAGATACCGGATCCGGCCCACGCATGTTTCGGAACAGACCGTGGGGTTGCCGCTCTCGATCCGGGGATAGCAAAGTGTGCATTTCTCGGATTTTCCGGTCGACCAGTTGTAGTAGACCTTCTTGTACGGACAGCCCGAGACGCACATCCGCCAGCCCCGGCACTTCTCCTGGTCGATCAGGACGATGCCGTCCTCCTCGCGCTTGTAAATCGCGCCCGAGGGGCAGGACGATGCACAGGCCGGGTTGAGGCAATGCTCACAGAGCCGGGGGAGATACATCATGAAGGTGTTCTCGTATTCCCCGTAGATCTCCTTCTGGATGCCTTCGAAGTTGTAGTCCTGGCTCCGCTTCGCGAATTCGCCGCCGAGGATTTCCTCCCAGTTCGGGCCTTTCTCGATCTTCTCGATCCGCTCGCCGGTGATCTTCGATCGGGGGCGCGCGGTCGGGAAGGCCTCCATCTCGGGGGCGGATTTCAGGTGGTCGTAGTCGAAATCGAACGGCTCGTAATAGTCGTCGATCTCGGGCATCGCGGGGTTGGCGAAGATGTTGGACAGGATCCGCCACTTGGAGCCCTGCTTGGGCTGCAACTTGCCGGATTTCGTCCTTTCCCAGCCGCCCTTCCAGCGCGCCTGGTTTTCCCAGTCGGTCGGATAGCCGGTGCCGGGCTTGGTTTCCACGTTGTTGAACCAGGCGTATTCAACGCCATCGCGGCTGGTCCAGACGTTCTTGCAGGTGACAGAGCAGGTGTGACACCCGATACATTTGTCGAGGTTCAGCACCATGCCGACTTGTGCGCGGATTCTCATTCTGCTGCCTCCTGTGCAGGTGCTTCCCAGCTCTTCTCGCGATCGAGCCAGTCGACTTTCTTCATCTTCCTGACGACGACGAATTCGTCCCGGTTCGCGCCCACGGTGCCGTAGTAGTTGAAGCCGTAGGATTGCTGGGCGTAGCCGCCGATCATGTGGGTGGGTTTCAGGACCGCGCGGGTGACGGAGTTGTGGATGCCCCCGCGATGGCCGGTCTTTTCCGATCCGGGCGTGTTCACGATCTTTTCCTGAGCGTGATACATGAACGTGGTACCGTCCTTGATCCGCTGCGACACCACCGCCCGCGCCGTCAGCGCGCCGTTGGTGTTGTAAAGCTCGACCCAGTCGTTATCGACGATGCCTGCCGAACGCGCGTCGTTCTCGCTAATCCAGATCACCGGCCCGCCCCTGTTGAGCGTCAGCATCAGCAGGTTGTCGGTATAGGTGGAGTGGATGCCCCATTTCTGGTGCGGCGTGATGAAGTTCAGCACTAGGTTGTCACCTTCATCCTGCACCTCCTTGGTGATCGTCTTCAGGTCCACCGGAGGCCGGTAGGACATGAAGCCTTCGCCAAACGCCCGCATCCACAGGTGATCCTGGTAGAGCTGCTGACGGCCTGTCAGCGTGCGCCAGGGGATCAGCTCGTGCACGTTGGTATAGCCCGCGTTATAGCTGACCTTCTCGCTCTCGATGCCCGACCAGGTGGGGCTGGAGATGATCTTGCGGGGCTGTGCCGCGATGTCGTGGAAGCGGATCTTCTGGTGATGCTCGCCTTCGGCCAGATGCGCGTGTTCGCGCCCCGTGGCCTTGGACAGGGCTTCCCATGCCTTCACGGCGACATTGCCATTGGTCTCGGGCGCCAGCATCAGGATCACTTCGCAGGCGTCGATGGCGGTATCGATCTTCGGCCGACCCGCCGTGGTCCCATCCAATTGCACGCCGTTCAGGGCCGACAGGTTGTCGATCTCCTCCTGCGTGTTCCAGGTGATGCCCTTGCCGCCGTTCCCGAGCTTGTCGAGTGCGGGCCCGAACGACGTGAAGCGGTCGTAGATCGCCGTGTAGTCCCGCTCCACCGCCACATAGGCCGGGGCCGTCTTGCCGGGGATCAGGTCGCATTCGCCCTTCTTCCAGTCCTTCACCTGATCCTGCGCGATCTCGGCAGGGGTGTCGTGCAGGATCGGAAGCGCGACGATGTCGGTTTCCTGCCCCAGATAGCCCGGCACGATCTGCTGGAATTTCTTGGCGATGGCCTTGAAGATTTCCCAGTCGGACTTGCTCTCATAGGCCGGGTCCACCGCCGCTTGCAGCGGGTGGATGAACGGATGCATGTCCGACGTGTTCATGTCGTCCTTCTCGTACCAACTGGCCGTCGGCAGAACGATGTCGGAGTAGACCGCCGTCGTGCTCATCCGGAAGTCGATGGTCACCAGCAGGTCCAGCTTACCGCGCGGCGCGTCTTCATGCCACTTGGCTTCCTTGGGCAATTGACGACCGTCTTCGCCGAGGTCCTTGCCCATGACGCCGTGGTCGGTGCCGAGCAGGTGCTTGAGGAAGTACTCGTGGCCCTTGCCCGAGGAGCCAAGCAGGTTGGAGCGCCAGACAAACAGGTTGCGCGGCCAGTTCGCCGGGTTGTCCGGATCCTCGCAGGACATCTCCAGATCGCCCGACTTCAGGTTTTCCACCACATAGGCCGGGATCTCATTGCCCGCCGCTTTCGCGGCCTTGGCCACCTCCAGCGGGTTGGTCTTGAGCTGCGGCGCGGAGGGCAGCCAGCCCATCCGCTCGGCCCGGATGTTGTAGTCGATAAGGCTGATGTCCCAGTCGCCCTCGGGGGCCGTGGGAGACAGGATTTCATCAGCCTTCAGCGTCTCGTAGCGCCACTGGTCCGTATGAGCATACCAGGCCGAGGTTGAGTTCATGTGGCGCGGCGGACGGTTCCAGTCGAGCGCGAAGGCCAGCGGCTGCCAGCCGGTTTGCGGACGAAGCTTTTCCTGCCCCACGTAATGCGCCCAACCGCCACCGGATTGGCCGACACAGCCACACATCACCAGCATGTTGATGACGCCGCGATAGTTCATGTCCATGTGGAACCAGTGGTTCATCGCGGCGCCGATGATGATCATCGACTTGCCCCGGGTCTTTTCGGCATTGTCGGCGAAACCACGGGCGACATGGATAATCTTGTCAGCGGGAACGCCGGTAATCTTCTCGGCCCATGCGGGCGTGCCGGGCATGTCGTCGCCAAAATCGGACGTGACCCAATCGCCACCGAGGCCGCGATCGAGCCCGTAGTTGGCGCAGAACAGGTCGAACACCGTCGCGACCGCAATCTCACCATCGGCGGTCTTGATCTTCTTGACCGGGATGTTGCGGGTCAGAACATTGGGATGCGTGGCGTCGGTCTTGAACTGGCCATAGGCCTCACCACCGAAATAGGGGAAGTCGACGCCGACGACATCGTCGTGATCCTCTTCGAGCACTAATGACATCTTCAGCCTGGTCTCAGCTGCCTTTGCCTTCTCCTCGAGGTTCCATTCGCCGTCCTCGCCCCAGCGATAGCCGACCGAACCGTTCGGTGCGACAAGCGTCTTGGAGATTTCGTCGAAGGCGACGGTCTTCCATTCGGGGTTGTTCGCTTCGCCCAGCTTTCCGTCCAGATCGTCGGCGCGCAGGAAGCGGCCGGGCACCAGCTTGCCGTCCTTCTCGTCCAGCTTCACGAGCATGGGGAAGTCCGAATACTTGCGCGTGTACTCTTCGAAATACTCGGCCTGACGGTCCAGATGGAACTCGCGCAGGATGACGTGACCGAAGGCCATGGCCAGCGCTGCATCCGTGCCCTGCTTGGCGTTCAACCAGACATCGCCGAATTTGGCGGCCTCGGAATAGTCGGGGCAGATGACGGCGGATTTGGTACCCTTGTAGCGCGCCTCGGTATAGAAATGCGCGTCCGGCGTCCGGGTCTGCGGCACGTTCGAGCCCCAGAGCAACAGGTAGCCAGAATTGTACCAGTCCGCGGACTCAGGAACGTCGGTCTGCTCGCCCCAGGTCATGGGCGACGCGGGGGGCAGATCGCAGTACCAGTCGTAGAACGACATGCAGACGCCGCCCATCAGGCTGAGGTAGCGGGAACCGGCGGCGTAGCTGACCATCGACATGGCCGGGATCGGCGAGAAGCCAAAGACGCGGTCCGGCCCGTAGGTTTTGGCGGTATAGGCGTTGGCGGCAGCAGTGATTTCGGTCGCCTCGTCCCAGGTGGCGCGTACGAACCCGCCCTTGCCGCGCGTCTCCACGTAGGAGGCGCGGAGGATCGGATCAGACTGAAGCTTCGTCCAGGCATCGATCGGTTCCATTGTTTCGCGCATCTTGCGCCAGACCTTAATCAGGCGGCCGCGCACGAGCGGGTTCTTCACCCGGTTCGCGGAATAAAGATACCAGCTGTAGGAGGCGCCCCGCGCGCATCCGCGCGGCTCGTGGTTCGGCAGATCGGCGCGCGTGCGCGGATAGTCCGTCTGCTGAGTTTCCCAGGTGACGATGCCGGACTTGACGTAGATCTTCCACGAACACGATCCGGTGCAGTTTACCCCGTGGGTGGAGCGGACGACTTTGTCATGCCGCCAGCGGTTGCGGTACGTTTCCTCCCAGGCACGGCTTTCGTTGGTGGCCTTGCCGAACCCGTCAGAGAATTCTTCGAGGGTCGTGGACTGGAGGAAGTTCAATCTGTCGAGCAGATGGCTCATGTCGTTGTCTCCTTGGATTACGGGGGCCGCGCCACCGATGGCGGCGCGGCAACAAGGTCATGGGGTCAGCAGGGAACCGGCGCGCCCTTGCGGCTGTAGTAGGCCCAGCAGATCACCGTGCAGACGGCGTAGAAGCCGAGGAAGACCCAAAGCGCACCGTTTGGAGCGCCCGTCATGTCGATTGAGGTGCCGTAGAGCTTGGGGATGAAGAACGCCCCATAGGCTGCGATGGCGCTGGTGAAGGCGATGATCGCGGCGCTCTCGCGTTCGATCGTGCGCTGCGAGGCAGTGGCGTCCAGTTGCGGCTCCACGCGCGGGATTTCCTGCTTCATGATCGAGGGGATCATCTGGAAGGTCGACGCATTGCCCACGCCGGTCAGGAAAAAGAGCGCCATGAAGCAGGCGAAGAAGCCCCAGAAGCTGCCCGTGGGCGACGCGTCGGAAGGCAGGAATTGCAACACGCCGAAAACCGCGACGATCATTCCAAGGAAGCACCAGAAGGTCACGCGGCCACCACCGAACTTGTCAGAGACCCAGCCGGTCGCCGCGCGGCTCAGTGCGCCGACAAGCGGGCCGAGAAAGGCGAATTGCAGGGCATCGACCTCTGGAAACTGCGTCCGCATCAGAAGCGGGAAGCCGGCGGCGTAGCCGATGAACGACCCGAAGGTACCGGTATAGAGGACGCACATGATCCAGTTGTGCTTGCGCTTGAGGATCGACAGCTGATCGCCGAGCGACGCCTTGGCGTCCGCGATATCGTTCATCCCGAACCAGGCGGCAATGGCGCCCACGATCAAGAACGGCACCCAGATGAAGCCGGCGTTTTGCAGGAACAGCTTGCCGCCGTCCGAAAGGGGCTGCGGATCACCGCCCAGCGCACCGAAGACGCCCATGGTGATGACCAGCGGCACGACGAACTGCATTACCGAGACACCAAGATTGCCGAGGCCTGCATTCATCGCCAATGCCTGACCCTTGACCTTCTTCGGGTAGAAATACGCGATGTTGGCCATCGACGAGGCGAAGTTGCCGCCGCCGAAACCGCACATGAGCGCAAGGATCAGGAAGGTTACGTAGCTGGTGTCCGGGTTCTGGATGGCAAATCCAATTCCAAGGGCCGGCAGCAGTAGCGAGGCCGTCGCGATAGACGTCCATTTGCGGCCGCCAAAGATCGGGATCATGAAGCTGTAGAAGATCCTGAGCGTGGCCCCGGAAAGGCCCGGAAGAGCCGCGAGCCAGAACCGCTCGCCGACGGAGAAGTCAAAGCCGATGGCGGGCATCTTGGCCACGACGACCGACCAGACCATCCAGACCGAAAAGGCCATCAGAAGGTTGGGGATCGAGATCCACAGGTTGCGGGTGGCGATGCGCTTGCCTTCGCTTTCCCAGAACTGCGGATCCTCGGGGCGCCAGTCAGTCAGAACGCGACCGCTATTGCCGGATGAGAGTGCTGTCGTGGCCATGGAAGGCTCCTTTCGCTCAGCTTTGGCGGGCTGTCTGGAACGGCCCTGTTTCTGGTGGACCGCGCCGCAAGGTCAGGGCGCGATCCGGTGTCGGTCCCGGCCTATTCGGCCGGTTGTTCGTCGGCGCCCTTGCCGCCGTTGATGCGGCTCAGCGCGGCGCGCAGATCGTCAAGGTCCTTGAAGCGTGCCGTCACCGTCAGGCTGTCGCCGCGGTCGGCCAGCGCGACTTTGGTGGAACCCGGGAACATCGCGGCGAGGTCTGCCTCGGCATCGCGCTTGTTGCGGGCCTCGGCGGCGATGGCCTCATCGACCGACGACAGGATGTATTCCTCGCCGAAGCCGCCCTCTGGCTCCTTCAGCCAGAAGAAGCACACCAGCCACGAGATCGCCGCGCCGCCCGCGATGATGAAGAAGAAGGTCGAGGGTTCGACGAACATGAAGATGAAGAGGTAGAAGACCGCCCCCACGTTGCCGTAGGCCCCCGCCATGCCCGCGATCTGGCCGGTCACGCGGCGCTTGATCGACGGGATGATGCCGAAGGTCGCCCCTTCTGCCCCCTGCACGAAGAACGAGCAGGCGATGGTGATCGCGATGGCGACGATCAGGGGCCAGGTGCTGTTGAGCAGGCCCATCATGGCAAAGCCGATGGCGATGCCCATCATGTAGGCCAGCATCACGAAGCGGCGGTTGCCCATCCGGTCCGACACCAGCCCGCCCATGGGCCGCGCCACCAGGTTCACGAAGGCGAAGGAGGCCGCGATGATGCCCGCCGTCACGGGCGAAAGACCCCAAGTTTCCTGAAAAAACAGCGGCAACATCGACACCACGGCCAGTTCCGCGCCGAAATTGGCGAAATAGGTGGTGTTGAGGGCCGCGACCGAGCTGAACGGATAGCGGTCGTCCTCGGGCACGCCTTTCCTGAGGATCGGAAGGTTGACCCGCAGCACCTGCCAGACCTGATAGACCACGACGACCGCGATGGCGGCATAGCAGATCGAGGCGACGAAGCCGTCGATATAGCCCATGCCCTGGATCCGGTAGACGAGGATAGACAGGATACCGACCAGCGGGACCGTGAAGATCACCAGAAGCACAAGGTCGCGATAGGTCGACACCTCCAGCGCGCCGCTCTTGCGGGCCTTCCTGTGAGTGTCCGCGGTCGGTCCGTCGGTGATGGCGAACCAGTAGAACACGCCATAGGCCGCCATGATGAGACCCGACATCGCGATGGCATAGCGCCAGCCATCATCGCCGCCGAAGACCGTCAGCGCGATTGTGGGAATGGTGAGGGCAGCGGCGGCCGAGCCGAAATTCCCCCAGCCGGCATAGAACCCCTCGGCAAAGCCGATGTCGCGCGGCTTGAACCACAGCGCCGTCATGTGGATGCCGATCACGAAGCCCGCGCCGACCGAAGACAGCACCAGACGCGATATGAAAAGCTGCATCTTGGTGTCGCCGAACGCGAAGAAAAGCGTCGGCACCGCCATCGTGACCATGAGCACCGAAAACACCCGCCGCGGCCCCCACTTGTCGAGCGCCATGCCGACGAGGATCCGGGCGGGAATGGTGAGCGCCACGTTCGCAATGGCGAAAAGGCGGATGTCGTCACGGGTCAACCAGTCATTTGCGGCCAGCATCGAGGATGCCAACGGCGCCATGTTGAACCAGACGTAAAAGGTGATGAAGAACGCGATCCAGGTGAGGTGAAGCGCCTTGATTTCGCGGTTTCGGAACCGGAAGAGGTCGGAGACTTGCATCGGGCTTGTCCCTTTTCGGAGTTATTCGGCAGCGTGGGCCGTGTCGGCCTCGACATGCGTGGGGATGATCAGGATCGGGCATTTCACCCGGCGCGCGAGGAAGGCCGAGACCGACCCGAAGGTCATGTGATCGAATTCCTCGACAAGCGCATCGATGCGCTTGGTGATGAACCCCAGGGGGCCGCTGTCGGGCTGGTGGCTGTGGCGCGCCATGACCAGAAGATCGGGATGGCGTTCCTCGGTCGCACGCAAGATCATCTTGCGCGCGTCCCCTTCGGCCAGCATGACCTTGGCGGTCAGGCCTTGGGCCATTAGTTCGGCTGCGGCGGCATCGACCCCGGCCTTCTGGTTGGCGAATTGTTCGTTGAACAGGTCATCCGCGCCGGCCGTCGCGCTGCCAATGTCTTCAACGACCGAGACAAACGTCACGTTGGGCTTCAAAGGCCCGAACATCGAAACGATTGCATCAAGCGCGATGCGCGCATTTCGCGAATGGTCGTAGGCGAGCATGATCTCCATTGGTGTCCCTCCTTCTCGGGAAGCCTTGTGACCAACAAGCTGTCGGTCGGGGCGTTACCTGTCGGCGTAGGAAGGCGAGGCACTGAAAAGCTTGATCTGCATCAAATGGCCGGGTCCGGTCGCGCGAAATAAACCCGCGCCCGAAAGCTGTCGGGTTGGTGGCTTTCGATTCGCAAACGGAACCGGGTGATCCGTCTTTGCTTGGCTTGACATTTATCAATTGATGCGGCCACAAAGGACGTGCTGCGCTGGGAGGCGCCTCGACACCATGCCTGAGTCGCACTACCCCGAAGTCCGTTCGCTGCATCTCTTTTCGGAGATGGGAGAGGACAATTACCGGACGTTGATGCGCGGCTCTTACGTGCAGAACTTTCCGCCCCAGATCGACCTGATCCACGAAGGCGAGAGTAGCGATTTCCTACACGTCGTCCTGTCCGGCTCCGTCGATCTTTTTTCGCAATGGAATAGACGAGAAACCAGCATGGCGACGGTGCGCCCGATCTCGACCTTCATCCTGGCGGCCACGATCCGGGACGCCCCATACCTGATGTCCGCGCGGACGCTGGAGAAAAGCCGGATCGCGCTCATCCCGAGCCAGGATGTCCGCGATATTTTCGACATCGACGCGGTGTTCGCCCGCGCCATCGTACGCGAACTGGCTCAGTGCTATCGCGGAGTGGTGAAATCCCACAAAGACATAAAACTCCGCACCTCGCTGGAACGACTCGCCAATTACCTGCTCCGCCAGCAGACGCGTGCGGGCGGCGAAGCGACATTCGAGCTGCCGACGGAAAAGCGGCGCCTGGCATCGTTCCTCGGAATGACACCGGAGAACCTGAGCCGCGCGTTCAAGGGGCTCCAGCCCTACAGCGTGACAGTGGACGGCAACCGGGTGACCATCGCGGACGCGGACGATCTAAGGACGCTCGCGAAACCGAGCCCGTTGATCGACGACTATTCATCATGAAGGAACGGCCATGACAAAAGCCATGCCCGGTGCAGCCGGAGACCTTGCAGAAGCCCACCCCGATGTCTGGAGCGCCTATGCCGCGCTCGGCAAGGCGACGGCCGAGGCCGGACCGCTCACCGATCGTGAGCGGCGGCTGGTAAAACTGGCCCTGTCGATTGGTGCGGGGTCGGAAGGGGCCGTGCATTCACACACCCGGCGGGCACGGTCAGAGGGAATCGAGGATGGTGCCCTGCATCAGGTCGCCCTTCTGTCCATCGGTCCGCTCGGCCTGCCGCGCGCCATAGCCGCCAAAACCTGGATCGAGGACGTTAAGGACTGATTACCGTCCGGAGGATCAGGACAAGGGGCTGACCCCGAACAGCAACGGGTGCAGAAGGACAAGCCCGCTGTAAAGGATGACAGCGACCAGGATCCGCACCATGAGGCTAGGCGTCCCGACGATGCTGTCGAACACGCGGGTTCGCCCGATTTCGGAGCGGAGGCTGTCCCATAGCGGCCCCATCTGTGCGCATTTGCGCCTGTCGATGATCCGCTGACCGAACAGGGCGAACAGACCGAATGCACCGAACAGGATGACATGCGCCAGATCGCCGTTCGGGACGATGTGGGCGAAGGCCCAGATGGCCAGCGCCAGAAGCAGCGGATGGCAGGTCAGTCGCACGACCCCGGGACAGCGCGGATCGAAAGCGTCATTTCTGACCCCGCCGAAGGAAAACGGGTTCGGTCGACCGAAGGCCAGCGCAAGCAGTCCGCAGACCACCGCCATTGCCGCCAGCGCGACCCCGTTCTGCCAGGGCGCCCAGGTCCACAGTGGCACGAACGGCGCCCGCCCAGCCGCACCGATCAGCCACGCAAGCACCACCAGAGACAACGCGGAATAGGCAAGCGTGAAACCGCGTGACCCCAGCATACTAACCACACGCGCGCGGATGCGGGGACGCACAGGCACAGAATGGCTGACGAAAAAGACCGCGAAGGCGGCGATGAATTCAACCCAGCCCGCCATGGCGCGAAGTCAGACGACCTTGGCAGGTCGGGCGCGCAGCAGGAGAGGTCCGTAGAGCGCGAGGAACCCACCGAAGGCCGCGATCCAGAGCAGGCCTGACGCGGCATAAAGCGCGTACGCGAGGCCAGGAGCAAGGCCTGCAGCCACCCTGAGCAAGGTTGCAAGGATGACGGAGAGGTAGATCGCCACCGTGCCTGCGCCCGCGCTCAACGCTTGCCCGGTATGCCCCAACGTCGCGCGCGTCATGACCGCAAGCGTCATCAGACCGATCGCGCCGCCCATCCAAAGGTGCTGCGCCGAACCGAACCCGGCAGTCCCCGGGACGGCGATTTCGGCGGCAAGCGCCAGCGCGCCGAGGGGCACGAAACTATAAGCCACATGCAGGACCAGCACCAAGGGCTCGGCACCTGTCCGGCTGCCCGCCCATCGTGCCAAACGGACCAGATGCAACAACCCGACCAGGCAAAGGGCAGCGGCAGTGACCAACGCATCCGGCATGGCAACCCAGAAGATCAGCGCGCCCAGAAGCAGCAAGAGCGCGATTTTGTCGAAGCGCTGCATCGGCGGTGCTGGCAGCTTGCCAGCTTCCTGCTTGACCAGCCAGCTGCGCGTGAATGACGGCACGATCCGCCCGCCAATCACCGCGATCATCATCAGGCCCGCGCCTACCCCGATCCGCAGGCCATATCCCTGCGCCGCGTAGTCGCCTCGCGCAGCCTCCCAGTGAAACACCACGTTGCCGACCGCCAGCGCGACCAGCATCGCCAGGATGATCAGATTCCGCCAGTTCCTGCCCGCAATGATTTCCCGCGCGATCACCGCGCCCAATGCTACGGGCATTGCCAGATCGATGAGGGCAACAGTCAGGGCCGGCAGGTGCAACGAAAACGCAACCGCCAGACGGCCCGCCAGCCAAAGCACCACAAGTCCGCCCAGCCACCATCCCACGATTGGCAACCGCCCAGTCCAGTTCGGAACAGCGGTCAGAAGGAAGCCCGCGACCACGGCAGTCAGGTAGCCAAACAGGAATTCATGCGCATGCCAAGACACCGGATCGAACGCGGTGGGCAGCTGAAACGACGCAGTCAGCATTGGTATCCAGAGCGCCATTGACAACCCGGTCCAGAGTGCCGCGCAGAAAAAGAACGGTCGGAAGCCATAGGTCAGGATCGTCGGTCCTATCCAACTCCTCATCTGTTGCGCGGTCGTGCTCATGGTGTCGGGACCCCGGTTCCAGGTTTGCAGCTCGGCATAATCCTGCTAATAGGTATTGTAAATACCAATTCAAAAGAGCAACGCATAATGCGCCTCACACACTTCACCGATTACGGGCTGCGGATGCTGATGCGCATGGCCAGCGCACCGGACCGCGGTTTTTCGACTGCGGAACTGGCACATGAATTCGGCCTCTCCCGCAACCACCTGAGCAAGATCATGCAGCGCCTCGCACGGGCCGGCATTGTGGAGACCCGGCGGGGCGGCGGCGGCGGCGCGCGACTGGCGCGACCGGCAACGGAGCTTCGGCTCGGCGCCTTGATCGCCGTGCTTGAAGAAGATCAGCCTATTGTCGAGTGCTTCTCTGCGGGGCAGACCCTATGCACGATGGAGAGGCACTGCCGCCTCAAGGCCCGGCTCCGAGCCGCCGAGCGCGCATTTCTTGCCGATCTCGACCGCTCCACCCTTGCGGACATAGCATTGACCGGTCCGCCAGACGCATGAACGGCCCGGTTTGAGTTGGAAAGGTTCGGCAGGAACTTCCACCCGTCGATGCATTTGGCCGGAGTCCCAGAGATGCACGCGGAGAGCGGCAATCACGGGATAAGTGTCGAAGAAAGCTGAGCTGTCAAAGCCGGAGGCAATGTCTGCACTACGGAGACAGCCGGTCCGAAAAACCACATGTCTTGGAGCGAAAGGGTGCTATCAGAACTTGCACACACACGCTGCACCCAACGCCTCACAAGCCACTGAAATCATGTGTAAATCAATACCATCCATCACGAGATCGACGCCGGCTGTGCGCTATAGTACTCCGACGCAATTGATTGCGGGGGGATTTGCACCTATGGGCTTAAGCTATTGATTTCGCTAACATCGAACAATTGAGAATGCTCGCAGCTCAGCAAGCCACTGCAATACTGCCAGAAACTTCGCTAGTTTGGTTGCGGGGGTAGGATTTGAACCTACGACCTTCAGGTTATGAGCCTGACGAGCTACCGGGCTGCTCCACCCCGCGCCAAGGCGTTTCACATACTCCCCGACTCGGGGAGGTGCAAGAGGGTCAGATGAAAATTTTGCAGCAGCATGACCGATTTGAAATCCCGACCATCAGCCAGCCCCCGATGCCTTCAACTCGCCACATGACAGCATCCGCCACCCACCAAACAACAGCAATGTCAGGATGGGTACCGGGACAAAGAACCACGTCAGATTCTGACCTGCTCCCCTGAAACGTCCTCGATTTGAGGTTAGCCTGTTCTCCAACTGAGGAGACAGACGATGAAGAGATCA
>CANNCO010000005.1 GCA_947503175.1 uncultured Paracoccaceae bacterium
CCGTTGCCGGTGCCGCCGTTGCCGGTGCCGCCGTTGCCGGTGCCGCCGTTGCCGGTGCCGCCGTTGCCGGTGCCGCCATTGCCGGTGCCGCCATTGCCGGTGCCGCCGTTGCCGGTGCCGCCGTTGCCGGTGCCGCCATTGCCGGTGCCGCCGTTGCCGGTGCCGCCGTTGCCGGTGCCGCCATTGCCGGTGCCACCATTGCCACCGTTGCCGGTGCCGCCATTGCCACCGTTCTCGCCGCCATTACCACCGTTGCCGCCACCGTTGCCGCCGCCGCCGTTTCCACCATTGTCGTCGCCGCCGCCACCGCCGCCATTCTCATCGATGGCCGCGGTGTTTGCGTCGGCAAGAGCAAGTGCCAGCGTCGGGCAGGTTTCGAACAGATTGGCGAGAAGAACATCGAAGTCGCGACGATCGAGGATCGCGTCGATCGCTCTGACGGGAACGGCCTGGCCCACGAGCAGGCAAAGCTCTTCCGCCGGTGCGCGGTTTACGTTCACTGTTGTCTGAGATCCTGCCGCGTGGGGCAGGGAAAAGGTCATGACGATGGCAGTCGTTGCGACAAGACCACCACTGCACTTCAGTATGTTTGAAAATTTCATTTTTGCCCCCTAGGAAACAAGACATCACTAACGACGAAACTCGCCACGAACTCAGGTCACGCACACGACCAACATCAACCACCGCTTTTCTTAGGCGAACGAGGTTAACCGCGAAAGACTCTTGGCCGGTTTCGCGGCAAGAATGTGGCAGATGTGGGGCGCAAAAGAAATAGTCATTACTAAAATCGGCTATTGTTTCTCAAAACGGACCGGAATCACACAGTACGATTGCCTGTGGCGCTGCTCCGCGCAGGTGCCTAATGTGCGGCCATGGCGTCTTATGTTTTCGCGCGTCTTCTGTCGCTCTGCGTCAGCCTGATCGTTGCCAGTGTCGTGATTTTCACGGCTGTCGAGGTGGTGCCGGGCGATCCGGCCAGCTTCATGCTGGGGATGAACGCCTCGCCCGACGCAGTGGCCGCCCTGCGGGAGGAACTGGGCCTGACGGGCAGTCTGCCGGAGCGGTACCTGTCCTGGGTCGGCGGGATGCTGACCGGTGATTTCGGAACCTCTTACACATATCGCGTGCCGGTGGCCGAACTGGTGGCAGCGCGGTTGTGGGTGTCGTTGCCGCTGACGTTCTATGCGATGGTTCTGTCGACGCTGATCGCCTTGCCGGTGGGCATGCTGGCCGCCGCGCGTCGGGGGCGGCCAGCGGATCTGACGGTGATGGGGACGACGCAGTTGGGCATCGCGGTGCCGAATTTCTGGTTTGCGATGCTTCTGGTGCTGATCTTTGCGATCAATCTGCGGTGGTTTCCGGCGGGTGGATTTCCGGGCTGGGAGGCGGGGTTTGTCCCGTCAATGACGGCGTTGACCCTGCCAGCTATCGCGCTGGCCCTGCCGCAGGCGTCGATTCTGGCGCGGGTCATGCGGTCGAGCGTGCTGGAGACGCTGGGGCAGGATTACATTCGTACAGCGCGGGCCAAGGGGTTGTCGCAGCGGCAAACGGTCGTGCGACATGCGTTTCGGAATGCGCTGATCCCGGTCATGACGATTCTGGGGCTGCAGTTTTCCTTTCTGCTGGCCGGTGCGATCATCATCGAGAACGTGTTCTTCCTGCCCGGGCTGGGGCGGCTGATCTTTCAGGGCATCACGCAGCGCGATCTGATCGTCGTGGAGTCGGTCGTAATGCTTCTGGTGTTTTCGGTGATCCTTGTGACCTTTCTGGTCGATCTGGCATATGCGGCGGTTGACCCAAGGCTGAGGCGGCGCGGATGAGGTGGCCGGTTTCGCTGATCCTCGGGCTTGCTCTGTCCGGTGTGTTCGTTGCGGCGGCGCTTCTGTCGTTTTTCTGGACGCCCCACGATCATGAGACGATGGCGATTGCCGACCGGATGCTGCGTCCGGGCGAGGGTCATCTTTTGGGCACCGATCACTTCGGGCGCGATATCCTGTCGATGATCATGGTGGGGGCACGAACGTCGATTGCGGTGGCGATTGTTGCCGTGGGGATCGGGATCGTCGTGGGCGTGCCGCTGGGCCTTCTGGCCGCAGCCAATCGGGGCGGGCTGGTCGACGAGGTCGTGATGCGGGGCAACGACCTTGTCTTTGCGTTTCCGTCGCTGGTCATTGCGATACTGATCACCGCTGTTTTCGGGCCATCGGCGGTGAATGCGATCATCGCCATCGGCATCTTCAACATCCCGGTCTTCGCACGGGTGGCGCGGGGGGCGGCTTTGCCCCTCTGGACGCTGGACTATGTGATGGCGGCGCGGGTGGCTGGGAAAGGCAAGCTGCGGATTTCGGTCGAGCATATCCTGACGAACATCGCCAATATCTTGATCGTGCAGGGCACCATTCAGTTCAGCCTGGGCATTCTTGCTGAAGCTGCTTTGAGTTATGTCGGCCTTGGGGCGCAGCCGCCGACGCCAAGCTGGGGCCGGATGCTGGCGGACAGTCAGACGATGATCGCGCTTGCGCCGCATATGGCGGTGTTTCCGGGGCTGGCCATCGTGTTCACGGTGCTGGGGCTGAACCTCGTGGGCGACGGGTTGCGCGATATCCTTGACCCACGGCTGAGGCGGGCGCGATGAGCCTGTTGTCGGTCAGGGACCTGTCGCTTGCGATCCACGGGACACCGATCCTGAAGGATGTGTCGTTTGACGTGGCCCCCGGCGAGGTGTTCGGTTTGGTCGGCGAAAGCGGGTCGGGCAAGTCGATGACGGCGCTCGCCTGCATGGGGTTGTTGCCCAACGGATCGAAGGTGGGCGGTCAGGCGATGCTGGGGGATCAGAACCTGCTGGCGCTGCCCGAGCGGCGCTTGCGTGATCTCAGGGGCCGCGAGATCGGGATGATCTTTCAGGAGCCGATGACGGCGTTGAACCCGATGCAGACGATTGGCGATCAGGTTGCGGAAACCCTTGTGATCCATGGGGTTGCGCGGCGGACTGAAGCCCTGAAAGTTGCGCGGGAAAAGCTGGATCGGGTCGGGCTTGGCGCCGCACGGTTTCCGTTAACGCGCTATCCCCATGAGTTGTCGGGCGGGCAAAGGCAGCGGGTCTGTATTGCCATGGCCGTGGCGCTTCAGCCGAAGCTGTTGATTGCGGACGAGCCGACGACAGCGTTGGATGTGACGACGCAGGCGCAGATCCTTGATCTGTTGCGGGGGCTGGTCGACGAGGCCGGAATGGCGCTGATGCTGATCACCCATGATCTGGCGGTGGTGGCCGGCATCGCGCAGCATGTGGCGGTGATGCAGTCGGGTGAGATCGTCGAGGCAGCGGAGACCGAGGCGTTGTTCCGCAAGCGCGCGCACCCTTATACGCGGGCCTTGTTCGCGGCCTCGGAACATGCGCCGGAACGAACCGGGCATCCGCAG
Organism: uncultured Paracoccaceae bacterium; assembly: GCA_947503175.1. Classification (GTDB taxonomy): domain Bacteria; phylum Pseudomonadota; class Alphaproteobacteria; order Rhodobacterales; family Rhodobacteraceae; genus Ovoidimarina. The sequence goes on from CANNCO010000005.1 coordinate 3,421, forward strand.
ATTGCCGATACGGTTCTGGAAGTGGAGCGGGTGGTGCGCGATTACGCTTTGCCCCGAAAACACCTGTTTGCGGCCCCCGGCCATGTTCGCGCGGTGGATGGTGTGAGCCTGCGGGTTGGGCGGGGCGAGAGCGTTGGTCTCGTGGGCGAGTCCGGCTGCGGGAAATCGACGCTGACCCGCGCCATTTTGGGGCTGGAACGGCTTCAGGGTGGGCGGATCGCACTGGATGACATTCCGATCGAGGCCCCTCATGTGGCACCCGGTACGCGGCGGCGGATGCAGGTGGTGTTTCAGGACCCTTACGGGTCGTTCAACCCGCGCCACAGGGTCGCGCGGCTGGTGGCGGAGCCGTTTCACTTGATGGGGCGGGTCGAGGATGCTGATGCGCGGGTCGAGGGCGCGTTGGAGGCAGTTGGCCTGCAAGCCTCTGACAAGGAACGGTTTATCCACGAGTTTTCGGGCGGGCAGCGGCAGCGCATTGCGATTGCCCGGGCGCTGATCACACGGCCCGATCTGATTGTGCTGGACGAGGCTGTCTCGGCGCTGGATGTGCGGGTGAGGGCGCAAATCCTCGACCTTCTGGCGCAGCTTCAGGGGGAATACGGGCTGTCTTACCTATTTATCAGCCACGACCTTGGCGTCGTGCGCCGGGTGACGGATCGGGTCATGGTCATGCAGGCGGGCAAGATCGTCGAAGAGGGGCAGACGGAACGGGTGTTTTCCTACCCCGAGCACCCCTATACGAAGGCGCTGATCGCGGCGACGCCGCGGATACCCGAAAGCTGGCATGAGGAGGCAAGGTCCAATGGGGTTGGATAGGTTGTGGATTGATCCGGCAAAGGTCTTTGTCGGCGGGGTGTGGCGCGACGCGGAGGGCAAGGCGCGTTTGCCGGTCGAAGACCCGTCGACCGGGGCTAGCGTGGGCGAGATTGCGGGCGGTCAGGCTGCGGATATCGACGCCGCCGTTGCGGCGGCTCGGGCATCTTTGTCGGGCGAGTGGGGTCGGGCCACCGCAGTGGAGCGGGGCCGGGTTCTGACGCGGATTGGGCAGTTGGTGCTAGAGCGGGTCGATGATTTGGCGGCCATCGAGGCGATGGATGTGGGCAAACCCCTGAAGCAGGCGCGCGCCGATGCGGTCGCGCTGGCGCGGTACATGGAGTTTTACGGTGGTGCCGCCGACAAGGTGATGGGGGATACGATCCCTTACCTGGATGGCTACACCGTTTATACACTCCGCGAACCTCATGGGGTGACGGGTCATATCGTGCCGTGGAACTATCCGATGCAGATCATCGGGCGGTCCGTGGGCGCGGCTTTGGCGATGGGCAATGCCTGTGTTCTGAAGCCTGCGGAAGAGGCGTGTCTGACGGCGCTGGCCTTTGCGGCGTTGGCCGATGAGGCGGGGTTGCCGAAGAGCGCGCTGAACGTCGTGCCGGGATTGGGCGAAGTTGCGGGGGCTGCTCTGTCGGGGCATGCGGGTATCAACCATGTCTCCTTTACCGGGTCGGTTGCGGTGGGCGGTCTGGTTCAGGCGGCGGCGGCGAAGAACGTGGTTCCGGTGACGCTGGAATTGGGAGGGAAGTCGCCTCAGGTCGTGTTCGGTGATGTGGATCTGGAGGCCGCGCTGCCGTTTCTGGTGAATGCGGGGATACAGAATGCGGGCCAGACCTGTTCGGCGTCTTCGCGGATTCTGGTGGAGTGGGGTCGCTTGGACGAGGTGACAGAGCGGATGGCCGAGCGTTACGGTGCGTTGCGGGTCGGTCCCGCCAGTGCGGATCTGGATGTGGGGCCGCTGATATCGGGGCGTCAGAAAGAGATCGTGACCGGCTTTATCGAGGACGGTGGCGATCTGGAGCAGGCTGCGGCGGGAGAGATTGTCGGCAATGCGCCGGAGGGCGGGCATTACGTGGCGCCGCGCCTGTTTGCCGGAGTCGATCCGGCGCATAAGCTGGCGCAGCAGGAGATCTTCGGGCCGGTTCAGGTCGTTATTCCGTTTGATGACGAGGACGAGGCGGTCGCGATTGCCAATGGCACCGAGTTCGGTCTGGTCGCCTCGGTCTGGTCGCGCGATGGGGCGCGGCAGATGCGGATGGCGAAACGCCTGCATGCCGGGCAGGTCTTTGTGAACAACTATGGGGCCGGGGGTGGGGTCGAGCTGCCCTTTGGCGGGACCGGTAAGTCGGGCCACGGGCGCGAAAAAGGGTTCGAGGCGCTATACGGCTTCTCAAGCCTCAAGACGGTGGCGGCTTACCACGGGTGATGCCCGCAAGCCGCGCGGCCAAGGGCGCGAACAGGATCACGACCATCACGCGGACCAGATGGTGTACGACCACATAGCCCAGATCGGCCCCGGCGAGGATTGCGAGGATCACCATTTCTGCCTGACCGCCGGGGGCGAAGGCGAGGAACGCATCGATCGGCGGAGCGAGGCCCAGGAGATAGACGACCTCGGTAAACGCGGCGGCGAGGGCGGCGAGAAGCACCATGAAAGCCACGCCTGCCAGCACGTCCTTGCGGACCTCCTGCAATGTGATGCCGGTGTAGTAGACGCCAATGGTCAGGCCGATGAAAAGCTGCGCGGCAAGGATCGCCTCGGCGGGCGGGCGGTTCTCGATCACGCCGGTGAGCGACAGGATCGCCGTCAGGATAAGCGGCCCGAGGATCGAGGCGCCGAAGAGCCGCAGGCGTTCTCCGACCTGCCAGCCGATCAGGCCAGCGGCGGCCATGATCGCCAGTTCCGCGGATGGCATGCTGGTGGCAGGTGCGCCGATGGGTTGTAGGAATTCCGCATCGAAGAAGGCGACCATGATGATCGGCGCGAGGATGATGATCACCAGAACACGGGTCGCGTGGATCAGGGAGAGGGCGCGGACATCGCCGCCCGCCTCTTGTCCGAACAGGACCATGTCCTGCAACCCGCCGGGCATCGAGGCATACCACGCCGTGGCGCGGTCAAACCCGCAGACGCGGGTGAAGAAGGGCACGCCGATCAGGCCGATCACGCCGATATAGATCGGGATCAGGGCGACGGAGGCGGCCATCTGAGGCAGGCGTTCGACGACATCGGGTTGGATCGAGGCGCCGATGGCGACACCCAGAATGGTGCGCATGTAAGTTCCGAGAATGCCCATGTTTTCAAGCTGCGCGCCGCTGAGCGCGGCGATCAGGCAGAACACCAGAGGCCCGAACAGGAACGGCAGCGGCAGACCGATGGCCGCGAACGTCAGTGCGCCCGCCAGTGCAAGAAAGAAGGTGGACAGGCGATTTCGTGTCAGGATCAAGGAAAGGCGAATAGTGGCTGTCCCGCTGCGGTCTTGTTGCGACAGGTCTAGGACGGGACGGATCGTTTGCAAAGGGTCAGGCTGGGGTGCGGGTCAGGGTCGCGGTGAACTCGGGGATATGGGCTTTGAACTTGAAGAACCCGGCAGTGGCGCGGGGCCAGCACATCGCGTCATAGGGGCGGATCTGGCAGACCAGACGGATGCTGTTGGACCTGAGGAGTGGTTCACAGGTGGCCAGCAGGTCGGCGGTCGGTCCGACGGGTGCATAGGGGGTGACGATCTGTCGAAGATCGTGCGATTGCGCCCAATCGAGCAGGCTTCCGGGAGCAGTCGGGCCGGTGAACGGACCTGCCACCGGTCCCAGCCTGTCGGCGAAACGGGTGGCGACGTCGTTCATTGCGCCTTCGGTGAACCGTGTCACAATGGGCGCTGTTTCTAAGGGCGACCGGGCATCGGCCCCGGTGAGAAAAGCGGTGGTGACCGGGTGCAGCCCTTCGAGAGTAAAGCCGGGGGAGAAGTCTTCGTCGGTCAGAAGAAGCCCGGTGCGAAGGTCGGGTTCGGGAGTATTGCCCTTGGGGATTGGGTTGCGGGCCGGCGGGGGAGGTCCGTCGAGCGGGCTGGCCGTCAGGTTCAGGCCCTTTGGGCGAAACCGACCTTCGGTGTAACGCGCGATGTTGTCCGGGCGGGCGATGTAGTGTTTGCCATGGGTCTGAAGCCCCGCGACCCAGCGCCATGAGAGGGTGTTCGAGGCCGGGTCACCGTCGAGGAGGTGGCGGAGGAAGAAATCCGCACCCAGTTCCCATGGCAGTCGCAAGGTGAAGATCCAGATCGAGGCGAACCACATGCGCGCGTGGTTGTGCATGTAGCCGGTTGTTGTCATCTCCTGCGCCCAGTGGTCGAAAGCGTCGATCCCGGTCTGGCCGGAACAGGCGGCCTCCCAATCCCGACGCAGGCCCGCCTCGGCCTGGATGCGGTTGAAGGCCGCTCTGACGCTGGTGCGGTAGTCCGTCCAGACGCCGGGCCGCATTTCAAGCCAGCCCTTCCAGTAGGTGCGCCAGAAGACTTCCTGCACGAACTTCTCGGCAGTGGAGAGCGAGAAGCGGGCAAGCGTGGCCTCCAGCACCTCGGCCTCAGTGATCAGCCGGTGGCGGAGGTAAGGGGAGAGGGTTGAGACATGGGGGTGACCGGGCAGGTCGTAATTGCGCCGTGCCGTGTAGTCGCGACCCGCGTGGGGCAGAAATGCCCGCAGGCGTTCAAGTGCCTCGGTGCGGGTCGGTGGATGATTGGTTCGGGTCATGCACCGATAGTCTAGGCCAGACCCGATCTGTATCAACGTCGCAGTGGGTCAGTCGCAGAGCGGGTTCCACTTACAATACCACTTCGTTTCCGCCGCCGCTGAGTCGCGTCCGAACCAGCCGGATGACGGTTCCGTTTCCACGGCATCTTCGCCGAAGGGCCAGAAGTCGAAGATATCCGAAAACCAGCCGGTGAAGCTGTCGATTATGAAGGTCACGAGGCCAAGCGCCAATACGGCAAGGATGATGAAGAAGATCACTCGGCCCACGGAACTGCCACCTTCGCGGGCGAGATTGAAGGCAAAAAGCTTGGCCGAGCGGTTCAGCACTTCGCTCCAAGGTTTCTTGGATATGCAGTCTTCGGGGTCGTTTTCGGCAGACATGGGATCTGTCCCTCATTGATCGTTGGGGACAGCGATAGCAGGGGATTCCGGCAGCAATTTGACAGAGATAAAGGGATTCTGGGTTTAGGCGGCGATCTTGTTGCAGGCGTTGCCGTAGCAGGTGCCAAGGACCTGGTCCCAGCCGGTCGTATATCCAGCGCAGGTCGTTTCCGCCGCTTGGCCCAGAACCTCGAAACCGGAATGGGTCAGGTCGACCCGGGTTCCGGCTTCGGTCTGGGTAAAGCGAATATCGACCAGCGTGGCCTCGTCCGGGGAGCGTCCGACAAACCATCGCATGGAGAAGTGTTCGCCGGGTTTCCAGCCGGTGATCGTGGCCCAGTCGGCCTCGGACCCATCCGGTTTGGTCTCGATCACGCGACCGCCCTCTTTCGGTTCAACGCGGACTTTCGGCGCCGTCCCATCGCCAGCCGAGGCGGTGAGCGAGTGACTGTCCTTTGGCCACCATTGGTCGATGCCCTTGGTGAAAAGGTCGAAGGCCGTCATCCGGTCGAGGGGAACGGTGATGGTCTTGCGGATCGGGTCTGTAACTGTCTCAGTCAAAGGGTGTCCTCCTTGCCTGTTCCTTTGCGTGGGTTTCGGCGGCCCGGGCGTAAGCCGCGAGCGCATCGTCCCAGAGGGTATCGAGATAGCGGCGCAACGCACCCAGCCCGTCGGGGGACAGCCGGTAGATGCGGCGGGCGCCTTCGGCATGGGCCTCGACCAGACCGGCATCGGAAAGAACGCGCAGATGCTGCGAGATCGCGGGGCGCGAGATCGGGAAGCGGCCCGCCAGGCTGCCCACCGGTTGGGGCGCGCCGCGCAGAACCTCGACGATTGCGCGGCGGGTCGGATCGGCCAATGCGGTCAGGGCAGATTCGTAAGTCATTTCTTACCGTAAGTTGGGACTTACATTCCTGTCAAGGCTCACCTAGGATAACGAATTGGTGCCCTTGCAGCCCCCGGACCCCGGAACTAAGACTTGAGCAACATCTTCATGCGATAAGCAATTCAGACACAGGCGAGATCAGATGCAGAACCCGGTTGAAACCTATATGAACCTTGTACCCATGGTCGTTGAGCAAACGAGCCGTGGCGAACGTGCCTACGACATCTTTTCGCGCCTTCTGAAAGAGCGGATCGTGTTCGTGAACGGGCCCGTCCATGACGGGATGAGCCAGCTTGTGGTGGCGCAGCTTCTGCACCTTGAGGCGGACAACCCGTCGAAAGAGATCAGCATGTATATCAACAGCCCCGGCGGCGTCGTGACCGCAGGCCTGTCGATCTATGACACGATGCAGTACATCCGCCCGAAGATTTCCACGCTGGTCGTGGGGCAGGCGGCGTCGATGGGGTCGCTCCTGCTGACGGCAGGGGAAAAGAGCATGCGGTTCAGCCTGCCCAATTCGTCGATCATGGTGCACCAGCCGTCGGGCGGCTATCAGGGTCAGGCGACCGACATCATGATTCACGCGCGTCATACCGAACGGCTGAAGCGGCGGCTGAATGAGATCTACGTGAAACACACCGGCCAGACCCTGAAGAAGGTCGAGGATGCGCTGGAGCGCGACAACTTCATGACACCGGAAGAGGCGAAAGACTGGGGTCTGATCGACGAGATCGTGGAAAATCGCGAAAAACCGGACGCCACCGAAGAGTGATAACCTTGCCCCAAATTCGACATTGTGCCCCGGTAACGACTGACTTAGGCTGATGCCATCTGGCATCGTCCGGAGGCAGAGCAGGTAACGGGCCGACAGGCCATTGAGGTTCGACACATGGCAAACTCATCCGGAAATGACAGCAAGAACACGCTTTATTGCTCATTTTGCGGGAAGTCGCAGCACGAGGTCCGCAAGCTGATTGCGGGCCCCACCGTGTTCATTTGCGATGAATGTGTCGAATTGTGCATGGATATCATCCGCGAAGAGACGAAGACCGCCGGTCTGAAGTCTTCGGACGGGGTACCGACGCCGAAAGAGATCTGCGACGTTCTTGACGACTATGTGATTGGCCAGTCAGTTGCGAAAAAGGTGCTCTCGGTCGCTGTCCACAACCACTACAAACGGTTGAACCACGCGGCGAAGTCCGGCGATATCGAGCTGCAGAAATCGAACATCCTGCTGATCGGTCCGACGGGCTGTGGCAAAACGCTTCTGGCGCAGACGCTGGCGCGAATTCTGGATGTGCCCTTCACGATGGCCGACGCGACCACCCTGACCGAAGCCGGTTACGTGGGCGAGGATGTCGAGAACATCATTCTGAAGCTGTTGCAGGCTTCGGAATACAATGTCGAGCGCGCGCAACGCGGCATCGTCTATATCGACGAGGTCGACAAGATCACCCGCAAATCCGACAACCCGTCGATCACTCGCGATGTATCGGGCGAGGGCGTGCAGCAGGCGCTTTTGAAGATCATGGAAGGCACGGTTGCATCGGTCCCGCCGCAGGGTGGCCGCAAGCACCCGCAGCAGGAGTTCCTGCAGGTGGACACGACGAACATCCTGTTCATCTGCGGCGGTGCGTTTGCCGGTCTCGAAAAAATCATCGCGCAGCGCGGTAAGGGCAGCGCCATGGGTTTCGGTGCCGATGTGCGGAACAATGACGATCGCGGCGTGGGCGAGATGTTCGGCGAACTCGAGCCGGAAGACCTCTTGAAATTCGGGCTGATCCCGGAGTTCGTGGGCCGTCTGCCGGTTATCGCGACGCTTGAGGATCTGGACGAAGATGCGCTGGTGACGATCCTGACCAGCCCCAAGAATGCTTTGGTCAAACAGTATCAGCGTCTGTTCGAGTTGGAAGATACCAACCTGTCCTTTACCGAAGATGCGCTGACGGCCATCGCCAAGCGCGCGATCGAGCGGAAGACCGGCGCACGGGGCCTGAGGTCGATCATGGAGGACATCCTGCTGGATACGATGTTCGACCTGCCGGGTATGGATAGTGTCGAGGAAGTCGTGGTCAACGAAGAAGCCGTCAATTCCGACGCGGCACCGCTGATGATCCATTCCGACGAAGGCAAGAAGGCACCGGCCAGCGCGGGCTGATTCCATGCGAAAACTGATTTCAACCGGGTCGCCTTTTGAGGTGTCCATTGGCTATTCCCGCGCCATCGTCTGCGATGGGTGGGTCTTTGTCGCAGGCACGACAGGCTATGACTACGCGACAATGACGATGCCCGCGAATGTTGCGGACCAGTGCCGGAATGCTCTGATGACGATCGAGGCGGCCCTGGCGGAAGCGGGTGCCGGAATGGCGGATGTGACACGGGTCCGCTACATCCTGCCGGACCCCGGGGATTGGCCGGAGTGCTGGCCTGTGACATCGGTGGTCTTTGGCAATATCCGCCCGGCGGCCACGATGATTTCCGCCGGTTTGCAGGAGCCCGAGATGAAGATAGAAATCGAGGTGACGGCCCGGCTACCGGGTTGAATCTTGATGCGCATCAAGGCAGTGGGTGCCGGTCACTGCAAAAGTTGAGAAAACCAATACGGAGGAACCCCATGTCTCATACGCCGCATGAATTGGCTGCCGATTTTCCGGAACATGCCGACCGCATTCATGAACTGAAAGAAACGGACGCGCATTTCAGCAAACTGATGGACGAGTATCACGCGTTGAACCGTGACGTGCACCGTGCTGAGACGCTCGTCGAACCGATCAGTCCCGATGCCGAGACCGAGATGCGCAAGCGGCGCGGTGTGCTGAAGGATGAGTTGTATCGTCTTCTGACCGCTGACGCCTAATCTCCGATATCGTAGGGCAGGACCCCACGCTGGTTGGGGTCCACCGACAATGTCCGTTCCAAGGGCGGTATAGACCGCTGGTGACAGTCGCGCCGTTCGCAGATCCGGCAGGAGATGCCAATCGGCTGAAAGGCTTGGGCACGGCCGGTATCCATGTCATCGGCATAGACCATCGCGGGCGCGTGCGTCACCTCGCAGCCAAGCGCGATCGCATAGCGGCGCACAGGTGCATCGAACCGACCGGCGGGCTTTGAGACATCACGGGCGAGACAGAGATAGCGAATTCCATCGGGCGTTTCCGCCAGTTGGCGCAGGAACCGGCCCGGCGTTTCAAAGGCACGGTGAACGTTCCAGAGCGGACAGGCCCCGCCGAACCGTGCGAATTGCAGCCGGGTCGCAGAATGGCGTTTGGTAATGGTGCCCGCCTGGTCGACCCTGACGAAAAAGAACGGGATGCCCTTGGCGCCCGGACGTTGCAGCGTCGAGAGACGATGCGCCACCTGTTCTATCGAGGCACCGAAGCGCAAGGCGAGGGCTTCGAGATCGTGACGCAGATCGCGAGCGGCTGCGAGAAACTCCCCATAAGGTAAAAGTGCTGCCCCCGCGAAATAGTTTGCCATGCCGATCTTGGCGATGGCACGGGCTTCGGGTGTGCTGAAACGCGCCAGATCGAGCGTCGCTTCGAGCAGGTCGTCATGGGTCAGAAGCGCAAGCTGATGCAGGATCTGGAACCTGCGGGTCGGCGGATCCGCCCCCTGATCGAGGGTCAGCGTGCGCGTTTCGGTCTCGAAACTGCGGAGCTTTTTGCCGCTGCCCAGTTTAAGGGTGACGCCGAAATCCGGTAGCTTCGCTTCAAGCGCGGCATCGCTTCCCAGTTCCCGCGCAAAGCGTTCAGCGGCCCGGTCCACCGGGTCTATGTAGTTGTCGCAATAGTGGAAGAAGTCGCGCACCTCCTCCCAGGACGAGAGAACCGGCCGGTCGTCGGCACGTCCCAGCGCCTCGTCAAGCGAGGCCAGACGTTCCTGGTTTTGGCGATAGGCGCGATGAAGCGCCAGAACCGCGCGGGCAAATCCGGGCGCGTTCGAGGCGACAAGGCGGAGATCGGACAGCGCAGGCGCCGTGTCTGCAAAGATCGGATCGGCCAAAGCTTCGCGCATATCGGTGACCAGCCGTTCGGCATCGCCCGCAGCCAGTTCGGTGACATCGAAACCGAACTCGGACGCCAGCGCCAGAACCACGGTGGTCGAGACCGGGCGGTGGTTGTTTTCCATCTGGTTCAGGTAGGGGAGCGAAACACCGAGCTTGGCGGCGAACTCTTTCTGTGTCAGGCCAAGCCGTTGGCGTGTTTCGCGGAGTTTCGCACCGGCATAGAGTTTCTGCGGGGTCATGGCGGCTCCTTTGCAAAGCCGTATTAGCAGGTGCAAATCCCGCGCCGCAAGTCAGCCGCGTACGATCGCCCGTTCCCGCCGGATGACATAGGCGATAGCCACCATGCTGATCGCGCTAGAGACCAGCATGGTCCAGATCAGCGGAGCGGCGCCCGAGCCGGGGACAAGGATCGCGGCGGCAAAGGCCGAAAGCGCGGCCCCGCCGGCAAGCATGATCGCGCCGCCAAGCCCGCTCGCCGTTCCCGCAAGATGGGGTCGCACCGAGAGCATGCCTGCGGTGGCGTTTGGCATGCACATCCCGTTCCCGATCCCAACGAAAGCCATGAAGCCGAAGAACACCCAGGGCGACGTCATGCCGAAGCTGTTAAGGGCGAGCGACACCGCAAGACCGGTGGTGCCTATCAGAGTGCCGGCCATGATCATCGGGTTGATGCCGACCCGAACGGACAGTTTTCCGGAGATGCCATTGCCGAGCATGTAACCAAGCGCGGGCAGACCGAAAAACAGACCGAGCGTTCCGGGTGACAGGCCATAGACTTCAGCACCCACGTAAGGCGCGCCGCCCAGATAGGCGAAAAATGCCCCCGACGCGAAAGCGGAGGCGGCGCAATATCCCCAGAAACGGCGCGCGGTCAGAAGTTCGGGGTATTCGCGGAGTTGTTCGCGGAAGCTGGCGGAGCGGTTCAACGCGGTTTCGCCGAAGTCGCGCCAGACCAGCCAGAGTGTGCCGAAGCCGAGGATCAGAAGCATCCAGAAATTCGCATGCCAACTGAACCATTCCTCAAGAGCGCCGCCGATTGCCGGGCCGATCATCGGGACGAGGGCCATTCCCATGGTGACGTAGCCGATCATCGACGCGGCCTCGTCCTGCGAAACCATATCGCGGACGGCGGCGCGGGAAAGAACAAGCCCGGTGATGACCGAGGCCTGAAGAATGCGAAACGCGAGAAACACTTCGATCGTGGCGGCAAGAACGCATCCAAGTGTTGCGGCAAGGAAGACGACAATGCCGGCGATGATTACGGGACGGCGGCCGTACCGGTCCGAGATCGGGCCGACAAAGACCTGTATCAGCGCGTTTGCCGCCAGATAAACTGTGACCGACAGCTGAACGAGGCGGTAATCGGCGTCGAAATACGCGGCCATCGAAGGAAGTGATGGCAGAAAGACCGTCATGCTGAGCGCCGAAAGCCCTGCAAGCAGGATGAGTGTCGAGATATGCGGGGGTGTTGTCCGGTCCAGAAAGCGGACGGTAGGCGCAGTATTCATGGGGTTGGCCTATGCCCATGATCCGGTGGAGTCCAGAGCGGAGGCTCGTGTCGAAGTTCGCAGATTTGCAATTATGCGCAGAGAGTTTCCATAATATTTGCAAATTTGCGCAATTTCCCTTCCGACCCGCCGCGCGGTCAGATAGCTAGAACGGCAATCCTGCAGGGAGGGAGCCTATGACCGAAATTCTGAGAGAGCTGGAACGGCGACGTGACGGGGCACGGGCCGGTGGCGGCGAGCGTCGCGTGGCAGCTCAGCATTCCAAGGGCAAGCTGACGGCGCGCGAACGGATCGAAGTGCTGCTCGACGAGGGGTCTTTCGAAGAATACGACATGTTCGTCACCCACCGTGCCACTGATTTCGGAATGGCCGAAACGCGCCATCCGGGCGATGGGGTGGTGACCGGCTGGGGCACAATCAATGGCCGCATGGTCTATGTGTTCAGCCAGGATTTCACGGTTCTCGGTGGGTCGGTCAGTGAAACCCACGCGGCCAAGATCTGCAAGATCATGGATATGGCGATGCAGAATGGCGCGCCCGTGATCGGCATCAACGATTCAGGTGGCGCGCGTATTCAGGAGGGTGTCGGCAGTCTGGCGGCCTATGGCGAGGTGTTTCAGCGCAATATCGAAGCCTCGGGCGTGGTGCCGCAGATCAGCGTGATCATGGGGCCCTGTGCCGGGGGCGCGGTTTACAGCCCCGCCATGACCGATTTCATCTTCATGGTGAAGGATTCCTCTTACATGTTCGTCACTGGCCCGGACGTGGTGAAGACGGTGACGAATGAGCATGTGACGGCGGAAGAGCTGGGCGGTGCGACGACACATACCCGAAAGTCTTCCGTTGCGGATATGGCCTTTGAGAACGATATCGAGGCGCTGATGGAAGTGCGCCGCCTGGTGGACTTCCTGCCGCAATCGAACCGGGACGCGCCTCCGGTGCGCCCGTTCTTCGACGATCCGGAGCGTATCGAGGGCAGCCTCGATACGCTGGTCCCGTCCAATCCCAACATGCCCTATGACATGAAGGAGTTGATCCTGAAGGTCGCGGATGAGGGCGATTTCTTTGAAATTCAGGAGGACTTCGCCGGTAACATCCTGACGGGGTTCATCAGGCTTGAAGGTTCGACCGTTGGAGTTGTGGCCAACCAGCCGATGGTTCTTGCCGGTGTTCTGGACATTGATAGCGCGCGAAAGGCCGCGCGGTTCGTCCGGTTCTGCGACGCGTTCGAGATTCCGATCCTGACCTTTGTGGATGTTCCGGGCTTTCTTCCGGGCACAGGCCAGGAATATGGCGGGGTGATCAAGCATGGGGCCAAGCTTTTGTTTGCCTATGGCGAGGCGACAGTGCCGAAGGTGACGGTGATCACGCGCAAGGCCTATGGCGGTGCTTACGTCGTGATGTCATCGAAACACCTGCGCTCGGACATCAACTATGCCTGGCCCACGGCAGAGATTGCGGTGATGGGGGCGAAGGGGGCGACAGAAATCCTCTACCGCTCGGAACTCGACGATCCCGAAAAGATCGCGAGCCGCACGAAGGAGTATGAGGACAATTTCGCTAACCCCTTCAAGGCCGCTGAGCGGGGGTTCATCGACGAAGTGATTCAGCCCCGGTCGACGCGGCGCCGGGTTGCCCGGGCCTTTGCTGCCCTCAAACGCAAGAAACGGCAGATGCCGTGGAAAAAGCACGACAATATCCCGCTATGATCCCTGGCGTCGCATATCTGTTACATGCGCGCGAATCAGGTGGGTTTCGCGGTTCGGTGCGTGCCGCGAAGGTCATTTTTGACCACAACCGTGGCATTCTGGTTTCATATGGGCTGCAATTCGCGCATTGTGAACTCTTCGATTGGCGCTTGGATAACAATTTGTCTAGGGTCTTTCGTGGGTTGACACGAACCCATACCTCGATCGAGGGACAGTTCACCGCTTCCATGCGGGCCACTGTCCGACAATTGAACAGGAGACTGAGATGTCGAAGAGCATCAAAGCGATCCTTGCCGTTGGCCTGTTTGCCCTTGTGGCAGCGTGCGCTCAGCAAGAAGAAGTTGTTGTCATCGAAGAGCCGGTTATGGCCGAGCCGATGTCGAGCAAGTTCTAAAGACTATCCCGGGCGGGCGCTTGCGCCCGTCCGGATCTACATGGCCCCTCGTGCTGTCGGGGTGCGGCCATGATCAAGCATCGCGGCTTTCCCGGGCGGCTTCCCGGAACAGACTTTCAGTTCACGATTCGACGCGCCAATCCGCGTGGTGTTACACCTATCGTGCGCCGTGAACGGCATGCAGATCGCAAACCTGCCGACCGGCGGGCGGACGCAGGATTCGTTGCGGCCCTGTGGCAAGCCTTTGGCGATACCCCCTTTGAGCGCGGCAATCTGGATGCCGGCCGATTGTCCTGGCTGTTCGGCCGTGAAGTGGTTCCGGCCGAGGACCCGTTCGATGCAGAGAGCTACGAGGCGTTGCTGCGGCTGGATGTCGAAACAGCGCGCCAATCTTTCCCCGATGCTTTGCCCGAGGATTGATCGGCATGATTTCGCTTAGGTTGTATTCATTTCGGCAGAAATCGGCGCAGCGTTGCATTTTGGGACCATCCGGCTTGGCATGGGACGACGCGTGGGAAATAAGGGTTAAGCGGCTTGAATCCCCCAGAAATTCAAACAGTCGCAAATTTACTAACCGTTACCCTTCCCCTACCGCGTGGTTCGACCTCCCCCAGGTCGAACCACGCAATTACCTGTCATACGGGCATGGTTCTGCCGAACGGTTCGACGGTGGCCATTTTGGTTCTGGGTCTTGTCAACAAAGCGCTGTAAACTGTTCCGATAACAACCCTATCGGAGGCAAACGGGCATGCGGAAATCACTTTCAGTCGTCACTGTCATGGCGGTGCTGGGGCTTGCAGCCTGCGGCGATACAGAGCTTGAACGCGGCGTCAGTGGCGCGGCCATCGGCGCAGGCGCGGCAACTGTCACGGGCGGCAACGCCGTCACGGGCGCGGTCATCGGGGGCGCGGCTGGCGTCTTTTGCGACGATCTCACACCGGAGCTGTGCAACTGATCCTCTGATCGGGCCAGACCGCGCCCGAACCGGAGACCACAATCCAAAATCTACGGCGTTGCGGGGCAGATGCCCCGCGGCGCCGTTTTTCGTTATGGCGCCGTCAGAGCGCCCGGAAGGGAGACGAGGGACATGTTCAAGAAGATCCTGATCGCGAACCGCGGCGAAATCGCCTGTCGCGTGATCAAGACGGCACGGCAGATGGGGATCGCCACAGTTGCCGTTTACTCGGATGCGGATGCAAGTGCGCTTCACGTGCGGATGGCGGATGAGGCGGTGCATATCGGCCCGCCGCAGGCGAACCAGTCCTATATCGTGATCGACAGGATCATGGATGCCATTCGTCAGACGGGCGCCGAGGCCGTGCATCCGGGCTATGGATTTCTGTCTGAGAATCCCAAGTTCGCAGAGGCTCTTGAGGCCGAAGGCATTGCTTTCATCGGACCACCCAAGGGCGCGATCGAGGCGATGGGCGACAAGATCACGTCAAAGAAGCTGGCGGCGGAAGCGGGCGTTTCGACAGTTCCTGGCTATATGGGGATCATCGCCGATGCCGACGAGGCGGTGAAGATATCGGGCGAGATCGGCTATCCCGTGATGATCAAGGCCAGTGCAGGGGGCGGCGGCAAGGGGATGCGCATCGCGTGGAACGATGACGAGGCGCGCGAAGGGTTTCAGTCGTCCAAGAACGAAGCGGCAAGTTCGTTTGGTGACGACCGGATCTTCATCGAGAAGTTCGTCACCCAGCCGCGGCATATCGAAATTCAGGTTCTGGCGGATAAGCATGGGAATTGCATCTATCTGAACGAGCGCGAATGCTCGATCCAGCGCCGGAACCAGAAGGTCATCGAAGAGGCCCCGTCACCGTTTCTGGATGAGGCGACGAGGCGGGCCATGGGTGAGCAATCCTGCGCGTTGGCGGCTGCGGTGGACTATACCAGCGCAGGCACTGTGGAATTCATCGTCGATGGTGACCGGAACTTCTACTTCCTTGAGATGAACACGCGGCTTCAGGTGGAGCATCCGGTGACCGAACTGATCACCGGGATCGATCTTGTGGAACAGATGATCCGCGTTGCGGCGGGTGAGAAGCTGTCACTGGCGCAGAAGGATATCGGGATCGACGGCTGGGCGATGGAAAGCCGGCTTTATGCAGAAGATCCCTATCGCAACTTCCTGCCCTCGATCGGGCGGCTGACACGGTATCGCCCGCCGGAAGAGGTTGCGCATGACACGCATACGGTGCGCAACGATACCGGCGTCTACGAAGGCGGCGAGATCAGTATGTATTACGACCCGATGATCGCGAAGCTCTGTACCTGGGCGCCGACACGAGGCGAGGCGATCGAGGCGATGCGCGATGCTCTGGACGGGTTCGAGGTCGAGGGGATCGGGCATAACCTGCCGTTCCTGTCGGCTGTGATGGATCATCCGCGTTTCGTGTCGGGAGAGATCACGACCGCATTTATTGAAGAAGAATACCCCGATGGGTTTCAGGGCGTTACGCCGGACGATGTAACGTTGCGGCGGTTGGCGGCGGTGGCTGGTCATATGAAGCTGGCCATAGATGCGCGCGAAGTCGCGATCTCCGGCGCGATGGCCCACCACACGCGGGAACCGGCGCGGGACTGGGCCATTTCGGTTGGTGATGCGGAGTTTGCGGTCCATCTAGAAATCACGGATTTCGGGACAGAGGTCAGTTTCGGAGGCGACGGTACCTTGCGCGTCAACTCTGACTGGCAACCCGGGCAAAGCCTGTTCCGGGGGACGGTGGACGGGATAGAGATGATCGTGAAGACTGATCTGATCCGCGCCGGCTTCCGCCTGCGCTATCGCGGGGCGGAAGAGCGTGCCGTGGTACGCACGCCGCGTCACGCGGAGCTGGCCCGGCTCATGCCCGAAAAGCTCCCCCCCGATACCTCCAAGATGCTGCTCTGCCCCATGCCCGGGCTGATCGTCCGGATCGATGTTGAGGTGGGGCAGGAGGTTCAGGACGGTCAGGCGTTGTGCACCGTCGAAGCGATGAAGATGGAGAATATCCTGCGCGCCGAACGCAAGGGCGTCGTGAAAAAGATCAATGCCGGTGCAGGCGCCAGCATGGGCGTCGACGATGTGATCATGGAGTTCGAGTAGGACGTCAGATGACAGTGCCTGTCCGATCCCCCTATTCGTTTCCTTCGCGGATCTCGCGTTGGCGGAGGGGCATTTTGTCGATCGAGCGCGAGAATTCACGGACGCTCCACGGCAGGGGTTTGCGGAGTTTCACTCCGCCATCCTTTCCGACCACCGCGACCATGAACCCGCGCGGGCGCAGTTGCCGGCGGACAGCGGTCGGTGTGGATGGATCCGTGTCGATAATGACGACCACGTCGCGCTCGGCAAGATCATCGCTGCCTGCGGCCAAAAGCTCCATCTGCTCGACAAAACGCGGGTCTGCCGGGGTGTCGGCAAATACAACGATGGGCCGGGCGACCCACAGAAACTCGTCGAGGCTGATCCCGTCGCTGTCGAGCACAACGGAGCGATCCTGCTCCCACAGCTCAAGCGCCGTGGGCGCGGCATCCGTTGCGGCGCCGTCAGCGGCGAAAACGGACGATGTGCCCAGAAATAAAGCCGCAATTGCGGCGGGTATGCGTGACGTCATGTGGCCTCCTGCTTTGACTGATATAGGGCAGGACGCAGGGAAAACGAAGGATGAAACGACCGGAAATCACGCCCTCGTGTGAGCGGGCCGGTTGAAGGAGTGGGACATGAGCGATTGGAAGGCACTGGCCGAGAAAGAGCTTCGCGGGCGCAGCCTTAGCGAGTTGGACTGGCAGACGCTTGAAGGCATCCGGGTCAAGCCGCTTTACACCGAGGTCGACACAAAGGGGCTGGATCATCTGGGCAACACCCCAGGGTTTGCGCCGTTTACACGCGGTGTGAAGGCCACGATGTATGCAGGCCGCCCCTGGACGATCCGGCAATATGCGGGTTTTTCGACTGCCGAGGAATCGAACGCCTTTTACCGCAAGGCGCTGGCCGCCGGTCAGCAGGGGGTATCGGTGGCTTTCGATCTGGCGACGCACCGGGGCTATGACAGCGATCACCCGCGTGTTCTGGGCGATGTGGGCAAGGCGGGCGTGGCCATCGACAGCGTCGAAGACATGAATATCCTCTTCGACGGCATCCCGTTGGAAAAAGTCAGCGTTTCCATGACGATGAACGGCGCAGTTATTCCGGTTTTGGCCGGGTTCATCGTTGCCGGCGAAGAACAGGGTGTGGACCGCGCGGCCCTGTCGGGCACCATCCAGAACGACATCCTGAAAGAGTTCATGGTGCGGAATACCTATATCTACCCGCCCGAAGCGAGCATGAGGATCGTCTCGGATATCATTGAATACACGTCGAAAGAGATGCCGCGTTTTAACTCGATTAGCATCTCGGGCTACCACATGCAGGAGGCGGGTGCGAACCTTGTGCAGGAACTGGCCTTTACGCTGGCCGATGGGCGCGAATATGTGCGCGCTGCCATCGCGCGGGGCATGGATGTGGACAAGTTCGCGCCGCGTCTGTCGTTCTTCTTCGCCATCGGGATGAACTTTTTCATGGAGGCGGCGAAACTCAGAGCGGCGCGCTTCCTGTGGCATCGGATCATGTCCGAGTTTTCGCCGAAAGATCCGAAATCCTCGATGCTGCGGACCCACTGCCAGACGTCCGGTGTATCGTTGCAGGAGCAGGACCCCTACAACAACGTGATTCGCACGGCCTATGAGGCAATGAGCGCGGTTCTGGGGGGCACGCAGTCGCTTCATACCAATGCTCTGGACGAGGCGATTGCCCTGCCGACTGAGTTCGCCGCGCGAATTGCGCGCAATACACAATTGGTTTTGCAGGAAGAAACCGGTGTGACGAACGTCGTCGACCCGCTGGCGGGGTCGTATTACGTCGAAAGCCTGACGGCGGAACTGGCAGAGAAAGCCTGGGAACTGATCGAGGAAGTCGAGGCGATGGGCGGCATGACCAAGGCTGTGGCAAGTGGAATGCCCAAGCTGCGGATCGAAGAGAGTGCGGCCCGGCGTCAGGCGCTGATCGACCGGGGCGACGAGGTGATCGTCGGTGTGAACAAGTATCGCAAGGATCACGAAGACCCGATCGACATTCTGGATATCGACAACGACGCGGTTCGGGCCGGTCAGATCGCGCGGATCGAAAAGGTACGCGCGTCGCGCGATGGGGATGCCTGTCAGGCCGCCTTGGGCGAGTTGGAACGCCGCGCAAGCGATGGCGGCAATCTTTTGGAGGCGGCTGTCGATGCTGCGCGGGCCCGGGCCACAGTAGGAGAGATTTCGATGGCGATGGAAAAGGTATTCGGGCGTCACCGGGCCGAGATCAAAACGCTCGCCGGTGTTTATGGTGCGGCCTATGAGGGCGACGAAGGCTTTGCCGCGATCCAGAAGGATGTCGAGGCCTTTGCCGAGGCAGAGGGACGCAGGCCCCGGATGCTGGTCGTCAAGATGGGTCAGGACGGGCATGACCGAGGCGCCAAGGTGATCGCGACGGCATTTGCCGATATCGGGTTTGATGTGGATGTGGGTCCGCTGTTCCAGACCCCCGAGGAGGCGGCGCAGGACGCCATCGACAATGACGTGCATATCATCGGGATTTCCAGCCAGGCGGCCGGGCACAAGACGCTGGCACCGAAACTGATCGAGGCGCTGAAGGAGCAGGGCGCCGAGGATATTCTGGTGATCTGCGGCGGTGTGATCCCGCATCAGGACTATGAGTCCCTGAAATCGGCGGGCGTTTCGGCCATTTTCGGACCGGGAACGAACATCCCCGACGCAGCACGGGAAATCCTTGGCCTGATCGGCAAGAGCTGAACATGAGAATCGCGATTGTCGGGGCCGGCGGGATCGGCGGCTATCTCGCCGCGAAGCTGACGGATGCCGGAACGGATGTGGCGCTTGTGGCCCGTGGTGCGCATCTGAAGGCGATGCAGGCAAATGGCCTGACGCTGGAGCAGCCCGAGGGCACGATCAACGTGACCCCGGCGATCCTGACGGATGACACGGGCAAGATCGGTCAGCCCGACGTGATCATCCTTGCGGTGAAGGGCCACCAGCTCGCGGACGCAATTGCGGATGTTGCGCCAGCGGTTGGGCCGAAAACGCGCCTTTTGCCATTTCAGAATGGTGTTGATGCCTCTGACATGATCGCCGCGGCCTTTGGCTCCGAGAGGACGCTGACTGGTGTCGCGATGATCCTGTCCAACATCACCGCGCCGGGGGTGATTAGCCGGTATGGTGCTGCGCGATCCTTCATCATCGGCGACAGCGAGGGTGCGCAGGCGCCGGTTACGGAACTGCGCAACGTTTTGGCGGCGGCAGGGACTGACGTGCCGGATCATCCGGATGTGCGTGTCGCACTCTGGGAAAAGTTCGTGCTATTCAACGCGGGATCGTCGATCACGGCCGCGACGCGCAAGCGGTTGGGCGAGATCCGGTCCGATCCCAACGCATTGGCGCTGGCCCGCCGTCTGATGGAAGAAACCGAAGCCGTGGGGCGGGCAAGCGGGATCGAACTGCCAGCGGATGTCGTGGACAAGGCCTATGCCGTGTTCACCCAGAGGATGCCGGATAACGCGAGAACCTCTACGGCGCATGATCTGGAGGAAGGCCGCGCGCTGGAGATCGACTTCATCTGTGGCTCGGTCGCGCGCCGGGGACGAGAGCTCGGGCTGGATGTAACGGCCTCGGAGACGATCTATGCCATCCTGAGCCCCTGGAAGAACGGTAGCTGATACCGGGGCCTTGCGTTCGGCAGGGCTGCCCCTAGGGTTCGCACAAAGAACCAAGGGGAGGAAGATCATGGGTTTTGGCGATTTCCGGGCGCGGATGCTGGCGGGCGACAACCTTGCGGGCACGTTTTTGAAAACACCGGCCTATGAGCTGATCGAAATCCTTGCCGGGACGGATCTGGATTTCGTCTGTCTGGACGGAGAGCATTCGCCATTCGATCGCGGGCGGATGGATGCCTGTCTGGCGATGGCGCGGGCGCTGGATTTTCCGACACTTGTCCGGGTCGGGTCGGGCACGGCCGAGAATATCCTGCAGGCGCTCGATTCAGGCGCGGTGGGTGTCGTTTGCCCCCATGTCGACAGTGCCGAGAAGGCGCAGGATATAGCGCGGGCAGGGCGGTTCGGCCATGGCGGGCGCGGCTTTGCAGGCTCCACGCGCTGGGCCGGGTACACGCGGAACGCGATGTCCGATCTGTTGCAGAAATCAAAGAACGAGACGCTGATCATCGCGCAGATCGAAGAGCCTGAGGGAGTCCAGGCCGCGGCGGAAATCGCCGGGACTGATGGTATAGACGGGTTGTTCATTGGGCCGGCGGACCTTTCGGTTGCCTACGGCAAGACGGACACGAACTCGGCGGAGTTGAAGGAGGCCTACCGCAAGGTGGGGGAAGCAACCAAAGCGGCGGGAAAGGCGTACATGACCTATACCGGCACTGCCGATGCGACCGTTTCGCTGCGCGAATATGGGTTCACGACGTTCTTTGTTGGGTCAGAGCATGGCTGGGTGATGCAAGGGGCGAATGCCGTGGCAAAGAGCATTCACGAGGCCGGTTAGGCGCGCGCGCTTTCGAACAGGTCGCAGGCGCTTTGCAGGAATTGTTCGCGGATATCTTTGCGCTCCATAAGAAGCTCGTGCTCTGCGTTGTCACAGGTCACGAGTTGTCCGCCGGGCCAGTCCTCCATGATCGGGGGTATTGCGGCCGGATCGACGATCTTTTCCTCGGTGCCCACTGCCGCCAGGGCGGGGAGATCAGGTCTTGGCAGTGCGGCAAGCGTGCGCGTCTCTGACAGCGCCTCGGCCAGCCAGATAAGGCTGGGACCGCCAAGGCGGAACCGTTTGTCAGTACGGGCCTGGCGGACCATGTGATCCCACATCTCGCGGTCCGTGGTCAGGAAGTTGTCCTCGAATCGCGTTTCAAGAAAGAACAAGGCCGACGACGTTGTGGGCGCCTGTTGCCCCCCAAGCCCGATGGATTTGGCAAGTGTTGGAAGCGTTTTGGCCAGTTGCCGCAGTTTCGGCGCGATCAGGATGCCCCACATGGGCGCGCTGAAGGTAACGGCCGTGAAAGGATGTGTTCCGGTCAGTGTGCGTAGGCCAATACAGCCGCCCATGGAATGGGCCAAGAGGAAGAAGGGCTTTGGCAGCCCCTGTGCCTCCAGCAGATCAAGCATGGCGCTTGCATCGATCTGGTAATCGGTGAAACGGCGCACATGGCCGATATCGGGGTTTTTCAGCAACCGGTCGGCCATACCCTGACCGCGCCAGTCGATGGCCGCCGATGCGTATCCCTTTTCGGAAAGTGCCGCTGCGGTACGTCCGTATTTCTCGACGTATTCGCAACGCCCGGGAAAGATGACGACGGTACCCTTCCTGCCCTTTGGCCAGATCGCGACGCGCAGACGGACGCCATCCTTGGCCGCAATCCAGTGGGCCCCGGCCTCTGCCGGACCATCGGCCACGTCCGAAAGATAGGGCGCTGGTTTCATCTGGTCATGCGAGCGCGGTGCCCAGACGCATCGCGGCGGTCAGATCACCGTCAACCGACAATTTGCCGGACATATAGGCCGAGGTCGGGTTCATGTCGCCGTCGAGGATCGCACGGAATGTATCGGTATCGGCGGTCAGCGTGACCTCTGCCGGTTCATCACCTGCCCGAACGCCCGCATTGTCGATCATGATCGCACCTTCGCCCTCGACCACGAACTTGGCCGAACCGTCAAATCCGCCGCTCATTTTCTTGCTCAGGGCGTCCACTGCGGCGTTGATCACGTCACTCATCTGTCTCTCTCCGTAAATTGAACCGGTTCGCTGGTGCTTTTTGCAAAACACGCTCTATCATTGGCGTTATGACGAGGATGCATCAAAGGATCAAATCTGCCGTTGGGGCAGCTTTGCTGGCCGGGCTCCTGAGCGGGCCGGGTCTGGCGCAGGACGATGGTGGTCTTGATGACCTGTTCACCGCGCTGCGCAATGCAGATGGCGGCAATGCTGCCGCGATCGAGGAACGGATCTGGGCGGAGTGGTCCAAGTCGGGTTCTCCCGCGATGGACCTGTTGCTTGAACGTGGGCGGACTGCTCTGGAGGAGGGCGAGATTCCCCGTGCGATCGAGCACTTCTCGGCCCTGATCGACCATGCGCCCGACTTTGCCGAAGGGTATAATGCGCGTGCGACGGCGTATTTTCAGGCGGGGCTTTACGGGCCGTCGCTGGACGACATTCGTCAGGTACTTGCACGAAACCCGCGCCATTTCGGAGCGATGGGCGGACTGGCGCTGATCCTCCAGGAAATTGGCGAGGACGAGGCGGCATTGGAGGCCTATCGCGCTGTCGAAGAGATTTATCCGTCGCGCGAGGGCCTTCAGGAGGCGATTGCACAACTTGAGCGGTCCGTCGCCGGGCAGGACATCTGACCATTCGCTTGCCAGTCTGCGAACAAGTGCAACTATTGAAAACCGCAATTGCGCGGCTTTTCTTGTGGGGTCGCAATAGGTCCTGTAGAGCCTGTGTCTCAAGCAATCTGGCCTGAAATCAAATGAAGCAAGATGCCGGTCGCACCGTAGCGGTGCTTGGCCCCACCAATACCGGAAAGACCCATTACGCGATCGAACGGATGCTGGCGCACCGGACCGGCGTGATCGGTCTGCCTTTGCGGCTTTTGGCGCGCGAGGTTTACGACCGGATCGTTGCGGTGCGGGGTCCGTCGGTTGTGGCCCTTGTCACTGGCGAGGAGCGGATCGTACCGCCACGTGCGCAGTATTGGGTCTGCACCGTGGAGGCGATGCCCGACGGCATGGGATGCGATTTTCTGGCCGTTGACGAGATCCAGTTGTGTGCCGACCCGGAGCGCGGTCATGTCTTCACCGACCGCCTGATGCGGGCGCGGGGCCTGCACGAGACGCTGTTTCTGGGGGCCGAGACCATGCGCAGCGTGATCGCGGCGCTTGTTCCCGGTGTCGAGTTCATGCGGCGCGAGCGGTTTTCCGATCTGGCGTGGTCAGGTTCGAAAAAGATAAGCCGGATGCCGGTAAGGTCGGCCATCGTCGGGTTTTCGGTCGAAAACGTTTATGCCATTGCCGAGGTAATCCGCCGTCAAAAGGGAGGGGCGGCTGTTGTCATGGGGGCGCTCAGCCCGCGGACCCGGAACGCTCAGGTTGAGATGTACCAGTCGGGCGAGGTCGACTACATGGTCGCGACCGACGCCATCGGCATGGGCCTGAACCTTGATATCGACCATGTGGCGTTCTCATCGCTCACGAAATTCGATGGCCGTCGGATGCGCCATCTGGCGCCCAACGAACTGGCGCAGATTGCGGGACGGGCCGGTCGGTATCAGAAGATGGGAACATTCGGTGTCACTGGCGAGGCACCGCCCCTGGCGGACGAAGTCATCACGGCGATTACCGAGCATCGGTTCACGCCGATCCGCAAGCTGCAATGGCGCAATCCGGCGCTTGAGTTCGGATCGGTCGACCGGCTGATCGCCGCGCTCGAAGCCCCGTCGCAGGACGATCTGCTGGTGCGCGCCCGGGAAGCCGACGATCTGATGGCGCTCAAGGCCTTGTCCGGTATCGCCGAGGTCAGCGCCCGGGCGACCAACCCGGCCTCGGTCCGGCTTTTGTGGGATGTCTGCCGAATACCCGATTTTCGCGGGATCAGCCATGCCGAACATGCGAGCCTGCTGCAGGCAATTTTCGGCTTCCTGCACGAAAGCGGGCAGGTCCCCGATGACTGGCTGGGCCGCCAGATCCACCGCATCGACCGGCCAGAGGGCGGTATCGACGCATTATCGAAACGTCTGGCGTATATCCGCACATGGACATATGTCGCGCAGCGCAAAGGGTGGACCAGCGACGAATCCCGTTGGCGTGATGCGACGCGCGCTGTAGAAGATCGCCTGTCCGACGCGCTTCACGGCGCGCTAACGCAAAGATTTGTCGACCGGCGCACCGCTGTGCTGTTGCGCCGATTGAAGCAGAAGGAGAGCCTTGTGGCCGAGGTGAATGACAAGGGCGAAGTGACGGTCGAGGGCCAGTTCGTTGGCCGGCTTGAAGGATTTCGGTTCCGGCAGGATGCGTCGGCTACCGGCGACGAGGCCAAGACGATCCGTCAGGCCGGGCTTCAGGCGCTTGCGCCGCAGTTCCACCTGCGCGCCGACAGGTTCTACAACGCGCCCGATACCGAGATCGACTTTACCGAACAGGGCGGGCTGATGTGGGGCGAGTCTGCCGTCGGTAAACTGGTCGCCGGTGCAGAGCCGCTGCGGCCCGAAGTTCAGGCCTTCGTGGATGACGAAGCGGGCGCCGATGTGGCCCAGAAGGTCCAGCGGCGTCTTCAGCATTTCATCGACCGAAAGATCGCAACGCTGTTCGAACCGCTGGTCGGCCTTCAGCGGGACGAGACGCTTCAGGGCCTGGCCCGCGGCTTTGCCTTCCAGCTTGTGGAACATCTGGGCATCGTGCCGCGCGCGCGTGTGGCGAGCGATGTGAAAGGGCTGGATCAGGATGCGCGCGCGGGGCTGCGCAAACACGGGATCCGGTTTGGCCAGTTCACGATCTTCATGCCGGCGCTTCTGAAGCCCGCACCCACGCGTTTGCGGCTGGTTTTGTGGTCGCTTACGTGCAAGCTGGACGAGTTTCCCGAAAGCCCGCCGCCGGGTCTTGTGACAGTGCCGACGGTCAAGGGTGCGCCCGAAGGCTATCACGAAATGGCCGGCTATCGTGCTGCGGGCGAACGGGCGATCCGGATCGATATGTTGGAGCGCCTTGCCGATATGCTGCGCGCCGAAGACAGCCGCGGCGGGTTCGAGGCCAAGGCGGATATGCTATCAATCACCGGCATGACGTTGGAGCAGTTTGCGGGGCTGATGCAGGGGCTGGGCTATCAGGCCGAGCGGGGGGAGCGTTCGAAGGTGCGAGCGGTTGCTGAAAGTATGGCTGAGACACCTGCCGAGGACGCTCCGGCTGAGGACGCGAAACCAGACGCCGCGGAGGCGGTAGATGCGATCGAGCCGGACGCTCCGAAAGAGGAGGCCGTGGTGGCTGAAACGGCTGCCGAAGCACCGGCCGAGTCTGCGAGTTCCAAACAGGCAACACCGGATGCGGACACGGCCGACGAGCCGGAAGTGTTCTACACTTTCCGCTGGGGCGGCAATCGAGGACGCGGCGAAGGTGGTGATGACCGGCGCCGTTCCGGTGGAAAGCCGCGCGGCAAGCAGGGCGGGAAGCCCGATGGCAAGGCCCGCGGCAAACGTCCGCCAAGGAAAGACGGTCCCAAAAGCTATAGCGCGCGGCCCGCGAAGAAGGACAAGATCGATCCCGACAATCCTTTCGCCGCCGCGCTTATGGGACTGAAAAAGGACTGAGGGCCTGGACAGTTCTGCCACCATCCGGCTGGACAAATGGCTTTGGCAGGCCCGGTTCTATCGGACGCGGACGCTTGCGACCGAGATGGTTACACGCGGAAAGGTACGGGTAAATGCGCGGCTTACCAAGAAACCGGCGGCGGCCTTGCATGTGGGCGATGTGCTGACACTGGTGCAGGGACGCGAGGTGCGGGTCGTGCGCGTCCTGGGGTTTCCCGAACGACGCGGCCCGGCCAGCGAAGCGGCGCGTCTTTTCGAGGATGTCAACCTTGGTTGACACATTTTGCCGCGTATTGTCAGATGTGACGCGCCATCGGCTTGCAGGGGACTGCGGCGTCAATTAACTCGGTCATAAGTAAGGATTACGGGATTCGCCCATGACCTATGTGGTGACGGACAACTGCATTGCCTGCAAGTACACCGACTGCGTCGAGGTCTGTCCGGTGGACTGCTTCTACGAGGGTGAGAACATGCTTGTGATCCACCCGGACGAGTGCATCGATTGCGGGGTTTGCGAGCCGGAATGTCCCGCCGATGCGATCCGCCCCGACACCGAGCCGGACATGGAAAAGTGGGTGGAGTTCAACCGCAAGTACTCCGAGGACTGGCCTGTGATCATCACGAAGAAGGACCCGCTGCCGGAGGCGGATGACCGTGACGGCGAATCGGGGAAGATGGAGAAATACTTCTCCGAAGCACCGGGCGAGGGGGGCTGACGCGAAGCTGCATAGGAATGCGGTTTCGCCCCTTGTTTATCTACTTACGTTACGGCACGAGACACTGTTTTTCCCGTCCTTACGGACGCTTAGCGCCGCCAGACTGGAAATCGTCCGGTTTTTTTGCTATATTTGTATGATAAGAAGCAACGCTTTGGGCCTCTCGTTTGTGAAAATCGTCACATAGCGGGACAAGGTGCCGGACAAAGAAACGAGAACGACGGGGAGATATACGTGTGTCCCTGCCGTCTTTTTTGTCGACATGGCCCAGTGCAATTAAGGAATGACGCCCGCGATGAGCAAGACCAGTAAATCGGAATTTCGGCCCAACGACTACGTTGTGTATCCCGCCCATGGGGTCGGTCAGATCGTGTCGATCGAGAAGCAGGAAGTGGCGGGGATGAACCTCGAGCTTTTCGTGATCTCGTTCGAGAAGGACAAGATGACCCTGCGTGTGCCGACCAACAAGGCCGAGGATGTGGGCATGCGCTCGCTCTCGTCGCCTGACATCGTGTCGAAGGCGATGACGACGCTGAAGGGCAAGGCGCGGGTGAAGCGGGCCATGTGGTCGCGCCGGGCGCAGGAATATGAACAGAAGATCAACTCCGGCGACCTGATCGCGATTGCCGAGGTCGTGCGCGACCTGCACCGGACCGATGATCAGCGTGAACAAAGCTATTCCGAACGTCAGCTTTACGAGGCGGCGCTTGAGCGCCTTACGCGGGAAGTGGCCGCTGTTCAGGGCTTCGATGAGGGCGACGCCCAGCGCAAGGTGGACGACGTGCTGATGAGCCGCGCAGCCGCCTGAGCCGGGCTTCCTGAAGATAAAGAAACGCCGCCCGAGCAAGGGCGGCGTTTTGCATTTTCGGCGCGTCAGATGAGCGTCGTCAGGCGCTCTTCTGTCGGCCTTCGTCCAGCTGCGCTACCAGTTCGGTCTCCAGTTCCTTGTCCAATTCGCGGGCTCGGGCGACGTATTCCGGGTTCTCGGAGACGGGTTTGTTCGGATCCCAGAGGGCTGCCAGGTCGCGCAACGCCTCGCGGTCACGATGGAAGAAGAACTGTTCCATCTCGGCGGCTTCGTATTCAGAAAGCCCCATATTCTCAAGAACATAGCGCCCTGCGCGCAGGGAGCTGTCGAACATCTCGCGGACGATGTCGTTCGCACCGGCGCGGTACAGCTCGTAGGTGTGCACCCGGTCATGGGCACGGGCCACGATATGCAGATCGGGGCGTTCGCGGCGCGCGTAATGGACCAGTTTCACCGCCGCTTTCTTGTCATCCAGCGCGACGACCAGCACCTTGGCTGTTTCCAGCCCTGCCGCGTGAAGAAGCTCCGGCCGGGTCGGATCGCCGAAGAAACCCTTGAACCCGAAACGGCGCATGAGCTGGATTGTCTTGAGATCGTGATCCAGAACGGTTGTCTTGAAGCCGGACATCTGCACAAGGCGGTTCACGACCTGGCCGAACCGGCCGATCCCGGCAATGATCACTGGTTGCTGATCGTCGATTTCGTCGTGCTCCACGTCTTCGTCGATATCCTCTATCCGCTTCGACAGACGCTCATAGGCGATGAAGAACAGGGGCGTCAGCAGCATCGACAAGCTGATCATCAGAAGGATGGTCTGACCCAGTTCCGGGAAAAGGACGCTTTGCTGCAGCGAGAACGAGACCAACACAAAGCCGAATTCCCCCGCCTGCGCGAGGCCAAGGGTAAAGAGCCACCGGTCGCGCCCCCTGATCTTGAAGATGAGGGCGAGCAAGTACAGGATCGCGCCTTTTGCGATCATGACAGCGAGGGTCAGACCAACGATCGAAAGAGGATCGCCGAACAGGATCCCGAAGTTGATCCCCGCCCCGACGGTGATGAAGAAAAGCCCCAGGAGCAGCCCCTTGAACGGTTCAAGGTCGCTTTCCAGTTCATGACGGAACTCAGAGTTGGCCAGAACGACACCGGCAAGGAATGTCCCAAGGGCCGGTGAGAGGCCGACAAGCGTCATCAGAAACGCGATGCCCACGACGATCAGCAGCGCGAATGCGGTATACATCTCGCGCAACCGCGCGGCGTGGATGAAGCGGAACAGGGGCCGGGTCGCAAAGACGCCGAACAGGATCACGACGACTACCGCCGCCAGTGTGACGAGTGTGACCCCCCATCCCGGAAGCCCCTCGACCAGCGACATGGCGTGGTGTCCGTGATCATCCTCGACGGCACGGGCAATCGAACCATCAGTGTTGAATGTCAGCGGTGCCGCAACCGCGAGCAACGGCAAAAGAGCCAGCATCGGGATTACCGCGATGTCCTGCGTGAGCAGGACGGAGAAGGACGAGCGCCCCCCGTTTGTCTGCATAAGCCCCTTTTCGGACAGGGTCTGCAGCACGATAGCCGTCGACGAGAGGGCAAAGATCATACCGATTGCCACGGACGTCTGCCACGGCAGGCCAAGCGCCATCGCACCTGCCGTCACCACAGCGACCGTCAGGACCACTTGCAGGCCACCAAGCCCGAGCAGGCGGTGCCGCATGTCCCAAAGCGCGCGGGGGTCAAGCTCCAGCCCGATCAGGAACAGCATCATGACCACGCCGAATTCGGCAAAATGCTGAAGATCCTGGGTTTCTGATCCGACGATGCCCAGAAGCGGCCCGATCACGATCCCGGCCAGCAGGTATCCCAGTACCGAACCCAGGCCCAGACGCGAGGCGATGGGTACTGCGATGACCGCGGCGGCCAGATAAATCGTCGCTTGGGTCAGAAAACCTTCCATGGGGGCCTTTCGGTTCGAATGCTTGGCCGCGGACTCGATACGGACCTTAAGATAGTGGGCAGGTCTTCATATTCGGTGTCCTTCGTAACCGGGGCATGATTGGACCTTTGTCCGAAAGGTTAGCCGTGCAAGTCGTCAACTGTCCACGGCAACCGTTTGCGTGGGCTTGGTTCTCCGGTGGTCGGGCGATGGGTGCCTAGCCGGAAGGCACCCGGAGTACAACGTTCCGTCCGCCTTTGACATAGCGGAGTTCGTTGTCGCCGATGGCGGCGATGCGCCCGCCGTCGAGCCGGTCGCCCACCTCGACCTTCTGATAGCGACCCGAGGGAAGCCGGACGAGGGCCCTCCGCTGGCCGTCCGATCCATAGACCCCGATCAGGTTGAGCTGGCGCAGGTTGATCGCGTTTTCTATCGTCGCCTGACGCGCGACCGAGGCTGAACTTGGGATCGACGGCTGAACCGGAACCAGCGCCGCGACAGCCGCCGCCGGTGTCGTGCCGGGCGTTTCCGTTGCCTGTTGCCGGCGCACGGCTTCGACGATTGCCCCGAAATCGCTGGGGCGGCTGGACGGCGCGCGGGAGACTTCGACAGCCAGCGGGCTGGGCCTGCTCGTCTCTGCTGCTGCAATGGCCACCTCTTGCGCGGATTCTGGGCGTTCCCGGGCGCGGATCGTTGCCAGTTCTGTCAGCGTCCGCCCGCCAAGCCGGGCCCGCTCCATGCGTTCGATCAGGTCGGAGGGCCGCGCGCGGGGTTGCTTGCCGGCAAGGGCCAGCGCGACCTCTGGGTCGGGCGCCGCGACCGCTGTGGCCGGGCGATCAGGCGGGGTTAGCTGAGGGCGGCCTAGTGTGACGATCAGACCGTCCGGTGTCAGCGCCCCTTCGGGCGTCGCGATCACAAGTCCGCGCTCGTCGAGATCGAACACCACCGCGGCATCCGGTGGGGGGGGAGGTGCCTGTGGCGGGTTCTGATCCGGCAAAGCCGCGAAAAGAGCGAATGCATCATCGGGCTGGATCACCGGGTCGATCGACGCGAGATAAAGCGTATCAAGTGTCTCGCCCACGGGGTCGGGCGGTGGTGGAGGCGGCGTCTGCCAGATGTCAGCAGAAGTCAGGGCCGACGGGTCGGGCATTTCGCGCGCATCGGCAAGGCTGTCGGGGCCCGCCGATACAAGGCCTGCACGCCCGCGCATCTGTTCGGGCGTCGCAATGACGCTGTCGGGATCGAGCGCCGCCAGTTGGGCGTGTCCGGTATCGTCGTCAATGACCGTCAGGGCAGAAAGCCGGGCAAGACCGGGGGCGGCTTCGGCCCCCTCCGGCATTCCGGGCGTGTAAGCCATCTGGGTACCGCCGCCCGGGGCGATAAGCGTCACCGCGACCCAGACGAGCGTAGCGAGAGCCAGAGCGCCGCCACCGGCTATAGCGGCGAGAATGCCCCAACGCCCACGCGGTGGGCGCGAGGCCGGGCGGCTGGCCGGTCTGGCAGCGCCTCGGGCCGCTGGAGGGACCACGGCACGCGCAGAGGTTTCAGGCTGACGAAGGGTCAGTTCCGGTTCGGCACCCTCCTTGAAGTCGGGGGCAAAGATGTTCTCGGTCTGCGCCGCTTCGGTGGCTATCGGGGCCGGCTCGGTCTCGGATCGCGCGGTGGCGAAGACCGGAGTTGCGCTGTTCGAAGCAGCGTGCCGAGCAGCCTCGGTTGGACCGAAATCGGGGATGTCCGGAAACTCGTCCGGACCGGGCCGCGCCGTGAACCGCACGGGATTGAAATCATAGGTGTTGGCGAAGCCCTCGGCCTCATCCAGGGTATTGATTTCCAGCGCAGCGACAGCAATGCCGGCCGCCACGCGCCGCCAGTCAAAAACAAGATCTTCGACCGGGCAGATGGTGAGCGTCGTCAGGACATCGGCGACAAACGCGTCAATCCGGGACGTGTCTTCGGGGGGATCGGGCAGCACCCGGTAGAGAATCTGCGACGGGGGGATGATCAGATCTGTCTCGAGCGGACCGTCAGACCGTTCGGCGGCCAGATCACGCAAGGAACGCATCCGGGTCGGCAGATCGGGATCTTCCAGCGCGACCGTGTCGAGTATTACCCAATCTCCGTCCTGCCGCTGAAGCAGCCGGATGCCGTCGTGGTCAAGATCAAGCGCGAAGGCTGACATCGTCCCTCGGAGGTTCGGGCGGTCGCAGTCGCCCACCACGACCGCCGGGTAATCGTAACGCAGCATGACGCTGAGGAAAAGGTGACGCGGTCGCAAATATCGGGCAGATTTGCGGCAACAGGCAACTCTTTGGGAGAAAGCAGAATGCTGCGCAATTTGGTGATCGTGATCGGGTTGGTTCTGGCGGCAGGGGCCGCTTGGGCCGAGACACCCCCTCGAACAATTACTGTAACGGGCGAAGGACGCATCGACGTTGAGCCTGATATGGCAACCGTCAGACTCGGTGTCGAAACGCAGGCCCCCGGCGCACGCGAAGCCATTGATACGAACAACCGGGCCATGGCCGGTGTGTTGGATCGGTTGCGCGCTGTGGGAATCGAAGACCGGGACTTGCAGACATCAAGTTTCTTCGTTGAAACGGTGTGGGACCGCAACAACAGCGGACAGGAACCGAAGGTCACAGGGTTCTCAGCAGTGAACATGCTGACTGTTCGGGTGCGGGATATCGATCGCTTGGGGGAAGTAATTGGCGAGGTCACGCGCGATGGTGCCAACAGGTTCAGCGGCGTTACCTTTGGGCTGCAAGATTCGTCAGACGTAAAAAATGCTGTGCGCCGTGATGCCGTGGCCAAGGCGCAGGCCCTAGCAGAGCTTTACGCCGAGGCAGCGGGGGTGAAACTAGGACCTTTGCGCACGCTATCCGAATTTGGTGCCGACGGCGTACCCACGCCAATGGGGCGGGCGCAAATGGAGACGGTTCTTGCTGAACCAGTCATGGCAACCGGCGAAGTCTCTCTCTCAGCCCGCGTGACCCTTGTCTATGAGATTGCCGACTAGCCGGTCGCTTTCGCTAGCGCCTGATCTAGGTCGGCAATGATGTCGTCGGCGTCTTCGATCCCGATGGACACCCGCACGACATTCGGACCAGCACCCGCGGCCTCCTGTTGTTCCGGCGTAAGCTGACGGTGGGTGGTCGAGGCTGAATGGATGATCAGCGACCGTGCATCGCCGAGATTCGCCACATGGCTGAACAACTCAACTGAGTCGATCAACTTCACGCAGGCGTCGTAGCCGCCCTTGATCGCGAAGGTAAACAGAGCACCGGCCCCTTTCGGGCAAATCCGCTCGATCCGGTCGTAGTAGGGCGAGCTTTCCAGCCCGGCATAGGTGACCTTTTCGATCCGGTCATCGGCTTCCAGCCATGCGGCGACTTTCTTGGCGTTCGCCACATGCTTTTCCATCCTGAGCGACAGGGTTTCGATCCCCATCAGCGTGTAATGCGCGCCCTGCGGGTTCATCGTCATGCCCAGATCGCGCAGACCAACGGCGATTGAGTGGAAGGTGAAGGCCATCGGCCCCAAGGCTGGACCGAAGGCCAGCCCGTGATAGGCCGGTTCCGGCTGGCTGAGCGAAGGAAACTTGTCGCTGGCGGTCCAGTCGAACTTGCCCGAGTCGGTGACCGAGCCACCCGTTACCGTGCCGTTGCCGGTCAGGTACTTGGTCGTGGAGTTCACGACCAGCGTCGCGCCATGGTCAATCGGGCGGCAGAGATAGGCCGTGGCCGACGTGTTGTCGACGATCAGCGGGACGCCGACCTTGTCGGCCACCTTGGCGACAGCGTCGAGATCGGTGATGTAGCCGCCGGGATTGGCGATGGATTCGCAGAAGATCGCGCGTGTATTGTCATCAGAGGCGGCCTCGACAGCAGCCAGATCGTCGAAATCGACGAAGGTACACGACCAGCCGAAGCGTTTGATCGTCTGGCCGAACTGGGTGACCGTGCCGCCATAGAGGCGCGTTGATGCAACGATGTTGCAGCCGGGACCCATCAGGGGGAACAGCGCCATGATCTGAGCCGCGTGACCCGACGAGCAGCAAATCGTTCCCGCGCCGCCTTCCAGCGCATTGATCCGGTCGGCCAGTGCACTGACCGTCGGGTTTGTCAGACGCGAATAGATGTAGCCGATTTCCTGCAGGTTAAAGAGCGCTGCGGCGTGATCGGCATCGCGAAACACGAAGGCCGTCGACTGATAGATCGGGGTCTGCCGTGCCCCGGTTGCCGGATCGGCATTGGCGCCTGCATGAATCTGAAGGGTGTCGAACCCCATAGGTTTCTCGGTCATCTGGACCTCCCACTGTCATTGTTGGCCTTGGTGTAGGCAAAAGCGCCAATGGCAGCAATGGGTCAGGTGCCGATCATCCGGAGGACCACGACATAGAAGGCCGTGCCGCGCTGTTCGGCGGCGCTGATCGTGGTGACCAGACGCTCTGCGATCCCGGCTTTTATGGTGAGTTGCACTGTTTCTTCAACAGAACCCCGGGTCAGCATGTCCTCGGGCGCCGGCAGGGCGTCGAGCGTAATGCCGCTCAGTTCGGAGAGTAGCCTCTTCTGGCTTGCGATGGGTTCCAAACCGAACAGGCGTTGCGCTGCGCCATTGGCATAGTGGACGACCTGATCCCCGTCCATGACGAAGACGGGATCGACCATCAGTTCAAGGCCGGTCCGAAGCTCGTTGTCGGGTAGATTGATGACGGCGAAGCCGGTCACCGTCTGACTGTCGGTGCCGAAGAGCGGCACGATCAACCGGCGCCAGACACGGACAAACACGCTTTTCGGGGGTTCGTGTTCGGACAATACCCACTCGCCGTGTTTTTGCGCGACCTGATAGAGCGCGTTGAAGAACTGACCAATATGGTTGGTAAAACCTGTGGTTGTCTGGCCGGTCATGTCGCGCCCGTAATGCCGGGCGATCCCTTTCCCGTAATACTCATAGCGATAGTTGTCGCCATCGGGGGCCACAACCATGATCCATCTGCGCATTCCCTCTTCGAATGCGGCAAGGTCGAAACCGTGTTTCGGAACATGGCCGACATCGTCCATCATCGTTTCGCAAACCGTTGCAAAACGACGCAAAAGCGGGCTGTGCATCTCTTGAAATCCGGGTGACCAGATCACCATCGGGGCACGGGCGCCCTGGCTGTTGAACAGTTGGCGAAGGGTGTCTTTGCGTCCGGGAATCAGGCTTTCAGCGATCATGTCCACCAAGTCTTCATGCTCTGGTGCGCCGGATGACATCCGAATCCCCACTATCCCCTAGGTTGAAGTGTAACCTGACTTCGCGTGGATGTCTTTAGGCACAAATGTTCGGCTCGGCGGGGCTTCACCGCATCCAGAAACCGTTCGATCTGATCCGGTTTCTGATTGCCTGCTCCCGTCTCGGCAGGTTGTCCCGGTCAAACAGCGCGCGCACCTTTTTGCCGCGCCCCTGATAGATCATCCGCAGAAAGGGCTCGTGACCCTTCAGAACCTTCTTGATCCGGTTCGGTGCGGTGACGTTCTCGAGGACTTCGATCACCGCATCAGGCGCACGCGCATAGAGAAGCGGCATCACGCGCCAGTGGTTGGCGAAGGTCGTGTCGAGAGGGGTCAGGCCCGGGCCCGGGCGTCCGCCGCCAAGGGCATGGATCACGATCGGCAGGGCAATCTGGTCGAGCCACGGAAACAGTTCCTGACAGACAAGCTCGGGCGGCGGCGTGTCCCGGATGGCCACCATCGTCTCGGTGAGTTTTCGCCCGAACGCTTGGGGGCAGGCACCAAAGAACCACCCCGCATTGAAGTAAAGATAGCGCTGCCAATACTCGTCCGGCTGCGAGGTATCGAGCGAGCTTTTAAAATCAAGGTTGAACTTCCTGTAGAGCGCGCCCCAGGTCGCGGCATATCCCGGCCCGTAAAGCTCGATCTTTGGCCAGGTCGCTTCGCGTTGCATTGACGCGGCGGGACGCGAGAAATCGAAGGGCAGGGTGCTGATCGGACCTGTCACCAGCGTATCCGTATCGAAGAACAAGAAAGGTTCGCCCTTGGGGAGAACTGCCAGACCTTCTGCCTTGTTGGCGTTGGGATAGTCCTGACCGAATGCGTGGTTTTTGAACGGAACGATCTCGGCCCCAAGGTCGGCAAGAAGATCGCGTACCCCCGGATCCTGAATGCGGGGGTCGAACTTCCAGAGCGGGCCCGGCTGCGGTTCGGCGACGAACAGGCGACCTGCAAAGCCCGGGTCCATCGCACGCAGGCTGGCTGCAAACAGCACGGCCTCATAGGCCAGCCGCCCGCGTTGCCCCACGACCATTATGTTGAAATCGCCCGCCATCTGCCGGGACTATAGAAGGGGTCAGGCGGGCCCGAAAGCCCGCCTGTATCCGCTAGTTTCCGTAGGCGACCGAGGGCAACCACGTGGTGAGCGCCGGGAACTCGAAAACGATGAAGAGGCCCAGAAGCTGCAACAGGACGAAGGGAATAATGCCCTTGTAGATATGGCCCAGCGTCACCCCGGGCGGACACACGCCCTTGAGGTAGAAGAGCGCAAATCCCACCGGTGGCGTTAAGAAGGACGTTTGCAACGTCACCGCCACGAGGATCGCGAACCAGACCACCGAGGGGTCGCGCACCGAACCGAAGCCCGGCACCGCCAGTTCCAGACCGATAATGATCGGCAGCATGAGCGGCATGATGATGATCGTGATCTCGATCCAGTCCAGCAGGAACCCTAGCAGGAACACGATGAACAGGATGAAGAGTACGGTCATGTAAGGGTCGTCGAAGGCCGATAGAACCAGCCCTTCGACAATCTCGTCACCGCCATAGCGGCGCAGAACAAAGGCAAAGAAGTTGGCCGCCAGAAAGATGCCCACGATATAACCCGTGGTGTTCATCGTCGACCGGCTGACCTCTTTCAGAACCTTGATGTTCAGTTTGCGGTTCATCACGGCCAGCAGCGTCGCGCCCAGTGCGCCAAGACCCGAAGCCTCGGTCGGTGTGGCGAAACCCGCGAAGATCGACCCGAGCACGAGCAGGATGAGGAACAGGGGCGGTATGACGGCCAGCGATACCTCTTTGACCGCGTCCCAGCCGACCTGTTCGGCCTTTTCGGGGGCGGGCATCGATTTCGGGCTGATGATCCCGAAGATCACGATGAAGATGATATAGAGCGCGCCGAGGATTAGGCCCGGGAACAGGGCCCCCATGAACAGGTCGCCCAGCGAGATGGCAAGCTGGTCGGACATGATCACCAGCATGATCGAAGGCGGGATCAGAATACCCAGCGTCCCCGCGCTTGCGATTGTGCCCGTGGCGATGGGCTTGGAGTAGTTCTGAGCCATCATTGCGGGCAGTGCCATGACACCAAGCAGTGTTACGGATGCCCCGATCACCCCGGTCGACGCGGCAAGAATGATGCCGATCAGAAGAACCGTCAGTGACAGACCGCCACGCAGCCCGCCAAACAGGCGCTGCATCGCGTGCATCATCCGCTGGGCAACGCCGGACTGGTCCAGCATCAGACCCATGAAGATGAACATCGGGAGGGCCACCAGAACCGGATTCTTTACGATGTTGCCGAACAGGCGACCCGACAGGGCGGACAGGCGCTGATAGTCGATGCCGGTGCGGTCGAACTCGATGATGTCGCGAAAGTACGACCGGAACGGGTCCAGAAAAATCTCGGCGATCAGCGCGAAGATAAGGCTTACACCGACAAGGGCAAAGGCCACCGGAATGCCGCGGAACAGCATGAAGATAAAGGTCAGGAACATCGCCAGAACGGCGAATTCGTTCAGCGTCAGGAAACGCCCGATAAATTCAAGGATGAACATTGGCTTATCCCTCGGCCTGATCGCCGCGGTCGAAAAGCCGGGCAATACCTATCGCGATAACCGTCAGAACGAAGCCGATGATCACGGTCCATTTGATCTCTTCCGCACCAATCTCGAGATGCCCGAAAATCGGCATGCGGCTTATGTCGCGGTCGCTGACATCCGCAGGATTTGTCAGGCGCAGGTACCACCAGATCGTGTAATAAGCGACCAGGTTCAGAAGGAAGAAGGTCGACGGGAACGCCCAGAACAACTGTCTCCAGAGGGCAGGGCGGGTCATCCGGGACAGGAACCGCACGTATGTCGACCAGATCGCGATACCGATGAACGCGAAGGACACGTTCATGAAGACCTTGAGAATCCAGAGATTATGCAACCCGTTCGGGCTGTCCGATCCTTCATCGATGATAACCGACGAGATGGCATAGCCGAGTGTTACGTCCCAGCACAGGATGATGAAGGGCAGAAACAGCCAGACGAGAGCGAAGATTTCGATCCGGTTCTTGCGCGTTTCGCTGAAGTGTTCGTGCAGGATGTCCACGCGCACATGGCTGTCAGTGGTCACCGCATAGGCGATCGCCGTAAGGGCCGATGCGCCGTAAAGCCACCACTGAAGATCGTCGAGCCAGGCCTGATTGAAGCCGGATGTCCGCAGCACGACCTGTGAGCAAATCGCGATCATCAGGATCGGGAACAGCCAGGCAAAGAAATTCGAAACATGAACGACGAACCTGTCGCCGCGATTGTGTTCTTCTTTTCCGACCTCGCCCGGGTCGGATACCGTGATCAATTCTTCAGTGGTTTGCATCGCTCTGCCCCAAAGCCCCCTGCTCCACGCCAATAGGCGCAGCTTCAAAGAAAGCCGGGGCGACGAAGGGACGCCCCGGCAAGTTTAGCGTCAGACGCAGCCCTTAGTTCCAGGGACGCGGCAGATAGATGTTGTTGCCCCAGGTTGCGTACCCTTCGCGGAATTCCTGAAGATCGTCCCAGGACTTCTTGAAGTGTGCGTCTTCTGCGGCCAGCTCGCCGGCGACCTCAAGCCATGCAGCCTCAAAGGCTTTCAGCATCTCGGTGTCCCACTGCTTGATGGTCACGCCGCGGTTTTCCACGTTGTCGACCATCGCCGGGAAGTTCTTGGCCTCACCTTCAGCAAAGTTGTCGGTCACATTGGCCATGCAGGCGATCTCGATCTGCTTCTGCGCACGCTCGTCCAGTTCTTCCCAACGGTCCTTGTTGATCAGCAGTTCGAACAGTGTCGAAGGCTGGTGCCAGCCTGGGAAGTAGTTGAACTTCGCGATGTTGTAGAAGCCCAGGTTGGCGTCCACGATCGGCATCGAAAACTCGGTCGCATCGATCGCACCACGCTCGAGCGCGGGGAAGATGTCGCCACCGGCCAGAAGCGATGTCGACACACCCAGCTTCTGCATCACCTCGGCGCCGAGGCCGAAGAAGCGCATGTTCAGACCCTGAAGGTCTTCGACCGAGTTGATCTCGTTCTTGAACCAGCCGGATGTTTCGGGCGCGTAGATACCGCACGGCATCACATGGACGTTGTAGTTGTTGATCTCGTACATCTCGCGCATCAGGTCGAGACCGTCGTCATACAGCATCCATGCCAGCATCTCGCCTGGCTCGGGTCCGAATGGAACAGCGGCGAACAGGCCGGCAGCAGCCATTTTACCCTGCCAGTAACCGGATGTCGTGTAAGCGGCGTCAACCGATCCGTTCGATACAGCGTCCAGCGCCTCGAGAACCGGAACAAGCTCGCCGGGATCGAAGTGTTCGAACTCGACGCCTTCGGAAATGCCATTGATTTTTTCGACGAATTGAACGGCGGCCGTTCCGAGGATCGGCAAGTTCTTACCGAAGGCCGAGGTCATCTCGAACACTTCCTGAGACTGTGCCGAACCGGTCGACGCGACGACGAGGCTGGCAGCTGCCAGAGCCTTGATTTTCATTGTGGTACCTCCCTATCCACCAAATTGGTGAACTTTCTTTACCAGTTTCATCTGTTCTTGGCCAGTGGCCGATTTTTGCCAGGCCGACCGGGACAGTTGATTTCGCCCGGGCGGTGCTGGTTCGAC
This sequence comes from uncultured Paracoccaceae bacterium, assembly GCA_947503175.1. Taxonomy (GTDB): domain Bacteria; phylum Pseudomonadota; class Alphaproteobacteria; order Rhodobacterales; family Rhodobacteraceae; genus Ovoidimarina. The sequence continues at coordinate 42,628 of CANNCO010000005.1, forward strand.
AGTTTGTGGCGCATTACATACTTCTGACGCAAGTTTATTCTGCACGCTATGCCCTTGCCCATGTGCCATGATCTTTGGGTTCAGCACTTGTAAACAGCTGGGTTTCGATTGAAAGCGGATACGTAGGCGCTGGCGCTATCGATTCGGACCAAGATGTACCTAGCCCATGCGATGCTCTTCCACATGGGTCCGGATCAGGTCCTTATAGAGTTTCCGTATTCGCGTCATAATCGGTCGGCTGCCATTACCAATGGCCTTGCCGTCGATCTCGGCCACCGGTGTCTGGGCCCCGAACGTCCCGGTCAGAAACGCTTCGTCCGCCCCGTAGGCCTCGTAAAGCGAGTAGTTCTTTTCAAAGACGGGGATACCGTCTGCGCGACACAAGTCGATCACCTTTTGGCGGGTCACCCCGTTCATGCAGTAGTCGCCGGTCGAGGTCCAAACCTCGCCCTTGCGGACAATGAAGAAGTTGCAGGCATTGGTCGTGTTTACAAAACCATGGGGGTCCAGCATCAGGCCCTCATCGGCCCCGGCCTGCTCGGCTTGCAGGCATGCGATCACACAGTTCAACTTCGAGTGACTGTTATACTTGGCGTCCTGCGACATCGGCAGGCCGCGCACCTGCGGTACGGTGGCCAGCCGGATACCGCGGGCCTGCAGGTTTCCGGTGGGTTTCGAATGCTCCATGATGATCACCAGCGTCGGGCCTGAACGGCTCAGCGACGGGTGCTGAAACGGTTTTACCTTGATCCCACGGGTGAGCATTAGGCGGCAATGCACATCGGTGGTCATGCCGTTGGCCTCGGCCGTACGGGTCAGGGCATCCATGATGCTCGCCCGGTCGCATCCCACATCAAGAGACACGGCCTTACAGGAGGCAAAGAAACGATCCATGTGATCGTCGAAGAAGGCCCAGACACCGTCATAGAGACGCATGCCTTCCCACATTCCGTCACCCAACATGAAACCCGAATCGTAGACCGAAACCTTTGCATCATCGCGGTGGACGATTTCACCGTTCACATAGATGCGGATGTCGCGGTTGCGCGGATCATCATCGGCATCGTGGGTGGTTCGGGCCGGGCCGGGCGTGGTTGAAAGCATGGTCCCCCTCTGCGGTGAAAGGCCGTTGCGGGCCTGCCGATACCAACCAGAGTTTTATCGCGGCCGATATGCTTTGAACATACCTGTTATGGCGTCGGTTCGCACCGGTCCGTCCTTTACCATCGGCCCGGCTTGCAAGGCGTCAGAGATTAGCATTTTGAGGCGCCGGTGCGTCAGGCATTCCAGAGGACATCTCCGAGTGCCGCCACGTCGTATCCGCCGCTGGCCGCCGCACGCTGCCGGAAAGCGTCCGCGGCACAAAAGGCCATCAGCGCCCGAAACGGCGGCTCGAACCATGCTTTCCTGTCCACCAGAAGCGAAAACTCTTCCGTGATCAGCGGAACGAACGCCATGCCATAGGTGCGCGCGACCGCCTCCAGCCCAAAGGTTAGGTTTGCCTGCCCCCGCCGGACGTTTTCGACTGCGTCATCCTCTGTGCGCGCCACATCGGTGAAGATGATCGTTGACAGATCCACGCCGTCCGACGCAGCGAGGTTGCGGAACAGCCGGTCGGTTCCCGACTCCGGCTGGCGCGGCGTCATACGCAGGCCGGCCAGATCGGAGATGCCGGAAGGTGCGTGTTCGCCTTGTCGAAAGACCAGTCCGCGACGTCGCCGGGCGAAGGCAATCAACACGGCGTTCTGATCCCCTGCCGCTTGGGCCACGGCCGCCGTGTTCCAGCTTGACTGCCTTGCGTCATGGATATGCAGTCCCGCTGCGATGCCTTCGCCCCGCACGAACCGATCAAGCCCGTCGAGTGAGCCGTCAAAATGCGTCGCCAGACCACAGCGTGATTGACGGATGGCCCAATCCAGCAATGGATCGTGGCTGCCCAGAACGATTTGTGGGCGCGTGGAGGCGCCAGTCCCGCCGGCGGACCTCGCACGCTCAATCCATTGTCTGATCTCGGCGGCCGGAAACAGCAGTTTGCCGGTAGCCCGCGAACAGGGAACCTCTCCTGACGCCGCAAGATCGTAGACCTTGCGCTCTTTTAGTCGAAGGAGTTCGGCAAGCTCCTGCACTGTCAGGTATTCGTGCCCGCCATGCGTAAGGTCGGTCATATGCACCATGTGTCAGGGCGGCAGGGTTCTGTTGCCGCCCTGAGACTCCTATCAGCTGTCGGGCGCGTTCGGGAAGAACAACTGCTGGTCGGCCACCCGGTACGCGGCGATAGCGTCCTGCCCCTCATCCGAGACAAGCCAGTCCGCAAAGGTCTGGGCGGCCTCGGAGTTGACGCTTGGGCACTTTTCAGGACTGATTGGAATAACGCCGTACTGGTTGAAGAGATCCTCGTCGCCTTCGACCTGGATAGCGTAGTCTTGTTTGTTGCCGAAGCTGATCCATGTGGCGCGGTCGGTCATGACATAGGCGCCCATGCCGATGCCGGCATTCAATGTCGCTCCCATCCCCGAGCCGGTTTCGCGGTACCACTCTCCGGAGGCGTCTGCCGGATCGATCCCGGTGTCTGCCCAAAGCGAGACTTCCTTCTTGTGCGTTCCTGAGTCGTCGCCGCGTGACGCGAAGAGTGCGCCTTGCTGTCCGATCTTGGTAAGCGCCGCCTGCGCATCGGACATGCCGCGGATGCCGGCCGGATCATCGGCAGGGCCGACGATCACAAAGTCATTGTACATCAGATCGGTCCGCTCGGCTCCAAAACCTGCGGCCACGAACTCTTCCTCCGAAGCCTTGGCATGAACCAGAAGCACATCGCCATCGCAATTCGCGGCATTCCTGATCGCTTGGCCGGTGCCCACTGCAACGACGTTGACCTGAATGCCCGTCTTGTCCTGAAACAGCGGCAGGAGGTGGTCATAAAGACCGGAATTTGCTGTCGAAGTTGTCGATTGCACAATAATGGACTGGTCCTGTGCCGCGGCGGCACTGGCGAAAACAAGCGCAATTGCGCTCGCTCCAACTGTTCTTCTGATCATATATCGAGTCTCCTTATGGTATGTCGGTCAGACGACAATTCTGCCGCTCAGGTAGTCCCGCGCAGCCTGAGACTGCGGTTCCGGAAAAAACTCGGATGCTGCCGTGTGTTCGGCGAGGCGTCCGCGGTGAAGAAACACCACGTCGTTAGCCATTCGCCGCGCCTGTCCGAGATCGTGGGTTACGAAAATGATGCGCACTCCGCGCAACCGCGCATCAGATACGATCTGTTCGATGGCCATAACCGAGGCCGGGTCGAGACTTGCCGTCGGTTCGTCGAGGAACAGAACTTCGGGATCGGTCGCCAGCGCACGGGCCAGAGCAAGCCGTTGCGCCTCGCCGCCGGAAAGAAGCCGTGCCGGCTGGTTTGCCTTGTGCGCCAGCCCTACATGGTCGAGCAAAGCGTCCCGGCGGCCTCGATTCTTACCCCGCATCCGAAGCACAAAATCCAGATTGGCGGCAACGGAACGGCGCAGCAGGACCGGTTTCTGAAATACGAGCGCCTGCCGGGCCGTGACGTCTGCCGCAGTATGTTCACCCCAGACGATCTGCCCCGACGTGGGCTGGGCCAGACCATGAAGAAGCTTCAGGAGCAGGCTTTTGCCCGACCCGTTAGGCCCCATTACCATTGTGCATCCCGTCGGGCCGAGATCGAGGTTGAGCCCGTCGAGCACCGGAGCTTCGCCCAAACGCAACACAAGGTCGCGGACGCGCAACGGCAGGATCAGGCCGTTCGTCCTGTCATCGACAGTTGACGGAGGGGTCAGTGTGACCGCATCAGACATAGGCCTGCCTGGTTGCGGTCAGGCGCAAAGTCTGGACGGCCGCGTTCACGCTCAGCGATATGGCAAGGAGGACCACGCCAAGGGCGAGCGCCAGCGCCAGATCTCCCTTGGATGTCTCAAGCGCAATTGCGGTCGTCATCACGCGCGTCAGGTGATCTATGTTGCCGCCGACGATGATCACCGCACCGACCTCGGCCACGGCGCGCCCGAACCCTGCAAGCCCCACGGTCAAAAGCGAGTAGCGCGCATCCCAGAGCAGGGCTGCAACGGCCTGCCCGCGCGTCAGACAAAGAGAGCGGAATTGTTCGGCATATTCCGCGTGAAGGTCTTCCAGAACCTGCCGCGAAAGTGCGGCTACGATCGGCGCGATCAGGATCGTTTGCGCGATGATCATCGCCGTTGGCGTGTAGAGCAGCCCGAGAAAGCCAAGCGGACCGGAGCGCGACAGATGTAGATAGACAAGCAGGCCGACGACCACCGGGGGCAGTCCCATCAAGGCGTTCATAACCACCAGAACGATGGTGCGTCCGCGAAACCGGCTGATCGCGACCAGCGCGCCAATCGGCAACCCGATCAAACAGGCCACGGCGGTTGCGGTCAGGCTGACCCGCAGCGAAAGCGCCACGATCTCAAGAAGATCGGGGTCGCCGGACAGAACCAGCTGGAGCGCGAGTGCGAAAGCTTCCCCGATACTGTGCAAATTCTCCAAATGCTCCGGAAAAAACAACTAAGATTGCACTTATGCAGCGAGAAGAGGAAATTTCAAGGCTGGTTTTCCCTAATATAGGGAAGCAGTCTGTGTTCTTGATCGGTTTGACTGCATAACTGTGCGAAAAGTTCGATTCATGTCGGAAAAGAACGAACAGGCCATACGTCCGAACGAACGCGCCGTTGAGATGCGCGAGGCAACGGATGCCGGCCTAAGGTTCATTGGGACAATCCGCACGCCATGGAAGGGCCGTGACACCTGCCCGCGGCAGGGCCGTCTGGATGGGCCCGAATGCCGTCTCGTTCTGGATCCGATCTGGCACGCGGCTCTGGATGGGCTGGCGGAGTATGAGCGCATCGAAGTGCTTTACTGGCTTGATCGCAGCCGACGCGATCTGATCACGCAGAGTCCGAGAAGCGACGGGACCACGGTTGGAACATTTGCGCTGCGTTCACCAGTCCGGCCGAATCCGATCGGGACATCACTGGTCCGGCTAGTTCGCATCGAGGCCGGCGAGGTTGTGGTCTGTGGTCTTGACTGTATTGACGGCACGCCGCTTCTCGATATCAAGCCCGATCGCTGCGCCTTTACACCGAAAGCGCCGCCGAAACCTGGCACTCGATAGGCCATGCGGGCGGAGACCGGCTTGCCAAACGGATGTCACTTGTTGGCGGGTTGACCCGACCCGAGACGCCGGAACCGTTTGACGGTTTCGGCGACTCCGCTGCCTGGTCGGAAGAACCGCCCCTTTTGATAATCGCGAAGAACTGCCGGAAAACCCGTGTGGCGGATGAAGCCGCAGGGATTGACGGGTTGGCCGCGCGCTCGGCGCGCCCGAACGCGGTGGGGCGCTGGCTGTCGATGCGATCCTTGACGACACTTAGAGCCACGTTCATGGCATCCCCGCCGTGGTCGAAACCGCCGGAACCGGACACCAGCTATGTCTGCCGTCGCTGCGCCGTCAGTCAGCACCGGTGCCGTTGGCAGGGGCATGAGCGGCAGTATTTCAGGTTTTTGCGCAATAGACCTATGTCAAACCACGTTCAGATGCTTTCCGTTAGCATCCCCTGCAAAAGCAGGGACAGAAACAGCGAATGGACGAAGTACACAAGGGATCGCTTCGGCATGCGCTGGAGAGGTTGGAGGCGACTGAACAGGGGCTGACAGAGACAGAAGTTCGAAAGAGACTCGAGAGCTTCGGGCCGAACGAACTGAAGGTCAGCAAAGACACCCCGGAACTGCTCAAGTTCTTGCTTCAATTCAAGAATTTCTTTGCGCTCTTGCTGATATTCGGCGGTGTGCTTGCGATTACGGCAGAGCGTCTCGACCCCGGTCAGGGAAATCTCTATATCGCTATCGCTCTTCTCGCTGTCGTCTTTCTGAACGCGGCTTTTACGTATTTCCAGGAGCATCAGAGCGAAAAGATCATGGAGGGCTTCCGCAAGATGATGCCCTCTATGATCACGGCGCTTCGTGACGGGTCGCCGCGCGAGGTTGCCGCTGAAGAACTGGTTCCCGGAGATGTCATCATCCTCAATGAGGGCGACAGGGTTCCGGCTGACGGTCGCCTGATCATGGCCAAGGAGTTGCGGGTCGACAATTCCAGCCTGACCGGCGAAAGTGAGCCTCAGCATCTGGATGCCAGTACTTCACACGACCGCATCCTTGAAAGCCCCAACATGGTCTTCTCGGGCAGCCTCGTCAGCAATGGCGAAGGCCATGTCGTCGTCTCGGCAACCGGGATGGACACGCAGATCGGGTCGATCGTGGAACTCACGAAAGACACCGAAACCGCAGAGACACCGATACACAAGGAGCTGCGCTATTTTATCAAGGTGATCAGTGCGATTGCGATCTTCCTTGGCGTATCGTTCTTCCTTGTCTCGGTCTTGATCGGAAACGGCGTCATCGGCAGCCTGATCTTCGCGATTGGCATCATCGTCGCCAACGTGCCCGAAGGTCTTCTGCCGACGGTGACGCTCAGCCTGACAATGGCCAGCCGCCGAATGGCGCAGAAAAACGCGCTGATCAAGAACCTCGAAAGCGTCGAAACGCTGGGTTCGACAACTGTGATCTGCACCGACAAGACCGGAACCCTTACCCAGAACAGGCTCGCATTGAACACCGTCGTTATCGGCGGGAGTGCCTATGCGGGCGATGACGCGCTGATCCGCGGAGAGCCCGCATTCAACGATCTGCTGCGGGTGATGGCGGTCTGCAACAATGCCTACCTGACGGAAGAGGGGTTTGTCGGGGACGCAACCGACGGCGCGCTCCTGGTTTATGCGAACGGGTTCGGCGACATTGGTGAACTGCGCTCGGTAGAGGAGATCGCGGAACAACCGTTCAATTCCACGACCAAACGCATGATCACCCTGACCGACGCAGGCGACGGGCCCGAGGCGGCCCTTAAGGGCGCCCCCGAGGTTGTTCTCGATATGTGTGACCGCGTTGTGCTGAACGGTGAGGTGCTGCCGCTGACAGCCGAAAGGCGCGCCGATGCCATCGATGCCTATCGTCGTCTCGCCGCCCGGGGTGAGCGCGGCCTTGGCTTTGCCCGGCGGGATGCTGCGCGTGGCCCGATTCCGGAAGACGGGTATGTATTCCTGGGGCTCTCAGGGATGATTGATCCGCCAAGACCAGAGGTTCCCGAGGCGCTCGCGAAATGCAGATCGGCTGGCATCCGGGTGATCATGCTGACCGGTGACTTCGGCCTTACGGCAAAAAGCATCGCCGAGCAGATCGGCCTTTTCTCGACCAGGGGCCGCGTCGTTCAGGGCGATGAACTGTCCGAGATGTCCGACGCAACACTTCAGCAAGTGCTCCAGGACGAGCCAGAGATCATATTCGCCCGTATCGCGCCTGCACAGAAACTTCAGGTGGTTCAGGCCCTTCAGGCGCTTGGCGACATCGTGACGGTGACAGGCGACGGGGTGAACGACGCGCCGGCGCTGAAGAACGCGGATATGGGCGTCGCGATGGGTGTTGGCGGCACGGAAGTCGCCAAGGAAGCGTCGAACATGGTCCTCATGGACGACAACTTCGCCACCATCATCAGCGCTGTCGAAGAAGGCCGGACAATCTTCGACAACATCAAGAAGTTCATCGCTTACATCCTCACGTCGAACATCCCCGAAATCCTGCCCTTCATCGCCTTCGTTTTGCTTGATATTCCCCTGCCTCTGACGGTGATCCTCATTCTCACGATCGATCTTGGGACGGATATTGTTCCCGCTCTGGGCCTTGGTGCCGAAAAGCCCGAAACCGACGTGATGAAGCGCAAACCCCGGCCGCGGGGCGAGCGTTTGCTCAGCCGCAACCTGCTTTTGATGAGCTACGGCATCGTCGGGGTCGTTCAGGCGGCTGCAGGTTTCTTCACCTACTTCACGATCCTCTACAGCGGGGGATGGGAATGGGGCCAGGATCTGGCGTCCAGCGACCCGCTATATCGTACCGCGATCACGGGGTTCTTCGCGTCGATCATCATTTGTCAGATTGCGGATGTGATCATTTGCCGGACGCGGACGCAAAGCCTGCTGACGGTTGGCGTTTTCAGCAACAAGCTTGTGCTCGTAGGCATCGCCACAGAACTGTTGCTACTGGCAAGCATATCGTACATCCCCGCGTTCAATACGTTCTTTGGTACGGCGCCCCTCGAACTCTGGCATCTGGGACTTTCAGTGCCTTTCGCAATCGCCATCGTAATTGGCGACGAAATCCGCCGGATATTCGTGCGACGCGGAAACAAATTCGTGCTTCGATGGCTCACTTGGTAACAGTGTTGCGCAAGAATGGGCTAAGGGGTGGCGTTTTCGGCGCGTTCGCCGGAGATCTTTCCTAACCTCCAATGCTTTCAAGAAGGCTCAGCACCCAACTCGCCAGCATAACCCTAGTGATCGGTGTTCGGTTCGGGCGGGATGCAGGAGGAATAGCCATCCTGCAAGTTCACTTGCAGTTTGCACATATCTGTGCAAAAATGCTTGCATAGATTCGAGGGAGGGGGACGGACACATCGAATGTCTGTTATCGCGAACATCTCCAAGAGTACCGAAAACCTGACGCCCAACGAACGGCGGCTGGTCCAGGCAGTGATGAACAGTCCGACCGTGGCAGCACTGGGCACTGCAAGCGATCTTGCAGGCTCGATTGGCGTACATGAGGCGACGGCGTCGCGTCTGGCGCGAAAGCTTGGCTATAAAAGCTACGCCTCGTTCCGGGAGGCTTTGCGTGAAGAGTTCATCGCGACCCGCGATACGGCGAAGCGGTTCGAGAAGACAATCGCGCAAAACAGCTCTGATTCGATATTGGGCAATCTGGCGTTGCAGGAGGCCGAGGCCCTGGGTCGTGTGGAAGACGCGATTTCGGGGGAGCAGATCGGGCTTGCTGCGGATATGATGATCCGCGCCGATCGAATCTTCATCTATGGCTACGGAAACTCCGAGGTCCTGGCATTGATGATGTCTAAGCGGTTCCGCAGGTTCGGCAAGGATGTTCATCAACTCGACGGCGACCCTCGGAGCCTTGCCGAACAGGTGCTTGGACTGCGGCGCGGGGATGTGGTGCTGACTTTCGCATATCGCCGTGCCCCGCGCGGCTACGAGGGACTGATCGAAACCGCACGCGAAGCTGGTGTGGAGACGATCGTGATCGCCGGCAACAGCGGTGCGATGCTGACACCGCAACCGGACCATCTGTTGCTGGCGCCGCGCTCCGGTGCATCGGATGCGTTTCAGACACTTACGGTTCCGATGACCGTCTGTAACGCCATTGTCATCGCCGCCGGTATCACTGCGAAACAAGAATCTCTGAAGAAACTGGAAAAGCTGGGGCAACTGATCGAGCGGTTCGACTGACCGAACCTGACACCTAAGGGAGGAACATCATGAACGTCACGAAAGCAACGCGCTTCGGCGCGATAGGTATTTTTTTGGCTTCTGCGGCTTATGCCGACGGACATATGGATGCGATGACTGCCGAAGAGCTTCTGCCACTGGCCCAGCAAGAGGGAGCTGTCACCGTCTATTCGTTCACCAGCCGCATCGGGCGCGTCGAAGCGGCATTCGAAGAGGCCTATCCCGGCATTGATCTGCAAGGTTTCGATATCTCCTCGACCGAGCAGATCGCGCGCCTCAAGGCCGAAGCGCAGGCCGGCGTCGCGAATGCGGATGTGATCTACATTTCTGACGTTCCGGTGGTGCTTCCCGAACTTCTGGAGACCGGTATCATCACACCGTATGTGCCGCCGCGCGTGGCCGACCGTGTTCCGCAGGAATACCAGTCGCCGCTTCTTGCACAGCGGCTTTCCACGAAAGTTCTAATGTACAACGAGGCGGCCAATCCGAATGGCGCACCTGTTGACAGCCTTTGGGACCTTACTCGGGACGAATGGGCAGCCCGCGTCATCATGGTCGATCCCCTTCAGCGCGGCGATTACCTTGATCTGATGACCGAGATTGTCCTGCGCTCCGACGAGATGGCGCAAGCCTATGAAACCGAGTTCGGCGAGGCGATCATGCTTGATGGGGCTGCAAATGCCGGTGAAAAGTTCATCATGGATCTTTTCGACAACGATGTGATCCTTGTGAGCTCGACCGACGACGTGAATGCGGCGGTCGGTGTGATCGGGCAAGATAATCCGCCCATCGGCTTCACGAGTTATTCGGACCGTCGTGATAACGAAGATGAAGGCTGGGCTCTGCAGGTCGCCAACAGTGTTGTACCTGCACCCGGCATCATCTTTCCTGCCATTCTGGCTCTCTCGGCCACTCCGAAGAACCCGGCTGCCGCGCGTCTGGTGATCGATTTTCTCATGGGGGACGAGACCGAGACTGGTGGTCCGGGCCTTGCCCCCTTTTATGTTGCGGGTGATTACGTGACGCGGTCTGATATTCCTCCGCATCCCGATGCGGTCCCGCTGGATGAGTTTGCCGCTTGGCGGATAGATCCGGCCGAGACGGCGACGATCCGGGCAGAGATCGGGGACCTTATCCTGACGTTGCAGTGATCCTTTTGCCGGAGGCGTCCCTGCGTCGCCTCCGGCAATACCCTTGCAGGCGATTTCGGGGAGGCAGAGGTGATGTCGGACGGTTCGATCAGCAGTCAGGGCAGGCGCGTCCTGTTTCGTCAGGGAACGGTTCTGAAGATCATCGTTCTCGCGCTTCTGACTGCTCTGATCGTCCTGCCTTTGATCCGGACGGTCCTGTTCACATTGCAACCCGATACGTTCGTCGCGTGGAGCGATGTTCTGATCGGTCGCCTGTCGACGAACCTGTTCTACAAACCTCTCGCGAACACGCTTCTGATCGGTGTGGTGGTGTCGACGGGATGTGTCCTTCTGGGTGGTTTTCTTGCCTGGCTCGTCGTGATGACCAATGTTCCCTATCGACGCACGATCGGTGTCATGGCGACTTTGCCGTTCATGATCCCGTCCTTTGCCGCAGCTTTGGCCTGGGGTACGTTGTTCCGCAACGACCGGATCGGCGGCCAGGTCGGCTGGTTTCAGGGACTGGGCTTTGACGTTCCCAATTGGCTGGCCTGGGGCATTGTGCCGACGCTGATCGTTCTGACGCTGCACTATTTCAGCCTTGCCTTCACGATCATCGCGGCGGCTTTGGCCACGGTAAACTCTGATCTGGTCGAGGCTGCACAGATAGCGGGGGCAAAGGGTCGGCGGATCCTTACCGGGATCATCCTGCCTGTCACCACTCCGGCCCTTGTTGCCGCAGGATCGCTTTGTTTTGCGGGCGCGGTATCCAACTTTGCGACACCCGCCCTTTTGGGTTTGCCGGTGCGTATGCAGACCCTGTCGACCCGCCTTTTCGGGATGATCGAGGTCGGGCAGGTCGGGCGAGGCTATGTCATCGGCATCCTGCTGGTTCTCATCTCGGGTGTTTTTCTCTGGGCGGGCAATCGCATCGTTTCGGGCCGCCGATCCTATGCAACGATCACCGGTAAGGGCGGGCGGGCCAAGCGGTTCGATCTGCGCAGTGCGCGTTGGCCGCTCTTTGCCATTGCCATGATCATCCTGCTTGCCTCCACGGTTGTTCCCGTCATCGTGCTTGTGGCATCGAGTTTTGCGCCATCCTCGGCCAATCTTTTTTCAGGCTGGACAACGCATTACTGGATCGGCACCAGCAATCCTTCATTCGCCCAAGGCGTACCGGGTATCGTTTACAATGCGGATATCGTCCGGGCTCTGACAGTGACACTGGCGCTGGGAGTGGCGGTTGCGTTTACCGGGATGATCGTAGGACTGCTTGCATCCTACACTACCGCGCGGTTCCGCGAGGGATGGGTCTCGGCCGCGATCACTCAGATCAGCTTCCTGCCGCTCCTCGTGCCCGGTATCGCCTTCGGCGCAGCCTACATCGCCTATCTGGGTGCCCCCATTGGGCCGGTTCCGGCGCTTTACGGCACATTCGCACTTCTGGTTATCGCGGGTACGGCTTACCTTCTTCCCTTCGCAGTGCAGACCGGGCGTGCCGTCATACAGCAGGTCGGCGGGGAGCTTGAAGAAAGCGCGCGCATCACGGGTGCGGGTTTCGTGCGCAGGCTCGCTGCGATCACCGTGCCGCTGGCTGTTCGCGGGCTTGCTGCGGGGGGTATTCTGATCTTCGTCAAGATCGTCCGCGATTTGTCCCTTGTGGTGCTGCTTTTCACGCCGACCATGCCGGTCCTGTCGGTGGTGGCGTATCGGTACGCGTCGGAAGGGTTCGGGCAGTTTGCGAACGCGATCACGGTCGTGATCCTCGCGATTTCTATTGCTGCCACTCTTATCGCCAACCGGTTGCAGGCAAAGTCGCAGCCCTGGCTGAAGGATTGAAGACATGCTGGAAATCAAGAACATCACCAAGCGTTTCGGAAACGTCGAAGCCGTCACGGACGTCTCGATCTCGGTTCCCGACGGTGCCTTCCTTGTGCTTCTCGGCCCCTCGGGGTGCGGCAAGACCACGCTGCTGCGGATGCTTGCGGGACTGGAACTCCCCTCGATGGGCCAGATCCTGTTCGGGGGCCAGCTTGTCTCGGATGGTGACAGGAACTGGTCCGTCGATCCGGCTAAGCGGCATTCGGGACTGGTCTTTCAATCCTATGCGCTCTGGCCGCACATGTCTGTCCGCGGCAATGTCGACTGGCCGCTCAAGGTCATGAAGATGCCGCGCGCGGAACGGACGGCCCGGGCTGACGACGTGCTGCGGCTGCTCGATATCCACCAACTTGCAGAGCGCTATCCAAACGAGATCTCGGGCGGCCAGCAACAGCGCGTTGCCATCGCCCGCACGATCGCGCCAAAACCGTCTGTCCTTCTTTTTGACGAACCCCTCTCGAACCTCGATGCCAAGCTGCGTGTCGAGATGCGGACCGAACTGATGCGGCTGCATCGCGCCACGGGCGCGACCACGGTATATGTCACGCATGACCAGATCGAGGCCATGACGATGGCAAGCCATGTCGCGGTCATGAACGAGGGGCGGGTTCAGCAGTTCGGATCTCCAAACGACCTGATAAAACGGCCTCAAACGGCCTTTGTCGCAACATTCGTCGGCACGCCACCCAATAACGTCGTCCCGGTCGTCAGGAATGGGGCGGGATGGACCGTGGGGGGGCGTCATATGCCCATCGATCCGCCGACCGAGAGTTGTCTTGCGATGTACCGCGCCGAGGCGATGCGGTTGTCCGACAGTCCCACCCAAAGGAGCCTGCCCATGGAGTTGGTCGAAATCAGCACCATAGCCGGACGCACCATGGTGACCGGCCTGTCTGGCGACCTGCGTCTGACAGCCATTCTGGACCGTGCCGTCATCGCGCGGATAGGCGAAACGGTGCAGTTCGAACTGCCTGAGGCGCCGCAATGTTGGTTCGCACCGGACGGCGAAAGGATCGGTTGATGCGTGTTCTTCTCGTTCGCCATGGCCAGTCGGAATGGAATGCTTCGCACCGGCTGCAGGGGCAGGCCGATATCGGGCTGTCCGAGACGGGATGTGCGCAGGCCGATGCGCTTCGCACCACAATCGACAGGATCGGGCCGTGCCGGGCGATCACGTCCGATCTGGCGCGGGTCCGTCAGACGGCCGCGCGGATCGGCGTCTCGAATGCGGACCTTGTACCGGCGCTGCGCGAGATCGACGTGGGTGATTGGACCGGCCGCACAATCGAGGACATAGTCGCCGAAGATGAAAGCGCCTTTCTTTCCTGGCGGGCTGGTACCGGAACTCCTCCCGGCGGTGAGGCCTGGAAAGACTTTGCGGATCGGGTCAGCGCAGTGATCAGGCGCGAGGCCACCGACCCCTGCCAGAACCTGTTGGTGGTCTGCCATGGCGGCGTCATTCGAGCCATTCTGCAACGGTTTCTGGGTCTGCAGCCCGCCAGTATCATACCGGTCGCGCCCGGCAGCCTGACCGCTTTGCGCCTTGGAGACAGCCAGGGTAAGCCGCATCGGCTGGAGCTGTTCAACTTTCGCCCCGATAACCTTGATTTCGAGGCACCCGACTGACTTAAGGGGGCCGCCCTCTCTGACGCCCGCCTGACACAGACAGGCGTTCCGCCACATAGCCGATGCATGACGCCGGTCCATCTGTCGGTGCTCAGGCCAGGCTATTCCTTGACGTAGGGTTTGCCATCGGCTGCCGGTGCCCGTGCCCTGCCGATCAGGCCCGCAACGACGATTATCGTCGCGATGTAAGGAGACATTGCCAGGAATTCCGACGGGATTGGTGTGTTCAGCAAGGCAAGCTTTTGCTGCAGCGAGTCCGCGAAACCAAATACCAGAGCGGCCATCAGCGCACCCACCGGATGCCAGCGGCCAAAGATCATGGCCGCCAGCCCTATAAATCCGCGTCCGCCCGTCATGTTCTCATCAAACCGGCCCACCGAGCCGAGCGTGAACCAGGCGCCGCCGAACCCGGCAACCATTCCGCCCAGCGTCACGTGGACGTATCGCGTCCAATAGACGTCGATTCCCAGCGTGTCGGCGGCTCGGGGATGTTCGCCGACGGCGCGGGCGCGCAGGCCCATGCGGGTATAGAATAGATAGTATGTCGCCGTCGCCACGAGGATCAGGGCCCCGTAAACAAAGAGGTTCTGGTTGAAGAACATCGGTCCGATCACCGGAATATCGCCCAGAATGGGGATCTTCCAAGACCGGAACACCGGCGCGTTGTTCAGAAATCTGTGTTCCGCGAAGACCTGGGAACTCACATAGCTGGTCAGGCCCAGAACAAAGAGGTTGATCACGACACCTGCGATGATCTGATCCATCCGGTAGGTGACGACCAGCGCCGCGAGAATGAAGCCGAAGAGGCCGCCGATGACGACCGCGCTCAGCAGGCCGCCCCATCCACCCACAAGCGATCCCATCAGGGCACCGGTGAAGGCTCCGGCCAGCAACATGCCTTCGATGGCGATGTTTATGACAGCAACCCGTTCGCACAACACGCCAGCCAGCGCGCCAAGCGCGATGGGAACCGCGCGCACCATGGTGGCCTGCAACATGCCGGTCAGTGAGAATGCCTTGTCCGCCGTGGCCCAGACGAGAAATGCCATGACCACCAGTGCCAATCCGATTCCAAGGGACAGGGACGTCCACCGCACGCCGCCGCGCAGGAACTGCCGCGCGCCCAGGAAGGCAAGAAGGGCCGCCACGATGTAGTTGAAGGGGGCGGCCGGTACGATGAGGTTGGGCAAGGCCCACGGATCGGTCGGGCGCGACAGGCGGAAGGTCGCGTTCCCCGATATGTCAGAGCCAAAGACCAGCCCGGTGAACAGGGCAAGCCCGATTAGGACCGTTCCGACGATCTTTGCCTGACGCGCTTCGCGGGTGTCTATCTTTGAAACCTTCGGAGATGCCGTTTCCACAACCTCAGTCATGGCGTGGGCCCCTTTGCCTTGTCAGATCCGCGAAATCCCCAGGGGAAGATCGCGCGCACCAGAAGGGGCGCGGCAATGAACACGATGATCAGGGCCTGAATGATCCCGATCAGGTCGATGCTGACACCCGCATCGACCTGCATCTGCCGCCCACCGGCCTCCAGCGCACCGAAAAGCAGCCCGGCCAGCAGCACACCGAACGGATGGGACCGGCCCATCAGAGCGACCGCGATGGCGTCGAACCCGATGCCCGCCGAGAAGCCTGGCGTTGCCCGGCCAAGGACGCCGAGCACCTGATTGGCACCCGCCAGTCCCGCCAGCGCCCCCGCAGCCGCCATTGCCGCAACGATGATCAGACCGGATCGTATTCCGGCGTAGCGGGCGGCATCGGGGCTTTCGCCACTGGCGCGGAACTCGAAGCCGATCTTCGACCGGAACAGGACCCAATAGACAACCAGCACCGCGATCAGGACCAGAAACACGCCGGCGTGGACACGAAGGTTCGGATCGATCCATTCAAGCAGCCGCGGCAGTTCCGCACTGTCCGGCACGGATTTCGAGATCGGGTCGGCACGGCCCTCCTTCTGGATCCACGGCTGGCGCAACAGGTAGTCGATTAGACGGTAGGAGATCAGGTTCAGCATGATGGTCGAGATCACCTCATGCGCCCCCGTCGCGGCGCGGAGATATCCGGCGATCGAAGCATAGGCGGCCCCGGCCAGCGCCCCGGCGATCAGGCAGGCCGGCATCAACAGGACAAACGGCGCGCCGGGGAAGCTGAAGCCCACGATCACCGCCGCCATCCCACCCATGAGGATCTGCCCTTCGGCTCCGATATTGAGAAGGCCCGTGCGAAACCCCAGCGCCAGACCGAGACCCGCCAGAACGAGTGGCGCGGCTGCTGTCAGCGTTTCCGAAATGGCGTTCAGCGAACCGACGGAGCCTTGCAAGAGGGCGACGTAAGACCGACCGATCGTTGGCAGGTCCACATCTGTCGCAAGCATCGTCAGCGCACCCAGGATCAGCGCAACGATGACTGCGAATACCGGGACCACGACCAAGTCTTCGAACTGAGCGCGACCCGGCGCCGCACGCTCAAGCAACTTGCGGCTTAGATCGTCAAGCTTGGGGGCATCGCTCATGCCGCTGCCCCCGCCATGGCCAGACCAATCGCATTGCGGTCTGGCGGAGCCTCCATAGCCTCGAATTCGGCCACGATCCGTCCCTTGAACATCACCAGAATGCGGTCTGACAACGCCAGAATCTCGTCCAGTTCGGACGACATGATCAGCACACCGTCGCCCTCATCGCGCGCCTCGATCAGTCTTCCGTGAATGTACTCGACCGAGCCGACGTCCAGACCGCGGGTTGGCTGCGCGGCGATGACGAGTTTCGTTTCCCGGGCAAGTTCGCGGGCAACGACAAGCTTTTGCTGGTTGCCGCCGGACAGATTTCCGGCCTTGGCAAAGACCGAGGGCGTGCGCACGTCGAATTGCGTCGCATTGGCGGCTGCGAAGGTATTTACGCTCGGCCAGTTAAGACTTGGGCCGGACGAAAACCGTTCGTCGTAATAGGTGTCGAGCACCATGTTCTCGGCCACAGTGAAGTTGCCAATGATGCCGCTGCGCTGTCGATCTTCCGGGATATGCGCGATGCCCATCCGGTGGCGGGCACGCGGCGAAAGACGCGTGATGTCCTGCGCCTGAAACGTCACGCTGCCGCTGGCCACC
This sequence comes from uncultured Paracoccaceae bacterium, assembly GCA_947503175.1. Classification (GTDB taxonomy): domain Bacteria; phylum Pseudomonadota; class Alphaproteobacteria; order Rhodobacterales; family Rhodobacteraceae; genus Ovoidimarina. The sequence continues at coordinate 59,748 of CANNCO010000005.1, forward strand.
GGGTGCAGCCCTGCAAGCGATTCGATCAGGGCGGACTGGCCGTTGCCCTGCACACCCGCAATACCGACTATTTCGCCACTTCGAACTCCGAAACTCACATTGTCCACGGCCACCGAGTCGTCATCGCGCAGGATGGTCAGGTTGCGCACCTCAAGCAGCATCTCTCCGGGCGCATAGTCGTCTTTCTCCACATCGAAACTGACCGGACGCCCGACCATCATCTCTGCAAGATCTGAAGTGCTGAGCTTCTTCGGGTCGCCTTCGCCCACAACCTTGCCTCCGCGCAAGACACTGATGCGGTCCGATATCTCAAGGATCTCATGCAGCTTGTGGGTGATGAAGATGATGCCTTTGCCAGCATCGCGCAGCGATTTGACGATCTCGAAGAAATCCGTGACCTCTTGTGGGGTCAGCACAGCGGTGGGTTCATCGAGGATCAGGATATCCGCCGAGCGGAACAGGACCTTGATGATCTCGACCCGTTGCTGCACGCCGACAGGCAGGGTTTCGATCCGTGCGTCGGGATCGACCTCTAGTCCGTACTTGGTACTGATCTCCTCGACCTGCTGACGCGCGGTGTCGAGATCGAGGTAATCGAACTGCTTGGTTGGCTCGACACCCAGCACGACGTTCTCTGCCACGGTGAAGACCGGAACCAGCATGAAATGCTGATGCACCATACCGATCCCGGCAGCGATGGCATCGCTTGGTCCGCTGAAATTGACGATGGAGCCGTCGATGACGATCTCTCCCTCGTTAGGCCCGTAGAGCCCGCAGAGAACGTTCATCAGGGTCGACTTCCCGGCGCCATTCTCGCCCAGAAGACCAAGAACTTCGCCGCCACGGACACTCAGATTGACGCCCTCGTTGGCGACGACCGGGCCGAAGCGTTTGGTGATCCCGCGCAGTTCAACTTCCATGACCCGGCCCCCGTCTGACCGCGCGGGCGCAACACAGCGCGCCCGCCGGAGCTCACCTAATTGCCGACTTCGATCGAGCCGTCGATGACACGAGCGCGCACCGTCTCTAGTTCTGATTTCAGCTCATCCGGGACCAAGGCTTCCATGTCATGAAACGGGGCGAGACCGACACCGCCGTTTTCCAACGTGCCCACGATGAGACCCCCTTCGAAAGTTCCGGTCATCGCGGCTTCGATCACCTGAAACACGGTGGAATCCATTCGCTTGACGATGGAAGTCAGATAGACGTGCTGCTTTGCCGGGTCCGTGAGGTAGAGATCAGCGTCCACCCCGATGATTTTCAACTGTTCGATGCCCAACTCATCGGCCAGTGCTGCCGACCCAAGCCCGACGGGTCCAGCGACCGGCAATACTATGTCCGCACCCTCGTCATAGAGGTTCTGGGCAAAGGCGCGCCCATCGTCCAGCGAGTCGAAGTTATTCGTAAACAGCCCTTCGCGAGTTTCCGGATTCCATCCCAGTACGGTAACGTTGGTGCCTTTCTGGTCATTGTAGTAGTTCACCCCGGCAACGAACCCGTCCATGAAGATCGTTACCGGTGGAATGTTGATGCCTCCGAAGGTTCCGACGATGTCTGTCTTTGTCATGCCTGCCGAAACGTATCCGGCCAGAAAAGCCGCCTGATCCGTCGCATAAACCTGTGCCATGATGTTGGGCACCACCGGATCATAGGCAAAGTCCACGATCGAGAACTTCTGATCGGGGTTTGCCGCAGCGGCGGTTGCCGTGGCATCCCCCAGAAGGAAACCGACGGTCACGATCAGGCCACACTGCCCACCAAGCAGTGAGTTGATGTTCGCCTCATAGTCGGTCTCGGCCTGGGACTCCAGAAAGCGGCCTTCGACCCCAAGCTGCTCCTGAGCGTCAAGAACTCCTTGCCATGCCGTCTGATTGAAGCTGTTGTCATCTATTCCGCCGGTATCGGTCACCTGGCAGACGGTGAAAGCCGATGCAGAATCGGCCATGGCGAGAACGAGCACCGTCGCGCAGGCCGCCGCTCTCAGATGTCTTCCGGAAATTGTCATGTCTTGGTTCTCCCCACCGAATTGCCAACATTCGAGTTTTAGAAATCAAACTCGTTCCACAAAGATCGGGCAGCGCCGGATCCGATCCCAGACCGGGCGTGTCTTCGGTCAGCCTATCGTCAATCGGCTGGACGGTATTGATAATGATCAAGGGCGAAGGAAGGCCGTAGGTGCAGCTTGGGCTGTCCGGCGTTTTCGAGTTCAGTTTATACGTTTGAGAGGTACCGTAACCCCAGTTTCAAAAGAAAATCAAAAGTTTACACGCTCCACCCAGGACAAGAGGGGGCGGGATGGCGTCTGAGCTGAAGCGGCGATTGCCCGGAGCTATGGTTTGGCGAGATCGGGTGCGAGCCTGCGGATCACTTGATCTTGGCTTTGAGATACCCAACCGCCAAGGCGACTGTCGCGATCTGCGGATAGTCCTTCTCCGGAATATCCACACCGGTACGCTCATGAAGGGCGGTCACAAGGTTCAGGACGTCCATCGAATCCAGCTCGAGATCGTCCTGAATGTGATCATCGTCTCCGACCGTCTCTGGGTCGATATCGGGCGCTACCCTGGATAGCTCTTCCAGATATGCCGTTCGGATTTCTTCTTCTGTCATAGGGTCTCCGGCGCTTGAATGAGTGTCTCGAATTCCGTGATGAAACGGGCGGCTTGCCGACCGTCACTGACCCGGTGATCGGCAGACATCGTAAGTGTTATGACGCTGCGCGGCACGACCTCGCCGTCCACGACCCAGGGCCTTACGTGAGGCGCGCCGATCCCGACAAGTGCGACCTGCGGCGGGAAAATGACACCGGTCATCGCTTCGGCCCCGGTCTCGCCCAGGCTCGAAACCGTGATCGTGCCCTCGGTCATTTCGGAACTTCTAAGCCGCCCGGCACGCGCCCGTGTGACAAGGTCACGAATGCCGGCCATCGTCTGATCAAGGTCTAGCAACAGGGCATCCATCAGGGCAGGGGCCACCAACCCGCCACCGCGCAAGGCGACGGCGACGCCGGGGTTCACGACCTCGGCTGGCTTGAACGCGCCGTCAATGAAATGTCCGTTCATGGTCTTGACCTTGGCCGCAGCCCGCGATGCTGCCCGGACAAAAAGGGCACCAAGAAGGATCCGCTCGGCGGGTGCACGTTCCGCATTCAGCTCGGAAAGAAAGTCGGTTGCGGGCTGAACATCGATTGTCTCGGACAGATAGAAATGCGGGATCGTCTGCTTGGCCCGGGTCATAGCCGCGGCGATGGCCTTGCGCATCTCTTCCATAGGCGTGCCGGTCTTTTGCGGTGCAGGTTTGGCCTTCGCCCCAGGCCCCTCCACATCGGACAGAACGATCACGCCGCCCGGTCCGGTGCCGTGGATCCCGCTCAGGTCGACGCCAAGCTCGTGCGCGCGAACCCGGGCGGCCGGAGAGGCGGCGTTCAGGCTTGTCGGCGCAATGGACGAGGGGGCAGGGCGGGTCGCAGTGACCGGTGCCGCAATCACAGTCTCGACTTCCGAGGCGGGCGCAGGCTCTCGCTCAACCTCAGGTTCCGGTTTTGGCGCTTCCGGCGCAGGCTCCGTCTCCACAGGCGGCGTCTCGCCTTCGGCCAGAATGACGGCAAGCGGTGCGCCCACGGGCAGTTCGACACCAAGCTCTGCGACAAGTTCGTGGACTTTCCCTTCCTCGAACACCTCGATTTCGATCGCGCCTTTCTGGGTTTCGACAACCGCAACGATATCGCCGCGAGAGACCGCATCGCCAGGCTTGATCAGCCATTCGACCAGTATGCCCGCTTCCATGTCGGCGCCGAGCGAGGGCATTGCAAAGACACCCATCTTAGCGCCCGAACATGGCCTTGGCCGCGGCAACGATGCCGGGCGTTTGCGGGATGGACGCATCCTCCAGATGCTTCGGATAGGGGATCGGTACCTCTTCGGCGCAGACCCGCGCAACCGGTGCATCCAGTGACCAGAGCGCCTGTTCCATGATCCGGGCCGAGATTTCCGCCGAGATCGATCCCGAGCGCCAACCTTCGTCGACGATCATCGCCCGCCGTGTCTTAGCGACCGACGTCATGATTGTGGCATCATCCAGGGGTCGCAGCGTCCGAAGGTCGATGACGTCGGTGTTGATCCCGGCCTCCGCCAGTTCCTCAGCTGCATCCAGCGTCTTGTAGAGCGAACCGCCATAGGTGATCAGGCTCAGATCGGTTCCTTCGCGCCGCACGGCGGCTTTCGAGATATCGACCGGACCGGCGGCCTCGTCGATCTGATCGGTGCGGTTGTAAAGCATGACGTTTTCAAAGATCAGCACCGGATCGGGATCTTCGAGGGCCGTCCAGAGCATGCCGCGCGCATCCTCCAACGTCGCTGGTGTCAGGACCTTCAGCCCGGGAATATGCCCGTACCAGCCTTCAAGACTATGGGAATGCTGTGCGGCAAGCTGTTTGCCCGCCCCGGTTGCCATGCGGATGACAAGCGGCACACCGAACTGTCCGCCCGACATATGCCGGATCGTGGCCGCCGTGTTCATGATCTGGTCTAGCGCCAGAAGCGAGAAGTTTACGGTCATCAGTTCAACGATCGGTCGCATCCCGACGGCGGCTGCCCCGATACCGGCACCGGTGAATCCGCTTTCGGACAGGGGCGTATCGCGAATCCGGTCTTCGCCGAACTCATCCATCAGACCCTTCGAGACGGCATAACACCCACCATAAGCACCCACATCCTCGCCCATCAGGAACACCCGCTCGTCGCGGATCATCGCATCCCGGATCGCCTGTTTGACGGCCTCGCGGTAAGTCATTTCAACCGTCTTACCCGACGACTTTGGCATGGCAGGCGGCTCGGGTTGGGGTCCAAGGACGTGTTTTGTCAGTTCCTCGACAGGTTCCCACGTCCCGGCTTCCGCGAACTCAACCGCCTCTGCGATCTCCGCCTCTGCGGCTTTTTCGATGTCCGTTACATCGCTTTCGTGGATCAGGCCATTCTCCAGCAGCCAGCCCTGAAAGCGGACAATCGGCCCTTTCTTGCGCCATTCCTCGACCTCGGCCTTTTCTCGATAGAGCTGTGCGTCGAACATCGAATGGGGGCGAAACCGGTAGGTCCGGCATTCCAGAAAGACCGGCCGCCCTGTTTCACGGATATTGGCGATCGCCTTCCGCGCTGCCGCTTCTACGGCCACGACATCCATTCCGTCGACGACGTGGGACTCTACACCATAGCCGATGGCTTTCTCATGGATGTCGGTCTCCGCCTCTGTCCGCGACAAGGCCGAGCCCATTGCATAACCGTTGTTTTCGCAGACAAAGAGGACTGGCAGATCCCAAAGCTCCGCCAGATTCATGGTTTCGTGAAATTCGCCTTCGGCGACGGCGCCTTCGCCGAAGAAACAGGCCGTCACATTGGCCTCGCCCCGCATCCTGTCGGCAAGCGCAAGCCCACCGGCAAGCGGCAGACCCCCGCCCACAATGGCGTTCCCGCCGAAGAAATTCGTTTCTGCATCAAAGAGGTGCATCGAGCCGCCCCGACCGCCGGAACAGCCTTCGGATTTGCCATACATCTCGGCCAGAATCGTCGTCATCGGAACACCGCGGACGAGTGCCTGACCGTGCTCGCGATAGGTGGCCACGATGCGGTCATCGGGGCCAAGCACGGGGATCACACCCGCTGCGATCGCCTCTTCCCCGTCATAAAGGTGCAGAAAGCCGCGGATTTTCTGTTGCGTATAAAGCTCGGCGCATTTCTCTTCGAACATCCGAACCCGGATCATGTCGCGCAGAAGGGCAAGTACGTGCGCCCGGTCAAGGCGGGGTTTGTCGATTACGCTCATGTCTCGTCGGTCTCCAATGTGGAAATGTCACCTTCGGGCAGGCCCAGTTCGCGGGCTTTGAGAAGCCGCCGCATGATTTTACCGGACCGTGTCTTGGGCAGGGTCTTTCGAAAAACGATCTCGCGCGGCGCCACGGCTGGCCCGAGCTTCTTGCGCGCATGCCCCCGCACCGCGCGTTCCAACTCGTCTGAGGCGTTATAATCGGGGTTCAATGTCACATAGGCCTTGACGATCTCTCCGGCGGTTTCGTCCGGAATGCCGATCACGCCCGCTTCTGCGACGGCCTCGTGTTCGATCAACGCGCTTTCCACCTCGAACGGCCCGATCAGATGGCCCGAGGTCTTGATCAGGTCATCGGCTCGGCCGACAAACCAGAAATACCCGTCCGCATCCCGCATGGCGAGATCGCCCGACAAGTACCATCCATCGACAAAACACTTCTGATACCGCGCGTCTTCGTGCAGATAGGCTCGCATCATCGACGGCCAACCGGGACGCAAGGCTAGCTCGCCAATCTCGTTGTCCGGCAACTCTTTCAGCGTTCCATCTTCGCGCTCGACGATGCCCGCATTGATCCCGGGCATGGGCTTGCCCATGGAGCCGGGTTTGACTGTCATCCCGGGACGGTTCGCGATCATGATGCCGCCCGTTTCGGTCTGCCACCAGTTGTCATGGAAGGGTTGCCCGAAAACCTTCTCGGACCATACGACAGCTTCGGGGTTCAACGGCTCGCCCACGCTTGCGAGGAATCTCAAAGAAGAGAAATCGTATGGCTCGGTTGCCTCTGCGCCGGCGCGCATCATCATGCGGATGGCCGTCGGGGCCGAATACCAGACCTCGACCTTTTCCCGCTGGATGGTCCCATACCACCGGTCGAGGTCGAACTCGGCCTCATCCACGATCATCGTCACGCGGTTTACCAGCGGCGCGATGATCCCGTAGGACGTGCCGGTGACCCATCCGGGATCGGCGGTGCACCAATAGATGCTTCCGGGCTGAAGATCCAAGGCGTGCTTCCCGGAATAGGCGTGATAGATGACTGCATTGTGCACATGCACCGCGCCTTTGGGTTTACCGGTTGTGCCCGACGTGAAGTGGATCAGGGCCGGGTCCTCTGGCTTGGTCTTAACGGGGTCAAAATCGGGTGATGCCGTGTCAAGCGCCGGACCGAGTGCGACGCAACCCTCGGGCACATCGCCATCCCCGACGATCAGCACCAGTTTCAGCGACGGGATCTGATCCCGCCAGGCCGCCACCTTGCGTTTGTAGATCGAGGCCGTGGTGACAAGCACATTGGCATCGCCGATCTCCATCCGCGTGCGAATGGGTTCGGGGCCGAAGGCGGAAAAGAGCGGGGTAAAGACCATGCCGGCCCGAAGCGTGCCAAGCGCGCAGGCGTAGAGTTCGGGCACGCGTCCCATCAGGACGAAGACGCTGTCACCCTGCTTTAGACCGTTGTCGTGCAAAACAGAGCCAAAGCGGGATGAAAGGTCTTTCAGATCGCCATAGGTCAGTTCACGTCGGGCGCCATCCTTGCCGAGCCACAGTAACGCAACCTGTTCTGAATGCCCGTCCTCCACATGCCGGTCGACAGCCTCGCGACCGATATTGATCGAACCATCACGCTCTTGGAAAAACTCCTCCGCGCCGAAAGATGCATCGCGTATCGCGGTTTCCGCGTTGTTATCATGTGACATGGCTACCTCCTCCCGCTGAAGTATTGAGGCGGCGAAGAACCGGCATTGTGAGCTAGATCAATTCATTCGGGGAACTGTCGGATGTACGTTTGTGAGCCAATCCGACGGGTCGAGGTTCATTGCAAGCGCAAGATTGGCCGGGTCTGCAATGGTCCTGTGCGATGGAACCGAATGCGTGTCTCGAAAGTGTACGGGCTGGCTGGCGCGAAGACGAGAGTGGGCGGCTGCATGGCGAAAAGCGACGGGGGGTCGGCCCCTTCAACCTGTTCGCGGACGGGCAAGGGCCGGTCGACTGCGCAAGCTCGATATTCCCGACGAGCTTGCCAACACCCTTGCAAAGACCAAAAAGACGGCGCCCCGGAAAACTCCGAGGCGCCGCCGTTTCTTATTAGATCGAGTTGAACTGATCGATGATTGTTCCGTTTGCAAGATATCCCCAAGGGCTTTTCACCAGATGGACTGGTCCGGCGGGTTCCTTGAGATGACTAAAGTGGATTGTCATACGTCGTTTTCGGAATTCTCATTAGGACTTTCAGGTGCCGATCCGCTTCGACCCCGAAAAAGCTTTGGGCCCTCGAACGGAGGTCCGGCTTTGGGTCGTTGCCGGTCATTGGAGAGCTTGCCTAGACGCTCCTCGAATGCCGATCTTTCTTTTTTGCGTATCAGTTCTGATGATGGTCTCATACCTACCTCTTCCTACTACTGCCGATGGCTGAACTTTCGTGAGTTTTGGCAGCAAAAGTGGGGCAGAAAGCTGGCTGGTTAACGGTGTATTGACACTGCCCGAACGAAAGTCTTTGGAAAGTCGCAGGTTTGTTTCTCGTTCATGAATTGAGGCCTCGATGCGACGACGAAACTGCTTTCCGTCATTGGGACGAAAACGACAACCTGATGCCCTGAAGCCGCAGCGACCGACGGTGACCGGCTGGCGAAGCACGTTGGCCGCACGCCGGAACAAATCCGAGACGAAAGAAGAGATTTTCTTTGTCCGCTCAATGATGCGACGTCTAACCTCTCGTAACCAATCGGCCTATGATCCCCGCCAAACGAAACGGGCGTTGGTCCCGCGTACCGCCGTTCTTGCGCAACCCACGCCACTGGAAGCGGGTTCGACATGACAGAGGTCAGAAACGAATGCGAACCGGTCATCTCAGAAATGACCCACGCCGCTCCGCGCTATCGAAGGCGCTGTGGAACCGCCGTTCGGGATCTCTTTCGCCGCCGCGTATCACAGGCGGCACCGATACGGGTCGGAGTTTCGGGCAGTTGACCGCAACGCTGGCCCGTATCTTCGGCTTTTTTGCCAACGGCGTGTTCGCGGCAATTGTGCTGGGTGTAGCACTGCCGGGCACGCACCGGGTTGTCGCCCCCGACTTTTATGGGCTGACCGAAATCGCGCCGCGGGTCTGGACTGACGCGCCGGGCCGTGCGCGTGAACTTCTGAACCTAGCCGAGACATCGCGCGCGCGTGTCATCGACTTTTTTGGCGATGTCCCGCCGCGCCCGACGCTTATCCTCTGCTCGACGCGCGATTGCGCGGGCGTGTTTGGCATCGGTGGAAACGGGCTCTCCATTGCGGATGTCGCGGTCATTGTCGCACCGGGCGGGTTGACGCAAGGTACGCTGAGCCATGAGATGACGCATTCGCGTTTGCACCGGTCGATGGGCCTCCGCAACCTCGTGCGACAACCATATCCGACCTGGTTCGACGAGGGGCTTGCGACCCATGTGGCAGATCACCCGGTTTGGCAGGGGCTAATCTCGTCATCCGCCAGAGCGCGGGTGCGTGAAGTCCGGCGGTTCTGGCAATGGGACGATGCCTATCGCGCGCTTGGCGTCGGTCGTGCCTACAGGGCCGCAGCCGCCGAGGTCGCGCGGATCGAACAACAGGCCGGGCGAGACGGTCTGCTGGAGCTTATTGCCCGCGCAGAGGCTGGCGAAGACTTCGATACTGTCTTGGCTGGTATACTCGCTCGGTAATCGTAACCGGGTGCTGGCCTGATCGAAGCAATCGCCCGGTTTTGGTCGCTTGCAGACTCTTTCATCTTTCGCATGTCCTTCCGGCGAGATGCCGTGCCGTGGATTGATGAAGCAGAGATGCATTTCGCCGAAAGGATCCCGGTCTAGGCCTCGGATGGGCGCAGCCGCGACAGCAAAAACGGCGTAAGATACATTGGAATCTGATAGCAGCCAATGAAGATCATCAGCGGCGCGGCCACGTCCTCGGGCAGGACAACAAGGAAAAGTGCGATGTTGCGGTTCCCGGCATAGATCGCAAGAGCCACCGGGTCGCGTGAACCGATCCCGAGACCGATGCGCAATGTTGCCAGCACAAGACCGAAATTGACGGCGAGCGCGGCAAGAAGCCAGACGAGAAGCGTCAACGGCTCTGTCCGCAGAAGCGGTCCGATGGCGGCCATGAGCCCGACGACGACGACGGCCAGCAGGACCGCGGCCAGACCGTCGAGGGAGCCCCGGGCGCGGTCCCGACCCAGCGCCGGAAAGACCGCACGGACGGCGAAGCCAAGACCGACGGCACCGAGGATAACCGCGTGTAATCCCAGCGACAGCCAGACCGCCCCTGCCGCACCGCCGCCACCCGGATCAAGGACCATGAGAACCGGCAAGGCGGTAAGTGGGAAAAGGGCCGTTCCCAGTACCAGAAGCCGCATTCCCGGCGCCGGATCGTGCCCGATCATGATCGCGAAATTGGGCGCACCGGTCACCGAGGGCGCGGCAAGCATCAGCGCAATGGCAAGCGCAAGTGGCATGCTCAGAAGGCCGACGGCGGTAAAGACGCCCAGCGCCACCAGCGGCAGCACCATTTGCATGAAACCGATCCGCAAAAGCGTGGGGAGCAAGTCTTCAAGGCTGCCGAGGGCCGCCCGGGCGCCCACGCGAATGCCGGTGACCAACAGAAGAAGGGCCACGAGTTCGGCAATCCATGGTCTGAGGGCTTCGGCCAGCCCCGGAAGAAGAAGGCCCGCGGCAAGGCCCGCCAGAAGGCAAAGCCGCCCCTGAAGCCCCAACCAGACAAGTGCGCGAACCACTTGTCAGGGGGCCTGCCGCATGGTCTCGGGTAACCACATCGCGATATCGGGAAACCAGATAAGCACGAAGCACATCAGGACCATGATCAGGAACATCGGGAAAGCAGCGCGCGTGATGTATCCCATCTCGTGCTCGGTCATGCCCTGAAGGACGAAAAGGTTGAAACCGATGGGCGGGGTGATCTGCGCCATCTCGACCACAACGACGACGAAGATCCCGAACCAGATCAGGTCGATCCCCGCCTCGCGGACCATCGGTTCGACCACCGCCATCGTCAGGACCACAGACGAAATGCCGTCAAGGAACATGCCCAGGATGATGTAAAAGACCATCAGGATCATCAGTAGCTCGAAACGTGTAAGCTCAAGCGTGGCGATCCCGTCGGCCAGTGCGCGGGGTAGTCCCGTAAAACCCATCGCAAGCTTCAGGAAGGCCGCACCGGCAAGGATCAGCGCGATCATGGCCGAGGTGCGCGTCGCCCCCATCAGGCTTTCAGTGAAGGTCTGCCAGTTCAGCGAGCCCTGGCTCGCGGCCAGCACCAGCGCCCCGATCACACCGATCGCGGCGGCTTCCGTCGCGGTTGCGTAACCTGCATACATCGAGCCGATGACCACGAAGATCAGGCAAAGGACGGGGATCAGGAAGCGAGAGTTCTTCAGCTTGTCGCTAAAGGACATCCCGGTTTCCCGCTTGGGGTTCCAACTGCCCGACAGCCGCGAATAGATCGCTACATAGCCCATGAACATCAGGGCAAGGCATAGACCCGGAAAGACGCCTGCGAAGAAAAGCTGTGTGATCGACTCGTTGACCGTCACACCATAGACGATGAGGGCGAGTGACGGTGGGATCATCAGACCCAGCGTGGCGGCGCCTGCAAGCGTGCCGATGACGATACGCTCGGGGTACTCGCGGGCGCGCAGTTCCGGGATCGACATCTTGCCGACGGTCGTAAGCGTTGCCGCTGACGAACCGGAGACAGCGGCAAAAACGGTGCACCCCACGATATTGGTGTGGACAAGGCCCCCGGGCAGGCGTGCAAGCCACGGGGACAGCCCGCGGAACATATCCTCGCTCAGACGGGTGCGGAAAAGGATCTCTCCCATCCAGATGAAAAGGGGCAGGGCGGTCAGTGTCCAGCTCGACGACGATGCCCAGATTGTCGTGATCATCGTGTCGCCGACAGGGCGAGAGGTGAACAGCTCCATCCCCACCCAGGCGACCCCCATCAGGGCAAGACCGACCCAGACACCGCTGCCAAGCAGCAGGAACAGGACGAAGAGGAACAGGATGATTGCATAAAGCTCTTCCATCGGCGCTACTCCGCAAAGCTCTGGTCGACGAGATCGCGTTTGATGCGATGGTCGCCGCGGAAGATGACGTGGATCAGATGGTCAGTTAGTGCGATGGCAAGGATGCCGCCGCCGATCACCATCACAGATTGGGGTATCCAAAGGGGCGTGGCGTCCTGTGCTTGGCTCACCTCGTTGAACTTCCACGACCAGTAGGTGAACCAGTAGGCGTAGTAGGTGAAATACCACATCACCGCCGCCGCAATGCCGAAGCACCAGATTTCCATGAACCGCCGGAACCGCTGCGGAACTGCGTTTAGGACAAGCGACACACGGATATGAGAGCCACGGTTGAGCGCATTGGCGAAGGCAAAAAAGCTTGCCGCAGCCATGGCGTAGCCTGCGTAATTCGCAGCACCCGGAAAGATCTCGCCGGTCCAGCGCGCGATCATCTGTGCCACGATCAATAAAAGGATCGCGATAAGGCAGAGCGCGGCCAGAACACCGGCGGCGAGGTAAAGGAAATCAAGAATGCGGCGCAGACCGCGTAAAACTCCGCCCATGGCAGGCCCCCTCGGTCAAAAAGGAAAAGGCCGGACCCCGACTAATGCAGGGTCCGGCAGCGTCCGCCTACTGGGCCGCGTTGTACGCGTCGACGATGGCCCGCCCGGTCTCACCTGCGGCTTCAAGCCACTCTGCCGTCATCGTCTCGCCAATGGCGCGCAACTCGTTCATCAGCGCCTCGCCCGCCGGCTGAACCGTCATGCCTCCCGCCGCAAGACCGGCCAAGGTGAAGCCCGTATACTCCTTGGCGCGCCATGTGCCTGCGTATTCCGCCATGGCGGCGCAGGCATTGATCACGTTCTTGTTCTGGTCGGAGACTTCTGCCCAGACATCGGAATTGATCAGCATGTAGTTGCGCGGCAGCCATGCATCGACGCTGTAGAAGTGGCTGAGGCTTTCCCAGACCTTGCGGTCGTATCCCGTGGCGCCCGAGGATACCATCGACTCGGCCACACCGGTGGCGAAGGCCTGACTGATCTCCGCCGCTTCGATCTGGACGGGCAGCATACTGGTCAGCTCTGCCAGGCGGTTCGTGGCGTTGTTGTATGAGCGGAACTTGATCCCCTCCATGTCAGCGACCGAGTTCACTTCCTTGTTGAAGTAAAGCCCCTGTGGTGGCCAAGGTACCGAATAGAGAAGCGTCAGGTTCTGTTCGGACAGCAGTTCTTCGAGATGCGGTTTTGCGACCTCGTATAGCTGCTCGTGCTCATCGAAGGAGGACACAAGAAACGGGATCGAGTCCCAGCCGAAGATGGCGCTTTCGTTCTGATGGCCCGACAAGAGGCGTTCGCCAATCGGCACCTGACCTGTCTGCACCGCGCGTTTGATGTCGGCGCCGGCAAAGAGCGAGCCCGAAGGGTGGGTCGTGATCTCGATTGCGCCGCCCGTGCCGGTGGTCACGCATTGGGCGAACTCGGCACCGGTGACAGAGTGGAAGTTGGAGCCCGAATATGCCATCGGAAGATCCCACTTTTCCTGCGCCGTGGCGGGCAGTGCGACAATCGCGGTAGTAACGGCGACTGCGAGCGTTGTTGTAAGTGTTTTCATTTTTACTCTCCTTGTTGGTGTCCTGCTTTTTGCTTTTGGACGCGCGTCGCTCAGGCAAAGCGCATCGGGTCAAACGGTCCAAGATCGGTGTTAAGCGGTTTTTCGGCAATGAGCCCGGCCACCATCCTTCCGGTCTTGGGACCTCCGGTCAATCCGATATGGTGGTGGCCAAAAGCCGTATAGATGCCCGTGTCGCGCACCTGTCCGATAAGAGGCAGGCTGTCGGACGGGGCAGGGCGGTGACCCAGCCATTCGATCTCTTCTGTATGGGTCAGGTTCGGAAAGGCTGCCTTGGTATGCTTTCGCAGCAGAGCGAGAGCGGAGGTATTCGGACCCGCGTCAAGTCCGCCGAACTCGACGACACCTGCGCAGCGCAGCCCCGCCGCCATCGGCGTCGCCACGAATTTGCCGCTCGCAACCATGATGGGGTGGGACGGGCCGCCGGTCGCGTCCTTGAAGACAATGTGGTAGCCGCGTTCTGTTTCTATCGGGATCGTCAGGCCCAGCCTTTGCATAAGGGGTTTCGACCAGACACCGGTGGCCAGCACGGCACGGTCGCAGGGCCTGCGACCTTCCGAAGTCAGAACTGCCGTTACCTTGCCATCTGTGATCTGGAAATCCCTGATCTCAGACCGCAGCAACTTCCCACCAAGGGATGCGAACTCGGCTGCCAGCGCTTTGACATAGCCGCCAGGGTCGCGGATGAAGCCGTGATCGGTCATCGTTGCCAGAAGCCCGACGGACGGAGAGAGGTTTGGCTCGAAATCCCGCAAAGCCTCGCATTCGCGGATTACGGGTTCGAACCCGGCAGTCTTGCGCAGGCGCCATGTATAGGCGTCTCCATCGAATGCGGCACGACTGGCATAGGCGAAGGAATAGTCGCTTTTCGTCACCCAGTCCGCTGCTGCCGTGCCCGCGACCAGCGCAGTATGCTGTTCGACACTGTCGCCGACGATAGTCGTCAGCCCTTGGGCGATCCTCCGGGTATCGCTGTCATTGGCATTGGACAGGTATTTCATCAGCCATGGCAGGAGCTTGGGGAGGTACCCCCAACGCATGAAAAGCGGAAAGTTCGGGTCCAACAGCATCCGGGGGGCCTTGCCGACCAGACCGGGCGCGGTGACAGGGGCGACAGAGCAGGCGGCGATCACTCCGGCATTGCCGTGAGAAGTTCCCTCGCCGGGATCAAGCCGGTCGATGATCGTAACCTCGGCATCGGAGAAGCGTCTCAGCCAGATGCCGGTCGAGACGCCGACGATGCCTGCCCCCGCTATGATCACCCGGTCCGGAATCTCTGCACCCCTTGCTTCCCTTAGGTCACTCTTTGCCGGTTTGTGGCATTGTTCAAGTTCCCATTCCTCAGCCCATCCAGCGGCGCACGGGGGCGTTGGCCTCTTCCAGCGGCTGGACAATGGCGTCGATCAGCGTGGGGCCATCATGGTCAATGGCCGCGCGCAGAGCTTGCCCGAGTTGATCGGGGGCCTCGACGCGCCAGCTTTTGACGCCGAAGGCGGCAGCGATAGCGGCATGATCGGTCGTCGAAAAGTCGACGTTGTAATAGCGCGCGCCCTTGTCGGCTTTCTGGCTGGCTTTGATCCACCCGAAGTTGGAATTGGAAAGCACGATAAAGGTAATGTTGGCACGGGAGCGGCAGACGGTTTCCAACTCGCCACATGTGAACCCGAACGAGCCGTCGCCCATCAGGCTGACCACCTTGGCACCGGGCCGGCCGTACCACGCCCCGAGCGAGGCCGAGAGCGCATAGCCAAGTGCCCCGTGCGCCCGGTTGGTAATGAAGTGCCGCCCCGGCTTCGGCAATTGGTAGTATGCCGAGATATAGGGGCAGCTTGTGCCGGGATCCGAGACGATAACCGCGTCTTCGGGCAGCGTGGATTGCAATGCTGCAATCACGCGTTCCGGCGTCATGGGCGCGGCGTCGCTTTTGGCAAATGCCTCGAAGGCGGCGAATTTGCGCGCTTTCAATTCGGCGGTCATGGCGGCTCCGCCGAAGGTTTCTTTCCCCTGTTGGCGGGCATCGAGCACACGGTTGACCTCTGCCAGCGCCAGCCTCAGATCGGCGACAACACCGACCTCGGTGGGATAGTTCGCGCCGATCACCATCGGGTCGCTGTCGAAATGCACGATCCGAGCACCCGGTTTGGGAGCTTCCCAACGGGCTGTTGTCGTCGAGCCCGCACGGCAGCCCATGAAGATCACCA
Organism: uncultured Paracoccaceae bacterium; assembly: GCA_947503175.1. Classification (GTDB taxonomy): domain Bacteria; phylum Pseudomonadota; class Alphaproteobacteria; order Rhodobacterales; family Rhodobacteraceae; genus Ovoidimarina. The sequence continues at coordinate 75,432 of CANNCO010000005.1, forward strand.
GATCGGCCGCCTCCATGACCTCCCAAGTCTGGTCCGTGCCGCCGTTCGAGCCGACGACACCAACGGCGTTTGGATGGGTCTCGGCAAGCGATCCTTGGCCGGAAATCGAGGTCGCGACAGGAATGTCCAGCCGCCGGGCCAGACGATCCAGTTCATCCATGGCGCCCGCAATCACGACACCGCCCCCGCAAACAATCAAAGGCGAGGATGCCGACAGAATGGCGTCCACAGCGGCTTCCGCAGCGCCAGGGGCCGCAGTGGTTGGATAGGCCGGGTATGAGGTCAGTTGCTGGTCGGCCCAGATATCGGACGGATCGACAGGATCGTACTGAATGTCATAGGGCAGGCCCAAATGTGTGGCTCCGGGCCGTCCTGTCGTCATCGCCCGAAAAGCCGAGCGCACCATACGCGGTATGTGAGCTGCCTGCTTGATCACGGTGTTCCATTTCGTCAGGGGTCGCATCAGCGCATCCTGATCGACTTCGGTCAGCGGATACTTGCCGTAACTTGCCACCGAGATATCGGAGGTTATGCCAAGTACGGCATAGCTCGACTCGCTCGCTTCGATCAGCCCGGGCAGGATGTAGGTCGCGCCACCGCCGGAAGGTCCTTCGCAAACACCGGGCCGTCCGGTCACGCGGGCATAGCCGTCAGCCATATAGGCGGCCGAGCGTTCATCGCGGGTCAGTACATGGGTGATGCCGTGGTCGAGTTTCAAAAGCGAATCGTAGAGCGGGAGGGTCGTGTCGCCGCAAAGCCCGAAGATGTGGCGGACACCATGCGCCTCAAGCATCCGAACCATTGCATCTGCACCGTTCAACGCGTTGGACATCTCTGTTCCCCGTCCGGCAGTCAAATCTGCCACAAATCTGTATACAGATACTTGCACAGTGTTGTCAGCGGCACAAGTCCTGCGCTAAGCTGCTTGGGCAATATGGGATCTCCGACATCTTAAACCTTGCCAAACCAGATTTAGACGACACCGTCAGCACGCTATACATACAGCTTCGTGCGATGGCTGCCGGGTTTGAGTTCAAACCCGGCGAACGGATCAACGAATCCGCGCTGTCGCGCGCGCTAGGTGCAAGCCGCACACCGCTCAGAGAAGCCTTGAACCGGCTGGTCGCGGAGGGGTTCATCGACTTTCGCGCAGGACGCGGGTTTTTCTGCCGCGCTTTGTCGCCGGACCGCATCCTGCACCTTTACGAGGCACGGATCGCCATCGAGTGCGAAGCCGCGCGCCATGCGGCAGCGCGGGCACAGCCCGAGAGCCTTGCGGCGCTGGATACGTTCCTGAACGACAGCACCGAGGATTATGCGAATTGCACGGACCCGATGCGGCTTCTGGAGCTTGACGAGGCGTTTCACCTGCGCCTTTGCGCGCTTTCGGGCAATCCGGAGCTGGTCGGCATGTTGCAGACGATCTACGACAAGATCCGGTTTGTGCGCGCCGCCGATCTCCGGCAGCTTCAGGCGGCGGGCCGCAGCACGACGGCGCGGCATCGCGAGATCCTTGACATGGTACGGTTGGGCGACGCGCTTGCCGCATCAGATGCCATGCGCAGTCATATCGAAAACCGCGCCAGTCACGCGACCGACGCGGTGCGGCTTGCCTTCGCCGATCTCTACGCGCCAAGGGATGACGCCCTGTGAAAACCACCGGCGGCAAGACGGTCTTCGGGGCCACGCTTGGTATCCTCATGCTGAACACGCGCTTCCCGCGCATTCCCGGTGATATCGGCAATGCCGGTACATGGCCCTTTCCGGTCCAGTACCGCGTGGTGCGCTCCGCAACGCCTGATGCCGTCGTCCGGCAGGATGCCGGCCCCTTGCTTGACGACTTCATCGCGGCGGGCCGTGAACTGGTCGAGATGGGCTGTGACGGCATTGCCACGAATTGCGGGTTCCTCGTACCCTTTCAGGAAGAGATGTCAGAGGTGCTTGGGGTTCCCGTGGCGTCTTCATCACTGCTGCAAGTACAAATGGTGCAGCGCACTTTGCCCGCGGGAAAGTCGGTAGGCATACTCACGATCTCTGCCGAGACACTCTCGGACGCCCATATCGACGCGGCAGCGATACCGCCCGGGACGCCTGTTGTCGGAACCGGAGCCACATCACATTTCACAACCCAGATCCTCGATGACGCGTCCGAGATCGATTTTGACCAGGCCCGGGCAGACAACGTCGCTGCGGCCAGGCGTCTGGTGGATGATTATCCCGATATTGGCGCCATCGTTCTGGAATGCACGAATATGGTCCCGTATGCCGCCGATATCCGGAACGCCACAGGGCTGCCGGTCTTTTCGATCTACACTTATCTGCTCTGGTTTCAGGCCGCGCTCTTGCCAAGGCGTTTTCCGATCGGCCTCGATGACATCCGCCCGGTGCGTGGCCGTATCGGTGGCACGCGCACATGACCGATCATCGCATCGTTGAGTTCCGGGTTCACTCCGTATCGATCCCCGCGAAAGCCGTCCATTCACATGGCTCCGGCGATGTGGGCGGCATCAACAGCGTTCTGCTTGAGCTGGTGACCGACAGTGGCCTGACCGGTTGGGGAGAGGCTGCACCCTGGCCGGTGTTTACCGGAACCGCGGCCGGCAATGCCGCGGCGCTCGACATCCACATCCGCCCGCGCGTGATAGGACACGACCCAGTGCAGGTCGAGGTGCTGATGCATGACATCGAGACGGCCCTCGTGGGACATCCCGAGGCGAAAGCCGCCCTCGAATGCGCGCTTCTCGATCTGACAGGACAGATCGCAGGGCTTTCGATTGCAGAGTTGGTCGGAGGCCGCCATCGAGAGTCCGTCCCGCTCAGCTTTTCGGTCGCCAATCCTGATTTTGCCCGCGATCTCGAAGACATCGCCCGGATCTGGGAGGATGGCGTCCGGATTTTCAAGCTCAAGACGGGATTTGCCGAACACGCCTTCGATCTTGGTCGGCTTGAAGCTTTGCGTGAAACCTATGGGGACGGGATAAAGCTCCGGATCGATTACAATCAGGGCTTGCCGACCTATGACGCTATCAGGCGCATTCGCGATCTCGAAAGCTTTGCACCCGACTTTGTCGAGCAACCGGTGCGGATGACCCACCGCGCTGCCATGGCCGAAATCACCAGGGCTGTCGACGTTCCCATCATGGCCGACGAGTCAGTGTTCGGCCCGAAAGACGCGCTTGACGGTGCCTCGGCCCGAATTGCCGATATCTTTTCGCTAAAGATCATGAAGTCGGGCGGTATCCGGCGCACGATCGAGGTTGCGGCTATCGCGCGGGCCGCCGGGATCGAGGTGTACGGCGGATGCATGTTCGAAACCTCCGTTGCGCATGGGGCAGGCGCGCAACTCATGGCCGCCATCCCCGATCTCAGGCTTGGCTGTGAATTCTATATGTCAAGCTACTATGCAGAGGCGGATATCGCGACCGAACCCTTCCCGGTCCGCAACGGCCAAGTCCACACGCCATCCGCGCCTGGGCTTGGCATCATACCGGATGGGCAAGTCGTCAAACGCTACCGAACCGAGCTTCGCGAGTAGGCGCGGCGTGGCGAATCCGCCGCTCACTCCACTTCTGAACGATCTGTGCGGTTATCGTGTTTCGTGACACTCGGTTTCCTTTCGCATCCCGAGCCCAAACAGCTTCGCTACTCAGCCTGCCGATCGTCGCTCAGAAGATCGCTCCCGGTATCTGTCGCGTTGCGTTCGCGTTCGACGACCTCTTCGGTATCGTCGGCGGCGTGTTCGGGGTCTGCGGCGCTGGGAAGGGGTGTGTCCGCCACCGGCTTTGGCTTGGGTTCGGGCGATGCATCGACCCGTTCAGCCGTGACCGCATGCAACGAGCTACGATTATCGAGGCGCAACCGGTAAATCGGTTCCGGCAGGCCGAAGCCGGAGGATTCCAGCGCGTTCTTGGCGGTTCGGATGGCCTCCCCCCGCGCCTTCATGAAATCGGTCTGTCGCTGATCGACCCATGCCGCGAATGTCAGAACGACGTTCGAGTCGCCCACTTCCGCGATCCATGCCGAAACAGGCGGGTCGCGCAAGACGAAGGGCAGGCCGGCCAGCGCGTTCACGGCCGTTGCAAGGGCTGCGGCCAGATCGGCATCTGCATCGACACCCAGATCGAACGTGAAGCGGCGGTTTGGATCGCGGGTGTAATTGACGATGCGGCCCTTGAAGACCGTGGCATTGGGGATCCGGATCTGGTTGCCATCGGGCGAGATAAGGATCGTCGCGCGTGATGTCAGGCGGGCCACGCTGCCCATGTCGCCGTCGATTTCCACGAAGTCATTCGGTCTGAACGGCTGGCGCAGACTGAGCAGGATCGAAGCGATGAAGTTTTCGACCGTGTCGCGCACGGCAAACCCAAGCGCGAGGCCCACGACACCAGCGGCCCCGAGAACCGCGCCCAGAAGGGCGGTGGCGTTCAGGATGTCCAGCGCCACCACGATACCCAAAACCACGAAAAAGATACGGGCGACTGCGCGATAGACATCGGCGATGAAACTGTTGGGTGCGAGCCGGTGCCAGATGCCGATCCGGGTGGTCAGAATCCAGCCCAGAATCGCGATAGCAAGGAACACCGAAACCGCGACAAGAAAGATCGGTGCGTTCGCAAGGATGTTCCGGCCGCGATCGACCAGCCGGTCGACCGCCGGTTCAAGCCGCTCTTCGAGACTGGCGCTGATCTCTGTCCTGTTCTCGATCGCCACGACACCGGCGACACGATCCACGATCGCGGTCAACTCGTCCCGTTTTGCGTTGTCGAGTACTTGCCCTGAAAGGGTGACAACCCCGCCGGACACCCCGACCGAGACGTTCTGAAACCCATCGATCTGGCCCAGAAGGGTTGCGATACGTTGCCGAATCTCCCCGTCCGAGACAGCGGCATCACCAACTTCGATCGTGCCGTCGGTCTGGATCGGGTCGCCGGTCGTCTGCGCACCTGCGGCAAAGCCCAGGAGCAGAAGCGAGATCAAAAGACCTGTGCGAAGAAGGGGCAAATTCATGGTTCGGCCTCGAACGCGCGTTTCAGATAACAGTTTTGGCCAAATGGAGTTCAGAAGCCAAATCTTTAAAGCAAAAGACGATTTTGGGTCGCGAGCATCCATGTATGGCCGTGCGGTCGCGCACATGTTCAGGCGCGCCGTTGCGGGTTTCAAAACGCGGACGTTTCACGGCTATGCCGCTTCGCCCTGTTCGCGGACGGGCAGCGGCTCGTTGAAGGTGAGGGTGCGGTAAGGAAACGGGATTTCGATCCCAGCGTCGTCCCGGACGCTGTCGACGTTGGCCACGGCAGCTTCGATGACGCTGCGTACCTCGTTTACATCTTCGCCGTAAGCCACGCCGCAGACGATGGTGGTGCGGCGCAGTTCCCGGTTCATCCGCACGGTTACGGGTTGTTGAAACAGAATGTGGTTAGGCACGACCACGAGTTGGCCGTCTGTCTGCCGAACATGTGAATCTCGGATCGTGATTTCTTCGATTTGGCCTTCGATATCGTTGCATTCAACGAAGTCGCCGATCCGAAAGGGTTCTCGCAGCAGGATAAGGATCCCGGCCAGAAAATTCTCGAACGTGTCCTTGAACGCAAAGCCGATCGCGACCGAGCCGAGCCCAAGCGTGGTCAGCGCCTTGGACGGCGTGATGGTCGGAAAGACAATGGCCAGTGCAACGAGTCCGCCCATCAACCATAACCCTGTACTGGCCAGCATGGACAGGACATCGGTCAGGTTCTTTTGCATCTGGGTGCGTCGGCCAATTTGCCCGATAACCAGTCTCGTCAGACGCACGGCGGCCCATGTGAGCACAATGATGACCAGCGCGATGGCGACGCGGGGGCTGGCCGCGATAAACGCATCCCAATAGCCGGACAGGGTGTCGTTCAACATTGCGAGGATGCCGTCCCACGACATGCAAATTCTCCTTCGATATCCTGTGATAACGGGCTCATGACGGAATTGTTCCGGAATCTATCGGAACAAACGGGCGACGTTCGGCGTTTGAGATATCATACGACATATGGAGAACCCAATGATTTTCCGCGACCATGAAGGGGCGGCGACGCCTCAGGTTGAAGCAGAGACCGAAGAAGAGGCGATTGAGCAAGCCGGGAAACTGGCCCCGAAGCTAATCTACGAAGTGATCCGGCGCGACGGCGAAGAGGAAATGGAGCGCCCGTTAAGCGCGCTCTTCTGGTCGGGGATTGCTGCCGGTATCCTGATCAGCCTCTCGGTTCTGGGAGAGGCGATTTTCAGAACCTATCTGCCCGACGCGGAATGGCGGTATCTGCTGGAAAATCTGGGCTACAGCCTTGGGTTCCTTGTCGTAATCCTCGGTCGGATGCAGTTGTTCACAGAGAACACGATCACAACCGTGCTCCCCGTTATGGCGACGCCAACCCGGGCCAATCTTTGGTGCAGTACGCGGCTCTGGGGCGTTGTCCTGTTCGCGAATGTCATCGGCGCATTCGCGGTTGCTGCGGTTTTCGCGTTCACCTCCGCCATCCCGGAGGAGTTGCGCCCCGCGATTGAAGAACTGTCGCGTCATGCGACCGGCTTTCCCCCGCTTGAAGGCTTTGCCAGGGCCATCCCGGCGGGCGTTCTTGTCGCTGCAATCGTCTGGATGCTGCCCCAATCAGAGGGGACCGAGTTCTGGGTGATCGTGACGTTCACATGGCTGATCGCCGCTGGTGATTTCACACACATCGTCGCCGGCTCTGTCGAGATGGCGTATCTGGCATGGCTTGCGGAGATCAGCTTTACCGATGCTGCATTCGGTTTCTTTATCCCGGTATTTGCCGGGAACGTGGTTGGCGGGACCGTGATCTTCGCGCTGCTCGCGCATAGTCAGGTGCGCGAAGAATTGGGCCGGTGATCTTGAGGAACCTTCCTGTTTCCCATGCGTTGTGGGCGAAAGGAGGTTCGAAGTGAACAGAATTTCAGTTGGTGACACAGTTAAATGGAAATGGGGCGACGGACATGCCGAGGGTACGATAACCGAGAAGCATACCTCGCCCATCAAACTGACGATCAAAGGCACGGATGTGAAGCGCAACGCGTCGGAAGATGAGCCTGCATTCGAGATCGAACAAGATGACGGCACGCGCGTTCTGAAGTCCGTGACAGAACTGACGTCGATCTAAGATCTGGGAAAGGGTCTGTAAGATGATGGAATATGCTGGAATCGGTGGATTTATACTGTTGGTGCTGAACGTGTGGGCGATCGTTTCGATCGTCACATCTGCGGCGGGGACGGGGGCGAAGGTGCTCTGGACGCTCTTGGTGCTGATCCTTCCGCTTGCTGGTTTTATCATCTGGTTCTTTGCCGGACCGCGCGGCGCACCTGCAGCGTGATGCCGTCGTCGGCAGGACAGAAGCTGACTGTCACGTTTCTCGCCCTCAAGGCCCTCGCTGCCGAGGTCGGTGACAAGAACATCAGCCTCATCGCCGCGGGCGTGGCGTTCTTCGCGCTTTTGTCCCTGTTTCCGGGTCTTGCGGCGCTCGTCGCCATTTGGGCCCTGTTTTCGGACCCGGCATCGGTGAATGAACAGCTGTCCATTGTGCAGCCCCTGATCCCTGCCGATGTGCATGCCCTAATCGAGCTGCAACTGACTTCGATCGCGTCGGCGCAGTCGGAAACGCTTGGTTGGGCCGGTCTTCTTTCGCTTCTGATTGCTTTCTGGCTGGCGCGCGCTGGTGTGGGGTCGATGATGCTTGGCCTCAACATGATTTATGGCGAGGCGAACAGATCGAGCTTTCGCCACTACGCAACGTCCTTGGGCCTTGCGGCGGCGCTGACCTTCGTCGGTATCGTGTCGCTGGCGCTAATCGTTGTTGCGCCCATCGTGCTGGAGTTTGTACCGCTTGGTGCGGTGACCGAACAGGTGATCAGCGTCACTCGTTGGATGATCCTGTTTGCTGTCTTGCTCTTGGGCGCCGGGCTGCTCTACCGGATCGGGCCCAACCGTCGATCAGCACAGGTGGGATGGATCACGCCGGGCGCGGTGACTGCAGTTATTCTTTGGGTTGCCGCGTCGATCGCGTTCTCTGCCTATATCTCTGCCTTTGACAGCTACAACCGGACATACGGGTCCATCGGTGCAGTCGTGGCGATGATGGTGTGGCTTTATCTCTCCAGCTTCCTTCTGCTGCTGGGCGCAGGGCTGAACGCACAGCTTGAGCTACGCACTTTACCCGACACCACTGTCGGCCCCGACCGGCCACGCGGAGAGCGCGGGGCCTATGTGGCCGACCGTTACGTTCCCGGGACCATGAATCGCGCCGAATGATGGGCCTGACTTTCTATCCAGACAGTCAGCCGGGCATTCAGCGCCTGCGCCGTGGCCGCGGCTTCAGACACATCGCGCCCGACGGGACCCGCATCGAGCATGGTGCGGGACGTCAGCGATTGGAGGCGATGGCCGTGCCGCCTGCCTATGACGATGTCTGGATGACGCCGATTGCCGAGGGTCATCTGTGGGCGACGGGGCGGGATCAGCGCAAACGCAAGCAGTATCGCTATCATCCGGACTGGCGCGTCGCGCGCGATGCGCCGAAATTCGAGGGGCTTGCGGCCTTCGGAGTGGCCTTACCTGCAATTCGCCGTTGGATTGCTGGCGCATTAGATGGCCCGCCGGGCGAGTTCGATACCGCGATGGCGGTGGTTCTCGGCCTGATTGACCGCGCGTCGCTGAGAATTGGGACCGAAACGTATGTGAGGGAAAACAAGACCTATGGCGCGACGACCCTCCGGACGCGGGATGTGACGGTCTCTTCAAATCACGTCATGCTGGACTATCGCGGTAAGGGCGGGGCGCGCGTCCGGAAAAAGTTGCACGGTCCGCGTCTTCACCGCGCGATCCACAGGTCGGCGGATTTGCCCGCGGCCGAGTTGGCCACGTGGATCGACAAGGACGGCAATCCGCAGCCGATCCGGTCAGAGCAGGTCAATGCGCGCATCAGCTATCTGAGCGATGGCGCGGGAACCGCGAAGATGTTTCGCATGTGGAACGGAACGCTGGCGGGCTTTCGCGTGGCCGTTGTGGGGGATCGTCCGACGATCGGCAGGGTGTCCGAAGCGGCAGCCGATGTTCTGCACAATACGCCCACCATCGCCCGGAAGAGTTACATCCACCCCGATATCATCGACCTTGTCTCAGTGGGCGATGAAATGCGGCGTGCCATCAGGAACGCTGAGACCTGGGAGGGCGCCGGGTTTGCCCACGCCGGAGAAGGCGCGCCGATTGAGTACATTGGTTAGTGGGCCTCAGATGATCGGGCGTCGCGGCAGTGGTTCGTCTTCGATCTGTGCAAGTCGTGCAAGCTCGCCACGATCGTGGATCTGCAACACCCGGTCCGACCAGACAGCCAGCTGCCGCTCCCTGATTTGCTTTAACGTCTTGTTCGTGTGGACCAGCGACAAGCCCAGCGCGTCTGCGAGATCCTGTTGCCGGTAGGGGAAAGGCATCGAGCCTCCCTTGGCCAAACCAAGAGCTTCGCCGCGCAGGAACACCTTGAGAAGGGCCCACGCAATCGAGCCGACGGCGCTGCGTTGACCCAGCGTCGTCAGTGCCTCGCCCAGAAAGTGTTCCTGCGCCGCGGCAAGCCAGGTCAGATCGAATGCCCGCGTCGGGTTCGCGCTGAACCAGTCGTAGAACTCGGTGCGGTCAAAGACACATAGTGTCATGTTCGTTGTTGCTTCGACCGAATGAGACATTTCTGCCATGACGCCAGCCTGAAGGCCGATGAAGTCGCCTGGAAAGATCAGGTTGATAACCTGCCGGCGACCGTCCGGGAGTGTCTTGTACCGCAGCCCCATACCGCGCAATGCGGTATAAAGCTGAGGTGCGTTTGATCCCTCCATCAGGATCGGTGTTCCGGCATCAACGGAAAGCTCTCCCGACTTAAAACGCTGGGTGCGTGAAACATCGTCATTGCTCATGCCCTGAAACAAGGGCTTTCCGCGTAAAGGGCAGTTCTGGCACGCGACAGTCATTTTTCCTCATCCTGCTATGTCATAGTTAAATGCACGGCACGGCGGTTTGTTCCATGAAGACGGATGGATCAAGAAACCATAAATGGAACGACGTCGTTGACCGATCTTACAATCATTGTCATTGAGCGCGACCCATTCGTGGCCGAGGACATCTCGGCTGCGCTCGGAAACCGGTTTTCCCAAGCATCTTTCCGGGTGTTTTCTGATCTTGAAGAGGCGCGCCCTCTGATGTCCCCAGAGGGCGCGCTGCTTTTGGCCATCATCTCGCTGTCCCACAATCAGGCTGTTCATTTGTCAGCCGGGGACCGTGCGGCCTTGTTGGGGCAGGCTGTGGTGCTGATCGACGGTGATCCCGCGACGCTCCCTGCTGGGGTGCAGGCATGGCAGCAGATTTTCAAGCCATTTACTCAGGAGATCCTGATCGCCGCGAGCGAGAATGCTCTTGCAGCCTGCATTCGCCAAAGACCTAGAGCGGGGAATGGAACCGAATGCTCGGCAAAGGGTTAGGTGGGTAGCCGAACGGGAGCCCAAATGCCCGATCGTGATGAGTTGGTCGACAGTTTCATGTCGCGTGTTTCACGCCGCAACGAAGGTGAGAGCGAGTTTCTGCACGCGGTAAGAGATGTCGCCGAAGACATTCTGACAATTGAGAAAAACGACGGCGATCTGGCCGCGGCACGCGTACTGGAGCGGCTGACCGAGCCGGACCGTACGATCACGTTCCGCGTCACTTGGATGGATGATAGTGGCGCGGTTCGGATCAATCGCGGGTGGCGCGTGCAGATGTCAAATGCCATAGGGCCGTATAAGGGCGGCTTGCGATTCCACTCGTCCGTGACCCCTTCAATCCTGAAGTTTCTTGCCTTTGAGCAGGTTTTCAAGAACGCGCTGACCGGGTTGCCGCTTGGCGGGGCCAAGGGCGGGTCCGATTTCGACCCGACCGGCCGCAGTGACGCGGAAATCATGCGGTTCTGCGATGCATTCATGGCGGAGCTGGTTCGCTATATCGGCCCTGACGTGGACATACCGGCTGGCGACATCAACGTCGGGCAGCGCGAGATCGGATACCTCTTCGGCGCTTACAAGAAGGCGAAGGGGGCGTTCGAGGGGGCGTTGACCGGAAAGGGTGTGTCCTTCGGCGGCAGCGAGATGCGGATTGAGGCCACGGGTTATGGTCTGGTTTATTTCGTCAGTGCGATGCTGGACGAGATCGGAGAAACGCTTGAAGGCAAGCGTGTTCTCGTGTCGGGGAAGGGCAATGTTGCCACCCATGCCGCCGAAAAGGCGGTCTGCGACGGAGCGACCGTTCTGACGCTGTCCGATACCTCTGGCACCCTCTACTCCAGGGACGGGTTTGACGAGGATGCGATTGACTGGGTTCGCGGTCAGAAGAGATCCGGTGCCGCCATCAGCAACCCGCCGAAACGGTTCGGGCTTGAGTTCAAGCCGGATACCCCGCCTTGGGGTATCGATGCCGACATCGCTTTGCCCTGTGCGACACAAAACGAGATTGACGCGAGCAACGCGCGAAAGATCGCGGAAAGCCCAGTGTCGCTTCTTGCCGAAGGTGCCAATATGCCGTTGACCGCCGACGCAGCCGATGTGATCGGTGGTGCTGGCATCATCTATGCGCCCGGAAAGGCCAGCAATGCCGGGGGCGTCGCGATTTCGGGTCTGGAGATGAGTCAGGATGCCCACAGGCGTTTTGCATCGGCCGACGAGATCGATGGCGAACTGAAAAAGATCATGCAGGATATCCATGCCCGCGTGGCTAAGGAGGGTCGGCAGGGCGGACAGATCGACTATCGTCGCGGTGCGAACATCGCGGGATATCGTAAGGTCGCCGCGGCGATTGCGGCATTGGGGATGGCAGCGTGACCGGTGCAGAGCTCTTCGTCGCAAGCCTGAGGGCGGCGGGCATCGACACGCTTTACGGCGTGCCCGGCGAAGAGAACGCGGCGATGATGCTGGCGCTGGAGGCGTCGGATGTCGACGTAGTGCTGACACGTCACGAGCAGGCCGCCGCCTTCATGGCGTCGGTGCACGGCCGCATCTTGGGGCGACCGGCAGGCTGCTTTGCGACGCTGGGTCCGGGGGCGACCAACCTCGTGACCGGTGTCGCCGACGCAACGCTGGATCATGTGCCGCTTGTGGCGATCACCGCGCAGGGTTCGCGCGCCCGGTTGGGACGATCCGAAAGCCACCAGGTGATTGATCTGGAGGCGCTGTTCGAGCCGGTCACCAAGTTGAGCCAGCTTCTGATTCACGGTGATGATATCCCGGGCGCCGTCGCCGAGGCCGTCCGGGTTGCCCGGACGCCGCGCCCCGGGGCCGTCCATCTTTGTCTGCCCGAGGATCTGGCGGATGCAGAAGTTTCCGGCGAACCTCTGCCTCTCAAGATCCCTGCTCCGTCAATAGTTGCGCCGGGGCAGATCGCACCGGCGCTGAACGCGCTGGGCAGGTCTCGTTTTCCCGTCATTGTCGCAGGCGCCGGCGTGCTGAGATCGGGTGCGTCTTCGGAACTGGCGCGGTTGGCGGAGCAGACCGGCATCCCGGTTGTGTCGACGTTTATGGCGAAGGGCATTCTTCCGCCTGAGCACCCGCTGAACCTGCATTGCGTCGGACAGCCTTTTGATGATCACATCGATGCTGTATTCGACGCCTGCGATCTTGTCATCGCAGTGGGTTTCGACCCGGTTGAACTGTCGCCCGAGGTGCTGACACCCGATGCTGCGACGCCAGTTTTTCATATTGCAGAGGTTCCTGCCGCCGCGGATGCCGGTTGGAACGTAGTTGCCGATCTTGTCGGCGACATCTCCGCCACTCTGCGTGCAATTGTCGCCGGGACCAAGGCCAAGACCTGGGAGATGTCCGAGACCGTGACCGATGTGCGCGCGGCGATCACAAAGCAGCGCAGCGCCGAGCATGGGGCAGAGGACGGTCTGCACCCGGCGGACATCCTTCGTGTCATTGAGGCATCGCTTGACCGTGCAGACACGGTTATCTCGGGCGTGGGCACCCATAAGATGGAAATCGCACGCTATCTGGCGGCAGAACGGCCCGGGCAGGTCATCATCCCGAACGGTCTTGCCGGGATGGGCCTTGCACTTCCCGGTGCCATTGCGGCAGCGCGTCTGGCCGAAGAGGGGCGGACATTCGCGATCTGCGGTGATGGCGAGTTTCTGATGAATGTTCAGGACATGGAGACGGCGAAACGCCTTGGGCTTTCGATTATGGTGCTTCTCTGGGAAGACTGCGGCTATGGCCTGATCGAGGCCAAACAGAAAGCCGACAAGGGAACGCACACGGAGCTGTCATTCGGAAATCCCGACTGGGACATGCTGGCCCGGTCCTTTGGGTGGGAACATACGCGCGTCTCATCTGCGGACGAGCTCGAAGATGCCTTGGCCGGTGAAGCGCGAAAACTTCATCTTGTCAGCCTTCCGGTGAGCTATGCGCAGGCGCTGAAACGCGACGATCCGGAGAAAAGCGCCGCTGCTTGAGGGAACTCATCCGCTGTCTGCGCGTTGTACCGTCGAACAACGAAAAGGAGAGAATTCAATGGCTGATGCGCTGAATGTCATCCCGCAGTCAGACGACGTAAAAACCGGTGTCCGTAATGTGGAGGGGCTGGCCGAGGGGCTGGTCGACATCCTGTCCGACACCTATCGACTGGTGTTCAAGACGCACGCCTATCACTGGAATGTCGAAGGTCCGATGTTCTTCTCGGTCCATAACCTGACCGAAGAGCAATACAGCAACATGTTCGAGGCGGCGGACGAACTGGCGGAACGTGTCCGCGCGCTTGGAAAGCTTGCGCCGATGAAGATGTCGACGATCATCAAGTCGTCGGAGATCGAAGACGCGGACGAACTGCCGTCTGCCGGTGCCATGTGCGAGGACCTTGCTGCCGACCACGAGCGCGTCGCGCATCGTCTTCACGCGCTGATCGAACTTGCAGCGGATCGCAACGACCCGGTTACCGAAGATCTGGCGACCGAACGTTCTGCGTTTCACGAGAAAGCGGCCTGGATGCTTCGGGCAATCTCGAAAAGCTGAGTCAGCAGTACGCCATCATGTATCAGACGGGCCGTTCGGGGCCCGTCTTTCATGTCGGAAGATCAAATAGCTGACATCGAAGTCGCCGCGAAGGCCGGAGCCTCCTTGGCCTCGGGCTCAGGAGTGTCAGACAGGCGATCCATTGCTGGCTTCTCGAAAGGACAAGCCCTTGGCAGATCAAGATCTTACAAACGGGCCTGTCTGGAAGGAACTCGCACAGCTTTCAGCGCCGATGTCTTTTGGCATTCTGGCTGTCATGAGCATCGGGTTGGCCGATGCGTATTTCCTGGGTCAGCTCGGCGGCGCGCCGCTTGCCGCCATCGGTTACATCTATCCCGCGACGATGACGTTGGGGTCGCTGTCGATTGGGTTGTCGGCCGGCGCGAATGCGGCGCTGTCGCAAAGCATCGGGCGGGGTGACAACGTCGAAGACACCTCACGGCTGGCATTGCATGCGTTCGGTCTGGGCCTTGTGCTGTCGGTTATCCTTGCCGGAGGTTTTCTCGTAGCGTCCGATCTTGCCTTCGGGGCGATGGGCGCCAGTGATAAGGTCGCGACCGAGATAGGATCCTACATGCCGTTCTGGGCGGTCTCCTTTCCGTTTCTCGTCATCATGATGCTGGTGAATGCCGTGTTCCGCGCCCATGGGGACGGTACGACTTCGGCTATGATCATGGTGCTGGCGGCGGTGATCAACATCGGTCTTGATCCGATATTGATCTTCGGGTTCGGGCCCCTTCCCGAACTTGGGACGCAAGGGGCGGCCATCGCCTCGGCGATCGGACGCGGGCTGGCCGCTGCCGTTGCGGTGACCTATGCGTACCAGAAGGGGATGCTTGTGCCGGGCTGTGATCCAACGCGGGATGTCGGGCCCTCTGTTGTTCAGATCACCCAGGTCGGGGGGCCGGCCGCGCTGTCCAACGCGATCAATCCGATGGGTATGGCACTGGTCACCGCTGCGGTCGCCACACTGGGCGATGCCGCCGTTGGAGGCTTTGGTGCTGCGACGCGGGTTCAGTCGGTCGCGCTGGTTGTGCTTCTGGCGCTTTCGGCCGGTATCGGTCCGGTCGTGGGGCAGAATTGGGGTGCGGGGAAGGAAGAGCGGGCGCGAAAGGCTGTCTGGCAGGCCTGGATGTTCTGTGTTGGCTATGGCGCGGTTGTGGCGGTGGTTCTGAGTGTCTTTGCCGAGCAGATCGCAGGGTTCATCTCGTCAGACGCAGATGCAGCCAACTTTACGCGCCAGTACCTTCAGATCGTCGGACCGAGCCTGTTCGGTTACGGGATTCTCGTAACCGCGAATGCGGCCATGAATTCGCGTTCCAAGGCGTTTCATTCGATGGGGCTGAGCCTGACGAGGATCTTCCTTGTCTACCTTCCGCTGGCCTGGGTTGGCGTGATCGCCTTTGGTTACTCCGGTATTCTGGCTGCCGCAGTCGCGGCCAACCTGTTTGCGGTCTATGGCGCGCTGATAACGGGTCGTGCAACCGGCCTTTTGGCAACCGAAAGCGCCTTTGTCGCCCGCCCCGCGCGCTATCTGTCCACCTGAATGCGAAAGAAAAGGCGCCGCAGAATAGCGGCGCCGTTCGCGTTCGAAAGGCATTCGTTTCAGTCAGGCCTTGAGCGTCTCGGTCGATGCAAAGAACATGGCCTGACTGATTGCCGAGCGTACCTGATCCTCGGAGTAAGGTTTTGCGATCAGGAAGGCCGGCTCTGGCTTGTCGCCGGTCAGGAGCCGTTCGGGGAAGGCGGTGATGAAGATCACCGGTCGTTCGCCCAGATCACGCAGCAGATCGTTCACCGCGTCGATCCCGGACGAGTTATCGGCGAGTTGGATATCGGCGAGGATAAGGTCGGGTATCTCCTTGGCCGCCAGTTGGAGAGCGCCGTCGTGGGTGCGCGCGACGCCGGTTACCTTGTGCCCCATCTCGGCCACGAGGTTCTCAAGATCCATCGCGATGATCGCTTCGTCTTCGATGATCATGACCTTGCCGGCGACAGCATCCTGCATCTCGCGGCGTGCGGTAGAGACGAGAACTTCGACCTCTGTCAGCGGCAGATTCATGATCGTCACGATATCGTTGAGCGAAAACTCCTCGATCGTGTGAAGAAGCAGGGCCTCGCGGCTGTTCTCGGTGAGTTTGGCAAGGTATTTCTGTGCCTTTGCTTCCAGCCCCGTCGTCTCTCCGTCCGCTGGTGAACCGGTTGTCGACCAGATGCTATGGAATACCTTGAACAGGGCGACCTTACCGGGATGGTCGCGGATCACGCTGTCATCGGTCAGGATCGCTTCGAGCGTTGCAGACGCATACGCGTCACCAGAGGCCTGAGATCCTGTCAGCGCGCGCGCATACCGGCGCAGGAAGGGCAAGTTGGCCCCGACGATTTCGGAAATGGACTGTGGATCTTGTGCGCCCGGCATCGGATCATCCTTTTTTCTGTTTTTTCGGGAACCAAACGCATTAGGTCTGCGTTAGTTCCCGCTTGGTGAGAATATTTCCGTGCGCGAGAAAGAAAAGGTGATTGATGGCTGATGACAGGAAAAGGGCGGCACGCGATTCCGCGATTGACGAGAATCTGAAGAGGGTCTTTCAGCCGACCCTTGAAGAAGACGTGCCCGATCGCTTCAAGGATCTTCTCGCGAAACTGAAAGAAAAAGAGAGCAAGTCGGAGCGGAAGGGATGAGCAATCCTGACCCGCGTGACGAACTCGTCGATCATATCCCAGCCTTACGGGCTTTCGCGCTTTCGTTGACCCGCAACGGTGCCGTAGCCGACGACATGGTGCAGGATACGCTGGTCAAGGCGTGGACCAATATCGAGAAATTCACCGTCGGAACCAATTTGCGTGCCTGGCTCTTCACGATTCTTCGCAACACTTACTATTCCTCGCGCAGAAAGGCGCGTCGCGAAGTTGCCGATGTGGATGGGGTCATGGCGGCCAACATGGCTGTAAAACCGGCCCATGACGGACGCCTCAATCTGGACGATTTCAAGAGCGCCTTCGAACAACTGCCCGACGAACAACGGGAAGCGTTGTCGTTGGTGGGTGCTCAGGGGTTTGCCTATGAGGAGGCAGCAGAGCTATGTGGCGTCGCAGTTGGCACGATCAAGAGCCGTGTCAACCGGGCGCGCGCACGACTTGCCGAGCTCATGCATCTTGACGAAGAAGAAGCACTTGAGCTGACCGACTCGGCAACGCAGGCCGTTGTAATAGCTAACGGACCGGGTGCTGTTTGAGCACGGCCGATGAAAGGGCGGCCACGTGGCACAAGGGGCTTGTTTTCCGCATCGCCGCGTTCCTTTCGCTTGCGCTTGCGCCGATTGGCATTGTTGGCTTCATTCAGACACTCGAAACGCAGGCACAAAGCGAGCGGGCGGCAGAGCTCACGCTTCTGACCCTGACCTCGGAGGCGGCTTCGCGCGAGAAGCGGGTCATCGAACGCGGACTTGGTGCAGCCGAAGCTCTGGGGTCAATCGCATACGGCCTTAGGGATGATGCCGAGCAGTGTTCGTCCTATCTGCGCGAATTCGCCAATGTGAACCCGACATATGCTTTCGCGGGCTTCATACCGCCATCCGGCATGATGACCTGTTCCACTGCGGGTGGGGAGATCGACTTTTCATTGTTCACGAATTTCGAGAACCTGATCGGAAACCCTCGCCCAAATGTTGAGGTCAACCGGGACGCGCCCGGCAGCGGACGGTCAGTGATCGTGATCAGTCAGCCGATCAAAAAAGAAGGCGAGTTCATTGGCTATCTGTCAGTTTCCGTGCCGCAAGCGGTCATTGCTCCCGAGGATGATCTGCTTGGCGTCGACGGGCCGCTCGGCCTTATTACGTTTAACGTTCTGGGCGACATACTGACCACGGAAAGAGGCTTTGAGATCGCCGAAGCGGACTTGCCTGCTGATCTGAGGCTGCAAAGTCTCGCAGGTATGGAACCAAACACGTTCACCAGCTTGGATCTTTCAGGTGAAGAGCGGATCTATGCCGTCGTTCCCGTAGTGCCGGATGTTGCCTATGCTCTGGGAACCTGGCGCACGGATCGCCCGATCGCCGCCAGCCTGACGGGATTTCAATGGTCTGGCGTGTATCCCATTCTGATGTGGATCGCGACGATATCTGTCGCTGTCTTCGCCCTGCATCGACTTGTTATCAGACCGATCCGCACTCTGGAACGGGATATGGTCGGCTTTGCCAAACGCCGGAATTTGCCACCGGTGCGTCAAGCTGCCGGTGAACCGCAGGAGATCTCTTCAATCCAGGAACAGTTTCGTGCGATGGCGGCGACCGTGTCGCGCGAAGAGGCCGAGCTGGAGAACCTGATCTATGAGAAGGACGAACTGATATCGCAGAAGTCGGTTCTGCTGAAAGAAGTCCACCACCGCGTGAAAAACAATCTTCAGCTCATCTCTTCGATCATGAACATGGAGGTGCGTTCGGCTGAGCAGCCTGAAACGCAAAGAATCCTGCGGCGTCTGCAGGAAAGGGTTCTTGGTTTGGCCGGAATTCACCGCAAGCTCTATCTGACCGACAGCGTGGACAAGATCGACGCGGCAACGCTCCTGTCCGATCTTGCCGCACAAACGGAGGCGATGGTTCAGATACCGCGTGCCCCGATCTCGATTGTCGTGAAGGCAGACAAACTGATGCTTGTCCCGGATCAGGCCGTACCATTCTCATTGCTGGTGTCCGAGCTGTTGACGAACTCGGTCAAATACTCCGGCACAAGCGACGGCACGCGATCCGAGATCGGAGTTTTCTTATCGAATGACGGGGAGGGTGCGGCCACGTTGCGTGTGGAGAACCCGATCTCCGGGATGCCATCCGAAGGTACCAGCACCGGGCTTGGGACGCGGTTGATCCGGGCCTTCGTAACCCAGATGGACGGCGAATTGACGGTTGAAACCGATCCGGCAAGATACCAGACAGTCGTCAGCTTTCGGGCGCAGGAGTCCATGCCGGATACGCTGGATTATTAGCCGTCGGGAGAACACCAATGCCATCGCGCCGAACAGTCAGCTTGCTTATCACGGCGAGCGAGGCGTTCCCGGTTCTGGAGCGCGCCTTTCTGACGGCGAACTCGGAAATCTGCGCGGGGTTTCGCGTATTCGACCCTGAAACGCGGTTGCGCTCGGAAGATGCCAGAAAAATCGGCGAGACGTGGTTTGATCTGGTCACTGACACGCTCTCGCGCGGCGTAGCGATTACACTGACACTAAGCGATTTCGATCCGGTCGTGCGTCCTGCACTTCATAGGGGCTCATGGAGGGCCTGCCGCATGCTCATTGCCGCGGCCGAGCTTTCGAACCACCCCGAACTCTTGCAAGTCCGGGTTGCGATGCACCCTGCGCGGGTTGGCTGGCTTCCGCGAATTCTGCTTTGGCCGAAAACGCTCGGGATGCTGCGCGAGATTGCCTCTGATTTGAACGACGACGGGCGTGAGCGCGGGCAAGTACGCTTACGCGAACTACCAGGGCTTCAGGGGATGCTCGACATGCGAAACGGTGAGGTCGCGGCCAGACCCTGGCCACCGGCCCCGCTCGTGCCCGCAACCCATCACCAGAAGATAGCGGTGTTCGACAAGACCTCTGTCTATCTCGGCGGGCTGGATTTGGACGAACGCAGATACGACACGCTCGAGCACGCACGCCGAAGCGACGAGACGTGGTACGATGTGCATATGATGGTGGAGGACAGCAACCTTGCCGCCGCTGCGCGACACCATCTTCAGACCTTCTGGCGCAAGGACGCCATAAAGCTCGCGAAGAACCCGGAAACGAACTTTCTTCGTACGCTTTCAGCACCGCGTCGTTTCTCGCTGCCATATATGTCGCCGAAACAGGAGATCGCCGAAATTGCAGCTGTGAGCATGGCTGAGGTGGCGAAGTCGACGCAGCTTATCTACCTGGAATCGCAGTTTTTTCGTGATCGGCACTTCACATCAGCCCTGTGCAAGGCCGCGAAGGAAAATCCTGAATTGAGCGTGATTCTTGTCCTTCCGGCGGCACCGGAAGATGTCGCCTTCGAGACGGCGGGAGGAAGCGACAAACGCTATGGCGAATACTTGCAGGCACGGTATATCGATCGGTTGCGGCGTGCCTTTGGCGAACGTCTGTTCGTCGGATCGCCTGCACGACCGGTGTCCGATGCGAACCCGAACGGCCGCTCGTCTCTTGCGAGGGCGCCGATCGTCTATGTCCATGCGAAAGTCTCTGTCTTTGACGACCGGGCGGCGGTGATTTCCTCGGCGAACCTGAATGGCCGAAGCCACTACTGGGATACCGAAGCCGGGATGATGATCGATGACGCCGAGACGGTCACCCACATTCGTGAGAGGTGTATGGCGCACTGGCTGCCCAAGGGCGCGGATGCGGCATCCCTTGATCCGGCGACGGCGGTACAGTCTTGGGCAAAGCTCGCCGCAGAGAACCAAAGCGAGACGCCGGAACGTCGCCGTGGGTTCCTTCTGCCTTATCCGGTGGCACCCGCCCGGCGGTTCGGTCGCAACCTTCCCGGTGTGCCGGAAGAAATGGTCTGATCCCCCTTGATCGCCTGCTGGATGCGCAAACCCCACACCAGAAGCGGGATAGCGATAATGCCGCCCAACGGTCCCCAGAGCCAAAGCCAGAAGACGAGCGAGACAAAGACCAGAAGCGGGTTGATCGACATGTGTTTGCCGACAAGTCCTGGGGTCACGAACTGCCCCTCTGTCGCGTTGAGGCCCAGATATATCGCGGCGGGCAGGATGCTTGCCAGACCGTCGAAAACGATGAAGCCAGCGAGCAACAAGGCACAGGCGAGGGCAGCCGGGCCAAGATACAGAACGTAATTGACAAGGAATGCCGCGAGCCCCCACAGGACCGGGCTTGGCATTCCCAGAACCGTCATCACAAGGCCGATCAGGCACCCGAAGGTGGCATTGATCGCGGTGATCGTCATGAAATAGCGCGAGACCTCGCCCTCTGCGCGGCGCAGCGCCGCTGTGTCGACATTGGTGTCGTCCAGATGGACGTAGCGGTAGATGTCGTTCCGTGAGAGCAGGAAGAAGTAGAAGGTTCCGATAAAGATCATCGCCTGCGCCGCCAGTCCGGGCGCGTACCAGATCGCATCCATGAGATTGGGTACTGCCACCGGTTCTTCTTTCGGCGCGCTGGACGCATCTCCCGTTGCGAGCGTCTGCTCAATCGTTTCCTGAAGATCGGTTACGCTTTCAAGCGCCGGTCGCATGCTGACGGCGATCTCGCGCAACTCCCCGCGCATCCGCGGGGCCATTTCTATCGCATCTGAGATGACCGGCCCAAGAAGCAGCCCAAGAGCAACAATCGCTGCAAGCGTTGCGATGAGCGCAAGGAAGGCCGAAATCGACCGCTTTACGCCCAAACCCTCGATCTTGTCTGTTGCGGGCGAGATTACGACGCCCAGTACCAGCGCCAGAAGAAGTGGTGCCATGACGTGTTCTGCCGTTTGCAGAAACCAGACAAGCCCGCATGCCGCGATGACGGCAAGGACGGGAAACAACGGATGGCGCAGGGACATGTAACTCTCCTTCTGCAATTAACGCGAATTTGAAAAAAAAGTTCCGCGGGTTGGAACCTTCTTGGGGAGAAAAACATTGGTTCAGCAATTGGACGATGCGAAACATTGAAAGGAGAGACCAATGAACTGGGATGAAATTCAAGGTCGCTGGAAGCAGTTCAAGGGTGATGCCCAGAAGAGATGGGGCGAACTGACAGACGACGAGCTTGACGAGGCCGCTGGGGACCGGACGAAACTTGAGGGCCTGATTCAGGAGCGGTATGGCAAGACCAAGGAAGAAGTCCGCGAAGAGGTCGACGAATGGATGCGCCGCGCTGCATAGCGCGGCAGAGATACGACTGTGTGGGAGGGCGCCCCCGGTGGCGCCCTTTTCCGTTGCCGTGTTGCGGTCAAGACGGGCATCTGCGGCCGTTAGTTCGGCAAAAGGTTTTCCGGCCGCATGGCCGTTCTGAACTGGCTTTCGGTGCCCTCGATGATCAGATGGGTGCCTTGTTTCGCCGGATGCCGCAGTGCTGTGATGGGCAGGGCATAGCTTTCGCCCTCCGCATCGATCACCAGATGCGAAAGGCTGTTGTCGGATGTATCCAGCACGACATCAGAAAGTGTGCCCAAGACGCCTGCGTCCCCGAATACAGTTTTTCCGATCCAGTCCTTCATCCGCTCCAAAGGACCGGTGTCCACGACATTCTCTGTCTTGTCAGCCGATGGTTCGGCACCCGCCATGCTGGCGATCTGCGCCAGCAAGAGCGGCGGTGCTTGCGTACTGCCGAACGGCCCGATGACGATCGGCGGAAGGTGCGGCCAGGCCAGGGAGTCATCGGCACTGCTTCGTGGCAGGTCCGAAAGCTCGGCCTTGGTCACAAGCATCCGGATCTTGCCATTGGCATCTATCGGCGCGGCAAGGCTGGCGGCGATCAGCACGATATCGTCGTGAAACCAGTTTCCGGTCTGAACGGCGATATATTTGAGCCGACGGTCGGCCCATGAAAACAACATCTCGTCGATTGCAAACTCTTCATGGTCGATAATCGCCTTGCTGGCGCCGAGCGATGACAGTTTCGCATACATTGCAACTCTCCTTCCGGGAACAACATGCCGCATCAGCAATTAGTTCCGGAACTTTACCGTTTCTCCTGCGTTGAACGACTGATCCGACCGAAAGGAGTTGATGATGGACAGCACAGTGTTGATATTTGGACTTTCCTTGCTGCTGCTTGTGATCGTCGCTGTCTTCGCCCTGACAGGTCGCGGAAGCGGAGAAGACGAGTAGGTATAAGGGCAATGGAACTGATTGGATCAGCCCGGTAAGGTCGCAGGATCCAAGACATTGAAATTCCTGATTAAAGGAGTGCCAGGCGGCGCTCCTTCTTTCATTCGGGCCTCATCGGAGTTACGCCGGGTCATTCAGATTGCGTGGAACAAATCACGCCGCCTGAAAGTTGTCCTGTCGAACATCCGCGACCCGGCAGATCCAACGAATTTCAGCCCGGGCAGGATACCTCGCAAGCGAAAGGGAAACGACATGACCGGCACATCGAACAAGAAGACTCTGACCGATTTGGCGGAGGAAACTGGTACGGCGGCCGAGGCACGCGCCCGGAAAGCGTCCGATACCCTGAAAAAAACCGCGCAGTCGGCGACCCGCCGCGCAAAGTCGAAGGCGAATGAGAAGATCACTGAAAAGCAGAATGAAGCAGCCGGTCGTGTCGAAGCTTCCGCCGACGCGGCACGGGCCGCCGCCGAGAAGCTTGAGACCGGTTCCGTGCAGCGTCACGCAACCGAGCGCATCGCCGAAAGCCTGAATGACGCCGCCGTGGCGATCCGCCAGACAGACATGCGCACAATCCTTGATGAAACGAACGCCTTCGCACGCCGAAATCCTGTGCTGTTCGCGGGCGGCGCTGCCCTGTTGGGGTTCGCGGCCGCGCGGCTTTTGAAAGCCAGTGAAGGCCGCAATACGCGATCCTCGTCCGCTGGCCATGGCGAGGCCTTTCAGATCAACGGGGACCGGGCATGACAGAGCGGCAAGAGACAGCTGAAAACGGCTCGATCGTCATTCAGGTGCTGGCGCAGCTCAGCGGACTTCTGAGGAAAGAGGTCGAACTTGCCCGCGCCGAGACGGCCGAAAAGATCGCCCAGGCCGGGATCGCAATCGCCCTTCTGGTTTTTGCTGCCATCACGACGCTGGTCGGGTTGAATGTTCTGGCTGCTGCCATAGTCGCCGGGATCTCGGAAGGTCTGGACATTTCCGAAGGGTGGTCCGCCGTCATCTTCAGTTTCGCGGCTCTGCTGTTGGCAACCGGTTTCGGGCTGAAGGGACTGCACCGCCTGAAACCAGAAAACCTCTTGCCGGAGCGCACCGGAGAAAACATCCGGAAGGACGCCGAGCTTCTCAAGGAGAAAATCCATGGCTAACTCACAGACACCATCAGAACTGGAACATGAGATCGAGCAGGAACGCTCAGCGCTTGCACGCTCTCTGGAGGATCTGCAAGAGCAGTTTTCGACCGACAAGATCGTGTCGTCACTGTCCGAGCACCTGAAGAATGGCGGGGGTGATGTCGTCAATACGATCGTCGATACCGCGCGCCGCAACCCTGTCCCGACGGCTCTTGTCGGCATCGGTGTGGCATGGCTGATCGGCAGCATGGCCGCGCGTTCGGGTGAGGAAAAGCCGGCCAAACCGACCTACGATACGCGTTCTAACCCGACATCGCGTGGCTTTGCCTCGGAGGAGCCTGAAATGGCGGGATTCGATGAGCGTGTCGAGGCGGCGTTGGAGAAGAGCCGCACACAGCCGCATATTGGCAGCGATCACTGGGGGTACTCCGTCGAAGCCTCTGCCGATGCGGACCGCGCAGACGAAAGCGGTTCGTCATCGATCAAGCAATCTGCACAGGATTGGGGTGAGCGTGTCTATACGCGGGCCGAAGAACTGGTCGACCGCCTGTCGGATGGCACGGAAGATCTGAGCGATGCCGCGCGTGAGCGGGTCAGACGCGTTCGGATGGCAGCCCTGTCGGCGCAGTTTGGGGCCGAACAGGTTTCGTCGCGCGCACGCGAGACTATTGCGCGAACCGCTTATGAGCAACCGCTTCTGGTGGGTGCGGTCGCGCTGGCGGCTGGCGCCGCCCTCGGTGCGGCCCTGCCACGGACCGAGCGCGAAGACCGCGTGCTGGGAGCCCATCGTGATCGTCTGTTCGACGAGGCTGAACGCGTCTTTCAAGAGGAGAAGGCCAAACTTCGGGCCGTGGCCGAGGCTGCAGTAGACGAAGGCAAGGCTGTTCTGAAAGACGCCATTGACTTCGACAAGGAAGATGTTCCAAGCGGATCGGACATCGTTGCGAAAGCCGAAAGCAAGGGGAAATCCGCCCTGCGCCGTGTCTCCGACGCAGCGCGCGACGAAGCAGAGCGCCAGAACCTTGGGTCGAAAGGGCACTGACGCCCTGTTAGACCGATTTGGAAAGGGTCCCATGTGGAATGCCGCGTGGGGCCCGAACCTGTATCGGGTCGATGGAGGAAGATCTCAATGGAATGGAGCTGATATGGGCGTCGAAAACCTGGAGTTCGTTGTCCGCCTGCTTGTGGCTGCGAGCTGTGGTTTGATCGTCGGGATAGACCGGGAGATCAAAAACAAGCCCTTGGGAGCAAGGTCTTACGTTCTCGTCTCTGCGGGCTGCGCCGCCTGGACGATGCTGACGGTCAGTTTCTCGATCGAGACGGTCGAAGCGTTCCCCGATCTCAATGCCGACCCGACCCGCCTGATTCAGGGGCTTGTCGGTGCAATCGGGTTTCTTGGGGCAGGGGCCATAATTTCAACAAGCGAGCAGGGCCGTCTTCGTGGTGTGGCCAGCGGTGCCGCGATCTGGGGCGTCGGGGCGATAGGGGTCGCCTGCGGCCTTGGGATGTTTACGGAAGCCCTGATGCTTGCGACACTCTTTTTCATCGTTCTGAATACATACGATTTGATGGCGGACCGAACAAAGGATGACGGCTGAACGGAACCAAACGACATTGATCGACGTTTCAGTCACAGATTATAGGAGTTCGAACAATGTCAGCAGAAAAGACGAACATCGAAACCCAAAGTCGCCGCCATCGTCCCGCACTGATCGGGATCGGAGCGGCAGTCGTTTTCGCCGGAATCCTGTTTTTCGTGTTTCTGACCTTCGTCACGGATCCCGACGAGACACTGTTGGATGATGGAGCGGCGGCGGTGACCACCGACTGAATCGGCGCGGCGTGAAGTCAATCGTCGTGGAAAACCAGGAACAGCCTTTAGCGATACAGGCAGCCGATCGCAGGATCGCCCGGCTTGAAAGGCTTGCCGATACGCTAGACAGCAGTTTTCGCATTCCGGGAACCCAAATTCGCTTTGGGTGGGACTCTGTTCTGGGTCTGTTGCCGGGGGTTGGCGATGCGGCAGCACTTGCACCAGCCCTGTGGTTGCTTGTCGAGGGGCGCCGGATGGGCGCGCGGCGCAGGACGCTGGTCCGGATGGCGGTGAATACAGCCGTTGATGCTGCTGTGGGAACAGTCCCTGTCATCGGGGACATTTTTGATATCGGCTTCAAGTCGAACCGGCGAAACATCACATTGCTGAAACGGGAGTTGGGCGTGGTGGACGAGGTTGGTCGCTGAGTTCCGCGGCTCGAACTAGTAGCACGTTTGTCACTCCGTGTATCATAGGAACGCTAACTCCGAGCGATATCCCGCAAAATGCGAAAGCCCACCCCGGAATGGGGCGGGCTTTCTTATCGGCCAGCAATGTACGGGACACGCCTTGCTGACAGATACGCGGTCAGGCGGTCAGTGAGCCACCCTTCGGGCCGGCGATGAGCCATGCAATAAAACCGAGGACCGGCAAGAAGAGGATAACAAGTGTCCAAATCACTTTGGCAGCCGTCGATGCGCCGGAACCCAAGATTTTGATGATTGCGTAGATATTCGCAATCAGCACGAGCACTCCCAAAAGACCATATTCCATCACGTATTCCTTCTAATCGTGGTTACGCCGAATTAACGAATCAGTCCGAATTAAGTTCCAGAAAAAACGAAAAGAAATTACGGAACATTTTGCCGAAGCCATAGTTGAGTTTCCGAGTTTGATAAGGAGATCGACTATGACCACCGGAAAAGTACTCGCTGGAATCGCTGCTGCCGCAATCGCGGTGTTTGCCTTTTTCATGATTGACATCGATCAGACGGAGGAGGCAAGCCTGCCGGACGTCGATGTAACCGTCGAGGGAGGAAATCTGCCCGAGTTTGATGCCGACGTGGGCGACATCGATGTCGGTACGGAAGAAGTAACCGTTACCGTTCCGACAATCGACGTGGAGACTCCGGAAGAGGACCGCGTCGCGGACAGTAACTGATGGCCCCGCGGCCGGAAAGCTGTCTGCAAGATGAGGTGCGGCGGAGTAATCTTCCGCACCCTTTTATCCATACCGCGACAGACCGGTACAGCGACGCCATAGGTCATTGGTAAGTCGAACTGAGATCGCGAGATAGATTTCGAGAGTTTTGAAGAGAGAAGGAAATTCTGTTTGGAACTTTCGGATTCTTGTCTCACGAATCCCAGGCGGACAATTCGATTAAGCTACCGGCACCTCCCAACAGAAGAAATCTGCATTTCTATGGGAACTCCGAGGCATCTATATGCGATTTTTTTTAAAGGCTTTGAGAAAGCATCATGCAAGCGGATTTTTTGCACCGGCTGGAATTGCGGGGCTCATCGCATGCGAGGCGGTGGAAGAGATTTCCCGATACGTCGAGGTTGTTGGCAAGGCCATTCGCGATGTCTCGAAAGATATCCGGCAATGACCATTGGTTGCGTCCATCCCGCCATCTATCACCGTACCTCGGGGCGTATCCCTTATGCCCGGATGGCGAGGGTGGGCGCATTGACCGAAGGGGGCCCTACAGGGCCTTGGAACCTGCGATCTTCGACACTACGGAACACTTTGGATGCTCGCCGGGTGTCCCCAGAAGAGAGAGATGGGAGGTGAACCTGATGGCACTTTTCTCACATGGCCCAATTCAACAAATCGCGACCACTTCCGTGGATATCTATGCCTTCCAGGTGAACGGGCACATGGACGACGATGCCGCCGAAGCGATGGCGAGGTTCATGAACGGCGTATTTGATCGCGCAGAAGGCAAGGTCAGCATGCTTCTGGACCTGTCGGGTTTCACGGGCAGCGACTGGGATACGATGCTTGACGGTGACGTGATCGAATCCCGGTTCCGTGCCTTGAGCAAGGTCGACAAATACGCGGTTATCGGTGCGCCGGATCTTGCGGCACGGATGATCGAGGTGATGGACAAGATCATCCCGGTCGATGGCAGGGCTTTCAATGCGTCCGAGACCGATGCGGCCTGGCAGTTTGTAGGGGCGCGGCCGGACGGTGGTGCTGCGGCGTAACGCAAGACAGACGATCGAAGTCGGGCGCTGGTTTGCTTCGGCCTCCGATTTCACTCCGGTTTTGTCGCCTTGAGGGCTGCCGCGATTACAGGTTTGCTGTCCGGGAACTCACCTTTGTGGAAAACCGCCACGCCACGCCGCGTGATCTGATCCATGTATGCCAAATCCGTGCTGTCCGATCTGTCTTCTGTTTCGCGCAGGATCACGGCACGAACCCGGCCCCGATGCCGAGAGACAGTATCGGCATAGATGGCCGTATCCTTCTGGCCGGTGTCGCCAATCAGAACGACGGGAAGGTTCGGGTTCGCCTCTATCAGCGTGTCAATGCTGCGGCCTTTGTGATCTCCGTGGTCGTCCGTAATGAACTTTGTGCCGCTTACGCCGAGATCGCGCAGGAACATCGGCCCCCGGACAAGGCCATTGCGTTCGAAGATGCGCGTTAGGAACGTATAGAGGTTCCAGGGCGAAGAGCTCACGTAATAGACCGGGTTACGCCCATCGCACGACAGGTCCGACAAGAGGCGGATCGCATCGGGATGTACGTGGCGCTGGAGAATGTTTCCCATCATCGACGTCCAGAGGTTGCGGGGCAGGGAGTAGGCTCCGGTCTCCATCACCGTGTCATCTACATCGGAGATTACCATGAACTCCGCATCGCCGGAAGGTACGAGAACGGGGCATTGGGCCGCGTCCTCAAATCCCTCTACATGAACCGGCACGTTGATCCAGCCCGGCTCCGGCGATAGGGGCAGGTGCAGCGTGAAGTATCCTTCCTCATCGCTGGTGGCCGTAACATCGCCCGACCGCACGCGTACACCGGCAACCTCGTCTGTCAGAAACAGGGACACCATCGAGCGAAGGTTGGTCAGCCAGCTGGCCTCGACCGCAGGATTCTGGCGCCGCAGCGACGTCAGGACACGGCCGCGTACGATCATGTTTTGCGGCGTCGCATAACCTGCATAGGGCTCGATCACGCGGTTCTGCGACTGCTCACCCAGAAACAGCGCGAGAATACGTTCCAGTCGCAGGACAACCCTGTGCAGAACTCGCTTCATCTGACCGATAGCCAACGTAAAGGATGCATCAGGGCTGATAGAGCGGCACGGTAGAAATAGCCATTTTCGCCGAACCCTTCTGTATCTCCCGCGCATGCGAAATGTAAATCAATGTCTGGTTCTTCTCATCAAATATCCGCTTTACATTCAGCGACTTGAGGATAATCGAGCGCCGTTCGGAAAACACGCTTTCTCCGCCGCTGGACCGGTCAATATCACCGATCTCAATGGGACCGGTCTGCTTGCAACTGATCGCGGAATTCGACGGATCCTCGAACCAGTTCCCGTTCTGAAGCCGGTCGATCAGGCCGCGCTCGAAATACGACACATGGCAGGTCACACCGGGAACATCGGGATCTTCGAAGGCTTCGACGACAATGTCATTTCCCAGCCAGTCGACATCCACGTTTCCGACCTGATCGGCCAGCGCACCTGTCGCAAGCCCGCTGAAGACGGCGCAAGACAACGCCACTGCAGTCCGGAATGGGTGGATCTTCATCGGTTACGAAAGGCCGAAAAACGAAAGAACGGCGATGACAACGACCACAAGGCCGACGATGTAAATAAGACGGTTCATCATTATAGCTCCCGGCTATCTGGTTGAGCGTGCAATCAGCGCGCTTGGGTTTAGAACGCCGGCAACTGCGGTTGTGTTCCAGATTCTTTTTGGTTCGGGTCAGAATTTGGGGAGTTTGCGGCACTGGAAGCGCCGCCACTTCCGTCTGCAGGGCAGGACCGAAGTAAAGCGTTTGTCCAAATGGCGGTATGACCCTCGGGTAGATAGCAAAGAGCCCGAAGTAGGGTACTCCGGGCTCTCAGATAGTCTAACGACGGGGTCTAGCCTTCGTCGTGGGCTGGCATCGCTTCAAGCATTTCTTTGGTGGTGTCCACATAGACCCGCAGAGACTCACCTTCAGTTTCACGCTTGATGGTTAGGCTTTCGAGACCTGTGGCGACTTCTTTTTCGCCAATGCCCAGGAAACCACCGACATCCAGCACGGCTTCTTTCACCTGGCCATTGTCGTCAAGGACCACCTTGGACACTTCGCCGATCCACTCGTCATTGGTGTCGTAAACCGGTGCACCCGTCAGCATTTCGGCCGTCAGCGCTTCGCGTTCGTAGTCCTCGAACCCTTCGCGCGTGATTTCCGGCGCTGCGGCCCAGGCAAAGGCTTCTTCCGCCTTTTCCATGGTTGCGTCGGTCGCCTGCTCTGCGTCGTTGACGGCCGCATCCATCCAGGCGCCGATACGGTCGACGTCGAACTCGGGAGCGCGTTCGAGCATCTCGCGATCCGACTTGAACACGATGAAATACTCGCCGGGGTCGTCGCTGTCTGCAACCAGTCTCAACTGGTTCATGTTCACGGCAACGGTCTTTTCACCGATCCCAAGGAAACCGCCAATATCCAGCAACACGGCTTCGGTCGACCCGTCACGCGACAGGATGATGTCGTTGACTTCGCCGATATCGTTCCAATCCGTGCCGGTATCGACCATGAAGCCAGCGTCCACATCGGTTTCGGTTGTATAAATGCGCATTCCGATCAGATCCGATGCGCGCAGATCTGCGGCGGAATGGGCCTCTTGTGCATTGTCCATGAACGTTTGCGAGGTGTATCCGTCACTTGCCACCGCAGGCAGTGACAGTGCGAAAATAACGGCTGTCGACGTCATGAGATTCTTCATAGCTTAACCCTCTTTGTGATGTTTTTGGCATTAGATGCCAATCACTTACCCAACTGTCGGCCATGAGAAATGGTTCCCGGCCATCGCAGATATTTTTGAATGAATGTCAGTCCTGATGGTCTGGAGGTCGCTGCGTTGCGCCTGGCTCAATGCGGATCGCCTTGTTTACATGATCGACACAGGACAATCGCGGAACTGAAGCGCATCGGAACAGCAATCCATCACCGTCAATGTTCATCTCGAAGAGCAGAAAGATGCGCGTCCGGTGCTGCCCGGAGAACTGAAAAACGCGGCCCGTTTCGGAGCCGCGTTTCCATTTACGATTGTATTATATCGTGACCTGTGGCCGGCCTCAGTTGCCGTCGATTTCGCCTTCAATGCTGCCGACGCCCGGAATTGTGACCTGCACGTCCGGCTGATCGAAAACGCCGCCCTCGCCGAACGCCAGCCACGCTGCTGCGCCAACTGCAATGACTGCTACACAAAACGCGATGATCATCGTGCTGTTACTGCCGTTCGCTTGATCGGCCATTTTTGAAGTCTCCTTTTTGTTCCACCACGACAACGCGATCGGGAGCCGATTGGTTCCCGAACAGGTTTTCCGGCCGGGAACTCATTAAAACCGAGGACAATCGAAACTTCGTTCGAATGGTTGGAACTTTTTCCGAACCTGCCCGTTGTCCACGCACAACAACCTGATGGAGGGTAGGATGAGTATTCAGAGATTTGCTGTCGCCGCTGTACTGGCATCGACGACCGCCGCAGCAGCGAGCGATACACCGGTCAAATCCGTGGACGTTCAGTTCGATCAGAGCGCTATCGAAAGCGTCGAAGCGGTTCAGTTCTGGGGAAACCTCGAAACCGATCTTGAAGTTGCGATCATGGAGCGGGTTGCCGACCGGTTGTCCGACAGTGGTTCGGAGATCAAGATCGACATTGATGAATTGCTGGTGTCGAACAGCTTTGCCGCCGCTCTTGGCGCCGACTCTGTTCTGGCAGGCGATATCGCCATCACCAACGAAGACGACAACACCAAGAACAGCTTTTATTCGCTGACGATCAATCTCACACAGGCCGGCGATCTGGTAAGCGATGGCGAAACGACGTCGCTGCTCACACTGCCCGAGGAAGACGCCTATGCAGCGATGGTCGATGCCTATGCGGCAAGCGTCGTGGAACGCATGCGCTGAACGCGCTCGGGAAGAACGAAGAACTGAAATGAAGGAGAGTGTTTTGCGTACGTCTTTTGTTGCATTGATCGCCTTTCTCGGATTGGCAGCCTGCGAAACCGTTGAGGGCTTTGGTCAGGATGTGGAGGCCGGTGGCGAGGCCATTCAGGACGCGTCCAACGAAGTTCAGGAAGATCTCTGACAAACCACGAAGCCCATGTGGCAAGCGGCGCCTCGGATCAGTCCGAGGCGCCGTTCTCGTCGAGTAGATCGAGTTGGGTTGATGTTTGAGCGTTCACTCCATCGGAGCTTGGCGAGCGGTCTTTACCACGCGGTCAGAACCCGGAGGTATTTCCATGCCATTCCGGTGGTTGTTTATGCTTCGCTTTCTGATCTCTTCGCCGGGTCGTTCTCCGCCTTGAACAGCTTTGGACTCTCCGGTTGCGCCACGGCTTTCGGCCGCTGCAACGCATTGGCCAGTTTGCCGAGGCGCTTTTCGAACGCCGATTTTTCTTTTTTGCGAACCAATTCTGAAGACTGTCTCATACCTACCTCTTCCTTGGACTGTCGATGACAAAAGTGTCGTGAGGTTTGGCAGCAAAAGTGCGACGGAAAACCGGCTAGTTAACGGTGTATTGACACTGCGAGGGTTCAAGGTCCGCCCGAAATCGCGGTTTTGTTTCCTTTTTCTTTGCTCTGGGTATGGCCGTGCCGAAAAATCACCCGGCGTTGCGCGTTGAGCTTCGGTTTGAGACTCTGAATCGTCCGGGTCATTGTCACCACATCCCGACGAATGAGATCGTCAAGGACGGCGTCGACGTTTCTGTCGCCAGAGGGCAAACCGGTTTCGCAGGACCGCAGTTACATCGCCAACCCAAAAGAAGGCGAGAACGATCATGACAATCGGTGCAAGGACCAACAGAGACCCTTTCGGAATGCGGTCTGATCGCGTCAGGCCCCGAGACGTGGGGAACGTGCCGGCGGAAGTGCCGCGCATAAGGAGATTTTCTGGTTTGTCGTGTTTCAAGCTCGACCAACTGAGTATCTGAGCCCCGGCCTTCGACAGGACGAGGGATTTTGGAGTTTTCCAAAGTGCAACTTGCCCGGCCTTCCGGGCTTAATCGGCAAAATACGCATGCCGTGGGATCAAACATACGTTCGGGCAACCCTGGTCGCCCGTGTCAGACGGAGAACCACTTGCCACCACTGGGAAGCCGCGCGTGCGCCCGCGCTGGCAGGAACTACGGTTTCGCCAGCTCTGTCATTAACCTGTGACATAGCAACTGGATGACGTTGCGAAATGCGGCAACGAGGCAGTTGCTGAAAAGGGACGTGAAGGACACTCCGGCGATGGAAACTGATCCGCTCAGAACCCGAACGAGCCTGCGCGGTTACCTGACTGGCAACGACTTGCAGAGCGGGGA
The DNA here is from genome assembly GCA_947503175.1 of uncultured Paracoccaceae bacterium. Taxonomy (GTDB): domain Bacteria; phylum Pseudomonadota; class Alphaproteobacteria; order Rhodobacterales; family Rhodobacteraceae; genus Ovoidimarina. Next base: position 108,781 of record CANNCO010000005.1, read on the forward strand.
GGGTGGCTGAGGCACTAGGTAGGCCAGCGTTTTTCCTGTAGGCAAGTATAACATATGTTAATGAAATGTCCTGGATTTAGGAACATTTGGGGAACAAAGTAAGCATGCAGACGGGCATTGTCGCCAGTATTCAACCGGCCGAGACTGCGAGTGCACTCGTTCGAAAGCTGGGTGCGCTCTGCCTGCTGTCCGAGGAAGAGATTGCGTATCTGGAAGGGCTTCAGAACAATACCCTGAGCGTGGATAAGGGGCGGGACTTCATAGAAGAGAACGCAGACTTGAGAACGACTTTCATCGTGATGGAAGGCTGGGCCATCAGATACGGCCTCCTGTCGAATGGGCGTCGGCAGATCCTCAGCTATGCATTGCCGGGCGATATCCTGGGATTGCACGTGAATTTCAGGGCCGCCGCCACATACAGCGCTTCTGCCCTGACACCATTGACGCTTGCAGTGGTCGATCCGCGGCGGGTTCTGGAGATTTCGCAGAAGTATCCCATCATTGCTGCCGGGCTGAGTTGGTGCACGGCACGTGAGTTTGCAATCCTTGGTGACCAGGCTGTGCGTTTGGGGCGGTTGTCGGCCCAGCAGCGTTTGGCACATCTTCTGCTTGAGCTCTGGCATCGTGTCGAGTTGATCGGCAACGGCGCGGGCGACTGGCTGGAGATGCACATGACGCAGGCCGATCTTGCGGACACACTTGGCCTTAGCCTTGTCCACACCAATCGAAGCCTCAGTGCGCTCCGCAGGCAGGGCCTTATCACGGTGCACAAAGACCATGTCCGGTTAGACGACATAGACGCCCTTATCGAGATGACCGACTTCAATCCAAAACACCTGTCGGAGTTCCGTGTCTGAGGAAACGGGTCACGCCACTCCGCCGATAACTCCTGCAGCTTGGCATTCCAATTCTCCAAAGTCATCACCCGCTTTGGACCGAAAGGTTCCGTGCTGCCGTACTTCGGCCTGTGTTTCTGGAGAGTTTTCGGGCTGATCCCTTGGCCGCTGAACCACGGCTTGAGTTGTCCGTCATTTGGTTGGGCGGACACGACACAAAAAGAGCGTTCGATGGCGGAAACAGAAAACGCCGTGCCGGGAGGTGCAAAACTAGGCTGCGAGGCGCACGATATGTCTCAAATGCTGTCTTTGCAGACTAAGTCGTTGGTTTAAGGGAGAATGGTGGGCGACCCTGGAATCGAACCAGGCGTGCGTCTCCGCGAGGGAGTTACAGTCCCCTGCCACACCTTGCGGCCTGTCGCCCACGAAGGCGGTGGATAGCTCCGCCCCCTCAGACCGTCAACTGCAAAATGCGCTCCTGCGGGCGTTTCAACCCATGATCTTCAGGGCATTGCCATCCGGGTCGCGGCACTCGAACGAGCGCGAACCGTCCGCATTCTCGAACACGGCGGCGCCCGCATCCGCATATCCGTTCAGGCGGTCGGCAAGCTCATCGATCCCGTCGGACCAAAGGTGAAAGTCCACCGAACCTCCAGGTTTGCGGTCGCCACCACCCCGACCGGGTACGTAAAGCGCGATGCCAAGCCCATCCATGTCGAACTGCGCCCAACCGAACTCTGCAGCTTCGAATACCGGTGCGCGCGCAAACAGCGCAGTATAAAACGGGACAGCAACGCTCAGATCCCGCACCGGGATCTTCAGAAGGGCAAGTCGCATCTTGTGTCTCCATCGCCTCTGCGCTTTCAGCTTGCGGACAGTTGCCTCCAGGGCGCAAGGTCCGCCGCAAGAAATTCCGGGAGAGCGACAGTGAAGAAACCCAAATGGGTCGTTGAAAAAGAGCGCGCAAAACGCGCATCGGCGGCAGAAACGATCTGGCTCTTCGGACTTCACGCCGTCCGCGATGCGCTGCAAAATCCCAAACGGATCAAGCTGCGCCTTATCCTGACACAGAATGCGCGCGACCGGCTGGGGGATGCCGTGGGGCAGGGGGGCATCGAGCCCGAAATCGCCGATCCGCGCCGCTTTCCGGCACCTCTGGCGCCCGATTCCGTCCACCAGGGCGCGGCGCTTGAGGTGAAGCCCCTGAGCTGGGGCCAGATTGATGATCTTTTGTCGGAAGGTGAGGGTGAACCGCTGGTCCTCTGTCTCGACCGGGTGACCGATCCGCATAACGTGGGTGCGATCCTCCGATCGGCCGAGGTCTTTGGCGCCGCCGCGGTCATTGCCCCCGCACGCCATTCCGCTCCGGAAACGGGGGCACTGGCCAAGACCGCGTCGGGGGCGCTCGAGCGCCAGCCCTATCTTCGGGTCACTAATCTGGCACAGGCCATGGAAAAGCTGAGGGACATGGGGTTTGTCCTTCTGGGGCTTGATGGCGAAGCCGACAGAACGCTCGAAGAAGCGCTGAAAGAGCGCGAGGGCCGTCAGGTCGCATTGGTACTCGGAGCCGAAGGGCCGGGACTGCGCGAAAAAACCCGGGAAACCTGCGATATGCTTGTGCGGATCGACGCGGCGGGCAGTTTTGGGTCGCTCAACGTCTCAAATGCCGCCGCGGTGGCCCTATATGCTACGAGACGACGCTGACCGGACGGATCATGACCAACCAGAAGATAGCCACATGCTGTTACTGCGGCACGCGCGCCGCGCTGGTCCTGCGGGGCAAGGACAGGCATGAACTTGCCTGCTCCAATTGCGGTGCGCCGCTTCATGACCTGAAGATGTTGCGCCGGGACCACGATGGCCACGCAGGTCTGGTCAAACCATCGCGCGTGCGGGGCGCGCCGAAACCCAAGCACGCCCCGCGCAAACAGAAAAAGCGAAAGCGCCGCAAAAGTATCAAGCGCAAGATATTCGAAGAGGCGTGGGATATCCTCGAAGACATCTTTGACTGAAACAAACCTCACGAACGGGCCGTGGGCCATCACGGCTCTGCCAAGGGATGTGGCAACCTGCGAGGGGTGACCCCAGATGCGATCCAGTCGAACCTAAACACGAGAAGACCCATGAACCGCAGAACCCTGATCCTGTCCGGCCTCGCCGCGCTCCCCGTCGCAGGCCTCGCCCGTGGCGCGTGGGCCGCAAACCCACCTGTCTATTCCGAAGGCTCCGTTGCCATCGATGGAACCGATGCCGTTGCCTATTTCACCGAATCCCGACCTGTTGCGGGTTCGCCTGACTTCACGACCTTCTGGAACGGCGCGACATGGCGGTTCTCCACTGCCGAAAACCGCGATCTCTTTGTGGCGGACCCCGGGGCATATGCGCCACAATATGGCGGCTATTGTGCCTGGGCCGTCGCCGAAGGTTATATCGCGCCCACGGTACCCGAGGCTTGGACCATCCATGACGGCAAGCTGTATCTCAATTTCTCGCGCCGCATCCGGCGGCGGTGGGAACGCGACATTCCCGGCAACACTGCACGCGGCGACGCCAACTGGCCGGCCATCCTGACAGCGTGACGGCGGGTTTACAGTCTGTTCACGTTTTCGACAGGTGCTCTTCTAAGCGACGAAGCGTTGCCTAAATGTATCACAGAGGGTGCAACCGGAACTTGCGTCCTCGTATTCACTGTCCCTCGTTCCGTGACTTGCGCCCGGGCTTTATGCTTCGGGCGCTTTTTTGTGGTATTGGGCATGCGATGAGCGATTTGAACTCTGACAGCGATCTACGTGAGATATTTTTATCGTCCAGAACCATTGCAGTTATTGGTTTTTCCCAAAATCCAGCACGTCCGTCGCACTACGTGGCAGAGTTCCTTGTTCAGAAGGGATATCGGGTGATTCCGGTCAATCCCGGACTCGTCGGACAGCACTTTCTGGGCACGACGGTGCATGCCAGCCTGTCCGAGATCGACGAGCCAGTGGATATGATCGACATCTTCCGGCGATCTGATCGGATTCCGGACGTTGTCGAAACGGCTCTGGGCGCGTTGCCGGCGTTGTCGACCATCTGGATGCAACTTGGTCTTCGAAATGAAGAGGCCGCGAAGGCGGGCCACGCAGCGGGCATTCGAGTGGTTCAGGACCGGTGCCCCAAGATCGAGATCCCGCGATTATTCCCGCCCAACTGGCGGGCGGGGGTCTAACGCCCCGCCTTCTCCTCGATCCCTGATGTGCCTTCGCGCCGTCCCAGTTCGGCAAGAACATCTGCCAAGGTCACATCCCGGGCCGCCAGCATCACCAGCAGGTGGTAAAGCACATCCGCTGCCTCGGCGGTAAGCCGCGCCCTGTCGCCCTTCACGGCTTCGATCACCGCTTCAACCGCTTCCTCGCCGAACTTCTCGGCCGCCTTGTTGGGGCCCATCGCCAGCAGCTTGGCCGTCCAGGACGTCTCCGGATCGGCGCCTTTGCGGGCCGCTATCGTCTCTGCCAACCTTTCCAGTGTGTTCATGCCATCCTCATCGGTATGCCTGCCGCCGCCATATGCTCTTTCGCCTCGCGGATCGTGTAGTCACCAAAGTGAAAGATCGAGGCGGCCAGAACCGCGCTTGCATGCCCCTCGGTCACACCTTCGACAAGGTGATCCAGCGTGCCCACACCGCCCGATGCAATCACCGGAATCGGCACGGCATCGGCAATCGTGCGGGTCAGCGGGATGTTGAACCCCGCACGTGTCCCGTCCCGGTCCATCGAGGTGAGCAGGATCTCACCTGCACCCTTTTCTGCAACGGTTCGCGCGAACTCCACCGCATCGATGCCGGTCGGCTTCCGGCCCCCATGGGTGAATATCTCCCACCGGCCCGGTTCAACTGTCTTGGCGTCAATCGCAACGACGATGCACTGGCTGCCGAACCGGTCGGCAGAGCGCGCCACCACATCCGGGTCTGCGACAGCCGCAGAGTTGAAGCTGACCTTGTCGGCGCCCGCCAGCAAAAGCGCGCGCACGTCATCCACGGTCCGAACGCCGCCCCCGATGGTCAGCGGCATGAAACACTGCTCCGCGGTCCGGGTCGCAAGGTCATACATCGTGCCCCGATTCTGATGCGTTGCATGGATATCCAGAAAACACAGCTCATCCGCACCCGCCGCATCATAGGCGCGTGCGGATTCCACCGGATCGCCCGCATCCACCAGATCGACGAAATTGACGCCCTTCACGACGCGGCCATCGGCCACGTCCAGACAGGGAATGATGCGGGTTTTCAACATGCGACCGGGTTTAGGCGATTGGTGGGCAGGGGGCCAGTGCGGAAAATCGCGCAATCTCCGTACTGTGAAGTGCGTCCTCGATCAGCGCAGGCTAACCTCCCGTTCGATGGTTCTCTCCATGCAAGGATAATCCGATGACCTACAGAAACATGCTTCTTGCCGGCGCGCTTGCCATGGCCGCCAGATCTGCAGCCGCTTCGGACGATTTCGTCCGTGTCCCCGCTCAGGGATCGGTGGCTGAAGTCGCGGATCGGCTCGAGGCCGCCGTGACCGGCGCGGGGGCCACGGTCTTTGCGCGCGTCGACCACGCAAAGGGCGCTGAATCCATCGACATGGCAATCCCGGACGCGCAGCTTCTGATCTTCGGGAACCCCAAGATAGGTACGCCGGTGATGCAGGATGATCCGCGTGCGGGCCTTGTCCTTCCGCTTCGCGTCCTCGTCTATGACGACAACGGCCAGACCACGATGCTTTACGAAGTGCCGTCAGAGATGCTGGACGATATGAACATCCCGGCGGACGCGCCCTATATGGCCGCGATCACCGGTGCACTGCGTAACCTCACATCCGCTGCGGCTGAATAGGCCGGGACTTCGAGACACGCGCCAGCGCGTTGCGCGAAATGAGAATATGGAACGGCAGGATCAGTCGCAGATAGATCCTGCCGCCCAAATTATGCGGACTGACCCAGGTGGCCAGACGGACCCGTCCGTTAGCGGCGTGAACCGATACGCGGAAATTCAGGTGCTTGTCATTGAAGCCCGCGATCAGTTCCGTTTCCGTCTCGCTCTCGACCGGAAAGATGCCGACCTTGTCGATTGACTGCGGGCCGTCATTGTCCAGGCCGAACGGTGCAGTCACAACTCTGCGGATGACAAGAAGAAACCGCGCCCATTCCGGAAAGTCGGTGATGATGTTGGCGGCTTCGCGCGGCGAGGCATCTGCATCGACCGCATAACAGTCCAGAAAATCTCCGGAAACCCGCCGATCATGCAGCGCGCTGTCGGCGGGAAGCGATGTCTCGATGACGCCGTTCATCCCGTTTTCAGCGCCGCAAGCGCCGCCGCCAGATCAATCGCCCCGTCATAAAGCGCCCGGCCCGAGATCGCGCCCGCGATCACGCCCGTATCGCGCAGACGGATCAGATCGCCCATTGACGATACTCCGCCCGACGCAATGACCGGGACATCCACCGCACGCGCCAGCGCCTCTGTCGCCGCGATGTTCGGGCCGCCCATCGCGCCGTCGCGGTCGATATCGGTATAGATGATCGCGGCGATCCCCGCGTCTTCGAACGCACGCGCCAGATCGGTTACCATCATATCCGTCTCTTCCGCCCAGCCCCGCGTCGCCACCCGGCCGTTCCGCGCATCAAGGCCAACGGCCACCTGACCGGGAAAGGCCTTCGCTGCCTCCCGCACCAGATCGGGGTTCTCCACGGCGACCGTCCCCAGGATGACCCGCGAAAGACCTTTCGAAAGCCAACCCTCAATCGTGTCCATATCACGGATACCCCCGCCCAACTGAGCAGGCACATCTATCGCCGCCAGTATCGCCTCGACCGCCGCGCCGTTTATGGGTTCGCCCGCAAACGCCCCGTTCAGGTCCACCAGATGGACCCACTCACACCCAGCATCCTGAAACGCGCGCGCCTGCGCCGCCGGATCGTCGTTGAATACCGTGGCCGCGTCCATCTCCCCGCGCAACAGCCTGACGCACTGTCCGTCTTTCAGATCGATGGCGGGATAAAGGATCATGGGTCTCTCCGGTTTTCATGCCGCGCGTTTCTGCCCCGCCCAGCCCCGCTTGCCAAGGGCCGGACGACCCGACGTCATGCTTGATCGCGCCCGGACGCCCGACAGAATGGCGTAACCAACCAACCGGGAGGACAGACATGAAACCCATTGCTTTGGCCATTGCCGCGACTCTTGTGGCTGGCGCAGCTTTTGCCGACCCCGTCCAGGGTATCTGGAAAACACAACCGGACGACAACGGCAATTTCGGCCATGTGGAAATCGGTACATGCGGCGCGACGATCTGTGGCGTGATCCGCAAGGCATTCGACAGCTCCGGGTCCGAGCGTCCGTCAGACAATATCGGCAAGCGGATGATCTGGGACATGCAGTCTCGGGGCGACGGCTCCTATCGCGGCGGCAAGATCTGGGCGCCCGACAGGGCCCGGACCTATAACAGCCGCATGATGCTGTCCGGCGATCAGCTCGAGGTTTCGGGCTGCGTCCTGGGCGTCTGCCGCGGCCAGACATGGCAACGGGTTCGCTAGGGCGCCCAACCTAGGAAATTCGCAATCAGGCGCAGGCCAGCCTTCTGGCTTTTCTCCGGATGGAACTGCGTGCCGATCCGGTTGCCTACGCCCACGATGGCGGTGACGTCGCCGCCATAGTCGCAATGGGCCAGCCTCTGCGCAGGCGTCGCGACTTCCATCTGGTAGGAATGGACAAAATAGGCATGGTCGCCCGTTGAGATGCCTTCCAGCACCGGATGCAAAGCATCGATCACCAGATCGTTCCAACCCATATGCGGCACCTTCAGGCTTGGATCGTTCGGTACGATCCGCCGAACCTCACCATCGATCCAGCCAAGCCCGGGCGTCTCCTGATACTCATGGCCCATCCGCGCCATAAGCTGCATCCCAACGCAAATCCCCAGAAACGGGCGGCCTTTCTGTTCAACCGCCTCGACCATGGCGTCATAGAGCCCAGACCGGTCGGCCAAGGCCGCGCGGCAGGCGGGAAACGCCCCATCACCCGGCAGGACGATCCGGTCGGCCCGCGCCACATCCTCGGGCCGGTCGGTCACGATCACCTCGCCCGCATCCGCCTCGCGGGCCATGCGCTGAAATGCCTTTTCGGCGGAATGCAGGTTTCCGCTTTCATAATCGATCAGGACGGTCAGCATCGGGCTAAAGCGTGCCCTTGGTCGATGGCACCGCATCGGCCTTGCGCGGGTCGGTTTCAACCGCCATGCGGAGAGCCCGCGCAACCGCCTTGAACGCGGCTTCGGCGATATGGTGGCTGTTGAAACCGTGGATCCGGTCCACGTGCAGCGTGATGCCGCCATGGGTGCTGAGCGCCTGAAAGAACTCGCGCACAAGCTCTGTATCGAACGTGCCGATCTTGGCCGTGGGCATCTCGACCCCCCAGATCAGGAAGGGCCGCCCCGACAGATCGAGTGCTGCATGCACCTGCGCATCATCCATCGGCAGGTGACACTCGCCATAGCGCCGGATGCCGCGCTTGTCGCCAAGGGCTTCCGTCAGCGCCTGACCCAGTGCAATGCCGGTATCCTCGACCGTGTGGTGGTCATCGATATGCAGATCGCCGGTGGCCCGCACGGTCATGTCGATCAGCGCATGGCGCGACAATTGATCCAGCATGTGGTCAAAGAATCCCACGCCGGTCTGGTTGTCATAGACGCCTGTGCCGTCGAGATTGATCTCGACGCTGATTTCGGTCTCCGCGGTCTTGCGGCTGATCTGCGCCCTGCGCATGGTTCACCCCGTCTGATTGCGCGCCGCTTATAGGCTTTCGCCACGGTTCATCCAAGCTGCGAATGTGATGGCGGGCCAGTGTGTTACAGAATTGCTTTAGAAGTTCGAACTGATCCCGACCGACCCCTGAACATCCGTGTTCGAGAAGCGGGATACGTTTGAGTCGGTATGCACGATCGACAGGGAAACACTCGGGGAAAATCCGAAGTAAGAGATATCGCTGAATACCGCTGTCGCCCCGACTGACGCATAGGTATCCCGCCGACCATCGAGCGACAGCGAAAACTCGTCGTAATTCGTGTGGCCGACCCCAAATGAAACCGAAAGATCGGTGCTCAGAACCGGATCTTCAAAGTCATACTCAACCGTCGCGCGATAATCGGTGAAGGTGAACGTTTCCTCGTCCGCATCGTTCAGCCGGTACCCCAGCGACAACCGCACGATGTCCTGATTTCCCAGGCGCTGCGCATAGGTTCCCTGCACGTCATAGACAACCGTGTCAGGCTGCAGATCACTCAGAGTTTCCTGATCTTCGATGAGGGCCTGAATGGTCGTCGCTGCATTTTGACCGATCAGAAAATCCTGTGCCAACGCCAGCCTGTTGAACCGCCGCAAGCTATCGCCGCCATACCACATCTGACCCGTATGAACGGAAACGGTGGTCGGTCCCAACCCATCGAACAGCAACCGCCGATGCCGAAGCGACACCTCGGCCACGGTCAGGGAATAGTCGCTTCCGGATACGTCCGGCACGGTGGCCTGCGAGTCACCCGACAGCGTATAGGTGCGCCCGTAAAGGTATAGACCGGCAAAGGTCGCCTGCCTTTCGCTTGCTGAAAGCCGGTACGAAAGCTCGACCTCGCCCTGATACTCTGTGCCGGACAGCGCGCGGCTGGCCGGGTCCAATATGAACTGAAAATCGTCGAGAAAGAAAAACGCGTCCTCCGAACCGCCGTTGATGTTGTTCGACCGGGCGACCGAAAAGTTCAGTTGCACGAATAGCGGATTGTTCTGCCGGATGGCCTGAAACTCCTGCTCCAGAAGGGCACTGTCTTCTTCCGTCCGGGTATGGTTCGCGGCTCGGCGCAGCCACCATTCGGCGCGGGTGTACTGACCGGTGTTGAACCGCGCAGCCGCCGCAACCCGGGCGGCCTGCAACTTCTGATCATCGGCTTGGCCCGCGCGAAAGGCGCGCCCGGCGGCGTTTGCCGCCTCATCATTCTGTCCCAACTGCAGTTTCGCCAGAGAGAGGAGCATAAGGGCCTGATAGTCTTCGGGATCCCGGCGCAACAACGTCTCGGCCACCCCGATCGTTGCGGTCGCATCCCCGGCAGTCAGCGATTGTTCGGCGCGCTGGCGCATCTGATCTGTGGACTGATCCGGAACCTGGGCCCATAGCGGCGACGCTCCGATCAGCGCGCAGAAGGTAACAAGAAATGCGCGAAAGCCCCCAACCATGTCAGAAGACTATCTTCATGCCAAAGAGATGCAAATCGCGTGTCCCCCGCTGCGCCCGAAACCATTAACGGACACTGAGACATGGTCGCCAAAGCCGCAATGGCCGGTCACGTCCTGCCGCCTCTCCTGCAGCGATCCGCCGAGGACCGGCCGCGATCAGCGCGAACCTGCTTCATGTGCTGGCATGAGCGATTCCGCGCCCACTGAAATCAAAGGTTTAGCGCCGGGTCGCTTTTCCATGCTAGCAACGGCCCATGGCTGTTTACTCGAACGCGCGTTTGAACTTCGGTGGGATCGAAATTTGAATGTGAGAGCCAAGATGAAGAAAATCCTATCGTTCGTAACGCTTTGTTCGCTCGCCGCCTGCGGTGGTTCGGGCGGCGGCGGAGTTGCTCCGACGACGTTTACAACCGGACCGGCGCCGCTTCCGACGCCGGTATCATCGTCTTCCCCGGGTGCCGGGCCCTCGTCCGGCCCCGTCTCGACGATACCCACGTCGGTCAACAACAATTCCTTTGCCGGCCTTCTGAACAATGTCCGGATTGCAAACAGCGCTGCCCCCGTCACCTTCGACGCGCGTCTGGGATCTGCGGCGCAGAAACACGCGAACGATATGCTGGCGAACAATTACTTCAGCCATACCGGGCTGAACGGCTCATCGCCGGGCGACCGCATCGAAGCGGAGGGGTACAACTGGCGGACCTATGGTGAAAACATCGCCAGGGGCCAGACCTCTGAAACGCAGGTGCTGAACGCGTGGGTCAACTCTCCGGGTCATCAGGCCAACAACGTGAACCCGAACTTCGAAGACTTCGGGCTGGGCAAGGCGGGAACAGGGTCCTCCACGAGATGGGTGCTGGTTCTGGGCGCGGAGCAGTGACTGCTTCTAATTTGACCTGACGAACCATGCGCGCACCGAACAGGCGGCGCGCACGACCCTGGAACAGGGCCTGCCTCGCATGTAACTCAGCCGCGATGCACGGGGCAGCGCGGCTGAACAACGGGCAATCAGGGGATCAGCTGGTGAATCTCACCTTCGTCCACTGCCGTATAAAGCGATCCGTCAGGGCCCTGTACCAGGGAACGGAACCGCGCGGATTCCATCGGCAAGGTCATCTCGGTCACATCAATCACAGACAACCCATCGTCCGAAAGTTCGATCACATCGATGCGCTGTCCAATCGGCGTTCCTCCGAAACCGATCCCCATGACGCCAACAATCAGGTTGCCGTCCCAGGCGCCCCATTGTTCGCCCGTCAGAAACTCGGCCGACGACATGCCCTGCGACAGGGAGTTGTTGTTCCAGATCGGTGGCATCGCATCCGGATAGGTGTCCACATCCGTCATGGGCATGAAGGTGGCCCGTTCGAACGGGTTCATGCCGTCCAACTGGTTCGGCATATAGCCGCAGTAGTTGTCCGGACAGTCACCCCGACCGGCCATGTTGGGTCGCGGATCCCATCCGCCATTGCCGCCGGGCACAAGCACCGTGATCTCGTCCGAGTGCCAGGGACCATGTTCGGCGATGATCGGCGTATTGGTTTCCGGATGAAACGCGATGCCCTGAACGTTGCGATGGCCGTAAGTGTAGATCCTCGGGTCGAAACCATCGGGCGCATTGTTGCCAGCGGCCGCGTTGCCGTCCCCGTCGATCCGAAGCACCTTGCCACCGACAAGCGTCGGGCTTTGCGGAACCTCGCCATTATGGGTGTCGCCGGTGGTGACATAAAGAAAGCCATCACCCGGATTGAAACGGATGCGACCGCCATTATGAGCGCCGGGGCCGCCGAACGGGTGATCGGTTGCAGCCGGCTTGTATGGGATGTCGTCAACGATGTCGGTGCGATCAGAAACGCTGCTCAGATCATCGTTCACCGTCATTCGCATAACGCGGTTAGAGGCCGGCTCGGACATGGAAGATGTTGAAAACACATAGATGAACCTGTTCTCGTCGAAATCGGGATCGATGGCGACACCGTTCATCCCGGCTTGTCCCTCGCAAAACAGATCGTCGGCTGTGGCTGCGAAACCATCCGTGCCGGTCATTCCCAGCAACGCATTGATGTCGCCAGAGGGAAGGCGCACCGACAAACCGCGGCACTTTTCGGTGAAAAACATCGTTCCGTCCGGCAGGAAAGCCATGTCCCAGGGATCTTCCAGCCCATCCAAAACGATGGTGTGGCCAAGGCTCGTGGTATTCGCCCCATGGGCCATCGTTCCAAGGGCCATAACTGATGAGATGAGTGCGCAGAGCGCCACCGAATTCTGGCGAGTTCGACGTGGGGTCATAAGAAGTCCTCCCAAAAAGTTCATAGTTGTACTGGCCCGCAAAACAGGTTCGTTGACGCTGTTTTCGTCGGCACCAGATGCAAAAAGATAGCGCGGCAGTCTGCCACGGCAACACGGGGCGCCCGGGACAGGCACCGGCTCTCGACCGTTACTGACCGATAAACACCGCAGGAATGTTGTTTTCTCTGGCCATCCCCGATGCATGAATCACCATCGGCCCGGTAGCAAGACCGGCTTTTAAAGCGGCACGTCAATCGACCTGAATCCGCAAAAGTCCGGGACATACCGTTTGAAAGAAATCTGGACCATCGATATTTCGCGGCGAAGGCAATGCCCAAGCACCTTGCGGCGTAGTTTGTAGAATCGCACGGTCGGTCGTATTTCAAACGCCCACAGCGCGAATACGGTTCAAGCGTTCAATCTGGCGGTTTCTGAAAGCAAAGGAACAGCGCAAGCTGTTGATTTTATTGGAGCGGGCGATGAGATTCGAACTCACGACCCTAACCTTGGCAAGGTTATGCTCTACCCCTGAGCTACGCCCGCATCCATTGGGTGAGAGGTCATTTATGGGACCACGGCGCAGGCCGCAAGGGGGAAAATCAACCCCGATGCGCATTCCTGCCACTTAGGCCGAGGTCGGGTCGCGCTCGATAGCGGCGCTGGCGCAGGTCACATCCTCCGTGTGGACGATCGCGCCGCCGGGACCCAAAAGGACAACCCCGTAGGCCCCGACCTCGTCGACGGAAAGGCTGGTGTCCGGGTCGCCCAGATCAAGCGGCGCCTGATGGCAAGGGCTCTTCAACATGCTCCAGGGTACTCCGTGCGAACTGCCCGAGATTGTCCGGTGCACGTGCCCGCATAACAGATGCGCCCGCCCGTTCGCACGCAAGCGACCGAGCAACTCCGCGCCATCGACCAGCCGAATGCGATCCATCCCCGGAAAGCCGACATCGTGGGGCGGATGATGGGAACACACCAGAAGCTGTTCATCCCCCGCGCGCGCAAGCTCCGCATCCAGCCATGCCAGACGGTCCGCACACAGCCGACCCGCATGGTGCCCGTCGCGATAGGGCGGTCCATCAAGCGTATCCAGCGTCAGAACCCGCCATCCGTCAAAAGTGACCACCGACTGGACGAACCCGCCCGGGCTTTCGGGTGCGCCGACAAAAACCTCGCGGAACGCTTCGCGTTGATCATGATTGCCCAGCATCGGAACGACGGGCATGGGTGCCGCTTTCAGTATCCCAAACAGCACATCGTATGCTTGCACCTCGCCGTGATGGGCCAGATCCCCCATCAGGATCAGCGCATCTGCGTCGCCGTGATGCGCCAGTGCATGATCCAGTGCCGCCTGCGCGCGCGCCGTGGGATCCAGACCGATGATCTGTCTGTCGCCAGCCGTCAGATGGGTATCCGTTATGACCAGAACTTTGTGGTTCCAGACCCGGCTCATCGCATCACCGCATGAGCCAGAAGCCCCAGCGCGGTCAGGCCGATCATAAACAGCGTCAGGCCCATGCCGCCGACACGGAGCGCCATAAGCGGCGGAGAGGCGGAAAACCCGTAACCATGCATCACACGACCGGCAAGAAGTGTCGCACCCAACAGGTGCAACGCCACCGCGGGCGCCCCGTTCAACTCGGCTATCCCCAGCAGGATCAACCCGATCGGCGCGTATTCGGCGCAGTTCGCCTGCGCGCGCATTCGCTTCAGAAGGCTTGGGTCCCCCTGATCTCCCAGCCCTTTCCGATGCGCCCGGCGATAGACGATCACCCGGGCGCTGAGAACGATGAACAAAAGCGCGATCAGCGACGCATAGATTGCCGTAACGGCAATCACTCCTCGAACTCCAGAAGCAGGTCCTTGGCGTCGATCTGCGCGCCGGCCTGCACATGCACGGCTTTGATCACCGCGTCGCGCTCGGCGTGAAGCCCGGTTTCCATCTTCATCGCCTCGATCGTCAGCAGAAGGTCGCCTTCCTTGACGGCCTTGCCCGGCGTTGCGGCAACGGTTGCCACGACCCCCGGCATCGGCGCGCCCAGATGGTTGGCATTACCCGGATCGGCCTTGGGCCGCTCAGCCGCCACGCCGGTGACGCGGCGATCCCTGATCCGGATCACCCTTGGCTGGCCGTTCAGTTCAAAGAACACCTTTGCCTCGCCCTCGGCATTGGTATCGGCCACCGCCTGACAGCGGATTTCCAGCGTCACGCCCGGGTCGATCTCGGCCGAGATTTCTTCGCCCGGTTCCATCCCATAGAAGAATGTCTTGGTGGGCAGGGTCCGCACCGGGCCGTAAATGCGATGACGGCCCATATAGTCCAGATAGACCTTGGGATACATCAGGTACCCGTTCAGGTCTTCGTCATCGACCTTATAGCCTTCCAGCTCTTTCGACAGATCGGCGCGGGTCTTTTCCAGATCCACAGGGGGCAGGGATTTGCCCGGCCGCTCGGTCAAAGGCTTCTCGCCCTTCAGGATCTTCTTCTGGATCGCCTTCGGCCATCCACCCGGCGGCTGGCCCAGATAGCCCCGCATCATGTCGATCACGCTTTCGGGGAAAGACACTTCTTTCTCGGGGTTCTCCACGTCAGAACGGGTCAGGTTCTGACTGACCATCATCAGCGCCATGTCGCCCACGACTTTCGACGACGGCGTGACCTTCACGATATCGCCGAACATCGCGTTCACATCCGCATAGGCCTGCGCGACCTCGTGCCAGCGTTCTTCCAACCCCAAGGACCGCGCCTGCGCCTTGAGGTTCGTGAACTGCCCGCCCGGCATCTCGTGCAGATACACCTCCGAGGCCGGGGCCTGCAGCCCGCTTTCGAAGGCCGCGTAATGCGCCCGCACGGATTCCCAGTAATTCGACATCTCGCGCACCCGCGCGACGTCAAGGCCGGTGGCCCGCTCGGTCTGATCCATCATCGCAACGACGGTGCCCATGGTGGCTTGGCTGGTATTGCCCGACAGCGCGTCCATCGCGCAATCGACGGCATCCACGCCTGCCTCGGACGCGGCAAGGATCGTGGCACAGGCGACACCGGCGGTATCGTGCGTGTGGAAATGGATCGGGATGTCGATCTCTTCCTTCAGCGCCTTGAACAGAACGCTCGCCGCGCGCGGCTTCAGAACGCCCGACATGTCCTTGATACAAAGGATATGCGATCCGGCTTTCTCAAGCTCCTTGGCCATGTCCACATAGTATTTCAGATCGTATTTCGACCGGTCCGGATCCAGCAGATCACCGGTATAACAGATCGACGCCTCCAGAACCTTGCCGCTCTCCAGCACCGCATCCATCGCGACGCGCATCTGCTCGGTCCAGTTCAGCGCATCGAAGATGCGGAAGATATCGACGCCGGACGCGGCGGCCTGCTGCACGAAGAAAGCCACCACATTGTCGGGATAGCGGCTATATCCCACACCGTTCGACGACCGGAACAGCATCTGGGTAAGCACATTCGGCATCGCCTCGCGCAGATCGCGCAAACGCTGCCAAGGGCATTCCTGCAGGAACCGGTAGGATACATCGAAGGTCGCGCCGCCCCAGCACTCGACGCTGAAAAGCTCGGGCAGGTTGGCGGCATAGGCCGGTGCCGCCCGGATCATGTCGATCGACCGCATCCGCGTCGCCAAGAGCGACTGGTGCCCGTCGCGCATGGTGGTGTCGGTGATCAGAAGGCGCTTCTGTTCGCCCATCCACTTCGCAAGACCTTCGGCGCCCTCGCGCTCAAGGATTTGGCGGGTGCCGTCGGGCGGGGTGTCGACCGCCAGGTCCGGCGCACGCGGATCGCGGACATCCGCCGCCGGGCGCGGGCGGCCCTCGGTCTCGGGATGCCCGTTCACCGTGATATCCGCGATATAGGTCAGGATCTTCGTGGCCCGGTCGCGGCGCTTGCGGAACTGGAACAGTTCCGGCGTCTGGTCGATGAACTTGGTGTGGTATTCGTTCGACAGGAAAGTCGGGTGCTTCAGCAGGTTCTCGACAAAGGCGATATTCGTGCTGACCCCGCGAATACGGAACTCGCGCAAGGCCCGGTCCATCCGCGCAATCGCCGCCTCTGGCGTCGGCGCCCATGCGGTGACCTTTTCCAGAAGGCTGTCATAATACCGCGTGATGACCGCGCCGGAATAGGCCGTCCCGCCATCCAGCCGGATGCCCATCCCCGTTGCCCCCCGATAGGCGGTGATCCGGCCGTAGTCGGGGATGAAGTTGTTCTGCGGATCCTCGGTGGTGATCCGGCACTGGATCGCGTGACCGTCAAGCTGAACATCATACTGGCTGGCCGTTCCCGTGGCCTCGACCAGCGACTTGCCCTCGGCAATCAGGATCTGGGCGCGCACGATATCGATGCCGGTGACTTCTTCGGTCACTGTATGCTCGACCTGCACGCGGGGGTTTACCTCGATGAAGTAGAACTCACCGGTTTCCATATCCATCAGGAACTCGATGGTCCCTGCACATTCGTAATCCACCGCCTCGGCGATCTTCTTGCCAAGGTTACAGATCTTCTCGCGCTGGGCGCCCGACAGATACGGGGCAGGGGCGCGTTCCACGACCTTCTGGTTCCGGCGCTGGACCGAACAGTCCCGTTCCCAGAGGTGATAGATATTGCCCTGCTTGTCGCCGATGATCTGCACTTCCACGTGGCGCGCGCGCAGAATCATCTTCTCTAGATATCCCTCGCCATTGCCGAACGCCGCCTCGGCCTCGCGCCGCCCCTCGCGCACCTTGTCTTCCAACTCGTCAGGCCCCTCGATGGGCCGCATCCCGCGGCCGCCCCCGCCCCAGGACGCCTTGAGCATCAGCGGATAGCCGATTTCACCCGCCTCCTTCGCGATGACGGTCATGTCATCGCCCAGAACCTCGGTTGCCGGGATCACCGGCACGCCCGCCTTGATCGCGACCTTCCGGGCGCTGGCCTTGTCACCCAATGCCCGCATCGTCTCGGCACGCGGGCCGATGAACGTAATCCCCGCCTTCACACAGGCATCCACGAAATCGGGGTTCTCCGACAACAGCCCATAGCCCGGGTGGATCGCATCCGCACCGCACATCTTGGCCACGCGGATCACCTCTTCGATCGACAGGTAGGCGGCCACCGGCCCCAACCCCTCACCAATCTTATAGGCTTCGTCCGCCTTGAACCGGTGCAGGCTCAGCTTGTCCTCTTCCGCATAGACCGCAACCGTCCTCTTGCCCAGTTCATTGGCCGCGCGCATCACGCGGATTGCGATCTCCCCCCGGTTCGCAATCAGGATCTTCTTGAATTCTGGCATTGGACGGCTCGCCTTCTTTGCAGGTGCAGCAAAGTTCTAGGGTGGCTCTGCCCCAAGGTAAACCAATTTCAGGCCAGACGGGCCTTTGCCGCATGGGGCGTGGTCAATCCCATCTGGCCCATATCGCAGGTCATGCTGTCGGTCAGCATTTGCACGACATGCGCCGCACCTTTCGCGCCAAACGCGGCCACGCCGTAGTGAAACGCGCGCCCCAGCATCACGAAATCCGCGCCCAGCGCCAGCGCCCGCAGAATGTCGGTTCCCGACCGGACACCGCTGTCAAAGATCAGCGGCACATCCGGCCCCACCGCGTCCCGCACCGCCGGCAAGGCTTCGATTGCGGGCGGTGCGGCATCAAGCTGCCGGCCGCCATGGTTCGACACCCACAGCGCATCGACCCCCATATCGACCATCCGCTGCGCCGGGGCCGGGTCAAGCACCCCCTTGGCCACCAGCGGGCCGTCCCATTCGTCTCGAAGTGCCTTTAGGTAATCCCAGTCGGGCCGCGTCCTAAGCACGTATCCGATATGGTCCGTGCCGGGGCGCGGGCTTTTCACATCCGCATACTTCGCGAGCGAGGCCAGCGTCGGCATCCCGCGCTGCAGGCGCAGGAGGCTCCAACGGGGCCGCAACGCGCATTGCAACGCGATCCTTGGAGTGATCACCGCCGGTTGGCGAATATCGGCGCGGCGCTGGCGTTCCCGGCGGCTTGCCACGGGCACATCAATGGTCACCACAAGAACCTTGAACCCCGCATCCCGCGCACGGGCAATCATGTCGCGCCGGATGTCCGGGTCTCCGGGCGTATAAAGCTGGTACCAGCCGTTCTCGCCCAGATGGCCGGCCATATCCTCGGGGGCCTGCGTCGCCATGGATGACAGGCAGAAGGGAATGTTTGCCTCAACGGCCGCACGGGCCAGCATATGCTCCGCCCCCGGCCACATCAGGCCCGACATGCCCACCGGCGCGATCCCGAAGGGCAGGGCATAGTCCCGGCCCAGAAGCGGGCTCGTCATGTCCAGCTCGGCCTCTCCCCCAAGAACGTCGGGCATCATCTGCACCGCGTCCAGCGCGGTCTGATTCCGCTGATGGGCAAGGTCTTCACCGGTCCCGCTGTCAAGGTATTCCCAGACGAAATGGGGAATGCGCCGCTTGGCACGCCGCTTCAGATCGTCAAGCGAAGGGTGGCTCATCTCTATATCCATGCGTCACTTCTAGACCGCGGACGGGCGGGTGCAAGCCGCTTTGCCGTAGGTCCCGATGACGGCACCGCCAGCCCCGGAACGGCGCGAACCGGCGCAGGCGGAACATTAGGCGAACAATGCTTTATCTTCCCGCCCCTCCGCGCTAGGTTATCTGCCATGAGCAGTTATGATGAAAGCGATGCGTTCGAGGCGGCCGTGCCGCTCAGCCAGCGGGCCATGGTCGCGCCGACAGGCCGTTATCTCGAGGGCCTGAACCCGGCGCAGCGTGAAGCGGTCGAAACGCTCGACGGACCCGTCCTCATGCTGGCGGGCGCTGGAACGGGCAAGACCCGCGCCCTCACCGCCCGCATCGCCCACCTGCTCGCCACTCATACCGCGCGTCCCAACGAAATCCTCGCCGTGACCTTCACCAACAAGGCCGCGCGCGAGATGAAAACCCGCGTGGCCCGTCTGCTGGGGGCCGAGGTCGAAGGCATGCCCTGGCTCGGCACCTTCCACGCGATCTGCGTGAAACTCCTGCGCCGCCATGCCGAACTGGTCGGCCTCAAGACCAATTTCACGATCCTAGATACCGACGATCAAGTCCGGCTCCTGAAACAGCTTATCGTCGCGGCGGATATCGACGAAAAACGATGGCCGGCGCGCCAGTTGGTCTCGATCATCGACGGCTGGAAGAACCGCGCCATTACGCCCGACCGCATTCCGGCGGCAGATGCGGGTGCCTTCAATCACGAAGGCCCGGCACTCTACGCCGCTTATCAGGAGCGCCTGAAATCCCTCAACGCCGTCGATTTCGGCGACCTCCTTCTCCATGTGGTCTGGATATTCCAGAACCACGCCGATGTGCTCGAACAGTATCAGCGGTGGTTCCGCTACATCCTCGTCGACGAGTATCAGGACACCAACGTGGCCCAGTACATGTGGCTGCGGCTTCTCGCGGGCGGGCACAAGAACATCTGCTGCGTCGGCGATGACGACCAGTCGATCTATGGCTGGCGCGGGGCCGAAGTCGGCAACATCCTGCGGTTCGAAAAGGACTTCCCGGGCGCCAAGGTCGTGCGCCTTGAACAGAACTACCGCTCGACCCCGCACATCCTTGCCGCAGCATCGGGCGTGATCTCGGCCAACAAGGGCCGCCTTGGCAAGACGCTCTGGACCGACGCCGATGATGGCGAGCAGGTTCGCCTGATCGGCCATTGGGATGGAGAGGAAGAGGCCCGCTGGATCGGAGAAGAACTTGAGGCCATGGGGCAGGGCACCCGTGGCATGCGACCCATGTCGTTGAACGAGGCCGCCATCCTCGTCCGCGCCTCCCACCAGATGCGCGCTTTCGAGGACAGGTTCCTGACCATCGGTCTGCCCTATCGTGTGATCGGCGGCCCGCGCTTCTATGAACGGATGGAGATCCGCGATGCCATGGCCTATTTCCGCCTCGCGGTCAGTGCCGATGACGATCTGGCGTTCGAGCGGATCGTGAACACTCCGAAGCGCGGGCTAGGTCCCAAGGCGATCGAAAAGATCCAGACCAGCGCGCGCGCAAACGGGCTGAGCCTCGTGGAAGGCGCGCGGCTTCTTGTCACCTCTGGTGGTCTCGGCGGCAAGGGCGGTACCGAATTGCGTGCGCTCGTGGAGGGCGTCGACCGCTGGGGCGCAGCCATACGAAATACACATCAAATACATACGGAAACCGCACAACATATATTGGACGAATCCGGCTACACAGAGATGTGGCAGAACGACAAGACGCCCGAGGCTCCGGGGCGTTTGGAAAATCTCAAGGAACTCGTGAAGGCGCTGGAGGAGTTCGAGAACATTCAGGGCTTTCTCGAACATGTCTCGCTGATCATGGATAACGAAACCGAGGACGCGACCGAAAAGGTCTCGATCATGACCCTTCACGCCGCCAAGGGCCTCGAATTTCCTGCCGTGTTCCTGCCGGGATGGGAGGACGGGCTGTTCCCCTCCCAACGGTCGATGGATGAAAGCGGCCTCAAGGGTTTGGAGGAAGAACGCCGTCTCGCTTATGTGGGCATCACCCGCGCCGAAGAGGTCTGCACCATATCTTTTGCAGCAAACCGAAGGGTTTACGGCCAATGGCAATCCGCCCTCCCGTCGCGCTTCGTGGATGAATTGCCCGAGGAACATGTGGAGGTGCTGACACCGCCCGGCCTCTACGGTGGCGGTCAGGCGGCGATCTCATCGGGTCTCGAAGAGGCCGCGACCCGGGCCAATGTCTATAACTCCCCGGGCTGGCGACGCCTACAGGAGCGCAGCGGCAATCGCTCGATGAGCCAGCCGCGCGAAAGCCGCAACACGGTGATCGACCTTGACGCGGTCTCCGCCTTCACCCAGGGCGACCGCGTCTTTCACACGAAATTCGGTTATGGCTACGTGATGGGGATCGAAGGCGACAAGCTCGATATCGAATTCGAGAAAGCCGGTTCGAAAAAGGTCGTCGCCAAGTTCATCCTCCCCGCCGACCGCGCCGATGACACCCCGTTCTAAAGGCGTTTCTTGGCCGATGTAGCCGTTGGACGCGGATTGTTTCCTGTCAGTCCGTCTCCGGATAGCCCAGCAACAATCCGTTTCCGAAATCGGAAAACCAGCTTTTGGTTCGGCGCGGCAATCCGTGCTACACTTAACTGGTTAATTCTTCCGTTAAGATTTTGTTTACCATTTCAATGGCTTGGATAGAGGCTGAGCGTGGGGCGAAGACTCTCAACCTGTTTCCGGGCCCGTGTCCCAACCGTAAAACGTGCCCGGATGGCCCGTCAGAATCAGAGACTTGCAAGATTTCGCCGGTATGAACCTCTTTTGCGATCCGAACCGCCCTTATAGTGAACCCGTCTTTGGCGAGTCTGTCTCGGGCCATGTTGGCCGGGTTGAGCAGGCATCGCGTGTAACCAGTGTAAATGCCCTTACGGGCGGGAGTATGTGACGTGGGGACGACACAACAAACATCGACTCCGGTGAGCGGCAAAGTGCCCGCCCGGCAGGAGGCACTCAAGTGGAGCCTTCCGGGCTTTGGGCCCATGACCCGGATCTCAACTTCGTTCGGCGAGATGCATGCGCAGACCCTGCGCGAGCGTGACGTCATTCGAACCGCGACAGGGCGCCTGGTGCCGGTGCAGTGGGTCGACCGAATGCTGCTCGATACCGAGTTTCTGTCGGTCGTGACCGATGCGCATGCGATCATGATCCGTGCGGGGTCACTGGGCGGCGGTCTTCCGAAGGCGGATGTCGTCGTCTCGCCCTGTCAGAAAATCGCGCTGGGCCGTCAGCCGGGCGATTCTCAGTTCGTAGAAGCGGGTAAACTGGTCGGTCGCCCCGGCGTTCTGCGCAAACCCGAGGATATG
The DNA here is from genome assembly GCA_947503175.1 of uncultured Paracoccaceae bacterium. Classification (GTDB taxonomy): domain Bacteria; phylum Pseudomonadota; class Alphaproteobacteria; order Rhodobacterales; family Rhodobacteraceae; genus Ovoidimarina. The sequence continues at coordinate 130,983 of CANNCO010000005.1, forward strand.
CTGACCTACACCCTGTTCCATTGCGGAGAGCCGGTGTCGGTGCGGATGGAAGGCATCTGGGCGCTGGTCGAACCCTGATCCCGGACAAACACCGTAAGAGTTGAAAAGGGCGCCCGGATCATCCGGGCGCCCTTTTTAAAAAAAGCGGTGACACCAGGGAGGAGGAGAGGTGCCACCGCCTATCTCAGACAACCCAGGGAGGAGGAGGGGCCATCTGAATTCGTTGATACCGGAACCGGTACCGCTATCATTAGAATAGGGTTTTGCTGCACGTGCACAACGATTTCCGACGCAATGCTGCTATGCAGAAAATGCATATGAAAAGACCGCCCGTTCTTTAGGCAACTTGCGGACATCTTTGGCGTTTCTACACTCGGTTTCGCGGATCCCGAAGCCCGTGCCTGCAAACACCGCTTCACTGCCTACCAAATACACGGATTGCGTTCGGCCTGCGATTTCGACCCATCGAGACGCAAACGCTCCCGGCGCCGGTCCGATCCGAAATCCGGTGAATCGGACGGGTCATGGGAATTTCTGGGACTGTCTAAGATTCGCTTGTTTCTAACTATGGATCACTGCCGAAACCGGCGACTGAAGCGGAATTAAGGCGGCCTGCACGCCAGATATCTCAGATATATGGTATTACATGGGAGTTCGCGGGTACTTGCAGGCTCCGACTGTATTTGGGTATACAAGTACCCTTGTTTCTATATGTAGTATGTATTTCCATCCCCATGGTTAACGATCTGTCGACTCACATGGTGAAATTCAGAGAAAGGTCGTGATACCGAAATTTTTTTGTTGTTTCCCGTAAGATCCCATGCCATACCTGTAGCTGCGATGAACGGGACAACGAGGCGTTAGACCTCAAACCCCCCAAGCAGGTTTCATACAGGCACCCCGCTCATCGAAGACGAGATCCGGCGCGCGAGCGAGCAGACATCCCCCCAGGTGGCGCGCGCAGTCGGACATACACCCGGCAACGGGACGAGGGCGGCGGGTTGAGCAGTGGCAGCAGCTCAATCCGCCGTTTTCGGTTCAAGGGGCCGGTAACGGGACAATAAAGGAGCGGCCGGGCAGTGCTGCGCAGGTTCAGAGGTGAATTCCACCAGAAGGTGGATGGGAAGGGCCGGGTATCGATCCCGGCTGATTTCCGTCGCGTTCTTGAATCCGGTGACCCCTCCTGGACCGAAGGACTGAACCCCGAGTTCGTAGTCGTCTTTGGCGGTCCCAAGCGGGACTATCTTGAATGCTACACGATCGAGGCCGCGGCAGAGGTCGACGCCCAGATCGCCGAACTGCCACGCGGTTCGACCGAACGGCGGCTTCTTGAGCGTCTGTTTAACGGCCAGTCGCTGAAAACTTCCGTGGACGAGACCGGGCGGATCGTCCTGCCCGCCAAGCTGCGCACGAAAATCGGGCTGGATGACGCGGCTTACTTCATCGCGACCGGCGACACATTCCAGATCTGGAAACCCGAGACCTTCGAGGCCGACGAGGCCAAGTTCGAGGCCCTGTTGGATCAGTACCCCGAGGATTTCGATCCGCTGGTCCTGCTCGACAAGAACCGGGACGGTTGACCATGGTTGCGGCGGCAGGGGCCCTTTCCTCCGATCCACCGCACATCCCCGTATTGCTGGGGCCGCTTCTTGACGCGGTCGCGCCCGTATCGGGAATCTGGATCGATGGTACATTCGGCGCCGGCGGCTATGCGCGCGGTATTCTGGCGGCAGGGGCCGAACGGGTGATAGGGATCGACCGCGACCCGGATGTCTTTGAAATGGCGGCGGAATGGGTAGACGAGTATAACGATAGACTGGTCCTGAAACAAGGCACGTTCAGTACGCTCGACGAGGTCGCCGAAGGCCCCGTTGACGGCGTGGTCCTGGACCTTGGTGTCTCTTCGATGCAGCTTGACCGGCCCGAGCGCGGGTTTTCGTTCGCTTCCGACGGACCGCTCGACATGCGGATGAGCCGCGAAGGCCTGTCTGCCGCGGATCTGGTGAACACGGCGGATGAGGCGGACCTTGCCGACATCATCTATCATTATGGCGAAGAGCGTGCGTCGCGCCGGATTGCGCGGGCTATCGTGGCGGCTCGCGCCAGCGTTCCCATCGTGACAACCGCGCAACTGGCACAGATCGTCGAAAGCTGCCTGCCGCCGCGTAAACCGGGCCAAAGCCACCCCGCGACCCGCACGTTTCAGGCCATTCGCATCGCGGTGAACGATGAGTTCGGAGAGTTGATCGGCGGGTTGGAGGCGGCAGAGCGTGCCCTGCGCCCCGGAGGCAAGCTGGCTGTCGTCAGTTTCCATTCGCTCGAAGACCGGGTTGTAAAGCGTTTCTTTCAGCATGGCTCGGGCGGTGCCGGGCGGGCAAACCGCTATGCGCCCGAGGCTCCCGAAGACACCCCGCGCTGGAAAGCGCGCAACAAGGGTATAACGGCCGATGCCGCCGAACTGCGCGCCAATCCGCGTGCGCGGTCGGCGACGCTGCGTCTGGGCCTGCGCACAGCTGCTCCGGCGCGCCGGTCGGATCGCGCCGCGCTTGGCCTTCCCAAACCTGTACTAACGAGGGGATGAGTGCATGAAATCAGTGATTTACGGGTTGATCGCCATTTTCGTTCTGGGTCTCGGGTTCTGGGCTTACCAACAGAATTACACGACCCAGACGGTGCTGAAGGAAAACGCCCGCCTCCAGAGCGATATCGCGGGTCTGCGCGAGCGTCTGGCGGTGCTGCGCGCGGAATGGGCGTATCTCAACCGTCCCGACCGCCTGCGCGATCTGGCCGATCTGAATTTCGACCGGTTGCAGCTCTTTCCACTCTCGCCCACGCAGTTCGGAACCGTCGATCAGGTCGCCTATCCCCGCCCGCCCGAGTTGGAGGTGACCGGCGTCTATGATGTCCGCGGCGCCGTTGAAGAGGTGACAGAATGACCCGCACACCGTTGCGCCCCCTTGCCCGTATCCTCGAGGCCCGCGCACGCGGCCTGAACCCGGACGCTATCGAGCGCGAGAATCTCAGAAAGCGCCACGAAGAAACCCGCGATGGCGAACGCCAGCGCGCCGAAGGCCGCCTTCTTGTCATCGGCATCGTTTTTCTCTGCGCCTTTGTTCTTGTCGGCGGGCGCATGGGGATTCTCGCGGCGACCGACCCGGCGGAGCCGCGTGTCGCGTCGTCGGGCAACTCGATCCTCGCCCAGCGGGCCGACATCGTCGATCGCAACGGTCGCATTCTCGCTACCAACCTGACCACGCATTCGCTTTACGCCCAGCCGCCGATCATGATCGATCCCCTGCGCGCGGCCCGCGATCTGGCCGATATCTTCCCGGATCTGGATGAGGAACGGCTGGTCAGGGACTTCACCGGCAAGCGCAAGTTTCTGTGGATCAAAAGAAAAATCACGCCGGTGCAGAAACAGGCCGTCCACGATATGGGCGAGCCGGGGCTGATGTTCGGGCCGCGTGAGATGCGGCTTTATCCCAATGGCAGCCTCGCCAGCCACGTCCTTGGCGGGGCGGGCTTCGGTCGCGAAGGCGTGCACTCCGCCGAAGTCATCGGTGTCGCTGGCGTCGAGAAAACCTTCGACGACTGGCTGCGCGATCCGGCCCATGACGGTGCGCCGCTGCAGCTTTCGCTTGATCTGTCGGTGCAGGCAGCGACCGAGCGTGTGCTTCTGGGCGGTATGCGGCTGATGAACGCCAAGGGCGCCTCGGCGGTCCTGATGGATGTTCATACCGGCGAGATCATCAGCCTTGTCAGCCTGCCCGATTTCGACCCGAACGATCGTCCCGTCCCGCTGACCGAGGGGGATGCGGGCGACAGCCCGCTGTTCAACCGCGCGGTGCAAGGCGTCTACGAACTGGGCTCGACCTTCAAGATATTCACGGCCGCCCAGGCAATCGAGACGAACCTCGTCAACACGTCGACGATCATCGACACCAAGGGGCCGCTCCGTTGGGGCAGGCACCGGATCAGCGATTTCCGCAACTACGGGGATGCGCTTTCGGTTGAAGATGTGATCGTCAAGTCCTCGAATATCGGCACCGCCCGGATGGCGATGGACATCGGCGCGGACCGTCAACGCGCCTTCCTCGACTCACTGGGTTTCATGAAGCCGACGCCGGTCGAACTGGTCGAAGCCGCGGGCGCACGTCCGCTTCTGCCCTCGCGCTGGTCCGAGATTTCGACGATGACGATCTCCTATGGTCACGGGCTGTCGGCAAGCCCGCTGCATCTGGCGACGGGGTATGCCTCGCTCTTGAACGGCGGCACCCGTGTGACACCGACATTGATAAAGCGAAAGGCGCCCGTCATCGGCCCGCGCGTGATCAGCGAACAGACATCGGCCATCGCGCGCGATCTTCTGCGCAAGGTCGTCACCGAAGGCACGGCGTCCTTCGGCGAGGTCGCGGGCTATCAGGTCGCAGGTAAAACCGGGACGGCGGACAAGCCCAACTCCAGCGGCGGGTATTACGAAGACAAGGTCATCGCGGTTTTTGCCTCGGTGTTCCCGGCATCCGATCCGCGCTATGTTCTGGTCGTGGCGCTCGACGAAGCGGTCGAAACCTCGGGCGAGGAACCGCGCCGGACCGCGGGCTGGACGGCCGTTCCGGTTGCTGCCGAGATCATCCGGCGGACGGCACCCTTGCTTGGACTGCCGCCGATCATTGAAGCCGACGTTAAAAGCGCGGTAACACTGGCATCGAACTGACACTGGGTTGGGGCGAGCATGAGAACCCGGGACGATGCAAGATCACTAGGTGAACTGGGCCTGACGGTGCCGGGCTCCGGCGATGTCCGGGTCACGGGGCTGGCAGTGGACAGCCGCGACGTCATCAAGGGCAGCCTGTTCGCGGCTCTGCCGGGCACCAGGGTACATGGCGGAGAGTTCATCACATACGCAATCCGCATGGGCGCGGGGGCGATCCTGACCGACCGCGAGGGGGCGCGTATCGCGAAGGCCGAGATCGACGAAGCCGGCCTCCCCGTTGTCATCGCCGAGGACCCGCGACAGGCGCTGGCCTATGCCGCCGCGCTCTGGTTCGGCCAGCAGCCAGAGGTTGTCTGCGCAGTCACCGGCACCAATGGAAAGACCTCGGTTGCGACCTTCACCCGGCAGATTTGGATGGCGCTTGGCATCGAAGCCGTGAACATCGGCACGACCGGCGTCGAAGGCTGCTATTCCGCACCACTTCAGCATACGACGCCCGAACCGATCACCCTGCACCGCGTTCTTCACGACGTGGCCGAGGCGGGGATCGACCATGCGGTGATGGAGGCCTCTTCGCATGGGCTGGAACAGCGCCGTGTCGATGGCGTGCGGCTGACGGCGGCGGGGTTCACGAATTTCAGCCAGGATCACCTGGATTACCACGAAACCTTCGAGGCGTATTTCGCCGCAAAGGCGGGCCTTTTTGACCGTGTCCTGCCCGAAGATGGAACCGCCGTGATCAATACGGACGATCCGATGGGGCCGGAAGTGGCGGCAATCGTCGAGGCCCGGGGCTGCGATATCCTGACCGTGGGCCGGGATTCAGCCGCTGCCCTGCGCCTTGTGAACCAGCGGTTCGATGCAACGGGGCAGGAATTGCGCTTCGAATGGAACGGACATGCAAAACAGGTGCGCCTGCCGCTGATCGGCGGGTTTCAGGCCGAAAATGCGCTTGTGGCGGCAGGTCTCGTGATCGCGTCGGGCTGTGCGCCGTCCGAAGTGTTCGAGGCGCTTCCGATGCTCACCACCGTTCGGGGCCGGATGCAGCTTGCCGCAAGCCGCGACAACGGCGGGGCGGTGTTCGTGGATTACTCCCACACGCCAGCGGCGCTGGAGACCGCCCTGCGCGCGCTCCGCCCCCATGTCATGGGGCGGCTGATCGTCGTCTTCGGTGCGGGCGGCGACCGGGATGCGGGCAAACGCCCGCTGATGGGCGAGGCAGCGGCGAAACACGCCGACATCGCCATCGTGACCGACGATAACCCGCGTTCCGAAGATCCGGCGGCAATCAGGGCGGCGATCCTTGCCGCCTGTCCCGAAGCCAACGAATACGGCGACCGGGCCGAGGCGATCCTGCGCGGTGTCGATATGCTCGAGTCCGGCGACGCCCTGCTGATTGCGGGCAAGGGCCATGAGACCGGTCAGACCGTGGGGGACACCGTTTACCCTTTCGATGATGCGGAACAGGCCAGCGTCGCGGTCGCAGCCCTCGACGGGCGGATCGCATGACGGCGCTTTGGACAGCCAGCGATGCCGCCCGCGCCACAGGCGGGCAGGCGCGGGGTGACTGGCGCGCGATGGGGGTTTCGATAGACACCCGCACGATCGAACCGGGCGATATGTTCGTCGCACTCAAGGATATTCGCGACGGCCATGACTTCGTGGCCGATGCACTTGCCAAAGGGGCCGCTGCCGCGCTTGTGTCGCATATCCCGTCTGATATCCCCGAAGACGCCCCGCTTCTGATCGTGGACGATGTTCTGGCGGCTCTGGCCGAACTGGGACGCGCCGCACGCGCCCGCTGCAATGCTCAGGTCGTGGCCATCACCGGCTCTGCCGGAAAAACCTCGACCAAGGAAATGCTGCGCGATGTGCTCGCCGGTCAGGGACGCGTCCATGCCGCCGAAGCAAGCTACAACAACCACTGGGGCGTGCCGCTGACACTGGCACGCATGCCCGCTGATATCGAATACGCCGTGATCGAGATCGGGATGAACGCACCTGGCGAAATTGCCCCGCTGTCCCGGCTGGCCCGTCCCCATGTGGCGGTCGTGACAACCGTCGCGCCCGCGCATCTTGCCGCATTCGAGAGTATCGCGGGGATTGCCCACGAAAAGGCGTCGATCTTCGAGGGGCTGGAACCCGGCGGCATCGCGATCTTCAATGGCGATGTGGAGACGACCGACATCCTGCGGGAAACGGCTGCACGCCACGCCGGAACGCTGATCTCATTCGGCGAGACGGTCGGCGCAGACTACCACCTGACCGAGGTCGACATGACCCATGCCGGAACGGTGGTGCAGGCCCGGAAGGAAGGTCAACAGCTATTGTTCAAGATCGGCGCACCGGGGCGCCATTTCGCGATGAACGCGCTTGCGGTACTTGCCGCCGTAGATGCAATCGGTGCAGACGCCGCGGTCGCCGCCTGCGATCTGGGCCGCTGGTCGCCGCCCGCGGGTCGGGGCGTGCGCGAAACGCTCTCCCTCGATCCGGTCGAAGACCACATGACCGTGGAAATGATCGACGACGCGTTCAACGCCAACCCGGCCTCTGTCGACGCCGCGCTCGAAGTTCTCGCGGCGACGAAGCCGGTCAATGATATCGGTCGCGTGGCCCGGGGACGTCGGATCGCGATCTTGGGCGACATGCTGGAACTGGGTTCCGATGAGACGAAGATGCACCGCGCCATTGCCGACCATCCGGCGATGGAAAGCGTCGCGCTTGTCCATTGTGTCGGTCCCCTGATGGCCGAGCTTTGGGACGCACTTCCCGAACCGCGCCGTGGCGCGAAAGTCGACAAAGCCGAAGACCTCGCCTCCCGCGCCCACACGCTCGTGGATGCAGGCGATGTCGTTCTGATCAAGGGATCGAAAGGCAGCCGCGTCAGCCTTGTCGTTGATGCGTTGCGCAAACTGGGCCATCCGAGCCTGACCGCGAACTGAAGGGGGCGGGCCGATGCTGTTCGAACTGACACGATTTTCCGACGGCGGGGACATCTTCAACCTGTTCCGCTACATCACGTTTCGGGCCGGGGGTGCGTTCTTCACCGCGCTGATCTTTGGCTTCATCTTCGGCAAACCCCTGATCAACCTCCTGCGCCGCCGCCAGAAACACGGGCAGCCGATCCGCAGCGACGGCCCCGAAAGCCACGTTACCGAAAAAGCCGGAACACCCACGATGGGGGGGCTTCTGATCCTTTCGGCACTTCTCGTTTCAACGCTGCTCTGGGCGCGGCTCGACAACGGTTATGTCTGGATCGTGCTGTTCGTGACGGCCGGATTCGGTCTGATCGGTTTCGCCGATGACTATGCCAAGGTCTCGAAGAACACGAATGCAGGCGTCCCGGGGAAGGTCCGCTTTTCGATCGGCCTCGTGATTGCGGCCATAGCGGCCTACTGGGCGTCGATGCTCCATCCCGACGCGCTAAGTTACAAGCTGGCGGTTCCCGTGTTCAAGGACGTCCTCTTGAACCTTGGGCTGATCTTCATCCCCTTTGCGATGATCGTGATCGTGGGGGCCGCGAATTCCGTGAACCTCACCGACGGTCTGGACGGACTTGCAATCATGCCGGTGATGATCGCCGCTGGTACCCTTGGGGTCATCGCCTACGCGGTGGGCCGCGTCGACTTCACCGAATATCTCGATGTGCATTACGTCCCCGGCACCGGCGAAATCCTGATCTTCACAGCGGGTCTGATCGGCGGCGGCCTCGGGTTTCTCTGGTACAACGCGCCCCCCGCGGCGGTGTTCATGGGAGATACCGGAAGCCTTGCACTGGGCGGCGCATTGGGCGCCATCGCAGTGGCAACGAAGCACGAAATCGTGCTGGCGATTGTCGGCGGTCTGTTCGTGGTCGAGGCCCTGAGTGTCATCATTCAGGTCGCCTATTTCAAGCGCACCGGAAAACGGGTCTTTTTGATGGCCCCGATCCACCATCACTTCGAAAAACAGGGCTGGGCGGAACCTCAGATCGTGATCCGGTTCTGGATCATCAGCCTGATCCTTGCCCTGATCGGTCTGGCCACGCTGAAGCTGCGCTAGACCGGGCCGGCCTTGACGCCGGTGGTTTCCGCCCCCACACCCCCGGTGGGAGATTGGAAGGAACAGAAGGGTCGACCCGGGTGAAGCACGAGGCGCAAGAATGATCCCCGTTCAAGGTGTTGAGGGCCAGACAGTTGGTGTCCTCGGTCTGGGTCTGTCGGGGCGGTCCGCCGTGCGTGCACTTGTGGCCGGTGGGGCAAAGGTCGTTGCATGGGACGATGGCGAGATTGCGCGCAACGCGGCCGAGGAAGATGGGGTGATCCTTCTGGACGTCACACGCCCAGAGGCCATGGACGGTCTGTCGCTTCTGATCGTTTCTCCGGGCATCCCGCATCTCTACCCCGCACCCCATCCCGCAATTGCCGCTGCGCTTGTCGCGGGCGTGCCCATCGACAACGATGTCGGGCTTTTCTTCCGGTCACTGGCCCTTCGAGCCTGGGACCGGTTCGAGACCGCGCCCCGGGTGATCGCCATCACCGGGTCCAACGGAAAGTCCACGACTTCGGCCCTGATCCATCACATCCTGACCGCCGCAGGGCACGACGCGCAGCTTGCCGGAAACATCGGGCGCGGTGTTCTGGACATCGATCCGCCGGACGATGGCGGTGTCGTGGTGCTGGAGCTTTCATCCTATCAGATCGATCTTGCCCGGGCGCTGACGCCGGATATCGCTGTTTTCACCAACCTGACGCCGGATCATCTGGATCGCCACGGCGGCATGGGCGGGTATTTCGCGGCCAAGCGCAGGCTGTTCTCCGAAGGCGGCCCCGACCGCGCGGTCATCGGTGTCGATGAAGACGAGGGGCGCTATCTGGCGGGCCAACTGGCGGAAGGACCCGCCGACACCCGGGTGATCCGTGTCTCGTCAGGTCGCAAGCTCGGCAGTCCGGGTTGGAACGTATTCGCCCGCAAGGGGTTTCTCGCTGAAACCCGCAATGGCCGTCAGGTGGGGTCAATCGACCTTCGGGAGATCCGGGGTCTCTCCGGCGCTCACAACCACCAGAATGCCTGTGCCGCCTATGCCGCCACCCGCGCGCTTGGCCTGGCCCCGCGGCTGATCGAGGACGCATTTGCAAGTTTCGAGGGCCTGCCCCACCGCAGCCAGGTGATCGCGGAGAGCAACGGCGTGGTGTTCGTCAACGATAGCAAGGCCACCAATCCCGACAGCGCGTTAAAGGCACTGCAGGCCTTCGACCGGGTGCGCTGGGTCGTGGGCGGCCAGATGAAAGAGGGTGGGCTGGGCACCCTGCCGCAAGCCTTCGGCCATGTCGCGAAGGCCTATGTCATCGGTCGCCATGCGGCGGAGACAGCTCTCATGCTGGGTGATCTGCCGCATCAGGTATGCACGACCATGGCGGAAGCCGTTGCATGCGCCGCGGCCGAGGCGGAAAGCGGCGACACGGTCCTTCTGGCCCCCGCCGCGGCCAGTTTCGACCAATACGACAATTTCGAACGCCGGGGCGAGGATTTCATCGCCGAGGTATTGCGAGCCATATAGTTCGACCCCTGCGCGCCAGCTAAACCCGTTTTCCCCCGCCACCCGAAATCGGGATGAAGCGTCTTGATGCCCCTTTTTGACAGAAAGCTTACCCGTCAGCCTGGATTTCACCGAAAGCGGTCGCTTGCATCAGCTTGGTTGAAAGGCGGAACGCGGGACAAACCGGGCATTCGATACGTCTCGGGCTAAAGGCCGCTTGGAGGAACTGGTCAACAATGTGTGGCTTTCGCCGGTGCATAGACGTCGGTTGATTTTTACCGACTTTAACGTCGATCTATCTCAAGGTTTCCACTTCTACATCACTTCACCGCATAGCACCTGGCGTGTATCCGAAGGTGGCCCTAAAGCGGCGGATCATATGGCTTTGAGATGAAAAACCACAGGCTTCGGCAACATCCATTGCTTGGCGTCCCTGATCAAGCATGGTGCGTGCCGCATCGAGGCGGCGTCGCAATACCCATTCGTAAGGGGGCATGCCATAGCTGACCGGGAAGGCCCGTGAGAGTTGCCGGGAACTCAAACCTGCAATTTCCGCAAGGTCCGCCACGGTGATCCGATCATCAAGCGAAGCCGCCACCGCATCTTCTAAGGCTTGGCATTGTGCCCCGGTCAAACCACCGTTCGGAGCACGGAACGTAGCAGTCGTCCGCTCGATCTCCAATGATCGCGCGAGGAGCGCATAAAGGGCATGATCAAGGGCGAGACGGTCATTCGGAGCTGTCCAATCCAAAGCGAGTACAAAACGTTCCGCCATCTCGCGAAAAGCAGGGTCGCACCCGAACACAAGCTCCGTGGGGCTGTCTGTCATCCCTGACGTGGCCTGTTGCATGTGCTCGTCTCGAAAATAGATGTGTAGCCATCTGACATACCCTCGGTTGTCCCACTGCGTCTCGCATCCGCCGGGCATGATGCAGATGGCACCGGGGCTACCAGACACATTGGATTTTCCGCTCTGGCCTGTGCCGTCTGCGATGTGACGCACATAATTTCCGCCACGCAAATAAAGGCTGATCGTGTGGTGGTTGGGGCGGCGATAACTCAGATCACGCCCGCCACGCCTTTCCCACAGCGCCAAGCCGATCCCAGCAGGTGAGGTCACGCTACGCAGCGCGTTTGCAGAGCCTGTGAGTGATTTGGCGATGGAATAATCTAGGTTCATGAATCTCTTTTCTTGGCAGGATCGTACCAGACGCGGCGAGATTGTCCAAGAATACTATCCGCCATCATGACACAAGCGGCCGAAACTCGATCAGAAAGACCACGGCTATGCTTATAGATCTTTCCCACACTTTCGCCGATGCAATGCCCGGCTTCACCATGCGCACACCGGAAGGGCGCGAAGAGACTTTTAGTGCATCGATCAAGCCTTTCCTGACGCACGAAGCCTCCGCGCCCTTCTACCAGGGCAAAGCCTCGTTTGAACTGACCGAGATCACGTTTCGAACTCCAATTGGCACGTATCTTGATGCACCGGCACACCGGTTTCATGGCAAGCGGGACATCTCGGGCCTGCGTCTGGACGAAGTCGTGCTTGATGGTGTGGTCGTGCATGTTCCGAATGCCCAAGCAGGACGTGCGGTCGGCATCGAGGATTGCACACTGCCAGATGACATCGAAGGTAAGGCCGTGCTGTTTCGGTTCGACTGGGATCAACATTGGGGGACCAGCGTGTATGAAACCTACCCCTTCGTTGGCCCGGACATCATCGACTGGCTGATTGCCGGCGGTGCAAAGCTGGTCGCAATGGACACGTTTAACGCCGATGACCGGACCGATCCTGTCCGCCCCGTGCACACCGAGCTGTTGTGGCGCGACATATTGATCGTCGAGAACCTTACGAACCTCGCCGCCTTACCTGAAGGACCGTTCAGGTTCTTCGCGGTCCCGATCAAAGCACAGGATGCGGCAGCCATGACCGTGCGCGCCTTTGCAGACGCGCCATGAAAGGGCTGACGCTTCATGATATCGGCCTGCTCGCGCTTCTCTGGGCGATAGGTCTGTTCCTTCGCATCCCGGTGCTAGCAGCACCGGCGTTGTCGGGCGATATTGCGACAGATCTGGATCTGTCGACGGCACAGACCGGCGCGCTGACCATGCTCCCCGTGGTTGTCCTTGCACTGGCAGCCCCCTTCGCGGCGCTTCTCGTCACACGTTTGGGCATCGGTCGCACAATTGCGATTGGTCTTGTCCTCGGGTCCGCGTTTTCAGCTGCACGCGGATGGGCTCCGTCAGCGGTTACGATCCTTGCGGCACCAACAGGGATGGGCCTTGGCATTGTGATGTTTCAGACGGCATTGCCCTCTGCCGTGCGGTCCTGGTTGCCGACGCGCGCCGCCCTTGGCAGCGCAGTTTATCTCAATGGTATGATGGTGGGAGAACTGGCCGGTGCGGGCTTGACCTTGCCGGTCATCTTGCCGCTTGCAGATGGCGACTGGCGGCGCGCATTTCTGATCTGGGCGTTGCCTGCGATCATCGTCGCCGTGTTGGCCCTGATCCCGAGAGACAAAGGCGAGCCATCGCCGCCCGGCCCATGGAGGCCCGATTGGCGAGAGCCGTTGACATGGGAGCTTGGCCTTTGGCTAGCGATTTCGATTGCCGTGTTCTTTTCTATCAACGCGTATATGAAAACGACGCTTGATGCGCACGGCAGCGCGCCTCAGTTCGCACCCCTTCTGCTGGTCTACAATACAACACCATTGCTGGCGTCTTTCTTGCTCTTGTGGCTTGGGAACTCGTTCATCGGGCGACGCGGACCCGTCGTTGCCACATGCATCGCCGGGGTCATCGGCATGGCTGGGTTTGCGCTGCTGCCCGGTGCCATGGGATTTGGATCCGCGCTGCTGGCGGGTTTCGCCTCCACAGTGCAACTGATCCTGATCATGTCGCTGCCCCCAATCGTCAGATCGGGAAGTGCCGTGGCAAGATTGACGGGCGGCATCACGCTCATCGGCTATGCGCTTGCGTTTGTGCTGCCAATGATCGGTGGCGTGCTGGCTGAAGCCTATGACTTGGTTGCTTTGTTGTTCGCACCCATGATCTTGTCCGCAGTGATCCTCGCGGTACTCTCGCCTCGGACAGGGCCATACAGCGGATCGGAAAAGGCCGTCGCGTAGTATTCGTGACATCTCGTATATTATGTAACAGAACCGCTTGTTGATGGGCGAGGGCGGCAGTTTGATACAGTTTCGCCGACGTCGTATTCACTCAGAGAGTATTGACCGGCAAAAAAGAAATAGAAGCAGACATTAGTGCACTTTGCAGCATCGGGGACTTTGAGCTCTTCGGTATCATTCGCCGCAGCCTGCGCGAACGTCTGCATTCACCACGATCGCTCAGCCTCTCCGTCGCGAAAACCGGTCTGTGTGGCGAAAAGGGTCAGGGTGCTGGCCAAAAGGATCAAACGATGAGGCGCGTTGAACCAGGTCGCCAAACTCACCGATTACCGGGCGCAATGACCCGCCAATCCCTGCAGCTTTCTCTGGCGCATCGCGGGGTGATTCGTTAAGCTTGTCCACAGACCCGGCAAACGGGCGACTTGAGGCAGATATCTGGCGGTACTCCCATGACTGAAATGGTCCATGGCAGGATTCCCTTGGGGGATGGCGAACCGATCCTTCCGCGCTGGTGGCGGACGGTGGATCGGTGGTCCTTGGCCTGCGTTCTGATGCTTTTTGCGGTTGGCATGCTTCTGGGCTTTGCGGCCTCGCCCCCGCTTGCCGCGCGAAACGGGCTGTCGGCATTTCACTATGTCGAACGTCAGGCGATGTTCGGCGGTCTGGCGCTTTTTACCATGGTCGTGATCTCCATGCTGCCGCCGATGCAGGTACGACGGCTTGCAGTGATCGGCTTCGTGATCTCGTTCGTTGCGCTCGCATTTCTGCCGGTTTTCGGCACCGATTTCGGCAAGGGCGCGACCCGCTGGTACTCGATCGGGTTCGGTTCTGTACAACCATCCGAGTTTCTTAAGCCCGGCTTCATCGTGGTCGCGGGCTGGCTGATCGCAGCCGGTCAGGACTTGCAGGGACCGCCGGGCAAACGGTTGTCGCTTCTCTTGGCGCTCGTCGTCTGCTTGCTTCTGGCTTTGCAGCCCGATTTCGGACAGGCCGCGCTGATCCTGTTCGCGTGGGGTGTGATGTATTTCGTGGCAGGGGCGCCCTTCATCGTCCTCGGCGCATTGGCGGTGCTGACCGTTTTCGCGGGCTCGGTCGCCTATAACAACTCCGATCACTTCGCGCGCCGGATCGACGGGTTCCTCTCGCCCGAGGTCGATCCGACGACCCAGCTTGGCTATGCCACCGGCGCGATCCGCGAGGGCGGGTTTCTGGGCGTCGGTGTCGGCGAAGGCCGGGTCAAGTGGTCCCTGCCGGACGCCCATACCGATTTCATCATCGCCGTCGCGGCCGAGGAATACGGGCTGATCCTCGTCCTCTTCATCATCGGCCTTTTCGGCACCATCGTCCTTCGGTCGCTGATCCGCCTGATGCGCGAGCGCGATCCGTTTATCCGGCTGGCAGGCGCCGGTCTGGCCTGTGCTTTCGGCGTTCAGGCGATGATCAACATCTCGGTCGCCGTCCGTCTCTTGCCCGCAAAGGGCATGACATTGCCCTTCGTCAGCTATGGCGGCTCGTCTCTTCTGGCGATGGGCATCGCCATGGGTATCCTTCTCAGCTTCACCCGGTCGCGTCCCCAAGGTGAGATCAGCGACATCCTGTCGGGCAGGGGGCGGGGATGACCAAGGCCCCCCTCTGCGTCATCGCCGCGGGCGGCACGGGCGGGCATATGTTCCCGGCCCAGGCGCTGGCCGAGGCGCTGATCGCACAGGGGTGGCGGGTCAAGCTGTCGACCGATGTGCGCGGTGCGCGTTACGCAGGCGGCTTTCCCGACGCGGTTGAACGCAGCCAGATTGCCTCGGCCACCTTCGCCCGTGGCGGCATCGGCGCGAAGCTGGCCGCACCTTTCGTCATTGCGGGCGGCATCGCGATGGCCAAGGCACGGATGCTTGCCGACCGTCCGGCGGTCGTCGTGGGCTTCGGCGGCTATCCGACGATCCCTGCCCTCACGGCTGCTTACGTCCTTCGCATCCCCTGCATGATCCACGAACAGAACGGCATCCTGGGCAAGGTGAACCGGCTTTTCGCCCGCCGCGTGAATGCGGTGGCCTGCGGGGCTTGGCCCACGGCACTGCCCGCCGGTGTTCTGGGCCATCACACCGGCAACCCGGTGCGTCAGGCGGTCCGCGAACGCGCGGGCGCAGGCTATATCGCCCCGGGCGACTATCCGATGGAGCTTCTGGTGATCGGCGGCAGCCAGGGCGCGCGCATCCTGTCCGATGTCGTGCCCGAAGCTGTCGCCCTTCTGCCCAGCAGTCTCACGTCGAACATCCGGCTGGCCCATCAGGCCCGGGCCGAAGATGTGGATCGCGTCACCGGCTACTACGCCGAGATCGGCATAAAGGCGGACGTTCAGCCCTTCTTCGACGATGTCCCAAGGCGCATTGCCGAGGCGCAACTGGTGATCAGCCGCGCGGGGGCCTCATCGGTCGCCGACCTCAGCGTCATCGGCCGTCCGTCGATCCTTGTGCCCTTCGCCGCCGCCACCGCCGACCACCAGACCGCCAACGCGCGCGGGCTGGTCGAGGCCGAGGCCGCGATCCTGATCCCCGAACGAAAGCTTGCACCGGAAACGCTTGCAAGCGAAATAGAGCGCATTCTCACGAATCCGCAGGCCGCAGACGCCATGGCCCGCAACGCACTGACCGCAGGACGCCCGGATGCAACCGAGCGGCTGGTAGAAATGGTCGATGGACTAAGAGGAACAGAGCACCGATGAACGCCGCAGCCGCAACCAAGCTTCCGACCGAAATGGGCCCGATCCACTTTGTGGGGATCGGCGGCATCGGGATGTCCGGGATTGCCGAGGTTCTTCTGAACCACGGCTACATCGTTCAGGGCTCCGATCTGAAAGCCTCGAAAATCACCGACCGTCTGCGCGATCTCGGGGCCAAGATATTCTTGGGCCAGCGCGGTGAAAACCTCGTGGATGCCGAGGTTGTCGTCATCTCCTCGGCCATCAAACGTGGGAACCCGGAACTGGATGCCGCCCGCGCCATGGGTCTGCCGGTCGTCCGCCGGGCCGAGATGCTGGCCGAACTGATGCGGCTCAAATCCAACATCGCCGTGGCCGGAACCCACGGAAAGACGACGACGACGACCATGGTCGCCACCCTTCTGGATGCCGGCGGCGTTGACCCGACCGTGATCAACGGCGGGATCATCCACGCCTATGGCTCGAACGCCCGGATGGGGCAGGGCGAGTGGATGGTGGTCGAGGCCGACGAAAGCGACGGCACCTTCAACCGTCTGCCCGCGACCATCGCCATCGTCACGAATATCGACCCCGAACATATGGAGCACTGGGGCACGATCGAAAACCTGCGGCAGGGCTTCACCGATTTCGTCTCGAACATCCCGTTTTACGGTCTTGCCGTCCTCTGCACCGACCACCCCGAGGTTCAATCGCTTCTGGGCCGGGTGACGGATCGTCGGGTGATCACATTCGGCTTCAACGCGCAGGCCGATGTCCGGGCGGTGAACCTGACCTACAAAAAGGGGGTGGCGCATTTCGACATCGCACTTTCCGCCGAAGAGATGCTGATCGAGAACTGCACCTTGCCGATGCCCGGCGACCATAACGTCTCGAACGCATTGTCCGCCGTCGCAGTCGCCCGCCATCTGGGCATGAAAGCCTCGGAAATCCGCGATGCGTTGGCCAACTTCGCCGGAGTCAACCGCCGCTTCACGAAAGTGGCTGAAGTCGATGGGGTCACGATCATCGACGATTACGGTCACCACCCGGTCGAGATTGCCGCCGTCCTGCGCGCCGCGCGCCAGTCCGTCGAACCGGGCGCACGTGTAATCGCCGTCCACCAGCCACACCGCTATTCGCGCCTGTCGGGCCTGTTCGAAGACTTCTGTGCCTGTTTCAACGATGCCGACATCGTGGGGATCGCGGATGTCTTTGCCGCCGGCGAAGACCCCATTCCCGGCGCCAGCCGCGATGATCTTGTGGCCGGGCTGATCCGTCACGGGCACCGCCATGCCATGGCGGTCGAAAGCGATACCGACCTTGAAGCACTGGTGCGGACCCAAGCGCGCCCCGGCGATATGCTGGTCTGCCTTGGCGCGGGTACGATTTCGACCTGGGCCCATGATTTGCCTGCGAAACTCACGAAAGGGGCTGCATGAACGGTCTGATCGTTGCGGGATGTCTTTGGGTGGTGGCCTCGGCAATCGTGGCCCTTCTGCCCATGCGTCTGCAATATGCGCCGGGCATCGTCCTTCTGTTGGCCGCGCCGGTCCTGATCGTCTGGATGGGCGTCGAACTTGGATGGATCGCGGCTGCAGTTGCCTTGGCCGCATTCGTCTCTATGTTCCGCAATCCTCTGATCTACCTTTATAAGAAGGCGCGCGGTCTGCCGGTCTCCCGTCCAGAGGAGCGCGCCAAGTGAGCGCTTCGCTGACCCTCGCCTGTCTTTGGGTTGTCGTGGCCTGCGTCATCGCGATGTTCCCCTCGAAGCGCAGCCATTGGCCCGCGGCCTATGTGCTGATCGCCATCGGTGTACCGATCCTTGGCTTCGTCACCTATCAGCACGGTCCCTGGATCGGGTTGTTCGTGATGCTCGCCGGGGCGTCGATCCTGCGCTGGCCGGTCCGTTACCTGTGGCGCTGGATGCGCAAACGTATGTCGGGCGGCGACGAGGTATAGTCATGGCCCAAACGCTGCCCAAGACGCGCGGCGCATTGACGCCCGACCGCCCCCTGGCCGATCTGACATGGTTGCGTGTCGGCGGACCCGCGGACTGGCTCTTTCAACCCGCCGATGCCGAGGACCTTGCAGCATTCCTCGCCGAACTCGACCCGGGCATTCCGGTCTTCCCGATGGGCGTCGGCTCGAACCTGATCGTCCGCGATGGCGGTATTCGGGGCGTCGTGATCCGGCTTGGCCGCGGGTTCAACGACATCCGGGTCGAGGGTGACCACGTGATTGCGGGGGCCGCCGCACTCGATGCCCATGTGGCCCGCAAGGCCGCCGATGCCGGGCTTGATCTGACATTCCTGCGCACCATACCCGGTGCTATCGGCGGCGCGGTCCGGATGAATGCAGGCTGCTATGGCAGCTATGTGGCCGACCATCTGATCGAAGTGCGTGTGGTCGATCATGCGCATGGTATGCGCATGGTTTCCGCATCGGATCTGCATTTCGGATATCGGCGCTCTGACCTGCCCGAACGCACCGTAATAACCGAGGCGATTTTCAGGGCAGAACGCGCTGACCCGGAAGCCCTTCACGCCAAAATGGAAGACCAGCTCCGCCGCCGCGACGAAAGCCAGCCGACAAAGGACCGGACCGCCGGCTCCACTTTCCGCAACCCCGCCGGTTTCTCCAGCACGGGCCAGGTCGATGATACCCACGACCTGAAAGCGTGGAAGGTCATCGACGATGCCGGGTTGCGGGGCGCCACGCTGGGTGGAGCGGTTATGAACCCCAAACATCCGAACTTTCTGACCAACGCCGGTGGCGCAACCGCCGCAGAACTTGAAGAATTGGGTGAGAAGGTTCGCGAAAAGGTATTCCAAAACAGCGGAATACGGTTAGAATGGGAAATCATGCGGGTCGGAGAGCCCGACACGGGCTAAACCGGCCCGGAACAACGAAAAATGGGGCCGGTAACGGTCTCGGCGGAAAGAGTGGCGGGTATGTCGAGCAGGGCATCCCCCAAGGTGGCGGTTCTGATGGGCGGACCCTCGGCTGAGCGCGAGGTGTCTTTATCGTCGGGGCGCGAATGCGCAGCGGCCTTGCGGGCGACGGGCTATGAAGTAGCGGAGTTGGATGCAGGGCCGGATCTGGTCCAGCAGTTGCGCGCGCTTGCCCCGGACGTTGCCTTCAACGCGCTTCATGGCCGTTGGGGAGAAGACGGCTGTGTCCAGGGCATGCTTGAATGGCTGCGCATCCCGTACACGCATTCCGGCGTTCTCGCCTCGGCCCTCGCGATGGACAAGGCCCGCACCAAGGATTTCTTTCGCACTGCCGGCCTGCCGGTCGTCGACAGCATTCTGGCCCCGCGCGACAAGATTGCCGCCGCGCATCAGTTGGACCCGCCCTATGTGGTCAAACCCAATAACGAAGGCTCTTCCGTCGGCATCTACATCGTCCATGAGGCGGCGAACGGTCCGCCCAAGCTTTCGCAGGACCTGCCCGATATCTTGATGGTCGAGACCTATGCACCTGGGCGCGAACTGACCACGACCGTCATGGGCGACCGCCCGCTGGGTGTAACCGACATCATCACCGATGGTTGGTACGACTATGATGCCAAATATCGACCCGGCGGATCGCGCCACGAGGTTCCGGCCGATATCCCGAAAGAGATCGAGGTTCTGTGTAATGCGTATGCCCTGCGTGCCCATGGTCTGCTCGGGTGCCGGGGTGTCAGCCGCACCGATTTCCGCTGGGACGAGACGCGGGGCTCCGATGGTCTGATCCTGCTCGAGATCAATACGCAGCCGGGCATGACGCCGACCTCTCTCGTCCCCGAACAGGCGGCATATCATGGCATGGATTTCCCCGCGCTCTGCCGCTGGATCACGGAGGATGCGTCATGCGACCGATAGGCCGGTTCCGCGATCCCGCGCCGTCGCGCTGGTCCTACCGGCTGCATCGTCTGATGCTGACGCCCGGTTTCCGGCTGTTCCTGCGGGCCGGTCTGCCCGCGCTTTGCGTTTTTGGTCTCGTTTCGGGTTACCTTGCCGATCCCGACCGCCGCCAGATGCTGGTGGACTACGGCACCGATCTGCGGGTCCAGATCGAACAGCGGCCTGAATTCATGGTCAAACTCATGGCAATCGAAGGCGCTTCCGACGAGGTCGCGGAAGACCTGCGCGAAATCATCCCGATCGACTTTCCCATCTCGTCGTTCGATCTGGAGCTTGAACAGATCCGCGTCAGGGCGGAAGAAATCGACGCGGTGGCCAATGCTGCCGTGCGGATCAAGCCCGGCGGCGTCCTCACGGTGACCGTGATCGAGCGCGAACCTTCGGTCGTCTGGCGTGGGCGCGACGGGCTGGAGCTTCTGGATGCCGAAGGGCACCGGGTTGCGTCGCTCGATCGGCGCGCAACCCGGTCCGACCTGCCGCTTCTGGCCGGTGACGGGGCCGATGCGGCGGTTCCCGAGGCGCTTGAACTGTTTGAAGTGTCCGAACTGATCGCCCCGCGCATTCGCGGGCTTCTGAGGGTCGGCGCGCGCCGCTGGGATGTGATCCTTGACCGCGACCAGCGCATCCTGCTGCCCGAGGACGATGCTGTCTCTGCACTGCAACGAGTGATCGGTCTCGATCAGGTCCAGGATCTCCTCGCCCGCGACCTCACCGTGGTCGACATGCGCAATCCAGACCGTCCGACCCTGCGCATGACAACGGACGCCGCCGAAAGTTTCCGAGAAACCAGCATGTCTATCTGGGAGCCCGCGTCACGATGACCGATCTTTATCAAAGCCAAAGAACCATGCGGGCGATGCGGCGGGCAGCCCTGCAACGCGGTGTGGTCGCCGTTCTCGATATCGGCACATCCAAGATTGCCTGTCTGATCTTGCGGTTCGACGGCCCCGACCGGCTTTTGCTGACCGAAGGTGTTGGATCGCTCGCCGGCCAATCCTCGTTCCGCGTGATCGGTGCCGCCACGACCCGCGCGCGCGGCATGAGGATCGGCGAGATCGACACCATGCCTGAAACCGAGCGCGCGATCCGTACTGCCGTTCAGGCGGCCCAGAAGATGGCGATGGTCCGCGTCGATCATGCGATTGTCTGCATGTCGGGTGGCCAGCCTCGGTCTTACGGGCTTGCGGGCGAGGCCGAGATCGAGGCAGATCACGTGACCGAGGCCGATGTGGCCCGCGTGCTTGCGGCCTGCGACGTGCCCGACTATGGCGACGGACGCGAGGTGTTGCACGCACAGCCGGTGAACTTCGCGCTCGACCATCGGACCGGCATGGGCGATCCGCGCGGTCAGATCGGCAACAGGCTGGCCTGCGACATGCATATGCTGACGGTCGACACCGCGCTGATCCAGAACCTTCTGTATTGCATCAAACGTTGCGATCTGGAGCTCGCCGGGCTTGCGTCCTCGGCCTATGTCTCGGGCATTTCAAGCCTTGTCGAGGACGAGCAGGAACTGGGCGCGGCCTGTATCGATATGGGCGGCGGCGCCACCGGCCTCTCGATCTTTATCAAGAAACACATGATCTTTGCCGATACCGTGCGGCTTGGCGGAGACCACGTCACACTGGATATATCGAAGGGGCTGCAAATCCCGCTTTCGGTGGCCGAACGGATCAAGACCTTCCACGGCGGTGTCGTCGCGACTGGTATGGACGATCGCGACATGATCGAGCTGGGCGGCGATACGGGCGACTGGGACCATGACCGCCGCACCGTCAGCCGGGCCGAGCTGATCGGGATCATCCGGCCAAGGATGGAAGAACTCCTGGAGGACGTGCGCGAACGGCTCGATGCCGCCGGCTTCGATCACCTGCCCAGCCAGCAGATCGTCCTCACCGGCGGGGCCAGCCAGATGCCCGGGCTTGACGTCCTCGCGCCAAAGATATTGGGCCAGCAGGTGCGGATCGGACGCCCCATGCGGGTCCATGGGCTGCCGCAGGCCGCAACGGGCGCTGCGTTTTCGTCCGCCGTCGGCCTGTGCCTCTTTGCGGCGAACCCGCAGGATGAGTGGTGGGACTTCGAGATTCCGGCGGACCGCTATCCGACCCGATCGCTCAAACGTGCGGTGAAATGGTTCAAGGACAACTGGTAGGGCAGTGACAAGCGCAGGCTGATCCCTGCCCAGAGAAGAGTTTTCAGGCGACGAAGCCCGGCGAATCTGTTAAGTTATCCACAATGTCCGGCACAGGACGAAGACAGGCGGAGCAGTCGCCTTAAAATTGTATCGCACTGATGTGTTTGCGGGTTGAACCCCGCGAGCAGTTGTCTCTGTACGTGAAGTTTTTGTGCTATGTCATTGGCCATACGCAATATCTTGGTATAGATTCAAGATAAGGGAGGTTTGGACAAAAAAATGCCATATTTTGTGGTTTATGCGTGATTTTTGAGTGACCTTGGGGCCGGTTAACAGTAGTGTGACGGCCATATCGAGATATTCGCCCGGGACAGGGCGCAACGAGAACCGCCTCGCCCGGGGCGGACCAGAAAACGGACAGGCGGATTGATCCATGACTTTGAATTTGATGATGCCCCAGAGTAACGACCTGAAGCCGCGGATTACGGTTTTCGGTGTCGGCGGTGCAGGCGGCAACGCCGTGAACAACATGATCGAGAAGCAACTCGACGGGGTCGAGTTCGTGGTTGCGAACACCGATGCACAGGCATTGTCGCAGTCCTCGGCTGGCAGCCGCATCCAGATGGGCGTGAAGGTCACCGAAGGTCTTGGGGCGGGGGCACGCCCTTCGGTTGGCGCAGCCGCCGCCGAAGAGACCATCGAAGAGATCGTAGATCACCTGGCCGGTGCGCATATGTGCTTCATCACCGCGGGCATGGGTGGCGGAACCGGCACGGGCGCCGCTCCGATCATCGCGCAGGCCGCGCGGGAACTTGGCGTTCTTACCGTCGGCGTCGTGACCAAGCCCTTCCAGTTCGAAGGCGCAAAGCGGATGCGGCAGGCCGAGGATGGCGTTGATATCCTTCAGAAGATGGTCGACACGCTGATCATCATTCCGAACCAGAACCTGTTCCGTCTGGCGAATGAAAAGACCACGTTCACCGAAGCCTTCTCGATGGCCGATGACGTCCTCTATCAGGGGGTGAAGGGTGTCACCGACCTGATGGTTCGCCCCGGCCTGATCAACCTCGACTTCGCCGATGTGCGTGCAGTGATGGACGAGATGGGCAAGGCGATGATGGGAACCGGCGAGGGCGAGGGCGAGGATCGCGCGATCCAGGCCGCCGAAAAGGCCATCGCAAACCCGCTTCTCGACGAGATCAGTCTGAAGGGCGCGAAGGGTGTCCTGATCAACATCACCGGTGGCACGGACCTTACCCTGTTCGAACTGGACGAGGCAGCGAACCGGATCCGCGAAGAGGTGGACCCGGATGCAAACATCATCGTCGGCTCCACGCTCGACACGGCCATGGGTGGCGGAATGCGCGTCAGCGTTGTCGCAACCGGCATCGACGCCTCCGTCTCTGCACATGATGCGCCGGTGCCGCGTCGTTCGATGGCCGAACCGTTGACCCAGTCACCGGCAATCGAGGCGCCGGAGGAAGAAACCCAGTTGGTTGCACAGGAGGAAGCTCCCGAGGCCGCCGCCACAGCCGCCGAAGAACCCTCGTTCTTCGATACCCCCGCCGTGCCACAGCCAGAGGCGCAGCCGGAATCGACCTTTTTCCGCTCACGCCGTCCGACCGAAGAAGACGAACTTCCGGAACCGGCCTATCGTGCCGAACCGGTCGCACAGCCGGGCATGCCGTCACCTGAAGCAATGGCGCGCCTTCAAGCCGCAGTACGCAAGTCGCCAGAACCCAGTGACGACGCCACCGCGCAGCGCGTCGTGGCTCAGCCACGCCCCGAAGCGATCGATACAGCTGGTTCAGAGCGGCCACGTTTTGGGATCAATTCCCTCATCAACCGGATGACTGGCCACAATGGAGAAACAGCGGAACGCCCGGTTCAGCAGGTTCGAAGACAGCCGCCGGTACAGGCTGAGCCGGACGAACCAGAGCTTTCAGCGGATGATGAAAGAATAGAAATTCCGGCGTTCCTGCGGCGTCAAGCGAACTGAACGCCCTCACGTTTCTGTTTCAAAGGGCCGGCGTCAGCCGGCTCTTTTTCTTTGTTATCAATGCGTTCAAGGGGGCCATGCTGAAAAAAGGCGGATTATTGCCGATGGCCATTCATGATGTTTCAGCACGTTACAAAGATTGAGTTGAGCTTTTCACCCCCCACTCATAGTTCACCTCTAGCTTCTCCGCGCAGAATGCGTGGTTAAAAAAGAGAGTGGGCAAATCGTGCAGACGACCTTGAAATCAGCTATCCGTTTCGACGGTGTCGGCCTTCATTCCGGCCAAAAGGTGCGGATGACCCTGCGGCCCGCTTCGGCGGAATACGGAATCTGGTTCCGCCGGATGGACGTGCACGACCGCGATCCGATGATCCCGGCCCGCTGGGATGCCGTCTCCTCTGCCACGCTCTGCACAAAGATCACCAACGCGGACGGCGTTTCCGTCTCGACCATCGAGCATGTGATGGCGGCGATTGCCGGCACCGGGCTGTCCAATGTCGTTGTCGAGGTCGATGGCCCCGAGGTTCCGATCGTTGATGGCAGTGCTGCCCCATTCGTTTCGGCTATCCTGGCCCGCGGTCTCGTGCAGCTTGCCGCGCCGGTCCGTGCACTCGAGGTTCTGGACCGGATCGAAGTGCGCAACGGACCGGCCTATGCGCGCCTCGATCCTTCGGACACGCTCGAGATCGATTTCAAGATCGAGTTCGACGACGCCGCGATCGGGCGTCAGGAAAAACACCTTAACATGGCGAACGGTGCCTTCGTTCATGAACTCTGCGACAGTCGCACATTCTGCCGGAACGAAGACGTCGCCGGCATGCGCGCCCGCGGTCTTGCCCAAGGCGGCAATCTCGAAAACGCGGTCGTGGTTGAGGGCAGCAGGGTTTTGACACCCGGCGGTCTGCGTCACTCGGACGAAGCCGTGCGTCACAAGATGCTGGATGCGCTAGGCGATCTTGCCTTGGCCGGATGCCCGCTTCTGGCGCGGTATTCCGGTTTCCGCGCGGGCCACGCGATGACGAACGCAGTCTTGCGCGCACTTTTCGCGCGGCCCGAAGCATTCCGGATGGTGGAATGCGATGGCGCGCAGTTGGCCCGTCTTCCCGGTGCAGGTCTGACGCTTAACGATGCGCCGGCAATTGCAGCCTGACACACATTCCGGTAACTCACCCGAAGATCGTTTTGCACGGGAAATTTCTGTGCTAGGGCTGACCCGTGGGTGTGGGAACTGTTAGAAGAGCGGTGTTGTGGCGGGATTTCGACCATCGGTGATCTTAGTCTTTGCGCTGGTTGGCCTGTCCGCCTGCGGCGGTCGGTTTGCCACGCGCGAGCAACCGCTTGAGACATTCACGGCGGAAGAAATCTACCGTCGCGGTGAGTTCGAACTCAATGACGAGCAATACGATGACGCGGCCCGCTTTTTCGGCGAGGTCGAGCGGCTTTACCCCTATTCGGAATGGGCCAAGCGCGCGCTGATCATGCAGGCGTTCGCCTTTCACCGTGACCGCGATTATGAAAACAGCCGCGCCGCAGCGCAGCGCTATATCGATTTCTTTCCCGCCGATGAAGATGCCGCTTATGCACAGTACCTTATGGCCCTCAGCTACTACGATCAGATCGATGACGTGGGCCGCGATCAGGGCCTGACCTTTCAGGCGCTACAGTCTCTGCGAACGGTCATCGAACGCTATCCCGACAGCGAATATGCCAGATCTTCGATCCTGAAATTCGATCTGGCCTTCGACCATCTTGCCGCGAAAGAGATGGAAGTGGGACGGTATTATCTGAAGCGTGGGAATTACGGCGCCGCCATCAACCGGTTCCGCGTTGTGGTCGAGGATTTCCAGACCACGACCCAGACGCCCGAGGCACTGCACAGGCTGGTGGAAAGCTATCTGGCACTTGGCCTGACGGACGAGGCCCAGACGGCTGCAGCCATCCTTGGCTACAACTTCCAGTCGACCGAATGGTATCAGGACAGTTTCGCACTTCTGACCGGTCAAGGCCTGCGGCCCGAAGCGGGGGGCCGGGACGGATGGCTGGCGCGTCTTTACCGTCAGACCGTCAGGGGCGAGTGGCTCTGATCAGGGGGCGGGTGCGTCCGTGCTGACACATCTTGAGATTCACGATCTGTTGATCATCGACCGTCTGGAGCTTGCGTTCCAGCCCGGCCTGAACGTGCTCACAGGAGAGACAGGCGCGGGCAAATCGATCCTGCTCGATGCGCTTGGCTTTGTCCTAGGATGGCGCGGGCGGGCGGAGCTTGTACGTGCCGGAGCGAAGCAGGGCGAGGTGACGGCGGTGTTCGACCTTGCCGCCGATCATCCGGCGAATGCGGTTCTGGAAGAGGCCGGATTGCCGGTTGCGCAAGAACTGATCCTGCGCCGGGTGAACACCGCCGATGGCCGCAAGACCGCATGGGTCAACGACCGACGGGTCTCTGGCGACGTGCTGCGCGCCCTGTCAGAGCGGCTGGTTGAACTTCATGGCCAGCATGATGACCGGGGGCTTCTGAATGCGGCCGGACACCGCGCGCTGCTGGACGATTTCGGCGGGTATTCCGCGCTGTTGTCGGCCGTTCGTGATGCTTGGTCGGCACGCGGTCTGGCGAAAAAGTCACTGATATCCGCCGAAACCAAGGTGCGGGAACTGCGGGCCGAAGAGGATTTTCTGCGCCACGCGGTGGCGGAGCTCGATGACCTTGCCCCCGAACCCGGTGAAGAAGCCGCACTCGATGCCCGGCGCCGTCTTATGCAGGGGGCCGAGCGTATTCGCGAGGATGTGGCGAAGGCCTTTGAAGCCCTTGGAACAAACGGGGCAGAAGGCCTTCTGAGCGATGCGGGCCGCTGGCTGGAAGGCGTGTCCGACCGGGCCGAGGGAACGCTTGACGGCGCAATAGATGCCATCGGGCGGGCGCAGGCCGAACTGGGCGAGGCGCAGGATGGCGTGATGCGCGCGATAGACGCACTGGCCTTCAATCCCGATGCGCTTGAGATAGCCGAAGAACGGTTGTTCGCAATCCGCGCCCTCGCACGAAAGCATGATGTGCTGGCCGACGATCTGAGCACCTTTGCTGACGACTTAAGGGCCCGGTTGCAGGCGCTGGAGGCTGGGGACGCAGATCTTTCGCGCCTGACTTCCGAGTTGAAGCAGGCCGAAGCTGCATACGATGCGGCGGCCCAGAAACTCTGCGACGCCCGTCGGGATGCAGCGACCCGGCTGGACAAGGCGATGGCCAAAGAACTCGCCCCCCTGAAAATGGAGCGGGCGGTTTTCAACACGGCCTTCGGCATATCCGAACCGGGCCCGGAGGGAACGGACACGGTGACCTTCACCGTTGCGACTAACCCCGGCGCGCCAGCAGGGCCACTCTCAAAAATCGCGTCGGGAGGAGAACTGAGCCGGTTTCTTCTGGCGCTCAAAGTTTGCCTGACGGCTGATGCCGAGGGTCTGACCATGATCTTTGACGAGATTGACCGGGGTGTTGGCGGCGCGACCGCCGATGCTGTCGGGCGTCGTCTGTCGTCGCTTTCCGATGGAACGCAGGTTCTGGTCGTCACCCATTCGCCGCAGGTCGCGGCACTTGGAGCCCATCACTGGCGCGTGGAGAAATCGGTAGCGCGCGATGTCACGACCAGCAGCGTCACAGCGCTTGATCCGCAAGACAGGGTGGACGAAATCGCGCGGATGCTGGCCGGGGACACAGTGACGGATGAGGCGCGGGGAGCTGCCCGCGCGCTTCTGGGCGCAATCTGAAGCGCGAGATCAGTCGCCAAGCTTTCCCTGCCGGCCCATCAGATGCACCAGCCGGATGAAGTTCGAGGCGCTGATTTCCATCCGCCCGTCTAGTTCGGCGCCGATCCGGCCGTCGCCGATGTCGCGAAAGCCGCCTCCAGTTATCTCGGCATCGAAGGCCCGGAACTCATCTGGCATATCGATACAGTTGTCGTCGTCGCGAAGGGCGGCGTCCAGCCGTGCTTCAAGGTCGCGGTTCAGCCGTCCGGTGAAGCCGCTGAGATTCATAAGCGCACCCGTCAACCCGTCGGGCCGCACATCGGTAGAGACGACCCGCATCACAAGACAGCCATCTTCGATCCTGCCGCCCAGCACCGTTTCGACCCGCGCCGTCTGGCGCAGCATCTCGGCCCCGCGTGTGCCGTTATTGCAAAGCCAGCGATAGGCCTGAAGCTGACCTTTGAGCTTGATCTGCGTTCCTTCGGCGGTGACATCGGTGACCGCAATCGAGGTGCGCCTGTCGCACTCGTAATCGATATGCCGCGACAAAACTGCAGGCAGGATGTCCTGAACAACGCCCAGATCCCCCGTGATCTTCAAAGACAGTCCGGTTGCCGTTTCGGCAGTCATCGACACCGCCATCGGGATACGCACGGTCACGCCTTCGATCTCGGTTTCTTCGACGAAGCGGACGGGGTCGGCGGCGGCCTGCCCGGTCAGGAGGGCGGCGAAGAGGATCATCCTGATCATCTGATTGATCTAGGCCGCATGGGAAGTGCAATCAACGCTTCTCGTCCCTAAACCGGCTGAGCAGTCGCCCGATTGTGAAGGTTGTGCGCGGCGCATAGATGTAAGGGGTTCGGTCCTGCTGTGCCGCGGGCCGCGCGCGCATCCGGATCAGACCGAACAAGATCAGCACGATATGGGCGAAGGACATGAAGACCAGCATCGCATTGGGGCCGTAGGCCGCAATCAGAAGGGACGCTACATAGGGCGAGCCGATGGCGCCCAGAGCATAAAGAAACATCAGCGCCGCCGACAGGTCGATCCGCTGATCCGAAGTGGCGAAATCATGGGCATGGGCGGCAGAGACCGAATAGATCGGGAAGGTCGCGAAGCCGAAAATGCCCGAGGCCAGGATCACCGCTCCGGCCCCATTGCCTGACAGAACCACCGTCAATCCACAAGCCACAATAGCGCCCGCAGACAGCCAGATGAGAACCCAGCGTCGATCATACCGATCCGCGAACCAGCCCGCAGGGTATTGGCACAATGCGCCGCCCAGAACGAACGCGGCGAGAAACCAGGCGATCTGATCTATGCTCAACCCGACCTCGGCACCATAGACCGGACCCATCATACGAAAGGCGGATGTCGTCAGACCCGCAACCACAACGCCCGCTGCGGCGAGGGGTGACATGGCAAAGGCAAGCGCGGGTCTCAGCCGTGGGGATTCAGGCACCTCCGGTTCGGGAACCCGGGTCAGCGCTATCGGCAGAAGCGCTGCGCAACAAATGATCGCAAGGATGTTGTAGGCGACATAGGATGCGGGTTCGAGCACACCGATGATCAACTGCGCGCCCAGCGATCCGCCGATATCGACGACACGGTAGATACCCATCGTCCGCCCGCGCGTCTCGTTCGACACTTTGGCCTGAAGCCAGCTTTCGACGATCGTATAACAGCCAGCGAGGCAGATGCCGGACAGAACCCGAAACCCGGCCCAGGCCAGCGGGTGTATCAGCATCATATGCGCAAGAATGCCAATCGTTCCGGCGGCGATGAAAGCAGCGAAGGCGCGGGAATGGCCGACGCTGCCAACCAGCCTTGGCGCCCACCAGCAGCCGATGAAGAACCCGCCGAAATGGGCCGAACCGAGAATGCCGATTTCGGCCGCCGAAAACCCAAGCGCAAGCCCCGATATTGCGTCAAGGGGCGCAACACCGCCTGATCCGAGTTGCAACAGGACTATCGCAACGAACAGCGCAGCAAAGGAAATCAGGGTACGCATGGGCTCCAGACCGCAGATGCGCGGCCCACAATGGCCGCTTCAGACGCCCGGTCTGGCAGTTATTCGACGTTCTGGGGTCGTTTTCAGCGGCTCGCGTTCAGCAACTGACTGTCGGCCCCTTATCCAGCCGCCAGACAAATCCGCTTGTTCCATCGGTCGGGAACCTTTTGGTGATCAGCGGATCGTGGCCGGGAATGACCCGGGCATCGGTGCCTGCAAGCCTCCGGATTGTCGCGAAGCCCTCCAGCATGTCCTCGAGATCGGCGACAATGGGGAACGGTTTGCCGGACATGAAATTCTCATAGTAATGGGCGGCGTCCGAGGCGAGGCAAATCGGTCCGTCCGCCGTCTGAACTTCGACGACCTGAAGCCCTCGCGAATGACCACCGGTCCGGTGCACCCGAACACCCGGTGCGACCTCGCCACTGCCGCGATGAAAGACGACGCGGCCGGAATAGACGTGCCGCACCATTTCGCAGACGTGATCGACGGTGAACGGTATCTGCAACACCGAATGGCACATGCAGGGTCCCGTCGCATAGACCATCTCCGACTCCTGCATGTGGAACTGGGCCATTGGATAGCGGTCCAGCCCGCCTGCGTGGTCATAGTGCAGATGCGTGATGATGACCGTGTCGATCTTGTCTGCTTGCACGTCCAAGGCTTCCAGCGCCTGTGCCGGATCGCGCAGGATCGGGCGGTCGCGCCGCACAGCCTCGGCGGCATCGTAGCCGGTATCCACAAGGATCCGGTGCGTGCCATTGGTCAGAAGCCAGACGAAGTAGTCCATGCCATGGGGGTCGGCGGGGTGATCGTCGAAAATGAAACTGTCACGACGGGTTCGGGTGTTTCGGTCCGCGTATTTGATCGCATGCACCTGCCAGTGATCCGTCATGGCTCGTCCTTTCGTTTTTGTGCTGGTACCATCACCGGCGCAGGGCCTTCGGGTCAACGGGGATCGGTTGCCGGACGATGGCCGACCGTTACTACTCGCGGAACGCACGCTTCAGATAGATGGCCAAAGGTTGCGCCAGAAAGGCAATTGGCGTTCTCTCTTCGGTCCGAAGAAGCACTTGAACAGGCATCCCCGGGACCAACGTGAAATCATCCCGTTCCGCCAGACCGGCCTCGTCAATGGTTACAACCGCCTCGTAATAGGCCCATTCAATGGCGTCATCCCGCACCGCGCCTGCCGATACACGGGCCACGGTTTCGGGGATCTTCGGCATCTTGTGTCGGTCTGCAGTTGTCTGTCCAACGCATCCGACTGGGTCGCCACAACCCTGATCTGCTCGTCGATCTGTTTGTGCTGGTCCGAGAGTCGGTCGAGCTCTTGCGGGAACGATCAGCGGCGCACCTCAAACAGGGCTTTCTGTCCGTCGATCTGAGCTTTGGTCCAATCGCGACCGACCGCCTCCGGGCTGTCCAACAGTGAACCGCCGTGTAACGAAACTCGATCCCGGAATTGACCTTTTCGGTGGTCGCGATGACAGTTGGCGCGTTGATCAACAAAGGAAGGCGGATCGGGAAATGGCGAGCTTCGCGATGCCATCGGCGTCTGGCCCGTCCTCCGGATCGGCCGCCGCGGGGGCAAAGCTCTTTTTGGTGGGGCGCGAACGAGGCACCGCCGAAAGCTGCGCGCTTCGATGGTAGGGCAGGGCCGGGCGGTCTGGCTGGCCTTCCTGGCAGCGGTTCTTTGGGGTCTTTGGTGGATGCCTGTACGCGGTCTCGAGGCGCTGGGCCTTCCCGGTCTGTGGGCCAGCCTTGTCATGAATGCAGGCGCCTTGGTCGTCGCGGGCTCATGGATGTACCTGCGACGACTGCCTGTTCATGTAAGTGCCCGGTCGGCGTTCGGTGCGTTCCTGCTTGGCTTCGCCGTGACGTCGTTTTCCACGGGTCTCGTCCTGTCGGATGTGGTCCGGGTGATCCTGCTTTTCTATCTCGCGCCGGCATGGAGCAAGATCATCGAGAGCGTCTTTCTGGGCCATCGCTGGGGATGGGGCGCGACACTTGCCTTGCTCATGTCGTTCTCCGGCGCTTTTTTGATTCTAGGCGGCGGCCTTTCGACCGAAGGCTTGCGTCTGGGCGACGCACTGGCGCTTCTTGCCGGAATGTCATGGTCTGCGGGTGCCGCTTTGATCTTTGTGGATGGGCGGGGCGACGCCTTGCCGCTGAGTGCGATCACGGCCGGCGCCGCGATGGTTGCGGCCCTGCCGTTTCTCTGGCTTGGACCGGCGACGACGGTCGCACCGGGTGTCATTGCGGCCGGTCTGGGTGCGGGCGCCCTCTATGTCCTGCCGATCCTCGTCATGACGCTGTGGAGCGCGCGCCGCCTTGCGCCCGCCGCGCTGAGTTTTCTTCTGACGGCCGAGATCGTCTCGGGCGTCGGTTCGGGCGTCCTGTTTCTGAACGAACCGTTCAGCGGTATGCAGGTTGTAGGGGCGGCTTTGATCATTCTGGGGGCAATGGTCGAGATCATTCAGGCCCTGACGCGCAGTCACGAGCTGCGCCAATAGGGTTTGTCCGGCGGGCGCTTCCCGTCCCATATCCCTGACCACGATTGCCCGCCGCGGGCACAGTGGCCGGGAAATCAGCTTCTTCCGACAGCCACATAGGCCTTGAAACCCGCCGCGCGCGCTATTGCCGGGTCATAGATGTTCCGCAGATCGGCCATGCGTGGCGTGGCCATGCCTTTGGCCAGTGCTTCCAGATCAAGGGCGCGAAACTCGTTCCACTCCGTCAGTATCACCAGAACATCGGCCCCTTTGGCGGCTTCATAAGGATCGTCGAACCAGTTCACACCGGGCAGGAGCGCCGCACCCTCGGCCTTGCCCTCGGGGTCGACGACGTTCACGTCGGCACCGCCGCCAACAAGGGCCGGCACGATCGTCAGGCTGGGCGCGTCTCGCATGTCGTCCGTGTTGGGTTTGAACGTGACGCCCAATACGGCAACGCGCTTGCCGTTGACCGAATCGTCGCAGAGTTCGGTGATCTTGTCGATCATCCGCCGTTTGACCTGTTCGTTGACCGAAATCACCGCTTCGGTAATCCGCATCGGTACCCCGTGTTCCTGCCCGATCCGCGCCAGCGCGCTGGTATCCTTCGGAAAGCAGGACCCGCCAAAACCAGGGCCTGCATGCAGGAACTTGGCTCCGATCCGACCGTCCAGTCCCATACCGCGGGCCACTTCCTTGATGTCTGCCCCGACCCGCTCGCACAGCATCGCGATTTCGTTCACGAAGGTGATCTTGGTGGCCAGAAACGCGTTCGAGGCATATTTGATCATTTCAGCGGACTCCATGTCGGTGATGACCACCGGAAAGTCCCGCAGATAAAGCGGACGGTAAACATCCTTGATCACCTGCGCCGCCCGTTCGCTTGAGACGCCTACGATAACACGGTCAGGCTTCATGAAATCCTCGATGGCCGAGCCTTCACGCAGGAATTCAGGATTCGAGACGACGTCGAACTCGGCGTCTGGGCTTGTCTCGGCAAGTATCTCCGCCACCCGCGCATTCGTGCCAAGCGGAACCGTCGATTTGGTCACAACGACGGTATAGCCGTCGATGGCATTGCCGATCTGCCGCGCTGCATCATAGACATAGGTCAGATCCGCATGCCCGTCCCCGCGTCGCGTCGGCGTTCCCACCGCTATGAACACAGCATCTGCCGCCGCGACGGCCTTTGCTAGATCGCGTGAGAAGGACAGACGCCCCGCCGCGACATTCCGGGCAAGCAGGGCCTCAAGACCCGGTTCATAGATCGGAACCTCGCCCTCGCGCAGCATGTCGATCTTTTCGGCATTGCTGTCGACACAGACGACTTCATGCCCGAAATCCGAGAAACAAACGCCCGAAACAAGGCCAACATAGCCCGTTCCGATCACTGCAATCTTCATGGTGGCCGATGTCCTTTCGATACGCGATCGAAGCTCGTGCTGCGGCATCGACCGCTCTTTGTCAACGCTGCACGGCCAGCGCACCCGTGTCCCGGCCGGGACTGTGTTTTTCGCCGAGCGCGTGAATATGTCTTGCATTGGCGGCCAAATCGTTCCCAATGAACATGCAAAAATCCCGGTCTCGTCCATGTTTCGACATCTGATCATCAAATCGCTGAACCGCCGCGAGACCGGCTGCGATCTGGTGCCCAGTTTCTCTGAACGTCACGCCGCAACCCTCTGCTGCAATGCCGAATTTCAGAGAAAACGATGCCCGATCCCATACCCCTGCGCCTTGCCGTCGATATCGGCGGAACGTTCACAGATACGGTCCTGAGCGGACCTGACAAGCGTGTCCTCGCCTCGTCCAAGACGCTGACCACCCATGATGCCCCGGCCAAGGGCGCGCTTGCGGGTGCGCGCCGGGCGATGGATGCCGCCAACATGCCGCTTTCCGCCGTCACAGGGTTTATCCACGGAACAACGCTTGCCACGAATGCCCTGATCGAAAAGCGTGGTGCGCGGGTTGCCACGATCACGACCGAAGGGTTCCGCGATGTTCTGGAAATCGCCTATGAGCGGCGCCACATGCAATACGATCTTGATCTGGAAAAGACCGATTTCCTCGTCCCGCGCGACCGGTCTTTCACCGTCCCGGAACGCATGGGCGCGGATGGATCCATCCTTCTGCCGCTGGACCAAGCAGCGGTGCCAAGGCTTCTTGCTTCGCTTGGCGCCTGCAGGGCAGAGGCCGTCGCGATCTGCCTGCTTCACAGCTACGCCAATCCCGCGCACGAACAGCGGCTTCGCGATCTGTTACGGGCGGAGCGGCCTGATCTGGAGATTTCGATCTCTTCCGATGTTTCGCCTGAAGCGCGCGAGTTCGACCGGCTCTGCACCACGGTCGCAAATGCCTATGTCCAGCCGCTGATGGCGGGTTATCTGGGTGCACTGGAAACCCTGTTCACCGAAGAGGACCTGTCCTGCCCAATCCTGATGATGACGGCCTCGGGCGGCATGACGACGTTGAAGACGGCCGCCCGGTTTCCGATCCGGCTGGTGGAATCCGGTCCCGCGGGTGGCGCGATACTTGCCGCCCATATGGCTGCGCGATGCGGTCTGGACGAGGTACTGTCCTTCGATATGGGCGGAACAACGGCGAAGCTGTGTTTGATCGACCGGCACACACCCCAGACATCGCGCACATTCGAGATCGCGCGGGCGGCGCGCTTCGTCAAGGGTTCCGGCATGCCGGTGCGTATTCCGGTGATCGAGATGATCGAGATCGGGGCGGGCGGCGGTTCGATCGCGGCGGTGGATCGGCTCGGCCGTCTCACGGTGGGTCCGCAAAGCGCCGGTTCGGAACCCGGCCCGGTGGCCTTCGGACGGGGCGGGACCGAGCCGACCGTGACCGATGCCGATGTGGTTCTGGGATACATCCGTCCGGAGAGCTTTGCCGAGGGGCAGTTTCAGCTCCGCCCGGGTGATGCGGCAGTGGCAATCGCGGGCAAGATCGGCGCTCCGCTTGATCTGACCGCAGAACGCGCCGCCGACGGTATCTCGCGCATCGTCGATGAAAGCATGGCCAGCGCAGGCCGGATGCATGCCGTCGAATCCGGCAAGGACCTTGATGCGCGCACGATGATCGCCTTTGGCGGGAATGGCCCGCTCCATGCCTGCCGGGTGGCGCGCAGCGCGGGCGTCAGCCGCATCACGATACCGGAAAATCCCGGTGTGGGATCGGCAGTGGGATTTCTCTTCGCCCCGGTCTCATTCGAGATCGTTCGCAGTTGGTATGCACGTCTGGAAACTCTGGATGTGGAGAAGCTGAACGCACGGCTGGACGCGATGGAACGTGAAGCCACCGAAATCGTTCGTCTCGGGGCGCCGACCGAAGACCTGACAGTCCGGCGCAGCGCCTACATGCGTTATCACGGGCAAGGTCATGAAATCGAGATCGAATTACCAACGGAAAGTTTGACCGAAGGTGATGTTCCCTTTCTGATCCGGGCGTTCGAGACCGCGTATTCAGGCCAGTTCTCGCGCCCCGTTCCGGGCATGTCGATCGAGATCCTGAATTGGGTCGTGCGCGTGGCGGCGGCACCGGATCCGGTCTCCGGGACCCTCCCGACACCCTCTGGATCACCTGCCCAGGCGACCGATTGCGCCACGATCCTGTGCGATGTTTCGGGACAGCCGTGCCGTGCAGCCGTCATCGACCGGGCGATGCTTGAACCGGGACGGACCCTTGCTGGACCCGCCCTGATCACCGAGCCGCAGACAACCACCTTCGTCGGTGCCGATTTCACCTTACAGGTCGACAGTGCCCGCAACCTGATCCTTACCCGGAAGGAGGCCTGAGCCATGACCGATCAAAGCGCGGCCGTGCTGCAGGTGATGTGGAACCGGCTTCTGGCGGTTGTCGAGGAACAGGGTCAGACCCTGATCCGCGCCGCGTTTTCGCCGATTGTCCGCGAGTGTGGGGACATCTCGGCAGGCATCTTCGATGCCCGTGGTCGGATGCTTGCCCAAGCCGTTACCGGAACGCCCGGTCATATCAACACGATGGCCGAGGCGGTACGGTCGCTTCACGCGCGGTTTCCGACGCAAGAGATGCGACCCGGCGATATCTATATGACGAACGATCCATGGCTGGCATCGGGGCACCTGAACGACTTTCTGCTGATGATGCCTGTCTTCCGTGATGGGGTGGTGGTGGGCTACACCTCCTGCACCTCACATCTGGTCGATCTGGGTGGGCAGGGCATGGGACCGGAAGGGTCCGACATCTATGACGAGGGGCTGTTGATCCCACCCTGCAAGCTCGTGGACGAGGGGCGGATCAACACGCTACTGATGGAGATCGTCAAGGCGAATTCCCGCGAACCCATTGCGAATGAGGGCGATATCTATGCGCTCGTTGCGTGCTGCGAGGCAGGCGCGGCGCGGCTTCTGGCGATGATGGACGAGTTTGGGTTGGACCGGCTTGATCGGCTCGCGGATCATATCATCGACACGTCCCGTTGGGGAACGCTTCAGGCGATTTCAGAAATAGAATCAGGAGTTTATTGCAATGTCCTCAGGGTCGATGGATATGAGGGAGAGCTGGAGCTTCATGCCGCGTTAACCATCTCTAAAGACGCAGTTGACCTCGATTTCACCGGCACCTCGCCCTGTTCGTCCAAGGGCATCAATGTGCCCCTGAACTATGCCGCCGCCTATTCGGTCTTTGCGCTGCGCTGTCTGATCGGGCCGGATATCCCAAACAACGCAGGCTCGCTTGAACCGTTTCGGGTCTCGGGGCCGCCGGGCTGCATCCTGAATGCCCAGCACCCGGCACCCGTCGCCATGCGGCACACGCTGGGCCAGATGACGCCCGATCTTGTCTTCGGCTGCCTGCATCAGGCGATACCGGACCGGGTGCCTGCAGAAGGGGCCTCCTGCATGTTCGATCTGCCCTTGCGGCATACGGCAGCGGCGGCGCGGTCGGGTGGGCGGCAGTTTGCCGTCGAACTGGTGCATAACGGCGGAACCGGTGCGCGTCCTCGGTCGGATGGCTTGTCGGCGACGGCGTTTCCGTCCGGTGTCTTCGGCAGTCAGGTCGAGGTCACCGAAGCCACGGCCCCCGTCACGATCTGGCGGCGTGAACTGTTGCCCGATAGCGGCGGGGCGGGGCAGTTTCGCGGTGGTCTGGGCCAGCGGATCGAAATGACCTCTGCGATCGAAGAGCCGTTCATGGTGTTCTTGTCGGTGGAAAGGATTAAAAACCCGGCAAAGGGCCGTGCCGGCGGTTTGCCGGGGGCACCGGGACGGATCCGGGTGACCGGTCGCGCTGAGGACATCCCGGGGAAAAGCGAGTTGACCGTTCAAACTGGTGAGAAGCTGATCTTCGATACGCCCGGCGGAGGCGGCTTCGGTCCACCCGAGGCCCGCGCACCGGATATGCTGGCGCGTGATGTGGCGCAGGGGCTGGTATCGCAAGAGGCGGCGGATCGGGATTACGAGGGCAAGACATGATCCGGGCGCGCGCGCATGTGACTGCGATGGGGCCCTATGCGCTGGCCGACTCGGCTAACCGTCTGCTGTCGCTTGCGCAGAATGAAAGTGCGTTTCCGCCGAGTCCGAAGGCCGTGCAGGCGGGGCAGCGCGCGGTGTCGGAAGGAACGCTTTACCCAGATCCCGACTGGAGCGATCTGAGGGCGGCGGTTGCGGCGGTTCACGGGCTGGATCAGGCGAACATCCTGTGCGGGGCAGGGTCAATGGAACTGATCGGCGCCATGATCAATGCCTTTGCCGGGCCGGGAGATGAAGTCATTGGAAACGCTTACGGATATCTCTTTGCCGCAACGGCCTGCGCCCAGTCGCAAGCGACCTATGTGACGGTC
The DNA here is from genome assembly GCA_947503175.1 of uncultured Paracoccaceae bacterium. Lineage (GTDB taxonomy): Bacteria > Pseudomonadota > Alphaproteobacteria > Rhodobacterales > Rhodobacteraceae > Ovoidimarina. Next base: position 169,150 of record CANNCO010000005.1, read on the forward strand.
CCGGAGACCGATTTCACCGTCTCGGTTGATGCGATGCTGACCGCTGTTACACGCCGGACGCGGATCGTCTTTTTGTGCAATCCGGGGAACCCGACGGGTACATGTGTAAAGCATGCGCATATCATGCGCATACGATGCGCATTGCCCGCAGATGTGATCCTTGCCGTCGATCAGGCTTATGGCGAGTTCGACACGCAGGATCCGGCGGAAATCTTCGGCCTCGTGGCCCGCGGCGACACGGTTGTGTTCCGAACATTCTCCAAGGCCTATGCGCTGGCCGCGGCGCGGGTCGGATGGTGTTACGCGCCGCCCGGGATCGGTGCCGAAATGAGAAAGCTTCTGAACCCGAACAACGTGTCGGGCGTCAGTCAGGCCATGGCGGCGGCGGCGATGCGCGATCAGGACCATATGCGCGCACTCGTTGCCCGCACGGCGGCGATCCGCGAGGTCTTTCGCGACAGGCTCTTCGCGGCTGGCTTTCGCATTCCCGAAAGCCATACGAATTTTGTTCTGATCCCGTTTGCGGACGGTGAGGCAGTGGCGCGCGCCGACCGCCGTCTGCGCGATGCGGGGTATCTGGTGCGCGGCATGGCCGGCTATGGGCTGGCCCACTGTCTACGGGCGACCATCGGCGCGCAGGATGCGATGACCGCAGTGGCCGATCTGTTATGCGAGGGAGGCCCAGATGCGACCTGACCCGCGATCCGGATCAAAGATTGGCGTTCTGGTGCCCTATACGAACGTCAACCTAGAACCCGATCTGACGCTGATGCCGCCCGAGGGGGCGACGCTGCATTTCGAACGGCTGGGCGATTATGACATCGACGCGGTTCCGGGTACGGATCAGATGGCGCGCCTTGGGGCGTCCGATATTAGCGAAAGCCTTCGTCTGATATGCGGCGTGCGTCCTGCAGCGGTCCTTTATGGCTGTACCTCGGCCACGCTGACCCATGGCCCGGAGTTTGACCGCGATCTGGCCAGACGTGTGAAAGCCGCGTCGGGGGCCGTCAGCATCACCGCCGCAGGTGCGCTGATCGCCGCCATTCAGGCGCTGGGCGTCACAAAAGTTGGCTTTTCCTCGCCCTATCTCGGCGAAATCAACGATCAGGCCGTGGCCTTTCTGGCCGGTTCGGGGATTGAAACAATCAAGCGTCACGATATCGGTCGCGCCCTGGGGAACTACGGTCAGGGGAAACTGGCCCCGGACGAGGTGTTTGATCTGGCGCTGGGTGCGGATGGGGCAGAAGCGGAGGCCATCGTATTGTCCTGCACCGATATGCGAGCGGTCGAAGCTGTGGACCGGATCGAGGCCGCGACCGGCAAGCCGGTGGTGACATCCAATCAGGCGATGGTTTTTGTGCTGTGCCGCGCGCTCGGGCTTTGCCGGCCGAAAGGCGCGCCGGGGCGGTTGTTCGACCTGCTCACGTCTTGATGAGCGAACTGGACAGGATGCGCGCAAATCTGTAGGTATTTAGCGCCGCCACACTGCGCACGACACCCAAAAGGGCCGTTCGAGCCAGTGCAGGACGGAGGACTTGCTCAATCCTTCGGGCAACCGGGCCTTCGGGCGACCGGCCGATTGAACAAGGTGAAGGACCCCGCGGGCCGGGGTAAGCCATATTCAGCGCGGGGGGGCACGGAATCCCGCGCAGTTTACCTTCTGGAGGACCAGCAATGGGACCTTTTCCGCATGACGCGCCTAAAGCCAAGATAGATGACAGCAACATTGCCGGGACCGATGGGTTCGAATTCGTTGAGTTTGCCCACCCGGAGGCAGGCGTTCTGGAAGACCTGTTCACCAGGATGGGCTATGTCGAAGTGGCCCGTCACAAGACCAAGGATATCTCGCTTTATCGGCAGGGGCGGGTGAATTACGTCCTGAACCGCGAGCCGAATACCCATGCGTCCCGGTTCGTGGAAGATCATGGACCGTGCGCGCCGTCGATGGCGTGGCGCGTGGTGGACGCAAAGCACGCCCTGAAATGCGCGGTGGATTACGGGGCCGAAGAGTATACCGGCACCGACAAGACGCTGGATGTGCCCGCCGTGATCGGGATTGGCGGATCGCTTTTGTACTTTGTCGAGGAATACGACGAGGGCCGGTCGCCCTATGACCGCGACTTTGACTGGGTCGGCGCGCGTGATCCGCAGCCCGTGGGGGCGGGGTTCTATTACCTCGACCACCTGACCCACAACGTGATGCGCGGCAATATGGACACCTGGTACAAGTTCTACGCCACGGCGTTCAATTTCCGCGAGATCAAGTTCTTTGACATCAAGGGCAAGATGACGGGCCTGACGAGCCGCGCGCTGACCTCGCCCTGTAGCAAGATCCGCATTCCGATCAACGAGAGCGCGGACGAGAACAGCCAGATCGAGGAATACCTGAAGGCCTATAAGGGCGAGGGGATCCAGCATATCGCGGTGGGTAGCGACGACATCTATGCCTCGACCGATCTGATCGGCGATAACGGGCTGGAGTTCATGCCGGGGCCGCCGGCGATCTATTACGACAAGTCGTTTGATCGCGTGAAAGGCCATCAGGAACCCATTGAGAAGATGAAAAAACACGGGATTCTTATCGATGGCGAGGGTGTTGTCGGTGGCGGGGAAACCCGCATTCTGTTGCAGATCTTCTCAAAGACCGTGATCGGCCCGATCTTCTTTGAGTTCATCCAGCGCAAGGGGGATGACGGGTTCGGCGAGGGCAACTTCAAGGCGCTCTTTGAGTCGATCGAGGAAGATCAGATCCAGCGTGGCGTTCTGACGGTCGACTGAGCATCGTGACTGTCGACGCATGGAAAAGCTATTCGGGTGCGCCTGCCGAGGGGCACCCGATTTGCGTGTTGGACGATATCGCCGATGGCGGGGCATTGTGTCTTGAGATCGACGGGTTTCCGGTTCTTCTCGTCCGGAAGGGCAATACCGTGCGCGCCTTCGTCAATGCCTGTCCGCATCAGTATCTGCCTCTAAACCACCGAGGCGAGCGGGTGATCTCGGCCGATGGCGCGGTGTTGCGCTGCACCAACCACGGCGCCGGGTTTTCGGCTGAGACTGGCGAGGGCGTCGAGGGGGTTGGCATTGGCACCTGTCTTGATGCGATCCCGGTTGCGGTTGGCCCCGATCGTAAGGTCGTCATCTGCTGATATCGGGGGCTAGGTGCCTGCGATCATTCCCGCTAAGCTTCGTTGCCGAAGGGGATGTGCCATGCCGAACAAACTGATCTCACCCGAAGCAGCTGCCGCGCTCGTATCAGCCGGTGATACGCTGACCACATCGGGGTTCGTCGGGATCGGTGTGCCCGAGACGCTGTTGAAGGCCTTGGGGAGCAGGTTTGCGGAAACCGGCGCGCCGGAGGGCCTGACCCTCTTCTTTGCCGCCGGGCAGGGGGACGGGAAGGATCGAGGCCTGAACCATCTGGCGCATAAGGGTCTGCTCTCCCGGGTCGTTGGCGGGCATTGGGGGTTGATCCCGAAGGTCGCGAGGCTGGCGGTGGAGGGAGAGATCGAGGCCTATAACCTGCCGCAGGGCGTGATCAGCCATCTGTATCGCGACATCGCGGCGGGAAAGCAGGGTACGCTGACCCATGTGGGGCTTGAGACCTTTGTCGATCCGCGAAAGGACGGCGGCAAGCTGAACGCGGTGACGACCGAGGATCTGGTGCAGCTTCTGGACGTGGACGGTGTGGAACAGCTTTTCTACAAGGGCTTTCCCGTGGACGTGGCGTTCCTGCGGGGGACGACGGCGGATACGTTCGGCAATGTGTCGATGGAGAATGAGGCGCTGACCATCGACAATCTTGCGCAGGCGATGGCGGCGAAGAACTCGGGGGGCTTGGTGATCGTGCAGGTCGAGCATATGGTCGCGCGGGGGACGCTGAGCCCGCGTGACGTGGAGATACCGGGGGCGCTGGTCGATGCGGTCGTTCTGGCGGAGCCGGGTGACCACATGCAGACATTTCGGACGGCTTATGCCCCGGCATTTACGGGACGGTACAGGATCGCGACCGAGGATGCAGAGGTGATGGACCTGACGGCGCGCAAGGTGATCGCGCGGCGGGCTGCGTTCGAACTGCCGATCAACGGGGTGGTCAACCTGGGGATCGGCATGCCCGAGGGTGTGGCGGCTGTTGCGGCGGAAGAAAGGCTTTTGAGCCATCTGACGCTGACGGCCGAGCCGGGGGTGATCGGCGGCCAGCCTGCCTCGGGTCTGGATTTCGGGGCGGCGGTCAACACGGATGCGGTCATCGCGCAGAACCAGCAGTTCGATTTCTATGATGGTGGCGGTCTGGATATCGCGGTGCTGGGCATGGCGGAAGTCGACGCGCAGGGGTCGGTCAATGTTTCACGCTTCGGGCCACGTCTGGCGGGGGCGGGCGGGTTCATCAACATCTCGCAGAACGCGTGTCATGTTGTCTTCACGGGTACCTTCACCTCGGTCGCGTTTGACGTGGTGGTGGCCGATGGCGGCCTTTCGATCCGCTCAGAAGGTAAGGTGAGGAAGTTCGTCGAGGCTGTTGAGCACACGACGTTTTTTGGCCCGCGTGCGGCCCGGCTTGAGCAGCCTGTTCTGTTCGTGACCGAACGCTGTGTGTTCCGGCTGACCGAGGATGGGCTGGAGCTGATCGAGATCGCGCCGGGGGTCGATCTGGAGCGGGACATCCTGGCGCAGATGGCATTTCGCCCTGTGATCCGCGATGTGGCAGAGATGGACGCCCGGATCTTTCAGGACGCGCCCATGGGGCTGGATGTGGATCTGCTGTTTCTTGATCTCGACGACCGCATCGCGCTGGATGCCGGGGCTGAGCGGCTGTTCATCAATCTTGAGAAACTACGGATCCGGAACGCGGTGGATGTGGATATGATCTGTGACCGGGTGGTCGCGATTTGTGAGCCGCTCGACCACAAGGTGGATGCCATCGTGAATTACGATCACACGGTCATCTATCCGGAAATCGAGGATGCCTATGCCGCGCGGGTTCGTGAGCTTGAAGAGCGGTTCTATCGCACGACGACGCGCTATTCGGCCTCGGCTTTCATGCGGATGAAGCTGGGCAAGGTCTTTGCCCGGTCGCAGGGGTCGCATATCTTTGAGACGGCGGATCATGCCCGCCGGTTTCTGGAGAGCCAAAGCGGGAACTGACCGGGCAGCGGTGCCGCCCGGTTACAATCGCTATCTCTGATCGGCCCGCTTGAACGCGCCCTGCACGATCCGGTCGATGACCATCGCAACAAAGAGGATCGCGAACCCGCCCAGAAGACCGGGGCCCTTGGCCGCGAATTGCAGGGCTTCGAGGATCACCTTGCCCAGACCCCCGCCACCGATCAGCGAGATGATCACCACCATGGACAGGCACATCAGGATCGTCTGGTTTACCCCGGTCATGATCGAGGGCAGGGCGAGCGGCAGTTCCACGTCCTTCAAAAGCTGCCATCGCGACGCGCCGAACGCCGTCGCGGCCTCCTTGATGCTTTCGGGGACACCCCGCATGCCCAAGGCTGTCAGGCGGATCACCGGCGGCATTCCGAAGATGATCGTGGCCAGAATGCCCGGCGGGTTGCCGGTGCCGAAGAACGCGATGATCGGGATCAGATAGACGAAGGCGGGGAGCGTCTGCATCAGGTCCAGGACCGGCTCGGCAAAGCGATACGCGCGCTCGGACTTGCCGAACCAGATGCCCAGCGGGATGCCCATGATCACGCAGAGAACCACCGCCGCGCCGACAAGCGCCACTGTTTCCATCGCGATCTCCCAGTAGCCGAGGAACGCGATATAGGCGAGCGCGGCGCCGGTGAAGATCGCCACGCGCGGACCGGCGGACCGCCACGCGATGACACAGATCACCACCATGAGCACCGGCCACGGCGTTCCGATCAGGGCGACCGAGATGGTATCCAGCACCTGCCGGACGCCCAGTACGATGCCGTCGAACATCCCCGCACCGTTCCGGGCGGCAGAGTCGATTGCGCCCTCAAGCCAGCGGGCGGTGGAGGCATAGTGATCGGGGTTCGCGGGGAAGGAGGTGATCCAGTCGCTGACGCCCTCGACGGTGAAACGATAGACCGTTAGCGGCAGCACCATGAGACCCAAAATGATGCCGAACGCCATGTTGGCGGGCTTGCGGCCGGAAGTCACCGAGTTCGGGTCGACGCGCCATTTCGCATACTGTTTTTCATAGGCAATGTTGGCCCAGACGCCCTGAATCAGACGCAGCACGATCAGCAATGCAAGGCCCGACAGAAGGATCATCATCGCGTCGCCCGCAGCGGCCTCGGCGGTTTCCCGGCTGCGTTCGGCGGCGCGCATCAGGTTGTTGCCGAGCGTCTCGAACCGGCTGCCATCCTCGCCGTTTGCCGTCGCTTCGGCGGCGCGGTCGAGGAACTCCTGCGCCCGCGCGGCCTGACGTTCGGCCTGTTCTAGGTCTGATGCGCCAAGTTCGCCCCATGTGCCCCGTCCGATCTGGACCCATGCGACAATCTCAAGGATCAGGAAGCCCCAGAAGAAGCCCCAGATGCCGCGCGCTGCAGCCCAGAACGGGCCAAACATGGCCGCTGCCCAGTTGAAGACGCGGGGGATGCCGCTGCGTGTGTCATGGATCGTGTGAAAGGACTTTGCATAGGCTTCTGCGTTCGGACCCGCGAACTCGGCGATGGAGGTGTCCAGCGCCGCCCTGTCGACCACGATGTCCTTGACCGAGGATGTCCTGGGTTCGGCTTTGGTGTTTTCGAGCATGCTCATCACTGGCCCCCCTGAATGCCGCGCAGAAGCGTCGTCTTGGTGACGATCCCCACGTCGCGGCCATTTTCCTGCACGACCAGCGGCTGGTCGGTTCCGACCGAGATGTTGATCAGCGCGTCAAGATCGCTTTCGCCATCGACGCGCATCGCATGCTCGGACGGTGCGCCATGGCCGTTGCCAAGCGGCTCCATGATCGTATGGGCCCGGACCAGTTTCAGGCGTGAAATTCCCTGGACGAATTCACGCACATATTCGTCGGCGGGCTCGGTGACGATTTGTTCCGGCGTGCCGATCTGGACGATCACGCCGTCTTTCATGATCGCGATGCGGTGGCCGATGCGGATCGCCTCGTCCAGATCGTGGGTGATGAACAGGGTCGATTTGTTCAGATCGCGCACCAGCGCCTTGAACTGATCCTGCAATTGCAGGCGGATCAGCGGGTCGAGGGCCGAAAACGGCTCGTCCATCAGCAAGATCTCCGGGTCGCTGGCCAGCGCGCGGGCGATGCCCACACGCTGCTGCATCCCGCCGGACAGTTCCTTGGGAAGCCGGTCTTCATAGCCGGTCAGGTCGACAAGGCCCAACGTGTGCTCGGAAATTGCCCAGCGTTTCGATTTGGGAATGTTCCGGATTTCAAGCGGATAGGCCACGTTGTCGCGCACCGACCGGTGCGGCATCAGGGCCATGTGCTGAAACACCATGCCGATATGGCTGGCGCGCAACTGGCGCAGCTCGGTCGGGTTCATCGCGCCCACATCCTGCCCTAGAACCTTGATCGTTCCCGCGCTGGGTTCGATCAGCCGGTTCACATGGCGGACAAGGGTGGATTTTCCCGATCCGGACAGGCCCATGATGCAGAAAATCTCGCCGCGCGCGACCGCGAAACTGGCATCGCGGACGCCGATGACCGTCTCGTATTTCTCAAGCGCCTCGGCCTTGGACAGGTTGGAGTTTTGTGCGTCCTCGATGGTTTCGGCGGCACGCGCCCCGAAGACCTTCCAGACATTTGACAACTCAACGACATTTTCGGTCATGGCAACTCACGTCCAGCAATAAAAATGCATCGCGGGGCAGAGGTGCCCCGCGACTTGATTTGCCTGATCGTGCGGATCAGTTGGTCAGCCAGCCAATGATGACTTCCTGGTTCGCATCGACCCATTCACGTGCGAACTCTTCCACATCCTGATCCTCGACCGACAGCTTGTAGCCGGCCTGGCTGAGAACTTCGGGCGGGATCGAGTAGTTGTCGAGCATGGCGGCCACTTCCGGGAAGTTGTCGCGGATGTTGGCGGCATAGTGCAGGTGCAGGGTTGCACCTTTCCATGCGGTCGATGCTTCGGATTTCGCCAGCCAGTCCGGGTCATCGGTGGGCTGCACGATGGTCCATGTGTCCGGATCATGGGGCGGCTCGTCCAGATAGGTCAGGTCATAGGCCACGAAGATGAAGTGCGGCTCATAACAAAAGCCGATCCACGGCTCATCTGCTGCTGCCGCGGCGCCAAGTTCGCCCCAGGCAACCGTGCCGTCATATTCCTGCAGGTCCATGACCTGATCGTAGCCATAGGACTTGGCGCGGATGCGCTCGATCGCGGTCGAGGCCCAGCCGGGCGCGCCGATCCAGACCTCGGGCTTGCCGTTCCCGTCCTTGTCGAAGATCGCCATCTTTTCGGGATCGGTCAGGTCCTCGATCGACGTGATGCCGTACGTTTCCGCTGTCGCAGTGGTCACGCACATGCCCTGAACCGCCTGAACGGGGTTCTCGTTCATGATCACGGTCTTGTTTTTCTGAACGAATTTCTGATTCAGGTTGACCTGGTTGGGCAGCCACACCTCGGGATGCAGGTGCATCGAGCCGGAATCCATCGCCTCGAAGATGATGGGGTTCGTGCCGTTCTGAAGCTCGACATCAAGGCCGAAATTCTCTTCAATCACGATCTTGAGGATGTTCGACGTCGCATTCGCGGCAGGCCAGTTCGGTACGCCAAGCACCAGATCGGCGGCTGCGGCACCCGTGACAGAGATCGCGACGAGTGCGGATGAGGCGAGCAGATTACGCGTTGCCTTTTTCAGCATATTGTAAGTCCTTCTCCTGTTGGTCGGTTGGTTTTTTCATCCGATGCCCACTGCGACCTCAGCAGGGCATGCGGCGATTTGTGTTCCCGTAAGGGCGCCGATGTTCGGTTCCGAAACCGGCCCTTCTGACAGACGGTTCTGTCAGAATTAGATCGAATTGAGTCGAGCTCCCGTTGAAAGCCTTTGGAGCCCGGCCGCGTGGCGGTTGTTCCCCCGCCGTTCCGGATGGCCGTGGCGGCGCGATGGGGACGTGCGGTCATTGCCTTCACTCGGCAGCCTGTGCGGCGGGCGCATCGTATCCGAACACCGCATTGTATCCGAACAGGGCGGTCGATCCGCCGGTATGCAGAAAGACGATGTTTTCGTCGTCCGCGAATTCGCCCTTGCGGGTCAAGTCGATCAGGCCCGCCGCGCCCTTGCCGGAATAGACCGGATCCAGAAGGATGCCTTCGAGACGGGCAAAAAGCTCGATCGCGGCAATGCAGGCGTCGGTGGGAATGCCATAGCCTTCGCCCACATAGTCGGTGTTCGCGACCACGTCTTCGCGCTGGACCACGCCCGGGCAGCCCAGCTTCTCTGCCGTCGCCAAGGCGAGGTTATAGACGTTTTCTTCCTGCTTCGGCTTCGGTGCGCGCACCCCGATGCCCAAAAGCGGGATCTGCGCGTTGATCGCCTTCAACCCGACGATCAGTCCGGCCTGCGTGCCCGCGCTGCCCGTCGCATGGATCAGCCGGTCGATGCGCAGGCCCATATCGTCGGCCTGGCTGACCAGTTCCATCGCGCAATTCGCATAGCCCAAGGCGCCCGTCGCGTTCGAACCACCGCCGGGGATAGTATAGACCTTGCGGCCCTTGGCGCGGAAGTTTTCGGCCACGGTTTCCATCTCGGCGTTCATGTCACCGCCGCCGGCCCGCGTCTCTGTCGTCGCGCCGTGCAGGTTGTCGAGAAACACGTTGCCATTGAACTTATAGGCCGGATCGTTCGATCCGGTCCGGTCCTCCAGCAGGATATGACAGTCCATGCCAAGCTTTGCAGCGCAGGCTGCGGTCTGGCGCGCGTGGTTCGATTGGGTGGCCCCTTGGGTGATCACCATATCGGCGCCCTGTTCGATGGCCTCGGCCATCAGAAATTCAAGCTTCCTGGTCTTGTTCCCGCCGGTGGACATGCCCGTGCAGTCATCGCGCTTGATCCAGATACGTGGCCCGCTCAGTTCGGCGGACAGCCGGTCCATCGGTTCGAGAGCGGTGGGAAGATGCGCGGCGCGCCAGCGGGGGAAACGGGAAAAATGCACGGAACCTCCAAAATCGCGAGTCGCGAGAGGGTGCCGCCTGTCGGGACATCTTTCAAATGCAAAATTCGGTGTGTAATATGCAGAATCTGCATAAAGTGGTGGATCATGCGTATTGACTGGCTGGACGACTTGATCGCCCTGATCGATGCGGGAAGCGTGAGCGACGCAGCCCGTTTTCGCAACGTGACACAGCCCGCTTTTTCACGCCGTATCAAGGCCCTGGAAGATTTGCTGGGGTTTGAGATTCTGGATCGATCGTCGAAACCCAGCCGGCCCTCTGCCGTTCTGCTGAGTTATGAAAGCGGGTTGCGAAAGTCCTCATATGACATAAAGCAGGTCATCTTGCTGATGCGGCAGCAAAGCCGGACTGGCGCGCGGAAGGTCGTGATCGCCAGTCAGCATGCCATTACCGCTGCTCTGGGGCCGGAGATCGTAAAGGCAATCTCGGACAGTGGACGGACGCATATCCGCTTGCGCTCGGCCAATCTGGACGAATGTCAGGCGCTGATCCTGAGTGGCGAGGCGGATTTTTCGCTCACCTACCGTTTACCGGGCGACGCCCCACCATTCGACAATGGGCTGATCGAAGAGAGCCTTGTAAGCGACGAGGTGCTGATCCCGGTCTTTGCGCGCGAACAGGTGCGGAACCTTCTGTGGCGGTTCCATAACGGCGAGTTGCCGGTGGTGGGGTATCCGTCGGATGTGTTTCTGGGGATGGCGTTCGGTAACCATATTCTGCCGACGCTCGAAAGCCGGTGCGCGATCACGGTCGTCGCGGAAACCGCGCTTACCCTGGCCGCCCTTCAGATGAGCCGGGCGGGGGCGGGCGTGGCCTGGGTTCCGGCGGCCCTTGCCGCCCATGACATTGCCGCAAATACACTGATCGATTTGCGCGATGAACTGGGAATGCTGCCGATGCAGCTGGTCGCAAGCCGCATTCGCGGGGCGAAGAACCAACTGGCCGAAGCAATCTGGCCCGACCTGCAGGATCTGAGCGGTACCCTGACCCGCCCATGAAAACAGGGCGCCGAATCCGGCGCCCTGCTGTCCGATACCGGGTTGCCTTACTCCCAGCCGACCTCGTTAAAGATCTTTTGGGCGGCCGCGATGTTCGACGCAATCGCCGAGGCATCCAGATCGTCCGGCTTGAAGAAGCCGAGCTGTGCCACCGATGGGCTGAGCGCGACACCAGGCACGGCCGGGTATTCGTCATTACCGGCCGAGAAGTATTCCTGCGCCTGATCCGAGGCGAGATACTCCAGGAACCTGATCGCGTTTTCCTTGTTCGGAGCGTTTGCGGCAACGCCGCCGCCCGACAGGTTCATGTGCGCGCCGATCGAATCCTGGTTGGGGAAGACCCAGCCGAACATATCAAGGCTGTCTGACACGCCATCGACGGGGGTTCTGATCGCCCGGCCGAAATAGTAGGTGTTGGACATGGAGATGTCGCATTCACCCGAGACGATGCCGCGCAGCTGGTCGGTATCGCCGCCTTGCGGATCGCGCGCGAAGTTGTCCTTGACCGCTGCCGCCCAGTCGCGCGCCGCATCTTCTCCCAGATGCTCGATCAGCGCGGCAAGGATCGTCTGGCTATAGACGTTGCTGGATGACCGGATACAGATCTGACCGGCATATTTCGGATCGGCGAGATCCTGATAGGTCATCGGCGGTTCAGTCACATCGTTCTTGTCATAGAACAGGATACGCGCCCGCTGCGAAAAGCCGAACCACTGGTTTTCCTCATCCTGAAGATAGGAGGGGATGCGTGTCTCCAGCACTGCGCTTTCGATCGGTTGCAGCAGGCCTGCGTCCTTCGCGCGCTCAAGCCGTGAGGTATCGACCGTCAGCAGAATGTCCGCAGGGCTGTTGGCGCCCTCGGCCTCCATCCGTGCGATCAGTTCGTCCGCATTGCCTTCGATCCGGTTGATCGTGATGCCGGTCATCTCTTCGAAGTCGGAATACAGACGTTCATCGGTATCGTAGTGGCGCGACGAATAGAGGTTCAACTCACCGTTTGCCAGCGCAAGCGTCGGCGTCGAAATAATCGCACCGCCCGCTATGGCAAGCACGGATACAGCCGTGATTTTGTTCATTGATCGTCTCCCGATTTTAATTCTTACTGTTTCTATCGGATACTGTGTTTTGCAGCAGGGTCAAGAGTTTCCGAGTAATTTAGTAAGAATTTTTCATGACGGGCTCTGCATCGGGGTGGCGTCAGCCGTTTGCGCTTTTGGAAGGTCATGTCGCGAGGCAAGAGGTCGTGCCCCGTCGGGCGGTGCGACGCAGCGGGATCCCGCCGCGGATCCCGTGATAACCGGCGTGCGACGGGGGAATCGTCTGGACTGAACCGAGTTCTATTTCATAGCCTCTGAAGCGACGTACCAGCCAACGCAGCTTTGCCGAATATGGATACTCCGATTGCCGCGCCGTTACGAAGAGATCTATCCTTCCCTTCCATTGCTCAACAGCGATGAACTGGAGCACACCTCGGCGGCGGCACTGATGTCGGTCCGTTACTTTCAAGCCGAGCCGGACCGTATGCCGGAAGAAGTGTTTTCAGAACATCATGTGCTTCTCAACCTGCAAGACCAGCCGCATCGCGTACAAAACATGCGGGATGGAGAGATGCGCGATTTCACCTTTCGAAAGAACGATATCGTCGTCACACCGGCGGGCATGCGGTCGGGGTGGCGCTGGTTCGCCAAGTCGGACGTGATCGTCGTGACGCTTGATCCGGAGAAGGTGGAACGTTTCGCCCAGACGGAACTATCGATGTTGCTGGATGCGCAGCAATTCCGCGATCTGCCGCTTTTCTCGGATGCCGACCTGTGCGCGGCTGGCGTAATGCTGCGTGATGCGCTTGAGAGCGATGACATATCCTCCGGCGTGATGTTCGAGGCAATGAGCCGCGTGCTTCTGGTAAAGCTGTTGCAAAGATACGGTCAGCGGCGCCCGGAAGACGTGGCGCTGAGCGCGCGGTTCACCTCGGCGCATTACAACCGTGTGCTTGCCCATATACGGGCGCGGCTGGACCGGACCATCCGGCTTGACGATCTGGCCGCGGAAGCGGGCATGAGTTCTTCGCATTTTAGCCGCGTCTTCCGGGAAACGCTCGGGTCCAGCCCGATGCAATATGTCATGGCCTACCGGATAGAGCAGGCGATGAAGATGATGCAGGACACCGCGCGCCCGCTGGGTGATATCGCGCTGGCCTGTGGCTTTGCCGATCAGGCGCATTTCTCGCGCAGTTTCAAACAACTGACGGGGCAGACACCGCGGGGATATCGAAAGACGTAAGCCGTCTGAACGGAGCTCCCGCAAAAAGCAGGATCTTTCAAATATCGGGCAGGCGCGGTCAATTAATCACTGTGCGCGACCTGTATCTCTTCTGTCATCGGGCAAGACGCCCATGGGATTTTGACGGGAGAGACCAAGATGAGAACCTTCGCAATCACGACCGCCGCCACGCTGATGGCATCAACTGCCATCGCGGATGTCCAGACCCGCACCGTAACCTTCGAGAACGCGGGTGCGACCTTGTCCGGTACGCTCTATTTGCCAGAGGATCACGTCGGCTCGGCCCTGCCGACTGTCGTTGTCACCGGGGCCTGGACCTCTGTCGAGGAACAGATGCCCGCGACCTACGCCGAAGAGATGGTCGAACGCGGCTTTGCGGCATTCACTTTCGATTTCCGGGGCTGGGGCAAATCGGGCGACCTGCCGCAAGGCGTGCGTTTCGTTGAAAGCCCGGAAGCCAAGATCGACGATATCCGTGCTGCCTTTGAGTTCGTGGCCTCTTTGCCGGAGGTCGACGCCGACCGTATCAATGGCCTCGGGATCTGCGCCTCTGCCGGGTACATGATTGACGCCGTTGCCGGCAATGACCGTGTCCAGCGGATCGGCCTCGTTGCCCCGTGGCTTCAGAACGAAGAAATCGTGAATGCGGTTTACGGCGGCCCAGAAAGCGTCTCGGGCCTGATCGATATGTCGCGCGCTGCCGCGGCCTCGGGCGGACAGATCATCCCGGCTGCAGGCCCGGCAGGTGCCGAAGGGGTGCTGATGCCCATCGGTGGCTACTATTACGAACCCGACCGCGGTGCGATCCCCGAATATGACAACCAGTGGAACAATGCAGGCTGGGAAGGCTGGCTGACCTATCATCCGGCTGACAATCCAGGGAGGCTGACGCAGCCACTGGCCGTCGTCCACTCCGAGGCCGCCGCGATTCCACAGGGCGTGCGCACCTTCCTTGAAGGGTTCGCCGGAGACGCGACGCTTAAGATGCTGGAAGACGTCACGCAGTTCGACTTCTACGACAACCCCGAGGATGTGAGCCGCGCCGCCGATACCGTAGCGGCCCACTTTGCAGCCGGGCACCATCAGGGCAACTGATCCGGTGCCGGTCATCACTCCCCCCTTCGACAAAGGACCAAATGCTATGGGACAGACATGGTTTATCACGGGCGCCTCTTCCGGGTTTGGCGCCGCATTCGCCAGATATGCGTTGGCGCAGGGTCACAGCGTCGCCGTCACTGCGCGGAGCATGGACAGGCTGCAGGCCATCGTGGCCATTGCGCCGAACCGGGTGCTGGCGCGGCAGATGGATGTCACCGATCCGTATCAGGTCAAGGATGCCGTCAAAGCGGCCGAAGAGCGGTTCGGCGGCATCGACGTTCTGATCAACAATGCAGGCTATGGCGTGGTCGGCGCTGTCGAGGAGACGTCCGAGGCAGAGCTTCGCGCCCTCATGGAGACCAACTTTTTCGGTGCCGTCGCGGTAACGCAGGCCGCCCTGCCGATGATGCGCAAACGGCGCAGCGGTACCATTGTCATGATGTCCTCGATGGGCGGGCAGATGTCTTTCGCCGGGTTCGGGCCATACTCGGCCAGCAAATTCGCGATGGAAGGTCTGACCGAGGCTCTGGCGCAGGAAATCGCACCGTTCGGCCTGACGGCCATGATTGTTGAACCGGGCGCGTTCCGCACCGGTTTTGCAGATACCGCCCTGCGATACATGCCGAAGACCGACGCCTATGAAGACAGTGTCGGTGGCACAAGGACGTTCGCCCGGGAAATGCATGGCACGCAGGCGGGCGACCCGATGAAAGCCGCGGCCGCGATTGATGCGGCCCTGTCCAGCGACACGCCGCCCCTCCGTCTGGCTCTGGGCGACGATGCGGTCGACGCGATCCGTTCCCATTCCAACGATCTGCTGGCCGAGCTTGCCAGATGGGAGGCCGCAGCCCGCAACGTCAACATCACCGGAAGCAATGTACCCACCTGACCGAAATCCGAGAAAGGAAAGACGATGAAAACGACCCTTACCGCACTTGCCGCTGTCACGACCTCGGCCATGTTTGCCTTTGCCGAGACGGATACTCCCGTCATCGGCGCGCCTCTGACCGCTGAGACCGTTCTGGATCACGCGGAAATCATACGCATCACGGACGCGATCGACGTTGCCGTGGACCTGAAAGACTGGGATCTCGCCCGAAGCTTCTTTGCCGACGTGATCGACGTGGATTTCACGTCCTTGACCGGCGGCGAACCGGCACGGATCCCTGCGGATGACCTGATCGCCGGCTGGGCGGGCAACCTCACCGGCGAGAAACAGAGCTTCCACCTGCGCGGCAATCATCAGGTGGTCTTCACCGCTTCGGATGCTGCCGTCGTTTACAGTCACGGCTACGCGTGGAACCGCATGGAAAGCGGGCTGTCCGCCGAAAACGGTGGCGAGGATCTCTGGGAGGTTTGGGGTCCTTACGAGCATCACCTGCAGCGCCTGGAAAGCGGATGGCTGGTGACGTCCATGACGTTCACGGCGACTGCGGAACGCGGCAGTGAATATGTCCGCAACACGCCCGGCGGCTGATATCGGGGTCCGGTATCGATTTAGGGTGCCCGCCAAAAGGGTTGCGATATCGGACGATGGAAACCACGACAGGAGACGGGCCGGGAAAGCATGTCCCGGCCGGAAACGATGGCTCTCTGATCCGGGATTGCACGGGCTGAAAGCGCCGGACCGGGCGAGCCCGAAAGCGCGGTCATTCTTTCTTTCAGCGATTCTCACCGAAACTTTCCGGCATGATCCGGACCAGAAGTCCCAGGAGAAATGCCGTGCTGATCCCGAAGGTCAGAAGGCCGGTAACCGCCGCGAATGTCGCAACGATGCGCAAGTCCTCGCCCAGAACAATGTCGCCGTATCCAAGGGTCGTATAGGTCACCGTGGCGAAGTAAAAGCTCATGGCCATCGTTTCGAACGCGCCCTGAAGCAGAAATGTCGCTGCCCATATCCAGATCTGAACCGTATGGGCGGCCACGATGCCGCAAATGCCCGCCGAAAGAAGGATCGCTATCCGCAGGCGGGGCCGCCGGTCGGGGCCGAACCAGATGGCGAGCCGGGCAAGATAAGGAATGCACAGCACAACGGTGCCGACATGAACCAATGCACAGAGTGCAAGCAACAGCGTTCCAAGACCCAGTTGGAGAAACAGCGACATGGGATGACCCGATACTATCAATGTCAAATGATCTTCGCTAACGTCTCCGGATTAAACAACACCCGAGGAGTGCAGGGATGTATCGAGTTGCAAGTTCCGTCATAGGTCTCGCGATTTTCCTCGGAGTTGCCGGCGCCGCGCTGGCGCAGGAAGGCGTTCCGCGTCCGGCCAAGGTCTTTACCGTGATTGCGACCGAAGATGTCCTGCGCCGAACCTACCCGGCAACCGTCCTGCCATCGCGCGAGGTCGAGCTGTCGTTCCGTGTCTCGGGTCGTCTGATAGAACTGCCGATCAGGGCAGCGGTTTCGGTGGCTGAAGGAGACGTTATCGCGCGCCTCGACCCGCGTGATTTTGAAAGTCAGATCGCCCAGACCCAAAGCCAGATCGCCCAGGCCGACGCGCAGTTGGACGCCCTTCGCGCGGGTGCCCGGACCGAGGAGATAGCAGCCCTCGAAGCAGCCGTGGCCTCTGCCGAGGCACAGCTGGAGCAGGCGCGGGATGAAGTTGAACGGACAAGGCAACTTGTCGATCGCGGCGTCGTAGCAACGGCGCAGCTCGAGGCGGCCGAAGCCCAGTTTCGCGTCGCCGATGCAAACCTGCGGGCGCAGCAGGAACAGCTGCGCATCGGCCAAAGCGGGGGCCGCCCCGAAGACATCCTGGCCGCCGAGGCGGCAATCGCTGGCCTTGACGCACAATTGAAAGTGGTACGCGACAATCTTGCCGATGCGACGCTGCGCGCCCCCTTCAGCGGCATCATCGCACGTCGCGATGTCGAGAACTTCTCGAACATTCAGGCCGGTCAGAGCATTGCACTTTTGCAGAAGCTCGAAGTCGTCGATCTGGCCTTCGACATTCCCGGCCCGGACGTCACTGCGATGACCCGGAACGGACCACAGAGCATCACGAACACGGTCGTTTTCGATGCGCTTCCCGACATGATTTTCGAAGCCGAGTTTGTCGAGTTTTCGCTTCAGGCGGACTCGGTCACCCAGACCTATCGCGGCCGCCTTTCCGTTCAGGTGCCCGAGGGCGCTATGATCCTTCCCGGCATGGTCGCCAACATCATTGCCACCACGCCGGGCGACGACATGAAGCTTGAGATTCCGTTAACCGCAGTGACCGCCAGCCCGGACGGTTCACCGCTCGTCTGGCGGGTCGATGACAGCGGCACGGTGGCGGGGCAGCCAGTCACGCTGGGCGAGGCGTCGGGCGCGATGGTTGCGATCCTCGAAGGTCTTGCGGAAGGCGACACGGTCGTGTCTGCCGGCGTCGGCCAGATCATCGACGGGATGCAGGTTCGCCCGATCACGCAGGTCGGGAACTAGGAAATGGATCTTGCACGTTTCGCTATCGAGAAGCGGGTCATATCCGCTGTCTCAACGATCCTGATCCTCGTCGCGGGCTACTTTGCCTATATGTCCCTGCCGCGCTTCGAAGACCCCGAATTCGTCATCCGTCAGGCGCAGATCGTCACCCCGTATCCCGGGGCTTCAGCCGAAGAAGTCGCCGAGGAAGTGACAGAGGTTGTCGAGAACGCGCTTCAGCAGTTGCAGGGGGTCGACGAGGTCCGGTCAGTATCGCAGCCCGGCCTCAGCACGGTCACGGTCGAGTTCACCATCGCGTCGACGCCCGATTATCCCGAGCTGAACCAGAAGTTTCAGCAGATGCGCGCCAAGATACTGGACGCACAGTCCCAGCTTCCGCCGAATGCGCTAGCCAGCCAGGTTTTCGACGATTTCGGCGACGTGTATGCGCTTTACTTTGCGGTGGTCGGCGAAGGCTACACGCTCCCCGAGCTTTACGAATACGCCAAGGATCTGCAACGCGAGCTGGTGACCGTTGACGGCGTGTCAAAGGTGACGATGAATGGCGTTCAGGACGAGGTGATTTTTGTCGAGTATTCGCCAGCGCGGCTGGTGGAACTGGGTCTGGCGCCGCAACAGGTTCAGCAGTTACTGGAGGGTCAGAACCTTGTCGCTCCGGCGGGTTCGGTGGTTGCCGGGGCGACCCGGCTGACCGTCCGGCCGGTTTCCGCCGTCGACTCCGTCGAAGCCATCAGCCAATTGCTGCTGACCAACCCCCAAACCGGCGCATCCTACCGGCTTGGTGACATCGCGGATGTGTCGCGCGGCCTGAAAGATCCGCCCAGCACCCTGCTTTACCGTGGCGGGCGACCGGCCATTGGCATCGGCGTGTCCAACACGCTCGGCGGAAATGTCGTTACCATGGGCGAAGCCGTGAACGCGAAGCTCGCCGAGCTTGAGGGCGACCGGCCCATCGGGATCGAGGTCCTTTCGATCTCGGATCAGTCCGTCACCGTCAAGGAATCGGTGAACGATTTCGTGGTCAACGTCGTCGTGGCGCTGGCCATCGTCGTTGGAACGCTCCTGGTCTTCATGGGCCTTCGATCCGGGATTCTCATGGGGGGCATTCTTCTGGTCACCGTGGCGGGCACGCTGTTCGGCATGTATCTGTACGGGATTGATATGCAGCGCATCTCGCTTGGCGCGCTGATCATCGCGCTTGGCATGCTGGTGGACAACGCCATCGTCGTTGTCGAGGGCACGCTTGTGCGGGTTCAGCGGGGGGAAACCGCGGCGTCCGCCTCGCGTGCGATCGTCGAACAAACGAAATGGCCGCTTCTCGGCGGAACGATCGTCGGCATCCTCGCATTCTCGCCCATCGGTCTGTCACCCGACAACACGGGTGAATACGCCGGAAGCCTGTTCTGGACCATTGGCATCGCGCTTCTGTTTTCCTGGCTCGTGGCGATCTGGCTGACACCATACTACTGCACGCTTCTGCTGAAGACCGGCACGACCACGGCAGCCACCAATGAAAGCCCGGTTCTGGCCGGTTACCGGCGCCTGCTCGGTATCGCAATCAAGATGCGCTGGCTGACGATTGGCCTTGTGATCGGACTGTTCGCTTCGGCCATCCTTCTGTTCAGCGCCGTTCCGCCGGGCTTTTTCCCGTCATCGACCCGTGCGCAGTTCGTCATCGATTACTTCCTGCCAGAAGGCACGGATATCGCACAGACCCGGGCAGACATGCTGGACATTGCCGAACACGCCCGCGGGCTTGATGGCGTGACCGGAACCAACACGATCGTGGGCGGCGGACATCTGCGCTTCATGCTGATCTATGAAAGCGAGAACCAGAATCCGTCTTACGGACAGATCCTGGTCGATGTGGAGGAATTCGAGCGGATCGACACTCTTCAGGTCGCGTTACAGGACTACATCAACGCTGAGTTTCCTGCCTCGAACTCGAAAGTATGGAAGTTCGTGCTGGGGCCGGGCGGCGGCGCAAAGATCGAGGCCCGCTTCTTTGGGCCGGAGGCGGCCGTCCTGCGGGATCTGGCGGCGCAGGCGAAGGCCGTCATGGCCGATGCCGGGGCGGTCGCGATCAAGGACGACTGGCGCGAGCAGGTGCAGGTCATTCGCCCTGTCATCAACACTGAAAACGCGCGCCGCCTGGGCCTGACCCAGGGCGAGATCTCGAACGCACTTTATACGCATCTGACCGGAGCGTCCCTGGGTGTTTATCGTGAGGGCGACGAGCTTAGAGACATCATCATGCGGCCTGTTGAGACCGCACGTAACGATGTCGACCGACTGCAGGATGTTCAGGTTTTCAGCCAGGTGGCGGGGCGCTACATCCCGATCGCACAGGTTGTTGACCGGTTCGATATCGTCTTTGAGGCCGGGAACCTGCGGCGGATCGACCGGGAGCTTGCGATCACGGCACAGTCGGACAACGCGCCGGGGGTCCTCTCGGGGGATCTGTTCGACGAGGTCAGAGCGCCGATCGAGGCGATCGAGCTTCCACCAGGCTACTCTCTTGAATGGAAAGGGGAATTCGGCAATTCGCAGGATGCGAATGCCGGCCTTGCCGCGACTATGCCGCTTGGGATCGGGGCCATGGTGCTTGTGGTGATTTTCCTTTTCAACGCGTGGCGTCAGCCGCTTATCATCTGGCTGACGGTGCCGCTGGCGCTCATCGGGGTGATCTATGGTCTCGCCGGGTCGCAGACGCCGCTCGAATTCATGGCGATCCTTGGCATTCTGTCGCTCACCGGCATGCTCATCAAGAACGCTATCGTCCTGATCGATGAGACCGACACACAGATCAGCAGCGGCAAGGAGAGGATGCAGGCCGTTGTCGATGCTGCGGTGAGCCGAGTGCGACCGGTGTCGCTTGGCGTTCTAACAACGGTCTTGGGTGTGGTGCCGCTGATCTGGGATCCGTTCTTCAAATCGCTTGCAATCGTCATCATCTGCGGTCTCAGCTTTGCGACGGTCCTGACCCTCATCGTCGTACCGACGCTCTATGCGATCTTCTTTAGCGTGAAGCAGGACGAAACATCGGTGGAAGAAGGGGCCATCGGTTCCGCATGAATATCGACCCCGGGGGCGGGTAAAGGAAAACGGCCCGGTGCGGGTAAGATGCTCCGCGCGCGATGATAACCGGACGTGCCCTTCTCGGCGCGTCGAAGACAGGCCAGCGGATAGCTGTCAAACGGAACGATCCAGGGACGTGCAGACAGCGATGCTCCAACACTCTCGGACCAGTTTTGCCATTCCATCCTGTCTTGCCGAATGACCGAATGGCACAGACTGACACGCATAGCATCGAGCATCCTGAGGTATGAAACGGCATTTGACGCGCCAAGAGACAGGCTGCAATCGATGCCTAAGCCGGGGTGACCAAGAGCAGTTCGCACCGCGTGTTCCAATTCATCTGACTACGGACAGGCTCGATTCTCGAACCATTGACCCGGTAGAGCCTCGATCTGGCTTTCGCTTAAATTGTCACTCTGACTTTTTTGTTGCCGACTGCATCTTGGTGTCGTAGACTTTTGCAAGTTGTTTAGTGTGACGACGCCTCAAACCGAGTGCGATCGGAGACGTAATGGGAGAACGACGAAGAGCATCCATCGCCGGTCGTTCACAGAGCACAATCGAACACACGAATGACCGTCCCAAACGGTCATGTTGGGACGGCTCTTTGCGACCATCCTTTTCGGGATGTTCTAAGGGAGGCTATAAAGCCCTACCCCGGGTGCCTCTTCGCGAGGGCCGTTCCCCTCAGTCCAAGGAAGCAAATCGGTTACGTACGAAGGAATGTCCGCTTGTGGCACGGCATGAAGAGTTCCTATCCGACTCCGCGGCAACGGGAGTGCCATGAAAGCGCGAGGGAAGCATTGATCCCCACTGCTTGACAGACCATCAATGACAACGTTGGCAGTCGCGCAACGCCTTGTGCATCGTAGCCCAGCAGACAGAAGAGCGCTAGATCAGCGAACCCTAGCACTTCAGAGACTGCATCCATCGGCGTGCCCGGTATAGTAGTGTTTTGCTCGCTAGACTGGCCCCAATTCGAAGCTTCAGGTCAGTGGTAAGTCGCCATGGCCAATGCTGCAGCACTGAATCTAATCGGCCTTTGCGCTATATGCCGCCGCGCTGACCTAACGAATGACTTCTTCTGTCAGTGCGGAGACGGACTCGCCGGATAAAGCTGTTCGCGTACGGGGTGATTCCGAAAACACCGATAGATAACTCATGATACCCATCACCGGGGAAGAGTTCAGGATCGTCCTGAACACATCAAGACCTTCGAGGCGTGAAGCGCCGTCACTTGAAATCGAAGCTGTCGTGGTTGCAAACTGGTCGGCAATGAAATCGGTGCGGTGGCAGGTTCAAATGCCCAACGAACAGAAAATCAACACGATGACGGTTGACGAGCTGGAAACGGTGTTGGACTGGGCGGCAGACGAAGGCTGGAACCCCGGTCAGGCCGATGCCGAGGCCTTCCACGCCGCCGACCCGCAAGGGTTCTTCATGACGCGCATAGACGGGTCGCCCGTCGCTGCCATTTCGGTCATCAATCACGATGCGGAAAACGCATTTCTGGGGCTTTATATCTCTCGGCCGGAGTGGCGCGGCAAGGGCGTCGGATTGCAAACCTGGAAACATGCTCTTGGCCATGCCGGACCCCGCTCCGTGGGTCTGGATGGTGTGCCTGCCCAGGAACAGAACTACCGGATGTCGGGTTTTGTCAGAACCGGCAGTTCGCTGCGATTTGTGGGGCGTTGGCCATCCTGCAGCAACGCTGCCATTCGACCAGTTGCAGCGGACAACACATCAAGCCTGATCGCGCTTGATGCACGAGCCAACGGATTTGCTCGACCGCGCTTTCTGACGGCATGGCTTAGTCACGTCCCATTGCGCCGCGACAGTCGGGTGCTTGCGAAAGAGGGTGAGATCCACGGTTTCGCAACATGGCGGGCTTGCCGTGAAGGTACCAAAATCGGTCCAGTCATCGCGCCAGACACCGCATCGGCAATAGACCTGATTGCCGACATCGCGGCTGTTCGTCCTGAAGGACCGCTGATCATCGACGTACCCGAGGCCAACCGTTCACTGAGACGCGAGTTAGAATCTGCGGGGTTCGAGGTGCCCTTTGTCACCGCCCGGATGTATCGTGGTGCGATCCCGAAACAGCATGTCTCCCTTCAGGCGATCGCGACGATGGAACTGGGTTAGGTCACTTCCCCGTCCTGAACCGAAGTGCCATACTTCTGTCATGCCCAATCTGTTCTCCGACATTCCGGCCGTTTTTCCGGAAGAACTCATGACGCCTTTGCTCAAGTGCTCTGGTGTAAGGCTGGAGCGGATCGTCTCGCGGGGGCAAGCCTCATCGCCTGGGTTTTGGTACGAACAGGACGAGGGTGAATGGGTGGCTGTTCTTCAGGGAGCGGCACGGCTGGAAATCGAAGCGTAGGGGGAAAAGCCACTCGGTCCGGGGGATTACCTCTTCCTGCCGGCCTATTGCCGTCATCGCGTCAGTTGGACCGACCCCGAACAGGATACCGTCTGGCTCGCTCTCTTTGTTCCCGGTCCCTGAAGCTGAGGCGCAGGTCACAAATAGAGGACTTTCTACTAGGCGTTTGCGATCTGGCTAGTTTGCCTGGGGAGGACGTTGCCATATCAAACAAAAAAATAAATTGACTTTAAATCTTTGACCCGCCAGTGCTCCGACCTTCCCCTCAGACCATGACAATAAAGAATAAAATCTGTGATCCGCTGCTAATTACATTGACATGGCACATCTAAAATTCTATCAAAATGACAAAATTTAACACTGCGCCCAGGGGGATGAGATGAGCCTGCATGAGTTGATTGATGGCGATCGCGAGACCGGAGTTGTTGGTAAAGGCCGCGAGGTTTCACCGGCGATCTTGGGTGGGCACGTGCTTACGGCCGTTGCCGTCTCGCGCAGCCCCGCCTCGCACGATGCGCTAGGTGCCGAAGACGGCGTGCGGGAGATCGCGGTTCCGGCTGAAAGATCGGCCCGGCTGCGCTTTTTGAAGAAATGGGCACGGGAGCAGCGCCGCCGCGCTCTGTCGGGCGGAGCGTGGAGCCTGCTGGTTCTCCCGGTGTTCGCCGGTTCGGCTGTCGCCCAAGGCGAAGGCTGGGAGGTTCTGTCCTCCGTCGAGGGCGTGGCCGGCACCGAAATTCAGCCCGATGGCAGTCTGGCCGTCAGGCTTGAAAACGGTCAGACCGTAGTGATCCCCGAAGGGCAGTTCACGGTCAGCGCCGAAGGGCAGATCCTCGTCCAAGCCGAAGCGCTGGCAGGTCTTGAGGGTGTGGCCAGTGCCGGTGCTGGTGCCGGAGCATCCGGTGCGCTGGCTGCGCTCGGTGGCGCAATCGCCGTTGGCCTTGGTGCCGGCGGCGGCGGTGGCGGTGGCGGTGGCGGTGCGGCCACGTCCAGCGGGTTCGTTATCGACGGCTATATCTCCGGAGCGACCGTGTTCCGGGACGAGAACGGGAACGGTCTGCTCGACGATGGCGAAGCGCGCACGACCACCGACGAGCAGGGCGCTTTCAGCGGTCTGGGCGGTGATCAGAATGCGCCGATCGTCTCGGTCGGCGGTACCGATATTTCAACCGGCCTGGCATTCAACGGTACTCTGAAAGCACCCGCTGGCTCGACCGTCATTTCGCCCGTAACGACCTTGGTCCAGCAGATTGTCGAGGCCGACGAGACCGGTGCCACGACGATCGATCAGGCGATTGCACGGGTCAACGCGGCGCTCGGTCTCGAAGAATCCACCGATGTGTTGAACGAGGATCCGATCGAATCGGGAAACAACAGCCTCTTCGCCGCGGGCGCCAAGGTCGCCAATATCGTGAATGTCGGTGTTGCGGCGGGCGCAGATGAGGACCGGATCATCGAAGCGCTCGCCGACGCAATCGTTAACGCGGAAGTCGGGGATGAGCCGCTCAATGACGGCGAAGAGATCCAGGAAGTGCTCGAGACCGCGCTGGACGGTAAGCCGTCCAAGAGCGATATCGACGCCGTGTCCGACACGATCGCCAACGCCAATAATGCGATCGATGACAGTGCTGACGAGGGCGACGCGGACGCGATCGCAGATGTCCAGCAAATCGTCCAGACCGAGATCGCTGAAGAAGTCGAAGACGGCGAGCTCAATGTGGCAAAGTCCCAAGACGAGGTCGAGGAGGATGCCGAGAACGCCCAGGACATAGAAGACGGAAAGGTAAACTTCGGTGCGGGGTTCGCCGAGGAGTTCAGCGACGATATCACGCTGAGCGACTCAACCGTGTCAGAGCACGGCGCCTGGTATGTGGATCGTTATGCGCCGGCCTCCTTTGAGGTTGTTGAGGACTTCGGGACGGTTGACGAGGATTTTGCGGGTGAGTCCGTCTTGCGTCTGACGACGGAATTTGTGGCGGATCAGGGCGCCTTCGATCAGACGCAGGGTCGCAAGTTCGATCTGCCGGACGGCTCCACAGAGGCGTCGATTCAGCTTTACATCGACCCGGCATGGGAGCCAGCCGATGATGCTACCAGCGGCTTTCGTCAGGCCGGCTTCTGGACAACTGCGATCGATGCGGAAGGTGACCTTCACTACCCGATCATAGAGTTTTCGACACTCAATGGTGAAGACACATTCAGGGTCTATACCGGCGTTGGATCTGGAGGAGAAGCTGAGTGGATAAACCTTGGTTTGCCCGGAGGCTTTGAGTACGGGAGCTTCCAAACACTCAACATATCGGTCAACGATGACGGTTCAGTCACATTCCAGGTCGGCAATCTAACCCAGACCGTGGGCCTCGATAATGGCGACTTCAATGTGGTTTCCTTGGACAACGTGATCCTGCAGGGCCACAATGGTTATAGCGTGGATCCCAATAATCCGAGCAGTGACCGTCCTGCCTACGATATTTATTGGGACAATCTGACCAGCAACGGTAGCTTCATCGAGGAAGACACTGATCTGTCGGATTTCGTCCTAGAGGTGAATTTCGGCGCATCGGTCTATGAGGTTATCGAAGGCGTGGAATTCACGCTTGATATCGATCAGGCGGACGGTCTTCAGGTCACCGGGGCGGGTGTCGTCAAACTCGTTGGCGAGTTCAACGCCGATGTGGACCTTTCGGGTATCACGACGCCGATCGATGCCACGGATCTGTCGGGTGTGAACCTGACGATTACCGCCGAGCAGGCCGATGGCCTGCAGATCGACCTTGCGGCAGATGCGGCTCTCAGCATCGACGTCGACTATGCGGATCTGAGTACCGAGAACCCGTCGCTCAACCCGGAGATCGATCTCTCCGGCATCACGGTGAACGGTTCCAGCTCACCGGTCGACCTTATCAATGTCCTTGATGCGGGCGGCGTCGAGAACACCTTCAAGCTGCTCTGGAGTTTCGCCGACAATAACTACTACGACGCATTGCCTGGCGGAACGCCCGATGTAAACGCAGCCAATGTCGAGTTGGGGAACCTCTATGCCCAGTACCTGCTCGATGGAGGTGAGCCGCTCCTCGACATCGTCCAGACAAAAGTCGGCGGCGAGCCTGACTTTGACGCTCGCCAGCAGTCTCTGCACGACAACCTGCTCGGCAACATCAAGGACTCCGTTGTCGAAAGCCGGGTCAATTCGAATGCGCTCGACGAAGACAATCGCGATGCGGCGGGTCTGCAATTCGGTGATCGCCCGATTTACGATGGCCGCCTCTCCAATGAAGACGACCTTCTGGCAACGCAGGTCTGGGATGTCGCGAATGGCATTCCCAGGAGCGATTTCGCCGTCGGCAATGGTGAGATCTTCGTATTGAACGGGAACACGGTGGTCGATGCCGATGCTGATTCAAGCAACGGGATCACACCGTTTAGTGACCTGAGCGACGCGATCGATGCGGCGGCGGACGGTGCCCATGTCCTCGTTGGGGCTGGCATCTATAGTGAAGGCGAGGATATCATTATCTCGTCGTCTCTGAACATCGTGGGGGTCGACGGAGCAGTTTCCGAGGGTCGCTTCGTGGTCGATGGGGACAATACTCCCAATGTCGTCGTGAATGTTACCGGGCTTGATGTCATCGTGACCCCGGACTCGGATTCGGCGGGCCCGAATACTGTGGGCCTTTCCCACGGTTTCTACCTCACCGGATCGGATATCACGCTCAATCTGGAGAACGTTGATATCACGAAGAACGGCGATTTCACTTCTCGGGGCGTACTGAATGAGATCGGGACGGGGGCCTCGATAAACGTCGTTGGCGGTTCGTTCACGAACCTCACCAGTGGGATCTACATGAATCCTGGAGAAACATCCCTGAACGTCGATGGCGCGACCTTCACCGGCAACCTTGCCGGTATTGGCACCGATGACCCTGGCGCAGTGACCGTCATCAACAGCACGTTCGATGGTAACGGAGAGGCGATCGGATTCGGCGGGAGCCAGGAAAACAACGACGTAACGCTGACGGGCAATGAGTACGTGCAGGAGACGGACCAGGTCTTAGTCTACTTTGCCCGAGAGGATGGGGCTGCCGAGCCGGCTGTTTCCATTCCCGGCGAATGGAGCAACGTCACGATTGTCCAATCCTCTGATCCCGATAATGGCAATTCCCAGCTTGCGACGATGATCGGGACAGCGGGCGACGATATCGTTGTTGACAATGTGCTTGATACATCGATCGACCTCACCGCCGGTGGGGCCGACTTCGTCTTGCTGTCCGACAGCCTTTCGGAGGGCGAGGGGTTCAATGAGATCCTCGGGTTTACCGCCGGATCGGGGGCGGGCGCGGACCAGCTCGCATTCGTGAACCTCGACGTTCCGCTGCGTGGCAACGGCGTCGAAACGTTGTCGGGCGACGACACCATGGCAGCCGATACCGGGTTTGTCATCTTCACCACCGCAGTGGGTTTCGATCTGACCTACGAGGCGATCCTGAACGATCAGATTGGCGAGGAAGACATCGGTTCAATTCTCGATGCCGCGCTGTCACTGGCTGGAGGCGGCGAAGGCGCCTTCGCGATGGCCGTGACCGACGGCGAGGACACTGTGATCCTCGGTATCAATCCCGACGAAAACGTCGAGGCTGCCGATCAGATAATCGACGTCGCCTTCCTGGACGGGGTCGTGGCTACCGATCTGACGGCAGACAACCTGTACGACTTCTCGGCCGTGAACGCGAACACTTAGGGCGGGACGGCGGCCAAGCCCGCGCCGGCAATGGGGGCGTCGGACGGTTCGCTCCGTCCGGCGCGATCGAAGGAAAGATATTGAAGGCGGCGTTCCGCCTTCTTCCCGTAGACATTCAACCGGGCTGGCGGAAGGTCGTTATCCGGCAATCCGCGATCTGAAGAGGCGAACGCGGAACCGGTCAGTTCAAGGCTGGAGTGACTCGAAAAACCCACCCGCAAAAACGGCCAGCCATTGCTCGGGCGCATCGGGGTTTTGCATTCGCAGAAACGAGTAGCCCGTGTCTGACCAGAGCTTGATCCGGTTCGTCTGACTGTCGAGCACGAAATCACCGTCCGACATGCGCAGCACAAGAACGGCGTGTGCACGCATGTCGCGGTCAAGAACGGTGGTGATCAAGAGCCTTTGCGGCGGAACACCGCGCGAAACCAGCTCCTTCTTTTTGGCAAGGGCGAAGTCTTCGCAATCGCCCCCCATGGATGTGGGCAAGGACCAGAATTCCGAGAGACCGTATTGATACTGGTCCTCAACCTGGCGGTACTTTCTGTTGACCTTCAAGTTAATGCGTTTTCCAAGCTTGAGTATGTCCGCTTCACCCGTGAGTTGGCCTGCATCCGCACTGCAAACCCATATGTAACGCTCACAAATGCCTTCGAAGCCCCGCGGTGGATGAACCGCCTCGACCATCGGCAGGTGCTGCGGGGACATCGCCGTCGCAGTGTCAGTTGTCAGTGCGTTGAAGACAGTGAGACCCGCGCATATCAGACCTAGATGGCATTCCGAAAAATTCTCTATTCGAGAAAAAAATTTGAACATTTCGAGATCTGATTCTTGGTAAAACTTTTGAATTATATGGATAATTTTTCGAATCAGCATAGATTCGATTGACTCTTGTCTTTCATAAAATTATCAAAATGACAATA
The DNA here is from genome assembly GCA_947503175.1 of uncultured Paracoccaceae bacterium. Classification (GTDB taxonomy): domain Bacteria; phylum Pseudomonadota; class Alphaproteobacteria; order Rhodobacterales; family Rhodobacteraceae; genus Ovoidimarina. The sequence continues at coordinate 198,196 of CANNCO010000005.1, forward strand.
AATTTGTCGCTGGAGGTTCCGTCCATGTCCGCGGTCGTTGAGGTCTGTCGTCCGGGCGCATCGGCCGAGAGATCGAGTGAGTCCACAAACCCGGATGCTCGCCGCGTTGCTTACTCCGACGGTCGGACAAATGCGGCGGCTCAGGGAGGATGGCGCCTCGCTCTGGCGGTTCGGGAGGTCGAAGGGACCGGAACCGGGCCGAGAGGTGAAAGCCGGAAAGTTGGTTTCACGGTTGGGAAGAAGTCGAATGACGGCACAAGCGATCACATGCGGCTTGTAAGTGAGGCTCTTCAGCCAGCTGCATCAGTCAGATACATCGCCCTGGCCCCTTTTCGGGGCGTGGGCGCAACCGATGCAGCGGTTGAAAGCCTGACAGATTTCGCTGCGTTGATCATGAGCAAGCGGACAAAACGGCAGCCGAGACTCAACAACATGAAAAACCGGGTACCGGCGTTTGGCCGGAGTTGGTTGGAGCACGCCTGATGACGTCCGAATCGTTCGTACCCGTAGGTGCTCCGCTGAGCGGATTGGGTTGGCAGCCGTTTCAGTCATATGGCTTCGCGAGATGCGAACTCGGTACACCGATAAGCGCGTTTGAAGTAACTCTCGTTGCCAGTTTCGCGCCGGTGGCTTTCTTGCGTGCTGGGGGCGAATACACTCCTTATGCAGTCTTTTCGCTGTCGGGTCAGGGCAATGCATTTGTGTCACCCGACGAGACGTGGCAAGGCGGTTATGTCCCAAGTCGCCTACGATGCTATCCCTTTGCCGACTTTGACCACGCCGATGCCGGTTCTATTCATGTCAGGCAGGGCGCGATCACAAAAGTTAGCACACCGGGAGCTGTCCCGTTTCTCAGGCCGGATGGCTCACTCTCCGAACCCGTTGAAAAAAGCCAGAAATTCCTAGCCCGCTGTCGTTCGGACGCAGAGAAGACATCGCGGCTGATGCGTAAGGCAGCTCGCCTTGGGTTGTTCCGCCGATTCAAGTCCAAGGATCTCGCTCGCAAAGATCGCAACCGGCTCTTTGTCATAGACTGGAGACTTTTGAACGCGAACCGGGCAGTCACGTCAGAGCTGTCCAGAGATCTGTTGCTGCAGCGTGTTCTCCATGCCCACGCAGTGTCTCTGGGGCAAATGGACCGCTTGCGCGCACTTGAGGCGCGAAGAGGACTGGAAGCCACGGGCGTCAGAGAAAAACAGGACAGCTTCCTGGATGGTTTTATGGACGCGGTCGGCAGTGCGCTGGACGCCGAGAGATCGGAAACTCGTGGGTAGGAAGGAAACTCATGCATTTGGCCGTGGCGTGGTGATGCTGTCGCTGTTTCTGACAACTGTCTCCTGCGGTCAGATTTACGATCATGGTGTGGCGGAGGCCGATACCATCGTCGCAAAAGCCGTTGGCAGTGACGCGATAGGTCGAAGACCAGCGGCTCACGACATCGGACTCATGATGCAGATCCATGACACTTCGTTTGGACGAACAATCCGTGAGGCCGTTCTTGCCTATCCGGCGCTGACGCGTCAGCGCTTCCAGATTGCCGAGGCACAAGCGGGCAAGGACGTGCTTTTGGGCGCCTTGCGCCCACAGCTTTCCTACGGGCTGTCCGCTGGTCAGAACCTGCTTGAAAGTGGAGCGGGACAAACGGTCGATGCCGGCATCACCGTAAGGCAGCTGATCTTTGATGGCGCTGCCACGCGGAAACAGATCACCGGGGCGAGGATCAATGAACGACAGCTGAATTACGAACTGGACGTCATGCTGTCGTCGCTTTCGCGGCAGATGGCGCAATCGGCGTTGGACCTTTGGCGACAAAGGGAGCACTTGGTGCTCGCCACCGAAGACGTCACGACACATGTCGATTTCGTAGACCGGATCGCGAGCCGCGCCGAGGGAGGCGTGGTTGCAGAAAGTGACCTGCTTTCGGCACAAAGCCGTCTGGCCGATGCACAGGCACGGCTGGTGCGAACGCGGTCAGGATTGGCGCAGGCAGAGGCGACATATGCGTCGTTGATCGGTCCTGTGCCAAGTGTCGCCCGGAAGCCCCCGATGCCACCAACGATTGGCAGCGAGACCGCACGTCAACGTATCACGACCGGCAGCCAGATGGTCGTTGCGCGCCTAAACGTGGCAGCGGCCAAGGCTCGATGGGATCTTACCAAGTCCCGGCGCTTTCCGGGTGTCTTTTTGGAAACAACAGGCACTCGAGAAGACATCTTCAGCGATGACGCCGACAACGAAGTTTTCGCAGGGTTCTCTGTTGATCATTCCGTCTTCACCGGCGGGCAGCAGCGTGCACGTGAACGTGAAGCGGCAAACGAGTTCAATGCCGCAAAAGCCGATCTCGAACTGGTGGAGCGGCAATTGCTGCAAGTTCTCGAGGTAATGCTGGCGAACCGCGATGCGGCTATCGCGGAAGCAGAAGCGACTGAGCGTTCAGTGCAACTGAACGAAGCGAACCTTGCTGCGGTGCTTGACCAGTTCGAAATCGGTCGTCGGACAACCACCGAAATCCTGGACGCGCACCAGGATCTGATCGCCGCAAAGAACCGGGCGTTGATCGTGTCAGCGAACCGGATAGAGGCAGAACTATCAATTCTGGAGCTGACTAGCGACCTTGCCTCAGTATTCGGCATTGCGTTCGATCCGAACTCCGAGTTGCCGGACGTTTTAGGATCTGACGCTGTAACTGACATCGGGCCAATAGCATCCCCGACAGCGGGCCGCGCCGATGTGCAGTAGGCTATGACAGATACCACCGTGCACGACGAATTTGCAGATGCGCATCCTTTGGAGGTTTGCCTGATCGCCGCAGCGCGAGAATTCGGTCAGCCGTTGTCACTCGCAAGCATTCGTGGTCTCAGGACAAGTACCAACGCTGACTTGTCGATTGACGAGTTCGTCACTCTGGCAGAACGGATTGGTTTCCTCGTCGGACTTGGCAAAACGGATCTCAGGCAACTTGATGCGGATCTGTTACCGGCGATCTTGACCGCGCGCAACGGGCGTGCGGCCCTTGTGATCCAAAGGAAAGGTGAGGAGTTTTCGGTTCTTGATCCCGCCGTTTCAAGAACCGAGTTCGGTCTTGCCGATATCTCTGATCTAGAAGCCGCATTCGGCGAGAACGCCATTGTGCTTCGACCGCGCGATAGATCTGAAAATGGCACGAGAGAGGCCGGTCTCGGAAGCCACTGGTTTTGGTCCACTCTTCTCAGCAGCAAGTGGGCCTACTCGCAGGTCCTTTTGGCAGCAGCTATCTCGAATGTTCTAGGCTTGGTGACGTCGATCTTCATTATGGTCGTTTATGATCGCGTCTTACCAAACGAAGCGGTCGAGTCGCTTTTGGCGCTGACCTTTGGAGTCGTTGTCGCATTGATCTTCGACTTTCTGATCCGGTCTTTGCGTGCCGGTTTCATCGACCGTGCCGGACAGAAAGCAGATCTGATTATGGGCCGGCGAATCTTCGAACGGCTTGTCGATATGCAGATGCGCGCCCGCCGCGGCTCCACTGGGGCGATCGCAAATACAATGCGTGAGTTCGAAACCCTCCGGGATTTCATCACTTCAGCAACGCTTGTCGGCGTCGTCGATCTGCCTTTTGTCGTGCTTTTCATTTTCGTGATCTACCTGGTTGGTGGCCCCTTGGCGCTTGTGCCGGCAATTGCGGTTCCTACGGTTTTGATCATTGGCGTGGCCATCCAGCCTGTACTCGGCCGTATGGCCGACAAGAGTCACGCGGAAGGACAAAACAAGCAGAGCGTGCTTGTCGAAACGATAACAGGCCTCGAAACGATCAAGGCGCTTGGTGCCGCCGGCATCATGCGGAATCGCTGGGACCGTGCGCTTTCGCATCAGTCGAGTTATTCCTCTCGGTCGCGCGCTGCCTCACAGCTGGCGCTCAATGCGACTGCGTTCGTCCAGCAAGCATCCCAGGTCATGATCGTGTTCTATGGCGTTTTTCTCATCACCGCTGGCACAGTGAGCATGGGAGCGTTGATTGCGTGTGTAATACTCACCGGGCGAACCCTCGCTCCCCTTGCGCAGCTTGCGCAGACGATGACGCGTTTCAGCCAGGCCAAGGCATCGTTCCGTTCGATCGATGCGCTCATGGCTCAGCCAGTCGAGCATACGTCTGAGCGAACCTGGCTGGCGCGTGCGCGCCTCGAAGGCAGTATAGAGTTTCGTGACGTCTCCTTTTCCTATCCGGATCAGAAAACGCCCAGCCTTCGTAATGTTTCGTTTCGGATCGAAGTTGGTGAGAAGGTGGCATTCCTTGGCAAAATCGGATCCGGCAAGAGCACGGTTGGACGACTTGTGACGGGTCTCTACTCTGCTGACGGTGGCCAGGTTCTCATCGATGATACCGATGTTACCCATATTGCGCCGTTCGATCTGCGTAGCAACGTGGGGGCAATGCTTCAGGATGTCTGGCTTTTTTCCGGCACGGTACGTGAAAACATCGCGGTTGGCGGAGATCGGCCAACCGATGAAGAAATACTGAGCGCATCGAAACTGGCCGGCGTGCATGACTTTGTCACACGGCACCCCCTTGGCTATGACTTGGCGATAGCCGAGCATGGCGAAGGATTGTCGGGCGGGCAAAGGCAAGCGATCGCTCTGGCCCGAGCGATTGTTGGCCAAAAACCAGTTCTCTTTCTCGATGAACCGACAAGCGCCATGGACGTTCAAAGCGAACGCGACCTTATCGCGAAATTGGGCAGTCTTCGGTCGGATCAAACCCTGATCATTGTGACACATCGAACTGCGCTGCTGGAAGCCGTCGACCGGGTAATCGTACTTGACGACGGCTGCATTGCCGTTGATGGGCCGAAAGAAGTGCTGACGCGGAGAACAGCGCAGAGAGAGGCAAGACCGGTGGTGGTTTCCGATGCAGGGTGACGATGCGTTTCTGCGCCTCATCAAGAAGCGCCACCATGATCGAGGAATTCGCGCATCGCTCCTGCTCTTCTGCACGCTGTTCTTCCTCGTATTCGTTGTCATATGGGCGGCCTACACGGAGATCGACGATGTCGTTCGTGCCGACGGGCGCGTGGTTCCCAAAAGCAGCCTGCAGACTTTGCAGGCTCCGGAAAGTGGATCAGTCAGAAACGTTTTTGTGCGCGAGGGAGATATCGTCGAGGCGGGGCAAGTACTGATGGAGATGGATCAGACCAGATTTGCTGGCCATCTTGATCAGGAACAGCAGCACTTCTATGCGCTTCAAGCCAGACTAATTCGCCTGCGGAGCGAGGTAAGTGGCGACCCGCTCGATTTCCCCGAGGCACTTGAAGCTCAAGCACGAGATGTTGTGGCCTCGGAGCGCTCGCTATTCCGGGCGCGCCAAACAGAATTCAATGCAGAAAGGGAGGTTCTCGCTGTTCAGCGTGAAAGACAAATACAGGCCTTGGCCGAGGCGCAGAACCTGCTGGAAATAGTCGACAGGACCTACCGGTTGACCGGAGAACGGGTCACGACGCTGGAGCCGCTCGTGGAACGTGGCTTGGAACCGCAGACCTCGCTCCTGCAGCTTCAGATCGAAGTGAGTGAAGCACAAGGCCGGCTTGCACAGAGCTCCTCCCGTCTGGTTCAGGAGCAATCGCGCCTCACCGAAATTGAGAGCCGAATGAAGGCGTTGGAAAGTCAGTTCCATGCAAAAGCACTAGAAGACCTGAGCCGCACAACCAATGAGTTGGCGGCTCTTGCGCCGTCCGTTCCAGTATTGGAGCAGCGCGTCCGTGATACCGAAATTCGTTCTCCGGTTGATGGAGTCGTCAATCAGATATTCGTATCGTCACTTGGCGGCATCGCGGGAATGGGCGACGATCTCATCGAGATAGTACCGATCAACGAGATGCCAGTCGTCGAGGCCTTTGTTCGACCGTCAAACATTGCGTTTCTTTACCTCGGGCAGTCGGTCAACGTCAAAGTTACAGCGTATGACTTCTCACGCTACGGTGCGTTATCGGGCGAAATTCAAAGGATCGGCGCTGGTCCCGTATTACATCCGGAGCGAGATGACAGCGTGTTTGCAGTCGAAGTCGTCACAACAAACAAGCTGCGAGACGCGTCTGAGCAGCCTTTGCCTATCTTGCCAGGCATGATCGCAGAAATCGAGTTCGTATCAGAGCGGAAAACTGTGCTCGACTACATCACGCAACCAGTTGTTAGGGTGCGGGACCGAGCATTTCGGGACTAGTCTTCAAGTGTGGATGCGGTCGCGACAGACCTCAGCATACGCGGTCCCGATTCTGCAAATATAAAGTCATATTGACTTATTTTTTTGACTGACACACACTCTGCCCCGGAACGTGTTGTGCTGTGTTTGATGCGATCTCGCATCATGTTGCTTGATGGGGAAGTCGATGTTGGAGCAGGAAACCTTGCCGGGCGAACCGATGATGGTCGCCAATGTACTCACCGGAGTAATCGTTGGGCTTATTTCATCGGTGCTTTTGTGCATATCCATCCTTTCTGGATATAACTTATCGTACTGGCTTGTTTTTCCTGTCTATATCGTAAGCGGAGTGGCTGCGACTCTCGTTGTTTCGTTTCTCTATTTTCTGGGGAAACCGGCCAACTCATCGGGGGATCAATCAAGTTTCTCTCGCACTTCGAACATAATTGCGCAGCGTGGGCGGGGCAGTTTTTCAGTCGATGATGATACCCGATTCGATCTGCCGATGAGTGACGACCCTTTTGATAATAAAATTCAAACTGATGATTGCTCTGCGGTCGATTTTATCATTTCAGAGAAACCCGCCACAGGTGGGGCTCATTCGAGCAAAGCAAGGACGGCGGCTCGACCGCGGATGCAATCCGTTTCCTCGCTGGTTAACAGCGACCGGAGCATATCGCCGACCCGCTGGCAATACACTGAAGATCAGCACCGGACCGGTCGGTGGAGTGCTTCACCCTGTTTTGTTGCTCGTTTCTTCTCTGAGAAGATCAATACTGAGGGAGCTCCTATGAGACCACTAAGCGAGGGCCTGATCGACCGGCTGTTTGGTCGTGTTGTTGATTTGAGGCCGGAGACTGAGTTTGGGCGTGATGGCATAATCGGCTATTTTGGAGAGCCGACATCTGGAAGCCTCGATGAAATAACCCGATGGGCCGGACCGCAACGTGGATTGGTCTTTGCGTCGTCTACAGATGAAATGCGATGGCCTGAAGTTCTGGCTGTCGCCCAACTCGCACAGGTTTGTTTCATCGACGCGGACTACATGGGAGATTTGGAAGCAACGATCGACTTCTGCGTGCGTCTTAGAAACGGAGCACGACAGACCCCGCTTGTTCTGATCTCAAGTGAGGTTCGCGGCCACGATCTTACCGCAGAACGATGCGCGATCTGTGATGCGACGCTGATGCCTCCCCTTTCGGAACGTATTATTCAGACCGGAGTTTCTGCCGCCCAGGAAAACTTCAGTAGGTATTCGTTAGCATCATTCAGTTCGTCGCGATACGAAAGGTAACGGAAGGCCGAGCCATCGCTAATCCTGTTCGTGCAAACACAGCTTGCCGGCAAAGTATTTCAGGGGGCGAGGGTGCGTGCAGAGACGTCATGTTTCGGCGCTGGCCTCTGATTGCGAGATGAGCATCGTCGCGAAGGCCGCCGCAACAGATGGCGTGTACAAGCCTGGCTCTGCCCGCGGGTTCCCGCCACTAATCGTGTCTCACTCGGATCACGAGGAGACATGCTGAGATAGGACTGGCGTTCGAGGTGGCCGCGCGCATCTTCTTCCTCTTCGGAGAAAGAAGGGTCGGGGTATAGTCTCATCCTCTCTCAAGGCAACCCCAGTTAACGTTAGGTCAATACTCAAGTCAGATTGACTTTTTTGAGTGCTTTCATTAGCAGGGGAGGCTGACAACAACAGCGGATTTTCTCGACACAATCGGTTTTCTTCGCAATCCTGCATCCAGAGCCGGATGGGCTCAAGATTGGCACGGCGCGCAGCTTCTGGTAAGTGGTTAATGAAAATAGAGTGTTTATGATGGCTCGGGTGTATGGTTGGAGGGTAGTGCTCCGGTCCGATTACTTAAGAACAGACGGTGCTTTGACCAAAGCGCCTGCGTCTGTATTTCCCTTTGTTATCTGGTGTTATCTTTTTCGATTGCTGTGCTGCGAACTGAATTCGAAGCCAACAAATGTCTGACAAGTTCAAGATAACAACAGCTGCGCGCCTTCGCGAGCTGCTTGCCACGATGGAGCGCGATCTCGGCCTCGAATCCCTTTCGACCAACGAACTGAATGTGCTCTACGTAGTGCGTCTTCTCAGTGAGAACTCATCAGACTTTGTAGCCGAGGCCGCAGAAATTCGCGATCACACGATCACACGTCATATGAGCCAACCGACGCTCAACCGAACAATACGTTCTCTGCTGGATAAGGGATACCTCGACACGGCGCCGAACTATAAGGCGAAGCGGTATCGTCTCGGTCCCAAAGCAGCCGAAGCCTGAAAACAAAGCTCGAGACTGATCTCATTGTTGGTCAAGCCATGTCTGCGGCCGGTCTGACGAAAATGGCGGATTGCTTGGTGTGTCATGCTCGCGATTGCAGGAAATTCTGAACTTAGATGCGACCAGTTCCTGACTTCAGTACCGTTCAGATCAAGCCAGCCAGATCCGCCCGACATGTCGATGCTGGCGTTCATGCTTGGTGTCTTGCGCGTACGGGGAGTCGCAAGCGTTCCTTCATGCGGAAGAGTGCCAGTAGCGCGAGCAAGGTGAGTGTCCCGCCTGCGACATCGCCGACAACACTCATGCTAAGGAATATGAAGAATTCCGTAATCGTCATGTCCACGAGATAGGGAAGCTGAATAATGATCGCCTGGAGTATCGACGCCAAAAACGTGATCAGGATCAGCAATCTCCAAGCGTGGAACCGCCTGCGAATAGCAAAGTCCGGCTCCATCAACTTCATCACGGATATCACAATCGAGGCCGCAGACAGATAGATTGTCAGCGTCACAAGTCCTGCCCAATCCAGTATGCCTCCAAGGATGACATGTTGCGCCAAGGCCGTTGGCATAACGTATATGACCGCCCACCAGCCATACATCCAAGCGGCCAGCGCCTTTATCACGGCGGGGAGAAACAGCAAGACTGGCATCAGAGCTAACGTCTCTGTCAGCGATCCGCCCAGTAGCGCACTCTGAACGGGAAAGATCACAAGCCAGGTTAGTCCGACCGCGAGACCGTGCAAAAGGCTGAACTCCAACACCCTTCGACAATGGTCACGACAGCCGCAGAAGCGCAGGGGCGGTTCGAAGCGGTGCACACCATCTTCCTTCACGATCTAATAGTCACAGTGACTATAAATAGCGTGTTGATAACACATCAGCAAGTCGAGAAGAACGCAGTCGCGCGCCGACCGCCGCAAGACAAACAATTCCAAGAAGAAACTTGATAGCGCATCATTGTCATAGCCAGATGTCCGTACCTGAAGTCAACTAGAAGAATCTCATGCGGCTAATAAATAAGGATAAAAAATCATGCCAGTACATACGCCAGACTGAGTTACCCAACGTAAAGAGCGGTTTCTTGCCAAGGACAAGTCGTCACCAGTCGACAAAAACAGGTCCTCGAAGCAAATGCAGATGTCGGGAACTTGACAAAGAATCATCTTCGAAAAACGACAAATTTTGACTTTTTGTTGGCCCTGCCGGGAAGACACGGAGTGCATGATGGACAGCCGGTTTCGGGGGCCGAGCAAGTGCATTTCCTAAAGGGACGGAAACTGCGTTTGCCAACATACGGGCGCTGCTGCCGGTTACGACCACGGCCCGTTCCAGCGAGTTGAAAGAGCATCTGATAGTAACTGGCCCGCTCCCCCGAAACGTCTTTGATTTATGGTTAACCTGTTCACCGAATAAGGAGTTACGCGATGATGAAAAGGGAGGCTAGCTATCTAGGAATCTCCCTGCACGCCGGCCTTCCATGACTGGCATCGCAACTGCTCGCCCCGAAGCTGTCGGGGCGATGAGGCAGCAATCCTCTCCTGTCGTGTCACTTCGCGCCGTCGCATTGGCGCTCATGTTGAAAACGTGGGTGCAAAGGTGATGCGTCATCGGCTTCGCTGGCCGCCCAACGGCCCCTTTCAAAAGGGTCGGCAGTTTTCCGCTCTATCCAAAGCATTAACGACAACTTCCCTGTATGATCAGGTGCAAGATTTTGCCAGATTCTGATCGTGTCCGCTTTATGCGCGAAAGCCAAATCGCCCCATGGGGGATGATTCCAGTTGGTGTACGCGGAATGCCACGGATTGGCCCTCATGATGCCGGATTTCTGCGCAATAGTGACTAAGTTGGGGTTGCCTTGATTTTATCGCGCGTAAAATTTTACGATTGCCGTCGGTGATGCCGAATGTGGGGCCGCGATGGAATCCACGCAATCTCAAGAAGGAAACACTGGTGCAAGCTATTGTCGGGCCTCATCCACGTATTTCGCCACTGTTTGTTTTTAGGCGATTTGAACAATTCATGGGTCACGAACCCGACGAGCACGAGCGTTCTGCAGGTTCGATTGACCGAATTTCTTGCCATTCCCAAAGCCGAACTTGAGCAGAGGTCCATCCAATACCATGTCTGACCGGATCAAAATCACGACCGCCGCACGCCTGCGAGAGCTCATTTCCACGCTGGAACGGGAACTTGGTTTCGACACGCTTTCCGCCAACGAGTTGAACGTCCTCTATGTCGTCCGCCTGCTGTCGGACGAAGCGGGAACCTCGGCCGTTGAAAGCTCCAGGATCCGAGCGCATCCGATAATTCAACGCATGAGCCAGCCGACCTTCAACCGGGCCATACGCGCACTGCTGGAAAAGGGATATCTGGAGACACCGCCGAGGTATAAGGCCAAGCGTTACCGCCTCGGGCCAAAAACCGCCGAGACGTGACTTTCAAGGCGATACACTGGGCCGAAGACCAAATCCCGATATGTTGAACCAGCCGAAGTTCCGACTTGGCTCACCGTTTCCATTCTTCGGCGGTCCGAGGCGGGCCTAGCCGCGCCTGAAACTCTGTGGAAGTCGTGCAGTTAAGTTGTTGTCGGATAGAGTGAGATTTGCCCTTGTTGGGATCACTGATCTTTCCTTAAAAAAGGGGAGGCTGACTGGGAGGGGGGTCCCACGTCTGAGATAGAAACGACATACCGGTCAACATGACCGTTCTCAGCCTCCCCAAGATGGCCCAGGCGGTGGGCCATCTGTACCGCGGCACACTGGTTCTGGGCTGTAAGGCAAGTGGCCGCGGACTCTTGTGTTAGAAGAGATCCTTCAAGCGATTTCGGGTGTTATGCGGTCATCACCAATGGTGACACACTTATCCACAGGGTTTGCCATGTCATTCCCCGCGCGGCAGGCGAGGAAAACGGTGACAACGCTCGTTCAGCAACGCAGTCACCCTAATTGAAATAAACACTGGTCCGACCTTCTCGTAGTCTACTTTGCTCTTACCATCACAGCCTTGAACGGAGCGCCCCCTGGAATTGATCGCTCTCCAATTCAGGCTCTAGTCGTACAAGGTGGAACCTGTCAGTTCAATATAAAAAAGTCATAATGACTAAAGTTTATTCAGTCTCTTATCCGTTGTCAGAGGTTTTGGCCAGCTGGGGTGCCTGATCTAAGAGGTGGTCTGACCGATCGGTGAGACTGATCATGCGGCAGACCTGCGGCGAAGCAAATGCCCGCCACAAGCCCGCGCCGATGACCTTTGGACTTTTGGGTCCCGCCGTTTGCTCTGTGACGATTTCTTGAACGCTGCCGCGTGGCAATCACTCATGACCGAAGACCGGGCACGAATGGTCTTCACGGATCCGCCCTGCAACGTGCGGACCGATGGCCATGTGTCGGGCCTCGGAACCAACACGCACCGCGAGTTTGCCATGGCATCTGGTGAGATGGGCGAGGTCGAGGCCACGACCTTTCTCAGATCCGCGTTTGAACGGCTAGCGGGGCATTCGTTCGACGGTGCAATCCACTTTGTCTGCAGGGATTGGCGGGCGCCACATGGGCGAGGTTCTTACAGCCTCAGATGGCGTCTATGAAGAGTTGAAGAACCTCTGTGCCCTGGGAAACCTGCTCTTTTTCTGGCCTGCTGAGGAGAGCGATGCTCACACCGCGCTTTCCTGCGGCCGGGCATACCAACGGTAGAATGTGGTGCGAGGGATACCCCGCTTGGCTAGCGTCCGACGCGCTGACAAATGGCTCTCTTCAACCAGTCGAATGATCTCCAGTTTCTCAGATGCGGGGTATCTCATTCGTCGCCGTCCCCACCGTCGTACATGCTTTTTTTTTTGAGAAGGCGCAGTTCCAGCGTCTGCTCCGCAACCACCTCTTTGAGATCCTTTGCTTCGCGGCGCAGTTCCTTGACCTCATCAGTGTTTGCCGCACGCGCTGTGTCACCAGCAAGCCGCTTCTTCCCAGCCTCCATGAAGTCCTTCGAGCATTTGTAATAGATGCCCTGCGAGATCCCTTCGCGACGACAAAGCTCAGCAATGCTGTCTTCACCACGCAAACCGTCCAGCACGATCCTGATCTTCTCTTCGGATGAGTAATGCTTGCGGGTCGCGCGTTTGATATCTTTCACGATCTTCTCGCCGGAGCGCTTCGTTGTCTTTCTCATCGTCCACTCCTCGGTGGCTACGATGAGCAACAAACCCTCTCTTAGCAAATGACCTTAAATGGACCCATAAGCGCTGACGTCAGACATTCTCGAACGTCGCGACCAAGGCCAGTCGCTTGATCTGTTTGCGCAGGACGCGCTGTCCCGAGAGATTGAAACCCACAATGTGAACTGTGTCCTTGCCGATATCGATGCCTATCGACATCAGCTCATCAAAGTCATTCTTCGCCATGCTACTTCTCCAGTTTGCAGAAATAGGCAAAGCCTAACCTGCTGGGTCAAGCAGCCGGTAAATCCCATTAACGGACCTTGAGCGTCCTGATCTGATGCTGCGGTTGCAGCCCACATTGCCGACACTTGCTGCATGCGCGAGATCCTTTGATAGTTGAATTCACACATCGCGGACAAAGCACCAGTTCGCCGCACCTTCTCTAAGGCTTCTCGCAACCTTAGCAGAAAACACCAAGGGCGGGGAACGGACATTCCATGCACTCATGAGCCGATGATGCTCGACGCGGGTGAGCGGACGTTTCAGACACCCCTAGGCCAGGGATAGTTCTGCACAGCTGCAAGGAGGTTGGGCGCGCGCTTCGCAACATACGAATACAGTGTTACAGATCGATCGGAAAGATCGGACGAGGGACTTTGCGGTAGGGTAGCCGGGCGAGGTCCGGTGTACAAAGCGCACCGCTGTCGCAAACGATGATGTGGGCAGCAATCGGCGCGAAGGCGGCGCGGAAGTGCTGCATCGACTTCACGGCAACAATGGCCTTTTTGGCGGGGTCGATGCCAAAGGCCCGAAATTGCTCAAGATCGAGCATCTGGGTCCCGTTGCTGACAATCAGGACCTCTATGCCTGCCACGTCGAGGACCGCCGTCGGCCCCCAGCTCCGGTGAAGACCACCAATGATCGGTCCGCTGCCCGTATAGTCGCCGTAACTAAACAGCTTGAGCATGCCCGTCACCGTGAGCGGCCCGCCGCCGCGGGCGGGATCGGTCTTGCCTCCAAGCGCAAGGGTGACGGTCCGCCCCACAGGTCGCGTTTCCAGAAATCCGACAGCCTCCGGATCGACCAAGGGTCCAAAACATGCATTGCCGACATCGGCGGTAATTAGAGCGTCAAGCAGCGATGTCGCATCTCCATATGCCCCACCGCCGGGGTTGTCGGCATAGTCGGCAACGATTATCGGGCCGTTTGCGCCGTTGTGAGCGGCGCATCGAGCGGCGGCGGCCTCTACGCTGAGATAGTCATTCAGGACCTCGAACCGCCGGCCCCAAATGTCGTCGGCGAGTTCGTTTGCAAGCGTTTCATGTGGCTCGGGATCGCCCTGATAGGTGACAAGAACCGTTGGGCCGACATCCGCGATATCGGCGTTGCCAAAGCCCGCATTGATGCTGACAGCGAAGGCATCAGGGTGCTGCTGGTGAGCAAGAGCCCGTCTGTTGCGTTCAATCATCGGGCCGGTGTCGGTTCGTCCGCCATTGACCTCCTCAAGCATCGGGCGATGCACCCGCAACGTTCGAGGTGCAATTTCGCCAGACATGGTCCGGTGCAGTATCTCCCCCGCCAATATGGCGCATTCGCGCATGTCGACATGTGGATAGGTCTTATAGGAAACAATAATGTTGGCGAGGTCTGCCATCTCCTGGCTCACATTGGCGTGGGGGTCGAGCGTGATCGCGATCGGGACGTCAGGGCCGATCACCTCCCTGAGGCGCGCCAGGAAGGTCCCTTCGCCGTCTTCGGCACCCTCGATCACCATGGCGCCATGCAGCGACAGCAAGATGCCGTCAAAAGGCTGGGCTACGGCAAGCGCAATAACCGGTGCGGCCAGCGCCATGAACGTCCCGGGTGTGACAAGCCCGCCGGGTGGCGCAGACGTGCTGACGGCATGGGTCACGACCCATCTGTTTTCTCGCGCAACATCGAGGAACCCTGCAAGGTCGGTGTTTGCGTCTCCGCGTTCGCGGACAGCATCCTCCGCCAGCAGGTAATACCGCTTTTTGAAGTCAGCGAGGCTTGTCGGGCGGATCGAGAAGGTATTGGTTTCGTGACTGATCTCGGCAGTCAGAACGCGAAAGCTCATCGACTATTCAATCCATCGGGTTGTGACATGCGATCATGTGGCCGCTACCCAGATCGGCAAGCGGCGGGCGTTCGCGCTTGCACAGATCGCTGGCCGCGGAACAACGCGCCGCAAAGGCGCATCCCGGGATCGTCGCGAAGGGGCTTGGTATCTCACCGCCAAGCATCGTGACGACCTTTCGCCGGGTCGGGTCGGGCTCGAAATTGCTTTCAAGAAGAGCGTGGGCGTAGTGATGGCGCGGCCGCGCCTGGGCGCCCGGCAGAATCTCCATCACCCGGCCCAGATACATCACGACCACACGGTCGCAGAAATAGCGCACAAGACTGAGATCATGGCTTATGAAAAGATAGGTAAGGCCAAGCTCTGCCTTCAGGGTTTCCAGCAGATCGATGATCTGGGCCTGGATGGAGACGTCCAATGAGGCGGTCGGCTCGTCGAGCACCAGAAACGAGGGGCGCAGTGCTAGCGCCCGTGCGATCCCCACCCGCTGCTTTTGACCACCTGACAGCTGATGGGGGAAACTCGCCATCATGCGCGGGCTGAGGCCGACCATCGAAATCAACTCGTCGACGGTCGTTTTCGCGTCCGCCGCCGTCTTGGCTTCGCCTTGAACCTGAAACGGTTCAAGCAGGGCGCGACGGATCGTATAGCGCGGGTCGATGGCCGAATAGGGGTCCTGAAACACCATCTGCATCCGGCGGCGCAGCTTACGCATCTCGCCCTGCGACTGCTTCGCCAGATCCTTGCCGTCGAAGACCACGGTCCCCTCGGTGGCCTCCAGCAGGCGCAGAACCAGCCGCGCCAGGGTGGACTTGCCGCATCCACTTTCTCCCACGACACCGGTCACCTTGCCGCGCGGTACATTCAGGGAGACGTTGTTGACCGCTCTCATCGTGCGGCGAGGTTTCATGAAACCGCCTCCCGAAGAGAACTCGCGAGTCAAATCCGTTATCGTCACAAGATCGTCCCCACGCGTAACCGAAGCATCCATGGGTCAAACCTCGCTGAAATGGCAGGCCGCCAGGCCCGATGATTTACGTTCTAGCGCAGGCACCTGGTTGCGGCACAGTTCCTGTGCGTCGCCGCAGCGCGGGTTGAAACGACAGCCATCGGGATAATCGACAATACTTGGCACTGCGCCGGGAATACCTTTCAGGCTGCCTCGTTCCTGACCCAGGCGAGGAATGCAGCGGATCAACTCGCGCGTATAGGGATGTTTCGGTTGGGCAAAGATCTCGCCGATCACATTCATTTCTGCGACCCGGCCGGCATAAAGGACAACGACCCGGTCGCAGGCCTGCGCCACCACGCCCATGTCATGGGTGATCAGCATCAGCGCCAGACCGCGGTCACGGACCAACTCCACCATGATCTGTATAATCTGCGCCTGAATGGTGACATCAAGGGCCGTTGTGGGCTCGTCGGCGACGATCAGGTCGGGGTCAGCGGCAAGCGCCATGGCAATGACGATACGTTGCTTCATGCCGCCGGAGAGTTGATGCGGATAGGCACGATGGATCGCAGCCGGCTCCGGAATACGTAGTTGGGCAATCAGGTCGAGGCTTCGCGCCCTTGCCGCCTCGGCGCTCAACCCCAGATGCAGGATCGAGACCTGGTCGACCTGATTGCCGATGCGAATGATGGGGTCCAGCGAAGTCATCGGGTTCTGGCTGATCAGCGCGATCCGCTTGCCACGCAGACGGCGCAACTCGATCTCGGGAAGGCCGATCAACTCACGCCCGTCAAAGACGATGGAGCCCTTCGTGACGGTGCCACCGATACGCGGCAGCAACCCCATGACGCACATCGCGGTCAAAGACTTGCCCGAGCCGGATTCGCCGACCAGGCCAAGGATTTCACCCTTGCCGATATCGAATGTAATACTCTCCAACGGGCAAAGCGTGCCGATCGAGACTGAGATGCTCTGAACCGAAAGAAGCGTCATGTCATACACTCCTCAAGCGGTTGCGGATATCGAGGGCCTCGATCAGCGCATCGCCAAAGAGGTTTATTGAAATCACCGTTATGGCGATGGCGAGGCCCGGAAAAATGATGATCCATGGCGCGATGAAGATCTGTGCCGTACCGCTCGACATCATGGCGCCCCAGCTTGGTGTCGGGGGCTGCGCGCCTAGGCCGAAAAAGCCGAGCGTGGCTTCCAGGATGATCGCGTCGCCCGTCGCCAACATGCCCGCCACGATCACCGGCGTCAGTGCATTGGGCAAGAGATGGCGGAAAATGATGTGAAAATGCCCCGCGCCCAGATTGGTCGTCGCCTCGACATATGTCTCATTCTTCAGGGCCATGATCTGCGCGCGCGTCAGCCGTGTGAACTGCGCGAGGTAGGCAATCGAGATGGCGACCATGGTGCTTTCCAGTCCGGGTC
The DNA here is from genome assembly GCA_947503175.1 of uncultured Paracoccaceae bacterium. GTDB lineage: Bacteria > Pseudomonadota > Alphaproteobacteria > Rhodobacterales > Rhodobacteraceae > Ovoidimarina. The sequence goes on from CANNCO010000005.1 coordinate 215,286, forward strand.
CGATGATGGCAATCAGGATCAGCGCGATCAGGATTTCAGGGAAGGACCAGGTCAGATCGACGACTGCGGTGACGGCGCGATCGAACCAGCCGCCGAAATAGCCGGCCATCGCGCCTAACGTCAGCCCGGCCGCTACAGAGATCGAGATCGCTGTGACCGCCACGGTCAGCGACGTGCGCGCGCCGTAGATGATGCGGGACATCAGGTCACGCCCGAACTCGTCCGTACCCATCCAGTGGGCCGCGCCGGGTTGAGTATTGGCGCTCGGCAGGTTCTGGATGTCGTAGGCATAGGGCGCGATCAGCGGGGCGAACAGCGCGCAGGTCACGACAAGTACCAGTACTGCGGCCGAGGCTCCCCCGCGCGGCGACCCGATGGCGGTTCTGATGGGGGCGAAAGCGGTCATCATTTGATCCTTTCGCGAATGCGCGGGTCCATTGCGGCCTGAATGATGTCGCCTAGCAAGGTGCCAAGCATCACTGCGACGGCCAGCATCAGCAACGCGCCCTGCACGACCGGATAATCGCGCTGGTTCAACGAGGTAATCAGCAGCGACCCAAGGCCGGGGCGGGCAAAGACGAACTCCACGGTGACCGCGCCGCCAAGGATCCAGCCGATGCGCAGCGAAAGGATTGTCACGACCGGCAAGAGCGCATGACGCAACACATGGCGCAACTCGATTTGCCAGGGCGGAACACCCTTGGCGTGCAGCATCATGACGAAGTCTTTGCGCGCCGTTTCCATCATAGCGACGCGCGTGACCCGTGCCACAAGGGCCACGCCCCCCAGCCCGATGGTCAACACAGGCAGGACCAGTGCATCCCAGCTTCGGGCGCCGGAAACCGGGAACCAGCCAAGCTGCACCGCAAAGAGCATGATAAGAAGCAGGCCAAGCCAGAAGCCGGGCACGGTTGAGCCCAGAAGGATCAGCGTCATCGTCACCCGGTCGATCCAGCTATCCTTATAGATCGCAGCCAATGTGCCCGCGGCAATGCCGACCACGGTCGAAAACAGAAGCGCCAGCGCACCCAGCGACAGCGAATGCGGAAGGTTCTGGGCAATCAGATCCGAGACCGGACGGCGGAGAATGATGGCGTCACCCAAATCGCCGGTCAGGGCGTTACCCAGCCAGATCGCGTATTGCTGGTAGAGCGGCTTGTCGAGGCCGTACTTGGCCGCAAGTGCCGCCTTCTGTTCGGGAGAGGAATTGATCTGGACGAGATTGTCGATCGGATCGCCGGGTACCAGGTGGACGATCATGAAGATCACCAGCGACACCGCAAGGAAGACCGGAATGAGCAGCAAGAGCCGCTTGATGAAAAAGCTGATCATTCCGGTGCCTCGTAAGTTGGCGTCGGGGTGCGACGCGGTTCAGTTGACCGTGATGTCGACAACCGTCTGGCTTTGTAGGCGCGTTCCCCGAACAACCTCGGGCACTGAAATGGAGTCCCTGCTGTAGGCGTAGATTTGGACCGGTTGATAGATCGGCGCAAAGACGAACTGGCTCAGCACATATTCATGGTAGGTCGTGAAGTTGGCGACCCGTTCTTCCCAAGTGCGCGACCCGCTCATCGCGGCGACATTCATTTCCTCGGCCGTGGGATCGTTCCACATCGATACGTTCGGATAGCCCAGGCGCTGACCGGAAAAAAACCAGTCGATGATATCCGCATTGGCCCATGAGTAGGACCGGACCGCCAATTGATGCTCGGTGCCCTTGCGATACTGGTCATTGATGGTGGCGCTGTCGAAGACGGTGATGTCAGCACCGATGCCGACAGCTTTCAATTGGGCCTGCACCACTTCTGTTACGCGCTTGAATTCGGTCCCGTTCTGGGTCCACAACGCGACCTGCAGTTTGGTTCCTTCTTTTTCTCGCACGCCATCAGAGCCCATGGGCCAGCCGGCTTCGTCGAGCAAGGCATTGGATCGATCTGGGTCGTAGGAGATTTTGAGCGCAGGATCGACGTTTGCCGCAAGCAGCGAGTCGATCAGAAACGTATTGGCAACCGAACCAACACCACCATACAGATTGTCCAGAATTTCCTGCTGGTTGATGGCAAACGCTGCGGCCTCGCGCACCTTGATATCGGTGAACGGTTCGACGGTTGTGTTGATGGGGATGTAGAACAGTCCAGTACCCGGCATAGTTCCTACTTGAACCGTGTCCTCTGCTTCAAGGCGCGGGAGAAAGTCGGTCGGCACGCTGTAAAGCATGTCCACACCACCGGTACTCAGTTCAAGGAAGGCGGTGGAGTCTTCCGAGATTTCGCGAAACGTCAGAGTCTTGATATGCGGCGCACCCTGGTTTTCCGATAGATCGGACGCCCAAGCGTAATCCTCGTTGGCCGTCAGCACCGTTTCCTGACCGACTGTGAAGCTTTCCAGCTTGAATGGTCCGGACCCGACGGCAGCGGTAACGCCGAAATCGTCGCCCAACGCATCGAACGCTTTTGGCGAGGGAATGCTCATGAAGCCCGACGACATGTTCGAAAGAAGGTTCGGATCTGGATTCTTCATCGCGAACCTGACGGTCAATTCGTCGATCACCTCGACGCTCTCAATGGCGTCGGTCATGAACGCGTTTTCGGTGTCGGCGAATTGCGGGATCCACCACGTGATGGTGTCGGCGTTGAACGGCTCACCGTCGTGAAAGGTCACGCCCGGACGAAGCTTGAACGTCCAGGACATGCCATCGGCGGTCGATTCCCACTCGGTGGCAAGTTGGCCGTGAAAGGTCTGGTCGGCGTCCTGAATGACCATGCGGTCAAAGATCAGCGTAATGGCATCGTTGAGCTGGGTGCCGTTAATGGGGTTATAGCTGGGTGTGCCGACGTTCTGGGAGGAGACGACGAATGTCGCTTCCTGGGCGTTGGCGACGATGGCAAGCCCGAACACGCTGGCAGAAACCAGCATCGAGCTTGCGACAAGTCGTGTCGTGGTGGTGAAGCGCATGGCAGAGTTCCTTATTATTATGGTTATCAATGGTGGTCTGCGTCAGGCCAAATTGCTCCCTGACTGAGGTGTGCGATTGATCGGCTTGCCGACATAGCCGGTGAACTGACTGTAAAGCTGGGTTACGGCTTCCATTCTCGCTTCGACCTTCTGGCCAAGCTCCAGAAACACGCCGTTGACCAGAAGATTGGCCAGACTTGCCATCTGGGCCGTCGATTCCCAGAACTGGTTGAATTCAGTGGGGACGACGAACATCTCGTCGACGAGATCGCGGCCCCAATCGCAGAATGGGTCGGTCACCAATGTCACTGGAATCCCGGCCTTCTTGGCTTCAATCGCAAGGTCACGCGACAGCCTCGAGTAGCGGCGCGCCTCGAAAATCACGAGACATGACCTGGCGGGGTCCGAAACCAGAATTTCGGCAAAGCTGCCGCCCGCAAGATCAAGCATCCGGACGCCGTCGCGCAGATATTGCAACTGATTGACCAGGATCTGCGCCATGCCCCGTTCGGTCTGGAATCCGACTGCATAGACACAGGGCGCGGTCGCCAATCGTTTTACGACAAGTGCCCATTCCGGTGTGCGCGCCAATTCGTAAATCGCGACGAGGGCCGAGATTTCAAGCTCCAGCCCGGTCGCAAGCTGATCTTCGCCAGCGGCCGCCTGCTTGCGCAGTTCACGGAGCCGGTCGCCGACCAGCCAAGGCTGCTGGCCGATATCCTGCTTCAAGTGATCCTTGAGGTCCTTGAAGCTCTTGTAGCCGATGGTTCGGCAAAAGCGACCGACCGTCGGCTCGCTGACTTCAACTTTCGCCGCTAGGCTCGCCGCCGTTTCAAACGGAAGGTTGGACAATTCTGACAGCATGAAGTTGGCCAGGATCCGATCCGCTTTCGAAGCGGTTGCCAGGCTGGTCGTCAGTCGCTCGCGAACCGATGCGCTCATTGCGGAGTATCCCCCTAGGGATCGTACTGTAATTTTTCTTACATTTTGTCAAAAGAATTATTTTTATTGCAGACTTCGCGCTCCCCATCTGCTACCGGTTACTGATCAGATGTTGGGTGACGGCAAAACGCCGCAACGTTCACATCCTGCGGGCCATCTCTCGAACCGGCCATGGGCCACTTGACCGGCCGAAACAGAAAGACGGGTTAGCGCAATGTACGAGTATGCCGTCATCGGTGCGGGGATCGCGGGCGCCTCACTGGCATTCGAACTGGCCCAGGATGGAACCGTTATATTGATCGAAGCGGAGGCTCGACCGGGCTACCACAGCACTGGCCGGTCGGCGGCACTCTTTACACCCAATTACGGAAATGCCGTCATGCGCGCAGCGCGCCGTTCTTTCTCGATCCTCCAAGCGGCTTCGCTGAACATCCCCTGCTCACACCACGCGGATTGCTGACAATTGCGGCATCAGGGCAGGAGACAGACCTCGATACGATCATGACACTGGCAGCGGATGAGACGCCTGTTCGCCACGTTTCGGCATCCCAAGCGCTCGCACTGGTGCCGGTACTCCGTCCGGAAGTCGTGTCCGCTGCCGTTCTTGATCCGAGCGTCATGGACATCGATGTGGACGCGCTCCATCGGGGTTACCTGCGTGGCTTCAAGGCCCTGGGTGGGCATCTCTTGTGCGCCGCTCGCGTGCAAGAGATTTTACGCCGCCCTAGGGTCAGGACTCAATTAGGTCCACCATGAGATAGCTGCAGCGAGGCAGATAGCGGAAAGGAAAGTGTCTGCGCG
>CANNCO010000006.1 GCA_947503175.1 uncultured Paracoccaceae bacterium
CCAACCAGTACAGATTGCTCATCAAGAGGCCCTCCTGAACATCTTGAATCACACAACAATCAAACCGGGAACCCCTTCATTGAGTACAGACCCTAGCCCATTGCCCCGGCTGCTTCACCGTGGCCGGGTTTTTTTGCTCAATAAGCCCGTTCACGGTCGACGACGTACAGAAACGGCTCCCCCGCCTCCCCCCGCCTGACATTCTCGGCAATCGTCAGGGATGACGTTTGCGGTCGTGTCGCGCTGGCGATATGGGGTGTCACCGTCACATTCGGATGTGCCCAGAACGGGTGATCGGCGGGCAACGGTTCCTTGCGAAAGACATCGAGCGTTGCATGGGCGATATGGCCCCGTTCCAGCGCCGCGAGCAGGGCCGTATCGTCGATCAGCGGCCCGCGACCCGGGTTCAGGATGATCGCCCCCTCTGGCATCTGCTCAATGGCCACAGCATCGATGATTTCAGTCGTGTCGGGTGTCAGAGGCAATAGAAGGATCAGGATTTCGGAACGTCCAAGGATCGCCGAAAGGCCGTCCTTTCCCGAAAAGGTCGTGACCCCCAGCAGATCCTTCGGGGACCGACTCCACCCTGCCACATCGAAGTTCAGGGCCCTCAGAGCCTCGGCGCAGGCCGTTCCTAACTCACCCAGTCCGAGTATTCCCACGCGCCGGTTTCGCGCCAGTGGCGGGACAGTGGGTTCCCACACGCCATTCTGCGCCCCGAGGTTCGCATCGATCCCGAGGTGATGGCGCAGGACATGGCCCGTGACCCATTCCACCATGCCCTCGGTCAGCCCGCTTTCGACCATCCGGCAAAGGGGCTGGGTCAGCGTCGGGTTATGCACCACGCCCTCGACCCCGGCCCAGAGGTTCAGGACGGCCTTCGCGCGTTTGAACGGCTTGAAATCCTTGATCGGACTGTTCGGCGCGTAGACGATGTAGTCAACCTCATCGGGCGGATGATCGATACGCAGATCGACGTTGAGGTCCGCCGCTTCGAATGCCGCTGTGAGCGGCGCTTCGTATTCAGCCCAACGATCCGGCTGGGCGGCGAAGAGAACGTTGATCATCGTCCGCGCGGCCTGTGGACATGGGCCGACTGGACAAGTCCGAAGGCGACCAGAAGCACCAGCATCGCAGAACCGCCATAGCTGACCAGGGGCAGCGGTACGCCCACGACCGGGGCCAGCCCCATGACCATGGACATGTTAACCGCGAAATAGAGGAAAAACGCAGCAGCGATGCCATAGATCAGGAGGGACGAGAACCTGTCCTTGTTTGCCATCGCGGACATCACGCAGAAGAAAATGATCAGCGCGTAGAGCGTGAGAAGAGAGAATGCCCCGACGAAACCGAACTCTTCTGCGAGTGTCGTGAAGATGAAGTCAGTGTGCTTCTCCGGCAGAAAATTCAGGCGAGATTGGGTGCCTTGCATGAAGCCGCGACCCGAAAATCCACCCGATCCCAGCGCGATCTTAGACTGGGTGATATGGTAGCCCGCGCCCAGCGGGTCCTGGCTCGGGTCGAGGAAGGTATCGATCCGGCGAAACTGGTAGTCCTTCAGAAGCTGCCAGGATGTGCCGCGCGACGCGAAGACAGCCCAGATCGTCCCTAGCCCTGCGGCGATGATCGTGCCGAAGTACCACCAACTGACTCCCGCAATGAACATGACGATGCCACCGCCCGCGACCAGCAGGATCGAGGTACCAAGGTCGGGCTGAATGATGACAAGCGCCGTCGGCAAAAGGATCAGAAGGACCGGGATCAGCACCCAGAGCGGGCGCGACACCTTTTTCGGATCGAGCCAGTCATAATAGGCAGCGAGAACCATCACGATCGTGATCTTCGTGACCTCCGAGGGCTGTAACCGCATGAAACCAAGATCGATCCAGCGTTGCGCACCCATGCCAACAGTGCCGAAGAATTCAACCGCCAGGAGCATCAGGATTGAGACGCCATAGGCCAGCGCGGCCACGTTACGCCAGAACCAGATCGGTACCATCGCGACAAAGAACATCGCGAAGAGCCCCAGCGCGAAACGTTGCATCTGCGGCTCGGCCCAGCGGTCGAGACGGCCCCCAGCCACGGAGTAGAGCATCAGGAACCCGACGCTGGCCACGGCGATCAGCAACAGGACAAGCGGCCAGTTCAGGAACAGAACCTTGCGCGCGCCTGTCGGGACGGTTTTGACGTTGTATTCGAGAAAACTCATGCGCGGCTGCGGGCGGGTGCCGGCGGGCGCGGATCGGCCAATGTCATGTCATCATACATGCTGCGAATACGCTCCCGCTGCGAGGACGGATAAGCCTCCATCGGTGGAACGCCGCCATATTGGGCAAACAACAGGATATCGCGAGCAACCGGGGCCGCCGCGCGCGAGCCGCCTCCGCCATGTTCGACGACAACCGATACGGCGTAGCGCGGCTTGTCGTAAGGTGCGTAGCCGACAAAGAGCGCGTGGTCGCGCCGTTCCCAGGGCAAATCCTCGTTCCGGAACACGCCCTGCGCCCGTTCCGCGGCGCTGATGTTGCGGACCTGGCTGGTTCCGGTCTTGCCGGCCAGCTTGTATTCCTCGGTCATGATCTTCGAACCACGCGCCGTTCCGCGCGAGCCGTTTGAGACATAGTACATCGCCTGCCGGATCCTCCGCAGCCCGTTTTCACTGATATCGAGCGCCGGGGCAGTTTCGCCGGCCTGCTCGACACCGCCCAGCGTTTTGATCAGACGAAGTTCCAGCGAACGGCCGCTTGCGAGCCGGGCGGTCATAAGCGCAAGCTGCAACGGCGAGGTCAACGTATAGCCCTGCCCGATCGACGCATTGAGCGTGTCGCCGATCCGCCACGCCTCGCCCCGGCGAAGCTGTTTCCATCGCTGCGTCGGTGCCAGTCCTTCGGCAACCGCAGACATCGGAATATCATGCCGGACCCCGCAGCCCAGCTTGTTCGCCATCTCGGAAATCTTGTCGATCCCGACCCGTTGAGAAACATCGTAGTAGTACGTGTCGCAGGATTGAACGAGCGCATCCTCGAAGTTCATGTGCCCATGGCCACCGCGTTTCCAGCAATGGAAGCGGCGGTTGCCCAGCCGGTAATGGCCGGGGCACCAGACGGTTTCGCCCGGGCTGACGACGCCCGCTTCAAGCGCGGCAAGGGCGGTGACCATCTTGTAGGTCGAGCCGGGCGGATAGGTACCCTGAACGGCCTTGTTTCGCAGAGGAACGTATTTGTCGTCGGTGAGTTCGCGGTAGTCCGAACCCGAGATGCCGCGCACAAACTTGTTGGGGTCAAAGGCTGGCGCCGACCCGATGGCAAGAATGTCGCCGTTTTCGCAGTCTATCACGACGGCGCCCGCGCTTTCGCCGTCAAGGCGAGCCTGCACAAAATTCTGGAGTCGCGCGTCGACCGTAAGCTGCACATCCTGCCCGGCAACGCCGCCGTCACGATCAAGCTCGCGCATCACCCGGCCTGCGGCATTCACCTCGATCCGCTTGTTGCCGGCCTTGCCGCGCATCGGCTCTTCCAGCTTCTTTTCAACACCGATCTTGCCGATCTGGAACTTCGGGATCTGCAGCAAGGGGTCGGGGTCTTCGATCTGGCTCAGGTCGTAGTCCGAGACCGGCCCGACATAACCGATGACATGGGCAAAATCGCTCTTCATCGGATAATAGCGCGACAGGCCAACATCGGGCGTGATGCCGGGGAGGGCGGGCGAGTTCACGGCAACGCGGCTGAAATCCTCCCATGTCAGGCGGTCGGCAAGCGTGACGGGCACGAAAGGTGAGCGGCGCGACATCTCGCGCAAGGCGCGCTCAAGCTCGGAGTCGTCCAGATCTATGATCTGCTTGAGCCGCGCGATCACATCGTCCACATCGCCTGCGTCTTCTCTGACAATGATAATCCGGTAGTTTTGCGAGTTGTCGGCAATGATCACGCCGTTCCGGTCGAATATCAGGCCGCGCGGGGGGGCGATCAACCTCATGTTGATGCGGTTCTCTTCAGCCAGAAGCCTGTAGTCCTCGGCCTCTTCGATCTGCATCTGGCGCATGCGCAACCCGAGCATACCCATGAAGGCAAGCTGCAGCCCGCCGACGACAAGGCCACGGCGGGTCATGACACGTGAGGATTCTTCAATGTCTTTCGGCGTCTGTCTCATAGTCGGTGTCCCAACTGGTCCACGGCCCCCGGTGGTATCTTTTTAAGCCCGATCACGCGGGCTGAAAACAACACGATAAGCGGATAAGCAAGAATTGTTGCAAGCATTTGCAACAGCGTAAGGCCCAATGCGGGCTGATCGACGGCAAAAAGCGCAAGGATCAAAACGTATCCCAGCGTCATGAAAACAATCGTCGTCGCGACAACACCCCATTCAAAGAGGAACGGAAGATCGCGTGAGAAGGGTTCGCGCGCGCGCAGGAACTCGAGTCCAAGGATCACGCACGCGGTCCAAAGACCAAGCGGGCGCAGAAAGAACACATCTGTCGTCAGGATCACCGCCGCGACCAGCAGCACGGGAACGTAATCGGGACGCCGAAGGACCCAGGCGAATGCAAGGCCGACGAGAAGATCAGGACCGGGGAGGTTCCCCGGACCGGGATCCAGCGGCAAGAGGCGCAGGAACACGATCAGGAACGCCAGCACGGCAAAAAGCGTGCGGTACCGCCAGGCGCGGGTGACGAGAACCTCAGCCATCGCCCGCCTCCCGATCCGCCGCGATGACGCTGGGCTTCTGAGGTTCCGGCGAGACAAGCCCGCCGGGTTCGAGGATCGGTTCCGCCGGAGAGGCCCTGAGGACACGCAGGAACTCCAGACGTTCGTAATCCGCCGCAAGGCGCACGCGCAGGCGCTGATCTGGCCCTGCAACGAGTTGACCGACCAACAGACCCGCCGGAAACACGCCGCCATCGCCGGACGAGACAACCCGGTCGCCAGGTCGCACGACCTCGACGTCGTCGATGAAGTCCACCGGCGGCAGGGCGGAGTTGTCGCCCGCCAGGATACCGCGCTGTCCGGATGGCTGGATCGTCACCGGGATCCGGCTTCCCGGATCGGTCAGCAGGATGACACGCGATGTCGTCTGGCCTACGCCCGAGATCCGGCCCACGAGCCCCAGACCATCCGTCGTGGCCCAGCCGTCGCGAATACCGTCACGCGATCCGACGTTCAGAAGCACCGACTGGCGGAACGGCGATCCGCTATCGGCAAGAACAACCCCGGTGACGAATGTGAGCGCGGGATCGAGGCGCACCTTGTTCAGATCGAGAAGTTTGGCGTTTTCCTGCTCCAGTTGCAGGGCGGCTTCGCGCCACGCACGCATCTGCTGCAACTCGCGACGAAGTTCCTGGTTTTGTTCATAGATCCGGGAGTAGCTCTGAAAGCCTTCGACCATGTCCAGCGCATTCGTGACCGGCACGAGCGCCCAGTCCATCGATGGGACGAACCGGTCGACGAGCATTGCCCGGAACCGTTCGGCCCTGGGACTGTCGATCCGCCACAACAGAAAAAGCCCGATCATAAGCGCGACCAGCCCGCCCACAAGAATGCGGCGAACCGGACGGGTGTAGTCTTCGCCATTGCCTCGGTCTCGTGCCACGGGCCGTCCTCATGGCCGGGCGTCGCGCCCGGCCTTAGCTGTCGTAGTCTATCACATGCCGGAGCTGTTTTTCATACTCCAGCGCCTTGCCGGTACCCAGTGCAACGCAATTCAGCGACTCGTCGGCAACCGAAATGGCCAGCCCCGTCTGTTCGCGCAGGGCAAGGTCAAGATCGCCAAGAAGCGCGCCACCGCCCGTCAGCATGACGCCACGGTCCACGATGTCCGCAGCAAGGTCCGGCGGGGTTGCCTCGAGCGCGGTCATCACCGCCTCGCAGATCGTCTGCACCGGCTCGGCCAGCGCCTCGGCCACCTGCGCCTGATTAATCTCGGTTTCCTTCGGGACGCCGTTCAACAGATCGCGGCCCCGGATTTCCATCGACTGCCCACGACCGTCATCCGGCATCCGCGCCGTTCCAATGGAGGTCTTGACGCGTTCGGCGGTCGACTCACCGATCAGAAGGTTATGCTGGCGGCGGAGATAGGAGATGATCGCCTCGTCCATCCGGTCGCCACCGACCCGGACCGACCGGGCATAGACGATGTCACCGAGTGACAGAACGGCAACCTCCGTCGTACCGCCACCGATATCGACGACCATATTGCCGGTCGGATCGGTGATCGGCATGCCGGCCCCGATCGCCGCTGCGATCGGTTCGGCAATCAGGCCCGCGCGACGTGCGCCCGCGCCAAGCACCGATTGCCGGATCGCGCGCTTTTCCACCGGTGTCGCGCCGTGGGGCACACAGACGATGATCTTGGGACGCGGCCATCCCCGGCGCAGCACCTTGCGGATGAAGTACTTGATCATCTCTTCGGCCACGTCGAAGTCCGCAATCACGCCTTCGCGCATGGGCCGGATCGCCTCGATACTGCCCGGCGTGCGCCCGAGCATGAGTTTCGCGTCTTCGCCGACGGCGAGAACCTGTTTCTTGCCGTCCTTGACGTGATACGCAACGACCGAAGGTTCGTTCAGCACGATGCCCTTGCCCTTGACATAGACCAGCGTGTTCGCCGTCCCGAGGTCAATCGCCATGTCAGACGCAAGTATGCCGCCCAGTAATGCCATTCTGTGAAGTCCTGTTCGTACTGCCCGATGCCGGGGCATCATTGGTCCCGACGACGAGAAGCGTTATAGGGCCGGTTTCGTTAACGCGAAAGGTACATTAAAAGAATTCGGCAGCGATTGTCGCCCTAGTGCAAGGGTTTGCACGGAAACGCGGCTTTCAGCGGAGGCGCGGAGGCCGATCCGGGTCGGTTCCGGGAGCATCTGGCGCCGAGCGTATCTCCGGTTGCGGCAAGTCGAACCGGAGCGAGACACGCGTGAGACGCGGGACCAGAGGGTCGGTTTCAGTGAAGAACGAGACGTCGAGTTCGCCGGCTTCGATTCCAGAGAAGATCAGAGCTTCGGACACGGCCTGCGCAAGAGCGGGCTCTGCCCCGGGACGCGCATCTATAAAGCCAAGAAGGTGCCCGCGACGCCCGCTTTCATAGGTGACCGCTGCGAGCAGGGCGAATTGGGCAAGTCCCGTAGCTGCCGGAAGCTTGGAGTCGAGCGCTGTCAGGAGCGTTTCCGGCAGTCCGGATGGCGCCGACACTTCTTTGGGTCGATCCTCTTCGGGCGTCGGGCCTTGCATCAGCGTTTCGGCGAGCCAATCCACGGCTGCGGCGGGGATTATGAATGACGATGGGGCCACATCAAGATTGAGCCCAATTCCTATGCCCTGCCGGGTCAGCATAGCGGCAAGGGCTCGGCCGGACAGCACCGCGTAGGGGGCCGGACCCGCGAAGGTGGCCAGACGTTCTTCCGTATCGAACGCAAGGACAATGGGGCCGTCTTCGAGGGGGAACTGGGTTGGAACGATCTTGTCGTCTTCCGCAGGTCGCTCCAGCAGAAGGATCAACTCAGCATCCACAAGGCGGTCATAAAACCGCATCCGCGGGACCGCATTGTCTGGATCGGCCGCCATCGCGGCATGCGCCGTATCGAGGGGTGTCATTCGAGGACCTCTTTGATCCGGGCGCGCAGGACCGGCAACAGTTCGGCCTCAAACCACGGATTCTTCTTCAGCCAGCCGGTATTGCGCCAGGATGGGTGCGGCAAGGGGAAGATGGCGGGTGCATGGTCCTGCCATCCGGCGACCGTTGCGGTAACGCCCTGGCGCGTCCGCAAATGCCAGGTTTGCGCATAGCCACCCACAAGCAGGGTAAGAGGCACATCACCGATATGGGCAAGTGCATCATCCCGCCATGTCGAAGAACATATCTTGGGTGGCGGCAGGTCAGAACCCTTTGCGTCATAGCCCGGAAAGCAGAACGCCATTGGCAGGATTGCAATGCGGGTTTGATCGTAAAACGTCTCTGCGTCGATGCCCATCCAGTCGCGAAGACGGTCGCCCGAGGGGTCAAAAAACGGGCGCCCGTCATTGTGAACCCGCATTCCGGGGGCCTGTCCCGCGATCAGGATGCGCACGCCGGGTCGGAACCACACAACGGGGCGCGGCGAATGTGCGGTCGCTGTCCCCGCAAAGCGGTCGCTGCAAAGGCGGCAATCGGCAATTCGAGAGGGGAGCGAAGCGTTCATGCAGACTGAATATGGGATCGGACTGGCAGTCTAAAGCCCTTTGCCGCCATGAACGCGGTCACTGACCAGAAAATCCTTGCTATATTTCTATAATTGTAGAAATGTTAATATATGACTTCGCAAGCTCCCCTTCCCGCCCATGTCGAGGAAATCGCCTCGACCTTTGCTGCCCTTGGTTCAGAACAACGCCTTGGCGTTCTGCGCACGCTTGTTCGGGCAGGTCCCGAGGGCTTGACCATTGGTGTATTGGGAGAGCGGTCGGGTGTGACAGGCTCCACCTTGACCCACCATATGCGTGTCCTTTCGCAAGCCGGGCTGGTCCGGCAGCAGAAGCAGGGCCGCCAGATCATCTGTGTCGGTGCGGCTTATGACCGGATGCAGATGCTGTCGGACTTCCTGTTGTCCGAATGCTGTGCCGACAGCACCGATGGGAAGGGGCACGATCATGGCTGAAATCCATACGCATCCCGGGACAGCGCGCCTGTGGAGCCGGATCGACAAACCATGGGCATTTGTCGTTCTGATCCCGGTTCTGGTCTGGGTTTTCGATCCACCAGCCGCATTACCAACGGTGACCGGTGCCTTGTCTTCGTTCGGGCATACCCTTCCGTTCATTCTGTTTGCCGTTTCGGCCATCGGGTTTTTGAAGGCCACGGGCTCGGAGGCCCTGCTGGCGCGCGCGTTTCAGGGGCGCGAAGGGAGGATGATCGTTCTCGCCGCGCTTGCGGGCGGGTTGTCGCCCTTTTGCTCCTGCGAGGTCATCCCGTTCATTGCCGCCCTGCTGGCGGCAGGCACTCCACTGTCCGCCGTCATGGCCTTCTGGCTGGCCTCACCGCTGATGGACCCAGCGATGTTTGCGATTACCGCAGGCGGACTGGGTTTCGATTTTGCGGTGGGGAAAACCTTGGCCGCGGTGGCGTTGGGCTTGAGTGGCGGTCTTGCCGTCATGATGCTGAAGAACACGAGCCTGCTGACTGATCCCCTGCGGCCGGTATCGGCCAAGGGATGCGGCTGCGGCCCTTCCCCGTTTCAGGGCGCGCCACGGTGGCGTTTCTGGACCGAAGCTTCACGGCTTGCGGTGTTCCGGGATGCCGCCATCACGAACCTGCTCTTCCTCGGGAAGTGGCTGATGCTGGCCTATTTGCTTGAAATGCTGATGGTCCGTTACATCCCGGCAGACGCGATTACGGGCATCGTCGGTGGGCCCGGTGCAGGTCCGATCCTGATCGCCGCCCTTGTCGGCGCGCCGGCCTATCTGAACGGATATGCCGCCGTCCCACTGGTCGCGGGTCTGATGGAACAGGGAATGAGCGCGGGCGCGGCAATGTCTTTTGTCGTGGCCGGGGGCGTGAGTTGCATTCCCGCCGCAGTCGCGGTCTGGGCGCTTGTGCGACCGCGTGTCTTCGCCGCCTATCTCGGGCTTGCCCTGACCGGCGCGGTGCTCGCCGGATTTGCATGGGGTGCGCTTGTGGCGTGACACCCGGCTAAGTGCAACATCTTAGGCACCATGGAATTTGCACAGTTGCCCCCTTCGCATCACTCGGATAACCCGGTCTGAAACTGCGAAGGGACCGGGTCTGCATGTATCGCGTCTGGAATTTCGTCACGAATTACTCGCTGCTGCTGATCTTCGGCGCTCTGATCGCCCTTGTCTGGGTGAATCTCGATCCGGAAAGTTATCACCATTTCGTCGAGTTCGAACTGATCCATGACTTCATTGTCGGCCATGCGCATTACAGCGCCGATGGCCATCTGGAATACCGGTCGCTGACGCTGCATTACCTGGTGAACGATGTGCTGATGGCCTTTTTCTTTGCGATTGCCGCAAAGGAGGTCTGGGAAGCCGTGATCCTGAGAAACGGCAGTCTGCGCGGCAAGAAGGCGGCCACGCCGCTTGTTGCCACGCTGGGTGGCATGGTCGGACCAATCTCGGTCTACCTTGGACTGGCAGCATTCCTTGGCTCTGATGTCTATGACGCCGTGGCACGCGGCTGGGCAATTCCCACGGCGACAGACATTGCTTTCTCCTACCTTATCGGGCGAATCGTCTTTGGCGCGGGCCATCCTGCCGTCCGTTTCCTTTTGTTGCTGGCAATCGCCGACGACGCGGCGGGGCTGATCATTCTTGCGGTGTTCTATCCGTCGGCCGAGTTGGCGCCGGTCTGGCTGCTGCTGTCTGTTGGCGCCGCAGTGGGCGTGTTCGTGCTGTTCAACTGGCTTCCGAGAAGGCTCGACGCGGGCGACCAACTGCGTCCGAAGTCAAGCTGGGTGCGTCAGAAACTTTCGTTCTGGCCCTACCTGATTGCCGCCTGCCTGTCGTGGTACGGGTTTCAGGAATCCGGTCTGCATCCCGCCCTTGGATTGCTGCCGATTGTACCCGCAATCCCCCATGCGGACCGCGCGTTTGGCATATTCTCGGAGGCCGAGCAGTACCTGACCGATCTTCTGAACCATATCGAGCATATGCTGAAACACCCGGTCGAGATTATTCTTTTCTTCTTTGGACTTATGAACGCAGGCGTCGAGTTTTCGGCAATCGCCGCACCGACATGGCTTGTTCTTGCCGGACTGCTGATCGGCAAACCTGCAGGCATCCTCCTGCTGGGATGGATCGCGGCGGGTCCAATGCGGCTTGGCCTGCCCGCGGGCATGCGGATCGTCGACCTGTTCGTCATCGGATGCGTCGCCGCAATCGGGTTTACCGTATCACTGTTCATCGCCTCGGTCGCGTTCGACGGCGGACCGGTTCAGGACGCTGCCAAGATGGGTGCGTTGTTCAGCTTTGCCGCCGCAATTGTCGCGATTGTGGCCGGCCGGGCGACCGGCGTGGTCAAACAGGAAGCCTGACCGGATAGAGTGCGCTTTAATCGCGAGAATCCGCTTGTATGCACGGATTCGTTACGTTGCATCGGGGCATATGGTTCAATCGATGTTTCATGCTATAGATTGGCGTTAACCGGATTAGAGTAAAATCCGCGCCGGAATGGCCTGAGCAGGACGATCATGATCGAGTTCAGAAACGTGTCGAAGTCCTTTTGGACCGGCAAGCAGCGCAAGGTTATCCTTGATCGCGCATCGTTTCGTGTTGAGCCTGGAAACTCGCTTGGCATCCTTGCCAGGAACGGGACCGGCAAGACGACGATCATAAACATGATGGCAGGCCTTGAGAAACCTGACGATGGCGAGGTGTTTCGTTCGTCCCGCGTCTCGTTTCCGCTGGGATTCATGGGCGGGGTAATCGGACGCCTGACCGGTAAGGAAAATGCCCGGTTCATAGCCGGAATGTATGATATCGATCCGGACTACCTTGAGGCTTACAGTCGCTGGATCTGCGGGCTTGAGGAATACTTCGACATGCCGGTCGGAACGTATTCTTCCGGAATGCGGGCAAGATTCTGCTTCTCGCTTCTGCTGGCACTGGATTTTGACATCTATCTGATTGATGAAGGCATGCCCGCATCTACCGACGCCGAGTTCAATCGAAAGGCAGGAACCCTGTTGCGGGAACGGCTTGAGAACGCCACGGTGGTCATCGTATCACATCAGGCCGAAACGCTCGAGAAATTCTGCCGGACCGCAGCGGTGATTCAGGACGGGCAGGTTCATATGTTCGACACCCTAGAGGAAGCGAAGCGTCTTTATGACTACGAAACCCAAGGCTAAACGCTTTCGCATACGTCCCTCGGCGGGAAAGACCCGGAGCGGCGCTGCGGCACCGGCTGCTGCGCCCTCGGATGCGCCAGCATCGACCTCTGACGGTTTCGGATCCGAGCCGTTCAAGACAGCCAAGGGATCGCCGAGGAGTGAGGTAACGGCTGCGCCACCGAAGGCGAAGGTAACAAAGGCCACTGCGCAGGATGCTTCGGATGACGCCACATCTTCGAACGGCTTCGGTGAAGAAATCGACGCGATTCGCAAAGAAGGTCTGACAGGCAGACAACTGCGCATGGCGCGGCGCCTTGCGCATCGTCACGGTCTGGCGCCCACGTCCGACTTTGACGCTGTCCGCCAACTTAGGAAAGCCGGAATCGACCCCTTCGAGCGGGCGAATATCCTTGAACTTGTGGTGGCCGAACCGAATGAGGCGTCCGGGACAAGAGCGGGTTCTACCGCGGCTTTGCCGAAAGTCATAGAGCCAGGCCAGAGCACCGCGATTTCCACGGAGACCGCAGATCCGGCCGAATTACGGGCGCGCGAAATCACGGAAATCCAGCGTGATATCGCCAGGCGTCGGAAGCGCAGCCTTCGGATGCTGATGCTGCGCCTGAGCATGTTTGTCCTGTTGCCGACACTGATTTCCGCTTTTTACTGGTTCTTCGTTGCGACGCCGATGTATGCGACGACCTCGGAATTCGTAATTCAGCAGGCCGACGGTCAGACCGGCGGAATGGGTGGGCTGTTATCCGGAACGGGCCTTGCGACCAGTCAGGATTCGATCACCGTCCAAAGCTATCTGCAGTCGCGCGAGGCAATGCTGCGACTGGACGACGACCTTGGGTTCAAGACGCATTTCTCTGACCCGGACATCGACTTTCTGCGCAGGTTGCCGACCGATGCGTCAAACGAAGACGCCTATTCGATCTTCCGGAAGCATGTGAAGGTTGGCTATGATCCGACCGAAGGCATCGTCCGGATGGAGGTTGCCGCAGCCGATCCGGAGGTCAGCGCGGCATTCTCGAAAGCATTGATCGGGTATGCAGAGGAACAGGTCGATAACCTGACGCAACGCCTGCGCGAAGATCAGATGGTGGGTGCCCGCGAAGCGTTCGCCGAAGCCGAGGCGAACATGGTTGCGGCACAACAGCGGGTGCTGGAACTGCAGGAGCGGCTTGGGGTCCTGGATCCTGTTTCAGAAACCTCGTCCGTCATGGGCCAAATCTCGAATTTCGAGATCCAGCTGGGCGAGAAGCGTCTGCAGCTCCAGCAGCTTCTCGACAATCCACAGCCAAACCAGGCCCGGGTTTCCGGTGTCGAAGGTGATATTCAGCGCCTGGAAGGGCTGATTTCTGACCTGCGCGACCAACTGACGACGAGCAGTTCAGGCGTCGGTTCGCTGGCCCAGGTATCGGGTCAGTTGCGCATGGCAGAGGTCGATCTTGAAACACGTACCCTGATGATGCAGGAAACGCTCAACTCGCTTGAATCCTCTCGCTCGGAAGCCAACCGGCAGGTCCGTTACCTGTCGCTTGGTGTGAATCCCGTGCCACCCGACGAACCGACCTATCCCCGCGCACTAGAGAATACCGCCCTGGCTCTTCTGGTCTTTGCCGGCATGTATCTGATGATCTCGTTGACCGTCTCTATCCTGCGAGAACAGGTCTCAGGCTAGTATCACTGCATTGGTCGGGGGCGTCAGGCATTCAGCCCTTCCCGATCATGCGCCCGAGCGGACGGCCCGCCAGAATATGCAAGTGAAAGTGCGGTACTTCCTGCACCGCATCGGTACCGGCGTTCGAGATCGTCCTGTAGCCCGCACCGCCGTCGCCCGGCGAAACTCCAAGCGTTGCGCAGATACGGCCGACGGCGCGATTGAAATCGACGATCTCGGCGTCCGAAGCCTCTTGCGAGAAATGATCCTGTGTCACGTAGGAACCCTTCGGGATCACGAGCACATGGTCGGGCGTCTGCGGGCCGATGTCACGAAACGCCAGCGTATGTTCGGTTTCAAGCACGGTATCGTTCGGAATCTCGCCACGCAGAATCTTTGCGAACACGTTCTGGTCGTCATAGATGTAGGGCATCTTCTAGTCCTCGTAGATACTCGTGGTCTCTGCAATATCGGTCGCGGCTTCGAAGGCGATGGAGAAAAAACTTTCGAGCGCTTGTGCATTGTCGGAGGGCGCCGCCACCTCGGAGATACGCGAGTACTCCGGGAACCGGGCATCGCGCAACCGGTCTGTTTCGGTGAGCACATCGTTCCGGATCGTCGGCAGAATGCGTGCGATCGTTCCGGGGGCCGCATCCTGAGCCAGAAGTCCGACACGGACAGCGTGACCAACGAGGTATTCATTGGAAAAACTGCACTCGACTTCGAGAAGCTTTGTCTCACTCCGGTCAGCGTGAAAATCCTGCAGGATCTCGATATTGCCGGGATCGACGCAGATCACCATCCTGTCGCTTTCAAAGTGATCATAGAGCATCCGCATCAACGCCCGACGGTGGCGGGCGCGTTTTGCAAGGGTCCTCTCTGCCCCTCCCATCTCGGGAAGCGGCGTGTCGGCCTCGTCAAACAGATAACCCACCGCAGGGATGTTGGAATGGCGTGCAAGCGCGTCGAGAAGACGTTTGGCAACGTGCCACTTCTTACAGGTCACGATCATCAGTTCGCGTTCACGGCCCAAAGACGCTTCAACCTCCCAGAACCGTGGCGCGAACCGGCAACCTGTCCTTCCGCGTTCGGTAACGAACCGGAAGGTCTTCACGCCGTCGCTGGTCACAGGCAGATCGACCGCATCTGACTGGTACAGACGGCCAAGGCGGTCTCTCAGATCCTGCGCTTCCGGCGAAATTTTGCGGGCGAACAGATAGTCTTGCCCGAC
Organism: uncultured Paracoccaceae bacterium; assembly: GCA_947503175.1. Classification (GTDB taxonomy): domain Bacteria; phylum Pseudomonadota; class Alphaproteobacteria; order Rhodobacterales; family Rhodobacteraceae; genus Ovoidimarina. Next base: position 14,710 of record CANNCO010000006.1, read on the forward strand.
GAGCAGATCGTATTGATCGTTATAGAAGGTCACCGGCATCCCGTAGTCGGAAAACATCAGGAAGGTCAGAGTGCGCGACCGCAACTGGACCGACGGCACGAGATGGGGCACCAACGTTTGAAAGAAGGTTTCGTCGGGGATCCATGTCGTCTTGAAAAACCTGACAACATCAGGGCGGTGTTGGATGAACTCCAGTACCGCCTTAACGGTCTCGCGCCTCAGACACCACCACTGGCTGCCGATCATGATCCGCAGGTCAGCGGGAACACGACGCGACAAACCTAGTCTTTTCTGAAACTCCATCGCCGCATAGAACAGGCGCTTTTGCCCGCGCTCGTTCACGTAATGCCGGTAGATCAGGCGCTCTTCCTTCGGACCAGTCCGGATCCAGTCGGATTCGAAGAAATCGTTCGTCTCGATATAGTCCACGTCCTCGCGGTCCAGATATACATGGACATGAGCCGCTGGTTTGATCGGCATGCAGTCGCCCGACAGCATGTAGAAATGCGTGGCATCGGGAAAGGACGAGACCGCTGCGCGAAGCGCCGAAAGAGTTGCAGCAACGAGGCTCCACTCCCCCCAGCCGCAACGTTCCCGCCGGGTTACGAGCACAATTCCATCGGCTCCATCCAGAGCCGATTTCATGCGGTCGAACTCTTCGCGCGGTGCGCGCGCATCATAGTGGATCGACACCTTGTCGCCTCCGGCAACCAGGCGGCGTGCCTGACGGATTACTCCGGCCGGATCCTTATGGCACAGGAGGATATAGGCGATCTGGGCCATTTCGACCGTGTGTTCCTTGGTTTTTTCTGCTCGTTCAGAGGATTATTAGCGTTAATCGGCTTTCGATACACACTAGATATTGTCATTCTCTGCATAAACCTCAAATTGGCACGAAAACTGAGTAGGCGGCACCTATGGGATTTCCCGGAACCTGGATGACCGAGAGCGAAAGCATGGTCTATCGCGTGGTCCCAAAATGCGCGTGTTCGACCATCGGGCAGATCATGTACTATTCAGATCACGGGACATTCTTCGAGGGCGACATTCATGATGCGACCAGTGGGTTGCACAAATGGGCGCTTGAAGACAGCCAGCCGGTTATCTCGGAGAGGGTTCGCGCCCACAAAGCCTACACGTTTACCTGCGTGCGTAATCCCTATACGCGCATCCTTTCGTCTTTCTTCGACAAGATCTGTGGCATCCAGCGCAACGGAGAGCGGTACCGCGGCAAACTTGTTCCGATGCTGATCCAGAAATACGGGATCGAGGTAGAAGGAGACTTCGACCAGATCACAAGCTTCCGGCGGTTCCTGCTGTTCGCGCGGGACACGATCAGGTTTCGCAAACCGATGGACCCGGACATTCACTGGTCCGCCATGTCATCGCATATTGCCACATTCATCGCGAACGGGGGGCGCTATGACAGGATACTCTGGACCGAGAACTTCAATGACGGGATGGCTGACGTCCTTCAGGCCGTGAAAACCCCGATAGAGGTGAAACTGGAGGAGGTGCCGCGCTTCAACGAAAGTGAGGGGCATGGTCCCAAACGGGCGCACCCGGTCGAAGCGTTTTTTGACGATCTGTCGATGCATCTTGTCTATGAAATCTACAAACGGGACTTCGAACTGTTCCACTATGATTTCGAGAACCCGGCGAGCCGGATGCCGGTGGGCGAGATCGATCTTGACGAGGTGCACGCCAAGCTTTCGTCCTGACCCGGGGCCTCAGCGCGCCTCTTCGTGCTCCATCCGGCGTTTTGCAACAGCTTCGTTCTGATCCGCCTTGCGTTGACCGGCCAGCGCGTTTTCGACGAAATCCAGATGTGCGGCGACAGCCGCCCGCGCCGCCGCCGGGTCGCGCGCCTGAAGCGCGTCATTGATAGCCCGATGCTGGTCCAGAAGCATGTCTCGCGTCATCCGCTGCTGGAACATCACCTTTCGGTTGAAGAAGACACCCTGTTGCAGCAGGTCGAACATGGACCGCATCATATGCAGCATGACAACGTTATGGCAGGCTTCGACGATGGCCATGTGGAACTCCGCATCCAACTCTGCCTCTTCGCTTGGATCTCGCTTCGAATGCGCTGCCTCCATCTTGCGGAAAAGCGTATCTACCACTTTCAGGTCAGTGTCGGAGCCAAGCAGGGCCGCCCGTTCGATCGCGAGCCCCTCCATGTCCCGGCGAAACGCGATGTAGTCGTTCACTGCCTCGTCATGGGTGGCGAAGAGCCGGACAAGTGCGGGGGAAAACTGGGCCTCGAGCGCGTTCGAGACATAGATGCCCGATCCCGGGCGCGTTTCGAGAAGCCCGCGTTCGTGCAACTCTGCCACTGCCTCACGCAGCGACGGGCGCGAGACGCCCATTCTTTCGCTCAGCTCGCGTTCCGACGGCAGGCGTTCGCCAGGACGCAGGATACCCTGAAGGATGAGTTGCTCGATCTGACGGACAACAGCCAATGACAGTTTTTCCGACTGAACTTTGGTGAATGGCATATGAACCCCGTATAATTGGTCAAAAGATATGACCGGCCTGACACCCCCACAAGCCCAAAGATCGCAACTTGGCCCGGTGCCGCTATTGAGATTCCGGTGACCATCCCACTTTCCTTGTGAACACACACAACATATAGTGCCGCTCAACCTCGGTCCGGGCAGTCGGGGGAGATAACCAAAAGGGGCACTGTCGTGGCGCATATTATCGTCGTCGGCAACGAAAAGGGTGGATCGGGCAAGTCCACGACATCGATGCACGTTGCAACGGCGCTGACCCGCATGGGTCACCGGGTTGGGACACTGGACCTCGATCTGCGGCAGAAGAGCCTTGGGCGATATGTCGAGAACCGGAGAAAGTTCAACAAGAGAAACGGGCTGAACCTGCCCTGTCCGGAGTATCGGGATCTGCCGCAGATCGCGCCCGAGGCATTGGCGCCGGGCGAAAACATCAATGATCGCAGGCTTTCCGCGGCGGTTGTCGGGATGGAAGACAACTGCGATTTCATCCTGATCGATTGTCCCGGGTCGCATACCCGCCTGAGTCAGATCGCGCACTCACTCGCGGATACGCTGGTAACTCCTTTGAACGACAGCTTTGTCGATTTCGACCTGCTGGCCCGCGCCGACCCCGAAACCAACAAGATCCTCGGACCATCGATCTATTCCGAGATGGTGTGGAATGCGCGCCAGCTTCGTGCGCAGGCCGGCCTGAATCCCATTGACTGGGTGGTTGTGCGGAACCGCCTCGGCGCACAGGCCATGCATAACAAGAGAAAGATGGGCGAGGCGTTGAACGAACTCGGGCGGCGTATCGGATTTCGGATCACGTCGGGTTTCAGCGAACGGGTGATCTTTCGCGAGCTTTTCCCGCGCGGGCTGACGCTGCTTGATCTGCGCGATACAGGCGTCAAAGGTCAGATGAACATATCGAACGTCGCCGCCCGGCAGGAAGTGCGCGAATTGATCAAGGAGCTCCGGCTGCCCGGCGTGACCGTCGATTTCTAGGACGCCCGACGCGCCTCCAGACGTCGCTGCACAAATCCGACGACCGCTTTCATGCGCGACATGGGCACAACCGTCTCATCGTCGTCGGCTTCAATTGGCTTCGCGCTTAGCTCTTCCTGGGAAGGAATCGGGGCGAACTTCGGGTGTGCCGCGTTGTGCGAGGCGGAGGACTCATCTGGCATGTCGTAGTCGCGCGCACTTGCCCGTATGCCTTCATGACCAAAAATGGTTCTACGAACATAAAAGAACACCGCCGCCACACCCAGGATCAATGCCAATACATAGACCCACTCATGTGATTCCGTATTGATCGGTGCGCTCAGGTAAGCGATGCGTCCATTGGCATAGGGTGCGACGGCAAGGAGTTCCTCTGAAAGAACCAGACCCTGCGCAATAAAGGCCCCGTCCGCCATCGGGATCATTGCGTTATCGCGCAGCCTCGTCCCATTGATCGTCACGACCGAGCCGTTCTCTCCCTGACCGAAAACCTCCGACGCCAGTTCCCGTGGATCCGGGGCCGGCTCGCCCGGGAAGAGCGGATGGATCAGTGCGCCGAACACCGCCGCGATGCCCTCCGGATCGGGTGACAGGTCGCGGCGGGACACCTGTGCCGAAAGCGCGGCCTTGCTGCGATCGGTGTTGGCGTCGATGAGCGTCGAACCGATCTCGCTAACCTCAAGAAGCGGAACGACCAGCGCGCGCCGTTCCGGGTCGGACCCTCTCACACGCAGGACCACTGCATTATTGAAATCAGCTTCGGCAAAAACCTGCACTTCGCGGGCCGGGCCGGTGTCTCGTGCGGCCTGAAAGCTTTGAACCGCGACGGCCGGAGGAGGCCCCTGTCGCAAGGCCAGAGTACGATCGACTTCGATCTGGACCTGAACATAGCCCGCAACAAGGCCCATCGCAGCCAGCAGGGCAGCGAGCAGGATCAGCTTCCGCGGATCCGTCAGCCGGGCAACAAGCTGATTAAGCTTGGATTTCATTCAGTGGGACTCCGACTCATCAACGTTAACCAATATGCATCCGCAACAGGGCAGCATCATGGCAAACGCACGCCAATTTCCGCGCAATTCATGCCTAATTTCAGGTCAGTAGGAGTGACTGTCGCGATATGCCGCCCAAGCTCCTATCCAAGTTGAAGCGGGCCGGCATCTTTCACTGCTTCCATCGACACATAGCTTGAGGTCGATGCAACATGCGGCAACGCCGAAATAACTTCGCCCAGAACGTGCCGGTAGTCCTTCATATCCCGCGTCCGTACCTTCAGAAGGTAGTCGAACGCCCCGGCAATCATGTGGCATTCCTCGATCTCGGGCACTTGGCGGGCGCCGTCGTTGAAGGCCCGAAGCGCGAGTTCGGTGGTATCGGACAGCTTTATCTCTGCGAATGCGACATGCTCGCGGCCCAATCGCGCGGGGTCGATAACTGCCCGAAAACCCAGAATAAACCCGCGTTCGCGCAGCCGGTTCATCCTTATTTGGCAAGGTGTCTTGGTGAGCCCGACCCGTTTTGCAAGCTCTGTTACAGATAGACGCCCGTCACGGCTCAATTCGTCCATGATTCGGATGTCGATGCGGTCAATTTGGCTGTTGTTCAACTCTGAGCCACTCACATTATCCCATCATATATATAATATCAGTCTTTTTCTCCATCAAAAAGCAAAATTTGGTCCGTATCAACCGGACGAGTCAGATACATTGGGCAAAACGACTCAGGGGTGTCTGCGGCATGGGCAAACTTCAGAAGTGGCGATATCGGATGAGCACCGACCATCTTGCGGATGAGACGGAACTGCTGAACCGGACTATCGCGGTTTCGGGACCGTCGATCGTGATGCGGACAAGAACCGTTGACCGGGCGACCGAACTGGTGCGCAGCATCCGGGATGACGACGATCCCGGACTGATGGAGGTGTTTCTCGCCGAATACGGGCTTTCAACGGAGGAAGGCATCGCGCTCATGTGCTTGGCCGAGGCGCTTTTGCGGGTTCCGGACGCGCCGACGATTGACGCACTGATCGAAGACAAGATTGCACCTTCCCATTGGGGCGCGCATCTGGGCAAGTCGTCTTCGCCCCTGGTGAATGCGTCCACCTGGGCTTTAATGCTGACCGGCAAGGTGCTTCAGGACGGGCACGGATTGGCACAGGTGCTGCAGGATGCGGTGCGCAGGGTCGGTGAGCCAGTGATCAGAACGGCCGTCGGACGAGCAATGAAGGAACTCGGTGCGCAGTTCGTATTGGGCGAGACGATCGATGCCGCCGTGAAACGCGGGCAGAAAGAGGTCGCGCGCGGTTTCACCTATTCCTACGATATGCTCGGCGAAGCGGCGATGACGGCAGCCGATGCAGACTACTACATGGAGGCCTACCGAGGCGCGATTGCCCGGCTGGCCAAGGAGGCAAACGGCGATATCCGCGACAATCCCGGTATCTCGATCAAGCTTTCTGCACTTCATCCAAGATATGAGCAGACCCAACGAGACCGGGTCATGGAAGAATTGGTGCCGTGGGTTCTTGAACTGGCGCAATCGGCTAAGGACCACGGAATTGGCCTGAATATCGATGCGGAGGAGGCGGACCGGCTGGAGATCAGCCTCGATGTGATCGAAGCGGTCGCGCGACATGAGAGCCTTGCGGGGTGGGACGGTTTCGGGATTGTCGTGCAGGCGTATGGCAAACGCGCGCCGCATGTCATTGGCTGGTTTCATGACTTGGCAGAAGAACTTGGCCGCAAGTTCATGTTGCGGCTGGTCAAGGGCGCCTATTGGGATACCGAGATCAAGCTGGCGCAGATCGAGGGGCTTCAAGGTTTTCCTGTCTGGACCCGGAAGGCGGCAACAGATGTGGCCTATATCTGTTGCGCAAAACGGCTTTTGGACCTGACCGACCGGATCTATCCGCAATTCGCGACACACAACGCCCATACCGTTGCTGCCATTCTGGAGATGGGCGCGGACAAGAGCCTGTATGAGTTCCAGCGCCTTCACGGGATGGGTGGACCGTTGCACGACAAGGTCAAATCGACGGAGGCCACGCGATGCCGCATCTATGCTCCGGTGGGGGCGCATAAGGACTTGCTGGCCTATCTTGTCCGGCGTCTGCTTGAGAACGGAGCAAACAGTTCTTTCGTACATCAGATCGTCGATGAGGATGTACCGCCAGAGGTCGTGGCCGCCGATCCATTTGACGCCGTGTCGCGTGCCGGAGAAAACCATGCTGTCATTCCGCCCGCTGATCTTTATGCGCCGGAAAGGGCGAATTCGAGGGGTTGGAATCTTCAGGACAGGTCTGATCTTGCCCTGATCGATGCGGCGCGGGCGCCGTTCAAGCTGAATGTGTGGACAGCGGGAAGCGGTCGTTCAGGTGATGTCATCGACGTGAGAAATCCCGCGGATCCGAATGACACCGTGGGACATGTGACGCTTGCAAGCCCGGAAGATGTGAAACAGACCCTGTCCCGCGCGGCACCGTGGGACGCGCCTGCCGCAGACCGAGCTGCGGTCCTTGTCCGGGCATCTGACCTTTACGAAGCGCATTTTGGAGAACTCTCTGCGCTTTTGACGCGGGAGGCCGGCAAGACGCCCCTGGATGCAATCGCGGAACTGCGGGAGGCGGTTGACTTTCTTCGGTACTACGCATCGCGTGGGCGTGAGGTGGACGCCCCTGCGCGCGGGGTCTTTACCTGTATCTCCCCATGGAACTTTCCACTGGCGATATTCACGGGCCAGATCTCGGCCGCTCTTGCGGCTGGCAACGGTGTCATCGCCAAACCGGCCGAGGCAACGATGCTGGTTGCATCGCTCGCTGTTGAACTTATGCACAAGGCAGGTGTGCCAACGGACGTTCTGCAACTTCTGCCCGGTGAGGGATCCGTTGTCGGACCGGCGCTGACCGGCGACAACAGAGTTGCCGGCGTCTGTTTCACCGGCTCGACGGCGACGGCACAGACCATCAACCGCAACATGGCTGAGGGAGTGCAGCCCGCAGCGCCACTGATCGCCGAAACGGGCGGGCTGAATGCGATGATCGTCGATTCCACGGCGCTTCCCGAACAAGCCGTGCGCGATATCGTGACCAGTGCGTTCCAGTCGGCCGGACAGCGGTGTTCGGCGTTGCGATTGCTGTATGTGCAGGAGGATGTGCGGGAAACGCTTCTCGAGATGTTGTTCGGTGCGATGGATGAGCTTCGCCTTGGCGATCCGTGGGATGTGGCGACCGATGTGGGGCCAGCGATTGACGGGCATGCGAAATCACAGATCGACGCATACGTCGAGGCTGCCGGTGCAGACGGGCGGTTGCTGAAACGACTTGATGCGCCGTCGCACGGTCACTTCGTAGCACCGGCAGTGATCGACGTGGGAGGCATCGAGGATCTGGAACGCGAGATTTTTGGGCCGGTGCTGCATGTCGCAAGCTTCGGCGCGGATGAGATTGATGCCGTTATCGCAGCGGTCAATGGATCTGGGTATGGGCTGACCTTCGGGATCCACAGCCGGATCGACAACCGCGTGGATCAGCTGACCCGGGATCTTCACGTCGGCAACGTCTATGTGAACCGGAACCAGATTGGGGCGATCGTCGGATCGCAACCGTTTGGCGGCGAAGGATTGTCCGGAACGGGGCCCAAGGCGGGCGGGCCTGCCTATGTGACGCGCTTTACCCAACCTGCCCGCGTTCGTGCGGAACCTTCGGAGGGCGGCTTTGTCGATGTCGCTACGGTGCAGGCGCTGATCGACAAGGCCGGACGCCCGGACAATGCGCCGCTCTCAAGCATTTCCTTGCCCGGACCCACGGGTGAGTCGAACCGGTTGTCAATCCATGGGCGCGGATTGATCCTTTGCCTTGGCCCAACAGCCGATTTCGCGATCCGTCAGGCACGTCAAGTGCGCGGAGCCGGTTGCCGCGCGGTAATGGTTGCGCCTGGGGCCGAGGGCACATGGGCGGTGGACGGCATTTTGCCGGCCGAGGCGTTGACCGAGCTTCGCAGTATCGACGCGGTGGCGCTGTGGTCCGACGATCTGTCGGCTGTCCGACGCGCCCTCGCCGCGCGAGAGGGCCAGATCGTTCCACTTCTCGCCGAAGACGATCTGGACGAACGATGCGTTCTGGAGCGGCATATCTGCGTCGATACAACCGCCGCCGGTGGAAACGCGCGATTGCTGGCCCAGTCGGGATAGGCGCTAGCCATCGCCCTCGAAAACGCGCCGTGCCACGCGAAAACATTCAAGCGCCTGAGGCACACCGCAATAGATGCCGACAACATGGATGATCGCGCGTATCTCCTCCCTGCTGACGCCGTTGTTCACCGCACCCCGGCAATGGATCTCCCATTCATGCATCTTGCCCAGCGCGCCGATCATGGCGAGGTTCATCATCGACCGCGTCTTGGGATCGATCACCTCATCGCCCCAACCAAAGCCCCAGCACCATGCGGTCATGGCCTCCTGAAACGGGCGGGTGAAATCATCGGTGACAGCGAGGTTCTTTTCGACATATTCGGCGCCGAGCGTCGCCTTGCGCTGTTCCAGCCCTTTCAGAAACAGATCTTCGTCAAAGGTATCGGTCATGACTGCGGTCCCATCCTGATAGCGATGTTTTTGGTCTGAACGTAGTTCCAGAGCGCCTCTCGGCCCTTTTCGCGACCATAGCCTGACTTCCCATAGCCGCCGAATGGCGTCTCGACGCCGCCCGCGTACCATTCGTTGACAAAGACCTGCCCCGCCCGGAGCCGGCTGGCGGCACGGGTGGCCCTGTCCATGTCACGGGTGAACACTCCGCCCACAAGACCATAGTCGGTACTGTTCGCGATCTCGATTGCTTCGTCTTCCTTGTCGAATGACAGGATCGACAGGACCGGGCCAAAAACCTCTTCCTTTGCGATTGTCATGTCTGGGGTCACATCGGCCAGAACGGTTGGTTCGAGAAATGCGCCGGGGCGGTTCAGCTTTCGGCCGCCGGTCACAAGTCTTGCCCCGTCGCGAACCGCTTGCGCGACGATCGCCTCGGCCCTGTCGCGTTGAGCGTCAGAGACCATCGCGCCCATATTCGCACCATACTCAGCCCGTTCTGCGCCCGGTCCGACGGAGAGCGATTTCGCGATAGCCTCGGCCCGGCCCACCAGATCGTCGTGAACATCCTTTTGCACGACCACTCGCGACATGGCCGAACAGACCTGACCTGCGTTGAACCAGATACCCCAGCGCAGGTCCTCTTCAAACGCATTGAGATCGGCATCCTCGTGGACAATTGCCGCTGATTTACCACCGAGTTCAAGGACGCATGGAACAACGTTCTTCGCCGCGGCGCGCGCAATGGCAACACCCGTCGGCACCGATCCGGTAAAGACGATCTGGTTGACGTCGGGATGAGCGGAGAGCGCCGCACCGGCCTCGACACCCAGACCACAAAGAATGTTGACCGCCCCGCCCGGCAGGCCGGCGGCTTCTGCCGCATGCGCGAACCAAGCGTTGGAAAGTGGCGTCAGTTCGGGAGTTTTGATGACGCAGGCATTTCCTGTTGCGAGTGCCGCCGATAAGGATCGTGCCGTCATTTCCAGGGGATAGTTCCATGGGATAATCTGGGCCGACACACCGAACGGTTCATAGACCGTGAAATCCAGATACCCCGAACCAAGCGGGATAGAGCGGCCCTCGACCGTTTCCGCCTGATTTCCGTAATACTCAAAGTAACGGGCCGCACCTTCGACTTCGAGGCGCGCCTCCCACAGCGGTTTGCCTTGCTCTGCGGTCAAAACGGGTGCGATTTCATCGATATGGGCAAGGAGGTAACGACCCATCGCCTGCACCATCCGCGCCCGTTCCACGGGTCGCATATCGGACAATGCACCAGAGGCATGAACCCGCGCAGCCGCCGTGACGGCGCGGTCCACATCGGCGGTACCGGCCAACGCATGTTGAGCCAGAACCGTGCCAGTGGCGGGGTCGGTGACATCGATCCGCCCGGAACCGCCGTCTGTCCAACTGCCGTCGATGTAGTTCTGCCAGTAAGGCTTCATGGTCATGACGGTTTCTCTCCTGTCAAACTCCGGGGTTTCCGGTCCTTAACGGTCCACCGCCTCGCGCATCCATTGCTGAAGTGTCTGGATCGAGTGCTCGGAATTCACGCCGCATTCCGGGTCGAGAACAAGGGGACCGGGACGATACCCCCGGCTGCTCAGGCCGGACTGTACGGATTCGACCAGATGGATGTCTTCCTCGACCGTCGTCTCGCGATCCTGACGGGCCAGCTTGCGGATCACCTGTGGATCATGGCCGTCACCAGTATACCAGCCCCTTCGCACGATCACATGGCCCGCATCGACAGGTTCCCAGTGATAGGTGTTCAGCAGGTTTCCCGGATAGACCTGAAACGAGAAGAGCGGCCACAGGAACCACGACCGGTATTCGGTCGCGTGAGGCATGTTTGTATCAATCGGGTAGGTCATCTGATCCAAACCCGAGCTTTCGGTCGTGTGCCGCAGCACATGGCCCGGTCGCGGCTGGATGTCGTAAGTCTCTGGCTTGATCACGCCCGTTGAAAACGTCGGATGGTTCAGGGCGCAGTGATAGCATTCAGAATAGTTCTCGATGGACAATTTCCAGTTGCACTGTTCCGGTATCTCGATCTCTTCCAGCGATTCAAGGTCATCGATGCGCGGTACATAGTCGGCCAACTCCTCACGAACCCCGGGATACCAGTCATCCAGGGGCGCAGCGTCATCATCCAGATTAACGAACAGGAAGCCGTGGAAAAGCTCGGTGCGCACTTCGGTCAGGCAAATCTTGGACTTGTCCAGTCCCGGAACCGCGCTCAGATTTGGGCCTGCGCGCAAACCGCCGGTCAGCTCATAGGTCCAGGCATGGTAGGGGCACACAATCACCCGGGTCGTGCCCTGCCCCGCAACCAGCCGGTGCGCCCGATGCTGACAGACATTGTAGAATGCCCGCAAAACTCCGTCGCGGCCGCGGATTGCGAACAGGCTCTCTCCGGCAACGGAGAAGGTGAAGTAGTCGCCGGGGTTTCGCGCCTGCGCTTCGTGGCCAGCATAGGTCCATGCACGGGCAAACAGGCCCTCCTGCTCCGCCGCCCAGACCGCCGGGTCAGTGTAGTACCGGGCCTCGAGGCTGCGAACCGTCTGTGTCATGTTGCCTCTCCACCGAGATAGATGCCCAGCGCGTGCCGTCGTTCGTGGAATTTTTCTATATTATCAATAATCTCTGGCGCAGCATCCGCGATTACGAAAGCCATCAGTGTCTCCAGCAGTGCGATTATGGACACCGAGGACGGAAAGAACTGCGGCGTGTCGGAAGTGACGACGAATCCATGATCGGCACCAATGATGATCGGGGATGCCGGGCTGTCTGACAGACTGATGACCGTTACGCCCTGATCCTTTGCCAGCCCGACCGCCTCGACGACTTCGGCCCGGTACGGCTTGCATGTGATCGCGATGAGGACGTCACCGGAACCGGCGCGACTGAGATCGTCCAACGCGACACCGCCTGCGCGCGGGATAGCCCGGATGTTCGGGACAGCCTGATCGGCCAGATATGCGAAATTAAGCGCATTCGAGTTGTTCACGCCCACACCAAGGACGTAGGTCTGACGCGCGGCGACGATTGCGTCTGCGGCAGCCTTCATCCGGCTGGCATCGATCCGGGCAAATGTTGCTTCGATATTGTCGATGGCGCTTGCCGCCATGTCGGCGAACAATCCGCCAAGCTGACCGGATTGCGAAAGCGACTGAAGCCAGCGCGCACGATCCGTGAAGCTTGGCGTGCCACGGCGGATCTCCTCGCGGAACGGCGCGCGGAACTCGTCATACCCCTCGAAGCCGACAGACCGCGCCATGCGCATGAAGGTATTGGGCTTCACATCGGCGGCTTCCGCAATCTCGCGGATCGACGACACCCCCACATCGCCCGGGTTTTCGAGCACATAGGTCGCCGCCTTGCGGGTTTCCGGCGTGAATTCGTCCAGGCCTTTTGCAAGCGCCTCAAGCAGTTTTGCCGGGTTTGAGACATTTGTACCATTCATGATTGACGAGTGTACGAATGTGCGATTAGCCTGTCCACCGAAATTGCGACAACCCCGGGAGTTTATGCGCCATGGCGACGGAGAGCTTTCCAACTGTGGCCCGCGTCGTCGTGATCGGCGGCGGCGTGATGGGTGTCGGCACGGCCTACCACCTTGCCCATGAAGGCTGGAGCGACGTGGTTCTTCTGGAAAAGGCCGAACTGACCAGCGGCTCGACATGGCATGCCGCCGGTCAGATCACCCATTCGACAAGTTCGTTCGGGTTGGGGAGATGCGTCGACTATAACATCGGCCTCTATTCCGGTGGGCTTGAGGCAGAGACAGGCCAGCCGGTCACATGGCATGGTTGCGGATCATTCAGGCTCGCCTATACCGAAGACGAGATGGATTGGCTGCGCCATACTCTGTCGGTTGGACGCGCTTTGGGCTTCAATATCGAGCTGGTCGGGCCGGACCGGGTCCGTGAGCTTCATCCGTTTTACAATCTGGAGGGTGTCATCGGTGCGCTTCACACGCCCGATGACGGGCATGTGGACCCCACGAATGTGACGATGGCGATGGCGGCAGGTGCCCGTGCGAAGGGCATTCGTATCGTCCGGCGGTGTCGGGCGACGAATATCACGCAGGAACCATCGGGCGAATGGCTGGTCGAGACCGAGCAGGGCACGATCAGATGCGAGCATGTGGTGAATGCGGGCGGAACCTATGCACGGCAGATAGGTGAATGGTCGGGTCTGCAGCTGCCCATGACGTCGATGACGCACCATTATTTTGTCACGGAAACCGTGCCTGAGTTCGAAAACCTTGCGCTTGAACTGCCAGTGATCCGCGATGACCTCAGCGTATCGGGGTACATCCGGATGGAACAACATCGTGGCCTGATCGGCATCTATGAGAAGTCGAACCCCAATGCGGTCTGGCTGGATCATTGCCCTTGGGAGGCCGAGAATGAGTTGTTCGCGCCGGACTACGATCGGGTCATGCCGTGGCTAGAGGCGGCTCTCGACCGGATGCCTGTCTTTGCGGAACTGGGCATTACGCGCGATGTGCATGGAGCGATCAGTCATCCACCCGATGGCAATCCGTTGATTGGTCCAGCACCCGGCATACAGAACTACTGGTGCGCTTGCGGGACACAGATCGGGATTGGATGGGGGCCAGGCCTGACCCGCGAGTTGGCGCGGTGGATGGTCCATGGCGCGGCCGATATCAGCATGCGGGAGTTCGATCCCAGACGGTTCGGGTCTTATGCCACGAAGGAATGGCAGGTTGTGAAGGCGAAGGAGGATTACTGCCTGCGCCACGAAATCCCCTATCCACACTTCAACCGCCTTGAAGGACGCCCAATCAAACCGTCACCGCTTTACGAACGACTGAAGTCGAAGGGCGCGGTGTTCGAAGAGGTGTATGGCCATGAACGCCCACGATGGTTCGCCCCGGAGAGCGTGGCCGCCAAGGATCAGTATTCCTTCCGGCGCAACGCAGTGAGCGAGGTTGTCGATGCGGAAGCTGCCGCCGTCAGGCGGTCGGTCGGGATCATGGATATCTCGGCCTTCACAAAGATCGAAGTATCCGGCCCGGATGCCGAAACACTTCTCGACAGGCTTATGGCCAATCGCCTTCCAAGCAAGGTCGGCGGCATCGCGTTGACACATATGCTGAACCACCGAGGTCGCATTGAACTCGAAGCGACCGTAGCCCGGCTTGGTGAGGACCGCTTCTATCTGGTTTGCGCGGCTTTCTTTGAGCAACGCCTGCTCGATCATCTGGCCGAACATCGGAGTGATGCCGATGTCGCGGTGCGATGCCTGTCCGACGACTGGGCGGCACTTGCGATCAACGGACCGTGCGCGCGGGATTTGTTGTCTGCCTGTACCGATGCACCGCTTGGGAATGCCGAGTTTCGTTGGCTTTCAGCGCAAGACATTGATGTGGCTGGTCAAAAACTTTGGGCCTTCCGAGTGTCTTATGCCGGCGAACTGGGTTGGGAGTTACATGTTCCGCGAGATGGCGCGCTGGCCGTCTACGATGCGCTTTGGGAAGCAGGTTTGAGCCACGGGGTTGTCGACTATGGCAGCTTCGCGATGAATGCGATGCGGATGGAGAAAGGCTTCAAGGGCGCGGGAGAGTTAACGAACGAAGTCACACTGCCCGAGGCGGATGTGATGCGGTTCGTGAAACTCGACAAGAAATTCCTCGGGCGCGAACAAACCGAGGGAAGCCTGAACGCACCATTGCGATGGGTCTGCGCATATCTTGAGATCGAACCGAGGGATGGTATCGACGGGCATGGCGGCGAGGCCGTTCTTCTGAACGGCAGAGTTGTGGGGTCAACATCGTCTGTCGCCTATGGGCCGACCGTCGGGCGCGTACTTGCCTTTGCTTACCTCGCACCAGAGGCCGCAAAGCCAGGAACCAACCTTGAAGTCGTCATTCATGGCGCTTCCCGGCCAGCAAAGGTGTTGGACAAGCCCGCATATGATCCGGAGAACCTGTTGCCACGCATGGATGCCCTGGAGGTTGCGGCCCAATGAAAGCTTTTGTTCTGATGGGTCACGGCGGCCCGGAGATGCTCGAATACCATATTGACTGGCCTGAACCCGAGCCCGGTCCCGGACAGGTCAAGATCCGGGTTGGCGCATGCGGGATGAACAATACCGATGTGAACACCCGTGTGGGCTGGTACTCCAAGGATGTGACAGCCGCGACATCAGGCGATGGATTTGAAAAGGTCGGCGAGGACGACCCCGCATGGGGCGGCGCACCCATCACGTTCCCCAGAATTCAGGGCGCCGACGTTGTGGGAGAGGTCGTTGGCGTGGGCGACGGAGCGGATAATGGCCTGATCGGAAAACGCGTGATGGTGGATTGCTGGCTACGCGATTGGACCGATCCGCTGAACAGGGACAAGACCGGCTATTTCGGATCGGAATGCGATGGTGGATTTGCCGAATACACAGTCGTCGATCAAAACAACGTCCGCGCAATCGACAGCAATCTGAGCGACGCGGAACTCGCAACCTTCTCATGCAGTTCGTCAACCGCAGAGGGGATGTTGAGTCGGGCAAATGTTGCCGAGGGTGATGTCGTGCTTGTCACCGGCGCCTCCGGCGGTGTCGGTTCGGCCCTCGTTCAACTCGCCCGCAGGCGCGGCGCACGTGTTGTCGCGCTCGCTTCGGAAGACAAACACGATCTGATCCGCGAACTCGGCGCGGATGCCGTACTGCCGCGCGATCCGGGAGACCTGCCCGATGCGCTGCAAAAAGCCATTGGGCAAAATCGGGTGTCCGTCGTTGCCGATATCGTCGGTGGGGCCATCTGGCCAAGGCTGATCGATGTTCTAGAGCGTGGTGGGCGTTACACCTGTTCGGGCGCGATTGCGGGCCCCATCGTCGAGATGGACCTGAGGACGTTCTATCTGCGGGATCTGACTTTCACGGGATCGACGGTAGTCGAACCGGGAATCTTTGGAAACCTGGTGGGTTACATCGAACGCGGCGAGATACGTCCCGTTCTCGCCGCAACCTATCCACTTGAAGAGTTCCACGCCGCCCAAGACGCGTTCATCAAGAAGCGCCATGTGGGAAACATCGTGGTGGTCACATGAAGCGCCGGGGGTTGAGCACTTCAACTGATTTCGCGGGGGGACGCGCCGTTTGTCTCGGCAACTCAGCGTGAAACTTCCGCATTCGGGTAGCGTATGAAGATCACAAGGATCAGCGTTTTTCAGAAGAACTTGCCCCTGAAGGAGCCCTACTGGCTCTCGGGCGGCAGACTTCGGTTCGACGTACTGGACGCAACGTTCGTTAAGCTCGAGACCGATGCAGGGATTACGGGCTGGGGAGAGGGCACTCCGTGGGGCCACACCTATGTGCCGGCCCATGGCCCGGGAATTCGGGCGGGGATCGAGACAATGGCGAGCGCAATACTCGGCCAGGACCCCAGGTGCCACGAAGCCGTTGAACGGTCCATGGACCTCTGCCTGCCTGGCCATCTTTATGCAAAGGCGCCTGTGGATCTGGCCTGTTGGGATATCGCCGGGCAATCGTCGGGGCTTTCGATTGCCTCGATGCTGGGCGCAACGGACGAGGACGGGACGTGGATTGCGTCGTCGGTGTCGTCAGGCGCACCGGACTACATGGTCGGCATAATCGAACGCTATCGCGCGCTGGGGTACAAGATTCATTCGGTCAAGGTCGGCGGTGACGTCGAGCGGGATATCGAACGGATCAGGTATATCGAGGCCGCACGTCTGGATGATGAGCACATTCTCTATGACGTGAACCGGGCATGGACCCGACGAGAGGCGGCGTTGGTTATGAATGCCGTTTCCGATCTGGGGATCACAGTGGAACAACCGGGAGAGACGTTGGACGATATTGCAGCGATCCGAAAACTGACGACAACCCCAATCAGCGTGGATGAGACCCTGGTCACCTTACAGGATGCCATGCGCATCGTAACCGATGGAATCGGGGAGGTTTTCGGGGTCAAACTGAACCGGGTTGGCGGGCTAACCAAGGCGCGGCGGATGCGAGATCTGGGCCTTGCCAACGGCATTCAGATGTACGTCATGGCGACAGGCGGATCGGTCCTCGCCGACACGGAGGCTGCGCATTTTGCGCAATCATTGCCGCCAGAGTTTCGTTTGGGAACATGGAGTTGTCAGGAGATGCTTACTATCGACATCGCACCCGGACAGGGCGCGCGTAATCTAGGCGGCAAGCTTTTCGCCAGTAGAACGCCTGGACATGGCGTCGTACCGGATGAAGACGTTCTGGGTTCGCCCGTTGCGGTGTATGACGCATGACGGCGACGATCAGATCGCGGCGCCGGATCTTTTGTGGAAAGCTTCGGCAATGCTCCTGCGGTCCGGCCCGATGACCCGGGTTGTTCGCATCCGTCTTTGGCATGTTCCGCTTACCAGCCATACCTCCTACCGGATGGCCGACGGCAAGACCTGTGACACCGTCGAAAGCGTCGTTTTGGCATTGGATACCGATACAGGGCAGACGGGGTGGGGCGAAGTCTGCCCTATTCCCGGTTACTTGCCGGCTTACGCACGCGGTGTCGCTCCAGCGGTGACAGAGTTCGCCCCTGTCCTTTTCGAGACGGAACTGACTGGGCCAGAAGCGGCACCTGCACGGCTCAGGGAGCACCTTCCCGGACATCACTATGCCCACTCGGCCGCAGATATTGCGTTGTGGGATATCTTCGGGCAATTCGCTGGCCTTCCTGTCCATGCGCTTCTTGGGGGCCTCAGGCAGCGGGAGTTCCCACTTTATCACTCGATCAGCTGCCTTGATCCCGAGGAGATGGCTTCAATTGCGGCGCGTGCGGCGCGTGACGGGATTGCGCAGTTTCAGGTGAAACTCGGGCGCGAAGGAGACTGGGAGTTGGATGTCGCACGGCTGGCTCGCGTCCGCGAGACGGTTGGATCGGGCCCGCTCGTCTATGGCGACTGGAATTGCGGCGCGACCAGTCTTGACGCAACCCGCGTAGGCCATGCCGTCGCCCATCTGGACATCATGCTGGAGCAACCCTGTCGGACGATAGCCGAATGTGCCCGCGTGCGCGACGCGACCGGCCTGCCGATGAAACTGGATGAAGCCGCGCATGATACAGGAAGCCTTCTCGACGGTGCGGCCATGGGTTGTATGGATGCCGTGGCTATCAAGACATCAAAATTCGGAGGATTATCGCTGGCCCGGCGTGCCCGCGATCTTTGTGAGCACCTTGGCGTGAAGATGTGCATCGAGGATACGTGGGGATCGGATATCGCGATGGCCGCCGCGCTGCATCTGGCGGCATCGACAGATCCAAGATACGTCATGAATGTCTGCGACCTGTCCAGCTATGTCGGACCGCGAATTGCACCCTATGGCCCAAGCCGCAACAACGGACGCATCACCGTTCCCGAGGGTCCGGGACTGGGGATTTCACCGGATACCGGTATTTTGGGCACACCGGATATGGTCTTGGAGGGCTGAGACATGCTGAAACTGACAAGCCAGGCAGAATGGGTCGAACGCGCGCGCGTCGTCCTTCCCGGGGCTGGTTTCGGAAACTTCGATCCGAATACCGTGATCCGCGAGGGCAAGGGCAGCCGGGTCTGGGACGAAGACGGAAAGGAGTATGTCGATCTTCTGATCGGCTCGGGTCCGATGATGCTGGGGCACGGGCATCCGGAAGTCATGGAGGCGGTGCTGGAGCAACTGCCTAGGGGCATGACGTTTTTTGCCTCGAACGCCGCCGGCATCGAACTGGCCGAGCAGATATGTGCCGCCGTGCCCTGCGCCGATCAGATTCGCTATGTCTCGACCGGGGGCGAGGCCGACATGTATGCGATGCGTGCAGCGCGGGCCTTTACCGGGCGCGAGAAGATCGTGAAGTTCGAGGGCGGCTATCACGGGATGTGTGCCGAGGCGCAGATGAGCCTTGCGCCCGATCAGCTTGTGAACTTCCCGACAGCCGTGCCGGACAGCGCGGGCATTCCGCAAGCGGTCCGTGACGGGATGCTGATTGCGCCCTTCAATGACATTGAGTATCTGCGTGGGCTTCTGGACGAACACGGTTCGGAAGTTGCCGGGGTCATCCTCGAGCCGCTGCAACGGATCGTGCCGCCCGAGCCGGTTTTCCTGCAGGCCGTGCGCGAACTTGCGACCCAGCATGGCGTCGTGCTGATCTTTGACGAGGTGGTCACAGGTTTCCGTCTTGCCTATGGCGGCGCACAGGAGGCCTATGGCGTGGTCCCCGACCTTTGCACGCTTGGGAAAGTCATCGGCGGCGGGTTTCCATTGGCCGCGATTGCCGGGCGGGCGGATATCATGGCGCATTTCGATAAGTATGCGGTGGGTAAGGAGCGCTGGATGATGCAGTTGGGCACCTTGTCGGGGAATCCGGTTGCGGCGGTTGCCGGTGTGAAAACGATGGAGATCCTGCGGCGCGACGGAGCTTATGAGGCGTTCCATGCGAATGGCCGGCGGATCATGGAGATTGCATCGAATGCGTTGAAGGCCGAGGGTATTTCACACCAGGTTGTGGGGCATCCGAGCCTGTTCGAGATCGTGTTTACGGATCGCGACGTGCGGAATTACCGCGATGTTTTCCATGCGGATGCTGCGAAGGCGGCGGCGTTCAACGCCCAGCTTCACAAAGACGGGGTTTTCAAGTCACCCGGAAAGACCTATCCCTCGCTGGCCTTAACCGATGCGGACTTCGCGCTGTTCGAGGACGTCTACCCCGCGGCTGCGCGCGCGGTCATGGGGTAGTGTCGTCGTTTAACCCAGAACCGAGAAACTCGACTCGTCGTTGATCGGTCTCTTGCGCGAGTAGAAGCCCACGTCGATCTTTCGATCTATGTAAGGCAACGTGAATTCGAGCGGTTTCGCGTCATGGTCTTCCCCGCTCTCGCAATAGGCCACGAGTTCCGCCATCATCTTGCCCGCGATCGGTGCGTTCTTGTATTGGTTCCCGCTGGTGCCGCAGGCCATGTAAAAGCCCGGCAGCGCCGACTTGTCGTAGATCGGTATCCAATCGGTCGATGCGTCATAGAGGTCGACGACACCCCGCATCTGCGACGGAATACCAAGGCTTGGGACCCGCTGGCCATAGCGCATCGCCTGTGTCTTCCACTGTTCTGTGAAATCACGATTGTACTCAGTATCATCATCGACCCATTGGTGCGGATCGCATTCGGGATCTTCGGAGCCGATCAGGATGTGATTGCCGTGTTCGGGACGGCAATAGAGTGCAATATCGCTGTCGGACACGATCATCCCGTTCGCCTCGAAATCAAAGCCTTCCGGCGACGGGACATGGACAACTTCCTGGCGCAGCGCGCGGGTCGAGATTGTCATATCCCCCGTGACACCAGCCATCTCGTTTATTCTGGATGAGGCCGGGCCACCCACATTGATCACAGCCGGTGCGTGGATTTCCGAACCGTCGGCCAGCCGGACGCCTGTCACACGCCCGCCCGATTGAAGCACCTCCGTGACGGTCGAGTTCATCTGGAACGACGCGCCCTTGCGCTCTGCTGCACTTGCCAGGTTTTGCGATGAAAGGGCCGGATCGGTCACATAGCCGGCCTTTGGCCAAAGGACGCCGCCACTCAGATGCGATCCGTTCGATGTGCCGAAATCTGGATCGTCCAGACGCCGTGCGGGTGTGTAGCTTTCAAGGCTATATACTGGCAGATGCTCTTTGATCTGGCTCGGCGACCACTCTTCGAACGGACATTCGAGCGCGGCCGAGTTTTTCATATGCTTTTCCAGTTGGCCATTCTGGTCGGTCTTCATCACAAGGCAGCCGCATTCGACAAACCGCGCAAGATCATCGCCTGATGGCGCCTCAAGGTACTCGGCCCAGTCGCGCCAGTAGTGATATCCCTCCCAGGCGAAGGCCGTCCCGTCAAAGGTCGAATAGTGCATACGGATAATGGCGCAAGAACCCGCCGTCGATCCGTGACCGACCTGTGCATTACGGTCCAGCGAAAGCGTCTTCCACCCCTTCTTGGCAAGCTCGAAGGCAATGGCTGTGCCGATCACACCGGTACCGATGATGATGGCGTCGGGGGATTGGGTCATTTCGCTTCCCTTTCATCGATGGCGTGGGCAAAGGCGTTCAGGTCGTCAATTTCCTGTGGCTTGGGCTCGACACCCGTAAAGGTCAGCAAATACATCGGAACCAGCGCCAGCCGATCTGCCATGGGTTCATGGAGATCGGCGAAGTTGTATCCGATCTGCATGTAGTAGAGCACACGCGCGCGCGTCAAAGCCTCGCGTTCGGGGTAGCCGAAGCGCGCGAACATGTCCTTGAGAGCATCAAGCCGTGCAGCGTCCGACTGATCGAGGACACGCCGCACCGCACCGGACCTGCGTGCCCATTCGCGGATGGCAAAATCGAGTGCGGTGTTGAAAAGCTCGTCATCGATGACGCAGCGGAAGACATTGCAAACCGCCTCGGTGATCGTTTCGGCCGGCGCGTTTGCCTGCGCCACCATTGCCGCCGTGTTGGTCCCTTGCCAGTGATCCAGAAGCGCGTCGAGCAGATCCTGCCGGGACTTGAAGTACCAATAAAAACTGGATCGCGAGACACCAAGCCGCTCCCCAAGACTCAGGACTTTGACCTGCTCAACCCCGTCCGAGACAAGCGCATCCATAGCCACGTTAAGCCAGTCGGTCCTAGTCACTTTCGTGTTCCCGGGAAGATCAGTTTCGTCGGCTGACAGGGGGACGATACCGGTTTTCGACATCAGCTATGTACTCCAATTATGCGCCTGAGAAGGGCCGCCACGTCATCCGGCCGGTGCCGTGTGAACGAGACATGTCCGAGGCCCTCCAGTTCGTGATAGGTGCCGTTCGCGGCATGGCGCGCGACTTCGCGGACCATGGATGGCGGCGTTTGCACGTCTTCGGTGAACCCGATGGCATGAATCGGCACCGGGCAACTCTTCAGGGTTTCGCGGCAGTCGAAGTCGAGACAGGCCTGCCATTGGGCGATGAGCTGTTCAGGATCACGGCCGCCGAAACGCGGCCCATAGGCGGTCTTCACCTTGCTCCAGACCTCTGGGTCGGAGAGGGCGCGCGCCGGATAAGCGAATGCGGCGTAGTGGCACGTTGCGAAATCCACAGGCATCTTGTGACCGGCCTTGCGAAAGTCGATCTCGGCCTGCATCCAGTCTCGCGTGAAACCATCGATATAGGCCGCCGTTCCCATGGGAATCGCGAGGCGCACAAGGTCGGGGTGCCGGATCGCAAGGGCTTGCGTGATCAAACCGCCCATCGAAAGGCCCGTCACGACCATCGGTGCCTTGCAATGCGCGCGGATCAGATCGGCCAGATCGTCCGCGAAATCCTCGATTGTCCAGGGTGGCGCAACGGATGTCGTCTCGCCCACCCCGCGCGGATCGTAACTGGTGCAGCGGAAGTCATAGGTGAAGCGGTCCCACTGTTCGATCCAGTATTCGGCTGGCGCGTCACCTCCAGGCACCCACACGATATCAGGTCCCTGCCCGTCCTGCGCGACGCGCATCGCCGCATTCGGGCTTTCATGGGTGAAAACGTGGGTTGTCGAACTGAACATTGCCGTCAGCTTTCCGGCGGCGCACCACCTTCAGAGGTGCGCTTGGCGGCGAAGGCGCGAAGCTGTTCTACCAGCGCCGGATCAGGTGTGAACTCCGGAGGTGCTTCGAGGATTTTTTGCCAGATACCCGTCGCGCGCTGGCTCGCATCAAGCTCTCCCCGCTCGGTCCAGGTTCCGAAGTTCGACCAATCGGCAACGAGGGGTTCATAGAAAGCGGACTGGTAGCGTTCCATCGTATGGGTCGCACCGAAGAAGTGTCCGCCCGGCTGGACTTCGGTGAGGGCGGAGAACGCGATATCATCATCGGTTTCGGGCGTCGGTGTGCAAAGCTCGGCGATGATCTGGAGCATCTCCATGTCGGTGATGAACTTTTCGTAGGACACCGACAGTCCCCCTTCGATCCACCCTGCCCCGTGAATGACAAGGGTGGCGCCGGCAAGCACGGCACCCCAGGCACTCATCTGGGTTTCGTGGGCGGCCTGGGCATCGTTGATGTTCGCAGCGCACCCGGCCGCATTCCGCCATGGCAGGCCGAGTCGGCGGGCAAGCTGGCCGGAGCCGAGGCTTGCCTTGACCTGTTCCGGCGTTCCGAAGGCAGGTGCGCCGGACTTCATGTCCACATTCGAGGCAAAGGCGCCGTACATCACCGGCGCACCGGGATTGGCAAGCTGGTTGAGCGTGATGCCCGCCATCGCCTCGGCATGGCTGAGCGTCAGTGCACCCGCAACGGTCACGGGGGCCATAGCCCCCATGAGGCAGAAAGGTGTGACGATCGCAGGCTGGCCCGCACGGGCAAAGTCGATCAGCCCCTGCGCCATCGGGATATCGATCTGGCGTGGCGAATTGGTGTTGATGATCGTGTAGCAGTGGGCGTTTGAGCCAAATTCCTCTGCACTCAAACCGCGGAAATCGCGGATCATCCGGAAACAGTCACCTGCCTGCCGCGTACCCCGCGAGAAAACGAAAGGGATCTTGTCCGACAGCGACAGTTGCGTCTCGGTGAATGCGTAATGGCGAATATGCGCCGGAACGTCTTGTGGCTCGACACCCGGAGACAGCATCTGGATGACATCGAAGTGCTGCACAAGCCGGGTGAGTTCCCGCACATCGGTCAGGCTTCCGGGACGACGACCCCGGACCAAATCCGTAGCATTTGGCGCACCGGCTCCGGACTGGAAAGCGAGCGTTCCGAGTTCCATCGTAAGATCACGATGTGGCGCGGCGCCTTTGATCGTGAAACTGCGCGGGGCAGTGGCTAGGGCCGCCTCAACGATATCACGGTCGATCTGAACCATCTGGGTGTCTTCATCGACCAAGGCCCCGGCGGCCGCGAATATCTTGCGTGCTTCGGGAAGAAGCACCTTTACGCCAAGCTCCTCAAGAACGCGGAGCGCAGTGTCATGGATCGCCTCGACGCGATCCTCAGAGAACACCGTTGCTGGCATGAACGGGTTCTTGAGCGTGTGATAACTGGTCTGGCGCACACCGCCGCCCGCATCGGGCCGGGACCCTTTGCGCCGCGTGCGGGAGCGTGCCTCGGGCAGACTCATGGCCGCATCACGGATCCGGCGGGATCATAAGGCGATGCCGGTATCACCGTGGCGCCACGTTCGGCGCCAACGATGTGAACCGTGAAGTCGGTTCCCGGAGCGGTCAGGTCGGTGTTCACCAACGCCATGGCGAGGGATCTGCCAAGCGCATGCCCATAACCGCCGGAGGTGACAAAGCCCACGCGTTCTCCGTTCTGCCAGATCGGCTCATATCCCGAGGCATCGGCCCCGGCGGCATCGATCTCAAGCGTAACAAGCGTCTGGGCTGGTCCGTTTCCATCACGCTCGGCGATTGCTGCGTCGCGTCCGGTGAATGTTGGCTTGTCCCAGGCGATCCAACGATCCATCCCGGTCATGCCAGGGGTGTAGGCCTGCGTGAACTCTGCCGACCATATCCCGAAGGATTTCTCAAGCCGGAGTGACAGAAGGGCATTGAAACCATACTCGATCATCCCCTGCCCCGCACCGGCCTCAAGGAGCATGCGCCGCAGGGCGATGTGATCTCCCATACGACAATGGATCTCGTATCCAAGCTCTCCGGTGACGGAGAGCCGTCCAACCCGGGTTTTCAGAAGACCGATATCGAAACTGCCGCATCCCATGAAGGGAAGGCCCGCGACATCTCCATCGGTGAGTGTTTCGAGTACCTTCAGGGAGTTTGGACCGGAGAGCGAGAACCCAACGGTCTCTTCGCCCAGATCGCGAACGAAGACCCCATCAATCATGTGATCCGCGAACCAGCGGCTGTGCCAACCACGCAGATAATACGATCCCATAATCCACCAGGTACCATCGCCCCAGTTGAACACAGTCAGATCACCTTTGAGGCGTCCGTCATGGCCCAGCATCGGAGCAAGGCGGGCGCGTCCCGGTGCCGGGAGTTTGGAGGCCATAAGACCGTCAAGCCAGGTTTCTGCATTGGGGCCAGTTACTTCGAACCGGGAAAAGCCGGAGATATCCAAAAGGCCAACGGCATCGCGCACGGCCTTGCATTCGGCGTCCACGATGTCGAATGCGTTCGACCGTTTCAGTGAAGGCGTTTCCTCAAATCCTTGCGGCGCGAAGTAGAGCGGCACTTCGAGATCCCAGCTTTGGCCCCATTGGCAACCCGCGGCGGTCATCGCGTCATGCGCTGGCGCCATCTTGAGCGGGCGTCCCGCGGGAAGCTGTTCGTTGGGGTAGGTCATCACGAAACGGCGCGTGTAGAACTGACCAGTGGTTTCCTTGATGTACTGCTTGTTCTCGGCAAAGACGCCATAGCGGGCCACATCCATGCCATAGACATCCGCCTCGGGTTCCCCGTGGATGATCCATTCGGCAAGGCTTTTGCCGACCCCGCCACCCTGAAGGAACCCGGCCATGACAGCACAGGCACACCAGTAGCCGCGCTTGCCCTGAACCGGGCCGACAAGCGGATTGCCGTCGGGCGAGAAGGTGAACGCCCCATTCACCCAGTTGCGCACTCCTGCATCCTGCAGGACCGGATAACGCTCGAACCCAAGCGTCAGTTCGTTCTCGATCCGATCGATGTCTTCTTGAAGGAGTTCGATGCCATAGTCCCACGGGGCGCCGTCCATCATCCAGTGCTGATGGTTGATCTCGTAGATCCCAAGCAGCATGCCCTTCTGGTCCTGCCGCATGTATGTGAACCCTTCTAGGTCAACGACCAGCGGCAGTTCCTTGTCCAGCGCCGCGATCTCGGGGATCGTTTCCGTCAGAAGATAGTGGTGCGACAACGGCGAGACCGGCAGTTCGATGCCCGCTATCCTGCCCACCTGCTTCGCCCAAAGGCCGCCCGCATTGACCACATGTTCGCAGGAGATCGTGCCTTTCTGGGTAACGACCTCCCAGCCTTCAAGTGTCTGGTTCAGTTCGAGAACTCGGTTGTGCTCGATGATTTCAGCACCGTTTTTCTTGGCGGCGCCCGCATAGGCATGAACCGTGCCTGTGGTGTCGATATACCCCTCGCGATCGGCCCACATGCCGCCCAGGATACCATCGGTGGACATCACCGGACAAAGCGCGCCAGCCTCTTCGGGCGTCACAAGACGTACATCCTCAATACCGATGGACTGGAATGTGCGATACGCCGATTGCAGCCATTCCCAGCGGTCGGGTGTTCCGGCAAGGGTCAGGCCGCCGGTCATGTGCATGCCGACCGATTGACCGCTCTCCTTCTCGATCTGACTGAGAAGATCAATGGTGTAGGCTTGAAGGGACGCGATGTTCGGGTCCGCATTCAGGGCATGAAACCCACCTGCTGCATGCCAGGACGACCCTGCGGTCAACACCGACCTCTCGATCAGGCAGACATCGGACCAGCCCATTTTCGCGAGGTGATACAGAACCGAGGAGCCGACGACGCCCCCTCCGATCACAACGACTCTGTAATGCGATTTCACAGCAACCTCCCCGCACTTACTTCAGCCGAGAATGCATATCTGTACACAGATGTCTAGTTATCAATTCGCTGGCCGATTTGTCTCTCCCAGACAGATTTCGTCATGCAGGATGCCAAAAGGGCGAACCGCACAGACGAACACAGGCAGGACAATCCAGAAAAGGCGATCTCAATGTGGGCGAGATGGTGCTGCTGGAGAGAATTGAACTCTCGACCTCTCCCTTCGACCCCCGATGGACTTTCGTCCGGTGTGGGGGCTGGACTATCCCTTGACCCTAGCGCATCTCTGCGCCTTAGGCCCCGCCCGTCTAGTCTCTACACCTTCCCGGATCGCTCCGGGCTTGGCTCGGGATTGGCATAGGCCCGCCGGCCTTTAGCTTTCCCCGAATTTGAGCGGTTTGCACCCGATCGTTTCCGGCCGGGGAGGCAAATCATGTTACCAAGGGAGTGCTCTACCTCTGAGCTACAGCAGCAACGGGGCGGGAGATACAGTCTTGACCCGCATTCCACAAGAGCGAATTCGACGGAAACCACGAAGTTGCCGGTTCAGGGAACGGTCCGCCGGATCAGGCTGCGACAGAACGCTTGGACGTCGTCGCCTCGCGGCGTCGTTCGGAGTTGCAAAGATAGTGGCAGCGCGCGACCAGAACGGCCGATGATAGGATACAGACGCCAACGCCGGTTGCCGAGTAGGCGGCCAGTGCGATCAGCCATGACCCGGATGTAAGCCCGAACCACAGCGCGCTGATTGATCCCGCAACAATGCCAGCCATTAAGATTGGTATTATCATCATCGGAAATTCTCACCCTTCCCCAATCATCTTCGACGAAGATTCTGGCGAGAATAGGGCAGAACGGTCTCGATTTACTTAAACCGGGTCAGCGACGCTCCCACGGAACGATGAAATGACCAAGGATTTCCGATACTTTCCCATCTCCCGAAGACTCACCCTCAACGACTGCCGTAAGGCCCCTTTTGGGGTCTTCACGGACCCGCACGACACGATCGGGAACATCCGACTTTTTCAGTGCGGCATTATAGATCCGGGTGATTGCCCGGCGTCGAAGGTCAGGTTTGAACACCTTGCCGACAGCGGTTTTGGGAAGCTCGGGCAGGATTTCGACATGTTTCGGATGTGCCGCCCGCTCCGAGATGTGGGCAACGGCAAATTCGAGCAGTTCCTCGGTTGAAACACTCGCACCAGCCACCAGTTCGACGTAGGCACAGGGCGTTTCGCCCGCATGCGCATCCGGCTGACCGATCGCACCGACCATCGCGACGGCCTCGTGTCCCGCCAGCGCTTCTTCGATCAGCGCGGGGTCGATGTTGTGGCCGCCGCGAATGATAAGGTCCTTGGCCCGCCCCGTGATCCACAGGTAACCGTCGGGGTCAATCCGCCCCAGATCGCCGGTTCTGAGATAGTTGTCATAGTGGAACATATGCAGGTTCTTGTCGCTCTCGGTATAGGTTCCGCCCGGTATTACACCCGGATTGGCCACGCAGATCTCACCGATATCGTCAGGCGGGCATTCCGCGACACCTCCGTCGGACGTATGCACAAGTATCTTGACGTCGGTATAGGGAAACGGAAACCCGACCGAGCCGATCCGTTTTTCCCCGTCTGTCGGATTACAGGAAACCAGACAGGTCGCTTCGGTAAGACCATAGCCTTCGACCACCTTGACGCCGGTCGCCCTCTCAAACCTGTGAAACAGCTCAACCGGCAGGGGCGACGAACCTGAAAACGCTGTCTGAACCGATGAGATATCGGCATCGACAGGCCTTTGCATCAGGGCCGAGATCGCAGTTGGAACCGTGATGATGAAGCTGATCTGCCAGCGTTCGATTAGTTTCCAGAAGTTGTCGAAAACGCCGTCTCCGCGATAGCCGGCTGGCGTGGGAAACACGACATGGGCTCCCGATGCGAGAGCCGCCATGACAATCACGTGACAGGCAAACACATGAAAGAGCGGCAAGGGGCAAATGATGTTGTCTTTCTCGGTAAACAGAAGCGTGTGCCCGATCCAGCCGTTATAGATCATGCCCGAGTACTTGTGTTGCGCGACCTTGGGCATGCCGGTCGTTCCACCAGTGTGGAAATAGGCGGCCACCCGGTCACCCTCACCATCGGGGAAACTCAGTGTACGCGGCCGGCGCGTAAGCTCGGCATTGAAATCCAGGACCCGCGCGTTGTGCGCCGTCGGGTTCTTGGGACGGATCAGAGGTACAATCCAGCTTTTCGGTGGGGTCAGGTAACGATTCAGATCGACTTCAAGTATCGTCTGGACATTCGGGGCAAGTTGCGCGGCCTCTGCCGCCTTCTGTGCCACATCGGATTTTGGGAAGGCTTTGAGTGTGACCAGAACCTTCGCACCCGTCTCGCGCAGGATAGTTCCAATCTGCTCGGCCTCCAGTAATGGATTGATGGGATTGACGATCCCCGCGATCATCCCGCCCAGCAGCGTCACGACCGTTTCGTTACAATTCGGAAGGATGTAGGCGACCACATCGCTTTCACCGACCCCCATATCGCGAAACATGTTTGCAGCCTGACAGGTCCGGGCATGGAGTTCGGCCCAGGTCAGCGTTTCGGCCTTGTCCTTTGGCCCCGAAAGAATCTGATAGGACACGGCATTACGCGGGCCATGCCGCGACACCACATCCTCAAGAAAACCATACATTGTCCCGGGAAGGCCGCGATCCTCCCACGGCATTTCGTCCTGAATACGCTGCGCATCGTCGAGTGTTGCGAAATTCCCCATTCATCTCTCCCCTTGCCCGGGGTCGCCGGGCCCTCTGCACGGATGCTGCTGCATTCCCACGCCAGCCGCAAGGTAACCGGCGGGCAGGACGTGACGTTACCACTCGAGCAAACACCGGTCGGAATGATAACTATGGCGGAGTATTTGTCGGGATCAGATCAGAGCGAGACTATTCCGCAGCCATCCCTTCGGTGAACTGAAGTCTCGCAAGCCGTGCATAGAGCCCGCCGCTTGCAACGAGGCTGTCGTGGGTTCCCTCGGCCACGATCCGACCCTTGTCGAAGACAAGAATGCGGTCTGCCTTCTTAACGGTCGCCAGTCGATGGGCAATCACCAGCATCGTCCGAGTCTCGCTCAACCTGTCCACGGCGTCCTGTACCGCCCGCTCACTCTCGGCGTCGAGGGCCGATGTCGCCTCATCTAGAAGCAGGATCGGCGCATCCCTCAGAATCGCGCGCGCAAGCGCAATGCGCTGTTTCTGCCCTCCGGACAACATGATACCGCGCTCTCCCACATAGGTGTCATAGCCTTCAGGAAGCTCGGACAGGAAGGAATGGGCCGCTGCCGCCCGGGCTGCATCCTCGACTTCCGCATCGGTCGCACCGGGACGGCCGAAACGGATGTTATCCCGCGCCGAAGCGGCAAAAATAACGGGATCCTGTGGAACAAGCGCGACGGCCTTCCGAAAGTCTGTGCGGGTCAGATCGCGCAGGTCGCGTCCGTCCAGACGGATCGTCCCCGAGACCGGATCGTAAAACCGCAGAAGCAACTGGATGATCGTCGACTTCCCGGCTCCGGACGGACCAACGAGGGCCACCGTTTCTCCCGCTTCGACGCGGAACGAAACACCGTCCAACGCCGCCTGTTCTGGACGCGAGGGATAGGTGAAGCTGACATTCTCGAACGCGACGGATCCAGCGAATTCCGAAACGGCAGGCTGGCCCACGGGATCGTCAATCGTGTCCTCGGCATAGAGCAGGTCCATCAGCCGTTCGGTCGCACCGGCTGCGCGTTGCAATTCACCCCACGTTTCCGACAAGGCCCCGACCGACCCTGCCAGCAAGACGGCATAGATGACGAACTGCACCAGTTCACCGACCGTCATAAGGTCGGAGCGGACGTCACGCGCTCCGATCCACAAAACGCAGACGATCCCGGCAAAGACAAGCGCAATGACAATGAATGTCATCAGCGCACGGGTCAGCGTCCTCCGCTTTGCCGCAAGAAACGCAGTCTCGGTCACGTCTGCAAACTGGCCGCGGCTGGCTGCTTCATGGGTGAAGGCCTGCACGGTCTGGACGGAAAGCAATGCCTCGGAGGCATTCCCCGAGGAGGCCGCAATCCAGTCCTGGCTTTCACGGCTGAGCGCCCGCAGGCGCCGCCCGAGAACGATGATCGGAACTATGACAGCCGGTACGATCAACAGCACGAGGCCCGCCAGCTTGGGCGATGTGAAGAACAGCATGATTAGGGCCCCGACAAGAAGCAGAGCATTCCGAAGCGCGATGGAAATCGAAGAAGAGATCACCGAAAGGATTAGCGTCGTATCGGTTGTGATGCGGCTAAGCACCTCTCCCGTCATGATTTTTTCGAAGAATGCCGGGCTAAGGCCGATGACGCGATCAAACACCGCCATTCTGATATCGGCAACGACACGCTCTCCCAGCCGTGTCACCAGATAGTATCGGAGCGACGTGCCCAACGCGAGCATCAGCGCGATGCCCAGTGCCGCCAGAAAGTACTGGTCCAGCAATGCGGTCGCCGAGGTCTCAAACCCGTCCACCACGCGACGAACGGCCAGCGGAAGTATCAGGGAGATGCAGGCTGTGATCACCAACGCCGCGAGGGCTGCGATGAGCGTCAGGCGGTACGGGCGAAAAAACGGCGCAAGACCGGCAATCGAGCCGATCCGGCGCGATGTCGCGCGTTCCTCTACCTGGCCTGGCGGCGTCTCAGCCATGCGTACCCCTTCTGTCCAGCCGGAGATACCGGCAACTCAGGCGGCCTTCAAGTGACCCACCGCCGCACTGGTAAGCTCGGTGAGGGAAAGTCGCGCAGTTCCGGTTCTGCACGTGCCTGGTCGACGCCGTCAGGGCCTAAGACTTTGGTTCACCAGAAAGCCGATACTCCGGCGCAGCACCGCGGTCGGGCTGGTGATAAGAAACGGCGGGGGATAAGTCTTGGAGCGGGCGGCGGGAATCGAACCCGCGTCATCAGCTTGGAAGGCTGAGGTCTTACCACTACACAACGCCCGCTCAAGTTATCAGTGCCTATTTCATTGGAATTTTGGGGTCAAGTGCGGCGTCCCTTGAAGGCGAACAAATTGAGGGCCGACAACGGCTCTCAGCACCTGAAATCGGCCGCTGGCTGCCGTTCAACCTGCAATCACTATCCTGCGGGGCGATCCGCCAGCCAGACGTTCGCTGCAAATGTGAGAGCTGCTCCCATCGGAACGGTCGCGCAGCCCCACAACTCGCGGGGACCTAGTTCATCTCGCCAGTGATGACCGTAACAGTGAAGCAACTTCGCTGCGAAGCGCCGAACCGTCCGCGCGGTACCGGTTTGCAAAAGCCGGCAAACAACCACCGATGCTGCGTCTGCTCTAGTTGGTCAGAACACCAACACCCGCTCCGACGACGGCACCTTCAACGCAACGCCCGTTGGCAAACACCTCTCCGGCCGCGCAGCCTATTGCGCCGCCAACGACGGCACGCTCCAAGTCCGAATTGACTTCGTTGCAGGCAGAAAGCCCCAATGTTGAAGCAACTGCCGTGAGAATGAGTAGTCTCTGCATGGTAAAACTCCGTCGAACCCATTGTTTAAGGGACCTACCATGTGAAGGAGCGGCCAGCCAGCACGAAACTGCACTTGATGCACTTCGCGGGGCAGCCAGCACTGAAAGCCCGCGTCGACCATCGGGGCATAGCGGTCACCCGACATCTTCACGCGGGAGAGACCGGTCTGTTTCAGACCCAAGCACTTGCCCTAAGGTTCGTGCTGCCATTGATCGCTGCTTA
Source organism: uncultured Paracoccaceae bacterium (assembly GCA_947503175.1). Taxonomy (GTDB): domain Bacteria; phylum Pseudomonadota; class Alphaproteobacteria; order Rhodobacterales; family Rhodobacteraceae; genus Ovoidimarina. The sequence continues at coordinate 47,070 of CANNCO010000006.1, forward strand.
TCAGTGTCGGCTTCTTCGCGCGCACGTCAGCCAATAGGCCGCGGTTTCAAATGAGTCTCAAAGAACGCGCGGTTCCGTGCCCATGACCTGGCTGGCGTCATCTGAAAGTGACTGATTGAGGCGGCTGGTTTCACGGGCGTGGAACTCGCGATCACTCTCACCGTCGCGATGTGCACGATCCAGGGTGCGAGCCAGGTCGAAGAAGCCATCGCCAGGCAAGCCATCGCGTCCACGGCCGACAGCGCGAACCGCGATGAAGGGCCGGTTCTGAGCGGCATCTTCCCGCATCGTCGTTTCCAGCGCTCTGGTCACACGGCGCACCGAGCCGGGCGCCCAAAGGCCAAGAGCCCGTGCCAGCGACCCGTAGGTAACGGGTGCCTGGCTCGGAGTCAGCCCCACAAGATAAGCGCGCACGCGATCTGCAAGCTCCTGTTCGCGACCCGCCGCCGCTTTGGTTTCGCGCGGAGGCGGGATTTCCCGCGCGGATCCGTCGCTCATGATCTCGGCCGCCCAGGCGCGTGTGGTCGTGCGCATGATGACCCTCGTCTTACCCGCATCCGCGCCTTCTCCCGCCTCGGTTACACCGGTGACATCGCCGATGCGCAGACCTGTGCGTAACGCGTTTGCCGTCAGGCCAAGCTTCGGCGCAAGGTACTCCGGGTCGATAACCACCTGCCCGTTTTCCCAGCCGATCACACCCTCCGGAACCGGACGGTTTAGTACGGGTGACTGTCCATCTTCCCGGGCGTAGAACGGGTTGCTCCCCGCTGCATGGTCGGTCACGTCCACGATCTCGCGAATTTGGGGCAAGGCGGCGCGCAGCATCCGCTCTACCCCCTGCCGCAACGTCGCAGAAGAGGCGGCACAGCCCTGGCAACCGCCGGACATGCGCAGATAGATAGTGCTGCCATCGACGCGATCCACCGAGATCTGCCCGCCATGTGCTGCGACGGCCGGATTGACCTGCCGGTCCAGGAGCTCTTCAACCCGGCGTAGCAGGGCCGCGTCGGGGTCTTCGGCCTCTGCGTGTTCCACGTCCCCCAGCGGGGTCGCGGTGGCGTCAAGAACCTCGCGGATCGCCGCAGCAACTGCGGGCTTCAGGGCGGCCCAATTGGCCTCGGCCTGTTTCTTCACCCAGATCGTTGCCCCACTCACTTCGACGCGGATGACGCCTTGGATCGCGAACAGCGCCCGCGCAAGCGGGGCGTCATCGACCGCATCAAATCGAACTGTACCGCCGCTCTGTAGAGGGACATCGAGCAGAAAACCCATCACATCGGCATCCCGCGCCGAGCTTTGTGCCCGGATACGGCGGCGCGTGGCGGCGTCACACATCTTCAAGCTCCGCGCCCTGCATCTCGCGCAGCGCTTTGTAGGTGTAGATGCCGGTGTCATGCCCATCGGAAAATGCCAGGCCCAAGGCGTAGTTGCCCACGCTCCAGATCCGGGTCAGGCCAATGTCGAGCGGCACGGTGTTCGGATCGAGTAGCGGCACGCTGGTCATCTCATCACGGCATTGCGCGCAGCGGCATGCCAGACGCAGATCACGCGGAGTAAGGCGTTGCTCAAAACCATCTGCCCAACGCAGGGTCAAACCGTTCTCGTCGTGATCAAGTGCGGACAAGCGGTCGACCGCGCCACCTGCGACGGGGTGTGCCGGGACGGGCTTGCCCGAGCCGTCCAGGATGGACCATGCGAAGGGTATGGCCAGGCCACCGGCGTCATCCGATGTCTGCGCCAGCGCGGCCGCGATCTGGCGATAGGCCGTCGCGGCCGGGCTGCCGGGCGCCGCGCTGACAAGCGGTGTACCCTCGTCGCCGCAATCCACCACATTGGGGTCGAGCGGCACCTTTCCCAGAAACGCGACGCCCAACTCCTGTGCGATCGCTTCACCGCCGCCCTGATGGAAGATATGCGTAACCGTTCCACAAGACGAGCAGGTGAAGCCGCTCATGTTCTCGATCACCCCCAGGATCGGTACGTTCACCTGTTCCATCATCCGCAGGCCGCGCCGGGCGATCTTGAGGCTCACATCCTGCGGTGTGCTGACGACCACGGCGCCCGCGAGCGGGAACGCCTGCGCCAGTGTCAGCTGGATGTCACCGGTCCCCGGCGGCAGGTCCAGAAGCAGCACGTCCAGCGCGCCCCAGTCCACCTGTTTGACAAACATCTGCAGGTACTTGGTCACCATCGGACCACGCAGGATTGCGGGCTTGTCGTCATCGGTCAGCATCGCCATCGAGATGACCTTCACGCCATGGGCCTCGGCCGGGATCACCATTTGCTCCGGCGTCATGGCGGGTTTGGTGCCCGGAATGCCGAGCATCCCCGGAATCGACGGACCATAAATGTCAGCGTCCACCACACCGACCGAAAGGCCCGCTTCCGCCATCGCCACAGCGATATTGGCGGTGACGGTGGATTTACCGACCCCGCCCTTACCGCTGCTGATCGCGATCATGCGGGGTCCCGCGGTTTGTTCAGGCCCGGTCATCCCGTTTTCCTTCCATCTGCAAAATGTTGGCGGTTCCACGATAACTCGCGCACAGCTTGTCGATTTCATCTGCGGCCAGTTCCGCCGCGATGCAGGCGCAATAGGCCGTGCCGCCGACCGATGCGAAGTGGCTGCAATCGTCGCAGGTGCCGAAAGACGGAACCTCTCTCAGGCCCGCAAGCGCTGAGGCCAGCCGCGACAGTGTTTCCAGGAAACGGTCACGCTCGTTGGCCCCAAGTTCATCGATCACACCCATCAGGTCGCGGAGTGGATCCTGCGCCAGCATCTCCTGACCGATTTCCGTAAGGTCGAAGCGCACGCTGCGCCCATCCCGCTCCGAGCGCCGTCGGACAATCAGACCCCGGCTTTCAAGCGATTTGATTATCTGCGAGGCAGTGCCGCGTGTCGTCGCCTGGAAACTGGCGAAGCTCGACGGGGTGCGCGTGTTGCTATTTGCCCGCGCGAAGAAGCGCAGGCAGGTCCACTGCGCCGCAGTCAGCTCGGAGCGTCCATCTTCGCTGCGCGCCGCGCGGCCCACATGAACCAGCAGTTCAGCGATGCGGTCCGGTGTCTGACGTTTATCGATCATTGGCAATTAGTATCGAATCGAAATCACTTTGACAACATGGGGTCGATCTGATTAGTTTCGCTTCGATACTAAAAGAGTCCGAGCCCATGAACCGACCTGTCCCAAATCTCGGACGTCATGTCCGCCGCAAGCGCACGGCCGACATGCTCTCTGCGAAGGAGGAACGCCACCTTGTCCGCGCCTGGCAGGACCGCGGCGACCGGCGTGCACGGGACAGGCTGATCCACGCCTTTGCCCCCCTGGCCACTTCGATTGCGAAGCGTTTCATGCCAGGGTCGGGAGACGCCGATCAGGATCTGATTCAGCAGGCCAATATCGGACTGATGAAGGCCGCCGACCGCTTCGATCCAAATCGCGAAAATCGCTTCTCAACCTATGCGATCTGGTGGGTGCGAGCGGAGATTCAGGACTATATGCGCGCCAATATGTCGATCGTCAGGCGTCCCAATTCCCCGCAGACGCGCAGAGCGGCGGTGCAGATTGCTGCTCTTGAGGCAGAGATGACAAGCGGCCCGCGGATCGACCGTGCGGAGGCCGAAATGCGGCTAGCCGATGCGCTTGGTGTCAACATCGAACGGGTCGTTGACCTGCGCGCGCAGGTCACCGGTCGCGACCATTCGCTGAACGTGCCGGTTTCCGGCGACGACGGTGAAGACCGTATCGCTCTCTTGGTCGATCCCGGCAGTTTTGAAGAGCCAGCCCCCATGCGACGGTTGGAGGCGGCAGCGCTACGCCGCGCGCTTGTCGATGCCCTTTCAGGTCTGCCTGATCGCGAACGCGACATCATCATCGCGACCCAAGTCCACGACCCTCCTGCGACGCTCGAGAGCCTCGGTGCGCGATACGGCATCTCGAAGGAACGCATCCGGCAATTGCGCGAACGCGGCTTCGAGCGTTTGCGTGAGGCCATGCGACAGCACAATCTTGGCGCGGAGTATTTCTCCTGAACCGATGCTTGCTGGACAAGAGCACTCCCGCGACAAGCTCGTCGGGCATCGCCTGACGCAACCGAGTTAACAGGACCATGATGTCACTGCTTGGGTTAGAAGCTCGCGAGAACCTGTCTCGACGTGCTGCGCGACGAGGATGCGATGTCTCGGTCAACTCCGAATAGCCCGAGCAATACTCGCTCTTCGGCCCAATGCGAATCATGGAAACCGAAGCGTCCGTCCGGTTCGATCTACGGCATCTCGAGGGTTGGCTGGGCCAGTCATTAATCGATCGATGATGCCACCTTCCAAGGGCCCAAACCCGGTGACATGGCTGCGTTCAACGGCACCGTTTTCTGCCATGACGGGCATCAATGAATATGGGTGAGTTTTATGGGACGCGGAAGAATGAAAACCATGTCTCTCACCTGCAAAAAACCGGCGAGCCCGGCTTACGTCGGAACGACATGATGCGCTGGCTCCACCAGGCACTCGACCGTCTCAACGGAAGGCTCGTGGCCCGCCGGGCGCAGGCGCCGGTAGCATCGGGTCCCGACGACCTTGCCGCCCTTGCAACTCTCGCTCCGGGCGCACTACATGCACCTTCCGCTGCCGCCGATCTGACACTGCACGAGGGCAAGCCCGGCCTTGGCGGCGGGGACCGCCTGACGTTTCCCAGTTTGATGCCTTGCGGTCACGGCAAGAACGACCTCGTTCACGCGATCCGCTGGCGCGCCGGTTCGTCGCGTTCTAGCTCTGCTGTTCTCATGTTTCATCGCGGGTTCGCCCCCTCGTTCACCGCGGAAAAACTCATTGCGCCGCCTTTCCTCAAAGCCGGGATCGACGTTCTGGCTTTGACCCTGCCCTGGCACATGGAGCGGGCGCCCGCCGAGGCCGGCTATAGTGGCCAATACTTGCTGAGCGGCGACGTGCCCCGCCTCGTCCGCGGCTTCGCGCAAGGGGCGCAGGATGCCGCTGCGCTGGCCCTTGCTTTGAGGGCGCAAGGATACAGCAGGGTCTTTGCCGGTGGTATCAGCCTGGGCGGCAATATCGCCGGACAGGTGGCGGTTCTGGCGGAGCTTGACTTCGTCTACATGCTGATCCCGGCTGCGGACCCGTTCGTCACGCTCTGGCAAACGCCGATCGGAGCGGGCGTCGTGCGAGCGGCCCAAGCGGCGGGCTTTGCCGACGAAACGGTCGCTGCAGCGATGCGGCTGATCACACCGCGCCTGCTCGGCCCGCCCCGCACGCCGGCCGAACGGATACGGATCGTTTTGGGGAACCACGACCTTCTCTGTCCGCCCGAACCCATAATGGCGCTGGCGAACACCTGGTCGGTCACCGACATCGACCGGTTGGGCTGCGGTCACCGGAGCTTCGCGCTTCATCTGTCCGGTGTCCGCCAGCGCCTTGCGAAAACCGCCAAAGACGTGCCACCCCTGAAGGAGACAACAGCATGACCGCGACGACGCTTCGGGTATCGAGAACCCACCGTATCCTTGCCGGACCCGCTGGATGGGCCCTGACAACCGGCGTGTTCGACAGGATCAAGATGGCGATGCTGCCGCGCGAGTTTCGCATGGCTCGGGCGCGCGCGCTTGCCTTCTCTCATCCCGAAGCGGATGCATTTCTCGACGCGACCGGCGTTTCGGATGTCGCACGCCGCAAAATTGCAGGTCCAGCCGACAAAGCGCTCGCTGAACTGGAGCGGCGCAGGCAGACACTCGCCCCTGTCAAGGCGCGCCTCGACGCGGCACTCTGGGAGGGCGGCACAGACGATCCGGCCGCGCTGGTTGCGCTTGAAACAGAGCACCGACGCCTGTCGGAGGCTGTCATCAAACCCGCCAAACTCTTTCGTTTCATCTGGGCGGAGCCGTCCTTTGCGCCAGTGGGCTTCGCCACGCCCGAACCGAAGGACGCGGTGGCCGGGGCACAACAATGGCTCGATGATCCCGGATCGTTCTATAGCGCGCCGCCCATGCCGGCTGCCTTCGAGCGCTCGGCGCCGATCCAAGGACCGGCCGGGCCGGAATACCTGATCCGCTTCACCTCGCCCTCATCCTTCACTGGAGGCGACAGTGTCACGGCGCGGGTCTACGAGCCCCGCGAAGGCGCCGACACGGCACCCGTCTTCATCTACGGCAGCGGGCTCGGTATGGTTTATGACCTGATCTCCTACTGGCCCGAAGAAGACTATCTGGCCCGACGGCTTGCGGCACGCGGTGTCCGTGTCGTCCTGCCGGAATCCCCTTGGCACGGGCGCCGGGAGTTACCAGGCCGCTATAGTGGTGAGCCCTACCTTGCCCGTGCCCCGGTCTCGATCTACGAGCTCTTCTCGGCTCAGGCGCAGGAGACGGCGCAGATCATCGCCTGGGCGCGGACCCAGGGTGCGCTCCGCGTCGGTGTCGGCGGCGTCAGCCTCGGCGGTCTTGTCACGCAGCAGGTCGTCGGGCACGCCGCGACCTGGCCCGAGGCGATGCGGCCAGACATGGCGTTCATCGGCGCAGGCTCGGGTCGTGTCGACGAGGTGGTCGTCATGGGCGATCTGTCGGAACGGCTCGGCATGAGCGCGGCGCTACGCGATGCGGGATGGACCGATAGCCTGCTCGCCCAACTACGTCCGCTCCTCGACCCGCCAGCCAAACCGACGATCGCGCCCAATGCCGTGCTCGCCTATCTCGGCCGCCGCGACGCGACAACGCCTTATGCGTTCGCCAAGGCGCTTCTGGACGAATGGGGCGTCCCCGAGGAAAACCGCATCGTGCACGACGCAGGCCACATCGCTCTCTACACGCGGCTGATCAGGGGCGACGAGGCCATTCCTCGAATCGCCGCAATGCTGACTGGCCAGACGTGACGCTGCCTGTTCTTCCAGTCCGTACCGAGATCAGGGCGCACCATCGTGCTGTCTCAAAAGACACTCAGTTGGCCTGTGCCCGGTGCCGAAACCGACGCCACACAGCACGAATGCCGTAGCCAAGGCCAACCAGAACCGACAACGCGATCACCCCGGCATAGGTCCACAGCGCCGGAGGGGTCAGAAGAGCCGGCAGGCGTTCAGCGCGGACAAAACCGGCCTGCAACATGTCCCCCGTCATCAAGACACTGGCGCCATCGAGCATTCCGCCCATCACGCGGAACCGGTCTGGCCCGACCGGGATGAAGGTCATCGGGCCCGTGAGCCCGAATGAGACCACAAGCGATGCCCCGTCGGTCCGCACCGCCAGTGGCATGGTATAGGCGAAAAACCACAGGTCGGGATCCACGAGATCCTCCGCGAGATAGTATCCCTCGACGCCATCCGGTGGCAGTAGCGCCGGAGCGGGGCCTGGAACGAGTTCTGGAACGGCGAGTTCAAGCAGCCGGCGACCTGCCACAGACGTCGACTGGTTGTCGGCGATGTTCGCCATCACGATGACGGCGGTGTCAGCCTCGGGCAACAGCGCGAAATGGGCGGCGGCCGCTGTTGTCGTGCCATCCCACCATATCTTGCGACGATCATCGCGGACCCCGAAGCCGAGCCCGAACCCTTCATCGAGTTCCGGATGTGCGGGCGCTTGCAGCGTCATCATGGCGTCGACCGCGGTCGCGCTCAAAATCCTGCTTCCCTCGAAGATGCCGCCATCAAGCAGCATTGTCGCAAAGCGGGCCAAATCGTCCGGCGTGGTCAGAAGGCTCCCTGCCGCGGCCATTGGCGTAAGGTCAATATGCGGCGTCGGTTGAACGGTATCGCCTGATCCGCGCGCATGGCCCGCCGCGAGGGGCCCGTCGTAGTCCGCCGCCTGCTTTAGCGAGGATCGGGTCATGCCAAGTGGCGTGAAGAGCCGTTCCTGCGCCAGGTCCTCGAACCGTATCCCCGCCGACGCGGCCGCGACCTCGCCCGCGAGCACTAATCCGACATTGGAATACACCAGCCGATCCCCTGGGGGATACACGATGGTCCGCGACCCCGCGATATAGGCGTCGCGGCTTTCGACCGGTGGGTTGGGCGGGAAGCCATCCCAGGTGACCGGCAGGCCGGAGCTGTGCGAGAGGAGTTGGCGCAGAGTCACATCCACCTCGGCTCCACCGGAATCAAGCGGTCGCAACCCTGGTGGGAGATGCGGGGCGATGGGCGCGTCGAGGTCAAGCCGGCCCGCGTCGACTTCCGTCATCACAAGCGCGGCGGTCAGGATTTTGGTAACCGAGCCTGCCGGAAATGCAGTCTCTGAACTGACCTCGACGCCGGTCTCACCGTCCGAAACGCCGACAGCAACCCGGGCAAGGGTCTGGCCATCCCGAAGCAGTATCGCGGACATTCCAGGGGCGCCGTTGGCGCCGAGTTCTTCGATGACAATTTGCGTGGCCGCCTCCTGCAGTGGGAGGGCAGTTGCAGCCGGTGCAGGGGCGCAGCTGAACACCATGCATGCGGCAACCAATCGGATCGCAGCGCTGGCCAAACAACGTTTCGCCTCGCGAGTGCTCGCCATCTCAATGACCGGCTGCGCGGTTCAGAACTCGCAAATCCGCTGTTTCGTTTGGCATCGGTCTTATCTCCTTCAGCTTCCCGGTAAAGGATGTCAAACAAACCTTCATCGGATTGTACGAACCGTCGTTGTCCGGTCTTTTCGTGTAGCTCTGTGAATCAGGGCGAGACCCCAGATGCCCGCCAAGAGCCTTGAGAGGAGTCTCATTGGCAAGTTTCTCCTTTGCAGCGTGGACTCCGCTGGACCTCAACTCTCGAACTTTCTTTGCGATCGGCGCGAGCCTAGCGTAAGCGCAAGTTGTTTCTCCAACTCGAGCAGGATGAAAAGCGCAACGCCAAGACCGACGATAATGAGACCGTCTGCCAGAGCGACGCCTTGCGTACCAAACACGATTTGAAGCGGTGGCAGATAAGTGACCGCGAACTGTGCGGCGGTCGCGGCGAGAACGCAGATCCAGACGACTTTTGTCCCACGAACGGCCTCCAAGGTCAGCGAGGTGCCATAGATGTTTCGGATGAAGAACAGGTGGAAAATCTTTAGTACCACCAGCGTGTTGAGCGACAGCGTCTGCGCCAGGGCGATGTCGTAGCCCTTATTGATCGCATAGGTGAAGATGCCAAAAACCCCGGCCAGAAACAGGCCCGAGACGAGCACGACATGCCAGACAAGCTCCGGGCCAAGGATCGGTGCATCGCGAGACCGAGGCGGGCGGCGCATGGTGTTTTCCTCGGTCGGCTCGAACGCAAGTGCGATGCCGAGGGTGATGGCCGTCACGAGGTTCACCCAGAGGATTTGCAGCGGGCTTATGGGCAATGCGAGGCCAAGCAGCAGGGCCGCGACGATGGTCAGCGACTCTCCGGCACTTGTGGGCAGGATCCAGCTGATGACCTTCTTGATGTTGTCGAACACCGTGCGTCCCTCGCGCACCGCCGCCGCGATCGAGGCAAAGTTATCGTCAGCCAGCACGATATCGGAGGCTTCCTTGGCTGCCTCTGAGCCCTTTTGGCCCATGGCGATGCCCACATCCGCACGTTTCAGTGCCGGGGCATCATTCACGCCATCGCCCGTCATCGCCACCGACAGGCTGTGGGATTGCAGCGCGCGGACCAGTCGCAGTTTGTGCTCGGGGCTGGTGCGCGCGAAGATGTCCACATCGAGCACGTGGCTGGCAAGATCGGCATCGTCCATCTGGTCGATCTGGGCACCGGTGATGACCGCCCCGCCATGGGCCAGCCCGATCTCGCGGCCGATGGCGGCTGCGGTGCCCGCATGATCGCCGGTGATCATCTTCACGCCGATCCCCGCACCGCGGCACTCGGCAACGGCATCGATAGCTTCGCTGCGGGGCGGGTCGATAATACCGACGAGCCCGAGAAAGGTCAGCGACCCGTCGATGTCGTCGATCCTGAGCTTGGTGGTGCCCGCATCCATTGTTTGGCTGGCAAAGGCCAGAACGCGGCGGCCATGGTTTGCAAACTCGGCTTCGATCGCAGCCCATTCCTTGCGATCAAGAGGCACCTTTGTGCCATCTGCCCCATGGTCGGTCGCGCACATGGAGAGAATCTGTTCAGGCGCTCCTTTCACAAAGGCAACGACGGTGTCGTTCCCGGTCGTTTCCAGTGTCGCCATATACCGATGGCGCGAGTCGAACGGGATGAGGTCGCGCCGGGACCATCTATCCCCGATCTCGTCCAGCCCGTGGCACGCTTTCGAGGCGAGCGTGAGTAACGCCCCTTCCATCGGGTCCCCGTTTACCGTCCAGACGCCGTCTTTTTCTTGCAGTTCCGCGTCGTTGCACAGCGCCGCTGCGATGGCCAGTTCGTGCAGTGCGGCGACCTCTCCCGGCCCCACCGGGCGCCCATTGTGAAACACCTGGCCCTCAGGGTGATACCCGTCCCCGTCGACCTCGAAGACGCGGCCCGTGGTTGCTACAGTCGTCACCACCATCTCGTTACGTGTCAGGGTGCCCGTCTTGTCGGTGCAGATCACCGAAACCGAGCCCACGGTCTCGATCGCAGGCAAACGCCGCACGATGGCATGGCGCCGCGCCATGGCCTGCACACCGATGGCCAGCGTGATCGACAGCACCGCCGGAAGCCCTTCGGGGACTGCCGAGACCGCGAGAACCACGACCGCCATGAAAAGCTCGAAAAAGTCGTAGCCCGCGACGAAGTAGCCAAAGACAAGAAGAATGGCGGCCACTGCCAGGATGAAAAGCGTCAACCACCGAGAAAACGCGTTCATCTGCTCCACAAGCGGCGTCGTGAGCTCTTCCACGTCGGAGATCATGTCACTGATGCGGCCGATCTCGGTCCTGCTTCCGGTCGCCGTGACCACGCCGCGCCCCTGGCCGGCTGTGATCAGCGTCCCGCCGAAAGCCATGCATCGGCGGTCGCCGATGGCCGCCTCGGCACTGACCCGGTCCGTTCCCTTTTCGACGGCGACGGATTCCCCCGTCAGCATGGCCTCCTGCGCCTGTAGCCCGTGGGTCTGGAAAAGACGCAGGTCCGCCGCCGGTCCGTCGCCGGCCTCCAGCAGCACGACGTCTCCGGGCACGACCTCGGCGCTGTCGATCGACTGGCGCCGCCTGTCCCGAAGTACCGTCGCCTTCGGCGCCAGCATGTCGTGGATGGCCTCCATCGCCTTTTCGGCGCGCCCTTCCTGAACGAACCCGATGACTGCTGTGGCGACGACGACGGCCATGATCACCGCCGTGTCGATCGGGTGTCCGAGCAGGAAGGTGACGACCGCTGCGCCAATCAGGACGTAGATCAGGACGTGATTGAAGTGCTGCACGAAGCGCAGGAAAACGCCTTTCCTCTTTCGTGCGGGCGGCTCGTTGCGCCCGAAGGCTCCGAGGCGTTTCTTGGCCTCTGCGGCGGAAAGCCCCTTTATACCTGATGCCAGATCCTCGAATACCGTCGCGACCTCCTTGGCGTGGGGAACCTCGAAGCCGAGCTGATCCGGGTCACGGACATCTTTCATGGTCAGACCTCTTCAGGTCGGTGAAGTCTTTCGAGGCTTGCGCGCAAACTGGGATTCCGATTTGCGATGTCTTTGTTCACGGGCCGACCCGCGTCCCGGCCTTGCCCGACAGCATGCGTGTCGCGTCCTTGAGGGCGCCGATGGCGGCAAACCGCTCCGGCTTACGTGCGAATTCAAGCGTCGCGGCCACTTTGGGCGCCATGGATCCGGCGGGCAGGTCGAGCTTAGGGAGATCATCGGCTGTCAAAACTTCGATCCGCTCAGCCGCGTCCGTCCCGAAATCCCTATAGACGCCGTCGACATCGGTCAGCAGAAGCAGCACGTCCGCGTCGATCCGGTCGGCCAGAAGCGCGCTAGCATGATCCTTGTCGATGACCGCCTCGACCCCGATGAGACCGCCGTCGTCCCGACGAACCACCGGGATGCCGCCGCCGCCCGCGCAGATGACGATAACGCCCTGTTCGAGCAAAAGCCGGAGTATCTTGAGGTCCGGGATATCCACCGGAAGCGGTGACGGCACGACCCGCCGCCAGCCCTCACCATCCTGCGCAATGCTCCATCCCCTATGTTCGGCCATCGCGCGAGCCTCGTCTTGCGAGCCATAGACCGGGCCCACGAATTTCGTGGGATTTAAGAACGCCTCGTCTTTCGGATCGACAAGGATCTGGGTCAACAGTGTGGCGACCGGCCTTGTATGACCCATCGCGTTTTCCAGCTCCTGCTCGATCAGATAGCCGATCATCCCCTCCGTCTCTGCCCCAAGCACATCGAGCGGATAGGCTTCGTCCGGCTTATATGCAGCTCCTTGCAGGGCCAGAAGTCCCACCTGCGGACCATTGCCATGGGTCACGATCAGCTCGTGCCCGTCGGAAACCAACTCGGCAAGCGCGATGGCGGCCTCCGCCACATTGCGGCGCTGGTTCTCCGCCGTCAGCGGCTCGCCGCGTTTCAGAAGGGCATTGCCACCAAGCGCCACGACGACCCGCATCCTACGCCCCCAGCGTGGCGACAAGAACCGCCTTGATGGTGTGCAGCCGGTTTTCCGCCTGATCGAACACGATGGAGGCAGGGCTTTCGAACACTTCCTCGGTCACTTCCATGGCGGTAATCCCATGCTTGCGCGCGATCTCGGCGCCGATCTCTGTATCGGCGTTGTGAAAAGCAGGCAGGCAATGCATGAATTTCACCTCCGGGTTACCGGTGCCCGCCATAACCTCGGCCGTGACCTGATAGGGTGTCATCAGCGCGATGCGGTCGGCCCACTTCTCCTTCGGTTCGCCCATCGACAGCCAGACGTCGGTATAGATGAAATCGACGCCCCTGGTGCCTTCGGCCACGTCTTCGGTCAGCACGATACTGGCCCCAGTCGCATCGCCGATCTCGCGCGCCTCCGCCTCGATCGCCTTGTCGGGCCAGCAGGTGCGGGGGGCACAAAGGCGGATGTCCATCCCCATCTTGGCCGCGCCAATCATCAGGCTGTCGCCCATGTTGTTCGCGGCATCGCCTAGGAACGCAAACGAGATACGTCTCAACGGCTTGTCGCAGTGCTCCTCCATGGTCAGAAAATCGGCGAGGATCTGGGTCGGGTGGAATTCGTCAGTCAGACCGTTATAGACCGGAACGCCCGCATGGGCGGCCAGGTCCTCCACAATGCTTTGCCCAAAACCGCGATACTCGATCGCATCGTAGACACGACCAAGAACACGGGCGGTGTCCTTGACCGTTTCCTTGCGGCCCAGATGCGTACCCGACGGGCCCAGATAGGTGACATTCGCGCCCTGGTCATGGGCCGCGACCTCAAAGCCCACGCGGGTTCGGGTCGAATCCTTTTCGAAAATCAGCGCGATCTCCTTACCGGCAAGCCGCGGCGCCTCGGTGCCCGCATACTTGGCCGCTTTCAGATCGGCGGACAGGCGCAGCAAAAACGCGATTTCCTGCGGAGAGAAATCCCGCAGCGTCAGAAAATGGCGGTTACGCAGGTTGAAGGCCATGGTCGTGCTCCTCAGATTGGATCGCGGATGGTGGGGCAGCTCATGCAGCGGCCGCCGCCGCGGCCCCGGCCAAGCTCGGCACCCGGCACTTCGATCACGTCGATCCCAGCGGCGCGCAGAGCGGCATTGGTGTCGTCGTTGCGGTCGTAGCCGATGACAGTCCCGGGTTTCAGAGCGAGAACGTTGTTGCCATCGTTCCACTGCTCACGCGCCTGTTCGAACAGATCGTTCCCGCCGGTGGGCACGACCGTCAGCTTGGAATAGCCGAGGCATTCTGCGACGATGTCGAACAGCGGACGTTCATCGTGGCGGATGTCGAGCGGGGCAGAGCCTTCGCCGGGACGCAAATCATAACATCTTATGCTTTCGGCCACCTCGACGAAGCTGGTGATGACATCGCCGCCGCAGAAGGTGAACACCGTGTCGAGATGCATGGACGCGCGGGATTTCGGCATCTGGCAGGCAATCACGCGCCGCGCCCCCCCCTGGTCGAACAGCGCCTCGGCCAGAAGACCGACGGCCTGCGGCGTCGTGCGCTCGCCCATGCCGACCAGAACGACGCCGTTGCCGACGGGCATGATGTCTCCGCCTTCGAGCGTCGCAAGCCCGTGGTCGCGGTCTGGGTCGCCCCACCAAACCGAGACCTTTCCTGCGAACTTCGGATGATAACGGTATATCGCTGCCAGTAGCAGCGTCTCGGGCCGCCGCGCCTCCCAATGCATCGGGTTCAAGGTCACGCCCCCATAGATCCAAGCGCTCATGTCCCGTGTGAAAAGGGTGTTGGGCAACGGTGCCAGGATGAAGCCGAGCGGGCCGAGATAACTGCCGAACATGCTAGCCGCGCTGAACGGCACGTCGCTGACTATCAGCCCGCCGATGAGATGTTCGGCGAGGGTCTTTGCAGGAAGGTCATCGCACCAGGCCCGGATTTCGCGCAGCATCCCCACACCGATCATGTGCGGTGTGATCCGCCGGTCGAGGACAAAGGCCCGCCCTTCGGGCGTATCGAGCACCCCGGCGAGCAGAGCGCCGAGGTCAAGCACGTCGACGCCTTCGTCACGCATGACCTGCCCGAAGGCGTCATGATCCTTCTGCGCCTGCTTGACCCAGAAGACGTCGTCAAACAGCAGTTCCTCGCAATTGGCCGGTGTCAGGCGCCGGTGGGCGAGACCAGGACGGCACAGGATCACCTGCCGCAATCTCCCCGTCTCGGAATGGACGCCGAGGTTGAGTTCGCTCATGTCCTGCACCCCCTCACACCATCACGGCGATGCTGAGCGCAGCCATGATGAACACTGCGAGAATCAAAAGCAGCGGCCAGATGAACATCAGCCAGCGTTCATAGGGCACGCGCCCGATAGCGAGACCGCCGATGACCACCGCAAAGGTCGGGTTGATCAGGTTCACCAGACCGTTCGCCGACTGGTAGGCGGTCACCACCAACTCGCGGTTTACCCCCGCGAAATCGGACAGTGGGGCGAGGATCGGCATCGACAGAACCGCCAAGCCCGAGGATGACGGCACGAAGAAGCTCATGCCAGCCAGGAGGCCGAACATCGTGTTGATGAACCCGATATCGGAAAGCCCTCCAAGCGTGTTTGCGGCGCTGTGCAGGATGGTGTCGGCGATCATGCCGTTTTCCATGATCACGACGATCCCGCGGGCGAGTCCGATCACCAGCGCGACGCCCAGAAGGTCCTTGGCCCCGTCGACGAACGCGCCGGTCAGCGCTTTCTCTCCCATCCGCGCGACGAGGCCAATGATGATGGCGGCGCCGAGGAACAACGCGCCCATCCGCGCCATCCACCAGCCCTGGAACGCCACTCCCCAGATCATCACCGCGAAGGTCGCCGCGAAAAGAACGAGGATGATCGATTGTGTCGTCGTGAGGCGACCCTCCTGCACCTCGGTATCCGCCGAAAGGAAATGTGCGCGATGCTCTTCGTATTGACGGGCCACGATCGACCGGCTGGGATCTTGCTTAACGCGCGCGGCATACCGCATCACGTACAGCACGCAGATCAGAAGGCCGCCCCCCAAGAGACCAAGCCGCAAGCCCAGCCCGTCCGTGAACGGGATTGCCGCCGCATTCGAGGCGATGATGGTCGCAAACGGGTTGATGGTAGAACCCAGAACTCCGATTCCCGCGCCGATCAGAATGATCGCGACCCCCGTGACGGCATCGTAGCCCGCTCGCAGCACCACCGGTATCAGGATCGCGTAGAACGCAATCGTCTCTTCCGCCATGCCATAGGTCGTTCCGCCAAGCGCAAAAAGCGCCATAAGAACCGGGATCATCCAGATCTCCCGACCCTCCACGCGACGCATGGCCGCGCGGATACCCGTATCGATGGCCCCCGTGGCGTTCACAACGCCTAGGAAACCACCCAGAAGAAGGACAAACAGCGCCACGTCAATCGCGTTCGCGGCATAGCTGTCTGGATCGTAGAAACCCGCGATCGGCGCGAGCAGAACGTCAACCGGACCCTGTGGATTGGCCTCGACCACGGTGTAGGTTCCCGGGACGGCGACCTCGCGGCCCACTTCCTCATTCATCGCGCGATCATACTGGCCCGCCGGAATGATCCAGGTTAGCGCCGCGACGAGAACGATCAGAAGAAACAGGATCGTATAGGCTGTCGGAAAACGAGACCCACCACCCTTTCCGTTCTCTACTGTGGCTGACTGGTTCGCGTTCATTTCGTGTCCTCCAAAGAACCGCATGCTTCATTAATCTCTTACTGAATCACTCAGGTAACAGAGTTGAGATTAATCAACTCATGTCACGCAATGCGGAAGAATCGGCCTGCCGTAGAGTGAGCATTAGAGGCGCGACTTACGACAATTGGCGAAGGCGGCTCGGCAGGATCGGACGTTCGCAGTTTTCGGAGCGGCGGGCCCTCAAACAGGTGGCGCCCATTGCCCGGCAGGCGAAACATAGTTTCGATGAGACGGGATCATGACGTCTTCTGGCCAGAAAGGTTCGCTCGTATCACCGCCCGGTTTTCGACCGGCGAAGCATGCCGCGTCGCCAGAATCACGGGGTCCCGACCCTAGATCCAGAAATTCTCCCGCACCGTTCCCTGCACCGGGCCATCGGGCGTTTCGATCCGCAACGCGGTGCCCGGGTCCCAATGGGTCATCCGGACCATGCCGATGGCCACCGAGCAGTCGAAATCGGGAGACCACGCGGCAGATGTGACTTGGCCGATCTTTTTGTCCTTCGCCATGATTGGCCAGGCCCGGTCACAGGTCGGCACACGATCCGATATCTCAATGGCGCGAATCTGGCGGATTGGTCCGTCTTTTGCGACCCGAAGCAACGCGTCCCGGCCAATGCAGCCAATGGCCGTCTGCGTATTGCAGAACTTTCCCAAACCGCATTCGTGGGGGGTGTTGTCGCGGGTCATGTCATTGCCGTAGCTGAGCAACCCGCCCTCGATCCGTTCTGCGCCGCTCGGACAGCCAGCGCGGACGTTCAGATCCTCACCGGCCTTGAAAAGCGCGTTCCAGATCGGCATGCCGAGATCGGTTCCTTCGACGTAGATCTCAAAGCCGCCCTGCTTGGAATAGCCCGAGCGCGCGATCACAACATCACGACCTTCAAAGTTGAAAACGCCGAAGCGGAAGAAGCGCAGGTTACGGATGTCGTCGCCAAAGACGCGTGCGGCCAGATCGTCGGACTTCGGTCCCTGGATCGCCAGTGGGCTGATATCTGGCTCGTCCACCAGCACTTCGAAGCGATAGGCGTTCGCGATCCCCTTTACCCAAAGCAAAAGATCGGAGTCGGCAATGGAAATCCAATAGCGATCCTCGCTGATCTTGACCGCGACCGGATCATTCAGCATGCCGCCCGTTTCATCGACAATGGGAACATAGAGGCACTGGCCCGGCAGCATTCCCCGCAGGTCGCGCGGTGTCAGCGTTTGCATCAGGCGCGTGGCGTCCGGGCCCCGCAACTCCACTTGGCGTTCGCAGGCCACGTCCCAGACCTGAACATGCTTTTTTAGGTGGTGATAGTCGGCCTCCGGACTTTCAAAGTATGTCGGCAGAAGCATGTGGTTGTAGACGGTGTAAGCACCTACGCCCGCGGCCTCTACACCTTCGGAGAACGGCGTGCGGCGCAAACGCCGTGAAGGAGAAATCAGGGCCATCGGAGCTATCCTTTTGCACGGGCCTGTTGGCGCAACTCGAATTTCTTGATCTTGCCGGTGGCTGTTTTGGGCAAAGTTCCAAAGACAACCGCCTTGGGTGTCTTGAACCCGGCCAGATGGCCCCGACAGAATGTGATGATGTCTTCATCGCTGGGTGCCGAGCCATCGCGCAGCTCGACATAAGCGCAAGGGACTTCACCCCATTTGGCGTCGGGTTTGGCAACGACCGCAGCGGCTTGAACGTCCGGATGGCGATAGAGCACCGCCTCGACCTCGACCGAAGAGATGTTCTCGCCGCCCGAGATGATCACATCCTTCAGACGGTCTCGGATCTGCATATAACCGTTCTCGTGCACCACAGCCGCGTCGCCGGACCAGAACCAGCCGTCCGCAAACGCCTTGGCGCTCGCCTCTTCGTCCTTGTAGTAGCCCTTCATAACCGTGTTCGAGCGTATCGCGACCTCACCCTGGGTCGCGCCGTCCATCGGCACGGGATCGCCTGTTTCGCGGTCAAGAACGGCGACATCCTGAACCATCGGAAAAGCGACCCCCTGATGCGCCTGCAACTCGGCCTGCTCAGATGGCGAAAGAGTATCCCAGTCTTCTTGCCAAAGGCATTGAGAGATATGGCCAAAGGTCTCGGTAAGCCCATAGACCTGCATGACATCAAGGCCCATCTGTCCTGTCTTTTCAAGAATTGCGGGCGGTGGCGGGGCGCCTGCCGTCATTACGCGGATACGCGGGGAATAGGGTTCGCTCGGCCCGGACGGGCTTTCCGCAAGCATCTGCAGAACGATCGGGGCGGCACCGAAATGGGTGATGTTCTCTGCCGCGATTTCTTCAAAGATCCGCTGCGGGACCGGGTCCCGGGTGAACACCATCTTCCCGCCCACCAACGGCAGCATCCACGGGTGACACCAGCCGTTGCAATGAAACATCGGCACGATGGACAGGTACGAGACGTAATGCGGCACCTGCCACGCGTTCACCGTGCCCATGGCCATGAGCGCAGCGCCACGATGGTGATAGACGACCCCCTTTGGCCGACCCGAGGTGCCCGATGTATAATTCAGCGCAAGCGCCTGCCATTCGTCATCGGGCAGCCCGGTGTCACTGAACCCAGGACCATCCAGAAGATCGTCATAGCCGGACTCGCCCACCGTCCCGGCATCGGGGCCTTGGGCATCCCGGATCGTGATCAGCGGGCGGGTATCGCCGAGGATATCGAACGCGGCATGGACAAGGCTTGCAAACGTAGTGTCCGCGATCACCAGCTTGGTATCGGCATGGCCAAAGATGTAGGCGATGGTTTCGGCCTCAAGCCGGAAGTTTATCGTGTTCAGAACCGCCCCGATCATCGGTACGGCAAAGTGCAGCTCGAACAACTCCGGTATATTCGGACAGATGACGGAAACCGTGTCACCTTTTCCGATGCCGCGGGCTTGTAACGCGCCCGCGACCGCACGCACCCGCTCTGCGAATGTCTGCCAATCATAGCGAAGGTCGCCATAGACCACGGCGGGGCGCGATCTGTGGACGACGGCGGCACGGTTCAGATGGGAAACCGGGGAAAGCGGCACGTAGTTTGCCGCATTTGCCGCACTGGCCTCGAAATGGGTTTGCATGGCGTGCCCTCCTCCGCGAAAGACGCCTACTTGGGTCCATGCCAGTCGATCTGACAGATTTCGGCCGAACGGCCCTCGAAATCCCAGACCCGCCCGAAGGCGCGCAAACGACCCTGATTCGCCGTGGCAACGGTAATATCGGCGCCCATCCAGTATTGACTGTTGGTGATGACCAGGTCTTTTTCGGGATCTTTGCCTGCGACCGGCACAACCTCGCCCTTGATCCTCTTGCCAACGGTAATGCGACGCGCCTTGCCCTCGTTCTCATAGGTGATCGGCTGACGCTCATGGCCCAGAAGCTCGGAGACAAGAATGCTGAACAGTCCCGTCGTGCCCCGCGCCTTCCCCGACATGATCGTGACGATCGCGTCATAGGCTTCGTCACTGGAACGATCGTCGATGAACAGGGCGACCTTCCAGTTGCCGCGCGCCATCCGTTCGGGGATCTCGATCATCAGACCGATATTGAGACCCGAAAGGTCCACATCCCCGTATTGGCCCTTGTCGATCCGGATGCCGCCCCAGGTCTGACAATGCCCTTCGGTGGGCGGGTGCTGGCCCAGAGACACAACGCAAGGGCAAAACACCGTGCAGTTGCAGTTGAGGATTAGTTCCCCCTTCATCGTCCAGGGAACGGTACCGATCTCGCCATCCAGTGCCATGCCGTCTACTCCCGCTAAAGTCCTGTGGTTGCCATCCATCCGGCCCCGCCAAGCAGGGCGTATCCCAGAGGCCGGCTGAGCCAGCGCCCGATCTCGGGCAGTTTCTCAAGTGTCATTATCAGTGTTGCGAGCCCCATGAAGGCGAGGCTCATCACCCCCCCGACAAAGGCTAAAAGCATCAGCGCCCAGCAGCAGCCAAGGCAGGTCGCACCAAGGCGCAGACCCATGCGCGAGGCGCCTTCGTCCCAATGCTGCATGTAGAATGTCACCGGCGCGCGGCACTTGCTGAGACATGCCTCTTTCAGCGTCGAGAACTGATATCCCCCCGCGATTGCCAGAAGAAGCATCGAAAGCCAGACCGAGCGGCTGTCGCCAAAACCGCTGACCAGATCAAACTGAAATAGCGCCATTTGCAGGCCCGCAGCCAGTAACGAAAATCCTGCCCAGACCGCGATGAACCCTGTCGCGAGGTGCGGGAACTCTGTTTTAGCACCTGTCTGGCCGATATCGTCATAGGCGGCAAAGGCGGGCAGCGCTGTGGGAAGCATCATTGCCGTGCACATCAGAAGCCACATCAGCGCAACGCGGCCGTAGCCCGCCAGATCGGGGGTGACGGTGCAAAGCGCGACCCAGAACTCGGCGCCGAACAGGCGCGAGGCATTGCGCAACTCCGCTGGGATCGCCATTGCATAAAGGACGACCCACGACGCAAGAATTGCGCCAAACAGCATAAGCCAATGCGCCCCAAGCATGGATCGGATCCTGTCTGCGAACACCGGCATCTCCCGAGTCAGCGGTTGCAATTTAAATGTCAGACTTTTAAATGTCTGACAAATGAAAATTGATCCCGAAAACACCGCGGGCCTCTCGGCCCAGATCGCCGAGGCGATCCGCGGCTCGATTGTATCCGGCGCGCTTATCGTTGACGAACGCCTTCCGTCAGAGGCGGAGCTCGCCGAACAATTCGAGGTTTCCCGGCCGACGATCCGCGAAGCCCTCAAACGCCTGGCCGCGCAGTCACTGATCCGCACACAACGCGGCGCCTTCGGCGGGGCCTTCGTCAACCGCCTGTCCTACGAAGATGCCCGCACGCAATTCGTTACGACATCGACACTGCTTCTCAGCATGAACCAAGTGAGTTTCGATACCGCCTGCGAAGCGCGTTTTGCTCTTGAACGGGCCTGTGCGCCCATGGCTGCCGCGCGCCGGGAACCGGATCAATTGGCGATCATGCGCGCAGAGATTGCACGCCAGAGCGAACCAAACCTGAGTGACGAGGCATTCTGCGCCTCCGACGTGACCTTTCACCGGGCGCTTGTCGACGGCGCGCAGAATCCGGTGCTGTCCTATCAGCTTTCCGGTTCCATTGAGGCAATGCAGCCCCTTATGAACATGATTACATTCTCTGCACGGTCCCGCGCCGAGATCGTCGCGATCCACGCCAACATCGCAGGTGCATTGGAAAGCCGCGATGGCGAGGCAACGATGTCGCATCTGGAACGGCTTGAGAACTATACCAAAAAACTCGCGCATACCGTCATGGCGGCGAGGCAAAAGGCGCGTGACGGTAAGGGTTCTGCTACGCTGGCCACGGGCGACCGCACATTGGTTTCTCAGTCCGAGGCCAAGGATACCTGAACTTGGAGTTAGCGCGACCGAAACGCTCCGGCTCAAACAACATCGCAAATTCTGTCGCACCAATACGGAGGGACGGCATGTCCATAGAGATCGATATCTCCCACTACAAAAACCTTGCAATCGAAGCGCAGGAAGGCGGGGTCTGGATCGTCACTCTGAACCGCCCGGCCAAGCGTAACGCCCTTGATATCGAAACCATCGAAGAGCTGGTTCGGTTCTTCTCGGATGCCCCGCGGGCAGGCGTCGGGGCCGTCGTGCTGGCCGGCGCCGGTGATCACTTTTGCGCCGGGCTCGATCTGATCGAACACCATGATGCCGACAGAAGCCCGGCCGACTTCATGCATGTATGTCTGCGCTGGCATGAGGCCTTCAACAAGATGGAGTACGGCGGCGTTCCCATCATCGCTGCCTTACAAGGTGCCGTGGTCGGCGGTGGCCTCGAACTGGCTAGTGCGGCACATATCAGGGTCATGGACGAGACCGCCTATGTGGCGTTACCAGAGGGGCAGCGCGGCCTCTTCACGGGCGGCGGGGCGACAATCCGGGTCACCGATCTGGTCGGCAAGGCCCGCATGATCGACATGATGCTGACCGGACGCGTCTACAAGGGACAGGAAGCGCTCGATCTCGGTTTTGCACAGTACCTTGTTGACGGGTCGAGCTTTGACGCCGCGGTCGAACTTGCACGGAAGGCCGCGCAGAACCTGCCACTGTCCAACTTCGCGATCTGCTCTGCCGTGAGCCATATGCAGAACATGTCGGCAATGGATGCCGCCTATGCCGAGGCTGTCGTGGCGGGTGTGGTCAATACCCAGGCCGAAGCCCGCACCCGACTGGCGGCCTTCGCAGATAAGACAGCGGCACGGGTTCGCCCGACAACCTGATCGGAATCGCAGGTTCTATTCGCCACGTCGGACCGAACGATGCCGGGCCGTGCCTCAGAGCAGTGGTCAGCGCCGATCCTGGGACCGCTGCAGCAGATAGCAACCGATCGCATCAAGCGCCGCCCTGATCGGACGTTCGTTGCGCGCGTCGTGATGTGAGACGAGCCATTGCTCGCTGCGCAGTTCCTCGATCGGATCCGACAGACGCATGAGGCCTGCTATGCGCTCGCCCACAAACATCGGCAGCACCACCCGCCCTATCCCAGCCTGCGCGACCGCGGCTGCAAGATGCGGGCTGTTCGCCTTTGTGACGATCCGGTCGCCGTGGCATTCCTGCACCCAGCGGACCGAGGGTGTCACCGGGGCGCCCCAGGCCGGGCCGATCCAGCCCTCGACATCTTCGTTTGCGGCGTAGACGGCATAGTCCACCCACCCGATTTGCCGACGCGCGACCCAGGGCTGATCGGGGCGGCGGTTGCGGATACCGATGTCGACCTCACGACGCGCGATATCGAGATCAAGGTCGCAATACATGAACTCGGGCAACCATGGCTCCTCCGGGCTCCAGTATTCCGACAGTCGTTCTGCCAGATCCAGCGCGGTCCAGGTACCCGCAGAGATCCGGACGCAAACAGGCCCGCTCGCTTCATCCCGCCACATTCCGATCTGCCTTGCCGCGTCCTCCATGCTGCGGGTTTTCTGGGCCAAAGCATGACCATCGCCGGTCAGCGTATAGCCATCCGCCCCATGCAGGAAAAGCCGCCGTCCAAGAGCTGTCTCGAAGGCCTTCATCCGGCGGCTCAGGGTCGCAGGGCTGACGCCAAGCTCGACCGAGGCACGCGACAACCCTCCGGCGCGCGCAACCGCCGCGAAATAGGCGAGATCGTTCCAGTCCGTTCCGGTTTTCATTTGTGAAAGTCTACATTCGGTTTCCGGGGCTGAACAGTCTGGGGGCGGCTGTCTACCTCTGGACAAGACCAAAGGAGAGCCCCCATGATGCCCATCATTCGACCCATGCCTAGCCAATGCAGCCTGCTGACGGAATACAAGAAAGAGCAGGAAATCTTTGCAAAAATGGAAACTGAGTTTCGTGCGCGGAAAAGGATCTTGTCTCGTACGATCCGGCTTCTGGCGTCTTTGAGGAACCGCGGCCCGCGCCGCCAAGGCGCCGGGTCGGGTTCCGGACCAAAAAGGCGACCGGATCGCGACATGGGCATCCCCAACGACCCTGCACCTTTGCAGGTCTGAACTGCAGCGAACATGAACGTGGCGGTTTGACAGCAGCAGGGTGGGATCAGGCAAAACCCTCTCAGCCCTTTGCAGATCACGCATAAGCGCCGGACGTCATTCGTGCGTCCGGGGTCAAGTAACTCCACTCACCCGATCTCTTTCAGAAGCCATTCCGCGCGGCTGATCTGTTCGCGCGCAATCTTGAGTTTACCCGTGAGGCGAACCTGTTTGTTATAGTCGTGGGAAGCCGCAAGCTCCTTGGCAAGCTGGGATTCCTTGCTCCGCAGCTTCTCAAGCACCTTCCGAACGTGCTCGGGCTTGATCTTGCGCGCCTGACCGTCGGCAAGTCGTTCGTTGTAATCGCTTACTTTCGCAGCCAGCTTTTCGAATTTCATTCACAGGTTCCCTGCATTGCGGGCATTCGAGGGATCTTAGGTTGGCTCTGTAACATCTCTGTTACGTTCCTCTCTGTCCGAAATCCCGGAAGTAATCTCTTCCTGTTCCAGCGACAGGAGCTGTTCAACCTCGGCAAGGGCACTGTCACGCTCAAGGAAATAGGTGCGCGCAGCTTCGATCAGGTCTCGCATAGCGGCGTAGGCATAGCCAGAATCGTTAAGAAAGGATGTCGCGGACTCGGGCGTAAGATCCTGACTGCGGATCAGCATGTCGATACGGTGCGCCGTCGAACGCGCATCCTCTTCGATCTGTGCCCGTTCCTGATCCAGCCAAAGGGCACTGCGCTCTTCAGTCGGGGTATCGCTGAGTTTGTCGATCTCAATCACGATCCGTGCGATCTCGGTTCTCAGCGTGTCATAGAGATCGGTCACCCTGCCCTGTGGCCGGGTGGTGTAACGCAGCGTGTTCTTGCGCAGGTGTTTCACAGATTTCACAGCCTGCACGACCTTGCCCGCGACGTCGCGCAATGCATCGATCCGATCAGCTATTTCGGGATAATAGCTTCGACTGCCTGCGCGCGACGAGTAATCGACAATCGCCGCATAAAGCGTTTTGACCCGGCGCTCATACTCCGCCTCGATGTCCATCTCGATTTCCCGACGACTCTTGCGAACGGTCTCTGCGACGCTTGCAGCTTCGGATATCTCATCCCGGTGGAGGTTCAGGCCATGCAGGATCAGTTCCGTCGCATTCCGGTAAAGGTGGAAAACCTCCTGACGTAAGGCGCTCTCAAGTGTCTGGGGAAACTCATCGACGGCCTTGTTCAGGAAGTGTGGACGGCTGACTTCCTGCACCGGTTCCGCGATCCTCCGTTCAAGGAACCCGACCAGTTGCTTCAGCAAAGGCAGCGTCAGGACAACGCCAAGCAGGTTGAAGACCGTGTGGAATACGGCAAGCTTCAGCGCAAAGTCGCTCTGCGCAATGCCGGCAAGATCGCTGAGCCAGTCCACGGACATGCGCAGGGGGTCGATGAGCGCCAGCGCGACCGCGGCTGTCGCCATGTTGAAGATAAGATGCGCCAGCGCCAGCCGCCTGCCCTGATAGTTGGCACTGAGCGAGCCGATGACCGCCGTGATCGTCGTGCCGATATTGGCGCCAATGGCCAGCGCAAGGGCATTGTCATAAGTGATCTGTCCCGCAGCCAAAGCCGTTATCGTCAGAACCATCGTGGCATGGCTCGATTGCATAACGACCGTCGCCATCGCCCCGATCAACGTATAAACGCCCAGCCCCAGAAGGCCGGCAAGGGCGAAACGGGTCAGGTCGATCTGGTCCCGAAATGCCTCGAACCCTTCCTTCATGTGATGGATGCCGAGGAACAGGAACCCCAACCCCCCAAGGGCAAAGCCGATCCCGCGTATGGCTTTGGACTTTTGGAACACCAGAACGATGCTGAGCGCGATCAAGGGCATCGCGTAGGATGCGATATTGACCTTCAGACCCAGACCCGCGACGAGCCAAGCGCCGGTCGTCGTTCCGATATTGGCGCCGAGGATCACGCCGACCCCGGCAACAAGAGGAATCAGCCCGGCGCTGAGAAACGAGATGGTAATGACGGAGACGAGCGAACTGGATTGCAAGACGGTCGTTGAAACGAAGCCAAACAGAAGCGAGCGCGAGACAGATCCCGTCGCCCGCTCCAGAAGCCGCTCCAACGCACCGCCGCCGAACAGCTTGAAACCATCCTCCAGCATCAGCATCCCGAACAGGAAGATCGCCACACCGGCTGCGATCTCCTGAACTTCCGGCTTCAGCCAGAAGGCAAGGATAAGCACTCCGATGGCGGACGGAAGGAGGTATTTTTTCAAGTCGCCCCGATATTCATGACAGAAACATAACGAAAAAGATGGATGAGACCATCGCCGGGAAAAACGACCGAGACAAGCGGTACGGGCGCCGTACCGGACCGGGTTCAGGCAAGAGGTCTGCGGACGGTTTGCAGTTTCCGCAGTTCCGGCCTTGCGTCGAGGCTGCTACTCCGTCTCTGCCGCATCCGACAAACCGGCGGCATCGCGGATGATCACCATTTGCGCCGTATCGAAGCCGATAATGCCGTTCTTGCGCAGTTGCGTGAATGTCCGGCTGACTGTTTCGGTTGTCAGACCAAGGAAATCCGCGATATCGGCACGCCGCATCGACAGGTGCACATGGCGTTCTCCCTTAACCTCGACACCGATCTTGTCAGACAGAACTTCGAGAAACGACGCGACTTTTTCTGTCGCCGACTTGCAGGCCAGCATCATGAAATGGTCCTGCATGGCGCAGATTTCACCCAGCGCAGCCTTCAGAAGTCGGATCCGGGTCGGATCGTCATCCGGCGCGTGTTCCAGCGCCGATCGCCGATGCGCGACAAGCTCGGCCGTTGCGATCACGTCGCAATCGGCATGGTAGAATCTCCCGTTCGGGAATCCCACGAAATCGCCCGGATATCCGAAGGCAATGACCTGCCTCTTTCCGTTTTCAAGAACGCGTGTCAGGCGAACGACGCCGCTTTTGACTTCATAGATGTGTTCCGCTTCGTCACCTTCATGAAAGAGATTGGCCCCTTGGCGCAAAAACCGGGCACAGCCAAACGCAGGCTTGGTGTTCTTGGCTTCGGGGGGTTCCGCGGGATCACTGGTTGCACCGTAATTGTTTAGAAGAGTAACATACATGGCATGCTCCATCTCTAAGGCCGGAGCATTCTGACTCATTCGTGTCGCACGATGTTTGCGGCGACGTAGGACATTTGTAACGAATTGTATCGCTCGCTCCCGGGCTTTGGTTTTGGACGCGCACGATGCTTCGATGCGGTCTATTGCACAGGAAACAAAGGTGGCCGAGACACATATTCTCGTCGTTGACGATGACCCGAAGGTGCGGGTGCTGCTGCGGCGTTGCCTGGAATCCGACGGCTATCGTGTCGGCGAGGCAACCGGGCGCGCCGGGATCGAGGCCGCCTTTCGAACCAAACCACCGAATCTCGTGACGCTCGATTTGAACCTTGGGGAAGAGAACGGACTCGATCTGGCGCGCGAGATCCGACGTGACCGGCAGGTTCCGATCATCATGGTCACCAGCAGGGATGATATCATTGACCGGGTTGTCGGACTTGAGCTGGGTGCCGATGACTACATCACCAAGCCGTTTCATGTCCGGGAAGTTCTGGCCCGCGTTCGCAGTGTCTTGCGACGTGCCACGGCTCCCGCCGACACGACCGCCCCCGAGCCGGAGCATCGACCTGTATCTCCGGAACTGCAGCAGATGGACGATCTGACAATCGATGTCGAACGCATGATCCTGACCGACCGGGACGGACAACCCTGCGATCTTACCACGGCAGACTTCAAGCTCTTGACGGCGTTCCTGCGCAATCCGAAGCGGCCCCTGTCGCGTGACCGGTTGATGGATCTGATCGACGGGCCGGAATGGGTGCCGCTTGATCGGACGATCGACAATCAGGTGGCCCGACTGCGCAAGAAGATCGAGCGCGATCCTTCCCATCCAAAACTGATCAAGACCGTCCGGGGGGTCGGATACATGCTAACGGAATCAGCCGTACCGGCCAGCTAGGTCCCACCCAGACCCGCCTGAATCGCCTCTGCCAGCGCATCGTTACGGTAAGGCTTACCCAGAACCGGAAACTCCGGCCCGACCTTGCCATCGCGTAGCAGACCCTCGGAAAAACCCGATGTGATGAGCACGCCAATTTCAGGGAACTCATCCGAGATACGGCAAGCCAGATCGTATCCGGTCATCTCGCCCGGCATCACCAGATCGGTGAAGACAAGATCAATATCCGTTCTGCTTTGAAGGATATCCATGGCGTCGGCGGCGTTGGGCACCGACAGGCAGGCATAGCCGAGCGAGATGAGGCGGGTTTCCGTCAGGCGGCGAATCCTAGGATCGTCCTCGACGATCAGGATAAGCTGCCCCTGGCCTCTCGACACCTTCGTTGAGGATGTCGCGGCACTGTCCGCCGCAATGGCTCCGGTCGGATCGAGCGCGGGGAAATAAAGGCTGACCTTCGTGCCCTCTCCCGGTTCGCTATAGATCGCAAAGTGGCCTCCTGACTGCTTCACAAAGCCGTAGACCATCGACAGACCCAGCCCCGTGCCCTTGCCGGCGGGTTTTGTTGTATAGAACGGTTCGATCGCGCGGGCTCTTGCCGCCGCACTCATCCCCTCGCCATCGTCGCTGACGGTCAGCCGGACAAAACTGCCTTTCCGGAACTCGATATCCTGGGCAAGGTACCGTTCGTCGACGACCACGTTATCGACCTCGATCATGATCCGTCCGCCTTCCGGCATCGCGTCCTGGGCGTTCAGAGTGAGATTGAGGATCGCAGTCTGCAACTGTGTGGGATCTATCATCGCCATCCAGGCATCCTTGGCCGCAGAGAAATCGATCCGGCATTGCGGGTTTATTGTACGCCGAAGCAGGCGAATGGAGGTCTTGAGAATCTCCTCGAGATTGGTCGGCTCCGACCTGAGCGCGCTCTTACGGGCAAAGACCAGAAGGCGCGATGTCAGTTCCTCGCCCAGACCTGCGGCCTCAAGAGCATCCTTGATCAGCGGCTTGGCGGCATCGCTGGTCTCGATTGCCTGGAGCAGTTCGAGATTACCGATGATGACCGTCAACAGGTTATTGAAATCATGAGATATTCCGCCGGTCAATTGCCCGATAGCGTCCATACGCTGAGCGAGCATCATCGCTTCCTCAGTGCTACGTTCAGGACCCAGATCGTGCAGGATCGTAACGAAAGTCGGTTCGTCCTCGATCACGGCCTCACCGACTGACAAACGCAGAGGAAAGACCGTGCCATCCTTGCGCCTGCCTTCGACATCGCGCCCGACACCGTTGGTCCGCGTCTCGTTCGTTCTTGAGTGCCCCTTTATGAACTCCGGGTGGCCGGCAGCCATGCCGCCCGGAACAAGAAGCAGCAGGTTCTCTCCGACAAGTGCATCGGCGGGATATCCGAAAAGTCGTGAAGCCGCAGAGTTGGCGCGCGTGATCACACCTGCCTTGTCCGTGACGATAATGGCATCGGCGGCCGCTTCCAGCAGCGCCTTCAGCAGCGCGGGTTCCCGGGCATCGGACAATTGGCTGGTCCCATTCATCGGCTGACCCGACATTTGTACGCGCAAACCGCGGGATTGATCCAGCCTTTGGCCAAAGACCGCGGCCGCGCGGGCTTCCAAAGTCCGTCTATGCGACCGCTGAACATCAACAAGCCGCGCTAACCCCAGTTCTCGGCCATGGCCCGAAGGATATCCGCCCGGCTGATCTGACCGACCAAGCGTCCTTCCTGAACGACCGGAAAACGGCGAAAGGTGCTGTTGATGAACGCTTCGCAGGCCGCAACGATATCCATGCCCGGATCAAGCGTGTGAACGTCATCGGCCATATAGCCCGAAACCGGCTTGCCCCATTCACGATAGTAACTGGCCTCCAACGCGGCGCGCAGACAGTCTTTCTTGGACAGGATGCCGACCAACCGGCCCGCCTCATCGACCACGGGAGCGCCAGAGATCTTGTACTTCAGCAGGACGGCCATTGCATCGTTGATCTCCTGACCGGGACTGAGCGTGATCAACTCCCGCGCCATGTAATCCGCAACGGTCGGAAGCTCGCTCATCTCCCACCCTCGCCGTCATTCCTGCGCGTACATCCAGCACAGGCCCCTGTTTTGCCACAGGCGATACCGCCGCAGGATCCCTTGATCGGATCGCGCCCGAAAAGGACGCCGACCGCCAAACCCAGAACGGCAAGCAGTATCAGCAATAGGCTCAGAAGGAATGTTGTCATGTCCAGTCTCCCGCCTCAGACCATGAGATGATCGGCAAAAGCGCCGGTTGTAACGGTTTCCAGTACGGCGCCACCCGACAAAAGGAAAAGAGCATCGATTCCGTGGCGGCGCGCGAAACCGGCGCCGCGTTCGCCCATGGCACAAAGGGCCGTCGCAAGCGCGTCGGCCCGCTCCGCCGTTTCCGCCAGAACCGAGACCGACGCAACCGGGGACACCGCAGAACGCCTGACGCGCGGGTCGATGATATGGCTTGTCGATACCGAACCGGTCACCCCGTTCGCGCTGTGACCGGATGTGGCAAGGGCCAGATGCCCCGGCGCCACGATGTGTCTTGCGGTGAATGCGCCCGGTGTCGGATCCTCGATGGCCACCTGCCAGCTCCGTCCGGACGGATGCTGCCCGTGGGCCCGGACTTCGCCCCCCAGTTCGATCAGGAAAGGTCCAGACAGACGCACTTTCAGGGCGTCGAACATCCGATCCAGCGCATGCCCTTTGGCGATGCCGCACAGATCGAGCGTCAGACCCGATTGCGTTTTTCTAAGCGCACCCGGAACGGCCTCGACCTGCCCGCCGATCTCGCCATGTCCCGAAATCGGCCCAAAGCCCATCCTGTGAACCAACGGCCCGACGCGCGGATCAAACACGCCACCTGTGAAAAGCGACATAGAAATCGCATGTTCCGCAACCCGTGCCAATGGGCCGGGAACATCTTGCCAATCGGTCGACTGGCTCCGATTGAAACGCGACAGGGCTGACTCGGGCTTGTAAGGCGACATCTGACTGTCGACCTCCGCAACGATCCGAATGATCGCCGCGCGCATCCCGGCGACCTCCGCATCTGATGTCACAACCCGCCATATGCCTCCGAAAGCCGAGCCGCCGGTAACAGCCGTGCCGGCCGATGCACCACCGGGTCCGAACGCGGCAGCCGCGGCACCTATTGTCATCATGTATCGTCGGGTCAGCATCATCAGCCTATACTCCGAAATCGTCGTTGAAGATGCTGTCGGGCTCGACGCCCAGCTCGTCCAGCATGTGCATCACCGCCGAGATCATCATCGGCGGGCCGCAGAGATAGTATTCGCAGTCTTCGGGCGCCGGATGGTCGCGAAGGTAATTCTCAAGAGCAATCCGATGGACAAAACCGGTGGCGCCGGACCAATCGTCCGTGGGTTCCGGATCAGAAAGCGCAACCGTCCAGTCGAAATTCTCGTGCTTTGCCGCAAGCGCGTTCAACTCATCCTCGTAGAACAGGTCTACCTTGCTGCGGGCACCGTACCAGAAAGTGACCTTCCGCCCGCTCTTCAGCCCTTCAAGCTGTTCGAACAGCATCGCCCGCAACGGAGCCATACCGACGCCGCCACCGATAAAGACCATCTCGCGGTCGCTGTCGCGGGCCCGGAACGACCCGAACGGCCCGGCAGTTGACACCGTGTCGCCCGGGCTCAGATTGAACAGCCAAGACGATACGATCCCCGGTTTCGCGTCGCGCACCCCAGGGGGTGGCAGAGCCAGCCGGATATTCAGAACGATGCGGCCCGCAGCCGTGTCTTCTGGTCGGTTGGCGATGGAGTAGGCACGCGTTACGGGCTCGGATGTGTCCACCGAAAGCGAGCGTAGCGGTGCCCAGATGTCCGCGTGTTCGTCCGGAACCTTGATCTTGGCGTAGTCCAGCGCGAATGGCGGCGCGGTAAGCTGCACGAAAGCGCCTGCGAAAATGTCGGGGCGGCTGTCGTCGGGCAGGTCCAGAACGATCTCGCGGATCAGCGGTGTCAGCGCCCGCACAGACGCAACCCGGCACATCACGGCCTCGGCGGCCAGAAGGTCATCGGGGACGCGCACGGCCATATCGCCGCGCATCGTAACCTGACAGGCCAGATGAACACCCGAATGAAGTTCCGATGGCGACAACCGCGCTGTCTCGATCGGCAACGGATCGGGTCCACCTTCAACGATCTGCACCCTGCAGAGACCACACGTCCCCGCCCCGGCGCAGGCCGACGGTATCATCACACCGTTTTCGTTAAGAGCAGCCAAAAGCTTCCGTCCGGTTTCGGTCGCAATACGGGTCGTGCCATTCAGGGTCAGTGTGGCGGGGCGCGCCGGGTTGAGAATGGCCCTGGCGGCGATCACCAAGCCCGACAAAAGCAGGATCAGAACGATCAGAACACCGCTTCCCAGAAGGATACTGGTCATGGCCCCACCCCCGCAAAGGCAGAAAACCCAAGCGACATGAGGCCGGTGACCAGAAACGCGCTTGCCAGCCCCTGAACGCCATCGGGCATATTGCTGTAGCGCAGCCTTTCGCGGATCGCGGCGAAGGTGACAATCGCCAAAGCCCAGCCGACACCGCTTCCGAAACCATAGACGACTGCTTCCAGCGGCTCATAGCGCCGTTCGACCATGAACAGGCTGCCGCCAAGTATCGCGCAGTTCACCGTGATCAGGGGCAGGAAGATGCCAAGAGCGCGGTAAAGGACCGGCACATAGCGTTCCAAGGTCATTTCGAGAATCTGCACCATGGCGGCGATGACGCCGATAAAGGCGATCAGTTTCAGAAACGACAGATCCACGTCGGGCAGCCCCAGCCAACGCCACGCACCATCAATCAGCAAACCCTGAAAGATCAATGCGTTGACGGGAACCGTGATGCTTTGCACGACGATCACTGCTGCACCAAGGCCCAATGCCGTTTCGACCCGCTCGGAAACCGCCAAAAACGTACAGATGCCCAGAAAGAACGACAGGGCGAGGTTCTCCTGAAAGATGGCGGCGATCAGCAGGTCGGTCATGACCCTGCCCTTTCACGCACCAGCGGGAACTTTGCGGGCTCTGCCTGCCGGGTCCAGTAGCTGCGGATGCCCCAGATCAGGAACCCGATGATGAAGAACGCGCTAGGTGCCAGTTGCATCAGGCCGAGCGGCTGGAACCATCCACCCTCGGAAACCGGGAGGAAAATGAAATAGCCCAAGAGACTGCCCTGTCCCAAGAGTTCGCGTAATCCGCCGACGATCAGGAGGATCAGACTGTACCCGAGACCGTTGCCCAAGGCGTCCATGAACGACCGCCCGGGCGGGTTGTGCATCGCAAAGGCCTCTGCCCGTCCCAGAACAAGACAGTTCGTCACGATCAGCCCGACAAAGATCGACAAGGCCCGGCTCAGTTCGAATGCAAAGGCTTGCATCAGCTCATCGATGACGATGACGAGTGACGCGATAATCGTGATCTGAACGATCAGGCGGATCACATTCGGAATGTGATGACGCAACAGGCTGATCAGAACCGAAGACAGGCAAATCACGACCGTAAGGGCCACCGACATCATCAGCGCGGTGTTGACGGATGTGGTGACGGCAAGTGCCGAACACACGCCAAGTATCTGGCGAGTCACCGGGTTTTCGTCGATCAGCGGAGCGATCAAACGGTTCCATGCCTGTGCCACGCTAAAGCCCCCCGCTGCGAAGGCGTTCAAGAAACGGCCCGTAGCCGTGGGGCCCCAACCAGTAGCGCAGCATGTTGGCAACACCGCTGCCCGTCTGCGTCGCACCCGTGATTCCGTCCACTTCGTAGGGTTTGGTTGCTTCGCCCTTCACGACCGAGATCACGATCTCGCCCGCCTCGTTCGCGACCTCCTTTCCGGGCCACAGCGCCTGCCATTCCGGGTCTTCGATCCGGGCGCCGAGGCCAGGGGTCTCGCCCTGTTCAAGGATCGTCAATGCAGCGACAGTCCGGAGATCGGCTTCCAGCGCGAGCAAGGCGCGTATCATGGATTGATATCCCGTGCCCCGAACCGGAAGGACGACCAGTTGTACTCGGCCATTTCCTTCAAGGATGTGGACCGCCGCGTTAGGGCCTCTTTGGCCCAGTCCGGCGACGTCCAGCTCTGACGGCACCGGGACGGCGGCGTCCGGGTCACCGGCGGCCTCCATCTCATCATAGGCCGCCGGATCGTCACTCGCCACGAACTCACCCGACGACAGATCGACCAGCCGGGTTTCGAGGTTCTCCGCACCCGCCTCTTCCAGCAGTTCCCGCATTCCCGGCAGGGTATCCAGCATCGCGGCCATCCGCGCTTCGCGCTCGGCCTCCAGATGGGCATCCTGTATGGGTTTCAGCAGAACCGACGCCGTCGAAACGACAAGGGCACACACGAAAGCCACAATGACGGCCATCCCGATGACCTTGGCCGGGCTTTCCTTGGTTTGGGCGGTCGCCTGTGGATCACCCATGACGCAATCCCCTCTGTAACGCGTTGGCACGAATGGCAAAGTAGTCGGCAAGCGGCGCGAAGATACTGGCAAGCAGCGACGCAAAAACGACGGCTTGCACATCAAGGCCAAAAATCCAGATCAGTGCGCCCGCCAGAATAGCATATGCGACACGCCCCGCATTCGTACTCGCCGCGGCAACGGGATCGCCGACCAGAAATACCAGCGGAAAGGCGGCAATGATCGCAACTGCCACAATCTCATCCATTCCGACGGCAAGCCACAGAACCAGCAGGCTCGTCACCACGACCCGCCATGACAGGACGCCCATGATAAGCAGCAACGCCGCACCCGGCACCGTGGCAAGCGCCAGCGCGAGGGTCGGTTCGGGCAACGCCGTTCCAGGGAACGAAAACAGAAGCAACGCCAGCGACACAGCAGCCGCGTTCAGAAATCCAAAGCCGCGGCCGCCGAACACCAACTCTCCAACGACTGCGCCAAGCGAGACGACAACGGCCACTTGCCAGACTGCGACATCCGCCGGGGTCAGAACGGCAAAGATCATCGCCGTCGTTATGCCTCCGGCACCCGGTGCCCCGTTTCGGACGCGCCAGAACACCGCATCCCAGAACAATGCCACCGCCGCTGCCACCAGAAAGACCCACAGCGCAGGCAATCCGCGTTCGGCAAGCACTACGGCCAGCGCAGGCAAAAGCGCAATCACCTGAACGACAGTCATGCCCAAGGCGCCCTGACCGGCAAGAAGCCGTGCCGCAGCCGTCATACGGTCTGCTTTCGCAGGGTGTCCAGGACGTCACGCAGGCACTTACCGTAATCGGTCCCGCTCGTACAAAGGGCAGTAAGCGGGGCCACGTCATCCTCCAAAAGCTCAAAACATCCCAGCCGGCGTGCCGTTTCGGCATCACCCGTGCTCAGCGCACGCATCATCGGGACGGGCAGGATATTCATAGGCAGCGCACGTTCAAGGGGCGACAATGCAAAAAGGGGCTGCGGCGCGCCCGTCCGGGCACCCGAAGCGGCACGGCGTCGATCGGTGACGGTGATCTCATCATGATGGCGGCCCAGATAGGCCGCCGGCCGCCCGCGCAACTCCGAGCCGGATATGAGGTCGGGCGGGGGATCGTCGTCATCGCTCCTGTCCTGAACGAGCACACGCAGATCAACGCCAAGCGGGATGCGCAGCACCGCCGGATCTGTGCATCGCGGCCCATGGAGCGCGACACTGCGAAACGGATCATACCGCCCTGTGCGGAACAGATGCCCGATTGCAAGGACCTCCTGATATCCGATCGTCCAGACGCTTCGCTCCGAATGTACCGGAAAGAGCCGGTGAACATGAGTTCCCGGCAGGCCCTGCCCATCACGATCGGGAAAATAGGATATCTTCACGGAAGAGGGGACGTCGTCCAGCGCGGGCGCACCGTTCGCCTGACACAAATGGACATGTCCTTTGGTCAGGGCCGCCAGCACTTCCAGACCGCGCGTCAGATCGGCGGCGCGTCCATCCATGACATTCGCCGGATGGGGCGCAGCGGTGCTCGTCCGTGTCGCCGTGACGAATATCGCGTCCGGGGACGCGTCGGGATCGGGGATACCGCCAAACGGGCGTGTGACAATGGCGGGCCAAAGCCCCCGTTCAAGCAACGTGCCGCGGATTGCGGCGGCGCTGCTATCATCGCAGGAACCTGTTTCCACCTCAGCGGAAGCGGCGGGGCCGGGCAGTATCTCGAAGACCGAAAGCATACGCCGCGGGGCCATGCTGATGTCCCCGACGGTTCCGGAAATAGGGGAAACAAATGCGATCTCAGGGCGTTTCCTATCGCGGAAGACAACCTGTCCGATGCTCACCGCGTCTCCGCGTTCGACTTCCTGCCGGATACGTAACTCGGAATAGTCGGCACCCAGAATACCAACGGGCAGCTCTCGCGCGTACGTAGCTTCGCCATGCTGCGTCTCTGTCATCTTGCCCGATTTCCGCCCTGTCTGGAGAGATTCTCCGACGAAGTTCTGCGAGGTTGGCGGGCAACTCATTGAGATATATCAAATCAAAAGATTTTGTATCGTGACCATATGCTCTGGAACGCTCTCGTCGGCAGGAGGAATCTCGATGATCACCGCATTGCGCCAAAGGCTGCTTTGGCTTGTCTCGATCCTTGCACTTCTTATCGCACCAGTTGCAGCGCAAGCGCAGGATCAGGATGACGGGCCGAGCTTGTCCCAGATCGTCGATGCCTGGATAGCCTCGCCGCATGCAGACCGGTCTGCGGATGCCTTCACGCACTGGAACGAAGATGGCGAGATACCGGGCTCCTGCGCCACCTGCCATTCCGGGATCGGATTCACCGACTATGTCAGCGGGTCGATGAGTACGGTCGGACGGATCGATCATCCGGTCCCGCTGGGCAACGTCGTCGATTGCGCGACATGTCACAGCGGAGCCGCCACGGCACTTGAATCCGTGCCGATGCTGTCCGGCGCGGTTGCCGAGAACGTCGGGTCATCTGCTGTCTGCTCTGTCTGTCATCAGGGCCGGAACTGGACGGGCTCGGTGGAGGCTGCCGTTGAAGGGCTCGGGATCGATACGGTGTCAGCCGAACTCGGTTTTGTGAACATCCACTATGCCGCCGCAGCCGCGACGCTGATGGGCGGCGATGCCCGTGGCGGCTACGAATATGCCGGCAAGGACTATAAGGGTCAGTTCACCCATGTGCCCGACTTGAACACCTGCACCGCCTGCCATTCGCCACACTCGCTCAAAGTCGAACTGACAAGCTGTTCAAGCTGTCACAGGGATGTCGCCAGCTTCCGTGACATCCGAACCACGCAGGTCGATTTCGATGGCGATGGCGATGTCTCAGAGGGAATCGCTCGCCCGATCGCATCACTCCATGAGCAGTTGGGAGAGGCCATCGCGCTCTACGCTCGCGAAGTGGTCGGGGTGCCGGTGGTCTATGCCGCAGACAGCTATCCGTATTTCTTTGCCGACGGGGATGCGGACGGCGCGGTGTCAGAGGGCGAGGCGTCCTATCCCAACCGCTACCAGAACTGGACCCCGCGCATGTTGCGTGCCGCCTACAACTATCAGTATGTAGCGAAGGACAAGGGTGCTTTCTCCCACAACCCGCATTATGCGCTCCAACTGCTTTACGATAGCCTCGAAGACCTGTCACAGGCTGTCGATGTGGATATCGCATCGCTGACCCGCCCCTAGGGCGGGGTCGCCTTGGAACACGCGCTCCTGATCCTGATTCTTGGCGTCCTGTTTCTGGGTGCTCTGGCTCTCGATACGATCGGGCACATCGTCCATGTGCCTCGGGTTACACTGCTCATGCTTCTGGGGGCCCTTCTGGGCCCTCCGATACTTGATGTCCTCCCTCCGGCGCTTGCAGGCGCGAATGATGGCTTTGCCGCGGTCGCGCTGACAATGGTGGCCTTTCTCCTGGGCGGTACTCTCAAACGGGATACGCTTGCGGAGCATGGGCGCGAAATACTGATCATGTCGCTCAGCGTGGTGGGCATATCGATCCTGTTCGTGGCTGCCGGTCTGTACCTGGCTGGCATGGCCATCGTTCCGGCGCTTATCCTCGCGGCCATTTCGGCGGCGACGGCTCCGGCAGCGACGCGTGACGTCATTCTTCAGTCAGGTCAGACCGGTCGCTTTGCGACGAACATCCTCGGAATCGTGGCGATCGATGATGCCTGGGGTCTTCTGGCGTTTAGCATCATCCTGATGGTTGCCGGTGCAATCGCAGGCGATGGGGCGGCGGCCTCGGTGCTTCACGGGGTCTGGGAGGCCGGCGGCGGCATTGCGCTTGGCGCGGCCATCGGATTTCCCGCGGCCTATCTGACCGGGCGGCTCAAACGCGGCGAGCCTTCCCTTCTCGAAGCCCTGGGCATCGTCCTCATCTGCGCCGGTGCATCGCTTTTGCTTGAGGTATCTTTCCTGCTCGCAGGCATGGTGGCGGGTGCGATTGTCGTCAACCTGGCACGTCATCACCGGTATCCCTTCCATGAAATCGAGCGGATCGAATGGCCTTTTCTACTGATATTCTTCATCATGGCGGGCGCATCTCTTGAAATCGGACTTATCGTGGAGTTCGGGGTTGTTGGCCTTGCCTATGTCACGGCCCGAATGCTGGCTCGTGTGGTCGGCGGCTGGATGGGGGGGCGGCTTGCGCATCTCAGCGGGCAGGAAGGCATCATGACCGGGATTGCGCTGACCCCGCAGGCGGGCGTTGCCATCGGAATGGCACTCGCGGCAAGCAACAGGTTTCCCGAATACGCTGAACAGATCATGGCAATTACGATTGCCAGCACGATTATCTTCGAAATCATCGGACCGCTTATGACACAGACGGCACTGAACCGGATGTCCGAAACAGAAGCTTCGAAGAGCGCCACTTAAGGCCGGATTTCATCCTGCCAATCAAGTCGCCCGGGTTCGGTCACGTGTCTCGGTTTGTGGCGGAACCTGCGCCGCAACGTTCAGATATGCCGTGAAGTCCGACAGCGTGACAACGCCCGCCAGCCGCCCATCATCAATAACAAGGAACTTGCGCTGACCCGTTCTGGTAATCCGCTCAAGCAGATCCGGCGCGGAGTCTCGGGGGCCGACAACATCTCTGGCAGAAAGACCCTCGAACACATCGTTCACGGTTGTTGTCGCCCAGTTTTCCCGATCGATCCTGGTGAGCAGATGAAGATCGATATACCCGATCGGCCGCGCGCCGGCCATCACAGGCGCAAAACTGACCGAATGATTCAGAAAAACCTGATCCACGAGATCCTGGAGCGTCTGGTCGGGCTCTGCGGTCCAGGGCGCAGTGGTCATGAGATTGGCCACGAAAAGCCCGTGAAGCGCTTTACGTGTCAAAAGCTGCCGGTAGGTTGCGGTGGATGCCGCCAGTAGAAAAAGCCCGATCATGATCGGCCAGATCCCGGCCGCCACAGCACCGTTGAACAGCGTGAATATCCCAAGGGCAATAAGGCCATAGGCTGTGACCGTAGAAAGCCGCGCGGCGCGGCGCGTCGCCTCAAGCTGATCGCCGATCTGGCCCCAGAGAATCGCGCGATAGACCCGGCCTCCATCCAGCGGAAAGGCCGGCAAGAGGTTGAACA
Organism: uncultured Paracoccaceae bacterium; assembly: GCA_947503175.1. Lineage (GTDB taxonomy): Bacteria > Pseudomonadota > Alphaproteobacteria > Rhodobacterales > Rhodobacteraceae > Ovoidimarina. Next base: position 86,308 of record CANNCO010000006.1, read on the forward strand.
CGGCAAGGATAAGGTTCGCCACCGCAAGGTAAAGCAGGACCGCCTGTACCGCTTCCATACCGGGCAGGCCCATGGTGAGCATGGCGAGAACCCAAAACGCGAGGGACAAGGCAAAGCTGGCCAGCGGTCCGGCCACGGCTACACGGAATTCGGTCGCGGCATCCGGCGGCTCGTCTTCCATCTCGGCGACACCGCCGAACAGAAAGAGAGTAATGCTTTTGATGCGAATACCGTGGCGGCGGGCGACAAGTGAATGGGCAAGCTCGTGCAGGATCAGCGATCCGAACAACGCAATCGCTGCGGCAACCGACATGGTGAAGAGCGTTTCCGGAGACGCGCCGGGGAGGACTGACGGAAAATACCCTTGCGACAGACTCCAGACCACAAGCGCGGCAATCAGAACCCAGCTTATATCGATCTTTACGTCAAAGCCGACAAGGCGCGCGATCCTGACAGACCGCCCCCAAAGCGTATGGCCGTCTTCAGACACAGGGCACCAGCCCAAACCTCAGGAAGGTATTCTGTTTCTTGTGAACCCGGTCGAGCATCTTCTCCCTCCCGAACGCTCCTTTGTCGAAAAGAGCATGAATTCCGGCACAACCCGTTGAGGAAGATCAAATCGGTGCAGAGTTCCGGCGCATCACGATCCATTTGAACAACTCCGGAACGACGATCAGCGGTAGGGCCAAAACAGCAATCATGATCCAGTTATCGACGCCCAGCGGTACGGTGTGAAGCACCGTTTGCAGCGGCGGCCAATACACCGCCGCAACCTGTGCCGAAAGGGTCAGGGCCAATGCCCCCAAGAGGACCGGGTTCGAAAACCATCCCAGAGTCGAGCAACTGTGGCGAAGCGAACGGAACGCAAAGACACTCATCTTTTCGAAGACAACCATCGCGCTGAAGGCGGCCGTCCGCGCGATGTCGGTTCCGAACGGCAAGGTCTGATAGAACACCCAAAGGCTGGCACCGCCCGTGTAAAGTGCGAAGATCACGATCACGGCCATGCCGTTCCATCCGATAATCGGCGTATCAATCTCGCGTGGCGGCGTTTTCATCTGGTCCGGTTCGGACTTTTCAAGACCCAGCGCCACTGCCGTGATCCCGTCGGTCACGAGGTTCATCCAGAGGATCTGGGTCGCCAGAAAGACAAGCGGGCCCCCGATCATTATGTTCGCGAGGATCGCGAGCACTTCGCCCGCATTCGAGGTCAGCAGATAGCGCACGAACTTGCGGATATTGTTGAACTGCCTGCGCCCTTCGCTGATCGCGGCGACGATCGTGGCAAAATTGTCGTCAAGCAGGACGAGATCGCTGGAATCGCGGGCGACTTCGGTCCCGCGCCCGCCCATGGCGATGCCGATATCGGCCTGTTTCAACGCGGGCGCATCATTCACCCCGTCGCCCGTCATCGCGACGATCTGCCTGCGGGCCTGCAAAGCCCGAACGAGCCGGATCTTGTGAGCGGGCTTTGTCCGCGCGAACAGGACCGGCTGATCCAGGACGTCGGCAAGTGCCCCGTCGTCCATCTCATCGAGATCGCGCCCGGTCAGGGTGCGCCGGGTTTGAAGTCCGATCTGGTTTGCAATCGCCTGCGCGGTAATGGGGTTGTCGCCGGTGATCATAACAACCCGGATGCCAGCGCTCCCCGCAGCCGCGACCGCGGCGGGGACCGAAGCACGCGGCGGGTCAATCAGGCCGACAAGGGCGGTGAGCACAAGATCGCGTTCAGCGATATCGCCAGCATTCGACGCCGGTCTGTCGGCAAGAGCGATGACGCGCAGCCCATCCGACGCCATGTCCGAAAGCGCGGCTTCGATCTGCGCTCTGATTTCGGCGCTAAGGGGCACCGGGCCATCCGGTGTCAACAGGGCTGTGCAGATCGCCAGAACCTGTTCGGGCGCCCCCTTGCAATGCAACGTGAACGGCGCACGAGACAGCACGCTCATGCGTTTCCGCTCGCTGGTGAACGCGGTCTCGTGAAGGATCGCATCCGGGCCGGGCAGAGGTACCCATCCCTTATAGGCCAGCGTGATAAGCGCCCCTTCCGTCGGATCGCCCATCATATGCCACCCATCGGTATCATGGCTGAGGAGCGCATGGGTGCATGTCACGGCAGTCGTCAATGCCCGGGCAAGAACCGGGTCGTCAGCGGCCCTGACGCGATCCCCGCTGAGTGAGATGTGACCTGCGGGATCATAGCCGGTTCCGGTCACGGGCGCCAAGCCATGGGCCATCCAGATCTGCGTCGCGGTCATCCGGTTTTCAGTCAGCGTCCCGGTCTTGTCTGTACAGATCACGGACGCCGCCCCCAAAGTCTCGACCGCCTGCAGCCTGCGCGCCACGGCTTTCTGCCGCGCCATCGCCATCGCGCCAAGCGCAAGGGTGATGGTGACGACGGCGGGCAGGCCCTCCGGCACGATCGCAACCGCCAGAGACAGGCCGGTCAGAAAAATGTCAGACAGCGCACGGCCCGATAAGAGACCGATGATGACAACCAGCACGGCAATCCCCAGCGCTGCCGCCCCCAACTGGGTTGCCAGTCGCGAAAGCTGAGTTTGCAGAGCGGTGGGGGGCTCTTCGGCACGCCTCGCCAGATCGGCGATGCGGCCAAACTCGGTCTTCAGGCCGATCTCCGAAACCTCACCCTCGGCCCGCCCCTGAACCACCGACGTCCCGGCATAAAGGCGCTCGGATTCTGTTTCGCCGGATTTCTCGACCGGGACGCTCTCGCCCGTCAGAACGCTTTCATCGATCATGAGCTGTTGCTGACGCAGCGGCTTCAGATCAGCGGGTATCACGTCTCCCGCCGCGACAAGCACATGGTCCCCCGGAACCAGATCGCGTGCCGGTATCGTCTGACGTCGCCCGTCACGGATCACCGTGGCCATCGGCGCCATCATCGAGCGCAAGGCCTCCAACTGGTTCTCGGCGCGCCACTCCTGCACGAAACCGAAGGCGGCATTGAGCACGATCACCGCCGTTATGGCGGCCGCATCCACCACCTCGCCCAATGCATAGGCAATAACTGCGGCGACGATCAGTATGACGACAAGCAGACTCGCGAACTGCCGCAGAAACAGCCGCACCGGATGCGCACGGGCGGCCCGGGGCAATTCGTTCCATCCTGTCGCCGCGCGCCTTCGCAGAACCTCGTCGGTACCGAGGCCGGGCGCACCTTCAGGCGGTTCTAGCTGCACGGGCGAAATCCTTATCTGCTTCACGTCGGCCCGTTATCAGCATGCAATCGCCTTATTGATTGATGCGCGTCAAGCGTCTGCGTGGAAACAACAGCTAGAATCCCCATACCCGGAAGCCAATCAGGAGAACGGCAATGGTTCGCAAATCCCCGACACAGGAAGAGAAGACCGAAACCCCGGATCCGACTGCTGCATTTGCACAAATGGCCCCGGTCGCATGGATGAGCCGCGCCTGGATCGAGAACATGTCGGATCTCGGCTCCGAGATCACGACATTCGTTGCGCAAAGGATCAGCGAAGACGTACGGACGCAGCACGCCATTCTGCACTGCAAGACGCTGCCGGAGTTGCAGCATATCCAGGCTGAATTCATGCAGCGCGCCCTCGACGATTACAGCGCCGAGACAGGCAAGCTCGTGAAAATGAGTAACGAGATCATCGAACGCATCCGATCGCAGCCCGAGGCTGACTGAAGCGGATCAGAAATTGGAGACAGACTTATGGAAGACGTGGAACGACTGCTGAAGGGGACGGTTGACGAGCTTGACCGGTTGCTCAATGCCAAGAACGTGCTCGGCGATCCGATCGAAAAGGACGGTGCGACGGTGATCCCGATTGTCAGCTACGGCTTCGGTTTCGGCGCCGGCGGCGGTGAAAGCGAAAAGAACGGCAACGGTGGCGGCACCGGAGGCGGCGGCGGTATCAGGCCACTTGGCGCGATCATCATCGATGCCGATGGCGCAAGGGTCGAGGCGGTGCAGGGTCCGATGACCACGCTGGTCGAGACGGTCGGCGAAACGGCCAAACGGGCTATCGACAGCCGGGCCGCACGCGCAGCCAAAACCTGACCCCCGGATAATGGCCATCGCCCTGACCATCGTGCTCTGGGCAACGCTCGCACTTGCCACCATTTGCCTTGCGGCACTCCTTTTGCCGGTGCGGATCGAAATGCACATCCGCACCGAGCCGCGACTGCGTTACGGGATGATCTTGCGACCGTTTTTCGGACGCGGCCCGGGGTTTTCCGTGACCGGCGCAGCGTGGCGCAAACGGAAACCCCCGCGAAAGCAGAAATCGCGCACAAGTCGCGTGTCGGCGAAACGCGGAAGGGCGATGATACGGGCTGCGCCAGACCTCCTGCGCGGGCTTTTGGACTCGGTCCGGCTGGAAACCCTTCGCCTGGATGCCACCTTCGGCACGGATGACCCGGCCGATACGGGCCATCTGTTCGGATTTGTGTCGCCGGTTCTCTACGGACTTCCGCCATCCGACAAGTATCACGTTCGGCTTCGGCCCGATTTCAACGGGCCCGTGTTTGATGGCAGCTTCGAAGCCCATCTCCGCGTGCTACCGTTCTGGATTGCCGGAACGCTCGTGCGATTTGGGTGGCGCGTCTTTTGGCCGGGCCGATGACCTATCACGTCGAAGGCCCGATCATGACGGGCGCATCACAGGTTCTTGTTGTGAGCAAGACCGAGGTTGCGGGAGCGCGGATCCGGGGTATCGACCTTTTCAATGCGTCCAAAAAACCGATCTGCGTCGTGGTCCGGTCAGGCTCGAAAGTGCAAAGGTTCGACATACCCGGCACTGGCGTGGACCCGGCAAAAATCGATGCGCTCATACCCGATCTGAGAGATGCTGACCCGCCGTAAGTCGGCAATTCACGCCCGTAGATTGACCTGTGTCATCGTCTTCGATCGACACGCTGCTATCGATCATCCGAGTCTAAGCGCGAATGAGGATCGGAATGAACGACACCAACAGGGATGTGGCCGAAGTTCTGGGTGTGGGGCGCAAGAACAGGCGCGGTCTGCGCTGGGCCGGTTACGCGATAGCTGCGGCGGTTATCGGTGGTGGTGTCGTCTACTGGATCCAAAGCGCGGATGCGGTACGCGCGGTCCAATATGCCACGGCACCGGCCGAGGTTTCCAGCTTTGTCGTGACCGTAACGGCAACGGGCTCGGTCGAGCCAACAAACCTCGTCGAAATCTCCAGCGAGCTTTCCGGGACCATCAAGAACGTCAATGTGGATTACAACGATCAGGTCGAGGTCGGCACGATTCTGGCCGAGCTGGATACGACCAAACTCAATGCCCAACTCGACGTCAGCCGCGCCGCGCTGGATGCCGCCATCGCCCGGGTGGCGATGGCCCGGGCAACACTGGACGAAGCCAAGGAACGCTATGAGGCCTCTCTGGACCTGCAACAAAGGGGCGTGGACTCTCGCCAGGCCCTGATCGCGCAAAAAGCGGCATATGACCGTGCCCGGGCATCGCTGCAATCCGCAGAGGCAGATCAAAAACTGGCCGAAGCCAATCTGGACCTTCAGAAGACCGAACTGGATAAGGCCTGCATCTGCGCACCGATTCGCGGCGTCGTGCTGGACCGTGCGGCTGACACCGGCCAGATTGTCGCCTCCGCTCTCTCGGCACCGATCCTGTTCACGCTGGCGGAAGACCTGACCCAGATGGAGTTGCGGGTGGATGTCGACGAGGCGGATATCGGACAAGTCGCCGTTGGGGACAAGGCGACTTTCACGGTCGATGCCTATGACGACCAGCTTTTTCCCGCCGAGATTTCAGAGATCCGCTTCGCGCCCGAGATCATCGAGGGTGTCGTAACCTACAAGGCCGTTCTCACGATCGACAATTCCGAGATGTTGCTGCGCCCGGGCATGACGGCGACAGCCGACATCACCGTGGATGAAAAAACGGATGTCCTCACAGTTCCGAATGCGGCCCTGCGCTATGCGCCGCCCGTTGAGCAGACCGGCGACGAGGACGAACGGAGCGGTCTGTTGGGAATGCTGATCCCGTCGGACAGCGACATGAGACAACGGGGCGATGACCGCGCGATATGGGTGTTGCGCGACGATCAGGCCGTCCAGACCGAGGTTCGCCCCGGCGCCACGAACGGGCAGATTACCGAAATCCTTGAAGGCGATCTTTCCGAGGGCGATCTGGTGATCGTGGACCGGATCGATGGCTGAGAGCACGGGGAAAAACGCGCTGATCGATCTGCGCGGGATCAGCCGGGTCTATGGTGAGGGCGAAACAGAGGTTCGCGCGCTTGACGGGATCGATCTGGCCATCGACGAGGGCGAGTTCGTCGCCATCATGGGGCCCAGCGGCTCCGGCAAATCGACGGCGATGAACGTTATCGGTTGCCTCGACAGCCCGACAAGCGGAACCTACCTGTTCGATGGTGTCGAGGTGGCGAATCTGACCCGGGATCAGCGCGCGCTGCTCAGGCGTCACTATCTGGGCTTTATTTTTCAGGGCTACAATCTGATCGCCCGCTCAAGCGCGCTCCACAACGTCGAACTGCCCTTGATCTACAAGGGCATGCCGCGTGCCGAGCGGATCAGGGCCGCTACGGCCGCGCTTGAGAAAGTTGGGCTGGCGCACCGGGATCATCACGATCCGTCCGAGCTGTCGGGCGGGCAGCAGCAACGCGTCGCCATCGCCCGTGCGCTTGCGGGTAATCCGCGTGTCGTGTTGGCCGACGAACCGACCGGCAACCTTGATACGACACGATCGATCGAGATCATGGAGGTGTTGCGCGACCTGAACCGCAACGAGGGGCTGACCATCGTAATGGTCACCCATGAGGACGACATGGCGCAGTTCGCGGATCGCCTAGTCTGGATGGTTGACGGCCGGATCGAAAGCGACAGCCCGACACAGAGGGCCGCCTGAGATGATCTGGGAAGCCGTCAAACTTGCGGTGCAGGCAATCTTCCGAAACGCATTGCGTTCGTTTCTGACCGTTCTCGGGATCGTGATCGGCGTCTCGGCCGTCATCGCGATGGTTACCGTCGGACAGGGATCGACAGAGCAGGTCACAGCGGATGTCGAGAAGTTGGGAACGAACGTCCTTATGGTCATGCCGGGACAGGACGCAATGCAGGGCGGTCCGGCCACCACCGCGATCCAGCAGTTCAACATACGCGACAACGAGGCCCTGCAAGAGCAACTGGCCATAGTCGACATCTCCGCGCCGCTCTCCTTCTCCCGCGCGCGGGCTGTTTTCGGAAATGAAAACCGCCGTACCGATATCATCGGCACCGACAACCGGTACTTCGAGGCAGCACGATGGGAAGTCGCCATCGGCCGGGTTTTCGAACCTTCGGAAATCCAGTCTGGCAAGCCTGTATGCGTGTTGGGCGAAACCGTGCGGAAAAGCCTGTTCGGATATGCCGACCCGGTGGGCGAAACGATCCGGATCAAGACGCTGTCCTGCACGGTGATCGGGCTGTTGCAGTCGAAGGGCGCCTCGACCTTCGGCAGCGATCAAGACGACTTCGTGATCATGCCGATCAAGGCGTTCCAGCGGCGCATCGCGGGAAACACCGACGTCTCCACCCTCTATCTCTCGGTACATGAAGGCGTCTCAACGGACCGCGCAAAGGAAGAAATCGAGCGTTTCATGCGCGAAATCCGTCATATAGGCGCGAACGAAGACGATGATTTCACTGTCATGGACATGAAACAAATCTCGACCATGCTGTCCGGGATAACCGACATCCTCACCGGGCTGTTGTCGGCGGTCGCGGCTGTCAGTCTTCTTGTCGGCGGGATTGGGATTATGAACATCATGCTCGTGTCGGTCACCGAAAGGACCCGCGAAATCGGCATCCGACTGGCCATCGGCGCACAGGCGCGACAGGTGCTGACACAGTTCCTGGTCGAGGCAATCGTGCTGTCCCTGATCGGCGGGTTGATTGGGGTCGTGCTCGGGCTTGTCCTGGGCTTTGTCGGCGCTCAGATGCTTGCCGTGCCTTTCGCGCCCGAGCCTGGCGTTGTCCTACTTGCCTTTGCGTTCTCGTTCGCAGTGGGGGTGATCTTTGGCTACTTTCCGGCACGGCGCGCCGCAAACCTTGATCCGATCGAGGCATTAAGGCGCGAATAGCACAACACTTCCGCAAAAGCCGTCAGGCGCCACACGTTTGACCACGATCAAAGCTGTACCTGCAGGGATCGTTAGCATCGCTGAGGATCGTCAAAAAAGGAGAACTCGATGGACCAGAGCAACACCCCGAAACAGAAGTCGCTGATATGGCTCGAACACCTGAAACGGGAGGATGTTGCAAAGGTTGGTGGCAAGAACTCGTCGCTTGGCGAGATGCTGCAATCCCTCGATGTGGCCCAGATCCGTGTGCCGCCGGGTTTCGCCACCACCTCCGACGCCTATCGTGCCTTCATGAAGGCCAATGCGTTCAGCGATGTCCTGAAGGAGGAACTCGCCAAACTGGAAGATGGCCGGTCGAGCCTCGCCGAAGCCGGGCGCGAGATCCGCGCCACGATTGCTAGCGGCGTCTGGCCCGAAGAAATCGAAACCGATATACGCGCCGCTTACCGCGAACTGGGCAACCGCGTCGGACGGGCCGACCCGTCCGTCGCCGTCCGGTCATCGGCAACAGCCGAGGATCTGCCGGATGCAAGCTTTGCCGGACAGCAGGAGACATTCCTGAATGTCGTGGGAGAAGAGGCACTGCTGGCCGCGTGCCGGCGCTGCTTCGCATCGCTCTTTACCGACCGGGCCATCACCTATCGCCAGATCAAAGGCTTCGACCACATGGAAGTGGCGTTGTCGATCGGCGTTCAGCTTATGGTCAGGTCCGACATCGGCGGCTCCGGCGTGATGTTCTCGATCGACACCGAAAGCGGCTTCGACAAGATCGTACTGATCAACGCGGCCTGGGGTCTGGGCGAAAATGTCGTCCAGGGCGCGGTCAGCCCCGATGAGTATCAGGTCTATAAACCGTTTCTGAACCGCGAAGGCCTGACGCCCATTGTCCACAAGGCCCTTGGCGCGAAGGAAATCAAGATGATCTACGGTCAGGCCGGGGCACCCGCAACGCGGAACGTCCCCACATCCAAGGCCGAACGGGGCAACTTCGTCCTGTCAGATGCCGACATTCTGGAACTCGCGCGGGCGGCCGTACTGATCGAGGATCACTATGGATGCGCGATGGACATGGAATGGGCCCGCGATGGCGAGGACGGGCTTCTCTATATCGTTCAGGCGCGTCCGGAGACGGTGCAATCACGCGTCGATGCGGGCGCGATGAAGACCTACACGCTTGGCGACCATGGCGAAGCATTGCTGACCGGGCTGAGTGTTGGCGGTGCCGTCGCGTCGGGTGAGGTTTGCATCATCGAAAGTGCGGCGGATATCGATCGGTTCGTCGACGGATCCGTTCTTGTCACATCCACGACCGACCCCGACTGGGTACCGATCATGAAACGCGCCGCGGCTATCGTCACCGATCATGGCGGGCGTACATCACACGCGGCCATCGTCAGCCGGGAACTGGGCGTTCCCGCCATCGTCGGCACCGGAAACGCAACCCATGTTCTTCATGATCATCAGATGGTTACCGTCTCCTGCGCCGAGGGCGAAGAGGGCATGATCTATGCCGGCGAAGCAGAAGTGACGGTCGCCGAGGTGCGCATAGATAAGGTTCCGGAGACCCGGACGAAGATCATGCTGAACCTCGCCAACCCACAGGCGGCGACACGTTGGTGGCGGCTTCCGGCAGATGGCGTTGGTCTTGCCCGCATGGAGTTCGTCGTCAGCAACGAGGTGAAGGTCCACCCCCTTGCGCTGACCCGCTACGACGAGCTGGACTCAGCCGAAGATCGTGCTGCAATTGACGCGCTGACCGAAGGTTACGAAGATCGGGCGGACTACTTCGTCCACAAGCTCGCCATGGGGTTGTCGCGGATCGCGGCGGTTTGGTACCCGCATCCGACGATCATCCGGATGAGCGATTTCAAGACCAACGAATATGCAGACCTCCTGGGCGGGCGCATGTTCGAACCGCAAGAAGAAAACCCGATGATCGGGTTCCGTGGCGCGTCGCGTTACTACTCCGACCGGTACAAGGACGGGTTCGCTCTGGAATGCCGGGCAATCCGCTATCTGCGGGATCAGATGGGGTTCGACAACGTAGTGGTCATGATCCCGTTCTGCCGCACGCTTGACGAAGCCGACCGCGTCTTGGACGTAATGGCCGAACAGGGTCTGAAGCGCGGCGAAAACGGGTTGCAGGTCTACGTGATGTGCGAGGTCCCCTCCAACGTGATCAGCGCCGAGGCGTTTGCCGAACGGTTTGACGGTTTCTCTGTCGGTTCGAACGATCTGACCCAGCTCACACTCGGGATCGACCGCGATTCCGAGGCGTTGGTCGGTCTGTTCGACGAGCGCGATCCATCGGTTATCTGGATGATCGAGACGGTCATCACCAAAGCGCATGCGGCTGGGCGGAAAGTCGGGCTTTGCGGACAGGCGCCCAGCAACGATCCAGACTTCGCCCGGCTTCTGGTCAATGCGGAGATCGACACGATCTCGGTCACGCCGGACAGTTTTCTTGCGGTGAAAGAGCGCGTCGCCAAGGCGGAAAACTGATCCAACCGGGATCGAGCAGAGCCTCACCGTCACGGACGGTGAGGCTTCGCGAACCAGCCATCCGGCAATGACGCTGCGGCCCGTCCCTGCCCCGCCATAAGCGCGTACTCCGTCGGACTGCTACGAAAGATCTGCAGTCAGCCGTGCCAGACGAACCCTATCAGGACGTCGCAGGAAGGCGGCGGCAAACTGATTGCAGCAGTGACGGCATTCAGGCTTTGGGGCCGATGATCGCCCTGATCTTCTCAAGGGTCGCCGCGCTGACCGCAACGCCGGTTCTCTGCGCTGTAAAGCGTTTCGCCCGACGGCCATCGCCCGGCAGATGCGCACCTTCCTGCGTACAGATGGCCTGAACCAGATCGGCGATGCGTGTTTCGAACACCTGGCCGGACGCCGCCGCCGGATCAATTGCCAGAAAGAACTGACCCGTGCGCGGCGGGCCACCCTTGGTTCCCGAAAACGGCGATGCGTCGATCCCAAGCTGTCCGCCCGAAAGCGCCGCCGCCATCACCTCGACCAGAAGCGCCACGCCGACACCCTTGTACCCCCCCGAGGGTGCCATTGAACCTTTGAGCCCCACCTCCGGATCGGTCGTGGGCTGCCCTTCGGCATCAAGCGCCCAGCCGACTGGAATGGCGCGGCCTTCACGGGCGTGTTTCATCACCTCGCTCTTCGCAATCGTGCTCGCGCTCTGGTCGATCAGGATCGCAGGCTCGACACCCGCGCCCGGAACTCCGATCGAAAAAGGGTTCGTTCCGACGACAGGCTTTGCCCCGCCTGAGGGCGCGATCGAGGCCGGCGCATTGGTGAACCCGATTCCCACCAGACCCGCACGCGCAAGACGTCCCGTGTGATAGCCCAGTACCCCGCAGTTATAGCTGTTGCGAATGGCCAGCGCAGCCACGCCCTGTTCGCGCGCGAGCGGGATAAGTCTTTCAAATCCCTTATCAATTGCCGAATGCGCAAACCCGGTCGCGGCATCCACCGTCAGCATCGCCGGTCGCGGCTGTGTCAGAACGGGGATCGCGCCTCCGTCGACCTTGCCACATTGCACATGCTCACAATAGATCGGGATATAGGCCAACCCGTGACTTGCCACGCCATCGGCTTCGGTCGCCGCTGTCGCAACAGCCAGCGGGCGCGCATTCTCCGGTGTCGTTCCGGCTGCGACAAGCGCACGAAACGCTAGGTCTTCGACCGCTGTCAGGCTCAGTGTCTCGGTGTTCATCTATCGCCCCTCTCAATCGGTATCGGTCAGTCCCGCACCCGCGCCCAAAAGACGGGATTCCGCGGTCGCGGGCGCATAGGTCCGGTGAGCAAAGCGGTTCAGCGTCTCCCACACGCCTTGTTCCGGCATCGCTCGGGACATCTGGCGGTTCGGTGCTCCCAGCAACCCTCCGCGGCACACGGTGATGAAATCAACCCGCGTGCCAATCGGACCCGTAAGGCTGATCCTGTCACCATCGGTCACAGCGGCGCCCGCAGGCCAGCTGACCGTCACCGTGTTTCGCAACTGACGCGCCGCGTGGGCCGCGAAGGGGAACAAAAGGCACGGCGCCGCGACCGGTCCCATCCGAATATCCCGGTCGGCAAGGTCCAGGGCACAATCCGAAAGGGCGGCCCCGGCGATCAGGGGACAAAGCACACTGCCCTTCCCATACCATCCCGTATCGTCCGGCAGCGGCACGCGCTCCGCGAGATCCACACCATCGAACCGCTCAATCAGACCGGCAAGCGCCCCGCAGCCGTCGATATCGTTGGCGCATAGCCAGCGAACGGCTTTCGCGGCCTCTTCGGCGAGGCCCCATTGATAGCCCGCGCCCCGCGTCGCTCTCTTCGCCGTCGCCTCGACCTCATTCAGCGAGACATTCATTTCGCCTCGTCCGGATAGACCCAGAGATCGGCATTGGCCTCGGTCAGCTCCTCCGGATAAGGCGCGCCGGCATACATACAGATACGCACCCAGCGGTCAGATCGCGGATCGAAATGGGTTGCACCGAAAAACGAAAGCTTCGCACGCAGCATATCGATCGGAAGAACGTTTTTGCCGATCGTATTGTCGCGGATTTCACCATAGGGCGCGATCCGGCTCATCTGCGCGCGCCGGATCGTGTGGCGGTGCTCGGGATGCCGAAGCAGGAATGCGGCGACCGGCTGGTCATCCTGCCAATCGGCCAGTCCCGCATGGGCGGCGGCTGCATCGCGGGCCGGGGCGAGAGGTTGCTCGTACTCGGCAATCGGTTCCTCGAACCGAGCGCCCAGACGCGGTTCGAGCTTTTCTTCCGAAACATACCATGCGCGGGCGCAGTTTTCCGTCGCCTCCCAATCCCGTTTCAAAGCCCAGCCAAAGCTCTCCGCGATCAGGGCGCGCACCGTCCCGACCGGCATCCTGCCGTCGATCCGAAACGCATCGGCGTTGCTATCGGCCATGCAATCCGCCAACCCGTCCACAAGATCGGGATAGGGTTCGAGGATCAGCGACGCGATCAACTCCTGCCCTTCCTCGCTCAACGCCGCCATTGACCAGTTGCACAAACGATCCCACGAGCGTCCGGATTGCATGTCATCTCGGGCGACATAGTCGTTTATCGCTGCGAGGTCGCGGCGCAGGTCGGCCAGTTTCCGCATCTGGATCGGATGCTCGGAGGTCCATCGGTCGATGGATCGTCCACTCCGGCTCAGGATGCCACGAAAAGCACGTGCCTCCTCGGCACTCGCCTTCGTCAACCCGCGAACCCGCGAAATCGCTTCTTCCCGCGCGACGATCCAGTTGTTGAACAAAACCGGGTGGTTGACGATGAACGGCGCCATCCCTAGGCCGGTGGAATTCCCGATCCCCAGACGGCGCGCAATCGCCGGGTCCAGATCGGCAGCACTGTTGCCGCCGGCGGCACGTGCCATATGCTGAACCAGATCGCGAACGAAGGTGCGGGTCAGATAGACCGACAGCATCTCTGCCTGAAAGGGCACGTGCAGTTCAGGCCGGTCAGCGATTGTCTCGCGATCCGCTGCCCCGAACTTGCCGGACCCATAGACCGCCGTGGTCCGCATCAGATAGCCCACCGCGTCGATCTGACCGGGATCCGGTTGACGACCCGACGCCAGCGCATCGACCACATGCGCCCAAAGTCGGACAGAACGGTTCGCTCGTGACAGGCTCAGTTCAGTCTCATCTACACGCCCGGCTTCCTGCAACGGTACGTTCCGCGACAGCCGTTCGATATCCTCCGGTCCCGGGATCCCGTCGAACAGCGCAAACGTCGCGTCCCATGCGTCCGCTATGACCCGATCCGACCGTTTCTCCGGCGGAAGATCATGGGCAAAAGCCACAAGCGAATAGGATCGTGCCGGACCTGTCGCCGTATAGACCGCATGGCCGACGCCCTGCGCGTCGATATCGAAAACGGGGCGTGAAAACCGCCAATGCTCCCGCGACATCCGCCGGGTCAGCACACGCATGAAACTCAGACGACACTGGTGCAGCGACCCAAGCCGCTTCAGTCGCATGACGGTTTCCGGGGGCCGCCGGGGAATATGTGTCACATCCGGTGTCATGCGCCGCCAGGTCCGAAATTGTCGCGGAAAAACCGGTACCAGTTGCCGCCCATGATCCCCGAAACCTCCTTTTCGTTCATCCCGACCTGCCGCAGCCCGGCTTCGATGTTGGCGAAGTCACGGTTGTCGCGGAACCATTCCGGCATGGTTGGAAATCCCGGAGCCGCGGCCGAGCCCTCGCCATAATCGACTTCCTTGGTCCAGCGGCCCGTGCGCATCCATTCCACCACACTGTCCGGTTGATCCTGGCACAGGTCTGTCCCGATGCCGAGCTGATCCGTGCCGAACGTTTCCGCCGTGCGGGCAATCATTTCGCAAAAGCTCTGCAGCGTGCAGTCGGACTTGTCCTTCAGGTGATGCGGATAGACCGAAAAACCCAGCATACCGCCATTTTCGGCCACGGCACGGATCACATCGTCTTTCTTGTTACGCAGGGCCGGTGCCCATGAATGGGGATTGGCATGGGTGATCGCAATGGGGCGCTGCGAAAGCTCGGCGGCTTCGATCGTCGAGCGGTCCGCCGAATGGCTCATGTCGATCACCAGACCCACACGGTTCATCTCTCGGATCACCCGCTTACCCATGCGGGTGATGCCTGTGTCCTCGGCTTCGTAGCAACCGGTCGCCAGAAGCGACTGGTTGTTATAGCTCAGTTGCATGAACCGCGCGCCCAGCGTGTGCAGTATCTCGACCAGCCCGATATCGTCTTCGAGGGGCGACGGGTTCTGGAAACCAAAGAAAACCGCCGTGCGCCCGGTTTCGCGCGCCCTGTCGATATCGCTTGCCCACAGACCCTTCATGATGAGGTCGGGGAACTGCTCGAACCAGCGGTTCCACTTCTCGAAATTCAGAACCGTCTCACGGAATGTCTCGTGATAGGCGATGGTGACATGGACAGCGTCCACACCCCCCTCCCGCATCTGCCGAAACACCTTTTCCGACCAGTTGGCATATTGCAGCCCGTCGATCCGCATCAGTCTGGCGCTCCGGAACTGATATAGGCGGTCTTGACGGTGGTATAGAACTCCGCCGCCGCCTCGCCCTGTTCGCGCGGGCCGTAAGAGCTGTCACCGCGCCCGCCAAAAGGCACATGATAATCCGTACCCGCGGTCGGCAGATTGACCGTGACAACTCCGGTTCGCGCATTGCGCCGAAAGTGGGTCGCGCGGGCAAGGTTCTGCGTAACGATACCCGAGGTCAGCCCGAAATTCGTGTCGTTCACCGTGGCAAGCGCCTCATCGTAGCTGCCGACCCTAATGACCGAGGTCAGGGGCGCGAACATCTCTTCGCGGTTGATCCGCATATCGTTCGTGGTGTTCAGGAACACACCTGGGCTCATGTAGTGGCCCTGATACGGCATATCGAGCCGCGCGCCGCCGCAAGCCAGTTCCGCGCCCTCGGACTTGCCCAGATCGACATAGCCAAGGTTCTCGTTCAACTGCTGTTCACTGACAACCGGACCCATCTGGGTGCCCTCTTCCAGCGCGTGACCAACCTTCATGGCTTTCGCCCCTGCAACCAGTTTTTCGACGAAGGCGTCATGGATGCCCGCATGTACGACCAAACGCGACGAGGCGGTACATTTCTGGCCGGAGCCGCCAAAAGCCCCGCCAAGGGCCAACGTGACAGCCAGATCGAGATCGGCGTCATCCATCACGGCGAGCGCGTTCTTCGATCCCATTTCCGCCTGGATCTTGGTGAAGTTCTGTACCGCCGCCGCCGTGATACCACGGCCCACGGACACCGATCCGGTAAAGGAGATCGCATTCACCTTCGGGCTTTCGACCAGACGCTGCCCGATCGTGCGACCTGCGCCCATCACAAGGCTGAAAAGCCCGCGAGGGATGTCCTGGCGGTCGATGATTTCGGCCAGCGCCACGGCGGAGGCGGGCGTTACATTCGCGGGCTTCCACACAACCGCATTGCCATAACACAGGGCCGGAGCGATCTTCCAAGACGCGGTTGCGGTCGGAAAGTTCCAAGGCGAGATGACGGCGACAACACCCACCGGTTCGCGACGTATGTCGACTTCGACCCCGGGGCGAACGCTGTCGGCGTTCTCGCCGATCTGGCGTAGGCATTCAGCGGCATAATACGTAAAGAACTGCCCGGCGCGATAGACCTCGCCCTTGCCTTCTGCCAGCGGTTTGCCCTCCTCGCGGCTCAGCAGCGTGCCAAGCTCTTCGGCACGCGCCATGAGCTCCGTTCCGATCGCCATCAGCACGGCCTGCTTGCGCTCCATCCCGTAGGCTGCCCATTGCTCCTGCGCCACCCGCGCTGCATCCAGTGCGCTCTCGAGCTGATCCGAACCCGCTTGCGCAAAAACGCCGATCAAATCGCTCAAATCGGACGGATTGCGGTTCTCGACTTCGGCCTCGCCCTCCGTCCACTCTCCCGCGATGTAATTGCGTTTGATATCGGCCATTCCGGCACTCCCCGATCTTGTCACGCACAGAGTGGACGGCGACCGCAATATCAGTCAAACTCAAACTTCTTAATAAAATTTCAGAAATATTGAAGTAATGGCCATCAAGATCGAAATGCTCCGCTGTTTCGCCACGGTTGCCGAAACGGGCAATCTGTCAGAGGCTGCCACACGGCTTGGCCGCACCCAATCCGCGATATCCATGACGCTCAAGCAATTGGAAGAACATCTGGGGCAAAGGCTTTTCGAAAGCGAGCGCAAGAACCGGCTGAGCGCACTTGGACTACGGGTCTTCGAACTGGCCCAGCAACAGCTTCGGCAGTTCGACGACACGATCAGCGCGATCGAGGCCTCGGCAAGGTCGCCGCAGGGACTGTTGCGGATTGCATCGGTTCCCTCTGCCGCCGGACTTTTACTGCCACCCGCCATCGAGGTTCTGATGCAACGGCATCCCGGCTTGAAGATCGAGATACGGGATGCCGACACGCGCACGGTTCTGGACGCGCTGGTCGGCGGCAAGGCGGACTTGGCGATTGTCTCGGGCCTCCACGCCCTGAATGGCATCCGGACCCAGCTATTGTTCGATGATCCCTTCGGGCTGATCTGCGGGCCGGATCATCCACTTGCGCTCCGGACAGCGCCTGTCAGGTTGCATGATGTCCTCGCCTCCGACTTCATCGGCAACGAACTCTGCCGCCAGATCAAGCAGGACTCGATCCAGCGCGCGCTGTCCGAGGCACACTTGACGGTGCACAATACGCTATCGCTTATCGGGATGCTGCGGACGGGCAAGCGCGTGACGATCCTGCCGAAAACGGTGCACGAGATGCTGCCGGGCCAGTTGGTGTTCAAGGAGATCCCGGACCTCCGCGTGCCACGCCCTGTCGTGGTGCTGGTGGCCGAAAGGTCGCCTCAAAGGGCCTTTGCCGATGAGTTCGCGACGATCATCCGGGCACTTACCCAGCAGATGCGGGCGGCGGAGGAGGCGTAGGCACGGCCAGATACGCCTCGCGGGGGATGCGAACCAACTCGCGAATGCCCAACTGCCCCAGAAGCGCAGGACCGGCCTGTTCCAAGGCCCCGCTCACCGCCATGGCCACTTCATCCGCGTCATTCGTCTTTGCCGTGATCAGCGGCAGACCGGGGGTTGGCGGGGTCCGCCCGATAACGGCGATCCCGTCGAAAGCGGGCTCTGAGCCGATGTGGCGCCACGTCACCGCGTCGACAAACGCGACATCGGCGCGGTCCTCTGCCACCGCCAGCGCCGAAGAGCGGTGCGATCCGGTTGCCGTTGCACGCCCGAGCGCTGTTCCTCGCTCTTCCGCATATGCATGGGCTGCAGCCCAGCCCGACTGCGATAAAGCGTCGTTGTAGGCAAGCCGATACCCGGAAGCCGGAAAACCAGAATGCCTGCCATTTCGCGCAAGAATGACGCTGAAGTAATGGCCGGGCGGGCAATCGTCCAAGCCGTAATCCGGCGTCCCGACCAGACCAACCTCTTCCGACAACCGGGCGCGATAGGGAAACCCGCAGGTCTGCGACAGAGCAAGGTCCGGCGCGCGCCACTGTTGCCAGAGATCTCCGCCACGGGTCAGTTTCTGCGGCCCATATCCCAAATTGGCCCGGATCAGATCCCAGAAGGCATCGTTCGCCGCCGCCGTATGCGGGAAATCATACATGGGCAGGCTGGCAATCAAATCACGGCCTTCTCGATCAACGGAGCATTGCGGCTGATCCGGTCGAAATGAAACGGCGACAGATCGAGCGCGCGATACTCGCCGTAAGTCAGCCATTCCGCCGTCGCCCGGCCCATTGCGGGGGATTGCTGCAGGCCATGGCCCGAGAACCCGTTCAAGAAGATGAAATTCGCGACCTCCGGATGCGGCCCGAGGATCGCGTTATGATCGAACACGTTCATCGAGTACTGACCTGCCCATTCGCTCGTGACCCGGATCGCCTCGAACTGCGGGACGCGGTTGGCCAAAACAGGCCAGATGTGGGTTGCCCACAGGCTGTGATCCATCTCGAAGTCGTCCGGATCAACCGCCGGATCAATGTCGGAATGACCACCGCACATATAGGTCCCTCCGCCGTTCTCCCGCACATGGACGCCCGAGGGGTCTATCGTCAGCGGCAGATCACCGTCAATCGGACGTTCGGCGGAAAAGATCCATGTATACCGTTTGCGCGGTTCCACGGGCACCTCGATCCCCACCATTGCCGCCGTGCGCGCCGCCCGCGGACCGGACGCATTTACGACCTGCCCGCAAGAGATGACCTGACCAGAGCGTAACGTGATGTTCTCTACCCTGGTTCCGGCCCTATTGCGGGTGATCGCAACCACTTCGCCGGCGACATATTCGACCCCCCGCTCCCGCGCCTGCCTGCGCCACCAGTCGAACACGGTGGCCCCATCCCAGTACCCCTCGTCTACGGTATTGATCGACCCAAGGACGATACCATCGACATTGTAGAACGGGTATGCCCGCACAATCTCTTCCGGGGTCATGAGGTTCGTCGCCGCACCCGCCGCCCGCTGCACTTTCTGATTGTCGCGCAGAACCTGTGCGAACTCCTCTGTATCCGCCAGATACAGGTACCCGAAATTGCGGATCGACAGGTCGGGCACCCGCGCGTCGCCGCCCATATGGCGTCGGATATTTTTCACGAAATCCGCCGCGAACTGCGAGATGCGGATATTCAGCTCGGTCGAGAACTGCTGGCGCATGCACGAGTTCGTATGGGCGGTCGAACACTTCTCGTAACTCGGATCCTTTTCGATCACGAGCACCGACCCCTGAAAGTCCGGGTTGTCGGACAAAAACCACGCCGTAGACGACCCCATGATCGCGCCACCGATGATCACCACGTCATAGCTCGACTTGCTGGCCTGAGAGGAAAACCCCCGCGCCGCCATCAGAAGACCTCCCCCAGCTTCGCGCGGGCTAGAATGTCATCGATCTCGGAATACGTCAGCCCGTACTGGTCCCGGGCAACTTCAGCGGTGATGTAACCATGGGCCAGATCGCGCCGAATGTCCGGCATCGCCCGCTCCCTTGGCACCCCATGACCGGCACCGCCCGGAAACGCCATCTGCACCCGGCGGCCATGGGCGACAAACTGCGTGCCCTTCCCTTTCATCTCCATGCCGTCATCCCGCGCTATGCGCGTCGGCGCACCGGGTCGGCCGCCAGCGCCATATCAAAAAGCTACGCCCGAAAGCGATGATTGCCTCAACCGGACGCCTGCCGGTTCTCCGCGATGCGGCCATCGACGGTTTTTGAAACCGCGTCGATCCTCGCATCCGACAATCCGACCTGATCGGAGATCAGCTTCACCAGCAGGTCGACGCGCTCGATATTCTCGGCACCGCTATCGATGGCCCGCGCAACCGAAGACGGCTTCAAAAGCCCCTCGGCGGCAGCACTGTATTTCGCAAAGGGCACGCCATCCTCGGGATCGGCGCCAAGCTTCCGCACGATCTCGTCCACATGGGCATAGATGCTTTCCGACAGCGCAAGATCGCTATGCACCGCCTCGCGGATCGGACGCACGCCCTCCGCTTCGATACAGCGGTAGTTCCCGGTCAGAAGCATGCTCCATTTCGCGAAGGGAACGAACAGGGAGGCGTAGACCCGCAGCTTCACGGGCACGTCGTGCCCATCAAGGCGCACATCGGCGATATCGGCCTCCAGTGTCCGCAGAATTTCGTTATGGGCCTCGTCGGCAAATGCCGCCGCCTTGAAATTGGTGGGCAGCCCCACGAACAGGACATTGGCTTTCTCGTCCGGCAGCCGGAATGCCTGCGGATCAGGGCTGCATAGCGTCACGACATCCGGGTCAAACCCGGCCCAGACATCCGGCGCGGTATAGGCTGCGTCCAGCTTGCTCGCATCCAGGCCCGGAATGCGGTGCAGATAGGGCAAGGGCGGCATGTTCATGATCGACAGGCAGGGCAGCCGCGCCTCTGCGATCCGCCGCATCAGCGCGCGAATGTCCGCCGTCCCGTATTGCGGCTCGGCCATCGCAAGGGCGACCATATCGTAATTCGCGATATCGACGTTCTCGGGCGCAACCGCGTCCAGCTTGCCCGGCTGATCCCCTGACAGGATCGATCGATGCGTATCTTCACCGCGCAGCTTGATCCGCACATCCGTGCCTTCGGCGTTGATCAGATCCGCCGTCGCCTGACGGCACACAAGGGTCACATCATGCCCCGCCATCAAAAGCTTGGTTCCAAGCAGAGAGCCGTATGAGGCGCCAAGGATCAGGATTTTATAGGCCATTGAAGGTCCCCCAATATGTAAGCTGCCCGCACGCTTTACGCGAACCTGCGATTATCATCCAGCGGCATTGCCTTCGCGCATCCTGCGGCGGACGAGATTGATCAGCGGAAGGAACAGCAGGATAATCGCGATGACGGTGATCGGGCCCGCGATGGGCCGGGTGAAGAAGATCGACGGATCGCCCGATGACAGCAGAAGCGATTGCCGCAATGTCGGCTCGGCAATCGGGCCAAGAACGATGGCCAGAACCGCCGGGGCCAGCGGATAGTCGAATTTCCGCAGGAAGAAGGCACTCAGCCCGAACAGGACCATCAGCCAGACGTCATGCATGTCCTTGGTCGCGGCATAGCCACCGACGATGGACAGCACAAAGATCAGCGGCGCCAGCACGGTGAACGGCATCCGCAACATCCAGATGAACAGCGGGATGAAGGCAAGGTTGATCACCAGCGCAGCCACGTTCGAGACATAGAACGACCCGATCAGGCCCCAGACGAACTCGCTCTGCTCGACAAACAAGCGCGGACCCGGGGTCAGGCCCCAGATCACCATCCCGCCCAAGAGAATGGCCGTTGTGGGCGAGCCGGGGATACCCAGCGTCAGCATCGGCAGCATGGACCCGGTCGAGGCAGAGTTGTTCGCGGCTTCGGGCGCGGCGACACCACCCGGATGGCCCTGCCCGAACTCCTTGGGGTTCTTCGACACCATCTTGGCCACGCCATAGGCCATGAGCGAACCCGGCGTCGCGCCCGCCGCTGGCAGGATGCCGACGAAGAAGCCAAGGAACGACCCGATCGTGGTACCCTTCCAGCCGCGCTTCATGCCCTCTTTCGAGTCGTTGACGATGCCCTTGACCGACATCTTGGCCTCGGATGTCGTGACCTTCCCGCGCGTGGTTTCAATCGTCCAAAGCATCTCGCCGATGCCATAGACGCCGATGGCGAGGACAAGGAAGTTGATGCCCTGCAGAAAGCCGGTGATGTCAAAAAACACCAGACGCGGCGCGCCGGAAATCTGGTCAAACCCGACAGCGGCCAGAACAAGGCCAAGGCAGATCGAGAAGATCGTCTTGGGGATATCGTCGCCGCCAAGCCCCACGAAGGTCGCAAAAGCCAGAAGCATCAGGGCAAAGATCTCTGGCGGACCGAAACTCAGCGCGACGGCGGCCAGAAGCGGCGCGAAGGCGGTGAACAGGATGTTCGCCACGCTCCCGCCGATGAAAGACGCAATCGCAGCCGTGACAAGCGCAAGGCTCGCCCGGCCTCTTAACGCCAACGGCCTGCCGTCAAACGTCGTGGCGACTGCAGTCGATGCGCCCGGAATGCCAAGCGTGATCGAACTGATCGCGCCCCCGTACATCGCCCCGTAATAGATCGCGGCCAGAAAGATGATCGCCGATCCCGGCGGCACCAGAAATGTTATCGGCAACAGGATCGCGACCCCGTTGACCGAACCCAAACCCGGCATCGCACCGATGAAAAGCCCCAGCGTTACACCCACAAGGATCAGCGCAAGATTCAGCGGCTGAACCGCCAACAGCATTCCATCGCCAAGAAGTCCGAGAATTTCCATGGGTCTTCCAGTTCTCTTCTGAGAAACCAGGCGCGACCGGTCGGGCGCCTAGTAGATAATCTCGTACATCACGTTGAAGAACGGCTCGGTGAAATCCATGCCCTTCGGCATCGTGATCCGCATCAGGCCCTCAAAGAAAAAGAAGAAACCGATCGGCAGGCAGATCGCCAGACTGAGCGTCAGGAACCACGAATGCCGCCCGAGGAACTTCAGGTAGTACAGCAGGAACAGGAACATCGCGCCGTACATCGAGATCACGTCGATCAGGGCTACAAAGCCCAGGATCCCGCCACCCACGAACAGAAGCGTCTTCCAGCCTTCGCGGTCCAGCACCGGTTCTTCGGAGCGGGAAGGCGGAGAGGTCCGCCTTACCCAGTTGATTGCGATGAACACGGTCGTGACCAGCATGATGGCAGACAGCCAGAACGGCCATGCGCCACCTCCGGGGCCTTCGCCCCGGACATAGCCGATCTCAAGTTCGGCACTTTCGGACATAAGATAGATGGACAGAAGCGCCAGCACGCCAGCCGTAATAATCTCACCCAGCCGCATGCTGGCTCCCCCTTATCCCTTGGTCCGAACCGCCCCGGTCAGGCTTACTCGCCCATCGCGGCAAGCAGCTCCTTGTGACGCTCGACCTGGGTGTTCCAATACTCTTTCTGAGCACCGGCATCCATCCAGAGGGGATCGAGGCTTTCCGAAGTCATGTAGCCCTGCCACTCTTCCGAGTTATAGATCGTCTCAAACATCGACTGGTAATAAGCCGCCGCTTCGTCCGACATGCCCGGGGCGCCAACAACCGCACGCTGATTGTAGTAGCTGAAGTCATGGCCCTTTTCCTTCATCGTCGGAACGTCCGGGAAACCGGCCATACGCTCATCCGAGAAGCTCAAAAGCGGGACGAAATCGCCAGCGGCGAAAAAGCCCTTGGCTTCGGCAGGGTTGTTCACGCTCGCCATGATCTGCTTGCCAGCCAGATCCTTGGCAACCGCACCGCCACCATCATAAGGGATGTACTTGATTCTCAGGTCAAATGCCTGCTCCATGAAGGTGATGACCAGCGAGTCTTCCTGACCCTTGCCGGTGCCGCCCATGACATACTCGCCATCGGCCGCCTTGACGGCGTCTACCCACTCTTCGAACGTCGTGATTCCGCTGTCCTTGTGGACCCACAGGACGAACGGATCGACGCCCATCATCGCGACCGGCGTGAAGGTCTGGATATCGATACCCAGGTTTGTCTGACGCAGGGGTGTCGTGAAGAACGAGTTCAGCGTCACGAGAATCGTGTGATCGGCGTCGCTCGCGCCTTGCAATGCGATCAGCGCCTCGGCGCCGGAACCGCCGCCCTTGTTGTTCGGGATCAGCGGGCGCGGCATCAGGTCCTTCTGCTCCGCCACCGACTGAATGAAACGGGCGATCTGGTCAGCGCCGCCGCCGGCACCCGCCATGATCACGAAATCAATCGGTTTGGTCGGCTCAAATGCCGCCGCCTGACCTGGGGCCTGAGCGAACGCAAAAGCCGCCGCGCCGATCATCGCCGTAAAGCTTCTTCTTCCAAAGATCATCTTCTTCCTCCCATAGGATGATGGTCGTTTTTTGCCCGCCGGGTTCCCGGTTCTCTTTCTTGAAAAGGGCGGCAATCTTGCCAAACCGCCCTTTCTTGGACGCTGCAATGTAGCGGCGATTTGCCACCCTTCAACGTATTTCAGATCGGGATGGGCCGTCGGACGGCCTGCTCCGGGGCCGCTTTCATGACCCGTCGCTGGACAGGACGACGCGGGATCCCTTACACGCAAGGCGCAACGCGTTTCGGTGCACTAAAGTATGCAAAAACAAAAGAAATTTGCGAAAATAGGACTAGGAGCCCATCCGGCGGGATTCAGCCCCGAAATGACCGCCAAACACAGCGAATCACTTGCTCGAATCGGCTGAGATTCGTCCGGATATCCGACGTCGCAATCCGCGCGCTTCGAGTTCAAATCTGCTCCTACGGGCCGACGAGCCGACGCAGCGCCTCCGCCGCGGGCAATCCGTGCGGCCGCAGGGGTGTCGCCAGACAGATCGCGCGTCGCAGTTCCGGGTCGACCAACCGCAGCGCGACCGTGCCGCGAAACGCGCCCATGGCCTCGGTCAGGACTGCGGGCACGACCGTCGCCGCCAGACCCTCCTGCGCCATAATGATCGACGCGACGAACCCGTTCGTCTCCGCAACGACCTGAGGCACAGCACCGACCTCACGGAACATCCGGTCAAGAATACGCCGGTTCTGCATCCCCGGCTCCAGAAGCGTCATCGGAATTTCCGCCGCGTCGGCCCATGAGATCTCTGACCGGTCTTTCGGCATCATCGACCGGGGTACGACAAGCACGTAATCCTCGTCGTAAAGGTGCTGAAGCCGAACCATGTCCTCTGAAAGACTGTCATCATAAGTGATCCCGGCATCCAGTGTTCCGGCATCAAGCCCTTGCTGGATCGCGATGGACGAGGTCGAGGATATGTTGGTCACGATGCCCGGATGTGCGTTGTAAAGCCGGGTACAAAGCTGGGCAGCAAAGGCCAGCGCCGTCGGGATCACACCGATCGTCAGGTTGCCGCTGATCGTACCGTCAGCAGAGCCAAGCTCCTGTTCCAGCGCTTTTACGTCTTCCAGAATTTCGCGCGCCCGCCGCAACAGAAACTCGCCCTGTTCGGTAAATCCCAGAAACCGGTTCCCGCGCCGGACAATCGACCGGCCGATCTTGTCTTCAAGGTTGCGGATCCGCATCGAGAAGGCAGGTTGCGAGATCTGACAGGCTTCTGCCGCCTTCGCGAAATGCTGATGCCGGGCCAAAGCGACCAACAACTCCATCTCGCGCAATTCAAGGTGCTGACGCATCCCGCTCCCCTGCCTATCGCCCCCGCCCTCAAACCCCCGGGTGGCCAAGCGAAGGCCTATATGATTAATCCGGTGACGTCCTGCAAACAATGCGCGAGCCTGCCATGACCCAGACCGAGATGACCGTCATCGAAATGCGTGAACCCGGCGGGCCCGAGGTTCTGGAAACCGGAACGCGACCCGTGCCGGAACCCCGCGAGGGCGAAGTGCTGATCAAGGTCACCGCGGCCGGGATCAACGGCCCGGATCTGGTGCAGCGACGCGGCCATTATCCACCGCCCGAAGGCGCGTCAGACCTTCTGGGGCTCGAAGTGTCCGGCGAGGTCGTCGGGATCGGCAGCGGCCAGAGCCCCTGGAAACTCGGCGACCGCGTCTGCGCCCTGACGAACGGCGGCGGCTATGCGGAATACGTGGCGGTCGATGCGCGCCATTGCCTGCCGATCCCCGATGGTGTGAGCGAACAGGACGCTGCGGGTCTGCCCGAGACGTTCTTTACCGTCTGGAGCAATGTCTTTCACAGCCATGCCGTTCCGGCGGGGTCGAATTTCCTTGTCCATGGCGGCGCGGGCGGTATCGGATCGACGGCGATCCAGATCGGGGCGGCGCTGGGCCTGAACGTCCTGACCACCGCCGGTAGCGACGAAGACTGCGCCTTCTGCCGCGATATAGGCGCGGCAACCGCGATCAATTTCCAGATCGCGGATTTCGTCGAGGTCACTCGCGCCGCGGGCGGCGCCGATATCGTGCTCGACATCATCGGCGGCGATTATTTCGCCCGAAACATCAAGGCCTGCCGCCATGACGCACGGATCATCCAGCTTGCCTTCAACGGCGGTAGCAAGGTCGAGGTCAACCTGATGCCGATCATGCTGAAACGGCTCAGCTATACCGGCTCCACCCTTCGCACCCGCCCCGACACGTTCAAGGCTGAGATTGCCGGAGAACTGACATCGCAGGTCTGGCCGTTCTTCGCAGACGGCACGATCCGGACACTGACCCATACCGTCCTGCCGCTTGCAGACGCAGCCGAAGGGCACCGCATGATGGAAGCCGCCCGGCATCGAGGAAAAATCCTGCTAAGCGTCTGAACTGGCTCAGATAACCACGTCCGAGCGGCGATTGTTGATTTCGCGCAGAACGCTATAGACCGTAGCCACGGATGTCCGCGCATTGCCAGACGAGGCGGCGTTTTCGATGGTCATCGAATAGCGTGCAAGCGGGCTTTCCACGCTGTAGCTGTGGCTGTTACCGGGGGCTGCGGGATCGGCGACAAGTTCCACCGACGTATCCTCGAACCCCGCCCCGGCCAGCGCTAGCGTCGCCGCGACATTGGCGTTCTTGGGATAGGCCATCGCCGCCTCGCGCGCCGTGCCGCGAAAGAACACCGAAGGTTCCGTCAGCGATACCAGATCGAGCAGCGTCTCCGCCTGCGTGCCCTTCCACGCCATGGGGGGTTTGACGCCCCGGTATGTCACCTTCAGATCGCCTCCCGCCGCAAGCGAGGCCAGAATATCGATCCCGCCGATAGCTCCTGCCGGCAGGATCAGCTGCGCCTTGCCGACCGCCGCGCGATGTAACGCGGCATCGGTTGCCTCATCCGCCATTGCCCCGATGGAGGCCAGGATAACGTCAATGCCCGCGGCCAGGATCCCCGGCACATCCGCCGAGACGACCGCATGGCCCGCACACTCCACCACAAGATCCGGCTGCGCGGCGATCAGATCGACCGCCGTCCCGACGATTTCGATTGTCGGCGCCGCTGGGCAGGCCGCCAGTTCCGCCTTGACCTGGCCTACCTTCTCCGGACGCACTAGAACGCACAACGCATCGACCGGCCGCGCCCCCAACAACCCGATCAGTGTCCGCCCGATATTGCCGTATCCGATGATCCCAAGCCGCATGTCCGTTCACTCCACTCTCATCCGCCCGAAACCCATTCTGGACGCATTGCCCGGCCTGCGCTACAGGAAGAGAATGGAAAAAAAGACCCCGAAAGCCGGGCGCGACAAAGCCGGGACCAGCCGTGACGACCGGCTGAAAGCGGCGCTGAAGGCCAATCTTCAGCGCCGGAAGGCACAGGCACGCGCGCGGAAAACGACGGGGAAAAGCTGAGGCAGGCAGATGGATTCAATTCTTGTAACAGGCGGGGCAGAGCTTCGCGGCGATATTCCCATTGCGGGGGCGAAGAATGCGTGTCTGACGCTGATGCCCGCAACACTCCTGACCGACGGACCGCTGACGCTCACGAACGCGCCGCGGCTCTCGGACATCCAGACGATGACGGTTCTCCTGCAGTCGCTGGGGGCAGAGGTGCAGGCATTGCAGGACGGGCGCGTCCTGGCGCTGTCCAGCCACGCGCTGACAAGCCAGCGGGCCGAATATGACATCGTGCGGAAGATGCGCGCATCGATCCTTGTCCTCGGGCCGCTTCTCGCGCGCTACGGTCAGGCCGAGGTGTCCTTGCCCGGCGGCTGCGCGATTGGTGCACGCCCCGTCGATCTGCATCTGAACGGACTCGAGGCACTTGGCGCCAAGCTCGACCTGCGCGACGGCTACGTGCACGCATCTGCACCCAAGGGGCTGAAGGGCGGAACCATCGAATTTCCTTTCGTCTCGGTCGGAGCGACCGAAAACGTCCTGATGGCGGCGACGCTGGCGAAGGGAACGACCGTCCTGAAAAACGCCGCGCGCGAACCGGAAATCGTCGATCTGGCCCGATGCCTGCGCGCGATGGGCGCACAGATCGAGGGCGAAGGCACTGCGACGATCACCGTCGAAGGGGTCGATACGCTGAACGGCGCGACCCATCAGGTCGTGACCGACCGGATCGAACTGGGCACCTATATGCTGGCCCCCGCGATATGCGGCGGTCAGGTCGAATGCCTTGGCGGCAAGCGCGCGCTTCTGGAGGTTTTCTGCGACAAGCTGGAAGAGGCCGGCATCTCCATCGAAGAAACGCCACGCGGCCTCAAGGTTGCGCGCAAGAATGGGCGGATCAATGCGGTGGACGTTGAAACGGCACCGTTCCCCGGCTTTCCGACCGATCTTCAGGCCCAGATGATGGCGCTACTCTGCACCGCGAACGGGAAAAGCACGCTGCATGAGAACATCTTCGAAAACCGCTTCATGCACGCGCCCGAACTGATGCGGATGGGAGCCGAGATCGACGTGCATGGCGGCACCGCCACGGTGACGGGCGTCGAACGCCTGCGCGGCGCGCCCGTGATGGCCACCGATCTCCGGGCTTCGGTCTCGCTCATTCTCGCGGGGCTCGCGGCAGAGGGGGAGACCATGGTAAACCGTGTCTATCATCTCGACAGGGGGTACGAGCGGGTGGAAGAGAAACTGTCGGCCTGCGGGGCGAGTATCGAGCGGGTACAAGGCTCGTGACGAATGATGCTCGGTTCGAAGACGGCGAAGAAGAACCGCTTCGCCTGAAGGCGCTGGATGCCGATGATCTGGCGATCCTGTCCGCCGCGGTGCAGGATTCGGTCTTTCCCATTGGGGAAATGCGCTGGCAAAAGCCGTGGCGCCGGTTCGCCCTGCTCCTGAACAGGTTCCGTTGGGAAGACGCAGATGCCGCGAAAAGCACCGGCCGTCCGGTGGAACGTGTGCAAAGCGTCCTTGCCATCGAAGACGTCCAGAATGTCGTGAGCCAGGGCATCGACCGGTCGGACAGTGATATGGTCCTCTCTCTCCTGTCCGTCACCTTCGAGCCGGGCGAGGACGGCATGGGCCGTGTCCTTCTGACGCTCGCGGGCGACGGTGCAATAGGCGTGGATGTCGAAGCGCTCGAGGTCACGCTCAGGGACGTAACCCGGCCCTATCGCGCGGTATCGGGCAAAGTGCCCGAACATGGCGACTAACCGGGTCATCCGGCGTCTGCGCGGGGCGAAGGACGTGCCCCTGTTTCGGGAGATTCGATTTGAGGGTCTCAGGACCAATCCCGAAGCCTTTGCCAGCACGGCGCAGGATTGGGAGCGGCTGAGCGACGCCGAATGGCTGGCGCGCCTCGACACCCCGGTATTCGCAGCCCTGGCCGGGGATCGCCCGATCGGCCTGATGGGCTATCTCCCGGAACGCGCAAGCAAGATGTCCCACCGTGCGTCTCTGGTCATGGTGTTCATAACCCCAGCCCTTCGCCGAACGGGCGTGGCCGCCGACCTCTTGTCCCATGCCTGCGATGCGGCCCGCGCCGATGGCATCGACCAGATGGAACTGGCCGTCGCGGTCGACAATGCCGCCGCCATCCGATTCTACCGGCGGGCGGGGTTCGAAACCGTCGGCACGATCCCGCGAGGGTTTCGCCATGAAGGCGGGGACATCGACGAGCTTTTGATGGTGCGGCGGCTCGACGCTTGAGGCTACCGCCCCCCACGGCTATGTCCTGCGGCGGGAGTTCAGACATGCCGCAGACGCTATCCATCAAAGACGACGATTTCGACGCCCGGTTCACGGCAATCCTGTCGATGAAGCGCGAGGATGCCCTGGATGTGGGCGAAACGGTCGCCAGGATCATCGCGGATGTGCGCGCGCGGGGCGACGCGGCGGTGATCGAACTGACCGAACGGTTCGACCGGCTCGCCCTTACGCCGGAAACCCTCGCATTCTCCCGGGATGAAATCGATGCAGCCTGCGCCGCCGTACCGGCCGCGGAACGCGCGGCACTGGAACTCGCCGCAACCCGCATCCGGGCCTATCACGAGCGGCAAAAGCCGCAGGACGACCGCTGGACCGACGAAACAGGCGCAATCCTCGGCTGGCGCTGGACGCCGGTATCGGCGGCGGGCCTCTATGTGCCCGGCGGCCTCGCCTCCTACCCCTCATCCGTTCTAATGAACGCCATCCCGGCGGCGGTGGCCGGGGTCGAGGATCTGGTGATATCTGCGCCCACACCCGACGGGGTGGCCAATCCGCTGGTCTTGCTGGCGGCCCGTCTATCGGGCGTCAGGACAGTCTACCGGATTGGTGGGGCGCAGGCGATTGCGGCGATGGCCTATGGGACCGAGACGATCACGGCGGTCGACAAGATCACCGGCCCCGGCAACGCCTATGTCGCCGCCGCGAAACGTCAGGTCTTCGGTCAGGTCGGCATAGACATGATCGCCGGTCCGTCCGAAATCCTCGTGATCGCCGATGCGGATAACGACCCCGACTGGATCGCGGTCGACCTGCTCAGTCAGGCCGAACATGACGAAAGCGCACAATCCATCCTGATCACCACCGATGCCGGGTTTGCAACGGCAGTCGCCGACGCGGTCGACAAACGGCTCGAAACGCTGGAACGGGCCAGGATCGCCGGCGCAAGCTGGCGCGATTTCGGCGTGATCATCGTGACCGACACGCTGGAAAAGGCAGCGCAGCTATCCAACCGGATCGCCCCCGAACATCTCGAGCTTTGCGTCGAAGACCCCGAGGCGCTTCTGACCCGCATCCACCATGCGGGCGCGGTGTTTCTGGGCCGCTGGACGCCCGAGGCCATCGGCGACTATATCGGCGGCCCGAACCATGTCCTGCCGACCGCGCGTTCCGCCCGGTTCTCCTCGGGCCTGTCGGTGCTGGATTTCATGAAACGCACGACCATCGCACAGATGACGCCGGGCGCCCTGGCCGCCATCGGGCCAGCCGCCGAAACACTGGCCCGGTCGGAAAGCCTCGAAGCACATGGGCTTTCGATCAGGGCGCGCTTGAACAAGTTGAATGAGGCTACGGAATGACCGGACGCATCTGTCACATCGATATCGACGACGCAGGGCTTCCGACGCCCACGCATGAGATCGAACAGGAACGGAAGGTCGCGATCTTCGACCTTCTGGAAGAGAACAGCTTTGCCCTTCCTCCCCGCGATGGCCGGGCGGCACCCGATGGTCCCTACCGGCTGCATCTGGCAATCCGGAACAAACGGCTTGTATTCGAGGTTGCGACCGAAGACGAACGGCCCGCCGGAGAGTTCCACCTGTCCCTCGGGCCCTTCCGTCAGGTCGTCAAAGACTACTTCCAGATCTGCGAAAGCTATTTCGACGCCGTCAAGAAACTCCCCCCCAGCCAGATCGAAACCATCGACATGGCCCGGCGCGGTATCCACAACGAAGGCGCGCGCGTCCTGCAAGAACGGCTTGAGGGCAAGGCGGAAGTCGATACCGATACGGCACGGCGCCTTTTCACACTCATCTGCGTCCTGCATTTCGGGGGCTGACTTGGCGGGTCCGCTTCCAAACTCGGTCCTGTTTTGTTGCGATCACAACGCGGTGCGCTCCCCCATGGCCGAGGGTCTGATGAAGCGGTTTCACGGGCACGAGACCTATGTGCAGTCAGCCGGGGTCAAGGCAGACATGGAAATCGACGGCTTCTCGATTGCCGTCTGCGCCGAGATGGGGATCGAACTTTCGCGCCATAGGTCGCGATCCTTCGACGAGATGCAGGAATGGGGCGATGACCTGTCGAGTTTCGAACTGATCGTCGCCCTGTCACCGGCGGCCCAGCGCAAGGCACTGGAATTCACGCGCTACCACCATATCGACGTCGTCTACTGGCCCATTCTGGACCCGACGGGACTGGGGGAGACGCGCGAGGCAAAACTCGCCAGCTACAGGCAGGCGCGCGACCAGATCATCGAACGCATGATCAACGCCTGGGGGCCGCCGAAGGATCCTCTGCCCGAGACCTGAACCGCCACCCAAGGCTCTGCCGGTTTCCGCAACGCCAAACCGTTTCAGAAGCGGCGGCACCCTCCGCATAACACAGATTTAACTTGAAAATCCGTGAACACGCGCTCATTTAGGGATCGTCCGCAAAAAGCGGGCGACGCAATGAGGAGAAAACATGGCCAAGGAAGAACTGCTCGAATTCCCCGGTGTCGTGAAGGAACTCCTGCCTAATGCGACATTCAGGGTCGAGCTGGAAAACGGCCATGAAGTCTTTGCGCATATGGCGGGCAAGATGCGAAAGAACCGGATCCGCGTCCTTGCAGGCGACAAGGTACAGGTCGCGATGACGCCCTACGACCTGACGAAGGGCCGGATCAATTACCGCTTCAAGTAAGTGACGACCGCGACCGACACGGGCAACAGACCCGGACTCGTCCTTGGCTCCGGCAGCCCAAGGCGGCTGGAACTGCTTGAACAGATCGGAATAGTTCCCGACCGCGTTGTTGCGGCGGATATCGATGAAACACCTTTGTCAGGCGAAGATCCGCGGGGCTACTGCCGCCGGATCACAAAAGCAAAGTCCGACGCGATCCGGATCGAGCCCGGCGAGGTCTTGTTGACCGCCGACACCACAGTGGCGGTCGGACGACGGATACTTGGAAAACCCGCCGACGCTGCCGAGGCGCGCGCGTTCTTGACACTTTTGTCCGGGCGGCGGCACCGCGTCATCACCGCGATGACGCTGCGCACCGGGTCGCGGGTCACGACGCGGGACCAGATCACCACGGTTCGTATGAAACGGCTGACCGAAGACGAAATCAGACGGTATCTCGACAGCGGTGAATGGCAGGGCAAGGCTGGCGGCTACGGCATTCAGGGGCTGGCTTCGACCTTTATCCCATGGATTTCCGGCTCTTACTCGGGGGTGATGGGTCTTCCCTTGGCAGAGGCCGGCACGCTTCTGGGCTCCGTCGGAATCCTCGGGACGGGAGCGCAATGAAGGGCCGCGTCATCGCAATCGACGATGGTGGCCGAAGGGCGGCCCTTGTCGTCGACGGTCGGCTCGAAGACCTGATAATCGCACCGTCGGGCAAGGATTCCGCCACCCTGCCAGGCACGATCCAGATGGCCCGGGTCACCCGCGTCCTGCCCAACGGTCGCGGTGCGTTCTGCACGACCGATGCCGGAACCGAAGGGTACCTGCGCGACGCCAAGTCGCTGAAGCAGGGCATGCGGATCAAGGTCCAGATCGTCAGCCTCGCCGGTGCGGGGAAAGCCGTGCCGATGACGACGCGCGTTCTCTACAAGGGTCCGCGCCTGATCCTGACCCCGAACGCACCAGGCATCAACGTCTCCCGCCGGATCGGCAACCTGGCGGAACGCGAACGTCTTGAGACCGTCGTGACGAAGGCGCTGGCCGGATCGGATGTCGATGAGGGAACCGCGGGAGTGATCATAAGGTCTGCCGCGCGGGGAGCCGAGGAACAGACACTTTCGTGCGAACTCTCAATTCATCTGCGCCGCGCCGGGCTGACTGGGGAACAGAACGACCTGCTCGCCGATCCGTTATCTGAAATGCTGCGGGACTGGCTGGACCCCCTGCCCGACGAGATTCTGTGTCACACCGATCTGGCCGGTTCCCTGGCCGAGATCGGCTCCGATAACGGCCCAACCCGTCTTTGGGGCGATGACAGGCTGCCCTCACTTCTGAAGCCGCATCCCGCCCCCTTCGAAGCTTCCGGCGCCGGCGATCAGATCCGCAAGCTGCAAAGCCCGATCGTGTCCTTCAGCGAAGGCTCCATGATCATCGAATCCACCAGCGCCTTCGTTGCCGTCGATGTCAACACGGGCGCAGACTTCAGTTCCGCCGCCGGGCTGAAAGCCAACCTAGCGGCCATTCGCGATCTGCCCCGGCAACTTCGCCTGCGCGGTCTGGGCGGGCAGATCGTCATCGATTTCGCCCCGGTTCCAAAGGCCCAGCGCCGGACGATGGAAGAGGCGCTGAAAAAGGCGTTCCGCTCCGATCCCGTCGAGACGGCCCTGGTCGGCTGGACGAATATGGGCCTCTATGAAGCCCAACGAAAACGCGAACGCCTGCCCACCGGAGGGGCCTGACAAGATGAACTGTCCGATCTGCCAGAAACCGCAGTCCAAGGCGTATCGCCCGTTCTGTTCAGGCCGCTGCGCCGACGTGGATCTGGGGCGCTGGATGTCGGGCAGCTATGCCATCCCGGACACCGACCTCCCGTCGGACGAAACACCACGCGGCACACCGGAAACGGATGCGCGCCATCCCCCGGAAAAGCCCTGAGTTTTCCTCCCATAAACACTGGACAGCACCCCGCACCGGGTCTAGAAGACGCTCCGACAGGTCCGCATGGTCCTGCGCCCGGGTAGCTCAGGGGTAGAGCAGTGGATTGAAAATCCTCGTGTCGGTGGTTCGATTCCGCCCCCGGGCACCATTTTTCAAAATAATAACAGTACCTTGCTGGTATTCGCCGTTTCTAGGCGATGTGTGGATTTTGAGCTGGGTGCCGTATGGGTGCCATGTTGCTGGTATTGCAAATTTCGGCTGTGCTTTCGAGGTATGCACAACTTGGTTCGAACTCAAACTATTGAAAGTAATTGGGTAGTTCAGACTTCAGGCGGTCTAGGTCCCAGAGGGGATCGACATAAGGGCACTGATAGTTGGGACCCAAATTTTCTGTCTCTGCGTCTTTGAAGAACGATCTGGCCGCTTCGTGAGACTCTTCTGGAATTACCAAGAATGCAACATCAGCGGGCTTAAAGTCGATGTTGTTCGCGACACGCCACTCGCGCTCCCAATCAAAGAGGTACTTTGATTTTCCATAGATTCCTGGAGCATCGATGAATGGAGCAATCTGCCAGAATGGGTTTGAACCGTCAGATTCTGCTTGATCTCTAAGTTGCAAGACGGCCTTGTGCTGGGGTGAATCTTTGTAGGCATAAAGAATGGGGCCACCTCCCACAGATTGTATGAAATCCTTGGTGAAAACTATCCCATAGGGGCTTTCCCTCTCTGCAGACAAGCGACCGATCTGGTGCAAAGGTATCTCACTCAGACAAGCAGAAGGCACACAATGCTTGCTCTTTCGCGCAAAACCATACCTCGCCTTAGCCTCAATCCGTTGCGAAGAAAGGATGCCCATCATCTTGTCGTAAGCTGTTTTCTTGCCCTTACCGTCCGAGAAGTGCACTAACCACGGCGACATGTCTTCCCAGCTTTTCTTCAAGTGGCTCATGATACGATCCTATGGCAATTGCTCTAAAAAATGATCAACCAGTACGCGTCTAAGAAACCGAAGCATTGAAAAAATGGGACTAGGCAGTCGGCAAGTATTGAGACGTGGAACACACCACAATCCTCTTTGCACCTCGTGTCAGCGCAACATA
This sequence comes from uncultured Paracoccaceae bacterium, assembly GCA_947503175.1. Lineage (GTDB taxonomy): Bacteria > Pseudomonadota > Alphaproteobacteria > Rhodobacterales > Rhodobacteraceae > Ovoidimarina. Next base: position 121,698 of record CANNCO010000006.1, read on the forward strand.
CAGGTTCTTTGCATCCATTCCTTGCGTGTCGACCAATACAACCTGATCAGCCTCCAAGCCTTTCAGTAAAAGAGTGCTACCGACAGACCTCTTTCCCAAAGCACGACTATGGAAACGTCGTTCTTCTCGCGCCTTGAGGACCATGTCAGAAAAATCTTCTGCAGTTTCGGATGAATGCAATGCTTTCAGCAGATTCCTGAACACTTCCCCTCTGAAAGCCGAAACACCTGACTGATTGCTTAGCGCCGACAACAACGCAGCAGCCTTCTGGGGGGTTTTGTCAGCGTCGAAGGCTAAGGCCGCTGTTTCAGCATCGGTCGCCTCATTCCGGTTGGTACCTGCCTTTAATGACGAAAGGCGTGAGATCATTTCAGTCGCGTTGATGCCACGAAGAATGCTTGCTGCTTCTCTGAGCAAAGCAGAAGTGGCATTGGCCGCGGTGAAGTCAAAGCGACTTGCGAAATCCACAAGGTCAGTCAGATCAGCATTCTCCACAACGGAAGCACCCTTGGTCTTCTGTGCAATTTGTTGCTGTCGCTGACGGTTTCTGCTGCTGCAAATAATCAAAGAGCTCTCGATACCCTTCGGCATACCGTGAGTTGCCGCGAGTATCTTTTCGAAATCTTGATCTCCCGAGATAGGGGTCCATTCGAGTTCAGGGGGAGCGCTCTTTAGGTCGATTTGGCCACCACTCACGAGAGTTGGCCGCACGCTCAATAGCCATAGGCCTAACCTCCCTGCTCCAGCTTGGTTCCATCGCCACGGCGTGGCCAATTCAGCCACAAGAGGAAAGTCACGAAGTACCTCGGTATTCCAATCAACGGTAGTGTCACCGAAATCAAAAATACCTTGGAGGACATCGCCAAAGATGCATGTTGGCAAGACCCGCGCCAGTTCGCACAATATGGCATGCTGAGTTTGCAAGCAGTCTTGGTATTCATCAACGAGAAGGCGAGAGTAGTTGGCCAGAAGCAAGTTGTCGATGTGCTGGCCCTTCAGCAAATGAAGAACTGCATTCTTGATAGCTGGATAGTCAGTTCCGGGATTAGATAGTTCCAAAATCGATGGGTCAGCAGCGCTTCTCATTGGAAACATGCCGACCATTCTCATGGCCCACCCATCAATTGTCGCGAGACGATAGTTGGACCTAGGAACTTCGCCTTTGTCTAACCTCTGCCTGAGCGCGGCGACTGCCGCATTCGTGTGGGTTAGCACAAGAATTGGCTTCTGGTCTGTATTGCGCTTCAAACTATCTGAAATTAGATGAGTTTTACCGCAACCGGCAGGAGCTTGTATGCACCCTCGAGCAATTTGTAGGGGATCAGGCTCGGTCATTCTTCCCCCATGCCCAATCCATTAAGGATGTGGTTGTGCTCGTGAAGTCTGAATTAAGCGAAGCCCACTGAGGGGCCAATATGTTCTTCGCTATATGCTCGTATGGTGCGATTTGTTTAAACCACCCTTTACCACTGCGTGCCGCTTGCCCGAGTATTACGGCGTGTTCAGGTCGAAGTGTATTGGTGTTTGCCCAAGCTTTTGCTTGCGCAAGGTTGAACTGGTTAGTTGAGGCTGTTGATATCTGCGCATCAACCTTGTCACCCTTGGGCAACGTACATGCATAGTCCAACAATTTTTCAACGACGGGCCCAGCAGCGCATTGGAAAATAGTGTCTTCAAGCGCGCGGCTGTTTGCCCACTTAAAGACTGTTCCACCAGCGCTGACGAATGCTTGTTCGTCAGTGGTCTCTAGGGGAACGTCACTGTCCATGAAAATCGATACGTTGTATCCGAGACGCAGGAGTTCGTTGGCCGGTGCGAGAACTTTCTGAGCTCCACCACCGTCAACCAGCACAGTTCCTAAAGCTTCCATCGATACGTTCCCACTGGCGCAGCTATGCTGGTCAAAACCTCTTATAAAGCCCATTTCGGACTTACCTTCACAAACGATTATTCGCTTAGCTAGAAATGCTTCAGGGTTGCTTCTAAGTAGGCCCTGAGCACTCTCAGACGCAGCTATCGCTTCGTGTTTTCCATTGGTTTGATCTGAACGTAGCAGAGTTAGCTGGGTGTGGTTGAGTTCCCTTAGAACAACTGGTGAATGCGTTGTCGCAAATACCTGCTGGGTTACCGATACATCCTTTGCGCCCAAGGTGTTGAGCAAACTGCGTATCCGATGTGGCTCAAGGCCCGTTTCGAACTCATCGACCAAGGAGATGCTAGCCGACGTAGCAACTTTCCTTGCTAGGCCTGCGACTAGTAGGCGTTTCGAACCAGTGCCCAATGATGAAAGTGGAATGTTGTTTGCGTCGTGTAGTGCAATTGCCCCAGTCCCGAATTTTACTGACTTTGCATCAAGCAAAGCATTTACCTGTCCCGAGGTTGGCACGCCTAACTCGTCGGCTGATTTTTGCACTGTATCTAGGCTATCGGTCAGTTCTTTGTTTGCCGATGAACCAAAATCAGCTCGCGCCTTTCTCGCCGCATCCGACAAACCGTCGTTTAGCGCCAGCTTCTCATCTGTCAGTCTTTCAAAAAGTGCGCCACGTCGCCATGAAAGATGCCAGTCAGGATGATCTCCGAGACGCAATGGGGAAGCGTTCTGACGGTCTTCCCACCGAAGATTGCGTTCAACCCCTTTTGCCTTGGCTCGTTGTGACAATAGTGACCAATGTGGCTCCAAGTCCTTTTCGACTTTCAACTGCAGGACCAAAATTGTCTCTAAGCCGTGCCCCGGCTCGGGTTCAAATTTTCCAGTGGTTTGATTGTAGCCGCAAAAATAGTCACCGTAGGCATCCATAGAAAGAAGTGAAGATTCAAGCACGCCAAGTGCAACCAAGATTTTTATGGGTTCATTGGTATCAGTTTTATGAAAATCATAATCTGAGAACTGCGCTGAACGCCTAGCGCCAAGGCAGAAGTCAATTGCATCCAGTACAGTGGTCTTGCCGCTATCTCCGCCGCCTACTAAGCAATTCATGCCTTGGCTGGGTTTCCAAGAAAATTCCTTTATTGATCTAAAGTTATCAATTTTGAGAAAAACGATCTTCGGCACAATACAGGCCCCCAGAATAAGTACACCCCTGCAACTTAACCGCGAACGCAAGGGAACCTAAAGGACATTCTTAGACCAGGATCTGCCGAATTCCCGAGGCCACGAAACATGGCCTCGCGAAACTCTGTTTGGAAATGTGCTAACTTGAAAGCACTTTTCTTGCCTCCTTCTCGGCAGCTGATCCCTTCACCCATTGCCACGGTGTGCGTGGCTTGCGTGCCTTCGCCAGTTCAGGGTTTGCCTTAGCATCGCTGACGGCAGCGCGTAGCTTTTCGCGAGCCTCGCGAGCGTCGATCTTCAGTTCTGCGCAAAGGGCTTTCAGCGTGACGATGTCGGACATGTCGATCTCCTAGATTTCTGATGCAGATCGATAAGATGAGGTGGGCAGGCTTGTCAGGGACAACCCCATCGACCGGGGCTGATGGATTCTGGAGCGAAGCCCGCCAACTGGTTTTCACTTTGAAAGTCGTCGTCTGTTCGGAGTTACCTTGAAATCTTGAAATGCAATTCTCGTCGGAACTATGTCTTTCGGCGACAGTTCGGTTACCCGTTCAATTTCTTGGCGACGTATCTCGCAGCGAGGCCCTATATAGACTCGTTTGAGAGCCATATCGGCGTCAAATTTCTTAAAAAACATACTTCCAGACTTCTCGACTTTCTCTAGGGCGACTTTTAGGCGAACCTCTTCTTCATACTGCCAATGTCGGTACTTGGTCGCGAACAATTCCTGTGAATTGGTCTGCTGTGAGAGCTGCTGAAAACTCTCAACCCCCTCAGGAACCTCAGCCATTTTGTCAACGTAGTTGACTTCAAGAAGGTCTGGGCCGCTTTGCATCTCAAGCTGCAAGCAAAGACCTTGATGTCTTTGCGCGTAATGCCCCCATACCACAGGGTTCTGCCAGCTTTCGCAAAAGCAGATCAGCCCAAATGTTTGGTCAATTTCCCGCTGTATTCGCCTGAACGTCGGCCTGACCTCTTTGTTTCTAAGATTGAAGGCGAACAACTCGAAGGGATCATTGCAGCCCGAAAATCTCGACACCTTGAGCCAGCCGTTCTTTAGATTTTCTACGGCGTGACTTGGTGATGTGAAATAATACAGCGTTCTGGCGGTCACTACGATATCCCTTGGTACATAGAAATTCGGTTCCCACAATATAACAATTTTGGCAACCGAAAGTCATGCATCCATGATCCCGCGAGACACTGATCAGATGTCGATTGCCCTGTCCCTCAGCCTGAGCATGACAGGTCGTCTACTCAGATTCACACTGAGCGTCAGACTCTGCGCGCCGCGATAGCGTTAACCGCGCCTGCTGCTAAGCCCCAGTAGGTAGAGCGATAGGCGCACGTGGCCGCGTTGTATTGAGCCAGCAGGACGTGTGACCGGCATTCGTGACATATCCAGCCCGACGCAACACCGAGCCTGACACTGGCCCTTGTGCGCCGCGCAGGCAGGTACCTCACCGGGAAATACCCTGACGACCGCTGCTGCCCGATCTTATTGCGCTGTTACGACTGCAATCAGTGAAAGGAGATCGCAATGGTCATTCGCGCGACTTGGAGCTTCAACGGGCAGGAGAAAGTCATCCTCGGAAATTGGCATCGCCTTTGGTGCCTGCTGTTCGGCCCATTCTACTATGCATTCAAAGGCATGTGGTGGTGGGCAATCTTGTCCTTCGTCAGCTTGAACGGTCTGTGGCTCGGCTTCCCGTTGTTCAATCGCAGCATTGTTCTGCGCCATTTCTATCGCAAGGGTTGGGTTCAAAACTGATGCGTCGGGCACTCCAGCCAATGAGTAAACCCACCCATGCGGCACCCGAAAGTACTGTTACAGACCGACCCGTTTACGGACCAATTGAAAAGACTCAGCTATTCGAGTCCGCCTTGCCTCCAACAGCCTGATCAATAGTCCGCGTGTCGGTCTCGGGTGCATCAGACCGCGCCTGTTGAGGCGTTGGCGAAAGGTGACCACAGGGGGGATGGGGGAGGTGTTTTTTTATCGGCACGCGCTCTTTAGACGGACAAGGAGTCATGCTTATTTCCGAGATTTTCGATCCCTAGCCGTTTGGCACTTTTGCTATAGGTCGATCACTTCGATCACATCATCACATTCGAGTTGCCAAAGTGATTTTGTGATCAAAGTGATCGCACTTGCTCAGTTTACGGCAATGCGTACTTGCCGCGCGATAGCTTTTTCAGGTCGCCATCGGTCGACATGCTTTTGACCAACTGACGCACGTTCTCCTGAGACCAGTCCAACGCTTCAGCGATGAGTTTTGGCCCCATTGGTTCATCGGCGTTTCGCAAGACTTCGATGATTGCCCTGCGTTCGCTTGATATCCTCACGGTATCGGTGTCACCAAGAATTCGCCAAAGCCCGTCGTCGAGTTCCACAGCGATGTCGATGTCGTCCATCTCTCGGCCACGCCCATAAAGGGTTGCGCCATCGCTCTTGCGATCAAGGACGAGGACGTTATCGACAGCCCCTGTTAATCCTGTGGTTCCCGACACCATATCCAAGGGATCATCGCCACTCATCTTGCGCAGATGGTGAATGACGATGATCGCTATGCCATGCTCACCTGCGAGTTTTTGCAAAGGTGACAAGGCAGCATAATCTGCGTCATACTCCTTTTTGCTTTTTGAAGTCGGCCTGACACACGCCAGCGTATCGATGATGATCAAGCTGGGGCGGTGTTCAACAATCCAGTCTTCTATGTCTTCGAGGCCCCCATCATCCAGCTTTTGCATTTGGGTCGAAAAGTGGAAATTTACCGGCCAGTTGGTTTGATCGCCATAAACGTGCAGCATTCGCCTGCGTAAGCGCCTTGGGTTGTCTTCGAGCGCGCAATAGAGCGTTGTGCCCTTCTTGCATGGACGAACCTGCAGCGTTTCGCAGCCGATGGCCACTGACATCGCAATGTCCAACGCCATCCATGATTTACCCATTTTGGGCTTTCCAGCCAGCAGCGTTAGGCCCTCTGTGATCAATCCTTCGACCAAGAATTCTAGGGGAGGAAATTCCATGGCTTGTAGGTCGTTCGCTGTAAAGGTCGCCAGCCCGTCTGACGATGAGGGTCGTTCTGTCATCTTCTTGGGAAACCGAGCGATCCGTGATTTTGTGGAAATCTTCCGACTCATTGTGAAGCCTCCTGCTTGGAGACCACGCGCGAAACTTCTGAATCCAGCCGGTCAAGATGATACCCGTGCTTGTCGACGAAATACGGACTGTGCCAGAGGATGCACGCGATCTCGTCAGGTGATGCGCCTACTTCATGCAAACACGAAATAATGAGGAAAATGCAGGACGAACGATCCTTTTCCTTGACACGAGTATGCCTGATCAGCGTTCGCGCTTTCGCGTGAAGCTGTTTCCGGTATTTCTCGAAAACCTCCTTCGGATCATGAGCGTCAGGATTGACGAAATCACCAACCTTCATGGCGCGAGCGATTTCCGGCAAAGGGGGACGGTCGCTGATCCTGTTCCAGTTGCGATGCACCAGTTGAACGAAAGGTTCATCATACTGGGGTTTGTGGTTTACAGAGCCGGGCACGCGCAGCATTTTGGTGATCGTCCAGCCACTGTCGCCACCGTGCCGATCAGCAAGAGAGCGAGAGTAGCCCTCGGCTTCTTCTGGGCTGTGCCAACCGTCCCATAGCCAAGCCCCCTGAAAGCGACCCGGCGATGTCTCCCAGACAAGGCTGGCTTCTGGCCGAAAGGCGTAAGGGTCAGCTCCATCGATGTCACACCAGCCGAGCCGTGATGGGCGTGCGAATTCCTTTTTCCTGCGGTTTTTGAAAAATGGGTTGGGACAGAAGTACAAGTTGTAGTCCCACCGAGAATGCTGGTGAAAGAACCTGTTCAGGCCGGGGATCACATTGTCGCCGTGGACAACATGTTCTCGCCATTTCTTGCCATCGGGATCAGTCGACGCGAGGAAAAAGCAACTGTCGCTAGGCGCTCCTCTCCAAATGTCGGTCAAAAAACCCACCATGCTTTGGTGGATGACGCAGTCGTCGTCATAGTCCTTGAATGCGTAGGGATGCCCCTTGCGAGGACGAGCGGTTTGGTTCACGCGATTTCGCATGTTCTTTCCTTTCGAAATGTACGGGGAGGACGGGGCGCTAATCGCCCCATCTCAGTTTTCTGGGCTAGTCGAGCTTGGGAGGCAGGCGATCAATGTTGACCAAAAGCCATTCCAAAACCTCCTTGGCGTTCCAGACACGGGGTTGGACCTGCTTTGGGAAGCGCCCACGTTCTTCCAAATCGACTAGATCTTCGTAATCGTAGTGGATGCCGAGCTTTCTCAGGCCCTCATAGGAGAAGCCAAATACAATAGGGTTCGTCATGATCAGCTCGCATCCGCATAGTGCCACGTGTCACGTTCAACGGCGCGCTCAACGAGCCACTGTTCGATCTCATTCAGCAGCCATGCGACACTGGTGCCAGCGAGGCGCACACGGCGTGGAAATCGCCCTCGGGCCTCCCAGCGCAAAAGTGTGCTGTTGCTTACGATGATGCCTAAGCGCTTCAGATCAGCGCGTGTGGCGAGGGCCTTTTGCCCGTTCGAGATATCCATTGTCTTTTTCCTTCTGCATTGTTGCGTTTGCGAAGGAGCGCTCCGACAAGACAGAAGATGGATCAGGTTGGATCGTATTACGAGCGAAGGTCCTGAAGGTCTCAACTCAATGTGCGCTGGTTCTTTCTTTGGTCACGGATAACATCTTGAATTTGCGCATCAAGTTTCTCGGTCTCACCTGTAATTTCGAAATACAATCTCCGCACATATGCTGGCACAACACCGACCATTTCACCAACTTCAGAGTACCAATTTCCTCTGGAAAGGTGAATTTCGGGAAAGTGCTGGTGGAGGTCAGCCAATGCGTCAAATACGATGGTAAACTTAATTTCTGAGTTGTGAGAAATGGCTTGCGCCAGCTCAGCCTGCATCGTGGCTACAAGGCTGTCCGCTCGCTGTTTTAGATCGTCTATGGATTGCCGGAAATTATCGATTACCTTTGGCTCAAACGTCGTGTCGATTTCCCAATGCTCGAAATTTGGTAGATTTTGATCAAGTAGCGCATTCTCAAGCTTATTGCATGGGTTGACCACATTTCGTGTGAGCCATTCGATCCGTTTAGTTAGCGATCTATCGAAGGGAGAATCCTCAAACGAGCTTGGCATAGCCATTATTTTCGCGCGCATATTTTTTCCGCGCTCACTGACAACGTCCCAGAACGGTGAAAAGCGTGGATCGTTGTGGAGCCTAAGTATGGACGCTATTTCGTTCCTGCATTCTTCGCCGAAGACGGCTGCGCGATCCTCATCAATTCGTTTGCCCATTGCTTAAGCGCCTCACGCTTCTCGTTGAAATACGTGTAGCGATTGTAGGTTGCGCCGACGCCTGAGACGACTCCTGACTTATGGTTGGTCACGGCATCGATCACATGGGGTGCCACGCCGATCTTTGCCATCCCCGTGGAGGCAGTTCGCCGGAAATCATGAAAACGCCAATCAGGTGTGCTCTCTGGCAGCGTTGCCTCGATACGTTCCTTGAGGCGTCCAAATCCAGAAATCGCTGAACGCCCAGTCGTCGTGAACACGAAGTCGCTGTCGAGGAACCTGTGCAGGGATCGCAGTATGTCCACGGCCTGTGGGGGCAAAGGCACGATGTGCAAGCGAGCGTTTTTCACACGGCTCGCCGGAAGCTCCCAAATTCCCTCATCAAGATTGAGTTCAGACCAACGCATGTCAGACACTTCTGCCCGTCGCTGCCCCGTCATCATCAGCAGCTTGAGGAACGGGCCAAACGGATAGCCCTCGACGTCGCTATGATGCCAAATCGTTCGAATTTCATCATCATTGAGTACGCGATCACGTGGAATTTCTCGGGTAGGCGGCCTGAGGAGAGCCACAGGCGATGTTTCGATGTCACCACGCATGACGCACCAGTTCATGAGCTTTTTGATCGCTGAGAGCGCCCGGTTTGCGCGTGTTGGCGTCCCGTTGGCGATGATGCTATCCAGCACCCTGCTGACATCCTGACGCTTGATCTTGTCGATAGGCCGATCCTTCATTCCATCGAACTTGTGCAGAACGCTTTCAGTGCGCTTCCAGTCCTTGGTGTTGGGCTTGGCGTGAAGCTCAATGAACTTGGGGATTGTCTCGCCCAGCGTCTTGGTCGATGCCTCTGAAACCTCGGGGGTCTTGTCGAATTCGCCCAACTCGACATCACGGGCGATTTCCATCGCTCGACGTCTAGCGTCTGCAAGGGAGACCACAGGGTAAGGGCCGATTTTGATGCGCCTGCGCGAGCCGTTCGGGCGCACCATCGTGTAGAACACCTTGGCACCTGTGGTCGACACACGCACATGCAGGCCGTTTACTTTCTGGTCGCGCACCTCGTACCGTTTGGTGGTGGCCGGTGACATCGCGTCGAGTGATTTGGTCGTCAGCATCTGTTTCATGCAGGCATTGTAAGACACCCAGAATCCGCGTGTCAGGGTATGGTTTGCGCTGGCATGAAAGGCTATTGAACAACTTCGAAGTTCAGCTGGGTTTTTGACAGCATGGGCAGGGGCATCTTGCGCTGGGCGGAAATATCAGTTGAGAAAAAAGTAAGGAGGAGGGGCTCTGGGCTGCCCCATCAGTAGACCATGGCAAAAAAATCCAAGCCGGTACGTATCTTCTACTCATGGCAGAGTGACTTGCCCTCAAAATCAACTCGCTACGCAATCAAGAGTAGCTTGGAAGCATTCAGGAAAAACAGCAGTATCCCTGTTGATATTGATGAAGCAACGCGCGATGAGGCTGGCAGTCCTAACATTCCACAGACGATTCTGGAAAAGATTGGAAAGGCAGATGTTTTTGTAGCCGACGTGTCGACCATCAATGAGCAGGACACAAAATCTAGGAAATGCCCAAATCCAAATGTTGTTTTTGAACTTGGCTATGCGGTTCAGACGCTCGGATGGTCACGAATAGTGTTACTGTTCAACTCTGCGTACGGAACCTTTCCTGCTGATCTACCGTTTGATTTCGACAGACATAGGGCAAGCCCCTTTCAACTTGCCGATACGAAGAACAAGCAAGAGAACGAAAGGCTTAAGAAACTAGTGGCTACTGCGGTAGGCGGCATTATCGCTCAAGACCCAAAGCGTCCGTCAGAGCTAGCCGGCCTTACAGAAGAACAGTTGCGCTACTCCCGAGATCTTCGTGCTCTTGAATGGGTGCTCGAAGAAATGCACCTTCCTACCATTGACGATCACCTCGCGAGGTTGCCTCATTCCTTTCCCTACCGTGGCTTGCACTTCTTCGAAGGCGTGAACGGCATCGTATTTGGCAGCAGCTTATTTCATCTCAATGATAAGAAGCTAGAATCTGCTTTTCGTGCTTTCACTCGGGCATGGGCGCGGACTATTTCTCAGGATCATCTTTATCACTTAAACCAAGGCAACACTCTCGCGATATTTACCAATCCCGGAGACATGCCGCTTCCGCCCACGAAAGAAGCCGAGTGGGAGAAAATCGCAGCCGCCAGAGACACAATGAGTAAGAAGTTATCGTACATCTTAAAGAGGGTTCGGGATGATTACCCTGGCATTGATCTGCACGAAACCAGCAAGAAAGCTTGGCTCGACTATTTGCAGCACCAGTCAGATCGCCCGGGCGGTTGAGTGTTTTCGTTGCCCGAAGCGTTTGTAGGGAGCATTGGGCGCACGGTTGGCGGAAAGGAGACGGGCTTGTTTTAAGTTGATTGGGCCAGATTGATCAAAGTCTGCAAAATGCACATCCAAGAAGCCTTTGGGGTCTAACTCTACTGCGCGACGGCATTGGCGATTTCTGGTTCTTTCATTTTCTTTTCGTCATGATGCAGAGAACCCTTTTTCGAAACGATGACGGCTTCGAAGTAGTCTTCTGTTGCTCGGGGTCGTGCTTTCGAAACGGCTGATTTGAGAAGCTCCATCTTTACTACATCTTCGCGCACGATCCCTTTTGATTGCGCTAATTCACCGTATAGATCAGGACCACTGACTACATGCTCTATCACCTGCCGACGGTGCGAATAGAATGTATGCTGGTTCGCCACCACCAGCAGCAAATGCCCCGAGGGCGACATGACGGCATTGGTAGCTTCGAAGAACGATTGCATATCCTCCAGATACTCAAGCGTCGGCATCGCTTTTCGCTCGAAACGCATGGCGTCGCGCTGTGGGTCAGCCGCGTCGGAAGCGTCCGACATCAGATATGCCATAAGCGCATCAGCCTCAGGAAACGCTGACACATCAAACCCCGAGTGAGAGGGGGTCCCGCCGACATTGTAGTAGCCTGCGCAGCCGTGCTCGATACCAAGCACAGAAAAGGCAAGGGCGCGGGAGGCCGAGTAATGCTCTCGCCCGGAGGAGGCCGGAAGATAAGGTGGACTGGTGATGATAATGTCCGCGCTGCTGTTTAGGCCCCACGAAGATGCGTCTCTGGCATCACCTGAATGAACTTCAGTTCTGCCAAGGGTCAAACCAAAATCATCCTGAAGCTCGCCAAATACAGAACAAAGCTGACGGACACGGTGTATCTTCTCTCGAACACGATCCAGTATCGGCTGTTTCAAAATTTCAATTGTATATTTTCCGTTACCAACCCCAATGAAGCGATAGCGGATTTTCTTCGTCACAGCATCGCTTGCAATTACCCGCAGCAAATCAGTATCCAAACCGTCAGTTGACAACTTTTCCACGACCCGCGCAAGTTGTGCCGCCTCGGTGGTTATTTCGGAGAGAAAAGATGTTTCATTTTTTTTGTCCCGTCGCTCGATCTTTCGAAAAAGCTCATCAGGAAAGGAGAAGTTGGAGGGTGTCTTATCGTCCTCATCAAGCGCAGCTTCGAAGCGATCCATCGCCTCAAGCGTTACTTCTCTCTCAAGGAATGGATTCACCTTAGTTCGGGTGATCATCTGGCAAATTGGATCGACATCAACGCCAACACTGTCGTACCCAAGCAGTGAAGCTTCAAGCAATGCTGTGCCCGATCCGCAGAAGGGGTCTACGATCCTTGCGCCTTTCCAGCCATAGATATTTAGGAAAGCTCGCACCATTCGCGGGAAGAACTTTGCTTTGTAAATGTGTAGATCGTGCGAGAGCGAAAGCGTTGTTTTCTTCGCTTTCCTAAGGCGCCTCGAATTTGGCGAAGCCTTTGGGGAAATGTAGGGCTCGAGCAGCAGGGAAACAGTCTTCTGAACGCGCCGTTCCAGTCGCTCGCCCCCCAAAACACCTTCGCTTTCAATGATATAGCCCCATGCAAGCGCTACTATAGCTCCGCCATCAAGACTTCGTACTTGCTCGAAGGGTGCCACCAATTCTTCTTCGTGAGCGCGTAATTCCTCAAAACGCCCCACCGGCAAAATGAGCTCCTGCAGGAACGCGCTACGGCGCAGTAGCCTGTTGAGTGCTTGGAGGTCCAATTCCATCCAAGTCAGCGCTACGATATCATCGCCCGGTCGGAGTTCCGGGACACGGGCAATTGGATCGTTTCCCACCGCGTCTCGAAGCTCACCTCGAGAGCTGAGGCGGGTGGCTGGACGCCCTGCCAACGCCTCTATTTCGCGGATCGCAAGCCGCAAGTCGCCCCCGAGGCTCGTGTTGTGTCGAATGATGGCGATGGCCATGGGCTGTGTCATGTCATGGCCTTCCAAGAATTAATGAGCCGGTCAAGCTTTCCCGAAAACAGCGCCTGCTCAAAGGGCGGGAAATCGAAGCACCCTTGTAGGAGCGGATCGTTCACAACCGGCCGATTGAACGCGAGGACCGCGTCATAAATGTAGAAAAGATCCTTCTCCAGAATTTCCTGATAGTCTGGGTCGGTTGCAGATTGTCTGAATTTCTTCGAAGGGGCCCAACGGCCATCAATCAACTTCTCAAGATAGGCTTGGTGTAAAAAAAGTGGATCAAGATTGGCAGTCAGCGCCCCGCGTACCGGCAGATCAGGCGATCCTTCACGATAGTAGGCGGCGAACTTTAAAAGCTGATAGGTACCTTTCTTAATATCATCGGTTCGACCGAGCCCAGCTTTGGTCTTGTTAGAGTCGATTTCATCGCCCCAGCCATTAGCAAGATATCCCATAACCACCGAGCGACCCGTACGCTGTGTTTTTGGGATGCTGTAGCCAAGGAATACCTCGCCCCAAGCTTCCATGAAATCCAGCAACCCATCCACAGATCTTATGAAAGATTGAACCTGTGGGTACGGCCATGACGGAGCGCCCGCGCGCCCCAGCGGGATATCCTTGTCGGTATTTGCGAGATAGAGAGAGAGCTCACGATGCCTGAAGTCCACATCGATGAGTTTGTGCTGATCAATCTCGACTGGCCCATCATCACCGTCATCAAGGTAGGGCTCACCCAGCTTCACGCGCACGGGATATGTGACAAGCGGTGAAGCCTTGATCTCGAACAGCACGAGCAAGTCATCACGCCAAGCGACCGCATCAACGTTATGGCTTTGCTTGGATATGACGCCCACATCCAGAGGCTTAGGCGCGGAGTGACCCAGCAGAGTCAAGAACAGAGCTGTGACGACCGTGGTAATCTCTCCAATATGATGGCTTGTGGGCTTGTGCTGAGCACCCGTTATGCGCGGATCGAGGCCGCGATCTTGGCAGCATTTCGGGCATTGCTTCAGAAAGCCGTAGTAAGCGTGCGCCGCTTCAAACTCGTCGCCTCGATGCCTGTTACAGTAAATCCATTTCCTGTTGGTGATCCGTCCATGTAGATACTCTGTGTTGCAGGTAAGATCGAACAGGGCAGCGCTAACCATGTTCAGGCGCGTTCCGCGCTCGCAGAGCTCTTTAAGTGTCTTGCTTGTCTGCCAGCGAGGGTGCTCTTTGCTCTCTTTGAATGTTGCAAGACCCGTCGCGATCAAGGAAGCCGCAGAGCGAGCATCGATGTAGTCAGTGTCAAACAGGTCCGGGCTGACCAGCCGGAACAAGTCATCGAGGCTAGCCTTCGCATCGCAAGAACCATACTCGGGGAAAGGTTGACGTGTCGGCATACTGATCTTGGCCTCGATTGCAGCAATATCGAGTAGACTTGCCGCTCGAAAATTAGGTGTCATGGGCGGTAACCGGTCTGTGCCGGCTGCGCTTTGAGAAGAGTCGGATACTACATGTTGTTGCACAGAGCTAGCGCACTCGCAACGATCAGCTCGAGCCCAACAACAAGCGCCAGGCAGGTTTTCGTCGTGCGATGGGGTCGTGAAACGCGAAGCGTGTTACACCGATGTCCTAAAGCTAAACTCACTAGTTGAAAGCCACCCTTGGGTGCATGATGGGTGCAGCTAACGCCAAGCTACATTGAAAAGGCTTGGAATGTTGTGGTTAACCTTGAAAACTGCAAGGCATTTGTAGTGAACGGCTTTTGCGACGGTCTGAGCCAACTCGAGGCATTTTACAAAGAAACTTGGGAAAATTGAAAATCCTCGTGTCGGTGGTTCGATTCCGCCCCCGGGCACCATTTTCCTTTATTTTCAATGGGTTACGCGACCAAAAATGTCGTAGAAACGTCGTAGACTTGGGTCTAATTTTTACTGTGTTATCAAACACTTATACAGACTACCCGAGAAATCTCGTGAAAAACGTCGTAGAATGGAATATCTATACGTCCTGGCAGCCGAATGCGGCATATTTTGAGGTTATCACTATAGTTGGGAGAAAACCGAGTGCGACATCAATACTTGGCCTCATCTAGACGCTCGGTCATTGCTATATATTCAAACGAAAAGTGTAGTGCCATTATGGGGGTAACCGATGGGAGATAATCCTTCAGAGAATATTGAGGCCACGGAGACAAAACCAATTCCGACAAAACCCCAGGTTTCTATTGCAAGCATAAAGTTCTCTGGCGGACAGGAATTTAGCTTCCTTCCAAACGAGAAGATTCTTGTCGTTGGTCCGAATAAGTCAGGAAAATCTGAATTTCTTCGCGAAGTGGTAAGCATATTATCTTGGCAGAATACTCAGATCAGGTTTGAAAGAAACAAGGTCATAAAGAACCTCGATCTTCACAAGTCTGGAACAGCAGATGACCTGTTGAATTTTATGCTTCATCATGGTCGAGCATATCAGCAAGAGGTAATAGATTACCAAAGCTATCGAATAAATATCCAGCATATTCAGTTCTTCGCAAACAAGTTCCTAGGTCCTCTTGCCCAGTTGTTCTGTAAGAATCTCGGTGCCGAGGGGCGCTTGGCGATTACCAATGTTCAGCAAGGCCCCGGAGCGGATGGGCAAAGGTCAAAGCCACAGCAGCTTATGTATGATAGTGAAGCCTTAACGGAGCGCGTCAGCGAGCTGTTCAAAAGAGCATTCAACAAAGAACTCTTCTTTGACTACCGATCCATCCCGGATATTCCAGTCTATGTGGGAAACCTAGCTAACAGAGAAACCTATCCAGATAGGGTCTCGGACAAATATGTGCAGGAGGTCCGAAAGAACCCTCGCCTAGACAAACAGGGCGACGGCATGCGTAGCTATGCCGGGATACTCTTTGAGGTTATCGCAGTAGAGCACGACATTACCCTGCTCGACGAGCCAGAGGCTTTCCTGCACCCGCCACAGATGCGGCGGCTAGGTGAGACCCTTGCCGAGGAAACATTAAACCAAGTCTTCGTTGCGACGCATAGCAGCGATATCTTGCGAGGCTTCCTAAACGGAACCAATGGGCGCGTACGCATTATTCGCCTCCAACGGGAGGGCGACTTCAATAATGCGACAATGACAAGTCCAGAGCGCCTTAACGAACTATGGGAGCAACCTGAACTCCGATACTCGAACGCACTTGACGGAATTTTTCACGAGGAAGTCTTAATCTGCGAGGATGATAGTGATTGTCGTCTGTATAACTCAATAGCGGATCACCTCTCACGCGAGTTTCCGGACAAAGTTTGGCCTGACACAGCCTATGTCCCTTGTGGAGGAAAAGCGGCAATCCCCAAGATCACACAGGCATTGATGGAAATTGGAGTTCCAGTAAAAATCGTATCAGATTTAGACCTCTTGAATGACGGTGTAATGCTCAGGGGTGTTATTGAGTCGCTAGGAGGAAATTGGGCTGACTTTGAAACACATTGGCGACAATTGGATGCGGCAGTTCGAGATGGAGTTAAGCCGCTTTCAAATTCTGAGGTCTTTACGGAGATAAAAAGAATTATGGACGAGCATGAGGGCGATGGTCTGCCCAAGTCCGAGATTCAGAATGTACTAAAACAGACTTCACCTTGGGCAATGGTCAAGAAGCACGGGAAGTCTGTCATCCCAAGAGGAGACGCCCAGGCAACGTTTGCTCTTTTGGATGGCAAGCTGCGCGCGCTTGGAGTGTTCTTGGTTGCGGTAGGGGAGGCCGAGAACTTCTGTCCAGATGTAGGACTCCACGGCCCGAGATTTGTTGCCAAGCTGTTCCGAGATCATCCACTCGACAGCCCGAAGCTTGAAGCCCTTAGAGACTTTGTGGCGGGCATCTTCGGGCACGGACCGAAGACAGAAACTTGAACTCGGATACTGGTCAAATACGATTCCGACCGTTGGCAAGGGTTGTTGAGGTAAGAGAATCAGTGAGCAGGAAAGTACGGACGGGTTCTACGACACTGGTTTTTTACGACACTTTCGATTGAATTCTCAACTTGTCGCGAAAAGTGTCGTAGATTTGTCGTAGACGGCTCGTAAACCATTGATTTTTATGGTGGAAGATTCCGCCCCCGGGCACCATAAAATCAAAGACTTACAATATATGGCCTGTTCTTAGGCTCGTAATAGGCTCAGGCAGTACAACGACACTAGACCGCATCAAAGGCTCGATATGCGCCCAGCAGTGACAGAAATCCTATTAGAGAAAGCCGAGATCACTGGCCCGGAAACAAGGGGTCGGGGGTTCGAATCCTCCCCAGCGCGCCAACAATTTCAAATACTTACAGACGAGCGGGGGCGCCGGAGGGTTTTTCTAGTCTCCTTTTAGTCGCATAATGGCACTTCGGCGCGGGGTTCCTCCTGCCGATTCAGCTTAGCACTTGTTGCGACTGATATCCTCAGGCGCCCCCGCGAAGCTAGAAATGAAGTCTCCATGTCGGTGGCTTGCCTCCGCCCTGGCACCATGAATCCCGAGACTTACTGAACGTGTGAGAACGCTAGGCTCGCTATAGGTTCGTCATACCATCTGACCTGCTCCCCTTTGAGTCCGCGTTAATAAGTTCGCTCTGTTCAGGGTTTGGTCCTCTCTCGACCTTTGGTGATAATCCCGCGGGGTGAGCCCGTCGAGGCTCGAGTGCGGGCGGTGATGGTTGTAGTTGCAGCGCCAGTGGGCTAATGCCAGTAAAGGTTAACTACCGGTCGACGGATGCGTTTCGCCCGCATATGCAGTTGCTTGACAGGCCCTTTGTGTTCCGGAATGCGGGTCTCATGAGTTTCGGCAAAAACATAGTGAATGCGTTGCAAAACGTCGGGCGCGTCAAACAGCGCCGCCAGTAGGTCCACTTCAGCACCTTCGATATCAATCTTGAGAACCCCGATCTCCTCGTCAAGGTCGCGGAGAAACTGCAGGAAATCGATCTGCTGCACCCTGTGCGCACCCTCTGGAGTGATGTTGCTCTTGGACAGAACCACCGAACTTGATTGCGAGTTGATCACCGGATCGCTGTCGAAATCCTCGTGCCGATACAACAACACCTGACAATCCTCAGTCCCAGCCGCCGCATTGATGGTTTCGATATTCGAAAGCGTTTGAACGCGCGCCTTAAGCTCATCATAGGTCCAGGGATCAGGTTCGAACGCGATGACCCGGCCCGCTGTGGCAGCCATCATTTCGCTGTATTCGCCGATATTTGCACCCAAATCGATGCAGGTCATCCCCGCGCATTCTTTAACGGCTGCGTTAAAGCACTCCGACGCAGTTAAAAAGGAATACTTCTCAAAGTACCGCTGCCCGAAGGTGCCCGGAAATCTTCGAAAAATTCTGTATCTCAACATTTTTAATGCGGACGGTTTCGTCTCTGCAGACATCTGCTTCCTGTCTTTACGGTTTCGTCAATCTAGCTCCATGTCGTGTCTAAACTGCCGACAGAATTCAACTACAGACCACCTACACTCCATCTTGGCAGGTCCCGGCTCGGTTCAAAAGGCTTTCGAATAGGTCGCGGTATCGTTCCGCCATCTGGTCCTGACGATACTCGGCCAACACCACTGCGCGACACCTATGTGACATAGCCCTAAGGTTATCGGAATCAGCGAGCACGTCTGAAATACTTTGCCGCAAAGCGGTGACATTTTCGCGCGGAACAAGCAAGCCGGTCTCTCCCGACCGAACCAATTCCGGTACGCCGCCCGCATCGAAGGCCACAATCGGTGTCCCGCAAGCCATTGCCTCAAGCACGACATTCGGAAAGTTTTCTTCGCGGGCCGGGTGCACGAACAGATCTGCCGCCGCATAAAGGGCTGCCAAGTCATCGGGATCATCGATACGGCCCAACGCACGACAGGGGACTGCAGAGTCCGTTCCCGATGGTGCTTCGCCAATCGCCGCCAAAGTGATCGCAGTGTTCGCTGGCATCTCGCGCAGAGCCGCTGCCAGCAAATCAAAACCTTTGCGGTGATTTGAAACCGAATGGGACACGAACAGCGCCAGAGGCTTGTCCGCCGGCAACCCGTGGCGCTGGCGAATTTCTAGCGAATTCATAGGTCGGAATCGATTGCAATCCACGCCTGTCGGAATATGGACGATACTAAATCTGCGCAAAAGCTGGCTTCGGCTGGCCTCCAGAGCGATCCAGCGGCTCGGTGCCACAAAACATGTCAAGTTTGGATCACGCTGCGCATATGCGGCTTGCTTGTATTTAAAGACCCGTCGCGACAAATCCTGTTCAACACCGGAACCTAGCTGCGGACAGGCACCGCAAGCCTGCGCGAAGCGGTCACAATCCCACGCATAGTGGCAGCCGCCGGTCATGGCACTCATGTCCGGCAGCCGCCACACCACTGGTGTGCATGGTTCGATATGCGCAAACAGAGAGTGGTAGTCGATCAATCTGTCGGACCAGTGCAGCGCATAAACATCGGCCGAAGGCAATTTGCGTACAAGATCCCCCCCGTACATGCCCTTGCCGTGGGTGAACATCTCCAGTGTTTTAGACTTTGTATGCCGAAATTGCTTCAAGCGCCGCTTTTGAATTTCTCGCCGGACGCGTCTGCGCAGATAGGAAACCGGATCCTTGCCGAGCTGTAACTGGACCGATGCCGAATCATCAGTCCGCTTGTCCGCCACCAGCATATGGCTGTCCACGCCCAAGTTTCGAAGTTCAGTGTGCAATCTGTGCGCGGCCATCATTGCACCGCCGCCACCATCAGATTCCGCAAGATGCTGGACCCTGTAGCGACGCTCTTCAATGTCCTGGATCATCGTCGCCCCTCGTTCGTTGACCCACCTCCATACGACACTTAGAACCATTTAAGAACAGTTCCGCAGTAATTTGCTGGGTAACTACGGCTCTCTTGCACAAACCGGCTGATGGCCGGGGCTCCCTTTCTCCCGGACGGACTTCATCCTACAGCTTCCGTGACGGGTATGCCAAGCGCAGTGTAGCCGTTTAGGAGGGTTATCCGGACTTGGAGCTCGGCCACCTGACGGTAGAAGGTAAGTCATTGCAGCGCCATTGGTTCAAGCACAATTGCGAACTCATGGGCACGGCGATCCGCGATAGCATCATGGTATTTGCGGGTGTCATAGGTGCCGTCTACTGCCAGGCAGTGCATGTTTACATGCATGAGAGGGGCCGTAACGCTACCAATCTCTTCATCCGGCGGAATCTTGCGGAGCAGGTCGGACAAGATCGGTGCGTCACCAATGTGGCTCCCGGTGATCTCTAAATCCCGGCCTCCGGTGTTTCCTCGTCTATCCCCTATCGGCGAATGTATCATTCGCCTGCCGGGCAGCGGAGATGGATCTTGCGCCAGACGGGCCTTATCGGGCCGCCATGCTTGCGCTTGTGCCACTCGCCTTCGCCCTCCATTGCCCAGCAGGCGCATCCGCAGGATGCTGCCGAGAGGGTATCAGCAGGTGCAGCGGCCCCTTGAAACTACAATATGGGATATTTACGGCCAAGATCTTCTGGCGGCGCGATAGCGTGCTGAAGTCTGGCAACGTCCAGTTCAGGCAGATCAGGCGTAGCAGGCTTTCAACGAAGCCGGTCGTCTGTCGCGTCGACATCGTGTTCGAACCGATGGCGCGTCGATGTCGACCATGCAGGACAGCACCTTCATTGAAAGGCAGGTCTGGATGGCTGCATCCGAATAGCTCTGCTGATGGCCAGGCCGACCAGTCGGTCCGGCCTCTCAGCTCACATCGGGGTCAAACCAAATCGCCAGCGAGCCACGGCGCTTGAGCGCTCCGTTATAGGCTGGTCAGTTCCTGGTCTTGTAGGTCGGAGGTGTCGGTCTACCCTTAAAACAAGCTAACATTCTGGATTCACGACATGAATCCCTCATGGAAATCTTGCAACAGAGTCCTGCCTACGACAACTAACTCGTTCGCAAAGCTTCCTGGGCGATCTGGCCTTTCGCTAAACTCTTAACCATCGCACCCTGATTATTTGACCTCTTTATGAGTTTGGAAGCTAAAGAGCGGTCGGCGGCTATATACGGCGTGCACTCCGAAGCAACAACGGTTCTCTCTATGCCGCTACAAACCCCCTAGAACCCTTTTGCATTGAGTGTTTCCGTGAAGTCTTCAAAGCGGCGAAAGAGTCGCGACTTGCGATACAGAAACGAAGCATCCCTTTGCTCCATCTCCTGGAGCAACATGGACAGGAAAACGTGATCGCGTGAGCCAGAGCTATAGGATTTTTCGGCCAAGGCCATTTCAACTCTGCCGTAGAGCGAAGCGGTAAAGCGAAAATGCTGCATTGGTAGAAGAAAGCGTTGCGAGGCCGGCAAGTTTGTCTCATGGGAGTTAAAAAACACGCCCCCGTCCTGCCATTTTGTCAAAACCGGTTTGTGAACCAGATTGTAGTCAAGAACTTTTCGGCCGAAACGGGTTTTCTTCATATGATTGAGAAAGCTACGCTTCGGTCCCAGCCCGTGTTCATGATACTTTCTGGAGATCCCAAACTTCTGAAATAGCCGGGCTCGTGCACCGGCATAAACCATCCTAGGCGTATTTCCTGCTTGCAATGACAGATGCTCCTGCCCGTCGAAGTACCAATCTGCCTCAGGATCTAGCATGGTGTTGCCTTCGTGGACCACGAGATCGGCAATACTCGATGGGTACATGTCCAACATCACCGCCCAGACAGCAGCGGCACCCTCATCATCCAGCTTCGAGCCCAGATCCTGAAATGTCATTCCCGGCGGTAGGTGGATGAATTCATCTAGATCGACCTGCACCGCCCAGCGGTTCTTGGTGAACTTCTGAAGGAGCAGTGCACGCCAGATGTAGAGAATGCGCCGATTGCTGAGTATGTCCCCGAGTGGCCGGGGAAGGTCGATCTGATCGCCATACCGTCGATCGCTGGCCACTACCAATACGTCCGGTTGTTCGAGTAGCAATTGCAGCGTTCCGTCGGTTGAGCCATCATCAAGCAAGACGAAACGTTCAACTCCAAGCTTTCGGTAATGGGCAAGGAATGCGCCTAGAAAGTAGATCTCATTGCGTAATACGGCGCAGAGTGTGAACTGACTGTCGTCCAGCAGCGGGGCCGAGATAATGCGAAGATCGTCAAGTGCGTACAAGGCCGCTGACACAGCGTCCCCCGCGGGTTCCTGGCCAGTCCATGTCATTCGGGTGCCCCCACATGATACTGATGCCAACGCGACAGCCAATATAGCGTTTCCAGCTTGGTCCAATAGGATTCCGAGCGGCGACTTAGACTTCGCCCCCAACCCTGACTCAAACCAATGCCAGCCGCGTTGCGGCTCACCACGTTGCGCTTGTCTTGATCGGAGACTTTCGAAGTCTTGAGGCTAAAACCTCGTTTGGGCTCGGACAGCAGGAATTCGAGATTACGTTTCTTGAGAATCTGTCGGACGGCATTCTTGGGAAAAGCATCATCGAAATCGCTGATGGGGCGCGACAGCCCCCATTCCACAATCCGGTGATCAAGCAGCGGAGGGCGCGCTTCAACGCTGCAGGCCATTCCGGTGCGATCCACCTTAGGTAGCACCGCATCCTGGCAGAACGTATGTAAGTCGATGCGTTGTAGTCGTCGCTTTTCGGGCAACAGCGGCGCATCATAGCGCGCGAACACATCTCGCAGCAGCTCTTCGGTCTGGGTTTCGTCAACCTCGGGCAGAATGGCTGTAATCTCGTCGGGTCGCAGCGCAGCAAAGACGCGGCGCATATAGGTGAAATAGGGAGATTTCGCGTGAAAGGCCCGCGCCCGGACCGCGCTTGTCCGTCGCGCACGCTCCTTGAAATCCAGCATGTTGCTTAGCTGCTGCAACCGCGATGCCCGGGGCAGCACGATTGAAGACTGCGCCGCCGGGTAGTGCCAGTTGTAGCCACCAAACACCTCGTCTCCGCCGTCGCCGGTCAGCACCACTTTGAACCCTGCTCTCGCCGCCAGTTGCGATATTCCTGCCTGTGTCACGATGGCATTAAAGGCTATCGGTTCGTCCATGGCCGCCACAGCCGCATCAGCATTGGGCTCGACATTCTCGTCCAACTCCAACCGATGGAGGTGGAAACCCAATGCGTCCGCCGTGCGCACCGCGATGGGTGCCTCGTCGTTACTGTCGTCATTGGGAAAGCCCACCGTCATGGCGGTAAGATCGGCTTTAGCCGTGCCAAGTGCTGCCACGGACGAGGCAATCAAGCTTGAATCAAGACCGCCGGACAAAAACAAACCAATCGGCACATCCGACAGCAGCTGCTCTTCGACCACAGCGTCAATCAGCGCTTCGATAGCTTCGGGGCGCCCCTCAAAATCGGTGTCGTCAGGCGCGCTCCAGTATTGTCGGTAGCATGGCGCCGCTCCCGCGATCCAAGACATGCTACCGCCCGCTTCCAGCTTTTCGATACCACCCCAGATCGAGCGCGGTGCCGGCACGTACCCCAGCGCCAGATAAAGCGACAGCGACTGCGGATCAATCGCTTCACCGAGCCCCAAATGCCGCAACGCGCGGACATCGGACGCAAAGGCGACATGACGCTCCGAGACGGAGACATAAAGCGGCTTAACGCCCACCCGGTCTCGCGCCAGAAACAGCCGGTTTTCGGTATAGTCCCAGATCGCGAATGCGAAAATCCCATTCAGCTTGTCAAGCACGGTGTCGCCCCAGACCGCGTACCCTTCAAGGATGACCTCGGTGTCTGAGCTTGACCGAAAGCGGATTCCGCGTTCCATCAGTTGGTCGCGTAACTCGGCGGCGTTATAAACCTCTCCATTGTAGACAATCACATACCGACCGCCGGCCGAGCGCATCGGCTGCGCGCCGCTCTCGCTCAAATCCTGAATCGCGAGTCGCCGATGCGCCAGAAAGCAGCTGCCACCTGTTCCGTCGGAGCATTCCAGAAATCCGCCCGCATCCGGCCCTCGCGCGAACATAAGGTCACGCGCGACAGTGACAGTGTGCCTGTCTGCAGGCCAGGACGGCAAAGTGCCGATAGCTCCTAGAATTCCGCACAAGACAGTGTCTCCTTTTCTTTCGATTTAGTCACACAACCCTATTGCAAGAACCGACACAGGTTTCACTCTGCAATTTCTCCTAAACACCGAGTGTTTCGAACGTCATGGCCTCACAAACTGCTCCAGAAATCGCGTGTAGCCCAAAAGCGCCATGTACGATAGCTCGGCGAAAAACGCGGCACCGTTTGACAGCATATGGGCTCTGTCGGTGCGGCGTGTACAATCCGCCAACCGTCAACGAACCGGTTGCTTGTATGGGTGGTTCTGGCTGCTTTTCGATGTTGAGGATAAGTACGTCTATGCGGATCCCTTTCAGGCACAATACTCCACATGTCGGTTAACTGTCCGTCGTAAGGGTTCATGGAACCAAGAGCGGCCCAGTTTAAGCGAGGGTGTCCGTCGTCAGAGTATTTCGGAGAGCAGAAGCTGTATCGTAACGGAGGCTCTGGTTCGGTTTCTGTTCGAGTTTAGGCGGCAGCGGCTTGGTGCTGCAAGCGGCGTTGTCTGGTGGTCTGTTTCTTGATCTCCTCTCTCATTTTCAGGATCTTCGCGCCTCGGTCTTGATAGACATCTGCAGGCGTCAGGTTGCTCAGACTCTCGTGGTAGCGGTGGTTGTTGTAGTGATCGACGAAGGCGCCGATCTGCCGTTCCAGGTCGCCGGGCAGGAAGTAGTTCTCCAGCGGAACCCGGTTCTTCATGGTCTGATGCCAGCGCTCGATCTTGCCTTGGGTCTGCGGGTGATGTGGTGCGCCACGGACGTGATCGATGCCCTTTTGCTTGAGGTATTCGGCCAGATCAGTCGCGACCGGCCCATCCCACCAAATCGTTTCCACCAGTTGTAGTACGTCGCATCGCTGATCCCGACACTGCGACACGCCGATGCCACATCATCACCAGCCGTCAGCTTCAGTTCAATCTCACGCAGCAGCTTCAAAACGTCTTCGTCTGAATGTCGCTTCCTCGCCATGTCCAATCCCCCTTTCACGGCCAATGTAGTGGCCCAGTTTTAGGGGGGAAGGACAAATCGTCCCTCTCGCGATCAGACATCTCGAGTTCAACTTTCATTCCTCATACTTCACCCCAAATCTCACGATGCCAACCAAAAAACCTACTCCCCAAATATAAACTAGGGGTTGCAATCCCTGCGATCGCAGGCAATCTTATCTTGGGGAGACATCGTTTCTCACTTAGAGGCGAAGATGGCAACTAGGGATAGCGACTGAACAGCGAAAACTGTTACTGTCGAGCATATTACTTCCGCATATTCACATAGGAACGGCGAATCTGATTCGTGAGTACGCAGAGATAGAGATGCAACTTATCATTGTGAGAATGGTTGGTTTATTGAACGTGTGTCGAGGCGGGTCCCGACCTTAGATGATTGCAGTTGGCTAATGGGGCGGAAGGCGAATACTGGAATGGCGGAACGAATTTCACAAATCGATTCGACTCAGAAGATCTGGAATACAACCGTTTTTAGTACGCGCAATAAAAAAATATCGATTTCCAAGTTGATAGGCCGCGAATTGACTTAATCAAAGATCTACGCGCCAGGGTGCCATTTCCCGTTGAGCAGGCGCCTAGTTACATCTACTTTAAATCTCCGCGATCTATCTTCAAAGTACAGAGCAACGTTGCCAGATTTCTTTACGATCACTGGAGGCGTCAAGGTGGTTTCCGAACGTTTCTTCGACTTGTTGTCGACGTACAATCTAGGCCCCACTCGGTTCTTTGAAGTTCCGCTTCTTGAGTACGATCAGAAGACGCGGCGCCCAGGTCGATGGTTTATCCTGCAAATACTAGCAGAGAAACCTACTTTGGTTCCGGAGAGGTCAGAAGGTGTCACTGAGGCATCTCTCAAAGGTCATTGGGAGGCGGATCCATTTGGGAGCGGCGTTCTGGCAGTTCGGGCGACGTCATCAGCAGGAGAGGATCTCTGGGTTGACCCGGTTATCTCACATCGCATTTTCCTGTCGGATCGCCTTAAAACAGCAATCGAAGAAGCCAAGATCGTGGTGCGCAGCATGCCGTTCATTCCTTGTATCGTCGTTGAATAGATCTCATCTGAATTAATCGAAAGGACGGTCAATTGGACCTGGGCTTTCACATTCACCATATCCTCACACGTGCGGCGCTTACCACGTATGAGGATGACATTAATCAGCTCTTCGGCGGCAATGAAAACAACCCATTCGCGTTGAACGCAAACAGTAACAAGGTTGCACTTGTAAACGACTAGGCGCTGGCGCAGGTTCTTCAGGAGCTGGATGCAAGCCAACAGACTGTCTTTGGTAGTTCAATCATAGGTCTAGATGCGCACAATGGCGGGCATCAACCGCTCAATGATTTTCAGATCGCGGTACTCAATGAGATATTTGGAGAGGAGAGCACTTATACCCCGGAGCAACAAAAGCTCGCTCTTCACGACCTTGCTAATTACTCTCGCGATGCGGCGTATTCCGGCCATCCCCCCATTCA
The DNA here is from genome assembly GCA_947503175.1 of uncultured Paracoccaceae bacterium. GTDB lineage: Bacteria > Pseudomonadota > Alphaproteobacteria > Rhodobacterales > Rhodobacteraceae > Ovoidimarina. The sequence continues at coordinate 147,884 of CANNCO010000006.1, forward strand.
CGGCACCTCAACAGTAGACTGGTTGAATGATTGGGCTAGCAAACGGGTTCCGGTCCATGATCTTTTGACAAATAACGATCTTATTAACTCGTTCAACGATCGGATTGCGAGCTTTGATCCTAATGACGTGTCCGATGTAAGCACCGAGAAGAACTTCGAAGCGCGAAAGGTCCTAGGTTCAGGACTCATAACCAATAAATGACGAGCGCTGCGAGTGCGATGGCCGAGAGGAAGAGCTTCGGGCATCGATCGTAGCGGGTTGCCACACGCCGCCAATCCTTCAATCTGCCGAACATGATCTCAATCCGGTTGCGTCGCTTATAGCGCCGCTTGTCGTATTTCACCTTCGTCTTGCGCTGCTTG
>CANNCO010000007.1 GCA_947503175.1 uncultured Paracoccaceae bacterium
GCTCATGCACAGACCTCTGTGCAACCTCACGAATTCCTCCAAAACTGAAACAGTCCACACAGAAATGAGAGCGGGCGCGATGACATGATCCTGCTTTCGTGAGAAAAGTCAGGTGTTTGGACCGACACCCGCGAAAAGAACCGCCCCGACACGAATGCCGGGGCGTCTTGGTCTGATCGTTGAAATCGGGGGTGGCCGGGCCTATCCGGCCACAAGACCCATCTGCTCTAGCTTCAGGAGCACCTGATGAGCGCAATGATCCACCTCGACGTTTTCGGTGTCGAGCCGAAGCTCGGGCGTTTCGGGGATGTCATAGGGGTCGGAGATGCCCGTGAACTCTTTGATCTTACCCTCACGCGCTAGCTTGTAGAGCCCCTTTCGGTCGCGGCGTTCGCATTCTTCGATCGAGGTGGCCACATGGATTTCGACGAATGCGCCGAAGGCTTCCACATCCTCGCGCACGGCGCGCCGGGTCGTGGCATAGGGTGCGATCGGCGCGCAGATGGCGATCCCACCGTTCTTGGTGATCTCGGAGGCGACGAAACCGATCCGCCGTATGTTGAGATCGCGGTGTTCCTTCGAGAAGCCGAGTTCTGATGACAGGTTCTTGCGGACGATATCGCCGTCGAGCAGGGTCACGGGGCGTCCGCCCATTTCCATCAGTTTGACCATGAGCGCGTTGGCGATGGTCGACTTGCCGGAACCCGAGTAGCCGGTGAAGAAGACGGTAAAGCCCTGTTGCGCGCGGGGCGGGCGGGTGCGGCGCAGCTCGGCCACGACTTCGGGGAACGAGAACCATTCGGGGATATCAAGCCCTTCGGACAGGCGACGGCGCAACTCGGTGCCGGAGATGTCGAGAACGGTCGTGTCCTGGGGCACCTCGTCCGAGGGATAGTATTGCGCGCGCTCCTGCACATAGACCATGTGTTTGAAGTCGACCATTTCGAGGCCGATTTCCTTTTCATGTTCCTTGAAAAGGGTCTGCGCGTCGTAAGGGCCGTAGAAATCCTCGCCCTCCGAGTTCTTGCCAGGTCCTGCATGGTCGCGCCCGACGATCATATGGGTGCAGCCATGGTTGCGGCGGATGATGCCGTGCCAGACGGCCTCGCGCGGGCCGCCCATGCGCATGGCGAGGTTCAGAAGGCTCATTGTCGTGGTGGCGGCTGGGTATTTATCGAGCACGGCCTCGTAACAGCGGACGCGGGTGAAGTGATCGACGTCGCCCGGCTTGGTCATACCTACGACAGGGTGGATCAATAGGTTGGCCTGTGCTTCCCGGGCGGCGCGGAAGGTGAGTTCCTGATGCGCGCGGTGGAGCGGGTTGCGGGTCTGGAAGGCGACGATGCGCCGCCAGCCCAGCTTGCGGAAATAGGCGCGCAACTCGTTCGGCGTGTCCCGCCGCATCTTGAAGTCATAGTGCACCGGCTGCTGGATGCCGGTGACGGGGCCGCCCAGATAAACCGGGCCGGCAGTATTATGCAGGTAATTGACTGCCGGGTGTGCGCTGTCATCGGAGCCATAGACCTGTTCGGCCTCATGTGCCTTGTTCGGCATCCATTTGTCCGAGACCGACAGGATGGCGAGGATCACACCCTCCTGATCGCGAAGCGCGATGTCCTGCCCCGGCTCGACGCTTTCCGCGAATGTCTCGGACACATCGAGCGTGATCGGCATCGGCCAGAGCGTGCCATCGGCCAGACGCATCGTGTCGACAACGCTGTTATAGTCGTCTTCGGACAGGAATCCCTTAAGCGGGTTGAACCCGCCATTCATCAGAAGTTCCAGATCGCAGATCTGGCGTGGGGTCAGATCCCATGACGGAAGATCGCCAGCCTCTGCCTTGAGCTTTTGCGCGCTTTCATAGGAGACGTAAAGCTCGGGGATCGGGGCGTGGTTGGGGATTTGCATGTGGTGTCCTGCGATATGCGCATGTGTTGTGCGGCAGGTAGCGCGTGTGGTGTGGGGGATGCAAGCCTTGGCGAGTATGGCGGTCGGTTTCGCGGCAACGTCGCCGCCCGGGGGGCGATGGCTGTTTTGCGGGACTTTGCTGTCATTGGCTAGGCTTCTGTCAGCGTCCGCTCTCTAGATACTTGGCCACCGGCTGGTCGGTCCAGACCTGCACTTCGATGTATTTCTCGAATTTTCGTTTGTGATAACCCTCATACGTCTCATCCACATCGCCGTCTGGCAGTCCATGTTCCGCTACCACATTCGCCAGTTCATCCATGAAATAGACGCGCTCATGGTATGGTTCGAGGGGGTCAGGCGGCAAGCCGTAGTCAGGGCCGAGCCGCATTGCGACAAAGCTGTCAGGATAGGTGAAACTTACAGCCTTCTTGGGCAACGACGGCCAATCGAGCTTCACAGTGTCAGGGTCTGGGTATAGTCCAGAAAACCATGCGCATTCTCCAAGAACGAAGTAGTGGGGAGACTGCCTTTCTGGCTCGCCTCCGCGTGCTTCGAAAAGGTCGCGGAGTTTGGCTTCAGTCCTGCGCCGAAAATCCATATACAGCTTGCCGAACATGCGCTTGTAGCCTGGGTTATCTGCTCTGCGCTGTTTCAGGTTTTTGAGCACTTCGCTTAGTTCATCCGGCCCCAAATCACTCAGATTTTGGAATGGACGGTCTACCTTAGAATGATAGTGCGTGATGACGTCAGGCAAAGTCATGGGCGTTCGCTTCTCAGTTTTTCCTTTCCTTTTAGCAGACGTTCAAACAACGCGCAGCATCGGTCAATATGGGCTCCAAGCGGACACTCGACGAACCAGCTCTTCTAATGACCCACGCTACTCCGCCGCGTCCACCGTTGCGGGTTGCTCCTCCGCCTCTTCCTGTTCCGCCAGGAATTTCTCTGCCTCAAGGGCCGCCATGCACCCCATGCCCGCGCTGGTCACGGCCTGACGGTAGATGTGGTCGGTCAGGTCGCCCGCGGCGAAGACGCCGGGGATCGATGTGGCGGTAGAGTCCGGTTTGGTGACGACATAGCCGCCGTTGTGCAGATCGAGCTGGTCCTTCACCAGTTCCGATGCGGGCGCGTGGCCGATGGCGACGAAAAAGCCCTTGCAGGGGATCTCGGTGATCTCGCCTGTCTTCACATGGCGGGCGCGGACGCCTTCGACACCGCGCGGGTTGTCGGCGCCGACGACCTCTTCGACCGAATGGTCCCACAGGATCTCGACCTTCGGGTTCTTGAACAGGCGGTGTTGCAGGATCTTTTCGGCGCGCAGGCTGTCGCGGCGGTGGACCAGCGTGACCTTGGAGGCGAAATTCGTGAGGAACAGCGCCTCTTCCACAGCCGTGTTGCCACCGCCGATCACCACGACCTCTTGTCCGCGATAGAAGAAACCGTCGCAGGTCGCGCAGGCCGAGACGCCAAAGCCCTTGAAGTGCTCTTCGCTGGGCAGGCCCAGCCATTTGGCCTGGGCCCCGGTGGCAAGGATGATCGCATCGCAGGTATAGGTGGTGCCGCTATCACCCACGGCGGTGAAGGGGCGTTTCGACAGATCGAGGGACTGGATGTGATCCGAAATGATCTCGGTTCCCACGGCGCGGGCATGTGCCTCCATCCGGACCATGAGGTCGGGACCCTGAACCTCGGTATCGCCGGGCCAGTTTTCCACCTCGGTGGTGATGGTCAGCTGCCCGCCCGGCTGGATACCCTGGACCAGCACCGGTTCCAGCATCGCGCGGCTGGCATAGACGGCGGCGGTATATCCTGCGGGGCCGGAACCGACGATCAGGACCTTGGAGTATTTCGTCTCGGACATGGGGCGCAGCCTCCGGTACGTGTTGGTCCGTCGGATATAGCGCCGTGCCGCGCCGACTGAAAGGCCGGATCGCGCTGGCGTGATCTGTTGGGCCAAACGGCGCGACTGCCGTCGCCATTGGACTGCCGTTAAGATTCTTGCTCACTTGCGAAATAATATTGCGCACGAGCGATAGTCGCCGTAAGTATCGCAAATAACCTGAAGGGGAGCAGCATGGCGGGCCACAAGCTTGATCAAATCGATCGCAAGATACTGGCCGAACTGCAAGCCGATGGTCGCATGACCAATGTCGAACTTGCGCGCCGCGTGGGTATTTCGGCGCCGCCCTGTCTGCGCCGGGTCCGGACGCTGGAGGAAGAGGGATTCATCAACGGCTATCATGCGCAGGTCAATGCCCGCGCGCTCGGGTTCGAGGTTCAGGTGTTCGCCATGGTCGGGCTGACCGGGCAGGCTGAGGCCGATCTGTCGGCCTTCGAGGATCAGTGCCGCGCATGGCCCTTGGTCCGCGAGTGCCACATGCTGAACGGCGAGGTCGATTTCGTCCTGAAGTGCGTGGCCCCCGACCTGTCGACCTTTCAGAGCTTCCTGACCGAAGAGCTGACGGCCGCGCCAAACGTGGCCAGCGTCAAGACATCGCTGGTGATCCGGGGGGCGAAGGACGACCCGGGCGTTCCGTTCGATGTGCTTGAGGACCGGCTGGCGCGCAACGCCTGAACCGGCCCTCGTCACTCACCGGCTTTGTCTCAGACGATTTCGTACTCGCCTTCCGCAGGGCTTTCAAAACGCGGCCACAGCACCCGACCAAAGCCCTGAAGCGTTGCCAGATAGGGGAACATCGACAGGAACGTCGCCCGCATCTCCTGGCTCATCGAGTAATGGGCATCGGGGCCGGGGTGATAGCTTTCAACCTCGATCCCGCCCGCGCGGATCACATGGTGGCTGTCAAAGGCCAGATGATAGACGCGCACCGGCGATACCGGGTTCAGGGCGACGACACCAACGCCGTCTTCGAAGGTCGAGACAGGCGCAAGGGCGGCTTCGCAGCCCAGCGCATTGCGGATCGTGGGATCGCGGTTCAACAGACGAGCGGCGGGTCCGAAAGTCACATCGGTCATCGGGCGGCCAAGACCCAGCGCATCCGCGGTGACACGGTAAAGACGCTGCGGTTCGTCACCTGTCTGGGGTGCGCCGGGCACAAGGGTGATGGACCCGAGCCAGCGCAGCGTGGCCATGTTGCCCACTGCGGTTTCGATCTCCATCCCGGGAACAAGATCCTCGACAGCGACGGGACCTTCGGCGGTCGCGATGACGGCGCCGTGGGAGAAAGCGGAAAACGCCTGCTCAAAGATCGGCAGCGCCGGGGCGATCCTGTTGAAGTCGTGGATCTGGCCGTCGTCATCGCTCCAGGTCACCTGATAGCGACGGGTCAGGGCAACGGTGCGCGGGGCCGGTTTCGACGGATTGCGCGCTGCGTTAACGGTCCACGGTTTATGGCGGCGGGTAATGGTCGGTGTGCCGCTACGCAATGCGACGGCTTTAGGGGTACTCATGCGATCAGCCTTCCGGTCTGGTCACATCTGCATCGGCCCCCACCGAATTAGATCTAGCAGAATGACTGGTTACTTTACTTGTCTACGGTGGGGACGATGCCCTTAAGTAAACGCCTTTGTCAAAGATTTCCGCCTATTCGTCGTCTGTGATCCGTTAATCATATGTTTACCTAACGCTTTGTTTCACACGCTTGGACGATGGCACCTGATTGTCGGATTGAAGCCCGAATCGTCACAAAAAAGGCGGCCTTCGAAAAGGCCGCCGAAGAAGTTGAACACGAGGAGGGTTGTTATCAGGCCTGTACGATCCGCGGGTAGGAACGCCGTTGGGCCGGCTGTATTTGAGTGGGTTTCCTGCGCACACCCCTTTGCCAGGGCATCGGATGCGTCAGTGTCTCGGACCGTTTCAGTGCCGAGGTAATCCAGCGTTTCCGGAGCTTTATCGTAAGCTGCATGATCTGTCCTTCGGTCGTCGCGCGCAAGGCGCATCTTGGTCTGCCTCAATCGCCGGATCATGCCCGGCTTGTTCTTCAAAGGTCGGGGGGCAATGCGGCGGGGGTAGGGCGACTGCAAAAGTCTCTTCGACCCCAGTGCGTTAACCCTTTGCCGACCTGGCATCTCGCCAGCTTCGTGCCCGGATGTGGTTAATAACGTGTTGAAAAACAGGCAATTACTCGTATTGAGCAACAATCATCCGTTTCTTTATCAAACTGTTTCCCGCTCTTGCGAATCTGCGGTGAAATCGAGCGTTGCCACAATCCCGCCATAGTTTGCGCCGGTCAGAGGCGAATCACCGAGATCAAACGGCCATAGTCCGCCTCGCGTTTGTGGGTGGCCCGGCGATAGGAATAGAACCGCTGCGGATCGGAGTAGGTACAGTGCTGCGTCCACTCGGCATGGCCGACACCCGCCTGCCGGAGGCGGTGCAGCCCGTAGGCCGGAAGATCGAACATTGCGCGGTCGCCATTTCCGCCGGCGAAGAAACGGGCGTTTTCGTGGTCTTCGTCCAGAAAGCTCTCCAGGAACTCAGGTCCGACCTCATAGCTGCGCTGGCTGATCGTCGGCCCAATCACTGCGGTGATCCTGTCGCGCGCGGCGCCCAGAGTCTCCATCGCTTCGACCGCCGCCTCGAGTACACCGTTCTGGGCGCCTTTCCATCCGGCATGGGCCGCGCCGATCACGCCTGCCTTCCGGTCGGCGAACAGGACGGGCTGGCAATCGGCGGTCAGAATGGCAAGCGCGAGGCCCGGCGTGGCCGTCACGAGCGCATCGGCGCGCGGTGGTTTTCCTTTTGTTGGCGCGGTGACCGTCGCCACATCGGCGGAGTGGACTTGATTGACTGTCACCAGATGGGACAGATCGACTCCCATCGCCTTGGCCACCCGGGTGCGGTTGATCGCCACCATGTCGGATTGGTCGGAGGATCCAAGCCCGCAGTTCAGCCCCGCGAAGACACCAGAGGATGCACCGCCTTTCCTTGTAAAAAAGCCGTGCCGTACGCCGTCGAGCACCGGAGTCGTCAGGATCTCCAGTGTCATGGCGCAAGACCCGGTGGGGGTGCGGTATCTGCGGGATGAATGGACATGACTTTGAACAGGTTTCCCATTTCATCGGGGTGGGTCAACCGGCGATGTGCCGCGATGTGGGCTTCAAGCGCTGTGCCGCCCAGTCTTTCGGCAAGCGCGTGGGCCCGGTCGGTGATGCCAATGCGCTCGAGGAATACGCCCTGGGGTGTCAGTCGGCTGTGGGCTGCTCCGGCAGTGCGCGCGGCGTGGGCCAGTGCCGCGAAATCCACATGTGCGGTCAGATCAGCGTTGCCCGGGTCGGCGAGGGGGTCAGTCCGGTCGTGATCCGAAAGTGCCTGAAGCGTGTCGCCCAGTGAGTGCCAGTCGCCGTAGTCGATGATGAGCGCGGCGCCGCCGTGGGTCGCGATGCGTGTTGCGATTTCGGATGTGGCGCTGGCAGCGGGGGCAGACACCTCGATGATGTCGCCGTCATTCGTGTCGTCCAGCCGGTCTTGCAACTCCGACAAGGGGGCGGTGGGCGACCATCCGAAGGTGAGCGAGCCATCATCGGCAAGGCCCACCATCCGTTCCGACCACCCGGCTCCGTCACGCCGGAACTGGCGGATCGGAAGGGCGTCGAAGAACTCGTTGGCAATCAGGAACAGGGGCGCGTCGGGCAGGGTCGCCATGCTGTCATGCCAGGTCGCGTCGCCCAAGGTCCCTGCCTGACGAGCGCGGAGGACGGGCGAGGTTTCGATCAGGTGCAGGTCTGCTGCATCGTGAAAGCCGGACACCTTTTGTGTGGCCCGCAGCAGATCGGCCATCAGCGTGCCGCGCCCGGGCCCCGCCTCGGCCAGCGTGAACCGCCGGGGCACGCCCTGATCCACCCATGTCTGCGCAAGGGTCAGACCGATGAGTTCTCCGAACATCTGGCTGACTTCGGGGGCAGTGGTGAAATCGCCTGAAGCCCCCAGCGGGTCGCGTGTGGAATAGTAGCCAAGGGTCGGGTGGCCCAGCGCATTGACCATATATTCAGCAAGGGTAATCGGGCCGGTTGCGGCGATGCGGATGGCAAGCTGGGCGGCCAGCCCCGTCACGCCCGCCGCCGTGCCCAGAGGATCATCGCGATCCCCGCCAGAAGCATGGGCAGCGACAGGATCTGCCCCATGGTCAGCTCCGCCTCGCCCAAACGAATGACGTGGCCCAAGGGATTGTCCGCCGTGATGAACTGCTCATCAGCCTGACGGAAGAATTCGACGATGAAGCGCGCCAGACCGTAACCGGCCAGAAAAACGCCGGTCAGGGTGCCGGGGCGCTTCAGTCCGCCAGCGCGGAACGCGAGATAAAGAAGAACCAGTGCGAGAAGCAGCCCCTCAAGCCCGGCCTGATAAAGCTGCGACGGATGGCGGGCGCAGAGCCCGATCACACCAGGGCAATCCTGTGCGGCGGTACCCGGAAAGACCACACCCCACGGCATCTCGGTGGGCCTGCCCCAAAGCTCGCCGTTGATGAAGTTCGCGATCCGGCCCAGCATCAGCCCGAACGGTGTGGCGACGGCCAGCATATCCGCGGTGGGCATCAGAGGGATCGCGTTGCGGCGGCAAAAGAGGATCGCGGCAATTGCGACGCCGAGCATACCGCCATGAAAGGACATACCACCCTGCCAGATATAGAGAATCTCGACGGGGTGGCTGAGGTAATAGGCGGGCTGATAGAACAGGACGAAGCCCAGTCGGCCCCCCAGGATGATGCCCAGGACGAGCCAGGTAACGAAGTCTTCAAGCCTGGCCGAGGGCATCGGCGGCGTGTCGTCTCGCCAGAGCGCGGGCCGGTTCAGCGCCGTGCGCGCAATCCACCAGCCCAGCGCGATCCCCACGATATAGGCCAGTGCGTAATAGCGCAGCGCCAGCGTCATGCCGAAAAGCTCGATCGAAATCAGGTCGGGCCCGATATCGGGGAAGGGAAGCGCAAACACCATGGCCGGGTGGTTCGCGCGGCAGCGCGGGGAAGTCAACCTTGCGGCGACGGGTTCGGGGACCATATAGAAAGGGAACGGACTACGGAGGCTGTTATGCAAAGCCGCAACAAGATACTCGACGATGTCTCGCAACTCATGACGAACGCCATGGGCGTGGCCCAGGGCGCGCGCGAAGAGGCGGAAACGGCCATGAAGAGCCTTGTTGACCGATGGCTGGCCGATCGCGATTTCGTGACCCGCGAAGAGTTCGACGCGGTGCGTGCGATGGCGCAGAAAGCCCGCGAAGAAAACGAAGCGCTGAAAGTCCGGCTGGACGCGCTTGAGGCAAAGCCCAAGCCCGCGGCAAAGAAATAATCTCGCAGCCCTGACGATGGGCTGCCCTGCCACCGGATCCCAGATTGTCGAATGATGCCCGAGCGATCGGGTGCGTTCCGCTTTGTGCGCCGACCGGTGCGCAGGCCGACACCACGGGTTTGTTTGGGGAGTTAACCATTTTTCGGGTTTACAGGTGCCCTATTTGCGACCACCATATGTTGTGAGAGGTCGGGCGAGCGACCCAGCCTCTTGAGCAGGCACCAATGTCTAGTGGGCCGGTAACAGGCTCCAGGCAGCAACCCATGAGGCCGAGCATGTCGCTTTCCGAGCAGTTTCTGACCGAAGACATTCATCCTATCGATATCGTTGAACATATCGCCGAGCACCATGATTGGGAGTTCGACCGCGTTGCCGACGATCAGATTGCCATGGCCGTGGAGGGCCAGTGGCGGACCTATTCGATCACGCTCGCATGGTCGCATTACGATGAAACGCTGCGGCTGATCTGTACCTTTGAAATGGAACCGCCGGAAGAGCGGATGGCAGAGGTCTACGAGACGCTGAACCGAACGAACGATATGTGCTGGGCGGGGGCGTTCACCTATTGGGATGCGCAGAAGCTGATGGTCTGGCGTTATGGACTTGTTCTTGCAGGTGGACAGGCGGCCAGCCCGGAACAGATCGACACGCTGATCGCCACCGCGGTGATGTCGGCAGAGCGGTTCTATCCGGCATTTCAGCTTGTGGCATGGGGCGACCGGACCCCCGCAGATGCGATGCAGATCGCCATTTCCGAGGCCTACGGGCGCGCCTGACAACGGATGACAGTGAAGAAAGGCCCGTCCCTGTGGTTGCAGGGGCGGGCCTTTTTATATTTTGTGCCCGCCAACGGACGGAGTTGACCGGATGAGGCGGGGAAGCAATGGGTTTTTCTGAGATCGAGGCGCGGGGGCTGGTCCTGCTTGGCTGCGGCAAGATGGGATCGGCTATGCTGAAGGGCTGGCTGGAACAGGGCCTGTCGCCCGCATCCGTGCATGTGATCGACCCGGAGCCGTCCGACTGGGTACAAGGCACCGGTGTGAATATCAACGACCAACTACCTGAAGCGCCTGCGATTTTACTGGTCGCGGTCAAGCCGCAGATGATGGAGGCGGCCCTGCCATCGGCGGCGGATTTCGGCGGCGGGCGGACCATCATTCTGTCGGTCGCGGCTGGCACTCCGATTGCACGGTTCGAGACGGTGTTCGGTGCGGGGACCCCGGTGATCCGGGCAATGCCCAACACCCCCGCCGCCGTGGGGCGCGGAATTACGGCGCTGATCGGCAATGCCAATGCGGGCGATGACGCGATGGATCTGGCCGAGACGCTGATGCAGGCTGTGGGGAAGGTTGTCCGTCTGGACGGTGAGGATCAGATGGATGCGGTGACCGCCGTTTCGGGCTCCGGTCCGGCCTATGTGTTTCACCTGATCGAAACGTTGGCGGCGGCGGGCGAGGCCGAGGGGCTGTCGCCGGAACTGGCGCTGCAACTGGCGCGCGCCACGGTGGCGGGCGCAGGTGCGTTGGCCGAAGGATCGGATGAGAACCCGGGCCAGTTGCGGGTGAATGTGACCAGTCCCAACGGCACGACGCAGGCCGCCCTTGAGGTGTTGATGGATGACGAAAACGGGTTTCCTCCGCTTCTGCACCGCGCCGTGAAAGCAGCCGCTGATCGCAGCCGGGAGTTGGCGCAATGACGATCAGCTTTGATGATTTCCTGAAGGTCGATGTGCGGGTCGGCCAGATCACGCGCGCCGAACCGTTCCCCGAGGCGCGCAAGCCCGCGATCAAGCTTTGGGTCGATTTCGGCGCGGAGATCGGGGAAAAGAAGTCCTCGGCCCAGATCACCAAGCATTACACGCCCGATGAGCTTCCCGGTCGCCGCGTTCTGGCGGTGGTAAACTTTCCGCCACGCCAGATCGGGCCGGTGATGAGCGAGGTTCTGGTCCTCGGCGTGCCGGATGACGAGGGCGAGGTTGTGCTGATTGTACCGGATAAGGACGTGCCGCTTGGCGGGAGGCTGTATTGATGAAACGGGTGTTGATGACCCGGGACCTGCCGGAAGCGGTGCAAGCCCCGGCGCGGGAACGGTTCGATCTTGTGGTCCGCAAGAACACCCAGCCTCTGACGGCGGATGAGGTGACCCATGCCCTGTCGGAGTATGACGCGATCCTCCCGACTTTGGGCGATCCGTTCAGCGCGGCGGCCTTTGCAAAGGTGCCCGAGCCGCGTGCGAAACTGCTGGCCAATTTCGGGGTGGGCTACAATCACATCGATGTCGCGGCGGCGCATGCCGCAGGTGTGCAGGTGACGAACACGCCGGGGGCGGTGACCGATGCCACCGCGGATACGGCAATGACGCTGATCCTGATGACCTGCCGCCGTGCGGGCGAAGGGGAGCGCCTGTTGCGTGCCGGGAAGTGGGAAGGCTGGCATCCGACGCAGCTTCTCGGTTTTCATGTGTCGGGCAAGACGGTGGGCATCGTCGGGATGGGCCGGATTGGCAAGGCGATTGCGGCGCGCTGTTATCATGGTTTCGGGATGGATGTGGTATTTCACAACCGCTCGGAAGTTGCAGATCCCGGCGTGCCCGCACGACAGCTTGGGTCGCTGGAGGAGGTGATGGCCGTGGCCGATATCGTGGTTGTCGCGGTGCCGGGCGGGGCGGGGACGCACCACCTGATCGATGCCACGGCCTTGGCGGCGATGAAACCCACGAGCTATCTTGTAAATATCGCAAGGGGCGATGTGATGGATGAGGCGGCTTTGATCCGGGCGCTTCAGGCGGGTGCAATCGCGGGCGCTGGGCTGGACGTCTATGAGTTCGAGCCGAAAGTACCCGAGGCGCTGATCGCGATGGAGAATGTCACGCTTCTTCCCCATTTGGGCACGGCGGCACTTGAGGTGCGGATTGGGATGGGGCTGATGGCGGTCGATAATCTCTTGGCGTGGGACGATGGCCGAGACCTGCCTAACGCCGTCTGATTTGCCGGTCAGGATGCGCTGCGCGACAGGCGCGTTGTCAGGTAGACGATGACACAGGCGAACAAGGCAGACGTTCCCCAGAGCGCGGGCCAGCCGAAGTATCCCGCGACCAGTCCAAGGGCGGGTGGGCTGATCAGGTATCCAAGGTAGGCAATCGTCGTGACCGCAGCCAATGCGGGGCCGCGGCCGGCGGCATCGGCGCGGTGCGATGCGGCGCGAAACACGGCGGGCTCCAGAGGGCCGATACCGCAACCTGCGATAAAGAACAGAAGGATCGTGGGAGATACTGGCGGGCCTACGGCAATGACGGCAAAGGCCGGAATCGCGACAAGGGCCGCCACAAGCAGGGTTTGCCGGGCCGAGACCTGACGCTCGACCAGATGGGCGCCCATGCGTCCGGCCGCCAGCCCCAGTGTATAGGCAGCCGGCGCCAGCCCGGCGGCAAGAGCACTGCCGCCAAGTACGTTTTCAACGTAGATCGCCGCCCATCCCGCTGCCGCCGCCTCCTGAAACGCGGCCAGAGCCGCGATGAGGGCAAGAATGAGCAACGGGCCGGACAGCCGCGCCCGGGCCGGGGCAGGGGCATCGGGTTGGCGTTCGGCGGCCACATGACGACCGGCCAGATACTCGGCATAGGCCGACGCGAACAGCATCACCGCGATGATGGCAAACAGGATATCCGGCGATCCCCCGATTTCGCGGAATGCGCCCGTTGCGGCACTTGCCGTCAGCATTGCTAAAGGAAAGACCGCATACATCCGGTTAAAGAGCCGCGCGCCGGTATCCAGTTCGATCCGCGCCGTTCGATTGTTCAGCGCGATGTCGAGCGCACCCGAGGCGGCACCGACCAGGATGAATCCCGCGAGAACGCCGGGCCGGCCGGGTACCAGAACAAGGACCAGCGTCGAAGCCGCGAAAGCGCCCATGGCAAGCGGAATGGCAATCGCTTCGATCCGGTGAAGATACCGTCCAAAGGTGCGCATGACCGGAAAGGCCGACAGCGCCATCAGCCCCAGAGCCAGCCCGAAGCCCGCATCCGTCAGATTGGCCTGAACCTGAAAGAAGGGCATGGCCGCGGCCAGAACGCCCCAGAACAGCCCAGCGAATGCGTAGGCCGTGAGAAGAGAGCCGATCTGGAACCGGGCCGTTGGGGTCATGCGCAGGCCGGACGGTCGCCCACGGCTTCGCGCCAGTGGCGGCGGCAGAGCGAGACATAGGTTTCGTTGCCGCCGATCTGAACCTGTGCGCCTTCGGTGATGGGGCGGCCCTCATCATCCTGCCGAATCACCATCGTCGCCTTCTTCCCGCAGCGACAGATCGTGCGGGCCTCGCGCATCTCATCGGCAAGGGCCAGGAGGGCGGCGGAGCCGGGAAAAAGCTCGCCCTGAAAATCGACGCGCAGACCATAGCACATGACCGGGACATCCAGATCATCCACCGCCCGTGCCAGTTGCCAGACCTGTTCCTTTTCAAGGAATTGCGCCTCGTCGACAAAGACGCAGGCAACGGGGCCGGATGCCAGACGGGTCTCCAGTCTGGCGAACAGATCTTCGCCCGGAGCATAGGTTTCGGCTGATTTGCCGATGCCGATGCGCGACCCGATCCGGCCCTCGCCTGCGCGGGTATCGAGCCGCGCGGTCATCAGGTAGGGGGTCATGCCCATCTCGACATAGTTATGCGCGGCCTGCAGCAGCAGGGTCGATTTGCCGGCATTCATCGTCGAGTAATGGAAGTAGAGCTTGGCCATGGGCCCGGCCTAGCCGTTGGCGGGATGGCGGACAAGCCCGAGCTTTTGAAGGCGTGCATCCCGGCCACTTTCAAGTGTGACCGGGATGCACCAGCACCAACTACGCAAGGGACAATGGACCCGCGACACGGATTCTGAAGACTGGCCCCGGACCAGGCAGCGCCTGGGGGGATTCCTAAACCAGCACTCAGATTCGCGACCGCAGGTCCACCGCGCGACTGCCGGAAAACCGACTTCGCCGCTCCCACCTGACGAAAACGCAGATGGACCCCACCCTTCCCCGACGCTGGGTGCGCCGGAAACTCATTACCAGTCCCGGAGTGCCGGGACCAAAATCATACTGACAATTTGTTGCGATCCGATTAATGGGAATGGATGCGGGACATTCCCCCTTAAACGCGAGGGGTGGAGGACAAGTTGGCGGGATTACAGACCTATCTGAAGAAACACACCGAGGCCCTGGTCAAGGATGTGGGGATCGAAGCGGCCTGTGAAATCAGCGGCAAGTCGAAAGCGACGCTGGGCCGCTATTACTCGGACGCGGCCGAGCATACCGATCGCTTCATGCCGGTCGATACCGTCGCGCAGCTTGAAGCAGCCTCGAGTTATCCTCATGTTACCAGTGCCTTAGCAGAGCTTTCAGGTTCGGCCCTGAGCCATGATCCCGACCGCAAGAACGCCGACAGCAGCGGCGTGAATTCCGATGTGATCGCGCTGTCGCAGCGGTTTGCCATGCTGATGGGCGAGTACCAGCAATCGATCGAGGACGGGGTCATTTCGATCAACGAGGCCAAGCGGCTGTTGCGGGAAACCGTGGCGCTGCAGAAGGTTCTGATCGACATGAAACTGCATCTTGAGGAAGAGGCCGGCTGATGCGGATGCCATGCGGAAACGATGCGCACACCATGCGCATAACGTGCGCCGGTGTTAACGTCCGTTAACCGGACCGGATCATTGTGGCGGGAACCGAAAGGACCAGCCGCCGATGATGACCAACCCCCGAAAGATGACCCAGACGCGCCGGGGACAGGCGAGCCTGATGATGGACGCCTTCCGGATGCTTGAGCGCGACCTGCACTGGTCGCTCATCAAGCTCCAGCATGTTCCCGCCGAGTGGGATCACATCGCACTGGACAACCCGCCAAGCCACCCCAAGAAGACCCGGGTGACGGCGGCGTTCGACGCCGATGTGGTGAAGTACTTCAAGGGTCTGGGTCCGGGCTATCAATACCGGATGAATCTTGTGCTGCGGGCCTATATGCATGGACGGCTTGCGAAAATTCTGGACGGGCCGGATACGACGGATTTCATCCTGCATCCCGAGCGGCTTCCCGACTGGCCCGAGAACATCCAGTGGGGAGATTCGGAGCGTGAGATCGCCCGCGGTTTTGCCCCGCGGGACAGTGGCGGTGATCATGGAATCTGAGCCGTCTGCGGTGCCGATATGGTGGCGGTATTCTGCCGCCTCACAGGCCCGTGAGTTCCACCTGTCGCGTGGCGCTGATACCCTTATTCCATTAGGCTGAAGGCACTTTGATTGTGAACCTGATGTCGGCGCGTTGTTCAGGCCAGGGGTCTGAATGTGGGGCGGGTCGACCAAGCGCGGGTCAGGCGATGTCACGGTGTCAGGAAACAGGAGGGGCGATATGAACGCCGACGACCGTGCGTTTGATCTTTTGATGGCAGTGGCAGACCATACCGACAGCACCGGATTGCGCCGCACGACCCGGTTGGTCGAGCGGGCGATGGATGCGCTTCTGGCGGAAACCGGGCGGATGACCGTGGCGCGCGAAGACCGCTGCGACGCGCAGCAGGTGGTCGGGAATGCCGAGATTCTGGCCCCCCACGAGCGGTTCCCGCCAGAGGCGGGGGCGCAGGAGATCGACCTTGTCCGTGCGGCGCCGTTCCGGCGGCACGTTCACTCCTGAAGCGATCTAACCCCCAGCGCGCCTTCCCGGGCCGATTTCATGGCCAGCGCGGCGGCGTGGGCGGCGGCGGCTGTGGTGAAATAGGGGATGCGGTCCATCAGTGCCACGTTGCGCATGGAGCGGGAGTCTTCGACCGCTTGCGCGCCTTCGGTGGTGTTCATGACCAGATGTACCAGCCCGTCTTTCATCACGTCGACAATCGTGCGTCCGCCTTCGTAGGCCTTGTTCACGATCTCGCTTGAGATGCCGTTGTCCGACAGGAATGACGCGGTGCCGCGGGTTGCGAGGATCGTCAGGCCGAGGTCATGGAGGGTTTGGGCGGTCTCCACGAGTTGCGGTGTCTTGTCGTCATCCTTGATCGAGAAGAACACCGTGCCCGTGTCGGGCAGGTGGTTGCCCGCGCCAAGCTGGGCCTTGAGGAAGGCGCGGTAGAAATTGGCGTCGGACCCCATGACCTCGCCGGTCGAGCGCATTTCGGGGCCGAGGAGTGTATCGACGCCGGGGAAACGGGCGAAGGGCAGGACGGCCTCTTTCACCGCGAACGTGTCGATCTGCGGGTCGACGAGATCGAAATTCGTGAGCGGTTCACCGGCCATGAGACGCGCGGCGATGGCGGCGATGGGAGAGTTCACCGCCTTGGCGACGAAGGGGACGGTGCGCGAGGCGCGGGGGTTTACCTCGATCAGGTAGATTTCGTTGTTCTTGACGGCGAACTGGACGTTCATCAGACCGACGACGTGAAGTTCGCGGGCCAGGGCTGTCGTCTGAACCTTCAGCCGGTCGATGACATCCTGGGATAGCGAGTAGGGCGGCAGGGAACAGGCCGAGTCGCCCGAATGGACGCCGGCCTCTTCGATATGCTGCATGATGCCTGCGACATGGACGTTGGTGCCGTCCGAGAGCGCGTCCACATCGACCTCGACCGCGCCCGAGAGGTAGCTGTCGAGAAGGACGGGGCTGTCGCCCGAGACGACGACCGCGTCGCGGATGTAGCGTTCCAGGGAGGGCGTGTCGCGCACAATCTCCATCGCGCGGCCGCCGAGGACGTAGGACGGGCGGATGACGAGGGGGTAGCCGATGGCCTCGGCGGCTTCCATGGCCTGTTCGTCGGTCGATGCGATGGCGTTGTTGGGTTGTTTCAGGTCGAGGCGGTGGACAAGATCCTGAAACCGCTCGCGATCTTCGGCAAGGTCGATGGCGTCGGGTGTGGTGCCGAGGATCGGGATGCCCGCATCGTGGAGCGCGTTGGCGAGCTTCAGGGGTGTCTGGCCGCCGAACTGGACGATGACACCGTGGAGGGAGCCGTGTTCCTGTTCGACACGGAGGATTTCCATCACGTGTTCGAAGGTCAGGGGTTCGAAATAGAGCCGGTCGGATGTGTCGTAATCGGTCGAGACGGTTTCGGGGTTGCAGTTGATCATGATCGTTTCATAGCCCGCTTCGGTCAGCGCAAAGCAGGCGTGGCAACAGCAGTAATCGAACTCGATCCCTTGTCCGATGCGGTTGGGACCGCCGCCGAGGATGACGACCTTTTTGGCGCCCGACGGCCGGGCCTCGCATTCTACGTCGCCCATAACCGGCGTCTCGTAGGTGGAGTACATATAGGGCGTCTGCGCCTCGAATTCGGCGGCGCAGGTGTCGATCCGCTTGAAGACGGCGGTGACGCCGAGGTTTTCGCGGGCGCGGCGGACATTGGCCTCGTCCCGGCCGGTGAGTTTGCCGAGGCGGGCATCGGTAAAGCCCATCATCTTCAGGCGGCGCAACTCGTCCTCGATCATCGGCAGGCCGGATTTGCGGACCTGCTCCTCGGTCTCGACGATCTCGCGGATGCGGGCGAGAAACCATGGGTCGAATTGGGTGGCGATCTGGATGGCCTCATCTGTGAGACCGTGGCGCATCGCCTGGGCGATGATGCGGATGCGGTCGGGGGTGCGTTCGGACAGCGCCTTGGTGATCGCGGCGGTCGCGTCGGGCGAGAGGTCCCGGATCAAGCCCGGGACTGCGGACGGTGCCGCCCCGGCCTCTGTGCCGGGGCCTCTGCCCTCCATGCCGGGGATTTCGATCTCGTCGAGGCCGGTGAGGCCGGTTTCCATCGACGCGAGCGCCTTCTGCAGCGACTCGTGGAAGGTGCGGCCGATGGCCATGGCCTCGCCCACCGATTTCATCGCGGTGGTCAGTTCCGGTTTCGCGCCCGGGAACTTCTCGAAGGCGAAGCGGGGGATCTTGGTCACGACGTAGTCGATCGTGGGCTCGAAGGAGGCGGGCGTGACGCGGGTGATGTCGTTGTCTAGCTCGTCGAGCGTGTAGCCCACGGCGAGTTTCGCGGCGATTTTCGCGATGGGGAAGCCCGTGGCCTTTGATGCCAGTGCCGAGGAACGCGAGACGCGGGGGTTCATCTCGATCACCACCATGCGGCCGTCTTCGGGGTTGATCGCCCATTGGACGTTCGAGCCGCCGGTTTCGACGCCGATTTCGCGCAGGACGGCGATGGAGCCGTTGCGCATGATCTGGTATTCCTTGTCGGTGAGCGTCAGCGCGGGGGCGACTGTGATCGAGTCGCCCGTGTGGACGCCCATGGGATCGACGTTTTCGATGGAGCAGATGATGATCGCGTTGTCGGCGGTGTCGCGCACCACCTCCATCTCGAATTCCTTCCAGCCGAGCAGGCTTTCGTCGATCAGGATCTGGTTCACGGGGCTGGCATCGAGGCCGGTTTTGCAGATCGCCTCGTATTCCGAACGGTTATAGGCGATGCCGCCGCCGGTGCCGCCGAGGGTGAAGGCGGGGCGGATGATCGCGGGCAGGCCCACATGTTCGAGGGCGGCCATGCAATCGTCCATGGATTCCGCGATGGTGGCCTTGGGGTTTTCGAGGCCGATCCGATCCATCGCTTCGCGAAAGAGCTTGCGGTCCTCGGCCATTTCGATGGCGTCGCGCTTGGCGCCGATCATCTCGACGCCGAATTTCTCGAGCACACCCATTTCTTCGAGCGCGAGCGAGGTATTGAGGCCGGTCTGGCCGCCCATCGTCGGCAGAAGCGCGTCGGGGCGTTCCTTTTCGATGATCTTGGCGACGATTTCGGGGGTGATCGGCTCGATATAGGTGGCATCCGCCAGACCCGGGTCGGTCATGATCGTGGCCGGGTTCGAGTTCACCAGAATGACCCGGTAGCCCTCTTCGCGAAGCGCCTTGCAGGCTTGTGCGCCGGAATAGTCGAACTCGCAGGCCTGCCCGATGACGATAGGCCCCGCACCGATGATCATGATCGAACGGATGTCGGTGCGTTTGGGCATGGGTCCCCCGGGCGATGGCGCAAATTCGGCGCGTTTTAGGCCCGTGGGCGGGGGGGCGCAAGCGGATACGTGGGACGCGCTGTCAGGCGGGCGGAGATGCGGGTGCCGGAGCGATTTCGCGTGTGGTCGATGCGGCGCGTCTTGCCGCCAGCGCGAAGGCCCCGGCCATCAGGATCATCGACAGCGTTCCGCCAAGTTGCGCGGGGGCCGGCAGGGGACCGGCATCGAGATAGAGCGCGACGATGGGCGGGCAGATCGGTGCGATGATTGCGATGATCAGTAGCAGCCCCGTGCGTGTGCCGAACCGGTCGAGAAGGATCGGCAGGCAGGCCATGGCGGGGATATAGGAATAGGCCCAGGAGAGCGGTCCCAGAAGCGAGACCAGAACCAGTGCCAGCGGCCAGAGGGCCGCATCGCGGGTATCGGCACCGGCGCGGGACAGGGCGCGGGCGACAAGGGCGAGGGCGATCAGAAGGAGGGCTTTGGCGGCAAGGCTGAACGCAAGCGGCAGGGGCATGTACATCCAGCCGCCGCCTTGGGCCGCGGTCTGATAGGTGAAGGCGTCGGTGGCGATGATCTGGGCCAGTGCCGGGGTCACGGCATAGGAGACGGGCGTCAGGAGAACGGTGTTCGCGATGGTCGAGAGCTGGGCGAGGAACTCCACATGCAGGGGCCATCCTGCCAGCGCGATGGAGAGGCCGCCGAGGGCGGCGCCTGTGACGGTGAAGGCGGCAAGCGCGCGGGTGTTGCCGGTGGCGAACCAGAGAAGCGCGAAGAGCACGGGGTAGACTTTGAGCGCGGCAGCCAGTGCCAGCGCCATTCCGGCAAGGATCGGCGCGCCAGAGCGGGCGCGTTCGAAGGCGAGGATGATCAGGAAGCTGACGGCGATCTGGGGCTGGTTTTCCAGAAGCGCGAGAGAGCCCGTGAAGGTTTGTGTCAGCGCCAGTAGCGCGATCCCGGTAAAGACGGGGAAGGGCAGGCGCGAGCCGGTGGCGCGCCATGCAAGCGCTGCCGTGCAGGTGATCAGCATCGCATTCAGAAGCCGCGCCCAGTCGGCTATGACGCCGAACGTGGTGATTTCGGCCAGCTGGGCGGCAAGGGCAGCCCAGAGGGGCGGGTAGAGGAAGGGAAAGAGCCGGTCTCCGCCAACCTCGATCCATTCGCGGGGCGGGGTCATGGTGAAGACGTCCGAGCTGGGTGGATAGACCGCGCCAGTGTCCAGGTGCTGGCCGGCGAGCCACATGGCGTAAAGGTCGGATGAGGAGCCTTGCGGGATCAGCAACAGGACCAGCGATACGAGAATCGCAAGGAAAAACGCCGCGCCGCGCGGGCCGGAGAGGGCGTTGAGAAGCGCCGTCATGGAAACAGTCTTGCCGTTATCTGCCGCATTGTTCGTGCGGTTATGGCAGGCGGGAATGGCAGAATTAGGGCAGCGGGAAGTGTTTCGAGGCCCCGGATCAAGTCCGGGGCTTCGGGTGTTCGTTACTCGGCCGCGTGACGAACCTCGGACAGATCCGCCGGATAGAGGTAGTCGCGGGTAAGCGGCACAGCGGTCTGATCGTGGACCAGTTGTACCTGAAAGACCGCCTGATTGCCGTGGCGGAAGGTCATTTCAGCGGCGACAAGGTAGTAGCGCCACATCCGGCAGAACCGGTCGTCGTAAAGCGCGCGCGCCTTGTCCTGATTGGCCATGAAGCGGTCGTACCAGTGTCGCAGCGTTTCGGCGTAATGCAGGCGCCAGACTTCCACATCCGTGTAATAGAGCCGTTCTTTTTCAATCGCCGCCGTCATTTCGGACATCGCGGGCACGTAGCCGCCGGGGAATATGTACTTTTCGATCCATGGGCTGGTCGCTGCAGGTGGCGAGGCGCGCCCAATCGTGTGGATCAGCGCCACGCCGTCAGGTGCGAGCCGGTCATAGACGTTGCGGAAATACTCGCGGTAATGTGGCACGCCCACATGCTCGAACATGCCCACCGAGACGATCCGGTCGAAAGTTTCGGACACATGCCGGTAGTCGGTGAGACGGAAATCGACCCGGTCTTCGAGCCCTTCGGCCTTTGCGCGGGCGGTGGCGATCTTGTGCTGTTCCTCGGACAGCGTGACGCCGACTACATGGGCACCGTAATCGCGGGCGAGCGTCAGCCCCATCCCGCCCCAGCCGCAGCCGATATCGAGGACGCGCATGCCCGGCTCCAGCCGCAGCTTGGCGGCGATATGGGCCTTTTTCGCGGCCTGCGCCTGATCCAGCGTCATCTCGGGATCGGCGAAATAGGCACAGGAATACTGTTTGTCGGCGTCGAGGAAAAGATCGTAAAGCTCTGCCGACAGATCGTAGTGATGGGCCACATTGGCGCGTGCGCGGCGGGCCGGGTTGAACTGTCGCCACCAGCGTGCGGCGTGACGCCCTGTCTCGAGCGGTTTCTGCCAGAGGACATGGCCTTCACCCTTCACGTTCGCGACGGACATCGCCAGGAAACCGTGCAGGTCGTCACCCTCGATGGTGAGGGTTTCGTCCATATAGGCCTCGCCCACCGCAAGTTCCGGGTTCAGAACGATTCTTTTCGGAAGATCCGCGTCGGTCAGGCTGACCGAGACCTCGGGCGCCTTGCCATCGCCGTAGCGGGCGGTGGTTCCGTCCGGGTATGTCAGGTTCAGTGTGCCGGTGCGGATGAGGGTTTCCAGCATCCGGTCGAGAAGTTTGATCCACATATTCACCCCCTTCGGCGCCCCCCGCGCCGTCCCTGGTGTTGATGCGTCCTGCCCGGCTCCCGGGCCGACCGCTTTAGTCTGTCCAACTGGACGGTGTCTGTAAAGCTAGCCTGTGGGGAGCGGCAGATTTTGACTTGTGTCAATCAAAATGGACAATAATTCTGTCAACTTGAATGGACAAATCGGGGAGAAAACGATGCGCATCCTGTTTATTCATCCCAATTATCACTCGGGCGGGGCCGAGATTGCCGGAAGCTGGCCACCCGCCTGGGTGGCTTATTTGTCTGGCTCTCTGAAAGCCGCAGGGTTCGACGACATTCATTTTATCGACGCGATGACGAACGATCTGGAAGACGATGCGCTGCGTGCCCGAATCGCAGAGCTGAAGCCCGATGTGGTGGGATGCACCGCGATCACGCCGTCGATCTATGTGGCCGAGCGGGTGCTGGAGATCGCCAAGGAGGTGGTCCCGGAGGCCGTTCGGGTGCTGGGCGGTGTGCATGCGACCTTCATGTACAAGCAGGTTCTGAGCGAGGCGCCGTGGATCGATGTGATCGTGCGCGGCGAGGGCGAAGAGATCGTGACCGAGCTGATGCAGGCCATCGACGGTGGCCGCTGGCCCGCCGACCGGCGCAAGATCAAGGGTCTGGCCTTCATCGACGGGGACGAGATCGTTGCGACGCAAGCGGCCTCGACCGTCAAGGATCTGGAGGGGATCGACCCGGACTGGACGCTTCTGGAATGGGAGAAATACATCTACATCCCGCTGGGCGTGCGCGTGGCGATCCCGAACATGGCGCGCGGCTGTCCGTTCACCTGTTCGTTCTGTTCCCAGTGGAAATTCTGGCGTGACTACCGTGTGCGCGACCCGATCAAGGTCGTGGACGAGATCGAGCGGCTGGTGAACGACCATGACGTTGGCTTTTTCATCCTTGCCGACGAGGAACCGACCATCAACCGCAAGAAATTCGTGGTCTTCTGCGAGGAGCTGATCGCCCGCGGCCTGCCCGACAGGATCAAATGGGGCATCAACACGCGGGTGACCGACATCATGCGCGACAAGGAGCTTTTGCCGCTTTATCGCGAGGCCGGGCTTGTCCACGTCTCGCTGGGCACGGAGGCTGCGGCGCAGCTGAAGCTCGATCAGTTCAACAAGGAAACCACCGTCGCCGAGAACAAGGAGGCCATCCGGCTGTTGCGCGAGGCCGATATCTTTGTCGAGGCGCAGTTCATCGTGGGCCTTGATAACGAGACCGCCGAAACGCTGGACGAAACCTACAAGATGGCGTGGGACTGGCAACCCGATCTGGCCAACTGGGCGATGTATACGCCCTGGCCGTTTACCCCGCTGTTCCAGGAGATCCGCGATCAGGTCGAGGTGTTCGACTATTCGAAGTACAATTTCGTGACACCGATCATGAAGCCCGCGGCGCTGACCCGGGGGGAGCTCCTGGATGGGGTGATGAACAACTATCGGCGCTTCTACATGAAGAAGGCGCTCTTCCATTACCCGTGGCGCGGGACCGGGTTCCGGCGGCGGTACCTTCTGGGCTGTCTCAAGGCGTTCCTGAAGGCCGGCGTGAGCCGCACCTTCTATGACCTTGGAAAGGCCGGATATTGGGGGCCGCAGACGAAGAAGTCGGTGAACTTCGATTTCGACGAGACGCGCACGATTGCCGAGGCGCAGATGGCCGATTGGGAGGCGTCGGCCGACCGGGCGGCCAAGGCCGCGGAACGGCGCGAGGCGGTGAAGGCCCAGATGAAGGAACGGGCCGAAGAGCGCAAGGAGTTCCGGATGCCGAACGGGGCCAAGGTGATGGCCTGTGGCGGCGGGGATCAGCAGATGGAAGATGCCTGACGCGGCAGTCTCCGGGGGCCGGATCGGCCCCAATGCGCTGAGCCAGCTTCTGCCGCTGCTGGAGCAGGCCGGAGGCACGGAGCTCAGGCAGGCCATGCTGCTTGAGGCCGGGATCGTGACGCTGCCGGATATGTCCGGGCTGATTGACGAGGCGCCGGTTGCGCGGCTTCATCAGGTCATGCGCGCCGAAATTCCCGATCTTGCGCCGTCGCTGGCGTGGAAGGCAGGGAAGCGGACGGCGGATTACATTCTGGCCAACCGGATTCCGCGCGGAGCACAGGCGCTGCTGAAGGCGCTGCCTGCACTTTTTGCCGTGCCGATCCTGACGCGGGCGATTGCCCGGAATGCATGGACCTTTGCCGGGTCGGGGGTGTTCGAGGTCGTGTCGTATCGACCCTTGGTTCTGGCGATCCATGACAACCCGGTGGTCCGGGGCGAGTTCGCCGATCACGTGTTGTGCGACTGGCATTCGGCCGTTTTCGAGCGTCTCTACCGCGTTCTGGTCGATGATGGCCTGCGCGCGCGCGAGGTGACCTGCTGCGCAATGGGCGCTGCGGCGTGCCGCTTTGAAGTTGCGCCGGGCTGATCTGTTCCGACATCGAGTATTTCTGGAACAATGAAGCATAAGGCGGTTCCTTTGGCTTCATTGTTCCAGAAATACTCCCGCCGGAGGCGCGCGCGGAACGCGCGTCCCTTGACTTCCCGCTCATCCCCGTATGTATCGGCGCGAACCTGAAAAACACCCATCCGGGGGACGACCCATGCACGCCTATCGCAGCCATACCTGCGCCGACCTGAACGCCGCCCATGTGGGCCAGACCGTACGTCTGGCAGGCTGGGTACACCGGGTGCGCGACCACGGGGGCGTGTTGTTCATCGACCTGCGTGACCATTACGGCATGACGCAGGTTCTTGCCGATCCCGACAGCCCGGTTTTTGCCGAGATCGAGAAGGTGCGCAGCGAGTGGTGTATCCGCATCGATGGCGAGGTGAAGGCCCGCCATACCGATCTGATCAACCCGAGGATTCCCACCGGTGAGATCGAGGTCTTCATTCGCGATATCGAGGTACTGGGGGCGGCGGACGAACTGCCTCTGATGGTGTTCGGCGATCAGGAATACCCGGAGGAAACCCGTCTGCGGTATCGGTTCCTCGATCTGCGGCGCGAAAAGCTTCATGAAAACATCATGTTGCGCAGCCGCGTGGTGGCCGATCTGCGTAAGCGGATGTGGGATATCGGTTTTACCGAGTTCCAGACGCCGGTGATCACCGCCTCGAGCCCCGAGGGCGCACGTGATTTCCTTGTGCCATCGCGGCTGCATCCGGGCCGGTTCTATGCGCTGCCGCAGGCGCCGCAGCAGTTCAAGCAGCTGATCATGGTGTCGGGCTTTGACAAGTATTTCCAGATAGCACCCTGTTTCCGCGATGAAGACCCGCGCGCCGACCGGTCGCCCACGGATTTCTACCAGCTCGATCTCGAGATGAGCTTTGTCGAGCAGGAGGAAATCTTTGCGACGATGGAGCCCGTGTTGCGCGGGGCGTTCGAGACCTTCGGCAACGGCCGCACGGTGGACACACACTGGCCGCGGATCGCCTATAAGGATGCGATGGCGTGGTACGGCACCGACAAGCCCGACCTGCGCAACCCGATCAAGATGCAGGATGTGAGCGCGCATTTCCGCGGCTCGAACTTCGCGATCTTCGCCAAACTTCTGGAACATCAGGGCACCGAGATCCGCGCGATCCCGGCGCGCGGCGGCGGCAGCCGGAAATTCTGCGACCGGATGAATGCCTATGCCCAGAAAGAGGGCTTGCCGGGGATGGGGTATATCTTCTGGCGCCATGGTGAAGACGGGCTGGAGGCAGCAGGTCCTTTGGCCAAGAATATCGGGCCGGAGCGGACCGAGGCGGTTCGCACGCAGCTTGGGCTGGGGCAGGGCGACGCCGCGTTCTTCCTGGGCGGTAAGCCGGCGAGCTTCGAGGCGGTTGCGGGGCGCGCGCGGAACGTGATCGGGGAAGAGTTGAAGCTGACCGACATGGACCGGTTCGCGTTCTGCTGGGTCGTGGACTTTCCGATGTACGAGGCCGACGATGAAACGGGTGAGATCGATTTCAGCCACAACCCTTTCTCGATGCCGCAGGGCGGGCTGGAGGCGCTGGAGGGCGATCCTTTGAACGTGCTCGGGTATCAGTACGATCTGGCGTGCAATGGCTATGAGCTGGTGTCGGGCGCGATCCGGAACCACAAGCTTGAGATCATGTACAAGGCATTCGAGCTGGCAGGCTATGGCAAGGACGAGGTCGAAAAGCGGTTCGGCGGCATGGTCAATGCGTTCCGCTATGGCGCGCCGCCCCACGGGGGCTGCGCGCTGGGTATCGACCGGATGGTGATGCTTCTGGCCGACGAGGCGAATATCCGCGAAGTGATCATGTTCCCGATGAACCAGCGGGCGGAGGATCTGATGATGGGCGCGCCGTCCGAACCGACGCCGGAGCAGCTAATGGAACTGGGCTTGCGGGTTCTGCCGCGGGAGGAATGACACGCGATCTGAATGCACCTCTGCCCGGATGGGTGCCGCCGGAGCGGCCCCGGGGTGGGGTGCTGGCGGGGCGGTATGCGCGGCTGGAGCCCTTGAAGCCCGATCATTCGGAGGAATTGTTCGCTGCGAACCGGGCTTCGGATGCGATATGGGACTGGATGCCATACGGGCCGTTCGATCGGGTTGACGCCTATCGCGACTGGGTTGCGGAGATGGCCGGGCTGGACGATCCGTTTTTCTATGCGATCCGGGATCTGGAGAGGGGCCGGGCCGCGGGGGTGGGCAGCTACCTGCGGATTGCGCCGGACGCCGGGTCGATCGAGGTGGGGCATCTGACCTTCTCGCCCGCGTTGCAGCGGACCCGGGCGGCGACCGAGGCCATGTATCTGATGATGGCATGGGCCTTTGACGCGGGGTATCGGCGCTATGAGTGGAAGTGCAATGCGCTGAACCTTGGTTCGCGCCGGGCGGCGGAGCGGCTGGGGTTCAGCTATGAGGGCGTGTTCAGGCAAGCAGGCGTCGTGAAGGGGCGGAACCGCGATACGGCGTGGTTTGCGTCGATCGATGCGGAATGGCCTGCGCTGAAAGCGGCGTTCGAGACCTGGCTGGAACCGGCGAACTTCGATGCGGATGGTGTGCAGCGGCAAAGGCTGTCGGCGCTCACGGAACCGGTTCTGGCGGCGCGGGACCCGGGTTTGCGCGACGCCTAGGGTCCCTTGGCGCCTTGCGCGCCGGGCGGTTGCCCCTGATACCGGTGTCGCGTTCAGGATCTCTGGAGTTGCGACTGTCTCCTGCGGGTTCCCATTCTGCGGCCATCGCGAATGCTGAGCCCCATCAGGGCGATATTGGTCGCGCCTGCGATCAGCTCCAGGATCTGGACGGCATAGAATGCCGTGTCGAAGGCGCCGGCGCTTGCTTTCGCTTGCAGGTAGACCGCCGCCGGCAGGAGGATGATCAGCCCGTTGGCCGCGATGAACGGCATCCTTTTCTTCTTGGCGCGGGCGGGGGCGTCCTTGCGGCGCTGGCCCATCGCCATGCCGGATGCGCCGACGATCACCATGGCCGGGATGAGGATGAACATGCCGTTCAGGATCATCGTCTTGACCGTGGCAATCGTCTCGTAAGTGCCGAACAACTCGCTGTAGGCGGTAGATGTCCAGAATGTGAGAATCGTCAGAAATCCTATGATGCCGGCAATGGGATGGATTCGCTGTAGCATGGTCAGGCCTCTTTGGTGTCGGTTGTGCGATGGGCTGGCTTCCGGGCGTTGGGCATCCAGTATCGCGATGATTTATATCGTGAGCTATATATAATTGCATAGCTTGCTATTCAAGTGCTAGGTGACAGTTATGGCGTTCAGGAAAGAGAATTCGGCCGGGTACCTTGTCAATCACATGGCGCGGCTGTTCGCAAAGGGCCTTCAGGACCGGATTGCCCCTCTTGGGATCGTGACCGGTCAGTTCCCCATTCTGCTGGAGCTTTGGCAAAAGGATGGCGTCTCGCAGAAAGATCTGCTGCGGAAGCTCGACATAGAGCAGGCCACTCTGGCCAATACCCTGAGCCGCATGGAGCGTGACGGGTTGATCATCCGATCCAAAGATCCGGCCGATGCCCGTGCACAGGTGATCCGGCTGTCAGAACGGGCGGTTGCGATAAGAGCGCAAGCCTATCAGGCCGCGTGCGACCAGAACGAGGCGGCGCTGTCTGTTCTGGACGATGCGGAACGCGAACAGTTCATGGATTTCATGCACCGGGTTATCGGCAACATGCGCGCCGGCTGATCCGGGCCCCGCATCGGCGCCGTCGATATCGGGAACCCGAAATCCTCGGCCTCCGGACCTAGACCACCGCGCGCCGTTCCAGGCGTGTTTCGACGATGCCGGCAAGCTGGCGGAGGGCATTCCCGGTTTCCTGACCGGTGCTGCGGGCGCGGCCGAGGGCGAGGGCGGCCTCTTCAAGAGCCGCGTCCTTGGATGACCGCGCGATCCCGGTTGTGAACTGCGCAAGGTAATCGGCAGTGTCCGGATCGACCCCTTCGGAAATGACGCGTGCGACGCGGGCCAGATCGTCCTGCAGGGCAATGGTGTCGGGGTCCACGTGGTCCTTGCTGACAGCGCGGAGGCCCGTCGGGTGCTCTTCGTTTGGCAGCCGTTCTAGGACCGCCTGTTGAAATTCACCCAGCTGCGACAGGGGTTTTGCGAGAAACCCGTCTGCGCCGGCGGCAATGGCCGCGTCGGCCGCACCATCATCGCCCGACGTTGCGAGGATCACCGGGATGCGCGGGTTGGCCGCCGCCAGTTCGGAGATGAGCGACAGTCCCGATCCATCGGGCAGGCCCAGATCGACCACAAGGACCGAGGGGCGATAGGTGACGAGGTGTCTGTTGGCGCTTTGCAGGCTGTCGGCGCGGCGCACGCGCGCGCCCGAACGCAGGCAGAGAAGGCGCATCGCCTCGGACGCGAATCGGCTGTCCTCGACCACGAGGACGGTGTGCCCCATCAATGGGCGGTCAGCGGTTGGTTTGCGGTAATGCAGGAAGTCGTCAAGTCGTTCTGGCATGGCGGTATCCCCCGATCTGGCGCTTATCGAGTAGAGCCGGTTCTGCCTAATGGCGCGTTAACGCGCGATCCTTTTGGTCTGGGCTTGCACCCGGGCGCGCCCGTCCGCATAACCGGGTGAACCTTGGGCATGCGTGGAGACGGCGATGATCGGACGGTTGAACCATGTGGCAATTGCTGTGCCCGATCTGGAGGCGGCGGCGGCGCAGTATCGCGATACGCTGGGCGCTGATGTGGGTGCGCCGCAGGACGAGCCGGATCATGGGGTGACGGTTGTGTTCATCGAGTTGCCGAACACGAAGATCGAGCTTCTTTACCCGTTGGGCGAGGATTCTCCCATTGCCGGTTTTCTGGAGAAGAACCCGTCGGGCGGCATTCATCACGTCTGTTACGAGGTGGACGATATTCTGGCCGCGCGGGACCGGCTGAAGGCCGCGGGGGCGCGGGTTCTGGGCACGGGCGAGCCCAAGATCGGGGCGCATGGCAAGCCTGTCCTGTTCCTGCATCCGAAAGATTTCAACGGCACGCTGGTGGAGCTTGAACAGGTATGAGCATCGTATCCGCAATCGTCCTTTTTGCCGTGATCTGGTTCATGGTGCTGTTTTGCGTCCTTCCCGTAAGGCTGAAGACGCAAGGGGATGTGGGCGAGATCGTGCCCGGCACCCATGCCGGTGCGCCAGCCAATCTGAACATGCGCAGGAAGGCCCGGCTCACCACCAAGATCGCGATCGTTTTGTGGATCGTGATCGCGGGCGTGATCTTTTCCGGCGTTATAACCGTCAGGGATTTCGACTGGTTCGACCGGATGGGTCCTCGAGCCGGTGAAACAGATGGGTGAAGGTCGCAGCGCCGACCAGCGGCACCAGTAGGTTCAGGATCGGGATCGTCAGCGGCGCGGCCATGAGCGCGCCCGCGGCCCATATGGCGCCCGCGTTTCGGCGGCGGGCGGCCTTCGCGCCTTCGGGGCCGAGGCGGCGGAGCGCGATGAGCTGAAAGTATTCCCGGCCCAGAAGGTAGCCGTTCAACGCGATGAAGGTGATGGGGGCGGCGGGCGGTACCAGCACATAGGCCACGAGCGCAAGGATATTCGCGCCGATCAGGACGCCCAGAAACCCGAGGCTGTCTTTCAATCCTTGAAGAAGGCCCACGCGGGGCGCGGGGGTCAGATGGGGGAAATGTTCGGCCTCGACCGCGTCGGCCACATCGTCGAGAAAGAGCGAGGTGAATGCCGAGGCGACGGGGATCATCAGAAAGACCGACAGAAGCAGCATCAAGAGGATCGAGGCGCCTGAAAGAAGGTCGTCGATCCATGTGACCTCGCCGATCCAGGGAAGGGAAAAGGTGTCGGGGGTGACCCAGTTGAGGAAACCGAGGAAAGCTGCGTAGACGGCCACGAGAAGGGCCACTGTAAGGCCGAGACCCATGAACAGGACCTTGCGGAAGCGGGGGTCGCTGAGTTGCGACAGCGCCTTGAGAACGTCATTGATGATCATTCCGACACCCATGTGGTGATTGCCGCGAGATCGGGCCGGGGGCGTTCCGGCGGCGCCGAGGTTTCGGTGCCGATATGGATCAGGCCAGCGATGGATTCATGTGCTGCGAGACCCAGATGCGGGCGCGTGAAATCTGGGTCATGGGAGGCCCAGCCGGTCAGCCAGTTGGCGCCCCAGCCGGCGGCGAGGGCGGCGTTCAGGAGTTGCAGGCAGACCGCGCCGGAGGACAGGATCTGTTCGATCTGCGGGATCTTCTCGGAGGGTCTGGGGGAGGCGATAACGGCCACGGCAAGGTGGGCGTTCGCGAATTGCGCATGCATCTTGTGCGTCTTGTCCGGATCGGTGCCGGTTTCATCGCCATAGGCCCGAACCGCATCCGCGAGCCTCTGAAGTGCTGCGTGTTCCAGCACGATGAAGCGCCAGGGTTCGAGCTTGCCGTGATCAGGCGTCCGCGCCGCCGCCGTCAGGAGTGGCGCCAGTTCTTCGCGACCGGGGACCGGAAGGCCCAGTGTCTTGGCAGGCCGCGAGCGGCGGGTCAGCAGGAACTCAAGTGCTGCGGGATTTGGGTCTGGCATCGTCCGTCTTTTCGTTCTTTGTCAGCTTGCATGTCGGGATTGGCGGTGTCGGGATCAAGGCGCGGGCGCTTTAGCGCTTTTGTGGTTTCAGGCGGTAGACGCCTTCGGGCAGGTTCAGCGCGGCGGCCAGATCGCGGATCTGGGCGTGGGAGAGCGTGATCTTCTGCACCCTGTCGGAGTGCGAATTGTGTTGTTCGACCGTCACGCATTCCTCGAAGGCGTTGACGATCACGTCGTCCTGCCGGTGCGGGGCGGGATCGTCGACAAGGGTGAT
The DNA here is from genome assembly GCA_947503175.1 of uncultured Paracoccaceae bacterium. Lineage (GTDB taxonomy): Bacteria > Pseudomonadota > Alphaproteobacteria > Rhodobacterales > Rhodobacteraceae > Ovoidimarina. The sequence continues at coordinate 31,116 of CANNCO010000007.1, forward strand.
CACGGTGGCGTCGAAATCGTGCTCGATGGTGAACATTCTGGAGGTCCCCCGGTTTGGTTTGCCAAGGGGTAACGCGGGGGCGCGGGCTTGCCAAGCGTGGCCTCAGGCGCGGACCTGTCGGGCCTCGCGCCTGCGGTGGAGGGCATAAAGGATCGGGGCTGCGATTCGGGTATAGGCACTTTCGGCAAGAACGCCGAGGATGGGGAGACGGGCCGCACGGGCCATCCAGCGCAGGCCCGGGAGCCTGTCCCAGAGAAGCGCGAAAGCGGGGATGCCCGATATCAGGTGCCCGTCGGGCGCGACGGCGTAGAAGCGGCGCGCCGCCGCATCGCGCGTCAGGCCGAAGCGTTCCGGGTCTTCTTCCGTCATGTCGAAAAAGCGCACATTGGCATCCGCGCGCGCAGCCCGCGCGCGGTAGACGGCGATTTCCCGCGAACAGATCGGGCAGTTGCCGTTGAAGATTACGGTGAGTTCGTCTTTCATGGTCAGGCAAGTAGGGCGGGGTTCCCGGCTGTCGAGGATAGCCAGAGTGAGGAGTATCGAGGATGCGGATCAGACAGATCGGAGTGGCGCTTCTGGCGGTGTTTGCGCTTGTGGGCTGCGAGGTGACGACAGGCGGCGGACCGGTAGTGCAGGATGCCCCGAGACCCACGCCGCAGGCAAACGCGCCAGCTCCTCAGGCCGTGGCCCGGTTCCGGACGGTGGTTGAGCGTGTCGCTCCGGTCGCGGTTCAGACCTGCCGGGCGCAGACGCGGAACCGGCGGTGCGATTTCCGGATCGTGATCGACGAGCGGCCCGGGCTGCCGCCCAACGCCTTTCAGACGCTCGACGATTCGGGCCGCCCGGTTATCGGCTTTACCTCGGCGCTGATCGCAAATGCGCGCAATTCCGATGAACTGGCCTTCATTCTGGGTCATGAGGCGGCGCACCATATCGAGGGCCACATCCCCCAAAGCCAGAGACGCGCGATGGAAGGTGCGCTTTTGGGCACGATCGTCGGGGCGGCGCTTGGGCTTGACACGGCGGGCGTGGACACCGCGCAACGGCTGGGCGGAACGATCGGGGCGCGGCGCTTTTCGAAAGACTTTGAGCTTGAGGCCGACCGATTGGGCACGGTCATTGCCGCGCGCGCGGGATACGATCCCGTCCGGGGCGCCGAATACTTCAACCGCATTCCCGACCCGGGGAACCGGTTTCTGGGCACCCATCCGCCCAATGCGGACCGTATAGAGACTGTTCGGAGGACGGCAGCCGGGCTTTGAGCCCCCGGCGTTCGCTTGATCGGGATCAAAGTTTTCAGCGGCTTGTGCTGTCAGACTTTCCCTGACAGCACAAGCCGGAGGCCTTTGAGATGTCCGTATTCAGCACGTTCGACCGCCATGCAACCCTAGTCAGCCGCATGGCCGACACTTTGGGGCACGACCTGGAGGCCGACATGATGTCGGGGGATCTTCGGCCCGAGGACTTTCGGTCGATGGTTCTCAAATGCACAGGCTGTACCCAGCCGGGTGCCTGTTCGGAATGGCTTGATAAGCAAATGGGGCATGCCGACAGCACGCCTGACTATTGCCGCAACAAGGCTGTTCTGGAAAGCCCGGGCCGGTGACGGTCGACACGGATCAGTTCGGCGACCGTTCGGGCCAGTACTGGCTGACGCAGGGCATGGCGCGTACGGTCGGCGTGAACCTTGTGGCAGAGCTTGCAAAAGGCACGATCACGCGCGCAGATCTTGATGAAATGATCGAGACCTGTGCGGGCTGCGAAAGCACCGAAAGGTGCATTCTGTATATGGCACAGGGTGGTGATTGCGGAAACGGTCCGCCGGGGTATTGTCTGAACCACGAGCGGATCGAAGCGCTGCTGACACCGAAGCCGGTCGTCGCGGGCTGAGAAAGGAGACAGGGATTGGAAGACGTGACCTTGCGGGGCATCGCCGAGGCGATCGAGCAGACATGCGCCGTGGCTGACCCGGATGCCGTATTGGCGGCGATCAGGCCGAAACTGCCGGAGGGCGACCGGGCGAAGGCATCGGTCGAGACCTTTGCCTCGACCGACGAGGTGCTTTTGCTGGTCGATCACGTCTTTCCCGGATGGTCGATCACCATTTCAGGCGTGGCCAGCGAGAAGGACGGGCACTGGACCTGCGTTCTTCGCAGTTCGGCGGCTCGCGACAACGATCCCTTTGTGGGGATCGGAAAATGCGGGACGTTGCCCCTGGCGGTGCTGGCCGCGTTTCTGAAGGCGCTGGCCTTCACCGACTGATCCGTTACACCGTTCTGCATGGACACTGCGCTGGGTGCGCTGGCCCGGCATGTCGGGGTTTTCGCGCGATATACCGATCAGACCGGACAGGACCGTCAGAGCGGCGATGATACGCTGCGGGCGGTTCTTGTCGCGATGGGGATTGATGCCGCGACCGATGCGGCTGCGCGCGAGGCGCTGGCGGGTGAGCGGGCGCTGTCGGCGGGCCGCGTTGTGCCGGAGTACGTCGTCTCGATTACCGGTCGCGTGCCGCCTTTGGATATGTCCGACCCGTGGGATCTGACGCTGGAGGACGGGACTGTGTGCGAGGGGCGGGGGCGGTTGCCCGCGCTGCCCATGGGGCGGCATCTGCTGGCGGTGGGGGGGCAGGCGTGCTGGATCCTGTCGGCGCCGCGGCGGTTGCCCCTGCCCGCGCGTGGATGGGGGATGACGCTGCCGTTCTATGGGCTTCGGGGGCCGGAGCGGGGCGGGCTGGCCGACTATGCCGATCTGGCCCGGGCGGTTCGGGGCCTTGGGCAGGCGGGAGCGGGGTTCGTGGGGATCAATCCGGTTCATGCGGGATTTGCCGATCCCGCGATGATCAGCCCCTATTCGCCGTCGCATCGGCGGCGTTTGTCGGTCGCGCATCTCAATGTGGCGGGCGAGGTAGAGCTGCCCGGCGGGGCCTTGGTCGATTATCCGGCGGCGTTGGCTGTGCGGCGTGAGGCTTTGGAAGCTGCATGGGCGGGCCGGGAGGCGGATGAGAGGTTCGACCGGTTCTGCACTGCGGAGGGCGGGGCACTGGAGCGGTTCGCGCTTTACGAGGCGCTTGCCGAGCGGTTTGGACCGACCTGGGATCAGTGGCCAGATGCATATCGGGACATGCGAGGTGCCGAGGTTCAGAAGTTCGCGCGTCAGCATGCGGACCGGATCGCGTTTCACCAGTGGTTACAGTATCTGGCCGAGCAGCAGCTGGGCGAGGTGGCCCTTGCCGCGCGGCATGCGGGGATGGCGCAGGGGCTGTATCTGGATCTTGCCGTTGGCACGCATCCCCATGGGGCTGAGACATGGACCGAGCCTGACGCCTTTGCAGCGGGCGTTTCGCTGGGCGCGCCGCCCGATGCGTTTGCGCCGGGCGGGCAGGTCTGGAACATCGCACCGTTCAATCCGCGCCGCCTGATCCGGGATGGGTTTGCGGATCTGGCGGCGACGCTGGCGGCACAGTTGCGGCATGCGGGGATGCTGCGGATCGATCACATCCTTGGGTTTGAACGGGCGTTCTGGGTGCCGGAAGGCGGGGCGCCGGGGACCTATGTGAAGATGCCCAAAGCGGCGATGCTGGCGGTGGTGCGGATCGAGGCCGCGCGGGCGGGCGCGGTGATCGTGGGGGAGGATCTGGGCAATATCCCCGAGGGGTTGGAGGGCGATCTGAAGGCGTCCGGCATTCTGGGCTGTCAGGTTGCGATGTTCGAGGGCGGTCTTGCAGCCGGGCGGTACCGGTCGATGGCGCTGGCATCGTTCGGGACCCATGATCTGCCCAGTTGGGTGGGCTGGCGCGGGGGACGGGACATTGCCGCGCGGGTCGAGGTCGGCGCCATGGATTCGGAGGCCGCGAAGGGGGCGATGGAGGAGCGCGCGCGCGAGGTTGCGGCGTTTGACCGGCGGCTGGAGGATGATAGCGTCGATGCGATGCATCGGTTTCTGGGACGGTCGCGGTCGCGATTGGTGGCTCTTCAGGCCGAGGATGTGCTGGATATCGAGGACCAGCCGAACCTGCCGGGAACGGTGGACACCTATCCCAACTGGCGGCGGGTATTGCCCATAGGTGCCGTGGATTTGGGTACCGATCCCCGTGTTCGCCGCGCCGCACGGATCATGCGCGAGACCAGGCGATCATCTTAATTGAGAATAATTCGCAATTGCATTGACTCCTTGCGAATGAGTTGCATATACATGGACAACTTATTCTTAATCGGAGGTTTGTCGTGCATATGCTGCGTCGTGGAGTTCTTGGACTTTTTGCAGGCGTTCTGGCCCTTGGTGCCGTGCCTGCACTGGCCGCAGAGCGGCTGGGCGTCGTTGCAACAACCGGCATGATTGCCGATGCCGCCCGGCAGGTGGGGGGTGATCTGGTGGAGGTGCGCGCGCTGATGGGGCCGGGGGTCGATCCCCACGCCTATCGCCAGACCCGCAGCGATATCGTGGCCATGACACGTGCCGATCTTGTGCTGTGGCACGGGCTGTATCTTGAGGCGCAGATGGAAGAATTCCTGCTTGATCTCAAGGAGAAACGGGCCGTTGTTGCGGTAGGTGAGACGGTGCCCGAGGCGCAGTTGATTGCGCATGAGGATTATCAGGGCAAGTTCGATCCGCATGTTTGGATGGACCCTGAGCTTTGGGCCATTGTCGTAGAGAGTGTGCGGGATGCGCTGACCGAGGCTGCGCCGGAGAATGCGGATGCGTTCGAGATGAATGCTGCCACGCATCTGGCTGATCTTGAGCGACTTTCGGAGTATAGCGACCGGATCATGGCAACCGTTCCGGAACCTGCGCGCGTGCTTCTGACGGCTCATGATGCCTTTGGATATTTCGGCGAAGCTTACGGCTTTGAAGTGATCGGCATTCAGGGCATTTCTACGGAAAGCGAGGCGGGTCTGAACCGGATCAGCGAATTGGTGGACATGCTGGTCGAGCGCGAGATCGGCGCGGTCTTTGTCGAAAGCTCGGTATCGGATCGCAACATTCGCGCGTTGGTCGAGGGGGCCGCAGCGCAGGGCCATGAGGTGCAGATCGGTGGCGAGCTTTATTCCGACGCTATGGGTGCCGATGGCACCTATGAGGGCACCTGGATCGGGATGATCGATCACAACGTCACGACCATCGCCGGGGCGCTGGGCGGCGAGGTGCCGGAACGCGGCATGGATGGCCGGCTGTCGGCCGGATTGTAAGGAACGCATTATGTCTCCGCTGGAGCTTGTTGACGAGAAGTGGAATGAACAGGGTGCCGAAAGCGCCCTGTCCGTGCGTGGGATGACCGTTTCCTATGGTGAGAGCCCGGCGGTGTTCTCGGTCGATGCCACGGTGCCCGCAGGCTCGATGACGGCGATTGTGGGGCCGAACGGGGCGGGGAAATCGACGTTCCTGAAGGCCGTTCTGGGGATCGTCACGCCGCTTTCGGGAACGGTGACGGTGTTTGGCCGTCCCTTGGCCGAGGCGCGCGAAAATATCGCCTATGTGCCGCAGCGGGCCAGTGTCGACTGGGATTTCCCGGTCCGCGTGATCGATGTGGTGCTGATGGGCCTTTACCGCGAGCTTGGGCTTCTGGGCCGGTTGCGGAAGGCGGATCGGGCGCGCGCCATCGACTGTCTGTCCCGCGTGGGGATGGACGGGTTTGCCGAGCGGCAGATCGGGCAATTGTCGGGCGGCCAGCAGCAGCGGGTGTTTCTGGCCCGTGCCTTGGCGCAGGATGCCGATCTTTATGTACTGGACGAACCCTTTGCGGGGGTCGATGCGGCCACCGAACGGGCGATCATTTCAGTTCTGAAGGAACTGCGCGCCGAGGGCCGGACGGTCGTGGCCGTCCATCACGACCTGTCCACGGTGGCGGAGTATTTCGACCGGGTCATGATGATCAATGTCCGCAAGATTGCCGAGGGCGATGTGGGTGAAGCTTTCACGCCCGAGACGCTTCAGGCGACGTATGGGGGCCGGCTGGCCACGACGCAGATTGACCAGCTTACGGTTCCCGCCTGAGATCGGCCATGCTGTTCGAGGCGCTGACCTTTCAACTTGGCTATAACGCGACGCTGGTGACGATCGGTGCCACGCTTCTGGGCGTGGCGGCGGGGATCACGGGCACGTTCCTGTTTTTGCGCAAGCGCGCGCTGGTATCAGACGCGATCAGCCATGCGACCCTGCCGGGGGTGGGCCTTGCCTTTATCCTGATGGTTCTTCTGGGTGGCGATGGGCGCAATCTGGCTGGGCTTCTTCTTGGATCGGCAGTGTCGGCGGGGCTGGGGCTTTTATGCGTAAGCTGGCTGACGCGGGCGACGCGGCTGGGCGAGGATGCCGCGATTGGTGCCGTCCTGTCGGTCTTCTTCGGGATCGGGATCGTTCTGTTGACCGTGATCCAGACCATGTCGTCGGGCCGTCAGGCGGGGCTGGAAGGGTTCCTTCTGGGGTCGACCGCAGGGATGCTGTTTTCCGATGCGGTTCTGATTGCCTGCGGTGGTGCGGTGGTGCTGGCGCTGGTGGCATGGCTGCAGCGGCCGATGATCCTTGTGGCCTTCGATCCGGAATATGCCGCAAGCGCCGGGGTGAATACGGCGCGGATCGATCTGGCGATGATGGGGCTGGTTCTGGCCGTGACGGTTGTGGGGCTGAAGATCGTGGGGCTGATCCTGATCATCGCGCTTTTGATCATTCCGCCCGTGGCCGCCCGGTTCTGGACTGAACGGGCAGGACTGGTGGCGCTGATCGCCGGTGGCATCGGCGGCGTGTCTGGCTGGCTGGGGGCCGGGATCTCGGCCTCGGCGCCGGATCTGCCGACCGGGCCGATCATCGTGCTGGTGGCGTTCGCGGTCTTTGCGATCTCGCTTCTGGTATCGCCTGGACGGGGCGTTCTGGCAGCGGTTCTGCGCTATCTGGCGTTTCAGCGGCGCGTGCATCTGCGGCAAGGTCTGTTGGCGCTGGCGCAGGGGCAGCCGATCTATGAGAAGATGACGTTGCGGCTGTTACAGCGTGCGGGGCTGGTACGTCCCGATGGGGTGCCCACGGAGGCGGGGCGTGCCCGGGCCTCGAAAGCGATGCGGGACGAGGCGCGTTGGGATGTGGTGCGCCGGGCCGAGGAATGGACCGGGGCGGCGGCGCTTTATGACGGGTTGCGCGAGATCGAAAGCGTGCTGACACCGGACCAGATTACCGAGATCGACCGGATGATCGGCGGACCGAAGGTGGCGACATGAGCGGCACAGAGTTCGTTCCCCTGTCGCTGACGCCCCTGTTGATCGGCGTTCTGTCGGCGATGACCTGTGCCTTGCCGGGGAATTTCCTGCTGTTGCGGCGGCAGGCGCTGATCGGCGATGCGATCAGCCATGTGGTGTTGCCGGGGATCGTGGCCGCGTTTTTGGTCACGGGCGTAGTGACGGCGTTGCCGATGATGTTCGGCGCGGCGGGGGCGGCGGTCGTGGCTGTCGTGCTGATTGAGGCCGTGCGGAGGCTTGGCCGGATCGAGCCGGGGGCGGCGATGGGCGTTGTGTTCACCGCGATGTTCGCCGCTGGCGTGCTGCTTCTGGAGCAATCGGATACGTCGGCGGTGCATCTGGATGTGGATCACGCGCTTTACGGCAACCTGGAATCGCTGATCTGGCTGGATGCCACCGGGTGGGGGTCTTTGCTGGACCTTGAGGCCCTTGCAGGTCTGCCGCCCGAACTGGGCCGGGTGGCGGTCGCGCTGGTGGCTGTGGCGCTGTTCGTCTGGGTGTTCTGGCGGGCCTTGAAGATCTCCACTTTCGACGAGGCTTTTGCGGCGACCATGGGCGTGCGGGTGAACCTGCTGGGTGTCGCGCTCGTGATCGTGGCGGCGGTTGCAGCCGTCGCAGCGTTCGATGCGGTTGGGTCGATCCTTGTGATCGCGATGTTCATCTGCCCGCCCGCGGCGGCGCGGCTGATGACCAACCGACTTGAGCACCAGGTGGCGTGGAGCATGGTCTTTGCGGCGCTATCGGCCACGCTGGGCTATGTGTTTGCGGGTTACGGGCCGTTGTGGTTCGGCGCGCAGGATGCAGTGAGCGCGGCGGGGATGATTGCCGCCGTTTCGGGTGCGATCCTTGGGTTGGCCGCCCTGTTCGGACCGCATCGGAAGCGGTCAGGCGCGCCGGTCGACGCCTGACCGGCTGTTCTCAGGCCGCGAGCGCGCGGTCTTTTTCTGACGTAACTTGTACCCAGTTGCCCACGCCTTCGTAACGCTGGGCGATCCGGCCTTCTTCATCCATCCGGAACAGGTGAACCCAGCTGTTGTCCAGAAGTTCACGCAGCCCGTCATTGGCTTCGATCACGCTGTCCATGGCGTCTGCGGGCGCTTCGATCACGGCGTTGAGGCGGAGGGGTTCGTGGATCCAGCGCTCTCCGTCATGGAGCGACTGGAGCGCGAGACCGGGGCGGAGGTCGCCACGGTTGCCCTCGAACACGCCCGTGGTCAGACCGGCGGTGTTGTGCAGGACCTTGTTGCCCGCGCCAAGCACTTCGTTGTCAACGGTCGAGCCATAATATTGCAGGTTGATCCAGCTTGCGACGACAAGCGGCGCCGTCATGATCAGGGTGAGGACACCGAAACCGTCATCCTGTTGCCAGTCATAGCTGTGAAGGAAGGCGCGGCCCGAGAGCTTGCAGCCCTTCGTGCGTTTGCGGGGGGCGGCGATGAAGGCCGCGCAGCCCGCAAGGCCCCATTCGGGGCGAACCTGTGACCAGTCCTGTGCCCGCTCGGGCAGGGTTGCCGGATCGGCTCCGCCCATCAGAAGCGCGCGTTCGGACCGGCACAGGTCAGCGGCGCGGGCGAGTGCGGCCTGCAGCTCGGCGAAGTCGGGGCCATGGGTCGCCGCAAAGGGTTCGGTATCGTAAAGCGTGACCCTGTCGGTGGTGGTGTTGTGCAGTGCAGGGATGAACACCGTATCCTCTGGCAGGTCCATGCCATCCGCCACAAGTGCTGCGCGGGCCGCGGGATCGTTCAGGATCGCGCAGGCGACGCGCGCGTTCGCTTCGCCCGTGTGGCCGCCGCAGGCGCCGCAATCGAGGCCGGTCGCGTGGGGGTTGTTGGCGCTGGTCGCGCCATGACCGGCCAGCATGACAACGCGCGCAAAGGGCGCGGTCAGCGACATGCCGGCGAGGATGCCCTTGGCCAGTGCGATGCGATCCTCTGCCGGGATGCCCGAAATCTCGGGCGCGATGCTGTGGGCCTGATCGGCAGACAGCCCAGCGCCCTGGACGTCTGTGGCAGAACCTTTAAGGCCCAGCGATTGGGCAGCGAGTTTGGGACCGAAGACCAGCCCGATTGCCTCGACATAGCCGAACGATGCGACAGCGGCGGATTTGAACGCGCCCCATGCGGTGCCCGAGCGCAGGTTCGCGCGCCGGGTTTCCGCCACGCCGGGGGCGGCGGTGTCGGATGTCTCGTAGTCCGGGGTCAGGAGGACGGGGCACTGGTCGCCCATATGTTCGTGGGCAAGGGTCCGGTGGCGGATGGATGCACCGAAGAAGCCAGCGAAGCCGATGGTCTCGACGCCGGGCAGCGTGGTTTCAAAGGCGCGGCGGAACACTTCGGACCGGACGTCGATGCAGAAGGCGGCTTGGACATTGGGACGATCGGTGTTGTTTTCGTCGGGTTGATCGGCCTCGAAGGTTTCGGCAAGCGAACGCTGCCATGACAGTTCGAACGCCGTTTGCAGGGCCAGTTCGACGGTCCAGTCGGGGGCGGGCGCATCGGTGAAGGTCGCTTTGGCGGCATCCCAGTTATCGACCAGAGGCAGAACCGCAAGGTCCCAGGCAAGCTGGACTGCCAGGAACTCCATCGCGATTGTACTGGTGCCACCGTGAAGTTGGGCCTGCCAGAGGTGATAGCGGACATGACCGGACCAGCCGGGAAGGGCCATCACCCGACGCTCGGCATAGCGCGCCCATGCGTCACCGGTAAGACCGAGGGTTTCGGCGGCATGGGTGATCATCGCCTCGTGATCGGCGGGCAGCGCCGCGAAACCGGCCCGTGCGCCGGTGAGCCCCATGACTTCCGGTGTGCGGTCAGCGGCGGCTTCGGCCAGCCAGGTTGCATAGAGCCCCTCATCTCTTGGCGTGGACCATGCGGACTGGCCCGCGTCGAACCAGGCGGCAAGAAAGGCCGAGATCCGGTCGGTGACAATGGCGGGCCAGTCTGTGCCGGTGGCGTCAGCGGCAAGTTCGGTGATCGTGGGCAGAGTTACGGGATCGGTGTCGGGCTCGGCCGCTGCGCGACGCAGGGTGGCGGGCGACAGGTGGTTGATGTCGAGCCGCGCAAGCGCGGTTTCGAGATCGGCGAAGGTGATCCGATCCCCGACGATTGCCGCGTTGTAGAAGGCGCGGGGCAGGGTTGGCCGCGCGCCCGCTGTCTGGGACATGCGGGCTGTGGCGGTGGTGAAGTCATCGCCGGTGACGCCCAGATACGGGTTCACCGCGACGAAGTGCTTGAGCGGCCAGAGCGGTGCGGCGCAGCGGGTGGCGGCATCGGCGGCGGCAAGGATGGGGTGTGTCATGGACATGTCTCCTTGGGATCAGGCCGAGGTCTTGGGCGCGGGAACGCCCACCAGCCGGTTGTTCAGTGCATTTGCGTAAAGGCCGTTCCGGAGCGCGACATAGGCGGTGCGCCAGCCCGGCAGGTGACGGCGTGCGGGGGCGAGGATCTGGATCAGCGCCGCCAGTGCGAAGACCACGAGGAAAATCACCATCAGGGCCGCGGTGATCGCATCGGGCGTGGCCGGTGCGGGGACGGTTGGGACCAGAAGCGTCTCTGCCGTCCATTGCAGGGTGAAATAGGCGACCGAGACGGCGGCTGCGCCCAGAGCGGTCTTGGCCAGTGTCGTAGCCGTGGATCCAGTGGCCGCCGCCGTCAGCATCAGATGCGTGAGGCCCATCACGAGGATCGCGCCGAGGGTGACGAGGGCGGGCTTGGTGTCGAGCGTGACGCCGAAGATCCAGCCGGTGAGCGCCACAAGACCGATGGACAGTGCGAGCGCCGTCGCGGCCATGGCCGGTGTCGGTGCGGGCTTGACCTTGGGCATCGCGCGGGCCTGATCCGCCACGCTGCCTGCGTTGAGGAAGGCATGCGCCTTGTAGAGCGAGTGGGCGACGATATGGAGTGCGGCGGCGGTGAATGCGCCGAGGCCGCATTGCAGGAGCATGAAACCCATCTGCGCGACAGTGGACCATGCGAGGCTGACCTTGATCGAGGTCTGGGTGATCATCACCAGCGAGCCGATGACGGCGGTCGCGCCGCCCAGAAGCGCAAGAAGATACATCGACGGCGCGCTGGCGAGGATCAGGTCGGCGAAGCGGATGATCAGGAAGCCCCCTGCATTGACGATGCCTGCATGCAGGAGTGCCGAGACGGGGGTGGGTGTCTCCATCACCTCGGTCAGCCAGCCCTGGGTGGGGAAGGCTGCGGATTTGAGGAGTGCGGTGAGCGCGAGGAAGCCTGCGGCCCAGAGCGCGCCGGTCGGAACGGGGCCCGTGGAGGCGGCGGAAGTTATCGCAGCAATCTCACCCGTGCCGAAAGCACCGACCATCAGGAGCGCGGCTGTGATCAGTGAGACGTCGCCGACGCGGGCGAAGATGAACTTCTTCCTTGCCGCCAGCCGCGCGCCGGGTCGGGCGCGGTAGAACAGGAGCATCTGGTGCAGCGCAAGCGATGTCGCGGTCCAGCCGAGGACAAGCTGGACAAGGTTGCCGGAGAGCATGAGGAAGGTGACGGCGCCAAGGGTGATGCAGAGACCGCCCATGAACGGGCCCTGCCGGTCGTCGCCATCCATGTAGGTGGCGCTGAAGCGGATCACGATCCAGCCGACGAAACCCGTGAGCGCGACCATCATGGCCGACAGCGCATCGAGCCGGATTTGCAGGCCAAGCCCGTCTGCGCCGATCAGCGGTGACGTGACGGGGCCATGGGCGGCGACGGCGATGACGATGAAAGCGGCAATCGCAAGGGCGGCACTGCTTGCCCAATGGGCGAGAGTAAGGGCCATTGCGGGGCGGGGGCCTGTCATCCGGTTGGCTGCAATGCCGGCAGCGATCAGGATCAGGGGTGAGAGATAGGCGGCGAGCGCAAGGGTGGTCATCGGGTTCTCCGGTTTCCGGGTTTCGAAGCGATGTAGGGGAGGCGCAGGGGATCGTAAAATATATTGATCAGCACGATATGTTCTGTTTAATAGAACTATGAAGTTGAACTACACGCATTTGCGGTCTTTCTGGGCTGTGGCCCACGAGGGGAACCTGACCCGCGCGGCAGAGCGGATGGGGGTGTCGCAGTCCGCGCTTTCGACGCAGATTCAATCGCTTGAGGCGCGGTTGGGGCAGGCATTGTTCGACCGGAGGGGACGCGCGCTGCATCTGACCGAGGCGGGACGGATCGCGCTGGGTCATGCCGATGTGGTGTTCGATGCGGGCGAAGAGCTTGTGGCGACCCTGGCGGGCACGGGCGGTCCGCGCGAGGTGCTGCGCGTAGGCGCGCTTGCCACGCTGTCGCGCAACTTCCAGATGCGGTTTCTGGCACCCGTCATGGGGCGCGAAGGGGTGGAGGTGATCCTTCGCTCGGGCAGTCTGGCTGAGCTTCTGGCAGGGCTTGAGGCGCACAGGCTGGATGTGGTGCTGCTCAATACGGTGCCGCCAAGGGATGCGGCGACCCCTTGGGTGGTTCACCCCATCGACCGGCAGTCGGTCAGCCTCGTGGGCGCGCCCGGGCGTGTGGGCACGGGACGGGATCTTGAGACGTTGTTGAGCGAGGAGCCATTGGTTCTGCCGGTGATCGAGACGAGCCTGCGCGCGGGGTTTGACCGGCTGGCGGATCAGTTGGGGGTAACCCCGACGATCGTCGCCGAGGCCGACGACATGGCGATGCTGCGTCTTCTGGCGCGTGAGGACTTGGGGCTTGCGCTGGTGCCGCCGATCGTGGTGCGCGATGAGTTGGAATCCGGCGTTCTGGTGGAGGCGGCAGCGCTTGAAGGCGTCGAAGAGGCCTTTGTCGCGATCACGCTTGCGCGGCGCTTTCCCAGCCCGCTTTTGCCGGAGCTTCTGGATCGTGCTGGCGCAGGCGCAGAGGAGGGCGTATAGGGCGCGGTATGACACGCGAGACGATGATGATGGACGATACGGCGCTGGATGCGGTCTGTCGTCAGGCGCTGCGGGACGAAGCTGCGGCTGTGGTGAGTTATGCCGAGCGGCCGGGCGATGCGCTGGTCCGAGCGGTGCGGCTGATCCATGAATCGACAGGTCCGCTGGTAGTGGCCGGGATCGGGAAATCCGGGCATGTGGCCGGCAAGATCTCGTCCACGTTCCGGTCTATCGGTAAGACCTCGATCTTTCTTCATGCCGCCGAGGCGAGCCACGGAGATCTGGGCCTTGTGGCGCGGGATAGTGTGGTGCTGGTCCTGTCCAACTCCGGCGAGACGACGGAACTGTCGGACCTGCTGCATTACTGCCGCGAGCATGGAAATCCGATCATTGCGCTGACGGGACGCGAAGACAGCACGCTGGCGCATGCCGCGGAAGTGACGCTTGCCTTCGGACAGGTGGTGGAAGTTTGCCCGAACGGGCTTGCGCCGACAACATCCACGACGCTGTCGCTTGCCATCGGGGATGCCCTTGCGGTGGGGGTAACGCATCTCTTGGGCACGGCACCGGAGGACTTCCGGCGTCATCATCCGGGCGGCAAACTGGGCGCAATGTTGCTGACCGTGGGCGATCTGATGCATCGGGATGCGGCTTTGCCGGTTGTGGCGCCCGAGACGGATATGAGCGAAGCCGTTGTTATCATGAGTGAAAAGTCTCTGGGTGTGGCGATTGTCGCCGAAGATGCCCGTGTGCGCGGGATCATCACCGACGGGGACATGCGGCGGCATGCCCAAGAGCTTTGGTCGATGAAGGCGGGCGATATCGCGACGCCCGATCCGGTGACGGTCACACCCGAAATTCTGGTAAGCGATGCGTTGAAGCTGATGACGGAGCGGAAGATTACCGCCTGCATCGTGTGTGAGCCGGCCGGGCAGTTGGCCGGGCTTCTGCATATGCATGACATTCTGCGGGCCGGGGTGGTCTGATGGAGGTCTGGATCGTGATCCCGGCGCGGTACGAGTCGAGCCGGTATCCGGGCAAGCCTCTGGCGGTTCTGAAGGGCCGTGACGGGGCGAAAACGCTGGTGCAGCGAACCTGGGAAACCGGGATGGCCGTTGATGGTGTCGCGCGGGTCATGGTCGCCACGGATGATGACCGGATCGCGGACCATGTGCGCGGGTTTGGCGGAGAGGTGGTGATGACCTCGGATACCTGCCGTAACGGGACCGAACGGGTGGCCGAGGCGGTCGCGGTATTGGACGGGGCGCCCGACTTGGTGATCAATCTGCAGGGCGATGCGCCGCTGACGCCCGCGTGGTTTCTGGAAGACCTGATCGCCGCGATGGAGGCGCGGCCCGATATGGGGGCGGCGACGCCGGTTCTGAAATGCGACCCCGAAACCTATGCGATGTTCCGCGAGGATCGGGTGGCGGGCCGCGTGGGCGGGACCACGGCGGTTTTTGCGAATGATCGCCGCGCGCTTTACTTCTCGAAGGAAGTGATCCCCTATCTGCCGGACCCTGACGTGGAGGCGCCGCCGGTCTGGCACCACGTGGGCATCTATGCATATCGGCCCGATGCGCTGGCGGGGTACGTGGGTTGGTCGCCCGGGGTGCTGGAGGTGAACGAGGGGCTGGAGCAGTTGCGGTTTCTGGAAAACGGGGCCGCAATGCTGTGTGTCGAGGTGGATGCGCGGGGGCGGCAGTTCTGGGAGTTGAACAACCCGGTCGATGTGGCGCGGATCGAGAGTGTCCTTTAGGTGGAGCGTTGCGGGACGCGCCAAGCGCGTCTAGCGTGATCCCATGGACCTGACGCAGTCCCTGATCGATGAAGTGACCGGCCGGCGCGACGACATTGTGGCGCTGACGCAAGGGTTGGTTGCTATTCCGACGCTGAACCCGCCGGGCCGGCATTACAGGGCGATCTGCAATTATCTGGCCGAGCGGCTGGCGGGCTCGGGATTCGACTGCACGTTCCTGCGCGCCGAAGGGACACCCGGGGATAGTGAAAAGTACCCGCGTTGGAACATCGTGGCGCGGCGCGAGGGCGCTGGGTCCGGCGCCTGCGTGCACTTCAACAGCCATACGGATGTGGTCGAAGTCGGTCACGGCTGGACCACCGATCCATTCGGTGGCGAGGTGAAGGATGGACGGGTTTACGGACGCGGGACATGCGACATGAAAGGCGGTCTGGCGGCGTCTATCGTGGCGGCAGAGGCATTTATCGCGCGCTGCCCCGGCTTTCGCGGGGCGATTGAGATTTCCGGAACCGCGGACGAAGAGACGGGCGGGTATGGCGGGGTCGCCTATCTGGCCGAACAGGGCTGGTTCGACCCGGACCGGGTGCAGCATGTGATCATCCCGGAGCCCCTGAACAAAGACCGGATCTGTCTGGGGCATCGCGGGGTCTGGTGGGCCGAGATCGAGACCCATGGGCGGATTGCCCACGGGTCGATGCCGTTTCTGGGCGACAGTGCGATCCGGCATATGGGGGCGGTGCTGGCGGAGATGGAAGAGCATCTTTACCCGCTGCTGGCCGGGCGGATGACGGAGATGCCGGTGGTGCCAGATGGCGCGCGGGCCTCGACCCTCAACGTGAATTCGATCCATGGGGGCGAGCCCGAACCCGAGCCGGATTTCACCGGGTATCCGGCGGCCTGTGTCGCCGACAGGTGCAAGATCGTTATCGACCGGCGGTTCCTGATCGAAGAGGGGATCGACGATGTGAAGCGGGAAATCCGCGACCTGATGGAGCGGGTGAAATCCGAACGGCCCGGGTTTTCATACGAGATCAAAGAGTTGCACGAGGTTCTGCCTTCGATGGCCGACCGGGACGCACCGGTTGTGCGCAGTACGGCGGCGGCGATCGAGCGGGTACTGGCGAAGGCACCGGATTATATCTGTTCGCCCGGGACCTATGACCAGAAACACATCGACCGGATCGGGCGGTTGAAGAACTGCATCGCCTATGGGCCTGGCATTCTCGATCTGGCGCATCAGCCCGATGAGTGGGTTGGGATCGACGACATGGTCGACAGCGCCGGTGTCATGGCGCTCGTGTTGGCCGACCTTTTGGCCTAGCTTGCCGGTGCGAGGTGGGTTCTGAACAGCGCCTCGAGCTCATCGCGGCGACGGACGCCTTCGAGCACCTGAACGCGGCGGCCCGCGCCATCGAACAGGAGGAGCGTGACGTGGCCAACACCCTGCTGGGCTGCGAAAGCATTGCCTTCGGCGGTGGTGATATTGGAGACGAGGTAGTTCAGCGTGCCGTCGTCAAAGCTGCGGAGCGCGCGTCGTGTTTCGCGTTGTAGTTCGGTGCACATGCTGCAGGACGGGTCGTGAACCTGAACGATCGTGGGAATGCCGTTGCCGATCCTGGTCAGGTCCTGCTCGGAAATCGTGGCGCGCACGGCATTGACAGAAAAGACCCCGGCGCCTCCGACAACGGCGACACCGATGATCCCGTTGCGCAGCAGGCGGAGCGTTGCGCGGCGGTCCTTCGAGACCTCGGGGACCGAGGTCTGATCCCGTTTGGAACGCGTGCTCTGTGCCTTGTTGCGGGATTTCGACTTCTTCATTTCGCGATCCGGCCAAAGAATTTGTATCGCGGATCATCGCCGGATCACTTGCGAACGCCAATCACGTTGGATGACGTCTTTGTCATGAGAGGCCGGTTTGTCATGAGAGGCCGGGTTTTCCGCATGCGGGCGGTTCAGAATGCGTTTCCATCGGCCCTTTTCAAACACCGGCGGGCTAGGCTAGCCTTCGGGGCATACACACCCAAGGAGACTTCTCATCATGTATGCGCGCCTACTTGCCTCTGCGGCTGCCCTTGCACTTGCCGCCGGGACTGCGTTCGCCCAGCAAACCGATATCACCATCGGGATGCAGCTTGAGCCACCGAACCTCGATCCGACAGGCGGGGCCGCTGCGGCGATTGATGAGGTGGTCTATGCCAACCTGTTCGAGGGGCTGACACGCTATCAGTCGGATGGATCGATCGCACCCGCGCTGGCCGAAAGCTGGGAGATTTCGGAGGACGGGCTAGTCTATACCTTCACGCTGCGTTCGGGGGTCACGTTTCACGATGGCACGACGCTGACGGCGGAAGATGTGAAGTTTTCGCTGGATCGTGCGCGGGCCGAGGATTCGACCAATGCGCAGAAGGCCCTGTTTGCGGGCATTGCGGACGTAGCGGTTGTGGATGATCTGACCGTTCAGGTTGCGCTGTCATCGCCGAATGGCGGGTTTCTGACCAATCTGGCATGGGGCGATGCGGTGATCGTCGCACCCGAAAGTGTCGAGCAGGCCGCGACGGCCCCGGTCGGTACCGGCCCTTTCCGGTTCACGGATTGGGTGCAGGGGGACCGGGTCGAACTTGAGCGGAACCCCGACTATTGGGGCGAGGCTCCGGCGCTTGAGACGGCGACCTTCAAGTTCATCTCGGACCCGACCGCTGCATTCGCGGCGATGATGGCAGGCGACATAGATGCTTTCCCGGGCTATCCGGCGCCGGAAACGCTGGTTCAGTTCGAGGCCGACCCGCGGTTTCAACTGCTGATCGGGTCGACGGAAGGCGAGACGATCCTGTCGACCAATAACAAGTCCGAAGCCCTGTCGGATATCCGGGTGCGGCAGGCTTTGGCCCATGCGATCAACCGGCAGGAGATCATCGACGGGGCGATGTTCGGCTATGGTACGCCCATCGGCACGCATTTCGCGCCGCATCATCCCGATTATGTCGATCTGACCGGCCAGTCGGACCATGATCCCGAGAAGGCGCGGGCGCTGCTGGCCGAGGCAGGCTATGGAGACGGGCTGACACTGACGCTGAAGCTTCCGCCGCCCTCCTATGCCCGGCGTGGGGGCGAGATCATCGCGGCGCAGCTGCGCGCTGTGGGGATCGAGACCGAGATATCGAACCTCGAATGGGCGCAGTGGCTGGAGCAGGTGTTTCGCGGCAAGGATTTCGACCTGACGATTGTCAGTCATACCGAGCCCATGGATATCAATATCTATGCGCGGCCGGATTACTACTTTCAGTATGACAACCCGGATTTTCAGGCGTTGATGGCGGATCTGGATGTGGCCACCGATCCCGGTGAGCGGTCGGAGATACTGAAGACGGCGCAGACGGTGATCGCCGACGACTATGTGAACGGGTATCTTTTCCAGCTAGCGCGGACCGGCGTTGCGAATGCGAAGATCGAAGGGCTGTGGCTGAACGCACCGACGCAGGCCAATGACCTGAGCGGGGTGCGCTGGGTCGAGTAGAACGTGTTTGTCAGGAGATGAAAACGCCCGGTCGATGACCGGGCGTTTTTAGTTCTATCGGGACCGGACTGATGGCTGTGGCCGAACCGGCCCCCGTTATTCCGGGGGCACGGCCCCTGCCGCGGGCATAGATGCCAGCACCCGTGTCGGCGGCTTAAGTGCCACCCGGGCGTCCGCCGCCATTCTGGCCGCCATTGCCCCCGTTACCGGTGCCGCCATTGCCACCGTTGCCGGTGCCGCCGTTGCCGGTGCCGCCGTTGCCGGTGCCGCCGTTGCCGGTGCCGCCGTTGCCGGTGCCGCCGTTGCCGGTGCCGCC
>CANNCO010000008.1 GCA_947503175.1 uncultured Paracoccaceae bacterium
TCTCTTCATCGTCTGTCTCCTCAGTTGGAGAACAGGCTAACCTCAAATCGAGGACGTTTCAGGGGAGCAGGTCAGAAAGGCAGTCAGAGCTTCCGGTCCGCCAAGAGCCGACAAGACGATATTTGCTGCTGTATTATCGCTGACGGACAGCATCATGCTACAAGCGGTGCCGAGCGAGACGTCCAGGCTGCCTGCTCGACTATGGGCCTCTATCGCCGGTGAGTAGCCAACGGTCTCAACGTCTTTCAATCGTACCGTGTCAGCTAAACTGACGTCGCCGTTCTCAACCCGATGAAGTAGCGCGCCGCATGCCAGAAGCTTGAAAGTACTGTTCAATGGAAATCTGTCATCTTCAGCATGGGCGATCACCTCCCCGGTTTGCGTGTCGTGCAAATAGAAACCGACACGCGCCACCAGATCGCGTTCTATGCTGTGGATGGCATCGATAATTGGTTCGGCCAATGCAGCGATGGGTAGACACAGAATGGGAAGAAACCCGATTGCGATGGCTCTTATCTGGTTTGGCAGCTCGTTCATGACATCACTTTTGACAGCTAAACCCGCAGTTAGCAAAGTCATGCAGCATCAATAGCAGCCATTGGCGCAGGCGCAGCGAATTGGCGCTACGTCCCGCACCAGTTCCAGTTCGCCGCTCGCTAGATTTCGCGGTCGCAGCGAAAGTCGGCTCTGACGGGCCGCATCGCAGCCGAGGCAAGTATTAGCCAAAGTCCGGTTAGGGCCGTCCTTGATCTAACTCAGAGGCGCTCTTTGGCCCGATGCTGCGCTGGCTCCGAGGTCGGCAGAGAGTCCATTTTGCAGATATTCTGAGTCGTAGCGGATGTCTGCTCTTGGTGTTTTAACCTAACCCCCTGATTGGATTTTTGCAGAGCGCTTGCTCGGGCTTAATATAAGGGATGGGTGGCACGTATATGCCACCCATCCCTTACAAGAGCGCCACTACTCTACTTGCAAAAGGTAGTCGTTCGAGTACCAGGTGGAGATATCAGGCATCTCTTCAATCGGTGCGCCGTCTCCGTTCAGCATGATCCCAGCATCAAAGAGAAAGTTGGTGATATTGGCGAACATCGCGTCATCGATTGTGCCAACCGGCTCGCCCGGATCTTGAAGATATCCACCTTCGACCAGTGCGTCCATGGATGCGCGCACCAGATCAGGGTTCGTCAACATCCCGGCCGTTTCGGCAATCAAAATTTCTGCTGCCTCTTGCGGCTGAGCAGCAGCAAACGCGTATCCACGCTGTGCTGCCTGCACAAAAGCCGTAGCTGTTTCCGGGTTTGCCGCAAGCCATGTACCGTTGCCCCCCAGAAACGTAGTATGCTGGTCCGGGACACCGTAGTCGGCATAGCGGAACGCCCGTTGTGGACGGTCAAGCAGGACCGAATTCACCCCTTCCCAAGTGCTTACCTCTAGCGTGAAATCGACGCTGCCGTTGGCAAGCGCTTCGTAGGCCGAAGTGCCTAAGGTGACCGTATCAAACTCACCTTTGCCGCCGTCGTTGCGAATGATAGCCGAGATCAGCGCATTTTCCCACGCGCTGCCAAAGCCTGCATAGATCATGCCGTCCAAATCGGCAGGGCGCTGAATGTCCTCGCGCTCGCCGTCAAAGACCAGACGCCCGGTTTCATGCTGCACGACGGCCATGACGACTGTCATATCGGCCCCTGTTGCGCGCTGCGTATGAAAGCCCACGGCGCTGAGGATACCGAACTCGGCTACGCCTGCGGCCACCAATGTGCCCGAGGATGTGTCTGTGTAAGGCAGGATATCGACGTCCAGTCCGGCCTCCTCAAACCACCCTTTAGCTTGTGCCACGTAAAGGCCGACGTGGTTGGTATTGGGTGTCCAGTCCAGCGCCACGCTAAGCTTCTCCTGCGCTGTTGCAGGTGTCGCCAGTGCGATGATGGCGGCGATAATGATATGTTTCATGATGTCTCTCCGGTTTGTTGAAGTAGGGTTTCAAGAAGGTAAGCTTCGATTTCGTAGGCTTGGGCGCTAGGCGGGCGACCCAGTCTTGGACGTGGGATGGGCACGTTGATTTCGGCGATCACGCGGGCGGGCCGACGTGACAGGACATAGATGCGGTCCGATAGCGCCACGGCCTCGCGCACGTCGTGGGTGACCAGCAAGGTTGTCCAGCGCGCGGCACGCCAGCGATCCTCGAACCAGGTTTGCATTTGGGTGCGGGTCAGGGCGTCAAGCGCGCCGAAGGGTTCGTCGAGGAGTTGGATGCTGCGTCCTTGTACGATTGTGCGTAAAAGCGCTGCGCGCTGGCGCATGCCGCCAGAGAGCTGGGCGGGATAGTGGGTGGTGAAATCGGCCAATCCAAATTCACCGAGTAACGGTCCAACTTGTGCGCGGGCATCTTTGCGGGGGATGCCCTGCACCTCCAAGCCGAGCGTCAGGTTGTCGATGATCCTGCGCCACGGCATCAGCGCGTCGCGTTGAGGCATGAAGGCGAAGCTGTTTTCGCGGCCGGCACACGAAATCGTTCCGGTTTGCAGCGGCAGTGTCCCGGTCAGCAGCCGAAAGATCGTTGATTTTCCAGCACCTGAGGGGCCAAGGATTGAGACGAATTCACCCTGTTCCACATGCAAGTTAATGCGATCCAAGACAGGTATGTCGCCAAACGTGACGCTGACATCATTGAGGGAAAGGGCGGTCATCGATGCCCCTCCACATCGCGCCAACGCAGCACGGTCCTTTGCAGCAGGGCGGTGGCGGCAAACAGGACAAGTGTGAGGAGTGAACTGATCACAACCGCAGCCAGAACGATGTCGGGACGAAAGCTGTTTTTGGCGTTCAGGATGACGATCCCCAGCCCCGCACGTGCACCAACGTATTCGGCAAAGATCGCCGCGACGACCGCATAGGTGATCGAAATACGCAGGCCTGCGAAGAAATACGGCATGGCAGAGGGGAAACGCGCAGCGCGGAAGGTTTGGCCGCGCGTCGCTCCCATTGAGCGCATCAGATCTTCGATTTCCGGGTCGGTCGATGCGTAACCGTCAACTAAAGCGACCAGCATGGGAAAGAACGTGACCAAGGCGACCAACAGCACTTTGGGCGTCAGGTCGAACCCGAACCACAGCACCACAAGGGGTGCGATAGCAACCAAGGGCAACGTTTGGCTGACCACAAAGATCGGGAAAAGGGCGCGGCGCACACGCGGCATAAAATCCAGTATGATCGAGAGACCAAAGGCCACGGTCAATGACATGGCAAACCCTGCGAACGTGGCCTTCAGCGTGGGCACGGTGTTGTCCCACAGCAAGACGCGGTTCTGTACCATCTGTTCCAGCACACGCGACGGCGCAGGCAGCATTAGCGGCGAAATGCCCGACACGCGGACATAGATTTCCCAGATCACAAAGGCGCTGACCACGCTGAGGACGGCAGGAATGCCGCGGACCAGACCTTCGCCAGTTTGGCGAGGTACAGGACGCTGCATCAAATCAGCGCTTGGTAGGACTGTTGGCAGAGACCGTTAGATCAATTGTGACATGGCCATTGGGCGGTCCAAACTGGCAAAACGCCTGTTGTAGGGTCGCAAAAACCGGACCTGCATCACCGGTCAGTCGGGTGCAAAAATTCTTGGACCGGTCAAAGGTGCCGCTTTGCTTAAGAAAGTCGATGCAGCCCATAATCTCGGCCATATGATCGCCCGCGCCCATTACATAAAGCGAGAATTGGGCATCTGCGGTTTGGCCTTTGTCTGGTGCCGCAACAATCGCGGCAAGGGCGTTTTCTTGGCGAGAGGAAAGCGGCTCTGACGGGTTCGCCAAAGCCCCTGTCTGGCAAATCGGGTCATCCGGTTCACCGGGACAGCCGCGTGACAGCGTCGCGCGCAGCACGACATGGACGCTTGTTGCAGCGGCGCTGGCGTAAAGATCACGCAATGCGGGGAATAGGACCTCGGGCGGGCCAACGATCAGGGTCGAAATGTCGTCGGTCTCAATCCGCAACTCATCACGCCACGGATCAAGCGCGCTGAGGGATGATAAAATCACGTCAACGAACCCGTCATTCATCGGGTAAAGAGATACTTGTGCGCCTGCAAACATATATATGTCCTCCTTGCTACGCTGGCATTATCCAGATCAGCTTTGAGGGTCCGAAGGCTTGCGCCCGCATCTCAGCCGCGACACTACGCGGCTCCCCTGTGGTTGGGCACGTATCGCAGCAGGTGTGGACGGGTACAAGCGGAATATGAATGCCATTGCGTCTTTGGACTGATCCTCCAAACACATGCGACGGCTTATCTTTGTACCATTGTTTTCAAAGCAGCCATTTGTGGTCCGCCCACAAATGTCCGAAAAGTCCGCGAACTGTGAGTTCGCAAGATCTCCAATTTCGCGGTTGCAGCGAAAGCTCGATGTGACGGGCGCACCGAAGCGGCTTTTATCCTTGGCCAATGGAAGTTTAGCGGTTGTTGCGTACTTGATGGCTGTTGCCTCAGTCGCATCCGTCAGCCAACACACTGACACTGGCGACCGACCAAACTTAGTGACCAGAATGACCAAAAACATGACCAGAATGATCAAACATCACGAGTCGTCACAACGAAAATGCAGTGGTGAGCCGTGCAGGATTCGAACCTGCGACCCACTGATTAAAAGTCAGTTGCTCTACCAACTGAGCTAACGGCCCACTCGAGCCGACTGCCTATCCAAGGCTCCCATATGCGTCAAGGCCGAATCCCATAGAAGACCAATGGCGCTTTCAATGCGTGCATTTGCGCGCTATATGCCCCGCCGATGAGCACAGATTTGGCCAATACCGGTCGGCCCTTCGTCAAAATGCACGGGCTGGGCAATGATTTCGTGGTGATCGACCAGCGCGGCACCGCGCCTTTCGTGACTCCCGAACTTGCCCGCGCTCTGGGAGATCGTCACCGGGGCGTTGGCTTTGACCAGTTGGCCGTGATCGAAGACGATGCCGGTGCCGATCTGAGACTGACTTTTTACAATGCGGACGGCTCGGTCGCTGGTGCCTGCGGCAACGCGACCCGCTGTATCGCGCGGACCGAGATGCGCGCGCGGGGTGTCGGCAAGCTTGCCCTGCGCACAGAGCGTGGCGTGTTACAGGCTGTGGATGCCGGGAACGGTCTGACATCCGTCAACATGGGCGCACCTTTGACGGAATGGCGCGAAATACCGCTTTCGAAAGATGTGGATACGCTTCATCTCCCGATTGAAGGGGATCCTGTAGGTACGGGTATGGGCAACCCCCATTGCACCTTCTTCGTAGATGATGTGGACGCCGTGGATCTAGTGACATTCGGGCCCGCGCATGAGACACACGCTCTTTTCCCCGAACGGACCAACATACAGATCGTCCAAGTGATCAACCCGGATCATCTGAGAATGCGGGTCTGGGAGCGCGGTGTAGGGATCACTCTGGCCTCCGGTTCATCGTCCTGCGCCGTCGCCGTTGCGGCGAACCGGCGGGGTTTGACGGGTCGGGCCGTCACGCTTGATCTTGATGGTGGCCGGATTTCTGTCGATTGGCGTGATGATGGCGTCTGGATGACCGGCCCGACATCCCACGTATTTACCGGCACGCTCACAGAGGAATTTCTGGACGCATTCTGATGGACAGGAATACACCCATATTCTCGAACCACGGATGCCGGCTGAACGCATATGAAACCGAGGCGATGCGGGATCTTGCCCAGCGCGCGGGCCTCGGCGAAGCGGTGATCGTGAACACCTGCGCGGTGACAGCCGAGGCGGTGCGCAAAGGGCGGCAGGACATCCGCAAGTTGCGCCGCCAGAACCCTAACGCCCGGATCATTGTGACGGGCTGTGCCGCCCAGACAGATGCGGAAGGGTTCGCAGCGATGGATGAGGTCGATCATGTGATCGGCAACACCGAAAAGATGGACGCGGCAACCTGGGTCGGCCTTGCAACCGGAGACACCGAAACGGTTCTTGTCGATGACATCATGTCGGTGACGCAAACGGCAAGCCACCTGATTGACGGCTTCGGCACACGGTCGCGGGCCTATGTTCAGGTCCAGAACGGCTGCGATCATCGCTGCACTTTCTGCATCATCCCTTATGGCCGCGGCAACTCCCGGTCGGTTCCGGCTGGCGTCGTCGTTGATCAGATCCGGCGGCTTACCGCGCGGGGGTATAACGAAGTCGTGCTTACGGGCGTTGATCTGACCTCCTGGGGCGCGGACCTGCCCGGGCAACCGCGCCTTGGCAATCTTATCATGCGTATTCTGAAGCTGGTGCCGGATCTGCCACGCCTGCGGATATCTTCAATCGACTCGATCGAGGTCGACCAGGCGCTAATGGATGCCATTGCCAACGAAGAACGCCTGATGCCGCATCTACACTTGTCGTTGCAGGCCGGTGATGACCTGATCCTCAAAAGAATGAAACGGCGTCACTTGCGGGACGACGCGATTACGTTCTGCGGGGAGGCGCGTCGGCTTCGACCGGACATGACATTCGGTGCCGACATAATTGCAGGCTTCCCGACAGAGACCGAGTCGATGTTTGAGAATTCGCTACGGCTGGTGGAAGAATGCGATCTGACTTGGCTGCACGTCTTTCCCTATTCCGCGCGCGAGGGAACACCCGCCGCACGGATGCCTGCGGTCGATGGCGGGGCGATCCGCGATCGTGCGGCGCGGCTGCGGGCAGCGGGCGCCGATCAGGTGTCGCGACATCTTGCGGCACAGATCGGTCGCGCGCACCGCGTGCTGACGGAGAGCCCCCGAATGGGCCGAACGGCGCAGTTTGCCGAGGTTCATTTCACCACCGATCAACCTGTTGGCCAGATCGTCGATGCCGTGCCGATCTCGCAGGATGGCTCCCGACTCCACGCGAATTAGCAATGGCGGCACCTGTCCTCTGGAGCTTTCGGCGATGCCCATATGCGATGCGGGCACGGCTCGCGCTGGATGCGAGCGGAGTCGAGGTGGTGCATCGGGAGATCCTGCTGCGTGACAAGCCAGACGCCTTTCTTGCCGCCTCTCCAAAGGGTACCGTACCCGTTGTGGTCGATGGCAAGAGCATCATCGACGAAAGCCTTGATGTGATGCTTTGGGCGCTTGGTCAGAACGACCCAGAGGGCTGGCTTGACATGCCGGATGAAGGTCACGATCTGATCCGCGAGAATGACGGCCCATTCAAAACCGCACTCGACCGTTTCAAGTATCACACACGCTATGAAGATGTGGATGTCGAGGGCGAACGCCGGAACGCCGCCCGGTTCCTAACCAAGTTGAACGGTATGCTCGGCGACACCTCTTTTCTCTGCGGACAGTCCGCACGATTGGCAGACATGGCGATCTTTCCGTTCATTCGGCAATTCGCAAATGCAGATCGTGTCTGGTTCGATGCACAGCCCCTGCCCGGTCTGCAAAACTGGCTCGACCGGCACCTGAGCTCGGAGCGTTTCGCCCGCATCATGGTGAAACATCCGCTTTGGCAAGCGTGATTGGACAGCTCAAGGGCCCGCCCCTATCGTCCGCGCGATATGAATAAACTCCGGATCGCCGTGATGAAACTCCACCATTCGCCGACCTCTCCTTACGTCCGCAAGGTTATGGTCGTCCTGCACGAAACCGACCAGCTCGCAGATGTCGAACTGGTCGCGGCCCACGGAACGCCACTTAACAGTTCCCAAGCACCTGTCGCACAAAACCCGCTGGGCAAGGTTCCAGCGCTGGAACGTGCCGACGGTCCCGCGATCTACGACAGCCGGGTAATTACACGTTATCTTGATGATCGCGCGGGCGCGGGCCTCTACCCGCAAGGAAAGCGCCATTGGGACACACTGACAATCGAGGCGACGGCAGACGGGATTCTCGATGCTGCACTGTTGATGGTCTACGAAGGCCGGTTACGGTCAAAAGAGAGCCAGTTTCCGGAGTTCGTAGAGGGACAATGGGCAAAAGTCGCCCGCGCCATCGCCTCGCTGAACAACATTTGGATTAGCCATTTGCATGGACGTCTAGATATGGGTCAGATCGCTGTCGGCTGTGCCTTGGGCTATCTGGACCTGCGCCATGATGGTCGCGGTTGGCGGGCCGGGAACGATGCCGTGTCGAACTGGTATGCCGATTTTTCTGAACGGCCGTCCATGGAGGCGACAAAACCACCAAATACCTAGCAAGAGCGCGTCAAAATGCGCGAATCTTGTCGCTGGACGACTCTCCCCCACCGAGCTAAGTACCGCGCCAAAGGGGGCTGTGCATATGCACGGCCTGTTTGGGTTGGCCGTTGATCCGGCCGTGACAAATGGAGAATCTCGTGTCCCACGCAGAAGACCACGAAGGCACACGCCGGGATTTCCTGTACTACGCAACCGGCGGTGCCGGTGTCGTCGTGACAGGCGCGGCCTTATGGCCGATGATCAACCAGATGAACCCTTCGGCTGATGTTCAGGCGGCTTCGACCCTGCGGGTCGACGTCTCGGGTGTCGATGTCGGCACTCAGCTGACTGTCCTGTTCCTGGGCAAGCCGATCTTCATCCGTCGCCGTACCGCCGAGGAAATCGAAGCTGCGCGCGCCGTCGACCTCGACGAACTGATCGACCCGATCGCAGACAATGCGAACCTGATTGACGATGCACCGGCAGTCGATGAGAACCGCACTCTGGACGAAGCCGGCGAATGGCTGGTGATGCAGGGTGTGTGCACGCATTTCGGCTGTGTCCCGATCGGCGACGGTGCCGGTGACTATGGCGGGTGGTTCTGCCCTTGCCACGGTTCGCACTACGACACCGCCGGACGGATTCGCAGAGGACCCGCACCACGCAACCTGCCCATTCCAAATGCAGAATTCGTCGACGAAACGACGATCCTGCTCGGATAACGGAGGAAGAACGCTATGTCGGGTATTCCCCACGACCATTACGAACCAAAGTCGAACGGCGAAAAGTGGCTACACAAGCGCTTGCCGATCGTTGGCTTGATGTATGACACGATCATGATTCCCACACCCAAGAACCTGAACTGGATGTGGATCTGGGGGATCGTGCTGACCTTCACGCTGATGCTGATGATCATCACGGGCGTCATTCTTGTGATGCATTACACGCCGCATGTGGACCACGCGTTCGCATCCGTCGAGCACATCATGCGGAACGTGAATGGCGGCCATATGATCCGCTACATGCACCAGAACGGCGCTTCACTGTTCTTCCTTGCCGTGTATCTGCATATTTTCCGCGGTCTCTATTACGGCTCTTACAAGGCCCCGCGTGAGATCACGTGGATCATCGGTATGCTGATCTACGTGCTGATGATGGCAACCGCCTTCATGGGCTACGTCCTGCCCTGGGGTCAGATGTCCTTCTGGGGCGCTACCGTGATCACCGGCCTCTTCGGCGCGATCCCGTTCATCGGTGATACGCTTCTGGTATGGCTGCAGGGTGGTCCGTCGATCGACAATGCGACGCTGAACCGCTTCTTCTCGCTGCATTACCTGTTGCCCTTCGTTATCCTCGGGCTCGTGATCGTCCATATCTGGGCGTTCCACACAACCGGCAACAACAACCCCACGGGTGTTGAAGTCCGCCGGACGTCCAAGGAAGAAGCCGAACGTGATACGCTTCCGTTCTGGCCCTACTTCGTGATCAAGGACCTGTTCGCTCTTGCCCTGATCCTTGCGGTCTTCTTTGCCGTCGTGGGCTTCATGCCGAACTATCTGGGCCACCCGGACAACTACATTATGGCCGACCCGCTCAAGACGCCGGAGCATATCGTGCCCGAATGGTACTTCCTGCCGTTCTACGCGATCCTGCGGGCCTTCGATGACACGGTCTGGGCTGTACAGTTCGTTTCGTTCATCACGGGCGGCATCATCGACGCCAAGTTCTTTGGCGTTCTGGCCATGTTCGGCGCAATCGTCGTGATGGCTCTGGCGCCTTGGCTGGACACATCCTCGGTTCGTTCGGGCCGCTATCGCCCGATGTTGAAGTGGTGGTTCTGGCTTCTGTGCGTCGACTTCATGGTACTGATGTGGGTGGGCGCAATGCCGGCCGAAGGCATCTATCCCGTGATCGCGCTGATCGCCTCGGCCTATTGGTTCGCGTATTTCCTGATCATCCTGCCGCTTCTTGGCGTGATCGAGAAACCGCTGCCGCAGCCGGAAACGATCGAAGAAGACTTTAACGCGCATGTTGCGGCAAAAGGTGGGGCGAAGGCCGCCGCCAGCCCGACACCAGCCGAATAAGAGAGGCTCTGAAACAATGATCAGACAACTCACTATCACTGCTGCGCTTGTCATGGGCCTCGGCTCCGGCGCGGCGCTGGCGGCTGGCAAGGCAGGCCATGTGGAGGATTTTGACTTTTCCTTCGAAGGCCCGTTCGGAAGCTATGACCAGAACCAGCTTCAGCGTGGCCTGCAGGTCTATACCGAGATCTGCGCTGCCTGCCACGGGCTTGAACTGGTGCCGATCCGGACGATTGGCGATGAAGGCGGGCCGCACCTGCCGGAAGAGCAGGTGCGCGCCTATGCCGAGTTCTGGGAGGTTTTTGATCGCAGCCTGAACGGCGGCGAGGGTGACTTCCGCATGGCAACGCCGAACGACTTTTTTCCCGGTTCTGCCATGGAGACCGCGCCTGACCTCAGCCTCATGGCCAAGGCGCGTGCAGGCTTCAGTGGCCCCTATGGCCTGGGTCTGAACCAGCTTTTCAAGGGCATGGGCGGAGCGGAATACATTGCCTCGCTAATGACTGGCTATACTGGTGAAGAGAAAGAGGAAGCGGGTACGATCCTTTACGAGAACACCGCATTCCCCGGAGGCTGGATCTCGATGGCGCCGCCGCTCTATGGCGATGATGTGATCTATGCCGACGGTCATTCGACCGATCTGGAACATGTGTCCGAGGATGTCGCGGCCTTCCTGATGTGGGCCGCAGAACCCAAGATGATGGCACGCAAGCAGGCCGGGTTCACCGGTGTGCTGATGCTGACTATCCTGACCGTGCTCCTCTATCTGACGAACAAGCGGATTTGGGCTCCCGTCAAGAAAAAGGCCAAGGCCGAAGCCGCCGAGTAATCGGACAGCCTTTCTGAAGAAGAAAACGCGCCCAGAACGGGCGCGTTTTTTTAAAGGATCCTGTGTGCAGGTTATCGACCGGTCAGCCTGCGCCACCAGCCCCTGATCCGCCCACGTGCCTCGTCCGATGCTTCATCTAAGTCTTCAAGCACCGGATCGATCCGCCGCTCGCGGAATCGCCTCCACAAACGCCAGAGCGCGAAGAGGACGCCCGCGAGAACCGTGAAGAAAAAGATGTTGAACCAGTTGACCGACTTATCCTCCGGTCCCGTCGCCGGCCGAACCGACACGGCATTCGGAAAGATCGAGAACAATTCACTCCGCCAGCCATAGTGCCGGATCTCCACCCAGCGCGGGTTGTCCTGACTGGACACCATATCCCGGGTGATCGCCTGAAGATTGGAACTGTCGAACTTGAAGTACGGCGGCCAGCCCCATCCGGTATCCTCGTTGCGATAGACGATTGGTCTGCCATTCGGGCGGATTGCCTCGATAAACGGGATGTCGCGATTGATGCTTCCCACAGCGTCGCCCGAACCGGCCGAACCCCAGAAGATCGAATTTGCGCCGAAATCCACGCGCCGAACCTCTGTGTTCACAACCCGGACAATGTCATTTTGCGGCAGGGTGTAGTGCAAGAACCCGGCAACCACCGCCAACCAAAGGGCCAGCAAACCCCATTTCACATACCGCATCGTTTTCTACTCCGTCAGATCGCCCTCTACATAGGCGCGCGTCGACCACGGGGCAATCAATCCTGATCCCGTGCCGCCATACTCGCGCCCCGCCGCCGCTCGATTCCCTGCCCCAGCCCGATGAGCGTCAGCAGAAGAACCGGCCCCCAGACCAACGCCGCCCGCAGCCCCAGACCCGAGAAGTGCACATGCACGGACGATTGCACACCCGTCTGACGGGTCACTGCGACACCGGGATTCCCGTACAAAATGATGAACAGAATCGCGCCGCCGATGGTCAAAAGGATAACAGACAAAAGTGCGGCCAGACTGAGCCCGGTCAAAGTGTCCGGCATTAACCGCATCGCACCAATGGGGACCAGCGCCCCCGCGGCCCCAAGGATCAGGATCGGCACAATAGTGGCTGTGGCAAACTCCATGCATTGGCATGTGGGGTCCGATCAGGGCTTGCCAAGGGACATGTCCCCTTTTCCGTTTGCAGGTTTCGTGCCAGACAAGCCGAATGAGACTGAAAGACAAGACGGCAATTGTCACAGGTGCCGGATCAGGCTTTGGCGCCGGGATCGCGCGTGCTTTTGCCCGCGAAGGCGCGCGGGTCATGGTCGCCGACATCAACACCGATGCGGCCACCGAGATTGCGAAAGAGATCGAGGGACAGGCCCACACGGTCGACGTGGCCGATGACGGCAGCGTTGCATCGATGATCGAAGCCGCCCATGCTGTATGGGGCAAGATCGACATTCTGGTGAACAATGCTGGTATCACCCACATGCCCGCACCTATGGAGGATGTGTCGGAAGAGGATTTTGACCGTGTCCTCGCGGTGAACGCAAAATCCGTCTACCTGACCGCCCGCCATCTTGTTCCGCTGATGAAGGCCGCTGGAAGGGGCGCGATCCTCAACGTCGCCTCGACCGCCGGTGTCTCGCCCCGCCCACGGCTGAACTGGTACAACGCCTCGAAGGGTTGGATGATCACGGCGACCAAGGCCATGGCCGTCGAACTGGCACCCCATGGCATCCGTGTGAACGCGATCAACCCGGTCGCTGGCGACACCCCGCTCCTGAAGTCGTTCATGGGAGAGGACACGCCCGAAGTCCGGGCAAAGTTCCTGGCCACAATCCCCATTGGCCGCTTTTCGACACCTGAGGACATGGGCAACGCCGCGCTCTACCTATGCTCGGACGAGGCCAGCATGGTGACAGGCGTCGCCATGGAAGTGGATGGGGGACGCTGCATTTGAGAAGCCCCAGCCGATGACACCCGGGACCCGCAACCTGATCACCGACGTCCCCGGCATTCTGGTCGGAAACGCCCAGGACACCGAGATCAAGACGGGCACAACCGTTGTAACTTCGGACAAACCCTTCACCGCCGCAGTCCATGTCATGGGCGGTGCCCCGGGCACCCGCGAAACCGACCTTCTTACCCCGGAAAACCTTGTAGAGCAGGTTGACGCATTGGTCCTGTCAGGCGGCTCTGCCCTTGGACTTGAGGCCGCATCGGGCGTCTCGGACGGACTACGGGCGGCAGATCGCGGATACGAAATCCGAGGTCAGCGTATTCCGATTGTACCCGCTGCAATCATTCTGGATCTGGGGTGGGGTGGAAAAGACGACTGGGAGGGAAACCCGTGGCATGGTCTTGGACGGGCAGCTCTTGCCGATGCGGGCCAAGACTTCCCGCTTGGCACAATCGGTGCGGGAACAGGTGCCACCACGGCCGGCCTGAAGGGTGGGCTGGGCTCTGCATCCGTTGCCCTGCATAGCGGTGCAACGGTCGGTGCCTTGGCCATCGCGAACCCGGTGGGTCAGGTCACAATCGGCGATGGCCCGCAATTCTGGGCCGCGCCTTTTGAAGTTGGCGAAGAGTTCGGCGGTCAGGGCATGGCACCCGCGCCAGAGAGACTTAGATCGACCAAAGTCGAACCCGGCGGTGCAACGGTGATCGCTGTCGTTGCCACGGATCTGGACTTGACCAAGCCACAAGCCAAGCGCCTTGCAGTAATGGCCCATGACGGGATCGCGCGCGCAGTTGTCCCCTCTCATACACCGTTCGACGGCGATCTTGTCTTTGCCGCTTCCACCGGGCGTA
Source organism: uncultured Paracoccaceae bacterium (assembly GCA_947503175.1). GTDB lineage: Bacteria > Pseudomonadota > Alphaproteobacteria > Rhodobacterales > Rhodobacteraceae > Ovoidimarina. The sequence continues at coordinate 13,833 of CANNCO010000008.1, forward strand.
TCAAAAGCAAGACGCCCGACCTTGATCTGATCAGCATCGGCCACGCGGCAGCGACCTGCCTAGCCCGCGCCATCGCACGCGCTGTTTACGAGGCTACGCCCGCCCCGAACGATCCGTTTCCGACCTGGAGAGAACAGTTCTCAGCCAAGTAACGCTCTGACCATGTCGCTTTCGGGGTCAATCAAGTCGTCGATCACATCGAAATGGTGGCGCCCTTCGACGATGTGCAGATCGCTTCCGTCCCACGCATCCGCCAGCCAACGCGCCTGATCCAGAAAGACCGGACGTTCGTCCGCACCGACCCACACGGAAACCGGCACATCGACGGCTTTTGCCATCAATGCGGGGCTTTCGGCCATCGCTGCTGCATCGTCCAGCATGAAGTCCGCATTCATCGAGGTCTGAATAAGCGGGCGCAGGTCCGATACAGGCGAGATCGGGACGATCCTGTGTAAGCGGTCGCGGATATCTGACGATAAAACGCTGTCGTCACAGGCCATCCGCGCCACCAGATGCCCACCTGCCGAATGGCCCGAGAGCGCAATCGGACCCGCCACGTATCCTGCCGCCGACTGCACCGCGGCACAGATGGACCGGGTAATGTCCGCAATACGCACCTCTGGTGCCAGCGGATAAGACGGCATGGCCACCGCCCAGCCCTGCGCCGTGGCACCAGCCGCGAAATGGGACCAGTAGCTGCGATCGAAAAGCCGCCAGTATCCTCCATGGACGAAGACAACCAACCCCTCTGCCTGTCCGGCTGGGTGGAACAGGTCGAAACGTTCCCGCTCGTGATTCCCGTAGGCCGTATTGAGCCGCGCGCGTCCCACGGCAACCTCAACCTCGCGATAGGCACGGGCATCCTCTGCCCACCGGTCCGGATAGGCGTCTCCATCCGGAATGAAGTCTCGGTTGGCGTAGGGTATGTCATTCTTCATTGTGGTCTCACCGACTGGACTCTTTGCCCGCGCGCGGGCATCAAGCCACCAAACCCCCTAACAGCCCCGAGGACAAGATGCTCGATCAAGCCACCGATCTTCGCAGCCTTCTGAACGACCCCGAACTGCTGGCCACCCGCGCCTATCTGGCGGGTGAATGGGTCGATGGATCAGATACATTCGACGTCACCAACCCGGCCCGGGGCGATGTGATCGCGCAGGTTGCCGATATCTCGCGCGAAGAGACGGCACAGGCCATCGCTGCCGCCCATGATGCACAAAAGGACTGGGCGGCCCGGACGGCCAAGGAACGGGCGAACATCCTGCGGGCATGGTTCGATCTGATGGTACAGCACGCCGACGATCTGGCGACGATCCTGACTGCCGAACAGGGCAAACCACTGGCCGAGGCCAAGGGCGAGGTTCTCTATGGCGCATCCTTCATCGAATGGTTCGCGGAAGAGGCCAAGCGCATCTACGGTGAAACCATTCCCGGTCATCAGCCCGACAAGCGCATTCAGGTCATTCGTCAGCCGATCGGTGTTGCCGCGGCGATCACACCTTGGAATTTCCCGAATGCGATGATCACCAGAAAGGCGGCCCCCGCCCTTGCCGCCGGCTGCTCCCTCATCGTACGACCGGCTGCGTTGACACCATTGTCAGCACTTGCTCTGGGCGTGCTTGCGGATCGCGCCGGTTTGCCCAAGGGCGTTTTGTCGATCATCCCCTCGACCTCGTCTTCGGCCATCGGCAAGGAGTTCTGTGAAAACCCGCTGGTCCGCAAACTCAGCTTCACAGGGTCGACCGAGGTTGGGCGCATCCTGCTGAAACAAGCCGCCGATCAGGTGATGAAATGTTCGATGGAACTGGGCGGCAATGCGCCTTTCATCGTCTTCGACGATGCCGATCTGGACGCTGCTGTCGAAGGCGCAATGGCCTGCAAGTTCCGCAACAACGGCCAGACCTGCGTCTGCGCGAACCGCATTTATGTGCAGGACGGCGTTTATGACGCTTTCGCTGAAAAGCTGGGCAAACGGCTTGCGCAGATGAAAGTGGGCGATGGTCTGGATGGTGCCGATCTGGGCCCACTGATCGAACCTGCGGCGGTCGACAAGGTGCGCGAACATATCGAAGACGCGACCTCCAAGGGCGCGAAGGTCGTGACCGGTGGGACAGAACACAGCCTTGGCGGCCTGTTCTTCGAACCAACAATCGTCACCGGCGTCACTCAGGATATGATGGTCGCGTCAGACGAAACCTTTGGCCCCCTTGCGCCCCTGTTCCGTTTCAAGGACGAGGACGAGGTGATCGCGATGGCCAATGACACGATCTTTGGCCTTGCCTCGTATTTCTATGCCCGCGATCTCAGCCGGGTCTATAAGGTGGCCGAGGCCCTTGAATATGGCATTGTCGGGGTCAACACCGGTATCATCTCGACAGAGGTCGCACCTTTTGGCGGGGTCAAGCAATCAGGGCTTGGGCGCGAAGGCTCACGTCATGGGATCGAGGACTACCTGGAGATGAAATACATCTGCATGTCGGTCTGATCGCGGCAAGCCATTTGACAAGGCGACCCCTCGCGGGTCGTCTTTTTTTCTTCACGCACCAAGGATTTCCAATCGGCGCGCGTCAGACCTATCGTGATGCGCATGACGACCAACGACACCGATCTTGCCCTAGCCGCTGCGGGCGGCGACCGAAGTGCGTTTTCTGCGCTTCTGGAACGGCACTACGATCGGCTGTTCGCGTTCGGATATCGCGTCACCGGATCGCGCGATGCCGCTGAGGATCTGACGCAGGATATCTGTGCGGCACTACCGGCGAAACTTGCTGGCTATCGAGGCGACGCGGCGTTTTCGACATGGCTTTACCGCGTTGTGATGAACGCGGCCCATGACCGTCGCCGCAGGGCGCAAACGCATGCCAAGGCCGCCGAGGGTTGGGGCGCCTGGGAAATCAACCGGCGGGCGACAAGTGACGAAGAAAGCGCGCGTCTCGACTGGCTGCGCCAAGCCATGGCAACGCTGCCCGATGACCTGCGCGACACGCTCGCGCTCATCACCGATGGCGAACTGACACAAGGTCAGGCCGCCGAGGTTCTGGGGATATCTGAAGGTACGGTAGCTTGGCGGATGTCAGAGATCAAAAAGCGCCTGCGCGCCCTATTGGAACAGGAGACCAGGGCATGACCGACGAACTCGACCGGCTGCAGGATGTCCTGAAAGCCGAAACACCCAAGCCCGATGCGACCCGCAAGGCCGAAAACCTGCGCCTTGCGGCGGATAATTTCGACCGTCTCCAAGGATCGACAGGTGACATGCGTCCCAATGACAGGCCCGCCACAGTGTCGCGGCTCTGGAATGGAGTTGGACGGATGATCAACGGAGCGAAGACGAAAGGCGGACTTGCCGCAACAACAGCGCTGGCGGCGGTGGCCATGGTGTGGGTGGCGCAGGATCAGGGCATGCTGAGTCCAAAACTTCCCGGAACGGTCGTGCAGACGGATGCGACCGCACCGGCCAAGACAACGACAGAGAGCCGGGCGGACGGGTCGCAATCGACCGATCTAGTGAGGGAGGAATCCGTGATCGTGGCCGAGCCTATGATGATGGAACCTGCGACCGAGATCGAGGAATCCTTCTCCATGGCCGATCAGGCTGTCTCGGGTCCGACCGGCGCGAACAACGCGCCGTCCATCGTTGCGCGTGATCGCGCAATGATCCTGCCTGCACCCGAACCTCGGACTATGCCCGAAAGCGACACCGAAGCTTTCGCAAATGCGGAACAAAACCCGTTGAAGGTCACTGCCGAAGATCCCGTCGCAACCTTCTCCGCCGATGTGGATACGGCCTCTTGGTCGATCGTGCGCTCTTCCCTGATGCGTGGCACACTGCCGCCTCCCGATGCGATTCGCGTCGAAGAGATGATCAACTACTTCCCGTATTCCTATCCGGCACCCGATGGGACGCATCCCTTCCAGCCGACGGTGACGGTGACGGGAACCCCCTGGAATGAGGGCACGAACCTTGTCCATATCGGTGTTCAGGGGGAGTTGCCCGCAGTCGCCGAACGCCCGCCCCTGAATCTCGTGTTCCTGATCGATACGTCCGGGTCCATGCAGGACCCCACGAAACTGCCGCTTCTGAAACAGTCATTTCGGCTGATGTTGTCGGAACTGCGCCCCGAAGATGCGGTGTCCATCGTCACCTATGCAGGCAGCGCCGGACAGGTGCTGGAACCAACACCCGCCAGTGAACGGGCAACGATCCTGGCCGCGCTGGACCGTCTTGAAGCGGGTGGTTCGACCGCCGGGCAGGCCGGTCTGCAACAGGCCTACGCGACCGCCGAGGCAATGACCGAAGAGGGCGAAGTCACGCGCGTGATCCTCGCCACCGACGGTGATTTCAACGTGGGTCTTTCGGACCCGGAAGCCTTGAAAGACTTCATCGCCGACAAGCGCGACAGCGGCACTTATCTCAGCGTTCTGGGGTTCGGTCGCGGCAATCTCGACGATGCCACGATGCAGGCACTCGCACAGAACGGCAACGGCCAGGCCGCCTATATCGACACGCTGTCCGAGGCACGCAAGGTGCTGGTCGATCAGCTGACCGGTGCGCTGTTCCCCATCGCCAACGACGTGAAGCTTCAGGTCGAGTTCAACCCGGCAACCGTCGCCGAATACCGCCTGATCGGCTATGAAACCCGGGCGCTTGCCCGCGAGGACTTCAACAACGATCGCGTGGATGCGGGCGATATCGGTGCGGGTCATACCGTCACCGCGATCTTCGAAGTGACACCCGTTGGATCGCCCGCCATCTTGAGCGACCCGCTGCGGTATCAGACGGCTCTGCAAACGACCGACTCGGATGAGCTCGGGTTCCTCAAACTGCGCTACAAGGCACCGGGGGCGAGCGAAAGCACTCTGATCGAAACGCCTATCGTACCCGCAACTGTCACGCCCGATACGGATGTGGCATTCTCCACCGCCATTGCCGGGTTCGGTCAGCTTCTGCGCGGCTCCGACTTTCTGGGCGACTGGACCTATGCCGACGCAATCGCGCTCGCCAATAGCGCACGGGGCGAGGATGCGTTCGGCTACCGCGCCGAGGCCGTCACGCTGATGCGGTTGGCCGAAACCCTGTCGCAATAGGTTCCCAGCAAAACAGACGCGCCCGGAGTGATCCGGGCGCGCATTTGATCACGAGGGGGACGTGATCAGACGTCGACAGTCTCGACGGCCTTCGCCTCAACTGTGTCGCCATTGGCAATCTCGATCCGGCGAGGCTTCAGTGCTTCGGGCACCTCCCGCACCAGATCGATGTTCAGCATCCCGTTCACATGGCTCGCACCCGTGACGCGGACATGGTCGGCAAGGTGGAACCGGCGTTCGAACGCGCGGTTGGCGATACCACGGTGCAGGAAGACGCGGTCACTATCTTCCTTCGACTTCCGGGCAGACACGAAAAGCGCACCCTCACGCACCTCGACCGTCAGATCCTCGTCCGAGAACCCGGCGACGGCAATGGTGATGCGATAGGCATCGTCAGCGGTCTTTTCGATGTTGTAAGGGGGGTAGGACGCGGCGGTGTTCGTGTCGGTCAACACCCGGTCCATCAGGTCGGCAAGCTGATCAAAGCCGACGGTTGCACGGTAAAGCGGTGCAAGATCAAAGTTTCGCATGGGTCATCCTCCATTGAGCGATAACGGTACAGCGCCTTCCTCTTTCGGACAGACGCGTTTGAAGTCTTGCCGGGTCCCAAACAGGCCCCCGACGCTTCTCAGATAGGAAAGGCGCTTTCGCGCTTCAAGGCCTTTGGTTTATAGCTGAAACAGCGCCTTGATCTGCGAAAGCTGCCGCATTGCCTGAACCACAAGGGCGAGGGGCTGACGCCCGAGATCGCCGGTTGCAACGACAACGCCCGCAAGAGTCGGGCCATCCTCGGTCAGCCGGACAACCGCCCCGCCTGATTCACCGGGAGTGACGCTGCACCCCAGCGTTACAAGCCGCTGTTCAATACTGACGGGCGCGCACATGCGTTCTCGCGCACGCCCACCCTGGCCACCCGGCCAGGTCGCCACCAGAAGCCGTTCATTCATAGCGATCGGTTCCGCGATCGGGATCGGTCGCGCCACTTCGTCCGGCACCGGCGCATCCAGTCGCAGGATGGCGATATCGGCGCCAAGCTGCGCGCGGTCCCGCGAGATCCGATAAAGCGGGTGGATCATGATCTCGACAGCATTCCGCGCCAGCGACCTGTGACCGGGATAGGCGCCGGTGTGAAACCTGATCTCGCTGTCGCCGCCTTCCGATGCCAGGACCTTCCCCGCCACACAATGAGCCGCTGTTGCAATCAGGTCTTCCGCTATCAACACCGCACTGCAGTCGCGTATCTCATCCCGCTCCAGAACCCCCGCAGCCGCCATTGGCGGCGGACCATCGGCATGGGCCGGCATATGAGCCAGTGACAGCAGGGCAGAAAGGAGCAACACGCGGATCATGAGGTGATGAGACAGTCGACGTCGACGGCGGTCAAGCGGTCAGGGGCGCAGGAAACGAGCCGTTCCCGCGCGCTTCGTCGAGCCCCTTCGCACATGTCGCGCGTCAGGCAGCACTTCCGGCCAGACGCCGACGCCGGTTTGAAACGCACGTTCAAGATCCGTAACCATGTCCGGCAGTGACATCCCCAGAACGGCCGGTTGGCCCTTGTATGTCGTGCCCGACGAAATGATCGAAACGATCTTGGGATGGTTTCCCGACGTATCAAAAACCGGCGCGCCCGACGATCCCGGATCACCCTGGCAACCGAACGCGATCAGGCCCTCCGCCTGAGCCAGCAACTCGCATCCCGACTGCCGCGAGGCCGCATTGGCGCGTCCCTTGCCATAGGACACAACAGTCACCGGATGCCCCGAAACCGGAGGGCTCGAAACACGGTAGGGGCTGGCCGTCGCTGCTGGAATCGGATTGACCAGACGCAGCAGCGCAACGTCATGCCGAATGCTGTCGCCATCGTTCTCAGCCAAAGGATCGAACCGAGGATGCGCCACAGCAAGGCTCACATCGCTGCGCGCAATCACCTCGCCATCGCGAAAGCCCGCACGGAACTCCAGGGTCGAGACATCCACCCGCTCGCCCGTTTCGGTATCGAGGACGCAGTGTGCCGCCGTAAGCACCGTATCGGGGGCCAGAAGCACACCAGTGCAATACCCGCCATCGCCGATTTCGACGCGACCCACGGCCTCCCATCCCAACAGATCGGAACGGTCGGTCAGCGGCTTGAGCTCTGTATCCATGGCCAAAGCCGCGCCAGGAAACGCGCCAACGGCGGCCGCAAGGAGCGTTCTGGACAATATGCCGCGCATCACGGCCTCAGGAACTTGGCGCCTGCCTTTGAGGCAGAGCCGGCACGCCGTACCTGTGGGAGTGCTTTGACTGTCGTTGCGGGCGAATCGTTCTCCAGAAGTACGCGAAGCTCCAGCAGGCTCTCGCCCAACCCCGTTCCAAGCGAAACACTCCGCCCGCCAATCTGCGCCTTGGCCGAAATGACGGATACGATTCGCGGCTCGTCTCCATCCATCACGAAGACGGGAGCGCCCGACGACCCGAAATCCACGTCGCAGGACATGACAAGCGTTCCGGATGGGCGGCCCAATACATGACAGACTTCCTGCAAGGAGGGACGGGACGCCCGATCACGCGCATAGGAAACGACACCAACCTCATCGCCCTTTCGCGGACGCGAGTGGGTGCGGAAAGGAGTGACCGAAGAATTGCGAATGGGCCGGCTCAGCGACAAAAGGGCAATGTCTTCGGCGACATGATCCCCACTCTGTGCGCCAAGATAGACAAAGTCGGGATGCACCACGGACCGGCGCACATCGCGATAGGCCGTGGCACGCCCATTCCGCCATCCCGCAAGAAACTCGATCTTGCCATCGGGCACACGTTCCATCGTGTCGGGATCGAACAGGCAATGGGCAGCCGTAAGGACCAGATCCGGCGCGATCAGGGCACCGGTGCAAAAGCCAGTGCGCCCGATATCAAGCCGGCCCACGGCTTCCCAACCCTTGCTGTCATTCGCCGTTACAAGCGACTTGAGGCCGGTCTCGTTGGCCAGTCCCTGACTGATTCCAGCAACGCACAGGGCCACTGCTGCTAAGAATACCCGCATCTCACCGTCCCTGCCCCCACCCTGTTCTAGCGGGTGGTTTTGGCAGGATTATGGCCGCTATCGAAGGATCGGAACAGAGCTTTCTGTCTGACCGCCCATCGCCGGTGGCTTCGGTCCACCGGTGGCCCAGTCCAGAAGCTCTACCGTATGGACAACCGGAACACCGGTTCCCGACCCGATCTGCATCATGCAACCGATATTCCCGGCCGAGATCACATCGGGCTTCCGTTCTTCCAGCGTCTCCACCTTCCGCGCCTTCAACTCCTTCGAAATCTCGGGCTGCATCAGGTTGTACGTTCCTGCCGAGCCACAGCACAGATGCGCATCACGCGGCTCGACAACCGCGTATCCCGCTTTTTTTAACAGGTCCTTCGGATAAGTCTTGATCTGCTGACCGTGCTGCAGCGAGCAGGCCGCGTGATAGGCCACTGTAAGGCCCTTGGCGTCACCCTCCGGCAGGTCCAGCTTCATCAGAACCTCGGATACATCCATGGCCAGTTCCGAAACGCGCGCCGCATCATTGGCCAGTGGCTCATTGCGGAACATATGTCCGTAATCCTTCACTGTCGTGCCGCAGCCCGACGTGTTGATCACGATCGCATCCAGACCCTTGCCCCGATCCTCGGCCATCCACGCACGAATGTTCTTGGCCGCTGTCGCATGGCTCTCTTCCTCCTTGCCCATGTGATGCACCAAAGCCCCGCAACAGCCCATGCCTTCGGCAATCACTACCTCGCAGCCAAGCCGCGTCAGGAGCCGGATCGTCGCGTCATTGATGTTCGTATTCAGCGCCTTCTGCGCACAGCCCGTCATCAAAGCAACGCGCATCTTGCGAGTGGTCTTGGGTTCAAACGTCTGCGGGTCATCGTTGCGGCTGACCGGCGGGATTACCTTGGGTGCCATCTCAAGCATCGCGCGCAAGCGTGCATCTGGCATCAGCGATGCAAACGGCCGCCCGATCTTCGCAAAAAGCAACGCCACCCGGAACCGCATCGGATAGGGCAGGATGCGGGCCAGCGTCCATCGCAGAACCCGCTCGAACAAGGGCCTTTTGTAGGTATTTTCAATCCATGCCCGCGCATGATCCACAAGATGCATGTAATGCACACCTGACGGGCAGGTCGTCATACATGCAAGGCAGGACAGGCACCGGTCGATGTGCTTTACCGTCTTGGCATCCGCCGGGCGGTTGTTCTCGAGCATGTCCTTGATCAGATAGATTCGCCCCCGCGGGCTATCCAACTCATCACCCAGTACTTGATAAGTAGGACAGGTTGCCGTGCAGAAGCCGCAGTGCACACAAGTCCGCAGTACCTCGTTCGATCGCGCGATGGCTGGGTCTTTCAGCTGTTCAGGTGAAAAAGTGGTTTGCATGATCTATCCCATCAGCCCGGGGTTCAGGATGCCACGCGGGTCGAATTTTTTGCGTAATCCATGGGTCATCCTGGCCAGAGGCGCTGGCTCGGGGTGGAAAGGCGCAATGGCCGTCCGGGTCTCGTCCGAAGCCCGCACAAGGGTCGCGTGCCCGGCAACTTCGGCAAGCATGGGCCGGATATCGGTCCCCGCCGCGACCTCCGCCCAGATCAGGCCGCCGCCCCAATCGAATAGCAGATCCGCGCCGGACAACGCCGAAGCAACCGCCGCCCCGTCGCTCGGCTTTACTGAAATCCGCCAGATGTCACCATCGGTTCCGGCAAATTTGGCAGCATCCCGAACCCATGCCCAGCCGTTGCGAGTCCGGTCAGGATCGGTTTCCACATCACTGTCTCCGAACTCCGCCAGAAGCGTTTGCAGCTTTGCGGCGCGATAGGTTGTGGATTCCTCAAACCCTTCGATCCGGATCATCGTAACGGGATGACCCTCCACGCCCGACACCGCATGAGCCACGCCGGTTACCTCGTAAGGCGAGCACAAAGCGCGCGACATGGCAGCAATGGCCTGTTCAACATCCAAGCCGTTAATCAATACAACGGCAGTGGTCGCTGTCGCCGGCAGCACCTTGAAGCTCACTTCGCTCAGCACACCCAACGTGCCAAAGCTGCCGGCCATCAACTTCACAAGGTCATAACCGGTAACATTCTTCATCACCCGGCCGCCATTCTTGATCACGGTGCCATGCCCGTCCACGAACCGCACACCGATCAGGCTGTCCCGGCACGCCCCGGCCTGGATTCGGCGTGGACCAGATACATTGCCCGCTACCACACCACCGATTGTGGGCTCACCCGACGTTCCGAGTAGCTTGCGATGATCCATAGGTTCAAACGGCAGGCGCTGGTTTTCCGCAGCCAGAGCCGCCTCGATTTCAGCCAGAGGTGTTCCGGCCTTTGCCACGATGGTCAAAGCCCCGGGCTCATACAGCTCAATCCCCGAAATCGCCGTGACGGATAGAGGATCGCCCGAAACCGGTGCCCCGATGGGCCGCGTCCCACCGCCCTGGACCCTCAGGGGCGATTTCGCGCCGGCAACAGCCGCGGCAAGTTCGTTTTCATCTCTGGGTTTCAGCACGAAGCCCATCCTTCTTCTTTGACGATTGTCCCTGGGAGTGCGGAGGCGCAGGCCCTATGCCGCACGCGGTGGTTCACTGCGGCGAGTGGCGCTTACATCCAGTGGAAACACCTTTGCCGGGTTCAACAGCCATGCGGGATCGAACACATCCTTCACCCGCATCTGCGCCTCCATATCCTCGGGTGCGAACTGCTCGCCCATCAGGTCGCGCTTCTCGATCCCCACACCATGTTCGCCGGTCAGGCAACCGCCCACTTCGACGCATAGCTTCAAGATCTCGGCCCCGAACGCCTCGCACAGTTCCAGATCACCGGGCTTGTTCGCATCGAACAGGATCAGCGGGTGCATGTTCCCATCGCCCGCATGGAACACGTTGCCGACCTGCAGCCCGTATTCCTTCGACATCTCACCGATCCGCTTCAGCACGTAAGGAAGTGATGACACCGGAATCGTTCCATCGAGGCACATGTAATCGTTTATCTGCCCGATCGCGCCAAAGGCCGACTTCCGCCCCAGCCAGATCTTGGCGCTTTCCTCGGGGCTCGTCGACTGCCGCAACTCGACCGGATCGTGCTTGCGCGCGATCTGCATGATCACACCCAGTTGTTCATCGATCTCGGCTTCGGACCCTTCGACCTCGACGATCAGCAACGCCTCGCAATCAGGGTATCCGGCCTTGGCGAATTTGTCGGTCGTCTCGATGCACAACCGGTCCATGTATTCGATCGCCACCGGCAGAACGCCGGCCTTGATGATGTCCGCGACACAGGCGCCCGCAACTTCGCTGTCGTTAAATCCCATCAGCACGGGCCGCGCGCCCTCGGGCTTGCGCAGAATGCGAAGGGTCGCTTCGGTCACCACACCCAACTGGCCTTCTGATCCGCAGATCACACCCAGAAGGTCCAGCCCAGGTGCATCAAGATGCGCCCCGCCGACTTCGATCACGGTACCGTCCATCAGAACCATCGTGACGCCCAGGAGGTTATTCGTCGTCACTCCGTATTTCAGGCAATGCGCCCCGCCCGAGTTCATCGCGATATTCCCCGCAATGGCACAGGCAAGCTGCGAGGACGGATCGGGGGCATAGAAGAAGTCTTCATGCTCGACGGCCCCGGTCACCGACAGGTTGGTCCGCCCTGTCTGCACGCGGATCACCCTGTTATCGTAATCGGCTTCCAGCACATCATTCAGCCGCGCCACACCAAGGATTACGCAATCCGCCGTTGGCAGCGCGCCCCCTGCAAGCGAGGTTCCCGACCCACGTGGCACAACCGGCACACCCTCTTCATGACAGACCTTCAGAACCGCCGAAACTTCCTCCGTGTTCGCCGGAAGCACCGCACAAAGCGGCGGACACTTATAGGCGGTCAGCGCATCGCACTCATAAGCCCGGGTTTCGGTCTCTTCGTGAATCACCGCGTCGGCAGGCAAAACGGATTGAAGCCGTTGAACGATCCGGTCCTTTTTTGCGAGGATCCCGGGGTCTGGGGTCGGCATTTCCATGACAGTCTCCTAGAATTGGTAAATTAATATAACCAATTTTCCGATCTGGCAAGCTGCATCCCTATGCGACCTGCCAAATCTGTGATCCACCTTAGGCTCAATCCCGGATAAGCTCCCATGAAATCATCCGGGAAACCAAGATGTCACGCTTAATGACCTCCGCCACCGGCCTGCTTCTGGCCATCGCTCCGCTTCACGCTTTAGGCGACCCGGCAGTGATTGAAGACGCGACTGCCAATCGTAGCGGCGACGGAAGCTGGACGTTCTCGGTAACCTTGTCGCATGGAGATACCGGCTGGGATGACTACGCAGACGGATGGCGGGTCGTAGACGAGGCGGGAACAGAGTTGGGCCTGCGCACCCTGTTCCATCCCCATGTGGAAGAACAGCCCTTCACGCGGTCACTGTCATCTGTTGCTTTGCCCGGTGGCACGACACGCGTCTACATTGAGGCGCGCACCAATACCGATGGCTGGGGGTCCCAGCGGTTTCCCGTCGATCTGGGGAACTGATTACGAGGCTCAACCCGTCTGACGGGACCTGCGACCTTCCCAAAGCCACGCCGCCACGGCCAGAAGTGCGGCAACCATCAGGAACAGCCACGACGGCAGGAACGGACGTACCGTAATGTCAGCCGTCAGAAACGCCTCGCGCGGTGTGATACCGATCCAACCACGTCCCGAGGCGGGCCGTCCGGCCCGCACCGTCCGCAGGTCAGGCAACCCCTCCGCGATCCGTTTGATCCCGCCCCGACCCGCATCGACCAAGGGGGCCAGTTGCACACCGCTTGCCACTGTCTGCTCGAATTCACGCGGCGCTGATGGCCCAAGCGCAATCACAGCCTCTTCCTGTCCATCCGTCAGCCGATAAAGGCCGATCTCCGGCCCTTCAACCGTCGCCACGAACCGCCCCGGCCCATCGGCTTCCGGTGTCACTGTGATCACCGACCCGTCGGGGCCCGTGATCGCTATCGGCGGGGCCACATCTTCCAGCGTCCGGCGCGTGACGGTCATCGTCTGGCCCACCGCGGTGACTGTCAGGGCCTCTTCTTCAAGCTCAGGTTCTTTCATCATCCAATGGGCCAGCCGACGCAGAAGCTCAAGTTGAGGTCCGCCACCTTCGTAACCGCGTGACCAGAGCCACGCGTGATCCGATGCCAACAGAGCCACGCGCCCCTCTCCGACGCGATCCAGGATCAGAAGCGGACGATCATCCGGGTCCGACATCACGGTCGTCCCCGAAACGGCCTCGACGTCCACCAGACGCATCCAGCGGCCCCATGGCGCATCCTCTTCACTGACCCGCCCAGCAAGCGGCGAATGCGCGCTTAGCCCTTCGGTCACCGGATGACGTTCGCCAATATCCGTAATGGCAGGCGTGAAGCCGCGCTCGATCACCCGGCTTGTCGGCGCACCCGGAATGATCTCGGCAAGGGGCGAGCGAAAGATCGAATTCGCGGTCGCGAAATCAGGCCCCGCCGCGATCAGGACGGCGCCGCCGTCTTCCACGTATTGCCGCACGTTATCCAGATAGATCGACGGAAGAATTCCACGCCGCTTATACCGGTCAAAGATGATCAGATCGAACTCATCGACCTTCTCAAGAAACAGCTCGCGCGTCGGAAAAGCAATCAACGAAAGCTCATTGACCGGCACACCATCCTGTTTCTCGGGCGGTCGTAAAATGGTGAAATGCACCAGATCAACAGAACTGTCCGACTTCAGCAAGTTGCGCCAAGTCCGTTCTCCTGGATGCGGCGCGCCGGAAACCAGAAGCACGCGCAGCCGATCCCGAACCCCGTTAATCTGGACGACCGCCGCATTGTTACGGTCGGTCAGCTCACCCTCGGCGGTTGGCACGATGAACTGAAGCACATTCATCCCGCCATGGGGCAGCGTCACCGGAAGTTGCAGATCCTCCCCGACCGGCACGTCAAACCGCTGCGGTTCGCCTCCATCAACTGAGATATCAAGCGCAGCCATTCCACCCGCGTCAGCAGGAACGGCGCCCTGATCTTCCACGCGCAATGTCAGCGTCACTGGCTCGCCCAGAATGGCGAAAGCCGGGGCATTGCGGACAATAAGCCTGCGGTCCCAGTCCTCGTCCTGCCCGGTCAGAAGAACATGCAAGGGCGCTGGCAGATCGGGCGCACGCTCGATGTCATGCAACTGCCCATCCGTGATCAGAATTGCACCTGCCAGACGGGCCCGTGGTTCCTCCGCCATCACTTCTGCCAACGTCGTCATAAGAAGTGTACCGCCATCGGCCTCGGCATCCGCAACGCGGGCAACGCGCAACTCGGTATTGCCCAGACGCGCCACGCTAGCCTCAACCGAGGCCAACGCCTCCACCGTCTGATCCGGTCTGTCCGACAAATCCTGGCTCGCACTTTCGTCGATGACCGCGATCACGATATCGGTCAGAAGATCGCGGTCTTCGGTCTGGATCGATGGGTTGAGAATGGCCAGCACAAGGGTGGCAACCGCCAGCGTCCGCAACCACCAACCTGACAGACCCCTCAAGATGGCAAGCGCGAGAAACAGCACCGCAGATCCAGCCACCGCCCAAAGCACGGGCATTGGCACCAGCGGGTCAAAGATCACCGATCCATCCATCACTGACCCAACCTGTCCAGAAGCGCCGGCACATGGACCTGATCGGACTTATAGTTCCCGGTCAGCACATGCATGATTAGGTTCACGCCAAACCGGTACGCGATCTCGCGCTGGCGCTCCCCCGAGAATCCACGGCCCACCGGGAACATCGCGCGTCCGTTTTCGTCCACGGCCCAGGCAGACGCCCAATCGTTGCCACCGATGACCACCGGCGTCACGTTGTCGTTCAGGTTGCGAAACGGCATGCCATCGATCCGCTCGGCATCCGGCGGCGCAGCCTCGACCCAGACGTCGCGGCTAGCATGACGCCCGGGGAAGTCCTGGAGCAGATAAAAAGTCCGCGTCAGAACGTGGTCTTCCGGCACCGGCTCCAGCGGCGGGATGTCCAGAGGCCGCGCCAGCTCCTGCAAACGCCGACCTGTCGCACTGCCACCACCGAACTGTGCAACGTTCGAGTCCCGTGTGTCAAAGACGATCATGCCGCCCGAACGCAGATAGGTGTTCAGCTTGGCATATGCCTCGCCGGACGGGATCGGCTGACCCTCGGTCACGGGCCAATAGAGGATCGGGAAAAAGGCAAGCTCATCGGTCTCAAGGTTCACCGCGATGGGTTCCGCCGGTTCGATGGACGTCCGTTCATACAAAACCCTCGAAAGGCCCCGCAGACCCGCCGCCGTCATCTGGTCCAGTGTCCGATCACCGGTGATCACATGGGCCAGAACGACTTCGGTCGTGGCCTCAAGAGCGAAGGCATCGGCACCCTGAGCGGCCCCCTGTTGCGGCATGCCCCCTGCGATCAGAACCGCCAACAAGGCGGCTGTCCCTCCAGCGCGTTGGGCAGTAAGCCGTCCAGCCAGCCAGAGCGACGCCAGAATGTCGATCATCAGCGCACCCAATGCGACCGTCAGAAATGCACCCTTCAGCAAGGTCTCGCGCGCCACTTCCAATCCTTCGATGGGCACACGCGCCGGCCAGCTTGCCATGGCAAGCTCGGTCTCTAGCCCGATCACATTCAAGGCCAGCCGCCGGTCTTGGCCCGCATAAAGCCCGGGTCGCAGGTCCGGCCCGGGTACGGGGTCGGAAAGCATCTCGCCCGCAACGCCAGGCAACGCACCCGCATCACCCACATCGCCAAAAGCCGACAAAACCTGATCCGGAACCCACGTCGTGCCCGCTAACTCGTCCAGCGTGGGCATCGCGGGCCGCGTGGAGACGGCAAGCCGTTCCAGCATCTGCACGAATAGGCCCGACAGGGGCAGGCTAGACCATTCGGCGTTCGCTGTCGTGTGGAACAGCACGACCTGCCCCTCACCAATCCTCTTGCGGGTCACAAGGGGTGTTCCATCGGCAAGCGACGCGATCGTCCGCTCGGCTAGCGTCGGGTCCGGCTGGGCCATAACCTGTGCGGTGATCCGCACTTCATCGGGGACCGCCAAGCCGAAGAAGGGTGTCTCGGGTTCAAACGGGCGCAGCGCTTTGGGTTCACCCCAACTCATAGCCCCGCCGACGCTGCGTCCGCCTGCGCGCAGGCGTACCGGCATCAGCGGATCCTCGGCATCGCGCGAAATGTCCGACGCCGCCATCCGTGGCCCGGCGAAACGGACCAGCAATCCGCCATCTTCCACCCATTCCAGCATCTGCTCTTCCTCCACAGACGCCAGCGACGCCACATCGGCCATGACAATCGCATCCGGATTCGCAAGGATCAGATCGTCCAGCGCGCCTCCGATCAGATCAGCAGTCGGCTCCAGCGCCTGCTCAAGGTAATGGGTCGGCGCCAGCAGCTCGAGCCCCTCGCGATCATCGCGACCGGCGATCAGGGCCACTTCGCGCCGCCGCAAAGCATCATCGGCAAGGCTTACAGCGGCTGCCGAGCGCACGCCCTCGATCTCAAACCGCGTAATCCGGTTCCGCAATTCCGGCGGAAGCGACAGCCGTTCCTCGGCCTCCGTCGCGCCCGGTTCGAACTGCAACGACGCTCTGGCGAGCACGCGGGGCGTCCCGCCGGGGTCAAGCCCATGCGCGGCCACGTTCACATCCATCGGATCATCCGCCGCGGCCCGCACCGCGCGGATCACCAACAGGCCATCCTCGAAGACCGAAGGCCGCAGCGCCAGAACCGGTCGCGGACTCTCAAAGACCGTGACGCCACCCGATCCCTCGATCCGCGCCAACAGCGCGTCACGCCACGGATAGTCCATGCCATCCGACATCCAGAATGTCTCGAACCCGCCCGCATCCAGCGCATCCCACCATTCAAGAACGGTCTCCGCCTCCGGCACCCACGGGCTCGGCTCAAAACTCGGCAGCCGTGCGGCCCAAGCGTCCGCAGGCTGGAACTGCAGGCCGCCTGCAGGCAGATCGGTCAACCGGACCACCGCCACAGGACGTCCGGCCCGTGCCGCATCCGACAACAACAGATCAAGCCGGTCCATCCGCCGCTGCCAATCCCGCGCATCCGCCCATGTCCCATCGACAAGAGCCAGAAGCGGCCCGTCACCCGATTGCTCCTGCTGCGGGTTCAGAACAGGTCCCGCAAATCCAAGGATCACGGCAGCGATGGCCAATGTCCGAAGCAGCAAAAGCCACCACGGCGTCTTGTCCGTTTCGTTCTCGTCATCCTCAAGCCCCAGCAGCAGGGAGACGGCGGGAAACATCCGCCGCACTGGCGCAGGCGGGACGGCCCGCAGCAGGAACCACAGGATCGGCAGCGCGATGAGGCCCAAAAGAAGCCATGGCGCGGTAAATCCGATGGGGCCCAGGATCAGCATCAGTGCACGCGCTCCAATGCCTGATAAAGCCACAACAGGGCGGCACTCGCCGACCGGTCGGTGTGGTGGCAATCGTATTGCCAGCCTGTCAGCCGCGCGAGGGACTGTAGCCTGTCCTTCCGTTCGGCCAGCCGTTCAAGATACCGGTCTTTCAGGTCCCTCGCCCGACGGGTCTCGTGGCTGATCGTGCCGCCAACGCTTTCAAAGATCGTGCGCCCGTCGAAGGGAAACGCTTCCTCAACCGGATCGAGGATTTGCATCAACGCGCCCTTGACGCCGCGATCCGCCGCCTGTGTCAAAGCGGCCTCGACCGGTTCGAGATCACCAAGAAAATCCGAAAGGAAAACAGCCCGGGAATGCGACACCAGACCCTTGGTGGTCGGCGCACCATAGTCCGCTGTCTCATCCTCTTCGGCCAGAACCTGGGCCAGCCGCAAAAGCTGCAATTCACCGGATCGGGGCGGCAGCCCGGCATCGGTCAGCCCGACACGCTCCCCACCCCGGATCAAAAGAACCGCCGCCGCAAGCGCCAGCACCCGCGCGGCCATCGATTTCGTCGGCAAGCCATCCGACGAAGCGAACCGCATGGATTGCGCCCGATCCGTCCAGATCACAACGCTTTGCGCCGCCTGCCATTCCTTTTCGCGCACGAAATGCGTATCCGAGCGGGCCGAACGGCGCCAATCAACCATCCGCGCCTCGTCACCGGGCATCGCCGGGCGGTATTGCCAGAACTCATCGCCAAGCCCCGGCCGCCTGCGCCCGTGTTCGCCCAGAAGAACCGTCGATGCCAGATGCTCCGCCGCTGCCAGCAAGGGCGGGAGGGGACCGGCAAGATCCTCGGCTTTTGCGCGAAGATCAGCGGGATGGATCACGCGGCAGCCTCGACCCGGGTCACGGTCTCGGCAACTCCGTCAATAACCTGCGGCAGCTCCATTCCGCGTGCCCGCGCGGCAAAGGTCAGTGCCATCCGGTGCGACAGGACCGGCGAGGCCATTGCCGCAACATCCTCGACCGATGGCGCAAGGCGGCCATCCAGCAGGGCACGCGCCCGTACGGTCAGCATCAAGGATTGCGCGGCGCGTGGTCCCGGACCCCATCCCACATTCTCGCGCACCGCATCTGTCGCGCTTTCGTCTTCGGGGCGGCAGGCGCGGACCAGATCAAGGATAGCTTCCATCACGCCCTCACCCACCGGCATCCGGCGCACCAGCGCCTGCGCGGCGATCAGGTCTTCCGGCGAAAACACATTGGTGGATTCCGCCTCTTCGACGCCCGTTGTGGCGACCAGAATCTCGCGTTCGGTCTCGCGATCGGGATAAGGCACGTCTATCTGCACAAGGAACCGGTCAAGCTGGGCTTCGGGCAGCGGATAGGTGCCCTCCTGTTCAATCGGGTTCTGGGTTGCCAGAACATGGAACGGCGCCGGAAGCGCGTGGGGCTGACCGGCAATCGTCACCGATTTTTCCTGCATCGCTTGCAAAAGCGCCGATTGTGTTCTGGGGCTCGCGCGGTTGATCTCATCCGCCATCAGAAGCTGGCAAAAGATCGGACCCTCGATGAACTTGAACGCCCGGCTGCCATCGGCCCCTGTTTCAAGGACTTCAGACCCCAGAATATCGGCAGGCATCAGATCCGGTGTGAACTGAACACGTGCGCCATCAAGGCCCAGAACCGTCGAAAGCGTGTCCACCAGACGGGTCTTTCCCAGCCCCGGAAGACCGATCAAAAGGCCATGCCCACCGCAAAGAACCGTCGACAAAACCAGATCGACGACACGTTCCTGCCCGATAAAGCGTTTCGTGATCGACCCTTTGGCATCGGCAAGCTTGTGGCCAAGCGCTTCGATCTCGGTCACAAGGTCCCGGCTGTCGTCCATGGAAACACTCCCTTTTGATGTGTAAGAGATATTATCAAGAACTATGACGCCAAGGACAAATGGCAAAAGTGTTACAAAAGAAATGACAGCCGAATTACCGCCCAAAGTTTCAGCAGAAAGCCTTGCTGACAGCGCCCGTGCCGCATCCAAGGGCGGATTGCCGCCGGTGCATCTTTGGAACCCGCCGTTTTGCGGCGATCTCGACATGCGGATCGCGCGTGATGGAACTTGGTTCTATCTGGGCACGCCAATCGGACGCCCCGAGCTTGTGCGGCTCTTTTCGACAATTCTGCGCAGGGATGACGACAAGTACTTCCTTGTCACGCCGGTCGAGAAGGTCGGGATCACCGTGGACGATGCGCCATTCGTTGCGGTCGACTTTGAGCAAGCGGGCGAAGGCCCCGGCCAAAGCCTGACATTTACGACAAATGTGGGAGACAAGGTCACCGCAGGATCCGGCAATCCCATCCGTGTAGAACGCGATCCGGAAACGGGCGAGCCATCGCCCTACGTCCTTGTCCGCACGAACCTTGAGGCGCTGATTGACCGCAAGAGCTTTTATCGTCTGGTCGAGATCGGATCTCATCACGAAGGCTGGTTCGGGCTGTGGTCGGGGGATGATTTCTTTCCGGTCATCCCGTCTGACGAGTTGCCCGACCCGTGACACCCCCGAACCGTCACGCGCTTGTCGAGACGCTGATCTCTCTCGCCTCCACCGATGGGCTGGGCGAAAGCGTCGATTGGGAACAGGTCGAGGCCGCAGTTACCGAACTGTCCCAGAATCCCGTTGGACCGCGGGATCTGCGCAAGATCCTGACGCAGGTGAACGATGTCACGATCATCACAACGCTCGAAGACTGGTTCCGCCGCGCCGCCAATGCCCGCGATGTCGATGCCCGCGACGCAAAGCGGTTCAGCGATAATCTGCTGACCCCGGTCCATCGGGTCAGCCTTGGCGGCATCGCCGCAAGCGCGCTTTCCGTGTCCCTGGGCACGATTGCCGCCCCGGTCGCCCTTCCGGTGCTTCTGGCGTCCACCGTGGCTGGTATTGCCACCGGATACGGCCGCTGGCGTCTGTCGAAACGGGCTGACACCGCCGCCTCCGATGCCACTCTGATCCGTGAATTCGCCCAGATCTGCCGCGATGCGCGAGACACCCGAAAGTAGGCCAGACTGGAAATCCAGAGCCCAGGCTGTTATATATCTCCATGAGAGGAGCGTGTCTCATGCTCGATTTGCATCTTTTCGTGGGCCTCGGCTCGGCGCTTGCCGCTGCAGGAAGCATCGGCCTTGTGGTCTATGGCATCCGCAACGCGGGCCGCGACCGCCCGGCAAAACCCGTTCTTGTGGAAGAGCTGGTCAAGACCGCGCCCTATGAGCGGCTTGACAACATCTTGTCAAAGTAACCGGCCCCTCGACCCTCAGATAACTGATTTCCAAAGCGCAGCCATGCGCAGTTTTCGCATGGCCCTATGACGGCCTTCCCCTTATTCTGATCCCGATGTTTGCTCCTGACAGAACGCTGTCAGGAGGGGTGTGCGATACCCGCCAAATCGCAACCCAATCCGAAAGGAGAACCCATGACTACCCCGATCCTCGTCTGGAGCGAACTTCCCGTCATCAATCTGGACCGTGCCATCGAGTTCTATAACAAGGTTTTCGGCTGGAGCATGACTATCGACACCTCCGGCCCGAATCCTATGGCCATCCTCGGCAACAATATGGAGACCGTCGGCGGTCATCTCTATCCCGGCAAACCCGCAGCCGAAAACGGCCCGACCGTCCACATCGCAGTTCCTGACAAGCTGGAAGATGCGGCCGACCGCTGCTGGGCCGCTGGCGGGGCCGTCAAAAGCGATCCAATCGAGATCCCGCCGGGCCGCTTCCTCTATGCGACCGACCCCGATGGAAACTCGATCGGCCTCTTTGAACCAAAGGCGGCATAGTTCATGCGCCGCGCCGACCGCCTGTTCCGGATCGTTCAGCACCTGCGGGGCGGGCGGTTGGTCACCGCACGGCAACTGGCCGAAACACTCGAAGTCTCCGAACGCACGATCTACCGCGATGTGGCCGACCTGATCGGCTCTGGCGTTCCGGTCGAGGGCGAGGCTGGTCTTGGCTATGTCATGCGCGAAGGTTTCGACCTGCCACCCCTGATGTTTTCGCGCGATGAGATCGTGGCCCTCGTGGCCGGCGCACGGCTGATCCGCGCCTGGGGCGGGCTGGAAATGGCCCGCTCTGCCGAGGAAGCATTGATCAAGATCGATGCCGTCCTGCCCGATACCGCCCGCGACAAGGCGCGTGGAGTTCAGATCCACGCCTTTCAGATGCGGGAACTGGACGACGCGACGCGCGCCCGGATCGACAAGATCGAGCATGCCGTGGACCGGCGCACGCGGCTCACGCTTGACTATGCCGACGCCTCCGGCACCCCCACCCGCCGACCCGTTCGTCCCCTTGGCCTGTGGTTCTGGGGCAAGGTCTGGACGCTGGTGGGCTGGTGCGAGTTGCGCGACGATTTTCGCATGTTCAGGCTCGACCGCATTTCAGAGATGACGGAAGACGGCACTTTCCGCCATGAACGCGGGAAGGGGCTGAGGGATTTCTATGCCCTGAACACCCCACCCGGAAACCTTTGCTGACCGCCCGTATCAGCGCCAAAAATTCCAACTTCGTCTGTAAGTCTGGTCAGTTAAGGGAACCGGCATTGATAAATGTCACCTTGCACCGATCGGTGTCTGAATACCCTCAATCGGATGTATTCGTGAAATGGAGCGGCAATGGGACTGGTATCGGGAAAAACAGCATTGGTTACAGGATCTGGCGCGGGCATCGGTCGTGCCACCGCGCTCAAGTTCGCAGAAGAAGGTGCGAATGTCGTTGTATCCGACATCGATGTCTCGAGCGGTGAAGAGACAACTGAATTGATCGAAAAGGCAGGGGGACATGCAGCGTTCATCAAGGCGGATGTCTCGGACCCTTCAGATGTCGAAAATCTCTTTGATGCCATAGAGAAATCGTTCGGCTCACTGGACTGTGCCTGCAACAACGCCGGCATCGAAGGCAACGTTGCCCCGACGATCGATCAGACAATCGAAAACTTCGACGCGATCATGAATGTGAATGTCCGAGGCATGTTTCTCTGCCTCCAGTCCGAAATCCGGCACATGCGAAAGAATGGCGGCGGGGCAATCGTCAATCTTTCGTCGGTCGCGGGTCTTATCGGATTTCCGGGTCTTTCACCCTACACCGCGTCCAAACACGCTGTGAACGGGCTTACCAAGAATGCGGCGCTTGAATATGGCAAAGAAGGCATCCGCGTGAATTCCATTTGCCCGGGCGGTATCGACACACGGATGCTGGACTCCCTGGCCGATCAGTCAACCGCAGGCACGCAGACATCTCATCAAATGATGGATCCTCTTCATCCGATCGGACGAATTGGCCAAGCCGTCGAGGTGGCAGAGCTCATCGTCTGGCTCTGTTCTTCGCGCGCGTCCTTCATAACCGGTACGAACATTCCCGTTGATGGTGGTTTCGTGGCGCAGTAACAAGCAGCTCAGTTCATTGCCTGCTTCAAAACCCCAAGGCGAGGGGCATCTGTTGCCGGCGCCTAACGTGCAGCCTCGGCCAGCAAGCGGCGTCTTTTTTCATCCAGCACCTTTTCGCGCGGGACCCAGTTGTATTTCGTATCTGTCCGCAAAGGGGCCCAGAACAAGACACCACCCTTGCGCCATGGGTCCAAAACGATACCGTCTTCCATCGTATCGCCGCGACGGCTGACAATCGCCGTCGAGTGGTCGATCCGAAACGGGTTGTCGGCGTTGGCGATGGCCCGATGCATGTCGAGTGTCTGGAAATCTTCCTGAAGAAGCCGCGCCTCCATATCTTCGGCCCAGTGCCAGCAGAGGCCGCGGGGTCGAAGCCCCATATTGACCTTGGTGTTGTGGATCAGTGGCGGGTCGGTGATCTGATACTCGATTGCCAATTTGTGAGTATAGACATAGGCGATGCGCGCCGCCCGTTCGGCCTCTTCGGGGTCGACCTCCGACCCCAGCGCACGAATACTGGCCGCCAGTTCGGCGATATCGCGGCGCTCCGCAGGTTCGGGCTGCCCCGCGCAACCCGCAAGGATCAGAACCGACAGGATCGAGATCAACCACAGACATTTTCTACGCACAGTACCCAATCCCTCAATCTACCCGGCGGATCATCAACTGGTTCCCGACTTTCCGCGTCTCGAACCGCTTCAGGCCCTGCACCAGATCGCTGAGTTTGCGCTTGCCATACGTTCGCGTGTCGAAATCCGGTGTGTCGGCAACGATGAACTGGCCGATCTGGCCCAGCGTGTACCACTCATCGTCCTGATCGATCTTTTCCATCGCTTTCAGGATCAGCGGGATCGCTTCGGTCGGTGCGGTCTTAGTTGTGGCCGTCACGCCCTTTCTTGCTCCTGCCGGTGCGGGTTCATCGACGATGTTCTCGATCAGGATAAAACGATTGCAGACATTGCGCAGGCTTTCCGGTGCCTTCGTCTCGCCGATCCCGATCACATCCATGCCCTGCTCGCGGACACGGTTGGCAAGCGCGGTGAAGTCGCTGTCGGATGAGACCAGCACGAACCCGTCGAACCGACCGGTGTGCAGGATGTCCATCGCATCGATCACAAGGCCGATATCAGACGCGTTCTTGCCTACGGTGTTCGCACTTTCCTGATGGGCCACAAGCCCCAGATCACGCACCACCTTCGACCAGTTCGAAAGCCGGCCCGAGGACCAGTCGCCATAGACCCGGCGCAGGGCGGGTTCGCCCAGCGCCGTAATCTCTTTCAGGATCGCTTCGGCAAACTTCGCCGGAATATTGTCTGCATCGATAAGGACGGCATAGAGCGGTCTGTCGCGGTCGGGCATTAAGCGGGCCTTCTGTTCATGTCAGGTCTTTGTACATGACCAGTGCGTCGGTGAAACCCACAACCGGGTGATCGAAGGCCATCGGCAACCGTCCGACCGTTTCGAAACCCGCGTGCTCCCAAAGCGCGATGGCGCGCGTGTTGGTGGAAACGACGAAATTGTACTGCATCGCGCGGAATCCGTGGCGTCGCGCCTCGTCCAGCGAATGCTCCAGCATGGCCCGAGCAACGCCCTTCCCCTGCGCCTCAGGTGCCGTGACATAGCCACAGTTGCAGACATGTGACCCGCGGCCGCCCTGATTGCGTTTGAGGTAATAGGTCCCCAGCCCGTCACCGGCCAGATAGACGCGGTTTCCCGCAGCAAGCCAGTAAGCAAGCGCGTCTTGCGGCGAAATGCTGGAATCGACTGTATAGGTATCGCCCGCCCGAAAGACGGGTTCAAGGATCATCCAGATCGCATCGCCATCCGCGGCAGTCGCGGGACGGATCGGCAGGCTCATTCCGGGATGGGAGGGCAGTCGGCCTCCCCACGCAGGGCCGCTGCCATCGCGACAGCCACTTCGACCGAGACCACAGGAACAATGCCCGAACCACCCTGAAGCCTGTCTTGCACGACAGGTCGGGCCAGTTCCTGATCGCACACGCTCACCGACAGGGGTTGGCCGATCAGGCGTTCGGTGAGGTCCGCAAACAGGGCCGCGTCGGTGTCGTTCAGCTTGAAGATGAGCGCGTGGCCCGGATTAAGAAAATAGGGCGCAACCTCAACCAGGTCTGACCCCGGAACGACCATACGCTCGCCGCCGCCTTCGAACACAATCTGCCGTGCATCGATCACACCACCACCATCAAAGACCATTTCCCTTGCGGCAAGCGGTGACAGCAAACAACCGAATAGCAGGGTCAGCGCAAGCGTTCTCAATAATTCACCACAGACCGGATCGACTGACCTGCATGCATCAGGTCAAAACCGGTGTTGATATCGTCCAGCGCAAGCTGGTGCGTGATCATCGGGTCGATCTCGATCTTACCCTCCATGTACCAGTCGACGATTTTCGGCACATCAGTCCGGCCACGGGCACCCCCGAACGCCGTACCGCGCCATGACCGGCCAGTGACCAATTGGAACGGACGGGTCGAAATCTCGGCACCCGCCGGAGCCACCCCAATGATGATCGATTCGCCCCAACCCTTATGGGCCGACTCAAGTGCTGTACGCATCACTCCCACGTTGCCGGTGGCATCGAATGTATAGTCGGCTCCGCCCTTGGTCAGGTTCACGAGATAGGCGACGAGATCGTCTTCGACCTCGTTCGGATTGACGAAGTCGGTCATGCCGAAGCGTGTCGCCATCTCGACCTTGCCGGGGTTGAGGTCGACACCGACGATCTGATCGGCCCCGGCCAGACGCAGCCCCTGAATCACGTTCAGGCCGATGCCGCCCAGTCCGAAAACAATCGCACGGCTGCCGATCTCGACCTTGGCCGTGTTGATCACCGCGCCGATCCCTGTCGTCACACCACAGCCAATGTAGCAAATCTTGTCGAACGGCGCGTCCTCGCGGACCTTGGCCAGCGCAATCTCGGGCAGAACCGTGTGGTTCGCGAAGGTCGAAGTGCCCATGTAATGCAGAATCGGATCGCCATCGAGGGTCGAGAAGCGGCTGGTCCCGTCGGGCATCAGTCCCTGACCCTGCGTCGTCCGGATCGACTGGCACAGGTTTGTCTTGGGGTGCAGACAGTATTCGCACTCCCGGCACTCCGGCGTGTAGAGCGGAATAACGTGGTCGCCCTTTTTGAGGCTGGTTACACCCGGGCCAATATCGACCACGACACCCGCACCTTCGTGACCCAGAATCGCCGGAAACAGACCTTCCGGGTCCGCGCCTGACAGCGTGAATTCATCCGTGTGGCAGATGCCCGTCGATTTGATCTCGACCAGCACCTCGCCCTCACGGGGGCCATCGAGATTGACCTCCATTACCTCAAGCGGTTTTCCGGCGGCAATCGCCACGGCTGCGTGGGTTTTCATGGTGGTCCTCCCTCGGATGCATTCTCGCGTTGCCCCGACACTGCGCGAAACGTCGTGCCGATTCAACGTTTGGCGGGGGCTGGGTTTTCTTTTCTTCAGTGACAGCTTAACTGACTGATATGCGTTGGTGTCTGGTCATTGTTGTTCTTGCAGGCTGTGCCCCGCCGGTTGGCGACACGCAGTCGGACGATTGCGGTGCGAATGGCCTTGCCTGGCTTGTGGGAGAACCTGAAAGCCTGCTTGCCGCCATGACCTTTGTCGACACGACGAGGTTCATCGGACCCGGCGATGCCGTTACGATGGATTTCAACGCAGAGCGTCTGAATATCGTTACAGGCAAGGATGGCCGGATCGCGCGCGTCTACTGCGGCTGATTACTCTCGATAGTCTTCGTGACAGGCGCTGCACGAACCACCTATCGATTTCAGCGCGACGCGCAAGTCGTCCTCTGTCGCGATCTGTATTGCGGCTGCAATTTGCCGGGCTTCACGTGACAGTTCGACGAACCTGTCCCAATCCGTCCAAATTGTCGGCAAGGCTTCTGACGTCGGGTCTGTGGCAGGGACCTCAAACAGGGCCGGAATGCGATCAAGGCCCTCCGCAATACGCTGTGCCGTATCACTTGCCACATCGGCGTCGAACGCGGTCTCGCCTTTGGCCATGGAACCCAGAATTTTGGTCGCCTCAGCTATCTGCATCATATTGTGCATCCACGCGCGGACCGTGGGGTCCTTCACATTAGTATGCGCGATAGCCGCACTTGCAGCCATCAGACTGGCAAGGACCAGGAACTTCAACCGGTTTGGCATGAGATGACTTTCAAACTGACAACTTGTTACGTGCTTGTGGTCCTACACTAGCGCAAACGCACGCGCTTCGTCGAGATCGGCACAGTTTCACGCGGATCGGGAACTGAGTTGCACGTTTAGGCTCCTACATGAAAAAGACCCTTGCCGAAGCAAGGGCCTTTCCCTGATTTGGTCCCCGATGTCGCAGGCTGGGTGGGGGCTGTTAATCCGCAACACCGGGGTAGCGTGTTTCTCGCTATGTTCAGAAGTTCGCTGACGATCGGGGCCGCATCGCGGAAGGGATGGAACCTTTTCCCGGTCATTTTACGGCATTTCTGGGGCAGTGCTTGATTTCCACATGCCGGAACGCCAGTCTGAGCCCATGACAATCCATTCAATTCCACCTGTTTCGGCCGCATCTGAACAGGTTGCCTTTCATCGCAAAGAACTGGCTTTGATTCTTGGGATCTACGGGCGCATGGTCGCGGCGGGCGAATGGCGGGACTACGGGATGTCATTCCTCAAAGATGTCGCGGTGTTCTCGATCTTTCGCAGGGCGGCCGAGCATCCGCTTTACCGAATCGAAAAACGTCCGCGTTTGCGCGACCGTCAGGGCATGTATGCGGTGATCGGAATGGACGGCCAAGTTCTGAAGCGTGGCCAAGACCTGAAAACCGTGCTGCGCGTGCTCGAGCGCAAGCTGATCCGCGCGGTCGACTAAAGCCGCCTGCGCACGGTGACCTCCTTATCCTCCGACGCCGCGATCCTTGCGATGGCGTGATCGATGGGTTCGTAGGCCACGGCCATGTGATGCGCACTGGCGTGCAGCATCGTCTCGGAATCGACCATGATCCCGACGTGACCTTCCCAGAAGACCAGATCACCGCGCGCCAGGGGCGCATCGGGCGACAGTTCGGTGCCCAGTCCCGATGCCTGAAGGTCGCTGTCCGGCGGGGCCGCAAGTCCGGCGGCGCTTGCAGCGATCTGTATGATCCCGGAGCAATCAATGCCGAACGTGGAGTTGCCACCCCAGAGATAGGGCGATCCAAAGAAGATCTGGGCGACGGTTACGGGATCGGAAAACGGACGATCGGCTCCAAGCAGGTGTGGTTTGGGGATATGCAGGCCACGGTCGGTTTCCATATGGGTGCCGGTTTCCGAGACAACCCGGACCCGTGACCCGAAGCTGAGCGGCATCACGTCCGGCGCTTTCACATCTGGTGCTTCATAACCATGGGTCGAGCGGGCGGCGACGATATGGGTCGCGGTGCCGGGCGGTCCCAGATCGTCCTCGGCGATATAGCCCACATACCCATCATAGTC
The DNA here is from genome assembly GCA_947503175.1 of uncultured Paracoccaceae bacterium. Classification (GTDB taxonomy): domain Bacteria; phylum Pseudomonadota; class Alphaproteobacteria; order Rhodobacterales; family Rhodobacteraceae; genus Ovoidimarina. Next base: position 42,267 of record CANNCO010000008.1, read on the forward strand.
GGATTGCCCGAAGGCCCAACCGTCCCGCATCTCGAGTACGAGGAACTCCGTACCATAAAGAAGCTGCCGGTCGCGCATGCCGTCTGGCTCCGCCAGAAGGTTTGCAAGGCAAGACGTCACTGACATCGGTTCGCCGTCAGTTGGTTTCACGCCCGCAACGGCGCGCGCGAGCGTCGATAGTGCGACGCGGTCATTGGCAGGATGAAAGCGGCGGTCGGTCATTTCAGGATCGACGGCAGACCTTCGAGCAGCGCCCGCGCGCCCTGACCGACACCCCCCTTTGGTCGAGCGGGCGCGGCAGTCGGTTGCCATCCATAGATGTCAAAATGCAGGTAGCGCGCCCGCTCCACGAACCGGCGGAGAAACAGGGCCGCGATGATCGAACCCGCCATTCCGCCCGATGGAGCATTGTCGAGATCGGCGATGCCCGGTTCGATCCGGGGTTCATAGGGGGGCCAGAAAGGCATTCGCCAAACCGGGTCGCGCACCGCATTTGCTGCTTCGGAGAGAGCTTGGGCCATACCATCATCATCGCAATAGAACGGCGCCAGATCGTGGCCAACCGCAACCCGCGCAGCCCCTGTCAACGTCGCCATCGAGACAACCAGATCGGTCTCTTCCTCATCGGCGAGGGCCAGCGCATCGGCTAGGACCAGCCGTCCCTCCGCGTCTGTATTGTTGATTTCGACCGTGAGGCCCTTACGCGATGTCAGGATGTCGCCGGGACGGAAAGATGGCCCGGAAACCGCGTTCTCGACCGCCGGAATCAAGACGCGCAACTGGAACTCAAGCTCCAAGGCGAGGATCATCTGAGCAAGTCCAAGGACAGTTGCTGCGCCGCCCATATCCTTCTTCATGATCGCCATCGAGGCGCCGGGTTTGAGGTTCAGCCCGCCCGTGTCGAAACAAACGCCCTTCCCGACCAGGGTCAACTTCGGGCCCTTGTCGCCATGGCGCATGTCGATCAGGCGGGGCGCACGCGGGCTTGCGCGACCAACCGCATGGATCATCGGCAGGTTTGCTTCGAGGAGCGCATCGCCAATGGTCACAACCAGTTTGGCTCCGAAACGAGCCGCCAGATCGCGTGCCGCGCCCTCAAGCTCTTCGGGCCCCATATCCTGTGCCGGCGTGTTTATCAGGTCCCGGGTCAGGGCCTCTCCCGCCGCGATTGCAATCAATCGATCGGCATCAACACCAACGGGAGCCACAAGCCCGGCCTTGGACGGCGGCGCATCCGCGTATCGCCCAAAACGGTAACCAGCCAGAAGCCAACCCAAAGCGGCCTCCTCCAGATCGCGACCGGACAGATCGGATTTCAGGGCGTAGGTACCTTCGGGCAAGGCCGCACGCGCGCGCGCGAACAAAAAACGGCCTCGTAACCGATCTTGGTCAGTGCCCAGACCAACCAGAGCGCGCTCGACACCACCGCCCTTTCCCGGAACGAGAAGGACCTTTCCCGCCGCCGCGCTGAAACCGGTCATAGCCACCCAGGCCCGGCTGTCCTCCTCCAGTCCGTCGACGAGACGATCAAGGGCATCGGTGGTCACCGCATGAAGCGGAACGGCTTTTGCCGTCGGATCTGCGAAAGTGAGGGCGGTCATCTGCTGGCCTTGGGGAGTTGAGAGGCTTTGACGGGTAGCCTAACGCCACATCCCCGCGCCGCAAGGCCAGTTAGACAGATTGGTCGCGTAAATCCCAAACCGACATCAGCGACGCCTCGCCCAAACGCATCATTCGCGCAACCGTCGCACCCATTGCGGCATAATCGCCCGCAGCCGCGGCGCGGGATGTGGCGAGCGCTGCGTTGGCGAGGCTGACAAGACCGACATTCATCGCGACGTCGGAAAGCTCACGCGCACCACGGGACAAATGTGCCTGATCACCTGCCTGCCATGATCGTTCGGCCCGGTTCAGCCGCACAGCGAGGTCTTCGAGCATGCGTCCGATCATCCGCTCCGCCCTCGGCTGGCCATGATCAGAAAAAAGCTTTAACAGCCGATCACGGTCCATCCGGGCCGGTTCATAATGGCTGATCTGGGCAACCTGTGGCATGTGCCGCTCCGCCTGTTCATCCTTAGAGGCCGGAAATAACGGCCATTGCCGAAGAAAGGGTTGAACAGTCCTTCGAAAATCGGTCGAATTTGCACGAAAGCGGCACAAAGCCCCAGGGACAGTATCATGCAAGAGGCAAGCCACCTGCCGGATCATCTGATCGCACGATATCGCGATTGGAAAGAAGGTACCCATTCGACGAACCTTTCCTATTACCAGGAGCTTGCGAATAAAGGTCAGCATCCGCAGGAAATGATCATCTCATGCTGCGACAGCAGAGTGCATGTGACATCGATATTCGGCGCCACGTCTGGCGAGTTATTTATCCACCGCAATATTGCCGGTCTGGTTCCGCCTTATGAGCTTGCCGGAGACCGGCACGGTACCTCGGCGGCGGTCGAATATGCGGTGGCGGTTCTGGGTATCCGCCATCTGATCGTCATGGGGCATTCCGATTGCGGTGGCGTCGCCGGGTGTTACGCCATGTGTTCAGGCGTGGCGCCAGAGCTTGAGAAGCGCGGAAGCTTCGTCGGCGGATGGATGGAGATCCTGCGTCGCGGCTTTAACCGCCTGCCGTCAGAAGCGAGCGAGAAGGACCGCATGACCCGTCTCGAGAAAGAGGCGGTGATCGTTTCGTTGGAAAACCTTATGACCTTCCCGTTCGTATCCGAGAGGGTTGCGTCAGGGGACCTCGCCCTGCATGGCCTTTACACCGACATCGCGGCGGGAAGCCTGGATGTACTTGATCCGGAAACTGGTGCTTTCGTCCGCGTCTAAGCCGGTCTAGAAGCGATCAATGGCATCACAGGGACAGACGTGAATGACCGAAATCCTCGGACTTGCCGCAGATAACCTGATCTCTCCCATTATCCTGTCTTTCGCCTTGGGCCTTCTAGCCGCCCTTGCTCGGTCCGACCTGTCGATCCCGGAAGCAGTGGCGAAGGGTCTTTCGATCTATCTGCTGTTCGCAATCGGCTTCAAGGGCGGCGCGGGTGTCGCTGCCCACGGTATCGACGCGCGGCTCGTGGGTTCTCTGGTCGCGGGTCTTGTCCTGTCGGCTCTTCTTCCGTTCGTGGCTTTTGCGCTTCTGAAGACTCTGACCCGCCTCGATACGCTCAACGCAGCCGCGGTTGCGGGGCATTATGGATCGATCTCGATCGTGACATTCGTCGCCGCTTCATCCGTGCTCACCGGGCGCGGGATCGGGTCCGAAGGCTACATGGTTGCGGTGGCGGCCGTAATGGAGGCCCCAGCCATTCTCTCTGCCCTCTGGCTGGTGGCACGGTCGGGCAAGTCAGCGGATATCGACGCGGGCCTCTGGCGCGAGATCCTTCTGAATGGTTCGATCGTCCTGCTGATCGGTGCCTTCCTGATCGGCTGGATCACCGGCGAAGAGGGCCTGGCCGAAATCGAAAGCTTCATAGTGGCGCCGTTCAAGGGCGTTTTGTGTCTATTCCTGCTGGATATGGGGCTGGTCGCGGGTCGGGGCCTGCGCCAAAGCCGGGGTGTTCTGGGCGGTGGTGCGATTGCATTCGGAGTGTTGATGCCGCTTGTGGGCAGCATGTTCGGCCTTGGGGCGGGGCTTCTTCTGGGCCTGTCGCCGGGTGGCGTCGTGCTGATGATGGTGCTGGCCGCGTCGGCCTCGTACATCGCTGTCCCGGCCGCGATGCGGGTGGCGCTTCCGGAAGCAAATCCGGCAATCTATCTGACGCTGTCCCTTGGCGTTACGTTTCCATTCAATCTGACGATCGGTATTCCGATCTATGTGGCCATCGCGCTGGCCCTTACGGGAGGATAAGACGATGCAGATGCATGAGGTGAAACGCGTCGAAATCATGATCGAAGCACCCATGGAACGACGCCTGTCCAATGCGCTTACGGAAAACGGTGTAACCGGATTCACGATCCTGCCGGTTCTCGGCGGCTCGGGCCGGTCCGGTCGCTGGAGTCGCGAAGGTCAGGTCAGCCGCGCCGGTGGTATGGTCTCTTTTATCTGTCTGGTTCGCCCCGATCGGGTCGAAAAGCTTCTGGATGCAGTGTTTTCCGTGCTTGAACGCCATATTGGCGTCGTCTCTGTGAGCGATTGCGAAGTGGTGCGCGCCGAGCGGTTCTAAGCGGACAGCACGAGCCGGGGAAACAAACCAGCCCGTGCTGCCCTTACGCCGGTGGGGTGCGGCGTGATCCGCGTCCGGTCGTCATCGTGAGGGAGCTGAAAGCCCGACAACCCAACGCGAAACCTCGGTCACACCACGCGATCACACTTGGAAATCGCGCGGCTGGAGGAAAAAACCAGCACCGGAAAAAGCCGGTGACTGGCGGATTCAAGACGAAAACCTGACGGTTTTACAGGCCGTGCACGGCATACACTGACGTTATCAAGCGCCACCCTTCGATTACCTTGTGCTTTGAGGCCCAGGCTGCTCTGCATCTGAGTGCTCCTTGGTCGCAACGAACGAACAGGACAGTCAAACCCATTACGCACAAGCCTGCCCGCGCAGGTAGAAAAGAGAACAACCCGCCCGAAAAACGAGCTAGATGCTGACCTGAACAACTTTAACGCCGTTGGTCCGATTGCTGTTCGCGTCTGTCATGAAATTTCGAGGCCAAATGCGGCAAGACTCTGGCAATTCTGCGTCAGAACCGCGGAAACCGCACGAAGCTGCCATATTTTCGCCAAGATTGTTCGTGTTTGGCAAACAATCGGGTCAAGAGAGCCGCCGAGTTTCCAATCAGTAAATGATGCCGACACCAGGGCATGCCTGACCCCGCGCACCAGCTATCACAGACGCGCGAAAGGGCACCGACCGGATTCTGTCAGCGCCTTTCGCCAGCTAGGGTCTGTACTCAATGAAGGGGTTCCCGGTTTGATTGTTGTGTGATTCAAGATGTTCAGGAGGGCCTCTTGAT
>CANNCO010000009.1 GCA_947503175.1 uncultured Paracoccaceae bacterium
TATCACCAAAGGTCGAGAGAGGACCAAACCCTGAACAGAGCGAACTTACAAACGCGGACTCAAAGGGGAGCAGGTCATTGCGCTTTATGCCCCTGACCAGCTTGTCAGCAGCATCCTTCGATGTTCCGGATCTCTTGTTCATCTTGGCTCCATAATGGCTTCGATGAACCAGAAATCCTCCGTTGCTCAAACCCCTAAATCTGTCCGGTAGGTGCTGACGTCAGACACTTTGCAACGTCTGATGCAGGCGGTGGACGACAATCGCGTGGATCAGATCGTCGTCTACAAGATCGACCGATTAACCCGCTCCCTCGCGGATTTCGCGAAACTGGTGGAACGACTGGATCAGGCCGAGGCGTCTTTTGTCTCTGTGACCCAGAGCTTCAACACGGCCACCAGCATGGGGCGGCTGACACTGAACGTGCTGCTGAGCTTCGCCCAATTTGAACGGGAGGTCACGGCAGAACGCATCCGGGACAAGATCGCGGCGTCCAAACGCAAAGGCTTGTGGATAGCAGGGAATGTCCCGCTTGGTTATCAGGCGGATGGGCGGACGCTGAAGATCGATGCGGATGAGGCGTCCACCGTTAGAGCCCTCTATGATCTCTATCTCGAACATGGCCCGATCCGCGTCGTCAAAAAGCGTGCAAAGGATCTTGGTCTGAGATCCCGCCAGCGTGTCCGTGGGGCAGGGCGGGTCTCCGGCGGCACGCCCTTTGATCGGGGACATATCCACCATATCCTGAGCAATCCGATCTATGCCGGGCGCATCCGTCATAAAGGTCAGGTGTTCGAGGGGCAGCACCCGGCGATTATCGAACCCGACGTCTGGGATCAGGTGCAGCAGATGTTGGAAGGTGGAGCTGCAAAGTCGCGCGGTGCGAAGAAAAAAGCCGGACGATCACCGCTGACTGGCAAACTCTTCGATGAAACGGGCGACCGATTGACACCAAGCCACAGCCGTAAGAGCGGCAAGCGCTTGCGCTACTACATCTCGCATAGGCTGGTCAAAGACCGGAGCCGAAAGCACCCGGATGCCTGGCGTCTACCAGCAGAGCAACTGGAAAGCCTGATCGTTGATCTCATCCGGAAGAAACTCAGCCAACCCGACATCGTCACAGCGATGGTCCGAGACATATCCGCGTCAGAGATCACCGCCAGATCAGACGGCCTGCATTCCTCGAAGAATACCCAGCAACATCTGCGCCTGGTCGAACGGGCTGACCTGAGCCCCGGGACCCTGACTGTTCTGTTGAGTTCCGACGAACTCTCCAAGGCCCTCGACTGTGGCGGAGACCGGATAAATGCAGACGAACTGACACTTACATCGCCCTTCCGGATGCGCCGGCGCGGTGTGGAGTTGAAACTGCATCTGGGAGATGCTCCAGCCGAGGTCGACCGGGCGCTGGTTCAGAACATCGTCAATGCCCAGAAATGGATGGCAATGATCATCGCAGGCAAGACATTCGCGGAGATCGCAGAATCTGAGGGCACATCAAAGCGCCGCGTCCAGGATGTTGTCGATCTCGCAGTGCTCGCACCCGACATCCTCGACGCCATCGCTAACGGCGAACAACCCGAGGGCCTGACCTCTGACCATCTTATCAAGTCGGGTGTGCCTGCTAGGTGGTCAAACCAGTACGCGCAGTTCGCGAAGCTGTAAGCCAGAGCTTCCCCTTAGCCCCCAAACTCGTACCGCGGGAACCGCAAACTGAGATTCCGGCCTGAAATGGGCCGGATTTGCGCTCACCTTCGGGTCTCTGTCTGAAATCTTCCCCTACAAATGCCCAACAACACGACACAATACTACGGCAATCTCTCGTCTTTAAAATTTGAGGGAGCGCCTGGCTGGGGTGGTAGGATTCGAACCTACGGTACACGGTACCAAAAACCGCTGCCTTACCACTTGGCTACACCCCAACGGCTGCGGTGTAATACTCGTGCGGGCCCGGGCTCGCAAGATGTAAGGGAAGAAAAATCGACAGGATTTGAAAGGCGCGTTCCGGCCATGCGAAAAGGCCCTTTGGAGGCCCCTCGCATGTTCGGTTCCGGGCAGGTTCAGCCGATGGCTGCGGCTTTCACATCCTCGTCGATCACGCCCACATACTGTTCGAAGTTCTCGGCGAACATGCCCACCAGCTTCTGTGCCTGCCGGTCATAGGCGGCGCCGTCATCCCATGTGCGGCGGGGATCGAGAAGGATGTCGGCCACGCCCGTGATCGACACTGGCACTTCGAAGCCGAAGTTGGGATCCTTGCGGAATTCAGCGCCTGCCAGCGATCCGTCCAGAGCGGCGCTCAGCAACGCGCGGGTCGCCTTGATCGGCATCCGGCTGCCGGTGCCATAGGCGCCCCCGGTCCAGCCGGTATTGACCAGCCAGCAGGTCGCGCCGTGACGGGCGATCTTGTCGCGCAGAAGCTGACCGTAGACTTCGGGCCGGCGCGGCATGAAAGGCGCGCCGAAGCAGGTGGAAAAGGTCGGCTCCGGTTCGGTCACCCCGCGCTCGGTCCCCGCGACCTTCGAGGTAAAGCCGGACAGGAAGTGATACATCGCCTGCGCGGGCGTCAATCGTGCGATGGGGGGCAGCACGCCGAACGCATCGCAGGTCAGCATGATGATGTTCTTCGGATGCCCGCCGATGCCGGTGGGCGAGGAGTTTGAGATGTAATGCATCGGATAGGCGCAGCGCATATTCGCGGTCAGGCTGTCATCCTCGAAATCCAACTCGTAGGTGTCGGGATCGAATACCATGTTCTCGATCACCGTGCCGAACTTCTCGGTCGTGGCGAAGATTTCTGGCTCGGCCTCGCGGCTCAGGCTGATCGTCTTGGCATAGCAACCGCCCTCGAAGTTGAACATACCACGGTCCGACCAGCCGTGTTCGTCGTCGCCCAGAAGAATCCGCTTCGGGTCTGCCGACAGGGTGGTCTTGCCGGTGCCCGACAGCCCGAAGAAGACAGCGGCATCCACCGGATTGCCCGGCGCATGGTTGGCCGAGCAGTGCATGGGCATCACACCCTTGGCGGGCAGGAGGTAATTCAGAAGCGTGAACACCGACTTCTTGTTTTCGCCCGCGTATTCCGTACCGCCGATCAGGATCAGCTTGCGGTCGAAGTTGATGGCGATCACCGTCTCCGAGCGGCAGTTGTGCTTTTTCGGGTCGGCCTGAAATGTGGGGCTGTTGATGATCGTGAACTCCGGCACGAAGGTATCAAGCTCGTCGCGATCGGGACGGCGCAGCATGTGGCGGATGAACAGCGAATGCCACGCAAGCTCGGTGACGAGCCGCACATCGATCTGATGCGCGGGATCGGCGCCACCGTGCAGATCCTGGACGAAATACTCGCGGCCCTGCATATGGGTCAGCATGTCGTCGTAAAGCGCGTCAAAGCCTTCCGGCGTCATCGCGGTGTTGTTTTCCCACCATATGCTGTCTTCGACCGATGGCGTGCGGACCACGTGCTTGTCCTTGGGCGAACGACCGGTGAACTTGCCCGTCGTGACAAGCATCGTTCCGCCCTTGCCTAGACTGCCCTCGCCACGCTTCAGCGACGCTTCGATCAAGGCCGGTTCCAGAAGGTTGTAATGCGCAGCGCCGAGACCTGTAATTCCTTGATCTTCAAGCCGCATTTTCGGGTTAACCCGTCCGGTTGTCATATGTCCGATGCTCCTGTAGCGCCGTCGTCAATGAGGCGAAAAAATGGCAAGCCCCAGAGCTTTGGGGCAGTTGGCCGGAACATAACATGCCCGATTGTCCGCGAAACCGGCATAAAGCGGGTCGTTAGCGCAACCATGTCTCGGTTAGCGCAATCATGACATCGGTTTGCCCCAGTTTAGCCATTCCTTGAGTGTTTTCACGACACATGAACCGTGCGGATATGGGTGATTCGCACATTGATGTTGATTCTGCGGGGCTAGAAGTTGAAGATGCCGCAAAACGATAAGGCACGCAGAGCAGGACAAGGAACCTCCATATGTCGAGGATCGCTTTGGTTGATGACGACAGGAACATCCTGACGTCAGTATCTATGACGCTCGAAGCCGAAGGCTTCGAAGTGGAAACGTATAACGATGGACAGGCTGCTTTGGATGCCTTCAACAAGAAGCTTCCGGATATGGCCGTGTTCGACATCAAGATGCCGCGCATGGACGGGATGGACCTGTTGCAGCGCGTGCGCCAGAAAACCGCGATGCCGGTGATCTTTCTGACATCCAAGGATGATGAGATCGACGAGGTGCTGGGCCTGCGGATGGGCGCCGATGACTATGTGAAGAAACCTTTCTCGCAGCGTTTGCTGGTCGAACGGATCCGCGCACTCCTGCGACGTCAGGAAGTGATGGAGGCCGACAGTCTGGGCGAGGGTGAAACCGGACAGGTTCTGACCCGCGGTCAGTTGACCATGGACCCGCTGCGCCACTCGGTGTCGTGGAAGGGCATGGATGTCTCGCTGACGGTGACGGAGTTCCTTTTGCTGCAGGCGCTGGCACAGCGACCCGGTTTCGTGAAATCGCGTGATCAGCTGATGGATGTGGCCTATGATGATCAGGTCTATGTGGATGACCGGACGATCGACAGCCACATAAAGCGGCTGCGCAAGAAGATGCGCATGGTCGACAATGAGTTCAATGCGATCGAAACGCTGTACGGCATCGGGTATCGTTACAACGAAGAGTAAATGAACAAAGCGTCGGGGATAGACGTGGTGGGCGCCAGACCGACAAACCAGCCCGATGTAGTGCTGGGTGAGGACTGGGTCGGACCGGACGCACAGGTTGAGAGCGAGCTTCGGGCCAAGCGCGAAAAGCGTGGCCTGATCTCGATCAACCGGTCTCCGCTTGCGCGGAAAATCATCACCTTCAACCTGCTCGCCATGCTCATGCTCGTGGCGGGCGTCCTGTTCCTGAACCCGTTTCGCGACAGCCTTGTCTTTCAGCGCGAGCGTGGCCTTGTCTTCGAGGCCGAGCTGATTTCCGAGGTGTTCGAGGCGCGGCTCGTGGATCGCGGCGGCAATTCCGGCGCGGTGCCCGGCGGTTTCGATGCACGCGAGACGCTGCGTAATCTCGACATCAGCAGTGCCGTGGAAGTCTTCGTTTTCACGCCGGACGGGGCCATCGTCGCTACGACGTTCGGACAGGAGCGAAGGCCGATGCCGCCCGTGGCGGGTCTGACCCGCGACGAACGGACGACGCTGATCATCGATTTCCTGAACTCTGCATGGGAAACGCTGTCGAGCGTGGTGTCGCCAGGCGCCGAAGAGGCCGAGACGTTTGCGGGCGAGGCCCAGGCCCGTGCCCTTGTCGAAGGGGCAATCCAAGGCCGGACCCAAGTGAAGACCGGTGTGGATGCCTCTGGAAACACGATCTTTTCCGTCGCGACGCCCATTGTGATCGATGGTCAGGCCGTGGGTGTCATCGCGCTCACCTCGGCTGCCGGCGAGATCGATCAGCTTGTCCGGAACGAACGCGAGCAGGTCTTGCAGATGTTCGTCATCGCGATCCTGGTCTCGATCGGGCTGTCGCTTGTTCTGGCCTCCACAATCGCCAACCCGCTTTCCGATCTTGCTGCTGCGGCCGAGATCGGGCGCGACAAGAACTCCCGCAAGATCAGCCCCAGCCGTGTCCGCATTCCTGACCTGACGGCCCGGCCCGATGAGATCGGGCGCCTGTCCGGCGCGCTGCGCGGCATGGTGGCGGCGCTTTACGACCGGATCGACGCGAACGAACAGTTCGCCGCCGATGTGGCCCACGAGATCAAGAACCCGCTGGCCTCGCTGCGATCCGCGGTGGGGACCCTGCGGGTGATCAAGAAGGACGAACAGCGGGCCAAGCTGCTGGACGTGATCGAACATGACGTGCGCCGTCTCGACCGGCTGGTCTCGGACATCTCGAACGCCTCCCGGCTCGATTCCGAACTGGTGAAAGAGGATGAAGAGACCTTCAACCTGTTGAAGATGATCCGAGGCCTGTCCGAACATCTGGGCGGCGAGGCGCGGGGCAAGGGCATCGAGTTCATAACCGATCTGCCGTCCGAACCGATTGTCATCGACGGTCTGGAAAGCAGGCTGGCGCAGGTGTTCGTGAACCTGATCACCAATGCGATCAGCTTCTGCGAAGACGGCGATGCGATCCGCGTCTGGGCCCGGAAACGCGACAACCGCGTTCTCGTCGTGGTCGAGGATACCGGCCCCGGCATCCCGGAACAGGCGCTGACCAAGGTCTTCAACCGCTTCTACTCCGAACGTCCGGCCAACCACTTTGGCAACAACTCGGGCCTCGGTCTTGCGATCTCGAAACAGATCGTCGAGGCGCATGGCGGTGTGATCTGGGCGGAAAACATCCGCCCGACCGATGCCGATATCACCTCGGAACCTTTGGGTGCGCGCTTCGTCGTAGGCCTGCCGGTCTAGTGCGATGCCGGACCCGGGCGCGTCCTTCCTGATCCACGCAACCACCGTTGCAGATCAGAATAGGGCGCTTGTTATCCGGGGCGCATCCGGATCAGGCAAGTCGTCGCTTGCCCTGCGCCTTCTGGCACTTGGTGCCGATCTCGTCTCCGATGACCAGACCCTGATCACGCCGGACGCCGACGGTCCGCCGGTCGTCTCTGCCGCACCGAACATCGCGGGCCTCATCGAAGCGCGCGGTTTTGGGCTGTTGCAGGTTGCCCATGTGCGCGCCCGTGCCATCGCGATCCTCGACCTCGACCACCCGGAAGAAGACCGGCTGCCACCTGACCGAACCGAACGCCTTGCCGGATACGACCTGCCCCTATTGCACAATGCCGAGAGCGCCCATTTCCCTGCCGCCCTTTTGCTGTATCTGAGGGGAGGAAAGGCGCTTCGATGACACAAAAGCCAAACCCCGCAAACGACCGGATCGTTCTGGTCACCGGGCCTTCGGGCGCGGGCCGTTCAACCGCGATCAACGCGCTTGAGGATCTGGGATTCGAGTCGATAGACAACATGCCCCTGTCGCTTGTGCCGCGTCTGCTCGAAGCCCGTCCGCTGGACAATCCTCTTGCCCTCGGCATCGATATCCGCAACCGGGACTTTTCGGTGCCGGCCCTTCTGGACATGGCACGCGATTTCGCGGGCGACGCGGATGGCGAAACGGCGCTTCTATATCTTGATGCCCGCGCAGATGTCCTGCTGCGCCGGTTCTCGGAAACCCGCCGGCGGCACCCGTTTTCCGGCAATGACTCTCCGGCTGTCGGGGTCGAACAAGAACTGGCTTTGCTGGCGCCCCTGCGGGAACGGGCAGACGTCCTGATCGACACGTCCGACATGAGCCCCCACGATCTGCGCCGCGCCCTGACCCATTGGTTCAGCATGGAAGAGACCGGCGCCCCGCTGATCTCGCTACATTCGTTCTCGTACCGCCGCGGGCTTCCGCAGGAACTCGACATGGCATTTGACGTCAGGTTTCTCGCCAACCCCCACTGGGAGGCCGACCTGCGCCCGCTCGACGGGCGGGACAACCGGGTTTCGGACTACATTCAGACCGATCTGCGCTTTCAGCCCTTTTTTCAAAGGGTCAGCGAACTGGTTCTTTCCCTTCTTCCCGCCTATATCGATGAGGGCAAGGCGCATCTTGCCATCGGGTTTGGCTGCACCGGGGGGAAACACCGTTCAGTCGCGATGGTGGAGAAGATTGCGAATACGCTTGCAGAGGCTGGTTGGCAGGTGTCAATTCGGCACCGGGAACTGGAGCGCCGGGGAAAATGACGCTGTACGGGACAGCACAGGGGTGGCTGGGGTGATTGGTATCGTGATTGTGGCCCATGGGGGGCTCGCGCGAGAATATCTTGCGGCTGTCGAGCATGTCGTCGGCCATCAGGACGGGGTTCAGGCGATTTCGATTGCCCCGGACGATGACAGACCGGCCAAAGAGGCCGAGATTTGCCGTGCAGCGGATACCGTCGACACCGGCGACGGGGTTGTCGTTGTCACCGACATGTTCGGCGGGTCGCCATCCAACCTGTCGCTTCTGGCCTGCAGCCCCGCCGATCGCAGGATTCTCTACGGCGCCAACCTGCCGATGCTGATCAAACTGGCAAAATCCCGCAATCGCCCCGTGCCCGAGGCCGTGGCCGCAGCCCTTGCCGCCGGGCGCAAATACATCGACAGTTTTGACGGGGCCGAGAGTTAGCCGATGACCGGAACTGTGCGGCGTACCTTGCGGATTGTGAACGAAAAAGGGCTTCACGCCCGTGCCTCGGCAAGGCTGGTCGAGGTGGTCGAAGAACACGACGCCCGGGCCGAGGTATCGCGGGACGGGCTTCAGGCCTCGGGCGACAGTATTATGGGCCTTCTCATGCTTGCGGCTTCCAAGGGAACCTCAATAGAGGTAGAAACGGTTGGGCCAGAGGCGGACAAGCTGGCCGATGCCCTTGCCGCCCTGGTTGCCGACAAATTCGGCGAAGGGGTCTGAGATGCCGGACGGCGCAGGTCACGCGGGAGAGAAACGCTTGGTCGACAGCTATACGCAGACGACGGTGCACGGTCGCTCGGATTACGTGCCTTATGACAAGCGTCGCCTGACATATGCAAACACGTTTCGCAGCCCGGTTCAGTCCACGATCATCCGGATCATGGAATGGATGACGGGTAAGTTCCGGCTCCTGCGCCTGATCCGCAAGTTCGAACGCGAGGGCGTCGTGGCAGGGCAGGGGTTTTGGCCCCGGGCGCTTGCGACGATGGGCATCGAGCTTCAGACCCCGGATGATGAGATCCGACGTATTCCGGCATCGGGGCCGGTGATCATCGTCGCGAACCATCCCCACGGTCTGGTTGACGGGATGGTTCTGGCCGAACTCGTGGGTCGTGTCCGTGAAGACTACAAGATCCTGACTCGTTCGATCCTGACGGGTGTGGATGAGATCGCGCAGTTCATGATCCCCGTGGCCTTCCCGCACGAAGAAGACGCGGTCAATCAGCACCTGGAAATGCGACGCCGTGCCATGGCGCAACTGGCCGATGGCGGTGTGGTGATCATCTTCCCATCCGGCGTCGTTGCGGGGTCGGAATCGCTGTTCGGCCCGGCGGTCGAGGCAGAATGGAACCCGTTTACCGCCAAGATGATCCAGCGATCCGGCGCCGCGGTCGTCCCGATCCGCTTTTCCGGCCAGAACTCTCGGGCCTATCTGATGGCGAACCGGATTTCGGCGACGATCCGGCAGGGGCTGTTGCTGCACGAGGTCGTCCATTCCCTGAACAAGCCACAACGCCCGATTGTCGGAGAGCCGATCAAAACCGAAGAGATCGAGGCCTGGTCGGGCAACCCGCGCGGTTTCATGGCGTGGTTGCGCGAGCGTACGCTGTCGCTGCGCGCATAGGCTTTACTTGGTCGGTACGACCGCCCATTTCGCTTCGAGAACCTCGATCGCCTTGATCCGCTCGGCGGTCTTCGGATGGCTCATAAGCCATGCAGGTGCCGCACCACCGCGCGATTTGGTCAGATCCTCAAGCTTGCCGAACAGGGACTTCTGCGCCTCGGTGCCGATCCCGGATTTTGTGAGAAGCGCCGAAGCATAGGCGTCGGCCTCGTACTCGTCCGACCGGGAAAGACGCGCCGCCAGTAGCATGGTCAGACCGTTCGCGATCAACACGCCGATCCCTGGCAGGAACCGCGACAGAACCATGGCCAGCGCCGTTCGCAGCGCGTTCTGACCCGAGAAATCGATCATCCTGCGCCGCGAATGCCCAAGTGCCACATGGCCCAGCTCGTGGGCGATGACACTGGCCATTTCCTTCGCCGAAACCTCGCCCTTGCGGTATTTCTCGTAGAACCCACGCGTGATGAATATCCGACCATCCGGCGCGGCAAGACCGTTCACCGGATCGATCTCGTAGATATGGACCTTGATCCGCGGCAGATCCAATGTAGCCGCCATCTGATCGCAAAGCGCCTTCAGCCGCGCATCGGCTAGAATGGTCGATTGCGCATCAAGCTCACGCGCCGTCCGCCACGCGGAAAAGCGATACATCGCAATGGCGTAAAGAATCGCCAGAAGGATCGGTGTGAACTTCAGCATGTAAGGGATATGGGGTCGGGCAGGGGGTGCGGCAAGCGGTTTTTCGTCACGCACGACCCGAAGCCGCCGGATTGTGATTACCGTCCAAGCGCCCGCATTCCCCGGTCGATCCCCTCAAGCGTCATCGGCACCATCCGATCAGCGCCGAGCACGTCCTGCACCATGGCGATCGACTGCGTATAGGGCCAGTAGGATTCAGGCACCGGGTTGATCCACAAATGCCCCGGCCACTGGTCGCGCAGCCGCGACAGCCAGACCGCGCCGGCCTCGCGGTTCCAGTGTTCGTTTGCGCCACCGGGCATTGCGATTTCATAAGGCGACATCGAGGCGTCCCCCACGAAAATGCATTTATAATCAGTGCTATAGGTGTGCAGAACATCCATTGTCGGGATCTGCTCGGTCCAGCGGCGTCGATTGTCGCGCCAAAGACCCTCATAGATACAATTATGGAAGTAGTAGTATTCCAGATGCTTGAACTCCGCCCGTGCGGCCGAGAAAAGCTCTTCGACGACCTTCACATGGGCGTCCATCGACCCGCCGACATCGAGAAACAGCAGCACCTTGACCGCATTGCGCCGTTCCGGACGGGTCTGCACATCCAGATAGCCATGTTCCGCCGTCGCGCGCACGGTTCCGTCCAGATCCAGTTCTTCGACCGCGCCGTCTCGCGCCCACCGCCGCAGCCGTTTCATCGCGACCTTGATGTTCCGGGTGCCCAGCTCGACGCTGTCGTCGAAATTGCGAAATTCGCGCTTGTCCCAGACTTTCACGGCACGCTGGTGGCGGCTTTCGCTTTGACCGATGCGCACCCCTTCCGGGTTGTACCCATGGGCCCCGAAGGGCGATGTACCTGCCGTTCCGATCCATTTCGACCCGCCCTGATGGCGGCCCTCCTGTTCCTTCAACCGCTCTTTCAGCGTCTCCATCAGCGTCTCGAAGCCACCGAGGGCCTCGATTCCAGCCTTTTCTTCCGTACTCAGATGCTTCTCGGCCATCTTGCGCAGCCAGTCTTCGGGAAGGTTGACGGCATTCAGGATATCCTCTGATGTCAGCTCTTCCAGCCCGCTGAACGCTTCGGCAAAGGCAAGGTCGAACCGGTCGAGGTGACGTTCGTCCTTCACCATCGCTGCGCGGGCTAGATAGTAAAAACCTTCGACATCGTAGGTCACAAGCCCCGCCGACATGCCATCAAGAAAGCTCAGGTATTCGCGAAGCGAAACCGGAACACGATGCTGTCGCAAGAGATCGAAGAAGGGCAGGAACATAGCCTGCAAGTTTGCTGGAAAGCCGGTTTTGATCAAGCGAAACCGGTTTGCCAGAAGAGACCAAAGGTCAAAAAGTCAGATATATGTGCGCCGCTCTAGGCCTGTGGCACCTGAATATCTTGAGTCGAAAGATGGCTCAGTTAGGTGCGTCGCCATTGTTGAGCAGTCGTGTGCCATCGCGAATGATCGATTGCTCGATCCCATTGGTTGCATCCTGGGTCGCTGTCTGAATGGTGGCGACAATCGCCGCGCCAAGCATCGCAATGCCAGCGGTCAGTACGACCCAATCAACGGTGACAGCACCGTCTTCTCTTGCCTTAAACTGTTGAAGCTTGTTGTACATACAATCCTCTCCGGCACAAATTTCTGTGTCTCCCAGACGACTCAAAGATCGCTTTTTGGCTAGTTTTAGTCGAGAAGGGGCCGCCTCTTAGAAGAATGCGGCCCCTTGTCATGTCGTCCAGCAAGCGGGCCCGATGTATCGGACTAGCCTGCATTACGTTACTTCAGTTCTTTGTCGATTGCTTCCGAGATGCGAACACCCAGATCAGTCGTTGCCGAACGGACCGATGCGATAACCGCAACGCCCAGGCCAACGATAGCTGCTGTCAGCACAACCCAGTCAACCGTGACTGCGCCGTCTTCGTCGTTTTCAAAACGCTTGAAGATTTTGAAGAATTCCATTTCTCGTCTCCGTTCCATCTACGCTCAGTTTCAACTCACCACGTCCGGGTCGTCCCAGGCTGTCCTCTTAGTACCCGGTCGCCGTCTTGGCATGGCGTCATAAGGCCGTTCAAATTGGGCGAGAGTTTGGCGCAGATCGTACTATTTTACAGAGGTCGATCGAATGGCTGAAAAACATGTTATCATCCTGAAATCATTTATAAAAAAGAGATTTTCCGCCACAATTACAAGGCATAATCTGGTTTGGTTCAGGGGTATTGTTCTCTGTTTGGATTACAATCAACGCGGTAATGTCCGTTTTCCTGAACACGTGGCTTTGCGTTTTTTCTGGCTCGAATAGCCAAAAACTGCCAATTTACCCGCAAAAGAGCGGAATACAGGCAATTCGACCGATGAAACCCATGATCCTTGCGGGGATGGCATGCGCTGTAATGCTGCCGCACGGGGCGCTGGCAGACGACGCGCCGCCCCCTTTCCCCGAGTTTACCTTCAAGAAAGTCGGCCCGCCGAAAGACTCCGGCAGTCCGAGGATTACAATCCAGATCGAGCCACAGCCCGATCCGCCGCCGGCAGAGGTTGCGGAGGCCGAGCCGCCGGTTGAGCTGCCTGACGACGGGCTGGGCGGCTTCTGGACCGCAGTCTCGCCCGATCTCGACAAGGCAAGCCCGGCGCGGCTTGAGGACGCCCTGCAGGCGCTGGAGGCCGTGGAGGCCATTTCGGGCCCCAGGCTGGATGACATGCGCAAGATCACCGACCGTTACGGGCGCGATATCCTGCGCCATACGGTGGGCACACGGGTATCGCCCGCGCTTGTCGCTGCGATCATCTCGGTTGAATCGTCGGGCCGCGTCGATGCGGTCAGTTCGGCGGGCGCGCAGGGCGTGATGCAATTGATGCCCGCCACCGCGGCACGGTTCGGCGTCACCGACTGGCAGGTGGCCGAACAGAATATCAAGGGCGGTGTGGCCTATCTGGACTGGCTGATGGGTGAATTCGACCTTGATCCGGTCATGATCCTCGCAGGCTATAACGCGGGCGAGGGCGCAGTGCGCAATCACGGCGGCGTACCGCCTTATGCGGAGACTCGGGCCTATGTGCCGAAAGTGCTGGCGGCATGGAAGGTCGCCAGCGGGCTGTGCCTGAACCCGCCGATGCTGATTTCGGACGGGTGCGTCTTTATCGGTGGGTCATAGAGTAACCGGTCGGCCCGTCCATATCTCCAAGAGGACGACGCCTCAGATCGACATCTTCTTGAAAATCCGCTCGGGGATATGGCGGATTACCAGCATGATGTAGCGCCAGAAGAACGGCGTATAGATCACGTCTCGCCGCTTTTCGACGGCTTTCAGGATGTCGCGGGCCACCGCCTCGGGCGCCGCGACCAGAAACATCCCCTCGATCCCCCATGTCATCGCCGTGTCCACAAAACCCGGCTTCACGGTCACCACATGCGCGCCCGCGCGCGTAAGGCGGTTACGCAGCCCCGAAAGATAGGTATGAAAGCCTGCCTTGGCGGCGCCATAGACATAGTTTCCGATCCGACCCCGGTCGCCTGCGACTGAACCGACACCGACGACGGTGCCCTTACGCTCCTCAATGAGTGGTGCGAGGAGCGTCAGAAGCCGGGCCGGGCCGGTGAAACTGTCGGTTATCGTGCCATCGATCAAAGCCGCGTCCGCATCGATTGCATCCTGCGCGGGCATGGAGCCCACGAAAACAGCCACGTTCAGAATGCCGTCGGTCTCGGTGGTGCGTTTCAGGATCGCATCGAACCCAGACGGATCACGGGCGTCAAATGCCACCGCTTCGGCCCGGGGCGCGCCGCGAAACGCGCAATCGCTGGCCAACGCGTCCAGATCGCCCATATCGCGCCCGGCCAGAAGAACGGCGTCGCCGCGTTCGGCGACCGCGCGAGCAAGGGCGCGCGCCATGGCGGACGAGGCCCCAAGGATCAGCCAGGTGGTCATCCGCGCCTCCTCAGATCAAGCCGCCGCACCAGATCGGTGACCATAGCGCCCTCGGGATCGTGCTTTGCAACGATCCCGGCCCATTTCCTGCGCTCGGGATACATGGCGTGCACCGCCTCCGGCGCGGCCAGCGAATCCTTGGCGAGATAGATGCGCCCACCGGCCTCGGCAACCTGCGCTTCCAACTCCGCGACCAGCTTTGCGGGCCTGTGGGCTGCGTGCAGGTCGACGGCCAGCGTATAGCCCTCCATCGGGAAGGACATGAGGCCCCCACGCCCCGGCCCCATCCGCTTCAGAACCGCGAGCGGCGAGGCCATGCCGCACCGTGCGATCCTCTCAAGCATCTCGCGCAGCGTATCTGCGGCGGCTAACGGTACGACGCATTGGAACTGGTGAAAGCCCGACTTACCGTACAGCCGGTTCCAGTCATGCAACTTGTCGAGCGGGAAAAAGAAGTCTTCGATCGGTTTGACGACCGTACGCCCGCGCGCTGGCACGCGACGCCAATAGGCGGCGTTGAATAGCCGTACCACGGGCGAAGACAGGGCAAAGGCAGGCGCATCAAAGGGCACCCTGCGGCCGCGTTTGGCCGGCGGGACAAGCCCCGCGCCCGTTTCGGCCTCTTCCAGAATCCCCCGGCCCAGCGACGCACCCGTCGCCGTCGCGTCGATCCATCCCACCGTGTAGGTGGCGTCCGAGCCGTCCAAGAGTGCCAGATGTTCGTCCCAATCCGCAACCCGGCGTTCCGTGACCATCATCACGTCGCCCTTGGCGCGTTTCAGGCGGATGCTGGCCTCTGCCACGATCCCGGTCTGGCCCAGACCGCCGATAGTGGCCGAAAACAACTCTTTCAATGTGTCAGGCCTGGTCGTCTTTTCCCCTTTCGGCGTGATCAGCCGGATACTCTCGACAAACTGTCCGAAGCTGCCTGCGTTATGGTGGTTCTTGCCATGCACATCCATGGCGATGGCGCCACCCACCGTGGCAAACCCAGTGCCCGGCATCACCGGCGGCAGCCAGCCACGGGGTGCCAGAAGCCGCGCAAGATCGCCAATCCGCGCGCCCCCTTCGACACGCAGCACGCCGCTCTCCTCGTCCAGGTCCACAAGCCTGTCCATCCGCGTCATCAGCACGGCCCGTCCGCCATCGTTGAGGCAGGCATCGCCATAGGACCGCAGGCCACCCAATGCCGGGGCAGGGGCCTCTGCCATGTCGGCCGCTAGCGCCTTGGCGCGTTCAGGGCGTGCCACGTCCGAGGTCGCTTCAAGCACCCGGCCCCAGCCGCGATAGGTCATGCTCTTGTCACTCATACCGGTGCCCTCAAAGATCTGCGCTCGGCCAGCGGAAAGACCAGAAGCCCAAGAAGGATTGCGAACCAAAGCGTCGTCACCCGGATGATCAGCGTCGCCGGGATCGAAATCTCAAGCGGCACGCCCTCGATCGTCAAAAGCGCGATCATCGCCGCCTCGGCCCCGCCCACGCCACCGGGTGCGCCGGTCAGGCCGCCTGCAAGCGTGGAAAATATAAAGATCGCCACAGCCGCCCAGAACCCGATATCCGCCCCCATCCAGCCCAGAAGCAGATGAAAGGCATATCCTTCCGCGATCCAGCCGATCAGGCCAAGCACGGCGGCGAAGGTGATGATCCAAGGGCCCCGAAAGGCTGCAAGCGACCGCGCCGCCATGCGGATCCGTCCGAACAACCGTGGGAACCGCCCAATCGTGCCGTAGGCCAGCGTCGCAATGCGCGCCAGAAGCCCCGGATGGGTGGCCACCCATGCCGCCACAAGCGCGAGGATGACCACGGGCACCGCGCCCGCGATACCGGCCGCCGACAAGGCAAGTGCAAGCGCAAGGATCAGGGCCATGGCCACCAGATCGGATGCGCGGTCGACCAGCATCAGGGGCGCCGTCCGCTCAAACGGCCATCCCGTTTCGCGCCGGATCCAGCGCATGCGGATCAACTCGCCCACACGGCCGGGCGTGGCGGACATGGCGAACCCACCGATGAAATGGCGCAAGTTCTGCATCAGACCGGTCCGAAGCCCCAGACGCCGCGCAAACAGATGCCAGCGCAGCCCGCGTGCCCCGTAATTCACAAGGCTCAAGGCCAGAAGGATCACCATCTGCATCGCCGTCAGTTTCGCGATCTGCGCCCGCGTCTCGGCCCAGCCGGTTGCGGCGGCCAACCCTGCAAGCCCCGCTAACATAAGGGTAAACAGCCCGATCAGGATCAGGTTGTCCCGTGACAGTCGGAACGCTGGGCGAGGGGGCCGGGCGTCGGGCATCGTCTGGATACTGCTCGTTCTCATTGATTTGCGGCACTATAGCGCAATTCGGGCAGCATTATGGACGAAACAGCACCAATCGCCCGAATTTCGGGATGTCAGGTCGCGAAAACATCGTCCCATTCAGGATGCAGACGCCGTTCCGAGTTCACGAAGGGGCACAAGGGGACGATCCTGAAGCCTTCCGACCGCGCATCGGCCACGATCCGGGCGACCAGCGCCTTTCCCGCACCCGTGCCGCGCATCTCGTCCGGCACCCCGGTGTGGTCCGCAATCACCGTCTGTGGAGAGAGGATGGAATAGGTCAGATCGGCCTCCATCCCGTCCTTGCGGATAACGTAGCGGCCTTTGCTTCCGTCGACTTCTCTTACAATTTCGAACTCAGACAAGGGTCGCCTCTGTTGCCGCGCGCAATTCGTCCTCGCTGACGCCATCCGCCAGTTCGACGATCTTCAGGCCGCCCTCGACGACATCAAGCACACCCATATTGGTGATGATCCGGTCGACGACACCGGTGCCCGTCAGGGGCAGGGTGCAGGCCTTCAGAACCTTCGAGTCGCCATGCTTGTTCGTGTGATCCATCACGACGACGACACGGCCCACGCCGGCCACCAGATCCATCGCGCCGCCCATGCCCTTGACCAGCTTGCCGGGGATCATCCAGTTCGCCAGATCGCCGTTTTCAGCTACTTCCATCGCGCCAAGGATCGCCATCGCGATCTTGCCGCCCCGGATCATGCCAAAGGACTGCGCGCTGTCGAAATAGGACGTCCGGTCAAGCTCTGTGATCGTCTGCTTGCCCGCATTGATCAGGTCCGGATCCTCGTCGCCCTCGTAAGGGAACGGGCCCATACCCAGCATGCCGTTTTCCGATTGAAGCGTCACATCAACGCCTTCGGGGATATAGTTCGACACCAGCGTCGGAATACCGATGCCAAGGTTCACATACATCCCGTCTTCAAGTTCCTGCGCCGCCCGTGCGGCCATCTGGTTACGATCCCATGGCATGGCTCACGCCTCCTCGCGCTTGCGCACCGTGCGCTGTTCGATCCGCTTCTCGTGCTCGCCCTGAATGACGCGGTGCACGTAGATGCCGGGCAGATGGATGCAATCGGGGTCAAGCGACCCGCGCGGCACGATCTCTTCGACCTCGGCCACACAGACCTTTCCGCACATGGCCGCTGGCGGGTTGAAGTTCCGCGCGGTCTTGCGGAAGACGAGGTTGCCGGTGTCATCGGCTTTCCACGCCTTGACGATGGACAGATCGGCAAAGATCCCGCGTTCAAGGATATAGGTCTCGCCGTCGAAATCCTTGTGCTCCTTGCCTTCGGCAATCACCGTGCCCACGCCCGTCTTGGTATAAAAGCCCGGGATGCCGCAGCCGCCCGCGCGCATCCGCTCGGCCAGCGTGCCCTGGGGGTTGAACTCGAGCTCAAGCTCACCCGACAGGTACTGTCGCATGAACTCGGCATTCTCGCCCACATAGGACGACAGCATCTTCTTGATCTGCTTGGTCTGAAGCAAGATGCCAAGACCGAAATCGTCCACGCCGCAATTGTTCGAAGCAATCGTGATGTCCTTGGTGCCCGCATCGCGAATGGCGTCGATCAGCAACTCGGGAATGCCCGACAGGCCGAACCCGCCCGCCGCGATGAACATCCCGTCATGCAGCAAACCGTCAAGCGCCTCTGCCGCCGATCCATAGACCTTTTTCATGTGTAAAACCCCTTGGACGCGTGTCGGGTGTGGTTGTGGCGAAGGGGGCGGGAAGTGTCAATCATCGGGTAGGGCGGACGGGGTCTGGCTGAAGGCAGCGCGCGCTCGGTCCGTGCACAGCTACCATGACGGCGCGCGGGCCTCGTTCCGTTTGCCGGGACGTCTGCTCCGAGCCCTGTGCGGTTTTGACCATTTATTCGACCCTGCCCGGGACGAGCCTCGAAGAGGCGCCGGGCGATCGCCTGACCGGCCCGGCGGTCTGGCGATTTTAGATCGGCGTGCTGCACGTTCGAGGTGTGAGACGTGCTTGGCTATCATAAAGCGCTTTGTTCGAATGTCGCATCGCCAGCCCCGGGTCAGGCGTTCGCCCTATGTCTTGCTTGTCTTGCACGCCGGCTCAGAGCCCATACTGACGGTGGCTTGACGCGTCGGCGAACGTCCGGTTTCACTCCCTTTAGCGATAGGGTAGGAGGATGCGGCTAGAATTTGAGAGCAAACGACTGTACTTTCGTCCGTTGGAAGAGAACGACCTTGACCTAGAGATAGATCTTTGGACGGACGTCGAAGTCGTACGTTTCATTACCGGCAAGGCGTCAACGGTTGAGGAAATCAAAGAGCTTATGCCTGTTGTGACCCAACGTGCCGGAAGCGGAGGTATTGGCTTCTGGTGCCTCATTCAAAAGTCAACGCAAAAAAAGATTGGCCATGCTGCTCTGCTACCACTGCCGGTCGAAGTCGAAGACACCGAGTTTGACTTACTTGAAAGTGACAGTTGGCCAGACCGTGATATCGAGATCGGGGTCGTTCGCAAGCGCAACAGTTGGGGTAATGGGTTTGCAACAGAAGCTCTGGTGCATTTGCTCGAATTCGCATTCCGGGAAACTGACTTAGCTGCGGTTTTTGCAACAACCGATCCAGAAAATCACGCGTCTCAGAAGGCACTTAGAAAGTCGGGCATGCGCGACGTCGGGCTCATTCCCGCTTTTGCCGGTCAGTATCCAGGCTTTAAGCTGACACGAGAGGAATGGAACACTGGGAGGGACGTAGGCGATCAAACCTGATCCCAAGTTTCTGAGGTCAAAAAGCTCGCTCACCCTCGTTAGCTGACTTTTGCATAATCTTTGCAGATGATCTTTTTGTCCCGCACAGCCGACTTTTTGCACCGGGCGGGGATTACCCCTTCACCCCACGCCGGTCCGCCCGGAGGTTCGCGTAAAGCACATGGTTCCGCCAGCGCCCGTTGATCTGCAGATAGGACTGCGCGACGCCCTCATACTTGAACCCACATTTCTCCAGGAGGCCGCGAGAGGCCGTGTTCTCTTTCAGGCACGCCGCCTGGATGCGCGACAGGTCCATTGTCTGGAACGCGTAATGCACCACCGCTGCAATTGCCTCGGTCATATACCCTTTCCGCGCGTGTTTCTCGCCGACCCAGTAGCCCAGCGTCGCGCTTTGCGACGGCCCCCGCTGCACGTTGTCCAGCGTGATCGCGCCCAGCAGGGATTTGCTCTTGCGTTCGTGCAGAAACAGGGGCACCGCCGTGCCGCCGGTGACCGACCGTTGCGCCCAATACACACGGTTCGTGAACGCCTTGCGCGACAGGTGATCGGTGGCCCAGGCAGGCTCCCACGGGATCAGAAACTCCGCACTTGCCTCGCGCAGCGCCACCCAGTCGCGGAAATCGCTATGCGCAGGCGGGCGCAGCGTCAGACGTTCGGTTTCGATCCTGATCCGGTTGCGGCGGGTCAGCATCACGCCGCCAGCCTTGCCGTCAGCCCCTCCAGGGTCTGGGCGCGTGTCACCGGGCCGTAAAGGGCCAGCGCCGCCTTGCCCTGACCTGCCACCATGGCCGCGAACTCGCGCACATCGCCGGTGGTCACGGCGTCGATCCGTTCGATGGTCTCGCCGATCGTCGGAACCCGGTCCCAGATCGCCAGAAGCCGCGCGATCCGCTCGGCCCGCGACGACGGCGATTCAAGCCCCATGAGCAGACCCGCCTTCATCTGGGCCCGTGCGCGGGCAATCTCGTCGGGCGACATATCGTCGGCCGCCCGCTTCATCTCGTCCGCGGTTATCTCCAGAAGCTCGCGCAATTGCTCGCGGCTCGTTCCCGCATAGACCGTCATCATGCCGGAATCCGCATAAGCCCCGGCCTGGGCAAAGATCGAGTAACAAAGGCCCCGCCTTTCGCGGATTTCCTGAAATAGGCGCGAAGACATGCCACCGCCAAGCGCCGAGGCATAGATCTGGCTCACATAAACCGCCGGATCGCGGTAGCCGGGTGTCTCAAAACCAAGAGTGACATGGGCCTGCTCAAGCCGTTTGACCTCGCGCCGCTCGCCGCCCAGAAACCGGGCCGCTTCGACCTCTGTACCCCCGCCCGCCTCGAGCCCGCCAACGAGTCGCTCGGCCATCCTGACGATCCGGTCGTGATCCACAGCGCCGGCAGCGGCAAGGATCATCTGTTCCGGGCCATAGCGTTCGGTCACGAAGCCCGATAGATCGGCCTGGGAAAAGCCCCGAACCCGTTCGGCCGGCCCCAGAATGGCGCGCCCCATGGGTTGCCCCGGATAGGCCGCCTCCTGCAGCCAGTCGAAGATGATGTCGTCGGGCGTATCATGCGCCTGCCCGATCTCCTGCAGGATAACGCCGCGCTCGACCTCGATCTCATGCAGGTCGAAGATCGGGTTCAGCACGATGTCCGAGATTACGTCCAGCGCCAGATCCACATCGTTTTCCAGCACCCGCGCGTAATAGGCCGTCATCTCGCGGCTGGTATATGCGTTGATATAGCCGCCCACATCCTCGATCGCCTCGGCGATCTGAAGCGCGTTCCGGGTCTTCGTCCCCTTGAACGCCATGTGTTCAAGGAAATGGGCGATCCCGTTCTGTTCTTCACGCTCATGCCGCCCACCCGCACTGACCCAGATGCCCAGCGTGGCGGAATGCAGCCCCGGCATGTTCTCGGTCACGATACGAAACCCGTTGGGCAGGGTATGGGTCTGGACGCTCAAAGGGTCGGTCACGTAGGTCTGCGCTCCTCGATCAGGGCTTCGATGGCGGCAAGGTCATTGGCCACACGGGTCAGCCGTTCGGATCGGTCATAAAGATCAGACATCCGGTTTGGAAGGGGCGGACGGATACCGGTCGCATCCTCGACGGCATCGGGGAACTTCGCCGGGTGCGCCGTGGCGAGCGTGATCATCGGCACGGGTCGTGCGATATGCGCCTCGGCCACACGCACCCCCACCGCGCTGTGGGGGCAAAGCACCTCTCCGGTGCGAACCGACATCTCGCGGATCGTCGCGCGGGTCTCGTCCTCCGACACCCGGCCCGAGGCATAGATCTCGCGCAGCGCCTCCATCGCACCCTGACTCACCCCGAAACCGCCGTTTTCCATGAGTTCGGACATCAACTGGGCAACGGCATTCCCATCCCGCCCATAGGCATCGAATAGCGCGCGCTCGAAGTTCGACGACACCTGAATATCCATCGAGGGGCTGATCGAGGGGGTGACACCCTCTTTCTCATGCCTCCCGGTCAGGATCGTCCGGTGCAGGATGTCGTTCTGGTTCGTGGCAATCACCAGTCTATCTATGGCCAGGCCCATGGCACGCGCGATGGAGCCTGCATAGATATCGCCGAAATTTCCGGTGGGCACGGTGAAAGACACAGACCGCCCTGGCGCACCCAGTTCAACGGCGGACGAGAAGTAATACACGACCTGCGCCAGCACCCGCGCCCAGTTAATCGAGTTGACCCCGGCCAGACCCACCCGGTCGCGAAACCCGAAATCGTTGAACATCGCCTTCAGCGCCGCCTGACAATCGTCGAAATCGCCATCGACGGCCAGCGCATGCACGTTCTCTTCAACAGGCGTGGTCATCTGCCGGCGCTGCACCTCGGACACACGGCCATGGGGATAAAGGATGAAGACATCCACATTCTCCAGCCCGCGGAACGCCTCGATTGCCGCCGATCCGGTATCGCCCGACGTGGCCCCCACGATCGTCACCCGCTGCCCCGACCGTGCGAGCGCCGTCTGAAACAGCTGGCCGATCAATTGCATCGCGAAGTCCTTGAACGCGAGCGTCGGCCCGTGAAACAGCTCCAGCAGGAAATGCCCCGGGGCAAGCTGTACCAGCGGCGCCCGCGCATCGTGGCCGAACCCGGCATAGGCGCGGTCGATGCAGGCGCGGAACTCTGCGTCGCTGAAACTGTCGCCCACAAAGGGCCGCATCACGCGATAGGCCACCTCTTCATATGGCAACCCGGCAAGGCCCGCGATCTCGCCAGTGCCCAGCTGCGGCACGCCATCCGGCACGTAAAGCCCGCCATCGCGCGCAAGCCCGCTCAGCATCGCCTCTTCGAAGTTCAGAACCGGCGCAGCGCCGCGGGTGGAAACGTATTGCATTCTTTGTCCCTAGCCCCGGCCCCGAAGGATCCGGACAATCCAGAATAGTGTCATTACCACCCATACGGCGGCCAGCCCGAACCACGTCACGGCATATTCAAGGTGATCGTTCGGAATTCCCGCCGTGTCCACGGGCAAGGGCGTCACGACCCGGTCGGTTTCCGACGAATTGCGCAGAACGATCAGCACGGGCTCGGTCTCCAGCGCTTCGGACATCGCCGCCAGATCACGCGCGAACCACAGATTGTTTGCGGTGTCGTTTTCGGGGGTGAAACCGTCCACCTCATCCGGCCAATGCAGATTGCCGGCGATCGTCGCGGTCACCGGCGGGCGCGGCGTGTCTTTCTCCATATCGTCCACGTAGCCGCGATCCAGAAGCAAACGCCGCCCGTCCTCGGTCTCGAACCGCGAGACGATCCGGAAGGCTGGTCCGGCCTCCTTTGTCGAGATCAGGAGGTGGATTTCGTCATCCGTGATCTCGCCGGTCGCAGTTACCGGAAGATAAAGATCGGCCTCGGGGTCGGGACGGACCGGAACAGCGACCGGATCGGCGGCGATGCGTGCCTCGATCTCGGCCAGAACCCCGGTTTTCCATTCCAGCCGCTGAACCTGCCAGACGCCCAGAGCGATCAGCACGCCAGCGCCCAGAACACCCAGGATCAGAGGAAAGACAATACGCCCCATCGCATCCCCATCAAATCCGAAGGGCGCAGCCCGCGCCGCGCCCTCTGTTTCGTCCGGGCCCACGGGCAGGTTCCGGGATCAGCCAGAACCCCAGATATAAACTGCCATGAACAGGAACAGCCAGACCACATCGACGAAGTGCCAGTACCACGCCGCAGCTTCGAACCCGATATGTTTCTCGGCGGTGAAATGACCTGCGCGCACCCGCAGATAACAGATGAACAGAAAGATCGTCCCAATGATCACATGGGCCCCGTGAAAGCCGGTGGCCATGAAGAAGTTCGAGAAGTACTTGTCGCCGCCAAAGGTCCAGTCCTTATGGGCAATAAGCTCCCAGTACTCGTAGGCCTGCAGCGCGGTGAATGCGACGCCCAGAATGACTCCCCAGAGCAGGCCCAGCTCCACGTCCTTGCGGCTTTCTTTATGTACAAGCGCATGGTGGGCCCAGGTCACCGCACAGCCCGACAGCAACAGAACCAGCGTGTTCATTAACGGTAGGTGGAACGGGTCGACGAAGTAGATTTCCGGCGGAATGTATTCCGAGCCGACATATTCGTTCATCGGATACATCGCGTGCTTGAAGAAGCTCCAGAACCACGCGGCGAAGAACATCACCTCGGACATGATGAACAGAATGAAGCCATAGCGCAGGCCCAGCCGGACAACCGGCGTGTGATCCCCGACCTTGCTTTCGGCCACCACATCCGACCACCACGCGAACATCGTGTAGAGGACGCCCGTCAGCCCCATCAGGAACAGGAACGGCGTGATGTCCTGCATCCACAGGACGGCGCCGTACAGCATCGCAAAGCCTGATGCCGCGCCGACCAGCGGCCAGATCGACGGGGCGAGTATGTGGTAATCGTGGTTCTTTTCATGTGCCATGGCAGATGTCCCCGGTTTCGGCTAGTTCAGCTCTGTTTTGGGTTGCGCGGGCGCTAGGCTCGCCTGTTCTTCCTGCCCGTAGTCTTCGGGCATGTCCGTGACGTGAAACGTGTAGGACAGGGTGATGTGATTGGCGAACTTCGCCTCGCGGTCGTTGACGATCTCGGGATCGACATAGAACGTCACCGGCATCAGCACCCGTTCGCCCGGCTCGAGAACCTGCATCTCGAAGCAGAAACACTGGATTTTCGAGAAATAGCCGCCCGTCGCATAGGGCGTCACGTTATAGCTCGCCGTGCCCGCAACGGGGTAGGGCCGGGGGTTATAGGCTTCATAGAAGGCCAGCCCGGTCTCGCCGATGCGCACGACCATCTCGCGCTCGACCGGCTTGAACTCCCAAGGCATGTCGCGTTCCAGCGACGCATCGAACTTGACGACGATCGTCTGGTCCAGAATCTCGTCAGGGGCGACTTCCGACACGCCTGTCGTGCCGCCAAAGCCGGTGACCCGGCAGAACCAGTCGTAAAGCGGCACCGAGGCCCAGGCCAGCCCGCCCATGAAAAGGACGACGCCCACAAGCTGGGCCACTGTCTTTCTCTTGCCCGCAAGTTCGGTCATTGCGCTCGCTCCAGAAGCTCGGGGCGCACTACATGGTCGAAACCCTGCACCGCACCGATGGTTTGAACCTTCACGACCGTCAGGCCAAAGACGATGGCGATGAAGCCCACCAGAACCACCGCCAGCCCCACATTGCGCGATTTGCGCCGGTCGTGAATCTCATGGGTTGCCCGGATCGCCATTACGCCAGCCCCCAGGTCCGCAAAGCGGCATCCGCCAGAAGCGCGCCGAAATGACCAAAAAGGTAATAAAGCGAGAAGCGGAAGAACGCCTTCTCGACTGCGAAGTTGTCGGCTTCGGCCATCGCTTCGTCCCGCCGCCAGATCCTGTAGGCCCCGATCAGGAACCACGCGTTCAGCGCGACGGCACAGGCCAGATATACCGGCCCGCCGATGGGCGTGAATGCCAGCGCCAGCGCCGCCGGGGCCAGAAGTACCGTGTAGGCCAGAATGTGATTGCGCGTCGCCCGGCGGCCATGGGTCACCGTCAGCATCGGCACGCGGGCATCGTCATAATCGCTGCGCATGAACAGGGCGAGCGCCCAGAAATGCGGCGGCGTCCACATGAAGATCAGCGCGAACATCAGCATGCTTTCAACCGATACGCCGCCGGTCACAGCCGCCCATCCGATCATCGGGGGGAACGCGCCAGCGGCACCGCCGATCACGATGTTCTGCGGGGTCCAGCGTTTCAGCCACATGGTATAGATGACGGCATAGAAGAAGATCGTGAAGGCCAGAAGCGCCGCGGCAAAAAGGTTCGTGGCCAGCCAAAGCATCACGACGGCAAATCCCGACAGGGCGACGCCGATTGCTGCTGCCTCGCCGCCCGTCACGCGGCCCGACGGCACCGGGCGTTTCGCGGTCCGGCGCATCACCGCGTCGATATCGGCATCCCACCACATGTTCAGCGCGCCCGAGGCCCCGGCGCCAACCGCGATGAAAAGGATCGCGGCAAAGCCCACGAACGGATGGATCGGGGCGGGGGCCACCAGCATCCCCACAAGCGCGGTAAAGACGACAAGCGACATCACGCGCGGCTTCAGCAATGCAAAGTAATCGCCGAACTGTGGTTCGTGTTCGCTGGATATGATCGTGGCGTCGGTCACAAACGGTTACTCGGCTGCGGCGACGGTCATGTTCAGCGGCTTGCCCGCAAACTCAAGCGATGCCCGGTTCAGCCAGTCTTCATACTGTTCCTGCGTCACCGCCTTGACCGTGATCGGCATATAGGCGTGGTCCTTGCCGCAAAGCTCCGAGCACTGACCGAAGTAAATGCCTTCCTTGCCTTCATCGACTTCGAACCACAATTCGGCCAAACGACCGGGAATGCCATCCTGCTTCACGCCAAAGGACGGGATCGTCCAGGAATGAATCACATCCGCCGCGGTCACCTGCATCACGACGATCTTGCCGGTCGGAATGACGACCGCCTGATCCGTAGCCAGCAGGAATTCGTCCGGCGCATAGCCATAACGCGCCAGCACATCCACCATTGCGGCGTTGTTGACATATTCGATGGCCCCGGCGGCACTGTCTTCGGCCGTCAGCGTCGCCGGATGACCGATCATGTAGCTGTCAAAGGAAATCGTCGACGGCTCATAGCCCTCCACACCCGCATCCACGTAGTCATATCCCCAGTACCACTGGTAGCCGGTGACCTTGATCGTGATGTCGCCTTCTGGGATCTCCTGCTGCTTGAACAGAACGGGCAGAGAGAAAGCGCCGATGAACACCAGAATGATGATCGGGACGATCGTCCATGTCACCTCGATCGGCGTGTTGTGGGT
This sequence comes from uncultured Paracoccaceae bacterium, assembly GCA_947503175.1. Lineage (GTDB taxonomy): Bacteria > Pseudomonadota > Alphaproteobacteria > Rhodobacterales > Rhodobacteraceae > Ovoidimarina. Next base: position 26,343 of record CANNCO010000009.1, read on the forward strand.
GAAAGATGCGGGGTTCGGGTTCGTCCGCCGGTTATAGCGCACCGCGACAATGGTCAGAAGCGCCACGACGAACAGCGTTATTGCGGTGATGATCACCAGCAGCATCCCGTCGAGCCAGTGAATGTCGTCGGCCAGTTCCGTCGCCGAAGGCTGCCAGCCCATCAGCCGGTCTTCCGGCTTGCCGATGGATGTCAGCCCCTCGACCGCAACCTGAGCCCATGCCGCACCCGCGGTGAAAAGTCCGAAAAAAGCTGCCGCACTGGCTTTCAGAAATGTCATCTGACGTATACCCGATTCCTGTGTCTAGCGCGGTGCTTGTCACCGCATCTGCGCCATCGCAACCGGTAAAAGTCGCAAAGACGTTGTTTCCCGCGCAGTTGAAATCATATTAGAGGCATCACAACAAGCATGTCCCTTGCGGCAAACAGCCGCCATCGCCCCGGAATCTGCACTTTTTCCCGAAAGGCCGCCCGCCATGTCCCAGACCGACCATTTCCGCCCGTTCGATACAGTTCTGGACGAAACCGCGGCGCAAAACCTTGTCCGCGAGGCGGTCTCGGGCGCTGACGATGGCGAGCTGTTTCTGGAACGCAAACGGTCCGAGGCACTGGTTTTCGATGACGGACGAATCAAGACGGCAAGCTATGACGCGTCCGAAGGCTTCGGTCTGCGTGCGGTCCGGGGCGAGACGGCGGGCTATGCCCATTCGACCGAGATCAGCGAGGCGGCGCTGAAACGGGCGGTGGCCACGGCCCGGCTTGCGGTGGGCGAAGGCGGCGGCACATTGGCCGATGCACCGGCCCGTACCAACCGGCGGCTCTACGGCGACGGCGATCCGATGTCGGACGCGACCTTCGCGGTAAAGGTCCAGACGCTGCGCGAGATCGACGCCTTTGCCCGCGCGCTCGATCCGCGGGTCGTGCAGGTCTCGGCAACGCTGGCGGCGTCGCTGCAAGAGGTCGTGATCCTGCGCGCGGATGGTCCGGCGCTGTCCGACACACGGCCCATGACACGCCTGAATGTCAGCGTGATCGTCGAGGAAAATGGACGCCGCGAAAGCGGCAGCGCCGGGGCAGGGGGGCGGACCGCGCTCACCGGCCTGATCGAGACATCCCACTGGCAGGGCGCGGCACAGGAGGCGCTGCGCATCGCGCTGGTCAATCTCAGCGCCGTGCCCGCCCCGGCGGGCGTCATGGATGTGGCCCTTGGCGCCGGCTGGCCCGGCATCCTGTTGCACGAGGCCGTCGGCCACGGGCTTGAAGGCGATTTCAACCGCAAGAAAACCTCGGCCTTCTCGGGCCTGATGGGCGAACGGGTGGCCGCCCCCGGCGTGACCGTTCTCGACGATGGCACGATCCCCGACCGGCGCGGATCGCTCACCGTCGATGACGAGGGCACGCCGTCGGGCAAGACCGTCCTGATCGAAGACGGCATTCTGGTGGGTTACATGCAGGACCGTCAGAACGCCCGTCTCATGGGCGTCACCCCCACCGGCAACGGGCGGCGCGAAAGCTTTGCCCATACGCCGATGCCCCGGATGACGAACACCTACATGCTGTCGGGCGACGCCGAACCGGGCGACATCATCGCCGACGTCAAGGACGGCATCTATGCCGCGGGCTTTGGCGGCGGTCAGGTGGATATCACCAGCGGCAAGTTCGTGTTCTCCTGCACCGAGGCCTACCGGGTCAAGAACGGCGTGAAGGGCGACCCGGTGAAGGGTGCGACACTCATCGGCGATGGCGCGACGGCCATGCAACAGATCCGCGCCATCGGCAACGACATGGCGCTGGATCCCGGCATCGGCAATTGCGGCAAGGCAGGACAGTGGGTGCCGGTGGGCGTGGGTCAGCCGACGCTGCTCATCGGCGGGTTGACGGTGGGCGGTTCGGCGGCCTGAGCCGACGATCGGCAGTGGCAGGACGCTGGTATTTGGCAACAGAAAACAGATCAGAATTCGATCTGAGGGCGATGCGTCCCGGAGATCACGGTGCGATTGCAAACATCTGGCATGAGGCATGGCACGACGCCCACGCCGCCCATGTGCCGCGCGCGCTTCTCGATATCCGGGGGTTGGACGCCTTTCAGGCCGCCATGCCGAAGCTGAAACTGCCCGCAACGCTGGGGTCGTGGGAGGGGCGCTTGGGCGGTTTCGTCATCGTCGACGGAAACATGGTGGATCGGTTGTTCGTCGCCCGGTTCGCGCGCGGCACCGGCCTCGCCGCTGGCCCTTCTGGCCGAAAGCGGAGCGCCAGATTGCCGCCGCCGGCCATCCGCGCGCCGAACTGGACTATGTCCTCGGGAATGATCGTGCCGCGCGTTTCTATGGGAAACACGGCTGGACGATCCTGCGTCATGAAACCGATCGGATCGACCTTCCCGACGGCGGACGGGCAGAGCTTGAGAGCGTGATTTGCGGGAAGCCGGTGGGTGCGACAGCGGGCGGAAATTAAAATCTCTTTCTCCGGGTATATTTAACCTGCCATTAACTCTTCGGGTGCATTGCTGGCCCTGCAAGAAGACGGAGGCAGGTATGGCTAAGGATTTTTCCCCTTCCCCACACCCCCTCACCCCACCCCTCACTGAGGAAGCGAAGCTTTCCTGGCTCCGTCTCTTGCGATCACGCCGCGTCGGCGTGACGACCTTCCACAGATTGCTGGACGAACACGGCGATGCGGACGCGGCCCTCGCAGCCCTGCCCGAGATTGCGCGTGCCGCCGGGGTGGAGAATTACGAAGCCTGCCCGCTCGACCTCGCGCGCAAGGAACACGACAGCGGCACCCGCGCGGGCGCACGCCTCATCGCGCTGGGCGAAGACACCTATCCTGCCGATCTGGCCGATATTCCCGACGCGCCGCCGCTTCTCTGGGTCATGGGAGACCCGGACCTTCTGACCCGACCGACCATCGCGCTCGTGGGCGCGCGCAATGCCTCCTCGCTTGGCACTCGCATGGCCCGCCGTATCGCCGCCGATCTGGCCGAAGCGGGCTATGTTATCGCATCGGGCCTAGCCCGCGGCGTCGATACCGCCGCCCATGTCGGGGCGGGGGCGCCCAACACGATTGCGGTCATGGCGGGCGGCGTCGACGTGGTCTACCCGGTCGAAAACGCCGTTCTGGCACAGGAGATCGCGGAAAGCGGTCTGCGTCTGTCCGAACAGCCGCCCCACATGACACCGCAGGCGCGGCACTTCCCGATACGCAACCGGATCATCTCTGGCCTTGCCCGCGCGGTCGTCGTGGTCGAAGCCGCCGCGAAATCCGGCAGCCTGATCACCGCGCGAAACGCGCTCGATCAGGGGCGCGAGGTTCTGGCGGTTCCGGGCCATCCCTTCGACGCCCGCGCCGCCGGCTGCAACATGCTCATCCGCGACGGTGCGCTTCTGGTCCGCGGTGCGGCGGATATCATCGAAGCCGTCGCCCGGGCCGAGCCACCGGTCGCCGAGGCTGAACCGCCGAGCGTCCCGAAACCTGCTCCCGAGACGCGCAGCCTGGCCGAAACAGCCGCGCTTCACAGCGAGATTCTTGACCGTCTCGGCCCCAGCCCCGTGGCCGAAGACCAGCTGATCCGCGACCTGTGCCGCCCCGCCGGAGAGGTCGCGCCGGTCCTCGTCGCGCTCGAGGTCGACGGGCAGATTTCACGCCAGCCCGGTGGCCTTCTCTCCCGCGTCTCCTGACCCTCAATCTGCCGCAAACGGACGCTCTGCAACCGAGGGGCGTTGACATTCGCTCAGCCTACCCCACATCTAGCGCCGCCATCACTAGGGATGCGCCGCGAAAGGAAATTCATGCCCGTTGTCGTTGTCGAGTCGCCCGCTAAAGCCAAGACAATAAACAAATATCTGGGCGACGATTATACCGTTCTGGCATCCTATGGCCATGTTCGCGACCTGCCGCCCAAGGATGGATCGGTCGACCCCGAACGGGGGTTTCAGATGAAATGGGAGGTGGCGTCCGACAGCAAAAAGCACGTCAAAGCCATCGCCGATGCGCTCAAGGATGACGGCGCGCTGATCCTCGCCACCGACCCCGACCGCGAGGGCGAGGCGATCTCGTGGCATCTCGAAGAAACGCTGCGCGCCCGCAAGGCGATCAAGAAAGACACGCCGGTCAGCCGGGTCGTGTTCAACGCCATCACCAAATCCGCCGTGACCGAAGCGATGGAGAACCCGCGCGAGGTCGACATGGAACTGGTCGAGGCCTATCTGGCCCGCCGCGCGCTCGATTACCTCGTTGGTTTCAACCTCTCGCCGGTGCTCTGGCGTAAACTGCCCGGCGCCAAATCCGCAGGTCGCGTGCAATCGGTCTGCCTGCGCCTGATCGTCGAGCGCGAGATGGAGATCGAGGCGTTCCGCGCCCGCGAATACTGGTCGGTGGGCGCAACCCTCGCCACGCCCCGCGGCCAGATCTACGACGCGCGCCTGACCGTGCTCGGCGGCAAAAAGCTCGACAAGTTCGACATCGCCAACGAAACCGCCGCCGAACTGGCGGTTCAGGCCGTTACCTCCCGCGATCTGACCGTGACCTCGGTCGAAGCGAAACCGGCCAACCGCAACCCCTCCGCCCCCTTCATGACCTCGACCCTTCAGCAAGAGGCGAGCCGGAAGTTCGGCATGGGCGCGCGCCAGACGATGCAGGCCGCCCAGCGTCTCTACGAGGCCGGGCGCATCACTTACATGCGGACCGACGGCATCGACATGGCGCCCGAGGCGGTGACATCTGCGCGCGACGCGATCAAGGATCGCTATGGGGCCGATTACCTGCCCGACAGCCCGCGCATTTACAAAAACAAGGCCAAGAACGCGCAGGAGGCCCATGAATGCATCCGCCCCACCGACATGGCGGCGGATGCGGCCAGCCTGAAACTGACCGATTCTGACCAACGCAAGCTTTACGACCTGATCTGGAAGCGCACATTGGCCAGCCAGATGGCGGGTGCCCGGCTTGAACGCACGACGGTCGAGATTGGCAGCGCCGATGGCCAGGTCGGCCTGCGCGCCACCGGTCAGGTTGTGCTGTTCGACGGGTTCATGCGCGTCTACACGGAAGGCCGCGACGACGTGGATGCAGCGGAAAATGCCGTCGATGATGACGACAAGCGCCTGCCGCAGATCATGCAGGGCGAGGATGCGGAAAAGAAATCGGTGACGCCCGAACAGCACTTCACCCAGCCGCCGCCGCGTTATACCGAGGCGACGCTGGTCAAACGCATGGAAGAACTGGGGATCGGTCGCCCCTCCACCTACGCCTCGATCGTCACGACGATCCAGGATCGCGAATACGTTCGCAAGGAAAAGAACCGCCTGTTCCCCGAGGATAAAGGTCGCCTCGTAATCGCTTTTCTCGAAAACTATTTCCGCCGTTACGTGGGCTATGAGTTCACCGCCAATCTGGAAGAGGAACTGGACGACATCACCGCCGGCGAACGCGACTGGCAGGATGTGCTCGACCGGTTCTGGCGCGATTTCAGCGCGGCGATTGGCGAGACCTCGGAACTGCGGATCACCGAGGTTCTGGAAAAGATCAACGAGGTGCTGGAACCGCACCTGTTCCCGCCGACCGAGGACGGGGGCGATCCGCGCCTCTGCCCCAATTGTGGCAACGGGCGGTTGTCCATGCGCACGGCCCGGTCGGGCGGGGCGTTCATCGGCTGCTCTAACTATCCCGAATGCAGGTTCACCCGCGCCTTCGGACCGCCGGGTATGGAAGACGGCGACGCAATCGGCCCCGATGGCAAACTTCTTGGCATGGATGGCGACGACGAGATCCGCCTGATGAAGGGCCGGTTCGGACCTTATGTCCAGCGCGGCCAGCCCACCGAAGAAGAACCGAAACCGCCACGGTCGAGCCTGCCCAAGGGCTGGGCCCCCGAAGATATTGATCTCGACAAGGCGCTGATGCTTCTGTCGTTGCCGCGCGAGGTTGGCCCGCATCCCGAAGACGGCGAAATGGTCGAGGCCGGGATCGGCCGCTATGGCCCCTTTGTCCGCCATGGCAAGCTCTACGCGAACCTCCCCGATGTCGACGAAGTCTTCACCATCGGCATGAACCGCGCGGTCGAGGAACTGGCGAAAAAAGCCGCCTCGCGTGGCCGGGGCCGGACGGCCGCGCCACCGCTCAAGGAGCTTGGCGAACATCCCGAAAACGGCGGTGCCGTCAACGTGATGGACGGCCGCTATGGTCCCTACGTCAAATGGGAAAAGGTCAACGCGACCCTGCCCAAGGAAACCGAACCGGCGGACGTGACCATGGAAATGGCCGTCGAGCTGATCGCCGCGAAGGCGGCCAAGGGCGGCAAGAAAAAACCGGCGCGCGGCAAGAAAGCCTGACCAAGCGGGTGACACCGCCGATATCCGGCCTAGCTTGACCTTTCAGGAGGTCTCGCCATGCGCTCTTTCACCATGTTTTCCCGGATCGCCGCACTTGGCGCGGTCGCCATCGCCGCGCTGACCACAGCCGCCCAGGCGCAAGAGCGCAGGCCCAGCCACTGCATCGCCATCTCCGATGCCGCGCCCGGGATCGAGTATCTCCACAAGGCCGGCTTCCGCGACGATGTCTCTGATTTCTCGGTCAGAATCAGCTACGTCGCCCACGCTATGTTCCTGCTGCAAACGCCCGGCGGCCTGTCGGCGGTGACGGATTACGCGGGCTTCATCGGCCCGACCGATTACGCGCCCGACGTGGCCACCATGAACAACGCCCACAGCACCCATTGGACGGCGGCCCCCGATCCGCGCATCCCCCACGTTCTGGAAGGCTGGGCCAATGCCGACGGTCCCCGCGACCATCACCTCGATCTGGGCGAGATGCTCGTGCGCAACGTCCATACCGACACAAGGTCGGACACCTTCGGCGGCGCGGCGCGAACCAATGGTAATTCGATCTTCGTGTTCGAGATCGAGGGGCTCTGCATCGGTCATCTCGGCCACCTGCACCACTTTCCCGACGCGGCGCAGTTTGCCGCACTCGGCCGTCTCGACGTGGTCATGGCGCCGGTCGATGGCGGTATGACCCTTGATCTGCCAACCATGACCCGCCTGCTGAAGCGCCTGAAATCCTCGATCGTCATCCCGATGCACTGGTTCTCCTTCGCATCTCTGGAACGGTTCCTCGTCGGTATGGCGGACGAGTTCGATATCGACGCCGATGCGGGATCCAGCATCGAGGTATCGCTGCGCACCCTGCCGGACCGTCCGACGGTCATCGTCCTTCAACCCGAATACCTTCAGGATTGAAGGCTTTACGCGGCGCGCCGGCCCTGCCACAACCCACGCCCATGCTGAACCCCGTCACCGATAGCCTGATCGCCGAGTTGCGCGCGGCGCTCCCCGCCGCCACATTCCGTCCCGATGCACCGCACTATCTGGAAGAGCCGCGGGGGCTCTATCCGGGGCAGGCGGGCCTGATCCTTGCACCCGCCAGCGCCGAATACGTCTCGACCATCCTGCGCGCCGCGAGCGCCGCACGGGTCGGTGTCGTTCCCTATGGCGGCGGCACCGGCCTTGTCGCCGGTCAGGTCGCGACAGAAGGCCCGGCTCCGATCCTCCTCAGCCTTGAACGGATGACAGAGGTCCGCGCCGTTCACCCTTCGGAAAACGTGCTGGTAGCCGAAGCCGGTGCCACCCTTGCCCGGATCCACAAGGCTGCCGAAGACCACGATCGCCTGTTCCCGCTCTCCTACGGGTCGCAGGATACCGCGCGGATCGGCGGCGGGCTTGCGGTCAACTCCGGCGGTCTGAACGTCCTGCGCTACGGTACGGCGCGCGACCTGTGTCTGGGGCTCGAAGCCGTCCTGCCCGACGGTCAGATCTGGCACGGGCTCCGGCGGCTTCGGAAGGACAATACCGGCTACGACCTGCGCAACCTCCTGATCGGGTCCGAGGGAACGCTGGGCGTCATCACCGCCGCTGCGCTCCGCCTTTACCCGCGTCCCGCCGCGCGGGCGACGGCGCTGATGGTCGTCCCCGATCCCAAAACCGCGCTCGCGCTTCTGGCCCGCGCCGGGCAGATCGCCGGTGAAACCGTCTCGGCCTTCGAACTGATCTCGGGCACCGGGCTGCATTTTCTGAACGAGGCCGGGCTCGACCACCGTCCGCCGTTCGATACGATCCCCGACTGGATGGTCCTGACCGAGATCGCGACGGGGCAGGGGGCCGATCCTGCGGCCCTGATCGAAGTCATCTTTGCCGGGGCGCTGGAGGCGGGAGAGGTGACCGACGGGATCGTCGCCGGTTCGGGGCCACAGCGTGATGCGCTCTGGTATCTGCGCGAGGCGATCCCCGCCGCGAACCGCAGGATCGGCGCTATCGCAAGCCACGATATCTCGCTGCCGCTCTCCGAAATCCCGGGTTTCCTCGACCGTGCGGCGCCCGCGCTTTATGCGCTGGGTCCGGTACGGATCAATGCGTTCGGTCACCTTGGCGACGGCAACCTGCACTACAACCTGTTCCCGCCGCCGGGTGGAGATCGCGCCGCGTTCTCCGATATCGCGCCAAAGGCAACCCGGATCGTCCACGATCTCGTCCACGACCTCGGCGGTTCGTTCAGCGCGGAACACGGTCTCGGCCGTCTCAAGGTCGGCGAGTTGGAGCGTTATGGCGACCCCGCGCGCCTGTCGGCCATGCGGGCGATCAAAGCGGCGCTCGATCCGAACGGTATCATGAATCCGGGTGCGGTTCTGCGCCCCGCAAAAGTGTAAACCCCGGCCGAGGGGGCAGCCGGGGTTCACTCACTAAGCGTAAGAGGAACAAAAGCGACGAAAACGGCCGCTTGATGCCATGATTACTCCACAGGTGCTAAGAAAGGGTTTACGCGCCCTCGAAATCGCAGAGCGCATGCACCTCCATCCCCATGGCCTCCAGCCGCTTGCGCCCGCCCAGTTCCGGCAGGTCGATCACGAAGGCGCAGCCCACGATCTCGCCGCCCAGACGTTCCACCAGCTTGATCCCGGCCTCTGCCGTCCCGCCCGTGGCCAAAAGATCGTCGACCACCAAAATGCGCTCGCCCGGTTGGATCGCATCGTCATGGATCTCGACCACCGCCTCGCCATATTCAAGTTGGTAGTCCTCGCTGATCGTCGTGCCCGGCAGTTTCCCCTTCTTCCGAACCGGCACGAACCCCACCGACAATTGATGCGCAATCGCCCCGCCGATGATGAACCCGCGCGCCTCAAGCCCCACGACCTTGTGGATCTCCTCGCCCGCATAGGGGTGCAAAAGCTGATCCACGCACATCCGGAACCCGCGCGGATCGGCGAAAAGCGTGGTCACGTCGCGGAACATGATGCCTTCATGAGGGAAATCGACGATGGTGCGCACGTAATCCTTGACCGTCTTGCGTCTGGCCTGCATCCGGGGTCTCCTTGTTCACACGGTCCGGCGCAGTTCAGGAAATTGTGGCAGGCAAGGCAAGAGCGGAATGCACGCAACAAGTGGAAAATCCAACCGAAGAGGGCTTTTGATCGCGGTCGGGGCGGCGGTCGCCATCTGGGGCGGCGGGGCTGCGTTCCGGCAATTCGGTGCGCGCCGGTTCGACTTCGACCCGATCCCCGATCTCCCTGGCTTCCGACAGGTCGAGGGCGGCACGGTGACGTCAACTGCACTGTCCGATCCGCTGATCGGCCTCGATACCGGGCGCCCGCCCGCGCCCTGGATCAAAAACCACCGGATCTGTTCGGCGCTCTTCCGGTCCCATCGCTCGGGAACGGTGCCGGTTGCATCCTTCTCGGATTACTACTGTCCCTATTGCCGGGTCCTGACGCGCGAGCTTTCGGCGCGCGAGGCGGCGGGAGAGATCACCGTCACCTGGCACGAACTGCCGCTTCTGGGCGAGGCTTCCGTTATCGCGGCGCGGGCCGCGATGGCGGCTGATCTGCAGGGCGGTTACAGCGCTTTTCACGCCCGCCTGATGCGCGCGCAGTTTCGGCCCGACCCGGCCTATCTGGCGGAACTTGGCGAAAGCGCCGGCCTTAACGTCGACCGGCTTCTGGCGGATATGAGCAACCCGTCGATCGACACGCAACTGCAACTCACCGCCGGTGTCGCCGCACGGTTCGGTTTCTACGGAACACCCGCGCTCGTCGTCGGGCGCACGGCGGTTCTGGGTGCAATCCCTGTCCCGCGCCTCAACGCGCTGATCGCGCTTGAAGCCAGCGATCCGGAGTACTGCAGTTGATCAGCGTTTGCGCTGACGAAGCCAGGGGAGCATCGGGCGTTTGCGATTCAATCGTGGCTGAACAAACATCGCGCTTGCGGCATAAAGTGACATTCTTATTTCCTTTTTCTTGGGTGCCTATGCACCTTCTGTCGATACCTCGTATATAAATTGTATATACAACTGCGATACAGGTCAATAAAATCGCATTGACAATGCCACGGAAGAGTGAATCAAAAGCTAAGAAAGACAGCCAGCTGATCCTCCGGCTCGATCAGCGCGACAGGGATGCGTTCGTCCGCCTCTGCAAGGATATGGATACGACCGCCGCGCGTGAAATCCGCACCTTCATCCGCGATTTCCTGAAAAAGAACGGCTAGCGCGTGTCCTACAGAACCCGGCCCGCGACCGCATCGAGCTTCGCCACCAACGCCGCATCCCGGCTTTCGGGTGCCGTCAGGATCGCGTACTCCAGCGCCCGGTCGCAGCCATGGGGGCAGGGCGCCCGCTCCGGCCCCAGCAATCGGGGCAGCCGCGCCACCAGCCCCTTGGCCCTGTCGGCATTGCTCATCAGCGTCTTGATGATCTCGCTCACATCCACCTCGCCGTGGTCCGGATGCCAGCTGTCGTAATCGGTGATCATTGCCACGCTCGCATAACAAAGCTCGGCTTCGCGGGCCAGTTTCGCCTCGGGCATATTCGTCATCCCGATCACGTCGCAGCCCCAGAGTTCCCGGTACATCTTCGACTCCGCGAGGCTTGAAAACTGCGGCCCCTCCATCGCCAGATAAGTCCCGCCGTCGTGAACGGTGATGCCCTGCGCCCGCGCGGCCTCCAGACAGGCGGTGCCAAGCCGGGGACAGGTCGGGTGGGCAACCGACACATGCGCGACGCAGCCGGTGCCGAAAAACGACTTCTCGCGCCCGAAGGTCCGGTCGATGAACTGGTTCACGATCACGAAATCGCCGGGTGCCATCTCTTCGCGGAAACTGCCGCAGGCCGAGACGCTGATTACATCCGTGACCCCCAGCCGTTTCAGCGCATCGATATTGGCACGATAGGGCACCGTCGCGGGCGAATGGACATGCCCCCGCCCGTGCCGGGGCAGAAACGCCATGGGCACACCGTCCAGAACACCGGTCAGGATCGCATCCGACGGCGCGCCCCACGGGCCGTCGACCTGACGCCATTCCGCGTCCTTCAAACCCTCGATCTCGTAGATCCCGGAGCCGCCGATCACCCCGATCATGGTTTCCGCCATCTTGCCTCCGCCTGTTTGTCTGCCGCCACAGTCTGACCTGCACAATCAAGGAATAAAATCCCGAAAACCACATGAAATCAGATCATTTCGCGCAAATCCCCGTGTGCGTTCATTCCCGCCGACCGCCATGATCCCGCCCGGTTTGGTTAAGAAATCGTCAACAACACGCCCCGGGCACGCCCTAGTACCGTCACCGCGGCCCTGTTCAATGGTGCTACTGAGACGGGCGTAGCGAGTGGGGCATAGTGAGTAACGGAGACGAGTATGTTGGATTTCGTGAACATCCCGGAAATGGCCCGGACCGTAACGCGTTACACGCCGAACGATCCGATGCAGATCAACCTGCGCAAGATGCTGTCCGACATGACCGACGATTGCCTTGCTAAGGTCGAACGCGATCTCGACTTCTACCAGCGTCAGGGCCTTCTGCCCGCCCGTCTGGAAACGTTGCTGTTCGGCAAATCCGAAGCATGGGCTGCCTGATGCCGCCCAGCGGCAGCTACTCTCCCGGCCGCTTCAGCGAAAACACCTCCGTGATCCGGCTATAGTCGCGATACCCCAGCCGGGTCAGGGGCTGAAACACCGTCACATCGAACATCCCGTCGCGCAGGCAATCGTCGCGCAGGTGGATGCCCGTGACTTCTCCGAATGCCACGAAATTCGCCTCTCCGGGCAGTTGGACGATCTGGGTCAGTTTGCATTCCAGATTGGCGGGCGCATTGGCGACCCGTGAACAGGCGACGGTCTCGCACTCAGCGCGTTCGATCCCGGCCTTTTCGAACTCATCCACATCCCGGTCCCAAAGGCCCGAGGTGATGTTCATCACCTCCCGCATCGCATATTCCACGATGTTCACACAGAACACGCCCGTCTCGCGGATATTCGTCATGCTGTCCTTGGTGCCGTCGCGGTCATCCTTTGTCCCGGTCGAGGCGAACATGACCTGCGGCGGCACATAGGCCACGGCATTGAAGAACGAATAGGGCGCAAGGTTCTCGCTCCCGTCGCGCCCGCGGGTCGAGATCCAGCCGATCGGGCGCGGCGTAACCACCGCGTTGAACGGGTTATGTGGCAGACCGTGACCATCTTCGGGGCGATAGAACATCAAGACCTCCATTGGATTTGTGCCCCAACTAACCCCATGCTAGGGGCGTTTCCAGCCGAAACGAAACATGGGCAAGGGCAGTGAAACTCGCGGCGGAAACCCCGGACGACTGGTGGGAGGTCGAGGCGCTCTACGACCTCTGCTTCGCGCCTGGGCGCGAGGCGCTGTCCTCCTACCGCCTGCGCGACGGGGTGGATCCGGTTCCGGGACTGGCTCTGACCGCGCGCGACAAGCTGGGCATTCTGGCTGGCGCGATCCGCTACTGGCCGGCCCGTGTCGAGGCGGAACCGGTGCTTCTTCTGGGCCCTGTTGCCGTTCACCCGACCCGGCAGGGCGAGGGTCTGGGCGGGCTGCTGGTCGAGGAAAGCCTTGACCGCGCCAAAGGCTGGGACCGCGTGATGCTGGTGGGTGACGCCCCCTATTACCGCCGGTTCGGCTTCACGCCCCTGTCGCGGGTGGTCATGCCGCCGCCCACGAACCCCGACCGCGTGCTGGGCCGCGCGCTGACCCCCGGCGCATGGGACGGGGTCGAGGGGGTCGTCAGATCTTGGGCCGCATCGCCGCAACCCGCACCACCGAAAGGCGTTACCCGCGTCCCGTCGAAATAGCGCGAACAAAAGGCCGCGGGGTCCCGCACAATCTGGGCTGCAACGCGCCCGACAGATCGCCAATGCCCCTTGCACAGAGCCCACGCGGACGCTAAACCGCCGCCCGGCGGGTGATTAGCTCAGTGGTAGAGCGCTTCGTTCACATCGAAGATGTCAGGAGTTCGAATCTCTTATCACCCACCAAGAGGCTTACGATGTATCAGCATCTTAGGTGGTTTCATCATATCCCTTGTATGGCGAAATCACTTTCGCCCTGGCGGACGCAATTTGAGGCCTGCTGGCTTAGCCATTCACCTTGCTTAACAATGCGCATTCAGTCGACAGGAAAATGATACTCACAGATGGATGTAGATTGACAATCTGGAAATTTCCTTCTTTAAGTATTAAGAAAATGACAATAGATTTTTAAAACTGATCCAATTGTAAGATTGGCGCTTGATTAAAATAAGCTGATGCTACCCTGTGTGAATAGGATATCGGTATGCAAACAGATGCCCGATCATAGACGATCACCTTGGAATTACTTTTTCCTGAATCACTTTGCGTTTCGAAGAATGGAGCACGGAGAAGGACATGCCTATACGCTTAGGTTTCAAGGTGCTATTTTCCTGTTCTGCATCTTGTATCCCTTACCATTTGCAGTAATTATCAGTTTCATATTCGGTTTCTTTTTTCCGAGCTTAGATGTTTTTCCATTTAGGGTTTTGAGCGATTGGATATGGGTTTGGGCGATACTGATTAATATATCGATTTCATTTCATTTTTTCCTGAAGATATTCTCAGTAGAATCGATCAGAACATGGCTTAAGTGGGTTGGTTTATGATATTCTGGTGTAGCCCGATTGTTCGGTATCCCTGCATGGATCGGTGTTTGGAAAAAGGGTTGCAATCTTGTTGACGCTCGATGCGCACAAAGCAACCTGTCCTCTGTTTGCTCGGCCGCCTGATCGGGTGTCTTACCAAAGCCGTACAAAAAGCAGCACGTCCCAGCAAGCCTATGATGATGGGACAGGAGGGGCCCGGCCAGCGGCGTGGCATAGCTCGATGCTGAACACCCCCACAGCAACCAAAGGCCCTTTCGGGACGGATCTTGAGAAGCAATCGACTTGACGCCGAAGCTCACCTTGCTGCCAATCACGTGACATCCCGGGTCAGCCCGGTCCGAATCAACAACGCGCCGGGACATAGCCAAATGAAACTGATGTGCCTGAACGGCTGGGGCGGGAAACTGCATGCCGATCTTCTCCCCTATATCGCTACCACCGCACCCGACATCCTCTGCCTGCAGGAAGTGGTCCACAGCCCCGAAACCGACAAGGACTGGCTGACCTATCGCGATGGCGATCACGTTCTGCCGCAGCGCGCCAATTTCTTTCGCGATGTCGCACAGGCGCTGCCCGATCATGTGGCCACCTTCTGCCCTGCGGCGCAGGGCGTTCTGTGGGATGGTGACCGGTCCATCCCGTCGCAATGGGGCCTCGCGACCTTCGTTCACAAGTCGCACCCCATCATCGGCCAGGTTCAGGGCTTCGTTCACAAGAGGTATTCACCCAACGGATATGGCGATCACCCCCGCTCGCGCAGCGCCCACGCCGTCCGCGTCTACGACCATCAGCGGGACCGTCCGGTCAGCGTCACCCACATGCACGGGCTGCGGGACCTGAACGGCAAGATGGACACGCCCGAACGCGCGGCACAGGCGCACCGCCTTCTCGATCTTTCGCGGGCGGTGTCCGAGCCGGATGACCTCACGATCATCTGCGGCGACTTCAACACTAAACCCGACAGCGAGACGCTCAAGATACTGGCGGATGCCGGAATGGTCGAACTGGTGACGGGCCGTGGCTTCACCAGCACCCGGAACTCACACTACACGAAGCCGGGAAAATACGCGGATTACATGCTGATCAATCGGGGCTCCGCGGTGCGCGCCTTCGACGTGATCTATGACCCGGAGGTTTCCGACCATTGCCCGCTCGTACTCGAGCTATAGCGCCCCGCACCATCGCGGCTGGACCCCGCATCCCCATTCGCATAGGCACGCCCAGACCCGGTCACCCGGCCATCTAAAACGCAAGGCCCCCATGTCCCACCCCGACATCCTGATCATCCGCCATGGCGAGACCGTCTGGAACCGAGAGGGCCGGATGCAGGGCCAGCAGGACTCGCCCCTGACCGACAAGGGCGCGGCACAGGCAGATGCGCTGGGCCGGATGCTGCGCCAGAACGGCCACCTGACCAGCCGCCGGATCCATCTCAGCCCCGCGGGCCGCACCCGCGCCACCGCCGAACGCATTCTCGAACGACCCGTCGAAGAGGCCGAGTGCGACCCCCGCCTGCTCGAAATCGGTGTCGGCGCGTGGGAGGGTCAGAGCCTCGATGTGATCCGCACCGAAGCGCCGCATCTCTTCACCGATGACGTGGCGCCGTTTCACTGGATGGATCACGCGCCGGGCGGCGAAGGCTTCGACCGGCTCGATGCCCGCTGCCGCGCCTTCCTGGCCGATCTCACCGGCCCCGCCATCCTGATCACCCACGGCATCACATCGCGCTTCCTGCGCGCACGGCTTTTGGGCCTCGACCGCGCCGGTTTCGTCGATCTGCCGGGCGGGCAGGGCAACGCGTTTCACATCCGTGCCGGGCAGTCCCACGAGCTGCATCCCGACGACTGACGCACCGAATGCACGACAGGGCTTGCAACCCGACCGGCCCCCGCGCTATCAGCGCGCTCACGGGTGATTAGCTCAGTTGGTAGAGCGCTTCGTTTACACCGAAGATGTCGGGAGTTCGAGTCTCTCATCACCCACCATAATTTTATCTATAAAGATCATTGGCTTAAAGATAATTTCGGTTGCTCTTGTATGGTACTGTCACCGGATTTGTATTGTACGACGGCCGCGCTACTCTGACGGAAAAGTCGTTCGTTTTCGGCCATAAAGCGGCCCGAGTCGCTGATTTAGGCCGCTCTTTTGGTTATCCCCTGATGAGCACATTCAACTGTACCGTTAAGCAATCCAAACCTGCGTCTCAGCCTCAGTCTTGAAAGCCCATCCATGGTTGCGGTGCGCCCGCTCTAAGCCGTCCAAACTTTGCGCATCTTGTTACAGAAAAAGCCCAGAATCTGCGCTAGGGTCAGGACCCATTGATTTCTGCTTGGCTGCGTGATTCACGTTTCGAAAACGAGCGGTGAACATGTCTGATCTT
>CANNCO010000010.1 GCA_947503175.1 uncultured Paracoccaceae bacterium
GTCTGCGGGTGATGTGGTGCGCCACGGACGTGATCGATGCCCTTTTGCTTGAGGTATTCGGCCAGATCAGTCGCGACGTAGGACGAGCCATTATCGCTGAGAAGCCTCGGCTTGTGCACAACGGTCGCGTCGCTGCAGCCGGACGCCTTCAGCGCCAGCTCTGGCGTGTCGGTGACGTCCGCGGCCTTCATCGTGGTGCAGAGTTTCCACGCAATGATGTATCGGCTGCAATCGTCGAGGATCGTGCTGAGATAGAACCAGCCCCAGCCGATGACCTTGAGATAGGTAAAGTCGGTCTGCCAGAGCCCGTTCGGGCGCGTGGTCTTGTCCCGGAACTCGTCAGCCGCGCGTATCACCACATGGGCTGGGGCGGTGATCAGATCCTCAGCGCTGAGGATGCGATGGACCGACGATTCCGAGACAAAGTACCGCTTCTCATCGGTGTATTTGACCGCCAGTTCGCGGGGCGTGAGGTCTTCGTGCTCAAGGGCAAAATTAACGACATCCTCGCGCACCTTGTCCGGGATGCGGTTCCAAACCGACACAGGCCGAGGCGAGCGATCGGCCAGAGCGTCGAAGCCCCCATCATTCCAGCCTGCGTACCAGTCGTAGTAGGTGCTGCTGGGGATGCCGGGCATCTTCAGCGTTTGCCGGGTCGGCAAATGCGATGCCTCGACCGTGCGGATGATCGCAAGCTTCTCAGAGGCAGCATATCTCATGCGTCGTCCTCCCCATCCCCGATCATGCTTTTTTGAGCAGCCGGTTCTCGAGCGTCAGCTCGGCGACGACCTCCTTCAGGGCCAAGGTTTCGGATCGCAGCTCCTTGACCTCAGGAGTCGTCGCCTGGCGGGTCGTGTCGCCTGCCAAACGGTTCTTGTCGGCCTCCAGAAACTCCTTCGACCAGGAACAGTACAGGCTCTCGGCGATCCCCTCGCGGCGACACAGGGCGGAAATGCTCTCCTCGCCGCGAAGGCCCGCCAGGACAATCCTGATCTTCTCCTCGGCCGAGTAGTGCTTGCGCGTCTTGCGCTTTATGCCCCTGACCAACTTGTCAGCAGCATCCTTCGATGTTCCGGATCTCTTGTTCATCTTCGCTCCATAATGGCTTCGATGAACCAGAAATCCTCCGTTGCTCAAACCGCTAAATCTGTCCGGTAGGTGCTCACGTCAGACACGATACAGCTTCTGCTCTCCGAAATACTCTGACGACGGACATGCGTAGTATACTGATCCAACCACCACGAACCCGACATTCGTAGTAGAGACAGGAGCTTCGGGTTCGAACCCATTTTGCTGGCCATTGAGGCAGGGCATCGCCGGACTGGGGGCTGGCGATAAAACCCTCGTTCAGAAGCTCTTTGTTTCAGCCATGTCCCTTCACCATGCGAGCGGAGCGCCCGGATCAAACAAGTCGCCAGCCCTTGGGGCCGGTGTTGCGATGCCCGGGGTCTTCGGCCTGTTAACCGGGTAAGGGCCACCGAACGAACGACAGGATTGTCCCGTCATTTGTGAGTTCGCATATCTCGAGATTTGACGGCTGCTGTGAAGGTCCGCAAAGCGGGATGCAAACGCAGCATCGCGAGGCCATGTCGAATGTCTTTTCTGGGCCGTCCTTACCGTTCCACAGACACCGCTCACACGAGATGCCGCGGCGCATCCGAATTCGGCAGAGCGCCCATTGTGACAGATGCTGCAAATCCCACCAACAACTGAATTCCACAGAAAGCTGCCATTGATTCATCCAGAGGCGGCCCACTGCGGACTCTTGTCAGAATATCAACCGTTACTTCGACTGTTGCGCCGCAGCTTCCCGAAAAGAGGACGTTGGTCGACGGCGCAGCATCGCGTTATGGCAGATGGCCGGATCGCGATCCACCTTCAGGTTCGCAGTGACATCTCAAATGGACCGGGAGCGGCAGCTCCGAGTTGATCAGCCGGAAGACGACTCGATCGCTGATCCAGACACCACCACCGACAAGCGAGTTGATGATACTGCGTTTTGCGACACGCCGAAATGCTCGAAATCGTCCGGCAATCGGTTATGCAGGATAAACGACTTGGACGCCTGCGCCAGTGCCGGGGCCGTCATGATCCCATACCCACCCTGAGCGGCGAGCCAGAAGAAACCGTCTAGCGCGCCGTCGAAACCCACGACCGGGGCGCCGTCGGGCACAAATGATCGCAGCCCCGCCCAACTGTGTTCTATGCGGCGCAGGTCGATGGTGGTGTGACGTTGGAGCCAATCGGCGACCAGGGCAATGTCAAGCTCTTCGGGCCTTGCGTCCTGTGGTTCGGTCGGGGTTTCGTCGCCGAGCGACGCCATGATGCGCCCGGCATCGGGTTTGAAATAGGCCTCCGAGTCGGCCATATCGACTGCGGGCAGCGCAGGGATCTCAACGCCTGCAGGTGCGTCTACGACGATAGCGCTACGGCGTTTGGGAACCAATCCGATCGACTTGGCACCGGCCAAGGCGCCAATGTGATCAGCCCAGGCACCGGCCGCGTTGATGACAACGGCGGCCTCGATTGTCTTGTCAGCCACCTCAATACTCCATCGCCTAGGGTCTGTACTCAATTAAGGGGTTCCCGGTTTGATTGTTGTGTGATTCAAGATGTTCAGGAGGGCCTCTTGATGAGCAATCTGTACTGGTTGG
>CANNCO010000011.1 GCA_947503175.1 uncultured Paracoccaceae bacterium
GCTCATGCACAGACCTCTGTGCAACCTCACGAATTCCTCCAAAACTGAAACAGTCCACACAGAAATGAGAGCGGGCGTAACAGTTTTACCCGGAATTACAGCGATGTACGGAGTTCACAGGCCCGGAGGTGGGTATCGCGCAGGTCACTAAGCTTCCTCGAAAGTGCCATCTCCTTGTCTTTGATCAATCACAATTATCAACTAAACTGTTTAGTTTATATTTTCAATGCTGAGACGCTGGAATACTCGCGGAATCTCTGCGCCTCAGCGCACAGGCCAAGCGCAAAAGTGAACAGATCGGTTCAGTCCCCGATTTCGTGAGCCATTCCCGCAGTTGGCGAAGGCGCATCTTCCTCCAAAACTCAGGCGGCTATCCGATCCGCTACGGCAACAAGGTCAACCCCGACGGGACGCAGTTCAAGTGGTTCGATATCAGGAGCTTTCCGGCCGAGCCGCCGCTGGTCGTGGCACGGTCAAGCCATCATTCGTAGGTGTGTTGAGTTCTTCTCGGCCCAAGTTTCGCCGGATTCCCAAAATATTGCGAAAGTCGAACTCTAGACTGAGGTCAGGACGCTGATGAGTCTATCCGGGAAAGCTATCGTCACCGCATTGATAACTATGGGTGCAATTGTCTTCGCGCAGCCGTATTTGACTGGTGCCGAGCAAGCCATTGGCAAACAGAACGTGCTGTTGGTCAGCATTCTCGTATTGATAGCGATCCTCCTGCGACTGATCGAAAAGGGCGTGATGCGCCTGGAGTTCGATGTCCTACCACCCAACGAGCAGACTGGGCTTTTTAGCTTGGATATTGACTCTGCAATTGCCCTTCCACGTCTCGTGGTCAGAGCGCTCTTTCGTGCGATATACGGGTGCGCCTTTGCAGGGATTTTCATGATTCTCATGACAGCAATCATGGAAAACGACCCTACTTGGGAAGGGGATACTCAGCACGTTGAAAGCGCCGATCAGTAACTCAGCGATACTTCTCGCCTGTCCAAGAATGCCATTTGTTGACGAATATCCGCCCAATCATCGCCCATTCGTGCGATGGTCATTGACCGTGGAATGATCGGGGTGCTGGGTGGGGTGTGTTTCACTCAGCCCATAGCGAGTGAATCCAAGTCGCCTTCAGCTTACCCCTTTTTGGCGGCCTGATTGACCTGCTCCCCTTTGAGTCCGCGTTTGTAAGTTCGCTCTGTTCAGGGTTTGGTCCTCTCTCGACCTTTGGTGAT
>CANNCO010000012.1 GCA_947503175.1 uncultured Paracoccaceae bacterium
TGACCTGCTCCCCTGAAACGTCCTCGATTTGAGGTTAGCCTGTTCTCCAACTGAGGAGACAGACGATGAAGAGATCACGGTTCAGCGAAGCGCAGATCATTGGCATCCTGAAGGAGCACCAGGCGGGCGTGAGCGCGCCGGATCTGTGCCGGAAGCACGGGATCAGCGATGCGACCTTCTACAACTGGCGACGCAAGTACGGGGGCATGGAGGTCGCCGACGCGAAGCGGCTGAAGGCGCTCGAAGCCGAGAACGCCAAACTGAAGAGGATGCTGGCCGAGCAGATGATGGATGTAGCGACGCTGAAAGAGATGCTCGGAAAAAACTTCTGAGGCCCGGTTCGAGAAGGAACGCTGTGGACTGGGCCATGAAGGAGAAGAGCTACTCGCAAAGGCGGGTCTGTGCGCTTGCGGGGATAGATCCGCGTGTGTATCGGCGGACATCGAAGCGTCCGGCAGACACCGAGCTACGCGCCCGGATGAAGGAACTGGCGTCCGAGCGGCGCCGGTTCGGCTACCGGCGTTTGCACATCCTGCTGAAGCGCGAGGGCTGGGAAGTGAACTGGAAGAAGCTCTACCGGCTCTACCGCGAGGAAGGGTTAACCGTCCGTAAACGGGGCGGACGCAAGCGCGCGATCGGGACCAGGGCACCGATGACCATCCCTCAAGGTCCGAACCAGCGCTGGTCGCTCGACTTCGTATCAGACGCGCTGTCGGATGGCCGCCGGTTCCGCATCCTCTGCGTGATCGACGACTTCAGCAGGGAATGCCTGGCGACGGTCGTGGACACTTCGATCTCCGGCATCCGGGTTGCCCGCGAACTTGACCGGATCGCCGAGATGCGCGGCTTCCCCTGCATGGTGGTCAGCGACAACGGAACCGAGCTGACATCGAATGCAATGCTGAAATGGCAGGAGGACCGCCAGGTCGAGTGGCACTACATCGCGCCGGGCAAACCGATGCAGAACGGCCTGGTCGAGAGCTTCAACGGTCGCCTCCGGGACGAGTGCCTCAACGAGCACCTGTTCCCGACCTTGCGCCATGCCCGCCATCTGATTGCGGCATGGCGCGACGACTACAACCATCACCGCCCGCACTCGAGCCTCGACGGGCTCACCCCGCGGGATTATCACCAAAGGTCGAGAGAGGAC
>CANNCO010000013.1 GCA_947503175.1 uncultured Paracoccaceae bacterium
CGCCCGCTCTCATTTCTGTGTGGACTGTTTCAGTTTTGGAGGAATTCGTGAGGTTGCACAGAGGTCTGTGCATGAGCGCACTTAATTCGCGCATACCTCACGCGTCCGTGCGTTGTAGTGAGCCAGCCCATGCCCCAAATCAATCCCATCGGACGGCAACATCAGCCCTCCCCAAACATAACCCCGGGCCACAGGCCCACCGAAATGACACTTGAAAGGAACGACACAATGAAAACCCTCATTCTCACCGCCGCCACTGTCCTTCTCGTCGCCGGCCCTCTCGCCGCTCAGACCCCCGCCGAGATCGCAAAAGAGCACTTCGCCCAGTCCCACGACAGCGGCGACGGCGCCCGCTACGACGCAGGCTTCACCTCCAGCGCGACCGGCGCCACGACTGACCTGGCCCGGATCCACTTCGCAGGTGAAGGCGAGGAAGGCGATCTGCGGATCCTGTCGAACGTCGACAGCGGCATGATCGTCTCGACCTCGAACGCCTCGAGCGACACGGCAGCCTTCGCAAAGGCGCATTTCGCACAGTCGGACGATCGCGGCGACGACAACCGCTAAGTCCCCCGCGGCTTCGGGTCCCTCCCTCCCGAAGCCGCACCCAATCCACAGCCGGGCCTGACGCCCTCACAGACTTAAAAGGACGATATCCATGAGAACCCTCATCACAACCACAGCCGCCGCCCTGATGCTTGCCGCTCCGCTCGCCGCTGCGACACCGGCCGAACTGGCAAAACAGCACTTCGCCCAGTCCCACGACAGCGGCGACGGCGCCCGCTACGACGCAGGCTTCACCGCCAGCGCGACCGGCGCCACGACTGACCTGGCCCGGATCCACTTCGCAGGTGAAGGCGAGGAAGGCGATCTGCGGATCCTGTCGAACGTCGACAGCGGCATGGTCGTCTCGACCTCGAACGCCTCGAGCGACACGGCAGCCTTCGCAAGGGCGCATTTCGCGCAATCGGACAATCGCGGCGACGACAACAGCTAAGTCCACCCGAGAGGCCGCACACACCCAACGGCCCAAAAACAAAGACCCCCGAAAAAACCGGGGGTCTTTTTGA
>CANNCO010000014.1 GCA_947503175.1 uncultured Paracoccaceae bacterium
AAGGGGTTCCCGGTTTGATTGTTGTGTGATTCAAGATGTTCAGGAGGGCCTCTTGATGAGCAATCTGTACTGGTTGGATAATGAGAGCTGGTCTCGGATCGAGCCTTTGCTGCCACGCGGGCGGCGTGGCGCGCATCGGGTCGATGATCGGCGGGTGATTTCGGGGATCATGCACATGCTGAGGACCGGCGCGCGGTGGCGGGACTGTCCAACCGAATACGGCCCCTATACGACGGTCTGCAACCGCTTCAACCGATGGAGCAAGCAGGGGGTGTGGCAGACGATCTTCTATGCGCTGACCGGCTCGGCGGGCGTTGTTGGCGTCAGGTCCGTCTCGATCGACAGCACGCATGTCAAGGCGCACCGATCCGCCTCCGGCGCAAAAGGGGGGCCTTCGCCCATGCGATAGGTCGCTCGCGCGGCGGCCGGACGACCAAGATACATGCGCTCTGCGACGATCATGGGCGACCCGTCGCGTTCCTGCTGACGCCCGGCAATATCAACGACATAACGCCCGCACTCGACCTTCTGGCCATGATCGCGCCGCCGGATATGCTGCTGGCCGACAAAGCCTATGATGCGAACCGGCTGAGGCTCTGGCTCGGCGAACAGGGGGCTGTGGCCGTCATTCCCTCGACCACATCCCGCCGCGCGCCGATCCCCTATGACAGCGCGAAATACAAGGCGCGCAACCTCATCGAACGCATGTTCTGCCGCCTCAAGGACTTCCGACGCATCGCAACACGTTACGACAAGCGCGCAGACACTTTCCTTTCCGCTATCTGCCTCGCTGCAGCTATCTCATGGTGGACCTAATTGAGTCCTGACCCTA
>CANNCO010000015.1 GCA_947503175.1 uncultured Paracoccaceae bacterium
TGCCGAACATGATCTCAATCCGGTTGCGTCGCTTATAGCGCCGCTTGTCGTATTTCACCTTCGTCTTGCGCTGCTTGCGACCGGGGATGCAGGGACGTATCCCTTTGTCTTTCAAGGCTTCCCGCAACCAATCGGCGTCATAGCCTCTGTCGCCAAGCAGCCAATCGACATTTGGCAGACTGCTCAGCAATGCCCGCGCACCGATATAGTCGCTGACTTGTCCAGCGGTCACGAACAGCCTCAGTGGTCGACCCTGGCTGTCGCAGATGGCGTGTAGCTTCGTGTTCATGCCGCCTTTCGTCCGACCGATCAGGCGTCCACGCCCCCTTTTTCCACCGCGAGACTGGACGCAGTGCGATGGGCCTTGAGATATGTTGCATCGATCATGACCGTCGTTTCTTCCCCGTGATCAGCGGCCAATCCCATCAACATCTGCGCAAAAATGCCTTTATCGCTCCAGCGCTTCCAACGGTTGTAGAGCGTCTTGTGCGGCCCATAGGCAGCGGGCGCGTCACGCCATCGTAAGCCATTGCGATTGATAAAGATAACGCCACTCAACACAAGCCGATCATCAACGCGGGGTTTGCCGTGCGACTTGGGGAAGAAGGGCTCAAGACGCGCCATCTGCGCATCTGTCAGCCAGAAAAGATCAGACATGTTCACCGCTCGTTTTCGAAACGTGAATCACGCAGCCAAGCAGAAATCAATGGGTCCTGACCCTA
>CANNCO010000016.1 GCA_947503175.1 uncultured Paracoccaceae bacterium
TGATCTCTTCATCGTCTGTCTCCTCAGTTGGAGAACAGGCTAACCTCAAATCGAGGACGTTTCAGGGGAGCAGGTCAATCGACGAAGGCACCGATCTGCCGTTCCAGGTCGCCGGGCAGGGAGTAGTTCTCCAGCAGAACCCGGTTCTTCATGGTCTGATGCCAGCGCTCGATCTTGCCTTGGGTCTGCGGGTGATGTGGTGCGCCACGGACG